>OY820579.1:0-4244867 GCA_963681965.1 bacterium
AGGGTTGGGGGTTCAAATCCCTCCTGGGTCACACATGATGGGTAGTAGGTGATGGGTATTGGGTGTTGGAAAAAAGGGCTTGCGCCCTTTTTTCGGTTTTAGAAGATCATCGCAACAAAGACAGTACTATAGTGGTTCTTGAAAATAAGTTGTCATAATTCGGTGTCAGGCTTCGCCTGACCTGCGGGCGGACGCGGGGATCCGCCCCTACTATCGATAACAACTTATTTTCAAGAGATACTATATCAGCCTGATTGGTTCACTAGCACCGAACGGGTCATATTGCGAATGAGTAGCTATACCCGAAAAAAAGGCGAACATCTGTTCGCCTTTTTTCGAATATATCGGAACCGGTTATCCCTGATACTTCAAGGTCACGAACAGCGATCGTCCGGGACCACCGGGAATAACTGGAATCTGATGTCGTACATTTTCAGGATAGTCATACTCGGTATCGCCCAGATTCTTCCCATCGAGCACAATCCGTAACGATTGATTCAACTTGAAGGACAGCGACAAATTCAACAGCGTATACGCCGAAATCGTGTAATCGGCACCGCCATCGACAGCTTTCACCCACTGCTGCCAAGCACTTTCGGCGCCGTAGTGCGATTTCCGTTCGCCGATGTATTGCACGCTAACACCCGCTTGCCACCAGTCGAGGATTTCATAATCTCCCGAAGCAAACGCAGTAATCGGTGCGAAATACTTCAACTCGTTACCGTCGTTATCTTCACCGCTCTTGTAGCAGAGATTCGCTCGGGTATACAATTTCTGGAGTGGTTTCCCTTGGAACGAGACTTCGACACCCTTGTATTTCGTACCTGGGAAGTTATCGTAAATCGTTCCTTTAGTCCATTTCATTGCGCCAGTTCCATAACCCGGCTCAGCATTCAGTTTGGCAGTGTCTGCCGCAGTAATCGACCGCCGACCAATCAAGTTATCCGTAGTCGAATAGAAGCCATTTACTCGAATGGAATAATTCGAGAACAGATAATCGACACCCAAATCCAACGTGTTGATCGTTTCCGGTTTCAAGTCCTTATTACCGGCTATCGCGTTCATCGAGCGGGCGAATTTTTCAAAAATTGCCGGATTACGAAATCCCGATCCATAGATCAACTTGAAGGTCAAGTTCGATTTTGGGATATAAACAAAACTGGCACTTGGAATAACAATCGATCCGGTTTCTTTATCGTTGTTGAACCGGGCACCCGCGTTGAAATTGTACTTGTCGGCATATTTATAACTCGTTTGACCGAACAACCAGTAATTTGCGACGGATTTTGCTTCCGGGATCGCTCGGGCGGAAACAACTTCAACATTGAGTTGGCTTTGACTGACTGAGTCGGCATAATAACCCTTCACTGGATCGCAATGACCGGATTCGTAACCGACACCGCCAAGGATACTCCAGTTTGGTTTGACCGCGTAGCTGCCGTCAAATTGAATACCGGTCTTGGTGGATAATCCCATATCGTAATAACTGTAATGAACCGGTGCATGAGTCGTTGGCGGAAATCCGTAAAATCGATCGCTGCGCGCATCCTGTTCATACCAGACAATTCCTGAAGTCGAGAATTTATCCGAAATGTCATAGCTATGCTTCAAATTGATTGCGTAGCCGTTCATTTTTTTCAAACCGGTTGAAATCAGCGATGCATAAAGACCGTATTTATCTTTATTCGCTTCATAGTAGATAGCGTTCATAACGGTCTTTTTATATCCAATCGACATGAAGTAGTTATTGAAATCCTCTCCAAATCCATTGCGATTTCCCGGATAGGATCCCATTTCACGCGTTCCATAAGGCTTAACACCGGCATCTCCAGCCCATGCGACAGTATCATCCTCATCCCATTTCACCTTCTTGATATATCCATCGGTTTTATGATAGGTGGAGCCAAAGTAAAGATTGAAGTCGCCAATTTTCGATCCACCATTCATGCGGAAGTCGCGGGTATTAAAACTGCCGCCTTTGACATCGACTGAAAATTCTTTTTCCGATTGCGCTTTCTTGGTGATAATGTTAATCACACCCGCATAAGCATCGGTACCATACAACACGCCGCCCGGTCCACGAATAATTTCAACTCGCTCGATCGAAGACAGTGGGATTGTTTCCAAATAATAAGTACCAAAAAGTTGATCGAATATAGGCTGCCCATTCACCAACAAACACGACTTACTGTTGTAATTCGTTTGGGTAATGCCGCGGAAAATTACATTCGTATAACCGAAAATCGATTCGACGATTTCGATTCCTGGAACCGTTCCCAAGACATCGTAAAGGTTATCGGCATTCGATTTTTCGATTTGATCCGCAGTGACTACTTCGATGATAGCACCGGCTTCGTTGATCGATTGAGCAGACTTGGACGCAGTAACGATTTTCGCATTGAGCAAATCATCAAGGCTCATATCCCACATATCGGTGTTCGACCCGGCAAAACCGATTGATACGGTGATCATTAGGATTGCGCATATAGCGAGTCTCATTTTCATACTGAACTCCCTTGTAACTAGGAATAGATTACTTAAGCTAAGTAATACAATTGATGGTAATACTTTTACTGTGCTGATTGATTGATGAAAGGTAGTCGTAGTAATAAGTCAATTACTCGAGACATTAATTATCTTATCGGCAAAGCGAAACCTATTATTAATAGCGTACTGCAATAATACTGGATTTACGGTTCGGAAAAGAGCAATCTACTTAATTATTGAGATCGAAAAGATCGTATTGGACGAATAAATGCAATACTTCAGAACGAGATATCTCTGTGAGATGCTCCTTGTGTAAACAATGCTTCACACTGAAAAAGATTTCTCTACTGGTTAATTAACAGGGATATACATGTACTTTAGCCGTATCTGATCGTAGCAAGAGAAATTTGATGAATATTTGAACAGCATCTAGCACTATTTAGAGTAACCATTTTCGAGATTAAGAATCAGTTAATCTAGATAAAGCGATCAGTTATGGAAAAGAAAATAGATCGTTGGCAGATTCGGTACAAGACAATAACCATAAATATTCGAATTCATTCGATTTTTTCATGATTTATCATACGACTCCGCGTGAAACATTTTTCGTGAATGATCATCCCCAATATCCCTCCATAGCATAAAGTTGTAGCTGAAAGAGAGTGAATACACGGACAAGAATAATTCAGCTCATAAACTAAAATTATAAGCCTGAATAATTATTATTCCGTTGTTCATGTTCAATCAAAACAATATCAATCTATTTATAACAAAAGGTTAAACCATACTAATGGTTCGGGGCGCAAATTGATAAGTTGGATTGGGAAAAGTTCAACTATTGGATTTCAAGAGGGATTCGATTGCCGATAACACCGGTTCGACGATTGCTGCAACTTGCGGCGAGAGCTGTTCACCGAAACCGAAATCGGCGCCACCGATCGCAATCAAGATACATTTCGGGAGAGTGCGGTAGAGCTGATCCGTGAATTGCAGCAGTTCAGATGGTCCGAATTCATGGATCGAAGTGCCGTGAGTGGATTGCGATTGAGTCGGTAGAGATATTTCAATCATTTGCCATTCACCAGCCGCTAGATTCACATCGGCATCAATCAAGATTGCCAAGCGCGAACGGCTAAGCGGTTCCGCCAATTCAGGGGTCAATTGCTGACAAGCGATGATTTCGATTGTCGGCGAATTTGCCACTGGCGATTCACTCAAGCGATTCGCTACGATCCAACCGACCGCATCATCGCTTCGAAGCGGATTTCCGTACCCGATAATTGTCGCAGTTAATTCGGACATATTGCAAAAATACAACCGTTACATCCATCCACCAATAACAGAGTGGAATTGCATCGATTAAAGCATCGTGCAACTACCGAATGTGAAGGCATAGAGTTCGAAGCCACTCCGCCGGGGATACAACTTTAGCACGTGAGAGCCATGCTGTTTGTCAGAAAAAATAATCCGGTACATCCGCGGTTCGCGCAATTCAAGTTCGGTTTTACCACCGATCAATTTGAGATCGGGACCGCGCCACAATTCCGGCACCGGTTCACCATCGAGGGTAACATCGACAATCAGCGGCAAGTTCGATGAATCGGGTGCGATTCGCAAAACCGCATTGACTTCACTGCCAGTAAAGCGATAAGTCAATCGATCGTCACTATCGCCAGCTCCAGCGTAATGCATCGCTTCACGACTGATCGCCCATGCGCCCTTCAAGTAAGGGGTATCTTTGTCGGGATTAGAATCTTCTGCTGGAAAAGTGAAGATTTGATCGCGAGGATGATTGCTGTTGCCGATTGTTCCGCGTTCATATCCGGCATAGGTTTCGGGCGATCGCGGATAACAGAAGGCACCCGGTTTATCTTCTTCGCGGATGATCGCGGTGGTCGGAAGATCGATCGATTTACCATTGCGAGCGGACAATAGTGCTTGAATCACACGTTCGGTCTCGTCGTAACCCCCTTCGCCGATGTGATCGTAGACCATCTTGCCAGTATGATCGAACAGAAATTTTCTGGGCCAATACTGGTTGTTGAGCGCCTTCCAGATTTTGAAGTCATTGTCGAGTACAATCGGCCACTGGATACCGTTAGCCTCGACGAATGCGCGGACATTTTCCGGCGACTTACCGAAACTGAATTCGGGATCGTGGACCCCGACGATCAGCAAGCCTTGATCGGCATATTTTCGCTGCCACTCTTTCAAATACGGTAACGTACGCAAACAATTGACGCAAGTGTATTCCCAAATATCGAGCAGGACAACTTTCCCGGCAAGATCATTCGGTGTCAACGGTTTCGAGTTAATCCACACTCCGGCATTTGCCAATGGTGGCATCGGTATAGCATTCACATCGTCTCCTGAAAAACGTTTTGCGTACAAAATCGTGACGGTAGCGACCATTACGACAACAATAACCAATACCGTCAACCGGATCTTCCCCGACACAAACCCTCCACGATCATAGATAGATGATACGATTCGCCGGATGATCCTGACAGCGAAATACCCAACCTACTGTGTATTGGAATTCGCTGTATTGTTGAGTGATGAATTGACTAGCATCACTCACGCAGTTACTTTATGTGGTTCTTGAAAATATGTTGTCATGATTCGGTGTCAGGCTATGCCGAACATGTGCAAACAGGCGTGTCTGTACCTACAAATGCATGCGGGCGGACACGGGGATCCGCCCCTACTACCGATATCAATTTATTTTCATGAGATACTTTAGAGTCAGCTTAGGCAAGGAAACAATGTATCGATGGATTTGAATCAGTGGATTAAACGACCTTACACGATCAAACCGCTCAGTGGACCGGTCGATTACGTAGCAGCCGCGATTGCCAGTTGCGGTGTCGGGTTCTTTCCGACGGCATCCGGAACGTTCGCGTCGCTTTGCGCGGTGATTGCATGGTTACCGTTATCGCAATGCACATTACCGCACCGGATCGAAGCGATTCTGATTGCCAGCATTCTTGGAGTCTGGGCGTCGGGACGCACCGAAAAGAATTGGGGTCACGATCCATCGCAGACGGTGATTGACGAAGTCGCCGGACAGTGGATCACGTTACTGCTCGTACCACGACATCCGGTGCTATTCGCAGCAGGATTTTTGTTGTTCCGGCTATTCGACATCACGAAACCACCGCCGATTCGTCGCTTGGAGAAATTGTCGGGTGGTCTTGGGATCATGGCAGACGATTGGCTGGCGGGTCTGTTTGGAGCGGTGATATTAGCACTGTTCCAGTGGTTCGGAGTGTTTTCGTGGAATTGGTAACGGTACGATAAATCATCAATAGACGGAGGCGGTTCACGAATCGCAGGAACCAATAAGAAAAAAGAAAAGAATAATACAAATGCCGATTCGGAGATCGGCACTACTAATAAATCAAGTGCAGTTTCTTAACGCATCGAGATCGGCAGAGACGATCAGTTCAAGGTTCCGGGTGATTTTTTCGATATTCCAATCCCACCACGCAATTTTCAACAGTTCGGCAATCGTCTCTTCGGGAAAACGCATCTTCAGGATCTGTGCGGGATTTCCGCCAACCACGGCATACGGCGGTACGCGACCGACCACTACCGATTTCGAAGCGACGATCGCACCGTGACCGATTTTTACACCGGGAAAAATCGTCGCATCGTATCCAATCCAAACATCGTTCCCGATCACAGTATCGCCGCGCACGGGTAACTCTTCCAGCTTCATCATGACGTGGTCCCAGCCATTGCGGAAAATTCCGAAAGGATACGTCGAAAATCCGTCCAGTTTGTGATTTGCCGCATTCATGATGAAGGTCGCGCCACGCGCAATTGCACAAAACTTTCCGATCTTCAATTTGTCGCCGATCATCGGAAAATGATACAACACATTCCGTTCGAAATTCTCGGAATCCTCGGGATCGTCGTAGTAAGTATAATCGCCAATCTCGATCAGCGGATTGGTAACGGTATTTTTGATGAAACAGACTTGCGGAAAGCCGTCCATCGGGTGTTTGACGGTGGGGTCGGGTCCGAACATCGTTCCTCCGCGGTAGTCACTACAGCCGTAAATCGGCATGCTGCTCTATATTCGTACTGCTCTAAATTATCGACAAAAAATCTGAAATCAAACGATTCCCTTTTGATTTTTTTCGTTTCGATAGACCGAAAACAATACCGGTTCCTCCGGTTTTCCTTCATACAATTCGCGGTTGAGCTGTGTACAATAGACGCAGCAGCCATGCCGCTGGATACCCGCCTCAGCTTCATCCACGGTCTCACCGGCAATCTTCTCGGCAAATTCTAGTATGTCCCCGCGATCCAACACGCGGAACATCTCGCTGCGCTGTGCCTGCCGGAGAATCTTCAATAACGGCTGTTCGAAAATATTGCCGAGTGGCGGTGTCGTCTGGAAGATACAGAAATGCATTTCGCCGTTGAAATTGATAGTGTAGAGATACCCGTTGGGATTAGGCGTCAGGAAATCGCGACACTTGCAGTGGTCCACCGATCTCGCGGTTTGCCATTCTTCCGGTGTGGTTGCCCAGGCGGCTCGTCCGATCGGGAGAATATTGACGGTTTCGCGTTTACTGTAGGTCAGCGAATTTCGATCAAAAAGCGAGTAGAGCGATTCAAATCCTTTTTTCATCTCCTGTGCACCGAATTCGTGTTGCAACACATCGATTAAAAGTGCCGGCTGCTCCGGTTTCAATCCGGTTTCGTGGTGCCACGGATCGTCGCCGTATACATAGAATGAATTAGTACCCAAAGCGATTAGTTCGCGCACAGTTCTGACGACCTGAGCGCGGTTGTTTGCCCAGAATCCGGTGGTTTGAATATTCACCTGCGTGAGATTGCGGAACTGTCGTTGTTGAATGAATTCGAGAGTTTTGCGCAACAATTTCGGTTCGGTGAATGGCTCTCCACCACTGATACCAATGGTCTCGACATTCGCGGGAAGATGCGCAATCGTTTGACGGGCTTGCTCGATACTCATACTTTCGCCGTGCGGTGAGCCGCAGAAATAGCAGTGACGGCACTCGTGTGGACACTTGCGGGTAATCAACAACCAGATCGAGCGACAGACAATTTTCGTCTGACCCGAATGCAGTAGATCGTAGCGCGTTTTGGCTTTGAGTTGGATAGCAGTGGATACGCGGTTCGACATCTTTTCTCCAGTCGATACTGTAATCGATTATATGTTTTTCAGGCAGCAATTCAAAGCAAATCAAGGCGATCGAGAATTTTTCACATTCATCCAAATCGATTGTACCGTATTGATTTCTTATCTAAATTATATTGGTAATCTATTTTCAATCATCCACTCCAATCTACACCCAGTTTGCAGAGGTCAAAATGAAAGCGAAAGTCATTATCGTAATCGGCATCATTGTCTTGCTCGCGGTTGGACTGGTATTCGTGAATCAGATCAAACATACCCAGAAGTCATTTCAAGCCGCACTGATGATCAAAGACGAGGGTGCCCAAAGCAGTCGTGCGTTTACCGGCATCGCGATGATTAATCGCTCGATCAATACGCACTTCCTCGATCTACTGTTAACGATGAAATCGCATTTAAAAGACAAACGAGAACTGGAGAAGGCAGTCAAAAACATCGAGCAGGAGTACGGATATAAAATCTCGATCTGGTCAGGTCAAACGATGCTTGTCGGGAACTCCGCGGAAATCACAGCTCTTAACACGGTCTCCAATCAGCACCTCCGGCGATTGCTACAATACGACGGTGTGGTGCTTTGCGGTAATCGCAATCTCTCGCAATTCAATCGCGAAGCCGGTCCGGTAGTCTGTGCGAAAATTTATACCGATAAAGAGTATCGTATCGTCATCAAAGTGGATCGAGCCTCTTTTCAGAAAATGATTCCGGCGGTAATTCCGAAATCGATGGCATTGTGGAAAGTTGATTCAATTTACGTGACTGACTATACCTATCAATTTATCGGTATCAAAGACGCCAACGGATATCTTTGGCAACATGGCGCGAAGAGTTCGCGACCCTCGGTACAATTATACATCACACTACTGCCGTTATACTCGATCGAAGTAGCGGTGAGTCCCATCGTACAAGTGACACCACAACCGGCACCGGCTGCAAAGAAATAACAAAATCATTCAATAGAATCTTACATAATTATGAAAGAAAAAGAATGGGCGGATGCGGAGATCCGCCCCTACTGCAGGAGACAGGATACAAGATAGAAAATGATGCAAGAAGTGGTCAGAACAAGTTCTGACCTACGGAAAAGAAGTGTATTCGTGCACTTCGAAAAGGTAAAAGAAATGGGCGGATGCGGGGATCCGCCCCTACTGCAGGAGACAGGATACAAGATAGAAAATGATACTAGAAGTGGTCAGAACAAGTTCTGACCTACGGAAAAGAAGTGTATTCGTGCACTTCGAAAAGGTAAAAGAAATGGGCGGATGCGGGGATCCGCCCCTACTAGCGATTGTTGTTACTTTACTAAAAGCACTTTCTTCACACTTGAACCCAATTGACTCTGCAATCTGACGAAATAGACGCCGGCTGGAAGCGCATCGGCATTCCAGGCAATTCTATTACTCGAAGTCGCTGTAGAATATAATTCGTTCACCAATTCGGCGACGCGTTGTCCGAGTGTATTGTAGATCGATACATTCACCAATCCTGTGAGTGGAACGGAATATTGGATCATTGTTGTCGAGTTGAACGGATTGGGATAGCAGGAGAGCAACTCGGGCGATGTTGGTAATGGCGTTGTCGTTTCGGCGACATTTGTCATCAATCCCAACGAATCGAGTTTCATCAGGAACATCCGTCCTCTGGTATCGTACAACCCGCTACCGAACAGCAAATAACCACCGTCGGAAGTTTGTAGACCACAAGTCGGAGCAGTGACGTAGCGTCGTGCGATCCATTGCAGCGATCCGGTCGACGAAAGTTTATTTACCTGCATTGTACCCATATTATTGTAAATCGATTCGTAACTATCGAACAGGAAGCCGCCTTCGCGGGTGGGAAGAATCCATTTTCCGTCCAACACACCGAGTGGTTGTTCCCAGACCGTTCTGCCAGGTTCATTCACTTTAACCGCAATATTGTGATTCCACATCATTGAATAGGTCGAGTCGGGATTCCACACGGTATCGAGTACATTGGAACTGATAATGAAATTATGATCTCTGGAATATTTAATGTCACTAATGTATCCGGGACGATCGTGTAGCGTTCGAGACCATTCAAATGCACCATGGCTTTCTTTTAAGATCATATCTCGAGTAGTGGAATCCGTATAAATATCACCGGTTCCCCGATACGATCGACCGCCAGCGATATAACCGTCCCAAGTAGTGCAAATAGAATTGAATTCATTATGACTATCTTCAGCGCCGCCGTACATAACTGTCGAAACATTGCCGCCGTTTGAGTTGAGTCGGCGTACTTGCGCTGTTCGCAGTCGATTATATGAAGAAACATCAACACTGGTCAGGTAAAATCCGGTATCGGATGTAGTACAGAAACCGGGATTGGAGGAATCGGCATCCAGCGTTCGTTGCCACTGCAGTGTTAGATCGGGACGATACTTTCGCAGGACGGATGGTTGGTTCGGGGTATAGAATAAAATGGCAAAGCCGTGATCGACGCATTGAACCATTTTGGTAAACGAGAAAATCGTCGCGCTCCCGGGCAATTGGGTTTCGGATACGATATTTCCATCGGTATCCAATGTCAAGAGTTGAAATCGATTGCTATCATCTACTGCGGTGGCGAAATAACCGCCCATCGGATTTTCGACGAGACCGGTTCCGATTTGGTAGCCTTGATACCACCGCATGCCGGTCGGTTGCGCCATTATGAGCCGACTTGCGAAAAGGAGAAGAATGAGTACTGCGATTCGACGAATAGACATAAGCACCTCCCTCAAAGATCGAATAGCGAAAGGAAATAACCGGTTATTATAAAATATTCACAAACAAGATCTATTTGCAATCGATATTCACCAAAAACAAAAAAATATTACAAGGGAAAAGAAGGTTTCGCAGGCTCGGAGAATTTCGCCACCGACAGTATGGGTGGTGGGTAGTAGGTAGTGGGGGTTGGGGAAAGATTAAAAATGATAAAAAACAACGGGAGGCCGCGGAGGGCCTCCCCTACTGCATGATACAGGATACAAGAAAAAAAATGATACAAGAAGTGGTCAGAACAAGTTCTGACCTACGGAAAAGAAGTGAATTCGTGCACTTCGAAGAGGTAAAAGATATGGGCGGATGCGGGGGTCAGCCCCTACTTCAAGATACAGGATACAAGAAAAAAAATGATACAAGAAGTGGTCAGAACAAGTTCTGACGTACGGAAAAGAAGTGTATTCGTGCACTTCGAAGAGGTAAAAGATATGGGCGGATGCGGGGATCCGCCCCTACTTAACAGAATGGGTGATGGGTAGTAGGTAGTGGGGGTTGGGAAAAGATAAAAAAAGAACTGGCGGATGCGGGGATCCGCCCCTACTTCAAGATACAGGATACAAGAAAAAAAATGATACAAGAAGTGGTCAGAACAAGTTCTGACCTACGGAAAAGAAGTGTATTCGTGCACTTCGAAGAGGTAAAAGATATGGGCGGATGCGGGGGTCAGCCCCTACTGCAGGATACAGGATACAAGAAAAAAAATGATGCAAGAAGTGGTCAGAACAAGTTATTCCATCGGAATTGATGATTTTCGCAGGCTCGGAGGCCTGCGCCACCAACAGAATGGGTGATGGGTAGTTGGTGGTGGGGGTTGGGGAAAAAAGATAAAAATACGGGCGGACACGGGGGTCCGCCCCTACTGCAGGATAGAAGACACAAGAGGTGTCGGAATAAATTCCGACCCACCAATTTTAAATAGTAATACAAAATTACATCTTCACATTCAGACCGATCCAGAAGTTTCGTGGCGCTCCCGGGTAGTACCAATTGTAGGTGGCAATACCGGTCGCAGTCGGTGCTTCCGAGAAACCGCCACCGGCGGCATACTTCCGGTCGAAAAGATTTTCGACGCGGGTATCGAGTTGCACCGTTACCCCTTCGATTTCAGGCAGCGTATACCGCAAACCGATGTCAGCAACCCCATACGGCGGGAGTACTTTATCCGATTCATTCCGGTTGTTCAGCACAATCTTACCGACATACCGCCCCGTGAACCAGGTCTCCAATTTCTGGTAGCGATACTCAAGTGTTCCCGACGCAAGCAGACTCGGGATATTCGGCACATCATTGCCATCCAATTGGGTCGCTTTCGATCCGATCGGATTGTCGAGCGAATCGACCAGCGGATCGGTCACGGTGTAGTCGGAGAATTTCGCCAGTTCATATGACAACGAACCGTGCAGCCCGAACCCAGCCAGTAACGGAAGCCCCCCTTCCAATTCGACACCGGTCTGATAGGATGCTTTCGCATTGCCCTGCACGAATTCGCCATTGGAATTCATCCCGCCAATCGGAATAATTTCGTTGCGAAACAGATTGTAGAACATCGCGGCATCGTAATGCCAACCGTCATTCGATTGATGCCTGAAACCGGCTTCGAACGAAGTCAGTTCCTCCGGTTTGGCATAGGGATCTTCCCATGAATTCCCGTTCTGCGTCCGGAAATTCGGTTTCGAATCGGACAGACCGTCACTCGGTTCGAAGAGTTGCGATTGCGACGGTTCGCGAGCGCTCTGCGCAATACTGAAGCGACCGAGACCGGCAGCACCGAAATCGTACACCATACCGACGCGCGGTAAAATGAATGTCCATGAAGCCGTAGTGCTGTAGCCCGGAAATTCAGTGGAATTTGCACCGACTTGCTGATGGATGATATAATCGATTTTGCGTACCGACAGCGCAGCGGATAGCAGCAATCTGGGTGAGGTGTGATATTGAACGCTGCCGGCGAATCCCAGATATTCTTTAGTACTGGTCCAGCGATAATATTCCGGCTGCGGCAATTGTCCCGTCGGTGCGACCGACGACCAATTCACGACGCCCCAGTGATTCGCGTTGTTACTCCGGATTTCCACCGCACCGGTGAAATCGCCCCAGGGCTGCGACCAGACGATTCGCGGCAACCATCCGACCTGCGACATCGCCACCCACTTCTGACGCACGATATCGCCACGACCGCCGATATTGCCGATGCCATAGCGCGCAAGCTTCGTGTCGGGTTTCCACTGCACGTACGACCCTTTGCCCGACGAGACATAGAAGGTGTGATCGTATTTCAAATCGGGATCGAGGGTACGTTCGGTCTGCCACTGAAAGTGCGGTTGCCAGAAATCGTCCGACTGTTTAACCGGACCGGAAAGATCGTTGTATTTCGAACCGTCGTCGATTTCCGCGAGTGAAATACCGTCGTACGCGAGACCGAGATTCTCTTTTCCGAGGATCACATTGAAGCGATCGGTGGCAGTTTTTTCCGTGCGTGATGCGCTCAGATAGCCGCTCCAGAGATCGGTCCAACTGTCGTCGCGATAGCCGTTGCTGGTCAGCTTCGAGTATCTGCCGGTAAATATCCATTTATTGTTTACCAGACCGCTGGCAAATTGAAAGCTGGTGCGTCGCGTCTGCCACGACCCGAAGCCGAATTCACCGCGGATCCCCGGTTCGGCATCGTGCAGTGTCGTCAGATTGACGGCACCGCCGAACGGCGACATTCCGAGCAGACTGGCGCCGCTGCCGCGTTGCACCTGAATATCTTCCGCCGATGCGGCGACGTCGGGTAGATCGACCCAATAGACCATGTGCGATTCGGGATCGTTCAACGGCATGCCGTTCACCATCACGGCGACTTTCGATTGATCGAATCCGCGAATCCGGAGATAGGAATAACCGAGACCGCTGCCGGCTTCGGAATAACTGTAGATCCCCGGCACGGTATTCAGCACCATCGGCAAATCGGTGGCGCTATTTCGTCGGGAAATTTCATTCGCCGAGAGATTGGTGAAGGTGACCGGCGAGCGGTCGGTGGCGCGTCCCGCTTCGACAGTGATCGGTTTCCGCAGCACATGTTTGATGCCGGTGGAATCGTCGGCGGGTGGTGGTGCGGCAAGCGAGGTGAATTGGAACGATAGAAACAGTAGTGCGGTAATCGGTAAAGCGCTGCGCGAATGGCGCGGGAATAGTAAACGAATCATGTTGGACCTCTTCGAATCGAACTTACTCGAGGTCCCCGGAATCGAAACGCCCCATGCTTGGCACGGGGCGTAGGAATGAGCGGATTACTGCTGAAAATTTCGAACCGCTGAGTTCTCTTCCTACGCCGGTATAAACCGGATCAGGTTCCGAGGGTATAATCTCAGATTCCGAATGGAATCACCCCTGAGTGCTGCGAAAAAGATAATGCGATTGCGCGGGAAATGCAATTGCACCGGTCTTTTGGTTGTTCTTGCCGGTTTTACGAATTGCATTTTTGATAGACCCTAGCGCAGCAGAACGATTTTTTGGGTCTGGGTATCGGTTCCTGCGTGGATGCGCATGAAGTATGTGCCCGACGCAAGCTTGCTGCCATCGAACGAGACTCGATAGCTGCCGCTGTGCTGCGATTCATCGACCAGCGTCTGCACTTCGCGACCGAGTAGATCGAAGAGCTTTAATTCTATTTTGCCGGTCTTCGGAATGGTGTAGGAGATCGTGGTCGAGGAGTTGAAGGGGTTGGGGAAATTCTGGGATAAAGTGATTTGCGAGGGAATTGCATAACTCTGTTGTTCCAACACAAACGTACCACCGCCATCAGAAGTGTGTAAAATCGTTCCACCCGCACCACTGATCCAGCAATGGTTGCGATCGACTGCGGTAACACTGTATAAATTTTGCGTGGTCCCGCTGATTTGTTCGATCCAATTCGTTCCGCCATTGATTGTATGAAATATGGAGCCACCCCCACCGACTGCCCAACCGTTATTGATATCGGCGAAAGCAATACTGTAAAGATATGCAAATGAGGAAGAATCTTGATCATGCCAGCTCAGACCACCATCGGAAGTATGCGTGATTAATCCGTGATAGTTTTGATCATATCCGACTGCCCACCCATTCAGACTGTCCAGAAAAGTCAAATCGAATAAATGTCTAGCGGACGCGATTGTATCGTACTGCCAGCGATCGCCACTCGAAGTCGTTCGGCAAATGTAGCAATTGTTGGAATTAACTGCCGCCCACCCTTTGTTATGATCGATAAAAAATAGATCCTGAATATTTCCGGATGGTCCCACGCACGTATTCCAATTTGTACCGTGATCGGTAGTACGACACAAGCCTACGCCTGCTACCCAGCCGTAATTTACATCAGTAAAGTATACACCAGTCATCATCGATTGAGGGAAGAATTGCGAGTACTGCATCCGTACCCAGTTTACACCGCCATTGGTCGTCTGCAAGACTGTACCCGAATCACCCACAGCCCAACTGTGAAGGGAATCGACTACACTCAATTTTCGTAGCGTGGCAGTGGTTCCACTTGATTGATTAACCCAACTGTTGCCGCCATCAGTAGTACGATTGATCGTTCCTTCTTTGCCAACCGCCCACCCATTCATGCAATCGCCCAATTGGATGTTATAAAAGGTATTATTTGTCCCGCGCGATAAAGTGGACCAAGTGCTGCCACCGTTCGTCGACTTCAACATGAATCCAGATGAACCGACAACATATCCGGTATTCGGTGTGGGAAATGTCGCGGAGAATAGTGTGAGATCGGCATCGTAGTATTGCACTGTCCACTCATAACCGCTGTCGGTAGTGTGCAAGAGCGTCTTTTCGCCAACCGCCCACCCCTCGGAAGAATTCCGGAACCAGACCTTTGCTAGCGTTCCATTCGCGGGGCAATCCTGTTCAATCCAAGTCACACCACCATTTGAGGTCGCAAGTATCAGACCAAATCCAGTGTAAGCATCTAAGCCGACGATCCACCCATTCAGACTGTCGGAAAACGTTACGCTATAGAGATTCCAATTGGCATGAGATAATTGAGCCGTCCAGTTAACTCCACCATTGGTAGTGTGAATGACATCGCCGTTATCGGATACCGCCCAGCCTCGATTTCGATCGAGAAATGTGACGCTTAACAGACGATTCGCAACCGGACAAGACTGTTCCACCCAAGATGCACCCCCGTTTGAAGTGTGCAATATTTTTCCGAGTACTAATGACCGACCACCGACCAACCAACCATTCAAACTATCGATAAAAGTTACATTTCTTAGAGAGACTAATAGCGTGTCGGTAACAATATCCCAATGGTTACCCCCGCTGGTAGTATGCGATAAATGTCCAGAATTTTCGATAATCCAACCCTTACTGGGAGTAGTGAAGCAAACGTAGAAATGGGATGTCGTTCTACCAGTGTCCTGACGAACCCATGACGATCCTCCATCGGTCGAATGTAAAATTGTTCCGTTCGTACCGACGACCCAACCAATCGAATCATTGACGAACGCGACATCATTCAAATCGTTTCCCTGCGGTAACGGATTCTGCCACTCCCAGCCATCAGCGAAGGTAAGTAGTGGAAGCGCAAAAAGGATTGGTAACAGGATGCGATAGATTTTGTGGATCGACACTGCAACTCCGACAGCGTTGTGCAAGTAAGACATATTTGATTTATCGACAATATAGGAATTGGAAAGATCGAAATTCAGTAAGATTTGGGGAATTTGGAAAATTTTAGGGTGGTGGAAGGTGCTTGGTAAAAGAAAGAAGTACCGAAGGATAGAGGATAAAAGATGAGTCGGAATAAATTCCGACCTACTGAAAAGAAAAGGATCGCAGGCTCGGAGGCCTGCGCCACCAAAAGGATGGGGGGTAGGTAGTGGGTGGTAGGTGGTGGGAAAAGATATAAAAAGATACAAGAACGCAGGCTCGGAGGCCTGCGCCACCAAAAGGATGGGTGTTGGGTGGTGGGTGTTGGGAAAAGATATAAAAAGATACAAGAACGCAGGCTCGGAGGCCTGCGCCACCGACAAGACGGGTGGTCGGAGATGGGTGGTGGGTGATGGGATAACAGATTGTTAGTCGATACTGTTGACTTAATGTCTAATATTATAATGATTTAATGAGATATCCTCTCATGTGAGCCATGCTCTTGACATCGCCCCCCCCACTCATTATCTTAAGCACAGTTAATCGAACTTGGCGTTTGATAAAGTAGTCTTACCACAAGTCAGATTTCCAACAAACACCCATTCCTTCCGTATGACGGGAAGAGGGTGTTTTGCATAAAGAAACGATTCGAGGCGCACCGTGGCGGACATCAAAGTCGACATCGGAGAACGGATCAAAGATCTCCGGCAAGCGGCTGAACTAACGCAGGAAGAGCTGGCAGAACGCGCGGAATTATCCAAGGGCTTCATCAGCCAGGTGGAACGCGGACTGACCAATCTCTCGATCGAAAATCTGGTTGCGATCCTTTCGGCATTGGATATGACCCTGCCGGAATTCTTTTCGACACCGGTTCAGGAAAAAGTCGTCTATAATGAAGAGGACGTAACCGAAGTCGACCGCGACGGTCAGCACCCGTTTCGATTGCTGGTGCCGGGTGCGGCGAATCGGTCGATGGAACCGGCGATGATGACGCTGGCAGCGGGGGAAGTAACCGAACCGGAACGACCGTATAACGGCGACGAATTCGGTTATCTGCTGGAAGGGCGACTGAAAATACACTACGGCGGCGTGACGTATTTACTGAGCGCCAACGAATGGTTCTTTTATTCGGCGAAACACAAGCACTTTTTCGAAAACCCCGGTCCGGGAATCGCGAAGTTGCTCTGGCTGACCAGTCCACCGAATTTCTGATCCATAACAACTTTTACGAAGCTTTTTTGGCTGAATTTGCTCTTAGACAGTGGTGGGATTTCATTTTTCCCGAGTTTAGTAAATTGTGCCTAGTTGGCAAGCTATTTGCAAGCTAAGGTTTGATATATTGAACAGGCAAGCAAGGTTTATTGCGTTTCAAGCCGACGGTTCAGTTGGGACCGGTCGGAGGGAGACCCGGTAATGCGTGCACTCGGACAGCAACTTTTAGTTGAAATGTACGGTTGTGATTCGGCGATTCTCAACGACGTCGATATGATTGAAGCACATATGTTGCAAGCGGCAGAAGCTGCCGGCGCAACGATTGTTTCGAAAACGTTTCATCATTTCAGTCCTCACGGCGTTTCGGGCGTCGTAGTGATTGCGGAATCGCATCTGGCGATTCACACTTGGCCGGAATTCGGTTATGCCGCCGTCGATCTATTTACCTGCGGCGAAACGATTTTACCCGATCCTTGTTTCGAATATTTGAAGATAGCGCTGCACGCGAATACTTATTCGATTGCGGAACTGAAGCGCGGTATTCTTCACGATGTCAACAATTTCCACCATAAACCGGTAGCAGTAGCATGATCGAGACGTTGTTAACACAACCGACCAAATGGTTTATCGTCGCAGGCTTCGCCGAAGGGTGGACGGAACTGAATGCGTTCGACGGAGCACTGCTCAGCGCCGGTATCGGCGATGTGAATATCGTGAAAATGTCATCGATTCTACCGCCGCATTGCGAATTGATCGATCCGATCAAACTTCCGGGCGGAGCGTTGGTTCCTGCGGCATACGCGGCATATACCAGTACCGAACCGGGCGAACGAATCGCGGCAGGCGTGGCAGTGGCGGTTCCAGTCGATCCGTCGTTGCCGGGTTTGATTATGGAGTATGAAGGACGCGGCACGAAACAGGATATCGAAGAGCACGTCCGTGAGATGGCGCGACAAGGAATGTTGTCACGCGGTCGCGAATTGAAGGAAATCCGGTCGATTGCAGTGGAACACAAAGTCGAACACACCGGCGGGGTACTGGCGGCAGTAGTACTTTGGCGCTGATTTGTAAATAGATGAGAATTCGTTAAAAGATGCACAAATGTGCATCTTTTTTTTAATAATTGATTTGGATCACTTCCGATCCGATGGTTTCGATGTTATTTTACATTCTTGTTAGCATCCTCTACCCATGCACTGCTCCTTTCTCGCCAATTCATTATCTATTAGGAGACATTATGAAAAAACTTGTAACCGTGCTCGCACTCTCACTGTTGTTCGTTTCACTTTCGTTTGGTCAGTATCTCGCCCGCGACGGTATCTCAGCCGCCACCACCGCGGTTCATGCACTCTCTCCCGACGCTACGATGCGGATGATCGTCAATCTTCAATCGCCGGTCACTGCTGCAGGTCGATGCGGCGGATGGATGTACCATTTTTGCTCGCCGACCACCCACAATTGGTATTCGGCGATGTATGTCGGGACTTCTCAAGCATTCCCCGGCGGAATCAATGACAGCGTATATGTCGCTTTGCCGGCAACATTTGTCGACAGCGACGTCGCCATGGCAACTGCCGAATCCAATGGTGGTGCGGTATTCCGACAAAACAATCCGACGGCGACGATCATGCTGATGGGTGCGACATTTGTGGAACAAAACGGCACCATTCCGGCTGGAACACCGCTCTGGATCGCAAATTACGGCAGCAACAACAACCAATTCGCAGCAGTGATGTACATGTCGAATGGCAATCTGATTGTCGCAACCGATGTCAATGAGCACCAGTATGCATTGCTTCCCGGAACAGTCGAACTGAAGAATAATTACCCGAATCCGTTCAACTCGCAGACGACACTGCAATACTCGCTGCCGACCTCCGGCAATGTATCGCTGTCGATATTCGATGCCAGCGGTCGTGAAATTGCATCGATGAATCAGGGAAATCAAACGGCAGGCGATCACTCAGTATCGTTCAAGGCTGATGCGGCTATGCCGTCCGGTCAATACTTCGTGCGGTTGCAATCGGGCAAAGCCGTTCGGACGATGCCGATGATGTATCTGAAATAGTAATTGAAAATTTAATCACCTAAAATGTGATAGGAATAGAGACGGGTTTTCCGTCTCTATTTTTTTTATTCAATCGCCGTTAACGCATGTTTGAAGCGATCTCCAGCCTACTTACCACGAATCGTAAGCTACATCACTTGTGAATTATTTTACATCCAAAGGTACAGTTTACAATCGCATCGCAATCGTTTATCTTGAGTTCTCGATTTAGTCAGAAATTTATTATCGAATTACAGGAGGAATAGTGAAACGATTTGTGATAGTTCTAGTGGCTGCGATGTTATTGATTGCGAATTCATATGCACAATTGCTGGCGCGCGACGGTGTCGACCGTGCCCGCAATGCTTGTCGCGTTTACGCCAACGACGTGGTTTTACGAATGATCGCGAGTGCCGATTCGAACGTGACCACATCGGGTACGGAGACCGGGTGGGTTTACAGTTATTACTCGGCAACTCAAAATAGCTGGTATACAGCAGTCTATACTTCGGCAGGAGCACAGGCATTTCCCGGTGGCGCGAACGATCCCTCGTTGACCAACATCCCGTCAACGTTCAGCAACAGCGATGTCGCCGTTTCAACGGCAGAAGGCAATGGCGGTTCAGCGTTTCGCAACAGTCACACGGCAGTGAACTTGTCACTGGTCGGCGGTAGCTTTTCGAATCCATTGGTGTCAGCCGGCACTCCAGTTTGGATTGCGATCTATGCCGGAAATCGCGGATCAACCCGCGAGTCGATGGGTATTTTTGTCAATATGTCAACCGGTGCGTTGATTGGAATATTGGACGTGAATGAGCCGATTACAGCGCAACTACCCAGTTCCGTAGCGCTGAAACAGAATTATCCGAATCCATTCAATTCGCAGACGACACTGCAATACTCGCTGCCGACGTCCGGTAACGTCGTGTTGTCGGTTATCGATGTGAACGGTCGTGAAGTTGCTACGATGAATCAGGGAAATCAAACGGCAGGCGATCATTCAGTATCGTTCAAGGCTGATGCGGTAATGCCGTCGGGACAGTATTTCGTGCGGTTGCAATCGGGTAAAGCCGTCCGGACGATGCCGATGATGTATTTGAAGTAAGAGTCTGCAAGTACCGGATTTTCGATCAATCGACTGTTAGTCGGAAATTACGTATATTATTCGAAGTATCGAGGCGGATCCTCCGCCTCGATTTTTTCTCCGTATATTTAGTGGTTGCTGAGGCAGACCGCGTGAGCGGATCGCAGGTTCGGATATCTGCGCCACCGACGGGATTGGGATTCGGGTTTGGGAATTGGTGGTTAGGAAAAACCACAAATCGATACAAGAGGGAAACAGGATGACCAGTGAATTTCGCGAAACCTACGAAGGGGGCTGCTTTTTCGGCTTTTCGGTAACGGAGATGCTCGCCACCCAACAATCTTCCTTTCAGAAGATCGATCTTTTTCGTTCGACTTCGCACGGCGTCGTGTTGGCGCTCGACGGTCTGATTCAGTTGACGGAACGCGACGAATACGTCTATCACGAAATGATTAGTCACGTTCCGCTATTGGTTCATCCCGATCCGGAACGCGTTCTGATCATTGGCGGCGGCGACGGCGGCACGGCACGCGAAGTGTCACGACATTCGCTGGTAAAGCATATCGACATGTGCGAGATTGACGGGATGGTCGTGGATCTATGTAAAATCCATTTTCCCTCGACGGCGGTCGGTATGGATCATCCGAAAGTCAACGTTACGATCGGCGATGGGATCGAGTGGGTGAAGCAGAGTGCCGATCACTCTTACGATGTGGTGATTATCGATTCGAGCGATCCGGTCGGACCGGGAATCGGTTTGTTCAATGCCGCATTTTACAATCAGGTAAAGCGAATTTTGCGACAAAACGGTGTGGTTGTCGCACAAGGCGAAAGCCCGTTGTATCAGGCACCGGCAGTACGGAACCTGCGCCGCGCGATGCGCGAAGTCTTTCCGATTACGGCAACCTATCTGGCATCGATTCCGACGTATCCGAGTGGGCTCTGGAGTTTTGCATATGCCAGTCTCGGGATTGAGCCATTCGAGATCGATCACCATCGCGCCAAAGCAATTACGAGTGAAAGCAAGTACTACAACGAGGGGATTCATCACGCAGCATTCGCATTGCCAACGCATCTCTACAAGGAGCTGGAAGCATGAACGAACTCCCTTGGCTGAATGCTAGTTACCTCAGTGCCACCCACTCCCCAGCCGATTCCGAGATCGCGTTGCTGGGAGCGCCATACGATTCGACGACGAGTTTTCGACCGGGAACACGTTACGGTCCCGCGGCGGTGCGGTCGGCGAGTTACGGGATTGAAAGCTATTCGCCGCAACTGCATCGCGACTTGGACGACATCAAACTGTGCGATATGGGCGATCTCGAATTACCATTCGGTCGACCGGAACGTGCCTTCGAAGTGTTGCGCGCGGGTGTCAACCATATTCTCAATTTGGAATCGATTCCGCTGATTATCGGCGGCGAACATTCGCTGACATTACCGTGTGTGGAAGCTATTCGCGAACAGTATCCGGACTTGCATTTGATCGTATTCGATGCGCATTGCGACCTCCGGGAGGAATATCTCGACGAACCACTCTCACATGCTTGTGTGATGCGCCGGTGCTGCGATTTGCTCGGTACGAAACGAGTGCATCAATTCGGTATCCGGAGCGGTACGCGCGAAGAATTTGAGTATGCGCGTCATCATCAGTTGCAACATCCGTTCACAGCGGAAGCATTCGCGGCAGAGCTGGATAAAATCGGCGATCATCCGATTTATTTTTCAATCGATCTCGATGTGCACGATCCCGCCTGTTTCCCCGGCACCGGTACGCCCGAACCGGGTGGCGTGACTTACAGCGATACGTTCAAATTGATCGAACAATTGCTGCGAAAAAAGGTGGTGGCTGCCGATGTGATGGAACTCTCGCCGCATTACGATAGCAGTGGTTGCAGTGCGGTGCTGGCGGCGAAAGTCGTGCGGGAGTTGGCTTTGATTTTGACTGCTAAAAAGTAGTCGGGTCGCGAAGATATTGATTTTGAACGGGCGTGAATGCGCCCGTTTTTTTTATGTCGGGTATCCTGAATGGTCGTTGCTAAGCCGCTATCGGCGGCTGTGGCAATCTATCTTTTGGTAGCGGTGGTTCGCGAACCGCCCGTGTCTGATCTAGATAAACGATCGTAATCGGATTCACAATTAAAATGCTGTTATATCCCGTGCATATAATTAAAATTTGTGCAACCTTCAGGCGACACGGGCGGTTCGCGAACCCCCAGCGGGGGCGGCGTTGCCCCTACCATAAATGGGCGGGCGTGGGAGCCCGCCCCTACAGGCGGGAGGGCTCACGAGCCCTCCCCTACTTCACAATATGAATTATTTCAACAGCACAATCTTCTGTGTCTTCGAAAACGTGCCCGCCTGCAATCGCACAAAATACGTCCCACTCGCTAATCTCGAACCATCGAGCAACACGCGATAGGTTCCGGCACGCTGCTCGTGCTGCACGAGCGTCGTGATTTCGCGACCGGTAAGGTCGTAGAGACGGAGATCGACGTGAGATGTGGTCGGAAGAGAATAGGAGAGGGTGGTGGTGGCGTTGAAGGGATTGGGGTAATTCTGCGCTAACGCGAAATCGGATGGTTGTATGAATCGTTCCGGTGTACTGGCTGACGAGTCCGGAAAAAGTGTCAAACGCGCAATGAACCCATCAGTAACCCCGTTGAAACTCGTGTCACCGACCTCCGGTGTCGTTGGAAAACCAGGTCCACAAATACCAGTAAAAATAATTTCATCAGAATGGTGCCTTATACTAGCAAAACCTCCAGTAGTGCCTGTCCCACCAAAATATGTACTATATATCAATTGCGATGTGTTGATTTTGAATTTAGCAATAAAACAATTGACAGTTCCATTCAGATGATGTGAATAAGCCCCAAATGTTGTTGGGAAATTCGTACTATAAGTTGCACCTACAACTATAACGCTAGTATCGCTATAATACAGGATACTTCTACCTATATCCTCACCAGAACCACCGAGATAAGTACTATATAAAAGATTCGATCCAGTACTGTCGAGATAAGAGATGAAACAATCACCGAGAACAGTTCCACCACCATTATATGCTGTGTTATACGCACCTGCAGTAACAGAAAAATTCAGACTTGTTGTATTACCAGTGATAACACAGTTACCATTTTCATCACTCACGATTGAGCCAGCGATTTCTTGGTTACCGGAACCACCGAGATAAGTACTGTACAGCAACTGTGAGCCGGTCGAATTCAAGCGTAGCACAAATGCATCCAAATCACCACCATTAAAAGTCGTATCGAACGCATTGGGGGTTGTTGGGAGTCCTGAATGACAATATCCAGTTGAGATAATTCCACCCGATCCATCAGGAGTAATCGAATAACTATTTGTCATAGGACTTATAACTGTGCTATACAATAAACCAGAACCCGAGTTGTTGAGATGTATTAATACACCACCAATTTCTGCCGAATCGAATACTCCCGGTGTGGTTGGAAAATTCAAACTATTAGTAATGCCTCCAATAAACACACTTCCGCTATCACCAGACAGAATGGAATGTCCATCATCGTAACCGTTACCGCCGATGTAAGTACTATATAAAAGTCTCTCGCCAGAACTATTTAAACGGGCGATGAAACAATCGCGTTCGTCACCATTATACGATCGATCGAAAGCACCAGCAGTAGTTGGGAATTGCGAGCCGGAATATCCGGTGATTGTACTATTGCCCAAAGAATCACTGACAATACTTTCTGCGCGATCGTCATCCGGTCCACCGAGAAAAGTACTGTAGATCAGTCGTGAAAAAGTACTATCCACTCTTGTGACGAAACAGTCGCCAGTACTAACCGATGCGCCATTGTAGCTACCATCGATAGCTCCAGCAGTGATTGGAAAATCGTAACTGTTTGTGCAACCACAAATGATGACTCCTCCACTACCATCATTAGCAATACCATCTCCATAATCGTTTCCACCACCCCCCAAATAGGTACTATACACTAGTGGATCGATTCGTAGTGTTTGCGAGGGATCGTACCCATTTGGTAAATCGATCGCGAAGAGATTTTCTGACACGAGTCTGAATTGTGCTGTGACATCGGTTCCGCGAGCGCCATTCACAGTGGTTTGGTTTGCTTCCGGAATTTTCATTCGGAGTTCGCCGAGGGAGGTGGGTAACACCAATTCAGTCTTGGTGGCGCAGGCCTCCGAGCCTGCGTTTTGTATCTTGATTTGTCGTTGCGAGGAATGAAACGTAGGAACGTGCGAAGCACTTCCGAAGTGGAATGACGAAGCAATCTCCGTTTTTTCTTTTTGTGCATCTTTAACAGATAGGGGCGAATGCGATTCGCCCCTACGTTCGCAGGCTCGGAGGCCTGCGCCACCAACAAACGAAAGATCTTCTGTCAACCCTTCGCATACCATCTTGATTTGCTTGGGGTCGGCACCGGGATGTACTACGAAATCGAATTCGAGATGACCTTTGCTCTCATACCATTCGACATCGATGCCATCCCAGACATCATGATATACCACGCGCGTAAAATTGCGGCAATCCGGTGCCCATTTTGTCGAATCATTTCCGAGGAAATAATTGTTGTGCCAGGATAGTTCGCCTTGAGCATTGATCCATTTCGCGGAGGCGTATTGCATACGCCCTAATCTTGTATCTTGAATCCTGATTTTGTATTTGCGAGGAATGAACGTAGGAACGTGCGAAGCACTTCCGAAGTGGAATGACGAAGCAACCCCGAAGGGCTCACCGAAGGTAATCTCCTCCTGTATCATTGAATCTTTAAAAGAGTAGATTGCTTCGTCACTTCGCTGCGGCTTTCCGCCTACGGCGGACGATCCTTCGCTGCGTTCCTCGCAACGACAAGAAGCGACAAATTTAAATTTGAGGGCGTGAGATTTTAGGGGGAATTTACCAGACACAAGAGGATCGCAGGCTCGGAGGCATGCGCCACCAATAGAATAAGAGTTGGGTGGGAGGGATTGGGTGTTGGGAAAAGTTGAAAAGAGTGGATTGCCACAGGCGCCATTCGGCGCCTTCGCAATGACAGAGGAGGAATCGATCACGGAGGTGACGAGAGTGACACCATCGCGCTCAAGGAACCACGTAAACCCATCGCGCCGCACCTCGCATTTGTATACGACCGCCGAATCCCACTGTCCCTTGTTCTCGGTAAACTGGAAAGGGTGGGGAAGACGCGAAGATTGTACCGAGACGGCGTAGGAAATTTGCGGAAGAAGGATTGTGAAGACGAAGATAAGAGTCGTCGCGAATGCGAGCGGGGGTTGGTGTAGCGTACGATAGCGGAAAGTCATGGCGGCTCCGGTCGGACAGGTGTTCTATCAATAATAATGCGGACGGAGAGTGTTTACAAGCTAATTGATGAGTGATAGGAGAAAATTTAATTAAAGGATTTAGATTCGACATCTGTTTTCAATTTGAGACACAGGAGGTGGTCAGAACAAGTTCTGACCTACGTAAAGAAGAGTCTTGCCGATTCGGAGTGCGGTAGTACTGCCCAACTTCGATTGGGCATCTTGTTTTTTTCAGTATTTGTCTATTAAAAAAAAGGATAGGATAAAATAATCGAAAAAAAGAGCCGATTCGGAGATCGGCAGTACTACAAGAAAATCGCAGGCTCGGAGGCCTGCGCCACCAACAGAATAGGGGGTGGGTGGTAGGGATTGGGAAATGATAATAAAAGGATACAAGAACGCAGGCTGAAGCCTGCGGCTACGAATAAGATGGGTGGTGGGTCGTAGGTTGTAGGGTGTGGGGAAAGATAAAATTGAAAACAGAAAAAAGAAAAAAATCAGAGCAATTTCGTGTCGTCGGTGACAGTCTCGCTGCGGAGCAAAAGAATATCGCGCCAATGGAGTTTGAAGATCAGCATCGAGATGACACCTGTGATATTGTTCACCAGATACGAAACGATATGCGTAAGGAAGGCGATCACGACGGCTTGCTCTTCCGGCATACCATACGCCACCAAGCCCAATTTGCAGAAGAGATGATATGTGCCGACAAAACCGGGTGCCGCAGGAATCGTCGCACCGATGGCAGTCAGGACACTCACCGATATCGCAATCGGCAACGTAATTTGTTGCGGGAAATCGCCGGCAAAAACAATGAAGGTCATCGCACTGATGAGCCACATGACAAAAGTCAACAACAGTGCCGGAATCGAGACTTGCCAATGATAGATGCCATTCATCCCGATCGCCATCCGGTCGATCAGTCCCGCAATCCGCCCCAATTTGCGTTCGGGCGCATGTCCGACCCGCCAATGATAGATTTTCAAGACGGTTAGAATGATCGCAATCACCGATGAGACGATCAGAACTGCCGACCAGGCGTAATGAAGGAACTCTTTGGGGAGATGACCGGAGGCAATCGCCACGATCAGCATCAAGACCAACGCAATCAGATCGATCATGCGCTCGAGCACGATATTGCCCAGTGCCTGAGCGCCGGAAAAATGGTACCGACGTTTCAGGAGAATCGCCCGAACCACCTCGCCGATTCGCAATGGCAAAACATTGTTTGCCAAAGCACCGATTTGCGACAGATGATAGACGGGAACCAACGGAACTCGCTGCAGATGTCGGAGCAGCCATTGCCAGCGATAGGCACGAACCACAATAAATAAGAGATTAACGGCAATCAACAGACTTATCGACAAAATCGATATTTTCGATAAACTATCGACAAGTCTTTGAAAATCAACGCCGTGAAATGTGAACCATAGCGCTGCGGCACTTACGACCACACCGATGGCACTATTTCTAAAACCGTGACTTAGTTGCTGCTTCGATTCCATTCGCACTTCCGGGACTGCCCGAATATATTACGTGAGACCGCACTGACAAAGTGTTGCCGGTTCCATTCGACCGTGCTATAGCTTTTGCCATCGAAGATATCGTATCATAGTTTGCGATAGATAGTGTTTCTTTAAAATAAGTTGTGATGAATTGGTGTCTACCTCAAGGCGGACAGGTACAGACAAGAGTGTCTGTACCTACAAACACCTGCGGGCGACCGCGGGGAGCCGCCCCTACTAGTAATAACAACTTTTTTTCAAGAGATCCTATCGATTACCGATCGATCTACAAACCGAGACTTCCGATTTTTCCTAATCTCCGGGATGATCGCCATCACAACTGTTTTTATATCAATCGATATTTATCGACTTGACAGGTTGTAGTGCTTCGATTAATTTAGGGCGTCACGACAAGGAGCGTACTCGAAACCAATTGTGATCGCGTCCGTAATACCCCCGGGAGTGAAGCCGGTTGGATCGGTAGTTCGCTCGTTGGGTGTTCAGTAAATCATTGAGACCGTTATTATTGGTTCGGAGGATTGTTGTGATCAAACAACGACTGCGACCCCGATATCTACTCGGGTTGCTATGTATCTTGATGCCGATCGCCGGTATCGCACTCGCTGCAATTCTCAACCAATCTCCGATCTCTCCCGTTACCAGTACTACTGTCTCTGCAAAATCCAATTCATCCGGAACCAGCAAACAGGTACCCGTCGCACCACATTCGACGATCGACACAACCCTTGCCACTGCTGCCAAAGCGCGTGCCAGCGCCCGCTTTCTAACGAACAATTCCGGCAGTTACCGGTTTGAATTCCGCTATCCGGAACCCATCGTACAAACCCTTTCGGGAAAAACCGCGCCTTCGATCACCGGAATTGCACCACAACGCACAGCGACAGGCTATCTGCTGCCAATCGATAATCGACCATTTGTCTGGACGAACGGACGCCCCTCGGTTCGGATTGTAGAAATTGAGACCGGTCAGAAAACGGTTACCGCCCTCTCCAAGTTCCCGCTAACCGTCGACGACAGCATTGTCGCGAACCCATTACCGGATCTTCCAGGCTTTCAACCGAGCCAATATATTTCCGCGACAACCTCGGGAACGTATCGCGGCATCCCGCTTGCCGGTTTGACAATTTACCCGGTTCGGTACAATGCCGCCAATCGCGAACTCCTTTATATCAAGCGCATTGTTGTAGAAATCTCGGGCAGCGGAAGTCTGCATGAACCGTCGGGACGTCCGGCATCCAGTGGCGAACGGGACTATCTCTCACGCTTGACTGGACCCCTCTCGGCAACGATGAATAATTCGTTGCGTACGGGTCTACATGCTTCGGCATCGACGTTCTCCGGAACAAACGACAATATCGCCCACGTCCGGATCGATGTGAACAAATGGGGAATCTACCGGATTACCGGTGCTCAATTGGCATCGCGCGGGGTACCGATCGGGTCGGTCATTCCGCGAACACTGATGATGCAATCCGAGGGTCAGGTGGTTCCGATCCACGTCGATGGCGATGAAGACGGTCAATTCACGGCAGAATCCGCTATTGAATTTTTTGGACGACCACCCTTGCCGGAAGATACAATCAATGCTCCCGATTTAACTGGAAATCGGTACACTAGTTACAAAGCCTACATCTTGAGTTGGAACGGTCGGAATGGTGTTCGGATGCCGGAAGTGTCCGGTCAGATCAAGACAACGGCTTTGGGTCATTACTTTCAAGTGACCTCCGGACCGCTTCGCGTTCACTTTGAAGCCAATAATTATAATGCCAGTTTATCCGAAGTCGATGACGAAACCCGTGACCGTTGGTTCTGGGATGCGGGTATCGAACGCAATGCCATCCGCGATTATCCATTCGATTTGGCATATCCCGATACGTTGGCATACACACCGATTCGAATCAAAGTCGCGATGCATTCGCTCACCGGTTTGCAAGCCAAACACCACGCTTACGTTCTGCTGAACAATATTTCGGAAAATGTGTTGGAACTGGGTCGCGAGACGATCCAAATTACTCGCTACGATTCGACGAACGGTAGTACCCGAACATTCGACAGCATCGCTTACAACTGGGGTGGGCAGGAACTTCGGATCATTGAATCGAATTCGACTCAAGGAATCAACAATACCAATATCCGGCACGGGCAAAACTTAATTTCTATTTTTTCACCCGGCGATACTCCGACCTCGACTGCAACAAATCGCATCGCATTAAACTGGTTCCAAGTTGAATATCTGCGATTGACGAATGCTTATCGCGACGAATTGCGAGTCGGTACGCCGCGAACCGAGCACCCTGACACGCTTTATGATTTCACCTTCCGGAATTTCACCAATCCGGATATCCATATTTATCGGTGGGGCAGTGCGAAAGTGATTAACGGTACGGTGGAGCGATATTTCAGCCCGAATCATACGCCATTGTATCAGGTTCATTTCCAAGACGCACCCGGTCTTTCCACGGAATATTACGCAGTAACCGGCAATCGTAAGCTCGCGGTTCCCGATTCGATGTTTGAATATATTGCACCGGATTCGCTGGTCGATCCACCAAATGGTGGTGCCGAATATCTGATCATCGGACCGAAATTTTTGTTAGAGACTCCGCAACTTGCGGAATTGATCCGGATTCGCTCGCAAAATTACAATGGCGCGATGACCGTCGATTTGGAAAAGATCCTGACTCGATTCGGTCAAGGGATGTTTCACCCGAAAGGGATCCGCGACTTCTTGAAGTATGCTGTCGCGAATTGGCGTATTCCTCCGACCACCGTCATGCTGCTGGGCGACGCGCAATCGAATCAGCAATTCAATCCACGCCACGGTGGATCACTCATTCCTCATCCGATGATGCCGGTTTCGTACGTCGGTCTGGTTGGCTCCGATACGTGGTATTCATTACTCGACGACAGTTATATCCCGAGTATCAACATCAGTCGTGTATCGGCACGGTCGGTGCAGGAAGCAAGCGATTATTTCGATAAAGTGCTGGAAGTTGAACATCAACAGCAACCGCAGCGTTGGCAAAACACGATTTCTTTCTTGCGCGGTAATGGCGGCAACGGTCTATTCGAGCAATACGATTTCAGTCACCAACAGATGCTTGGACCGTATTACGACTATGTGAATTTGCAGATCAACTACGCCGATTCGATCTTCTATGGCGGTCGCCCGGGTGTTTGTACTAATAACCTGAAGAAGATTTTCAATCAAGGCACGTCGCTGATGATTTACAATGGACACGGTGGCGGTCGGATCTGGGCGGATAGTGGTTTGTTCCGAAGTGAAAATGTAGCCGAATTGCAGAATCGCGGTAAGTACCCATTGATCTGCAACTTCTCCTGCTTCATCGTGACTTTCAATGGTATCAATCAACGATCGACCATGGGTGAGGAATTTATTTTCGCACCTCAGCGCGGCGCTACCGGAGTATTCGGCACGACGGGATTGGGTATCGTGAATCAAGGTCTGGATTTCCAGAATCAGATGTTCCAAATCCTTGCAAACGACCCGTCAATCAGCTACGGTCAACTACTTACCGAAACGAAATCGCGCTATGTCATCAACAACGGTGGTGTAATCAATACGAACAGCGGTAATAGTTTCTGGGCAACGTCCTTACTTGGCGATCCGGGCATTCATTTTCCGGGGTTCAATTCAGCGAATCAAACAATCGATAACAACATTGTCGTTTCCGACGATCCGCTCAATGTGACGACAACTCTTCCGTTCTCAAGTGGAACTGCATCGGTGCGCTGGTATCGTGCCGACGAAACATCACTGGATGTAAGTTGGACACCGGTCGAAGCTCAATTTCCGATCACCTCCAATAATTTTTCGGCACAATTAAGTGTTCCAGCCAACTACATAAATTCTGCCAACACTTATGGTACACTACGTTTCTTCTTTCAACCATCGGTATCGGCACTCCAATCGGACACTTCGGTTCGAGCAGTTCGCGGCTATTCGACGATTTATTTCCGAGCTTCGTTACGCAACCGTGAATTGGATTCCCTGCTAACCGACCCGTTACCGTTGTTTTCCGACACAGTTTATCGAGTCGCCGCAAAAATTATCGATCCCGATAGCATCCGGCAGATGTATTTCCATATTCTTTGGAACGACGCAACCGATACGATACGCCTTTCGAACGATTCGGTGGCTGCAACCCCAAGTCGGCAACGTGGCGCATTTTGGTACGAAACACCCGCTCTTCGATCCAATTCAGCCCGTTCCATTTTACGCGTCTTTGTTAGTTGGGTCGATACATTGAACCGTCGCAGCAAGTCGGATACTTTCATTTATTCGGCTGTCACTCCGCGTGCGATGTTACGATGGGATAACAGCTATTTGCAATGGAACAAGCAGGACTCGCTGGTTGCGAATATGCTGGTACGAAATGTCGGCAACATTCCCTCCCGACCGACCCGTGCGCGGATGATTGTACGTAAAGGCACCGATACGATCGCAACCCAGTATACAAACTTGCCATCGGTTAAAGTCTACGAATCGGAGCTGGTATCGTGGGCATTTCCCTATCCCCCGGGCAGTTACTATTTGATTAGCAATATCGATATCGATTCGGTCAATCAATTACCTTCGGATCCATTCAGTACTTCGATTTTCTATCCGACCACGACCGATTGGTGGGTCACTTCAGCCAATGGTTCCAATGGCGTGTGGATCAATCCTACCCGGAATATCCGGGTTTCGATACCGCCGAATGCGATCGATCGACCATCGGGTGTGGTGACGATTGCATCTACCGATACTTTGAGTACTCTAACACAACAGGGATTGCGGTTCGCAACGTATAAAGACGTTGTTACTCGCGGTCGGGGAATTATCGTCAAGACGGATTCGTTAACAAAACTATCGTCCATCCGCCTTGAGATGGTAGCCGACGAAGTCATTGGAACGATGATTCAGATTCACGGACGTACCAGTAAAGGGTTGTGGCAAATGCTCCCCTCGTCCGCCGATACGGCAGGTGTTTACCATTACGAAGGACCGCTTTATTCCACTTTCAGTCTCATCGATAATCAGGATCGTACGCCTCCCCGCATTGACTTCCAAGCGGAAGGTCAAATATTCTCCGAAGGGGGCTACATTCGTCGCGGCGCGCGATTCTCGGCAATGGTGTACGATGATGGTGGATTGGATTTATCGCTACCCGGTTCCGTTTCCTGTATCGTCGGTCGCAGTGGCAGCACGAATGCCGATTCGATGACTAGTTCCGAATTGATCCTTCCGGAAGGATTGAGCAGCAGTAAAAATCAACCGGTACTAGTGACCCGGCATTTCTCTGCGGGTAAATTCTGGATGAAAATTCAGGTTCAGGATTTAGCGGGTAATCGCAACAGCGACTCGATCAACTTTGTTGTCGTTAACGATTTCCAACTCGATTGGGTCGGCAATTTCCCGAATCCGTTCTCCAAGACGACTACATTCTTCTATAGTCTAACCGATCAGACCAGCGTTCCGGTCGAGATTTCGATTTACACGGTATCGGGTCGCAAAATTCGGACACTGCGCGAAACCGATGCTCACGTGATCAACTATCGCGAATTGCTTTGGGACGGTCGTGACGAATCCGGTCAAGTTGTGGCTAACGGTGTATATTTTTATCGTTTCATTGCCAAAAATGGCAGCAAAACGATTGAACACAAAGGTAAGCTGGCAAAACTGAGGTAACGAATGCAATACCAGCGGTATCGAAAACCTCCTCATCCAATTCATTCGGCTGTTCGGAACAGACGACTGTCACGTGGTTTTCACCGAATTCTCTTTTCGCTCCTGATTGCAGCGAGTCTCGGTTCCGTACCATTGGTGCGTGCCAATCGCTACGCCGGTGAATTTCTGGAATTGGGAGTCGGTCCTCGACAGTTAGCGATGGGTGGCACCGTCGCGAGCGGCGATCAAGCGTCCTCGTTTTATTGGAACCCGGCACTGTTATCGCGACTACGGGGTACCGAAGTCAATGCGATGTATGTTCCACTATTCGACGGATTGGCAACCTATCACGTGGTCGGGATTGCCATGCCAATCACCGGTGCGGCAATCGGTTTGCATTGGGTGCGGCTTTCAGTGGATAAGATTCCGATTTGGCCCGATTACTCATCGATGTCGATCGACGATCGTCAGCGGGCGATACGCGAGCGTGGCGGACGTCCGATCGGTATCACCAGCGACAACGAAGATGCAGTCTTCTTTACTTTTGCAAAATTAAACCGATTTACTGCCGATCTGGGATGGAGTTATTTCTCGCTACCGTTGGAAATCCCCGCAGGCATCAACGTGAAGCTTGTCCGGATGGCATTGTACAATAAACGCGCCACCGGAATTGGTGTCGACGCCGGTATCGGCTTGCGGTTTTCAATGAACGATTTATTGGGTCAAAAGAAACTCGGCGACATCAATCTCGCCATCGTCGCGGACGACTTTACGCGAACCGGTATCAACTGGGGAAATGGCGTCGAAGACGCGATTCCGATGAATTTCCGGTGGGGCTTCGCTTACTCACAACCGTTTCGGGATTGGAAGAGCGATGTCACACTCGAGTTGAATACCGAGAAGAAATACGATTATGAAGTGAATTACGGTGTTGAGTATACTTTCGATCGCCGCTATTCAGCTCGAATTGGACGGCGACAGGGTTTAACATCCTATGGCGCGGGGCTGCGCGTCTGGAAAGGTCAGATCGATTATGCATTCCAACAACCGGAACTTGGAAATCAGCATTGGATCGGCGTTACTTTCCACCTCTAATCGTCGCGATTCTGTGTTGATGAATACGAAACTCCTTATCCTTGTAACCATGTTGCTTACGATAGCCATTGCAGGTTGCGGGAAAAATCGCTCGCCGGACGATGTAACACCTCCGGTACGACCCGAGCTGCTGCCTTTGGCTTCGTTTTCAACCTTGACCGATTCGGTCTGTGGACCGGATCAACCGAGTGTATCGTCGCCGAATGGTTTTAAATTGATGTGGGCACCCTGTCCCGATGCCGACTTAGCAGAATGGCAGATCTTTTTTCGACGCGCCTATACAATGGATTCACCGATTCTGGCAGGGACTCACAGCGCGCAATTAAGCGGTCGTACTTTCGTTGTGGTCGATTCCCGGATACTGCCCAATGCTTCGACCGATAGCAGCTATTTATATGAATACTGGATTAATGCAGTCGACCAATCCGGTAATGTCTCCGAGCCTTCCGAAGTACGACGTTTTGAACTCATTCGCAAACTCGACGGCTTTACTACCGAAGGAGCCGATGCCGGGAACCCGGTTTTTTCCGGAACGTATGTGATTTCCAACCCCGAGAGTTCACCGGATCGGTATTCGCTGAAATTGCGCAACTCCGAAGGCAGACTGGTTTGGCATTACGAGTATAGTAATTACCCCTCCGACGGTCAGATTCTGATCCGTTTTAACGACGATAACACTGCGAATCGGCTGTATTTGCGGGATAATGGTCGGCTTATGTTGGGTGACTATTCAGCGCGAATCGAATTCTGGCGACAAGAGAGTGCCGGTTCGGTGTCAACGCTGTCATTTTCGGTAATTCGGTAAGCGGTAACGATGACGATATGATTTTTTTAGCATTTACATTACTATCTTACGGTTCAGAAAGGAAGGTGTCCTTTGACCTTTAAAAAGTCGATTCTGGTGTTCTCGTTCTTGTTATTGATAGCAAGTACGGCGTTTGCTCAACAAATGGGACCGGTTGGTACCCTTGTTGGCACTGGCGGTGAGCGTGGCGCGCAGTATTACATTGGCAGTCAAAATGAACTGCTCATGGCTGTCAATATTTGGGGTTTGGTTTTGAAACCGGGTCAATATCTAGTTCCCTCGAACACCGATTTAATGACTTTAATCTCTGTCGCTGGTGGACCGCTCTATAAAGCAAGGCTTGATAATATCAAAGTCATCCGGAGTTCGACTGCGGGCTCGGAGGTCTTGACGATAAATATCAATAAATTCTTGAAAACTGGTGACGAACGACTCATTCCGAAGCTTCAACCGGGTGACACGGTGATAATTTCGGGTTCGCTCGGAGAGCTGACGACTCAGATTGTCAGCGTTATTGCCCAGTTAGCGGTTATTGCGAACGTGTATTATCTTTTCTTCATGAAAACTTAATTGGATTATCGTAGAACCCTTGACAGGTATCATGGTTTTGCGTAAGTTGTGTTATAAATAAATAGTCATGGATAATTCTCTCATGGCGGAGGCGACATGAAGGTTTGGAAGTTTATTCTAGTAATATCCGCTCTTTCACTGATGCTTACTTCTATCGCATCAAGTGAAGAATATGTAGGCGGAATGGGCACGATGTGGGTCGGTTCGGCAATGACTTTGCCGCCTGGCGCAGCCGATATTGGCATTCACGGTCAAGTATGGGCTGGCAAGGTCGGTAATTTAAGTGGGATCAAAACGGGAAGTTCCGCTTTGAACATTCACTTTGGTTACAGCCGTAATTTTGAAATCGGTATGTCCCAAATCACCTATATGGATCCGAACTGGGGTAGTCGCTCCTACAATCTTAACGGTCAGATTGGTAAAACGAACGACAATTACATTATTCCCGGTGATTTGACATTACGCTTCAAATACGGCAGTCTAGCGACGACGATGGGTCAACTCTATGTGTTGCACTCGTTTCAGCTCGGCATCCGCTATCGTGTAGCGAAATACAACAATCTACCGCTCTATCCCTATTTCGGTGGTGGCAACGCTCCGTCGTTGACTTGGAATATGTCGTGGTACCAGCGTCCGCTTTATCCTGAGGAAAGCGAATTCATCGGTGTCAGTGCGACCTATACCAATCACAACGATCAGAATGGTTTCGGCGAATCTGCTCAATCCATTCAGTGGGGTGCCGCATATATGCATCCGATGCAGAATATGTCGGTCGGTCTGCAATTTCACGGCATGGCATTCATTCATATGCCGCGTAAAGAAGTTTTCAGTCGTGAACCGTTTGCCTACATTAGCCCGGTTGTAAACTTCCAGCTCTTCTCGGGCATGGAAATGATGCTGTCTCCGGAAATCTTACTGGGACAAGCCAAGAATACAACCTCCGGCGTTTTCGAACCGAAAGACACCTACAACTACGAACCGTGGCGTTTTTCCGGTTTGCTTCGCTTCCGTCCGTCCACCACGTTCTATTCGAGCGATCCATTTGCCAAGGTTGGCGAAGGTCGTCGTGGCGCCGGCGCTGCCGCATTGCGTGAACGACTGGCTCGTCAATCGCGCGAAAGCCTGTTCGACTGGACCGTCGATAGCGAACGCGATCTGCAATTCTTGAATCTCGATCTTGAGAAGACTCGTATCGAGCGTCAGAAAGCCGAAGAAGAACTGTTGAAGCTTAAGCAAGAAGTCGGTAAATAATTCTACCGATACTCGATCTTACAAAAAACCTGCCGTCTGGCAGGTTTTTTGTTTGAGTAGGTATTATGATTCTTGTATCGTGGTTCTAGAAAACGAAGATATCATGATGCAGTGTCAGGATTCTCCGAACAGGTACACACAGCCAACAAAAACCTGCGGGCGACCGCGGGGAGCCGCTCCTACTACTACCTAACAACTTATTCTCAAGAGATACTGTAATACCGTATTCCGAATCGTGGTTATAATCTACGAAAGGGGCGAATGCGATTCGCCCCTAAAAAATATCTCGCGATGCGAGTATGCTTCGTGATCAGACCTTGCGTATACAAATGAGAAAACCGATTTCAATGAAGTGAATCAGGTACGCAGGTATTGATCCAATATTTCCAGTCGCTCGGGATTCCCCATTTCGAACCAGTTACCCGTTTGTTCGAAGGCTCGCACTGTCTGATCCTCGGCAATCGCTTTCAGATAGCTATCGATAATCGATAGATCGTGATACTTCGATAAATGTTCGAGACCGGTTGGTCCAATCAAGTGAATACCGGTAAATCCCAATTCTCTAACAGAACCATGAGGATTCGTAACGAGTTTAGAACCGAGCTTCGGCGATTTCAAACCGCAGATTCGATTTTCGTCATCCACCAAAAGATAACTAGATGCCGATCGTTGCTGACAAACCAGGAGCGCCAAATCAGATGGATTATAGTGGGTGTAGAGCGAATTTAAATCGAAATCGGTATAGATGTCGCAGTTATGAATTAAAACCGGCTCGGGACCGTGCAACCAGCGTGCTGCTTGTCTGATGCCCCCACCGGTACCAAGGATCTCCGGTTCAAAGGATAGTGCTAATGAAATTTCGGGGTGCGATTCGCGAAACCGTATTGACCACTGTTCGATTTGTTCGGCATGGTGGTGGGCATTGACGACTAGTTCGGAACAACCACTCTTGATCAACGCATCGGCACACCAATCGAGCATCGAGCGCCCCCCCGCTTCCACCAACGCTTTTGGACGAGTGTCGGTCAGCGGTCGAAGACGAGTACCGAAACCGGCAGCCAATATCATGCCCCGATGTTTTCGGTGATGCGGAAAATCCTGTGCGAGTTGCCAATGAATTATTCGAACATTCCACCCCAGTTGACGAAGCATTTCTGTTAGCCGATTGGCACAAAAGACTGAGCGATGACGCCCACCGGTACATCCGAATGCAACTTGCAAATCGGCGAACCCGCGCTGCGAGTAATTCCTCGCATGACCCGCAACTAACTCGAAACAGTGTTGGATATATGTATCCAATTCGGTTTGATATTCGCGAAAAAAATTGACGATGGGTTCGTCGAAACCGGTCAAGTTCGAGAGATCCGGGTTCCGCCCGGGATTTGGCAAGCCGCGACAGTCGAATACGAAACCTCCACCATTACCGGTAGGATCGCGAAACGGGTTTCCATAGCGATAGCTGAAGCTGTAGACCCGGATCAGTAAAGGATTCGTCATTATCGCGCTCCTGCGGTGGTTCGATCGATAGTATCGGATTCAAGAAATTTCGTCCACGGTTTCAATTCAGCGATTCGAGCAATTGTCTCCGATAACAGCGGCGTCATTTTTCGCAATCGAGTATCCGAGTTGATGATCGAAAGGGCATTTCGCAATCCGAATGGAATGGCTGATAAATGCTGGCGATGCCCCTTCAGAATACCGTTGTTACCGTAACTACCCAGCGCCTGCAGGACGCGAAGCAGGGCATACGGTGCAAAACTCGCGTCTAGAACCGCGGGAGGATAGCCGTGCTGCTCCAATAGCGAAAAATGGATTTCGCGCAATTCTTCGCGAAAGTCCGGTGGTAAATCGGCACGGGCATCGAACAGCAGCGACGCGATATCGTAACAAGGTGCACCGATCCGACCGGATTGGTAATCGATACAGACGAGTCCGCGAGCAGTCACCATGATATTGCGGGATTGAAAATCGCGATAGAGAAAAGCGTCGCGTGGAAATTCGGCAAGCAAGGATCGGTGTGTGGCAAATTCCAATTCCAACTTAAAACGATTCTTAGAATCGGGCATCAAGATCTGGATAAATTTTTCCAGAAAATAGTCGTGATCGCGCTGCCAAGCGGCTTCATCGAACTCTGCCCCTTGGTAACAGAGCGATCGATCGATTCGGCTCGGCGACTTAATTTGGAATTGAACCAGTGTTTCGACTGCATTGCGATAATTGTCGCGGATTTGATCGATCGGAAAATTACCTGCACGTTCCGCTCGCAATCGGGTCAATTTATCGAACAGCGTTTCATTGCCGAGATCTTCGAGTAGATAACAGAATCCGGTTTCGTCTTCAATTAAGATCTCCGGCACTGGAAGATCCAGTTGAGTAAAGGTTCGGGTGAAGCTAAGGAAAGCACGATTCTCGGCGAGGACTGGTCCGTAGATGCCAATCACGGAATGAGTTGCATCGACTATTCGATAGATTGTACGTGCCGATGCATCGCCTTTCAGCCGCTCGATGGTGGTTGGAGGATTCGCGAATAGTGTTTGAAACAGCAGTGTCAGTCGTTCGCACTGTTGCCCGGTAGAAAGATTTGTCGGCAATACATCAGTCGATTGCGGCACGCTCGGGATCCCCACTGCCCATCGTTCGAATGCGATCGAAGATCGCGTTGGAGATTGCGATGTAGCGTTCGCGACTTTCCAAATCGGCACCGATCGAGAGAAATTCATCCTGTGAAATCGGTTTACCGATATACATTCGTAACGGTTCCCGGCGGAGCTGTTTTCGATCCAATCGCCAACTCCCTTCGATTCGAACAGGAATGATCGGAGCCGGCGCCATCGTCAACAACATTCCGACGCCGCCCTTGATTGCTAGAAAGCGACCATTCAGCGAGCGGGTTCCTTCGGGAAAAATCAAACAAGCTTTACCATTTTTTACTTCATCAGTTAAGCGGCGCACGACATCTTTATCGAAGCCGGAACGATTCACCGGGATCGAATTGAGATAAGTGATAATTTTTCCCAAGAACCCTTTAAATAGAGTCCGTTTGGCTGCAAAGTAGATTTCCCGGGGCATGGTGGACCCGATAATGGGAGGATCGAAATTCGATTGGTGATTTGACACGATCCACAGCGAACCGGTGATTGGAACATTTTCCAATCCGATAATTTTCAGTCCGGCGACTAATTTCAGAATGTAGTGGGGTATTTCTTTACAAATGCGATAACCCAAACGCATCGGTCCGTACTTCATATACTCTTTTCAACAATTTTAGCAGGGTTTGCAGGAACAAATCCGGTCTCACTAGCCCACTCGACAATTCGATCAACTACCTGTTTGATGGTAAGATCACTGGTATCCAGCACTCGGGCATCATCTGCGCACCGCAGTGGTGAAGTTTCGCGCTCACTGTCCAATTTATCGCGTGTTCTCAAATCGGCGATCACGTCTTCGACCGATTTAATTACGCCGATCTCTTGGAGATCATGTTGACGGCGTCGCGCGCGCACTTCGTCGGACGCGATCAAATAGACTTTGAGTCGTGCATCGGGAAATACAACCGTACCGATATCGCGCCCCTCGAGCACAGCGCCATTCCGACCGGCATTACGTTGCAACCGCACCATCTGTTCGCGAACGGTGGCATGAGCCGATACTGCACTAACATTGGCAGATATTTCCGGTTTTCGGATTGCGTCCGAGACATCCTCACTGTCGAGCAGCGTTTTACCGTCGTGGGTAAACTCGACGGTTGTATCGCTGGTCATCCGGTGTAATGCAATCGCGTCGGAAATGGGTATATGGCGCTGTAACGCTTTAACCGTCAGTGCTCGATACATTGCCCCGGTATCGATATGCGGGAGTGCCAAGGTGGCAGCAACCCGCTTCGCAACGGAACTCTTGCCCGATCCAGCGGGACCGTCAATCGCGACAACCGGTAACAGTTGGTGATTCGTATTGGGTTGATCCATTCAGTATTGATCCTGAGTGTGTGATCCGAGTGATCTAAATCGATTAATTGATTAAGATAACGTATCGCACCCTCGCGGAAAAACAAAAATCGAGCGATATATTTGTTTGTTTCAAGGGAATCACACAATATGAGAGCTAAGTATTTAATTCTCTTTGTACTATCAATAATTGCAGTCAGTTCATTCAGTGGGTGTAATGGTTCCAATGCGATTACTCCCAATCCGAATAGTGGGATCACTGCAACCGAAGTCTTTCGCGATTACGATTCCGCGGCATGGCACCGGATTGCGGGCTTCGATCAAACTCGTCCACTGGATCAGCGGAAACCGGGCTTTCTAATGATGCTGAACGTCTCGCTATTAGCGGCGCGACACGGTGCGCGAGAAATTGAGTCATTCGTCCCGATCGACACGCTGTTGTTTGTTTTCAACAATGGTTGGTTTGGTCGAAGTACCGACACATTATCGGGTGGATCGCTGGCATTCCGGTGGAAACTGACACCGAATCCGTTTCGGAACGAAGGCACTCCAACACGGTACGACCAGCGTGCCGAATTGTCCTATACCGATAATCTTCATATTTCCACGACTCGTTTGACATCCGTCATGTATACTATCCATAGCGGAAACTACTATCAAGGTCAATACGATCAACGTTATGAAGTGGAGATCAGTATTCTGGGCATTCCCCAAACAATTTCTTACGGTGCCCCGTTGAACTGGGACCAGTTGGATTGCCGAAGAAACAGCTCTAATCAATTTTTGTCCCCGCAAGGTATTTTCAGCGCAGTCGGTACGAGCGATCTGACCGATCCGGATTCGTCCGGGGCGTCGAAAACGTATAACTTTCAAGGCAATTGGAACATTGCCCGCACTGTAAGCGTGCATGATTCAATTGGATCGCTTTCAGTTGGTGGCGAGTTGTTTGCCAGTTATTTTTATACTGGTTTCGATTCTACTTCGGGAGTTTACCGGGGAAGCTATCGACTTGCCAATGGTCGCTCAACGTTGTATTCTTTTTCGATGCAATAATCTATCACCGTTATCAGGTGTCAAACCGATGTTAGGATGTTAGCGCCACGATGAAAATGAACCGGTATCCGATCTTCCTCATACTATCAGCTCTGGTATTCACTTGGCTGCTAACATCGTGCTCGCCGTCGCGCGAAGACAGCGGACTGTTACCGACGTTTTACGTATCGCAAACAGCGCAAAAACGGGTATGCACCACACTGCTGGCGCGAACTTGGGAACAGATTCGATTGGTCGATCAATTGCAAAAAGGGTTTGCTTGTCCCAACCCGCAGGAATCATCCTCCGGATTACTACCGGCAGATCACGATTACTATGCGCGGAGCATCGGCGACAGCTTGGTCGAAAGTGTGAGATTCGTTCCGAATATCTGGCAAAATCCGGGAACGCATGCCGATTCGGTGTATTACGGCTGGAATATTTACGGCGGCGATACGACGAATAATGGCACATACTACTATCTCATCGCATCGAAGCGAGTGACACAGGATTCGTTATCGCATTTAACCGGTTCAGCGGTATATCATCAAAATTATGTAGCAACCGCTAGCGACGGGTATACCTACGATTATTCGTACAGCATCATCGGCTCATTCGACGTGCCGGGCGGTGCACCGCCACCTTTGGGCGATGCCGTGTACAGTTGGAGTGGAACAGTCCTTACATGGGAATCCGATGCAATTCCATCGCGCTGGGATTTGACTGGAACGAGCCGACGTACGAATTCCGGTGGGTGGAGCATTACGATGGCGATCGATAATGATGAATTGCTTCGCGCCGAATTGGATTCGTTGGGTATCGGATCGTATCGGATCGGTTGGAACGATTTCGATGAAGCGTATAATTATCGTCCCTAACGGTAAGAGTCAGTAAAAATTTCTTTTCGGCGCACTTTTTAGGTGCGCCGCTTTTGTTCGAAACGACAGGATTTAGATTGATAGTTCCCAGTATCAAATATTCCACGACTCCCATCACAGCGATCCTCCTTCGGCGGTACCAGCGGTTTCTCGCCGATGTGCAATTGCCGGACGGAACTGAAGTGACAGTGCATTGTCCCAATCCGGGACGGATGACATCGGTCTGTTTTCCGGGTGGTGAAGTTCGGTTGCTTGCGACTCCCGGTAATAAAATGCCATATCGGTGGATTCAAACGCTGACACCGTTTGGATGGGCGGCGATCGATACAATGCTGCCGAATCGATTACTCAGAGAGGTGTTGTCGAATGGATTGATTGCCGGGTGGGGATTGCCGGAATCAGTTCGTCCGGAAGTGACTGTTGGCGATAGTCGCTTCGATTTCGAATTGACTTATCCAGCGATGCGAAGGTTAGTGGAAGTGAAATCGGTGACATGGTTCGACGAAGCCAGTGGGAAGTTCTTGTTTCCGGATGCACCCAGCGTACGTGCGGTTAAACATCTCAACACGTTGATACAATCCCAATCCGAGACGACGAAGACCGCCATTGTGTATGCCGTACAACATCCGGCAAGCGGTACGGTAGGCGCGGCGGCAGCGATCGATCCCCAGTATGCGGAAACGGTTGCGATAGCCAAACAGCGGGGAGTGGAATTTCGAGCTATGCGATTGACAGCGGATGAAACTGGCGTAACGTGGGCAGATGAAGAATTAACGATCGCTTAAGTATTCGCGTTGTTCAGACGTTTTGCGATGGCTTTCAGATAGTCGGGATTGCGTTCGATCAGGAGATAGTGCCTCCCCAATTCCTTAGCAGCAACCGCAGTGGTGCCGGTACCCGCCATGGGATCGAGAATCAGATCGCCGGGATTGGTTGAGGAAGAAATCACACGACGGAGCAGCTCAAGCGGTTTCTGAGTAGAATGGGTTTTATTGCCGTCGTCGTCGCGCAACCGTTCGGAACCGGAACAGAGCGGAATTCGCCAGACGTTAATTCCCAATTTCCCCTCGTTGAAACGCTTCGCTTCACTCTTGTGGAAAGTATACCCCTTCGCATTTTTGTCTTTCAATGCCCAGAGCAAAGTTTCGGTGGAATTGGTGAAGCGGACTCCGAGGAAGTTCGGCATTGGGTTCGATTTGAACCAGACGACATCGTTCAACAGCCAGTACCCATTATCCATCAGGATCTTGCCAACACGGTAGATATTGTGGTAGGAACCAATAATCCAAATCGTCGCTTTCGGCTTCATGATCCGCTTTAACTCGGTCAGGTAGCGGCGGGTGAATTCGTCGTATTCGTTGAAATCCTTGAAAGTATCCCAATGATCGTCGACACCGTCGACATCGGAACCGGACCAGCGTTTCAGCCGTTTTTTCGGTAATTGAAGAAAATAGGGGGGATCAACAAACACGGAATCGACGCACTCGTCGGGGAGTTTCGGTAAAATCTCCAAGGTATCGCCGGCGATGACGCGATCGATCAACGATTCAGCGGGATACTCGGAGGAAATCGATGGATGCTGGGATTTCGGTGCTGTGACTGTTTTCTTCATGTCAGACAATATAACCAATCAAGAGTAAATCACAACCGCTGAATCCGATCGGTGCAGAGAATTTATCCGGTGGTCGTTAGTTCTTTGCAAGAATTTCCAGATATTCGTCGGTTGATTTGATGATCGCGAATCCTGCGGCGAGCGATGCGTGGACCACTTCCTTCACCCGATCGCGCTCGACGCCGACCAGATTGAATGGGCAACTGGTGGCATCACTCAGAAAGTAGACGTAATAATCGAGATCGTGCGCTTCGCGGGCAGTGGTCTCGCAACAGAAATTGGTCATGAATCCGGTCACCACGACAGTATCGATATGTTCGGATTTGAGGAGTTGGTCCAGTTCGGTCTGTTTGAACGAGGAGTAGCGGTGTTTATCGATTTCGAAGCGATTTTTGATCTGGTGCAGCGAATCGGCATAATCGACGATATCCGTTCCGGTAATGAATGAACTCGGTTTCCGGGTGCCGGTATAGTCCCACATTCGCCCGGCATCGGCGCCATCGGCGCGATACATGTGCTGGATATAAATGACAGGGAAGCGTTTCCGCTCGAAAGCTGCAATCAAGCGGTTGATACGTTCAATTACCGGTTCACAATCGTCGATATAGGTACGGAGTCCCGGAGTCGTGTAGAATTTCTGGACATCGATTACCAGTAACGCCGGATGTCTCATTATTACTCCCAGAAAAAAAAATCAAAACGCTTATTCAGATACAACAATATACTTCATTCGATATATATTATTACACCCTTGATGTACAATTTCAATCGCTTGTGTGATTTAACCCCAACAACTGCTGGATGGAGTCGATGATGCGGATCTACCTACTTGTTTTTGCGACACTCATATTTTGTGGCTGTACTTCAAAAACGACCACCAATCCCGATAACGAGAATGTGCAACCGGTCGAATTGACCATAGTGAATGAAACACCGGTCCGAGCGACGGTCGAGATCGTGAATCAAACGGGTCATTCACTGGAACCGGGCGATTCCGTGATTTACACGATCCCGAGTAATTTCAATGCAGTAATCGTCTCCGGTACATTCGCCGCTTATTTCAGTAGCCTACAATCAGTGGGAACAATAGTTTCCTATTGCGATACGCTGCAGGTGAACAATCTCTCGCGCTACCGTCACAAACTTCAACTCAAACCGAAGTACTGCTGCTTTACCCTGAAGAATCGGTCGCTCTATGCAATCGATCAGGTGAAGGTCAATTACAACTTAGGTCATGAAACGACGATCAACTCGACTTACCCGAATGATGGTGTCGAACGTGCCGTTGGGATTTACGACACCAGTTATGCGAAAGCAGTGTATGTACATTTTGTGACATCACTGGGGCGATCGTCGACGTGGGCGGTTCGCGTCGACTATTTATTTCCCAATACCGCAAATCAGCGGATCAGATTGGATGCCGATTCGACCGGACGCAGTTTACGGGTAGTATGTATCAATACCGTACCGTATCCAGTGAGTTGTACGATCGGGAGCAATTCCACCGTGACCATACCGACAGGGGACAGCATTTGGTATCAATACTCCGAAAATCCGACGACGGTGCAACTCAGCGCGAGTTGTCGCGTGTTGGGCTGGAACGATGCACCGTTGGGGAATACGATCACCTGGAATCAAAACTTGTATGTTGCCGATGCCGGTTCGGTATATCGCTGCCGACTTTCGGTTTCGACTGCCTATTTCCTGTTAAAATTCAACAATACCAGCAGCGATACTTTTACAAAATTCGGGATGAATGTGCAACGCTACGATTCGGTCGAAGTGGCAATCGATGTACCGCCCGACGGTGTAACCCGACTTTTGGGATTTTATACCGCCTATACCGGCACGGCGATCTCGGGCACGAGCGGCAGTACTACGCAAGTCTATCATCTCTGGCGTAACGGAACCGAATTCACATTGCCGAATACGACCAATCAAGTATTGACGATCACGGCGAGCAGCGACCGTCGGATTACGGTTGCTAGCGGACGACAATATGATTCGTCGATCGTCGAGATAGTTTCGGACGGAGTAGAACCATCAGCAAATCACAGGGAATCGAGTTCACGATGAAACGGATCATTGCAATATTTCCGATAGTGTTGATACTGCTCAATATTTCCGGGTGCTATCACGGAACATCATCGTCGGGAACAAATCCGGTGAAAGCAGATCCATTCCGGTATATGATGGTCAATGAAACATTGACGCCGCTTCAAGTCACAGTACACGGCTGGAACATGCGAACGATCCCGTCGGGCGATACGACGACCTTTCAATACACTGCGAATCCCGGCACGGTGATATTTCAATGCGTTGCGAAAGTTACAGCGTACCCTGATCAAGTATTGGGATTGACGCTCATCGCCAAGGACACGATTGCCGTCGATACAGTCGATATGTACGGCACCTCGATTTATGTATCGGAGAGCTATTTCATTTTGTATATGAAAAATTACTTCACTACTCCGATCGACACAGTGATTGTCAACTATCAGACGACGGTAGCGGATACCGTGAATTGGCTGATACCGGCAGATCGGCAGCCTTGGATTCTGGGATATCATCGCGCCACCGACAGTACGACGGTGTATGCGCATTTTCTGGATAATGCCGAGACAAGTCTGCTGTGGCATCACGGCACCGAATTCAATTTTCCCGATTCGATGAATCAGGCAGTGACGCTGAATGCGGATCCGAGGTAGGAGAGGGAAAGTAGTTCACTCCTAGAAATAAATAAAACTCTGTGGGGGTAGTCCAGAAGGTATAATTGATTCAATTTTTTTAGGTCGATTGAATCTCCTAACCTCGCTTAGAAGAATAGCAGTACCGACATTCTTTCCATCATAGTACTTCTCGAATTGAATTCGATCGATCCCGGAAGTGGCGCGAAATTTACGCCATAAATTTTTGGGATTATCGTAGATGACTGCCAGTACCTCGGCACTAAAATCGATCGAGTGAATGGGTGCGGTCTGATAAAAATAAATTTCCGAAATCGATTTTGAGAATTTCTGCTTTCGAAATTCAACAGTCTTGTTGCCCAAAAGAATTTGTTCGGCGTAGCGGGGATGGATCGAAACTAAGATCCGAAATTGATCTTTTTGAGTAACCACGCAGCGGAATCTCCTTTGAGTCGAGTAATTGTTTGAGGTGGTCCTTTAATATATCCTAACACTAGCAATTCGTCAAGTTTAATAGCTGGTTCAAATGAAAAACAGATCCTCATTTTTATTGCCATCGCATCTTTTGTACAATTTCTAGTTGAGTGATTAATTTCTGACTCTGGAAGTACTGCATATCCTTTACAAAATTTTATGATTTGTTCCGTACTCTTTGAAATTTTAATTTTTTCGACAATACAAATATTCGTCACAATTTGTTCTGAGTGAGACAAGTAAAACAAAAGTGCTGCTCCTTCATCCAGCTTTATACGAGTATTTGAACTAATATAGACTTTGCGAATACTATTGCTGTATGTGTGAGATTCAAAGAGAAAGTCATGTTGAGGATTGAATTCTGGAAAGAGACCATTGTGCCACTCCGGTTTGATTGGAACTAAAAAAATGCGTTGACTGTTTGGTTTTATGTATCGGGGTCCATACAATCGATTCGCTTCGAAAGAAGACAATAAATTTGTATCGCTATCTGCTGGTGGAAGAAGATATTTTACATAAACTGAATCTATCCCATTTCGTGCAAAATGCTCAGTTTTCATAAATCCAAATTCTTCTAGAAAATTGCTTAAATCAGGATGAGAATGCGTATTTACTTCAACAATTATACATAAATGATCGTGCGTATAAGCGTAATCGAAAATTCCTTTTAGCAGCAGTTCACTCATGTATTGGCCTTGGGCTTTATATATTAATTTAAGAGTACATATCTTTAGTATATCTTGATTACATAACTTATTAAAAAAATCCATATCATGTCGTTTAAGAATTGCGATACCCCAATACTGCTCCTGATTTGATTCCTGAATAACGATACAATCCCGCTGCTCTTCTCTACATCTGGAAATCCAATTCATAAATCCAGGATATTCTTCTTTAAGTGAAACGAAGATGTCATCCTCTAGATTTAAATAATGCGCCTTGATTATTGAGGAGTGCGGAAAAATTGTCAATCTCTTCGATGACTGAATCATTTTAATTGCATCCTTTAAAAAAATGACTTTTGATTCAATTTGCAAGAGCCTCGCTCGTTTATGAATCTCTTTATCTTCAGTGACAAGAAAATGAACAGCTTGTGCATATAAAGCGGCGAGTAGATAATAATCAACAATGTCATTTCGTTTGCTGGGAACTGGTATTACTTTACAAATGTTGACGATTGGTGGAGAATCCATTAACATTTCGAATCGTTTTAAAGATAATTGTCGTAGTTTTTTTCTCTCCTCATTTCGATCCGAAGTAATATCCTGAATTTGAGCAGGATGAATAAAAATGTGATGTCTGTGCTTATTGCATAATCTTTGAAATTCCAGCGCAATTTCACTTAATGACGTGATATCATTTAATGATTGCGGTTCTGCAGGAAACAGGATATTAGAGTCAATTAGAAAATTGTAAGTTCGCATAGTACTCTCAACGATATATTACAAAGCATATATTATATATATAGTACAATATTTATATAACAAGATCAATCTTATATGTATCGACACACGAACAAAAGGCGAGCTTTCGCTCGCCTTTTTCCTAACTCCCAATTCCTAACCCCTAACACCTATCTTTTGATACGTTCGCCTTCGTCTTCGACACAGAACAACCAGCCTGCAACCGCGCCAACGCGGATCGGTGCCGGTGCTTCGCCGCCACTAGGCGTCGACATCCACCAGAATTCGCGACCACGATGGAACCGGCTGCTCTTTTCGCTGCCGTCATCGGTCTCGGCTTCGGCTTTCATCTTCTTGAGGCGTTCGTGCCATAGTTCCCAATTCTTCATCCGGAGATCGATCCAGCCATCGAAACACCACTGATCGACACGTTCGGCGGAAACCGGGAAGTCTTTCTTCTTGCCCGGATCCGGGGGAATAACCACCGCATCGGCACGAAGAATCGATTTACCATCGGAGAACAGAATCGGCAAACCGATCGTGAGAATCTGCGAGCGTAGTTTCGGATCGGTCTTCAACATCGCTTCGGCAGCACAACGCATGGCTTCCGGAGTGGCATGCAGCGCCGCTTCGTAGGTGCCGTACGTTCGCTTCAGCAGATAGGCTTCGAACAACAACTTGCTGAGGCGCGGCGGTCCGAGAATTTCAAACGCGACGCTGTCTTCGCCATTGGTCTTCTCGAGATCTTCAAGCTTCTTGAGGGCTTTCTCGCGAATAGCACCGGCGCGGTACGTCGGTCCCATTACCGCGGCGTCGATCGCGCCGACAACATCCTTACCGGAATTGCCACCACATAGTTCATTGACCATGACATCGGCAATTTCTTCAGGCGTAATAAATTCCATCTGACCGATGCTGGTGATTGCTTCGAATTCGCCGGCGGAAAATACGCCATTCTCACCGGTATCGATGAATACGGCTTTGAGATCGTCGCCGGTAGGTTTGGCGCTGCCCGGTTTGACAGGGCTGAATTTCTCACCGAGTACTTCCGCTTGTTCGGGAGCGACATCGACCATAGCGATCGGACGACCCTTGCGATAAATCTTATCGAAGCGGATATCTTTCCACGCAATGGCGGCTGCCGGTTTGATTTCTTTCACGACCGGTGCACCGGGTGTGATCGACATCAGCGTCAGCAGCAACGAATGCGCGCCGGCGACCGACGTCTTCGACATCAATACGCGCGACGGTTTCCCTTCGCTGTGCGTGTACGGGATGTTGAGACCCATACCACCGGTACCCATTGTACCGCACTTGATGTACGCGGTGACTTTGTGGCTTTGGCGTTCGACGGGCGATAGCTTGGTCGGCTTCATTGCTTCGAACATGACTTGGATGTGCCGCACCAATTGCGGAATGTAAAGCGATCCGATCATCGATTCCGTGAAGTTCACGAGATTGGTCGGATCGGTGTTTTTTCCGGCGCGGAAATTTCCGATTTCGGTTCGGAGGCGCTCAGACTGTGAATAAAGATCCTGATAGGCGATGCCGGTCGCGGTGTTGATACAGTCGATTACGGCGTCGGGTTTGTGCTCGTCGAGGAATCGGACAAACGTATTGTTCGTCAAGATCTCGGCGTCGAGCGGATCGAGAATGTCGCGCAAGTGAATTGCTCGGCGAGCCTGATCCTTGAGGATTTCATCTGCCTCGGGATCGGGACTGCGTCGGAGATCTTTGAAATCCCAACGAACGAAGACATTTCCCCAAACCGGAACCAATTCACAGTTCCCGGCATCGGGTTTTAATGTCGCGACTCCTTCTTTGGCTTCGGCTTCAGTCAAGCCGCCAATGACCACCTTACGGGGTTGTAACTTCAGTAATTTTCGGCAAAACGCGCGACCCACCAGACCGGCGCCACCGAGTACGAGAATTGTTTTTCCACGGATATCCATTAAGTCTCCTTGCTTGGTGCAGATCCTTGCGGACGGAGTGTTGAACGGTGTGCGACAAAAGGTAAAGAGAAAATGAAGGGGTAGGCAAATGCTAAAAAATTCTCAATCGGTCATTCGGTGAAACTCGGCAAATCAGACAGAAAATACTTTATAACTCGTGTAAGAATTTGAATCACAATCAAATTGCGAAAACGGCATCCCGTTCTTGATAAACCGCCTTGAATTCATTATCGTGAATAAAGTAAGGTAATGCAGATTGTGATATATTTACAGTCGTAAATTCAACACATTTGGTTTTTTTGAAGTGAAAATAGATACCACTCACGATTTCGACTTCGATTTGCAGACTACGATCGATCCAACTAATCGAGGCAGTTCATGACCCGATCTGTCTCACGAACTCCGCACCCGCCATCCGACCAAAATCATGCTGTCGAATCATCCAACCGGAATCTTCCCACACAATGGAATTCCGAATCGGACTTACGTGCGGTATTGGACAACACGCACCGTGCGTACTTGCTATTGGATCGCGATGGTAAGATTCTACTGCTGAACAAGACAGCACAACAACTCTTCCGAGATTTCTATTCCTACGATTGTGCCCCGGGCGATCCATTGCAATTCATTGCAGAAAAAATGAACGACTTCGATTATGGTTTTCATTTCCGCTCGGTGCTTGACGGGAATTGGTTGACTTATCAGAAGCCGTTGATTCGCGAGGATGGCTCCGAATGCTGGTTTGAATTTCATTACGAACCGGTACTTGACAACAATAACCATGTAGCCCGGGTTGTAATCAGCGCAACGGATATTACCGAACAGAAACAATCGGATTTCGAACGTCAGCGATTGCGGGAACGATTGCTCTCTCTGCAGAAGACGGAAAGCTTGCGGACGCTTGCGGGTGGGATTGCGCACGATTTCAACAATCTATTGGGTGGTATTCTCGGTTTCGCGGAATTATCGATGCTGTCGTTATCGGAGAGTTCTCCGGTTTACGATTACATGAAGAAAATCGAAACGGCAACTCATCGTGCTGCAGCACTCAGTAAATCTTTGCTCGCTTTTTCCGGTCACGGTAAATTCAATGTGCAATCGATCGAAGTAAACGACACGATCGAAAATCTTCTGCTCACACTGATTGCGGCAGTTAAAGGAAAATGCTCAATCTCGTTCGTTCCGCATTCGGTACCATTATCGATCGATGCCGATGTCCAGCAATTCAGTCAACTGCTGCTCAATCTGGTTTTGAATGCTGCCGAAGCGTATCAAGACGATGAAAAGGGATCCATCACGATTACTACCGGTCTCATTTCATTCGACGATAATTTACGATTAGCGTGTCAATTCGATTCGGATGCACTTCAAGGGGAAGCGATCGCGATCGAAATTTGCGACGATGGAATCGGAATCGATCAGGAAACACTCCTTAAAATATTCGATCCATTCTTCTCGACGAAGCAATTCGGACGCGGTCTTGGACTTGCCGCCGTACAGGGAATTATTCGCAGCCACAGTGGCGCAGCGAAAATTGAAACTGCACCCAATCTCGGCACGAAATTCAGTATTTACCTTCCTCGATCAAGTGCCGCCATTTCCGAACGGATCGATTACACAACTGCGATTTCTGAAGAGACGTATACGATTTTGGTGATCGACGACGATGAATCGTTGCTGACGATCGAGCGCAGTATCCTTGAAAAAGCCGGTTACGATGTTATTTCAGCAAACGATGGTATCAAGGCGATCGACGCGCTTCGCGAAAACCGCGATCGTATTTCGCTCGCAGTACTCGATGTAACGATGCCGATTATGAGCGGTGAAGTGGTATTGGAACACTTATTGACGATTAAAGAAGATCTGAAAGTGATCGTTACTAGCGGTTTTGGTGAAGCGGATATCGCAGCAAAATTCATTCGTCACAAACCGACGGTATTTCTCCCGAAACCGTTTAGTTTCGAGCAACTCGTCTCGAGTATCAACAATCTGCTGAATCAAGATCCGAAATCGGAGAAGTTGATTGCCAACGAATCGATGCTCTAGTTTTCGAAGGTTTCAACTTATTCATTCCCATCATTCAATCTCTCAACCTCTATTCCCACTGATAACTTATTTTCTGCCAACGAATACATAATGAGTTACGATTTAAAATTAGATCTACATCACAACAAATTTGATTAAATTTAAATTTTGGGTTGCGAACATCGTTACCTTCTTCTTACCCTTTATGGTAGTATGATTACAAGCCTATTTCATGATTCTATTGATGAGGTTATGATGAAAACACGTCTGTTTTTTCTGCTTTTGTCGATGCTCTTCGCAATTTCTTCTTGTAGTCGATCTCCCAATGGGAGTAGCGATAACAGCATCAACAACTCTAGTCCTTCATTAGTCCACTTCTCTGCAACGTCGACTCAGACCAACTATCAGAGCGATACGCTTCGCTTCGATGTTTCAGTAACCGATCGAAATGGTGCTCGTTACACGGGAGATGGTGCGGTTTGCTGGCATCGACTATCTACGGCTAGTGGTTCCTGGCGGTTTGATACTACTCCGATTGCGAATGGTATCGCATCGAATGTATACATGCGGGGATCGGGATCAGATTTATCTGCCGACACACTCATCGTGTGTCTCCTCGATGAATTTTCAACCAACGACACGCTCGTTTTACGACCGCGAATTCGACCGATGCGCTTTGGATTGACGTTGGATTCCGTCAATACGTCACGTATTGCTGTTGGTGGTTCTACCACTCGATTATTGGCGCAGGTTCATTTCGAGCGCGTGATTTATTCACCAGTGGGTGTACCGGTGCGGTTCACTATTGTCAATGCGATTAGTTTCGGGACTGCGCCGTATCGTCCGGCGTTACTTCGAACTTCAAGTGGATCAATCGGATACGATACACTCACAGCAGCGACTGACGATCACGGAGTCGCAGGGATTTATCTGTTGACCGGAAACCGAGCCGGTAACGTACAAGTGGCCGCTGAGGTTTTGAATCCGACCACTGGACAACCATTTTCACCGCCTATTCGCAATCAATATGCCAATCTCGCTATCATTCCGGGTGCTCCGGACAGCGTCGATTGGACAATCGATTCGCTCGATTTCCAGCAAGAAGGGGGGGGGATCTGGACCATTTCACTTCCGACAATCACGGTTCGCGACCGGTTTCGCAATCTAATCCATTCTTCATTTTCGTATTCAGTGTCGCCGGAATCGCTGGCAGTAATCGTCGGCGGTAGCACTCCAAGATTGCAGTTTCACGGTCTAAACACAATGGATACTGTGTTGTTTACGTGTACCGATACGTTGTTAAATCTTACGGTGAGAAATCGTTTTGCGCTGCCGTTGTTAGGTGGGTATGTTCAATTAACTAGTATTCCTGGTACTTGTTTCTTTACTTCCGGTCGCGAAACAGCCACTCTGGTTGTCTATGCACTTATTCGAGATGGCTACGGTAGCCGAATACCGCGGGTGCCGGTCGAGTTTACAACGCAATATGGACATTTTTATAAAACTACAACCGAAGCCGCTTCCGAGGTATACAATCCACCGCTAGTGAATGGTTTGCAAAATGGGATTGCACCGAATGTTAGACGCACGGGGAACTACAGCTTTCCGGTACCGGGATATACCGATCCGAACGGCATTGGCACTGCGACTCTGTATTTGCGAGTGAATGAATCTGATGTCTTTACGAATCCAGAAGTGATTGAGCTGAATGGCGAGATCAATGCTCACGTACCGGGTTACAATATTCAATCGGCAAGATATATAGTCAATTACCAACGATCAACGCGTTGATTGTGGCTTGATCTAGCGAAAAGGGCGGTGTGAACACCGCTCTTTTTTTATTCTCTTTCAGTAGTTTCTGATTCTGAATCAATTCGATCAGTTTCGATGATTGGTTCGGGTGGGTGTTCCGAATCCGTCATCGGTGTTTCCAAGTCGACTGGTGTGCTCGGTTCAGGAAGTTCGGCTGAATTCTGTGATTGTTCAGCGACAGTTTCTGGTTCTTTCGTTGCATCGTCGCGGAAAGTGGTTTGATATTCTTCGATGAGATCGGTTAGTTTCGTCACGCCGAATAACTCGAGGAAGAGGTCGGTGACGCGGAAGAATGCCGCACGACCGGGGGTTTCTTCGCGACCGGCTTCTTCAATTAATCCGCGCGCTTGAAGGCTGTTGACAACACTATCGGAATCGACTCCGCGCAAGCGATCAATTTCGGAACGGGTTGCAGTTTTTTGCATTACGATAATTGCGAGTACTTCCAAAGCAGGTCGAGTAATCTTTGCCGGTTCGCCGCGAACGGAAATCAACAACTGAGCGAATTCGGGACGGGTACGCAAGCGAATCGCCGAACCTTCGCGCGACACAAACAGCGAGTGTCCTTCATTGCGGTACTGCTCTTCCAGCAATTCCAACTCGCGATCGACCCGACCGACCGGCATGACGAGCAATTCGGCAATCCTCGCGAGTGTCAGCGGGTTATCAGTGGCAAATAGCAATGCTTCCAGTTGTGCACGTTCAGGTGTTAACATGAATGGTTCCGGATTATTCTTCCTTCGAATACGACAAGGGTAATTCCAACTCTTCGGTCTTTTCTTCTGTCGGCAGGATTGGTGTTTTCACACGGGTAAGATAAATCGCGCCAGTCTCTTCGTCCTGTTCGATCAAGACGATTTGTTGCGTCACCAATTCCAGCAACGTCAAGAAGGTCAGTACTTTGTCGATCAGCGATTCACCGCGCCAGATCGCGCGCAATTCTTTGCGCTCATGTAGCGGCAACCGGTGAATCAGTATCTCGCGACGATTGGCAATCGGTTCGTCACCTTTCGGCAACACGCGAATCTGCTCGCGCGGACGCATGACCAATTCGCGGTATATCTGCAACAGTGCGCGACGCGTCTTCTCATTGACCGGTGTCAACGGCTTGGTGCGATCGCCCGCTCCCAATCCTCGCGGAAAGGTGCCCCACCAACTGCGGTAGCGACGTGCGAGCATCGTGGCAAAACGATTGTGTTCACGTTCGTCCGTCCAATTTTCCGGTTCGGGCGGTTTGACCATTGCCACTTCGGGCAAACCGATTTTTCCGAGCAAAGCGCTTTTTACTTCAAGCAGCAACGCATCGTAATAAATCGACGTACCGGCACCGAGGATATCGCGCCCGGCGAGTGTCGGCATCGTTTTGAAGACCTGCTCCGCCACTGCGATGGGGGGAATCTCCTTGGTATCCAATTCACCGCGACGAAGCAGGAAGCAGAGTACATCGAGGGGACCTTTGAAGGCGGGTAGATCGACTTGCACGATCCCCTCAAAGATAGACTCCTGCGGTTCCTCGACAGTAGTGTCGAGGGGTTCTTCGTCGATGATTTCGATCGGTGCGCTGCTCATCGGATCATCAGTTCTCGAAGCCCATCAATACGCGGACTTCCGACATGGTTTTTTCGGCTTCAATCCGTGCTCGTGTTTCGCCATCGAGCAGAATCTCGCGCACCACCTCGGGTTTGCTCGCATACTCGGCGCGTTTTTCTTGAATCGGATTCAGGAATTCGAGTATCTTATCACCGCATCGTTTCTTGCAGGCAACACAACCCAACGCTCCGGATTTACAATCCTGTTCGATCTGCGCAGTTTCACCCAGATTAAATTTCTGGTGATAAGTGTAGATCGTACAGATTTCAGGACGTCCGGGATCGCTCTTTCGGACTTTCTGCTCATCGGTGATAGCACCGCGGAGCTTCGCTCGAATCTCATCTTCGGGATCGGACATCAAGATCGTATTGCCGAGCGATTTTGACATGCGCCGTCGATCCAATCCGGGGAGTCGAGCAAATTGTCCGACGCGCGGTTCTGGTTCTGGAAATACCGGTTCGCGGTTTTCGCAGAACACAAAATTGAAGCGCCGCGCCAATTCGCGTGCCAACTCGATGTGCGGTACTTGATCCTCGCCGACCGGCACCAAATGTGCTTTGTAGACAAGAATGTCGGCAGCCTGCAATACCGGATAACCGATATGACCGTAGGAAAATTCATCTTCCATTCCAAGATCGCGAATCTGCTCTTTGAAGGTCGGATTGCGTTGCAATCGACCGAAGCTGATCAACATCGAAAACAGTAAATGGAGTTCGGCATGTTCGCGTACCTGCGACTGGCGAAAAATCGGCGATTGCTGCGGATCGATTCCCGCGGCAAGCCAATCGAGCACCATTTCATAGGTGTTTTCCCAAATCTTTTCCGGGTGTTGATAGTCGGTAGTAAGTACATGCCAATCGGCGACAAGATGAAAGTTGTCGTATTCCGATTGCAAATTCACCCAGTTTTCCAAGACGGTGAAATGACCTAGATGAAGCTTTCCCGTGGGTCTCATCCCCGAGAGAATTCGCTTCCGCTGCGGTGCCACATTGCCTCCTGTTACCATTTATGAAAGATGAAAAACGAACCGATCAAAACGAATGCAAATCCCACCAGAACATTCCAGCGGATCGGTTCTTGTAAATACCACGCTGAAAAAAGAACGAAAATCGATAGCGTGATAATTTCCTGAATTGTCTTTAGTTGTGCGCCGGAATAATAGCCGTAGCCGATCCGATTGGCGGGAACCTGCAGACAATACTCGAATAGCGCAATTCCCCAACTGACCAAGATGGTTGCAATCAACGGCGACGATTTAAAACGAAGGTGTCCATACCATGCGAAGGTCATGAACACATTTGACCCGATCAGTAAAATGACCGGCATCCACAATCGGTACGACAACACAGTGAATATTCCTGAGACGAATCAAAATCAGTGGATTCAATTTAATAGTTCGGGCGGACTAGTTTGTCCGCCCGGTTGGGAACATCGCTCAATTTACAGCGTCTCTCTGCCGAAAACCACTCAATTGGTAGAAAAAAGTGTCGGCAATTCGCTTGGATCTTGATTATAAAGCACTATATTCCAATCCTGTAAATTCGCTAACCAGTTCCCGTGTCGCTTTTCCTTGCCATAATGTGATGCCACTTCGAACCGGTTCGGGGCATTCAAAGGTATTCCCAGTACCCTTTTCGGCGATGCAAAGCAGCATATCACCGACCAGATTAGTTAATAGATGCGAAGCAGTACGACCGACTGCAGCCGGTAAATTGGGCACACATAGGTGTGTCACGTTATCCTTGACGAACACAGGATCGCGCAGGGATGTCGGTCGCGACGTTTCGATCGAACCACCCTGATCGATTGCGAGATCGACAACGACACTACCCGGCTTCATCGCTTTGATCATCTCGGCAGAAACGACGTGAGGTGCGGGAAGATCTTCCATGTGGACGGCACTGATCAAGACATCGACGAATTTAGCGATGTTCATCAAATTACTCGGGATCGCGACCATGGTTTCGAGATGCGGATACAACGTGTCGGGGAGCGTCCGTAATTGATCGGGAAAGCGGTCAAGAAGAAGTACCCGGGCACCGGCACCAATTGCGGCACGAGTGGCGGAAATACCGGCAGCACCGGCACCAATCACAGCGATTTGCGCACCCGGCACCGAGGGAAGTGACGGCATTAAAATTCCGCGTCCACCATGCTGCGTCTGCAGGTACGTTCCCGCCATTTGAACGGCTAATCGACCGCCAATTTCGCTCATCACCTGTCGTAATGGATAAGATCCATCATTAGAGCGAACGGATTCCAATGCCAGCGCACTGATCCTACGGTCGCGTAGTTCTGCCAGGTGTGCTTTCGACATTGATGCAATCAACAAGAAGCTGACAAGCAGTTGTTCTTCTTGCAATAGTTTTATTTCATCAAGCGATGGGGGTTGCACTTTGGCGACAATTTCGGCACGCGCAATCGCTTCCGACTGCGAATAGGCGATCAAAGCGCCACGGTCGGAATAATCGGTATCTTTCCAACCTGCCCGCTCCCCGGCTCCGGTCTGCACATATACGCGGTGACCAGCGGCAACTAACGCACCGACACCATTGGGATTGAGCAATACGCGCGATTCTTCCGGAAAACTCTCCTTGAGTAATGAAATATCCATTGGCGCCCCCATAAAATTCGATGATATGTTTCAACAAACAAAACAAGTATATACCTGCGGATCTACTACCCGCTTGGTAGTGGTACGAAATTCACCCGGGATTGGTTTTGATCTGAATAAATAATTCCGAAATGAATGAAACGATGCCGGTTGGATCGCTAGATCTCGATGAGTTCTCCGGTAAACATCTTTTCCTGAATATCGCCCATCGACACAATCCGTCCGGTGGCGAGTTGCTCGGAAATACCGTAATAATCGCAACAGGTTCTACAGGCGTAAAGGTGTACCCCCTCTTTCGCCATCAACAACAATGGTTCGATGATGGGCGAGTCCTGTAATAACATTTTCACACCTTCGTGGAGAAAGCAGATCGAATCCGGTTCGACAATCGATTCCGCCAGCGTTCGCCAGAAGTTAACAAACAGCTTATTGCCTAATTCATCATCTTTCCCGAGATACGTATGGGTAACCAGAATCACTTTATGACTCATTTTCGCTCCACATTTCGACAAACATCGTACCAGATTGATAATCAGAATTGGTGCTGCTTCAAAAGAAATTTACAAAGAACCGAAAAAAATAGATCGAAATAAAATATCGTTAAATGGTGGTTTCTACAATTGATCGCAACAATTTTAAATTCTTCTCGTACCCGGCTTCGCCTTCGGGTGTCTCGAGAATTCCGGGAACATTGGCAAACCGTGGATCATTCAGGAGATAGTAGAACGGTTTGATTCCCAGCGAACCGAGCCCGATATCCTCGTGACGGTCGATTCTGCTGGCGAACGGTTTTTTGGAATCGTTCAAATGAAAAGCCCGCAGATGTTCGATACCGATCAATCGATCGAATTCCTCCATTACATCATTGTATTTGTTTGCAGTGTCGTAGCCCGCGCTATAGGTGTGACAGGTATCGAAACAGATGCCGATACGCTCGGGTTCTTTCACGTTGTCCCGAATAAATGCGAGATGCTCGAATTTATATCCGAGATTCGTCCCTTGACCCGCAGTCGTTTCGAGCAGTGTCATCGTTTTCAGACCGGGCATGGCAGTGTGAATCTCATCGACCGATTTCACCATCTCCTGCAATCCCCACTCTTCCCCTTGCTTCAGATGGGAACCGGGATGCGTGACTAGAAACGGAACGTCCAAAGCCTCGCAGCGCGCCAGTTCATCGAGAAATCCTTTAATCGATTTCTGACGATTATCGGGATCGGGTGCGCAGAGATTGATTAAATAGCTATCGTGCGAAGTCGTATTACGGGGATCGATCCCGTTGCTTGAGAGTTGTTCTTTCCAGCCGCGGATGTTGGAATCCGTAAGTGGTTTGGCAAACCATTGGTTTTGATTTTTGGTAAAGATTTGAATTGCTTTGCATCCCAACGCGAAGGCAGAAGGTGGTGCTTTATCCACTCCGCCGGCAGTTGAGATATGTGCGCCCAGGATCATTCTCACTCCAATATTCCAATGTAATATTATACGATTCATCACTTAAGGCAAGTAAAATCAGAAATCAGAAAAAAAAGACGGGCTTTATGCCCGTCTATTTATTTCAAATTGTAATCGATCGACTATTTGAAAAAGGGTGCCAGAGAAATATATACTCCGGTTAAGATTGCAGTTGTAATGACTCCGCTAATATTCGCACCGATTGCATCGGGGAGAATGATCGCTTCGTTATTCACCTCGGAAACGGATTTCTGAGCGACTTTGGCAGTGGTCGGTACGCAGGAAACTCCGGCAATTCCGATGGTCGGATTGAATTTTCCGCGTTTGATGTAGTACAGGATGTAACCTCCCATCAGTCCACCAATTCCCGACAACAAGAGTGCGACAATTCCGAGTATCAGCAGCAGCAGTACTTTTGGATTCAGGATAGTACTAGCTTCGCAGAGGATTCCGAGCAACAATCCCAGAAAGAAGGTCGAACCATAGAGCACCGGACCTTCAATGAATTCTTGAATTTTTTTGATCCCTGCCTCACGCACGGCAACACCAACAAAAAGCGAGAGAAACAACGGTGCAGCGACGGGAAATAGCAAACATAGAACAGTGCAGGAGACTACGGCGAATGCAAGTTTCTGTCCGGAAGTAATATTGCGGATTTTTTTCGGTGGCTCAGCTTTGATCCCTCGAAGTTTTCGGGGAACTAGCAACTTTATTAAATATGGATACCCACCGTAGGTCAAACCGAGATAGAGATATGCCACCACGGTGATTGGGACGAACGTATGCTTCGCTAATGTCAACGAAGTGTAGAGAACCATCGGACCATCGGCACCACCAACCATTGCAATCGAAGCGGCTTCCCCTTTATCGAGACCCATCGCCATCGCGATCGGAAACGTGGCAACGGTTCCCAATTCGGCGCAGAGCGCTAGAAACATACTCTGGAACGGTTTGGCGATAACGTAGCCGACGTCCAACAGGACACCAATGCCCATAAACACGAGACATGCAATGAGACCGTTGCTGAAGGTGAAAGTATAGATCGGTTGGAGAAAATCGATCTGCAGGATTGTCATCAGATCGTCGGTTTTCGCTACCAGTGGTGCGACAAATAGATTTCCGGTTTTTGCACCGACTGCAGCCGCCGACACAGTGTCGAGTGAAAGGACTCCGGCATTGACCGCGCACATACCGAGACCCATCGGGATCATAAGCAGCGGTTCAAGCACTTCTTTCTTACCCAGATAAACCAGCACCATCCCGAGAATCATCAGGCAGATCCGCGATATGACAAGCATGGGATGGGCTTCCACCATGGTGGCGATACCACCGAACAGATCGAGAATATTGAACGAGTTCATAGAAAGTCCATCACTTCTTGAAGCGGATGAGTACCGACAATCCTTTGATCATGGCGGCAACGAAAAATGAGACGATCCATCCGATCAGATAGACTGTCGCTGCGAAAATTACCGGATCGGTCATTTAAATTTCCTCCTCGGAATATTCGATCAGCAGTTCTCCGGTTTGAACGGAATCACCTTCATTCACATGGATAATTTCGATACGCCCATCGTCCGGTGAATAGATCTTGGTGATCATTTTCATGGCATCGATCTCGAGCAGTACTTCGTGCCATTTCACTCGCTGTCCAGATTTCACATGGATCTTGTGCACAACACCGGATAAGGGAGAATTGATTTGATCGACCCCCTCGCTTTTCGGTTTCGATTTCGGAGTGATTCGTTCCACTTCCGAAGCAGTAATCATCGATGGCAAATCGGAAAGCTTCTCCACTTTCGGAGGATGATGCGATTGAGCGGATACATTATCCGATTCGTCGTCTTCAATCACTTCAACATGTACCTCATACGGAACGCCATTCACGGAGACGCGGTACTTTTTCATGTTGTCTTCCTGTCAATTTGGTGTGATAAAAACAGTTGTGTTCTTCCAATCCCGCTCCACGATTCAGTCCCGGGTGGGGATTGAAGATAGCGGATGTGATGAATAACGAATTTTTTGCTTTCGCAGGCTGCGATCGCCGCCATAATTGCAGCAACGACTTGCCCATCGGGAGTCGACGGTGACGGAACCGCAGAAACAACGGCAACCTGTTCCCGTTGTTCGCGTCGTTCCCGGTACTTCGTAGCTTTGCGGGCAGCGATAATTGCAATTACCGCGATCACCAGAAGGATGAGCAATATCAGATATTCATTCATAGTCTATCCTGATCAGCGATCGGATCGATGCGATCATAACGGTATCGTTCCATGTTTTTTCGGTGGACGCAATTCCCGTTTCGATTCGAAAGTTGCGAACGCGAACAATAGATACTCTCTGGTATCGCCGGGTTGAATGATGCTGTCGATCTGACCGTGACTCGCAGCAACATACGGCGAAGCGAATTTATCGCGATACTCTTCGATTTTTTCCTCGCGCAATGCCTGTTGATTCTCCACCGCTTCGAGTTCTTTCTTATAGAGAAGATTGACGGCGCCTTCGGCACCCATCACGGCGATTTCGGCAGTCGGCCAAGCGAATACGCGATCGGCACCCAACGCTTTAGCGCACATTGCCAAATACGAACCGCCATAAGCTTTCCGCAAAATCACCGTTACTTTCGGAACGGTAGCCGCCGAATAGGCGAAGAGCATTTTTGCACCGTGACGAATGATACCCCGATGTTCCTGTTCGATTTCAGGCAAGAAACCCGGCACATCGACTAACGTGAGTAACGGGATATTCATTGCATTACAAAACCGAATGAACCGAGCCGCTTTATCCGATGAATCGATATCGAGTACCCCAGCCTTCACCGAAGGTTGATTGGCGACAATTCCGATCGTTCGACCACCGATCCGTGCCAGACCGATTACAATATTCGGAGCGAATAACTGGAATATTTCCAAAAAATCGCCATCGTCGATGATTCTGGTAATCACATCCCGGACTTCGTAGGGTTCTCTGGGATCGTCGGGAATGATACTATCCAACTCATCATCGTGTCCAAAATCGAGCGTACCGTAACGGGCAGTACGCGGTGGATCGATCGCGTTGTTTTGCGGCAGGAAGGACAATAAGCGCTTGCTCAGTTCGATTGCAGCCTCGTCGCTTTCAACTACAAAATGTGCCAAGCCCGCCTTCGAAGAAGCGACTCGGGCACCGCCCAACTCTTCAGCTGTAATTGATTGTCCAGTAACGGCTTTGATGACATCGGGACCGGTTAACAACATCTTCCCGACTTTATCGACCATAATGACAAAATCTGTCAGTGCCGGAGAATAAGCCGCGCCACCGGCACACGGTCCGGCAATGATCGAGATCTGCGGTACGACGCCCGACAGGAGCGTGTTGTGATAGAAGATTTCGCCATAACCGTGAAGCGATTCGACCCCTTCCTGAATTCTCGCACCACCGGAATCGTTGATCTGAATAAACGGAGCTCCGCATTTCATCGCTTGTTGCATCGCGGAAACAATCTTCTGGGCATGCATTTTTCCGACTGCACCGCCACCGACGGTAAAATCCTGCGAAGCGACAAATGTCAGGCGTCCGCGGATCGCACCGCAACCCACGATCACACCGTCGGCAGGAAATTTCGATCCATCCGAATCACCCGGCGCCGTTGCAAACAATCCAAACTCTTGAAAAGTACCGGGATCGAGCAAGTAGTCGATGCGTTCGCGAGCCGTGAGTTTTCCGGACGAATGTTGCTTCTCTACGCGTGCAACACCACCCAGCTCATACATTTGGCTCTGACGTTGATCCAGTTTCTGCGATTTCTGCTTTGTTGTAGCCATCTTACGAAGCACCTGTCGGGTAAAGGGGTATCGAGAGGGAAGAGTGAGTTCCTGATTAAGGGGATCGTCTGAGCTTTGAAGTACTTTTCCGATCCTCATTACTCTTGAAAAATAATCAAAAAAGGGAATTCGGACAAATTTTTCAGGCGAAACAAATGAACCGTTTCGCTTATAGACTTGTTTTCGATACAACTAATTGCGTAATATTGGTTCAATCGGCAAGTTTCTTGTTGTTAAATAATAGTCTGTTATTTATAATCACCAGATTATTCGTGATTCGGTTCACAATAATATTGTACGATCAAAACGAGTTTAGTGCGGTAACGGAAAAGATTTATCGATTTTGTACAAACGGCATTCAACCTAGCTTGATTGCATTACTATTACTATCGATCGAAATACTCGAAGGGAGGAAGATGAAAATTATCGATACTCCGTTTACGGTACTTGACTGGTCTGAAATCGCAAGCGATTCGATTTCGGGATCAATCGGGATATGCGATTGGCAAACCCTCGAAACAGGCAATGTTCGGATTCGCAAGGTTCGATATCAGCCCGGTTTTCAAGCGGATCATTTCTGCAAACGCGGACACGTGGCACACGTCCTTTCGGGTGATTTGACGATTGCATTGAACGACGGTACGATTCACTTGCTTCAAGCCGGGATGAGTTTCGTAACAGCCGACGACGAAGCCAACCCACATGCGGTTTCGACAATCAATGGTGCGACGGTGTTTATCGTAGATTAAGTTGGCGGTCGATTAGACTGAAGGAAACTGCCACTGCAATAGGCGAGATTTATATTCGCGACAGAAGAGTTCCGCTTCCTGTTTCTTACCGTTGAACATCACGGCATGAATCAACCCAATACCAGCGACAAACTCGAGTTCGTAACGCAATTCCTGATTGGTTTCGGTCGTGATGGCGAGTACCAGTCGCAGCAATTTGCTGCCATCGGTTTGTGGAATCAGTTTGTATCCATCACTTCGAGCCCGCCCACTCCCCGGCAATTCAAGCATCCGCTTCAATTGACTTGCCATCCGGAAACCGTGGACATCGTTTTCCCAAACGTAGTTTCCGAACTGCAACGGCAATACCGCAAGTGCCGGACCGAACAGCGATAGCAATCCACTCTTGCCGGAACCAGTGTGATCGGGATCGGCTTCATCCAATGCATCCAAATACCAGTGTCCCGAAGTTTTTACCGCATTCAGAACTTGCTTGCCGTCATCCAATAAAAAGCGTCCGTATAGTCCAGAGCGTATTTTTACGATCACATCGTCTGTAGTAAATCCGGACGATAACCGGTAATTCCACTCCCCGCCGATAATCGAAAATGGAAAATAATCTTCCAATTTGGTGGGGAATTGAGCAACGAAATCAGTTATGAGATCGCCCGGTAGCAGCTCTCCCTCAGCCAGATAGTGGGTTTGATTGCCTCGTTTGGCGACGAGACTAGCCCACTTCGCTGACAGCGTTTGCGCACCGGGATACCAATCCGATTGGAGTTGGACATGGAGATGCGGTTCCGGCGAACGTCCACTGTTTCCGACACGACCGACTTCTTGACCGGCGTTGACATGCTGTCCGATCGCAACTTTCACGCTGCCATTCTGAAGGTGTGCTAACAAAGAATATTCACCCTTCGAATGATAGATCGAAACGTAGTTTCCGAAGGGATTTTCGGTATCGACCGTTTGCGGTGGATTGTCGGGAAGATAATTCACGAAAGCAACTACTGTTCCGGCAGCCGGTGCCAGTACCGGTAGTCCGTAACCATAGTAATCGGTCAAAGAGAGACAAGGATATGAAGCAGATCGTTTATCGCGATCCAGCAACATCAAATCCCAGGCATACTTACCAATTCCATTATGGGTGGGTTGACCGTCCACGCTTTGTGTCAGCGTCCATTGTCCGTAGTGCGGCATGCGGAAAGAGGTCAGTGCGTTGCCAGAGGTTCTCCGCCAGCGCCAATATTGCCGAAGATTACTCTCGGCAGTCCCCACATTCGCCAGTGGATACACATGAATACCCTTTAATATTCCGAGCCGGAAGGGAAAGAGTAGTATTAGAATACCGATCGCAAAGGGGAAAGCAAGTGGCGGCAGGTCGCTGGGTGCGAGAAAAATCTTCGTTGCAACCGCGAGAACTCCAACCAGCACAGTTCCGAGCAATGCAAAGAAAATACCGCGCCAATTCGGCAACACAAAAACACCGCACAAAGCTCCAGCCGCGAAAACACAATTGAACGCGGTTAGCGCAGTTTCTTCACTGAATAATTGCGCATGCACAAAAAGATTAACGAACAGGATTCCGATACCAGCACCGACGACCATCGCAATTGCGGTGATACGGGTTCCGAGCAGGATCCCGGTTAAAATTAAGAGACCTGCCAGAACACTGGTCTGGAATGATGTTGCACCGATCACCCTAAGAAATAAATTCACCATATCGGGTAATCGCGCAGTTAAATGCTCATTGAGAGCGAGCAACCACGGAATGTAGTTTTCACTATGTGCCTGACTTATCGGGATCCGCGATTGTGGTACCATCCGCGTCGATAAAAGCCCCACCCAACTAGCCAACACAAAGGGTAATGCCGTAGCGGACAAACCGTATTGCCAGCCCAACCAACTGGTCAACATAGCACAGAGGACTGCGGCAAAGATCGCAGCAAGTGGTACTAAAAAGAGCATCGAAAGGGACGGCGACAGATAGAGCGAAAGCGCCAATCCGGTTAACAAACCCGCCGCTCCAAAAATACCGGCACGGAAGTAAGCACGGTCGGCGAAATACAACTTTGCAAAGAGATGGGCAGAAAGCGCACCGAGTAAACCGTAAAATCCGTGGTGAAGTTGGAGAAAAGTGGCTGCTAAAAATAGGAGACCGGTGCGACGGCGACCGGTAAATAGAACGGCTCCATAGGCAGTGAGAAGATCGTTAATCAGCTCGCGCAACACTTGGAGCCGATTAGATTTGAGAACGCTGCCGGTTGCATCACTCAAGGGTAATGTCTTTCAATTCACCAACACTGCGCGATATCGTACAGAATTGGATCTTACCTGTGCTATTTCGTCCGCTTCATCTTGCCGGAGTAATAATGTTACACTTGGTTCTTGAGCGGTTTGGACAGCAAATTTCATCTCGTACTCACTTTCGGAGATGTTCCGGTAGTTGATCGAGTTGCTTCCAATATTCGACAGTTTCCGCTTTGCGAACGATGTGTGTCTCGCCTTGTTCGTCGATTAAAATTACTGGCGGTCGTGTATGAATAAACTGCGTCGACTGGGTAAAATTGTATGCCCCGATGTTGCGGACGACTAAATGATCGCCGGTACGCATCTGCGGTAATGAGGTATCGTGACTCAACACGTCGATGTTCATGCACAGATTTCCGAGGATCGTGGTTCCCTCGGTCATGACGCCGGTTTCCGCCGAAGCCCGCATATCGTACTTATACCAGTAAACATTCGAGAGCAAATTGATGCCGGCATCGACTACGATCGCTTTCCGATCGCCACTTAACCGCCGTTGACTGACGACAGTGGTAACCATGTGCATCGACTCGTCCACCATCGCTCGACCGTGTTCGAACATTAACAGTGGCAACTCGTCGGTAGAGAACGGACCTTGCAATAGTATCGGACAAATTGCTTCGGCATACATATTGAAATCCGGGCAGGACTGCTCACCCGGCAACCAAGCGGAATGGAGCGTATTTTTCGATGCAAAGCCACCGCCGAGATCCCAGTATTTGAGCTTTATATCAAAATCGTTGCGAAGCAGAGTGGCTAACTCGACGATCTTCGTTGCTTGCTGCGAATACATATTGACATCGTCGATGTAGGTTCCAATGTGACAGTGAATACCGACTAATTCGAGATGCTGACTATCGACGATTCGCTTTGCGACGGTATAAGCATCGCCGCTTTCGTATTGGAATCCAAAACGCGACCACGGTGGATAGTTCAATTCCAGTGCGATACGGATTCCAACTTCGACTTTTCGATTCAATTCGCGCGCAACTTCTTCCATCAAGTAATATTCATCGAAACTATCCAAATTGATAATTGCGCCATCTTCGACTGCTCGCGTCAAATCCTGACGCGATTTATCGGGACCATTGAAAACGATTTGATTTCCGGGAATTCCGTTTCGTCGAGCCATCTCGTATTCGGTACCCGAAACGACTTCCGCCCATGCCCCTTCGCTATGCAATGTCATCGTAACGGCATCGAGGTAATTCGTTTTATAACTGTATGCGAGTTGTACTCGAGGATATCGCGGACCGAAGGCTTGCATCAACATCCGGTAGCGACGCCGGAGCGACGATTCCGAAATCACATACAGCGGCGAACCGTACTTCTTGACCAATTTTGCAACCGAGACGCTATCGATCGAACTGTAAGGATAGGCAGAGTGGGGACGACCGTATTTGTTGGTCAATCCGACCACATTGCGAATAATTGTCGGCTTTTCCCAAAACTCTTTACGAATGGAATCGCCTTCATTCGGGGTAAATTGTCCCGTCATTATTACTCCTTTTCTCCATGTCCAGCACGATCGTCTCGATAAACGACTTCACCATGCACAATCAGTCCTTCCAACGCATCCAATTCACAAATAATATCGACTGCATGTCGAGCGAAAGTCACGCCACTACGATAGTTCGGCAACACTCCGGGATCTTGTCCCAGTGCCAATTGTAGGTTTGCATACGGTAGATTCTGCCCTGATCCGGTCGTAAGATAGCACCACGATGGAAACCGGGGATTGATTTCAATCAGGTAAAACATCCCGCTCTGTTCGTGTCGCATCAATTCCAATTCACAGGGACCGCGCCATTGCAAAGCTTCGATGACTCGTCGCGACAGTTCCAAGAGTTCGTTATCGCGAATCGTAATCCCTGCCCACGCTTTGCCTTTTTCCGTCAACCGCAGTTTACGCATCGGTACTGCGCCGATTAAATTCCCTTTGCCATCGCCAACGGCGCAGACATTGTATTCCTCACCGGGAATCATGTTCTGCACCATGATCGGAATACCCCATTTGGCGCGAAGTTTTTCAAAATAGATCACCGCTTCCGACCAGGAATGCGCAATATATGCTTCGTAGAACACCCCTTTGATTACCGCCGGAAATCCTGTCCGGGCAATGGCTCGATCGAGCGACGGTAGGTCGGTAACGGTTTCAGTGATTGGAACCGGTAGGTCGTTTTTCGAACAAAACTCGACTAATCGTGCTTTGGAACGCATTCGCAACGATTTCAGATCGGGAATAAAAGTACCGATCCCCATCGTAGTAAGATCGTCGCGGATCGAATTATACAGATCGAGTTCGGAATCAAGATTGGGGATGATCGCATCAAGTTTCACGCGCGAGTTGATATAGTGAATTCGATCAAGCGTAACTTCGGCACCCGTGTTGGGATAAGGGATGAGATAAACCTGATCGACGATATCTTTATCGAAGCTTCCAGTATCATAGGTGTCGTAAGTCAGACCAATAATCAAGCCATCGTACCCGCCTTGACGAATCGATTTCGCCACAGCGATTCCGGGGGCAGGATTATCGGTCGCTTGTAATCCGGTGATTGCCACAGCTTTCGGACGAGATGCACTGTAACTATCGCTTTTTATCATCAGATGCTTCCTCTGCACAATAATCCCGAGCATCGCTTCCGATCGAAATTCGGATCACACCGTCGTGAATATCGGCTCTTAAACATTCTATTACAGTAAAGAGAATTTCTTAATTTGTGTCACGAATTGTTCGATATCGAAGCGTGCTTCACGCTCGTCGACTTCGAACTTATTCATCACATCCCGAAGGATTGAATTCGGTTCTTTCTCAGCCAGCAATTGCTGCATGATATAAGTTCCGGAATTGTTGAGTGTATAGGTAATGCCGGTAGCATGGTCGAATAAAAACCCGCTTTCGGTCAAGGTAATGCGGTCATTGAGGGGCATTCTCCGTCCCATCCAATCAAGCGAGATTTTCCAATCTCGACATTCTTCGATACAACGGGTACGGCGGTAATACGTTGATTGCAAACAATCCAGTAAGATCGACGACCCGACTTAAAATATCGCCAGCAGTCTCGACCAATCGACATTTAATCCAAGCAAAGCGCGCTTTTCAGCCAATTGTGCCGTTTCACCATAACCTTCGCGTACGGAACCATTGCTCAACGTAACGAAGCTGCGATACTGCTTTCCAAAAACTTCCGTTATCATCGAAATCACGATAACGCGTTCGATTTCTTTTTCCATGGTAACCCTCAACGGACTGCTCATTCTTTGCTCCAAGGTCACAGATAGGTATTTATCCGCTCGAGAGACAATACGATTGAAATTACGGTTTAAAACTCCCAAATCAACATCATAACTATTCTTCGATCATCGTCTTTAGTCTCGCTACCGCAAAGCTGAAATTCGCCTTCACGGAACCGACGGTTTTCCCGGTCAAACTCGCGATTTCCTGATTGGAAAGTTCTTCTTCATGTCGCATAATAAATACCGAACGCTGTTTCGGCGACAATTTCTCCAATGCAGCCTTTAATTGAGCTTTTCGCTCTTTGAGCATCACGATCTCATCGGGAATCGGATTATCACTCGGAACGTTCTGGAAAAGATCTTCGTCCTCGCCCCATTCGTCAGTGTTACGAAACACCGCCCACATTTTCCGACGCCGCATATGGTTCAGCGAAAGATTGTAGACAATCCTAAATACCCAGGATGAGAACGCACATTCGCTTCGAAACCGCGGCAGCTCTTCCCATGCTTTCAGAAAAGAATCCTGCACCACATCTTCCGCTTCCTGACGATTGCGTAGCAACCGGGTAGCGAGGATCAATGCGCGTTCGCGATGTGCAACCACCAACCGATTGAAGGATTGCGTGTCGCCCGACACCGATGCGAGGATTAGTTCTGTTTCGTTCCGATTCATCGGTGAATATAAAGAGCAACTAATGTGCCAATAATCTTATGTTATTGTTTAATCACGCATTAGATATAAATCAATTACATATTTACGCAGTCTTCGACTTTTTCTACGAGAAATTGAGCTTTCAATCACGAGATAACCGATTAGAAATACTCATTTCACCGCTAATCTTGACGCTTATTCCACTTTTGCAATCGATCGCGGATATTTTTCTCAGATATTCCCAGTCTTCTGGCGGCTTCACTCCGATTGCCATTGGAATCGACTAGCGCTTGCTCGATTAACTTGCGTTCGTACTCTTCCACCAACTCGAACAGATTTTTCGATGGTTCGAAAGGATCGGGATTCGATTGCGATTTCCTCTCACTTTCGTCAATTTCAGCCCGATCAGGTTCAATTCGATCAGGAGCATTCACTGAAAGTGTAGTGTTTACCGTTTCACTTGGTTGATTAAATAGGACCTGATTCTCATCATTATTCTTAATTTCAGACGCTGAAACCGGGAGAATGACCGTTTTTTCGACCGAACCGGAAAATTGAGGCGGTAAATCCTCTTCATCAATTAAATTTTTTGTCGCTAGAATGACAGCATGCTCGATCGCGTTCTCTAATTCGCGGACATTTCCGGGCCAATCATACCGCAAAATTCGCTGCCAAGCTGCCGGAGTCAATCCACGAATTGATTTCTCATTGCGTGTGTTGATGGTTCTGACAAAGAAATCAGTAAGGGGTCGGATGTCTCGTCTTCGAAATCTAAGTGGTGGAATTTTAATAACTACCACATTCAAACGATAAAAAAGATCCTCTCGGAAAGAACCTTCTCGAACCATTTCCGCCAAGTTGCGATGCGTAGCCGTAACAATCCGAACATCGACGTTGATCTCTTGCCGACCACCGACCCGATAAAAAGAGTGATCTTGCAGGAATCGGAGAAGTTTTACCTGAGTATTGGCAGGTAAATCGCCAATTTCATCAATAAACAGTGTCCCTTGGTGAGTTTCTTCGATGAGACCCTTGCGATCATGATCGGCGCCGGTAAAAGCACCTTTATCGTACCCGAAAAGTTCCGATTCCAACAAGGCTTCGGGGAGAGCGGCACAATTCACTGCGGTAAAAGGACATTTCGCTCGAAATGAAGAGGAGTGCAAGAGACGAGCAATTAATTCTTTGCCAGTTCCCGATTCACCTTGAATGAGAACGGTCGCAACAGTCGGAGCGACACGTTTGGCAATATTCACGACCGATTCAAATTCACCGGATTCGTAAATAATATTTTTTTGCCAATCGCTCATCTTGAATTCAATCTCAAATCTTTCAGCACCTTACACCATTCGTAGATTTCGTCGAGATAAGATACTGAGAGCAGCGATTGCAATCCAAGAGTAAAAATTAATTTCTCTTATTCGAGGTGATTCCTATCATTCGGAACAGTTCCCAAGCGATTTCTTTGGCTTTTTGTCCATAGGCATGATCAGGTGCCCTAATTGTAAATGCAAATACATAAATTTTAGTATCTTGCTCGATCCATCCAACATATCGACCCATCACCGATTTTCCATCGATCATTTGCGAGCCGGTTTTCCCGTGAAGGATATATGAATTCGTCGAGTCTTGGATCGTGATTGCTTTAACGATGTCAGTTGAGCGCTTGGAAAATGGGAGTTGATTTCGTGTTAACTCGGTGAGAAATTCGATTTGTTGCCAATCGGAGATCAGTATAGAACCCTTCGATAGCCAGAAGCGATCAATTCCTGCCGAAATATCGCGGTTTCCATAATGAATTGTATCAAGATATGCCTGCATTCGTGTTTTACCGATGCGGCGAGCTAATTCTTGATAGAACCAAACTACCGAATTTTGAATTGCTGTCCGCAGACAATGGTCGTGATTCCAAGAAGTTATGTTATCGGAAACGCCATTCCACTTGATAATTTCTTCGGGATCGGCAATTGCTCCCGCTTCGAGTGCAAAGATTGAATTGGGGATTTTGAAAGTTGAACAAGGTAGATGGGGTATCGAGCAGCCGGATGCATTCAACACCAGTGTATCGCCGGATGTCAGCTCGACAATCGCACCAGAGGCAGTATAACCATTGAAAAGAGTATCGGTTTTCAGCTCCGAGACCGCATAAACCGAAGAGGAAATTACGAATAAAAGTCCAATCGAACTGATAAGCAATCGATTCATGGCTATTCTCAGCAGTTTGGTGGATCGAATTAGATTCGAATAGAAGAGTGAATCATGAATCAGAAGGCGAACGTGATTATGCTTCTTTTTTCACCCAGATCCAGAAAATAAAACAGGTTTTTAGCGATTGTTTCCGCTTAAATTCAAACTTCGTCAACCAATCCAACGGAATTACTGGCGAAAAGGCATAATGTGACCGGATGTCGACGATTCGGAATTTCGCTTTGAAATAATCAATAATCACAGGATTGGACAACACGTTGTTCCAATAACTGTGCCAGCGGTGAATATATCGGCGATATATTCTGACGAGACAGTTACCGCTTCCGGTTTCGATAAATAAGCCTTGCCCATTGGGTTTTAACAACCGATGGATTTGCGCTACCCATTGTTGATAAACCTCACGGTCTTTGATGTGGTAGAGTACGCTTTTCGTGACGATGATATCAAATTGATCTTGTAATTGGAATAAATCGCCAACAATAAACGAACATTTATCGGCAACTCCGGCATTCTTCACATACTCTATCGCATTTTCCCTGCAGGTCGCTTCACTCTCGATACCAACCACCTCGGCACCAAGATTCGCAAGCAGTGCCGCAAATCGCCCTTTACCGTAACCAATTTCCAAAACCCGCTTACCTCGAAAAAAATCCGGACCGACAGCTTCTAATGCTTCATTCAGCACCGGTCCCCAGAATTTGACACGCCATTCGGCAGCTTCTTCGATTAAACGGTAATCCATTATGTACCCTTTTGTTGTTACGTTTGACTAGGAAATTACTAATTAATCAATATCCAAACAAGCATACTGAGTGGTTAATATGCGCGATCTAGCTGAACTAACCTAAAGAGCATTTTTGGAGGTGCTTTTCCGTCTTCGTATACTTTAGTGGTTCTTGAAAATAAGTTGTTATAATTCGGTGTCAGGCTTCGCCTGACCTGCGGGCAGACACGGGGGTCAGCCCCTACTACCGATAACAACTTATTTTCAAGAGATACTATTTAGCGATATTTTGAGGTGTATTGTGAGCGATCAAGTCAATGTAGCGGGGCGTTCAGACGAGTCTCGCGAAGTAGGATCCTGGAAAGTGAAAGTCGGTTTAGCAGAGATGCTAAAGGGTGGCGTGATTATGGATGTCACGACCGCCGAGCAAGCAAAACTAGCCGAAAAAGCGGGTGCATCGGCAGTCATGGCACTGGAACGCATTCCCGCAGATATTCGTGTTCAAGGTGGCGTAGCCCGGATGTCGGATCCGAAGTTGATCCAAGAAATTCAAGCAGCAGTGACCATCCCGGTAATGGCAAAATGCCGGATTGGACATATTACCGAGGCTCGGATCCTGGAAGCGTTGGCAATCGATTTCATCGACGAATCAGAAGTCTTGACCCCAGCCGACGAGCAGTATCATATCTGGAAACACGATTTTAAAGCACCATTTGTGTGCGGATGTCGAAATTTGGGCGAAGCGTTGCGCAGAATCGGCGAAGGCGCTGCCATGATTCGCACCAAAGGGGAAGCTGGCACCGGCAATGTGGTCGAGGCGGTTCGGCACATGCGATCTGTGACCGAAGAGATGAAACGGTTACAAGGACTTCCGCCGGAAGCCTTGATGGCGGCAGCGAAAAATCTTGGCGCACCATTCGATCTCGTGCAATATGTTGCGGAACACGGCAAATTACCGGTACCGAATTTTGCTGCCGGTGGCGTAGCCACCCCAGCCGATGCAGCGCTGATGCGTACCCTCGGTGCCGAAGCAGTTTTTGTCGGCAGCGGCATCTTCAAATCGACTGATCCATTGGCACGGGCAGAGGCAATCGTTCGAGCGACTACTTATTGGGACGATCCCAAAGTGCTTTTGGAAGTCTCAACCGGTCTCGGTGAGCCGATGAAGGGTTTGTCCATGGAGCAAATTCCCGAGAGCGATCGCCTCGCCGGTCGCGGCTGGTAAAATTCTCGCAAGTAAGAAAAAAGAGGCACGAATGTGCCTCTTTTTTTTATTCAATCACTACCATTCAAATTCTCGTTGTGAAAGAATCGATTTATTGATAGTTTATCTCGAATAATAACTCAAGTAACGGTATCGCAATGACGAAGACACTTATGGATAGTAGGATGAGTGCCCCCTGCTCGAGGATCGAGGCGTGAGTTACACCCTCGTTCCAATTATCGAGAGCATTCGCGCTATAGGTATTCCTCCTGCACGACTACCCCTTAGCGATGAAAGTCGTTAGGGGGTTTTTATTGGATGTAACCTATCGACAAAAATCAAGGGATGCGAGATGCACCCCTTGAAAACAAATACCCGTCTTAATTGGAGATAAATTCGATCCGGAATTATCGAATAATTGCTAGCTCTTAATCGAAGCGAGTGCTTTCCGAATTAATTCACCCATTTCGTTGATCTTGTACGGTTTTACCGCAACGGCAATAAATCCGAAATCGCGGTAATTCGCAATGACCGGATCAGTCGAGTATCCACTGGAAACGATCGCTTTGACAGCAGGATTAATTTCGCGCAACATTTTCAATGTTTCCAAACCACCGACACCGCCCGGGATCGTCAAATCCATAATCACGAGATCGAAAGTCCGGTTTTCGGCGATCGCTTTTTGGTATTCTTCGACAGTTTGCCGCCCATCTTCCGTGATTGTCACCTCGTACCCGAAGTGCTTCAATCCCCGTTCCAGAACCGATCTAACGATATCATCGTCGTCTAAAACTAAAATCCGACCTTTTCCTTTGATATTGTTGATATCGAGTGATTGCGAAGCTTCAATGTTCGAATTTGCGCTCGCTACCGGCAAATAGACGGTAAAAGTGCTGCCGACCTTTTCCTGCGAACTAACTTCGATCGCACCGGAATGATATTTTACGATCGAGTAGGTAGTTGCAAGTCCAAGTCCGGAGCCACTCTCTTTCGTAGTGAAATAGGGATCGAAAATCTTGTCGATCTGCGTCGATGGAATGCCAATTCCGGTATCGATCACCTCGATCCGGATATAATGATCACCCTCAAGTGTGACTGGTAGTGCGTGCTCGCGCCTCGATACGTTCTTTGCACGAATAATAATCGATCCGCCTTTCGGCATCGCTTGATCGGCATTAATCACAAGATTCTGGAATACTTGACTTATTTGCCCGGCATCAATTTCCACCGTCCACAAATCAGCAGGAAGTTCGAATTTGCAGGTCGATTTCGATCCGCGAAGAGCAAACTCGACGGTATCGATCAGAATATCTTTAATCGCCTGCGATTTTCGGATCGGTGTTCCGCCTTTGGCGAACATCAACAATTGTTGCGTAAGATCTTTGGCGCGCAACGCGGATTTCTCCGCTTCGGCAAGCAATTTGATGGTTTCATCTCGAGCATCAGGAAACATTCTAACAAACGAAATACTTCCAACAACACCGGTAAGCAGATTGTTAAAGTCGTGTGCTATTCCTCCGGCAAGGATACTGAGCGATTCCAATTTCGCAGATCGTTGCAACTCCTCTTGTACTTTCTTTTCGGATGTGACATCGCGGAAAACCAGTACGACACCAATTACCACGCTATTGGCATCGAAAATCGGTGCTCCGGAATCGGCGATCACATATTCATTCCCATTGCGAGAAAGTAATTTGGTATGGTTTGCCAGACCGACGATTTTCTTTGTTCGGAGGACAGCATCGACAGGACTTTCCAGCGGTTTGCGAGAATTGATATCGACGATCACAAAAATATCGTGTAACGGTTTTCCCAGCGCTTCCTCTTGTGTCCACCCGGTCAATTTTTCAGCCACTCGATTCAATAGCGAAACCCGACCAGCCCGATCGGTTGTGATGACACCATCGCCAATACTGCGGAGTGTCACTGCCAGTCGCTCTTTCTCTTCCTGCAAAGCCATACGATTCATCATACCATCGGTCACATCCCCGATCGTTCCGAGCAATCGAATCGGGAGTCCATCGATGTTACGTTCGATAATTGATGAATTTTCCAGGCAGAGATATCCACCATCTTTTTTTCGAACCCGATAGGTTGCTTCGAAGAATTTATTGGAAGAATCGACTGATTCAGCGACCTGTCTTTTCACAGAATCGAAATCGGAGGGGTGTATCCAGCTAATCCAAGTCTGAATCGTATTATCAAAATCCTCTGCATCATACCCAAGCATCGATAAAATGTTCTCATCGATGAAAAGCTGCCCGGAAATCGGATCCAGTTCGGAAATACCGACTTTTCCAGCCAAGGTTGCCATTTTGTAGCGAGCGGCAATTTCTTGAAGTCGCTCTTGCGTCTGCTTCAAAGCTGTCACATCGACATCGAGACAGAAAATTTCCTTGACAACCCCATCTTGAAGGACTGGGAACATCGATGAATATACCCAGACCCGTTCTCCAGATGAAGCGATCGTCGACCATTCCGATGGCTCTGTCGGTTTTCCACTGTTCCAAATACTATCGATTGTCTCTAAAAAAACCGATTTATCGACGTCGGTGGTCAAGATTACATCTTGAATTTTCTTACCAATGACTCCTTCTTTTGGCTGCCCGTACAAAGTCTCGGACTTAGAATTCCAATGAATAATCGTTCCATCGCGATCATATCCCTGGATCGCAATCATAGGATTGTTTTCGATGATATTATCGAAGCTTTCACGAGTATCGCGGATTAATTTATCGGCTTGGATTATTTGGGTGATATCTTTACTGACAAACAGCAGAAACTTTTCCTGTTCATAGTTTTCGAACATATCCGCCGAACAAAGAAACGTTCTCACTTCTCCCGATTTGGTTCGATATTCTCTGATAGCGGTATTTAACTTGGGGTTTTCGAGCAGATAGGCAATCACGCGATTTCTTTCCGCTTGATCTTCGTAGAAGAAATCCGAAGCCAACCTACCAACCAACTCTTCGCGGCTATAGCCCGATACTCGAACGAACTCCTCGTTGACATCGACAAATATGCCATCGGTCATCGATGAGATTGTGACGGCATTCGGGTTATTATTGAACGCACTGGAAAATTTCAGTTCGGAAGCTTGCAGCATCCGTTCCATCCGTTTTCGTTTGGAAATATCTTGAAATGCCAGCAAGACGTGCCAATCGGATTGTATGGAATATGTCAATTGAAGATCGACAATCGTGGGTTTTTTCGAAAACCGGATTCGTGTTTCTTCTTCAATCACCAAATTTCCATTACCCAATTTCATTATCGCATTCGACATCGATTTTCGAAATTCTTCGGTCGAGAACGATTCAGGATGCAATTTCGCTTGTTCTTTCGAATTCAATTCGAGAAGATTCAATGCCGCACGATTAATTCCGACAATTTTAATTTTCTCAATCATCGGCACGAGCGGCGTATAATCCTGAGTTAGATCCCAGCTCTCAAGTTGTCGGCAAAATTGCGGCAAAGACGATTTGAACGGGATCAATTCCGATGCATCGATCTCCATCATCGGGATTGGCGAGTCTTCGAACAAATGACGAAAACGAATTTCCCGATTTCTCAATTCCGCATGATTCTGCATCCGATCAGTTATGTCGCGGATGGTTGCCTGAACGATGTTTTCACCGTCAATATCGATCGCATGCAAACTAATTTCCGTGTCGATTTGCTTACCGGATTTGGATTGATAAATCCATTCGAATACCGGTCGCTCTCCCGCATTTGCCACAAATAAATATTTATCAACTAGCGATTTTGAAGAAATTCCGTTTGCCTGAGTTTCGGGCGAAAAGTCGATCGGTGATTTGCCAAGAAAATCATCGCGACTGAAACCCATTAATTTTTCGGTGAGAAAATTGCAATCGCAAAAATAGCCGTCTTTCAATAACATGATAGCATCGTTGGCATTTTCAAACAGCAATCGATATTTTCGTTCACTCGTTTGTAATTGCAATTCAGCCAGTTTTCGTTGGGTAATATCTGTACGGGTACCAATAATTCGAATCGGATCACCCGAAGGTTCGCGTTCGACAATATTCCCTTGCGAGAGCACCCACATCCAAGCGCCATCGCGTTTTTTTAAGCGGTATTCCGATCGGTATTCCGAAGCCGAACCGTTAATGTAAGCGTTCAGATCACTCTGCATTCGCAGCAGATCATCCGGGTGAATCAGTACTCGCCACCGTGTATACAAGCGATTGAACTCATCCGGGTCGTATCCCAACATTTCTGCCCAATGAACGTTGATCGAATCCCCGGTTCTTCGATTCCAATCCCATACCGCTTGATTTGCACTTTCCAGAGCAAGCTGCAATTGTTGTTCGCGCTTGCGCAATATGTCGAATACCGCTTTGGTCTCGTCTGTTTCCGACGGGAGATTCGTCATCCCATTAATTAATGCAAGCGCTATTTGAAAATCCGCTTCGGATTTGCAGGTAGCTCGAAGTTCTTTCATCAATTGCGAGGATAACATTCATTTCCTCCCGATCGATCGCGTAGCGCTATCAATCGCAATTTCCAGTCGCATGTGAGCCGGTGGCATCTTTTAACATCCGAGTATTTATCGATGTATGATGGATGATTAAGCGATTTGTGATCTATTCGAGCAATATATGAAAAAAAGCTCAAACGCTCTCATAGTCTTCACATACTTAACAAACTTTTAGCGTAAAATGGTCATCATCCGATTCTTTCGAATACTCACCGATTTTGCTATAACACGCGAGTATTTTTCAAGTAATACAAAAAACGATGCAAACAAATGTTTGCATCGTTTCGAAATCGGTCAGGATTTCATCAGCTACAACCGGTCGCTGAAGCGCCACATTCGATACAATAGTAGCAACTTCCGCGCTGAATAGTCATGTTTCCGCAGACGGGACACGCGGGACCACTACTATCGATTTCAGATAAATGCAATTCGGTTTGCTTTGGATCGGGTATTGTCGATTCCAATACTAAAGCGAATCTGCCGGGATTGCTGGTTGGCTCTTCATCGTCGGCACGCGACGTTCGCCGGTCGCCATCGACTTGGGCTTCGGGTTTGGCGATGAACTTCTTTTCGAGCCAGCGGAAGATATAATCCATGATCGATGTGGCGGATGGAACTTCGGGATTGATCGTGAATCCCGATGGTTCAAACCGCATTCGTTGGAACTTGCTCGACAGTATTTTCAACGGGACACCGTATTGCAGCGCCAACGAAATCGACGTTGCAAAGGCATCCATTAAACCGGAGATTGTCGAACCTTCTTTCGACATCTTGATGAAAATTTCGCCGGGTGAACCGTCCTGATACATTCCGACGGTGATATAACCTTCATGTCCGGCAATCGAAAACTTATGCGTAATCGAGGCGCGTTCGTCAGGAAGTTTTCGGCGTGCCGGTTTGAATGGTTTTACCGGTTGTCCCTGCTTCTCGGCTTCTTTCAAGCTGGTGTTGAGCGGTTGGGTTCGTTTACACCCGTCACGATAGATTGCAATCGATTTCAGACCGAGTTTCCATGCTTGCATATAGATGTACTCGATCTCTTCGACAGTCGCCTTGTTGGGAACATTTACCGTTTTCGAAATTGCACCGGAAAGGAATGGTTGCGCCGCCGCCATCATTTTGATGTGCGCATTGTATGAAATGTATCGCTCGCCGTTATGCGGTTTAAAGGCACAATCGAATACGGGAAGGTGCTCCGGTTTCAGATTGGGCGCGCCTTCGATCGTATCCTTCGTCTCGATGTATTTCAGAACATCTTCGACCTGTTCGTCGTTGTAACCCAGTGTCCGCAACGAAACAGGAACAGTTTGATTGACGATCTTCAACATTCCGCCACCGATCAATTTTTTGTATTTGACCAGAGCGATGTCGGGTTCAATCCCGGTCGTATCGCAATCCATCATGAATGCAATCGTTCCAGTTGGCGCCAATACGGTAACTTGCGCGTTGCGATAACCGTATTCGGAACCGAGCATATAGGCTTTTTCCCAGGATTGTTGTGCGGCTTTCAACAGCGGTTTGTAAACGGTTTGACGCGCGTGGATATTGTCGACCGATGCCTGATGTTTTCGAATAACCCGAAGCATAGCGTCGCGATTCTTCTCGAACGATCGGAACGCACCCATTTTGACGGCGATTGTCGCCGAAGTCCGATAAGCTTCACCGGTCATCAAGGCAGTAATCGCACCAGCGGTAGCTCGGGCTTCGTCGCTATCGTACGAGTAACCGTAACTCATCAACAACGCGCCAAGATTGGCGTAACCCAAGCCCAAGGTGCGAAATTCCGCACTGTTCGCGGCAATCCGGTCCGTCGGGTAACTGGCGCTATCGATCAGGATTTCTTGTGCCAATATCATCGTACTAACGGTGTGCCGGAACCCTTCGACATCGAATCCGCGATTATCTTTACCGAATTTCAAGACATTGATCGATGAGAGATTGCATGCGGTATTGTCAAGGAACATATATTCGCTGCAAGGATTCGAGGCATAAATCCGATCGGTTGCAGCACAAGTGTGCCAGTCATTGATCGTCGTATCGAATTGCAGACCGGGATCGCCGCACTGCCACGCTGCCTCGGCGATTTTGTGGAACAGCTCGCGTGCTTTCATCGTATCTACGACGAAACCGCCTTTCACTGCACGGGTCTGCCAAAAGCTGTCGTCCTCGACTGCGAGCATAAACTGATCGGTAATACGAACGCTATTGTTACTGTTCTGAAAGTAAACCGAAGAGTACGCTTCGCCGCCGAAACTGCCATCGTAACCGGCATCGATCAGCGCCCACGCTTTCTTTTCCTCGCTCACTTTACAACTGACGAAGTCAAGAATATCGGGATGGGTCACATTCAGAATCACCATCTTAGCGGCACGTCGGGTTTTTCCACCGGATTTAATCACACCGGCGAAGGAATCGTAGCCTTTCATAAAGCTGACCGGACCACTAGCCGAACCGCCACTGGACAATTTCTCGCGGCTGGAACGTAAGGTCGAAAGATTGGTTCCGGTGCCACTGCCGAATTTAAACAACATCCCTTCGGTTTTCGCCAGATTGAGGATCGATTCCATCGTGTCTTCGACACTATTGATGAAACATGCGCTGCACTGGGGTTTTTCCTCGACACCGACGTTGAACCAGACCGGGCTATTGAATGCGGCAATCTGATGGAGCATCATATAAGTCAGCTCATCGTAAAAATTCTCAGCCGATTCTTCATTTTCGAAATAGCCGTCTTTCAAACCCCAGCCGGTAATCGTTCGGGTCACGCGTTCGATCAACTGTTTGAGACTGTATTCGCGTTGCGGTGTACCGTATTCACCTTTAAAATACTTCGACACGACGACATTCGTCGCCAGCATCGACCAACTCTTCGGCATTTCGACACCGCGTTGTTCGAATACAATTTCCCCTTTTTCGCTGTTTATCTGGGCATCGCGAAATTCCCATTCTACCGTATCGAACACCACCATCCCGGGTTTAGTAAAATGCCGTTCGACGCGGAGACCGCGAGATTTCTCTTCGCGCAATGCTTCGGTTTCGGAGCCATTTCGAATCTTTTCAATTTCGGCTTTCATCGATTTTGATGGTTCTTCGGGTTGATACGGGATGGTTTCAGTCACAGTTTTCGATTCAGTGGATTTCGCAATTTCAACTGCCGGCATCTGACCTCCGTCGGTCAATATTTCTTCTACAAAACGCATTTGGTAATTTCCTATTTCGTTTTGATTAGTTGTAGTAGGTACGTTTTCGCGATTTGCTCGCGAACCGCGATTTGCTTGATTACTCATTTCCTAAGCCTCACTCAGGCTTCGGATAAAACTCGGTAGCTCCATCTCGATGCTCTCGATAGTTCGAAAACCATACCAGATCAGGCTTTTTCCCTCGATCTTGATCGGTTTCGTACAACAACCGTATTCGGCTAACCGTTCTACCATCGAATTGATTTCGCTATTCGACCAGCAATACGGCTCAGATGGAAAAATGATAAATTCGGGATTTTCTTGTGCAACACTTTCCAGCGATACTATTGGATAACGTTCCACACGATCGAAAAACGGATTCACTACTCCTGCTCTACTCAACCAATCTGCCAGATAGGTATCGCCATTGGCAGTCATTAGCGGCGAATTCCAAACAAGAGCAACCGCGCGGTAGTTATGCATGTCGGTAGAGTCATGCGCGGTAAAGAGGGTTTTCGCAATACGCAGAGCGAATACTTCAGCTTTTGAATCGCACCCGGTAAGAAAACCCAGATGACGAAGTAAATCGGGAACATCGGATATCCGTCGCACATCACTGACATATACCGGATAGCGTTCGGACAAGTAGCAATAATGTTCAATTCGATTTTCTTCGCGATTGAGAAGGATCAAATCCGGATTCAACGAATCAATCAATTCCAGATCGGGATTTTTCGGTCCACCTAGTTTCGGAAGGAATTGGATCAAGTCGACCGGATCGGTACAATAACTCGATACTCCTACCACTTGCGAACCGCCACCAATTTCAAATAGCGTTTCCGTGATCGATGGAACGAGCGATACAATTCTTTTTGCCGGTTGATTGCACTTCACCAAATGTCCGCACGGGTCGATGAGATGCATTCGTTTTCTCGATCTCTTTGTTCGTTGAATCGCACCTAAGAATAGTGTCTCGATAATCGCGAGTCAAGATTGTGAACTCAATCTATTGTGGTCACACTCATCACTTCATACTATCGCTGGTAGAAAATCGGGGGTTTGATTTATTGAAGTCTCGATTCATTGAGTGGTTGTTTCATTCTCTTCCGGGAGGGAGTATTCATAAAAAATTAATTACTCTTCGGTGTAATTTTTCCGAGAGTCATTCGTGAGCGAAAATCACATAACTCTCCTCTCAAAAATATTCTTCGAGAGGAGAGAGTGTATAGAAGATTGTCTCCAAACTCGAATCAAAAAAAAGTTGCAAATCGATCTCAATATCGACGGAAAATGCTCATAATTTTACATTTAGAGTTCAAGCAAAATTTTGTTGTGGGAGTAATGTCAAATAAAGGAACACGGTTCAGCTCGGTTTTATTTTGAAAGTGCTCGAAAAAAGAGTATAATCCGGCGCGAATTTCAAAACGAACTTTTTAGGTCAAATCGAGCCTTGGAAGCATCTAAATTTAACTCTATCCTCAAAACTCCAGAAGATTACTAAATAAAACTCGGTAATAAATTTGCTAGACGATCTTAGAACTGTAACGCACACATTCGAATCGGTAAACCGGTTTCCAGAATCCAATTACCGAGATGTTCAAACGTGACCGATTCCACCGGGATCATTTCCACTTGCGCGTGACGAGTAAGACGATGAGTGCGGATGCGTTGTTTGGCATAATCGAACGATGCCTTGCTTTCGATGACAAACGCCATTTCATCATCTTCAGCTAATTCCGATAATACTTGTTCGCTTGGTAATGCCGACGATTCCATGTTGGTTCGGGGTTTCGACCAAACGACGCGGCGATAGACACCATCGGGTAATCGACCCACCGAGATTGCACCTGAGGTAACGACGCGAACGCGATGTCCGGCTTCCATCAAGCAACTGCAAACCCCGGAGAGCGCGCCGTACGCCAACGGTTCGGCACCAAAGATTTCCACTGGTGCATCGGGCATACCACTGCATTCGACAGCAATTTCTTCCGCTTCCAGCACTTCGCCATGAGAAGTTGGATCGTCCGGTTCCGCCAATCGTACTAGCCAGCCGGGAAATCCATGCCATCTTCCACCAGACAGAAATCCCAATGTTATCGACGCCACTCGCATAGAATCCCTCGCTCACAAATTCATTGACGACAGTTCAAATGTATCGCTGTTTTACTCGAATCATTAGCAGAATATAAGCAGTTAACCGAGATTACTCTATAGTGGTTCTTGAAAATAAGTTGTCATAATTCGGTGTCAGGCTTCGCCTGACCTGCGGGCGGACGCGGGGATCCGCCCCTACTACCGATAACAACTTATTTTCAAGAGATACTCTACGATACGAATGCGGATTCGTACAACAGCACAGATCGGAGATCTGTGCTGGGAAATTGTACCGCATAATTATGAGCGAGCGATTACTTCTTTGCGATCGGACCGATCGGGAGAACCACCTTGCCATATACTTCATTCAGAACTTGCGCCATCGCACCGTAAATTGCCGAGAACCCGCAGAAGATTCCTTCTATTCCGGCAAAGGTTTTAATTGCACCGTTCTCGGTGATATCGCCAAGCGCCAACAAGAAAAACAACAATGCCAGCGATGCAAAGACTACCTGCAGCATCCGATTCAAGCGGAGAGTTCCGATAAACATGAATGAAGTAAATACGCCCCAGAGCGCCAAATAGGCAGCCATCTCGATATTATTCGAGGCGGCAGTCCAGCCCAATTTCGGCATCACCAATAATCCGACCAGCGACAACCAAAATAATCCGTAGGCAGTGAATGCGGTCGTGCCAAAAGTATTTCCTTTTTTCCATTCCATGATTCCGGCAAAGATCTGTGCCATGCCACCAATAAATATTCCCATCGCGAGGATCATTCCGCCGAGACCATAGGCACCGGCGTTGTGAAGATTGAGTAACACAGTGGTCATTCCAAATCCAAGCAGCCCAAGCGGCGCAGGATTGGAAGTCGTATCGATAATTTTCATGGCATTGTCGGGGGATGACATTTGCGCTCCTTTGTTAATGATTCGGGGTATCTTCCGATACCCTTTCCGATGAATAATTGTGAAAAAAAGGACTAGAGTTTGTCGAATCTGGAACTAATCAACACTGAATTCAAGCTTCTCTGAACATGTACAGACAAGAGTGTCAGTACCTACGATAACAACATGTACAGACAGGAGTGTCTGTACCTACAAATACCTACGGGTTGACACGGGGGTCCGCCCCTACTACCGGTAACAACTTACTTACAAGAGATACCAAAGAATTATTTACAGTCTGTTCCGGATTGGATCCGGAATGATCGACATCGGTTTTGCTTGTTGAATGGCATTGTATAATTCTTGTGCATTTTCCGATCCGAGGAAAAGATGCTCACCGATGGTCAATTTAATCAACACCCCATTATGCTTCGAGAACGGCGAACCAATTCGTCCAAGATGATGTCGAACCCGCCACCATCGCGCATCGAAGACCGATCGCAGCGAGGTCATTTCGAAGCTTTCGACAATCTCAAACGGGATCGTATCCCAGCGTCGGGGACGATGTCGCCATTGATAATAGATCGCTCGATTAGTAACAATCAAAGCACATTTCAAGCGGGTGGCAGCAGTGATTGCTACGATGAAAATACCTATAGCAAATATCGATCCAGTTTCTGGTACCGAGCGATATTCGGGTGCTTGCTGCAAGAACATCCATAACCACATTACTACCACCGAACCGGGTACGACTGCGATTATCAACAAGATTGCCCAAGTCGGGCTGCGATAGCTTTCGCGATAGACGATTTGTTCCGATAGATCGAGTCGCGGTTGTCTCATTCACTCGCGCCTGCAACCATCCTCATGCGAATCACCGCTTCAAGATCGTTCATGTGCTGCGACCCCAATAGGATCGTCTTCCCCGATTTCAGTGTCAGTAGTACGCCTTCGCTACCGGAAACATTGAATGCGCGATCCTTGTTGCTGAATCGGCGATAACGAATACCCCACCCACCGTATTCGGCAAACGGTCGGTAATGCCGTGCTTCAGCCGATTCGATCTCGGAATATGGAACGTTCTGCCAGCGGAAATGAAAAGGATAGTACCGGTATTGGATTCCGGTATCCTTCACCTGGATCACTAATTTACTCAGACTGAAAATCACGGGAACCGGAACAGTAATTACGATTACAAAGAGCCAATCCCACAGCGTGTTACCGGAATTGCTCAATCCCAATTCCGCTTCCGTCGTCAACATGTAAGCAAACGATGCAAACACGAATACCGGAATTCCAATCACCAGCATCCACGCCCACCATTGAGTTGGATGTTGGGTTTCATGATAATGAACAGTTTCGCTATTGTTCGATGACATTGTTTGACAGCCTCAATTAAATGGTACTTTCGCAACGGGAATATTGCTACGAAGTGCCATTTCCAATTCCAGCATTTTTCTCGAACCAAAGAGAACATTACTTCCATTTTTTAGAGCCAGAAACACCCCTTCGTTACCCGAGACATTGTATGCCTTCCCTTTCGCACCGTAGCGAATTCCCCATCCACCGTAGTCAAGGATCGGTCGATAGGTTGTTGCAGTCGCAGTTTTGATTTGATCGAATCCAATAAACTGCCAGCGGAAATGAAGCGGGACAAAACGATAGTAGAGACCGTCGGCATGCACTTCCACGATAAGTTTCATGCGCGTCATCAGATATGGCAAACCAAGTCCGATCACGATAAACATGGTGACATCGAGCCAGAGTGGAGACGGTTCGCTTCCGACGTGCCCAAAGGGTTGTTGCAGAACGAATCGAACATACGCTCCGTAGAGCATAATTCCGGAAGGAATGAGCAGAATGAGGATCAACCACCACTGCTGGAAGCCTTGTACTTCGCGAAATTGCGGTGGCGATACCGGTCTATTGCTAGCTGCCATGAGTTGTTTGTCCTTGAAGATCGGAATTGGGCGGGATTGATTACCCGCCCAAGCCAATTTCGTCAAGTCGATTGTATCGTAGTTAGACGATTAAATATGATCGGCAATCGCCTGTCCCATTTCAGTAGTTGTATTCGAACCGCCCATATCGTAGGTGCGCACTTTACCTTCTTTAATCACAGCCGCAGTGGCTCGTTCGACCTCACGTGCGAGTTCCGGTTCGTCCAATTTATCGAGCATCATTTTCGCGGACAAAATGGTTGCAATTGGATTGACTTTGTACATTCCGGCATATTTTGGTGCGGAACCGTGCGACGGTTCGAACACTCCAAGTCGATCGCCGATATTGCCACTGCAACCGAAACCGAGACCGCCAACAAGTTGCGCACATAGATCGGAAATAATATCGCCGAATAGATTCGGTGCAATCAGTACATCGTAGCTATGCGGATTCTTGATTAACCACATGGTCATGGCATCGACGTTCGCTTCATCGAAAATAATTTCCGGATATTCGCGGGCAACATCCTTGGCGATATCCAGAAACAGACCATCGGTGGCGCGTACGACGTTTGCCTTGTGTACGATCGTTACTTTTCGGCGACCATGTCGACGGGCAAACTCGAAACCGGCGCGAATGATCCGTTCACTGCCATGTCGCGTGTTAATTTTACATGAAATGGCAAATTCATTGCCATTCAACTTGCTGAAGTGGCTGAATGGTTTGGACAATTTAGTCAGAACTGCTTTTAGTTCGTCGGGAACCGGATTGAATTCTACTCCGCAATACATATCTTCGGTGTTCTCGCGGAACATCACGATATCGATCCCCTCTTTGAAATTGAGCGGGTTGCCGGGATAGGCTTTGCAGGGACGCAGGCAATTGTACAGGTCGAAGCGTTGACGCATGCGTACGATCGGCGAGCGGTAAATGAGCCCCTTTCCCTGCAATTCGGGAATCAGTTCTTTTTCAGCGATTTTTGCGGGTTTCGAGGTGATTGCACCAAACATAGCGCTATCGACCGATTCCAGCATATCGATCGTTCGCTTCGGCAACGCATCGCCTTCCTTGCACCAATAATCCCAACCAATATCACCGTGAATATAATCGGCTTTGAAATCTAATTTATCGAGCACGATTCTGGTTGCTTCCAGAACTTCACCACCCACGCCATCCCCTGGCATCCAACCGATTCGGTATTTCTTGGTCACGGTATTCCCTTTCGATCTAGATTCAACTATTCGACCGGACGTATCGACGTTCCAATCGCAAAATTCAGGTACAATTCGAGCTGCAATCAAAGTCGCTTAGCTACAGAAATTGCAGCTTCCATAAGCAATAAAGATAAGCAATTCGAAAGCATACTTCCAGAAATATCGAGAGTACCGCGTATAATGCGTTTATATTCAACATATATCATCAAAAATAGAAATGGATGATTGTACACAATTTTAATCAAACCTGTTGCGATTCCCTTCCATCAAAACATACATTTCGGTGTAGTTTTTTCACTGTCTCGTCAAACTATCGAAGGAGAAGATTATGGCTTGCTGCAAGAAACCCGCAGGCGAAGCACCCGCAAAAAAAGAAGCACCGAAGAAGGAAGTCAAAGCTGCCGCCAAACCGAAAGCACCTGCTAAGAAAGCGAAGTAATTTGTTTTCATTGCCGGATTGAACGGATTTTGGTTCACCCATTCAGTTTCGATAATAAGTAAAGGAGCAGATAAATCTGCTCCTTTTGCTTTCAAAAGATATCTGATGAGACCTATGCACCCCAAAGTGTACCGGTATTGACCGGTTTCCCCATCAATTTCAAGTAATAGAACAGTTGTCCTTTATGCTGGGAAAGATGCATATCCATCTGAAGCAATCTCTGACCGAGGCAGATGTCCATGTTGTCCCAAGGGGCTTTGGCGATCTCGGTATCGAGGCGTTCTTCCGAGCATTGATCGAGCATTTCGAATGCCAATTTCCGATCCTGCTTCAACATCCTTTTCGCTTCGGCAACCGAACCTACTGCTTTCATCTTCTCCGCCGGCGTCATCATTTCATCCGGTGGTTTGCTCGGATCATAATCTGCCGGTAAACCCCAATCGCCGGTGACAAAACCGCGACAGCAGGCGCCATTCGCTTCGGTGATGTGATACAGCAATTGACCCACTGTCATCCAATTAGAACCGGTCGATGGTTTCCAATTCAATTCAGAATCGTCAACTAGATCGAACAAATTGTTCGTTACAGCGTAATTGTAATGAAAAGCACCTGATAGCAACTTCTTCCATTCCATCTTTAACCTCTTTCCATTGATAAATACTAGATCGATATAACAAAACAGAGGTAGATTTTCTACCTCTGCTCAGAACATAACAACTATTTTTTGGCGACACCCGGCTCGGTCATCGCACGAATCGCTTCGGGCGACAATATCCGATCGATCTCCTCTTCGGACAGGAAATCTTTTTCGATGACGATATCGCGAATTGACCGACCTGACTTTCCCCATTCTTTGACGACTTCGGCTGCCTTCAAGTATCCAATTACCGGATTAAGTGCAGTTGCTACCTGTGCATTACGTTCTAAATAGCTACGGCACTTCGATTCGTCGGCAGTAATTCCCTTAACGCATTTCTCGGCAAGGTGCTTGGATGCAGTCCGAAGAATAGTCAATTCCCAGAACAAATTCAATGCGATAACCGGCATCATGACATTCAATTGGAACTGTCCGGCGCCGCTGGCAAGAGCGATCGTATTGTCGAATCCCATCACCTGATAACAGACCATATTCGTCATTTCAGGGATCACGGGATTGACTTTTCCGGGCATAATCGAAGATCCGGGTTGCAATTCGGGAAGACGAATTTCCGCGATACCGGTGGTGGGACCACTAGATAACAAGCGGAGATCGTTGGAAATCCGCCCCATTTCAATCGCCAATTCTCGACACGCACTCGATAATTCAACAACCGGACCCATCGACGACATCGCTTCGAAGTAATCGGTCGCCGGTACTAGCGGGAATTTGGTAATTTCTCCCAAGACTTTTGCCACGCGAGTGCGATACTCGGGATGGGTATTCAATCCAGTTCCGGCAGCACTACCACCGAGACCGATCTCATATAGCGATTTTTTCGCTTCGAAGACGCGCTTGTGCGATTTTTGAATGGCATGCGCCATTCCACCGAACTCCTGACCTAAGCGGATCGGCACGGCATCCTGCAGGTGGGTACGAGCACTCTTAATGATATGATCGAACCATTTAGCTTTACCGGTGAGTTCTTCTTCAAGCAATTTGACCGACGCAATCAGCGCACGAGCGCCGCGGAGCCCACCCAGTCGAATCGCAGTCGGAATAACATCGTTGGTCGACTGACCAAAATTGACGTGATTGTTCGGCGATAGATAACTTTCGTCGCCTTTCTCTCGTCCTAAAATTTCCAAAGCACGATTGGCAATCACTTCGTTCGCATTCATGTGATGCGACGTACCGGCGCCTGCCTGATAGGGATCGACGACGAATTGATCCTGAAATTTGCCATCCATGATTTCTTGCGATGCTTGCATAATGGCATGTGCTCGCTCGGAATCGAGCATTCCCAATTCCATATTTACCTGTGCGGCAGCGCGTTTAATCGCAGCCAGCGACCAAATAAAGTAAGGGTGAGGATGTAAACCGGAAATCTGGAAATTCTGAACTGCGCGGATGGTTTGAACCCCATAATACACTTTATTGGGGATGTGCATTGGTCCGAAACTGTCGCGTTCGATTCGATAACCGGGTTTCGGTTCCAACTCGTTCATAGTAGTTCTCCAATCCTATTCTGTTTAGTGCAGATTGATGTGATTCAAAATAAAAATCACTCACACCGATCAATAGCCTTTAAGATTAGTGATACGATGAAGCCTAGTCAAGCTTGTACCGATAAATCTGTCGCAATAGGCATTTTGTGATCTTTTCCACAAACAAATTCTTTAATTTTTTAGATCGGATTGTGGACACTTTTGGATCGCAACAAAATTCACATTCATTTTTCCAAATTCCGACTCACACAATCGAAACGTCGTCGATTGGTTGATATTGTGAAATTATTAAGTCGATTAATTCTGATGAACTGCGTCACGGTGTAACGATTTCGTAGCCTTGTCGAAACCAAGCAATAATCCCATTTTGCAGCGACGACACGTTCGTATAGCCCATTTGTATCAGTTTTGCAGCACAACTAGCCGATCTGGCACCGGAATGACAGTAGACAACAATTTCTTGCGATAGGTCGGGGCATACTGTTCCAATTTGCTCACGGAGATTTCGCATCGGTAGTAAAATTGCACCCTTTATAATGCCATCAGCGTGTTCTTCTCGCTCCCGGACATCGATCAATTTGGGTGGATGATCAGTTCGGGTTTTGCCGTGGAGTGTAACCGCATCGATTTCCGGTACGGTATTTCGTCGAAAAAACATTGATCCCTCTGATGAATTGGCGCTTGTATGTTCGAATTCGATGGTTCAAAAACTCTACTAACCATAGTCATTTAACCAGCAACATCGGATTGAGTTGCATTAGTCTTTCGAATTCATAATCTTGGAATGTGTTACGGAGTGAACTTGGATCGTATTGAACCGACTGTCCCAACTCGCAAAATGACCTTTACCGAGTGGTTGTTTATTGGCGCTTTGATTGCCCGTTGCGGGTGGCTTATCGGTATGATCAAAACCCCATTCTGGAAAACCCCACTCGTTGATGCATTGGTTTACCATGAACTTGCGCTTAAGATCAATTCCGATGGCTGGCTTCCGACCTCGGTTTTCGAGCGAACTCCGCTCTATCCCTACTTAATTGCAATCGTGTATCAGTTGGTCGGATCCGAACCATTTTGGATCAGGATGTTGCAAGCCTGTATCGGGGCAGTGAATGTCGTACTGATCTATCGGATCAGTTCGAAGATATTCAATGAATCGGTAGGACGGGTTGCCGGAATTATCGCTGCATGTTACGGGATGTTCTGGATTCACGAAGCGGATTTACTCGCACCGGTTTGGGTAATCTTCTTCATGCTGCTGTCGATCATCTTCGCACTTCCGACCAAGAATTCGAATACGTCACCGATCCTTAAATTGCTGCGTCCACTCGCCAGCGGTCTCAGCATGGGTTTGGCGATACTCGCTTGGCCCACCGTCACCTTTGCAGCGCCGGGTATTTGGCACATCGTCGGGCGGTCCAAAGACCCCGATCTCAAAAATGATGTGACACCGAAGCGATTTCTTGCTCGCCAGATGGCTGCGATCGACTTTCGGGCGACTTTGCTGGTGATTGTCGCTACCCTCATTCTTCCGATGAGTCTTGTAGGATTTCAATACATCCGGTTCGGCGAACCGATGCTTTCATTACAAGGCGGGGTGAATCTCTATCTCGGGAATAACCCGAGTTCCGACGGATTTTCGGCAATTATGCCGGGCATTGGTCCAGCGTGGAGTTTCGATGAATTGCGTGCCGATCTCGATCGAAAACTGAATCATCATGTCAGTTGGTTGGAGTTCGACCGGTATTATCGCAACGAAGCAATTCGCTTTTTCCTCACGGAACCGGTAATGGCTGCCCGGTTATGGCTGCAGAAATTTCTATTTCTAATCATGCCGACCGAGATTCCGAATACTTTCGATCCGTACGTGTTAAGCATGGCTTATCCGTGGGCAAAATCGGCACTCGTCGTCGGTTGGTGGCTGATTTTCCCGATGGCGATCGTTGGCATCGCGCTCCGATGCCGCAAGCTACTCCGAAATTCACTTTCACCCTTTCAGCGAACAGCAGAACAGGGATTGTGGATTGCGCAAGCAGGGCTGGCTATCGGTGTCATGCTGTTTTTCATCAATATGCGATACCGGTTACCGTTAGTACCACTTCTTATCCCCTTTGCCGGTGTAACCGCAGTTTCGATCTGGGAACAGCGGAAGTCAATCAAACAGCTCCTGGTTCCATCCGTTGCGACTTTACTGCTCATCGGTATTCTGAAGATCGATTTCTCGCACTATGGCGGTGACGGTGGCACCTATGGAATGATGCAACTGGCGATCGCGTTTCGCGACCAACAAAATTTCGAGCAAGCCGAGCACTGGTTCAATTCGGCAATGGAAGTGAATCCCGGCTATCCCAGTATCCGCCATGAACTGGCACGACTGGCAATTCGCCGAGGCGATTATTTCGATGCGAAGCGACTAGCAGACGAAGAGGTTCAAGTCTCGCAATCGACTCCCTTTAAGATTGATGTGGCATCGGTGTTACAGAATATCGGCACGATTTACGGTCACCTAGGAATGTTGGATAGTGCTGAATTCTGCTTTCGAGAGTCACTCGCTCGCAATCCATCCTATTTTCTCGCTCAAAAAAATCTCTGGCGTACCCGATTACAGATCGGTGTTCAAGCATTTCTGGCGAATGACTCTACCAAGGCGATTGCGATCTGGCAACAGATCAAACAAGAAGCCGGGAATCAGCCGATTGCGGATATGATCGATAAAGTGATGGTCGATCTTGAGAATGGAACGCTGAAAAAACACTTAGACGCGCTACCATCGTTATCGGAATTCGGGTTTGAAGAAGACGATTTACAGTAATCTCCGAGGGTTTTGAACATCGATGTAAACAAACCGGAGTGTTTCCGAGTAGGATAGTTAGAGGGGGATCATCTAATATCCTAAAGGAGACGAACGTGAACCGGATTTCGCTTTTTGTAACTGCTATTCTAGCAATCTTGATTTTTCAGATCGGGGTGACGACAAGTGTCACCAATGCTATTGCTGCCGATAAACCCGATCAAGTCACACTGAAAGACTTTCCTTCGATCGAAGGCGGAATGAAATCGTTGGCATCGAAGTTGATTTATCCGGCATCGGCTAAAAATGACGGTGTTGAAGGTAAAGTGATGGTCAGCGCGACGATCGGAAAAGATGGTTCGGTCGATTCGATCTGGGTTGTGAAAGGAGTTCGCACCGATCTCGACAGTGCCGCAATCACCGTTATTAAACGACTCACTTGGAAACCGGGCAAAACCGAACAAGGCGAAGCAGTCAAAGCAACGGTGACGATTCCGATCATGTTTAAATTGAAATCCGATAAAAAGAACCAATAGTAATCCATTTTCGCATCGGAAAATAAACGACTCGAGGTGAATCATCGTCGATTACACCGAGATCATAACACAGATTCAAGCCGGCGATGTCGAACAGTATCGCTATATCGTGCAGGAATGGAAAGACGAGTTACTGAAACTCGCTTTCCATTTCACGCACGATTGGAATGACGCGGAAGAAATCGCGCAGACGACATTTATTAAAGTCTATCGGAATCTCCAGCAGTATGACCGATCTCGACCCTTTCGACCTTGGATATTACGGATCCATTTGAACAATTGCCGCAGTCATTACAGAAAAATCCAATTCGAACGTCTATTCTTTACCGGATTAATTTCAGCACAATCGATTGCAACACCTTCCGACAGCTCCGATATCACCGAACCAATCATCCAATCGGCAATCGATCATCTTTCCTGGAAACAACGGTCGGTCTTCGTGATGATCGAAATTGAAGCTCAGAGTGTCGAAGCGACTGCCGAAATGTTACAGTGTGCCAGTTCCACAGTACGGGTGCATCTAATGCGCGCCAAGCAGAATTTACAGAATCGCTTGAAGAAAGCGGGGATCAGTTATGAATGATCTGCAACGATATTTATCCGGACGACAATCCGAGCAACCACCCCAATCGCTCAGTCACCGATTGGAAGTGAAGGTAATGAATCGGATTCGTTCGCAACACGCTCCGCGCTTGCGATATCGGCTGAAACTGGTAACGGTTGGTATTTCTGCGATCCTACTCACTCTGCTGTGGATTTCATTTCGGTCAACGGACAATTTACCAGTCGAGGCGCTGACATATAACAATTACAATGAATCGATCGTGATTTTAGACGATCATCAAGCCATCCTCCTCACCCCTCTTTCCAACGGTTCGCAACCGGGAGGACACCGATGAAAATCATTCGAATTGGTTGTTTGTTAACGGTCTTACTGCCATTGCTACTCTCTTGTCAACGGTTCTTTCCGCAGCGGTATTTGGTTTCGGCGCGGGTGACGCATTTCAGTATCGTCGGGAGAGAGGGCGATCTGAATTTTCCGATGATAGCGCAGATCAAAGATATCGACGCGATTACCAAGGACATCGACGAGGCGGAGTACTATTATAAAAAGCTATCCTCAGTATATCAGTTCAAATCGTTCGTATATCAGCAGTCGGATAAAATCGATACAATTCTTACGAAGCAATCACTCGAGAATCCGCTATCCTTTTCGCGCTTGACGCACTCACCGATACCGGTAGCAGTCGAATTGACAGGGATTGACGACCAACGCATTCGTTTCATCGTTCGAAGCCAGTCAACGGGAGCGAAGAAATTAGAGTATCCGGTCGAAATTCTATCCGGTAAATCGGCGTCGGTCGGGATCTTACACGATACTGCCAGACTTGGTGGAACACTGGTCGTGATATCGGTCTGGATAATGAAAGTCGACCATCGGACAACTTCGACAGAATTAGTTCGGTTGTTGGAAGAGAAAAATAGTGTGCGTGGATCATTGCATTCTCATCCGCGATTCATCGCTTCCGATCAACGGATCATCGATCAAGTATTGGGAGTGGGTAAATATCAACTTCCGATGGAAACTTTCGAATCACCTCAGATTCAACACAAAAATCTGGCGGAGGTTGACATACCAACAACACAGGAATTGGATGAAATGCCGCGTATTGTCGGGGGTATGGCGAGCCTTACGAGTCACCTCTATTATCCAGCTTCGGCTCGGAGAGATAACGTCGGAGGTAAGGTTTTAATATCAATAATGATTGATACTTCAGGTAATATTGTAGAAAAACGTGTTCTCAGGAGTGTAAGAAATGATATTGATTCTATGGCTCTTAAAGCACTTGATTCGATACGTTTCACACAACCGCGGGTAAAAGGGCATAGTGTTCGGGTATGGGTTACGCTTCCGATTGCCTTTCAACTGAACAAATGAAAAATCGAACTTTGTGTAACCGAGAGAAATTTGCCGAACTTATTTGAATGCGATTACGCTACAAAAGAATTACATATGTCTGTAATTATCATACTATTATAAAACACTACTAGTAATTAGTAAGTTTACACAAAGTACGACTGATAATGCTTTTCCCAGATACAATGCAAATGTGTATTCGGGGTCACACATTCGTGAAGAGCACTGTGAAACATCATTGCATTTCTCCTCTTTGTAGCTTACTATAAGACTAATCATTCGCGCTGTTACTTCTGCTTTGAATTTCTCACCGATGCGAAACCTATAGAATTCGATGCAAGTTTAGTCGATCTTGTGCCGATAAAATGAAAGGACATGGAATGCGCAAAGTATCGTCTTGGATTACTTCCAGTGGACGAGCTAAACCGCTGCTATTCTGGTCAATGATTACGATCGCGATGCTCGTTTTATTACTGAGAGCCGAAGCCTGTACGTTGTTGTAAATCGAATCGGTGTTTCTACTTTCACTGCGCTTCGAAAAGAATATTGTTAGCGTTTTATCTGCGGATAAATCCGCAACCTCGATAAATGAATAAACGGGTAGACCCTTGGTCTACCCGTTTATTTACTCAAAAAAAAGCATTTGTAGTGGTTCTTGAAAATAAGTTGTCATGATTCGGTGTCTGGCTTCGCCTGACCTGCGGGCGGACACGGGGGTCCGCCCCTACTACCGATAACAACTTGTTTTCAATCGATACTAAATTACTCGTCGAATGCCCATCGTTTCAGTTTACCGAGTCGATCCGGCGTATTCTTCTCGAATGGAAGTGGACGTCCACGGGTATCGACAACCAACCCGACCACACCACCAGTAAGATCCGCTTCCATGCTCTTGCCCGGTCCGGCACCCACATCGAACCCACGTACTGGATTGACCGATACTTTAGCCGATTCACCCAGTTTCAATTCATAAAGCTTCAGCTCACCGTAGCGTTGGGTAATATCTATGGATCGACCAGCTGAAGTCGTTCCTTTCACACTTACGCAATCCTTGCCTTCCTTGCTGCTTCCTACCGGAGCGATACAGGTTCCGAGCCAGACAATACAATCCTTCTCGAACACTTCCACTGCAGCTTTCTTCGCATCGGGATGGGGAACCGATGCCAACACACCGAGTTGCGGCATCATGAAGATCGAGTCCACTGCCAACTTGGTGACTCCTTCGGGTAAGAAACTGTCGATCATCATGTGCATCGATTGCGAACGGCGTGGGGCATGGGATAACACACCACCGGAACCAACGATTAGATCCAATTCCATCATTTTTACCAGTGTTTCGCCGGAAGAGGTTTGCTCGAACGTGTCGCTGATCGTTCGTTCCTGTTGAACGCCCTTCAAGGAAACGGCAAAGGCTTTGTGCTGGACGAATGCAAGGCGCAATGCTTCGCGGGCAATCGCTTGCTCGACCATCAGTTCCTCCCGTGTCTGAGGAATGGTGGTCGGTCGAATCATTTTGTTCGCAATTCGATTTCGCAGTTCATTTTCCGGTAAATCGAAAGGTACCCAGCGCATGATATTGTCGAGTCCAGCCTCGGCGAGCACATTGGAAATAGAATAACTCATTCCGAGATTGGCGGATACGGTTCGGTTGAAGAGACTCGAAAAGACCGAGAATACGTCAGTAGTAGCACCTCCGATGTCGACTCCTACGACGTTGATTTTATGTTGTTTAGCAATTTCCTGCATAATATCGCCGACAGCACCCGGGGTTGGCATAATCGGAGCATCGGTCCAGCCCATTAATTTGGAGTAGCCGGGCGCTTGCTGCATCACGTGTTCCATGAATAACTCGTGGACGGCATCGCGTGCCGGTCGGGTATTTTCCCGTTCGAGTACCGGTCTGAGGTTGTCAACGACGGTTAATTTGACCGTTCCCTCAAGGGTTTTGGAGACTTCGGCTGCGGCGTCTTTATTTCCGGCGTAAATCACAGGAAGATTGTAACCGTGACCCAGTCGTGCTTTGGGTCGGGCAGCACGCAACAATTCCGCCATTTCGACGACGTGCTTGGTGGTTCCACCATCGACCCCACCGGACAGCAGCAACATATCGGGGCGCAATTTTCTAATCCGTTCAATTTTCTGGTGGGGCAATCGCCCATCGTTGGATGCCAATGTATCCATCACAATCGCACCGGCGCTGTATGCGGCACGAGTAGCCGATTCGGCACTCATCTGCTTGACCACGCCAGCTACCATCATTTGCAAACCACCACCGGCGGAGGAAGTGGAAATGTAGATGTCACATCCTTCTTTCTCGGTTGCAGGTCGGAGGATCCGGTCTTCGTTTTTTGAATCCTGTTCGATAAACTTCTTGCCGCGCAGTTCTTCGACTTCCATGACCGCGTTCAGTACCCCGCGGGTAACATCTTCAAATGGCGCTTCAACGGTAGTCGGCGCTTCACCGCGGATGGTCTGTCGATATTCTTCGACGCCGGTTTCGGGATTCTTCACCAATTCGATCAGAATTGCTTTCGTAGTCGTAGAACCGCAGTCGGTTGCAAGAATGGTTTTGATTCGTTGTGGCAATGCCATCTGGTAACTCCATACCCTAAGTTTTCGGTTTCTTCCAATACAATCTTCTAATATAAGTATTGGGAATGTGATTGGGAATAGACGATTTTCGACCGGGCACAAGCCACCGATTTCCAAATTACCCGGCAACTCACCATAGAATTCGGTTACCGATGATATTGCCCCGATAACCGTAATTACTGATTAATTTTCGAGATCTCGGTGGAGTGAATTGATATTCCTATCACGTTCGGTTATACTGTAATTATGAATAAGGGATTTCCACAGCGATTAACCTCCATTGACCCTTTCCATTCAACCCTTACAATCACGGTCCATTATGTTTCAACAGACGACAACCTTGATTCTAGCTGGCGGTCGCGGCGAGCGTCTATATCCGCTAACGAAAACCCGCGCCAAACCGGCTGTTCCATTCGGCGGCAGCTATCGGGTAATCGATTTTACACTTTCCAATTGCCTCAATAGCGGTGTCTCGCGCGTTCACATGCTCACTCAATACTCCTCTTTGACACTGGATCGACACATCCGGGAAGCGTGGAACGGTTTCGGTCGCGAACATGGGATGTATGTGGAGTTAGTTCCCCCTCAAGGACGGTTAGTCGATCGCTGGTACGCCGGCACTGCCGATGCGATTTATCAAAATTTATTTCTGCTGGAAGAAGAGCGACCCGAACGGGTGATGATTCTCTCCGGCGATCATATCTACAAGATGGACTACCGACTGTTTGCCGATGCCCACGAACGAAACGGTGCGGATTTAACTGTGGCAGTGCTACCGGTACCGATCGAACAGGCTTCGAATTTCGGTGTCCTATCACTGGACAGTCACAATCGAATTACTCATTTTGCCGAAAAACCGGAACACCCCGAATCGATCCCCGACGATTCTACTCGCGCGTGGGTTTCAATGGGTGTGTACTGTTTTCGGACAACTGAATTGGTAAAAGCTTTGGTCGCCGATTTACGCCGCGAAAACTCCTCACGCGATTTTGGAAAGGATGTCATTCCGTGGATGATCGCATCGGGGTTCCGCGTGTTTGGATATCCCTTCCGAGATGAAAACAAGAAATCGGAATTGTACTGGCGCGATATCGGATCGATCGATCAATATTATCTGGCGAATATGGATCTGGTGGAAGTCGATCCGCAATTCAATCTGTACGATCAGAATTGGCGTGTCTTCACTGGCAACCGGTACGATCTGCCGCCGGCAAAAACGGTGTTTGACGACGACGATCGCCGCGGCGAAGCAGTTGATTCATTGTTATCTCCGGGTGTGATTGTAAGTGGTGCTACCGTTCGTCGCTCGGTTCTGTCTTACGGCTGTTTTGTCCATTCGTGGGCGACCGTCGAGCGAAGTATTGTTTTGTCATACGCCGATATCGGTCGTCATGCGAAAATTCAGAATGCGATTGTCGAAGGTGGCGTAAAGGTGGCAGAAGGCGACGAGATTGGTTTCGACCCAGTTGCCGATAAAGAGCGTTTTACCGTGACACCGGGGGGTATTGTCGTCGTAACGGCAACCGATCCCGAACGTCGACGGTTATAATTTAATTTTGGTTTCGAATCGAGTTGTAGTGAGCAAAGGACCAATTCACAGTCTAATCGTGTCGAACGATCCCTCACGCTGGGAAGAATTAATTCTTGCCGCGGGAATCGATTCTGTTTTGACTCCGATTGCGCCCGATCCCGAATTGGTACTGCAGGAAATCACAATTGGATTCTATCCATTAGTGATTCTAGCTCCCGATTCGTGTGTCTTCGACCAAACATTTTACGATCAAGCAGCTCATTTAATTCCCGGATCGAGTTTTCTGATTGCGACTACTACCGAATGCAATTACGACTCGATTCGATTTAGCGATCAAATTTCGGTTCGGTGTGTCGATATTAATTCTCCCATTGAATTCTGGACAACGACGATTCTTCAAGCGGTTGAACAGTGGCACGAGCGGAGTGCCACTCACGACGAAGCGGCAGTGGTTGAACGTTTATCCGGGTTCTATCACACATTGCTGGAAGGGATTCCCCAAGGCATCGCGATATTCAATAATTCCTGCCGCTTGATTGTGTGCAATCGCGTTTTCGAGACAACAATCGGTCGATCCAAACTCGAATTGTTAAATCACACCTGCGCCGACATCTGTAGTTCGATTTGCACCGACCAATCGAGCTGTATCGTCGAACAGACACTTCATTTCGGCGAGCAACAACGCTTGGTCATTCAGATACCCAATTCCGCCGGTGACCCGAGAACAATAGAATTTCGCACAGAACGATTATTGTCCAGCGATCAGAAGCCACTGGTATTGTTACTCAGCACCGATGTATCGAAGCGAATCGAATTAGAATCTCGATTATCGCAACAAAACGATTTTCTGGAACGACTGCTTTATCAAGCACCGATTGGCATCATCGTCACCAATTCCGATTTCATCATTCAGATGCACAACAATCGATTTTCCGATCGCATTAAACCGGAATTCGGGATTCAGACCGGGCAATCGCTACGATTTCATCCGCTCAATGCAAACAACCGGTTGATCGAATATCTCGAATTCGCGTTATCGCATACCGAAACTCTGAAACCGATTCAAATATGGGTTGAAGGAAAAAAAGAGAATCTGTATTTATCGCTCAGCGCGGGTACCGTACACGATTCGATGAATCGACCGGAAGGTTTGATCATTACCATCGAAGATGTTACCGAAGAGTATAAACTGTTGCAGGAAATTGCGACGAAAGAAGAAGATCGCGGTCGCCGGATTTCCGAGTTGCAGATGCTCGGCGAAGTGAGTCGCGCGCTACATTCGGCAAAAGATCTCGACGAAGTACTTTATCTAATTCTGGTTGCTGTGACTTCCGATATGGGTATCGGCTTTAACCGCGCGTTCTTTTTACTGCTCGACCCGAGCACATCCGAATTGACTGGTCAATTAGCAATCGGTCCGGGCAGTTCGGACGAAGCCGGCAAGATCTGGAGCGATCTCGGCAATAAGAAATTAACGCTTCAGGAACTTTTCGCCGATTGGCGCGGTCAAATAGGATCGAATCGTGCCGTCAACGAGATGGTAAATCGATTGAAGATTTCGTTGAAAGTGGGTGAGTCGCAGATCTCGAAGGTGGTCTCGGAAAAGAAAGCCGCTATCCTTCGCCGAAGCGATTCCACTGACGATGCTATCTGGAATGTGCTCAACTGCGACGAATGCGCAGTGGTTCCACTCAATTCGAAAGAGCGAGCGGAAGGTGTACTGCTGGTCGATAACGCGATCAATCGAAATATGATCGTCGAACAACAATTAGATCAATTGGAACGATTTACCGATATTGCTGCTACCGCGGTGTTGCATGCTCGATGGTATAAGCAGTTGGAACAACGGCTACGCGATCTTCGCAGCGCCAACACCGAATTACGGGAAAATCGCGATAAATTGATTCGAAGCGAGCGATTAATCGCTATTGGTGAGATTGCCGCCACAGTCGCACATGAAATCCGGAACCCGATGGCAGCAATTGGCGGATTGGCTCGATTAATTCAATCGGAACTCCCTCCGGAGAACTCGCTTCAGACTTATTTAACAACCATCGTTGATGAAATTCATCGGTTAGAACGTATTGTTAATGACACACTTGACTTTGTAAAACCGTGGCGCTCGAAATTTGCCATGACGCAACTCCCGGAAATTGTTAGTAAAACGCTAAAATTACTAGCAGCGGAGCTGGATAATGAACAATATTATATCCAGACGTATTTCGATCCGGGTGCCGAGTGGGTCGTACTCGATATTGATCAAATTCATCAAGTGATTTACAATTTGATCAAAAATGCTATTCATGCGATGCCGGAAGGGGGCATCATTGTAGTCACGACGAAACGTACCGAGATTGAAATCGAACTCGATGTCCGGGATTACGGTAAAGGGATCTCGCAAGAGGTTTCGGATCGGATTTTCGATCCCTTTTTTACCACGAAAGCCACAGGGTCGGGTATCGGATTATCGGTCAGTCGTCAGATCATGAAACAGCATGGCGGTCAATTAGCCCATATTCCAGTCGAAGGACCAGGCGCCATGTTCCGGTTAACATTTCCCATACCGGATAAGGAGAGTCACCATGATTAAGAGGGTATTAGTTGCCGAAGACGAAGCGGCATTGCGAATGCTATACGAACACGCATTCCGCAAGGCGGGTTTCGAACCGGTTATCGTCGGCTCGGCGAAAGAAGCGGTCGATAAAGCACATGAAGAGAATTTCGGTTGCATCGTACTCGATATAAAAATGCCGGGGATGGACGGTATTGAAGGGATGCAACGGATCCTCGTCGGTGGAAAACGGTGTCCCATTGTCCTGAATACTGCCTATACATCTTACAAAGATAATTTTTTGACTTGGTCGGCTGATGCTTACGTGATCAAATCATCCGACACGCAACCACTGATTGACATCGTTGCCAAGCTAATGGACAAAAGCGGTGAACCAGAATCCCAGCGATAACTCGCGTATACGAGCCAAATTACGAATAATCGGCAACATATAATCTACTCCACGAGTAAATCTTACTCGTGGAAATCGCGTTTTGTTTCTGATCAAAACCGATGTCTCAATTAATAATTAATCCAATAATTACCATATAGATACGCCACATTATTTTTATCTATCCAAACAACTTCAATTTCAATTCCCGCGATCAAGCATAAACTTGTCCATCTGCGACAAAATTTCATTGCCTGAGCAGTAATAATACTGTATTATCCTAATGATTTAGTCGGTTTTCGATTCAAATTGATTCTTGTTGTATGTGATGGAGGATTCTATGTGTAAGCGATCTTTTGGGTTATGGTGTGTGCTCTTTCTTCTGGCATCATTCCTTCCTGTTTGTGCATTTGCGCAAACGATAACTGTTACCAATCCCGAAGCCGGGGCAACTTGGGCGATCGGAACCACGCAAGTAATTCATTATACCGTTTCCGGTGCGACGACTGGATCATTATCGATCGAGATCAATCGTAGTTTCCCGCTGGATTCCGGATGGGTTCGGATCGGTGAAGCGCGTGTTCCGAGCGAGAATTTTACCTGGACAGTGACTGGACCGGTGAATCATACGAGCCGTATTCGCGTCGTCCTCGTCAATACGACTGTTGTCGGTTTATCTCCGGGTAACTTCTCAATTACCGAGTCGCCGACGAATCCGACTTTGACGATCACTGCGCCGGTTGGTGGCGAACGTTGGGCAATTGGTACTACACAACGAATCGGTTGGCGTGCGACCAATCTAACCGGAAATGTAACGATTCGCATGTTGCGACTAAATGGAACCGATACGCTTTGGACGGAACTTGGTCACGCGGTTTTGCCATCGGATGGTTTTAATTGGGTCGTGGCTGGACCAGCCAGCGAGCGCGCGCGCATCTATCTGACAGCCGGAAACCTCACTGCAGTTTCGAACCTCTTTGCAATTGTGTCAAATGCTTTGCCATCGATAACAGTGAATGCACCAAATGGCGGCGAGCGATGGTTGGTTGGCAGTACACAGCGCATCACTTGGACAGCGGTAAATTTAACAGGATCGGTTCTGATCGAGTTGAATCGGAGTTTTCCGGGTGACAGCATGTGGACTACTATCGGTCAGGCAACCCTACCGAGTGACGGCTTCTCGTGGGTGGTTACCGGTCCGATCACGACCACAGCCCGAATCCGGGTTCGAGTAGCAAATTCCTCGGCAAGCTATAGTGACATCTCGAATGAAAATTTTGCCATATATACTGAAAATCCGGCTCCCGTAGTTCGTGTGACTTCGCCCAATGGAGGTGAACGGTGGGCGATCGGTAGTACTCAACATATTACTTGGACTGCTCCGAATATGACGGGTACTGCAATTATTCGATTACTTCGATTCAATGGTACCGATTCGCTATGGACCGAACTCGGTCGAGTTACTCTTCCGTCCGAAGGGTTTGCATGGATAGTAACAGGACCGGCGTCGGAACGGGCGCTTATATCTGTAACGGTGGGTAACGTAAGCGATGTTTCCGATGGTACATTCTCAATCGTTTCAGTGGCTTTTCCAAGCATTACAGTCAATGCACCGAACGGTGGTGAGCGCTGGTTGGTTGGCAGTACGCAACGCATCAGTTTTACCGCGGTCAATCTGACTGGTCTGGTTCAAATTGAATTGAATCGCAACTTCCCCAACGACAGTATGTGGGTACCATTAGGTCACGTTGCACTCCCGAGTGACGGCTTTTCTTGGGTTGTTACCGACCCAGTAACGACAACCGCTCGCATTCGGGTTCGCTCGCTCAATACTTCAGCGATTTACAGCGATATTTCGAATGAAAATTTCGCGATCTATACCGAAGAACCACCACCACAATTGATCACGGTCATTTCACCAAATGGCGGTGAACGCTGGCAGGTAGGAAGTACACAACAGATCACGTGGTCAACGCGTAATTACACAGGTCCCATCACGATCTTACTGAATCGGAATTTCCCCGGCGATAGCAACTGGATCACGATTGGACAGATTACTGGAAACGTTCAAAGCTTTTCCTGGACGGTAACCGATCCGATCAGTGAACGTTGCCGCATCAGATTAGTTTCTCCGACACTTCCCCCATTTCCGGTGGAAGACATCTCCAATGCGAATTTCTCAATCGTGGCACCTGAAACCACTGGGATGACAATTTTAAGCCCCAATGGTGGTGAGCGATGGGCAATCGGAACAACTCAGTGTGTCACCTGGGTCTCGCGCAATTACGGTGGCGCGGTCACTATCGAATTGAATCGGAATTTCCCAAGTGACAGTATGTGGGAAGTTATCGGTCAGGTTAATACCGCGACAATTGGGAGATTTGAATGGATCGTCACCGGTCATGTCAGTGAGCAGTGTCGCATTCGATTGACAACTCCGGTTGTTCCACCCTTTGCCGTAGACGACATTTCCGATCACAATTTCGCAATAGTCAATGGAGATGTACATCCATCGATCGTAGTAGGCGCCCCGAATGGCGGCGAGCGGTGGATCATCGGCTCGAGTCAACGGATTAGCTGGCGAGCCACCGGATTAGTCGGGGATGTTTCGATTCAAATCAATCGACATTTCCCGTTGGATTCGATGTGGGAATTCATCGGTACTGCTACTTTACCGAGTGACGGTTTCACTTGGATTGTATCGGGACCGGTAACGAGCACAGCCCGAATTATGGTTCGGGCAATGAATTACAACGTCGATTATAGCGATATTTCGAACGAGAATTTCGGAATTGCCGAAAACAATCCCACACCCATCACGGTCTTGACACCAAATGGTGGCGAGGTTTGGAATGTCGGTACCGAACAGCGAATTACTTACACTACCGCTAATCTCTCGGGCAGTGTAACAATCCAATTAAATCGCAACTTCCCATCTGAAACCGACTGGGAGACATTGGGACAATCAACGATCGAACGCGGAGTGTACGTTTGGCGCGTAATTGGACCGGTGAGTCGTACTTGCCGCATCAGAGTGATGAATACTGTTGGGCACGATATTTCGGATAATAATTTCGGAATCGTCGAAGAGATTCCCAGCATTGTCGTTACAGCTCCAAACGGTGGCGAGCGCTGGCAAATTGGATCATCCCAACGGATTTCCTGGCATGCTTCCGCAGGACTTGTCGGGGGTGTCTCTATTCAACTGAGTCGACATTTTCCATCCGATTCCGTCTGGGAAATTCTTGGAACAACACCCTCAGGCGACGGATTTACCTGGGTTGTTACCGGACCGGTGACCACGACGGCACGTATTCGGGTTCGGGCAATGAACTATAATGTCGATTATTTCGATATCTCCAATGAGAATTTCTCGATTATTTCTGCCGATACGACACGCATGCGCGTTGTACGACCGAATGGATATGAAGTCTGGACGATCGGTTCGGATCAACGAATAACCTGGGCATCGCATCTAACCGCTGGTACGGCAGTAATCTCTTTGAATCGGAATTTCCCGGGCGATTCAGGCTGGGTGATTTTGGGACATGCCGTTTTACCGAGCGATGGATTCACTTGGCACGTAACTGGTCCCATCACCGAACGTGCTCGAATTCGAGTGATGGTTGAGCGGATTGGCGATGTTTCCGACGCCAATTTCCGGATTGTAGAAAGTCATCCGGTACCCGGACCGCGAATTGTGGTTACCTCTCCGGCTGGTGGCGATGCATGGGCAATCGGATCGCAACACGCGATCACATGGCAAACTGAAGGAGTTACCGGTGATGTGGTTGTCCAACTCAATCGCTCAGTCGAGTTACCGAGATTGGGAAGCAGTGGCATCGCCAGTACTGGTAATCCCAGTTCCAATCCACCTTCCCCCAATCCAGTTGCCGGGTGGGAAACCATCGGTACGGCAGCAGTGACTGCCCATCAGATGAATTGGGAAGTCACCGGACCGATCAGCACCACATGTATGATCCGAATTCTGTCTCGCACCAATTCGACTACGATTAGTGGTATGACTGTCGATAATTTCTCGATCGTGGGATCTCGTCCGATCGATGCACCGATCGTCGACAATGGCGATGCGATATCGATTCATCCCAATCCGTTCAACGCTTCAACGACCATCAGCTATACGCTTTTGACATCGGGAAGCGTTCGACTAGCGGTTTTCGATATCATGGGTCATGAAGTTGCGACCTTCGCCAACGGAATTCAGGAATCAGGCATTCATTCGGTCAATTTCAACGGTTCGCATTTACCCAGTGGAATGTATTTTGTTTCACTGCGAGCCGCTAATCAGAATACTATCAAGAAAGTCTATTTACTGAAGTAACGGTCTCTTCAATCTAAACTAACAGAGGCGGGCATTTGCCCGCCTTTGCTGTTTCTATCCGCACGCTAACAACGATATTCTATGCTTCACCAACAAGACCAAAATAAAACATCTGCGGGCGGGCATGGGAGCCCGCCCCTACTTCAGATAACAACTCCGATTCAAGAGATACTATATTTTCTACTCGGCTTTGCCGAACGTGTACAGACCAGCGTGTTCATACCAACATTAGAGATCTGCAGGCGGGCATGGGAACCCGCCCCTACTTCAGATAACAACTCCGATTCAAGAGATACTATATTTTCTACTCGGCTTTGCCGAACGTGTACAGACAGGAGTGTTTGTACCTTCAAATACCTGCGGGCGGGCGTGGGAGCCCGCCCCTACTTCAGATAACAACTCCGATTCAAGATATACTATATATCAATCAAGAATTTGGTGTTACGTTTCCAGCCACCGAAGTGACCATCGATTCGATCGTAGTATCGGAGATATGGACTTTCTGCTTTGTCTTTGCAAAGCGATCCATAAAGGAGTACATCACCGGAACAAGTACAAGGGTTAATACTAACGATGAAAGTAGACCTCCGATAATTACCACGCCCATACCGGCACGCATCTCGGCACCTTCACCCAAAGCAATCGCCAGCGGTAACATACCGATGATCATAGTCGAAGTAGTCATTAAAATCGGTCGCAACCGCAATGGACCAGCAGTCAAGAGCGATTCTTTCATCGACATTCCGGTGTCCCGCAACTGGATTGTGAAATCCACCAGCAGAATTCCGTTTTTCGTCACCAATCCGATTAGAATCAGAATACCGATCATCGAGAACATCGACAAAGTATACCCGGTTAGCGCCAAACCAAATAGCGCACCGATCATTGCCACTGGCACGGAAAACATAACGGTAAAGGGGTGGATATAACTTTCATACAGCGTCACAAGAATCATGTAGACAAATAGAATCGAGAGCATGATTGCCTGCATCATGTCGGTCATCATTGTCCGCATATTCTCGACATCGCCAAAAGCGTAGAACGAAACACCTTGCGGTGGTTTGTATTGTGCAATTTCCCGGTCGAATGCGCCTTGCACTTCCGATAGAGAGTGACCCATGATATTCGAGGAAACCGTTACATAACGCTCGCGGTCTTTCCGGGATATTCCGGAAGGTCCACTATTACGTTCAATGTTGGCGACTTCGGATAATTTCACCATTTGACCGATGTGATTCTTGATTTCAATCTGTCCGATCAATGATGGATCGTTACGATATCGTGGAATCAGAATCGAGCGCATGTCGACTTCGATTTCACCGGTTCGGAATCGGGTTAACTCGGCGCCATTGATAGCATTACGCAATGCAATTGCGACTTCACCCGGTGTCAGGAAGCTATTGGCGGCTTTCTCGCGATCCACGATAATTTGCAATTCCGGCGATCCGAGATCGTAGGACGATTTGACATCGCGTGTTCCGGGGATCTTTCGCATGACGCTCAATACATGCTGAACTGCAACTTGTACCGAGTCGAGATCCTGTCCGCGGACTTCATACTGAATCGGTGCGTCATCGGCATTACCGAATAGTCCGATTTCATTGATTTGCACTTCCATTCCGGGAATCTGCTCGATATAGCGCCGGATCTCGTTTTGAATGACAATCGTCGGTCGATTACGCTCTTTTCGTTTCACCAATTTGACTTGAATATTTCCGAGACGCGAATTTTCTTCCAACCCCATTCCCGATTCTTGTTGTCCGATCACCGAAAAGACCTGTTTCACTTCCGGGATCTGGAGAACGAAATTCTCGATACGCGCCATGACAGCACTATTTTCGGTTAATGGAGTACCTAGCGGCATCTTCGTGAATACCGCAAATTCGCCGCGGTCGGTTTTCGGAATAAAATCGGCGCCCACAAATCCCAATGGAACGAGGGCAATCGAAAGCAACATCAATCCCGATATAATCAGGATCACCCGGATTCGATGATTCAACGCCCAAACCAAGATTCTTCGATAGAAGTTTTCCAATACATGGAATTTCTCCTCGAACCAAGATCCGAACCGCCGCATCCACTTCTCACCCTCGACATTCTCGCTAGAATTCAACCGACTGGCAAGTAAAGGGGTGACAGTAAATGAAACCAACAGCGACATTAACACTGCCGATACAAATACCCCGGAAAATTCCCGGAAGATATTTCCGACCAAGCCGCCGAGGAACGCTACTGGCAAGAAGGTAACCACGTCGACCAGCGTGATCGAAACGGCAGCCAAGCCGATTTCGTTTCGACCTTTCACTGCGGCAGTAACCGGATCTGCACCTTTCTTCATCCACCGATGAATATTTTCCAAGACGACAATCGAATCGTCGACCAACACACCGATGACCATACCGAGCGCCATCATCGTCATCAAATTGATCGAGAAATTGAATGCCGCCATCGCAATAAAGGTCGAGACGATAGAAAGAGGGATTGCCACCAATACAATTAATGAGTTTCGCGCCGAATGCAAAAAGATCATTAAAATCAAGGCAACAGTGATTAGCGCTTCAACGATATTCTTTTGAACTTCGGCAATCGAAGATTTATTGAATACAGTGATATCCTGCGCAATTTCGAATTTCACCAGACCTTTGTACTCTTTTTCCAGCTTTTTCAATTCGCTTTGAACTTGAGCTGACGTCTTGACACTGTTGGCTTGTGCCTGTTTGACAATCTGCATTCCCAACGATTGATTTTTATTTAAGCGAGCAATCGATCGATCGGATTTAATCGTATCGCTAACAACCGCAACATCGCGCAGAAAAATTGCCCCACCGTTGCGAAGACCAATTCTGGTACGCTCGATTTCAGCAAGCGTCTTGAACTTACCCGCAACGCGAACGATGAAGTCCTGCGATTTTCCATAGACTTTTCCCGCAGGAATATCAAGATTTTCGGCTGCCAAAACTTGATTGACATCATCGAGCGACAAACCATGCGTTTTCAGTTTATCGGGATCGATTGCGATTTGAATTTCCCGGGTCTCCGCACCTGACATGGTTACTTGCCCGACACCGGGAATCTGCTCAAGACGCGGGCGAATTTTTTTATCGACAAACGTGAATAGATCGGCATTCGATAGATCGCTGCTCACCGCCAACCGCAAGATTGGCAATGCGCCAATATCCGATTTATATAATTGGGGTTCTTTGGAGTCGACTGGTAAATTTGCCCGGGTCGCATTTACCACACGTTGCGTTTCCTGCAATGCGATATCGCCGTTGGCAGACATATCGAATTCAAGAACGACCACCGAAACATTTTCCCGATTGAATGTTCGGATGTGTTTCAATTTATTCAGCGAGACCACGGCATCTTCGATTGGCTTCGAAACCATTGTTTCGACTTCTCGCGGTCCCGAACCTGGCCAAATCGTCACAATCGAGACCCACGGCCAGTTCATGGATGGCAGTAGATCTACTGCCAGGCGCTGATAGGATATTAGACCCAAGACAGCGATCGCGAGGAAGAACATCACCACCGCTGCTGGTCGTTTTATTGCTAATTCAGTCAATGTCATTTCAATTCCCCTTCGGGAAGTGGTTCTATTCTGTGCGAGTCGATTCGATCAACTCAAAATTCTTTACTAATCAGTCGATTGGTGGAATTATTCCATCACCAACGCGATCGGCGAACCTTGCGAGAGTTGTTGGTTGCCAACCGTAATCACGGTATCGCCTCGGGCAATTCCTTCCACTGCAATTCGATCGCCGAAATTGCCAACCACGCGAATGATCTGTTTCTCGGCTTTTTTATTTTTCGCCAAGTAGACGACGGATCGTCCTGCATCGGGCAATACTGCCACTCGCGGGAGGAGAATCCCATTCGTAACGGTTCCACCGGAAACAACCGCTCGTGCAAACATTCCCGATTTCAGTTTACCATTGCCCGCGATTCGGATTTCTACCGGGAAGGTCCGTTGACCGGTGGTCGCGCGACTACCGATTGCAAATACTTTTCCTTGAACCGTATCGCGCAACGCATCGACAATCACCGTCGCAGTCGCACCTTGTGGAATGAAACGGAAATTCTCTTCCGCCACTTGGATCGTCAATTTAAGCGATCCGATGTCGACCAGTTGCACCACCGGTACACCGCGTTCGACCATTTGCCCGACTTCCGTGAGCTTCGCAGCAACCGTACCGGAAAATGGCGCACGAACTGTCGCTTCGTTGTAAGTCTTCAAAGTCACTTTGTAACCGACTTCGGCACTCTTCATCCCCAACCTTGCACTCTCCAAATCGCTTTCCGAAATGCTTTTTTGATCGTACAATCGCGTCAATCGATCGTAATCCATTTTGGCTTTATCGAATGCGATTTTCGCGCGGTCGGCATCGAGTTTATACAATTCGTCATCGATTCGGACCAGTGGGCTACCCTCTTTAACGAAACTCCCGACCTCGACTAGAATTTCTTTTACTCGTCCACCGGTTTCGGTAGCAATCATCGACTCTTTGTTGCCAGTAAGGGCGCCAGTTTCCTCGATATATCGAGTGTATTCCGTGGTGTCGGCGATTAACCCTCTCACAGCGACTATTCCGGTATACGCTTCACTTAAAGAATCGCTTTTCGCTTCGCGAGTGATTTTTCCAACGACGATCAGAATTAGAATGACGAGGACTCCACCATACATATACCATCTAATTTTTTTACCCATGGCAGGTAACTCCTTTATAAACTGAAATGTTTTATGATGTAACTTTCCAAACTCATTCCGGCTATCTTCCCATAACCATAACTTGATCTCAACCCGATACTTTTGGGGATCTCAGTAAATCTCGGTCGGTCGTCTATTGACGATAGGGAGTCGTTCCGGCAGCCATTCTCGTTTCGGCACACGCCACCAATCGATCGAATTTCGCTTGCGCTAATGCGACTTTGGCAACCATTTCATCGAGGTGTGCCGCATCCATTTCCAATGGAGTAATTTGACCTTGTGCGAGTTTGGTTTGTGCGATTTGCCGTGCTTGTACTGCTTGCTCAACGGTAGTTGAAGCAGCTTGTTCATTCATTATCGCCGTTCGATACGAATCGATTGCGGATTCAAATTGGAGCTTCGCGCCACGTTCGGCTTGTTCGAGAGATAATTGGGACTTTTTCCAGTCGGCTTTGAATTGCTGTGCCTTTCCGGATACCTGACCACTGGTCCAAATCGGAATCTGAATGGCGACACTTCCGACGAGCGACGATGCATTGTTGTAGGGATTGATCGCCCACTTTTCGTTGCCCCACTGCCACGCATACTTCAATTGTGCACCGATCGTAGGCATACCCATGTTTTTGTAAATGGTATAGCCATTCCGGTACACATCGGTGTAGTATTTCAAACCCTGAAGATCGGGACGAGAATTTATGTGACTGCGGAGTTGGTCGATCGATTCGACGATTGTATCTGTTGCAGAAATCGAAAGCGCACCATCGACCGTGACGTTCGAATCAAGTGCAATTCCCAATGCTTCGCGGAATGCCATTTCGGAGAGTTTGAGATTGTTTTCAGCTTGCAGCATTTGCGGCTTCTGGTTATTGACTTGGACTTGCGCGCGTAACACATCGTAGTCACTCATCATTCCGACATCGCGCAAGCGCTTGACTTTCGTCAACGCACTATCACTAACTGCCAACCCATTCCGCCGGACATCGACCACTTCTCGCAGCAATTGAACCGTCCAATACTTCTTCATGATATCGAGTTCAAGTTCGCGTGTAGTATTTTCCGTCAAGTGCATGTTAGCGGTGCGTGCCGAATATGCTGCTGCCAATCCGGCACCAATACGACCGAAAGTATAGAGTGGCTGTGAAAGCGTTGCTTCACCGATAGCACCGTTATCAAGCTGTTGCGGTACTTTTTGCATTTCGCCGGTCGACATATTCGGTTGATAGATTTCGAGCTTTTTCCAAGCGCGCTGATATGCGACCGTTCCGGAAATTTGCGGTAGCGCATTCGACCAGGCTTCTTTGATTTGCCCATTCACTTTCATTTGGTCGATAACGGGACCCTGTTGCTTGAGCGAACGTTTTTTCCCGAGGGCGATCGCCTCGTCGAGTGTTATCGCTTGCGCGGAAAAAACGCAAATCAGTAGCAACAGCAGAACTTTAAGAGTTCCTGTGTTCATGAGAAATGACTCCCATATCGTAGTTGGTTACTACGATTCCGAATGGTTGTTTTTGTTTACTGCCAAGGCATCATAGAAGAGTTTGGTCGCTACTTCAAGAACACCTAGTACATCGACATTCGGATCCAATTGTTTACGTGTAAAAAGCCCGTTGTACATGGCGGAAATCGCCTGCGAAACGTACAACGGATTGGTCGATCGAAACTTTCCGTCCTGCACTGCTTCTTGAATAAGCGTACTGACAATCTGATCCCAATCCCGGAGGTAACCTGCTAGCTTTCCACCGATCTCGGGAAACCGACTCGCCAAACTGTTCAATTGGCAGAAAACTTGATCGCGTTCCGGATTCGTCATTTTGGTTCGATACAACTCGGAATGAACTTTATAGAGCGTTTCGGCACCGTAATCATTCTGTGCCATTTGAACGACATCCATCTGTTCGTCGTGGATATATCGGTCAGTCAAGGCAAACAGGATTTCCAACTTGCTCTTGAAATACCAGTAAATCGCACCTTTCGAGAGACCCGCCTGCTTGGCGATCTCATCGACAGTTGTATTTTCATACCCGTGTTCAACAAACAATGTTGTTGCAGCATCAAGAATTTGTTCCCGACGCACGTCTTCGGTTTGATGCTCAGTCATATTACAAATCTCCCTACTGACTGGTCGGTCTTGGTGTAAGTGTGAAAGAAAATTCAAAAAGTTGCAGTTCGGATTCACTCAATCTGACTGCTCTCATTTAAACCAACCAGTCAGTATATGATACGAACTTTATAGTCGGTTTGTCAAGTGAGATATTATATAGTTGTAAATTAACGTGATAATATATTATGATCCAATAAGTATTCAATTCTTAGAATCTTATACCGACTTAGCGGTCGAGATGCAGTTCTCGTACATATTCTGGAAAAGACCCAACATATAAAAATGTCAGAATCGAAAAAAAACCGGGACTGGTCGTTGACCAATCCCGGTTGAAATCAAGTTAAAAAATGTCTGATTCTCGGAGTGAAAAACTCGGCACTATGTCGATGCAGCGAGATTATAGTGATTCTTGAAATAAGTTGTCATGATTCGGTGTCAGGCTTCGCCTGACCTGCGGGCGGACGCGGGGGTCCGCCCCTACTACCGATAACAACTTATTTTCAAGTGATACTCTACTTACCAGTTAGTCCCTTGGCAAATCGAATTGCATTCTGCACGTAGTGATCGGCGTTATGCCAATTGATCGTTCTTTCTTCTTCGGTAAGAATACGTTTCACTTTCGCTGGAATACCCATTACGACTGCACCTTCCGGCACTTCCATTCCGGGAGGCACAACCGCACCAGCTCCGATTTGTGCCCCTTTTCGGATAATGGCTCCATTCAGTACTATCGCTCCAATTCCGATCAGGGCTTCATCTTCGATCGTACAGCCATGCAAGATTACATTGTGTCCGACAGTGACATTATCGCCAATCTTAGTGGGATACCCTCGGTCGACATGAACAACGGTGCCATCCTGGATATTGGTTCGCTCGCCGATTACGATATCATCGATATCGCCGCGAATGGTCACATTGAACCAGACACTGGCAGCAGCGCCGATTTTAACTCGACCGACAACGACGGCATTGGGAGCGATCCAAGCCGACTCGGCGATCTCCGGTGCAATCCCATCCAGCACACCGATAACTGGTTGTGGTAGATTACTCATTGCTATGCTCCATTTAATATGAAATGCATCCGAGTCGATGCATCTTTCGAAGTTGTGTGATTGGTAGGGTTACTTTCCAGTCGGCATCAATCGACCGATGATTATACCGATCACGATACCGGTTAAAAAGACGACTGTTACGGTACGCCAGTTCAAGACTTCGCGTCCTTTTCCTTCGGCCGTGAATTTGATCGTGAAGACATAGCCCAATCCATTCATGATCCAGATGAATGGTAACGACAGTGCCCATACTAAGATCGGACCGACTACCGGGATTAAACCGATCAATGCGACAAGACCGGTGAAGAGTTGCGAGATCAAACCAAATACAACCAGTACGGTTGCGATAAGCGGTTTATCGACACCGAGCAACACAGCAGTCACTGCAGCAAAGACGGCGATAAAAAGGACGATGAAGCGATTACGGAACCACTTTTTACGGTGGCTTGGATCTTTTGGCGGTTCAAGCAGTTTTAAGAAAGCGCTTTTCGAGCGATCCAGACTCCCTTCCGTGGTTTCACCCGGTTGTGAAGGGAGTTCATCAGGCAGTGGTTCTTCACGCTCGGGTTGGAGCATGTGAACCAGATTGACTTCGACTTTTTTTAATTCGTCGCCAATCCGATTGATCTGATCGACCGTCTGTTTGTTTTTTCGCTTCTTGGCCATCGCCTAAACATAATATTGAGAAAAGACGATGACAACTAACTGCGTATATTCTGGTGTTTCAAATCATAACAGTAGGATTTTCAGTAATCAGGACATTTCCGCAGAAAACAGTTCCGGGACTTGTCCGATTGCATTGATTAACTGTAGATTACAACCATGCACATATTTTTCTCCGATGTCCACCTAATGAGTGGTCGCGCCGACGATCTTGAGCAGCGCGACCGCGTGATCCGCTTTCTGAAAAATGTCGCTAGCCAAGCAGAAGGGCTGTGGATTGGCGGCGACCTCTTCGATTTCTGGTACGAATGGCGTCATGCGATCCCGAAAATTCATTTCGAAGTTGTTGCCGCACTCAAGAAATTGGTCGATCAGGGTGTTGCCGTTCATCTGATACCTGGTAATCACGATTTCGCCATTTCCAACTTCTTCACCGATCAAATTGGAGCAACAATTCACCACAGTCCGAGTGAAATCGAGCTCGATGGTCAGCGGATTTACTGGCACCACGGCGATGGCGTGGCTCCCAGCGATGGTGGATATCGATTGCTCAAGCGGGTGTTGCATAATCGCACAGCGCAAGCGATGTTTCGCTGGATTCATCCCGATGTCGCGATGGGTATTGCTTTAATGACATCGAAAAGTTCTCGATACAAATCGGACACAATCGGCGTTCCACCCGACGAAGAATACGAGGCATTTGCCAAAGAGATACTAGCTCTCGGAAAAAACGACGTTGTGCTAATGGGTCACACGCATATTCCTCGAATCGATCGATTCGGACAAGGGTGGTATATCAATACCGGCGATTTCATTATCGAACGAACCTACGTCGTGTTGGAAAACGGAAAGTGGCGAATGGAACGCTTCGAATACGATCCGAAGTTGGGTCACAATCAAATTCGAAAAAAGTAACGACACACTCGAATCGAAAATCGTAGATTAGAAACAATGAATTTATTACAACGCGAACCAACACCAATTTTACCCAATCAACCGCGCGAGTTTCATCTTCCGACGCCGCGTAATTACTATCTCCATTGGTTTCGATGGGTGTTGTACGGCGTGCTTTGTTTCAGTTTCGGGTTGGGAATTGGAGCGGGTGTCTGGTGGTATTACAAAGATGAACTACCCGCGATATCGGTACTGGAAAAATACGAACCGAAACTAGCATCGAAAGTCTTTTCCGCCGATGGTGTGATGTTGACCGAATTCTTCGAAGAGCGCCGTGAATATGTCACCTTGAATCACATCCCAGCCGACATGAAAAACGCGGTGTTATCGATCGAAGATCAACGATTCTACTCACACTGGGGTCTGGATTTAATCGGTATTTTCCGCGCGATTGCGGAGAATGCGCTCACTCACGCCCGTAGACAAGGCGCCAGCACATTAACGCAGCAGCTCGCGCGCAATCTCTATTTCGGACCGGAAAAACGCCTCAGCCGGAAAATCAAAGAACAACTCACAGCGATTCAGATCGAACGAACCTACGCGAAAAATGAAATTCTAGAGATGTACTTAACACAGGTATATTTCGGACACGGAGCACACGGTGTCGGTGCTGCGGCACGCCGATTTTTCTCGAAGGACATCACGAAGTTAACGCTTCCGGAATGTGCATTGTTAGCTGGAATGATTCAGACGCCGGGTCGCAATTCACCAATCAAATATCCGACGAAAGCGAAATCGCGCCGCGACATCGTCTTGAAAAAGATGTACGAACTGGATTTTATTTCATCCCGGCAATATGCCGCCGCAGTCCAGTCACCGCTCGGTCTAAATCCTTCCGAAGGGAACGATGCGCTCGGGATCGCACCCTATTTTACTGAAATGGTGCGACAAGAGATGGAAGAGCGTAATGATTCCCTCGGTGTCGACTATTTGAAAGACGGATTGAAGATCTCCACGACACTGGACGCTAAACTGCAGGGGTGGCTGGAGCAATCGATCCGCGATCACATGCGCGAACAGGATAAAATTTATTCAGTTCAATCCTACAAGCGGTTAGGGGGAGAAAACTGGCTTCGACGCGCGCATCCTAAGATCTTTGTTAAATACGGCAATATTGAAAACAATCCGGTATTATTAGATTCACTTCTACCCGAACGCGATAAACTTCAGGTCGCGGCAGCAGCGATCGATCCAAAGACCGGCGGGATCCTCGCGATGGTAGGCGGTCGCAGTTTTGCACGATCGAAATACAATCGAGCAGTTCAGGCAACCCGACAACCGGGATCGACCTTTAAACCGTTCGTGTATGCGACTGCATTGAATATGGGTTTTGAACCGGACACGAAAGTATCGAATGCATCGATTACGATCTCGATACCGGGTGCGAAAGTGTGGCATCCAACGAATTACGATGGGAAATCGGGTGGAGTTTTTCAGTTTCGGGACGCCTTAAAACAATCTTTAAATCTTTGTGCAATAAGAGTCTGCAAAGATTTTACCGGTATTCAACCGGTGATCGATTTCGCTCACAAAATGGGGATCACCTCCCAAATTCAGCACTATCTACCGATCGCAATTGGTGCGAACGGCTTAAAACTGATCGAAGTGGTTAATGCTTACGGAGCCTGGGGACAAGGCGGTGTGCTTCCGAAGACATATTATGTGTCGAAGGTCGAAGACAATACGAATGCGATGCTGTTTCAACGTCGCACGCAACGCACCGAAGTCGTGGATGAGACGACCGCATACCTCATCACCGATATGCTTCGCGATGTGATCAATGCCGGTACTGGCGCTCCGGCACGCTATACCTATCATTTTCGCGCCGATGCTGCCGGTAAAACGGGTACCACGAATAGCTTTACCGATGCTTGGTTCGTCGGTTACACTCCGCAAATTGCACTCGGAGTGTGGGTTGGTTTCGACGACCCGGCTCGATCGCTCGGTCCGAAAAAAACCGGTGGTGTAATGGCACTTCCGATCTGGGCGAATACAATGGTGAAAGCATTCGATGCCGGCAAGTTTACCGACGAACGATTTCACTGCCCCGCAACTGTGGACACCGTAAAACGAAAGCGAAAAATCGAAACTCCGAATAGAGACCGCTCCAAAAAGCAATTATAACCGATATGAATTGTTAAGTTGTTCTTGAAGGTTAGTTGTCATGATTCGGTGTCCGCCATACGGCGAACAGGTAAAGACAAGCGTATCTGTACCTACATTAGATACCTGCGGGCGGACACGGGGGTCCGCCCCTACTTCCGATAACAACTGATTTTCAAGAGATTCTGTAGTATTCTTCATCCCACACGGAAACTTCTCTCCGATAATCCCTTCAAATTCCACTAATTACATCCAAAACCGCGATAATGCACTGAGCGGTGGATCGATTATCACGGGCTATTCAGCGGAAAAAACACGAGAAATAAGATTCTGGGCGAATATTTTATTAGCCCGTTTTGTTTTTGGGTTGAATTTCACAAAAAATGAAGATACATTGTTTGTTAGCTTCAAATTAATACTTCTTGTTCACCTCAAAATTGCGAGATTACCATGTACAATCTTTGCCGAAAATCTGCTTCTTTGGTATTGTTATTTGTGGTCTTTTCAGTGTTCGCTATTCAGGCTTTTGCAACCGAGATATCTTCCAGAGCGAGCAAACAGAACGCGAATACTCAATTTCCCGTGACGATCGGTTCGAATAACGAAATCGACGTTGCAGTGGGTATCGGAAGCGGCGTGTATGTATCGCGCTATCCGATCACAGAATATTACTGGTTCACCCGAAATCAATCGCTCTATACCGCTGCCGAGATCGGTCGTGCGGGAATGATTTCGCATTTACGGTGGTATCCCACTACAGCGCGAAGCTGGGCAAATACCGGTGGTTCGAATCAAGTAAAGATTTACATTGGCACCACCAGTTCCTCGAGCTTGACGAGTCAGACTTATTCCACGAGTGGTTTGACTCTGGTCTATCAGAACAACTCGTATACAGGTGTATCAGTCGCAAATGCGTGGCAAGAATTCGACATCACCGACTATTATTACAACGGTACCGAAAATCTGATCGTTGTCACCGAAATCAATCTCGCCAACTGGAGTTCTCCCAGTACCGGCGAAGACTACCGCAATAGCGGTACAAGCGGTATTTACTTGAATCAGCACTGGGAACGCGACAACACCCCACCGGTCGTATCCGGAACGCTCGATACGTTACGTCCGAATCTTCAAATTGAATTCAGTACTTCTGCTCCAGCATTACCGATTCTGGTATCGCCTGCGAACAACGCAACCAATATTGCGGTCACGACTGCAGTTAACTGGACGAATGGTGCGAATACTGCGAATGTCGATCTATTCTTTTCAAACAACCAAGCACTAGTTTCGGCAATGGATACGACGGTTCGCGTACTTTCGGCATCGACGGCAACGACATTCGATCCGACTGGCGACTTGAATGCGGGTGTAACCTATTACTGGCGAGTGCTGGCGCGTAATGCCGGCGGCGAAACAACCGCAGGTACAATCTGGCAATTCACCACCGCTTCCCCCCCATTGACTGGAACGAAAACAGTTGGTGGCACCAGTCCGGATTATCCCACTTTTACCGATGCGATCAACGCGTTGATTGCATACGGGGTAGGTAGCAGCGGTATCACATTCAGTGTTCGTCCGGGTACTTACAACGAACGTATCGTGATTCCACAGATTACCGGTGCATCGACCACTTCTCACATCATCTTCCAGAAAGAGAGCGGTACGGTTACAGTCGCAATGGCTGGAACGAGTGGCTCGAGCGATGCAATTGTGAAATTGAATGCTGCAGACTACATCGAATTGCGCGGAATTGACGTACTCGATCTTGGAACCGACGACACGAACTATAACGAGTATGGTTTTTATGTAACCAACTCCACTGCGACGAACGGTGCAAATGGCAATATTATCGCCAATTCAACGATCACCATGCACCGCGCGAATGTCAATAGCCGAGCGATTTTCCAAAATTACAGCATTACACCGACGGCTCAGACCGGTGCCAATAGCGACAACAAGTACTTGGACTTGAAAATATCCAATACGGCATACGGTATTTTCATTAATAGCCACAGCACCTATCGCGATCTCAATACCGAAATCGGTTCGACTTCTTCCGATTTAGCGTATGCCAATCGTACCGTAATCGGCAATGGTGGAATTGACGACATCGGTTCCATCAATACTACCTATGGTATCTATATCGGTTATGCTCAAAGAACGCTGATTCACGATTGCGATATCCAAAATCTATTCACGTCCAGTCCCGGAACAAGTGTTTATGGCGTAACCATGATGAACACTTACGGTATTTCGGAACTCTACAACAATCGAATTTTCAACTTACGCAATACTTCCGGTTCGATTTCCGCTACTGGATACATGTACGGCGTTTATGCCAATGCTTCTTCAGGGGCAGGCAACGAGATCCGAGTTTACAACAACTACATCTCGGGTTTTTCGAATCCCCGCACTTCGGAAGTCACCACTGTTTATTTGTACGGTATCTATAGCAGTCAATCTTCGGGACTTTGCTATATCGACCACAACGCCATTCTGATGAATCCGTCGACAGTCGGTGCTTCAACGACATGTTTGCAGGTTTCGAACACATCATATGTTCGCAACAATATTCTGGCGAATACGACACCGAACCAGTTCACCGCCAAGCATTACATCATTCTCACGATTACGAACAATCCGGTATCCAATTACAACAGCTATTATCTGCCCAATTTGTATGGTGGATATTTCGGAATCAGCGCGAGCACCGATCGGCTGGGTATCGACGATTGGCGCGCTTACACTTCGCAAGACAATCAATCGACCGAAGGAAATCCCCGATTTGTCGACGGCTCAAGCGGCAATCTTCATATTCAAGCCGGTGTGAAAACGGCAATCAACAATACCGGTACACCGATCGCATGGGTGACAACCGATATCAACGGAATTATTCGAAATACCGGAACCCCCGACATCGGACCGAACGAAGGGATTTTCGTTTCGACGACGCCATTGATGGGAACAAAGACAGTTGGCGGTACATCGGCAGATTACGCGACGCTAGTCGATGCCGTAGAAGCCCTCGCAAAATATGGCATCGGTACGAATGGGGTCACATTCAGTGTTCGACCCGGCACCTATAACGGTCCAATCACGATTCCTTATTTGCCCGATGCGAGCGACCGCACGCCGGCGAATTTCATCAAAGAATCGGGGACTGTTACTGTGACTGCCACCGGAACGAGTGGCAATTACGATGCAATTTTGCGGTTGCAGGGGTGTGACTGGGTGACATTCGACGGTATCGATTTTGTCGATGGCGGGTCGAGTTCAGCCGATTATTGCGAGTTTGGTGTATGGGTTGGTGGTACATCGGGAACCAACGGTGCGACCAATAATACGATCAAGAACTCGACGATTACGATGCATCGCGCGAATAGCAATGCAAATTGCGTATACCAATATTCGTACAACCAGCCTGTGACTTACGCCGGAACAAACAATTACAATCATTATCTCAATTTGAAACTATCTAATGCTCGCAATGGCATCTATGTGTTCGGCAATTCGAGTAATTACGACTACGGTACGGAAATTGGATCAACGTCGACCGATCCCTCCTTCGCTTCGCGTTTCACCGTGGGTTCAGGCGGTGTCGACGATATCGGTACATCCGGTTATCATTGTTACGGCATCTTTGCCTATTATCAGGATGGAATTCGCATTCACGATTGCGATGTCTCGAATGTCACCGCTAGCGCATCCGGCTACAACGTGTACGGTATTGCAATTTCTTATACTAGCGGAACCTGCTATCTCAACGGCAACCGGATCTACAATCTCCGTCAGACCTATCCCTCATCGGCTACGACGGGAAATATCTACGGAATTCTGTTGAGTAATTTTGCCGAAATGCGTGTTACGAATAACATGATCTCGGGATTGAGTCACGCGCGCACTACCGAAGTTGGTTCTTTTTACATTTATGGTATCTACCAAAGTTCCGGTACAACAATCTACGTCGATAACAACTCGTTTTTACTCAATCCGACCAACGGTAATGTAACCAACGCTTGTTTGTTCTTGACTAGTGGTACTCAATATGTCCGGAACAACATTTTCGTCAACCGAACCCCGAATCAGACGACCTCGAAGCATTACGCCATCTACATGAATGGCGGTACTTTGACTTCGAATTACAATTTATTCCAGATTCCGAATCAAACGAATGGAATTGTCGGGTACAACTCATCCGATTACGCCACGCTCGATGCATGGCAGCAAAATACCGGTCGCGATTATAATTCGCTTCAAGGCGAACCACGGTTCCGCGATGAAGCAAATAACAATCTTCGCATCACTCCAAACGTTTATACTCCGATCAATAATTCGGGTACTCCCGTGGCAACGGTTTTGACCGACGCTTTCGGTACGACTCGCAACGCAACGACTCCCGATATCGGCGCGGAAGAAGGCAACTTTGTCGCTGCCACCCCGTTGACCGGGATCAAGACAATCGGTGGAACTACCCCGGATTACCCGACCTTTACCGCTGCATTATCCGATCTGCAATTGCTGGGTGTCGGTACCGGCGGTGTGATATTCCTCGTTCGACCGGGTGTTTACACCGAACAGTTAGTGGTATTGCCGATCAACAATACTTCATCAACCAATCCGGTGATTTTCCAGCGCGACACTGGTCCAGTCACATTGACTTGCACTGGAACAGTGGCATCGAACGATTATATCGTCAAATTGATGGGTTGCCGTTGGGTTACATTCGACGGAATCAATGTCACTGACGCAGGAACTTCCACTTCGAATTATGTGGAGTATGGTTACTATGTAACGAATTTATCCGGTGCGTCAGGTGCACAGAATAACACAATCAAAAATGCGACGATTATACTGAACCGCGTCAATACCGGTTCCATCGGCGTCATGCAAGATTACAGTTTGACTCCGGTTGCGCAAACGGGCGCAAACAACAGCAATCATTATTTGAATCTCAAGATCTCAAATGTCCGCTATGGTATTTATCTCCGGGGTAGCAGTAATTACCGCGACCAGAGCGTCGAAATCGGTTCGACTTCGACAATGATCGGGGATACTACTCGTTTGACAATCGGTTCGGGAGGGGTCGACGATCTCAGTGGCAGTGGCTCTATATACGGCATTTACATGACTTATCAGGAAGCCGTGCGGGTCCACGATTGCGATATTAGCAACCTGACAACAACTTCTACCTCCAGCGGGGTGTTTGGTATCTATACCAGTTATTTGTATGGGGTCAACGAAATCAGTGCGAACCGCATTTATAATCTCAAGAACGGTTCCGGCGATATCTCCGCCAGTGGCAGTTTGTACGGCGCTTTTCTGTATGCTGTTACAGGTACTGGAAACGAAATCCGATTCTATAACAATACAATATCAGGTTTCACTCATTCGCGAACTACTGAAGTCAATACAATATACACTTCCGGTGTCTATGCCTCGAATGGTTTTTGCTACATCGATAACAATAGTATCGCGATTACACCGTCGATGATTTCGAACTCTTCGACCGGTATTTACATTGTCGGCGCTACCACCACGATCCGGAACAATATTATCACCAATGTCACCGGTACTCAGACGACCGCGAAACATTACGGTATTGTTTATAACAGCGGTTCATTTTCCAATTCGAACAATAATTTATTCCACATTCCCAATGTTCGGAACGGTTTTATCGGATATTACACCGCCGATCAACTTACTCTCGATTCTTGGCAAGGCGCTACCGGTTACGACTATACCTCGAAAATCGGCAACCCTCTATTCTTGAATGAAAGTGCCAACGATTTACGAATTTTACCGGGTACAGCTTCTCCAGTCAACAATTCAGGTACTCCAATTGTCTGGATTACGCGCGACTTGGAAAATACTACTCGCCACGTTACCACTCCGGATATCGGCGCTCAAGAAGGCAACTTCATTTCCAGCGCTCCGTTAACCGGAACGAAAACTATCGGGGGCACTAGTCCCGATTACGCAACATTTACCGATGCACTCACAGCATTGCAATTGTACGGTGTCGGAAGCGGTGGCGTGACGTTCAGTGTTCGACCAGGAGTTTATTCAGAACAGTTGGTCGTACTGCCGATATCGGGCACCTCGATGAGCAACCCGGTCATTTTCCAACGGGAATCGGATGCTGTGACGGTCAGCGTTGCCGGTACATCATTGACCACTGATGCAGCAATCAAGCTATTTGGCTGCGATTGGGTAACGTTCGACGGAATCAATGTGCAGGACGCCGGAACGAGTTCAGACAATTATCTTGAATACGGATATCAGGTCATGAATCAAACCGGTGCGAACGGTGCGACCAACAACACGATCAAGAACGCGCGTATCGCAATGAACCGGATTTATACCGGTTCCTACGGCGTCTACCAAAATCTCTACGTCACTCCTTCGCAGCAATCGGGCGCCAACAGCAGCAATCATTATCTCAATCTGAAGATCACGAATTGCCGGACAGGTATGTATTTTACCGGCAATGGATCTTATCACGATCAATTCAACGAAATCGGTTCGACGACTAGTGTCCTAGCCGATACGAACCGGATGGTGATTGGCTGCTACGGTCCTGACGATATCGGAAGTGCTACCTCTTCTTACGGTATGTATCTGATCAATCAGGATGCGATTCGGGTTCACGATGCCGATATCTGCAATGTCGGTAGCACTTCAGTCAGTGGTGCTTCATACGGTATCATGACATCGTCATTGTACGGCACCAGTGAAATCTTCAACAATCGGATCTACAACATCCGCAATGCATCGGGCGATGCGAATGCCAGTGGTGGTGTCTACGGAGCTGTGTTGAATGCCAGCACGACCGGCACCAACGAATTACGGTTCTACAACAATACGATCTCGGGCATCAACCATCCCCGTACGACTGAAACCACCAGTATTTATATGATGGGAATCTATGCTACCAGTGGTGTTTGCAATGTCTATAACAACAGCGTTCTGGTCAATCCGACCACAATTGGATGTTCGAATACTGTAGTTTATGTCAACGGTGCTACCCTCACACTGATGAACAATATTCTGATGAATCGCACTGCCAATCAATCGACTGCGAAGCATTACATCATTTATTACTCGGGTGGAACATTAAGCAATTCTAACTACAACTTGATCTACTACCCGAATGTTACTAACGGTTCAATGGGATATTACACTAGCGAATTTTCAACGCTGGATGCTTGGCAACAGTATTACGGGTACGATCCGCAATCGCGTCAAGGGAATCCATTTTTTGCGAATGAAGTAAACAACGATTTGCGCATCGTAAGCGGTGCAGCTTCTCCGGTCAACAACAACGGTTATACGACCGCCTGGATCACCCGAGACATCGAAGGTACGCTTCGCAACGCAACCAATCCGGATATCGGTGCACATGAAGGTAACTTCACTTCCTCGGCACCATTGACCGGAATCAAGACGATTGGCGGAACATCACCGGATTACGCATCATTTACCGACGCATTGAACGCGCTTCAGATTTTCGGAGTTGGCACTGGTGGCGTCACATTCAACGCTCGACCCGGTACTTATGCCGAACAGCTCACAGTTTTACCGATCACTGGTGCGTCAACATCGAATCCAGTCATTTTCCGTCGCGAATCGGATCCGGTAACGATCGCTGTCGTCGGTGGTTCGGGAACAACCGACGCAGCCGTCAAGTTGAACGGTTGCGATTGGGTTACATTCGATGGGATCAATGTCACCGATCTCGGTACCAGTAGCTCGAACTACCTCGAGTACGGTTATTACATCGTCAATTTCGCCGGTGCAAACGGTGCAACCAACAACACGATCAAGAATGCGACGATCGTGTTAAACCGCACCAATACAAGTTCCTCGGCAATTTACCAGAACGTGGTTTTATCACCAACTTCCACCAACGGTACTAACAGTTACAACAAGTATCTGAATTTGAAAATATCGAATACCCGCTGGGGTATCTCATTATTCGGGCACTCAACGTATCGGGATATCGGGTGCGAAATCGGATCGATCAGCGGTAGCTTGACTGATCTCAATCGTTTGTCGATCGGTTTCGGGGGTAGTGACGATATCGGCAGCACCAGCCAGACCTACGGTATGTATATCAGCGCTCAAGAAGGAATCCGAATTCACGATTGCGATATCGGTAATTTGGTTTCTTCGAGTACTTCTTCGTCGGTAATCGGCGTGTACATGACGAACTGTTATGGCGTAAACGAAATTTCCGGGAGCCGGATTTACAACTTGAAACTCTCCGGCGTCGATGCCAACTCGACAGGCTCTCTGATCGGAATTTATGTAAATAATAACACCACTGCCGGTATTGAAGTGCGGTGCTTCAACAATATGATCTCCAACTTCTCGCATCCTCGAACGGTGGAATTGGCAACGATGTACGTCTACGGTATTTGTGTCAATTCGGGTACGTGTTACATCGATAACAATAACATTGTAATGAATGGTTTGTTAGCCGGTGTCTCGAATGCGAATATCTACGAAAGTAGCAGTAACGCCAGCATTTCGCTACGGAACAATATTTTGATCAATCGAACGGCAGCTCAGACAACTTCGAAGCACTATCTAATTTATCGTGGATCCGCTACGCTGAATGCGTCCAATAACAACCTCCTCTATATCTTGAATTCATCGAATGGATTCGTCGGTTATTATTCGAGCGATCTGTCGACTTGGGACAATTGGTATTCCAATACGAGCTTCGACAACAACTCGATCGTCGGCAATCCTTTCCTGATGGATGAAACGAACAACGATTTGAGGGTTACCGTAGGAACGGCAACACCGATCAATAACGCCGGAACGCCGATTGCGTGGATCACTCGCGATCTGGAAGGAAACTTACGCAACGTATCGACTCCGGACATCGGTGCTCAGGAAGGCAATTTTATTTCCAGCAATCCGCTTACTGGAATTAAAACCATCGGTGGCGTGTCACCCGACTACGCAACCTTCAACGATGCGACGACAGCGTTGCAACTTTACGGTGTGGGCAGTGGCGGCGTGACCTTCCTGGTTCGCCCGGGAACTTATCAGGAAGCAATCACAGTGCTTCCGATTTATAATACGTCGACCACTAATCCGGTTATATTCCGGAAACAATCGAATACGGTTATCGTAGCGCCAGTCGGTACTTCCGGTAACGACGCCGCAATCAAATTGGTCGGATGCAATTGGGTTACGTTCGATGGAATCGATGTTTCGGATTCGCTCAATACCAGTTTGACGAATATAGATTTCGCCTATCAGTTGACGAACTACACCGGTCGAATCGGTGCGACGAACAATACGATTCAGAATAGTATCATCACCTTAAATCGGACGGTTAGCACTTCACGCGGTATTTATCAGATGTTGAGTTACACTCCGTTGCAACAATCCGGCGCCAACAGTTACAACAGATTCTTGAATTTGAAGATCGGTAATGCCCGGTACGGTGTGTTTATCAATGCGAACGGTACTTACCACGACATCGGTACCGAGATTGGATCGAATCCGACCGACTTGACTGCCTCGACCCGCTTCACGATCGGATTCAATGGACAGGATGACATCGGTGGTGCCGGCGCGACCTACGGTATTTACGCTACCAGTCAAGAAGCGATTCGGATTCACGATTGCGATGTTCAAAATATGTTCACTTCGGTTAGTACCAGCAGCATATACGCAGTCTATTTGAATTCGACTTACGGAGTCAGTGAAATTAGTGGTACCCGGATTGGCAATCTGCGCAATACTTCCACCGACGTCGCAGCCACCGGCAATATCAACGGTATCAATGCATCCATCGTTTCCGGTACACATGAACTGCGCGTCTTCAATAACTTCATCTCTGGATTCACCCATCCACGTACCACCGAATCGGCGACACTATATCTTTATGGTGCAATTTTCTCTACCGGAACCATTTATTGCGATAACAATACGATCGTGATGAACCCCAACACGGTCGGATCGTCGAATGCGAACATTTCCGCGACCAGCGCGGTGCTAACTGCCCGCAATAATATTTTATACAACAGCACCGGCGTTCAAAGTACCGCGAAACACTACGGTTTCTATTGTCCCACCGGTACGTCTCTCGCGGCGAATTACAATGTGTTCCAGTTGTTGAATACCGGCGCAGTTTTCGGTTATCTCGGCACTTCGAGTTACACGACGCTTGCGACCTGGCGCACTGGCAGCGGTTCCGATAACAATAGTGTTGCCAGCGATCCATATTTGACCGATATCGTTAATCGGAATTTGCATATTCAAGTAGGTCTCGAGACTCCGGTTAGTAACGCCGGAACTCAGATCACGTGGATTACCAAGGATATTGACAGCGAGACTCGAAGCAATCCTCCAGATATCGGTGCCGATGAAGGTTACTTTGGATTCATCGTGATCAATCCCAATCCGGCGTCAAATGCATCGAATGTACCGACGAATACTAATTTGAGCTGGAGTGCTTCACCGTATGCGACAGGTTACGATGTGTATTTCGGACCGTCTTCACCGCCATCGTTGGTTTCTTCCAATCAGACAGGTACGACATACACTCCATCGAGCAGTCTAGTTCGCAACTCTCCGTATTTTTGGAAAGTAATTCCGCGAAATGGCGCAACAGTTGGAACCGGTTTAGTATGGTCGTTTACGACTGGTGCCGGTGCGGCGCCGAATGGACCGATCAGTCCAACGATTACTGGAGTCACCGGTAGTTCGCAAGTCATCAATTGGGTTGATAATTCCAATGATGAAACGGGATTCTTAATTCAGAGTTCGACCGATGGTTCATCGTTCACGAATTTAATTTCGGTTACGGCTGGCACCACCAGTTGGTCACATAATGTGATTCCGTCGAATACGCATTACTGGTACCGCGTTTACGCTTACAATGCCAGCGGTAATTCAGTATCGTATGCCGAAGTGAATTCGTGGACATTGGCGAATGTTCCTCAATCACCAACGATTGGAACGATCGGCTCAACGTTCGTTCAATTAACTCCGCGTAACGGCACGACCACCAACCCGGCTATTACGACCTATGCGATCTTCGAAAGCCGCACCGGTCTTTATGTGCAAGCTGACGGTACGATGGGCACTTCGGTTGTCTGGCGTACCCTGACCGATTGGGCGACGATAACAGTCAACGGATTAACTGCCAGTGCGCCGCATGGATTCTCGACCAAAGCGCGAAATGGTGGCAATGTCGAAACGGCTTTATCAACCGCCTCGACACTTACAACTGCGAGTGTATCAGAGTCGTTCGCCGGAACAAGCTTCCCGCCACTCGGCTGGTCGATTACGAATAGCGATGGCAGCATTACCTGGTCGCGATTCACTGGAACCAATTCCGGTAACGGAACTGCTACTGTCAACTTCCCGGCATACTATCCCGGTACCGATCAGCAGGATGTTCTTTGGTCACCGGCTTTTTCAACATTGAATGTCGGCGATGCATCGGTTTCATTCCAATGGTGGTATCAGAGCGGATATTCCGGTAATGACGGGTTGGAAGTTCTGTTATCGACCGATAGTGGAGCCACATCGACTTCGCTGTGGTTACGTCGCGGTGTAACGACCACGCCGAATTTGGGTACCGGTACTACTGGCACGTTGAATTATCCCGCAGCATCCGATTGGTCAGCGGCATCGATCTCGTTACCAATTTCGATGCTGAACCAATCATCGTTAAGGATCGGCTTCCGGTCGTACAATCAATACGGACCGGCAGTGTTCCTTGACAACGTCAATATTTCCACGACTCAAATTCCGCGGTATGCGTTTTCACCGACTACATTCGACTTCGGTGAATCGCCGGTTCATTCGAATACGCAGAGCAACGTTTGGGTTGTGAATCGCGGTACTGAAGCGGTACAGATCACTTCGGCGGCAATTACCGGTCCGAAATTCGCGACGGCATTTTCATTGCCGATGACGATTCCAGTGTCCGATAGTATACCACTCACACTAACATTCAATCCCGATACAACGATTACATTCCGTGATACTTTGCGGATTCAATTATCGACTGGCGCGCAACTGACATTACCCGTCAGCGGATTGGGATTCGGCAACTACATTTCATTGTCGCGCACATCAGTTTCCTTCCCAAATGTCATTGAACCGACCCGGAGCGATTCAATCACGGTGTATGTTCGCGTGCAAGGAAATGCCTCACTCGAAGATGCGTATTTCACTACGTTATCCGGTCCGTTCAGTGGTGGTCCAAATCCGTGGGTAAGTGTGCAACCGGGCGATTCCGGCGCTGTCAAGCTGTATTTCCAACCGATGACGCAAGGAGTTTTCTCGGGATCGATCGCATTTGTTTGCAGTGCGATCAATACCGATACAATTCGGATCACACTATCCGGAACTGCGGCATTTGTGCCTGCAGCACCAGGTGGATTGACAATTACACGCGCCAGTGAAAATGCACTACTCAATTGGGCGCGGGTCGATACGTCGCTCAACGGCGTGCCATTGACGGTAGGACGGTATCTGATTTACTACCGCGACAATGGTACCGGACCGTGGTACTTCTTAACATTCACGGAAGGGGCGAGTACAACATCGTATACTCACGTCGGCGTATTTACTTATAGTCCGGCGATGTATTATCGGATTAAAGCTTGGATCGGTACCGGTTCGAGCGATAGTATCATCGACGACACCCCGTCCGGAACTCCGGAGGCGGTGATGATGAAGCGTTTGGACAATGATTTGATTCAGACGATGAAGCGGTAGAAATTCTACAGTAATAAAAACGGGTGGCGAGGATTGCCACCCGTTTTTTTGTCGGTGATATCTCAATTGTATACAGTGGTTCTATAAAATCAGTTGTCATGATTCGGTGTCAGGCTTCGCCTGACCTGCGGGCGGACACGGGGTTCCGCACCTACTACCGATAACAACTTATTTTCAAGAGATACTATACACTAATGCGAAAGACATTTCGGACACCGGATATGCTCGGTGCGAAATATTTCTACCGTACCGACTCCATGACAAGCATAACAGGTTTTTTCCAATGCATCGTTGCCACTACCATGACAAAAAGTGCACTGCACCTTCACTTCACACAATCGATCAATCCAACCAGTATCATTGCAATTGGGACACTGTCGATCCGAAATTTGCGAATTCTTTTGGGAAGATATTTTAGTATTATCGAACTGCTGCGACATCTTTATCAATCCACTCTTCAATTAACTGAACTGCAACAGGAAGCGCATTTCGAACCGATTCCGAAATACCCTCCGATAGGGTTACCAAGTCTTCCGCCTCGACCGTCAGAATGTCGACAGTGGTCGGCATGGTGTAACCGAGATTCTCACCCAATCGTAATGCAACTGGCAGATTGATCTGGTGATTCGACATTAATCTTACCGTTGGAATTGGATCACTAGCGGACAATATTCGAATTGTACCCGGTGTATCTCGCTGCGTCTGAATGGTATCGACAATCAGGACCCGATCGCGACCATTCAACAGATCGAGTAACGCGAATCCGGCGATCGCAGCCGCGGTTACGTCCGCGATCGCCGATACCTCCCCCTTTTCCCGCAAGAGATCTGCAATTTTAAAACCGAAACCGTCGTCACTGATGATCTCATTTCCCAAACAGAGAATTAACGGTTTCAACAATTCCTCCGGGTACTTCCGACAATCTCGCCAGTCTCGGCATCGTGAATAACAATTTCCAATGGGAGCGATCCATTCAGCGAATGCGTCGCGCAACCAAAGCAGGGATCATAGGCGCGAAACGCCATTTCGATTCGATTCAGCATCCCGTCGGTGATCTCTGTTCCCTTTTTGATCAACCCTTCCGCAGCTTTCTTAATCGACATTGTGATCGGCGCGTTGTTGTTGGTCGTACCGACAATGAGATTCGCTTCCGTCACGATTCCGTTTTGATCGGTCTTGTAATGATGGGTCAATATTCCGCGCGGTGCTTCGACAATTCCGACTCCCTCTCCCACGATACCCGTTGGAATCGTTTGAATTTCATCGGAAGTAATTTCTTCGTCTTGTGCTCCAGCGAGGGTCGCTTCACAGGCATACACCATCTCGACAACACGTGCCCAGTGCGTTGCCAAGGTCTGTTGTACCATGGTTTTACCGCTGCGATCGCCAGTGAGGGTATCGTAAAAACGCTCGTACTCTGCTTGCGCCAGCGGTGTCGCCATGCCATCGGAGACATTCAATCGCGACAGCGGCGATGCTTTGTATACCCCGGACGTAACACCGTCGACAAAGCCATTCCAACCGACTTTCTTGAGGTAGGGATACTTCAAATAGCTGTAAGTTTCAACATGCTCAGCGATATGTTCGAGATAGTCTTTCGGTTGATATCGACAGAATTCCTTTCCGTCGGGATCGACTACGCGAACCGTGCCATCGTAAAAATTCACTTTATTGTGTTCATCGACCAGACCAATATTATAGGTCTTGTGGGTGTAAGCATCGGAAAGAATCATATCGACATACGCTTGATTCGCAAGCACAATATCGTCGAACACTTTGATCGTGAATTTCGCAAACTCCACCATCGCTTTGCCAATTTCGATCAACTCCTCACGCTCGGCTTTCGAAACACGTTTGGCGTTGCCTCCGGGAATGGCTGTTACAGGATGGACTTTCTTTCCACCGATGATCTCGATCACACGCTGACTGCGAGCACGATGAGCAATGACTTTCTTTCCGGCTTCGATACCGACTTTTGCAATGACTCCCAAAATATTACGTTCGGCAGCAGGGGCATCCGGTCCGACGACAAAATCGGGACCGCCGAGAGCGTAGAAATGGGTCGCATGATCCCCGGCATAAAAACCGTTATACATCAGCGAACGCAATTTGAATGCCGCTGGCGGGATCGTCACGCCATACACGGCATCGGTCGCTTTTGCCGCAGCCAAGTGGTGCGCGTCAGGACAGACACCGCAAATCCGGGTGGTGATCCGTGCCAGTTCTTCAACTGGACGACCTTGACAGAATTTTTCAAACCCGCGTAGTTCCGGAATTTGGAAGTAGCAATTTGCAATGGATCCATCGTCGTTGACGAAGAGTTGAATTTTACCATGACCCTCGAGTCGAGTGATTGGATCAATCGTAATCGATTTCATAATTGTACCCTCCTCAACAAAGAATCCGGCAAGGAAAATCGGTAGAAGGTACCCAACGGATCTGGTAGTGTTTGGATAATTCGATCGATTTCAGCCGGATCGGAAGAATCGATCACGCTGGCAAGCGCCGAAGCCATTTTCGCACCTTGATCGCGAACATTGAGTGGCGCTCCATAACAGCCACGACAAGGCATTCCGGCACTAACACATTTAGCACCACACCCACCACGCGTGGCAGGACCATTGCAAACGATACCCTGCTCCATCAAACAAATTTCGGGGTCGGTTTTGATCGCAAACGGTCGAACGAACGATTTCACTTTTTTGACATCGCGTTTTCGATCGCACTCATCGCAACAAGTCTTGTCCGTCGCACCTAAGATCGAACCATGCGGAGGAAGCGGTTTTCCGTTACTGAGTATATCGATTACCGCCCCCACAACAGCGGCAATTTGATCGGATTGCGGTGGACAACCGGGAATGATATAGTCGACATCGACACATTGACAGAGCGTACGCACGGTATTCCAGAGTTGGGGAATTTTTAAATCGCCCTCGGGTACTGTGGTAAGCGGTCGTGGTCGAATTCCATTGGGATTGACGGTCGATGGCGAATCGGAATAGGCATACTGCATGATCGATTCCAGATCGTAGAAATTAGCCAAACCGGGAATACATCCTTCCGATGCACAACTTCCGAAGGCAACCAGTACGACTGATTTTTTCCGGAGGAGGTCGGCAATATGGAGATTTTCATCGCTCCGGATTGCGCCATTAAATAACGTCAAAGTGATCGATTTATCGGGCATTGCTTCGACATCGGCATATTTAAAATCAGTGGCACAGGGCCAGAGGCAGATATCGAAAAAATCCGCGACAGCCAGAATTTTTTCTTCGATATCGAGAATGGCGATATCGCAACCGCCGCAGGAAGCCGCCCAATAGATCGCTAGTTTAGGTTTATCCATGTTCAGGATCCTCTTATTGTTCGATTGCGATTGATTGCGTTGTCTCGTGGTGTATTTTCCTTAGATCGTCCGGATTGAAATGGACTTCTTTCAAAACTAGCGGTCCGAGTGCTCTAATCTGATTAGTAAATTCGGAGATCACTTCCTGAAAACGGGCACCTTCGGAAGCCGAAACCCATTCCAATCTCAGCCGTGTCGGATCGATTCCCATTCCGGCAATAATCGTTTTAGTAAAGGGAATCCGTCGGAGACATTTGTAATTGCCTTCGACATAGTGACAATCTCCGGGGTGGCAACCGCACACCAACACTCCATCGGCACCGCACCGGAAGGCATCGAGGATAAATCCCGGATCGACGCGACCACTGCACATTACCCGGATTCCTACCACATTGGGTGGGTACTTCATGCGCGCAGTTCCGGCGAGATCCGCTCCGGTATAACTGCACCAATTACAGAGAAAACCGACAATTCTAGGTTCGAAGATCATGCGAATATCCCCTCGATTTGTGCGTAAATCTGTTGATCGGTGAAATGCCGAGCCTTGATTGCACCTGCGGGACAAGCGGCAACACAAGTACCGCACGACTTGCACAAAGCAGAATTGACCCGACTGATTTTCAAATCGGGGAAGAACTCGATGGCTGAATAGGGACAGAGATCGTTACAATAACGACAACCACCGCAATTTTCTTCCACTACTTCGGCAAATGCCGCATCCATCATGATCTCACCCTGACACATCAGTTTCATCACCTGAGCTGCGGCTGCACCGCCTTGTGCGACAGTGTCGGGAATGTCTTTTGGTCCTTGACAAACTCCGGCAAGAAATACACCGTCGGTCGTTGTCGATACCGGTGCAAGTTTCGGATGCGCTTCGATGAACCAGCCATCGGCACCAGTCGAAATATTGAATTTGCGACCGGTAGCATAGGCATCTTTACGCGCTTCGAGTGCAGTACAGAGAATGACCATATCGACGGGAATTTCGCGGTACTTTCCGAGCAAAGTATCTTCGCAATGAACGATGAGCGGTCCGGAACTATCGGCACGATAGTCCGCCATTGTAACTTCTGCCGCCTTGCCACGGATTACCGTAACGTTCTCCTCCAGAATTCGTTGATAGAATTCCTCGTAGCCCTTTCCGAAACTCCGGATGTCGATATAGAGTTGATAAACCTCCGCGTTGGTTTTTTCTTTTACCAAGTGCGAGAATTTGAAAGCATACATACAACAAACCCGGCTACAGTAGCGATGATGCTTCTCGTCGCGACTTCCGATACAATGCAGGATGGCAATCGATTGCGGTTCGCGACCATTTTCCATCAGTACTTTTCCACCCGTCGGACCAGCGGCATTGTTCATCAACTCGAATTCTTCGGCACTGATGACATTCGGTAACTTTCCGTAACCATACTGTTTCATCACAGTCGGATCGAAGCTATCGAAACCGGTAGCAACGACGATAGCACCGACATCGATCGACTCGACTGTTTCTTTCGCCTCATAATCGATGCATTCCTTGGGACAGACTTGGGCACAGATTCCACAGCCGTCGGTATTGAAATGGATGCAATTATCTTTGACGATGATCGGCACATTCGGTACCGCTTGTCGGAATGGAAGTGTAATGGCGGTATTGGGACCGAGAAATAAATCGCGGTGCACCACTTCCTTATGATCCATTTCTTCCAACACGATATGACCGGTGGGACAAACCGTGGCACAAGCTCCGCAAAGGATACAATCGTTACTCGTCTCGCCGAACGGCGTTGTGACCGAGCGCCAGATACCGCGATCACCGAATGCCAGCGCGTGTGCGCCAACCACTTCATCGCAAACCCGGACGCACAAACCACAAAGAATACAGGTATCGGTTCCATAACCCCATCGCGGTTCGGTTATTCCCACTTTCGCAGCTAAATCGGTAAGCACTGGAACTGGAGCGCAACGGCTCATCAGCATTTCGAGATTAATGCGGCGACTATTGATCACCCGAGGTGAATCGGTCGTGATTTCAAGACCTTCCCATGCAGGATAATTGCAGGAAGTAACAATTTTTGTCCACCCTTTTCCATCACCGGCTTCAACAGCACAAATTCGACATGCGGCATATGGTGTCATATAGGGGTAGTAGCAGAGGGTCGGGATATCGATGTTGAGCTGTCGCGCAGCTTCCAACACAAACGATCCATCTTCCACTTCGATCGGTTTTCCGTCGATGGTAATATGCACTTTACTCATTTTACCACCTCCTCAGCGATCTTAGGTGCCGGTTTCGGTTTCGGAACAAGTGGTTTGAATAGCTCGCGGGCACGCTGCTGAACTATATCGCCTTCTCCGCGTTTCACGCGCTTAATGCTGTTAAATTTGCAAACTTGATAACAACCACCGCACTGTTCGCATAAATCTTGAACGATCGAATGCAGTTCTTTCGTGTTACCCAGAATTGCATTCGTCGGACAGGCTTTCACACAAACATGACAGCCGGTACAGGTTTCATTGATGGCATGCGCGACAAGTTTCTTGCAGACACCAGCCGGACAACGTTTATCGCGGATATGCGCGACATATTCCTGCCGGAAGTAGCGGATGGTTGAAAGCACCGGATTCGGGGCGCTTCCACCTAATTGACACAACGACGTATCGATGATAACCTGCGACAGACGCTCGAGTTCGTCAATATCGCTCATCTCTCCTTCCCCTTCGGAGATCCGATTGAGGATATTGAGCATTGTTCGCAGCCCTTCCCGACATGGCAGGCATTTTCCGCAACTCTCTTCCTGCAAGAAATTGAGGAAGTAGCGGGCAACATCGACCATGCAAGAATCTTCGTCCATCACGATCATACCGCCCGAACCCATCATCGATCCAACTTTGGTCAATTCGTCGAAATCGACGGGAAGATCGAGCAAACTTTCGGCGGCTTCCTCCATGACATCGTCGCCATACGCTTCCATACTTTCGCGAATCTTTTTCTCGGCAGTTTCTACTACCAGGGTACCACCCGACGGACCACCGGTTTGCACGGCTTTGAATTTCTTTTTACCCAGCACACCACCACCGATATCGTATAAAATCTCGCGTAATGTGATGCCCATGGGGACTTCTACCAAACCGGTATTGTTCACCTTGCCGGTAAGTGCAAAAACTTTCGTTCCTTTCGAACCTTCAGTGCCGATTTTCGCGTATTCCGAAGCACCGAGTTCGATGATAATCGGAACATTCGCCCAAGTTTCGACGTTGTTCAAACAAGAGGGTTTATTCCAGAGACCGAATTCAACGGTGTGGATATACTTGGCGCGCGGTTCACCCACTTTTCCTTCGAGTGATGCCATAAGTGCGGTTGATTCGCCGCAGACAAACGCGCCACCACCACGCGATACTTCAATATCGAAACTGAAATCCGACCCGAGAATATTTTTACCCAGCAATCCGTGCGCGCGAGCAGCCGCCAGCGCGATATTCAGATTCGTCACCGCCAACGGGTATTCATTGCGAACATACACATACCCTTGGATACTTCCGATCGCATACGCTCCGATGATCATTCCTTCGACTACAGAGTGCGGATTCCCTTCCAACAGCGATCGATCCATAAAAGCACCGGGATCGCCTTCGTCGGCGTTGCAGATAACATATTTCGGTTCACCTTTGGCGCGACGACAGGTATTCCACTTTTTGGCAGTGAGAAAACCACCACCACCGCGACCGCGAAGTCCGGAGATCTTGATTTGTTCGATCACTTCCGGCGGTTGAAAGTCGGTAAGCACTTTCGCCAGTGACTGATATCCACCCAAAGCGATATAATCTTGAATCGAGGTGGGATCCATTCGACCGTTTTTACCGAAAATCAGTCGCTTCTGTTTTTTATAGAAGGGGATATCGTATTCGTGCTCGATAACTTTCTTTGTGATTGGATCGTGATACAGCAGTTTACTGACTGTCTTCTCGCCCATCAGTGTTTGTTCGACAATCAATTTGACATCTTCCGGCTTCACTTTTTGGTAAAATAGACCCAACGGGTGGACAACCATTAGTGGACCACGCTCGCAAAAGCCGTGACAACCGGTTGTTTTCAACTCTACGACTTTATCCAACCCGGTGTCCGCCAGTTCTTTCCGCAACGCATTGACCACTTTTTGACAACCACAGGCAAGGCAACCGGTACCAGCACAAACCGAAATCATGGTCTTTCTGCTCTCGCGTATTTTTGCTTCCCGATCGCGCATTTCACATAATTCTTTAGGAGAATTCAAACGCAGGTCACTCATATTTCTTCCTCCTCCTCGTCAACTCCCCTTTCCGTTCCTCCTTTTAAATCCGACAACATGCGATCGACCTTGGTAGTGGTCATATTTCCGTAATACTCGCCGTTCGCCGTGATTAGCGGTCCAAGCGCACAGGCACCGAGACAGTTGACAGTTTCAAAGCTGAATTCAAGATCTTTGGAGGTTTCGCCCGGTTGGATGTGTAGTGCCGATTCCAATTTATCGAGAATCACGCGAGCACCGCGAACGTGACACGCAGTACCGGTACAAACACAAATGTGATTCTTTCCTTTCGGCTTCAATGAAAATGTCCGATAGAATGTAGCGACGCCATAGATCTGAGCAATCGGCAGATTCATTTTTTCTGCTACCAGTTGCAACGCTTCCTTCGGTAGATACCGAAAGTGCTTCTGAATATCCTGCATGATCATGATCAGCGCTGTCGGTTTGGCTTCGTAGCTTAGTACGATCGATTTAATTTCCTGTTCCAAATCGAATTTGTTATCAAGTGATGGCATCATCGGCTACCTCCCTGTGGTATCTGCGATGCTTCCGGCATCGGTTGTGCTCCAGTCAACGTGGTTAAATCGGTATCGGGACCGATTCGATCGCGATGGCGAATCTCCAGCGCCTTTCCTTCTTTAAAGACTTTTCCACCCATGATCAATCGACGCATCTTCGGTAACGGTCGACTGGGGCACGCTTCATAGCAGGATCCGCAACTATTGCACTTTTCAGTATCGACGTACCGGGCTTTTTTGCGAACTTTGATTTCAAAATTTCCGATGTATCCTTTTACTTCATCGACTTCGGACCAAGTCATTAATTTGATGCGAGGATGTTTTCCCACTGCGACCATTTTCGGAGTAAGAATACAAGCAGCACAATCGAGTGTCGGAAAAGTCTTATCGAATTGCGACATATGTCCACCGATCGATGGCTCCCGTTCGACCAGCACAACATCAAATCCGGCATCAGCGATCTGTAGCGACGCTTCAATTCCAGCAATACCGCCACCTACCACCATGACACGCTTGGTGATTGCCACCCGGCGCATTTCCAATTCTTCATGGTATTTCACACGCGCGATCGCGGCTTTAATGATTGCATAGGCTTTTTCGGTCGCGGCAACAGGATCGATCGTCACCCAACTCACCTGTTCGCGAATATTCGCCATCTCGAACAAGTAGCGATTCATCCCGGCAGCTTCGACCGCTTTTCGGAAAGTCGATTCGTGCATCAGCGGGCTACAGGCAGCGACCACTACGCGGTTCAATTTGTATTCGCGGATATCGGCTTGAATCAATTCCTGCCCCGGATCGGAGCACATGAATCGGTAGTGGCGGGCAACAGCGACACTCGGCAGATGCGAACAGCGTTCGGCGATGGCGGCTACATCGACATTTTTCGCGATGTTTGTTCCGCAATGGCAGACATATACTCCCACTCGAATCAACGAAGCACCATTTCCATTCGAATGAATATCACTCATAGCGTACTCGCTTTCTCGAATGGAGTTCGGTATGTTAGCGGTACAATCATTTTGTTGAGATCCAAATCATCGTCGGAGATACCGAGTGCCATTCCCAACAACTGGCTGAAATAGAGGATGGGAATCGAGTAATTCGTTTTGTAAGCAGCATTAATTTGCGGTTGATAGGCTTCCAAGTTCATTTCGCAAAGCGGGCATGCTGTAGAAATCACATTCGCATCGTTCTCGATCGCAGCTTCGATCAGATCCACGCAAAGCTTCAAAGCGATGGTTTCGTCGGTCATCATCAGCATACCGCCGCAGCATTTGACTTTCATCGGATAGTATGTCACTTCGGCACCAAGCGCGGTTAACAATCGATCCATCGACTGTGGATCATCGACATCGTCGAAATAGCCATTCGGACGAACAATCTGACAGCCGTAGTATGGGGCGACTTTCAAACCGGTAAGCGGATGCTTCACTCGTTTCTTGATCTCATCGATCCCAACATCGTTGACCAGAATATCGAGCGGGTGTCTCACTAGTGTTTGTCCATCGTAGTGCAGATTTGCCGCCGATAGCGCTTCGTTGATATGATCGCGCGATGGTGGATCGTTATTGATCTGATGATTGGTTTTGCGTAAAATCGTGTAGCAACTGCTGCAAGGTGCACAGACATCGAGATGTTCTCGTGCTGCAATAGCAAGATTTCGTGCGCTCAATGCATAGCTGACAATTTTTTTGCTCGACATATACATCGTAGCACCGCAACAGTTCCAATCCTGGATCTCGACTAATTCAACATCCAACGCTTTGAACACTGCTCGGATCGACCGATCATACGGTTTTCCGGTATATTCCAGACTGCATCCGGGATAATAGGCGTATCGCATCAGGAATCTCCTGTCTTCTCTGCACGATCGATGATCGCACGTACATCGTCGATTTGTTTCACCGGTTTCGGTACAATACCCAACCGACCGCGACTCATCATCTTTAAACCAAATCCAGTGCTTTTGACGAGTTGCATTGGGTTCGCACGCAAGTAGTAACGGATTCCCAATCCCATTTCATAATTGCGACCGTACCGTTTCACGTTATCCGTAAAACTCTTTGCGAGCACATTCACCGGAAAATCTTTCGGAAAGATTTCATGCTCCATCGCCAAGCGTTTTAACGCATATAGCGTATCAGTGACTCTGATACCGACTGGACAACGCACCGTGCAAGCATAACAGGATGCACAAATCCAGATTGCCCGGCTATGGAGAATTTCTTCGAGCATCCCTGCTCGAAACAACGCCACGATGTCGCGCGGTGTTCGGTCCATCGCATACGACACGGGACAACTACCCGTACAGGTTCCACATTGAAGGCAATTCTTGATTTTATGACCTTCGGGAAAACTGTTGACGTGTTGCCAGAATGCCGTACGCAAAGCAGCTTCTTTGGTAGAAATTGAATCCATTACTACTCCCACTTGAGTGAAGGAGAATCGTTCAAGCTTTTTCGGAATCCGAAAAGACGCTAAAACTCGAAATAATGAAACATTCGGAATGGTGTAAAAAAGTATTTAAGACCAATGGTTCGACAGGTATCGCGATAATAATTTGCGGTTTGATCGAATCGACATAGTCAATTCTCATTACCTGCGAAATAAGTGAGATCAATAGGTGTGATGGACATTTTGTCCGATTTGCGCGAGCGAGTGAGAAAATTGGGGACGCAACCCGGCAAAATGTTAGTTAGTGTTCCAATACTCGGATCGAAATGATAAATAATTCACAATCTTAAAAACAGTCCTGCCAGCGATACAATGCAAGTTAATCTCTTATGTTATCTTATTGAGTTGTATTAAATGCTAAATAACAATACGATACATTAGTTACCCCGTAATTTATCGGGAATCGATTCAATCTCCAAGGCAAAATTGAAAATGTAAAATATTTCACGATCATTTTTTCAAATTTGATGCAAACACCTGCAAACAAACAAGAGACGAGTTAGCAATATGTTACATTATTCACATAATATTCCTATTTACAGTATATTCAACAAGATAGGCATAATTTTATAATTTATGGCGGGTTACTTGCAAGAAATTGACTCGGACTCTCTCTGCGAGGTTTGATTTAAATCATCATTTGATCCATTCACTCGAAGAATCGCTTTTTATTGTCAATTCTTGTCAAGCATTTTGGAAAATACTTCCCGGTTCAGGTGTTGATATCATCAGCCAATTACTCAAACTATCCCTAAAAATCGTCATCGTATTATAAGTTATAAAAATACAATTACAGTTAATTGTAATATATTCGCATATCGATACACTTAGCGATTGCGAACAGGTGGTTTCAAAAAAACAGAAAAAATCGGTTTCGAATGTAATCGTATTGCTAGTTTTTTCGATTCGGGGTATCTTCGCAGTGTCGAACCATTTTCTCCCTTTTATACTTTTGAATTCTAGTTGTTCGTCACTGATTCATACTCGCCTACGGGAGGACATCATGCGAATCGTACGAGTCATCACACTGATTCTCTTTCTGTTTACCTCTATTGCAGCAGTCGCTCGACCTTGGACACCAGAGGATGATGTCATCCTTGGCATTCCCTCGCCGAATTCGGTTCAGATTCAACTTGTAAGTTCCGATCACGGTCATCTGCGTATACTGTTTACCAATCCCGACGTAAAAAAAGAGCAAGTCACTGCGAACAAGCAGGACTGGACCTTATTTACTATGGATGGCGAAACGCGCACTTGGGAACAAGGCAAACCGGCAGTGCCAGTTATCTCACGCCCGATTTTGCTTCCGAACAAAGGGAACGTGAAATTACGAGTCGTGTCATCCAATTACACCGAATACACGAACATCGATGTCCTACCGCAACAGCATACACCCGAAGAATCGACTGAAGGGTATGTTGAATATCCATTTGCAATGGATAACGATTTCTACCAGCAAGATCGCTGGTATCCCGAACAAGTCGCCGAATTAGGCGAACCGGCAATCTGCCGTGATGCCCGGACAGCGCTGCTTGCGATCCAGCCGGTTCAAGTGAATCCCCGCACCCGCACGGTCCGAGTCTATACTTCGATCGAAGTTGAAACTGTTCCGATTGGTGGAACGGGTATCAATGAAATTCTGGATCCGATTCAACGTCCCGCACCAGGATTTGCACAATTTTATCGCGATATCATCGGTGCCGACGAACTTGCCGAATTGAATGCAACGGCAATGCCGGGTGCAATGATGTTGATCTGCCGACCCGATTCCGGTGTCGTTCAAACACTACGACCTTATGTAGAGTGGCGGAATCGATCGGGTCGAACGACTCAAGTAGTGATGACGACCGCAACAACCCCTTCAGCATTACGCGATATCATCCTTAATGCCTACAATACTTGGCCGTCATCGTTAGAATACGTGCAGTTAGTTGGGGATGGTGGTGAATCCGGTTCCTATATGCTTCCGAGCTACAGCACTATCGGCTACACGGATCACGATATGGTCCGGCTAGTAGGCAATGACCCCATCGCCGATGTTTTCATCAGTCGCTGGACTTGCGACAATGCGCAAGATTTAGCTACACAAGTGTATCGCACCTACAATTACGAACGCACTCCGAATATGGGTTCAACTGGTGCAGATACGTCCTGGTTTCGACGCGGCTGGGGTTATGCTGGAACGGGTTATAACATGACCTCCAACCCAACCGGTGTTCGATTTTGTTTGGAAATGATGAAAGTACGCGGTGTACCTCAATCGGGATTGTATTACGCAGAGCATTCCGGTGGAGTCGATGACGCTTTAATTCGCGCAAGAGTCAATCCAGGATTGTTATTCTGGGCGCATCGCGCCTCTTACATCGGACAAATCTCTCCCACGAATGTTAGTTCTTTAACCAACACCAATAAGTGTTTTCTCAGTGCGAATATTACTTGCGGAACCGGTGAATGGTACGGCGCTAGTTCCGGAATTTCCGAAACTCTGATCCGCAACGGGACACCTGCAGCTCCTGCCGGTGCGTTGACTGCGATCTCGACGCAAACCGGTGGAACGCATCCCGCGCATAACATCTGTACGCTGACCGGTTGTTATTATGGTCTTGGTGTCAAGAATGCACAATATGCTGCAGGTTTGTATTACGAAGCGAAATTCCAACTCTGGCGTAATTTCTGGGGTTTTGGCGGCGATACGACCCAAGCCAGCAATTTTATTCATTGGAATAATGTAATGGGTGACGTTTCTGTTCGAATTTGGACTGGAGTACCGCGACGTATTTCTGCCAATATTCCGCAATCGCTTACCCGCGGTCAAAACATTCTTCCCGTAACAATCTATCAGCAGAATACGACTGTACCGATTGAAGGGGCATTGGTTACTGCATACAAAACGAACAGTACCGGATCCATTGAAACATTTGCGCGAATGCGATCGAATGCTTCCGGACAGGTTTCGTTGTCACTTTCCAATTTGACCACCGGAAATTTGTACGTAACTGTCGTCGGCGACAAAGTTGGAATGAATTTAGTACCGATTATTGATACTGTTAGTATCGTTACTTCCGCATCAGATCTAACCTTTTCTGGATACGCCATCGTCGACAATAGCCAAGATGGTCGAGTTGGAAACAGCGATAACAATGCCAACCCCGGCGAAACGGTCGATTTGAATATTCGCCTTCAGAATAGTGGAATATCTGCTGCCGTTACCAATATTTCAGCGACATTGGAATCTGGCAATCCGTTCGCGATCGCTGCACCGACCAGTGTGACCTATCGCAATTTGCCGGCTGGGGATAGTGCATACGGAAATTCGATGTTTCGAATTCGATTGTTGAATGGGTTACTCGACAACGATATAATTCCACTAACGTTGAATGTTGCCTATGGGGATACCAATCACCGGGCGATTTCGATTATTCTACCAATCAAATCGATGCGACTACAATATCTCTCCTCTACTTTATCGCCTACCATAATCAGTGCGGGCGACACTGCATCGATCTGGTTGACGTTCCGAAATATCGGGAATCTCGCAACCAACACCACGAATTCTGTGATGTTTGCCTACTCACCTTTGATTTCGATTCTTCAATCCGATGTGGTTTATCCGGCGTTGCCGATCGGCAATAATGTAACGACTCCTCTAATCCACCCATATAAAATCATCTGCGATGAAGCGCTCTCCGCAGGCTCAGTCGTCACCTTAGGCGTGGTATTCAATGCCGGTGCCGCGAACGACACGTTAAAATTTGCGATTCGAGTCGGTAGTCGAACGAGTCACGATCCTTGTGGACCCGATGCTTACGGATATATGGCATTCGACGAAAGCGATGTGAACTATCCCGAACATCCGACTTTCAGTTGGCAGAATATCGAAACTTCCGCGAGAAGGTTGAGTCTGAGCGATCCATCCGAAGGATCGGATCAAACGATGCTGTACCGGTTACCGTTCCGAGCCAAGTATTACGGGCAATTTTACGATACGATCATGATCAATACCAATGCCTGGATGGCATTTGGGGTCTCTCGGGTCTGTGATTCGCTTACCAATGGATCATCGATGCAATACGAGAGTAGTTTGTATACGAATTTCCGCAATTGGCGACTACCGGCTCAAGAAGGACCGCGCAACTTAGTCGCAGTCGGATGGCAAGACTTAGTGATCAGTTCTAGTCCCGATGGTGTATATGCTTACAACGATGTCACTAACGGGTGGTTCGTGATTACTTGGAAGGGATCGAATCTGAGCCAACCGGGAACGAATAGTGTCCAGCTACTAATAATGGATCCAACCCGATATCCAACTCCTACCGGCGATTGCAAATTATTGATGCAGATCAAGGATTTCAGTGGCAATGTTTCGAGCTATCCACCGGATGTGAATTATGCGACCGTTGGTATCGAAGATTCAACCCGAACCCGCGCACTCGAATATGTCTACTGGGATAGTCCCAATTCAGGGGCAATTGCGATGCCAAATTCGGCAACAACGAATTTGAATCGCGCGATTTTATTCACTACGCTTGCCTCTGCTGCCAGTGGTACTCTTGAAGGCACAGTCACTTATAGTTCGAATAGTCAACCGGTTGCCAACAGCAGTATTTTAGTACTGAATGGTGGGTATTCCGCGATCACCGATTCGAACGGTCACTATCAGATCAACAACATTCAGATTGGTACCTGTGCGGTTAGGGTGAGCAAATTTGGTCACAACACCGCTACCTCTCAGGTTACGATCACCCTCAATACGGTATCGACATTAAATTTCCAATTAACGAAACCGGAACTGCAGATATCCTTAATGCCACAGGATACAGCACTCCGACCGAATGATTCGCTTTGGGCAGTGCTAACGCCGCAAAATCAAGATACGACGATGCATGTTTACGTCCGCAATACGGGTAATGGTCCGTTATCGTGCGATATCGAGTTAATTTCCCCTCAAACTGTTTCGCTATGGGAGCGTCAATTTAGTTTCGATGCGTCGCAAGTCGTTGGAGGCGATCAACAACTTTCCGGTGTTGAATTCGATGGGAATAACTTCTGGATTTCAGGCGCGACCAATGGTTACGCTCGCCCCCATAAACTTTACAAGGTCGATCATACCGGGACTCAATTACTGGCAACTTACGATTGTCCGGATCCAACTAGTCTATTCGGTTGGCGTGATTTAGCTTGGGATGGTCATTATTTATATGGATCTTATACCAATCACATCGACAAGATCGATACTGCGAATGGTCAAGTCGTCGCCCAGTATCCAATCACTTCAATTTCATTAGCTCGCGGTATAGCAATCGATACTGCGGCAGGAATTATGTATTATGCCGAGCAAAACAGCGCGATATACAAAATGCGCTTGTCCGATGGAACGATTACCGGATCGGTAACCTCACCACAAGGGTTATTCGGTTTAGGATGGTTCCCCAGCGATCCCGATGGAAAACCGCTATATGCATTTTGCCGGGATTCGTCCTCGCGATCGCGTAATAACCGAATTTTCAAAATCAATCCTACCACCGGCGAAACGATGACAGCCGTCCGTATTGGTTCAACACTTGAAAATGCAATGGGTTTAGCCATTACCCCGCGCTGGAATCCCATGACTTGGTCAGTAATCGGATTGCTCGACACACCATCGGGTAACGATCATATCACGATCAATCAGTTGTCAGTCAATTTGACCTGGGTTAATTATTCACCGTCAACTCTGACATTACCCCCCAATAGTGCCGATAGTATTCGGGTTTCTCTAACTAGTCGATCACTACCGCTTTATCGGTACGCCGTGGCACTCCGGTTCACAACCAATGCGGTCACTCAGGTCGTTACGATTCCGGTAGTTATGCTGATGGAAGACTCTCTCCAAGTGCAGTCGAATGAACGGATTATTCCCAAGAATTACAGTTTGGAACAGAATTATCCGAATCCATTCAATCCGATCACCACGATTTCGTTTACTTTACCCCGAACGTCAAAAGTAAATCTGTCGATTTACAATGAATTAGGGCAGGAGATTGCGAGATTGTTAAGCGATCGATCACTGCATGCGGGAAAACACACCATTCAATTTGACGGCAGTCGGTTGGCGACTGGAATTTACTTCTACCAAATCGAAGCGGGATCCTTCATTTCCACACGAAAGATGGCTTTGATTAAATAGTTATTTATTATGAATGTATACACCAATTCAAGTAGAATCGTCAAACGGGGCAAGTCTTGCCCCGTTTTTCTTTTCGGCGTATCGGTATAATAGTCTAATTAGGGTCCTAAGAGGTGTGATGTATGCAAACGAGTTTTCAATATCTTGGCTAAAGCCCAATGAAATCCATATTTTCCCAAAACCGGTAGATATCAAACAATAGAGTCATACATAGAAATTGAATTTCAATCTTACTATTTCACGAGGAGCGACCAAAAAACGGTTTTTTTTTGCGAAAGGATGTATTATTGTTGTTTGAGTTCTTATCTTGTGCCTGTTTGAATAATAGTTCAATTTTCGACAGTGACTTGAGTGATTGCGTAACGAACAGGATTATCAGCTACAATATTCGAATTCGGTTTTATTTAATTAAAATCGATTACAACTTTTTTCCAGTTCCGTTATTATACGAGACCTCAAGTACGATTACATGATCGGGAAGTTGTAACTAGCTATCTCGCTTTGCATCTGGAGGTAAAAAATGAATATTCGTTTTTGTTTGTTGTTCGCTATCGTCCTGCTTTTCGCCTCGATCGCGATTTCCCGCGATTGGACTCCTGCCGACGACGATATTCTCGGTGTACCGAATCCCAATACGGTTCAAATCCAAGTTGAGAAACTCGGTAGTGGTCACCTTCGATTGACCTTCTCCAATCCCGAAGTAAAATTCGAACAGGTCACTGCCGACAAGCGTGACTGGACTTGGATCAATCTCGAAGGCGAAACCCGCAATTGGACGATTGGTAAGCCATCGGTTCCATCGATCGCGCGACCGGTTTTATTCCCCAATACCGGTAATGTGGATGTTCGGGTAGTATCGTCGCAGTATGTCGAATTCAAAGACATGACCGTACTGCCACAACAACCCTATCCGAAAGAGACGAAAGACGGCTACGAGAATTTCCCGTTTACGATCGACAACGATTGCTATACTGCTGATAAATGGTTTCCCGAAGAGCTATACCAGATCAGCCAACCGCAAATCCTTCGCGATGCGCGTATGGGTTTGCTGAGCGTTCAACCGGTTTCGGTGAATCCAGCGACTCACACTGTTCGGGTTTATACCTCGATCGTGCTCGAAGTCGTTCCCACTGGCGGAATTGGCGAAAACGAATTGCTCACGAATACACCTCATCCATCGCCGGCATTTGCACAATTCTACCGCGACATCCTTGGCGCCGACGAATTGACTGAAGCAAACGCGACAGCACTTCCGGGACAGATGATCATTTACTGTCGAGCCGGTGCGGTAGCGACGATTCAACCCTACGTTAACTGGCGCTATCGTAGCGGTCGACCAACGCGGATCGACACGACAACTGCGACAAGTGAAGCGACGGTATTTACGCGAATTCAAACCGCGTACAATTCCACAGCAGGCGTTGAAATGATTATTGTCGTAGGTGACGGTGGTACTTCTGCCGACGACTATACTTTCCCATCGTATTCGGTAAGCGGCGCTTATACCGATCATTCCTACGTCTGCTTGGCAGGTAACGATATCGTTGCCGATGCATTTATCAGTCGATGGAGTGCGACCACAGTCCAAGAGTTGGCAACGATGGTCAACCGCACGCTCAATTATGAGCGAACCCCGAACATGACCGACACGACTTGGTTCCGTCGCGGTTGGGGCTATGCCGGAGTTGCTCATAATATCATTTCGAATCGCACATGCGTCTGGTTCTGCATGTCGATGATGTCTGCACGCGGTGTTCCTGCGGGAAACATCAACTACGATGAGCACACCGGTTCTACCGGCAGCGCTCAATTCAATCTCCGCGGTAATCCGGGTATGTTATTCCAAGCACACCGCGCAGCTTATGTCGGAGAAATGTATCCAACCGATGTTGCCGGCGTTACTACAAATGTGAATAAATGTTTCGTGACACTGAATATTACCTGTAGCAGCGGCAACTGGTATGGCGCCAGCTCGACCGGTATTCACGAACAATGGATTCGCAATGGTACTCCGACCGCACCAGCAGGGGCATTAGCCGCGATGTCGACTTACACATCGTCGACTCACCCCTCGGCAAACAATTGTATCGCGGCTGGTACGTATTATGGTCTTGGCGTGAAAAATGCGCGTCAACCCGCTGGCATGTTCTTCGAAGGGAAGTATCACCTGTGGCGAGACTTGTGGATTGGTCGTCAAGTCGATGCGACCAACTTCACCAATTGGAACAGTGTAATGGGTGATATCTCGGTCAATTTGTGGACTGGTGTTCCCCGGGCATTGACGGCAAATATTCCGCAGCAAATTTCGCTTGGTCAAAACAATTTGACGTTGCGAGTCACCCGTCAAGCTGGTGGTGCACCGGTTTCAAATGCTTTGGTCACAGTCTTGAAACAAAACACTTCGGGTCTGAACGAAACCTTCAATCGCGGCGTTACCGATGCCACCGGCACAGTAATTCTCCCGCTGACGAATAGTACAATCGGTAATTTGTACGTTACAGTTATTGGCAATAAAGTTGGCGACAACTTTATTCCGATTATCGATACCGTCGCCGTTGTGACTACCCCATCCGATGTAGTCATTGCCCGATATTCAGTAACCGATGACACCAGCAATGGGCGAATTGGCAACAGCAACAGTCACGCCAATCCCGGTGAAACTGTCGACTTAAATATTCGGTTGACGAATCGCGGAACCACCGGAACAGTTTCGGGTATCAGTGCGACGATGACCTCGACCGACGACCGCGTCATCGTCAACAGCACACAAACCTATACCGATTTGGCACCCTCCGACAGCGCGTACGGTGCTGGACAATTTCGTGTTCAGTTACTCGCCGGCTTGCGCAATGGCGATCAGATTCCGTTACGATTGCGAGTCACTGCCACCGACACAAATCAGAATCGGGATCTCATTCTGATGCTGCCGATCGAGTCGATCCAAATGACTTTTATTTCGCGTACTTTGTCGCCCACTACGTTCAATCCCGGAACGACTTCCAATCTATCGATCACGGTTCGTAACAACGGATTGCTGGCTCCGCAAAATACCGATGTACGCATTTTCTCGCTATCTCCGTTCGTGACTATTGGAACTCCGAATGTGAGTTTCCCGACACTACCGATCGGTCAGAATGTTTCCAATCCAGCGAATCAAAATTTCCGGATTACCTCAAATACCCGTACGATTCCCGGTACCGATATTACACTTGGTGCGGCTTTCACCAACGGTGCTGTCCACGATACGCTGTATTTTACGGTTACTTCCGGCACACGTGCGAGTTCGGATCCCACCGGTCCGGATACATACGGCTATCTCGCATACGACGATACCGACACACGATATGAAATGGTCCCCACCTACAGTTGGATCAACAATGTTACTCCGGCAAATCGGCTGAACATGACCGATGCCTCCGATGGAACCGATGCTTCGGTGTTAATTCGGTTACCTTTCCGCGCACGGTATTACGGTGCCGATTTCGATACAATCACGGTTTGTACGAATGGTTGGTTTTCTTATGGACCCGCGCGGGTTGTCGATGCACAGGGACAAGTTCATCTGATGTTCCATGCCCGGCACTGGCCGCTACCAACTACCGATGGACCGAAGAATTTGGTCGCTGTCGATTGGCAAGATCTCTATATTCCTGCCGGACCAACTGGTGGTGTTTATACCAGTTACGATGCTCTCAATGGCTGGTATGTGATCACTTGGATTGGTACAGCCATGGTTGAAATGGGATCGGGTGCCAACGAATTTCAGGCGATTATCTACGATCCCGCTCGCTGGCCAGTTCCATCGGGTGACTGCGTGATGAAATTCCAATACAAGACACGCAACGGCGGCAATGGCGATGCCTATCCGTATGAGGTTGGTTATACAACAATCGGTATCAGTGATTCGACCTATACGAAAGCATTACAATATTTCTACTGGCAGACATGGTCGGCGGGCGCTTCACCGCTTGCCACCGGATCGAATGTCAATCGCGCAGTCGTATTTACTACTTCACAGAATTTCATCAACGGTACTTTAGTTGGAACCGTCACGAAATCCTCCGACGGATCTCCGTTAGCCGGCGTTACCGTCTCGGCAGTGGAAAGCCGGAAGAGCGCCATCACCGATTCAGTAGGGCATTACCGGATTAGTGAAATTCAGATCGGCAGCTATCATTTCATCGCTAGCAAGAACGGATATAATTCGGCGACCGATACAGTTACGATTCGCGAAGACCAAACTTCAACGGTTAATTTCTCATTGACCGCACCGAAGTTGCAGATCGCGATCCATCCGGGCGATACGACGCTGGCTCCGCGCGACTCGTTGTATGCTCGTCTTACCACCCGTGGTCAAGACACGACGATGCATATTTACATGCGCAACACCGGAAACGGTCCGATGACTTGGAATGCGGCGATGTCATATTCGGGATCCACCGACGAAGTCGATACGCTTTGGAATACTCTACGAATGATTGACGCCTCGACACTGGTGGGCGGCGATCCAATTCTCAGCGGCATCGAATTCGACGGGGAGCATTTCTGGATTACCGGTGCAACCACTGGTTATGCGCGACCCCACAAGTTGTACAAAGTCGATCGCAATTTCACTCAATTACTTGCCACATACGATTGTCCCGACCAGACCGGATTAATCGGATGGCGCGACTTGGCATTCGACGGACGTTATTTGTATGCTTCCTACAGTAACTTTATCGACAAGATCGATACAGCAGATGGCAGCGTTGTTAGTCGAATTCCAATCACGACCATTTCAGTCGCCCGTGCGATGGCGGTCGATACTGTTGCCGGGGTTCTATATTATGCCGACCAAGCCAGTGCAATTTACAAACTGCGTCTTTCCGACAATACGGTAATCGGTTCTGTAACCTCTCCGCTTGGTTTGTTCGGTTTAGCCTGGTATCCGGCTGATCCAGACGGCATGCAATTGTATGCATTCAGTCGCGATCAATCGGGTCGAACTCGAGGCACGAGAATCATCAAGATCAATCCCACTACCGGCGCGTCATCATCGTTGATAACGCTGGGTTCGGCTACCGAAAATGCCAATGGTCTAACGATCACTTGCCGGTGGAACCCAATGTTCTGGACAGTGGTTGCGATGCTTGAAAATCCCTCAGGCACCGATCATATCGGTTTATTCGAATTGACCGCCAATCTAACTTGGATCAATTACGGACCGACCTCGGGAACTCTTGCAGCGGGACAAGCCGATACCGTCGACATCCATGTATCCAGTACTCATATGCCTGCGTTCCGATATTCGGTAGCGATGAATGTCACGACCAATACCGAGACGGCATTGATATCATTGCCTGTTGTTATGGATGTTGTTGTTCCCGATTCGACTAGCGTTCAATTGAATTCACAATCGCTACCAATGCGCTATTCAATGGAACAAAATTATCCCAATCCATTCAATCCGATCACGTCGATCACCTTTGCGTTGCCACGAACCTCGAAAGTGAAAATGACGATATTGAATGAATTGGGTCAAGAAGTGACGCGATTGATCGCAAACGAAACTCTGCAAGCAGGTACTCATTCCGTGACCTTCAACGGGAGTAAATTGGCGACTGGTATTTATTTCTACCGGATCGAAGCAGGTAGTTTCGTATCGACCAAGAAGATGGTTCTACTGAAGTAAATTGTTCATCAAGCGAAAAACGGGGCACGAATTGTGTCCCGTTTTTTTTTGCATTATTTCGCGACATATTTATATTTCCATTCCAATTGCCAGATCTTTATTGTATATTATGAAAATAATTTTGGTACGATATGACTGATTCTACTCATCCTCTGCAAGAAAAATCCGAAGTCGTCGAATTAATCAAACCGATAATGGAAGCGGGAAGACATCTGCAGCATCAAGGCGATCTCGTGAATGCGCGTCTACAGTTCACGCAAGCGCTTGCGATCTGCCGCGAGCGCATCGATCCGGTACGCGAGGCATTTTGCCTTCAAGTGATTGCTGCGATCGATCTCGATAGCGGTAATTTTGAATCGGCATTCGAAAATTACCAAAACGCTTACAACATACTTCTTGCGAACAATCGACGCGATCACCTGATTCCTTCAATCAGTGGAATAGGATATCTTTACCAGATTCAGGGACAATACGATCTGGCGAAAAACAATGCGGAAGAAGCGCTATCACTTGCTCGCGAATTCAAACTGCGGCGTTTTGAAGCGGCGATGTTAGGTAACCTTGGGGTTCTTTACCTAGAATTAAAGGAAATCGAAAAGGCAGGCATACATCTTGAGCAAGCCTTAGCGATACATCGGGAGGATGGCAATCGCGATCTGGAAGCGCAGTGTTTGATCGATTATGCCAAGGTTCTGACATTTTCCGAAAAATTCGATGAAGCGATTGAAACCGCCAACCAAGCGTATCTCTTAGCGGTAGAATTGGGAATCCGGAACACCGAGGCAATCGCATTGTCCTCGAAAGGTCTAGCGCTTTTACAGGCGAATCATTGGCAAGAAAGCGTACAAGTTTCAACCCAAGCATTAGAGATCTTTCGAGAATTGGGAAATCGTAGATTCATACTGATCACACTAACCAACATCGGACTGGCATTACAAAACGACAATCATCCGATCGAAGCGGAGAAAGCGTACCGGGAAGTAATCCAGATCTGTCGCGATCACGACGATCTTCACTCCCAGTTGTATGCCGTCATGAATCTTGGGATGTTAAATTTAGGGTTGGAAAAAACGGAAGAAGCGGAACACCAACTATTGGAAGCGATCGAAATTGTTCGCGGCTCGCACAATTATTCCATCATGGCAGTCATTCTTATGGAGTTATCGTTACTCTACATCTCGATCAATTCCTGGGAACTGGCAACCGATTGTATCGACCAGGCATTGACCCTTCCCAGCGAATGGGTTTCAGTCAACAAAAATCCACTGCTCTTCGCTGTTGCCAGCGCGTGCAAAGCCAAAATGTGCCATTGGGAGCAATCGGATGCATATTTGAAGCAAGTGGAAAATAATACCGATTGCAATCAAGAATACGAACAGGCTGCTCTATTGATTGCCACTGGATATCGAGCACGTTTAAAAGGGGATCGCGAGACTGTTTACACGATAATGGAACAATTGAATCGTGAAATTAGTAAAGAATCGCTGTGCGTATTCAATGAATTAGGACTGTTTTACCGGATTTTCAGAAAACAGATGGCATTCGATTAATCCGAATTCGAACTCGAAATCGACTTTTTACCATTTACTCAGTTGCGAATTCGCCTATCATGATTTGTCGGTCAGATCCAGAATTTTTCGAACTTTGTTCGAGAGCGTTTTCAGTGAGAATGGTTTCGGTAAAAAATTCAGTTCGTAATTGAAGGTCTGGTTCTTTTCTAAAATATCGGCGGTATATCCGGAGATCAATAAATATTTGATGTCGGGATTCAATTTCATCAGCGTATCCGCCAGTTCGATTCCATTCATTTCCGGCATAATAACATCGGTAATTAATAATTGAATTGTCGATGGATTCTCAGTCGTGATTGAAATCGCTTCACTCGGACATGTGGCTGTGAGTACGTTGTATCCCAATTGTTGCAGTTGTGATTGAACCATAAGAAGAATTGCCGATTCATCCTCAACGATTAAAATTGTTTCCCCTTTTCCGATTTGTAACGATTTGTCGATTACACTTTGCTCGGACCCGACCTCACGGGCTATAATCGGTAAGTAAATTTTGAACGTGGATCCGCCACCTGCTTTGCTAATCAGATCAATGAAACCATGATTCTGATTCACGATACCGTAAACTGTCGCCAACCCCAACCCGGTTCCTTGTCCGAGCGCTTTTGTAGTAAAAAATGGTTCGAAGATATGTTCGATATCCTCATTTCGAATTCCACACCCAGTATCGCTAATCGAGAGTACCGCATAATTACCCGGTTTAATCATTTGATGTAAAACCGAAAATTCTTCGGTAACGAGCACAGGCTCGGTTTCAATCGCTATCGAACCGGTTCCGGTGATTGCATCTCGGGCGTTCACGGTAAGATTTGCCAATATCTGATCGAGCTGACTGGGATCGATGAAGATATTTCCAATCCGGTGTCCGGGTTTCCAACTCAATTCGATATTCTCACCGATCAATCGCTGCAACATTTTCAACATCGACGAGACGGTTTCGTTCAAATCCAACAATTTGGGAATAACATTTTGCTTTCTGGCAAAAGCCAATAATTGCCTCGTCAAATCTGCAGACCGAACGGCGGCATTTTGAATTTCTTGAATGTCGTTAAACAAGGGATTGTCGGTTTCAAGATTTTCCATCGCTAATTCGGTGTGACCGATAATTGCTTGCAGCATATTATTAAAATCGTGCGCAACACCACCTGCCAATCTTCCAATCGATTCCATCTTCTGCAATTGTGCCAATTGGAGCTGCATTTTTTCACGTTCGATCGAGGCATGATACCGCTCGGTCGTATCGATTGTGAATCCGGCAAGATAGCGCGGTTTTCCTTTGACACTAATGGGGAATTTAATCGTCGAGTAATGGCGATCATTTAACTCTTCTTCGATGGTGATCGCTTTCCCTTCGAACAGAATATTTTTATCGACAGCGATCATGCTTTCCGCCAGTGATTGCGGAAATAATTCAGTCATATCCTTACCGAGTATTTCATCGATTGGGCGACCAAGCATCTGTTCGAAATTGCTACTTAACCGGATCGCTCGAATATTTTCATCTTTGAAAAACACGAATACCGGGCTGTGTTCCATGAATTGAGCAAATATTTCTTCACTCTCGTGCAGTGCTTCTTCGGTGTGAACTCGATCGGTAATATCGGTAATAATCGCACCCAGCAAAGGTTTACCGTTGGTCAAATCGATGCGGAATTTTTGAGTAAAATAGATATGCTGCTTACCAAACTTGTCGGTCCATTCTTCCTGATATGCTGTCGATCCAGTTTCAAATACCTCACGATCCTTTGCCACCATCATATTAGCAACATCGGTTTCGAACAGCTCGTGTGGTGTTTTTCCAAACCATTGATCGAAGGGAAACATTTTTTTGAATTGATCGTTACAATAAATCGGACGTAAATCGTTATCCTTTATTAGAATCAGAGCCGGCACGTAATCCATGAACCCTTTAAGCCGCGCTTCACTTTCCTGCAGCGCCAGTTCGGTATTTTTCCGGTTAGTAATGTCGGTGTGCGTTCCTGCAATTAATTCGGGTTTTCCTTCGGGGGTGTATCGGTAGATTTTTCCACGATCAAGAATCCATATCCAATGACCGTCTTTATGTTTCATTCGATATTCGACTTCGTAAAATTCTTTTCTTCCCTCGCGATGATCTTTAATAGCAAGATTTGTTACTCCGAGATCGTCGGGATGGACTTTCGATTTCCAGGTTTCATGCGATAACGGCTTCAACTCGTCGAGCGTGTACCCGAGAATATTCGCCCAGCGTTCGTTATATACAACGGTATTGGAGATCGTATTCCACTGCCAAGTGCCAACATCAGCGCCATTAATTACACTAGACAACTGAAAATTGATTTCAGTTAGTTGTTCGGAGTTTGCCAGTAAACTGATTTGTTTTTTAAGTTCCGCGTTTTCGCGTTTCAATTGATTTATTAGCTGTTCTGTATCTTTCATCTTCAATCTTCCATTCTACGCATTTCAGTTCAGTGAAGGATATTTACAATAGAAAATTGGGATTCGCCGTGAATCACTTGCCGCGGATTAGACTGGTATCACAGACTTGCGTGGAATCAGCAATGATGCTCCAATCAACTCGACGTTTATGCAACTGTCAATGTACTCTAGTTTCGGAGTAAAGCGAACACTTATTGAGTAATTTAACAAAGAAACCGACTGCATCGAAAAATATACCCTGTATTAGATAATTATCCGATAAGAAACTCAACGCTGATAGCCGCTACGATCAATGTATCGCAACGAATTATTATAGTGGATCTTGAAAATAAGTTGTTATGATTTGGTGTCAGGCTTCGCCTGACCTGCGGGCGGATGCGGGGATCCGTCCCTACTTCCGAGAACAACTTATTTTCAAGAGATACGATATCATCTTAGCGACCTGCCTATCCAATTCATTATCCCGATTAATTTCAAACCATATCGCCGACATGCTCATTCGGTTTCTACTTCATTCCATCTAACGTCTTTATCGATAACCGATTGAATCTTAACATTCAAAATCATTTTTACTATCATTGATCATATGTAATTTATTTGTGCCAATACTCACAAACAGTTTTTATGGTTTCTAGATATTACTTGCATGTTTCTCCTGTTTCAGCTACTTTTCATTGATCGATCGAAATAAACATATTTCGAGGAATATCACGATAATACCAGTGTTAATTTTATTGTCGAATTTGATTTCGCGAATTCATATCGAACAACGATTATTATGGTTATATCAAGTATTTTTTCGGTAATCGATCAATCCATGCTCTGACCTTCTTTCTTCGTGTATCATTACCGCATTCGATTTTCCATCAAAAAATATTTATTACGTCTTCATGGAGGAAATATGTCCCCAATGCGCTTATTGCTTCGTTTATCATTTCTAACTCTATTTTTCTTATCGTTGTCACTTTCCGCAATCGCTCAACCTGCAGCTATAATCAATGAATGGACTCAAGGATTACCATCGGGTTGGTATGGCGAATTGTGGATCTCCCAAGCAGTGTGGTCCGAAATTCTGGTCGTCCAAGATAATTTGAACATGCAGAATTGGACATTGCGCGGACGCGACGGTGGCATCACATTTTCGGGATCGATCTGGCAATCGGTACCAGCAGGTACTTTGATTGTGATCTACAATTCGTCCTCCCGCGATCCGATTCTTCCTACCGACGATTTGAGTATGTCCGATGGCAATTTTCTGATTGTCGCTCCGGACAATTGGAATCAACTGTCTGGAACCTGTCCCTTACTCGATCAAGCGAATTCACCTTACTGGGCTTATCAGAACAATCTGATTCTAAAAAACGCGAGTAACGAAACTATTCACGATTGGGACAACGGCAACGATGCGAATCTAACTCCCTCCCATCGTCCCACAACCAATCAATCTGTCTATTTCTCAGGCGGTGCTGGAGATAATACCACCCTTTTCACTCCGGCGAATTGGGTTCTCGCCGCAGCAAATGCAGCCACACCAGGAAGTTCCAACGGCGGTTCGAATACTACTTGGATTCAGTCGTTGCGAAATTCTCCCCCCACTGCACCGAATAATGCTTCGTTGTCAGACATTTCAGCGACATCGATGACGTTGAACTGGGTAGATAACTCGAGCAATGAGACCGGATTTAATATTTTCACTTCGACCGATGGAACTAATTTCAATTTACTGACACAAACACTTACCAATGTCAGTTCCAGAGTCATCGACAATCTCAATCCAAACACTCATTATTGGTATCGCGTTTCATCGTTCAACACCGGCGGCGAATCCTCCACATATACTTCGATTTCCAGTTGGACGAACGCTGCCGTTCCCGGTACTCCGACAATTGTCACGGTACGTCAATCGACAGTCGATGTATCGATCTCAAACAACGCGCTTACTCCCAATCCCTCGAATACCGAGTATTCGTTTATCGAACTCAATTCCAATCTATACGTTCAACTCGACGGACGCTTGTCATCCAGCCCAGCGTGGCTCACGCAAGCGCAATGGGGCAATACAATTGTAATCGGACTGCTTCCGGAACAATCGTATTTGTTCGGTGCGGTAGCCAGAAACAACCCCGGAACGATGACATCACCATCAAGCGGCGCCAGTGTCACATTAAATGCAGCAACTACGCTACCATTTAGCGAAGATTTCAGTGGAACACCGTTTCCACCGACTTACTGGCAAATGAAGAATTACGACTACGGCATCACTTGGACACGTAACAATCTGGGTTGCAATACTCCCGGCAGCGCGTCAATGAACAACACAACTTCCCCCTCCGGTCAATGGGATATCCTCGGGTCACCTATTTTCAATACGACCGGTCTCGATTATGCGCTATTAACATTCGACTGGTTTTACAGCATGATGTCATCGGGACAGGATTCACTGATTGTGATTTACTCGTTCGACGACTTCAACTATACCCCATTTTGGGTTCGTTGGCGCGGTGGACCGGGCGATTACCGGTTAGGAACGGGTCTGTCGGCAATGCCGAACGAACCCGGATCCTTGGCATCGACGTGGGGACATGCCGAAATCTCACTTCCCTCCGCCGTTTTGAATCAACCACATGTTCGATTCGCGTGGCTTGATGTTTCCCGCGGCGGCTATCCGGTTTTTGTCGATAACGTCAAATTGCTACGCGCTACCGATTTGGTGCAATGGACTGCACCCGCAAGTATGTCCATGCTGCGCATCGGCGAAGTAAGTACTTTAGCGTGGTCGGGAGTTGCTGCTGCCGGAACCGTCAATATTGAAATCAATCGGGATGCGACATCGAATACTTGGGAAACGCTCTACAGCAATCAACCGTCGACTGGATCGGTGGATTGGACAGTCACCGGACCGGCGTCCACCAATGCCCAGTTCCGCGTCGTCTCGAATGCACAACCGCTTGCAATTAGTACTAGCATATCCGGCTTTTACATTCAACAACCAACTTTGACATTTACTACGCCGATTCCCGAACAAGTGTTCGTTATCGGTAATTCATTATCGATCGGTTGGTTGTCGGAGTACATGTCGGAAAATGTCAAGCTAGAGATTAATCGGAATTATCCAACGGGCAGTTGGGAAACACTAGTCGACATGTACGGTGTATTGACCGGTAATTACAATTGGACGATAACCGGCGATGCAGGAATGCATGCGCGGCTTCGGCTGACGAGTCTTCAGAATTCATCGATCATGGTTCTATCGAACGAATTCGCTCTTGTATCCAATACCAATGTCACGTTCAATCTCGATCTCCGATCGGTTCTACAGTCGAAATTGCTGGAACGATCGCACATGATACCGATGTTGAGCGTCTTGACTGGAACCTACACCGGAAGCTGGCAAATGTCCGACGCTGACAACGACAGCATTTATTCGCTGACAATCGCTCAACGTTACAGTGACACCATCCATTACAATTACTCGATCGATCCGTATATGTTCGGCGGATCCTCAAACGAATTAGTTTACGAACGCGGCGGCGAAGCGGATTATCGCTCCTTCGCGGTAACCGAAATGAATCCGACAATTGCGACCAGCGTGTTCGACGAATATTCCGTTCCGGGAATTGAGAGTGGATCATCCGGACATGTAGTGAATAATTTTCTCGCTGGTAACCCGGATTATCGATCATTTTCTGGCGACAATCAGGAAACCTTCATCGGTATCGACTTCGGTTCGCTTAGTCGGTCGAACATCGTCTCGGTAGATCATTTTCTTACCGATGCCGGCGGTACCGCTCCGGGTGGAATTGCATCGGTAGCATCGAATGGTTATTGGCGTATCAGCACAATCGCTCAGAGCATAGTATACTCAGCCGATTTGGCAATCGATTACAATTGGATCACCGGAATTACCGATCCGAGCGATTTACGTGTCCTGTTCAGTACCAATACGGGAACCCAATGGTCGACAATTCCATCGACTGTCGACGTGGTCAATCACACGTTACACGCTACTGTCAGCGAACTTGCCGGTTACTGGACATTGGGTTCCGCTACCGGATCGAATTCGCTGCTTCCGCTCGCACCGGCAGCGGTTTTGCAACTATCTCCAACTGTCGACGAATACCCGGTAAACGAACGTCCGACATTCAATTGGACCAATGTTCCGAACAACCGCTATTATCACCTTTACGTTTGGCGCGATGGTTCAGCCGAGCCGACGGTTCCGAACTATCCGAACATCAGTTCGACTCCCTATTTGTTGAATGGATATCTCGATTTCGGAGCGACATACCATTGGAAAGTAGCATCGTCCAATTTGTACGGCAGTGCGATGAGTGGTACACGCACCTTCACCGTTCGGACAGTTCCCGACCTGCGTATTGCCGATATAACTGTACCTTCGGAAGCGTCCTCGGATCAAACGATCACGGTCAATTGGACGACAGCCAATGACGGACCGGGTGCGACGAATTTACCATCCTGGATGGAGTTTGTTTACTTTTCACCCGATTCGGTGTTTGCCTTGGATCGAACACCGTTGGTCGCGCAGATTGAAAATATCAGCGCTCTAGCGGTTGGCGATTCCTATATCAACACGGCAACCATTCATGTTCCGATCACAGCATTCGGCGATTATTACGTCTGGGTTCAATGCCGATACACTGGCGCGGAACGCGGTACTGCTAACAATATGCTGCGCAGTGTCGCAATTCCAGTGACGCAATCGCCATCTGCCGATCTTCAAACAACCGACGTGCAAGTATCTGCCAACGCATTTAGTGGACAGAACACGTTGGTAAGTTGGACGGTGGAGAATTTCGGTTCCGGTCGAACGAATCTATTTTACTGGGAAGATTATATCTATCTCTCGCAAGATTCCGCATTCGATACAACCGATATTGAGTTGAAGCGCGTCAGACACAACGGATATCTCCTTCCGGGTGAGACTTACACAGCGACTGAAAACGTCAAGATCCCGGATGGCACGATCGGTATGCGGTATATGATCGTGCACGGCGATGGTGGGAATTTTGTGTATGAGTATATTCACGAGAATAACAATCAGCGAATCTCGTCGGGTATGAATATCCATTTGACTCCTCCTCCGGATCTTGAGATCTCGAATATCAATTGCGCTGCGAATATTATGTCCGGTCAGAGCATTGCGCTCGCATGGACTGTCACGAATGTAGGTTCGAATACAGCCATTGGAGGTTGGACCGATTCGATTTTTATCTCACGGACAATTGAAGATGTGACATATTTTGAACCGATCGCGTCTTATTACAACACGCGTACTCTCGACCCCGAAGCTAGTTACATGATCACGCAGAACATCATCGTTCCGAACGGTCGGTCGGGATCGACCAGCTTCAAGATTAAAACGGACGCGGGGAATGTTGTTTACGAGTATACCTTCGAAGACAACAATACCGGGTTCTCAAACTTCTTCACGGTCGGATTGACACCTTGGTCGAATCTTATCATTCCCACGATCACCACCGATGCTGCCAGCTCGCCGGGGACATGGGGTTCAGCCATGATTACCGTTCGAAATTCCGGAGTCGGTTCAACGGTACCCAATGCCTGGTTCGATCGAATGTATGCAGCACAATCCCGTACCGCACCCTATAATCAATGGTATCCACTGGAAGGCGTTTCGCATACCGGTACTTTGCTCACCGGTCAGTCGACCATCGAGAAAATCGATTTTACGTTCCCGAACTGGAATATCGACACAATCTATATCAAGGCGTTGGCTGATGCGGGCAATGCGGTTTACGAACATACCGACGAAAGCGACAACTATAGCGAGATCAAAGCTGTGGCGATGTCGGCTTCCGTCTCGGATTTGGCAATCGATACTATCTCCGTTCCAGCATCGGCATCGACCGGTCAAACAATAACCGTATCCTGGCGCGTAACGAATATCGGCAACGATCAGACCAGTACTCGCGATTGGTACGATTATATCTATGTTTCGACCGACGCAGTATTGAGCAGCGACGATCAACGTATCGGGCTAGCGGAACATATTGACTGGTTGTATCCTTCGAACGGCTACACCCAGAGTTTGAGTGTAACGTTGCCGGCCGATGTATTCGGACATTGTTATCTTTTGTTCCAAACCGATCCGCAACAGTGGGTGATCGAAACCAATCGCGCGAATAATATTGTAGCATCACCCATCGAAATCGCATTGACTCCGCCACCGGATCTACAGGTTTCGGCAATTCGCGCTCCCGCCACCGGCAATGCCGGACAACCGGTCAAGATCGTATGGACGGTATTGAACAACGGCATTGGCGCTGCGGAAAATGGCTGGACTGACGGCTTGTATTTGTCGCAAGACGCGATCCTTGATCGCTGGGACATTTATCTAACATCCAAGTCGCGATCGTTACCGTTACTGGCAAGCGAAAGCTACTCGGATTCAATCACTCTGGATTTACCCAACTATATCGCCGGTCAATATTATCTGATCGCGGCGACCGATCTTAACGATCGCGTATACGAATATCAACATGAAGACAACAACATTCGTTTCGTGATGATGAACATTATTCTTCCAGCGCCATGCGATTTGATCGTGTCTTCGATCGATGCACCGGCGACTGCGACTCCGGGCGACCCGGTTAATATTTCTTATACGCTCAGCAACATCGGTTCCAATCCGGCAACTGGTTATCTTCGAACCGGTGTTTATTTCTCGAGTGACACGACCTGGGATATCAACGATCCATTGTTGGCAATCGATTATCGCAGCATTTCGATCGCTTCCGGCGATGGCGCGCCGATTTCGCAAGTGATCAAAGTAAATCAGGCGATCCTTGTCGATGAGCTGGATAATGTGACCGGTTTCCTACCAGGATTGGTTCCGGGCGATTATCACATCATCGTAAAGACGGACCTGCGGAACAACATCCGCGAGACGAATGAAAACAACAACAAGACGACAACCAGCGGTATTACGTCGATTGCGATACCATCATTGACGCTGGGTGTTCCAACCGAAACGTCGTTAAACGGAACTACTCAGAAATTCTTCCGGATCACGACCATAGCCGGTAACGATCTCCGGATTCGATTGACATCGAGCAATCCACTCAGCTCGAATGAAATGTATATCTCATTCGGACAAATGCCGTTATTGAGCAATTTCGATTATTCAGCGACTGCGGCATTCAGCCCCAATCAGACAATGTTGATTCCCTCGACTCAGGCTGGTGATTACTATTTGATGTTGCAAAGTCGCAACGAACCGGGTTTACATCAATCGGTAACGGTTCTGGCAGAAGCGCTTTCATTCTCGGTAACGGATATTACGCCGAATGTGGGAGCGTCTGATGGACATATCACATGCGTCATTCACGGCGCCGGTTTCCGCGATTCGACTAGTTACCTGCTAACACAAGGACTGGTAATTTCCGAAGCTGAAGTGATTGAGCGTCGCAGTACGACCGAAGTGAAAGTCCGATTGAATTTGAATGGAATTCTTCCGGGTACTTACAATATCGTTGCACGTCAGACTGATGCGTCGATCGCTCCGTTGGCAAATGGGTTCACGGTTGATACCCTGAGCGAATACACGCTCGCACAGATCGACAATATTCCCGCACGGATCCTGATCGGTCGACCGGGTCGATATCTGATTCGCTATACCAATACTTCCAGCGCCGACATTCCTTTCCTCGGTTTGTTGGTCGGTATGCCGGGCGTTGTTAATTACACAGTGACTTCTTCCCGGTTGAAGAAACGCAGCGAGTTGCATTATATGCCGCTTGAAGTCGCGTTGACCGACACGATTCATCGCGGCGACGCAATTTTGACGCCGATGTATGCAACGAATGTCGAAGCCGGCGAAAGTTTCGATATCATCGTCGATGTCAGTTCGACATTCCGTGGACAAGTACCGTTTATGGTCGACGGTATGGCGATGAACGAATACATGTACTTCGTCGAGACGATGATCAATGCATTGACTGTTCTCGATATGGTGAATCGAATGCCATCGATGTTCGATCCGGAAATGGTTCGGTTATCCAGCGACACGCTGCAATTTATTCGAGCTTATTTCAGTCACTTGATCGATTACGGTCTAATCGATTCGCAGGGTGGTTCAGGTGGGGTAGGAATAACTGGTTTACCACCAGCCAATGACTTCCCAAGATTGGTCGATGGGATTACAATCACATTGATTCGGGAATTCTATACTTGGGAAATTCTCTGGGAATCGTATCTATACCGCGATTGCCATAAATGGTCGAATTATTATTTCAACTATTGGAATGGCGGTCTTCCATGTTACTATCGTCAAACCGGTTGGGAAGAAATTTGGACTGAAGTGGAAGAGTGTAAGGGTTATACACTTCACGTTCCCATCATACATTATTATCTGATGCGCATATCGACAACAATCGGTTGGAAAGACGCGTGTTTCCCGTTTGAACAGATGTTCGGTTCAGGCAATCTAACACTGCTCGCGCCGGGATTCACGGTATCGCCTTATATCACTGACTGGTTCCATACGCTTGAAGTCAAAAAATCGATTCGAAAGTCTTGGCAAATCGACCGGGTGTATTGTACTCTGTTCGGCTGGTCAAATGATCCGAACGACATGACTGGTCCGACTGGATACGGCGACGAGAAATGGGTCGGAACGACTGAAACACTTCCCTATACCATTCGCTTCGAAAACGATCCGGCATCGGCAACCGCCAATGCCAATATGGTCTCGATTCAATGCGACTTGACAACTACCGTTAACCCGAATACGTTCCGCTTGGGCAGCTTCGGTTGGGGTAAATACACGTTTACAATTCCAGCCGGTCGCACCAACTGGTCGCAGCGCATCGATTTACGCGATTCACTCGGCATCTACGTGGATGTTACCGCCGGTCTGGATATCGTCAATCGTCGCGCATTCTGGGTACTGGAAACAATCGATCCAGCGACTGGATTGCAACCGAACGCAATCGATCGCGGATTTCTGGCGGTTGATGACTCGACCGGCAAGGGACAAGGATTTGTGACCTTTACCGTTCGTGCCAAGACCAATACCACAAACGACGATCATATCGTCGAATCGGCGCAAATTATTTTCGACACCAACCCCGCAATCGCAACACCGAGTGTCAGCAACCGGATCGATGCGAGTGCGCCGGTTACGCGAATACGACCAATATCCAGCATTATGGACACAACCAGCTTCAATTTGCAATGGACAATTTCGGAAGCAGGTGCCGGTTACAAAAATTCCGACATCTACGTGTCGGACAATAGCGGAGCTTATACGATTTACCGCTCCGCAGTAACCGACTCCCTCGTTTCCTTCCAAGGAACGTTGGGACACACCTATCGCTTCTTTGCTTTGGGTCGGGACAATGCCAATAATCTCGAAGCAATGAAGAGTGCAGGTGAAGTTACGGTTACGATCAATCAGAGCACTCCACCGTCAATCATCCACACCCTTCAAATCGAGCGAGCGGTCGTTGGTGGCAATGTCCAAGTCAACCTAACGTGGAATCCGGTAACTACAAACGAACTCGGTGAAGCGATGACGATCGACGGTTACCTGATTATCGAAGGAACGCAGTGGGGCGATCAACGCTACGAATCGGTTATCGACAGCGTTACCATCCCCGGATACAGTCTGACACTACCGATAGCGGAGGGATTGCAGCGGTATTATACCGTTGTCGCCTACACAACTGGTGTACCATCGGGAATGCCGATCATCAATACGCGACGGTATGGTCGTCCGGTTGAAATTCGGTTGGATCCAACGTATCGCTTCAAGAAGTAACACTTTACTAATGCAGCAAATCGAACAGCCAACCACAAGGTTGGCTGTTTTTTTATCACTCGATACAATAGTATAAACCATTTTATCACTGATACTTAACATAATTATTGTGAACTTTTCTGCATTCTGATTTGATGTCTGAAAAGAAAATCTCTCGAAGATCGTGTTTTCATTTGTAATACCATGCATAAATCCGCTATTATCTCGTTAGATAATCGCAAGTACCAGTCGCTAGATACTACCCAACAACCTCAACATCCAATACCATTGAATACATTGATCTAACACAACACTCGATACCTTCAACGAACCAGCCCAAAAATCGAATACGAGTAAGACTATTCATCGACAACGTACGAAAGTTCCGACGAGGAGGTTACGTGAACTTGTGGAATCAATTTGTATCGGCGCTGAAGGAAGTTTTTTTTCTTCCGTTCCATCTAGTGAGGCTTGGATTTCAGCGGCTTTGGTCGCTTGGACCAAAGCGACTAGGAATGCTGATTTTCGCAGCCGCAGTGCTAACAATTATCACTGCAGTAGTCTTCGTAAAGGCGACATCGCAGCCGACGTTTTGCCGCTCCTGCCACATCATGGAACCGTATTTTCGAAGTTGGGAAACCTCCTCGCATAAACAAGTGCAGTGTATCAAATGTCATATTCCACCCGGTGTTGCTGGAACCATTCGCGGAAAATTTGTCGCGGCATCGATGCTGGTAAATTATGCCACAGGCGTCTATAAGCGTTCGAAACCGTTTGCCGAAATCGACGACATCAACTGTATGTACAAATGTCACGATAATCGCAAGCAACCCGGTGTTGTTTTGTACAAAGAAGGGATCAAATTCGATCACTCGAAACACCTCACCAAAGAAGTTCGTAATAAGCAATTACGTTGTACTTCCTGTCACGGTCAAATCGTTCAGGGTTCGCACATCAAAGTCACAGAGACGACTTGCTTCCTTTGCCACTTCAAGGGACGCAATCTTATCAATCCGCTCAATTTGACTGCGAATGACTCGACTAATTCACAACCCACGAGCGAGATGTTCGGACTAGGGTGGAAAACGAATTGCACGAAATGCCATAGCGCTCCAGTTGCAGAAAAAGATAAACCGCTACCGAAATACGATCATACATCCGTACTGGCGCAGAAGGTTCAATGTCAACAATGCCACGGCGATATGAAGGCGGGCGATGGCGAAGTACCGCACGAGCGATGCAATACCTGTCATGCTTCGCAGGAGCATCTGAACCGGTATAATGAAACGGTCTTTATCCATAAGCAGCATGTCACCGATCGAAAAGTGGATTGCTTGAATTGTCACTTACCGATTCTGCATCGCTCGAAATCGCGTGCAGTAGCGCAATTGACCGAATGCCGTAGTTGTCACTCCGATCTGCATGATGCAGCAGAATTGCTATTCCGCGGCACCGGTGGAACGGGAGTACCAGATCGACCTGACAAGATGTGGACGGCTGGGTTGCATTGCGCTTCATGTCATACTGTGCCATACGACCAAGCGCACTTCCGCGAATCGTCGGCAGCGCGCAAGCGGGTAGCGTGTACCCCGTGTCATCCGAATAACTACGAAAAATTGGTACCGCAGATGCGTGACGGCATCCGTAAACGCGCACAGCAAGTATTTGAGATGGTGCAGACCGCCAAACGTCAGGCTCGCGATGAAACGAACCGGTGGGTGTTGAAGACCGCCGAAGCCAACGTACGATTGGTGCTTGACGGAGGCGGACAACACAACGTGCGCTATTCGGAAGATCTATTGCAGGCAGCTTACGATCAGGCAAAATTGGTTGCACCCGGATTACCGCCTTTCCAAGCACGTCCGAATGTCGTTGCAACAGGCGACAAAGCGGGTGGTGCCAACTGTCTGAATTGTCATAACGGTATCGAAACGGTGAATCTGTTGGTGAAAGGAAGAACGTTCCCGCATGGCACCCACTTGTCTCGAGGTTTAACATGCAAGGATTGCCACTCGATCGAAGAACACGGCAAGACATTGCCGAATGTTACCAATTGCATGGATTGTCACCACTCGCGTGCGAAGAATGAAGAATCATGCAAAGAGTGTCACCGTTCTCAACGGGCGTTATACGAGGGAACTGCCGGCGGAGGAAAAGCGATTCCATCGGCGATGGCAACGGCAGGTGTCGAATGTTCCTCTTGTCACGGTACCGGTAAGGATATCAAGAAACCGGCACCGGAACAGTGCGCCGAATGTCACGACAAGACCTATCCCGAAGTGGTAAAACACTGGCAACATGAAACTAGCGATGCTCTGAAAGAGGCGCGCGTTACTTTGTTACAAGGTGGTACTGGTGTCGAAGCGATCCGCAAAGGCATTCAAATTGTCACCGCCGACGGTTCCAATGGGGCGCATAATCCCGAATTAGCAAAGAAATTGTTGTCCGGGAAGTAACGACCCAATAGACGTTGTTTTCATCCGAATCGAACAGGGCGAACGTAATTGTTCGCCCTGTTTACTATTTACGGCATGATTGAAATCGTTATATTATAGTGGTTCTTGATAATAAGTTGTAATGATTAGGTATCAGGCTTCCCCGAACATGTACAGACACTAGTGTCGGTACCTACAAATACCTGCGGGCGGCCGCGGGGAGCCGCCCCTACTACCGATTACAACTTATTATCAAGAGATACTAAAAAATATCTCGCATATAACAAGGAGGGTATCCAATGCGATTCCTCACTCTGATTGGTCTGCTCATCACTATTTCGATCGCGGTTGCTCAACCGGTTATCCAGATACAGCATTATGGTTGGAATAACGGTCGAACCCGCAATTTTCGGGTCGGTGGTTTTTCGACATCGGTATACGACGTCACCAGCGGCACCGGGAAGACTTGGACATTCACCGTTCCGACCGGTTCTTCATATCAGAATACCAATTTTGTTACCGTCTCGGGTAACAGCACCTGGCCGACGGCGAATTTAAGGATGGATTACACTCAATATTTAATCGGTACGTTATCGAGTGGTAGTTGCTACCTCTTCGTCGGTGATAGCGATATTTACTCGCTCGGTTACACCGGCGCTCCGAACACGATTTGGAATCCCGCGATTCCGAATGGGATGCCTCATCGCTTGAATAAAACCTGGCAGGGGAATTACAGCTATGGTTCCGGCACTTACAATATTGTCGGCACGGTGATTTCCAGCGGGACATCGACTTCGCACTACGGCACTTTCCCGACACTGCTGGTTCGATACAACTACTCTTCGGGAACCTTCAGTTATCAGGCGTATCAGTGGGAGACACAGGAATACGGCATCATCGCGCAGGCGAATACACTTAATGGCGGAATGTTGTATGTACTGAACGAGGCAACGCCGAATACCGGGATTGATGAGATCCAATTCTCGTTGCCGGAAGCGATTTCATTGGGAAGTCCGTATCCCAATCCCGCAAATGGATCGGTAACGGTTCCGATATCATTGCCACACAACTTATCAATGCAGGTGAAAGTAGTCGATCTACTCGGTCGCGAAGTGTTGACACTATCACGGGGAAATATTGCTGCCGGAAACCATTCATTCAGCTTCGGTACCGATCGTCTCGCCAGCGGAAACTATCTGATTTCGGTGCAATCGAATCAGCAACAGTGGGTACAGCCACTGACAGTCGTGAAGTAATCGTCGGACTATTTTAGGAGTACGATCTTTCGAAGCGAATTCTCCTTTCCGTTCGATAACTTGAGGAAATATGTGCCTGAAGCTAGACCGGTTCCATTCAATTGTGTACGGTATTTTCCGACACTCCGAAATCCCTGTTCGAGCGCACGGATCTCACGACCTGATAGATCATATAATATTAGTTTAACATTACCGGAATGGCTGAGATTGTAATCGATCGTTGTCGCATTATTAAATGGATTCGGGTAGACGCTGGAAATTCCGAAGACATTCGGCAGAATATTCGTTTGAAGATTTCCGGATTCAGCAACTGCGTCTAGCCTCGCGGTAGTAAATCGAATCGCATGACTATTATGAAGCGCCTCGGAACCGGGCGCTAAAATATTTGCGAACGCTACCTGCAAACCATCGGTTCGCTCCCAATTCATGATACCCACTGTCGTATAGTTGTTCGATTGATCGATCTCCGAGGCAGTGTGATAAAAGATATCAATCACACTATTTTGCTCGGAGCCGCTAGGATTGGTATAAAGCACTATTTCAAATTTCTGATGTTGCTGTAGCGTTTCAAATCCATATTGCGAATAAGCACTCGCCCACTCTATGACAAAACTGTGATCATTCTGTATTGTACGATGCTGCGTAAACACCCGTACATTTTCGCTATCCGTAGAAGAACCTCGCAAATCATCCCAATTCGCGGCAATCATGCTGCGCGGACCCAAGGCATATGGCAATGCATGATTCAGATAATCGCTCCGGTTCGTACTATCGAAACTGATCCATCCATTGGAGCAGATAGAAATCGCATGACCAGTCGGATACAATCGATCGTAAAAGCGGAAATCGAATGGCAAGGCGAGAGTCACAGTCTGATCGTCACCCAACTCCAGTGGTTCTCCCGAACCACCCAGCGCAGTATCCAACTCAATCCACCGGTAGATTGGATGCACACTGTTTCCGACGACGGTATCAATCTCTTCGTAGGCAAAATAACCGAAAATATCCGGTCCAGTCGGCATGTTTTGTGAACGTTCGCCGCAAGTGAGCGTGATTTGGTACACTAACGTATCTGGACCATTCGGTTGATAAATCAGCGTGCGAATGGGAACGACCTGACCCGGCATCGCATTGGAGCGGACACGAAGCGTTAGGTCGATTGTACCGGAATCAGCGATTACCGGATTGAAGATTGTGCCGGAAAGAATTTGTATCACATCGGAATCAGACTCGAACCGCCAGTTGCATTGCGGGATTGGTGCACTGCCCCGATTGCTGATTTGCAGTTGAAGGGTAGTTTGATCGTTTTCACCAGGGTTCAGCGAACCGACAAGACACTCGTAACGATCAACCATCGGATTGATCCAATTGACTGGTAACGCGAATCCAACTTCTTGACCAGAGAAATTGAGGTAAAGCGAGATTGGTGATCGATCGCGCAACGAATTCACGCGAATTCGAAACGACAGCATGGCGGTTCCTCCGGGATTGACTGTCCCGGCATTGCTTGTATCCTGCAAGATCGAAATTCGATTCGTCTCCGATGAATCGAATAGTGTGGCATTCGCAATGACTGATGTCGATCCGACATTCTTGACATAGACCTGCAGATCGCCATTCTCGCCAGGATTCGGTAGCGATGCCGTGTTATTGTAATGGAGTGAGTCAACCCGGAACGATGTTGATACGGTATCAAGAACATAAAATTGAAATTGTGATGGAAGAAAATTGTTACCACAAACCATCACGAAAACGAAGTCACCAGGAACTACCCGAAGTGGCAAAGTAACGGTTCCACTGGCATCAGTAATTCCGACAGCTTGATTATCAGCATTCGGTCCGACAATCAGCGATGCAGTTAAGTTTGGTTGCGGTTGATTGGTTTGATGATCAAAAACGTGAAGCGTGATCGATGACATGCTCGAGTTGATTTGATCGGGAATAGTGACGGTGAGTGTATCCGGTACGCCGTACCAAAGCTGAAGCGATGGGTCGCCGAGAATATGATAGGATCGGAAATACCCTTCAACAGCATTCCATTCATTGGGAAAATTTCGATACAACTCCAGTTTCCCACGCAGTGTTGCCGTTCCCAATTTATCCAACTTCTCATTCAGCCAGCCGTGCATTGTTCCGGCAAGTAGGGTGGGATTGTAGCGATTGCTCGTGTGAAGATGCGTCGCGCCGTAAAATGCCGGACCGCATTTCGGGATCGCGGGTGTTCCTGCTTCAATCCAAGCTTCACCGAAACACTGATTGTCATCGACCGTTGCGTTTAGTGCGGCAAATCGTCCCGATTGGCACCCCATCGAATATAAGATCGCATCATCGCGATTTACCTGCGACAAGTCCGTTTTTTGTAACCGCGGGTAAAGCAAACCTTGCGAATCACTCAACCCCATATAGGTGATAACGGAGTTTCCACGATTGATCAACACCAGCACTGAATCGGTTCCGGGCATTGGCTGTGGTGGACAGAAATAAGTTGTCGTATCGTATCCCTGATCGGCAAGCAGTTGCGCAGTCCAACGCGAATAATCGATAACCGAAGGCGATAAAGAGTAGTTACCCGCGAAACTGAACGCGCGATTTCTACTTGGGTAAAAATGCAAACCGGGTGAATTGTGGTGGTCTACAGATTTATTAATGATCGTTGCCAAACCCGTTACAGATCCGAAAGGAATTCGACCAATCATCGCTTCCGGCCAAAAATCGTTACCATCGAGCAGAACATAATCAAGATCGGTGGGAATGATCTCCGATGCCGAAAGTGTATACGGGAAGGTGGGTACATTATCGAGCCGGTCGGCATCCCCGAGGAGGACGACATATTCCACCGGAAGGATATGCGACTGTTCGCGATAGACAGTTTCGATGATCGATTTGATATCATTCGCGGTTGCGCCCATCGGGATGTTACGGACGATAACATTGAAACCTGCCAGTTGTTTCTCTTGGACAAAATATCGAATGACAGCATTATAATCCGGATTGGGAGGGCGTACGATCAGATAGCTGCCGGGTCGCCATAGTTTCGAGCGTCCGATCGAAAAATTCGGATATCCCAGAAAAGTCGTCTCATAAATTTGATCGAACGAGCGCAAGATTGGCGATGTGAAAACATTGCCGGTTGGCGTTGCGGACAAATCGATCTCGACTTCGCTATTGGCTTCGATCGTACCATCGGCTAGTTCGCGAATCGGATAGACTGTCACCGGTATCACACCGAAATCCTTGAAGACAGCCGCCTCGCCGACGTTGACCAGTGGCATACTCACAGCAGTTTTCGACCGGTGGTCGTCGGGTTGATCTAGATCGGAAGCGATAGCAACGATTCCATCCAACTGCAGAGGTGTATAAAGGGTTGGAAATTTCGCGGTAGCGATGGCTTTCCCGGTTACCGGCGAGTTAAAAGGGATGAAAACAGTGACACTGGAAATGTCGGGATAGCCAATGCCGGGTTGTGATTCGTTGATACCACCAACACGGATCTTGACACCGGTAACCGATGATTCAACGGTGAATTGATTTATTCGGACGACGAAGCGAACGCGATATTCCGATCGCTGGAGCAGTTCGACAGTAGCGGTGGTGGATTGGGAAGTAATAAACGGCGAACTACCGGGCAATCGGATCGTTCGCGCAGTCGCAGCAGACAAATTGACAGCGACCAGCAGTGAAAGGATCGATAGCAGTTTCTTCATAAGTGCACCCTCGACAAGTTAGGCACTGCGTGATCTTTCCCATGATCGAATTTTCAATCATTCAGAAGGAACTATTCGAGTCGGACATTCTCCTATTATAAAATAATTAACTTTTGGTATTACATCAAGACGCAATCGTCTCAACAAAAAAATATTTTTTAACGCAGCAGTACGATCTTGCGGGTAACAATCTGGTTATTTGACATTAATCGGAGAAAATATGTGCCTGACGCGAGCGCTGAACCATCCACTTGAATGCGGTAACTCCCCGTGGCGCGATACCCCTGCTCGAGCGATCGGATTTCACGACCGGAGAGATCGAACAGCTTTAAGTCGATGGTGCCGGAAGCCGGTAGTGAATAGGATATGGTTGTGCTGGAATTGAAGGGATTGGGGTAGTTGGCTACTCGAAATCCAGTTATTGATTGTGCAATATTCTCTGTGGCATTCAATCCACCCGGGATAATCCCGAACAACTCTCCCCGAAGTACTATCTGTCCAAACATGGATTGGTCGTAGATCCGGTAAGCATAGGATCTACCATTGACCAAACCGACTGAATCGACAAACTGATAGTCAACTGGTATGTTACTAATCCCATTTAATGCAATCGTATGGTAACTACCCAATGAATTCCAGTATTCATTTGAATCGTTTTCCATTTTTCGATAAATATTAAAAAAGAGATTGTGATCTTCTGTCGCCGACCAATTCAAGGTTACCCGATTATTTCCCGGAATAGCGTTGCAAGTAAATGACGGCGAGGTAAACTGAGTGGATAAACTCCAATAACCTCTCAATGGTGGATTATATACGGTTGCTCGCCAGACATTCGGAGTACCAGCTTCAAAGAGTTCTATGCGAGGAAGAAAAATCTTCCAGTAGGAATTAAAATAAACTAATGCAGTAATCTGAGGATTGTGTGTTCGGGGGTCACCGAAGTTTGACGGCAGATCATTATCTGTAAAATAAAATTCGATATCTACATATGAATTGTTAAGTCCTCGCGTCTCAAAATCCCACCAGCGGTGAATGCTGTTACTTGAATCATACGGCACTGACCATAACGAATCTTCTAACGCAATACGCGTGGGAAGATATCCCGGTCGATTAACTTCATAACCCGCGTAAACCTCGTCAGGTTGACGACCAAACCCACCATAGAATGTCATTCCTATTGGTGGAATGTTATTTGTGTTTGGATCATCCGGAAAATTTAACACCCATGGATCGACATTTGCTCCTGGATACGGGTTTGCAACCGCAACCATTTGACCGTTGCTCCAGGGATTCCAAACAGTCTGATTTCCAGTACCGCACAAATCAACCGAAAATGAAGAATCGAGTGCATTGCAGCTAAAACTCAGACGAGATCGATACACGCCCGATGCATCAGGACAGAATCGGACAACGATTTCAAGATAATTATGCAGCACATTTGGACTAACAGTGTACGAATTTTGATGATTTTGCAGATAAAAACAACTGCCCGTTTGTAACGAATTAATCCTCAATGTTCCGGGACCATTATTCATTATCACGAAAGATCGATCTGAACATTCATTAACCCGAACAGTTTCAAAATCGATAACGGAATCAAGTGGTAACCCATTCATTGTAATCTGAAAGCTCGGTATCGGTGTTGGAAGACCTGACCCGCTTAATTCAAGGCGACAGATTCCTCCTGAACCGGAGTTGGTGAATTCAAAAGTACCCAACCGAGTACCGGTTTGCGATGGCGTAAAACTGATTAATACGTCGAGATATTCGCCACTCGCTAATTGGCACCGACTCAGATTGTTGTGGAAATCGCCACTTGATACACCATTTCCAAGTGACAGACTAATCAGACTACGATTAGTGATTCGAATCGTATGAGTGATGGTAGAATCGCGATATATCGAACCGAAATTTACCGGGTTAGTGATTGAACTACCATCAGTTTCGGTGACACTAATTTCAGGTGGAACCGATAAACCACAGGGTTGCCAATTGGGAGCCGATGAAGACGGGTTCACCTGAATTGCATAAAGTGTGCTGTCGGACGAGGGGATAATGAATAGACCACCATCAACAAAGTGCGATCCTGAAATAAAGGGTACCGATGCAGTTGCAGAAATTTCCGCCCAAACGCGTAGGTAGAATTGCGTACCGGCATTCAGAGTATTCGGAGTACGTGTATCGATAGGGAAGGCGGTCTGTCCGGTTAAAACTACCGAGAAGGAACCACCATAAAACGTTCCAGTTCCAATCGCAAATGTTGAAATCAGAGTATCTCCACTCGCCGGCATGCCAAGAAAATTTCCCGATGATTGCGGTGGATGAATTGATCTATTCGGTCGAATAATCTGTACCAGTCTGCCTGTTGGAACCGGTATTCCGCTATACATGATGTTGATATTATTCGAGTGGATCCGATCGTAGGTATTAATCGAGATCGAAATGGGATTTGCTGTTGCTAGCCCAGCAAACAAAATTATCGAAAGTAAGCAGCAGTATGTTTTCTTCATATCACACTCATTCGATAAAACCCATTGCCCATCATGTATCTGGCTGAAAAATCTTCAGAATGAACGAACATCACAATTTTGAGTCGGCGAATTTTACCAAATTTTTCTTAGATTGATTTAGGTTACAAAACAGATCATGATACTACAAGCATTATTTTGATAAATAATTTTTGCATTGTGCGCCGAATCAATTTGATGTTGTCCTCAACTTGGTAAAAATAAACCTAGTCACATGATTTATAAGTCTTTATCATTACAAATTATCCAAATTTACTTTTTGATGTTGAGTGTATCGTGAAAATTACAAACTCAAGTATCGTTACTGATTACTCGAGAGTTAACTTTAAATCAATCAATTTGCATGAATGATAATTCCATTGTTTTTTAAGGTCAAAAACAGGCGAATAACTTACAGTGAGTGGTTCGCGGGTGTCATGCGAGGGTGTTGAAGAAAAAAAAAAGGAGGGCGTGGGAGCCCTCCCCTACTAAAAAAAGATGAAAGGAAAAAAACGGGAGGGCGTGGGAGCCCTCCCCTACTAAAAAAAGATGAAAAGATACAAAAACGGGAGGGCGTTGGAGCCCTCCCCTACTAAAAAAAGATGAAAAGAAAAAAACGGGAGGGCTCACGAGCCCTCCCCTGCTACAAGAATATGGATGCAATATTTTACCGATTTAAAAAATTAGAGCTGCTGGGATGCTTCAACTTACATCAATTTTTCGCGTAATCGCTCGAAGAAACTCTTGCCGATCTCTTCGCTCGGACCGATGTCCTCCTGATCGAGTCGCTCGATGATTTCGCGCTGTTTCGAATTTAACTTTTCGGGAACCCAAACAGTGATTACGACAATCTGATCGCCGCTGCCATAGCCGTTCAGATGCGGGATACCGGCATTGCGCATTCGAAGTTGTTTTCCACTCTGCGTTCCGACAGGGATCTTCAGTTTCGCCTTCCCTTTCAGCGTCGGAATTTCGACTTCACCGCCGAGTGCCGCACGTGGAAAGGAAATGACGAGATCGTAATACAGATCGTCGCCGTGACGGGTAAAGACTTTATGTTCCTTCTCCTGAATGACGACAATGAGATCACCCGCTGGAGCACCACGCCGCCCGGCATGCCCCTGACCGCGCAACGTGAGGTAATTGTCGTTGCGAACGCCGATCGGAATCTTGACGGCAACCGTCACTTCACCGCGAATACGACCTTCGCCACTGCACTCGGGACAGGGATTCTCGATCATGTGTCCGGCACCGCCACAAGTCGGGCAGACGGAAACCGATGAGATTTGTCCAAGGATCGTGCGTTGCACCTGCCGCACCTGTCCACGACCACTACAGGTTTTACAGGTGGTTTTCTTCGAGCCGGGTTTTGAACCGCTACCGTGACAAGTATCGCACTCTTTCAAGCGGCGAATCTTAATTTTCTTCTCGACACCGGTTGCGATCTCTTCCAGATCCAGTTGTACGGCTACTTGCAAATTTGAACCACGACTCGCTTCCTCAGGATCGCCACCACCACCGAAACCGAAGGGATCGAACCCGCCAAAACTACCTCCTCCACCGCCGCCAAAAGCAGAACCGAAGAAATCGCGGAAGATTTCGAATGGATCGACAGCGCCACCACTGAAACCACCACCAGCTCCCGGCATTTGATGCCCGAACCGGTCGTATTGCTGGCGCTTGGCGGGATCGGACAAGACCGAATACGCTTCGCCGATTTCCTTAAATTTATCCTCGGCTGTTTTATCGCCGGGATTCTTATCGGGGTGAAATTCCATCGCCAATTTGCGGTACGACTTTTTAATCTCTTCCGGCGAAGCCGATTTTTCAACCCCAAGTACTTCGTAATAATCGCGTTTTTCCATAATACTTTTTTACGAATCGACGATCGATTCGATTTACTCCCCAGCTTCCGGTTTTACGGCTACCATAACTTTCGCAGCATGCAACAAGTGATCGTGCATTTTCCAACCCGGTTCGATCAGAATCGCAACGGAATGATCGGCGAATTCGGTCGAAGGCATACTGCCGATCGCTTCATGCAATGCAGGATCAAAGGGTGTTCCGGGTTTCGGTGCGATCTTCTCGATGGCAACTGCTTCCAAGGCGCGACCTAATTTGCTATAGAGCATCTGCACCGCTTCGAGTAATTTTTCCGCTTCGGTATTGACGCTGAATTGCACAATCCGCTCAAGGTCGAGTAGCGGCGAAACCAATTGCTTCGCCAGCGGTTCGGGACCATACTTACGCAGTTCACCAATCTCTACGTGCTTGCGGCGCTGGATTGTCTGTGTTTCGGCGATTGCACGAAGGGTTTCGCTTTGCGCTTCTTTCAATTCGGATTCGAGTTTCGCAATTTTTGTTTCGAACTCAGTGATCTGCGTCTGATGGAGTTCATTCTGCAGATTCGATTCCGGAGCTGAAGAGACTGCGGGATCCGATTCGACAGGCGATTCCGGGTCATCCTGAGTAATCGGAATATCAGTCGGTTTTCCCGTCGCGGTATAGGCGCGAGGATCGCTTTTTTTGTGATCAGATTTCTTAAACAAGTTGTTCATACCTTTGTGTGAATTTTGGTTAACAATGATGCGGCATAACCCGCGAGCGCCATGTGCCGGGGATAATCCATACGGGTGGGACCGATGATACCGATCGTTCCCATCAGGTCGCCAACACAATAATTCGCGGCGATACACGATAGTTCCCGGGTCGCAGGATTGCCAGTCTCTTCGCCGATTTTTACGACGACCGAATCTTCTTCATTATCCAACAAGTGCAGGAGAATATCGTTCCCCTCCAACAGTTCGATCACTGCTCGCATCTTGTCCGGGTCGCGAAATTCGGGTTGCGACAGGGCATTCCCGGTTCCGGCAACGCTCGGTGTTTGATCGCCGAATAGCGAATCGGTGTAATTGAGAATTAACCGCACCAATTCGGAGTGCGCCAATCCGGTATCGGCTAAGCGTTGATCCGCTTCATTCAGCAAATCGGATAATTTTACGCCGCTGAGACGTTCGTTCATCAATCGGTTGAGACCGATCAATTCCGTCGGTGAGACCCGCATTGGCAGTTCGATCAGAATGGTTTTGATCATCCCTTCCAGCAACGATACGACAAGTAGAAGGCGCTCTTCGGCAATTGGGATTAACTCGATACGTTGCAGAATACCACGGTCGAGACGAGGTGACAGAACTACGGTAATTAAATGCGATGCCTGCGCCAAAATCGAGGCGAAACGCGATAACAGTTCGGTGCCTTGAATCGGCATCTCTTCGAATTCGCGTTCGATCTGCGCTTGGATCGTTCGTTCAATTCGGGGCTGGGTAATATTATCTACGAATACGCGATATCCCAACGCAGTCGGCACGCGACCACCGGACGTATGCGTGTGTGTCAGCATACCGGCAGCTTCCAAGTCCGCCATCACATTGCGCACTGTTGCTGAAGAAACATTCAGTGCCGATCCTGCCAATGTCAATGAACTGACTGGTTGCGCGGTCAGTACAAATTGATGGACGATCGCATTCAGCACTTCGCGGTGACGTTCCGAAAGAGTAAGTGGCGAGACGATATTTTTCCGCACCGAATTCATTAATTACTGCTATCTTTATGTTATTTTATAACTTACCTATTACCAAACAACACTGGTCTCAGTAAACAATACGAACTTATTGTTCGGGTTGCTTGATTATTTTTCCCGATCCCCGCGCTGCCAACCAACCGGTAGACCACCCGATCAACAACGCAATGAGGGGGATCAAGAATACCGAAAGCGGAATCGTCGTTGCAATCGGACTGTTACGCTGCGCAAGCCAGAACATTGTCAACCAACCCCAAGCTACCGCCAGAGCTCCGGTAATAAACCCAATGATTGCCGCGAGTTGATAGTAGGGTCGACGGAAGTAACCGCGCGAAGCGCCGAGCAACGATAGCACATTCGCCATCGTTGCCGAACCAGTCACCGCAGACCGGACAATAAACACGCCGATAACAATGAATACTAACGCTAATCCGACGCCAATTCCGATGATATATGGAATCGTGTCGTTAAAAGAATTTTCTACCCAACCCGCCAGTTCACCTTCAAATACTGCTTCATTCACCGGTGGAAGATCGGAAGCAAATTTTTGGATCTGTCGCATCCGCGATGGTGTTGCCAGCGCTTTTGGAAGTGTGACGATATACGATGGGGGTAGTGGATTCTCACCGAGCAAATTCAGCAAATCGGGACCAAATTCCTGCATAAATCGCTCGCGCGCTTCTCCGGGTGAGATATACTGAAACGATGTACCGGGCGGCACGTTACGTTTGAGAGCCGCTAACACCGAATCACGTTCGGGACCAGTTGCCGATGCGTGCAAATAGACTTCGAGTTGGAATTGGCGGAGGAAACGTTCTTTGAGTGAATCGACAATCTGAATCGCAACCAATGTTGTAACCAGAACCGACGACATTAGGAAGATTGCGAGCGCGAACCATGCAAATCGCGATACATTTCGTCGAAAAGTGTAGATTAGTTCTGAGATCCGATTCATGGTCGCAACCCCATCCATAATCCACCGAGTTGGGTTTGTGCTTGAGGTTGATCAAATTGATTGTCGGCGATGATTCTGCCTTCTTCCAGTCGAATCGTCCGTGGCGAAAGCTGATGAAAGATATCCAATACCGAGGTTGTAATCAGTACCGTTACCCCTTGACGATGTTCTTCGGCAATGACATCGAGCAGAAATTGAATCGATTCCCGATCAAGATTCACAGCGGGATCGTCGAAGATGAGCAACGCCGGTTCGCTTGCCAAGGCGCGGGCAAGACTGACGCGCATCCATTCGCCAGCAGACAACCCTTTTCCACGATGTCCGGCACGTCCTGTAAGACCCACAGCCGATAGTGCATCGAGTGCTTTGTGCTTGATCGCTTTTCGCGAAAGCGTGCCGTGTAGATAAAGCGGTAACGCAACATTTTCAAGCAGCGAACGGTCGGGGAGTAACCCTAAATCGGGAATGATCATTCCGATTTGCCTACGGTATTCCACCATTTCCTTGCGCGACAAATCGAAAATCGAAGTTCCACTCACAACAATCCGCCCGGAATCGGGTCGCTCGATTCCGATCAACATCCGCACTAGCGTCGTCTTCCCGGATGCAACCGATCCTTCGACAACGAGTAACTCGCCGCGATCGATTTGGCAATCGAATTCACGAATGCCGCCGCCGTTTTTGTAGATCTTTGTGACGTGGAGAAAATCGATCATTTCATTTCCGCGATTGCGACTCCCGATGAAGTACCAATCCGGTTGGCACCGGCAACAATCATTTTCAGTGCGGTTCGCAGTTCGCGAACGCCCCCCGATGCTTTAACACCAATGTGCGTACCGACCACTTCTCGCATGATCCGAATGGCATGTTCCGTAGCACCACCACTGGGATGAAATCCGGTCGATGTTTTTACAAATGAGGCACCAGCTCGCAACGCAATTTCACAACCGCGACGCAATTCGAGATCGGTCAACGTTGCCGATTCCAGAATTACCTTTACGGCAGCCCGGTCGGATGCGGCATCGATCACCGCGCAGATATCTTCTGCGACCGCTTCCCACTCCCCACTTTTGACCGCCCCAAGATTCCAGACCATGTCCAGCTCTTCGGCACCGGCATCGACTGCGATTGCGGCTTCATTGTTCTTCACAGCGGCGGTATGCATTCCACTCGGAAATCCGATCACACAACAGGCTTTACAATCGGAATTCTTCAATTCTGCAGCTACGACCGGAAGCCAATAGGAGTGCACGCATACCGATGCGAATGGGTACCGTTTCGCCTGATCGCAGATCGTCCTGACCTCGGCATTCGTCGCTTCCGGTTTGAGGATCGTGTGATCGATCATCGGAACAATCATTTGCGCCGCACAAAGAACATCGCTGTGGACATCTGCCGGAGACCAGTCGTCAATTGCCAGTAACCGCTGGGCAAGAGCGATTAATTTGGGATCGGGAAGTTGCGAGGACATGAGCCACTCCGCATTAAAATATTATTTATCTTAACCGATTCGATGAATCGGCAGGATCAATTCACATTTATCTGACGACCACTGCTATCTGCAGCAGATGAATCGGATGCAGCAATAGGTGGGGTTAGCTGCAACTTATACGACTTGGCATACGTCACGATCTTCGACGAAAACCCCAGATCGGGACCGGTTCGCAATTCTACAATCACATGCTCCGGTGGAATTGTTGAAGGCAATTGATTCAGCGCTGCACCCCAAAATGCCAACGAAACAGCTTCAATATCACGTTGACCATACTGCATTCCATTGACACTTCCAGCGACACGAGCCTGTACAAGCACGGAATCGGATTCATCATCAGCGCGTTGAACAACAATTCCTCTTATGGGCAATTTTTTTTCTTCCGCTAGATTACGCAGTTGAGTTTGCACATCTTTACCATTATTCAAAACCGGTTTACAAAAAGTTCCGGCGATTGCAAACACCAGCAACGGTACTGCCCACAACAAATGCACTAACGCCATCCGTGCAGTAAATAAATTCGGATTACTGCGGGCTTTTTCATCGCTGACTGTTTTCGCAAAGAGATGTACCCCTTGTCGCGGCAATCCAAGTATTACCACCATCCTTCGCGAGAGACAGATCGACCGTCCGAACAAATCGCAGTAAGAACGCGATGGTGCAGTAACTGCCATTAATAATGGTGCACCTAGCGTCCACCCGACCAACATCCCCATCGCGCTATAATACCCGGCGGTACCGAGAGCGGTCGACATCCCGCTACGCAATTCCAAACCCATTGCCTGCGCTACCAAAGGAAACGCCATCGGTAGTGACCGAACAATTGCACGTCGCCAAGTCAAACCTCGACCGGAACTATCGACGACACGCAATCCAAACACCCATTTACCGACAGTAGCACCACCACCGAATTTTGAATGACTGAACGAGTCGTACAGGATTACAATGACCAGTCCAATGATCCAACCATGATCGCCCATACGCTCGATCGGCAGGGACATGAGTGCCAGCCATCCGATTACACCTAAAACAATCAAATCAATCAGTCGGGCACCGCCCCGACGAGCAATCATTTTAGCAACCGGACCAATTCCTGCCGGCTGTACTTCAAGAATAATTTCATCCATAATAAATCTACTGCACCAATACTGCCGTTCCCGACGAAGCGACCATCAACATACCTTCCCGAACTACTTCGTAATCCAGGTCGATTCCAATTACTGCATTTGCACCCAAGCTCTGCGCTCGCGCCGACATTTCCGATAGTGCGATCTCGCGCGCTTGCTGAAGCTTCTGTTCGTAGGCGCCGCTTCTACCACCGACGATATCGGTGATCGAAGCAAAGATATCGCGAACGATATTCGCACCCATGATTGCTTCACCGGTAACGATACCGAAATACTGCAACACTTTTTTACCCTCGACGGTGTTGGTCGTCGTCAAAATCATATTGGTCATGGTTTTCTCGTAAATAATTGTTGTTCGAAATTACAATTGTTTTCCAAATCGCTGAAGTAACTCGTCGACCATCCGTTCGGCAACGGCGGGATCGGCAGATTCAGCGAACACCCGCACGATCGGTTCGGTATTACTTCCGCGGATCTGCACCCAGCCATCAGAGGTGTTGAGTTTCAACCCATCGGTTCGATCCCAATTCTCATGCGATCGCTCGGTGGCTAATTTTTCAAAAATCGCCGAAATTCCACCACGTTTCGCAAGGATTTCCGGATCAAGTTGAGCCGTTTTCTTCACGATCGTATAGCGTGGGATATCCTTCATCAACGTTTCAATCGGTCCACGGGTCGCAATCGCAGATAGTAACAGTGCAATGCCAACCAAACTGTCCCGCCCGGGATGACAGGCTGGCACCATAACTCCACCGTTTCCTTCGCCACCACAGACGGCTTTCACTTCGAGCATCTTATCTGCAACATTGGCTTCGCCGACTTTTGTGCGATAAACCGGTACATTGTACCGCTTGGCAATATCTTCGACTGCCATCGTCGTCGAGACATTGATCACGACCGGTCCGGAAGTGAATCGCAAGACCTGATCGCAAGTCAACACGACTGTACTTTCCTCACCCAACGGTATACCATCGGGACCGACACAGGCGAGGCGATCGCCATCGGGATCGAACCCGAAACCGATACAAGCACCACTCTTGAGCACTTCCTGACCGAGTGGTAACAATACTTCCGGAGTTGGTTCCAGCTTCCGCTGGAAGTTGCCATCGGCAACCATCCCCAGTGAACCGGGCGACATGGTTACATTTAATGCTTTAAGAAGCGCCGGAATACACGCTCCGGCAACACCAGCTCCACCATCGCAAGACACTGTCAGATTCGCTTTTCTAATCGCGTCGACATTCACACCGGGTGTTTGAGTCAACGTGCGTTCGACATGACGTGCGACCAGATCGAACGACGGGGTTTGCACAGAACCAAATTCATCCCATGTAGCCCACCGACGAGTACCCTGCTCGACGAGTTTCCGAAGGGTTTTACCCTCTTCATCTAATAAAAATCGACCGTCATTGCGGAAAAATTTTAAGGCATTCCATTGTACTGGATTGTGCGATGCCGTGATGGCAATACCGCCATCGGCATGAAGCTCTTCAACGGCGATCGCTACCGATGGCGTTGCGGCAATACCCAAATCGAATACTTTGCACCCGGACATCGTCAGAGTGGAAAAAATTAGTTGTCGAATCGGTTCGCGGGTAGGTCGCGGGTCACTTCCGACCACGATCGTTGCACCGTTTGGCAGCGATGCGGCAAACCCGGCTGCCCAATCCACGATTACTGAAGGAGTTAGATCAACTCCGACAATTCCGCGCACACCTGATACCGAAATCATTAACGGCATAGTAGAAATTCCTCCAATCCCGAAAATACTGAGCAACAGCCCATTCTGCAACCGTTTTGATCCGATCATGTGATTGAAACTACTCGGTATCAATAGGTTATATATTTAGATAAACTCAAGAATTACTGTTACAATTCTTAATCAAACCAGCTTAATTCCCGTTTTTTGTGTATATTATCAGCTCATTCACTTTACTAGGGAATTTTACTAAAATTCGTCACTACTCGATCAACCTCGTTCCAGTTGTCATTTACTTGGAGAAATCATGCTGAAACCAATCAATTTCCGAATTTTTCTTACATTTATCGTCATTTTATCAATCATTGCTACATTTCAGATGAGTGTTTTTGCCGCTCCGGAATCGCGATCACCGATGACGACTGTTCTCGATGGATCTGCGAAATATTCCGGCAGCGCTTCCGATATCGCTTTTGCTCCGAATGGCGACATGATTGTTATCGGCAATTCTTCCAGCAAGAAGAGTTCCAGCTTTCAGGTTCTAATGATTGATCCCGCGAATCTTTCGGTCACACCAAAACAGACTGTGACGAATGCTTCTGCTTATTCGATTATCCGCACAAGTGATGACAGTTATTTGGTCGTCGGCGAAAAAACCGATAACAGTTTTTATTTAAGTAAGTTGAAAGCCGATTTGACCGAGATTACGGTACCGGCTATTATGAATGGTCGAATGGGTAAATTAAAGGGAGTGTGCGAATCGACCGACAAGGGTTTCTTTCTGTTGGGTGAAAAACAGACTGTGATGAAAGTAAAAAAGGGAACCCCAGATTTGTATTCTTGCCTTTGCTTGTATAAGGTGGACAAAGACTTTTCTTCGATTAAAGGAAAATTGTTTCTCAATCTGGAAAAGGATCAAACCTATGCGCTTGATACGACGAGTGACAATGGTTGTATTGTTGCGGGACCGATCAACGATTCTTTAGGAAATATCGGAACTGAGAAACTGCTACCTGCAACACGAGCGCCGGAACCTAAATCGGAGAAGCGGATCTGGTTGGGAACATTCGATCAGAATTGCGCAAATCGATCTATTAAGAATTTGTCTAGTGTAGACTGTTGTTCGTGGGGAACAGGATTTCTTCATAACGATTTGAATGTAACTGCGGTTTCCGGAATGGTCCTTGATGAGAAAAACGATCAGTCGAATCGTGAACAAGCGTGTTTGGTAAAAATCAAGACGGGCGGTACATTCGAAACAATCAAGACGGGCGGTTCCAAAGCCGATTATGGTGTCGCTGTGGAACAAGAAGGTGGCACGTATTTTCTCTGTCGCAATCGTACCGATACAACGACCAAGACGACCGAAACCTGGTTGGATTTGATCGATAGTACTAATTTAACTGTAATCGATCAGATTAAATTGGGTGACTTCACGACGAACAAAGTTCGTCGTCATGGCAACATGATTTTCGTTGTCGGTTCTCAGAGCGGAAATTTCTTTGTGGGATCATACGATCTGACAGCAAAGCGTTCGACAAAAAAATAAGACCGACTTACAGTTGGATTAGTGGATCGGGCGGACAACTATTGTTCGCCCGATTTGTTTCCATTCATACATAAAAAATATTTCATTTCTCAGAAATTCTCTCGCACAACCAATTTAATTATTATTAAATTAATATTAAATCATTTCTATCCCATTCCGTCAATACACTGTTCAAGAAAGCTCAAAGACTCACGCTATTGATCGGAGGCACATCATGAAAACCTGCTTCAAAACAGTACTAGTCATTAGTCTGCTACTCTTCATCACACAACAGACTCTGGCGCAAGACAGTTCGAATGTTCATCTTCTCAGCAGCATCTGGCAAACTGCACCTCATAATATTACAATCCAAGGAAACTACGCTTATATCGCCGACCGTTACGGCGGTTTGGTTTCCTATGACATCAGTAATCCGTTATCTCCGGTCTTGATCGGCACTTGTCGCCACCCAGTTACTGTAAACGACCGGGTTGTATGGAATATTGCCGCATCCGGAAATCGCGTGTATGTCGCCGAAACAATGAACGGATTGACTACATTCGATATTACCGATCATCAGCATCCGATCAACTGTTCCGACAACTTTCAACTTCATCACCGATGTTAACAATCTTGGGGTTCATGGGATGGCATTTGCAGGAAATAATGCATATCTCATCGATATCCAAGGTATGCTCCGGATTTACGATTTAAATCAACAACGACTCTGTGTCGGTTCCTATCAACTGACAAACTATTTTTTATGCGATATCGCTGTTTCCGGTAATTATGCCTTTATCGCCAATGGTGCCAGTGGCTTGCTAATTCTGAATATTTCCAATCCAGCTACGCCGACGGTTGTCGGATCGCTCTCGACAATGCAATATGCATATAAGATTCTATTAACGGGAAACTATGTGTATATCACCGATTCAAATTCAGGACTAACTGTTATCAACATCAGCAATCCAGCCGCGCCAACGATGCTCTGGGCATCCGGAACGACAAACGGCGCAGTGAATGATTTTATAATCTCCGGTGGTTATGCTTATGTAGTGTCAAGTCTCTCTGATGCCAATGGTTCATCAACCTTAATGATTTACGATGTTCGTACCCCTTCATCGATCACTGAAGTTGGGAGCATGACTTTTCCCGAAATCGCATTTGGAATTGCACTGTCCGGAAACTACGCATATATCACTGGTAATCGTCTCGGTCTTCGCGTAATCAATATCAGCGATCCTACCGCACCGACTGCGGCAGCCAGTCATTATCGCGTTTTGAACAATGCCTCGGATATTGTTGCAAGCGGACAGTATGCCTATGTCGCTGACAACCAATTCGGTTTGCGGATATTCGATGTCAGTCATCCAGCAACACTTGCGTTAACACATTCAATTTCTATCGGCAATGCCGTCGGAGTATCGCTGCATGACAATTATGCCTATGTGGCAGCGAGCGATTCGGGATTAAGAATCGTCAATATCTCCAATCCTTTGTTACCGATCAATGTGGGGTACCGGGACACTTCTGCAGCAGTCAAGCAAGTTGTCATCAGCGGAAATTATGCCTATACGATCGGCGGCTCAAGACTTCGGATTTTGAATATTAGCAATCCCGAAGCGCCAGTATTGATCGGATCATGCGAATTACCGTACGATGCCAATGAATTGAAAGTGATTGGAAATTACGCCTATATCGCTGATGGTGCCGGAGGGTTGCGGATCATCGACATCAGCAATTCCAAGGCTCCGAGTGAAATTGGATCATTTGCTAATTCTTCAAGCGACCTCTTACATATTGCGATATCCGGTAACTTTGCCTATCTCAGCGAAAATCAGTATCGACTTCGAATTCTCGATATCAGCAACCCGCGATCCCCCACTCAAGTAAGCCTCTATTCTCCAAGCGGATCACAGTATGTTGCGATTTCAGATAATTCTGCCATTCTCTTCGACAGTACTACGACCAGATTGGTACCGATCGCAGCATTATTGAATCCTGGTTTCGCAACAAATTTCGGCGGTGTATCACCAAATAGCTTTTCGATTAACGGCAATAATTTATTCGATGCTTTCGATCAGGGGTTCAATATTTACGATTGCAGTGAGGCGATGAATGTAGGAGAGCGTAGTGATGAAACCTTGCCAGCTCGGTGTGTACTGAAACCGAGTTATCCCAATCCGTTCAATGCAACGACCGAGATCCGTTATCAACTAACTCGAGCTGGAAAAGTCGAGCTAAAGGTATTTGATCTATCCGGACGGGAAATCGCAAATTTGGTGAATGATCGTCAAGAACCCTGCGAATACCGGATTCCTTTTAATGGGAAAGCGCTAGTGAGTGGAACCTATCTGGTGCGGTTGACTTCCGGAACGAATTCACACACTCAGAAGATCGTACTTCTGAAATAAGACTATTTATGCGACTGTGTTTCAGTTTGATCGATCGTATTGCGAATTTTTTCCGATAGATCGTAAAGTGAAAATGGTTTCCGAAGAAAATTAGTACCCGATTCCAACACCCCGTGACGCCCAATGATGTTTTCGGTATATCCCGAAATAAAGAGAATTTTCGTGTCTTTCCGAATGATTTGCATCTGTTTAGCCAAATCCTTGCCATTCATTTTCGGCATAATGACATCGGTGATTAACAGATGAATCGGTTCAGGAAACTCATGTGCGACCTTTAGCGCTTCCTCACCATTGCTTTTCGAAATTAAATGGTAACCCCAGCGTGGCAGAATCGCTTCCAGCAATTTCCGGATTGAGATATCGTCTTCGGCGAGTAATATTGTTTCCGTTCCGGATCGAAATTCAGCTTGATCACTGTCGTCTTGGATATCGATCGCAGGTTGATAGATGCGCGGAAGGAAGATCGAGAAATTCGTACCGATATGTTGTTTTGTTTCTACTGCTATAAAACCGTCGTGTTGTTGGATAATTCCCAATACAGTCGCCAACCCAAGACCGGTTCCCTCGCCTTTGGCTTTGGTCGTAAAGAACGGTTCGAAAATGCGATCCAGAATCACTTTTTCGATTCCCGTACCGGTGTCGGAAACGAGCAATACGACGTATTCACCGGGTTTAGATCCGTGAATTTTCAAGCAGTCGGCTTCATCCAAAGTAGAATTGAATAATTTAATTTTAAGAGTACCACCATCCGACATCGCATCGCGTGCATTGACACAAAGATTAACGATCACCTGTTCAATCTGTCCGGGATCGACTCGAACCAACCCCAAGTTACCGGCGTATTCTACTTGCAGATCGATATTTTCACCGATCAACCGCGTCAGCATCTTTTGAATACCGGCAATGATGCTGTCCAAATTAACGATCTTCGGTTCAATTACTTGTTTCCGACTGAATGCGAGAAGTTGTTTCGTCAATGTCGATGCGCGCTCAACTGCTTTTTCGGATTCGGCGATAAATGGCGCTATGCTTGCACTCTCTTCGACGTACATATTGACTAGAGCAAGGTTTCCCGAAATAACGGTGAGCAGATTATTGAAATCGTGCGCAATACCGCCCGCCAAGGATCCGATACTATCCATCTTCTGCGCATGGAAAAATTGTATTTCCAGTTTTTTCTTTTCCGTTATATCGGTATTAATAATTAATATTGTGTCAGGTTCGCCTTTGATATTTCTAACCAAGTTCCATCGACTTGCCAGAATTCGCTCCCGATCGTTGTTATCGAATTGGGTTAACTCACCCATCCATTCGCCGTATTCCAGCGTCGTCAAATATGCTGTTTCAGTATGGAATTCCGAAGTATTTCGCGACAACAATCCATTAATATTTTTACCGATCGCTTCATCTTTCGCCCATCCGTAAACCTGTTCGGCACCGTTATTCCAATATTTAATTTCACCGGTCAACGAAGCGACCAAAATTGCATCATGGGCAATATCCAATAATGTCGCTTGTTCTTTCAAGGATTTTTCGGTTTTTTTGATTTGGGAGATATCGCTGACAATTTCGATTGCACCATATTGAACACCGAATTTATCTCGCAACGGGCTGGCAGTACACAATATGTTTGCACCAGCACCATTGTATAATGATTGGAGGTAAATCTCGGAATAGAGGATTCCGTTTCGATTCGCGACATAGTCATACGGCAAGTTTTCGTAACTGATTTCTTCACCGACCAGATCGATCAGGATAGAACGTTTCATACCGTAAAATGGTACCGCATACGCATAGTCGCCTTTTCCCAAAACTTCGCTTTTTAGAACCCCGGTCATCTGTTCCAATGCGTGATTCCAGGCGATCACCTTCTTGTCCTGGTCGATTACGAATGTCGGGTCGGGAAGAAAATCGATAATATCTTCCAACTGTTGTTTGGATTGACCTAATTCGCGTTCGGTAATTTTGCGATCGGTGATATTGCGGATAATGATGATGATTTGATCGCTTCGCAATGGCGCCAATCGCGCTTCAAAAAATGCTTCACTTCCTTTGACATCGATTTTATATTCGTACACGATTAGCTGTTTGAGATCTCGTACTTCTTCGATCGCTCTTTTAAAGCCTTCCGATACTTCGGGATATGGGATATTGGTAATTTTTTTTCCAACCAGATTCATATCTTTGTGAATCAAATCGGATTCGTTGAAGATATTGTAATCGAGAATTTTACCATCCAAATCGACGCGAATGAAGAAATCGGGTGAAGCATTGAAAATGGCTTGCATCGACGAATTGATCTGTAACAATTCATGCGAACTAAGATCGAACGAGTGCTCTAACATTCTCCGATCTTCATCTGCTTGACTATATGCGGAATTTACTGCTTCGACAAACAATCGCAACTTCGGATCGTTTGGCATTTCTTGCGATCCGAAGATTTTCCGCAATTGACGTTTCAATAAATTGTGGAGTTCCATATTGTACTCAATTATACTTCTTTAATCGTTGTAATCGTCATGGTTTGATTGTGCAATTCACACATCAAGTTGTTTCGAAATGGGGACAATTCACCGTACGAATAAAATCCGGTCAGTGCGCATTGATTTCCGAGAACATCGCGTACCGCTTCAATTTCTTCTTCAATCCGTAAACCAAGTACCAATTTTCTACCGATACAACTAATTAATATTGCCAGTGTCGGTTCTTTCACCTGCTCGTCGGTAAGACTCGCTTCTGCAGCTCCCTGAGCACCATCGATCAAGCGATCGAAATTTGCTTTCATTAATTGAGCAAACGATCCCTGTGGAACGTCACCGGCAAAGATCATACTCTGAGTCGTTTCATCCACTGAAAGAATGGTTCGAACGACACCGGGATCGTTTTCATTTGCACGCACGTTTAGAGGAAACAACAGTGCTGCCGATGGGAGTTCGTTGGCTCGATCGCCAAGGTACTCTTTGTAAAGCTGTAACGCCGGTTTTCCATCCATTTCATACAAAACGTTTCCACTCGATTTCGTGATCAAACGATTCGGTCCGAAGGGATCCCATCCTCCCATCGATCCGTATCCGATTCGAATTCGGTCACCGTAAAAACCGATCGCAGCTATAATTCCCGATTCCGGTTCGCTATTCGATAGAACGAACGTTTCCTTGAAGTTCGCGCCATCACCCGATAGACCTCCGGTAACTGCGACTTTGGTTGGCAACCGACTCGTCATTCCTTTTGCTAACTCGGTACCATTCACAAGTTGTCCATCCGATAAGACAAAAACATGTTTCAAATCAGTCGTTGGTAAACCGTCAATCAGCGCTTGACCAGCAGCAAAACTGTTTACTTGTTCGGTTATTTTAATCCGACTACCCTTAATAAGGGTGTGATCAAATTTGATCGCAGCAGCCGAAATCGAGTCGTCCAATACTTGCAAGTCGAAAATTTCGCCGGCAGTCGAACAACCGATAAAATATGCGTTCGGGTAAAATCCTCGCAGGGTTTCTAGTTCGGTTCGATTCGCGATACATTTTTTCGATCCGAAAATAATTACGAGTTGTGCCGAATCGGTAAGTTCACCGGCAGGTTGAATAACCCATCCAGATTCACTTGTCCAAAGACTTTGTTCGATTTTCATATCAATACCTAGAGTTATTAGAATTCGGATGATTCCACGAATAGTATTCGAACTGATGCAAGAAAATTTTACTTTGACACTGTTGATAGGATCATGCAAGAAACTGAGGAATATTGGATAAAACGTAGCGATAGAACTGTCTTAGTAAATAATATGAATTTCTTTTGACCAAAACAATCGATACTTCCTCGATCAATTCGATTGTGTAATAACAGAGTTTGTATGGGGAGATTATTGCATACATACACATCAAAAAAATAGATACATATTCTTTTTCGAGTTATCTTCCGAAAATGTAATAAATGCCGATAATTATCGGCACTTATCTGTTTTACAGTCGGTCAATAAATCAAATTTCATCGCTCACAGATGATAAAAATTCATTATAAAAGCTGAATTTAGTGGTGCTCTACCGCGTTTTAGTAAACATTGTAAATCACTCTACCAGATGTTTTCGCGTAACTGTTACATATCCAGTATTTACAACGAAAAATAGAGAATCATCAATTTCAAACGTATATTGTGAGCCATGTGGCACTTTTGTTGTCACTTTTTTTGTCTCCTTGGCATAGCGCAGCATCCAAATTATTTAGAAAGAGTCGGAATGACGCAATCAAACGAAGTGTCCGACCATCCGCCCGAACGGGCGTTATTGGTCGGTGTTATTAAACGGGGTACTACTCGCGAGCAAGTCACGGAAACCCTTGACGAATTGGCACAATTGGCAGATACTGCCGGTGCTTTTGTAGTTGATCGTATCATTCAGGAACGATCGTCTCCTGAAGCCGCGACTTATATCGGTTCTGGATTGGTCGCTAGTCTAGCTGAACGAGTAGCAGAAGAAAAAATTGAATTGGTGTTATTCGACGACGACCTCTCCCCGGCACAAGCGAAGAATCTGGAAGAAGCTTGGGTAGGTGCAAGAGTCATTGACCGCACAGGATTGATACTGGATATTTTTGCGAAACGTGCCCGCACACGCGAAGCGATCACTCAAGTCGAATTGGCGCAACTGGAATATTTACTTCCTCGCCTCACCGGGCGCTGGGCGCACCTTGAACGACAGCAGGGTGGTATTGGTTTGCGCGGACCGGGTGAAACTCAGCTTGAGACCGACCGTCGGTTAATCCGCGAAAAAATCTCCAACCTCAAACGGATGCTGCAACTCATCGAACAACAACGTTCACTCCGTCGACAAAACCGCGAAAGTAGTTTTCGAATTGCGTTAGTTGGTTATACCAATGCCGGAAAAAGCACGCTACTGAAAGCACTTTGTGGTGGCGAACCGTTCATTGAAGACCGGTTGTTTGCAACGCTTGATCCACTGGTACGACCATTGCGCCTTCCGAACAGTACGGAACCGGCATTACTGACCGATACTGTAGGATTTATCCGCAAGCTTCCTCACAGTTTGGTGGCAAGTTTTCACTCCACATTAGCCGAAGTATCGGAAGCGAATTTGTTACTGCATATCGCCGATGCCTCGCATCCCGCTTGCGAAAAACAGATGGCAGAAGTTCAAAAAGTGTTGGTTGAAATCGGTGCCGATAAAGTACCGACGATTGAAGTTTTCAATAAGATCGATCAGTTGGATGAATCGGGACGAATCACCGAATTGAAAATGCATTATCCCAATGCACTCTTTATCAGTGCCTTACGCGGTCACCGGTTGTGGGAACTAAAAAACACGATAGCCGAACGTCGAACTGCCGATTGGGGTGGATTTGAAGTCACACTATCAGCAGAAGGCGCTGGTGAAGGCGAAAGTGCTGTTTATCGATTAGGCGAAGTAATCGAAAAAGAAGTGAATGAAGAAGGTATTACAAAGATCCGTTATCGCGTTCCAGTGCGGTATCAACGGGAATTACAGGAGGCACTCGTGCCACATACCCATAAACCGCCCGTAAAGAAACGCGCGCTACCGGTTGACCTTCAAGAAGTCGATTATCAGACTGAAACGTCACCTCGACCGCGTCATACCCGCGAGCAATCGGAATATTCTCCGCAAATGCGCCGCGAACAATTTGGTAATCGCGATGAAGGCGAGACACCAGATCGCGAAAATCGTCCACCACGACGTGAATTTGATGACAGACCACCGCGACGGGATTATAGTGATCGTCCACCGCGTCGGGATTTTGGCGATAGACCTCCTCGTCGGGAATTCGGTGATAGACCGCCACGAAGAGAAGGGGATGATCGTCCGCCGAGAAGAGATTTTGGAGATCGTCCACCGCGACGGGACTTTGGCGACCGTCCACCACGACGGGAATTCGGTGATAGACCGCCACGAAGAGAAGGGGATGATCGTCCGCCGAGAAGAGATTTTGGAGATAGACCGCCACGGCGAGATTTTGGCGATAGACCACCAAGACGGGAATTCGGGGATCGACCGCCACGACGAGAAGGGGATGATCGTCCACCGAGACGCGACTTTGGCGACCGTCCACCGAGAAGAGATTTTAGCGATAGACCGCCACGACGGGAATTTGGGGACAGACCACCACGGCGAGAAGGGGATGATCGACCACCGCGACGCGACTTTGGCGACCGTCCACCGAGAAGAGATTTCGGCGATAGACCACCACGGCGGGAGTTCGGAGATCGACCACCTAGACGAGAGTTTGGGGACAGACCACCACGACGGGAGTTCGGAGATCGTCCACCTAGACGAGAAGGTGGAGATAGACCACCACGGCGGGAGTTTGGAGACAGACCACCTAGACGAGAGTTTGGAGACAGACCACCACGGCGGGAGTTCGGAGATCGACCACCGCGACGAGAGTTTGGAGACAGACCACCACGGCGAGAATTCGGAGATCGTCCGCCAAGACGGGAAGGTGGAGACAGACCACCACGGCGGGAGTTCGGAGATCGTCCGCCAAGACGGGAAGGTGGAGACAGACCACCACGGCGGGAATTCGGTGATCGACCACCAAATCGGGAGGGTGGAGACAGACCACCACGACGGGAATTCGGAGATCGTCCACCAAGAAGAGAAGGTGGAGACCGACCAGCTCGATCCTATTCGGGAAAACCGAGTAGTGGTAAGCGGTATGGATCTAACGATAAGCCGAAGAAACGTTACTAAATTCTACTGGTTCAAATTAATAGAGCCGGGGAAATTTATAAAAACAAATCGGGCGAGTCATTGCGACTCGCCCGATTTATTATCCATCATCTTGCTCGGATAATCACCGAGTATAGCGAATGCTAGACATGCGTGAAAGCTTGTTCCAGATCGGCTAACAAATCTTCGATGTCCTCGATACCGACGGAATAGCGCACTAATCCATCGCTGATTCCACCTTCCAAACGCGCTTCCGGTTTCATACTAGCATGAGTCATTGATGCAGGATGCTCGATCAACGTCTCAACACCACCCAACGATACTGCCAGAATTGACAGCTTGACATGATCCATCAGCGCGATACCAGCTTTCAAGCCACCTTTCAGCTCGAAGGCAATCATCGAACCGAAACCGGTCATCTGTTTTTTCGCCAATTCATGTTGCGGATGCGAAGGGAGACCGATGTATCGGACCCAATCCACTTTCGGATTGGCTTCGAGCCATTTGGCAATGATCATCGCATTCTTTTCCGCTTCGCGAATTCGGATCGGCAGTGTTTTGATGCCACGAAGCACCATATATGCCTGATGAGGATCCATATTGCAGCCGACTGCGATCATCAGTGGACGAATCTTCTTGTACAGTTCTTCCGTCTTGGTGACGATAATTCCCCCGACGATATCGGCGTGACCGTTGAGGAACTTGGTGACTGAATGCAGGACAACATCGGCACCCAGTGCCAATGGTTGCTGTAAATACGGGCTGGCAAAAGTATTGTCGACTACCAATAACGCATTGTGTTTGTGCGCGATTTCCGCCATTGCCGCAATATCGGTCACCAGCATCGAAGGGTTCGATGGTGTTTCGATATAGAGGATCTTGGTGTTAGGTCGCATCGCTGCAGCGACATTTTCGACGATGGTGGTGTCAAGATAAGTCGATTCGACTCCGAACCGCGACATATGATTTTCCATCAGACCGCGCGAAGGACCATACACCGAAGCGGTACTAACAATGTGATCCCCTTTGGACAATAACGATAGATAAACGGTGCTAACAGCACCCATTCCCGAACTAGTAGCGATGCCACCAAATCCGTTTTCCAAAATCGCGACGTTGTCTTCCAATGCGCGAATTGTCGGATTGCCAAGTCGAGTGTAGATGTAGCCATCTTCTTGTGCCGCAAATAGCGATGCACCATGAGCAGCATTTTTAAAGGCAAAAGTGGAAGATTGGTAGATTGGAACATTAACTGCGCCAGATGGATCACCATCATAGCCGGCATGAATGGATTTCGTCTTAAATCCGTGATGATTCGATTTCATTTATCTCCTTATAGCCCTCGAGGTGAATTTCCAATATCAAGCACCGATACCCCGGTTATGACCTGACCACCAATGAGCGCTCACTGTTGTGAATTTCGATATCCGAATATAAGCAATCAACAGAAGTTCGACCAACTTCACGGATTTCTTGCCATAAACCTACGATAAACTGTGAATTGCCCCAATACTATCATTCCCAGCGTATTGTTCCCCCCTCTCGATCAATACCAATTCCTTTCAGAATTGGTAATCGTTTATCGGGGTGTAGAAGATGAGTTGTATTGTTTTTCATCAATTTTTCGGAATAGCGATCTTTCCCGCCCAAATCTAGGAATATTCCTGTAGTGAGAACTTCAGCGCGCAATCCGGTCGATGAATAATTGATACAATCGCCGAAACCGTTTCCAGTATCGTAGACGTCATCGCCGGAATAGTCGACAAACAGCGCGACACTGCTGTTCATGCTGGTTCCGAGTGAATTACCGATCATGTGGTATTCATCGTTCCCCGCTTCATCGAGAAAAATACTGACGCAAAAATCGTGGGGACAACAAGCACCCATCGCAATCGATGTGGTATAGGAATCGTTGCCGGTACTATCGATCAAGTAGCTAATACCCATGTGTGCAGTCGCCGATTGCGCATAGAACGCGGCATTGTAAATGTCGTTACCACTCCGATCATCCAGTACTCCGATACCGAACCAATATCCGACCGATTGGGCAAAGACACCACCGGAATAGAAATCGTTACCAGCACCATCGAGCAGCATTCCCACACCACCCGCGAGCGAGTGTCCATCGATAAAATCGCGACGCATTCCGAATCCGGCACCTTGACTCATGCTGGAGTTGTGTTTATCACTCTGCTGTCCCGGAAAGAGAATGTCGACATCCTCAGCGATATAGCGATCGTCACCGGAACCATCGACCAGAAATCCTGCGCCAAGTGTCATCCCACACCCCTGACTCTCGATATAGGCGTGATAAGTATCTTTTCCCGCTTGATCCGAAAGACATCCAATTCCGAAGAAACCAAATCCCTGGGCACTACTGAAAGCATCGTACGCATCGTCGCCATCGCGATCATTCAAGATACCGGTTCCGGCAACTCCGCAACCCTGCGAATAACTTTTCGAAGTATAGCAATCATTTCCATGCAGATCGGCTAACAATCCCCATCCCAGAATCCCGGCGCCAAACGAAGGGATATCAGCATTCGCTTCATACCGATCGTTCCCCTTGGTGTCGATCAACAGTCCTATGGGAAATTTCGCACCACCCGTTGCACCACCACTGATGTAGATATCGTCACCGCCGGTATCGACAATCAAGAGATAGTGTCCAATGTCGGATGAATAACGACTATTGCTCCCACCAGAAAGGACAATCCAGCCATAGCGGGTCTGACAGCGGAAATCGAATTGCTCGGTTGCCGAAACCGAATCGAGTTCGGCACATGCTGCATCAAATGCTGCGGTGAGATCATCGGCTCCTGAGTTCATCAGGAAATAGTCAATTTTCGCTAGCAATTCAGTCTGATTGTACCACTTCTCGTTGCTTTCCGGGAAGGGTTCCTCCGCTTGCGTAGAGTCCCCTTTCTTTTGAGGTTTTTCCATCGGTTCGATTAGCGATCGGTAAAGCGATGGAAGTGAATCCGTAGGTATTTTACGTAACGCCAGTTTACGCCACTCCAGCGCGTCTTTCGCTGCCAACAGCAGCATTGCCGATGCGTGTTGCACCGGTTTGGGCAATTGCTTTATATCGGGAATAGTCACGGTTGAGTCAATCGCTTTTATCGCTTTCAACAATGCCTGCTCGGCTTCAACTTGTTTGCGGTATTGGTCTAATGGTGCTGGCGCGATCAGATCGCGAACCGTCACACACGACAGGATCGAGGCGGCAGTGCGATGCAGATCGTGGGTTTTACCGATACCGGCAAGTAGCGAATTGCGCCAGTTCCGCTCCCACACGGGAATTTTCAACGGATGCTGAAACCACTGTTCGAATACCGGCAGCTTAAACGAAGTACCACTTCGCACCATGAGCACTTCGGGGTCGACCCGGAATTGCTCGCGCGATAATTGCAATTGGGCAAAGCAGCTATCCAAAAGGTCGGAAGATGCAAAGCTGACCGTTGAAATCAGCAATAACGGAAAGATGGTGAAGTTGCGGTAGTTCATAATGTATTCCGGGTTTGTTGGATGTAAAATGAATAGAATCACAGGAAAACGCAATTCAATTTGGAAAAAATCCGAAAAAGAGTCCTCAATCAGTTGTTTTCATTTCATCGCGACTAATCCGGATATATATTGTAGCTATCAAAATAGCGGTAGTATGCAGAAAATCTTCTGGAATTGAATTGATGGTTGATGGTTGATTATTCGTCCCTTCGTTACGATAACATGAGGTGTATTATGTCCGGATTTGTGAAAGTTTTCATTGTTTTTTTCCTAGTCACTTTAGCGCTCACGTCAGCGTTTGGCTATACCCGAACCGTGCTGCTGGAAGGGTTTACCAGTAACACCAGCCCCGAATGCGCAACGATGCATCGCTGGATGGACCCGTCACTGGTTCGACAGGGTACCACAACGATTGCTCCGGTTTTTTATCACATGTATTGGCCGCGTCCGACCGCCGATAAGTGGTATGAAGCCGATTCCGTCGAACTACTCGATCGGAAGGAAGCATTCGAAATCACAACTTTGCCGAATATTTATATCGACGGCGCATATTTCGCAGTCACGCCAACCACAGTGGACTCGGTTCGATTGCGAACTACAATTAATACCCGCAGATCGATTAATTCGCGCGTCTGGTTGAAAGTATTACCGAGTGTCACTGCCAACGGCGACACGGTTCTCGTTACCGTCAAAGCAGTCACCGACAGCGCATTCAATGGTGTTACCAGCTTCACCAAATTGCGCATCGCGCTGGTTCAACCATACGAAAATTGGCCGTTGCCACGCGCCGGAACCAATGGGCAACAGGTTTTTTATTACCCACTGCTCAGTTTTTCCAATGGAACGCAAGGTGGTCCCATCGGTCAGACGTTTACCGCTTCCGGTCGCACAGCTGATACGCTGACGTTTAATGCCCGATTCAAGATTCGTCATGCCGGCACGGCACCATTCAGTGCGCTGAATTCATCCGTTGTTGCATGGGTTCAGAAGGATTCGGGCAATTACAAACCGCGCGGTGTATACCAGACCGCGTATCGGCGGGTCACGTATTTCTCTTCACCCCTTGCCACCGATGTCTTTACGATCGGCGATAGCGCTACCGCCACATGGGATACTACGGTGTTCCGGGGCAATGCTACGTTACTCTTAAATCGCAATTATCCGACGGGAACATGGGATACCGTGCGAACCGATTTCCCCAATACCGGTCGAGTGCGGTGGTTGGTAGCCGGTCCGGCAACGACAGCGGCACGGCTGAAGATTACGAACGGCACCGATTACGATATCTCTCCGGATCAATTTACCATCACTGGATTTACCACAATCACGCTCGAACCAAATACGGTGGCACATTCGATCGATACAACTTCGACTTGGTCGACAAATATCACTGTGCGCAATACTGGATCGGTTCCCTACTTTTCGTCAATTGAGACGAATTTAGGTGCGAATTTCTTCCGGGCAGATACTCAAGCCGGTCAGTGGTTTGTCGCCGATACCGGAATGACAATTCCGGGTTCAACCGGCGATAACGTGAATTTCGGACCGTTCCCATTGAGTTTCTCGTTCCCCTTCTTCGGGAATTATTACGATCAAGTGACGATGAATACCAATGGCTTCCTGTCATTCAACACGGTTGTCGCATCGATTTCCGGTAGTCATTCTACCTTGCCATCACCGCTGGCGCCAACGATTATCGCGCCATTCTGGGACGACCTCATCATCGCCAACAATCGCGGGCGCATGTATTACATGATGGACGATATCAATGGAGTCGTGGCATTCGCTTGGGACAGTGTATCGCGGGTTGGCGATCCTTCTACGAGAGTATCATTCGAAGCGATTCTGCATATTGACGGCACGATCGAATTTATCTATGGACCGATGTCGGGTACGTTGAATCATGCCACGATCGGTGTACAGTCTTCGCTGACAGAAGCAACGTTGCTGGCATACAATACGCCAGTCACTCCCAACACCAACATATTTTTGAGTCCACGCTACCGCTGGGGTACGTTCCCGACCGATCGCATCATCTTGCAGCCGGGCACATCGCAGGTTGTGGAATTGGGGTTATCTTCGCTGACGATCAAACGGGATTCGATTTTAACCGGTAATGTCCGGTTCGGCGGCAATCTGTCGACAACGGCAGTACTGCCGGTCAACATGCATGTGGTGATGGATGTGCCGGAACAACAGCGTGTCACATTACCGCAATCGATTACGTTGAGTGCGCCGTATCCGAATCCATTCAATCCGACCACGACGATCCAATTTTCGCTGCCGACAGCGTTGCCGGTGACGATGCAGTTGTATGATGTCACAGGTCGACAAGTCGCATCGATTTTCAGTGGAAAGATGAGTGCCGGATTGCATACACAAGTAATCAACGGCGATCGACTCGCGACCGGAACGTATTTCCTGAAATTCAGTGCCGGTGAAAAATTCTCGACTGTGCGGAAAATCGTGTTGCTGAAATAGGCTTCTGCTAATTTCGGTCGATGGTTTGATACATGTGACGGGCAATCTTCGGATTGCCCGTTTTGTATCTTCATCTTGTAGTTCTGTCCAACTCCGATTGGGCACATCCCTTCTTTTCCGTAGGTCAGAACTTGTTCTGACCACCGCTTGTATCTTGATTCCTGTATCCTGATTTGTCGTTGCGAAGCCGCCATCGGCGGCTGTGGCAATCTGTTTTTTCCCGTAGGGGCGAACCGCTCTGCGCTCGCCGAAGGCAATCTATCTTTTGGTAGCGGCGGACTTCAGTCCGCAATTCCCGTAAATCGAGTTTAAAAAATCAATACGCGGACTAAAGTCCGCCGCTACCAAAAAGACGGGTGTTAGGAGGTAGGTGTTGGGAATTGGGAACGGAAAAAAGATACAGGAACGGGCGGGCGTGGGAGCCCGCCCCTACTTCACAATATGAATTACTTTAATAGAACAATCTTCTGGGTCTTCGAAAACGCTCCCGCCTGCATTCGCACAAAATACGTCCCACTCGCTAATCGCGAACCATCGATCTGCAATCGATATGTACCTGCAGTCTGATTCCGTTGCACAAGTGAACTGATTTCGCGTCCGGTAAGATCGAACAACTTTAGTTCGACAAAACCGGATTTCGGGAGGGAATAGGAAAGGGTGGTGGTGGCGTTGAAGGGATTGGGGTAATTCTGCGCTAACGCGAAATCGGATGGTTGTATGAATCGTTCCGGTGTACTGGCTGATGAGTCAGGAATAAGTGTCAAACGCGCGATGAAGCCATCAGTACCACCATTGTAACTCGTGTCACCGACCTCCGGTGTCGTTGGAAAACCAGGTCCACAAATACCAGTAAAAATAATTTCATCAGAATGGTGCCTTATACTAGCAAAACCTCCAGTAGTGCCTGTCCCACCAAAATATGTACTATATATCAATTGAGATGTGTTGATTTTGAATTTAGCAATAAAACAATTGACATTTCCATTCAGATGATGTGAATAAGCCCCAATTGTTGTTGGGAAATTCGAACTATAAGTTGCACCTACAACTATAACGCTAGTATCGCTATAATACAGGATGCTTCTACCTATATCTTCACCAGAACCACCGAGATAAGTGCTGTATAAAAGATTCGATCCAGTACTGTCGAGGTAGGAGATAAAACAATCACCGAGAACAGTGCCACCACCATTATATGCTGTGTTATACGCACCTGCAGTAACAGGAAAATTCAGACTTGTTGTATTACCAGTGATAACACAGTTACCATTTTCATCACTCACGATTGAGCCAGCGATTTCTTGGTTACCGGAACCACCGAGATAAGTACTGTACAGCAACTGCGAGCCGGTCGAATTCAAGCGTAGTACAAATGCATCCAAATCACTGCCATTAAAAGTCGTATCGAACGCATTGGGGGTTGTATATAGTCCTGAGATCGCACTTCCTGTTGCAAGTATTCCACCTGACCCATCTGATGTAATCGACCATAATTCTGGACCGCGCCCGAGAAAGGTGCTATAGATCAGACCAGAACCGGTATTGTTTAAATGAGCGACAAATCCACCAGAATTGGTCGTGTTGTATGCGCCTTCAGTGGTCGGAAAATTGTCGCTCCAAGATTTTCCACCGATAAAAACACCACCACTATCATCATTGATAATCGAATGACCTCGATCCCAAGATGAACCGCCCAGATAAGTACTATATATCAATCTCGAGCCAGAGCTATTTAATCGAGCTACAAAACAATCCCACTCTGAGCCATTGAATATTCTGTCAAATGAACCACTAGTGGTCGGAAACAGAGTATCGGCATACCCGGTGATCGTGCAATTACCCAAAGAATCACTGACAATACTTTCCGCGCGATCGTCACCCGGTCCACCGAGAAAAGTACTGTAGATCAGTCGTGAAAAAGTACTGTCCACTCTTGTGACGAAACAGTCGCCAGTACCAACCGATGCACCATTGTAGCTAACATCGATAGCTCCAGCTGTGACTGGAAAATCGAAACTGTTTGTGCAACCACAAACGATGACTCCCCCACTTCCGTCATCGACGATGCCATCGCCGTAATCGTTTCCACCACCCCCCAAATATGTCGAATACACCAGCGGATCGATTCGTAGTGTTTGCGAGGGATCGTACCCGTTCGGCATATCGATTGCGAAGACATACCCCGCCTCGAGTTTGAATTGTGCTGCGACATCGGTTCCGCGGGTGCCATTCGTGCTGGTTTGGTATGATCCCGGAATTTTCATTCGCAATTCACCGAGGGAGATGGGAAGCGACAGTTCATTCGATAAGTGGAGGTCGGACACTCCTGTCCGACTCCCTTTTGTGACAGAAATATCTGAGTCGACGGACAAGAGTGTCCGTCCTCCGCCTGCGATTGGCGCCTCCAACCCTTCGCATACCATCTTGATTTGCTTGGGGTCGGCACCGGGATGTACTACGAAATCGAATTCGAGATGACCTTTGCTCTCATACCATTCGACATCGATGCCATCCCAGACATCATGATATACCACGCGTGTAAAATTGCGGCAATCTGGTGCCCATTTTGTCGAATCATTTCCGAGGAAATAATTGTTGTGCCATGATAATTCCCCTTGTGCATCAATCCATTTCGCTTTTGCTGTGGTGGCGCAGGCCTCCGAGCCTGCGTCTGGTATCTTGATTTGTCTTTGCGAGGAATGAAACGTAGGAACGTGCGAAGCAATCCCGAAGGGCTCACCGAAGGTAATCTCCTCCTGTATCATTGAATCTTTAAAAGAGTAGATTGCTTCGTCACTTCGCTGCGGCTTTCCGCCTACGGCGGACGATCCTTCGCTGCGTTCCTCGCAACGACAAGAAGCGACAAATTTGAATTTGAGGGCGTGGGATTTTAATCGGGGATATTGGATACGACCATTGGGATCGAATCGTGCATCATTAACGGACACGGGCGGTTCGCGAACCCCCAGCGGGGGCGGCGTTGCCCCTACCAAAGATGATGTATCGATGACACTCGTGACGAGTGTGACTCCATCGCGCTCAAGGAACCACGTAAACCCATCGTGCCGCACTTCACACTTGTACACGACTGCCGAATCCCACTGCCCCTTGTTCTCGGTAAACTGAAAGGGGTGTGGCAACCGCGTCGATTGTACCGAGACAGCATGAGAAAGTTGCGGAAGAAGAATTGTGAATACGAAAACAAGAGTCGTCGCGAAAGCGAGCGGGTGTTGGTGTAGAGTACGATAGCGGAAAGTCATGGCGGCTCCGGACGAATAAGTGGTATATCCATAATAATGCGGACGGAGAGTGTTTACAAGCAATTGATGAGTGAATGGAGAATTTGGATCCACAGAATTTAGACTGCGTTATTTGTTTTCAATTTGAGACACAGGAGGTGGTCCGAACAAGTTCTGACCTACGTAAAGAAGAGGATCGCCGAAACGGAGTGCGGTAGTACTGCCCAACTCCGATTGGGCATCTTTTTTTTTTCAGTATTTGTCTATTTAAAAAAGGATAGGATAAAAAAATCGAAAAAAAAGTGCCGATTCGGAGATCGGCAGTACTACAAGAAAATCGCAGGCTCGGAGGCCTGCGCCACCAACAGAATAGGTGTTGGGTGGTAAGGATTGGGGATTGGGAAAAGACGAAAAGAGTAGGTTGCTACGTCCGCCGCTTTGCGGCGTCCTCGCAACGACAGAATTAAAAAGCGGTGGGCGACCGCAGTGGGTCGCCTTTACTGGAAAAAGAGTTGACGGGAGGGCGTGGGAGCCAGCCCTTACTTGAGGAAAAAAATCGGGAGGGCTTACGAGCCCTCCCCTACTATCGAATAATTACTGAACGCGCGCTACTGCTTTTTCGCAGCCGGTTTCTTCGTGGACTTGGCAGCACGTTTCAACGGCGATACGGCTTTCTTCGCAGTTGTTGACGTCTTCGTGGCAGGCTTCTTCGCTGCGGGTTTTGTTGTAGTCGATTTTACTGTTGACGATTTAGCCGCAGTCGACTTCTTTGCAGTCGCTTTCGGTTTCGCTTTGCTCGCCGCCGACTTGCGCGGAACATATCCTTCCGGTTTCGGACGCGGTGTCACCGCTTTCCAGACACCATCCTTCCCCTTGCGGATATTGACAATGCCACTGCACTTCGGATAAGTCGAGCAGGAGAAAAACGGACCAAATCGCCCGATCCGCGCGACAACCGGTTGACCGCAAACCGGACAACCAGTGATACCGACTTGTTCCGCCGTAACATCTGGCGTCTTCTTGTCTTTTTGTCCGGCGACTTTCGCGACTTCACCCGGCAGACGGCGGATATTGTCGCACTTGGGATAATTCGAACAGCCGAGGAATGTTCCAAATTTACCCTGCCGTACGACCATCGCACTACCGCACTTTTCGCACGGTTCGTTCAACAATTCCTCCGGAACTTCCACCGGTACCGCGTCTTTTCCGCTATTCAAATTCGCGGAAACGTTGCAGACCGGACAACGGAGATACGCGCCAAATCTACCGATGCGGAGTTGCATCCCTTCGTGACCGTTGGTGCAAGTTTCCGTGGTCGGGAGAAATGCCGATTCGCGCAACTCTTTCAGTTGCTCTTTCGCCGTCTTGATTTTCGCATCGAGCGGGCGATACAATTCACCGATCACCGTGTGCCACTTGCCGTGACCTTCGGCGATTTCGTCGAGTTCCGCTTCCATTCTGGCAGTGAATTCGACATCGAACAGATCGGGAAATTCGGCAACCAACAATCGATTCACGACGCGACCGAGCGGTGTTGGCTGGAGTTTCCGCTCCATGCGCTGAATGTATTCGCGATCGAAGAGTGTTTGAACGATCGAGGCATACGTCGAGGGACGACCGATCCCTTTTTCGTCGAGTTCCTTGACCAACGTCGCTTCGCTGAAGCGTGGCGGCGGTTCGGTGAAATGCTGCGATGCTTCGATCTTGAGCAGTGGCAGCATAGCCTTCACTGCCAAGCCCTGCGGCAACAAGCCCCCTTCTTCCTCTTCGTCGTCGCGACCGTAAAGCTTCAAGAAGCCATCGAATAATAGACGTTGACCATTGGCGCGGAAGATCGCACGTTCGCGCACTTGAATGTCGGCAGACTGACGTTCGAATCGTGCCGCTTCCATTTGCGATGCCATCGTGCGTCGCCAAATAATATCGTACAGTTTTCCTTGTTCCGGCGAGAGATGGTGCCTGATATCATCGGGATGACGGGATGGATCGGTCGGACGAATCGCTTCGTGCGCGTCTTGAGCGGCTTCTTTGGCTTTGAAGACACGTGCGTTTTCGGGGAGATATTCGTCACCGAATATTTTTGAAATCTGTTTGCGAAGACCGTCGATTGCTTCATTCGCCAAGCGCACTGAATCGGTACGCATATAGGTGATGAGACCGACCGGGCCTTCACCGGGCAGTTCCACTCCTTCATACAATTGTTGCGCGATGGTCATCGTGCGACGAACCCCGAAACTCAATTTTGCGGATGCCGCTTGTTGGAGTGTCGAAGTGGTAAATGGTGGTGGTGGCGATTTTTTAACCGCTTTCGTTTCGAGCGAAAGCACTGTTCCGAGTTGACCTTCGCAGTAAGCGACAACTTCGCGTCCGACATCGCCGGGTAATTTATCGGCTTTTTCACCATCCCAATTGATCAATTTCGTTGGAACTTCACCGGCACCAACACCGAAGATCGCTTCTACCGACCAATACTCAAATGGAATGAATGCAAGAATTTCCGCTTCGCGTTCGCAGACGAGTCGCAACGCGACCGATTGCACGCGACCAGCGGAAATACCGGTCTTCACCGTTCGCCACAGCAATGGGCTGACCAGATAACCGACCAAACGATCGAGCACGCGCCGCGCTTGCTGCGCATCGACACGGTGCAAATCGACTTGTCGAGGGTGATGGATCGCATTGAGTACGGCGGATTTGGTGATTTCTTCAAATTCGACACGCTCCAGCGATAGCGCATCTTTCCCGATCAACTCGGAAATATGCCACGCTATCGCTTCCCCTTCGCGGTCAGGGTCGGTAGCGAGCAATACTCTTCGACCGGAAGCTTTTTGTTTCAGCTCCTTGACGATTTTTTCCTTGCCGGGAATAATTCGATAGGTAGGTTGAAAATTTTTCTCGACGTCAACACCTAGTTCGGATTCGGGTAGATCGCGGATATGACCTACCGAAGCAATTGTTTGATAATCACTGCCGAGATATTTGTTCAGAGCCTTGACTTTGGTCGGCGACTCAACGATTACGATCGTGGTTTCTTTCTTACTGCTCAACGGTTGCTCCCAGCCGGCGGTTTTTCGAATAAAATTTCTGTGACAATTTCAACGATCCGTTCGCGCGTAACCGGTCGTTCTTCTTCTCTTGCGGCGTAGACCAATGCATTGTCGACATCGAGTGCAGTGATAATACCAGTGCGTTGCATTTGCAACAAGATTTGTTCCGCTTCCGTCGACAACATCATCCGTTCGTGACGGGTCAATATCCGCCAAGTACCGGCACTCGGTTCACGAACGATGGCGTTGATATTCGCTCGTGCATTGGGTTCAAGTCGTCGTTGCAACAAATCGATTGCCGCAGCAATTTCTTGCGACGAAAACCCTTGACGGCTTAGTAATTCCGAAACAAGACTCAACTCTTCGACGGTAAAATTACTTCGCTGCAGCTCCGACAGTACAACCGCCAGCGCTTCCATAATATTGGTGTTCATTCGATTATTCCTCACCGATTATCGGATGCAATCCTGTTACTCAAACCTATTCGATAACCGTTTTAAACTTTATCGCCCTGCTCCATGGCAATTTTTAAACTTCTTGCCTGACCCGCACGGACAGGGGTCATTCCGTCCGACTTTCGGTTGCTCGCGAACGAACGGTTGATGAACTTCCGGTGATGATTCGTCAATGTCTTCTTCGTCGTCATCATTGACTGGACGACCTTTTCCAGCAATCGGACCGCTGGCTACCGATGGTGCGCTGAAACCACTACCACCCGCGGTTACATTGGTGAATCCTAAATTCGTCGCATCGCTGTGGATCGTTTGAACCCGCTCGGGACGTCGAACCTGTACTGCCGGTTGCTCCACTTCAATCTCGGCACGGCACACAACCTTGAGTGCTTCCTCATCGATTTCCGCCAGCATCTGCTGGAACAATTCGAAACCCTCGCGCTTGTATTCGATTAACGGATCTTTTTGACCGTAAGCGCGTAACCCAACGCCTTCTTTCAAACGATCCATATTCGCAAGATGATCGCGCCATTTATCATCGATCACGCGAAGCTGAACCCAGCGTGAAAATTGACCGAAATTCTCTTCGCCGATTCGGTCTTTCCGCCGATTCAAGCGCTCTTTGGTTCGAGTAACTATAATTTCCTGTAAATCGTCTTGCAAGACGTGATCCCGCTCGTCGGGTGTTAAATTGAGATCAATTCCGAGTGTTCGCAACGATCGACTGATTAACTGATCCCAATCCCACTCGTGCGCACTGGTGGATTTCGACGTGTAATCCTCGATCAAATCGCCGGCGTATCCGTCGATCATTTCATATAACGATGCGTAGGGATCTTCGCCAAACAGCAGCTTTCGTCTGCGACCGTAAATCGCTTCGCGCTGCTGATTCATCACATCGTCATACTCGAGCAATTGCTTTCGAATACCGAAGTTATACTGTTCGACGCGCTTCTGTGCTTTTTCAATCGATTTAGTGATGAGCGCATGGGTGATTACTTCACCCTTCTCGACACCCATTCGATCCATTACACCCGATAGACGCTCGCCGCCGAATAGTCGGAGGAGGTTATCTTCCAACGACATGTAGAAAAGCGACCTTCCGGGATCGCCTTGACGACCGGATCGCCCCCGCAACTGACGGTCGATACGGCGCGATTCATGGCGTTCAGTACCGAGGATCTGCAAACCGCCATAGATTTTCGATTTTTCGTCACGTCGAATCACACCATCGCCGAGTTTAATGTCGGTACCACGACCTGCCATGTTCGTCGCAATTGTCACGGCTCCGGGTTGACCTGCAGTAGCGACAATTTCAGCTTCGCGTTGGTGCTGCTTGGCATTCAAAACATTATGTTTGATGCCTTTGCGGGTCAAGTAACGCGAAAGCAGTTCCGATACTTCCACCGAAACCGTACCGATCAAAACCGGTAAACCTTCCTTATACAACCGCGAAACTTCTTCGACGACAGCATCGTATTTTTCCGCTTTGGTTTTGTAGACACGATCTTCTTCGTCGTCGCGAATCATCGGTTTATTGGTCGGAACTACGGTGACTTCGAGTTTATAGATCGAATAAAATTCTTCTTCTTCAGTCTGTGCCGTTCCGGTCATACCGGCAAGTTTCTTATAGAGTCGGAAATAGTTTTGAAGTGTTACCGTCGCTATGGTCTGCGTTTCGCCTTCGACTGTCACACTTTCTTTGGCTTCGATCGCCTGATGTAATCCGTCAGAATAGCGACGACCTACCATTAATCGACCAGTGTGCTCATCGACGATAAGTACTTTACCATCTTGAACGACGTATTCGACATCCTTTTCATAGAGGGTATAGGCACGGAGCAATTGCGACAAGTTGTGAATACGTTCGGATTTGGCGGAATACGCATCCTCGAACTTCGCCAATTCCTCTTCTTTATTCTCTTCGGGAATGGCTTTATCGTGCTTGATCCGGTGTACTTCATCGGCGAAATCGGGCAACACATACATCTCTTTGTCGCTGTGCTGAACGCGCGCCATCAGTTCGCGACCGATTTCCGATAAATCGACGTTGTGCTGTTTTTCATCGATTGCGAAATAGAGTTCCTCATCGAGCAGGTGCATCCGCTTTTCGGATAAGACCGCATGCTCGACCTCGTTCATCATCTTCTTGGTGCCCTGCTCACCTAAGAGCTTGATCAAGCGCTTGTGCTTCGGCATACCGCGGTTTGCTTTGAGCAGCAACTCGCCCAATAAATATTCGTCTTCATTGGATAGGGATTCGCCGGCTTCGACCCGCTTGTACATCTTTTCCGCATCGGCAATCAGGTTGTTGACCATTTCGCGCTGACGCTTGACAATTGCCTCGATTGCGGGTTTCAGATCGTTATATAGTTGGGTATTTCCGCGTGCCGGACCGGCGATAATGAGTGGCGTTCGCGCTTCGTCGATCAAGACACTATCGACTTCGTCGACGATGGCATAGTGATGAGCGCGCTGAACGACTTCTTCCGGAGTAGTCGCCATATTGTCGCGAAGATAGTCGAAACCGAATTCGTTGTTGGTTCCGTAGGTAATATCGCAAGCATAGTTTTCACGTCGCTGTTGCGGAGTCATTTGCGATAAAATGCAACCAACCGACAATCCAAGATACTTGAAAATGCCACCCATCCACTGACTGTCGCGCAATGCCAAATAATCGTTCACAGTGACGAGGTGTGCCCCTTTGCCTTCCAACGCATTCAAGTACAATGGCAGTGTTGCCACCAGTGTTTTTCCTTCACCAGTTGCCATTTCCGCGATTTTACCTTCATGCAATACAATGCCACCCATCAACTGGACATCGTAAGGCACCATATCCCAGGTAATTTCCCGTCCCGTTACTTCCCAAGTTTGACCGACCAATCGGCGACATGCATCCTTGATAACAGCAAATGCTTCCGGTAAAATATCGTCGATATCCTCATTGCCGGAAGCAAGGCGGTCTCTAAATTCCTGTGTCTTCGCCTTCAGTGCATCTTCGGAAAGCGATTGTAGGCTATCGAAATGGCGATTGATCTCGGAAATTTGTTCCGACATCGCCTTTACCGCTCGGTCGTTCTTGTCGCCAAAAATTTTTTTAAATAAGCTTAACACTTATCGTTTCCTTAAATCTCGTTAACAGTAATCGATTTACCGTTGATTGCCAATTTTAAAAAGAAATCGGCACTTTGTGAAAAATTGTATGAAACGCCGTTCATGCAAAAAAAAAGCAATCAACTCAATTCAAATTAACTCGTCCGCCAACGGCAATTATTGACCGTTCAACAGGCGATCCGCTAGAAATCGAGGCAGTTTAGCGCGAATAATTTTTTGCCGCGCAGCCTCGATATCGTAATCAATACGTGAAAAGTCCAATTGTCCAGTTGTTTCGTCCAAAATCGCATAACTCGCGCGAGGATCACCATCGCGCGGTTGACCGACGGAACCGACATTGATCATTTCCACGTCGTTCGCATTTTTATACCGATACGATTCGTGCGTATGACCGACAAAACACGAGCGGATCGACAGGTCCAATCCTTCCAGTTGCCGTCTCGCTTCCGATTCAGTAAAGATATAATTCCATGCCTCCGGCGATCGCGGGGAAGCATGAACATACAATCGATCGGCATCTTGCTGCATCAGCGGTAGATCTTTCAACCACTGTTTGTTGCTTTCCGACAAAGCGTATCTTGTCCACAAAATCGCTTGTCGCGCTACCGGATTGAAATCGTCGGGACTGGTTTCTTGCGCCGCAGCTTCATCGTGATTGCCTAGAACCACAATTTTGCACCGTTCGCGAATGATGTCGACACATTTATCCGGATCCGCACCATACCCGACGATATCACCAAGGCAAATCCATTCCCGAATACTTCGGGATGCGCCATCGGAAAGCACTGCCCAAAGTGCGTCCCAATTCCCATGGATGTCCGAGATGATACCAATCATTTCCGATCCGGAAAATATTTCACAATTTATACAACCGCAGCCAAATACTCAATTCGAAACAACTATTCTTTTTTCGGTTGTCGATCACTCAATGCAGCATCAAGGATACCATTGATAAATCGACCCGATTGTGTCGTCGAGAATTCCTTAGCCAGCTCGATCGCCTCATTTAATACTACTTTTGGTGGCGTCTCTTCCATATGGATTAATTCGCATAACGCCAACCGCAATAACAAATGATCGGTAAGAGCCAACCGGTCGATCGTCCAACGTTCCACCCGGCGCGTAATTTCTTCGTCGAGCACGGTAGTTAATTCCATCGTTCGTCGAAGCAACCGCTGTAAGAACTCGATGTGCCGTTGTTCCCCGGTAATTTTCGCTTGCGACCATTGTTCCGTAAGCGTTTTTCCGGTCAATTCGATATTGTACACAATTTGTAATGCCACTCGACGCGCATTATGCCGGCTGACCACTGCCTCAAAATCGATTATGCCATCATCTTCGTTCGTAACGGAATCGCGCGAAACCAAGACTTCGCGTTTTTTTCGCTTCACGGCTTGCGACGGCGGAGGAGTGCTATTTGCCGCCTCCGCTTCAGGCGGTACTCGGGTTGTACGTTTCATACGTACATCGACCAATCGACTTTACCGGTGTCATTCTTCCAACCGAAGAACATACTACCGATCCCGATTAATTTCTTATCGAATCCGGTAGGGAAATTGTTCGCAAAAAACATGCAAACGTCCTTTCTAAAATCGAGTGGCGAAGTGCAATCACAAGGCTCTCGACAAGACTATCGACCTAACAGTGCATTTGAAAGAATAAATCGTTGTACTTCACTGGTACCTTCGTAAATCTCGCACACTTTACTATCACGCAGATGTCGTTCCGCCGGGTAGTCCTTCATATATCCGGCACCACCATGGATTTGAACGCCTTCCGACGCTACTTCGACGCAAATCTGCGAGGCATACAATTTTGCCATCGCTGCTTCGACAGTAAAGTTTTTTCCCTGATCTTTCAACCAAGCCGCACGGTGAATAAGTAACCGCGATGCATCGATTTTCATTAACATATCGGCGAATTTGAAGCGTATCGCCTGAAAATTAGTAATGGGTTGATTGAATTGCTGCCGTTGCAATCCATAAACTTTCGCATCTTCCATCGCCGAGACGGCAATTCCGATCGCTTGGGAGGCAATTCCAATTCGCCCCGAATCGAGAACCGTCAAAGCAATTTTAAAGCCATCACCAATATTTCCGAGCAAATTCTCCTTCGGAACGATACAGTTGTCGAACACGATCTGTGCCGTATCACTCGCTCGAATCCCCAATTTTTCTTCTTTTTTACCGACGATAAATCCGGGAAATGTTTTCTCTACCAGAAAAGTGCTGGTTCCTTTAGATCCTTTGCCGGGATCGGTCACACAAGTCACGACAAACACATCGGCATTGGCACCGGTCGTAATGAAGTTCTTGGTTCCATTCAGTTCGAAATGATCTCCGCGATCAATGGCAACTGTTTTTTGAGCTGCCGCATCGGAACCAGCCTCAGGCTCCGTGAGCATAAAACCGCCGAGCCACTCACCACTGGCTAATTTCGGAAGATACTTTTGTTTTTGTTCAGGGGTTCCAAATTTGGCGATTGGATATCCACAGAGGGTATTCGTTACCGAGAGAATTACACCGACACTAGCATCACCGGCGGAAATTTCTTCAATCATCAGCGAATAGCAAATAGTGTCCATGCCTGCGCCACCGTACTCCTCCGGCAATTGTATGCCGCAGAAGCCCAACGCCGCGAGCTGGTTAATCTCATCGCGGGGGAAAGTTTCGGTCTCGTCGCGCCAAGTAGCCTTGGGTGCAAGAACTTCACGAGCAAAAGTACGGGCAGTATCCCGTACCATTTTCTGCTCGTCGGTCAATTCAAAGTGCATGAACAACTCCCATCGGTTTTCAATTTACAAAAAAAACGAGTGCAAGCTCAAATACTTGATTTTGAGCCGTTCTCGATTTCCGGTTTATGTAGTTACTACACGTAGGTACGTATTATTCGCAGTGATTCACACCATTTTCGAGCAATTTTGCAACTTTTCTACAAAAACTCTCGTTACTCTCAAGCATGTGAAAACTCGAACAAGAAAAGAGGCGAAAGCAATCCTTCCGCCTCTGGAATACTTGAACTCGACATGAGATTACTGGTACTCGTAGAAACCACGACCGGTTTTCCGACCCAAATATCCAGCATCAACCATTTTTCTTAGCAATGGACACGGTCGATATTTACTATCGCCTAATCCGTTGTGAAGTACTTCCATGATTGCAAGGCAGACATCGAGACCGATGAAATCCGCCAACGTCAACGGTCCCATGGGATGTGCCATACCCAATTTCATGATTTCGTCGATCGCCTCGCGAGTGGCGACCCCTTCATATAATGCATAGACCGCCTCGTTGATCATCGGCATCAGGATGCGATTTGCGATAAATCCGGGGTAATCATTGACAGAAACAGGTACTTTACCCATTTTTTTTGCGGTTTCTTCCACAATTTGATAGGTTTCGTCGGAAGTCGCGATCCCGCGGATGACTTCGACCAACTTCATCATTGGCACCGGATTCATGAAGTGCATCCCGATAAATTTGTCGGGTGCCTTTGTTGCCGCAGCTAATTTTGTAATTGAGATTGACGAAGTATTCGATGCGAGGATCGCACCCGGTTTAGCTTTCTCGTTGATTTCTTTGAGAATGGCAAACTTCAAAGATTCAATTTCCGGTACTGCTTCGATGATCAGATCACCCTTAGCCACTTGATCTAAGCCTACTACAGTAACCAGTCGAGCTAAAGTTGCGGCTTTATCTTCTTCCGAAAGTGTCCCCTTGCTCACTTGTCGGTCAAGATTTTTAGTGATTGTTTTTAACGCTCGATCCAAAAATTCTTGTTTTACATCGCATAAAATTGTTTGAAAACCGGATTGCGCCGCAACATGCGCGATCCCATTTCCCATCGTTCCTGCACCGATCACGACGATGGTGTCGACCGTTGCCATGAATTCCCCCCGCGATTGATTAGATACGTTACTTTAATAACACGAGTTTAGTGGTTCCCCGATAATGGGTAGTAGAGAGTACGACAAAATAGCTCCCCGAAGCGAGATTCTCGCCGTTAAATGATACGATTTGTTTGCCGGATTGACAGTATTGATTGACAATCGAACGAACTTTCCGTCCTTGAATATCGAACAAAACAAGCGAAACAAATTCGGATCGAGGCAGATCGAACAAAATTTTAGTAGTTGCATTGAATGGGTTGGGATATGCACTCGCCGCTTGGTACTTGATCGGTAATGTTTCCCTCCCGGATGATTGCACTCCGGTGGTTCCATCGTCGATTCGGACGTGATCGACAAAGGGGTTTACGAACCCGGAATCGGAAACCGAATAAAACGAGATTCGGACACTTGATTGGTTTGAATAGCTAGACAAAGAAATCTCAGAGTGTTCCCAACCGGTTGAATTGCTTAAGGTTGCTAAATTACTCCATGTGATTCCGTCATCAGTTGAAATCGCTACTTCCAGTGGTGCATTGGTTCCGACCGTATCATGCATTTTGCACCAATTGAAGCTCAGCCTTGCATTGGGGTGATTTCGCAATGAAACGACTGGCGTACTGAGGCGACTTCCGGTGCCGGGCGCGCCGGAAACACCGAAGAAACACGCGGAGTAAGCACCATGCGGTGACATTCCCGGACCAAATTCAAAACCCGATCCACGGATCCACGTACAGGTATCTCGAACTGGTTCGATCATCCAACCACTTGGCGGAAAGGTCGTCTCAAATGATTCATTTAGTATCGCATCATCTGTCAACTGCATTGCGGCAAAAGGATCGATACAACCGCTACCTAACATTCCGATCATCGCAGTGTCATTCTCATTATTGACATTTCGACTCGTGGACAGAATTCGCTGCTCAAATTGTTCCAATGTGATCGAAGGTGTCTGACACAGGAGCAGTGAAGCGGCGGCGGCAGCCATTGGCGTTGCCATCGATGTTCCGCTCCAGCAACTGTAGTCTTCGGAATGATAGCGGTTATTAACCATGGTCGACCAAATATCGACACCGGGAGCAGCCAGCCGAACCCACGATCCGTACGTCGAAAAATCCGCTCGACGATACCCGCGATCCAGCGCCGCAACCGATATTACATGATTATTACCTGCCGGATACATCACTTGATTAGTATTGTTATTACCCGCTCCGGCAAATACCGAGCAGTTGTTCGATCGCGCATAATCGATCGCAGTTTGATAAGGTGGATATGAGCGTGTTCCAGCAAAACTGATGCTGATGATCCGACATCCGCGATTCACGGCATATTGAATCGCATCGACGAAGTCGGCAGGCATACCAGCACCAGCTAACACGCTGTCGGTAGATAAGTAAGCAAACCCGGCACGGATACAAATCGTTTGCACGTTGTGACTGGCAGATACAATACCGATACCATTATTCGTCGCTCCAGCGAGAATTCCGGCAACATGCGTTCCGTGACCATGGACATCCATCGGATTGTTGTTTCGAGCCCCGTATTGCTCCCCTTCGGCAGCAATGACGGTCGAATCGAGAAAGTAGCTGCTGAAATTATAACCGATCACATCGTCGTCGAAACCGTTGTCGTCGTCATCGAAATTGTCGTTATCGGCTGATGTCAGGCGACCATCGCTGTTTAAATCTTCAAGGGTATTCACACGGATATTCGGAATCAGATCGGGGTGATTGAAATCGACGCCCGTATCGATCGTTGCAACCAAAATGGACCGACTACCGGTTTGATGATCCCAAGCTTCGCGACAATTTATTTCATCGAGATACCACTCGTTGCGATTCTCGACACGCCAATCGTTAGGGGTGGAGATTGCATCGTCCATCGGAACGATCGAAGCGTTTTCGATATCGGGAATCGTTTTCAATTGTTCGGCAAGATCTTGTTCGTCGATAATTCCGAATTTACGCGGAACCCGGATGAGATAATCCCGATCCATTCCCAAATCAAAAAAAACTTGTTTCTTCGTAGAAATTGGATCGAAATAGAATTGGGGTTCGAGCTGTTTCACCCGAAGTTCCTTCAAGATTGCATCCAACTGTAGCACACCAGTCGGACAATCAATCCAACCCTTGGAAGTGCGATGGAGTTGGGAACTTGCCGATTCTGAAAACCGGAACCATACGATATTGGTGGCATGATCGAGTGGGTAACTGGAAGCGATCGTTGCGGAAATGAGAATGAACCATAGCGTAATTGCCCTTGACATGGATACTCCCTTCATGAGTAGTTCGAACAAGATTCAACGTCAATGTATCAGAGTATACAATGATCGAGAACAAATTAGTGATATCTGGATCACATTGATCTCCATTTTGCCTTGCTTCAATGTAAGTTAGATCACACAAAAGTGCTCTGAGGATTCCGAGAGTAGTGAAGATTTCATCCGGTATTTCGCATCCCCGCTGCAACTGCGATAATCGTCTGTAACAATCCCATCTGTACAAATGCTTCGACGGATTCGTCGGTTTGAAATCGAAGTCGACGGAGCAGCTCTGCTTCGATCAATGCCAGTGCACGCAAATGGTAGGCGCGCATTGTCAACGAGGTCTGAAACAACGGTAACCGTACGAGTGGGTCGGCAGTATTCAACTCTACAAGAAATCGAAGAGTTTCTTCATATTCATCCTTCAGTTCATGTTGAAGCCGTTCATTTTCGTTTTGGTCCAATTGATAAAACGACTCTGCCGCCTGAAAATCAACTAATGCAGTCGTGATCGTGAGTTTTGTGACCAATGATTGCAATAAGGGGTGTGTTTGAAATTGATGTTTGACAATATTCCACAGTTCCGGATTCTTAGCCGTAAATTTTGCTGCCGTTCCAAAGCCAAACCATGCCGGTAAGAGCAACCGATTCTGTTGCCAACCAAATACCCAAGGGATTGCCCGAAAATCTTCGATCCGACTCGAATTCTGTCTTTTGGCGGGGCGACTACCGATGCGAAGTGCTTGAAGCTCGTTTACCGGTGAAATTGCAGCAAAGAATGCCGGAAAATCGTCGTTGCGATATACTAACTCACGCCAACGCTTTTCTGCTTCTCGAGCAAATTCCGATGTTATTTCTTCTGGTGGTTCAGGCACTTGAGTTGCAGTAAGCGCAACGGCTGTCCCAGCCACCAATCGCTCTAAAACTCTCGCTGCTAAAATTGGATGGGTATAGCGAGTAGCAATCATTTCGCCTTGCTCGGTTAGTTTCCATGTACCCGTTCCAACGCTTGCCGGACTCGAGACGATTGCTTGATACAGTGGACCACCGCCACGTGCAATACTACCACCGCGACCATGGAACAGACGGACAGCGAGGTTATTTTTCGATCCGACCGCTTGAATTCGTCGAGCAGCACTGTCCAGTGCAAGCGTCGCTGCAACAATTCCGCCATCTTTTCCCGAATCGGAATAACCGAGCATGACGTCCTGAGTGTTATCAAGCTTTGTCAATCGGTCTCTCCAATGTGGTTCAGCAAACATTTTATCAAGAATCGTTGGCGCCGATGATAAATCTTTGGTGGTTTCGAATAAGGGTGAAATTCGGATTGGTGGAAGAGAGTTGGCTTTACTGGTAAAATGGTCAAGTAATATTGTAAGCCCAAATAACTCTTCCGATTGTTCGGTACCTGAGATAATTATAGTATCGAGTGCTTCTGGACCAAAAGTCAAGCGGATCTCCGATAAGGCGATCAAACGCAGTACAATCGGATCATTCGCGAGAAGATCCCAATCTACTTTTGGACTAACACTCGTTCGGTACCAGTCTCCAATTATCTGTCGAATTTCTTGATCGGGTGCATCGGGAGTAGCTAAAACTTTCCGAAAGCAATTCATGATATCATTCGCATGTAGCCGGTGTTCCAATGTGGCAAAATGGAATCCGAATTGACGAAGATTGTAGCGAAATTGCGTCAATGCTTCCGATAACCCGCTCTCTAGTGGAAAACACAGCTCTGCGATAGTTTTTAGATCGTGATCCAACTCATCTGGCGATCTGTACTGCTCTTCATTCGGAGTTGGAGCATATTGCCAGCGATTATTTGGATTTAACTGGATTTCTTCTGAAGACAGTTTTAGTCGCTCTAGAATAATTTCCAGAATTCTTCGAATTGGTTCCCGACGATACCGATTCCCAAGTTTCGAAGTTGATAATGGTGCTCTTCCCGCTAGATCACTTTCGAATGCAAACAATTGCTCTGGAAAAACGGCTAATCCTAAACTGGATGTAGCATCTTCGGCAAGGTGCTCGAGTTCGTCGGTAAGGTGGGTAAATGCCAATTTCCGCAAAGTAATCGCAGCATACCACATTGTTGCCGGTGTGATATTCGGGTTACCATCGGCATCGACTCCAACCCAGCATCCAAATCGGATCTGTGGAAGCCGACTAGGTTCAAAACTGTCATTAGCTTCTCCAAGCGCTGCGATTGCAGATCGTCGAAAAACACTGAGAGTCTCCCACATCATTGGCAACTGCAATTCCAAATCTCGCATCTCGTCGATCGGCGTAACAACTTCCGATCGAATATCGCCGGTTTGCAGCAGTGTTGCGATCATCGATGATATTCGGTGTTCCGGAATCAACCGATAACGTTCCGACGATTGTTCACGTTCAGTCATTGCCCGAGAGATATTTTGAAGATGTCGCATAACGGATTTACGGCGAACTTCGGTAGGATGCGCAGTAAACACTATTCGGAGATCTATGTTAGCCAGTGTGTTGCGAATTTCCGGATCGGATAAATTGGATTGCTCGCGCCATGCAGCTATAGTACCCGATTCGGGTCGGGAATCGACAGATCGGTGAATGAGAATTCGTCGAAGACGGTGACGGTCTTCTGCCAGATTCCATAATTGAAAGAGAGTTGAAATTGCATGGGATAATTGGTATAGTTGCTCGGCAGATAGATTAAGTGCATCGATAGAAAGAAACTTTCCGGTTTGCATACTGGTAACAAAATCATCGAGCGCTGGATACAGTAAAACCAACTTTTCACGCCAGACACTTTCTAGATATTCGCATTCGCCGATGAACAACTTCTGACGTTCAAACACAGTTGTCGCGTTCGCGTCACTCCCCACATTTACCTCCGGGCAATCAATTTATTACTTTCAGCACTAACATGGTTCACACCGATCTATTCGATGTCCACTTCATTTTTCTGGAAACGCAGACGTTTAAAATCAAGTTATTTATCAAGATACTTTTTACTGATTGATTTTCTCTATCCATTTGCAGTAATTGTCATTTTTTTACGTTCTGGTATTCAGTAACGATTCCAATGATTTACGCAAAATAAATGAACGAGCCAACAAGAAAATATACGAATCGGGATAAATCTTCCTTGTTTTCAACCTTCTCACTCATTACTCTTACTTACTACCGTATTCTGAAAACTTTTTGATCTTTCAGTTCGATCCATCCTTCACCAAACCAAAGGGGGTTGTATGCGTTCAATTGTTTATGTTGTATTCTTTACCCTAATTGCCTGCACTGCTTTTGCCACGATTCGTATTGTCGACAATTCGGCTTCCGCCATGACGGGAGCCTATACGACACTTCAAACCGCACACGATGCTGCAGTCGGTGGCGACACGTTATTCGTGATCGGAACAAATATCCAGTATGGCTCGCTGGTAAATAGTAAGAATTTAAAATGGTTCGGTCCCGGATTTTTTCTCTCCGAAAATCCCGAAACGCAAGCAAATACCGGTTCTGCACTAACTACCAACATCGAGCTTTCATCCGGCTCCGAAGGTAGTATGATCGTGGGATTTCAAACGCACGGTACGATCACAATCAATAGTAACAACATTTTGGTCCGAAGATGTTGCGTATTTACGGAGAATTCCGATTACAATTTTAATTTTGGATCTATTTCCAATGTTGTAATAGAAGGGTGCTATGCCGTCAATAGTCGCATCTATTACGTCTATTCATCTTGTGTCAACCTTGCCTCGTCGCATAATGTCACAATTCAAAACTGTTTTCTTCATGAAGTGAATGCGAACGAACACACTTCGATCGTGTCGAATTCCGATGGAGGGCCTTTTACAATTCGCAACAACGTGCTTTACGGTTCACTCAGTCTCTATAATTCAAACATCGATAACAATATTCTACGTGCCGGTACTGTGACTGCCACTAGCAGCGGAATCCACAACAATCTCGCGAACTCAACGCAATTCGGTTCTGCAAATGGCAATCAAACGAGTGTCAATATGACCGAAGTATTTTTAGGCACTGGAAGTACCGACGGTCAGTGGCGACTTTCGGCAACCTCGCCAGCGATCGGAGCCGGTCTCGATGGCGTCGATTGCGGTATGTTCGGTGGATCGAATCCCTATGTATTATCGGGCATTCCCAATCTTCCGACAATTACCTTTATCAGTGCACCGACTTCGGGTAGCACGCTTAACGGACTACCGGTAACGATCCGCGCACGTGGACGGAATTAAAATCCAAGGGGGTGGCATTATGCCAATACGAATTGGATTGATTGTGCAGATTATCGCCATGCTAGCGGCAGTGCATATCGTTGCAGCATCGCCCATCGCAGGCGCCGAGTATTTTTTCGATAACGATCCCGGATATGGTCTAGGAACATCGATTGCGATGCAACAAGGGGATTCAATCCAGTGTTCGTTCCGGACCACAACAACAGCACCCGGTTTTCACATGTTGTATATTCGCGCTCGAGATACTCTAGGCATCTGGGGACCGCCGACTCGACTCCAAATCTGGAGTGAAGCTATCGATAGTTTACCCGCAAATATTCGATCACTGGAGTATTTTTTCGATACCGATCCCGGTATCGGAAGCGGTATTCACATCGGTGACTTTAGTACAATTTCAGTGAACTCTTCGCTGATCGCCGATTGTTCCACTCTCTCTTTGGGCTTTCATTCGCTGTATGTTCGAACGATCGATGGTGTGGGGAAACCATCGTTCCCGATCAAACGTCCGATCTGGGTGGAATCATCGCAACTGACGCCATCCAATATTACCGCGGCGGAATATTTTTTCGATAACGATCCCGGACGGGGCGGTGGAACTGCGATTCCATTAACGAGTAATAGTCAAGTCCAACTCAATTTTATCGCGGATCTATCAACCTTATCGCCCGGCATTCACACGCTCTTTTCCAGAGTAAAAGATTCTTACAATAATTGGGGATTTCCGATCGGAAAGACTTTTTGGGTAGAAGCGCAGGCTAGCACAAATCCAAATATTACCGCAGCGGAATATTTTATGGATTCCGATCCGGGTCGGGGAAATGGAACAGCCGTGAGTGTTGTACCGGGGCAGTCCATTGTCACATCGTTTCGCGTGAATTTAACTCAATTCAATTCAGGATTCCATATCCTGTTTATCCGGGTTCGCGATTCGGTGAAATGGGGTCCTCCGGTGGGTCATGGTGTTTGGGTAGAACGATTGTCGGCAACTGCTGTTCCGATTGTTTCCGGCGAATATTTTATCGATACCGATCCGGGATACAATCACGGAACTCCACTTAGTGTCAGCGAAAGTGATTCGGTTACGATTGCCTTCAATGTCGATTTCTCTACAATCACAGCGGGTTATCACAATTTATTCATCCGTACCCGAGATGCTCAAGGGCGGTGGAGTATGCCTTTGAGTCATCGGTTATTGATTTCCTCGCCGCCGGGTGTACCACAAGCTTTATTGATTCAATATCAAAACCAAAACGCTTATTTAAACTGGACCCTGGTCGATGATTCAGAAATTCAGGAGTACCGGATTTATCGCGACACCACCGGATATTTTTCTCCTCCCGAACAAGGAACACTCGTTGGATCAGTAAATGCAACAACGAATACATTTATCGATTCGAATGTTAGTGATCGATATTTTTACCGCGTAACAGCCTTCAAGCCGTAAGAAATGAAATGGGCGGTAGTATAATGCTACCGCCCGTTTTCAAGTATGACCATCTGCTTATTTTTTGAGACTATCCAACTTTACACGACAGATAACCGCGGTAACCGAATCCATTGCCGCAAGTGTTTCCAATTGTTGGACGTTCTGCATCCGAAAAGCGGCATCGGCAAGCAATTTACCACTGGCAGTGAGAAATTGCTGTCGATCATCGAGTTTTAATTTGGGTAGTAATACAAATGCCGAATCGATAAACAGCTTCGCCTCCCGGGGATTATTCACCGAAAGATATTCACCGGTGTAGGCATAATACCGGAATAGTCGATACGGTTTATTTGCGGGAGATGCGATTTGCGACAACAAATCGCAACGTTCGTTCCAACCACTGACATAGCGAGTATCGAACTTACCTTGATCCGAAACCGCGCGGGCGCGCGTCAACCAGATTTCACCGCCATAGATATCCCATTTATCGAATTCCTCTGCCAAAACCAGCATCGTGTAAAATTCTATTGCTGCCAACATTGGGTGATAAGAACCGCGAGAAATTGATTTCCAATCCGGAATGGGAAACACCCATCGTTTATCGGTGTACTGAGTCTCTGCCCCATTTGATACTAATAGAAATGTTTTGTAGGTACGATCGATCGGGCTGTCGTTCACCTGATCGATATAAATTCCGATGTTCAACGGAACATTATACTCGAACGGGTTTTCATGCCACCGAGGGGTTGTTAGATACCGAACCAGAGCACGATCGGCTCCCGCCCAATATGGTTTGAATTCGTCCGGCGTTTTATCGAGATTGATCGTAATCGTAGGGGTGATTGCCTGTGCAAATAAAGAATTATCAATTGGTATGATTACACAAAGAACAAAAAGAGTGATAATGGCGATATTTATCTTGCTAAATAGTTTCAGCACATTATAAATTGATCTGTTCAGCACGAGACGATCCGTGAAAGCGTGTTTTCTATTCATAATCAATCTCCTGATTTTGACTGGCACTGCTCAGGCAGCATGGGAGTGGCGCGATCGAAATGCTCAGGAATGGGCAATGTCACTTCCATTTTTGAATGAATCCCTTCAAGATAGTGGAAGTTGGCAGGTTATCGCTACTGTTTCACACCCATTTCAAATTTCCGATATCTCGGCAGGTCATTTACAGGGAATTTACCGCACTTCTTCATTCGCCGTCAAATCCTCGCTATCCCAAGTTGGCACCGATGGTTACCGCGAAACGTCACTAATGGTCGCCAGCGGTCTCCGTCGTAACCACTTAACTGGATTAGTGGGCATTCGGCTCGGTCGAGTCGATGTACCTCCGCTCCCGATTCGCTACCGGGAAGCGGTGCACTTCGAAAGTCAGTGGGTTGATCGGTGGTGGTCTTTGGGCGGTCGATACCAATTTCCGCTGCAGAATTTTGGCGATCCAGTGGCGCTACCTCGATCAATAGCGGTGGTAGGAATGGTTGAACCGACAAAAGACCTTCGAGTTGGAATTGGGTGGGAGCACATAAGATCCATTTCGACTATAGGTATTGGAGGCGAATGGAAACCCGTTCGCGAATTGGCGTTGCGTATCGGGATCGATCCGGACAACGGCTGGAGTGCCGGTATCACCGTACGTTACAAATATTTCTCATTTTCATTTGCATCGTTTTTAATCGAACCAGCGGGGTGGTCTTCGCTCTGGACAGTGGAAGCGGGACCGCAACCACCGGAACCGACGGGATATCGGTATCCAGTAACGATGCCGTAATGGAAGAGTTATACAATCTCGAAGATCCCGATCAATTCGACGATCGGTGGCGAATACTGTGGTCGCCGTTGCGCATTCGCAATGGCATCGAATTTTCGTGTCGCGATCAGAAAAATTCTATCAATGAAACCATCAAATCTACTTGGCGCAGTCGATTTTCCCTTGACAAGTGGCAGGTCGGAATCGGCATCCGAACGGGATATTCAACTGATCGAGATAGTCTTCGCTGGGCGGGTTTTATCAAACGCTTCGATAATGCCAATGAAATTCTGATCGGCGATTTCAAGGCATCATCCCCCGATGGACTGCTACTTGCCAATCATTCCTACTGGTCTTGGCAATCGGAATCGGAACAGACCATCGTGGGGAGTATCGATCCTAGTACCGATCTACGCGGGATTGGCATCAAACGTGAGTTTGGAGAGGTTCAATTTGCCATTGGAGGAGGTGATGAGCGGGAAAAATCTGGAAAAAGGGTGAGTTGGTCAACATTAAATTGGAGCAACGAAGCAACGTCCATCTCGGTTTCCTCATTATTCCTCTCAAATCTTGGATCATTCAATTCTTCACGGTATCAGGGCAGTTCGATGCAGTTGAATACGACACGCGATTATTTCTCTGTGATCGGGGCAATCACCGCTAACAAAGATGGCAAGGCGTTGCACTCTGTCTTCTTATCGAATCGGTGGGGTAAATCGCGGATCGAATGGTATGGGAGGCAGGGGCTTATTCCGGACGACCGGAGTAACATGCGTCTCCGGAATTTGCGACAAGGCATCTTTATCGAACAGACCATCGAACGTTCAACGACATATTGGTTCGCTGCCAAGAGTACATTGTCGGTAACCGGTAATCGCTCTTCAAACGTATCTATGGCGACATCGACACCGGATCGGTCGGATTGTATCGATACCCGAATCGTTGCTGCGAAAGCGAAAACCGATCAAAAGTTTCAGGCAGGAATTTCCATCAGGAAAGTATCTTACGGAGATAGTTGGGGTCTATCCGGTGACTTTCGCTATCTCGATGGATCGGTACTTGATCGCAATTTGATTGTCAGTGCCTATGCGCTCAAACAGTATTGGAACGCGCTCTCCATCACAGGATGGATTACCGGTATTTCAGGCGATCACGGCTATCTGCCAATTTCTGTTGCACCGCTTACTCCTCAATTGACTTTATCCGGATCACCGTCATTAAATCAAGCGGGAGGATATCTGGGCGGGAGTGTAAAATGGCAACACGGTGATTTTTTCCTCACACTTGCCGGTTGGGGATTGGTGTTTACAGCAAGTCCTTCGAACTCTGCTGTTCAAGCCATTCAGCTAACGGGTGGATATCTTCTGCAGTGATTCATACCAATGTCGCTAGGGTACTTCGATTTCGATTTTTGCTGTCCACAGCGCTTTGCGGTCGCGATTTGCCAAGAATTGCTCTACGATAAATTTACTGTCCATCGCGATCATTTGATTAAAAACCGGTGTGTCGTTCACGACAACAGTAACCGGTTGATCGAACCGAATCATTTTAGGACTTAACAAGATTGAAAACTGCTTGATGCGTGAGGTCTTGATCGTAAACCGATTGCGATCGTATTCTGCTACAATCGCTCCGGAGCGGGACTTATGGCTGAAAGCCGGCGTAGATTCCGGAGCTGGAAACTTTGCCGACAGAGTTTGTGAAGCACCACCCCGTACAATCGATGCCGTAATCGGATCTCCGGATTTTTTCGAACCGCAGATTTGGACAAAATCGTTCGGTGAATGAAGTGTCTGACCATCGACTGCGACAATGATATCTTCCGGTTCGAAACCAAGCCGAGCTGCAATGGTTTCTTTTTTAGGATCGACCACAGCGACTTTCAAACCGGTTCCCGATTCATCCTGACCCGGAGTAAACCCGTAGGCGATCTGTCCCGTCGGAATTCCGCAATTGTAATCCTGATACCAGAGTGCCGCCTTTTGTTGCGTTGACAATTTTATAATCGCAATCCAATCACATGATCCGATTCGAGGATCCGATGTTTCCCAGTAAATTTTCTTTGGGAACGGGTCGCGACGATTATTTTCAATTCGTTTAATAAATCCGGGATACACTAGCTTCAAGTATCCATAATTGTGATCGGCGGTGTCGAAGGAAACATGCGTCAGATTGGCGCCCGCACGTTTTGCCAGTTGAATCATCGGTAACATTTTTGCTGTTGGATACAACCGATCCTTTCCGCCATTGGTTGCAAAAACTTGCCGATTTCTCAGGTTCGGGACATACAATTGCCAATCGCCAAACAGTGACGCAGCCGCCATGTGACCCGACCATGGAAAGAATTGCGCAAAATCATTTGGCATCGCCAAAGCATAGAAGTAAGCACCGGAAGCACCATCGGAGAAGCCGGTCACCGCGATTCGATCGTCGTCGATATTGTAGCGTCGTTTGGCTTCGCGAATGAATGTCCGCACATTTTCCATCCCGTTCGGACTCCACCATGCACAATCAAAGCGCGCTTCAGGAAAGAGGTAGAACCAACCATTCTGCTCACAGAGCTTCATCATGGGTTCTTTGGACAAAATTTCGTCGGTATACGGGTCGAAAGCGCGCTTGCTGTTACCACCATGAAGATAGACGATCATTGGCAAGGGAGAACCGTCGTAACATTTCGGAACATAGAGAAACGCGGGAGCGCGGACATTTTCACCAAATGTTCGCGAGAAATGGGCAAATTTTCCAATCGTATCCGTTTTAGGATATTCCGAAAATGTCGAAATCCAGTAAAACAGCGATTCCGCAGGTTGGGTAACTAGTTGTTCGACAGCGCTTTTAGCACTGTTTCGTGAACCGGTGCACAGCGCTTTGATATCGTCTTTCGGCACTGCGAAACCAACCACTGGGAGTACTGTCATAACCCAGCCAACCAGTAACACTATTCGGATTCGGTTGTTTTTCCACTCCATGAAACCTGATCTCCACTCGACCAAACAACAATGTAGTACTTAATAACCTATTCAAGAACATGCATCACTCCCCACATCTTAACCAGATTGAATTAATCTTAACCTTCTACCAACCTTGAATTGAATGAGCGCAGATTTCGATGTATTTTGAATGATTATGCATACAATAATCGATCTAATTGAGAAGAAACAGCAGGGTAAAGAACTCACACGCAATGAATTGCGCGATTTTGTACTCGGATATCACCGCGGTGAAGTACCCGATTATCAAATGGCTGCGTTTTTAATGGCGGTTTATTTCCGTGGAATGACCCCGGAAGAAACGTCTGCGCTGCTCGACACGATGGTTGAAAGCGGTGTAAAGCTAAAATGGGAAGGACTTAATGGACCGGTAGTCGACAAGCACTCTACCGGCGGCGTAGGCGACAAGATCTCGCTGATGCTGGCACCATTGCTCGTCGCCGATGGTTGTTACGTTCCGATGATTTCCGGTCGCGGATTGGGTCACACCGGTGGTACACTGGATAAGTTGGATGCCATTCCCGGATTTCGAACTCGTGTTTCCCTCGAAGAAATTAAGTCGCTGCTCCCGAGAATCGGATGCGTTTTAGCGGGTCAAACCGCCGAATTGGCACCAGCCGACCGGAAAATGTACTCTTTGCGCGATGTGACCTCGACGGTTCGCGCAGTACCTCTGATCACGGCATCGATCCTTTCCAAAAAGTGCTCGGAAGGGTTGAATGGTCTGGTGATCGATTTGAAAGTCGGTCACGGTGCTTTCAGCGATACGAAAGAGTTTGCCGAGAAACTAGCACAAGCGCTTTACGAAAACGCTACGCGAGCCGATATTTCGACCCGAATACTGCTAACAGCCATGGATACTCCAATCGGTCGCACGATCGGTAATTGGCTGGAAACCCGCGAAGCAATTGAATGGTTGCATGGTCGAAGCGATTTGATTGAAGTCAATGAACTAACGCTATCGCTTGGCGCAGAAGTTCTGGATGCTGTTGGAAAAGGTCCATTCGACGCTGCGTATCAGCGGTTGGAAGGGTATTGGAAGTCTGGCTGCGGAGTGGAAATCTTTGCGAAAATTGTCGCTGCACAAGGTGGCGATGCCGATGTTATATTCCATCCCGAAAAAATGCCCAATGCACCGATCATTAAAACCGTAACGGCTTCACGTGACGGTTATCTTAATGGCGCCGATGCGTTGTGGTTCGGCAAGGCTGGGGTAATTCTCGGTGCTGGACGAAGAGTCGTCTCCGACTCGGTCGATCCGCTCGCCGGTTTTGTTTTTCTCAAAGCCTGGGGTGATTTTGTAAAAGCCGGTGAACCCATTGTTGAAGTGCACGGATCGAACGAGACTGCGGTGGCAGATGTTATTCGCGATTTACCGCAATCACTGACAATTGAATCGGAACGCAAAGTTTTATCAAGTTGGGTTTTGGCGCGGCACGAGGGGAAATCTTTCTAATCTTTCTGAAAGCTTTTCGATCCTTTATGCCTTATGCTTATATTGAGTCAATGGTTTTTAATCAATTCACAATCCATAGCAAGGATCACTTATGACGATGAAAAATCGGATTCTCGTGGTCGACGACGATGTTGCGATTGCAGAATTTCTACATTCGTTCCTTGCCCAAAAAGGGTACGATGTACAATCGGTACATTCGGGTAAAGACGCTATCCGCACTGTCACAGAATGGCACCCACAGTTGGTATTATTGGATATCATGATGCCGGATTACGATGGGTACACCACTCTGGAAAAGCTGTTGCAACAAAACGAAGATCTCTGCGTTATTATGATTACCGCATTGGATAGTCTCGATTCCGGGCGGAAAGCGTTAAAGATGGGTGCCGCCGACTATATCACCAAACCACTGGATTTGGAATACCTCGAACATTCCGTTGTAGGCAAATTGCGATCTTTACTTCATGAACCGTTGTAGTCGATGATTCCCTGGCTTGCCGAACGCATTTGTTTTTTTTATCGACCTGAGTTTACCCCTCATCAGTACCCGGAGCGAATACTCATCTTAGCTCCGGGCAATTTGCGCACTGCTATCGCAGTACTCTCACCGTTGTCCTATGTGATGGATGAATACCCCTCCTGCGAATTTCTCTTGGTTGTTTCGCCCGATGCTATTTCGCTGCTACAAACAATTGATCCGCGAGTGACAATCACTCCATGGGTAGGTAATTGTTCATCAAAGCATTATCGAGCCGATTCTGAAGCATTTCGATTTTGGTCTTCTTTCGATCCGGATTGGGTGATTGCGACAACCCCGAACTGTGCAAGACTTGCAAACCGATTTGAGGCTCCCATCAAGATGGGATATTGCTTTGGACCGATCGACGAAAACCGACGTAGCGGTTGGTTGACCTATTCGAGTCGACGATCCGAAGGGTGGCGAAGTTGGTTTTCCAAGATACCGGGTAACATAACGGCAGAATATCCCGCGATGTTGGCACCACCTTTTGAAGAAATCGATCGCGCTGAATTGGAATGGGAATCTCCGCACGGTAACCGGATCATGTTATTGACCGATACTGGCAAAAAGAATATTCATTTCTGGCAGGGCTTGAATGACCGTCTACTATTTGATGGATTCAATCCAATTCTTCATACGGATATTTCTAACGACCGATCTGACAATGAAGTCGACGAGAAATCACTTTTGGTGACTCGTAAACCACTCAATCTTATCGAATCATTTGCGTTATGTTGTACTGCAGATGTATGTATCACAGGCACAGAAACGACCGGGGTATTAGCTGCAATCAGTGGAACACCAACAGGGCGATTCGATAATCTCGGCGGGCTATGGGAAGGGGATCGATCTTACCCATTGGTTTATCGAGCCGAGTTGGAAGCGGACATTGCAACCGCTGTTACTTATATCCAAGGAATAATCCCGCAACCCTCCCCTCTCGACGAGGATCCCTCTCAACTTAATATCTCTTCGCGCTTTGCGCTAAATGACGATTTCGAGTAGTTTCCGCTACAATTCCTAAACCAATCCCGATTGAAATGCTCCAATAAGTTGAATCACTTTCAAGTCTCCGGAAAGTGTACATCAATTCTACGTATCATGTTTTGTGAATTCAGTGATATTCGTTTTATCAGTACCAATTTCGCGAATTACCCGGGCAATCATCGCGATATCGACCAAATATGAGGATACTAAGATGAGTCGGTTTCGATATCTGTCGTTCGTTTCTATTACCTTACTACTCTTCGGAATAATCGGGTGCAAGAAAGATAGCAGTAGTCCAACACAAGTAGATTCCGGAATTTCCATATCGGGCTTTTACGCAGCTCGATTCGATAGTACTACAATCATTCTATACTGGAATCAAATTCCGAACGCCGATTCGATTTTTATTTTGCGCGGCTGGGGTAGTCGCACTCCCACCGATACGATTGCCAAAATAATGAATGTTTGGAACAATTACACCGATTCCGATCGTCGTCCCGATTCATCGTATAGTTATCGGATTATTGCGCAAAATAGTCAGGACACGGCAATCTCTTCCGTGGCTAAAGTGATATCCTATTATGCGGGGATTCATTACTCGAATTCGATTTATCCGATTCTCACGACCTATTGCGGGAATTGCCATAGTACGAATAGTCAGGCAGGTGGGTGGTCGATACAAGACTTATCTGCAGCAGTTAATTCTCGACGACTCTCGATTTATTATGGAACAATGACGGGTTCGGTAATCGTTCTTCCCGGAAATCCCGATCAGTCAGCGTTGTATACGCGCATCTCTTCAACGTATGTACTATACCGCATGCCATTCAATCTCGACTCTTTGGCTCCCGGTAAAGTGGATACAGTCAGGCGCTGGATTCTCGAAGGTGCAACCAAATAACTAACAAATTTATACTGTCTTAAACCGAAAAGGCGGGATTGCTCCCGCCTTATCACGTAATTGTCGAGACGATTCAGCTACAGGATTTAAAGCTAGAACCACAGCCGCAAGTTTTGACGGCATTCGGGTTGTGAATTTTAAACCCGCCACCGATTAGATTATCTTCAAAATCGACTTCGGCGCCGGCAAGATAGCGAATACTTTCGTTATCGACGATGAATTTAATTCCATCTCGTTCGAATGCGACATCGCCTTCCTCAAGCGGTTGATCGTCAAACATCAAGCCGTAGCTCATGCCCTTACAGCCGCCGGCTTGCACAAACAACCGAAGTGGTAACTGATCGGAATTGTTCGCTGCTTGCAATTTCTTGATTTGAGTTAAAGCTTTATCGGTAATTGTTACCATTGCTTCGGTTGTCGATTCATTCAACATAGTTGCTTCCATTTTGGATCCCCCCAATAATACTTAATCTTTCATACTAATAAAAACTTGTTCACCTCGTCGGAATTTCCCCGTTTCGACTTGGTTTCAATTCACTAATTTCGCCATCGGCGACATGGCATAGAGTCGTTTACCATGATATACGATTCGATCAATTGCATATTCGATCTCATCTTGGGTCGTCGACCACCCTACCGAGAGAGTGATACTGCCACTCCGTTGTTCCTCGGGTACACCACATGCCTCTAACACATAACTGGCACCGAGTTCGGGACTCGCACAAGCACTACCCGAAACTGCCGCAATACGATCCGCTCCAATTCCGAGCAACAACGCCTCGCCTTCCACCCACTCCAGCCGGAAACTGGCGATCTGTGGTAACCGACTTATCGGATGACCTGTTTGATAAAAGCAAGCTGGAGCGCAATTACCAAATCCCGCGGTTAAACCGTCAAGTAGTTGATTGCTTAATTTCCGAAGCTTAATTGCACGTTCCATAATTTCATGCCGGGCAATTTCGGCGGCATTTCCCATTCCCACAATTGCTGGTATATTTTCGGTACCAGCACGCTGCTTACGTTCTTGGACACCACCATTCATTTGCGGAAGAAGATCGGTTCCTTTTCGAAGCCACAACGCAGCCGCTCCAACCGGACCCCAAAAAGCATTTGCACCAAACGAGTAGGCTGTCACCCCAAGGTTTTCGATGTCGATTGGCAAGATACCGACCACACCGCTACCGTCGGAATGAAGTGGTACACCTCGTGAATTGCAGATTTTAGCAATCTGCTCGAGTGGTTGAATTGTACCAATTTCACTATTTGCATGTTGTATCGATACCAGTGCCGTATCGTCGCGAATTAATTCGGACAAGCGATCCAGTTTTATTATCCCGAACTCATCGACCGGTACATAATCGATAGCGAATCCCTGCCATAAAAGCGCTTGCGCAGTCATTCTTACCGATGGGTGATCGATTGCACCAATTACAATATGTTTTCCTCGATCGCTAGCCAACGCAATCCCTTTGAGTGCGAGATTGTTCGCTTCAGTTGCCGAACTGCAAAAGATCAGCTCAACCGGATCCAGTGCTCCGATCAAAGCTGCAACCTGAGCACGCGCCCGATCCATAGCGCGTTGCGCATTAACTCCCCACGGATGCAAGCGGGACGAAGGATTGCCATAGTGGCTTTTCGCTGCCTCGGACATCTTCAGAAGAACTTCCGGTAATACCGGAGCAGCACTAATCCAATCGAGATAAGCTTCTTTTAACATCTCTTCTCGCGACCAGCGATTGAATTCAATCGACTGGCTGATTATTTAATTGCAATTTCAACAACTGGATTCCGTTTCGGTTTCGAATGATCCATGACGGTTTGCTGGTGAAGCAACTGAGCTACCGTAATCGATCGAAATCGTTGACTCAGATCGCTTGCCGTTTCACAGAGCACCGAGTGAACGGCACAATGCGATAGCATATCACAGCGTTTTCCTTCCATCAGGCAGTCCATCAAGACCAATTTATCTTCGATAGCAATAACGATATCAAGTAAAGAGATACTTTCGGGCGAACGTGCCAGTGTCAACCCTCCACCACTGCCACGCCGAGAAACAATCAATCCGGCGTTAACCAATCGCGATACCGTCTTGTGTAAAAAAGCTATCGGAATTCGGCAAACATCGGCAATTGCGCTAGTGGTGACATTATCGCCACCATCGCGACGCGCAATTTCGATCATAACTCGAATGCCATATTCCGACTGACGGGAAAGTATCATCTCGAATTGTCCGGTTTACTATTTGAATGGAAGTGATACGGTTTAAATTGGACTAATGTAGTCCAATTTGATTGCCGAGAAAAGGGTTAGCGGGAAATTGGGGGGGTATTTCGCGTCGCCAACCCTAGTCTCTTGGGGGAAATTGGATGTGCAGCGATATTGAATAGTATCAAAATCTCAGGGTATAGGCAAGAAACACACTTTGTACCATTTTGGCTTGTTTTCTAAAAGTATAACTGCTTATTGTACCCCTTTGATATGACCATCTATTTTCTAATAAGATAGTGAAGGTTTTATCAAACACTCACTTAAGCAGTTCCGTTCAATTAGTGTACAACTTATTAATTACTCTGAGAGTAGCTGTGTATCACAGAAAATAATTACTCGGTTTCCGATTTCTCTTTTTTTGGATCAGTCTAAGTGTGATTTTAAAGTACGTTCCATTCGAAAGCGATATGCGATTTTCTTTATTCATTACTTCCATTAAGAACACTTCACTGAAGCAGCGATGTAATTGGCATTTTTTTGTCTTATCGACGATTCTTTTGCTCATTTGGTTCATTTTTCCCGCGAATGCCAACATCATCAGAATTGCCAATTTAGCTCAGACGCAAGCGATAGTCAGTGCATGTCGTGGAGAGATTATCTGTGGAAGTACTTCGGATTCACTACTCGTGGAATTTCCGGAAGAAAGCGATTTTCGTCGATTCCAATCTCTAGTCTCCGTCGAGTGCTATCGTGAAATCGGCGATCTATCCAATCTCCTCGGTCCAATTCATAGCAGTTCCGACGAAATCGACGACTATCACACGTATGCTACTGCTGCTTCGGAAATAATTAATTTTGTTACGAACCATCCGACGATTGCTCACCTTGACACAATCGGTTATTCGGTGGAACATCGCGCGATCCTACATTTGAAAATCACCGACAGCGTATCGGTCGATCGCGACCTTCCGCGGTTTTACATCCTTTCGGGAACCCATGGTAACGAGTTGATTGGGGTTGAAATCACATTGCGATACCTGCGCTGGCTCGACACTATGATCGAGACCGATACTGCGATGCAACGGCGATTGCACAATATCGAACTGCATCTTGTTCCGATCCACAATCCCGATGGTTACGAGTATCGTCAACGCTATAACTACCGAGGAGTAGATCTCAACCGAAACTTTGCATTTCACTGGGGTTTTGCTGCGGCAGCATACGGTACCGCCCCGCTATCCGAACCGGAAGATGTGGCAATCGATTCCTTGGTTCGAACGATCCAGCCGGTAATGTCGCTCGCCTATCATTCCTCCGGAATGCAAATTTTACGTCCATATTGCTGGTATGCGCGGGAATGCCCTGACAGTATCACGACACGAAGTTTATCGGTGCTCTATCACAATTATCTCCCATTCTACAATCAGATCATGGGTGGTCAGCTCTACTTCCACGGTGGCGAGCACAACGATCACAACTATTCCCGATACGGTAATCCCGGATTTACGATCGAGACTTGGCGCGGACCGGATTACAATCCTCCGATCGATAGTATCGATACAGTCTGTATTCCCCACCGTTTTGCAATCAATGCAATGATTGACCGCGCATTGCAAAATCAACTGACCGGATTTGTAATCGACAGCAGTAGCCGACGTCCGATTGCAAATGTCGACTGGCAGATCGTTTCTCAGTGGGATTCCGGATTTGTGACCCGCAAATTGCTCCCGAACGGTCGCTATCGAATGCTCCGCGAACCGGGTATATACACTCTCCAATTCGCAGCTCCGGATTATCTTCCCCGGACGGTTCGGATCAGGATTAGCGCGACTGGCACGCCGACTGTTCAGGATGTGGCGTTGGTCTCAGCGTATTCTTCTCTGCGAGGACAAGTTGCGATTTATGGCGATCGCTCAACCGATTCGATCTGGGTGTCATTTCGCCAGCAACAAATTTTACTCGACAGTACGCATTCGTTTGGATTCGATCATGTTACTACCGGCGTCGACACTGTTCTGATCTTTGGAACCGGCTTCGAAACCCGCATTCATATTGTAGCGTTATTGCCGGGCGATACTGCTCGAGTACACACGTCAATAGCTCGACTACTGGCTCCGGTTATTACCCGACGAGGAATCGAAGAAGGGGAATCGCGATTTTACTGGACTTCACCTTACACCGATCCAGAAGCGAATCGTCGAATTCTGGGATACGCGATTATACGTGACAGTGTTAATTATATCCCATTGACATTCGATACGGTCTTCTCCGAACCGTTTCCCGACGGATCACCGCCACGGGTGTACCAATTGCGTACGATCTACCTCTGTGGTCAATCTGCGCTCACCGACACGCTTTTATTTACTGTTCCGGATATCGATAATGTGGATTCTCGATCAATGGTGGATCATTATGGATTTGATCAAGTCTACCCTAACCCATTTAATCGAGTCGTGACCCTCCGTTACCGACTGAAACCGGAACAATCGGCAGCTCTCGAAGTATTCGACGCATTGGGTCGATTGGTGCAACGCGCTAATATCCCTATTGGTGCAACGGGAGCTTGGCAATGGATGCCAGATCGAACACGATCGGCTGCCGGGGTATATTTTCTAAGAATCATTCAAAATCGTCAAACTGAAACTTATAAGCTGTTATATTTACCTTGATTTTCGTATTTTGTTTTACATGATAAAAACTTTCGACATTGTCGGTTGGCGCAACCAGCTAAAAACGATTTGTAGTCACTCATTTATCGGTGATGAAGTGACTGATGTTGCGCTCCCGATTCATCGGTCGACTACTTTCCGTTTATCTCAGGAAACACTCGATGCCTATGTTTCAGGTAACTCTCGCGACACTTGGTTGTACTCGCGGTATGGAAATCCGACAGTACGTGCATTAGAGCGGAAACTGGCAGCGATGGAAAAAGCTGAGGATGCACTAGCGACATCTTCAGGAATGGCGGCGGTCAGCGCGGTGCTATTTTCTCTTGCACGACCGGGAGATCGCTGGTTAGTAAGTCGCGAGTTATATGGAGTAACTTATTCGCTCCTGACATCCGATATCGTTAAAATGGGAATTACTTTGAGTTGGTTCGATCCGGAAGTTCCTGACCAGCTCGAAGCAGCATTTGCTGAGTCGCCGACACCGCGAGTAGTCTACTTCGAAACGATGTCCAATCCACTCTCGCGACCGTCACCGTTACTGGAATTGCTGACGCTGGTACGCAAATATCATTCGACTTCAGTCATCGATAATACTTTTGCATCGCCGTGGAATTGCATTCCTCATTTTTACGGTGCTGATTTTGTGATAGAATCGGGTACAAAATATTTAAATGGACATTCCGATGTCATTTGTGGTGTCGTTTCGGGGAGTAAAGAAGTTTTAATGCCGGTATGGCGTCAAATGACTAGACTGGGTGGTTGTCTCGATCCAGCGGCTGCCTATCTATGGAACCGGGGATTACAAACCTTTCCTTTGCGTATGGTTGAGATTAACAATCTTGCATACCAAGTAGCTTTTTGGCTGCAAAATCGACCGGAAATCGAAACAGTTTTTTATCCCGGAATACATACCCCGCTTCCCTGCTGGTTACCCAACGGTGGCGGCGTCGTGGCATTTCGAGTAGCCGGAGGTACAGCACGCTCGGAACGGTTATTGAAAGAATTACATATTATACAACCGGCAACAAGTCTGGGTGGAGTGGAATCTCTAATCTCAAATCCGTATAATACTAGTCATATGCAGTTTACGGTCGATCAGCAAGCCGAACTCGGCATTCTTCCGGGTACGGTGCGACTTTCGATCGGAATTGAAAATTATACCGATCTAATCGGGGACTTAGAGCAAGCGTTAATACGTTCGGAATAATTATTCAAATGCGTACTTTCGACAGTTTTGACCGACACCGTTCTATGCGCGTCAATGCAACGTTGCGCAACATCGCACTCGTCTTGGCTTTTATCAGTTTGGTTTTCTCAGTAATGTCAGGCACGATGCTGTTCTTCGATTTAGGCGATGCCAATTGGTGGGAATTTGTGATCGGGCTGTTTTGTTTTGTGATCTTTTCCAATATAGGAATGCACTTCCATGTCAGCTTCAAACGGAAAGACTGACGTCCGCATCGGTCTTGCCGGTACCGGACATCTAGGCACATTTCACGGTAATCTTCTCGGTTCAACTCCTCACGCTCAATTCGTCGGTGTTTACGACACAAACCACGAAATCGCTGTTCAAAAAGCTGCGCAGTGGAACGTCAAGGTTTTCGACAGCTACGAAGCATTGCTGAAAGAAGTCGATGCCGTCGATATCGTTGCTGTAACGACAGTTCACGAACCATTGACATTGCAAGCGATTGCTGCGGGGAAACACGTCTTCGTTGAAAAACCGTTGGCACATACTGTCGAAGCCGGTAAGCGAATGATCGATGCCGCCGCTAAAGCAGGTATCGTCTTGCAGGTGGGTCATGTCGAACGGTTTAATCGGGCAGTCCGAGCACTTGATGGCATCAAATTGGAACCTCAGTTTATCGAATCGCATCGACTGGCACCATACAAACCGCGTGGCGTCGACGTTTCGGTAGTATTCGATTTGATGATTCACGATCTCGACGTAATTCTGCATTTGATTCCCGATCCGGTAATAAACATTGCTGCTAGCGGTGTATCGGTCGTTTCTCCGTCACCCGATATCGTCAATGCGCGAATCACTTTTGCGCGCGGACAAGTAGCAAATGTTACCGCATCGCGATTGTCATTGCATCCGATGCGTAAATTACGGATGTTCCAAAATAGCAGCTACGTCTCGCTCGATTTCCAAACCGGTCAGGCTGAAGTAATATATTTAGTTGAGGACAATCCAACACTAACCGGTTTCCCGCTAATGCCGATCCAATTGGTTGACGGCAGTACAAAAACTATTGCTCGCTGGCAGCCTGAAGCCGCCGAAGCGAACGCGATCGGACTGGAATTGGCATCGTTTATCTCGGCGATTCGTGGTGAAACACCGGTTGCTGTAAGCGGCGAACAAGGTTTCCGTGCTTTGGAAGTCGCTCACGAGATCGAAACGACGATGGCAGCTCATGCACAACTAATGAAGTGATTTTTTTTTGGTTTGAAGATTTCGATGCGGGCGCCACAGCCCGCATTTTTCTTGATTTCGAAATACTCCTAGTTGTTTCAAAGCATACGATAAATTCGAATATACCCGATCGGCTCTTGCATCGATTATCTTGTAAGGGTACTATTGGATGATAGATTGACGAATAATATCAAGATCAGTTGTATATTATATCGTTAAACCAAGTAACCGAATCATCACTATGCGAATCGTATTTCTATTACCCGGGTCGGGTCACAATCCATCCGGGAACTACAAAATTGTGTATGAATACGCCAACGGATTATCTCGTATCGGTTACGAGGTCGCAGTTGCTCACGCCCCATATGGAAGACTCGGCGACCGGAAATTCCACACAGAAATGCTGCGGATTCGAGAATATTGGCTGCGTAAGATTCGCCTGCACGGAGGGTATCGTCCGAAATCGTGGTTTTCAACGGAACGTGCTGTTAAACTGCTCTGGCTTCCAACGCTGCATTTTCATTGGCTTCCCGATGCCGATATTTGTGTCGCAACTTCGTGGGAAACTGCGGAATGGTTAAACACCTACCCGGAATCGAAAGGTAAAAAGTTTTACCTTCTACAACATCTGGAAACTCATTACCGATTCAGCGATGAAAAAAGAATCGAAGAGACTTGGAAGCTTCCGATGCAGAAAATTGTCATCGCGAAGTGGTTGCAGATGTATGCACAATCGATGAGTCAAGAGGCAGCTTACATCCCCAACGGTTTGGATTTCGAGCGGTTCAATATCGATACTCCAATCAACGAACGTCAACCGGCGAAAGTCATGATGCTCTATCACAACGAACCGTGGAAGGGCACGCAAATCGGATTGATGGCGCTGAAGCTGGCGAAACAGACCACGCCGGAGTTGAATGTCACGCTATTTGGAATCGATGCACCCACGGAAGATTTCCCGCCATGGATAAAATATTACCGCAATCCATCGCAGAATGTGTTGCGTAAACTGTACAACGAAGCTGCGATATTTCTCTCGCCGAGTTTTGCCGAAGGGTGGCCTTTACCACCCGCCGAATCGATGCAGTGCGGTGCAGCATTGTGTGCGACGGATATCGGTGGTCACCGCGAATATGCTACCGACGCGAAAACAGCTTTGATCTCTCCAGCCGGCGATATTCATCGCTTGGCAGAAAACCTGCAAATCCTCATCCGACATGTCGATATGCGGATCCGCATTGCAACCGACGGCAACAAGTTTATCCGGCAATTCACCTGGCAACGCGCAGTACGTTCGTTTCAGGCGGTGATCGATCCCGAAGCCGCGCGAAAATAACGACACAGTTGTCGTCTCCCGACACAATCGAATTAAATTACACCACTAATTATTGAGATAGATAAGAAAACAGCGAAGGCAGCGCTTGTCGAAGTGTTGATTCCGAAGCTAAATAGGTAATGACGATTGCTTCATGCGGTAGGTCGTAATAATAACCCGGATGCACGATCAAGTGTTTTTGTTCCATCAGATCGATTGCGATTTGCTCAGCCGATCGATTCGCCGGAGTATCAATGATACAGTATACCCCTCCCGACGACGCATTGATCGATACCCCCGATTTTCGAGCTTCATCAATCACAATTTTCCGACGTGTGGCTAACAACGCGGCAAGTTTGTGCGATTCGTTATCGATAAATTGTCCTTGATCGCGCGACAATATTTCCGTTGCGGCTGATTGAGCCGTTTCATTTACCGGTAGAAAAGTATCGATAAGATGATCGAGGGTCTGTTTTGCCTGCTGTACTGCTTCGTAATCATTCCCTTTCACGACAACCCACCCGATTTTATGACCGGGCAATCCCAAGATTTTCGAGAACCCATTCAACCAGAATACTAGTGGATAATCGGTTGCTTGCGGTCGTGGGAAATTCCCGTGAAATGACTGCCCAGTTTCATCGAAACGGAATTCACAAAAGACCTCATCGAAAATCAGAGGAACCTGCAATCGACAGGCTACTTCACCGATCGCTCGAAGCTCATCCGAATTGAGAATGGTACCTGTCGGATTGTGCGGTGAGATCAGACAGATCGCTCGGGTATTGGTGGAGATACGATTTGCCAACCAATCAGGATTGATACTCCAGCCGTTTGCGGGTGACAGTGGAAAAGTCGTCATTTTCCAGCCCGCAACGGCGGCAATATCCTCGAACAACGGGTAACTGGGCACTGGACAAAGGACTTCGGCGCTATCACCTAATAGTCGAAAAAGAATCAGATAAGCAAAACTACTGCCTGGCGTAATAAAGATCTCATCGGGATCAACCGCTTCCCCTCGACGTGCATACCAATCGGCGATTGCTATCCGTAATCCCAATTGACCGTGCGAATCCGGTTGATATTCGCGTGTCTTAGTTAACGCGGTTTGATAGGCGTCATCGAGAATTGAATCGGGAAAAGCTATTCCGTTCTCATACCATTTCGGATTTACTAGATCGATTAGCGGGATATTCTGCTCGTGTAATCTTCGCAGAGTTTGGTTATACCGGTTGTCGGACGGAGTCGAGAAGCGCGACACGAGTTCGGAGAATCTGACGGTCATGATTTCCGCCCGATACTGGCTAGGATTTTCCCTTGGAATGGATGACACCCTTTATACAGTAGGATGATATTGTAAAGTGTGAAGTCGCACATATTGGATAACAGAACAGCCCATGCCATCCCGATTGCACCAAAATGAGTGATCAACGGATATGCCAGCGCCAGATGAATCACTGCAGTTGTGCCGGTAACGATATAATATTCCCGATCGTGTCCGAGCGGCAACATCCACTGGATAACGATCACGTTATTCAATGCGATAAAGATCGAGACCGGTACTAAAATCCGCAATACCGTCAATGTCTCTTCAAAGCCTGGTCCTAAATAGTATTTCGTGTAGATCGGACTCAGCAAGTAAAACATCAGACTCATCACGCAGCCGACGGCGAAAATGAGTGCGGCACTTTTCCGAAAGAGAATTTTCGCTTTGGCATAATCGGACTGAAAGAGATTGCTGAGTCGTGGAAAGATTGCAAAAGTGATTGGTCCCTGCATTGCCGAAAAACCTTTACTCAGTTTATCGGCACCGGCATAAATACCAGCCACTTGCGGCAGCGCAAACAAACCGACGACAAAAACATTGGCGGTAGAATAAATACTGACGAGTAAACGCGATAGGAACAGCGCACCGCCCGATTTCAAGATATCCTGAGCTAGTTGACGGGACGGGCGCGTGAACGGAACTTCCCGATACGCTAAAACCAGCGATACGATGATCGAAAATAGATTCGCGGCAGTGTAGATGAGGAAGACCAACCCGATGTCGTTTGCATCGTGGACCAGAAAGAAAATACCAATGGTTGCAATAAATTTCGCTGAGACATCGAGGCTTGCAGCCAACTGCATTCGTTCCAAACCCTGAAAATACCAGAGCAGGTTGTTGCCAAGCGTTACCATCCACAACATCCCGAGCCAGAATGTTCCGGGATTATCGCGCAGACTGGGAACAAATATTTGTGCGATGAGTCCGATTATTGCACCGATCACAGAGAGAATAACTTTTGCCGACATCACTCCAGTAAGCAACTCACTACGACGGTTCAAGTCATCGCGGGCGATCGCAACATCGCGGGTAGCGGAAAAGATAAAATTGTATTCGACGATGGTCATGATATAGAGGGCAAAGCTTTGGATCAACGCGAATAGACCCCACCCTCCGACACCCAATACGCGGGTGAGATAGGGTATAGTAATCAACGGTACGAGGTAATTCACAAAATGCACGCCGTAGAGCCAGAAAATATTTCTGATCAGCTTTTTTTGAAGTATCTCGCGAATCTTTTCTTTCCACTCGTTCAATTAAAAAATTCCTTAACAAGTCAGGTAATATACGCGCTGCAGATGTGATTGTTCCATTAGCGGTCTTTTGGGGATGGAAGCCATCCAGTCTCGGTTCGCGGCCAAGGATCGGGAAATACAGTACTATCAGCCGCGATTTTCCATTCATCGGGCGTCATGTTGGGATCTTTTTTTCCATTGGTAGAAATTGCCCGATGACTCACCACATTGACGATCGAATATTGCGCGCGCAACCATCGCACCAATTCGCCGCAGGCTTTTAGTTGAGCTTCCGGATAGGCAATCCGTTCACTCCCCTCGCCATTCCAAACATGAATAAGTTCAATACCGATCGAAAATGGATTGTGATTCGGTTTCGCATGTTGTGCGTGCTTTGCTGCTTCCGTTACCGGCACAACTTCGATGATTCGACCATTCGGTTCAATGGCAAAGTGCGGTGCGGCATGATATCGATCCCATACTTTTCGCAACCGTCGATAGGTTAAGTCGTCGGGATGTTTCGGATCGAAACTGGCGTGCAGCACAATCGTAGTAATCGGCGATCGCTGCCGGTCTTCGAACCAAGTCGACCAATATTTACTGTTGCTGATAATGACGGGCTTTTTTACCGAAGCCGAATCGCTGCTTTTCAATGAATCGGTCAATCCAGCAGCAAAGCCGATACTGGTTGCGATGAGTGCAACCAGTACCGGTAAGATCTGATGCAAGTAGTCGTGTAATCTCACGCCATTACTCAACGTGCCACCAGTTGGTTAATTTGGGGGTCACTGTTTTCGCTTCTTCGAATTCCGTGATTAAGGTTTCGCGGGTAGGCATTCCGGTGTCGACTACAACCGATGGATCCAATTTGAAACCGAAGTATTTATCCCATTGCGCAACGACATAACTATTGGTCGCAATGGAATACTTTTTCGAAGGATCGACAGCAACACCATTCACTTCCAATGAGACAACTTTTTTATTTTTTATTTGGACTTTCAATCCGGACGTTTGAATGAAATCGCCGAGTTGTGTCGATCGAAATTCCATCATTTTCACCAAATCTTTGCCGGTAACGGTAACTTTCGTCGTTGAGTTACCAAATGGCTCCATCGACCATAGATGGCGTTTTGTCACTTTTCCCGCGAGGATGTCGACGCGAATGCCACCAGAGTTATACAACCCAATATCGCAAGAGATACGCCGTTTTAACGTCTCACAGACCCAATTTCCGACATTCGATTCACCGGAGAACATCCGCTTGAAATCGTCAGTCAGTGAACCCACTTCTTTGTCAAGTGCTTTCGAAACCAATGCTTCCTGTTCGTTAACAACTTTCACCATATTGGAGTCGACTGGGGAACCATAACTTTGACCGAGCGGTACTGTCGATGCTGTACTTTGAACCACGCTATGAGTCGTGGTATCAACCAATAAATCTACTCGACCGAGATAATAGCCATAGTTGCCGGCTTGCACGATTTGCGTGCTGTTTACTTTCACACCATTCACGAGATAGGTATGACTGTGCCCGCCAACAATTACATCGATTCCCGGCACATGGGCTGCCAGCACGCTATCGTCGTATACCCCTTGATGCGTCAGGCAGGCAATTACATCGACCTTCTTGCGCATACTATCGACAAACGCCCGCGCGATTGGTTCGACTGGAACGACACTAATATTCTTCAAACTGGATGGATGAACCAATTCTCCCAATCCCTCGGTTGTCAGTGCCAGTACGCCGATCTTGACTCCTTTACGGTCGAAGACTTTCGCCGCTGTAAATAAAGGGTCACTATTGTCGCGTTGTATAATATTTGCAGAAGCTAGTGTCGTAGCACTATCCAATGAGAATTGGAAGGCTTTCAATGCCGATAATCCGTAATCGAATTCGTGGTTTCCCAAGCACATCATATCGGGTTTCAATACTTTCAGGATGTCGGATTGACTCTTGCCCTGAGTAAATGCGCTGATTGGTCCACCGGTAAATTCGTCACCAGCATCCAGAAGCAATGATCGTTCACATTCGGAACGCCATTTGGCAACTTGTCCCGCCAAATAAATCGAACCACCGACCGTATCGATCTTTCCCGTTGCCCGATTCTTAACAATCTGCGGACTATTGAACGAATGCTCGTCATTATAGTGGAATATGCTAAGATTTAATGGTTTTGCTGCTTGCGAGGTGATAGTCAATGCGATCCAGAGCAGGAAGGCAATTTTTCTCATTTCGGTTTCTCCGGTTAACGCCTTATTTTATCAAAAAAAAGTTGCCAGACAAAGTAAAACTTCACATTCTTGTGATTCGTTATTCAAATCCCGAAAAATAAATACCGCTCTGAAATACTTCGCTTCCAGCTTCCAAGAGCGTATCTTTTGCCCAGTCTAACGAAAAGCGATATGAATTATCACCTAGCAGTCAGCGATTACAGCGTCATCATCGGTTATTTCGCCATCTCGATTGTGGCGGGTATGTTTGCATTCCGCAGCGCTAGACACGGTGCCGAAGATTTTCTAGTCGCTAGTCGCAAGGTAACACTCCCCGCCTTCGTGGCAACCACTGTATCCACATTCTACGGTGGAATTCTCGGAGTCGGTGAATACTCCTACCTGTACGGTCTCTCCAACTGGTTTGTGTTTGGACTACCCTATTACATCTATGCACTGATTTTTGCTTGGAAATTAGCCGGTACCGCGAACAAAGCGCGCCTGCTGAGTATCCCCGATCAATTGGAAAAAGCCTATGGTCGCCCGGCAGCCATGCTTGGTGCGGGATTTTTATTCTTCTCGACGGTTCCCGGCGCTTATGTCCTGATGGTTGCCACACTGCTGCAAATGGCGTTTGGGCTATCCTTTGCGGTTGCTTTACTCATTGCAGTCATTACCTCATCGGTGTATATCGTCACCGGGGGACTGAAATCGGTTGTCTATGCCGATATCGTACAATTTATCCTTATGTTTGCCGGATTTATCGTTATTGTCGCAGTAGCGATTTATTCTCTCGGTGGGATCGGCTATCTACAGCAGCACATTCCACCGACTCATTTTTCGCCTACTGGCGGACAATCGATTGCGGCGATACTGGTTTGGTACTTCATCGCGATGACGACACTAGTCGAACCAGCATTTTACCAACGCTGTTTTGCCGCGGAATCACCGAAGACGGCGCGGAACGGAATGCTCTGGTCGGTGGTATTCTGGTTCATCTTCGATTTTCTGACGACGACTTCTGGAATGTACGCCCGCGCACTATTTCCCACCCTCGAACAGCCAACCCAAAGTTATGCCCTACTCGCCGATGCAATCCTTCCACCGATTTTGAAAGGGTTGTTTTGGACAGCGATGTTCGCTACGGTTATGTCGACCGTTAACTCCTATTCATTTCTTGCGGCAATCACGCTCGGACGGGATCTGATCGGTCGAATGCTCCCGGAGCAACTCCGATCCGAGAAACAGACAACCCGCCTAACACAGATCGGTTTGCTCATTTCACTGGTAATTGCCGCGATTATCGCCTCACTTAACGACAGCGTGGTTGAGATCTGGCGTGAATTCGGGTCGGTATTCGGTCCGGCACTTGTTCTACCACTTCTATCGAGTTGGCGGGAACGCTGGCGGATGAAGCCGCGAGTAGCTTTTTGGGCAATGTTATCGACCTTTCTTATCTCATTCGCCTGGACGATGTCGAAACATGGCACCGCCGATAGTAAATATCTATTCGGCATTGAACCGATCTATCCTGCCATAATCGTCGCGTTAACCTTCTGGTTAATCAGTGTCAGGAAACAATTGTTCACGAGTCGAATGCAATAAATATCATTTACGATCTAATTCACAATAAATTTTCACGCTACCGTCCGAATCCATTCCAAATACACGATTCTTGTTATACTATATATTTCACCCACTAAAAAGGAGACGCTATGTTATCACACAATCGATTGGTGCTGTTAGCGATCGCATTACTCTACGTCACTAGTTGTGTGATATCTGCCAACGCCGTCGTTGTCGGCGATACGGCAACCTTTTGGGTGACTAGCTTCCAAAATTATCCGCTGGTAGTACCGAATAGCGATAAGTATCAGACGCAATTCACCTGCCGCGCCGTAACCGATCACGCCTACATTTTTGTTCAAGACAGTGCGTGGGGTACTGGATTGATGGTCGTGACACAGACTCATGTGAACGATCTCGTGACAGCATTGGAAACACGAACACCTTCTCGAACCGATTCCGGACTGATGGCTACGATCCCCTCGACCTGTGGAGCATTCCCAAATGCACTCGATCGCGATCCGAAAGTATACATTGTCGTCACCCGATTTCACGATGCAATAGGTGGGTTGCTCTTTCCGGGATTTTTCGATGCTGCCAATCAGATGTCGTCGACCATCTCGCGAATTCTCCAACTTGGGTATTCCAATCAACGTGAGATGGTCTATGTGAATGCGAACTATGTACAATTGCCGTTAAATACCGGTCGATCACAGGCACACGGCGGTCTCTGTATGTCGCTCGCACAACTGGCATTGTATGCGCGCGATGCATTGGAACAGCCACTCGGTACCGATGGTATCCCGGAATGGTTGAAACTGAAAAACGGATATCCCAATACTTCCGGGGTGGGCTTCTCCTATCCCCAACAGTTTTGGACAATGTATGCCACCCGGTTAAATCCCGATATCGTATCGTATCAATATCTCGATATAACCTCGCGAGGCGCGTATCAAGGGGCATTTCTTACCTTCTGGCAGTATGTCGCAGAACAACTTGGCGATTCGGCAGTAAGACGGGTTGCGGTAAACTCCGGGATCGGCTCAAGCGGATTTAATAATGCATTGTCGTATTCCAGCCGAACCTTTCAATCGATGTTCGAAGACTGGGCAATTTCGAATAAGTTAGACGATTCCACCGTTGCCGGCGCCAGGTATATTCAGCGACACTACAACCCCAGCATCGCTAATGCCTCAACAACTTCTAGTTATCCCGACAGTGTCGTTGGTGACACGCTCCCGGGTTACGCGACACGGTATCACCGCTTCATCAATTATTCGGTATCGTCTCCGAATTATCTTCGTACGGTATTTCATGTAACGACTGGTGGACCGTACAAGTTGTTTGTCATACAGAGCAATGGTTCATCTCCGCGAACTCTGCGGGAAGTGACAGTTTCAAACAATCAAGCGGTCATCGAGCTACTCGGCAGCGAATCGACACTATGTGTCATCAACGAACAGACATTGGGTAGCGGTACTTACACCATAATCACCGATGTGCTGACACCAGTTAACGAAAAACCGTCGGTTCAATCGCCGGATGCGAGCTTTGGTTGGAGTTCATCCGGAGAGTTCGGAAGCGGGTCGTTGGGATCATTGCATCTTCGGACACCGAATCACGGTGCCATCACAATATCAGCATTCGATGTCTTGGGTAGACTGGTTGATCGAAGAGTATTTCAATCAAACAGTACCGGATTAACGATCGCACCGAATCAGTTCTTACAGGGACGTAACAATGGTTGCTACTTCCTACAAGCGGAGATGAGTGGTAGAAGAGCAGTAACAAAAGTGGTTTGGATGAAATAGATCGATGTGTAGGTACTTGGCTGGACATGAAGCCCCCTCCCGATTTATTCGGGAGGGGGTTTTCTTTTCTACTTCTGTGAAAATTTCAGAACTTCGATTTCACCCTGTCGAGCATAATCGATCGCCTCGGCAAGGACGCGTGCCGATTCCTGATTGGCATGGAAACCCATCGAATTTTCGGCATTGACAAAGTCGCAGAACCATTGGGCTTTACGATTGAAATCCCGTGCTTTTTCAAGCTGTTGATCGGTTGCTCCGGATTTTTGCGCTTTGTCGATCACTCGAATCAAATTAACCAGCGCATTCTCGGCACGATCCAGCATCTCTTTATTCTGATTCTGGATGTGATCGACTCGATTGATGAGTTCCGCTTCCGGAACAGCATGGCAAACCTGACAGGCGCGATTGACATTTAATAGTGGACTGCGCACTTGATGATCGCTGATCTTCACGGCACCTTGGCGCATATAAGGCATGTGGCAATCGGCACACGCGACTCCGGCTCGCGAGTGAATACCTTGAGTGAAGGTTTCGAATTCCGGATGCTGTGCTTTCAAAACTGGCGCATTGCTGATAGCGTGCTTCCAATCGAAAAACTTGACGGTATCGTAATATGCCAGGATCTTCTCAGGCTGCAAGCCATTGTGCCAAGGGTAAGTCAGCAATTTATGATCGCCTTTGAAATAATACTCGACGTGACACTGACCGCAAACGAAAGTACGCATTTCCTGCCGACTGGCGAGTTTATTGGGATCATACGCTTCACTATGGTGCGATTTCCGCCAGCGTTCAATACTGGGATATTGCGGCAGTGGATCATTTGATTCCGCTAAACGTGCAATACCGTTAAGAAAACCGGGACGCCAAACGCGCAATTGCATCGTTTTCGGATCGTGACAATCGATACAAGCAACTGGATGTGAAACCAATTTCGTTGCGGAATCGAATGGCATTGCACAGACAATTTCAAATCCTTTTTTAATGGCATCCAAGCGATCCCACTCTTTGTCCGATGCGCCATTCTTGACACCGACATCGCGATACATCTTCAAAACCGAACCGTGACATTGGATACAAGCTCCCGGCTGTTTCTTCTTAAGAACGCGCTCAGTCTGGCGTTGATCACTGAGCATATAAGCGTGCCCGCGCTCTTCGCGATAGTCGATCGAGAAGGCGTAACCGGCAAAGATCTCGCGCAATCGGGGATCGTTATCAAGTTTCGAAAATGCTTCACTTCCACCGTATTTCGTGCGAATCGTGTCCACGGTGCGGAGATATTGATCGTACTGAAACGGAAAGTTACGACCCCAAATTGCAGGATCGACAATATCTTCCGACAAATTCGCAATCCGGAAACCGACCTCTTTCGCTTCTTGTTTGTGTTGCGCGATGCTCTCCAAGAGAAACATAACCGCAACGGTAAGCACAAGTATCACCCCGAAAATTGCTATACGTTTCATCAGCAGCGTTTTATTCATTTTCGATTCCTTTATTTTGTTGGTCCGTGACCGACACTCCGGTGACAATTCAGGCAGTCGAGTTGCTCATTTGGTTTGTTTGTTCCCGGATGCAGTTCGCGAATTAATCCACTGTGGCAACGAACACAGTTGTGCAAAACGACGTTTGTACTGCTTGACTTCATTTCAATCGGTTCGTGAAAATTCATTAATGTAAATGCCGCCGAATGCCGGTAACCGTGTTCGGCTTTAGTATAGTATTTCATCGCTAACGTTTGGGGAACGTGGCAATCGTTGCAGGTCGCGAAGGCGTGATGTGTTGCTTTCTGCCAACCGTCGAACTGTTCGCGCATCACATGACAATTGGTGCAAGCGGTTGGATCGTTCGAGAGATAAGAATATCCTTTGGCATAATAAAAGGTATATGCCGACACTCCGGCAAAGAGCCCAAGTAGTGCCGCTAATACTGTACCGAAATAATAATTGAAGAATTTTCTCATCGGGTAACTCTGGTCCAATCGACCGGGATGATGAAGACCGTGAATATTTTACCAATCTAAAGTGCGATCTGATACTAGAAATTCACTAAATGGTAATCAATTCGTGAAGAATATTTTTGACGAAAATCAAAAAGGTGTTCTTATTCCAAAGGTGGCAACAACATGGCTTCCAAGCGCTTGGGATCGCAGAGTTGAAACGAGCGCCCTTTGACTTTGATTAGTCCTTCTTCCTGAAGCTTTCGCAGCGTTCGGGAGAGCGTGGCTTGATTCATGTTGAGCATTTGCGCCATATCGGCTTTACGGAAATGGAGTTGCACCGATCTCGTTTCCGATTTTTTCGATTCCGGAGTTTCTTCATTCAATAAAAAGCGGATCACTCGGGAACTGGCATCGTTCTGAACTACAGTATCCAATTGTTCAACGAGGCGTTCGAGCCAGGTTGCCATCAATTGCATTAGAAATTTGGAGAATTCCGGATCGGAAGCAAGATGTTCCATCACAGCGGACTTGGGAAGATAAACCAGTTCACAGTCGGTATCAGTCACCGCGGTTACCGGGAAGCGACCGAGAAAAATCGCCGCTTCGGCGAATGATTGCGTCGGTTCGGCAAAGTGAACGACGATCTCACGCCCATCGGCACGGTAGCGCAGTAATTTTACGATCCCTTTCGAGACAACATAAAAACCCTCGGCGGGATCCTGCTCGCTGAAAATGATTGTTCCTGCTTCCCAATGCTTGAGTCGTAAGAACGGAACAACTTTTTCAATTCGATCGCGGGATATAATTTTTCCCAGCGAGCTTCGTAATACAATGTCGAGAATTTCGGACGTTGAGGACATGGCGACCTGAATTGTTACTGGTATGAACAATATAAAGAATATTGATCATCTGCCATCAATTGTATGGGTTATTACAAAAAATGGTTTTTGAGAACACCAAAGTTAAATAAAATAACCGAAACTGTTAAGCAATTGTGTGTTCGATTAGTGCACTGGCTCGCGGAAACAGGATGTTATTCTCTTTATGAATGTGTTCATGAATATCCTGCTCCATTGCCGACAACCCATCCAACATTGCCCGGTAACTGTTACACGCGTCGGACGGCGGGAAGTAATTATTAGTCATCTTTCGGATTTGCTGAAGATCAGCCCCAGCAGTGTCGTGTTCTTTGATCAGCGAGTGCAATACTTCACCTGTATTCTCAATTTCAGTGCTAATTTTAGAATGACTCAATAATTCTTTAATTGTTGGAAATAAGACTTTTTCTTCGCTCTGAAGATGCCCTTCCAGTGCAATGCGGAATACTTCGAAAAACTGCTTTAGCTGCTTAAGTTCAGGATGACCATCGGCATGTCGATCGCTGACTTTAGCTACCAGTGCCGATAACCTCGGCAATTCCTCGCGCAAATACTCGTGATGTTTCGAAACAATATGGTCGACTAACAATTCCACTGGTTGATTACGCCAATCGATGTTAATCTCGGCAGTAGCCAACCGATCGAATTCTTCGAGTGCCGCTTCCACCGTTTTGACATCACGCTTCTGCTCGGTACAAGCGTCCAATAAATTCTTGTTGCCACCGCAGCAGTAATCGAGACCGATTTTCTCGAAGAATCTTGCGCGTGCAGGTTGCTCGGCAACCAATTCACCAAGACTCGTCGATAGATAATTTCCCATTATTACCTCTGAGAATGCTTATTACTTAATAAACAGCAAATTTGTATAACACCGTTGCTGAACACGTATCAATAGATGTTACGAATCCAAAACCAGTATTTTTTTGATATTCATCAATTTTCTTTCCATACCGCCCTATTGAGTCGATCACCAGATGAATTTCTATTTTACGATTCTGATTTTGATTATTATCAAAAACCCATACAACTGTCTTTCGTATTTATTACCGAGCACACTATTCACAATGTATCGACCGATAAATCAGTCAGATTGATTTAAGCTTCGGTTTCAACCAATAACTGAATCGATACTTACACAGTACTAATACAAGAGGAACCAATGAGTAACTGGTTAGATGAATTAATGGAAGATCATGTACGCATCGAACGCGCATTGGTCATGATCGATCGACAATTGAACCAAACCGAACATTTCGATGCCGCAACTGTCGGTGCCTTGCTGGAATTTCTATACGAGTATGGCGAGCGCTACCACAATCAAAAAGAAGAGCAAGTTCTATTTCCGACACTCGGTTCACGCGGACTACCACTACAAGGTGGACCAATCGCGGTAATGCTGTCCGAACATGATGCCGAGCGAAATCACCTGCAAGCACTTCTTCCGGTAACGACGAATATTAAGGAAGGTCACGGGGAAGCAACAGATGAGTATCGCGATCAATTGCGTCAGTACATCGCTTTAACGAAAGACCATATCTGGAAAGAGAACGATATTCTATATCCGATGGGAAGGCGAGTTTTAACCCCGGAAGATACTGAAGCGATCGTTGCTAAGTTCCGCGAATTAGATTCGAACTTACCGTATCAGGGGGTTGGATTCGTGGAACGATGGGAAAGTTTGTTAGAAGCAGTGGAACATGCCAGTGGTGGTCGGGTGGACTTACTCGCGTCACTCAATACCGATACCATTCGTTCAATGCTTGATGCACTACCTGTTGAATTAACCTTTATCGATCACGATGACACCGTTCGGTACTTCAATAAGGTTTATGAAAAGAAGGTATTTCCTCGAACACTCTCAGTTGTCGGTCGAAAAGTACAACAGTGTCACCCACCGAAATCGGTTCACTTGGTCAATCGCATCCTCGGTGAGATGAAAGTAGACAAACGCGATTCAGCGGCGTTTTGGATTCCCTTCGGTGAACACCGCGAAATGCTTTTACACATCAGTTACTATGCCGTACGCGATCCGGAACGAAAGTATCTTGGGTGTATTGAAATGACCCATGATATTGCCCCTTATCGCGCATTGGATGGTGAATCCCGAACTTTGGGTAATATGTAAAATAATTGTCATTACAATGTCTCTAGGAAGCCAACAGTAACCTATTGTTACTTGTTGGCTTTATTTTCTTATGTGATTATTATTATTAATGATACTATCAATTCTATGGTTTAAGAATTGATCTGCCCCCATTATTTGTACCAGTGTCTATGTCACACTGGTCTCATTCCTGCGTAGCGTAGCGGAGCAGGAATGAGTGGTAACTCTGTTTCCGGTGCCGGCGGCAGATAGCCCAAAGAGCTGTGCGGTCGAATCGTATTGTAATGGTGCCGCCATTGTTCGATAATCACCTTTGCTTCCAATATGGTATCAAAGATTTCACCCTTCAGCAACAGTTTCAACCGACAGTTAAAACTTTCGATGTATCCGTTTTCCCACGGGCTGCCAGGCGTAATAAACAAGGGTTGCACATCAACCCGGGGCAGCCACGCTAGTACCTCATTCGCCGTAAACTCAGGGCCATTGTCACTACGAACATGAATCGGTGTACCTCGTACTACAAACAGTTCTTCCAGTACGCAAAGAACATCATCCGCCTTGATCTTCCGGGCTACCAGGATCGCAAGGCATTCCCGGGTGTATTCGTCCATGATCGCAAAGATCTTGAACGAACGACCATTCGACGTATGCCACGTGACAAAGTCGAAGCTCCAGACATGATCCGGATGTTCCGGACGTAGACGGATGCAGGAACCATCATTCAGCCACAGTCTTCGACGCTTCTTCTGCTTCTTCGGGACCTTCAGTCCGGACTGTCGCCAGATCCGTTCCACCCGTTTGTGGTTTACCCGCCAGCCGATGTTACGGATCATCGCCGTTACGATCCGGTAGCCATACCCGCCATACTGGCAAGCCAGAAATACCACCAGCGAGACCAACGGGCCTTCGTCGGCACGACGAAGCGGTGCATACCGGTGACTCGTTCGTGGTTCGCAAAGAACCGTACAGACCCGTCGTTCCGAGACCCGATCAATGCCCAGCGAATGGCGAACAGTAAGCGCAGTCTCGCGACGCTTCGCCGGGCACACTATTTTCCCTTGAGAGCCTCCTGCAGGATCTCTTTGTCCAAGGTCAGATCAGATACGACCTTCCGAAGACGGCCATTCTCGCGTTCCAGTTCCTTCAAACGCTTCGCCTGATCCAGCTTCAAACCACCGTATTCCTTGCGCCAGTGGTAGTAAGTATGTTCCTGGATGCCCAACTTCCGGCAAACTTCACGGACGCTCATCCCCTTCCCAATCTCAACTTCCGCTTCACGAAGCATCGGGATAATCTGCTCCGCAGTTCGCTTCACTCCACGCATGAAAACCTCCCATAAAAGGTACTACTCTGACATAGAGAGTGGTACTACTTTCGGGGGCTAGATCAACTATACAGTAATTAATTCAAAAACCAATCAATTATCTTGACAAATGTGCAAAGATCTGCTGATATTATTTTGGAGGGGTGTCTTCACGGTTGATGCCCTCATCGACTCACTACTCACTTGAAAGACCTGCTAAAGAGGTTCTTATGGATACGCGCGATTCTCGGTATGGTTCTGTTCACCCCTTCCTAACAATTGTCATTGGAATTTTTCTACTCGGAAATTTTACAATCGCAGAAGCCACGATTTCAATTACTCGTTTGTTCGGTCACCAGTACAATGGTCAAACCTGGGGTGTTCGTGCCCGTGGCGATTACCTGTATGTAGGAAATACTTACGGCTTGTACACCTGGAATATCGCAAACATCACTGAACCAGTTTTTCAGTCGCAGCTAAACACGACCTGGACCAATGAAGTTGTGGATCTGGATTCAATCACGGGCTTAATTGGTAGCACCTACAATGGATTAATCACATTAAATCTTTCGACTCCGAGTCAACCGAGTGTGGTTTCGATCGATCCATCGAACAATATCGATCAGATCGTTCGAGATAACTCCTTGGTATATGTTGCCGATCGCAATGTTGGCATCAAGGTTTATACGGCGAATGCTTCCCATTCAGTTTCTCTGCTGTACACCATCCAGTATGCGGGAGCGCAAGGATTCACAATCTACAACAACCGAATTTATATCGCATCAATGAACGGGTCGATCGGAATCTATTGGCTTCGGGGTACCGAAACGGAGCCACAATTTCTCGGTTCCATCGCGACCAATGGCATGGTCCGAAGATTATTGGTTCGTGACAATATTCTATATGCTGCCAACCAAAGTAGCGGTGTCACTATTTGGGATGTAACGAATGCAGCTAGTGCAACGGAACTTGGACATTGGTCAAATCCAACGCATACTGTTTCCTCCTATGCTGCTTTAGCCTGCGATCTTCAATTTTACGACAAATACCTCTTTGTTGCGGACTGTTGGGGCGGAATCGTGGTGCTCGATATTACCAATCCGCGTATACCCAGAGAAGTCCTACGCTACGAACAAAGTAGTGCTGTTGAAATACGAATTCGTGGTAATTACTTATTTGTTGCCGATTACAATCTCGGTTTCACAATTTTTCGAATTACTGAAGACGGTGGTACTCCACCACCAGCTTTTCAGGTATTATATCCCAATGGTGGCGAAGTGCTCAGAACGAACACACTCGACACAATCCGATGGGAATCCCATTCGCCCTACGCATGGGTATCAATCTTGATTAATTATAATTATCCAATAGACCAATGGCAGGTAGTCGCATACCAAGCTTCTAACAACGGATGTTACCCTTGGGTAGTAACTGGCTACGATGCCGATAATGTTCGAATCAAAGTGTGCGCAGAAATCGAACCGGAATCCTTCGATATCTCGGATAACAATTTCTCAATGATCGAAAATGTGGAATCGTCCATTTCCGATCGAGTGCTACCAATTAGCAGTCGTATTTCGTACGCATATCCCAATCCATTCAATGCAACCACGACCATTTCTTTCTCTTTGCCGAAATCATCCAATACTCATCTGGATATTTTCGATAGTCGTGGACAGTTAATCGAAACGTTGCTTTCCCGACCGCTTCAAGCAGGTGAACATCGTGTTCAATGGAATGCTGAAGGGAATGCCAGTGGGACTTATTTTTATCGATTAACCAGTGAAAACCAGAGCATCAGCCGAAGGATTATTTTAGTAAAGTAATCGGCTTGACCGCATTCGATTATGAGTTAACTGAAAATCGTATTTGCATTCATCACATCTCAGAGAAGCGACGAATCGGCACTCTTCGTGCAGCTTCCTTGTTTATGCAAATTACTGATTTATTGATTCATACAAACAAACACCAAACCGACTATTTTTGATATATCGGTGAAATTCCAAGAATTATTTCTGGACATGTTTTTTGTATTGACAAAAGTATCGGGTTCCGTCGATATTAAGAGTGTATTGCATTAATAGGTAGTTTTTCCAACTCACTTGATCGCATAATAACTGCAGAGGCTGCCATGAATGACATCATCCCGCGTCACAGATTCACTTTTTTTGGGATTCTGCTGGTTACTTCCATTCTCTTCAGTTCCGTTGCTCCCGCATTCGGTCAGATCAGTATCGCTCGAGTATTCAATCACCCCTACAATGGACAGACGTGGGGTATTCACGCACGCGGTAATTATCTTTATGTAGGCAATACTTATGGGTTTTACACTTGGGATATAACGGATATCGAAAATCCATCGCTTTCAAACTCGCAGGATGGAAATTGGGTAAACGATGTTGTCGACATCAACGATACGTACGGGTTGGTTGGTACTCAAGATGGACTTCAAACGCTGAATCTGTCGGATCCGGGATCACCAACTTTTGTCGGTACTACTGCAGGAACATACAACGATCAGGTGATCGTGTTAAACAACTTAGTGTATATTGCCGATCGCAATGTTGGTGTTAGAATCTACAATATTGAATCACTTCCCGCGCTTCAATTAGCTGGTACGGTTCAACTTTCCGGAGCACTCGGAATTACTTTTTACAATAATCGGCTGTATGTGTGTACTTGGAGCGGCGAAATCGTTGAATACGATCTGTCGGTATCGTTAACTCAGCCCCAACGACGTGGTTCAGTTCAGACAAATGGGTTGGTTCGGCGAGTTTTGGTGCGGGACAATGTCTTGTATGCGGCAAATTACAACTACGGCGTTACTTCTTGGGACGTCACAACAGCGGGACGATTTACCGCCTTGGGGCATTGGACCAATCCTACTTCAACGATGTCGGGATACTCCGCCCAAGCGCACGATATCCAGTTTTACGATAAATATCTCTTTGTTGGTGACGGTTGGGGTGGAGTTATCATATTAGATATCACCAATCCCCGATTGCTTCGCCAAATCTTCCGCTTCGAGCAAAGTGCAGGTGTAGAGTTACGTGTACGCGGTAATTACCTCTTAGTCGCCGATTACAATATCGGCTTCTCGATATTCCGCATCAGTATCACCGGAAATCCGTTACCACCGTTCCATGTGACTTATCCCAACGGTGGAGATAGTATCCGAATCGGGTCACTTGACACAATCCGCTGGGAAACGCATTCGCCCTATGCTTGGGTAACAGTATCGATCAATTACAATTATCCTACCGATGCCTGGCAAACAATTGCTTCGTCCGTTAGCAACGGGGGAATTTTACCTTGGCTCGTTACCGGGTACGATGCACAGAATGTTCGGGTAAGAGTATCCGCCGAGATTGCTCCGGATGTGAACGATATATCAGACGGTGATTTCACCTTGTATGAAGAAGCCGAACAATCCGTGACCGACCAAGCGATACCGGCACGATTCGATTTAACGAAAGCCTTCCCGAATCCCTTCAACAATATGACGACCATCTCGTTTTCGCTACCGAAATCCGGCGATACTCGCCTTGAGATCTTCGACAGTCGCGGCTACTTAGTAACAACACTTGTTGCCGGACAAGTCAGTGCGGGAACGCATTCGATACAATGGGATGCCCGTCAAAATGCTAGCGGAACGTATTTCTATCGACTCCGCAGTGGCGATCGGAGCGAAACCCGACGTCTCGTATTGCTGAAATAGCCGGAATTATTTGGAATATGGTGAAAAGCGGATCGACCGATCCGCTTTTTCGTTTCAATTATTATCTTCGAAGCGAGTTATTCAATTCGGAAATACTGCCGATTTGCCAATGGGATGAACTAGAATCGGGGCGAGAAGACAAAATCTTATTACAAAGCGAGTCGAGTTCCTGAGTGTGATTTTGAAGGAATTGCGCCTCTTTAACGGGGAATGCCATATCAATTCCGCCAAACGCTACAGGAAATTGAATCAAAACGAATTTTTCATCGTTAATCATTACTTCACTGACAGATTTCACATAGTTCACAAGTCCGGGAAGGGTATCCGGAATTTGTTCCGAAAGCGCTGGTGAATAACGATTGAGAAAAAAGTCGGTAGGGAATGCGATATTGTCGAAATCGTTTCGGACGTTCATTGCACGAACCATCGCATTCAATCGAAATAGTTGTTCCAATCCTTTGAACCAAATGTTCTCTTCCGCTAACTGATCGTATAGTGTAGAAAAATCGGTTGCGAATCCCTGTGCCAGCGAATCAATACCACCACTGCGTCCAAGTTTCCCATGAATGTCGGCAACCTCTTCTTCAGTAAGAAGAACTATTGGACAGGTGGAGAGCATGACAATACGATCGGCAATTTCAAAATGAGGATACGGGACAAGCAACGAATCTTCCGGTCGGAACGATTGTAAATGAAACCAGAATCGAGCATTGTTAAAAGGCGCATTATGGTGTTTCTGCTGCTGCATCATTGACTCATTACGAGCAATAAAGCGATCCAGATACGACTGAACACCGGGAAACTTGACGAGTTCAAGCGAAGCTTTTTTCATTGTATAATCGGCTTCGACCATAACTCGCGAATGATGCGAGTTGTGCGGTATTCCCCGAATTACGATCTTTTGACCACGCCAACCACGCTTTACACTATCGAGGTCGGTTGCAATCTCTTCCAACGAACGTTCTTTTTCAGATCTAATTCCCTGACGGAGAAACCGTTGCAGCGCTTTGATACTATGCGGATTCGGTTCAAGCGAGCAGTAAGGTGGCACGGAATCAAGTAATACATTTCGAAGAATATCGACAAAATCGTCGAGATGAAGTGGAGGGTGATCGGAAGTTGTTCCAAACAAAACGATGTCTCGATTTTTCGCGTCCATGATATAGCCATCGAAATTTGTCAAGCCATAAAATCGAAGTAATGAATCGTTACTTTCTGGACGAAGCGAGTCGGTCGATTCAACAACCGACATCAATGATCGCAATGATACTGCAGTGATCGGTTTTCGGTCGTCGAGTGAGAGACCAAAGCACGGAATCGAAAACAAGGCGATGAGTATGAGTAGAAGAGTTTTGGAAAAATGTATTTTCTGGTTCACCGATTTGAAAAATACCATCTATTGAAATCTCCAAGTAAGGAGTATGTGCAATAAAAAACACTTGAAATGTAATAATATCAAGTAAAATTCAATACATCGACATAATTAATGTTAGGTAATTAGTGGTGGTTTGGCACAATAGTTGACAGATATAGCACGATCATTTTGAAGATATCCTGATCGCGATTATTGTACCTGAACTCGAGCTCTTTGAGATACAGCGGAAAAGTCTCTTTCGAAACGCCATGGTGTTTCATCAACCGTTCCTTTGCCCAGCTCCAGAACCCTTCGAGTCCATTGATGTGAACACGACCTTTCACAAATTGTTTGCCGTGATCGACTTTCAGATGGCGATAACCGCAGCACATTAGACTGTCGTAGCTGCGAAATTTGTCGGTGTAAATGATGCTGCCGCGACGAACTTTTTTTACCGTTAACTCGACCAGCGTCTCGGCACTGACATCGGGAACCACTTCTACAACGACTTTGCCATGTTGCTGGAGAATGCCGAATACCGGGACTTTACCGGCCGCACCACGGCCACGGTTCCCTTTGCGATGGCCGCCGAAATAACTTTCATCGAGCTCGATGTTACCGCCCAGCGGCGGACTAATCTGATTCGTCAGGATCGCCAAGCGAATCGTGGTAACCGCTTTGTAAGCCGTTCCGTAATCGAGATTCAACTGGCTCGCAATCTTGCGCACCGACTGCTCGAGCTCAAACAATTTTACGATACGAAGCCATTGCTGGCAACTCAAAGAACCATGGTTGATCCATCTGCCACTGAAGTCGTGGAAGGTGTATTTGCATTCCGAACAGCGATAACGATGGTCCGATAACCGATATAGTTTTCGGGTGTTACAACGGGGACAAAATCGCTGTTGGTTTTTCCAGCAAAATCCCAACACGAATTTTCGTGCTGTTTGTTCGTTCTTAACCAAGTGTTCGTAAGTAATTAGATCCATGATCACAAGATAATACTTGTGCCAGACCACCACTAATTACCTAATGTTAATATACTCATAACTGTGATCGATTTCATCGGTTCTTGATTTTGATTTCAAATCAATTTGAAACGTGATCGCAAAAAATAAGCGGATCGATGCTCGATCCGCTTATTTCTGAATATGCGCAGATGCATTAATTGATTACTTCGTAATCCGCGTTCTCAATCTTCCCGTTATCCTTTTCGTTGTTGTGTGGCGGAGGTGGTGGTGGTGGTGGCTGTTGTTGTTGTCCACCGGCAAATCCCGCCGACGGATCGGGACCAGCACCCGGTGCACCCTCCGGTCCAGCCGACTGGGCATACATCTTCTGCGACACCTTATTCCATTCGGCATTCAGATCATCGGTTGCCTTTTGAACATCAGAGGCATCAATCGGTTGTTTTTCGATCGCCGCTTTCAATTTATCTTTGGCGGCATTGAGTGTGGTTTTATCTTCCTCAGTCAATTTGTCGCCAAATTCTTGTATTTGACGCTCAGTCTGGAACACCAAAGCATCGGCGCGGTTGCGAATATCTGCCGATTCACGCCGTTTCCGATCAGCCTCCTCATTCGATTTCGCATCGGTCTTCATGCGATCGATTTCCGATTGCGACAATCCGGAACTAGCTTGGATCTTGATACTCTGCTCTTTCCCAGTGGCTTTGTCCTTTGCAGTGACATGAAGAATCCCGTTGGCATCGATATCGAAGGTAACTTCGATCTGCGGGATACCGCGCGGTGCCGGTGGCAATCCATCGAGAATAAACCGTCCGATCGTCTTGTTATCCAGCGCCATGGCGCGTTCGCCCTGCAATACATGAATTTCGACTTGCGACTGGTTATCCGACGCTGTCGAGAACGTCTCGGTCTTGCGTACCGGGATGGTAGTGTTAGAGTCGATCAATTTCGTCATTACACCGCCCAGGGTCTCGATTCCTAGAGACAGCGGGGTAACATCGAGCAGTAAGACATCTTTAACCTGACCACCGAGCACACCACCCTGGATCGCGGCACCGACTGCCACGACTTCGTCCGGGTTCACGCCGCGATGTGGTTCTTTACCAAAGAACTTCTTGACTGCTTCCTGCACGGCAGGAATTCGGGTCGACCCACCCACCAAGATCACCTCGTCAATGTCAGATGGTGACATTTTGGCATCTTTCATGGCAGCCCGGCATGGGTCGATTGATCGTTCTACCAGATCCGCGACCAATGCTTCGAATTTCGCACGAGAAACGTTGAGTAATAAGTGCTTCGGACCATCGGCAGTCGCTGTGATAAACGGAAGGTTGATTTCCGTTTGATTCTGACCAGAGAGTTCGCATTTCGCTTTTTCACACGCCTCTTTCAGACGTTGCAGCGCCATTGGATCTTTCCGCAGATCGATTCCTTCGTTGTTTTTGAACTCATCGGCAACATAATCGATCAAGCGTTGGTCGAAATCGTCGCCACCGAGGTGGGTATCACCATTGGTCGATTTGACTTCGAACACGCCATCGCCGATTTCCAAAATTGAGATATCGAAGGTTCCGCCGCCAAGGTCATACACGGCGACTTTTTCGTCTTTCTTCTTATCGAGACCGTATGCCAATGCTGCGGCAGTCGGTTCGTTGATGATGCGTTCGACGGTCAATCCGGCAATTTCACCGGCATCTTTGGTCGCCTGACGCTGAGCATCGTTAAAGTATGCCGGCACCGTGATAACTGCGCGGGTGATCTTCTCACCGAGATACGCTTCGGCAGTCTGCTTCATCTTCTGCAGGACCATGGCACTGATTTCCGGTGGCGAATACTCCTTATCATCAATCTTAACGCGAGCGACCCCGGCTCCCCCTTCAATGACTGTGTAGGGGACTAATTTCATCTCATGGGTTACTTCCAAATACTTGCGACCCATAAAGCGCTTGATTGAATAGACGGTGTTTCGCGGATTGGTCACTGCCTGTCGTTTGGCGGCTGCACCAACCAGACGTTCGCCATTCTTGGCAAATCCGACCACTGACGGGGTCGTTCGGGCACCTTCCGAATTGGCGATAACAATCGGTTCGCCACCTTCCATGACAGCGACACAACTATTGGTTGTTCCTAAATCAATTCCGATAATTTTGCTCATGCTATTTCCTTTCAGGTTCATCTGAATAATTCCTAATTGAATCATAGCAATCGTTATGCCAGCTCGTATACATCTAAATAATAAGTCGTTATATTTATCACCCCAATTACGTTTGTGACACTATGTCTGATATTGTCAGTTGTTTGGCAGAAGATTTTGAAGCTGTCATATCTAAAATCATCCTGAACTGTCTCCCTGCATCATCGGGAAGAACTCAACTCCTACCGAAATGAATTTCCACCAATATCTCGTTATGTTCAGTTTAATTCTTCGGTATATTTATCATTGAATCCCATCGAATTTAAGCATCTAGTTGATTCTGTTGATTCAACTGATTCCGGATGAAATTTCCTTGATCCTGGAAAAGATAGCACTTGGAAGCATATTTTGACTGAATTGCGAGCAAAAAATCCGATTTAGCATACAATATTCTGCGTAATTATGTGATTTAGTAATAAGCTCAATTGTGTCTTTTCTCACCAAATCCGATTATTTTACTGAAATCAACTTTGTTCAATACCCTTGGAAGACAGGATCAATGATGAACATCAATATTCCCAAATTAATCGATCAATACCTTCACCATCCCGATCCATCGATTCGGTATCAAACACATACGCGACTGCTTGGTGAATCTCCGGATTCGATCGAGCTGCGAAAACTGCGGAATGTAATCAAAACTTCGCCGCGGGTATTGACATTACTTTCCGAACGGATTCGCGATGGCAGTATCCCGTACAACGCGTATGGGAAATGGTACGGCGCTCATTGGGTGCTCGTGCAACTTGCCGATCTCGACTATCCACCAGATGACGAATCATTACGTCCGCTGTGCAAACAGGTACTCGATACCTGGTTGGATAAATTTTATCTCAATCAAGTGCCTTTGATCGAAGGGCGGTATCGCCGGTGTGCATCGCAACAGGGTAACGCGTTGTATGCAATGTGCAAGCTGGAGCTGGATGACGACCGGTGCGAGCAATTGGTTGAATTACTGTTGAAATGGCAATGGCAGGATGGTGGTTGGAATTGCGATAAGAAACCGGAAGCCGGCATTTCCTCTTTTACCGAAACCCTCATTCCATTACGCGGTCTGATCTGGTATCAAAAGCGACGCGGAAAGATCGATGTATCGCAAGCAATTCGGCAAGCCGCAGAGATCTTTCTTCAGCGGGAACTGTTTAAACGGAAACGCGATGGTAAAATTGTCGATCGCAATTTTGTGGAATTGCATTATCCCCGGTATTGGCACTACGATATCTTATTCGCTCTGACAGTGCTGAATGAAGGGGGATTGCTGGACGATCCGCGATGTAAAGCCGCTCTCGATTTGCTTTTATCGAAACAGTTACCCGATGGATCTTTTCCCGCCGAAAAGAAATATTTTTTCTCCATTGAAAAGTTTTATCCCAATGGAAGCCGTGCAACAGGCTATTCGCTTGAGTCTTGGGAACCGCAAGGGAAACGAATGGGAAATCCTTACCTTACTATCGATGCCTTGCAATGCTTGCTTGGGACAAACCGTATTGCACACTAGTATTTCATCAGTGACATCGTACAATTGAATTTCAGGAACATCTTATGAAGCGGTTATTTATTCTTTTTTTTGCTGGATTTCTCTGCTCGAATCTCGTTTTCGCAGCATCGGCAACACCTGACAATTTGATGGCAGCCATTGCCAAAGAAAGTGGCAAACGGTACTGCAATGCATCCGAGTATAATGGCGCCGGGTCGGATAAGCTGCAACAAGTCATTTCGACCTTTAACTCACGGGGATATTTGAAGAATTATCGATATTACGTCTTATCCTCTTCCGATTGGAACGCCTTTGCCAGTTCCGGTAGTTGCTCGCCCGATCTCGTTTGCGTGTTGGAAGGGTTGTTAGCCGAGGTCAAGTCCACTGATGAGTTGGCAGCGGTTATAGGTCACGAATTGGTTCACAACAATAAACACCATGGCAGCAATCAGCAATCGGCAGCAATGGCGGCGATTTTAATCGGAGCCGTGGTGTCCGGCAAGAATGATGCCGGACAGGCGCAAGCCTTCGCAGCGATGATGGCGAAGGGATTTAGTCGAACGGACGAAGCCGAAGCAGATCGAGAAGGTCTGTTTATGATCACTGAATCGGGGTACAACCCGATGTCGGCAGTCGGATTATGGGAACGGATTTCTGCCAAATACGGATCGGGTGGTGCAAGATTTTTGATGGATCATCCACCAAGTCCGGCACGAGCAAAAGAACTCCGACGGTTGGTGAAAAAACACATGGTTCAAACCTCGGACGGACATTGGCGGATTGTCTCGAAACCATCTTCAAGTTCTTTTTTCACAATGGAAAATCGATATAGTAACGCGATCGGAGCAGCAGTTGTCAGCTCCGGTACGTATTTATTAACAGAAGTGAGTGTGATGAACTACAACTTTTCGCGATTAACCTTCAAGGAAGATGGAAGTAAGACACTGCAATGGGCAGGTGCGGGGGCGGTATTCGGGTTTTTGTTTCCATCGGATTTCATTCTCGGTTACCGAAATGGATTAACAGGTCGATCTCCAATCAGGGGAAAAATTCATTTGTCGGGTAATCGTAACGAATTTTCAATAGGTTTGAATATTCTGCACTAATATTTGTGATACAGAGCACTCAATATTTGTATATAGCTTTACGGTTATCTTGTACTCGATTGGTCGGTAACCTATTCTGAACTGTTATCGTCAAAATGAAAGGGGCTACCGATGTTCCACCCTTCAATGAAGCTGGTTTTTGTAATTCTGAGTGTCTTCTCTGTTGCACTGTATGGATTCGCGCAAACGTCGACAATTATTCCCAATCGCACGCTGCCATCGGCTTTTTCCAGTAGTGGTAGTGGATTTGGAACGATTGCTGGAAGCGGTTCGATCGGTATGGGAAGTTGTTCGGGATTTTCATCGAACAGCTCTTGGAGTAGCCCGATTTCAACACCCTCGCTATCTTCGATGAACCAGCTCTCCGGTTCATCCACTTTAGCGGCGAGTAGCAAACTCACTTCGCCGCTATCGGCGTTTGCTTCACCGATCTCCACTTCGTTACAGATTGCCGAATCATCCAGCCCATTTTCCGGTGGCTTACAACCCACTGGAACCGGCGATAACAAAGCAATCGATTTTCAGCGTAAGGCAACCAATATTCGTCCCAGCGGACTTGGGATTTCATTGCCAACTCCCCAATTCAGCAACTCATCCCGATAAATTCAGTTCGAGTTGAAGTTTTTCTAGGGCGATGTTATCGCCCTATTTTTTTGTATAATTGTGTTTCTTGAAAATAAGTTGTCATGTTTCGGTGTCAGGCTTCGCCTGACCTGCGGGTGGACACGGAGGTCCGCCCCTACTACCGATAACAACTTATTTTCAAAAGATACTATATTACGCGAAGTAGAATTATTGAAACCCGTTAAATGAATCATTCAAATGCTGAATACATTCGTCAATCGAAATCACCACTTCCTACTTATTGCGATTCTACTCGCACTGATTTACTTCATCGTCATTATGCAATTCTATGCACCGGCATTCTCAACGCCGGATGCCCAAAGCTATTACGGGCAAGCCGGTTTGCTTGCCAGTCATAGTACGACAACCCTTCGACTTGAAAACCCACTTCAATATGCCGGTCAGCATTGGTATGAATCCGAACCGAATACTTTTTATTGCGTGCATCCACCAGGACTGCCGGCGATAATTGCGTTATTCGATTTTCTATTCGGATTTCGCGCAGGCTTTCTGGTGAATCCCTTGATGGCAGCTCTTTCACTATTAGGGTTGTATCTGTTCGCAGAAAAAATTACGCATCATCCAGGCTGGTCGCTGTTTTCGATGATACTCATGGCATTGAGTCCGATCGCCAACGAACATGCGTTGTTTGGATTCTCGCATGCAGCACTGGCAGCGTTTCTCTGTTGGGGATTGTACTTTTTGATCTGTTGGATCGAAAAACCGAGTTGGTATTTCGCACTGCTCTTTGGCTTATGTCTCGGAATGATTCCGACCATCCGATATGCCGAGGGCTTGCTTCTCTTTGGCGCCGGGATCGTTGTCGGTTTTCTAATTATTCGCAAACATTCGAAGCATCGAAACTCGGTGCTATTCGCAATTATGGGATTGGCAATTCCGCTCGTGCCGTTACTGCTTCGTAATCAGTTCGCATATGGTGCATTCTGGCGCACCGGATACTCCGAACATATCAATCAAGCAACTTTCACACTCAATTATGCACTCCAACACGCGCCACTTTACCTCTTAAAGTTACTGACCGAAGGCAATGGCGCAGCATTTTTGTTGGGAGTCGTTGGCATTGTGTATTTGTTTCGCAATCCCGAACAGCGGCTCTTGGGATGGTTATTTTTGCTTTCGATTATTCCAACGACATTGCTTTATATGTCGTTTTGGTGGCCGGTTGATGCACAATCACTACGGTTCATTATGCCAACTCTGTATCTCTATGCCGCAGCCGCAGCAATCAGTCTGCATCGTCTGGAAAAGATCAAACGAACTTTCGCAATGATCATCGCAGGGATCGCGCTGATTGGATCGATCACAATCGGGCTACCTGCTTCACATGTGGCGTTGAGCAATCTATATCAACAAAATTCGATTGTCGATAAAACGGTTCGAGCGATTGAAGCGAAGATCCCTCACGGAAATATCATCATTACGAACGAAGCATTATGTCAGAATCTCGATTACTACGGCATCTGGCGACTAACTCCGACGGCTTATTTTCTCCTCCCCACGCCACCAGCGATACCGCCGATGAGAAGTACGACAGGACAAGAAATCCGAACACCCTCGCGCAACGAGCGACTTGCGGCAAAATATCGTGCAATCGCACCTGATAAACGGTTCGAAGCAATCACCCTTGACGCATTTCAATGGACTGATCAAGTCGGAAATTCGCTCTACTTTGCCGGTCTTCCCGAACAGATCGAACTATTTCGCTGGTTATTACCGCTGAACGATACACTGATCGTCGTCGATACAATTCCGCTCCCAGCGACGACGATGAAAATGAATCACAACAAAAATATTCGTCCGGCAACGATACCATTTTCACCTCCATTCGAATCACACTCACTTCAAATCTTCGATTGGCAGCTTGATGGTAGACCGATTATTTTGGCAAAGTGTGAACGAATTCACCACTAGAAAAACAAAATAATTATCTTCCCGTTCAGTATTACCAATAAGATTGGATATTTTTGTAATCATAGTTGTAAATGAGCAAATTATTCGTACCTTGCTCAGGCAAGTTACTAGAGCAAGGATTATAATAATATGACGTGGATGATTCGAAGTCGCGTGTTTTTTTCGCTGATCGCGATGATGGTATTTATTCAAGCGAAACCGGTAAAAGCAATCTCGTTATTCGACACTTGGGATATTCAGATCGCCCCACCTACTATGATGGTGGGTACGTGGGAAGGTGTCGGCGATAACTTGATGAACGTCGAATACTGCAAGCAGCGCAAGATCTCTTTTTATATTGTCATTGGCTCGACCGGACGGGTATCCGGCACCATTGGCGATGCGACGATTATCGAAGGTACTTTTCAGCGGGTTGCCTGGTTCAAACGCTGGTTTGGCAGTCCGGAATATCGAATACTATTTACGCTGAGCGGTCCGATTGTCGCAAAAGAAAAATTTGTTCGCGAAAGTGGGATTCTCATGCTTGACCCCAAACCGATCGATAAAATGATCGGTACATTCGAATCGGATAAAGGGTCATTCGGCAGTGAAACCAGAACGATGACAGTCGTCAATATCAACTACACTCACGTGTATTGATTCTAACATTTTGCAAACACCCCGTTCTGGTTTCGAGCGGGGTGTTTTTTATTTTATGCGAAGATACTGTTACTTGATATAAGTAATTCTCGACGTAGACCTTACCTTGCCACCGATCGACAATCTCACAAAATAGTTCCCCGATGCTACTGCTTCCGGACTCCACCGTGCCTGATGAACTCCTGCTGTTGCAGGACCATTCCAAAGCGTCGAAATCTGTTTTCCACATTCATCTACAACTTCGATCCGGCAATACTCGGATTTCGGAATCGAAAACGAAATCATCGTAGAATTGTTAAATGGATTGGGATAAGACTTCAGGATCGAGACACTCGTCGGTAGAATCGAACCAGTTTCCTCATCAACTTCCAACGCGGTTGATACGTCGTAGATGCCCAAATTTGTGGAATCAGCAACATAAACGTAGCGATTCACGGTCAACCCCATTGCAGACCCCGGCGTCCGATAATATCCGATCGTTCGCATCTGGGCAGGATTGGTGACATTGATTACCCGTAAACCGCGATTCGATTCCGCAACCAGCAACGCATTGCCAGTGATGGCAAAACTCGTAGCACCACTCAACGAATCGAACGATCCGAGCAAACTCGGAGCAGCAGGATTGGTAACATTAAGCACCCTGATCGAAGTGGAACTATTGAGTACATACAGAGTGTTACCATTGGCTTTCAAATCGAGAATCGAACTCGCTGCCCCTTGATAAGAACCTAACAACGATGGGGACATTTGGTTTGTGCCATTCAGAATGTGCACTTGACCATTCGCCAATCCCAGATAAACGGTCGTTCCAACAACATCGACCGCGGAACCGGAAGAAGTAGTCAGTCGATAGGCTCCGGCATAACTGGGACTATCGGGATCGGACAGATCGAGTACACGTAAACCATTGCCAATGGCTGCCCACATCGTCGATCCAGTAACAACCATATCGGTAATGGGGCGATTTTCCACGTAATTCATTACATAAGTTGGTACAGCAGGATTTGTTACATTAATAATGTCGATTTGTCCGGTGCCGCGACTGACATAGGCACGATTACTGTAAACCACCGTCTGTAATGCATCCGTCGAGATATTCGTCCTTCCTACCACAAACGGAGAATTGGGATTGGTAATATCGAAAATGACTAAACCACCTTGTCGGTTGGAAACGTAGGCGTAGTTCCCAGAAATTGACACGTCGCGATCAATTCCTCCAAGATTAAAAGTGGTGTGAGTTTGAGGCGAGGTGGGTGTGGAAATGTCGGTTATACGCAGTCCGTTTGACGAGAGATAAACCATATTGGCATTCCCATCCACAGCACCACAATTGGTGGGAGCAGTATAGAGATAACTGATTGTCGGTGCCGTGGGAGATGCGACATTGGCGATCGTCAGTCCCGCGGAATTGGTCATCAGAGCCAGGTTATTCACGACTTTGATATTCGACCAGCCACCGGTAGCCGGACGCAAGATTCTACCTGCCGGTCTCGGGGGATGCGCGCTGGTTACATTGAAAATGGACAAACCATTATCGTTGGGTACATACAGATAATTCCCCACCAGATCGAATTTTTGGGCCGGAGTCGACATCACACCATCATTTACCGGATGCGCGGGATTCGTCATCGCCAGAATTAGAAAATTTGCGCTATCGGCGACAAAAGCAACGGTATCGCGAATTTTCACATCGCTTGTCCAGCCCGGAGTATCCAATAGCCATGTTCGCTGAGGATTCGCCGGAGCTGAAACATTGATAACCACTAGTCCCGAATCGCCTGCCGATACATAAGCGTATCCCGCAGAAGTTACCGTAACATTATTCGCATGTCCGGGAATAGCGATGAAGCTGGTGACGATCGGATTCGACGGCGTCGTGACATTTAAAATCCATAAACCGACATCGCGCTGTACGACGTACGCATAATTGCCAACAACATCGAGTGCTTTGGCAAATCCGAGATTGGAGTTAAAACCGACCTCGACCGGTTGCGATGGATTCGTAACATCGACAATCCGGAGTCCACCATTTCCGAGTGCCATATACACTCGATTATTGGACATCCAGTGGATGTCCTGAATGGTTCCGATCCAATTGTGGTAATAGTTGCCGAGGCAACTGACATTTGCGCTATCTTGAGCGACAACAAATGAAGTGAAAGTGATCACAAGAGAGAATACAACTAACAAGGGAATTCGATTCCATTTCAAATTCATAGTTCCTCCAGAAACATCAAACGAGTGAAGTCATCATATCAGGGGTTGATTGAGAACAGTAGACTACAATTCTCGACACAGTCTACGAATTGACCGAAGCATCAAACAACGAATGTTTTCACTTACGCGCAATAAGTCCATATAATTATCGAGCAATTCGGAAGTTATAGTGTAACAGAATTAAACATTCTGCTTTAAAATTTGTGATTTATATCATCGGGTGTGATAAAGAACACAACTCTGAGTCGGAGTTATTCTTCGTAATAATTCAATAAAAAACCCCCGCCAATTCCAGCGGGGGTTCATTCACAATAAGAAGTTGTTTACTTTATATACACCACTCGTTTCATCGATACGTGATTGTTAGCTGATAATCGGACAAAATATTGTCCGGAAGATGCCGACTTCGGTTGCCATGAAACATTGTGCCAACCTGCTGTCATCTGACCTGAGTAGAGTGTCTCGAACGTTTGACCGATCGAATTCACAACATCAATTCTGACGGATGCATCGTAGGGTACTGCCACGCGCACGGACGTTGCCGAGTTGAACGGATTGGGATAAGCGTCAAGCAGCGAAAATTCGGTGGGAATAGTGCTCGAAGAATTTGACGCGAGCGATCGTTTCAAACTGGCGGTCCGATTGGGGAATGGCATCGTATTCAAAGTATTCATCGCATACTGAGCCATAGAATCGCTGATGATTTGTGCATTACTTGCCGATAAGGGAGTCGTCATTGCGCGAAGAATTGTGTTGACACGAGCGCGCTCACCGGACAGGATCGGATTTAAAATTGCATTCAAGTTTTGCGATAAGATCGTGGTCGAAGTTACAGTGGCAGAATCGAATAACACATTTGCTCGATTGCACAGATCTGAAGAAGATTGGTTTTCATCGGTTAATATCGACGAAACCGATTCCTGCTGTGGCCAAACCGGAACCACAGTTGTCGATAGTGGTTTTCCAAGCATAAACCAGCAGACTGGCGGGAGCCAACCGCTTGACGTTCGTTTACCACTCTGAATGAAGATTGCACTTACTGTGGTTTTCCGACAAACGCTACCGGAGAAATCGAGTACTTTATCTTTCACCGAATAATCGTAGCGAAGTGAAGTCCATCCCTCAGGCGCGATATCGCGTGCGATCGTGAACATCGAATCGATCCGGATGTTACTTCGGCTGATCTGGTTGCTGATTAACTGCTGTGCTCGTTTACGTCGAAAAAATCCCCACTGACTATTCTCGGTCGGGGCAGGACCAGAGAGACTATAATTCGCACGAGCGGTATAGGAATAAGAAGCATCGATCGGATAGGTCGCATAGGAAGATCGACCCGCTTCAAACACAGAAATCGATCCCGTCGAATCGAAAGCGATATAGTTGCATGGCACAACTCGACCACCACCGGCGGTATTCGTGGAATCAAGAATACGACGGAATTGTCGAACTGTCGTACAAGTCTTCAGAGCCAGAGTTTGAATTCGACCATCGTCGTCGTATCCGGTATTACCCGTACCGATATTGTTGGAGTTGCTGTTGATGATGGCAAAGCCTGCTTCATTCACGCCACCATAAACGATATCGCCATCATCGCCATATCCGATGCCGACATATTTCATCCCATTGAGACCGCGACCCTGATGAACAACTTGATTTCGGTCCGAAACATCGCGATTCTTCCACAAGTGAATTCTTCCATCGGTCGTTTGTTCGGGACGGATAACGGCAATCGTGCACTCCAAGCGAGGTTGCGGTAGTTGTCCGTGCAACAATAATGTCGCAGCTAATGGAATAATTAGAGCAATTCCAGTAATCATCTTTAGAGGTTTTCGGAAATTGGTCGATTGAGCCATGGGCTGCCTCGCTATATTGTTTTGAGAAAATTTTCTCAATCTGATGGAATAAAATAACCAAGGTTTATCCTATCGCACGTGTTTCACATCACATTCATTAATGAAATTGCCTATTTAAAGCTATTGTGCACAGATCACACCATAAAAGCTCATCCTAAATATTCATAAACGAGAGCTATGCTTTCGTTTATGAATAACGTAATCTCGATAAAAAATTCGCTAGTATTATCTGGATTGTTGGTAATTGAGCAGCAATGCCTTTGATATCTTGCATATCTACTTTATTTATTGTGCTTTAACTAAAAACAGTAAACTCGAACCAAACAAACGATACCACATATTCAGTCAGTACCGGTATTTTTACTTTCAAGACAAGCAGGTTAAATACTTTTCCGATTCGGTTTTACATACTTCCATCTTGTACTATTTTCTCGAAGAGGTATTCGAGGTTAGAGATACCGCCTGAAGAATCGTGATGATTAGAGTGAGGTGAAGATGAGATTCGCAATAACGCTGCTCTTTGTTGTGATACTGGCAAGCAACCCAGCAATCGCATATTATGGTGCACGGTATGAACCACCCGACGGTACAATCATTCACGGTTGCGGATGGGATGGTTACAACAGCCAAGCTTATTACAACAGCATGTTTCCATCCACGCATCATCCTCTGGTTTTGCAAGCATATTTTTCCATCCCCGGCACTCGAACATCCACCGTTGCCCGATGTATACAATCAATGACACTTTCCATCGTTCATCCCGATAGCCAATACATCGAACTTGGTGTTCATTTTACCGATGCAACGAATAGCTATCTCGACTCGGTCTTCGCATTAACCACATCGCTGGATCGCTACATCGACACACTCGCACGCGCGTTTCAACAAGTGAATCGACCCTTCTTTCTCCGGATCGGGTTCGAGTTCAACGGAGTTTGGAATCCTTACCACCCATATATCTATCCACTCGCGTTTCGAAAATTGGTAACTCAATTACGCGCACGCGGGATCAATAATTTTGCTTCGGTGTGGTGCTATGAACCCGATGCGCCAGCCGATTTCGCAGATTCATCTGCTCAAGGGTGGAAATGGTATCCCGGCGACGATGTCGTCGATTGGTTCGGTCTCGATCCATTCGATATGGATCATTTCAATCCCACTCTCCCGGATTCCTTTCGTGGAGATTTAACGAAAAAAGGACGTACGGAGCGTTTCCTGCAATTTGCCGAGCAGCGCCGCAAACCGGTTTATCTGAATGAATTATCAGCTCGGAATGTTTTTATCGTTCCAGATTCGCTCGATCAAAATCACACACAAGGTCGATCCGACTGGGAATATTGGTTCGTTCCTTTCTTTCAGTTTGTGCGGAATCATCCCAATATCAAAGGGTGGAATTATATCAATCTCGATTGGACACATTATTCTACTTATCTGACTTGGGGCGACGCTCGATTGGAAATCAATTCATACATCCGCGAGCGGTGGATCGATTCACTCCAAACACCCAGGTTTCTCAATGCCGGGTATGATCTTACCCGACAGGTTTCGGTTCGAGAACAGCGCGATGTGGTGCCATCGAGTTTCAATTTCTCGATTTATCCCAACCCATTTAACGCTACAACAACAATCAATTACTCCCTCCCTTTTTCTAGTGACGTGAGACTAACATTGTTCGATATCTCCGGACGTGAAGTTTTCCATCAAACATCTCTTACCCAAACCAGTGGCGAACACCGGTTGACAATCGACGGACAGCAATTCGTTGCTGGCATGTATTTTCTTCGAATACAGGCGGGACATTTTTCCGCGACGAAAAAATTGGTCTTATTAAAATAAAAAAAACGCCACTCACCGAAACCAGTGAGTGGCAAGAAAATTTTTTAAGATGTCGAATTATACTTTCGATTCTTTCGGTCGAATGTCTTCATAGAAATGTGCCATCGAGGTGTAAATGTAGGGTGACAGCCAAAGACATCCGATGAACAGTGTCAACACACATAGTATCGCCCATCCGAAGAACCGCCAATAGAGGCAGAATAACTTCATCTTGTATCCCATCATCATTTCCTGGCTCTTCTTGAGCGCATTCATCGCACCAATTTCGGGATTGTCCGCTAGAATAAAGAACGACATGGAATAGGATAGTCCCTTGATAATTCCGGGAACGATCAGAAGCAGTGTCCACAGTATCGTGAAGAGCATCACCAACAGATAGAGTGGAAATGCGGTGGAAAACTTATCGAAGCCATCGAATATTTTCGAAACCTGGACATTTTCGTTGCGCGCTAGACCGAGGTAGACGAATACCCCTCCTAACGCCAACGGACCGCCGATGAGTAGCGAGATAAAAAATCCGATAAACGGAATCTGACCGGTAAGGCTAAGTGCAATAAGAATCGCCGCGGCTCCCACTGCAGTACCCCATTTACCGCGGAGCGAGTCCAGCGCTCGCGACTGTAATTCGGCGTTTAAAGTTAATCCACGAGGCAATGGTACCGGTTCGGATTTTGGTTCTTCCGTAGGGGGAGGTGGATTGATTCCAAAGGCATCGTTCTCTTCAGACATTGGCAGCTCCAAATTAGTTGTACCGAGGTAAGGTTCGAGAGTAGATCTAGCAAAATACAAATAAGAAAAAATGGTTCAAGATGATTAGATTGTCCGCAATATATATTGTAAGTAGCGAATAATGCAATGGGAAGAAGGGGTTTGAAGCATTTATTGAAGGCGAATTCTGAGAACGGAGTAGTGGAAATCATGGCAATGAAATGAAACAGGCGGGCATTACACCCGCCTGCATCCGTTCGCTATTCTTTCGATTTACTTCGTCAAAACCATCTTCTTAGTGGTAGTGAATCCCTTTGTTGAAAGTGTGTAATAATATGTTCCCGATGGAAGGGTACTGGCATTAAACGCAATTCGATAATTATTTGGGGTCTGATACCCATTCACCAATGTTTGCACCTGCCTCCCCAAGGCATCGAAGATAGTCAAACGAACATCTCCGGCTTTCGAGATACCGTAGGTGATATCGGTACTCGGATTAAACGGATTCGGGAAATTCTGTGCGAGGGCATATTTCGTTGGGATCGGTCCGCCAAGCGCATTGGCGGATGGAATCGCCATCACTACTGACGGATACAGCTTTTCTACACCATCCATTGCGACATCGGCAATACGATAATAATAGGTACGACCATTCTGTACGCGAGTGTCGGTATACTGGTAGGATTTACCGGTGGCGCTGTTTCCGCAACCATCAATCCGGGCGAACACTTCGCCGGGTTGCCCCTCCTGGGTTGAGCGATAGAGATTGAAATGAGAATTATTGGTCTCCGATTCGGTTTTCCAATTCAATGTCACTTGTTTATCACCACCAAACGCAACAAACGACGTCATCTCGACAGGCAGTACGGAACCGTTATTAATCTCAATCTCTACAGAATTAATCCAACAGGTACCGTTATCCCAATATTCAGCCGAATATCCCCAATCGCCACCCGACATCAGCCCATTGAATTGCGCCAACTCATTAAATCCGGTATTGAAGGTTCCATTATACGGTCCAGTTCCATCATAAATGGAAACAACTGCAGTTTCATCAAAGACCGTATTGGAAAAATTCGATCCGGATAGGGTGCCATTGCGCCAATGAGCAAAATTCGCTCGGGCAGTACCTCCGGGATCCATGATAAAAGTTCCAAACCGGCTGTTATCGGGACAGGTTACATCGATGCGGACGCGAACGCTGGTAATGACTACATTTTGTGCGACGTTGACCCCAAATCCGATAAAACCTCCCATCATAGAACTCCCGTTCAGTTGAATCGGGGGTCCATAATATCCGCCTGAAGCAACGAATGGCTGGGCTGCCAATAATGAGGCAAACGTAAGAATCGAAACTACCGCTAATAAAGTTCTTAAACCTGTACCAATCTTCATGATACTCCCTTTCTTGAATTAGATTGACAATACCTGGTTGCGTGCTATTTGTTAAAAGGAAAAACCAGCTCGCTGAAAGTCTGGATGTGAAGAAAGTAGCAAATATTGGTTTACGAATCGAGATCGCGATAACCAACAAATCATTTTTATCGTTTAAAAAATAAATCACTTCGCTATAAAATATTTTCGCGAATTTCAAAACGAAGGCGTTGGCGGGTCGTTTTTGAATTCTGAGCCATTGGAGAAAATGATCTGATCTGATCGCAGGATTTGAGGAGCTGAACCAACCGAATGGAGCATAGACAGCACTACAATATCTCGACACGTCCGTTTTCGAGACGGTAGATCGTTCCAACGATCTGTACTGATTTAGATCGGCAAAACGGATGAATGACCGGAGATTGGCTGATATGCTCACGTGATGCCAGTATATTCGCACGTATCGCATCAATCGTTGCCATTGCCGGGTCTTTCGGCAGGTGGATGTTCGAGCGGATCGTTTGATAAATCGGTTTGAGATGTGTGTCGGGAGTTTTTGAGCCCAGCGCATTCATCACTGCAGCACAACCGGTATGTCCCATGACAATCACCAGTTGGACCTTAAGCGCAGTGAGCGCGAATTCGATACTCCTCAAAACAAATTCATCGACCAGATTGCCCGCATTGCGGATGACAAACAGATCGCCGAGCCCTTGATCGAAGACGATCTCCGGAGAGATGCGCGAATCGGAGCAAGTCAGGATCGCTGCGACCGGCTGCTGTTCGTCAATCAACGTGGTTCGGTAATCTGGTTCGCGATGCGGATTCAGCGATTTCCCGGAGGCAAACCGACGGTTGCCATCGATGAGTTGCGCGAGAGCGTGCTACGAAGATTTGGAAATGTTTTTCTCCGATTCGTTTTACAAGAAGTACGAGTAAAGGAATATTCGACTAACAATCAAAGATATTCAAGAGTGCGGGGTTGGTTCAAGGGGAAAGAAGTGGGATGTGTTCAGGGCGTCGCGCATTACTTGATTGCTTAAGATGTCATAGTTGAGGATGATTTTATTTATAATCAGTTAGAACCATGTTAATTTGCCGTTTCAATTCAGGTAGATCACGCGACACTACGGTCCAAATTTCGGTCAAATCAATGTTGTAGTATACATGAACAAGCAAGTTTCGCATCGCAATAATCTGACGCCAAGGTATCTCCGGGTGGTCGGTTAATACCTCCGGATTAAGCTTCGCTATTGCTTCGCCTGTTTGTTGCAAATAATGAACGATCCAAGTCTGAATTAATTCGTCGCTTTCGAACCGCTCTTTCCCAAATGAACTGTACTTTTCGATTCGGTCGATCGCTTCGAGAATATCGACCAGCCGCTGTCGATCGTCTCTCATAGCGGAATTGCCTCAGTTAGCGCACGGGGCTTGATATAATCTTTGAGAATTCGATCCGTAGCAACATCGACTTTCCGGCACAATAGATCCTCGAGTTCGACAATTAACGAAGCATGATCCAGTAATGAAGTTTCTGGAGTCAGATCGACCAGAAAATCAATATCGCTGTCTTCGCGATCATCTCCTCGAGCGACCGAGCCGAAGATCTTAATATTACTCGCACCATATTTAGACGCAATGCGGTAAATTTCATCGCGTTTAGAGCGAAGTACGTCTAACGTTGTCATGGGTTCCTCCGATGATGAAAGATACGCTCTTTGAATTCGAAATTAAACCCCATACTGATTAAGGTCGAAAAAATTCAAATTGAACACTCGCTTCAATCAAACCGGTTCAGGCGCTAGCAGTAGTACTAAGTTTTTTATTATTAAATCAAGAAAAGTAAGCGTATAAACATTCAATTTGCTATTCTGAATATTTCAATCTAACTTTAACCTGCAGAATGAAAGCCTAACAGGTATTACTGATGAATTTAAAAGAAGCACGGATTATCCTTGGTGTTGATGAAAGTTCTTCTCTCGAAGAAGTTAAGGTTGCCTACCACAATGAAGCTCAACTGATTCATCCAGATAAACACCAACAATCTTCTGAAAATATTAGAAAACATGCTGAATCAAAATTCAAATCATTACTAGAAGCATATAATATTATAGTACAAGATCTATTATCACATCAACATCAGAATCCATATACCAATCAAAATTCAGAATTTTCTACACACGAGTACACAAAAGAAACCTCTTCGACTGCAGTAAATTATACTGTCAGTGATGCCGTTATTGTTTTTCGTTCAATTGGTGATGTGCTCGATTTTCGAAGACGTAATCCTGTGGCTTTTGATGCAGACATCGTTTTGCACCCAATAATAGTAAGAGGAAAAATTAGTGACATTGATGATGTCCCGAATGGGTATCGCGTGATTCTGAACGAAATGTTAGGATTTGAAACAAACAAATGTACCTGCTACTTTCATCAAAATAAGGAAACTCAAGTTAAGAATCTCGATGTGAGTAACAAAGTACGAATCATAGGATTACTGAACAAACCATTGGATTATTCAGATATTATATTAACCAATTGTATAGTAAATTTTGGTTACATATCGTCAAAAACTATCGCACCCACTACTAAGGGAAGACGGATTCTTGTACAATTGTTTTTTGCTTTAATCTTTGCATCCATTTATTATAGATTTTGCAGATAATAAAGTGTTTATTATATTATTTAATATTATTATTCACCAATTATTGTGCTAATTTTTTGAACTTATGCTCCAAGATTGTTTTTTATTGATTCTCAGTTCTATCCACAAATTGCAACTTCACGACATTCTCGAGCTAGGCATAAACCTCCAAGATGATATCAATCTTCGCTTGACTGAGGGCGTAAACCGCAAACAAAACCCTCGCATCCATCCCATCTTATATCGATCTCTGCTACCTAGCCTCACGGCATTCCATCATTCCTATTCACATCGTAAACGAATCGCAAATTTCGTTTTGTGTTATAACGGTGGTTATAACATCGTTATAACGAAAACCCCTCCACGTGAATTAATTCACATCTTAATGCATTGTTTCTTCGTTCAGCCATTTTCCTAAACATCGATTCTTCGTTCACCTCTCTCGATTCATGCGTTTCAACCCCGAAATCCGGAATCCGCGCAGATTCCTCCTTCCCACGATTTTGCCCCCGCAATCCCCGCATTGTCAACACCCAAACCACGACCTAAATATCAAAAACCCCCCGCACTCGCTTGAGTACGGGGGGCTAAAAAAAGAATGCCGGCGACTACCTACTCTCCCACACCCTTATCAAGTGCAGTACCATCGGCGCAACTGGTCTTAACTGCTCTGTTCGGAATGGGAAGAGGTGTTGCCCCAGCGCTATGGTCGCCGGCAAAATGCCGTGGGACGCGAAGTTTCGGGTCGCGATCGGAACTTTCGCTCTACGACCGCAGCCTTCCACTCATGTCCAGATGTCAAACGCAGCTCACGCTGCTCAATGCAGAAGGGTACAACTAGTGTACCCCGCGTGTCTTCTGACTCACCACGAAGGTAATCAGCGCACACTTAGGAAACAAATTCGTTATGGCAAGGGTATGGGTTCTTGTTAGCAGCACGTCAAGGATCTCTTATGGATCCATGGCGACCAAAAAAAGATCGGGAAAGTCTCACGCGCTATTAGTATCGCTCGGCTAACGCATTACTACGCTTACACCTGCGACCTATCAACGTTGTAGTCTACAACGGCGCTTTAGTCCTTACGGAAGGGAATTCTAGTCTTGGGACTGGCTTCGCACTTAGATGCTTTCAGCGCTTATCCATTCCGATCGTAGCTACCCGGCCATGCTCCTGGCGGAACAACCGGTACACCAGCGGATCGTTCACCACGGTCCTCTCGTACTAATGGCAACTTCCCTCAAAATTCCTGCGCCCACAGCGGATAGGGACCAAACTGTCTCGCGACGTTTTAAACCCAGCTCGCGTGCCGCTTTAATTGGCGAACAGCCAAACCCTTGGGACCTTCTCCAGCCCCAGGATGCGACGAGCCGACATCGAGGTGCCAAACCTCCGCGTCGATGTGAACTCTTGGCGGAGATCAGCCTGTTATCCCCGGGGTACCTTTTATTCGATAAGCGATGGCCCTTCCATTCGGGACCACCGGATCACTTAGACCTGCTTTCGCACCTGCTCGACGTGTTTGTCTCGCAGTCAAGCTCCCTGTTGCCTATGCACTCAATGCGCGATTACCGACCGCGCTGAGGGAACCTTTGTGCGCCTCCGTTACATTTTGGGAGGCGACCGCCCCAGTCAAACTACCCGCCTGACAGTGTCCTCCTCCCAGCTTATGGGATCGAGTTAGACATTCAACAAAACCAGGGTGGTATTTCAAGGTTGGCTCCACCGATACCAGAGTACCGGCTTCAAAGTCTCCCACCTATCCTACGCAGATTGAGCTAAACATCACTATCAGGGTGCAGTGAAGGTCCACGGGGTCTTTCCGTCCTGCTGCGGGAAGCTGGCATCTTCACCAGCACTTCAATTTCACCGAGTCCATGGTCGAGACAGCGCCCAGATCATTACACCATTCGTGCAGGTCGGAACTTACCCGACAAGGAATTTCGCTACCTTAGGACCGTTATAGTTACGGCCGCCGTTTACCGGGGCTTCATATCAGAGCTTCACCTTGCGGTTGACCCCTCTATTTAACCTTCCGGCACCGGGCAGGTGTCAGTCCCCATACGTCGTCTTACGACTTAGCGGAGACCTGTGTTTTTAGTAAACAGTTGGCTGGGCCCTTTCACTGCGGCCCAAAACCGCTTTTGGACGCGAAGTCCTGAGCAGTCTCGGGCGCCCCTTCTCCCGAAGTTACGGGGCTAGTTTGCTGAGTTCCTTAACCATGGTTCTCTCGAACACCTTAGGATATTCTCCCCGTCTACCTGAGTCGGTTTGCGGTACGGTGGGCACATATTGTACCTACGAAGCTTTTCTCGGCAGCGTGCTTGGGGCCCGTTTGCGGCTTACGCCTCCCATTCGTGTCTCGGCCTTATCAGAACGGATTTGCCTGTCCCGACAGCCTACGCACTTAGACCAACATCCAACAGTTGGCGGACCTTGCGCTCCTGCGTCCCTCCTTAGTTTAACCTTTATATACCCGTACAGGAATATTAACCTGTTTTCCATCAGCTACGCATTTCTGCCTCGCCTTAGGGGCCGACTAACCCCGAGAAGATTACCTTTACTCGGGAATCCTTAGACTTACGGCGAAGCGGTTTTTCACCGCTTTGATCGTTACTCATTCTGGCATACGCTTTTCTAGTTCCTCCAGCATGTCTCACGACACACCTTCGCAGGCGTCTAGAATGCTCCTCTACCGATCCATCTTTCGATGTATCCCGTGGCTTCGGTGCTTAACTTAGTCCCGACAATTTTCGGCGCAAGATCGCTTGACCAGTGAGCTATTACGCACTCTTTAAATGGTGGCTGCTTCTAAGCCAACATCCTGGCTGTCTGGGCAATCTCACATCCTTATTCACTTAGTTAAAACTTGGGGACCTTAGCCGACGGTCTGGGTTCTTCCCCTTTTGGCCACGAAACTTAGCTCCCGTGGCCTGTCTCCCATGGATATCTAACCGGCATTCGGATTTTGATAGGGGTCGGTAATCTTGTGAGATCCCTAGCCCTTTCAGTGATCTACCTCCGGTAGACTGACACATGAGGCCATACCTAGATATGTTTCGAGGAGTACGAGCTATCTCCGAGTTTGATTGGCCTTTCACCCCTATGCACAACTCATCCAATGACTTTTCAACATCAACTGGTTCGGTCCTCCACGTGGTTTTACCCACGCTTCAACCTGGTCATGCATAGATCACACGGTTTCGCGTCTGCCCCCAGTAACTAAGCGCCCTATTCGGACTTGCTTTCGCTACGGCTGTGAAGCTGAACTTCTTCACCTTGCTACTGAGGAGCAACTCGCCAGATCATTATGCAAAAGGTACGCGGTCACCCTTGCGGGCTCCCACCGATTGTAAGCGCTAGGTTTCAGGTACTATTTCACTCCCCTCCCGGGGTACTTTTCACCTTTCCTTCACAGTACTGGTTCACTATCGGTCACCAAGGAGTATTTAGCCTTAGGAAATGGTCTTCCTAAATTCCCACAGGATTTCTCGTGTCCCGCAGTACTTGGGGAATCGACCAAGGTCACAAACAATTTCGCCTACGGGACTATCACCCGGTATCGTCGAACTTTCCAGAACTGTTCGGCTATTGTGTGTAACTCAAGTAGAGGTATGCAGACCTCTATGTCGCCCCCGCGACCCCAATGCAACAACGCCCGCATGCTTTAACATTGCATTGGTTTGGGCTGGTCCGATTTCGCTCGCCGCTACTTTCGGAATCACTATTGTTTTCTTTTCCTTCCGCTACTTAGATGTTTCAGTTCACGGAGTTAGCTTTGCAAACCTATGAATTCAGTTTGCAATAACCCGGCATGACCCGGGTTGGGTTGCCCCATTCGGAAATCTACGGGTCTAAGGATATTTGCTCCTCACCGTAGCTTATCGCAGCTTATCACGTCCTTCTTCGCCTCTTGGTGCCAAGGCATCCACCTAACGCCCTGAGTAACTTTCCCGAAAAAGTCTTTTTTTATCGACACAGATCCATAGGGGATCCTTTCGGTGCTGTTATCAAGATGCCATACCCTTGCGATACGAATTGTCAAAGATCCGGTCCATGATAGGTATTAGGTTTTAGGTGTTGGGGGATGGATACAAAAACCACTAGCCAACAAAAGCTAACCCTGATGAATGGACTGTGTCCCTGGAGTGGCGAATGGGCATCGTCGCAAAGCAGAACGTCCCGCCGCACTCGATTATCACTCACAAAGACCATCTAAAGAACTTGTTAAGAAAATTATCGCAGACACGAAGTCTGCGTAGTTTTCTATCCGTGGAGATTACCGGGTTCGAACCGGTGACCTCCTGGTTGCAAACCAGGCGCTCTCCCAACTGAGCTAAATCCCCCGGGTGGGCCTGACAAGAATCGAACTTGTGACCTCACGGTTATCAGCCGTGCGCTCTAACCAACTGAGCTACAGGCCCAGAAGCCGAAGCGGGAAGCAAATAACCTTTGTCCCAATATTCGACGACATTTGCGCGGCACACAGCCAATTTTGGCAATAAAAACTTTTCGTTATCTTGTTGCAAGACTCGAATTCGATCAGATACTAATGCAGTTAGCATACTGCTTCTATCGAACCGGCTTGCTTTTCTCCAGAAAGGAGGTGATCCAGCCGCACCTTCCGGTACGGCTACCTTGTTACGACTTAACCCCAGTCACCAGTCTTACCTTCGGCGCCTGCCTCTTTTTACAGTTAGCTCGGCGACTTCGGGTACTACCAGCTCCCATGGTTTGACGGGCGGTGTGTACAAGGCCCGGGAACGTATTCACCGCTACCTGCTGATTAGCGATTACTAGCGATTCCAACTTCACGCACTCGAGTTGCAGAGTGCGATCTGAACTGAGGGGCGTTTTAGGGATTGGCTCCACCTCGCGGTCTTGCTACCCTCTGTACGTCCCATTGTAGCACGTGTGTAGCCCTGGACATAAGGGCCATGAGGACTTGACGTCATCCCCACCTTCCTCCTCCTTTACGGAGGCAGTCCCCATAGAGTGCCCGGCTTTAACCGCTGGTAACTATGGGCGAGGGTTGCGCTCGTTGCAGGACTTAACCTAACATCTCACGACACGAGCTGACGACAGCCATGCAGCACCTATACATTCCGGGATTGCTCCCTAGCCGGCTTTCACCGACGACAAAATGCACTTCGAGCCCAGGTAAGGTTCTTCGCGTTGCATCGAATTAAACCACATGCTCCACCGCTTGTGCGGGCCCCCGTCAATTCCTTTGAGTTTCACCCTTGCGAGCGTACTCCCCAGGTGGGACACTTAATGTGTTAACTGCGTCACCGAAGGGACCTCCTCCGACGACTAGTGTCCATCGTTTACGGTGCGGACTACCAGGGTATCTAATCCTGTTTGCTCCCCGCACTTTCGCGTCTCAGCGTCAGTTGTGCCCCAGGTACCCGCCTTCGCCACTGGTGTTCCTCCCGATATCTACGCATTCCACCGCTACACCGGGAATTCCAGTACCCCCTGACACACTCAAGACACGCAGTTTCGAAGGCACTTGAGACGGTTAAGCCGCCCACTTTCACCTTCGACTTGCGCATCCGCCTACACGCCCTTTACACCCAGTGAATCCGGACAACGCTTGCACCCTCCGTATTACCGCGGCTGCTGGCACGGAGTTAGCCGGTGCTTACTTTAGAGGTACCGTCAACACCCTCATCGGGTCATTCGTCCCTCTCTACAGAACTTTACAATCCGAAGACCTTCATCGTTCACGCGGCGTTGCTGCGTCAGACTTTCGTCCATTGCGCAATATTCCTTACTGCTGCCTCCCGTAGGAGTCTGGGCCGTATCTCAGTCCCAGTGTGGCCGGTCATCCTCTCAGATCGGCTACTGATCGTCGCCTTGGTGGGCCGTTACCCCGCCAACAAGCTAATCAGGCGCGGGATCATCTCGAAACGTATTGCTACTTTAACGACAGAACCATGCGGCTCCGTCGCATTATGCGGTATTAGACGCCCTTTCGAGCGCTTATTCCCCATTCCGAGGCAGATTTCCCACGTGTTACGCACCCGTTCGCCACTGACATTATTGCTAATGCCCGTACGACTTGCATGTATTAAGCACGCCGCTAGCGTTCGTCCTGAGCCAGGATCAAACTCTCCATTGTTGAATGAGTTTAAAACTGTAGTTCGCTCAAGATTCACTCAAAGTTTAAATTGCTTATTATGACTGTGCGCGCGCTATGTCAAAGATCCTGTTACCCACGTTCGGGGTGAGGTTCGGTCGGGCTCAGCGAGATGCGATCCAGATGCATTCGATGACAAACCCCCGCAAGCGGGGGCGTTGGTACCGCCGAACTTAAAGCCTTTTAATATACGCTAGAAACCGACGTTTGTCAAGCACCGCCTCACTGAGCGGGCTAACTTATTGTTTTTTCGTTTTAAACAACTTGCCTTATGGCTTCCGTCGTACCTAGCGAAACTTACAAAGAAAGAACTCGATTATCAACGATCTCAAAAACAAAGTTGATTATTTTCGTGCCGAGAGTATAGTAGATTCCTCAACCGTTGTCAAGTCACTCTCAGCGGCATTGCCTCCAAATAATGATAATATATTGTTATACAATAAGATATATTTCTGAGAGCCTGAGACTAAATCACTCTAAAACAATAGTAGGATCACTCGGAGGAGGAGTTTTGTGCGGCTCTCGATCATACCGCAGCCAAATAAGTGGTGGGATTGAGATCTTCTTGAGATTGTTTCAATCATTTATTGAGATTCACGATGTCAGAAATCCCTTTAGCGAGCGCATCAATCCACTGTCGTATTCGGTAAGTGTTAATTGATCGATCGTGCCGTTGCGATACTTAAGCTGAGCCAGCGACGATCCCTGCAACGATTTCCACAATTCACCGGAAAATGCTCCGGCATCGATGACGCGATACGGACGGCTGTAAAATGGTTTCACCTTCTCGGGTAGCAGTTCGGTCAGCTCCAGTGCGTTATGGATTCGCGCCAGCGATTCGTATGCTTTGACCAGCCATAATTCACGCTCGAAGTCGTGATCGACGTGTAGCGCATCGGATAAATATTCTTCAAATTCTTCGCTGCAAGGCAGCTTTCGAAACGCCACTCCCAACCACTTGACATAAGGGTAGTAAGTACGTTCGTAGAGAAAGCAGAGATTCATCAAGTGATGGACAATGCGCCCGCCAATCAGTTGCGCGCCGATGGTATCATTCAACTCGTGACTGCGTCCGACCAGCGGTTCGAGTTCGGCAAGCTTCGACCATTCCACGGCAAGTTGATAGCGCCAGACCTCGTCGGGAAAATAGGTGAAGCGATCGCACTGCAATTGCAGTTGTTTCAGACCATCGTGAAAGATTTCGCCGCGGGTGATTTCCAACAGTCGTTGTTGCGGGAATAGCAGCCAGTCTTCGTTTTTCAATTCCCAATTCAGATCGACGCCGAGTTCATCGAAGAAAAATTTCTTGATCGTGGTGACAACAATTTTATGTCGAATCGGCGGCGCTTTGATCGGCACCATCGACTGCGTGCCGTCGGTTCCTTTGGCGGAGAAATTGGTCGGAAAGCCGAGGAACGAAACCGGCAATCGCGTCGAGAAAAATTGGAAGAGAAGATGTTCAAAATTGTCGTATTCATCTTCGCGCAAAAAGAGTAATAGACGCGGTCCCCACTCGTGATCCATCGAGCGCGCAGTGTCGTAGCCGAGTACATCGGAACCGGGACCGATCAATGCGGCGGAGTAGCGCAGTTGCGGCCAATAGGTCGCGATCAGTGGTTTGACCACTTCGCCAAAGAGGCGACGCGATAATTCGAGACCGGGGATAAAAGAAACTTCGTTCATTTTACAATCTCATTTATGTAGAGGCAATTCGCGAATCGATCGAACCAAATCACTTACAGAAAAAAAAATCGCAGGCTCGGAGGCCTGCGCCACCATCAGAAAAAAGAGGAGTTTGACTTCGTCGAGCGCTACGCGGTTGCTTCGTCTCTGCGGGTGCACAAGGTTGCACCCTTCGTTCCTCGCAACGACAAATCAAGACAAAGAATTCAAGATAGAGCGAACACGGAGGAACGCCCATACCGATCATTCGACAATTTGCCCAATTTCGTAACACACTCAATGTAATTACCGGACAATATCGAAACACTGTTTCAAAACGGGATTCCGATAATTTTGTAATTACGCGAAATCTTTCGCAAATTGTGGTGTTCATTCATTCGCTGCTTCGAAATCGGTTTCGAAATCAGCATTTTGTTCTTAACAAATGCCTGTTTCACAGGCGCGACTTTGATGAGGATTACCCGTATGTCAACCCGAGAAATCATGCCTTCCGCGCTGCGGGAACAACTCCGGTTCCGGTTGCAGGATCTGTTGATCCGCGACGATGCCGACTACGAATCGCAAATGACGGCACTCGCCGAAATCACCGACGAACTATGCACCTACGCCGGGAAATTAAAAACCAGTCCCGAAAACGTACATGCCTTCTTCAAATTGCTCGATCAGTTCGAAGACAAATCCGCCGCAGTGATCATGTACAGCTATCTGGCACAGGCGATCGACACCCGCAAGGCGGGATTGGTCAGTACGCTGTATGCGCGCTTATCGCAATTCTCCGCACGGCTGGTGTTTGGACCGCTTGAGATCAAGGAAATCGATGAAGCGACTTGGGCAGCTTGGACGACAAAGCTTCCGGCACTCGCAGAGTGGAATGAGGCGCATCGCCAGCTCCGAAAAGACATTCCCTTCACACTGAGTAAGACCGAAGAAGAGCTGCTGGCGAAGCTCGACACGCCGCTGACCGGCTGGCAAAACGATTTCTACGAGACGTTACTCGGTCATACCGAATTTGAAGAATTCGAAGTTGATGGCAAGACCCTCAATGCAATGCGCGACTCGTCGGCGTTGCTTCGGGTGAAAGATCGCGACCTTCGCGAAAAGGCGTGGCAAGCATTTTATAAAGGGTACAACGATCAGCGCGACATGTATGCGTTCTCGCTCAGCCGTCTGATTTCCACAATCAATACTAAGGCGCGCATTCGTCATTTCGACGATGCTCTGCACAGCCAAGCGCACAATATGGATCTGACCCGCGAACAGGTCGAAGGGTTGTTTACCAGTGTCGAAGCGTTGCAACCGCTGCTACGCCGCTATCAGCAAGCCGACTGCAAGCGCCGTTCGAAGCTGCTGGGGATCGCGGAAATCGAACCGTGGGATATGGAGCAGGAAGATTCCGAATTCGAATTGCCGACGTTCCATGCGACCGATGCATTCACCCAGATCAAGGATGCACTCGCAATTCTCGGCGACGACGTCAGTCGCGAACTGAAGCTGTTACTCGATCCGACCGAAGGTCGAGTCGATATGTACGGCGGTCCGAACCGCACACCGGGTGCGTTCTCGATTAACGTGGGACGCCGCCCCGGATTCTTTTACCTCGATCAATACCACGGCACCTTGAATCAGGTTCGAACCATCGCGCACGAAGCGGGACACACCGTGCATTTCTCGCTGATGAAAAAGCAGGATCTTCCGCTGTACACGATGAATGGTCCGTCGTACGTAACCGAAACGGCGGCAATGACGTTCGAAGAGATTCTGCAGAACTACGTGATTGCGCATTGCGACGACGCGAAAGTCAAAGAGTATTTCGAATTCGAACAACTGCGCGGTACCGTGAAAGCGATTCGCATCGGTTATCAGGCGATGTTCGAGAACAAGTTGTATGCCGAGATTCGCGATCGCGACGATGCCGGTAAAGCACCGATGAATGCCGACGAATTCGACGAAGCCGCCGCTCCGATTGCCGACGCCGTAACATTGTTCTACGGCAAATACCCGAAGCAGTACCAGACCCTCTGGCAGTATATTCCCCACCTTCACGGTGTACCGCAGTATCTGGTGAATTATCTGGTGTCGTCGTTATTGACGCTGGAATTAGTCGGCAGACTCGATGCGGAACCGGCATTCGCCAAGTCGATTACGAAGCTGTTCTCGCAACCGTTCGACCGTCCGACCGCGGCGATGCTCAAGGATTGCGTCGATATCGATTTCTCCGGCACCGGCTGGTACAGCCATGCGGTGAAGCGAGTCGAGGAACGCGTGTTGGCATTCGAAAAGAAAGTCGCTACGATGTAATCATCTCGTATTCAAATATAAAAAAAACCGGAACGATATACGTTCCGGTTTTTTAATGTAGAGGCGATTCGCATTCGCACCACCAGTGTTGAACTACATTGGGAGGTACCCTTTAGGGTCGCCTTTTCAAAATTGACAACTGAGGTGGCGTGAAAGAAAACCCAACTCTGAGTTGAAAAAGAATCGAAAAGAGTGGATTGCCACGTCAGATACTTCGCATCTTCCTCGCAGCGACAAATCAAAACACAAGATTCAGGAGCTTGCCTCTATATACGCAAAGACCTAAACTGCTAACAAAGGAACCGTGAAATTCGCTTCTAGATTATGTACTTTTATCTTTTCGATAAATTTCCTTGCCATACCGATCGATATGTTCGAGCAGTTTCGGATTAGTGATTTTGTCGTAAAGCAGGATGTCGACCTCTTGCGGAATCGAGAGGTTCGACATCTCAGCTATGACCTTGACCAATATGTCAACGGTTAAATCACTCCCGAACAAAGCGATATCGACATCCGAAGTATTGGTAAATGTCCCTATCGCACGAGAACCGAACAGCACCGCTCGCTCAACCTGCGAAACAGCGGCGAGGATTGCGAGAATCGCGGCTCGATGCCTGTCTTTGAGACCATCATCCATTTTGGCGTTTTTGTTCCAAGCGGTGGTACAACCGTCGCAGTGCCGGAGTGTACTGCTTGCCGATCAACTCAACGGCTTCTTTGGCTAAATCGGCACGATAAGTATGACTTAGCAGATTGCGTTTGTCCAGACTATCGAGCAACGTTTCGGCATCTTCTTCGCTAAGATATTCCGTCTCAAACCCTTTGCGGATTACCTCACGCGGGCTTTTTACATCATACCCTTCATAGAAGAGCAAGTCCTTCAGAGTTTTCCAGGCAAGCTCGAAAGTAAATGCAAACATCTGTACTAAACCAGCGCGCTCGAGATCGGAATAAACTTCTTTCTCGCAGGCTGCATCGAGCTGTGAGAATGCTTTTCCAAAGTTCTCGAAGCGTTGTTGCCAGCGGTTTTCGTCACTGTTCGCCATAGTTGATTCGCCTTACAACTTCACCGGCTCACCCGGTGCATTGACGTGTACATCGAGCGTGTTTCGGAGTTTCAATAGCTCAGTTTTGAAGATCTCCTGCTGACTCGCTTCGCCGTGGACCAGCATCACCTTGCGAAGATTGCCATCCATCTTATCGACATACGCCAGCAATTCATCCTGCCCGGCATGCCCGGAATAGTTGTTCAGGATCTTCACCCGGGCATTTCGTTGCAGCACCTCACCAAATAGCGAGATCGTGGGTTCCCGGTCGGCTAGCTTGCGTCCAAGCGTATTGGCAGCCATATATCCGACAATCAGTATCGTCGTGTTGGGACTCTGGATCCGATTGCGGATATGATGAACGATGCGACCTCCTTCACACATTCCCGATCCAGCGAGGATCACGATCGGACCGCGGAGACTGTTCAGCGCCATCGAGTCTTCCATCCGGCGGGTGTAGGTGATGTCGTGTTCATCGAACGGATCGCCCTTCATCAGGAGCTTGCGAAATTCGTCATCGACCAGTTCCACATGTCGCTGAAAGACTTTGGTAACATTCATCGCCAGCGGTGAATCGACGAAGATCGGTAGTTTCGGAATTCGACCCGCAGCCCGCAATGCGGCAAACTCGAAGAGCATCTCCTGAGTTCGTTCCAGCGAAAATGCCGGGATCAGAAGTACCCCTTTGGTTTCGATGAGACGGTCGATTTCCAGCGCTAGCTCTTCGCGACCATTTAGGATGGGATCGTGAAGGCGAGCGCCATAGGTTGTCTCCATGAGGAGATAATCCGGGGATGGCGGTGTCGCAGGATCGTTCAGGATCGGGAGGTTATTCCGTCCAAGGTCTCCGGAAAAGACCAGTCGTTTTGGAAAATCAGTTGCACCCCATTCCAGAACAATTTGTGCCGAACCTAAAATGTGCCCCGCTTCTATCAGTTTACAGCGTACACCCGGGACGGGTTCGAATACTTCGCCATACTCATGTACTTCGAAGCGCTCCATCACCGGTGCAATATCCTCCGGGGTATAGAGTGCGTTATGCTCCGGTTCACCGCGCCGACGGTGTTTCTTGTTGACAAATTCGATATCGCGGGCTTGCAGGTAAGCCGAATCGGATAGGATATAGTAAATCAACTCCATTGTCGCCGGGGTGCTATGGATCTTCCCGGTATACCCCTCGATGAGGAGGCGTGGTAAGGTTCCGCAATGGTCCAGATGGGCATGCGACATGACGACCGCATTCACTTTATCGGCAGGAAATCCGAAGTGACGGCTCTTATCGTAGCTTTCCCTGCGTTTTCCCTGAAACATTCCACAATCCAGAAGTACTTGTTTTCCTTCGTATTGGAAAATGTGCCGGGATCCAGTTACTTCCCCTGCAGCTCCGTAGGATGTGATCGAGGGCATAAGTTACCTCTTTCCGCTGAGTTGATCATGAATAATATGTAATTTCCGGAACATATCTTCGTAGTAAATGGAAACGACTTGACTCGGGTTCCGGAATCGAATATTTTATTTCTAACTATGATACTGCGTGCGACATGATGAAAACACTATCTCTTCTTCTCGGCTGCGCTTTTGCGCTCACGGTGTTTGCCGGATCGATCTCCGATCTCACCGTAACGGCAAGTGAATCCCGGATAGTTGTACGCTGGCAATCCTCCGACGAGGGTGGTCTAAGTCGTTTCGTCTTGCAACGAAGCGTCGACCGGAGCGACTTCTCGGATATCAGCACGATTACCCCACGGGGTACTCAAACAGCCTATCAGTTTATCGACACCGACTTATACAATGTCGATAAGACACCGCGCAATTTTAGCTATCGATTGAAATTCGTCAATCGCGATGGTACAACTAGCTATTCGATAACGCGCGATGTCACAATTCAAATTTCCTCGATCCGCCGAACTTGGGGCAGTATTAAAGCCATGTTCCGCTAATTTTGACAGAACTTGATTAAAGGCGCCTCGGGCGCCTTTTTTTTATGCCGGAACGATTGACTTCCAACCATCCAACACTAACTGTCGCAACTGCTCCAAATCGCCGTTATTCGTTAACACTCGTGAAGCGAGCGGGATTTTAACGGATTCTGCCCACTGTGCTGCACGTCTGCGAGAAATCTGATCGTCCGTCAATCCTTTTTCCTGCAGTCGTTTTCGAACGATTTCGGGATCGGCAACCACTAACCAGACTTGCTGAAAATCGGTTTGTCGTCCATACTCAAAGATCAAAGCACCATCGAGGACAACTACCGGATGCGTCTCGGAAAATGCGCGCATCTTTGCCCGGGTTCGCGCTACCAGTCGCGGACTGACGATCGCATTGAAGTCCGATACGGCGATCGGGTCACCGAAGAGTCGACCGGCGAGCACGGCACGATCAAGTAATCCATCGGATCGGAACAATCCTTCACCAAACCGGTCGGTAAGTGCCGCTCGATATTCGTAATCCTCAACCGCCATTTGGTGTGCTTCGAGATCGGCATCGACGATTGCGGCACCCAGTTCTACCAGCATCGCAGTAACCGTACTTTTTCCGGAACCGATATTTCCAGTAACACCAAGCCAGACAGCACTCATCTCAGGATTGCCACCTTTCCCTTTTGAATCGAGCCATTTTTTTCGGCAACGACAAAATAGATTCCAGATGCGACTTCCGCACCCTGCTCATTTGTTCCATCCCAAATCACACTTCCCGACGCCCCTTCGCTAATAAGTCGTTTCACCGAGAATCCGGAAGTGGAATAAATCATCACTTTTGCATCCTGCGGTAAGCCTGCAATAACGATACGTTCATTTCGATCAAGACGTGCCGGATTGGGATAAATAAACAACGATTCCAGCGTCGTCGGTTGAGTCGAAATTGAGATACTATTGTAGTTACTGTTCAAGAATTGACCGTTACGTGATCGAATTGTCGAAAGCGCCGTCACATCGTACAAAATGCCAATTCGTCCGATCGGTGTCGCTGCCGCTGGTATCAATCTGACGGTTACGGAATCGACTTGCTCTACGCGAGCAATAATCACATTCCACTTAGTCAGAGTATCGCGGGTCTGTTCGCGATTGGCAACAATCCGGAACGCAGCAGAGGTTATCGTTGTATCGACATACGGGAGCGAAAAGGTAACGACAATACAACCATTTTGAATCATCGCAGAATTCATAAAGAATTGCTTGGGTGGCGCCGGGGGAAAGTAGAGTTGTACCGAATCGACACCTGCCAGCGGTGACATATCGCGATCGTAGATGTTTTCCAATTTAAGAGTATATGTACCAGTAGGAGGTTTCGGATCGAACCGAAGCAACAATTCGACACCTTCGCGACTGGAAATTACACTTACGGGATAAGTCGACGGTTTCAATCGGAAGCGGTTGGGGATCAATGCATCGTCATGAATCGAGCGACTGAATACCAATCGAACGCGATCGGGATCGGAATAATTCGCCGAAATCAAGTGCGGCGGAATATGTGCTAATGCCGGTGCATCGCTGGAAAATACCCCAAGCGGTTGAGCAAACGTTGAACTATAAGCCGCGACCCGATACTTGAACGGTTCGGTCGATTCGTAGACGTTGGTATCGAGATAGGTTGTTCCGACCAACGATGGAATTGTGTCGACCGGATCGTCACCGTGCGTTTTAATCAACCAATACGATTGTGCATTGCTTACCGCATTCCACGAAACCGAGATGCGATTAGTATCGAGCGGTTGGGCAATTAATCCCGATGGCGTTAACGGTTGCGATGTGGTCGATCCGGTATATTCAAGAAAGCGAAATTGCGTGCCATCATTGTAGACCAGCTCGGGACGGTGGTTATTGTTGACATCGAACAGCGCGACCGTGTTCGATCGAGCATTCATCGCTTGATATACAATGCGCCAGTGGCGGGTCGAATCAACTTTCATGACGAGTAAGTACGGCGAAGCGCTGATAAATATTTCCTTCTTGCCATCGCCGTCAAGATCTCCCATCTCGACACCGGAGTTGAATCGACTGGGGTTTAACGCACCATCGATTGTCAGTGAATCCAATCGCGCCATGCGACTTGGTTCGGTGCCCGAAGACGACATCCAGCGGTAAAGGTAAAAGACCCATTTTCGGAATGGAAAATCGCGCTCCGTTTGAACTTTGGTAGCGGTTTCGTATCCTCCTACGAATTCATCAGTACCATCGCCATCGACATCACCAACGGCAAAATAGTCGGTCGCATTTCCATCACCGAGCGAATCCCATTTGAATGTAATCCAATGCGTATCTTGTCGTCGAGTTAGCATGAGATCGCCATCGGCATCGCCCCAGACTCCGACGCAACTGTTGCTGCCGAGAATCTTTCCAACTCGAAAGCGCGGACGTCCAACAATATTTATTCCCCTCGACGGATTTACGATAGTAGCCGTGGTTTCAGCCGAGAAAGTGTTATTGACACGTCGCCAGACTGACCAAACTTCGTAACGGCTTTGGGCATACTTTCGATCGTTACGGATGATAAAATTCCCGGTCGCTTCATCGTTGGGATCGAAAACAAAGAGACCGGCACCATAGGCTCCATTGGCTTCAATGGGAACCAGCAACGAATCGGGTCGAGGATAATCGTTCCGAGCCGCAACATGAATTCCCGTAGTACCACCGGCGAACAACATCAGTTCCGGAATCGAATCGCGATTCACATCGAGCGCATTTTGCGGAATCGCTGTACCATAATATCGTACCCGCACGAAAGTCGAGTCGTATAATTTCATCAACCACAAAGAATCGAAGGTATTCATCTCCGAATAGATATTCAGCAATACTTCAGGTCTGCCATCACCCCGCCAATTCATCTGCTGTGGCATTAGATAGCCATTAGGCAGGTGGATATTCGGCAATTCTACCAACGGCAACGATGGATTGGATACTGGCAACGAAGGTATCGTAAACGGTGACGAAATCGATTGGATACCGCTATTGTTGATCGCAATGATACGCGCGACATCCCCGGCAACCAGATTATCGCTAGTCGTGAATGTCAAGGCATTTTTCGTATCGATGTACGGGAACGGTCGCGAAACCGTCACTCCGTTTCGAGTCCATTGAAATGTACACCGCGTTTGATCGTCGGTAGCGACCTCGACTCGCCATCCCCACCTGCCATTTACCAATGCAGGAGTGATCATCTTGCGTTTGATGACCGGTGCGGTAGCGTCGTGTCGAATTATCACCCGCGATTCGTAGGGGTTTCCATCGCCAACTTCAACCACCAGTCGAATAGTAATGATTGAATCGGAAGCAGCGATGCGTATCGTGTCGAGTACTTCCTGTACTTTTTGCCGCACTGAGGCGACACGAACAGCCACCCACCGACTAGGATCGCTACCCACGCCGTAATACAACGACCATGATAACAATCTCGGTCCGGAAACAGTACCCACCACCGGACAGATTGTATCGGCAATCGAAGCGCCATCAAGTGGCGACAAGATTCTTACTTCCGCCTGTCGAGGGGTACGTAATGCGCGATCGGCATTCAGCGTACCGTGACCATACTCCAAATCCCAGCCGTTTCCAGCCGGTGGAGGATCGGCGGAAACACAAAGAATGTTTTGAATTTCCGATGGATTTAGAGTACTGTCGCGCGATAGCAACAAAGCCGCTGCCGCCGAAACAAACGGCGCCGCTAAACTTGTACCACTGGCGTAGGTCCACTGTAAATTTCGCGAGGCAGTTAGAATACTATCACCCGGGGCTATTAGGTCGAGGGCGCTGTTGTATGTGGAAAAGCTCGCGCGGTAGCCATCTCTCGTACTCGCACCAACTGAGATGACTGTCTCGTATCCTGCAGGATAATTGATTCGATTGTCCGAGGAGTTGCCGGCAGAGGCAACCAGTACCACATTTTTCGATCGTGCATACTCGATCGCATCACGAAGCAATGGAGCAACGACTTCGTCGCCGAAGGACATATTGACGATATCGGCTCCGTTATCGGCAGCATAGATCAGTGCTGAAGCAACGTCGTCCTCGGATAGAAATCCATTGGCATCGCCGGCACGAAGCGTCATCAAACTAGCGTTCGGCGCGAGCCCAATCACACCGACTTGGTTTGCTGCTGCGACAGCGACACCGGAAATCAAAGTTCCGTGTCCATACACGTCGGCGAGGTTATTGTTGTTGTCGACAAAATTCCAACCGTGCGCATCATCGACGTAACCATTACTATCGTCATCGACTTGATTGGAATCGCGCAAGGCACCGGCTTCACCAGGATTATTCCAAAGTATCGGAGCTAGATCGGGGTGGAATATATCGCAACCGGTATCGATAACACCAACGACAACCGATGGGACTCCGCTCGTTACTTCCCACGCTTGGAATGCGCGAACTGCAGCAAGACCCCATTGATCGGAGGTCAATGAATCCGGATCAGGCACATGATGCACGACAAAGTGCCGCATCCGGTAAGCATTTTCAACCGCAACGAGTGTCCGTAATTCGGCAACGACACTGGCTTCGGCACCATTGGTTGTAATTATTTTTCGCCATTTTGACAGCGGAATCGCATCTTCCGATGCGTGGTGGCGGGTGATTGCCGATGAAATATTCGAAACACCGGAAATCGATGCGATCCGATTGATTGTAGCAGACGATTCATCGGTGAGTTTTACTAATACAACGCCCGGTACCTCGCGTGTAGTAGTCGGCAAAGCTAGCGTGTTAAATGAAGCGAATACATTGCCTACAAAAAGCAACCAGAATACCGATATGAACGCAGCAAGTTGTCTTAACAAAGGAAAAGATCGCTGGCGCATCCGATCAGAATTGAAAGAATTGATCACGCAATCCTCATACGATCAAGAGATTCTTAGGAGCTTTGTTCAACGATTTAGCACCGCTCGGTGTGAGTAACACATCGTCTTCAATTCGCACACCACCGAACTTATCGATGTAGATCCCCGGTTCGATCGTAAAGATCATATTTTCTTTCAAGATATTCGGATCGGCGGCACTTACCCGCGGCCAACTATGAACATCAATTCCGAGACCATGACCGAGACCGTGACCGAAGCGGTCGCCATATCCTGCTGCTTTGATGATATCGCGTGCCACCGCGTCAAGTTCAGCGGTTTTCATTCCGATCTTTGCCGCTTTGATGGCGGCGACCTGTGCTTTAAGAACGATATCGTAAATTTCCCGTTGCTTGGCATTGACTTTTCCGACAGCAATCGTGCGCGTCAGATCGGAGGCATAACCCTGATAGTAACATCCGAAATCCAGTGTCACGAATTCGCCACTCTTAATTTTTTTCTCGCTCGCCCGACCATGCGGCAACGCGCCTCGCCAACCGCTGGCTACAATCGGTTCGAAACTGTCGCCGTCGGCACCTAATTTTCGATGGAGATAAGTGATCTCGGCACCAATATCGAGTTCGCGAACGCCGGGTTTGATCAACGGTAGTACTTTTTCGAACACTTGATCGGTAATCGCGGCAGCTTTCTTGTGCAACTTGATTTCATTGGCATCTTTGATCGCGCAGACCGGTTCAACAACATTCGCACTTGCGATCAATTCACTATTAGACCAGACACGTTTTAACGCTTCTACCTGCTCCAACGTGAAGGCTGCCGCTTCAACAAGTATTTTCGCTGCCGGTTTTAATGCAATATTCGTTTCCAGTTCGTGACTGAAGGATCGTTTGTAAACGACGACTTCGGCGCCATCTATTTGCTGAGCCGCTTGCGATTCGTATCGGAAATCGGTGAAGAAGTACGCTTTTTTCGGATAGATCAAGAGAATTCCGGCAGATCCGGTAAAACCGCAGAGGTAGCGTACATTCGCGAGCTTGGTGACGATCATCGCATTGGCTTTACGCTTGACAATTTCTTTCTGAATCTGTTCAATCCGCGTCTTCATTGGTTCTCCGAGTAGTGGGTTGCGATAACGCAAGCTGTTCCAATTGTGCCAAACGGGTTTTGAAATCAAACCGGTCGGGTTGTTGTTTGATCAATTCTCGATATACTTCGGCAGCACGCTGAAATTCCGTTTGCTGAGCATAGAGTTCAGCGATGGTCTTCGAAATGAGTGGTCGCGGTTTCTTACGGGGTTTCGGTGGTTCTGCCTGTTCCGTTTCGTGTGGCATTTCTTCGAGTAGCCCCGGCTCCATTGATACTGGAGTTTGCGACATCGCTTGAATTTGCAATTCGACAATCGCAGCGATGGTCGGATCGGTTTCTTCGATCCGCGGTTGTTCAATGGTCGTTGAAGAAAAAGCAGTCGTCGGAACTTCTTCGGCGACTTCTACTGGATGAGGAATATCGACAGCGGTTTCTTCCGCTAATGGTGTTTCTTCGGGTGGCAATTCGACAGCCGCTACGACTTCATCTGGCGCAAGTGGCTGTTCCCAAATTGGGTTCTCGACGGCGATCGGCGCCTGCTGTTCTTCTGCAACCGCAGTTTCACCTTCTACTGCTGGATTCTCAGTCTGAACATTTGTATCGCTCGTTAGCGGTACAGAAGTTGTGAGTAATTGTGCATAGGGATCGGGTGGTGGTAGCGCCGGGATTGGTAATTTCTCGATTGAAGGTTGTGGAAAAGCGATTTCGGCGATGGACATTTGCGGCTTAATCGGTTCCGGAGCAGGTTTCTTCAGTGGTTCGGGTTTGGGCTGCGGACGTGTTACTTCATTCATACGAAGATTAGAAATCGCCTCGAGCGATTTCAACGATTCAACTGCCTCATTAAGCCGTTGTTCAATCTGATCGCCAGATAGCAGCGATGCTGCCGCCGAGTATAAAAACAACCCGTCGTCAAGCTTGTTCACAAAGAAATCTAAATTTTCCGATACTGTCTGCTGTAATCCCTCTGTAACGGCAGTGACCAATTTTCGTTCGACTGTCGTATCGAAAGGATCCAACTGATACAGTTCCGCCCAAAGTCGTAAAGCGCCTTCTTTTTCACCTTGACGCTCATACAGTTCGGCTAGCATCGCCGCACCGTATCGATCGAAACCGACTTTTTCCAGCATTGTGGTTACGTGAATTACTGCGTCGCGAATATTCCCGGTTTCCGCTAACGCATGAGCCAGCATCCATTGCCCGGGCATATACTCGGGATGGGTGTTCACGCCACGGACAGCGGTTTTCAGCGCCGCTTTCGGTTCATTCGCATAGAGAAAATCTTCCGCTACGCGCGCGAACATCCGGGGATATGATTTGCTCATCTCCCGACGACGCTTGATTAATTTTTTTTCGATGCTATTCACATTGTTCCTGTAACCGTTGCATCCGAAGCGCTGCGACGATCCAATCGCCTCGAGCGGTAAGCCATTGCTGCTCGGACGATAACCGATCCTGTTGCGCTTCCAACCATTCGCGCGAAGATACAGTACCCGCTTGAAATCGGCTTGCGGTCATGGATTCCCGTAACCTAGAAAGTTGCAACAGCTTTTCGGCACTTACAAGCCGTTCCCGGGCATCAGCCAATTTTCGAAAGGCGTCACGTACCGTTCGCTCGGCATCCCGCACTGCATCGCGGTATGACAGCTCTTGCTCCCGGAGGTTAAGTCGCACTTTTTCCAGCCGTAAAAGGTACTCATTACGATCCAATAACCCCAACGTGAGCGAAAGTGCCCCGCCTTTGGAAGCAGACAGTTTATCCAGTGCAGAGGGACGATCGGCATCGCGACCATCCCAATTTTGAAACAACGTCCCTTCAATTTGCAAGGGTAGTGGAAATAGGCTGCCATTTGAAGTTCGTTTCGCCTGCTCATATTCCAGCCGTGCAATCCTCGTTTCAGGCAGCTTCGCTGGATCGACTTTGAAGACGGCATTCGTATCGAATTGTGGCAACTTCGGATCAGTCGGTATTTCAATCTCGATATTCGGTGCTAATCCTAGACGGTCTAGGAACTTCTCACGAACCGCTTCGAAATTTCGGGTCGCTGATGCCGCCGCCATCATTCGACCGAGTGCAGACACTTCGATTGTCAAATATTCCGTCTGAGGAATTAACCCGGCATCGAATTTACGCTTTGCCAATGCCCGCGAAGAGTCTGCAATCGTCGCATCGTTGATTGTCAATTTCAATTGTCCATCGGTATTCATAAAACCGATATAATCGGATATCAGCGACAACTCGAATTCGCGCTCTTTTACTTTGCGTTGTTCTTCGATCTGAATTCGCTGTTGACCGGCATTCCGGTAAGATCGCCCGGTCGGATCGCCCGACAACAATTTCCAGCGAAGATCGGTCTGATAGGAAACGCCATACTCGGAATTTTCCGATTCACCACCCACCGAATATTTACGCTTCCACTCGGTACCATTCGCATTTACTTGAAATCCGAGCGGCAGTTCCTGTGATACTGTCAATCCCAAGGATGTTCGACGATCGCGATCGCGCACCCATTGACTGAGATAAGTGGAATCGGTTGAATTGTAGAATAGCTGCTCACGTAACGATTCGGTTTGACTCGGATAAGTCGACGACGCTTCGATTTTAGGCCAATAACTGCGACGGTCAAGAGTCGAATTGATGATACCGATTCGGTAATCGCGTTCGATTCGTTGCTGTTCGGCACCGTGCTGGCGCGCCAATTGCTGTACCGTCGACCAATCGAGGGTGACACCGAATGCGACCGAGAGCGAGAATAACCAACTGAAAATTACTTTCAACACGAGTATGCTATGCTTTCAGTTTGAGATAGGAATTTGAGCAACAATTTTTTTAATGCAAGAATGACTGTCATCCGCTATAGCGCAATGCTTCGATCGGATCGAGTCGCGCAGCTTGTTTGGCAGGAAACATTCCGAAAACGATCCCCACCGCGACGGCAACCCCTAGTGAGACGACCACCGACCAAATCGTAATAACCGTAACCCATCCGGCAGTAATAGTCACAATATATGCCAGTGCGATACCAAGAATCATTCCGATAAATCCACCACCACCGGAGAGCAATGCCGCTTCGGTCAGAAACTGTCGAGCGATTTCCCATTGCGTTGCACCAACAGCGCGGCGGATACCGATTTCTTGCGTTCGTTCCAGTACCGACGAAAGCATGATATTCATAATGCCAATACCACCGACCAGCAGAGAAATGCCGGCGATCGCCGCCATAATGATTGTGAAGGTTCGTTGGGTACGGCGACTTTGTGCCAACAGCTCTTCCGGGACAATGACTTTGAAATCCGGGGCACCGCGATGACGGCGATCGATAATCTGTTTGATCACTTTCGTACCGGGATCGATGTTTTGTTCGGATTCCATCTGCACCAGCAATACTTGAGCAGTATTGCGTTTCGAGCCACTCATCAATAGTTGAACGGTGGTCTTTAGCGGAACAAATACTTCCTTATCCGGTTCCCAATCGGGCATACCGGGGATTTTCCAACTAGTTCCCATTGGATCGAGCACACCGACAACGCGGTAGGGATCCTGCCGAATGCGAACATATTTCCCGACAGCAGGTTCGGTCGGAAACAGTTTTTTTGCCGATTCAGCACCGAGCACGACTACTCGCGCACAACTCTGTTCGTCGATGTCATGGAGAAAGCGACCCAGTCGAATCGTGCGATTGGTGGCATAAAAATACTCCGGTTGCGTTCCGACGACCGACAATCCTTGCGCCAGCACACTGCTGCGGACATTTTCAAATTTCCGTACCGATGGCACCACTCGTTCGACACCGGGTGTGATTGCGGCAATCGCGACGCCATCATCCTGCGTCAGTCCATCCGGATTGATTTTTTTTGCTTCATCCGCCTTCTCGGCTTCAGCTTGTTGGATAACGTAGATATTGCGCAAACCCAACCGTTCGATGGCGGAGATTGCATCGCGTTTCGCACCCTCGGTAATTGCCAGCATTGCAATTACGGCAGCGACTCCGAAGATTACTCCGAGCGAAGTCAAGAGCGTTCGAAGACGATGCGCGCGAAAACTGCGCAGACTATCTTCGATCGACTGCTTGGTGGTTGCCCACGATTTTTGCAATCGGTTATCGACCACCACGCCGTCCCGATCGCTTGGGTTCTGCTTTTTCCGAACTTTGACTGGTCATCTGATCGGTTTGCTGATCGCCTTTTTTGATTTTCTGACTCAACAGTCGAACACGATCACCCGGTTCCACACCATTCTGGATCACAACAAAATCGTCATTCCGTTTTCCCAGTGTCACTTTTGTTCGGGATGCACCGGTTGCGCCAACACGCCAAACATACGAAGCCGAATCGATTTCAACGGCATCGATCGGCGCGAACACCGCATCGGGAATTACATCGGCTTGAATCGTTACCGTGGCAGACATCCCCGGTTTCATCGTTGCCGACGAGGAATCGATTGCCACAACAATATCGAATACTTTCACTTCAGGATCGGATTCTTTACGACGTGCCAGAACGGAAACATCCTTCACATGACCCTTGAATGGTGGATCGGGAAAAGCATCGAGGATTACTTTTGCAGGTTGTCCCTTGGCAATTTTCGCGACATCGACTTCGTTGACTTCGATTTTCACTTCCATCGAAGAGAGATCGGGAATTTCCAACAATGCCATACCGCGCCACGGTTGATCGCCAACCTGCACCTTGGACATGTTGTTGCCCTTCCAGATCTCCTGATAGACAACCAATCCCGGTTGTTTGGCAAGAATTGTCAATTCACCTAGATCGGTTCGCGCTTTGTCCAAGTCGAGTTGGGCTTGTTTGATTTTCAATAACAGTGTGCGTTCATCTGCGGAATCGGACATTGCTTCGGATCGAATGCGATCTTTCGCCTGTTTAAATGAAATCTCGGCTTGCCGCATCGCTAATTGCTCTTCCTGCTTCTTAACATCCGCCTCGAATTCCATTTGCGTTAATCGCAATCGTGCCTGCTTGTACTGGGCGTCTGCCGATTCCGAATCGCCAACCGATTTTGCCCGATTGGCAAGCATTTGCGATTGGCTCTTTTGCAGGTTGGCTATGGCAATTTCCAATTCCGCCTGTTTGTCGTCGATTTTCTTTTGCAGTTCCGTGGGATCGAATTGAATCAACATATCGCCAACATTTACCGTCTTCCCTTCCGGAACCATGTTGATGATTTGAAGATTCGTTTGCGATTTCGGCGCCACAATCGATGACGAATTGACTGCGCGAATCACGCCGCTTTCGACCACTTCGATCCGAAACGCACCCTTCTGAACCACCGCCGTGACGTACTCTTCGCTGGAATGAAAGAGTAGATAATATCCCAGAAAGCATATAATCAGAGCAACTGGAAACGCTAAATACCATCTTTGGTAAATTAGCTTCTTGAATTGTTTCCAGCGAGTTGCTTCAGTTGAGTTGTTTGATTGATTTTCACTCACAAGTCTCGCACCTGTACGAAGTTTGTTTGTCCTGCCACCATTGGCGGCCACCCGCCAGTAACAACCACGCGATCACCGTGGGTCAATCCGAACTTGCCTTTGATTGCCGTTAGCGATGCTTCAATCGGATGATTATCCAATGGGATCTCAACTCCACTTACACCGGAAATGAGTGCTAATTTGCGTAAGACCGACGGATCAGCCGACGTGGCAATAATTTTAGCCCGGGGACGGAACCGCGCTACGCGTCGTGGTGTCAAGCCACTCGCCGTTGGCGTCACAATCGCCGAAGCTTGCAGATCCAAGCTCATCCATGCCGAGCCGCGAGCGATTGCCTCTTCCGTCTCACTCTTTCCACCGCGTCGGCGCAACATCATCTCGGTATCAATATCGCGTTCCGCTTCGACCACGATTCGCGCCATGGTCTCGATCGTTCGGATGGGGTGTTTCCCCGAAGCCGTTTCTGCCGACAGCATCACTGCATCGGTATACTGCCAAACGGCATTGGCGACATCGGATGCCTCAGCACGGGTTGGGCGATAGGATTCGATCATCGATTCCAACATCTCCGTTGCGGTAACGGCGATTTTACCTGCCGCTAGCGACGATGCGAGCGCTTGTCGCTGATAGCGCGGGACATCTTCGAGCGGCAACTCGACCCCTAAGTCGCCACGAGCAACCATGATGCCATCGAAACTCTGAATGATTTCCGAAAGATGTTGAATCGCTTCGGGGCGTTCGACTTTCGCCATAATCCACGCGGTACTGTTACGCTGTTTCAACGCCTCGCGTAACGAGAGTGCTGCATGGGGACTGCGGACAAACGAAAGTGCCACCCAGTCGACATCGGCAGCAGCCGCATCGAGTGCGGCAAGATCCTGTGGTAATAAATCGGGTAAATCGAAGCGAGTCCCGGGAAGATTGATCCCCTTTCGGGTATAAATCATACCACCGGAAATCACTTTTGCTTTGATCGATTTTGCTCCGACTTCGATTGTTTCGACTTGAACCCGACCATCGAACAGAAGAATTGGTTCACCCGGTTTTACTTGACGCACTAGCTCCCAATCGCCGGCAGGAATGCCACCCGTTTCACCGTCGGGGACGAAAGTAATGATTTCATCATTTTTGAGTTCGAGCCCTTCGGCTGGAAGCGTTCCAACACGCAGCTTCGGACCGGGGAGATCGAGCAACACAGCAACCTGCTTATCCGCTAATCTTGCCGCTTCACGTAATTTGGGAATCCATTCGCGCAACTGATCCGGTTTACCATGCGATGCATTCAAACGAAACGCATTCGCTCCGGCATCCAGCATTGCTTTTAAAGTAGACACTTCGGTACAGGCTGGTCCGACGGTGGCAAGGATTTTGACATGACGGTACTCACGATCCATACACCCTCCCAGGGGATAGGTTGAATTAACTTCATCTAATTGACTGTTTCTTCACTGTACAAATCATGAATTGATGGTGTAGTCGGTACTGCCAGTACATCTCATCCAACTACGAAGTTAGACTCTTAGCGCTTAAGATTGGTTGCACGATCTGTAGAACCCGTTGCGCGATTTTATTCGTACTGTCATCGGGAGTGACGTCGACCCAATGCATTCCTTCGGTGTGCCGGAACCAAGTCATCTGGCGCTTTGCATATTGCCGGGTGACAATATTGATGCGCTCTTCCGTTTCCGCTAACGATAACTCATTCCGAAGATAGGCTGCAATTTCGCGATAGCCGTGAAATTTCTCACGCTCGATTGCGTCACCGTATCCGGCTTCGAGCAACTGCCGTACTTCATCGATCCACCCTTCGCGCAGCATGATCGCAGTACGTTGTGCAATCCGCCGCACCACATCGCTGCGTTCGCGACGGAGACAGACATAAATCGGTTCGAATTCAAACCGATCGGTTCCGTTTTGCCACCAATCAGACAACCGTTTGCCGGATGTATGAAATACTTCCAAGGCGCGCTCGATCCGGATATAATCATTCGGTTGAATCTTCTCCGCGATTACCGGATCGACTTGCTGCAACTCGAGATGTAGTGCCGGAACGCCGGATTGTTCAGCTCGATCGCGCAATTTCTCACGGTATTCCGGATCGATCGGGGGTCCTTGAAAAAGACCATCGAAAATTGCTCGATAGTAGAGACCTGAACCACCCACCAGCACTGTCGGCTTACCGGATTGCAACAATTCTTTGATTTTGTCGCGTGCCAATTTGGCAAATGTACCGGCAGTCATCGGTTCACGGGCATCGTGAAAATTCGTCAGGTGATGCGGAACTTGCGCCTGTTCTGCCGCCGTCGGTTGCGCGGTACCGATAATAAAATCGCGATACAATTGCCGCGAGTCGATCGACAGAATTTCCGCGCCAAGTGCGAGCGCGACGTCGATACCGACGGCGGTTTTACCGCTACCGGTGGAACCGACGATGCAGACAAGTTTCTTCATCCGCCCGACCTGCCGAACCGGCGGTCGAGTTCATCGATCGTCAATTGAATTAATACCGGTCGACCGTGCGGACAGGCATAGGGTAAATCGCACCGGAATAATTCTTCCAACAATGCCTGCATTTCGTTCAGCGAAAGCGGCATACCCGCCTTCACTGCGGCTTTACAGGCAAACGTGGCTGCGAGGCGGTCCATTTGTTCGGGACGTGCTTCGAAATCGCGACGATATTGATCGAGCATCTGCCGGATCAGATTGTCTTCCGGAGCAATATTCTTCAATCCCTGTGGCGAACCATTGAGCATGAGTGTTGTCGAATCTTTGACCGAGAGTCGAAAACCGATCCGCTCGAAATTCGGTAATAATTCGCGCGCAATCGCTACATCTTCGGGACTGGCGGCAATTTCAATCGGAAACAGCAGCTCCTGTACTTTCCAGCCGTCGCGCGCAATCGCTTTGATCGCCTGTTCATATAGAATTCGCTCGTGCGCTACATGCTGATCGATGATCACCAAGCCCGACGGTACTTGTACGAGGATATACTTCCCTTGAATCTGCCAGAGACCACCCGCCTCGCCGCGACCAAACCCGGCAGCAAGTTGCTGTAGTTCGGTTTCGTCGGAAGCACTCGCCAGTTCCCCATCGCCAACCTGTGTTTCCCACGAGCGTTTGGTTTCCAGCATTGAATATTGCGTTACCGGTCGATCGCGATAGCGTTTGGGAATATATCCCTGCGGTTGATCGAAAAATCCACTTTCACGACGTTTCTCGATGCGCTCGGGTCTGAGATCCTGCGGTACGTAGCGATCGGAAACGGGTTTGGTACTGACCGGATCGGAATCGAAACGGTGCGGCGGTTCAGTCATACCACCGCTGCGAAGGGCATCGCGGACGGCATCGACGACTATCCGCCGGATTAGCGGCTCATTGTCGAATTTCACCTCTTCTTTCGAAGGGTGAACATTGACATCGAACGCTTGCGGTGTCAGTTCGACAAAGAGGATGTAAAACGGAAAAGTGCCCGGTTCGGCGATTTGTCCCAGTCCGGAAATCACGGCATTGGTAATGAGCGGCGAGCGGATCAAGCGATTGTTCAAATAAAGGTGCTGGTCGCCGCGCTGCATGCGGAGCAGAGAGGCAGTACCGATCATGCCGGTAATGCGAATCCCGCTCTCTTCCCATGCAACTGGTCGCAAATCACCGACGATTTTTTCGCCAAACACCTGTGCGACCCGCTCTTCAATGGTGCCGGGGGCAAGGTCGTAGAGCACTTCATCGTCGTTGACAAATTTCCACGCGATTTCGGGACGGGACAAAGCAAATCGTTTGAAGCGTACGTGAATATGTCCGAATTCGGTCGCATTCGATTTTAAGAAACGACGTCGTGCCGGAACATTGTAAAACAGATTCTTGATCTGGAACGTTGTACCCACTGGAGCGGCAAGCGGCTCGATCCGTACGATCCGACCGGCATCGATTGCCAAGTACCACCCGGAATCCTCGGCGGCGGTACGGGTTTTTACTTCGACCCGGGCGACCGATGCAATCGACGGCAGCGCCTCGCCGCGAAAACCGAGTGTGATCAGGGTGTCGAGATCTTCGAATTGCTTGATTTTACTCGTCGCGTGGCGCTCGAACGCGAGCATCAGATCTTCGCGATCCATTCCGAAGCCGTTATCCGTCACTTGAATCAAGTTGCGTCCCGCTCCACGGATCTGAATTTCAATCCGTGTAGCTTCGGAATCGATGGCATTCTCCACCAATTCTTTCAATACCGATGCTGGACGCTCGACGACTTCGCCGGCGGCAATTCGATTAGCGACTATTTCCGGAAGAACACGAATACGCGACATGAAGTACCAATCTTTTCATTCGATAACGGCTTAGATGTTTTGTCAATATACTATTTTTCCCGTCGATTCGGGATAAGAACACCCGGTGGACACGCAAATTTCCACCGCCAGAATCCAACGGGGCGATTGATCGGTACAATTCGAACAGTCGCCCCGTATGATACAACCAGCAAAATTAACGATCAGTCGCCGCCGCCACCGCTAATGGTGAATTGCGGCAATTGCTTGAGCTTGAAAACAGTGTCGATAATAGTGCCATCGACCCATTTCACGACACCGATCGGCTGATCGGTGAAATCCGGTTTCTTGGGTACACCACCGCACATCTTGTCGATTTCCTGTTTGATGTCAGCCAGCGGTCGAATCGGGAGTCCCGATTTCCGGGTCGCTTCGATCAAATCCTTGCGGAGGGGATTGATTGCGATCCCGCGCTCGGTGACGATTACGTCGATCAATTCGCCCGGTCCGACCAGCGTGGTCACGCGATCGACAATCACCGGAATGCGGTCGCGCATCGCGGGAATCGGGAGGATTGTACACTTCGAGAAGAGGCAATTCTGCCAGCCGCCAATCCCATGCAGCAGCAAACCATCGCTGTGCGAGACGACATTGGCGTTGAAATCGAGATCGACTTCGGTCGCGCCGAGCACTACTGCATCGATCAGCGAGGCGAAATTCCCTTTGCCATGCCAGTTATAGCTAGTGAAGGGGGAAGTATTGACATGACGCGGATTCTCGCGCATCGACCGAACACCGTCCAAATCGAACGTCTGACCATCGAGGATATATTCGGTCAACCCCTCTTCCAGCATCTCGACGAGGTACTTGTTCGAACCGCCGCGAACGAAACGCGCCTTCACCCCTTTGCGCTTCATGATCTCCTTGAGGTAAATCGCGAAGGCGAGGGACGTGCCACCGGCACCGGCTTGGAACGAGAAACCGTCGCGCACGATTCCCGCAGCGTCGCAGAATTTCGCCGTCAATTCGGCGATATAGAGCCGGTCGGGCGATTTCGTGAGTTGGGTTGTACCGCTGACAATCTTGGAGGGATCGCCGATCTTGTCGAGGACGACGACGCAATCGACATTCTGACCTTGGATTTGCCACGGGATGCAGGGGAATGGCACCAGATTGTCGGTAACGACGATAACGTGATCGGCATATTCGGAGTCGACGAGTCCAAATCCGAGCAGACCGCATGCGGACGGACCGCGATCGCCGGTGGCATTACCGAGCGAGTCGGCAGTGGGGGCAGCGACGATGGCGATATCGATATGTACTTCGCCATCCTGTACCGCCTGCCAGCGTCCACCATGACTGCGGAGCACCGCCATGCCGGGGAGCATCTTCCCTTCACTGACGTAGCGTCCGAGTGGACCGTTGAGCGACCCTTCGATATGATGGATCATACCCGATTCGAGGTGCTTGATCAGCGGTTCGTGGCACGGGAATGCGGCACTGGGGAACCAGCGCAACCCTTTCACGCCAAGTTCGGCACACGCTTCAAAGACCCGGTTCATCACCAAGTCGCCGTTGCGGAAATGGTGGTGCGAGGAAATCGTCATACCGTCGCGCAAGCCGCATTTTTCCAGCGCTTCGCGCAGCGAGCCGACGACTTTATTGCCGTCGAGCGGATATTGGGCACACGACCGGATCGGCGGTGCCGCTTTGTGTCCGGTCGGGATATACTTTCCGACCCCTTGATACGGGATCGACTCGACCCCATTCACGACTTCCGGAACGGGGCGATTGGCAGCATTTGTTTTCATGGGTTGTTCACTCGTGTGTGAATTCAGTTGAAACAATAAGGTAATAAGGATTTGAGGCGAATGCATGACATCAGCGAAAAGCGTTATCCGTCGTGGATTTGCGAAACCAAGCAGGTTTCAGGGTATTCATCCGCAATGGCGACCCACATTCGTCTTGATCTTGTATCTTGATTGGTCGTTGCGAGGAATGAAACGTAGGAACGTCAGCCGTACGGCTGACTTCCGAAGTGGAATGACGAAGCAATCTCCGCCTGAGTCTTGGATCCTTTCTATGAATGCGATACTTCGATTAAAAGACAGCGACGGGAATTTGCCGCAATTGGGTCGATTGATCGCGATTCTTGCGGATTTCTTCGATTCGACGCACACTATCGGCAGCGAGTGTCTCGCTCCCGCAGTGGGGACATTGCAATACCGGCAGATTTTCAATCAAGAATAACCCCTCCCCCTGTCCGAAAGAACGGGTGATCCGACGTTCAACGAAACCTTCTTTACCGCAGATGGAGCATTTCATGGGCATATCTAAAATGGTAGATCGTCATCGATCTCATTTTTCCCGACATGTTCTTTAACATTTTCACTACACGTTTGTTGACATAAGAAATATCCGGATTGCGTTAATGTAAAATATTCTATTTCTAAATTGTGAGTGTCCGATTTTACACTACTTCTATTGATTAATTTCATCTCATTTTCAACTGTTTCGAGATCTTTATATAAATCGCCAACTTCAACAAAAATCCAACTACTTCTGTCATCTAATTCAAATGGTAGGTTAATACTGCTTGATGAATAAGCTGATTTAACTATATCATTTAAAATACCAAAACAAATATCTCCATTCTTATACATAAATTCTAATGAACGCGCCTGATTGTCGTTCAGTACCGACCACATACCCATCAACATTCTTTTTTCATTTTCGCTGGGTTGATCCGTATTAGTAGAAGTTATTTCACTGTTTGTCGTTACTGAGTTTTTCGCAAACCTATGGAAATTTTCGCTGGTAATTTTACTATTATCGTAAACATTTTGTGGAACATCTCGCATTACATTATTCATCAAACTTGAAATACAGTTGATAATCTCATTTGCAAATTCCTCTTCAGTATTATACTCTTTATAGAGTATGTTCTCTTGAAGTGTTTTCTTATACTCCTGCAACCTATCAAATTGGCATCTATCGTGATTTTGAGGTATATCTCTCGTGCAAAAAAACAGCATTACCTTTTTATTATTCTTTCTTGCCTCCTCGATTTCATGAATAGTTCCACTTGGATATTTCTGTGTAGGCGATCCAATTTTGCTCCAGAATATACCTATGACGACATCACATTCATCTGCCGCTTGTTCTTGAATAACTTCCTGAGGATGCCCATCAGCAGGATATACGTTTTCCCAACCTTTAGCAAGAATGACGTAGTGAGTATTACTAGAATTAATATCATTCCACTTTTGGATTTGTGCCTTTAAGATGTTTCTTTCACGTTCAACATCATTTGGTGACGCAATGAAAACGGAAATTACTTTTGCTGGATACATTTTCAGTCCTTACTAGAACCGCACGACAAAGATTAATTCAGTTCTCTTCTCACAATAAATTACAATATTTTTTCCTTCAAATCTACCAACCATTGACATTTTAACAAATCAAGCAGATCTTAACTAATACACTCAATTTTTACCCAACTTACCGATCAAAGAAGCGAGACGTTTTCATGGATCTCACCACCGCCTATCACGCCTTGCGGATACCGCCGGGTAGCACGCCGGAAGCGGCGAAGAGCGCCTTCGACGGGATGACGCAATTCCTGCAAGCGGACAGCGCGGAAAACTTGTCCGAGCTGCAGCAGATTGCGCTCGAAGAGAAGCGCAATTACCTGCAGGACGCATTACAAACCATCGCAACCGAACACGCTTCTCGGATGGAACGCGCCCAGCAATTCGCCAAATCCGACGCGGAGCAGTCCGATCACTCCCAACTATCTCCCGCCGCACAGGAAGCACTGGCGAAATTTGGCGCCGCATCCAATCGCGAGGCACAGGAGCGGGAAGATTCTGACCGAAATAACATGAACGGTATCTCATTCAATATGTGGCAGTGGTTTTAATATCGTTCACTACGGCAATCATTCCGATTGCACCACACCACTTCGACTAAAACGCACACGGCACGACTTTCGTCGTGCCGCGGTCGTAATAAACAAAATACAATGAAACGTTACTTCACCAGCACCAGCTTGCGAACGGCACTGTACCGGCTAGCCTCGAATTTGAGGAAGTAAATACCGGTTGCCAGTTTGTCCGCGCGGATGAGCTGTGAATGCGTGCCCGCATTGACTTTACCGCTGAACAACGTTTCCACTTCACGCCCGGTTACATCAAACAGTCGCATCGTGATATTCATCGATGTCGGCACTGTGAAGTTCACAGTCGTGGAGGGGTTGAACGGATTCGGATATGCTTCACTGACCGTAATCGCACTCGGCATTTCGATCGGCTCGCCAGCGGATTGGGTACCGTTGCCGACGCGCAATGCAACCGGAATGGTTACCGGTGCCGGGATATTCCCGCGGAACTGGATCGTTCCAGTCAGCGAGGAGTCGGTGTGGATATTATACGAATTCGCATTGATACCGATCGTACGTTGTGCTCCGGCACCCAACACAAACGAAACCGGCGACGCATTGCCCCAACTGTACAACGGGGACAAATTCAACGTGCGACTCGCTGGAACCGCGGTATTGTATGCAATCTGAGTGAATTCGGTGGCACTCGACTGAATACCGATGGTGGCACTGCTCAAATTACCAGTCATATTCCGATAGACAAATTTGATCGTTCCGTCATTGGCATTCAAGATAATTTCGAACGACATCGTCGAGGACGGATCGCCGGTGCGATACACATCTTCCCACGCGAATACTGCAATCCCACGTTCCAAATCGGTCAGGTAATACGCTTGTCCATCCGGAACCGTAAGATCATCCCAGAACGGTGCGAGCATGGTCGTCGCCACATTCGTCGGGAATTCGGTATTCGTCGTACTTGTCGTCGTACGAATCGAATTGAAAGTGATGAATCCACTCGAGGACATAATAAACTGTGGATAATAATACCCGAACATCGGGAATTGAATATCCATCGGGTACGGACCTACCGCCGTATTTCGACCAACCGGACCGAGTTGCGAGTTGCCGGTATCGGCAACAAACCATTCGGTTCCAGAGGTTGAATATTGGTATTCGTTTCGACCCAAAACCGCCGAAACAGTACCGATAAACCGATCGGTTCCGGAATTGCGGATCGTGATACTGGCATTGTCCTGCGCCAACGTATCCATCGTGAACGATAGACTGTCGGGACTTAGCGTAATAGAAGTGATTCCTACTACCTGGAAATTCTTGGGCGAGATTTCGACATGATTCCCTTCGACAATCTTAATTCGGCATGCCGTTGCAGTCGGACCCGGTACCGTCCAAGTGTAACTTCCGGTATTCGGTGCTGATGTCGTAATTGTGTCCCAAGTGCCAGTCGGATAGTTCCGATTGTAGAGCAGCGTCAAGTTGCCGGAGAACACCAAGGGTTCCCACATGATGTGAGTGGTGTCGCCGACAAAGAACAACTCGTCGCCTACTGGCGCCGTGACGTTGCAAGTGGTTTTGTACGCCGATTGGTATACTTCACGGGCAGAACCAGACGAAGTCTCATTCTGAACCCACACGATAGCAGCACAGCTATCCGCAGTGAATGCCGTCGCGCCAGTCGATCTCACCGGAAATTGACCGGTAAACGTCAACGTGTCGGATGTTCGACCGGAATGTGTAAAGCTGTAACCCGCAGAGGTACTTCCGGCAAAACCATCGAATGGCCAATAAAACGTGGTCATTCCATTTCGGGTCGCCGTTGCCAGTCGCTTGAATGTTGTGACAATACCGATGCGAAGTTTTACGTTGTTGAATGCACTGTCGGCAACCGCTTTCACAATCACGTTGAGGGTATCGCGATTGGCACTGGGACTGTTGATCACCTTCAGCCAAATATGCGAAGCCACTCGTCCACGATTGGTAATAGCGGTTAACATTGCAGCGGCATTCCCTGCACTCGACGACGCTCCGTCGAGATATCCCGCCGGAATTGAATTTACACCATATGCAGTACGTCGCGCTTCGTTATCGGTCGGATTTGCCAAATACCAGATATCGTAATTGGCTGTCGGCCAATTCTGGTGGTAAAAAACTGGTGTTACTACGTCTCTTCCTTGCCCCGCAAGAAATGGATCGAGCCACGCGTGCTCGGTCGCACAGCCGGGTCAAGACGTGCTGGTAAACCCTTCGAACAAGACCGTACGCGGATAACTGAAAGCAGTTACCGAGCAGGCGAGTACGAAGAGCGCGGAAAATAAACGCAATTTCTTCATCGATACTCCCATTCTCAAAGAATCAAACACTCTTCGCCAAACATCGGTTTAGCTACTCTATAATAATCAATTCCAGTACATTCCAAAAACAATCTCTTTGCTATTTTAATTTTTTCCAATGTTGTCTAAAAAAGTGTCAGTCGATCGCATGAGAGTAAAAAAACGGAGCACCTAAGTGCTCCGTCCAGTCCGAATGAATGATATTCTGTGAAGTTAGTGGCAACCAGCGAATCGCTTACTGACATCTGCCCAATTCAACAAATTCCACCAAGTTTCGACAAAAGCGGCTCGTTTGTTCTGGAATTTCAAATAATAAGCGTGTTCCCAGACATCCAGAACAAGCAACGGGGTAACACCCCAGACCGTTAGATCCTGATGCTTTTCCGATTGCAGAATTTCCAGTTTCTTGCCACGCGGTTCCCACGCTAAAATTGCCCAACCGCTACCCTCAACGGCAACAGCGGCTGCGGAAAACTGCTTCTTGAACGTTTCGAAACTACCGAAATCGCGATTGATTTGCTCGGAAATCGGACCAGTCGGCAATCCACCAGCATTGGGTGCCATATTTTCCCAATACATCTGATGCATGAAGTGTCCGGAACCGTGAAATGCTACTTCTCGCGACCAATGCTTCACCAACGAAAAGTCGCCGGCTTCGCGGGCAGCGGCAAGTTTCGCTTCGGCATTGTTCAGTCCGTCGACATAGGCTTTGTGATGCATATCGTGATGTAAACGAACAGTTTGTTCGTCCATGTGTGGTTCTAACGCGTTGTAAGCATACGGTAATGGCGGTAATTCGTACGGCATTTTGTTACTCCTCAAATTGTCGGAACAGCCGGGGAAACCGGCATATTTACATTCAAAAGATTGTTACAATATTACTGTAAAATGGTACGGATTTCGGATTCAAACGTTGGCAGTGCCGATTTCGTTGATCCAGCGTAATACTCTCTGAGTGATATCAATGAAATCGAGTTCCAGAGGTAATCGAAAAAAACGGTCTTACTCATGTTCCGGACGGGTTTTCCAGCGGCGATGTAACCACAACCATTGCTCGGGATATTCCCGAACGGTTCGTTCCAAGCGAGCGGTAATCCGTTTCATCCCCTCTTCGACAGCGGCATCGTGATCGGCAGGTAGATCGGACAAGTCCATCCGTTCATAGGTTACTCTAAATTTTCGATTTCCGAGCCGGATCCCTTCGGTAAAGAAAACCGGTGCCCCGGTACGTAACGCAAACACCATTGCACCTCGAGGTGTCGAAGCGAGTCGCCCGAAAAACGGCACAAATACCCCTTCCCGGTGCCCATCTTGATCGCAGAGGAGCGCAATCAGTCTACCGCTTCGAAGTGCGCGGAGCGTGCCTTTGGCAGCATTGTCGTTGCGATTCACAATCTCGATGCCGCATCCTTGGCGAAGCGAGTCCATTTCAGCTTCGATCAATCGGTTGGCTTGCGAGGCAACGATGTAGGTGAGCGGGATACCGCTTAACGAGGTTCCCGCTCCCATCCATTCCCAATTACCGAGATGCCCGGAAACACCGATTGCCCCTTTCCCTTCGGCAAGTCCGGCACGCAATTCTTCCAAACCGCGGAACTCCATCTGACTGGTAATATTTTCTGAAGTCAGCAACGGGAGCCGAGCAAATTCCGCGAGTGTTCTTCCAAACGAGCGGTACATTTCATTGGCGATTTGGTGGCACTCGGATTCGGTTTTTTCGGGAAATGCCAGCATCAATTGTTCGATCGCCACCCGCTTCCGAATACCAATCAAAGCAATCAATGAACCAATTCCCGCACCGATCGCGCGCGAAGTTTGCAACGGCGTTATGCGAAAGATCGATTCGATGCCACGAATTGCCCACAGCTCCAATTTTGCCCGAAAAGAATGCACTACTTCTCCGTCAAGGTGTATACTTTATCCCAATTATCCGGTGGTGGATCGCGTAAGTACCCTAGCGATCGTTCGTAAAATGTCTTTGCCGGACCATCGTTGGGATCCAATGCCAATACTCGTTTGAATAAGGTACAAGAGGTTTCGAATTCCCCTTCGTCGTACTTTTGTCGTGCTTCACGGAAAGTCGCGAGCAGCGTCGCTAGTTTCGGAGGCAGCGATCCGTTGTTTTCCGCAACGACTTCATAGATCTCGACGACCTGGGTTTTTCCAATTACCCGGATGCGGTCGAGAAACCTCGTCACAAAAGCGTCGCCAAGTTCACTGAGGGTATCGGCGCTACAGATAATAGTGGTTTCGTAAATCTTATTGACGCTTTCAAGTCGAGATCCAAGATTGACAGCATCACCCATTACGGTATAATCGAAAACATCTTCGGAGCCCATGTTTCCGACAATCATGTCACCGGTATTGATCCCGACCCGGGAATACAATTTCGGGCGCGACTCATTTGCCCATTTAGTACGAAGTTCAGCTAACTTTCGCTGCATTCTCAACGCAGAGCGGCATGCTCGGATGGCGTGATCCGGATAGTGAATTGGCGCGCCGAATTCAGCCATAATCAAGTCGCCTTCGTACTTATCAATAATCCCTTCTTCCGCAAGAATCTCCCGCGTCATCGCCGTTAAATATTCGTTCAATAAACTGACCAGAGCTTCCGGCGACATCCGTTCCGAAATTGAGGTAAAACCGGCAACATCGGTAAAGAGTACCGTAAGTCGACGACGTTCCCCACCAAGGCGTAACATCTCCGGTTTGTCGAGGAGTTCACCAACAACCTTTTTGGGAACGTAGCGACCGAACATTCCGCGGATTTTCGCTTTCTCTTTCTGTTCCCGCAACACTCGTCGTAATACCGTCAGAATAAACACCAAGCTGATCGACGACATCGGCGCTATCGATTGTGTCATGTAATTGCCATAGATGAACACAAACGCGGATCCAAAGAACACCAGTAAAATCGACGCTACTGTGATGATCACACCTACCCAGACACTGCGGTGGTGTGCTACCCACCAGACTGGAATACAAAGCAGAAGCCAGATGAAGAATTGAATCCAAAATGAGATTCTGATCAAGAAGCTATTGGAAAGAAGTGTCCAGAGCGCATGTGCGTGAATCTCGACCCCGGGCATTTTAGCTGGTGAGGGGTCGTACAAATCGAATGGTGTCGAGCGAACGTCCTGCATCGCCGGCATCGTATTACCGACAAATACGATTTTATCTTTAAACGGATTATCTTTCGCCAATGCCATCAATAGCGAATCTGAGCCGGGTGGCGGCGGCGAAAGGGTCAACTCCATCCAGTCGGTATCGTACCCCTCGGCAAGATCGAATGAGGCATCGTCCAGCACTTGTGCCAATTTGTAATATGGGAATGCGTGTTGCTTTCCCGCAGGACCGGCATAATTGATCCACATCCGCAACTGACCGTATGTAGGAACAGACAGGTTACCAAATTGCGCCAATTCCGGCGAATAGCGAATTTGATCGGCGCGAATCGAATCGCCCCGATACATTTCTAAGGCTTTCAATCCCAACGATAAATACAATTTTCCGTTCGCATCGATACCCAGAAGATAGTGATGGACGACTTTATCGATATCTTCCGGAACATTGACATTTGCCCATGGCGCACCGGTTTTTACGAAATTCGGATCCGGAGGCGATTCGACATACATCTCCTCAGCTAGATTTCGGTTTCGTTCGACCATCAACTCGCCAGCGAGCAGGACATTTCCCGCGTGCTTGATTGCATCGGCAAACGCAGCATCACCCGCACTATCGGCGGGGGTACCGAACTGAATATCGAATACGATCAGTTTTGCACCAGCGGCATGTAAGTTGTTGACCAAATGCGCCCAGATCGATCGCGAATAAGGCCAACGCAGTCGGAGTGCCAGTTCCGATTCATCGTCGGCTTCGACGATTACAATCGGGGCTGATTGAGGTTTTGGTGGATTATATCGTTGTCGCCAGCGAAACTTGGTGTCGAGTAATTTGCGTTCGCCAATATCGTTGAGTGTCAGCGCGGGCAGGATCGTACTAATATTGGAGAGCAATATTCCAATAAACAGAGCAAGAAAAACGATCCAGACCCCGGACCAGCGACCGAATATGGTAGTAATTTTCATGTGCTCTCCGTCGAACAAACGCGGGGCTTCCAACGAAACCCCGCGTGTGCGGATTAAAGCAACAATTAGCTTGAAGAATCGGAAAAGAATTCCGAAGTTACAATACTATCACCGAAAAAAGCGATCACTCACTCGGGTTAAAAAGTTTTTTCCAATCTCAACCATGCAAATGTCTCACCGACGGTACTGCCCTTGGTTGTGTATCCGTTGCTCGTCACGTCGGAATATTTGGTCGACAGGAAGTCCGCCTGCAACCGCGCCGACAATTGATACGGGAATAGATATCCACCACCAAGCGAGAAATTCGTCTTGCTATAGGGAGATAATCCGCTTGCTGTCTGAGATGTGAATGCAAGGAACGTAGACAGCTTGTTCCGAAGCCATGTCTTATCGCCGCGTAAACCGATCGAGCCAAATGTCGACGATTTTCCGGTGTATAGCGAACCGACCATAACCGGACTTTCGACTTTCATATTGGAGTAATCGATCGTCGTCGATAAATCGGTTTGCCACTTTGTCTTCCAGCTCAAGTTGAACATACTGGTCGACGAATTGAACGGGCTTCCGGCAGTACGCGAATATTGATCGGCACGCTTGAAATTGTTAATCGAGAAGGATGCACTATGATCGTAATTAGCCATCCGGAACGATTTAGCAATGAAAATCGACATATTTGTCAATTTCTCATTGACGCGATTGTCGACCACAACGGCAGTATCGATATCGTTTTTCCGAGTTCCACCGCGATACGATAACGAAACGTCGGGGAGGTATGATTCTGGCGGATAGTAACTGATATCGAAATTGGTAATTCCTTGCTTGACGGTACCGGTTACGGAGTTGTTGTTCAAATTGTTATGCGCACTTTCGTAACCAACAGTGACATACAATCGATTCTGGAGAAGATGCATACGATCTCTAATCGAGATGCCTGCATCGTCTGGAATGATTGAAGAGGCGGCTAGTGAGTAAAACGCCGGACCGGTATTCCGGAATTTGAATTGGAAATTGTTGTTGAAATAGTTCAACTGCAACCCGTAGGTGTACGCCAGATTGGTTTTCTTCGACGGATCGAGCGGAATCATGTTCGCGTTCAATACAAAATACTTTTCATACTTCTTCGGATCGAATGGCGCTTTGATATCCATCAACTTTTCCAAAGAGTCCTTGTTGACCGAACCTCCGCGAATGTCACGATTATACAACGATCCGGCAAATTCGCCGTTGATTAGAATGCGACGACTGTCAAAGGCAAATTGAATATCGCTACCGATCACCAGATTTTCTTGCGGTGTAATGCCATTTTGGCTAGCAACCGTAGAGTCGAGACCAAAGCGATTATCGCGAACTTTAACCAGTGTCAATCCGAAATTCGAGCCGATTTTTGAACCGTACCAATTACGAACCGAAGTCAATTCGCGAGCGTACGAGACATCGGCATCGTCGCGGTTATCGTCCACTTGCTTCGCGGTTTTACCATTTGCGAACTCAATATGGAAAGGACCACCGTGTAATTCAGCCAAAAGACCGCGCACTCGAGTACCGGAAATTGTCAAAGGCGTATAATCGGGATTATTGTCGCCCAATCCGATTTTATACCACTTACCACTGAACCAAAATTGATAACGGTTACGTGGTTGTTCGTAAGTTCGTTCTTCGTTGGTCAGGTAGAAGCGACCGCCAAAATTGGTGTTGCCATACCGTCCCGAGAAGTTCAATCCTTCGCGTTGCCACCAATGTTTATCGGTTCCGCCAGTGGCATTTCCGACGCGTTCGAGTCGAGTTTCCGACCAACCGTTTCCTTCGAAAGTAAACGGGGTTCGGGCAGTCTCTAGATCGCCAGTTCGAACCGAATGAAACTTTTCTTCCAAACTTGCAATTGCCAAACCGGTTTTCGTGTAACCGCTCATTCGGATTTTATGAGCACCGGCAGTCAATCCCTTTGCGATATACGAAACGAGTTCCGGGCTCACATTGGCTTTACTTGTCACTGCGGCATCGTCGATTTCCAGCCGGGCAGTCGCAAGATCCAACTCACCACCAAGCACTGCGATCGAGACAATTACGTCTTCCGCGGCATCTTGTGGTTCGGTGGGATCGGGAGTGACCAGTTGAAAAATCACCGTTCCGGCAGGTGCAGATCCGGCAGAGCGAACCGTCACACTAAATGGCGATGACGGAGCGCCGGCTGAAGATGGGGGTAACGTTTCCCGGGTTCCGTTTTTACTTTCCACAGCGATATAATATTCGATCCCTTTTTCAGTAACGTACGAACCCGGAATTTCACCAGAGAACCCGTTTCCTGCTGGGAGAAGATCGCCTTCGTGATAACTTGCTTCGCCCGGTTTCCGATAAGCAACGATTGCTTTCGTGATATCGTTGGGAGAAGTGAGTGCTTTTACTTGAACAGATATCGATTGACCAGCAACGGCAGTAGCAATCGGGGTATGATCAATCGTTGTTCCGATCTGGGCAAATGCCAACGAGGTAAACAAAAGAAGTGTTACAATAGCAACAATGTGTTTCATATTGTCCTCACCCAAGTGTGATATAAATCACGGCGTTAGATAGCGACATACGAAACGGCGGCTTTATAAAGTCGCCGTTTCGCTGCGAGAGTGTGCTATTCTTCGTATTCGATCACTAAATACTTCATGTTACCCTCGGCATCCCGGTAGGGAACGCGGAGAGTATTCATTCGACCAGCACCTTCGGGGTTGGGAATCGACGAGGTCGTCGGATTCACCGACGCTCCGTTATTATCGGAAGTACCGGTGTTACCCTGGGTGACATCAACAATTTGTCCGGAAAGTCGACTTAACAACTCGACAATACCAGAAAGACCAATAATTTCGGTTCGACCATTTTCATCGACGAGGGTCCACCACATTGTTCCCTTTACCGATGCGACGGATGTCGGAGTCACAACTTTCAAATGCGATCCTTCTTTCGTCACATGGGTCCAGATCTTACCGACGTCCATATTGACCGTCTGCTCGACAGCGGTACCAGTTCGATTCGCCGCGATCGTCATTAGCGTATTTTCGCGAATTTTAATCTGGGTTTTATCGTCAACGAAAATCAAGAAACAGTACCCATCGGCACCAGTCTTAATCTTATCGCCGTCGCTAAGATGAGTCGACGCAGTCAGCGGAACAGCGGTTTTCGAACCGCCTTTAAAGTACTCGACTTTGCCTTTGACTTTGTACGTGATCGCCACGTTTTGCGCGGGAGCTGCCAAGGAAGAGACGATCCACAAAAGTACTAATATTGTTGAAATAATGATTCCAAATCGTTTCATTTTACTCTCCTAATAGCTCCGTTAACGGGATGACACATTACGAATATTGTAAGTACCGTTCGAGAAGCTCCCAATCATCGCCATCAATTGTTGAACGGTTATTGGTTGGTCGTTCAGATAAATCTCGCCGGTAAGGTTACCGTTTTGGATTTGATCCAATAACCGCGCACCGATCGAACCGGATAAGATTTGATTAAGCGCCGCCATCAATTGCATTGATTCGGCGGTAACTACGGGTGCAACACGGAAAACATTGATTTCCGATCCAACTTTTTCGTTACCGTGCGAGGTTTCAATGGACGTAACCACTTGCCAAGCATAATAATTCCCCGGACGTAATGCGATGACTCCGCTAGAGGGATATTGGAAACTCTTGCTGGTAACCGAAGCCGCACAAACTTCGCGATTTTCGAGTGCAGAAGCGGGATCTTCACCGGGTCGGATTTCGGCAATAGTGATATTAAAAGCGCTCTGAGTTGAATTCCAGACAAAAAATGGTTTATCGGTTGGAACAGGATTGTTACCCTGTGGATCGTTGGAAGGATAACTCAGGGAAACGTAACCCATTCCCTTCACTTGAAATTGAATGGAAGGAGCCGGAAGCGAATTATGACCAACCCCATTATCCCAAGTTACCGACATATCGTAGAAGTAAGTGTTGATTGGAACCATGCCAGTACTTAACATTTGATTCAAAACACCACTTGATAAGTCCGGATTCTTTTTCCAATGACCTTTAGAAGAATTCGCACTCAAATTTAAGTTAGTAAATTCTTGTCGACTTGGTGTAGGATCAACATCTAACCAGCCACTAGCGAGAGTGTCACTAACGTTTCGCAACGAAACATTGAGTTTGATATTGCGATCGGTTGAAGCGATATTGTCGAGGATGACTCGAAATAAAACTTCTCCCGCACCACTTCGCATCAAATCCAAGTCTGACACATATATAATTTGTGAACCAGTCAATCTACTGGATAGAGAAGCGTTAATCGTTATTGCCTGCGCGATTCCAGAAATCGAAATCAACAAGCATGTAATTAATAAAAATTTCCAAGATCTTCGTTTCATATATATACCCTCCCTTCGCGAGGAATTGACACCGGAATTCAGAATACTCTAAGATACGCCGGTTACACTGCACCCGGTGTTGTTGAAGATCACCAATACAAAATGATAACTGTCACTGATTTCTTTGTCCGGTTGAAAGAAGAACCAACACGGCATACTCTGCATCTGAATGAAGATAGACCGACTCATGCTCAAAAACAAGCATTTTTCGAATGAAGTAACTTTTCTTGGGAATTAAGTTAAAAAAACTGAATTGTTGCCGGTTTTCCACGACTACTATATATTGAATTCGGGATTATGTTGAAACCTACACTTTCACGGGGCGCCCTTTACGCAATTATCGCTGCCGCTCTATTCGGCAGCAGTACTCCATTTGCCAAACAGTTTCTGCACAATATCGCCTCTCAATGGCTAGCCGGGTTGCTATATCTCGGAGCAGGAATTGGATTAGCTCTTCAGGTTATTCTATCGTCAATACTTCATCGACCCACCGATCGGCAGGAAGCTCCACTCCGATTGAATGATCTTCCCCGACTATTAGTTGCAATTATCTTCGGGGGAATCGCCGGTCCGTGGTTACTCATGATTGGTTTGACCACAACACCGGCTGCCAATGCGTCACTGTTACTGAATCTTGAAGCAGTGCTTACGGCACTCATCGCTTGGATCATCTTCCGCGAAAATTGGGATCGTCGCATTGTTATCGGAATGCTTGCAATAACGATTGGGTGTATCGTGTTGACTTGGTCGGGATCCTTTCAGTGGCAGAGTTTAACGGGATCACTATGTGTCTTACTGGCGTGTGCTTGCTGGGCGATCGACAACAATTTGACCCGAGCGATTTCGGCAGTCGACCCAAAACGTATTACGATGATAAAAGGAATCATTGCTGGTTCCGTAAATATTGGAATTGCGGTCGTCCGCGGTCTTCCCGTTCCCGACTTCAAAGATGTAATACTCGTGGGAATTGTCGGTTGGGGCGGTTACGGAATAAGTCTAGTTCTCTTTGTATTAGCGCTTCGGAATATCGGAACTGCCCGAACCGGAGCTTTTTTCTCGATCGCACCCTTCGTAGGAGTAGCAGTCGCGCTCTTATTCGATCCCGGGGAATGGCATATTCGACTCATCCCGGCAACAATTCTGATGATTGTCGGGATCTGGTTACATCTTACTGAGAAGCACCAGCATCTCCACACGCATACCGAACTAGTGCACGAACACAGTCATTCCCACGATGAACATCATGCTCACCATCCGAGTGAAGTATTGGTAACGTCGCCACATACTCATAAGCATCATCACTCCGCAATTGAACATTCCCATCTTCATTATCCCGATCTACACCATCGTCACGATCATACTGCAGAATAAGACCAAAAAAAGGACGCAGCTGCCTGCGTCCCGGAATAATTTAATTTTGTGTGAGTCGTTACTTCGCCATTTCCAGTGCCAGTCGTTTTCGCTTGATCATCCAGAAACCGACGAGGAATACCGCTTCCAGAATCCCGTAAATCCAGACCACAGGGGGCATCGGTTCGGGATTGCCACCGCTACTGCTAGCATAACTATGAAGCCCGACAAGGAAGAAATTCACACCGTAATAGGTCATCAGAACTACCGGGAAACCGACGATAGAAAGCACCGCTGTACCGGTTCGCTTCCACCAATTCGAATAGCGACCGTGTGCCACAGCGAGATAATAAAACCAGGTAATCAGCGCCCAAGTCTCTTTCGGGTCCCAACCCCAATATCGTCCCCAGCTTTCGTTTGCCCACATCGCTCCGAGAATAATGCCGGTCACCAGAAATAGCATTGCGACCTGAACAACCCGATACAGCGATTTATCCAGTTGTTGTAGTTGAGCGGAATCTTTCTTGCCCCACAGTTCATATCCCAAAACCACATGACCAATTCCCATCGCCAGCGCGCAAGCACTGTATCCGAGCATCATGATCATGACATGGTACGTCAACCAGTAGGATTTTAATACCGGAGCGAGCGGAGTCACGAACGGATCAAATGGACTGGCGTCATTGATAATTAAAGCGATAACACCTAAAACCGCCGAAGCAGCCAGGAACCATTTCACTTTAGTAATCCATTCAAACATAAGCGCGAAGAACATGATGCCGAATGCCAGCATCTGCATCGATTCGTACATATTCGACCAAGGCGCTCGTCCGGAAATGTAGGCGCGTAACAGCAATGCAATCAGGTGTGCGGCAAAGCCTGCAACCCATAGCGCAACAGCAACCCAACGGAGCTTCGGTTTTTCTACAATTGCGATACCGATAAAAGCTAGGAAGGCTAGAAGATATAAAATCCATGCAATCATCGCCGGATGGTATTTGGAGTAGCTCGATTCGACTGATAAATGAGTATCGGAAACCATGTGCGAACCAGCCATTTGCTTCGTCGTGTGGGCAAAGTCTTCGGCAGCCATACTGAATGCGTTTTGATCGCTATTCTTGTATGCATCGAGAATCGTAACCCATTTCTGGACCAATGGCGAAACTTCAGCTTCGTGATTGTGTCCATCATGATTATGGCTTGCCAGTTCGGCAGGAGACGACCATGGGGCATTTGGATCGCTGGTCGGCACGATCGGCAGTGCCGAGTTCATGGCATCATTCAGTAACATCGTTCGGTGAAAAAGCGCACCGGCTTCTTTATCGAGTTTGGTCTGCTGATTATCCGGTTTGGTGCGCAACTCATCGATGTAAGCATCCAAAGTATTGCTTTTTCGAATCGTTTCCAGCGATATCCGACGTTTACTGGCATCATAACCAAGTTTTTGCCGGAGCGGTAAATAATCGATTAAAATCACTTCGGCTTTTTGTGCTTGGTCGGGATTTACCATCCAATTGAACATGGTATTTAACGGTGAAAGACCGTCGATCGACGATTTACCAGAGATATTATGAATCGTTTCCCGGGCGTAGGAATCGAGTGGTTTGACGCGTCCTCCCTCCAACACTGGAATGAGTCTAGCCGCATCGACATTGATTGCCGCGAACGCGATCGAACCGGAAAAGAGCGCGAGAGCTAGGATGAGCTTTATTGTTTTCATTCGAGTTAGTTCCCCCAAAATCGATATCGAACTAGACTAGTTTTGTGTCCATTTCAACCGTTTATTTACCCTCACTTCGTTTGACAGGAGGTGGAAATTTTTTCTTCAAGTAGGGTTTGAAAAAGAAAATACCGATCAATCCCAAAATCAAAGCGATACACCCTATATATACGGTTTCAGTTCCGGGATCATAAGCGACCGCTAAAATCGAATAGGTAGGTGTCCCTTCGATAAAGCTGGACTGGAAGAATTTCCATCCCCGATGCACTAAGGGGTGGTTCATTGAAATATGAAAAGGTGTTTTTCCCTGAGCTGGGTCTTGTACGATTACATCGCTGGCATAACTAGCCGGCTGGTTTGTACCGGGATAAAACTCTCGTTTAAATTTCTCGAGTTGTACCGAAAACCCCAAGTCATGCTGACGAGCAGTCATACGAAACAGGGCACCACTATTGCCGGGTTGTACCTGTGAGCCATAACCAACCCAAATCGGTCCGGATGACTTTCCGTCCGGGGTGATTACACTGAATTGCAAGGCAGGATTACCCTCACGCCCGTTTGCCGGTTCGTAGAAATCCCGGATTACAACCCGATCCTTGTGATCGGTCACTGTCAGCGAGATAGATCCGACCGTAAATTTTTGACCCACCATAACCGGTTTGATCGATCCATCGAATTTTAACCGGTAATGAAGGGCACTTGGCGAAGCAATCAGCAAGATATCGGCGGGATTATTTGTGAACTGAGTAACATCGAGCGAATCGGTAGCGATGGATATTAATCTCAAAGTACCGATCATCGGTACTTGCCATTCGGAACTCTCTTGATTCCCACTCCAGAGCCATTGGTCGACAGATGCCATTGGGGCTTCAAGTTTCACATTCAATGCTGGTAATCCATTCGTATCGATGTCAAACTTGGAATGACCGATTGCTGCCGGTAGAAAACGTAGTAATTGAAGTTTCCCGCGCCCTTTCGGTAGATCGGTTTCGATCGGCGACATCCCTTCCCGACGCGGCAACGATTCCAATTGCAAGGGGAGAATTCCGGAAACACCATCGGCATACAATACTTCGAGTTGGTGTGAATTGATTTCGATTTGATTCGATGTTTGCCCTTCGGCAATCGTCATCGAACCTTCAATACCCCAATTCCGACTGATAACCGCACCGGTCAGAATGATCAAAATTCCGATATGCGTCATAATCCAGCCAGCTTGATGCGGACGGTACGGGTAGCGGTTCAATGTACAGGAAACTAAGTTGAGCGCAAGCAGTCCGAGTAAAATGTCGAACCACATACTATGATAGACATCGGCTTGTGCGAGGGGCGTGCCAACCATCGATTCGTAGGTTGTTCCATACACCATTGCGATGGCGATTAAAACCAATAAAACAACCGTTAGACCGATTGACGCAAGTGGGCGCAGAAACTTCGGTAGCACAATACCTCCAGTTGTGGCAGGTGGTAAGATACCGAATAGTCGAGTTGGTATAACCATCTCGAATCGCTTTTCGCGTATCCTGACCAGACCCCCGTACTAATCAAGATTAAAAAATCATTGCCAATATACTTGGATAGTGGTACGTCGGCAAGAGAAAAAAGTAACATGCAAATGAGTGTGGATATTGATTTTATACATATTAAGTGGGAAAATTGTTCCAAAGAGGTCGTTTTGGGTCGAATTGAATACTTATTTTCGGGTTTCGAAAGGTCGCTTTTCAATCAATACCTGATTAGTGGTGGGATCGTTGGTTAACATAATCGATCCGCTATTTTCCGGGGTTAGTTTTACAGTACTGCCATTTAAGTCGATTTTACTTACTCCCTCAATCGCTTCAGTAATCTCCATTAGAACGGTTTCACTCTTTCCCTGCTCGATGCGTTGTTGCAATAATATATTTTCCAATCTTCGGGTGTTGATCAGATTTCGCGCCGGTTTAATCGCTTCCAATAATCGACGCGACGACATCACATCTTCCTGGCTCGCGAATTCCCGCGTTTCTACCCGCTGCTGCTTAATGAACCGAAGTAGTGCTGCCTGTACGTTATCGCTTTCCAAAAGACTCATTACATCATCACCGAAGTGACTCTGCAGTCGTTTGATTCCTTGTTCGGCGTTGGAAATGACGCCTTCGTTATGTTCGATTCGTTTACTGGAATATGCCTTCGTTCCAACGTGGATCTCATTCGGATCGGTGGATTCGTCTACCGATAAAACGCGCGCCTTTACATGTTTATTAGCGTCGATTACACAACTACTGACAGTATCCACAAATACCGTATCGGCGACGATATGGCTCTGAAAGCTTGTTCCGGATACCACTACACGATCTTTAGCGGAAATTTCGCACCCAGAAACCATTCCCTCTATGACCACATGTTTGTCACTGGTCAACTTTGCTGCCGAAACAGCACCTTTGACCATAATACTTTCGCTCGATTCAATTTGGCTTTGTTCGCCGACTTCGCCGTTGATTAATATGCTGTTGGAGGCAATAATCATACTGTTATCGGAGAGATTGCCTTGAATTTCAACGGCATCTTCGGTAAAAATTCGCGATTGCTTAATCGACCCCCCTACTTTTGTGGTGGATCTAGCAATCACGGAACTCTCGCGAATCGACCCTTTCACAATCACTTCTTTGTTTCCAACCAAATTGGAGCTATCGATATTACCCTTGACGATAATATTGTTTCCGGAAGTGATCACGCCGCCTTCTTCGACATTTCCATCGATAAAAATGCTTCGAGTCGAAGTTAGCTTACTTCCCGATTTGAGGTTTCCGTGAATTTCGATTGCTTCGTTAGAAGTGTAATCGATCCGATTATCGGCAATGATCACCCGGACTGGAGCAACTGCAACACTGACTTTGTATATCCGTTTTATCGGACCAACCGTAGTCAACATCTCACGTTCAAAAAGCCGAATTTCCGCTAACCCATCTCGCTGCGCGTAAATTCCGAGACCTAATGAAGCGATTGCGGCACCATCCTGTGCTTCCAATTCGATATCCAGCCCACCGACACCGTTGATCGACCGTCCGAATAAATCGACTCCTTGTTTTTCCGAATGCGTTCGAGGAATTTTCTTACACAGCAATTGTCCGGAATGAACGCGCAACGACTTCGCAAACCCTTCAACATTGGCTGGGTTAGGCGAAAAGTCGATCATATACTCCATCGAAGCGTTCTCACCGCTAACAGGAAGTCTTCCCTCGGCGACAATTGCCGACTGCAGGAGATTACTTTCAATCGTTCGAAGATATAGCTGATTGATTTTTTCCTGATTGATGAATTCGTTGCGAAGTCCGGAACAACTGAAAACGTGACGAATGGCATCGGGAGTCAGTGGCGAGTTATCTTCAAGCAAAGGAAACAACAGCAGTTGTGCTATCATATCTTTGTATTCGATACCCTGAGGATCAATTACCGAGCGGATGATTAGCTGTGGTTTACCGCTTTCAATGAGACCAATTTGAACTCGTAAAGTTGAAATCACGAACTCATCTACATTTCGATTTTCGATAATTTCGCCAAATTCGAGTACCGGAGGGGGAAAACCGGTTTGAATAAAAATTTGGTTTTTAATTAACCGCAGAACTTCAGTTGTCGCTTCGAGGGATTCGAGTAGAGTTTTGTCAAAACGTGCTCGCAATAACCAGCTACGCGGAGTTTCTTCGCGTATTTCTAGCTTTAAATGCTCGAGTTTCTCGAACATTTCGCGTTTAGCGGCAGCTTTCACGTTTTCTTTCTGAGTTCCAATCTGGATTGATTGTTAGAAATTGAGAGACCTATAACTAATTATCGAAGAATTTTACCCTATTCTAAACTACGAGACTGATATTCTAATAAAATTGGGATCGGTATCAGAGATGTATATTTATTAACTAACAATGTACTCTATCTGGAGAAAGCAACAAACAAATTCTTGGGTCATTAAGAAAATATTCGATTGCTTCATCCCTTTGCCAATTTTTTTCGAAGTAGCGGGAAAGTGACAATTACACTGATTACGACAAAAGAGAGTAACACGGTATAGGATAGCCAGCTATCTGCAATCGGCAGTCTACGCCAGAAATAATTTTGGAGTGCCTCCATTGCCCACGAGTTTAGCGTAAATTTTCCGACCATTTGCAACCAACCGGGCATCATAAATGAAGGAAACATCGATCCACCTACCGCAGACATACTCAATGCGATAACAGTAACCAACGCGTCAGCCATCTCTTCCGAACGTGCCAATGCCGCAAGCAACATTGAGAAGCTGGTTACTGCTAACACAATCAATGAACAGGTTGCGAACAGTTGCCAAGGTTGGAACCGTAAATCCAAATGAAACACTAGCGCACCGACTGCGAACATCACATATAACTGCACCAAACCCAGCATCAATAAGAAGATCCATTTTGCGACCAAGAGCCGTTCAATCCCCAAACCTGATACAAGTAATCGACGTAACGTCCCTTCGCGTTTTTCCTTCAACAGCGACTTAGCACCGGCACCAATCGAAAAGAACATAAACATGACTGCCACACCGGCAATTGATTGCGCGACAGCGGGTGACGATACTTTCTCACCGACTATAGGAATTGTCGAAAACTGAAAAAAATTACCAATCGGATCGAAGCCTTCCTGATTGGAATTCTGTTTACTACTATCAGACTGTTTGGCGGCATTCTGTAGTGGAGCCAACAACTGCTTACCGAGTGCATCGCGATCGCCAACCGAAAACCAACTTTTTGATACATCGGCAAGATCAATTTGAAAGGTTCGTGAAATCAGATCTTTCATCGAGCGGTCAAATTCTTTGGCTTGATTTGAATCGAGCGATTGCGAGGAGGAACGTGACATTGCAATTCCCATTAATTCGGGAATGCCTTTAAATACAGTTTTCTGGACAATTCCCGAGGTGATCCCAGTCTCGAATTTAGCTTTCGGATCCGTCCACAATGTCACCATTAGCTTCCCGACACCCGCCAGAGTATCCAACGCTCCTCGTGGAACAACCAAAGCAACTTGATCGCGTCCCCGCTTAATCCGGTTGATCGCAATGATACTGTCAATTGGAATGAGTTTACTGTCATTCTCGATTGTATCGACGAGTTCGATCGTTTTCTCTTTAAGCAGTTCAAAGCGCAGTCGTTGCGAGAGCGGTGAGTGATCGAGATCGACAAACAGCAAACGCATCGGAGTACTCTCGCTGGAACCACTGCCACCGAACGCAAATCCAAACACGATTGCCATGACAATCGGAATCAGAAATGTCACGACCAATTCCGCTTTTTTTCTGACAAAAAGCTTGAGATCTTTTCCGATTAATTTCAGAATTGGATTCATTTCATTCCCGTAGCGTTCTACCAGTTAAGTCGAGAAACAGCGTTTCCAATGAAGGGCGTTCAATTTCAATGGCACTATAGGGTAGATCGGAGATATGTGCGATTGTTTCGGGAATCGGGCGATTCAATAACACAACGATACTTTGGTCAATTATCGATTGAGTGCCAAATTCGGCGAGACGTTTCGAATCATAGATTTGCGCCGTGATCGCAGGAGAAGCAAATTGCAGGATCAGTTTTGTCGGCAGCTTGCGGGTTTTAATTAGATCTTCGTGTGCACCACACGCTAACACACCGCCGTGATCAATCACGGCAATCTTGTTGCACAATCGCTCGGCTTCTTCCATATAGTGGGTTGAGTAAAGAACGGTAACACCTTGTTTCAATACCGATTCAATGAGATCGAACAGCAATGACCGGCTCTGGGGATCGACACCGGCAGTCGGTTCGTCAAGCATTAATACCCGCGGGCGATGAATTAGAGCACAGGCAAAATTCAATCGTCGCTTCATTCCCCCGGAATAATTCTCAACGCGGTCGTTTGCGCGCTCAGACAGACCAACGGCATTCAGTAGTTCGCGAGTACGATCGGTCAATTCTGCTTTCGGGATGTTGTACATTCCACCCCAGAATTGCAGATTTTCCGTGGCACTCATCTCACTGTACAGGGCAATCTCTTGAGGAGCGATTCCGATTGCCAATCGTACTTCCGGTCGAATCGGCGCAAATGCAGACCCTTCAAACCGGATTTCTCCCGATCCCGGTTCCAGATCGCTACTTAAGATTCGCATTAATGTGGTTTTACCGGCACCATTCGGACCGAGTAGCCCGAAGCAGCAACCAGCCGGAATGTCCAGCGATACCCCGCGAAGCGCTTCAGTATTGCTTCGGGGATAGCGGAAATGAATATTATCGAGTTCGAACGTGTTATCCATGTCGGGAACTTACAATCGACAAAAACAATACGCAATTGGAAACTGTCGTGGAGCATAATAGATTACCCGCTGCAATTGACGAGATCGTTTCACTGTTTTGACTATTATGATTGAACAAACTGCACCCGGTTTCAAATTCAAATTATTGCACGGCGAGCACTGCACTCCACGCCGCGGCGAACTGCATACGCCTCATGGTATCATCGAGACTCCGTGTTTTTGGCCGGTAGGTACGGTCGGATCGGTCAAATTGATTTTACCCGACGACTTAAATAGTACCGGTGCACAGGGAATGCTATCGAACACCTATCACTTGCTGTTGCGTCCGGGTGATGAGGCTTTGACTCAACTAGGCGGGTTGCATCGCTGGGGTGGATGGAAGAAACCTATTCTAACCGACTCTGGTGGATTTCAAGTAATGTCGCTCGCGACTCATCGCAAACTCTCGGAGGAATGCGTCCTCTTTCAATCGCACATCGATGGGTCCAAGCATATTCTTTCTCCCGAACGATCGATTGCGATTCAACGTGCAATCGGTGCCGATATCATCTTTATGCTCGATGTCTGTCCGGCATTCGAAGCTTCGGAAAAAGAGTTACGCGAAGCACACGAGCGTACATTGCTGTGGGCGATACGGAATCGCCGAGCATTTGCCGAATTTCCTTCGCGATACGGGCACGACCAGACGTTGTGGGCAGTCGTTCAAGGTGCTACCGATTTGGCGCTACGGCGGGAAGCCGCTGCAACTCTAGCTGAGGGCAACGACTTTGGGTACGCCATTGGTGGTCTGGCGGTTGGCGAACCGAAAGAATTGATGTACCCAGCCATCGCTGCAGTTACCGAAACACTACCGATCGCAGCACCGAAGCATTTACTCGGTGTAGGAACCCCCGACGATTTGTTATCCGGGATTGCACTCGGTGTCGATTCATTCGATTGTGTTTTGCCGACACGCAACGCGCGGCACGGGATTGCGTTTACTTCCCGTGGAATAATCCGGATTAAAAACGAACGCTACAAACTCGATCAGGAACCGCTCGATCCCGATTGTAAATGCGCGTGTTGCCGTCAGATTTCGCGTTCGTTCCTTCGACACTTATATTTTGCATCAGAAGCGACAGCCGCTCGCTGGTTAACGTATCACAATCTTAGCTATTATAATCAACTGTTAACGGAAGCGCGCGACGCAATCGCGGCTAGCCGGTTTCCCGAATTCGCTGCAACAAAGCGAGTCGGCTGGACCGAAAATATATAATTTGTCATGTTACTCGCTTGCAGGCTACTGCAATTACAAGTAACTACAATTGAACCAAGGAGATAGAATGCATTTTGCTTGGACTATGCTTGAAACAGCCCAGCAACCCGCACAAGGTGGTGGTCTCATCGGTTTATTTCTACCGATGGCGGTCATTTTCGCAATCATGTACTTTTTCCTAATTCGCCCGCAAGCGAAAAAGGCGAAAGAGATGCAGAAAATGCTCGATTCAGTCACTCCCGGTACTGAAATTGTCACCAATGGTGGTATCCACGGTATCGTCAAGGGTGTGAAGGGAATGAACAACGAAATTCTGATTATTCAGATTGCAGAATCGGTCAAAATTGAGATCGATCGCGGCGCTATTGGTCGCGTCAAAGGCGCAGAGACCAAGTAACGATGGCGGCGATCAAACGGTACGGCAATCCGGTTTTACGACGTAAAACCGATCCGGTAACTTCTTTCGACGATAAATTCCGTGAAATGGTTGCGGCGATGAAGCTGACCATGCTGGAAAGTGACGGCGTCGGTTTGGCTGCACCTCAAGTTGGAATATCGCTCTGCTTTTTTATTATGGGCATTCCCGTCGATCCAAAGGACAAAGAGGGGGAACGAACCTGGTTTGTCGTTGCCAATCCTCAATTCACGCACAAATCCGATGAAGAAGTGTTGATGGAAGAGGGGTGTTTATCGTTCCCGGGAATGTACATCGAAGTGTATCGACCGGAAGCGGTAACAATCCGATATCAGGATGAATTCGGACAGTGGCGGGAAATGTCGGAGACCGGGTATATATCCCGAGTTATTCAGCATGAATTCGATCATTTAGAGGGGATTCTCTTCATCGATCGGATCAGCCCATTAAAACGCTCATTACTGCGAAAGAAACTGAGGGCACTACAGGAAGATTAATATCTGCCAATTATCTGCGATAACATACAATTCGCAAACATCGAGTGCGCGTGGGACGAATGGAACCTGATTAATAGGTACATTCGTCCCATTTTTTTATCTGCGATTTTGGACATTCTCGCCGGAAGTGGTATTTTTTATCAAGTTTCGAATATTCCTATCTGCATAGACTTTGGAGTTAGCGTATGAGCGTGTTTTCCAGCGGCAATATAACAGCGAAATCGGATTGCTCTGTCAGTTACGACCCTCGCCCCAGTGGTGGCATCGAGTGGCACATCTCGTCTAAAATTGACTCGCTATACGGCGATGCGATTCGCGCCGATGCCGAAAAGACATTACAAATGCTGGGAATCAAACACGGCAAATTTACTATTGTCGACAACGGCGCACTCCCCTTTGTGATGATGGCACGGATCGAAGCGGCAATAAAGAAAGCCGATCCGACCTTTACCGGTGAAGCGCTTCCGGAAATGCAACCATTTTGTCTGTATCACAGCACCCGCGATAAATTTCGACGCAGTCGGCTCTATCTTCCCGGCGACCAACCGAAATTGATGCTCAACGCCGGTATTCACAAGCCGGATGGCGTAATCCTCGATCTTGAAGATTCGGTTGCACCCTCAGAAAAAATATCGGCGCGATTGATCGTTCGCAATGCCTTGCGGTCGATCGATTTTTTCGGTGCCGAACGGATGGTACGTATCAATCAAGGCGAGCTTGGTTTGAAAGACTTGGAAGCAATCATTCCGCATAACGTCCATCAAATTTTAATTCCGAAAGTAGAAACACCCGATCAGCTAATCGCGGTCGACAAAAAAATTGCCGAAATCTGTCACGCATGTGGTCGAACCGAACCGGTATTCCTGATGCCAATTCTCGAAAGTGCGCTGGGTATTCTGAATGCACTCGCCATTGCCACCGCGAGTAAGAACAATACCGCCTTGGCAATCGGTCTCGAAGACTACACTGCCGACATCGGCACGCAACGCACCCTTGAAGGAAAAGAGTCGTTCTTTGCGCGGGCAATGGTCGTCAATGCCGCTCGTGCTACCGGATTGCAACCGATCGATACGGTGTTCTCCGATGTCAACGATACCGAAGGTTTGATCGCATCCGTACATGAGGCAAAAGAGCTTGGTTTCGACGGCAAAGGGTGTATTCACCCGCGACAAATTCAGCCGATCCATGATGCTTTTGCTCCTGCTCAATCCGAGATTGACCGCGCCAAAAAAATTGTCGTAGCATTCGACGAAGCGCAAGCCAAGGGGCTGGGTGTCGTTGCACTCGGCAGTAAAATGATCGATCCACCCGTCGTCAAACGGGCGATGCATACGATCAAGATGGCGATCAACACCGGAATGCTGTCGGAAACATGGAAGACCGACCAGCAGTAACATCCGGTAGTACCGATAGATCTAAGGGCGCGAACAATCGCGCCCGTTTCGCTTATCTACTTATTGGCTCGTCTGCAATTTTGTTACTGCTAACTTCATTCGTCAGAGCGTGTACCCAGCTCTTGACGATCGAAAATGTATCGATGGTTGTTCCCGTCGCGAATCAATCGATATCCGGTTTTCTCGAACACTCGATTTTATATCAACCGCGCGATGTCGTGCGCGACGGTTTGCCGTGGTTCGGTACCGCACGCGACGATTGGAAAGCGGGCGCGCGAAAGCGCAAGCACATGGGGCTCGATTATTATTCCGATACGATCACAGTGTTAGCGGCTGCCGCTGGCGAAGTCACTGCCGTGGGTCGCGGAAAGCAGTGGGGCGGCAGCATTACCATTCGCCATGCCAACAAAGTCGAAACGATGTATCTTCACATCTCGCAGTGGAAAACGTTTGTCGGTGCAAATGTCAAAGCCGGCGAGATCATTGCAACAATTACTACGCCGGAAGGAAATGCAATACAACCACAATTGCATTTTTCAATCAAAGTCGACGAGCACTTCCGCGATCCGTTGCCGTACATTTTGGAACGATACCGCACGGATAAGACCGTTCTCGAGCAATTAAACCGGTTTCAATCAACTAAATCTGCCCGTGTAAGTGAACGGGACAGTCTGCTGAAGCTATTTCTGGACCGACGATAATTCGAGGGCGATTCATGGCGATCATGATTCAGGCAAAATCGATCCTCTCCGATCTTGGCAAAAACCGGGACGATGGATTTTGCGTGCGCTACAACATGAATCTCTATCGTGGTTGTCAACATGCCTGTATCTATTGCGATTCACGCAGCACCTGTTATCAAGTCCAGCACTTCACAGAAATCGAAGTGAAAGAGAACGCCATCGAGTTACTTCGACGCGAGCTATCCTCCAAACGTCAGAAAGGGGTCGTTTCCACCGGCAGTATGAACGATCCGTATATGCCGATCGAGCGCCAATTCGAGCAAACCCGGAAAGCACTGATCGAATTGGATCGCTTCCGGTATCCGGTTCATATCGTCACCAAAGGCGATCTCATCACCCGCGATATCGATATCCTGCAAAAAAACCAAAAGACCTGGTTGTCGGTCTCGGTTACGCTAACCACTACGAACGATGCGCTTGCCCGAATACTCGAACCGGGAGCGCCATCTCCTACCCGACGAATCGCTGCGATCAAAACACTGTCGGAAGCCGGAATTCACGTCGGAATTTTCTTGATGCCGATTCTCCCATTCATCACCGACGATCCCGACAATATCACGAATATCGTGAGCAAAGCCGCTGAAGCGGGCGCTAGTTACATCATTTATTGCAATGGCATGACGCTGCGCGACGGCAGCCGCGAATATTTTTACGAGGCTTTGGACAAACATTTCCCCGGCATTCGGGAAAAATACGAGCGTCGGTTCGGCAAGCAGTATTCTTGTAAGACACCGAATTTCCGGATACTCGAAGAATTGATTCAGAAATTGTGCCGTCAATATAATCTCGCCACCGATCTATCGTACGATGACGAGCAAGTGCAATACGCCACGCAACTATCGTTATTCGAATCGTTGAATTTGCCTATCGAAAGGAAATCGCGATGAGCAGTGTATCGAAAGCTCTACTTCAAAACATTCACCAAGAGATAATCACTCGATTCGAAGCGATTGCCGATCCCGCGATCGTTGCCAAGTACCAGCGATATTTCAAAGACACGTTCGATGGATACGGAATACCGACCGAGACATTTCAAACAATAACCAAAGAGCTTCACGCAAAGTATCAGACCCAACTCGGCTTATCGGGATTTCTCAAACTAGGCGATCTGTTGCTGAAGTCCGGCAAATTCGAAGAGGGATCGCTGGCGATGATGTCGCTGCTTCCGTTCAAGAAAGATTTTACAGTCGACACATTTGAGCATATCAGCGGATGGTTCGATCACGGTATCAGCAATTGGGCACATGTCGATGGATTCTGTTCGGAAGTGATTTACGAGTTTTTCCGGTTGAAAGTGATCGATGAAACGGACTTACTACCGTGGCGGGAAGCTTCCTCGGTATGGAAAAGGCGTGCCGTTCCCGTCGCATTCATTCAATTGTTGCAGCTAAAAGTTCCGGCATCGCAACTGCTACCGAATATCGAACCGTTAATGCTCGAACCCGAAGAGATGGCTCAGAAAGGGGTGGGCTGGTTCCTGCGAGAGGCATGGAAACGCGATCCCAAACCGGTCGAAAAACTCTTACTGAAATGGAAGGATAAATCGCCGCGACTCATCTTCCAGTATGCCACTGAGAAGATGACCAAGGAGCAGAAAGACAAATACCGGAAGGCGAAACCGGGGAAGTAAATTGAGTTTAACTGACCATTTACTTTTCAAATAGTACCAATTATTTACGAGTTAGCACGAACTATTACCAATCTAAATGAAAATTTATCGGGTTGTATTGGTAATAATCGGGCAAACTTGTTATTTTGTCCTGATTAATCACGCAGAAGGGAGCTGTGATGTCAGAATTCGATTTTGAAAGCCAAGTCCCGTTCGGCGCCGATAGTTTCGCCGACAACCCCGACCCCCGTGTCGCCTGCTTGTTGTTGCTGGATACGTCCGGCTCGATGAAAGGTGCGCCAATCCAAGGGCTCAACGAAGCACTGCAAATTTTCCGCGACGAAATCCTCGCCGATTCCCTTGCCGCCAAGCGCGTCGAAATCGGTATTGTGACATTCGGACCGGTTCAAGTCGTTACCCACTTTACCTCACCCGACACGTTCATCACTCCGATTCTGGTAGCCGGCGGCGATACGCCGATCGGCGAAGCGATTCGGGTTGGACTCGATTTGCTACAGGAGCGGAAAGACGAATACCGGGCAAACGGGATTTCCTATTATCGCCCGTGGGTGTTCTTGATGACCGATGGTTCGCCCACCGACGACTGGATGGCAGGCGCGGAACTGGTGAAAGAAGCGGAAGCATCGAAGGCACTAGCATTCTTCCCGGTCGGTGTCGAAGGTGCCAATATGGATATTCTGCGCAAATTATCGATCCGCGAACCACTGAAGCTTCACGGTCTGAAATTCCGCGAATTCTTCCTCTGGTTGACTGCCTCCATGAGCGGCGTGGCACGTACCGAACCCGGTATGCCGGTGCAGATCGAAAGTCCGAAAGGTTGGGCCGAAGTTTGAGTTGGAAATACACCTACACTTCGGTTATCGGCACCTCCCACATCGCATCCGGCACCGAGTGCCAGGATTTTTGCATGGTCGAGACGTTCGTCGCACCGAATGGCGAATCGTATTTTCTGGCATTTGCCTCCGATGGATCCGGGTCCGCACCGCGCAGCCGTGAAGGTTCGGAAATGGCGTGCCGCACGGTATTCAAACATTTTACCGAATCGATTGCGAAGCTCGGCAGCACCAAGAATTTCACCGAAAAAGAAGTGGTGCACTGCGTATACGAAACAGTACAGGAAATTCGCCATCACGCCTATGCCGAAAGTCGCACTCCGAAAGATTACGCTTGCACGATCATCGGCGTGATCATCGGACCGCACAACACGATTTGCATTCAACTCGGTGACGGTGCGATCGTTATCAGCAATCGCAACATCTTCGGGGTCGTTTTCCGTCCCGATTCCGGTGAATATGTCAATGCGACATTCTATCTTACCGATGCGAACGGAATGGAAAATCTCAAGATTCAATTCATCGATTATCAGCTTGAACAATTCGCCCTCTTCACCGACGGCATCCAACCGTTAGCCGTCAAAATGGCAGATTTGACGCCGCATGTACCGTTCTTCGAACCGATGCTGCAGTATATGCGCAATCCGAAAATGTTCAACCAGAACACGATCAATGCCGACCTTGCCAAATTCCTTGGCACCGAGAAAGTCAATCAGCGGACTGAAGACGACAAAACTTTGATTTTGGCTACTCGATTATGAGCGAAACCACTTATTTCGACAGCGCGGGCAACAAGCTCGGCTTGGGTAAAGAACTCGGTCGTGGCGGCGAAGGCGCAGTCTTCGAAACCACCGAATCGCCCGAGCAATTGGTCGCAAAAATCTACCACAAACCCCTCTCGAAAGAGAAACAGGACAAGATCCTGACGATGGTGGACAATCGCAGCGACGATTTAGTGAAAGTCGCAGCGTGGCCGGTGGCAGCGATCCACAGCGGGAAAGCGAAGGGACCGATCTGCGGCTTTATGATGCCGAAAGCGGTCGGCTTCGAACCGATCCACCACTTGTATAGTCCGGGCAGCCGCAAGCAACTATTCCCCGATGCCAACTGGGCATTCCTGATTCACGCCGCGCGAAACATCGCAATGTCGATTGCGACAATTCACAGTCACGGGCATGTGGTCGGCGATATCAATCAGGGCAATTTGCTGATCTCGAAAGGGGCAATCTCCAAATTAATCGATTGCGACTCGTTCCAGATTCAATCGACCGAAACAAAATTTCTTTGCGGTGTCGGTGTCGGACACTTTATTCCACCGGAGTTGCAGGATCTCGACCTGACCAACCTCGTTCGCACACCGAATCACGACAACTTCGGACTTGCGGTAGTAGTGTTCCATCTGATTATGATGGGTCGACATCCCTATTCCGGTATCTATCCGACAACGAGCGATGTGACGTTGGAAGAGGCGATCAAGGCGCACTGGTTCGCTTACGGCGAGAAAGCCGCCAAGCGCGGAATCACGCGTCCTCCCGATAGTCTATCGCTGAAATTACTGCCGGATACTATTGCCGAGATGTTTCTGAAGGCATTCTCAAAAGAAGGCGCTGCCGACGATGGACGACCTACCGCGAAAGATTGGGTCAACGAACTCGGCAAGCTGGAACATTCGCTGAATATCTGCGATAAAGTACCGATCCACCGCTACTACAACGGGCTACAAAAATGTCCGTGGTGCGAAGCGGAAATGGCGCGGAAGCTGATCTACTTCGTCGACAAATCGCTCCCGACACTTTCAACGACCTTCGATTTCAAGAAAGTCCGCAAGCAGGTTGCCGAGATTCGCTCACCCGGACCGGCACCGGAAGTACCGTTACCGGAGAAAATTGTACCGAAAGCATTGCCACCACGCCTCGTGAAAGCGAAACAGTTTTCGATTATTCGCAAGATCCTTGCGGTACTAGCAATCGGCGCGACGTTCTACTTCCTCGGGGCGTGGTATCTGCTGTTTGTCGCACCACTCGCCATCTGGTTTGCGTATGTTCCGATCGACAAGACCAAAGAGTTGAGCGTGCGAACGCTGGCGTACGAGAATGTCAATCGCGGATATCTTGACGTCGCTTCCGATTGGAAAGTGAATGCCGGCGAATCGCGATTCATCAAACAACAGACCGAATTGAGTACGCTGCTCTTCGATTATCGGGATCTGCCCAATTGGATGGATAAAGAGCGCGAGGCGATGGTGATGGGAGTTAAAGACCGGCAGTTGCAGCGCTACCTTGCCACCTATTTGATTGCGGATTACGATATTCCGAATATCGGGTCGTCGCAAAAAATGGTTTTGACGTCGTTCAGTATCGAGAATGCGTCCGATATCGAGTGGTCGAAAGTGTTCAACGTCAAGGGATTCACGACGGTGATGTCGGATTCGCTGCTCGCGTGGAAAAAGGATCTCGAAGACAAATTCGTCTATGACGAGAGCAAAGGCGTCGAGAAGGAAGACGAAGTCGCCTTTATGAAGAATTATTACACGCGACGAAAACAACTCGAAACCGCGATTCTCGAAAATGTCGAAGCGTTGATTAAAGTCAAGCAGGAGATTCTCGATTTACGCGAATCGATGCTGGAAAACGTGACCAATGCGGCGCGCGAGCGCGCACAGGCGAAAGCGGATATGGAGTTGATCGAGAATTATTAATCGAATAGAGTTATTTTTTATTCAAACAGCCGGATCGTAGGACCCGGCTGTTTGTTTAGATTTCGAGACACACGTGTCCTGCATACCGAATAAGATCAGATTGCCACACTTCGTCAGCCGTTCGGCTGACTTCGTTCGCAATGACAGACAATTCTACTCACCTTGATATTTCACCCACTTCTCGGTACGACCGATGAGCGAGATGCCGATGTAACCGCGCACATCGAGGTGCGTCGGGTCGGCTAATTTCATTGTACACTTGTAGGTCTTGCCGCTCTTCGGATCGTAGATCGTTCCATCTTCCCAAGTATTGGTTCCCGTCGCGGTGAATCCCCGCAGGATTGTCAACCCCAACACCGGACGGTCGCGCAGCGATGTGATCGGATTCTTCCGGTCATGTTTGACAACACTGGCATCGGGATCGTCGGCGGGATATTTCTCGTGTAACAACCAGACAATTTTCCCCTGCAACTTGCCGTCTGAAGTGTGTGAAATTTCGATGCGGGCTTCGCCATCGGACGTCGTCCATTGCCCGAGGACGGGCTCAGTCGGCGTGGTCGCATCGGCTGCGAGCGTGCGATTTGCGGCGCATAGCAACGTTATGGCAAGTGCGATCATACATGCGATTGAATAGTAGGGATGACGTCGATTCATCGGTCGGCTCCATGATTGGGATATCGCGAATATGCGGAGAATCGAGGATGATTGCAATGGATTCGCTCGAAATCGAGTTAATATTCGAATATACCGTGTTCCGGATCTTTTTCTTCGTACCTTTAGGTGTTATTAACTCAATCAGGTAGATAACCCCGGAGAACTGTCATGAAATTAAATTTGCTGGTTTCGATTCTATTGCTCCTTGTTTTTGTAACTTTCTCATTTGCTGCCGACAATCCGCAACTGCGCGGGAAGCTGGGTTTCGGATTTCAGGCGAATTCGCCGACTCCGGGATTGAGTTTTAAATATGAAATCACCGATCCGCTCCAACTGCAAGGTGTCTTCGGGATTTTCGGCGACAATACGTATTACGGCGGACGATTGCTTTACGGCTTCAAGCATGAATATCACACCGCGTATATTTTCGCAACTGCTGCCGGACGGATGATGAAGAATCAGACCTACCAGATCGCACTGCCGGGCGGGATGTATGAGACGCAGACCGCGCGACAATACGGGCAAATTTATGGTGGCGGTATCGGACTCGAGTGGTTCTTCCACAGTTTTCCGGAACTGGGTATCTGCATCGATGTCGGATTCGCGAATTACAATGAACCACCGGGCACCGCCAATTTCGCGTCTATCATCGGCGGTATCGGTCTCCATTATTATCCGGTAAAGAATAAGAAATAAATTTAAGTAGGGGAGGGCTCCCACGCCCTCCCGCGCTTGTATTTTTTTTAGTTTCCAAACATCTGCTCAGCAAGTCGAATATGTCAAATCCAGTTCGACAATCTCCCCGCTTTCCCGAATACGATTACGCGCTGACTGGAGCGTATCTGGTCACGACTTGCTCGGAAAATCGAAAATCACTTTTCGGAGTCGTGAACGATGATTCTATGGTGTTATCAGAAATCGGAAAGATGGTCGAGCAATATTGGCTTGAGATTCCTGCACGGTTTCCAAATGTGACTTTGGATATATTTGTGATTATGCCCGATCATTTGCATGGAATTATTTTTTTGCATCAGAATTTAGATGAAGAAATTAGAATCGCAAACCAAAAAAGAGAAAGTAGGGGAGGGCTCGTGAGCCCTCCCTCATTAGAGAAAACAGGTAAATCTACAAACCAGGATTTTTCTACACAAAAGAATACTCATACGGGAGGGCTCGTGAGCCCTCCCTCATTAGAGAAAACAGGTAAACATACAAACCAGGATTTTTCTACACAAAAGAATACTCAAACGGGAGGGCTCGTGAGCCCTCCCTCATTAGAGAAAACAGGTAAATCTACAAACCAGGATTTTTCTACACAAAAGAATACTCATACGGGAGGGCTCACGAGCCCTCCCCTACTGAACCTAAAAAAAGACACGAGTCTACCCCAAGTAATACAATGGTTCAAATCGAAAACGACCTACCGATATCAACAATTTATTAAAAACGACAAAGAGATTGTTCGCACTAATCAAGATAATGATACTGAATCACATATCCGATTATGGCAACGCTCCTACGCAGACAGAATCATCCGCAATGAATACGAATTGAATCAGAAACGAAAATATATTCTTGAGAATCCACTACGGTGGTCGTTGAAGAATTCAGGTAAGATGTGATAATCTCGGAATCGTAAAACCAGTAGGGGCGGGCTCCCACGCCCGCCCGTTCTTTTATCTTTTTCTTGTTTTTTATGTCTTTTTGTTCTTGTGTCCTGATTGTGTCTTTGCGAGGAAAACCTTGCGACAGCGAAGCGGCAAGGTTTAGCGAACTCCGATGAATCTTGTAAATATCTGGTTCGCAATGAACGAAGTAACATCCGCCAGCCGGCGGATTTACGAAGTGAATGACGAAGTAATCTCCGCTTGCGTTCTTGATCTGTCATTGCGAACCCAGCGAAAGCTGGGTGTGGCAATCTACGTTTGTATTTTTTTATTGTGGTTTTGAGAATACTACTCGGTTACTATGTTCTCTTTAACCAAGGAATCGAAAGATCTTCAAATTCTCTTTGAAAGGGTACAATAAAATTTCGATTATTCAGTCTCTGGTAATGCTTATAAGCAAGGAACAGAAAAATAGATGATGTTTCATAACAGCGATTAGTACATTTTAATCTGTTTTGTTCAGTAAGAAACATCTGACTCAAGCACTGACCCTTCGTGTGAACATGCCAAGATGATATCGAATAAAATTGATTGAACATTTTATCAGTTAGACCCGCCTCTAGTGCAATATCTGAAACAATTTTATATAGTCCTCGAGAATATAGCTTTTTCAACTCCTTTTTCTTTTTTTCTTTGATATAAGTTTGATGAAATTTATTTTCATTGAGCTTTCCAACCAAACCATCACACTGTTTTTGAATTGATAACCTCTCGCTTGCGAATCTATCAGTGCTTTGCTCTGATTGAAATTGAGTTTGACGATCCAACTTGTCGTGATAAACATATAGAATTTGTCTTGCTTTCAGGCAATCGCTGTCCTTCTCAGGATTGGTTAAATAGAATATTATCAGATAAGCTTCCACGATAGAACGTGTTATGCCCCACATTGTAGATATATCCCAAATATCGTGGAATCCATTATAAAAAACCCTTGATTGAGGATGAATGCGTAGAAGAGACACAAAATTCCAACACATTTTTATTAACAGTGATTCTTCAATTTTAAAAATCAATTTTCCATCTTCTGATCGGATATAAACATTTTCTCCAATCTGTATACTTTGTCCAAGATCTTTGTACAGTGTTTCAAAGACTGATTCAAGTAATGCCTCTACTTTATCAAATTTCATATTTTGCTCATCCATACAACCCTCCTCTGATTAAAAGCACAATGCATTTTTCGATAATCACTAACTGAAAAATTATAAACAGATTGCCACAGCCCCTTCGGGACTTCGCAACGACATATCAAGACACCAAGACACGGGCGGTTCGCGAACCGCCCCTACCCAACAAAAAAATATACAGGCGGCACTTCCGTGCCGCCTGTGAAGTATCGCGCTGAATTATTTTTAGTAATCCATGCCGCCCATACCGCCGCCGCCCGGCATTTGGGGCATCGGTGAGGACTTCTCTTTCTTCTCAACGATCAACGCTTCCGTCATCAGCATCAGACCGGCCACCGACGACGCATTTTCCAATGCAACGCGGGCAACTTTGGTCGGATCGATCACGCCCACGGCGATCAAATCTTCGTACTCGAGGGTACGGGCATTGAAACCATAAGCGCCCTTGCCTTCTTGTACCTTATTCACGACGACCGAACCTTCGAGACCGGCATTGATGACGATCTGGCGAATCGGTTCTTCCACGGCGCGCTTCAGGATCATCTTGCCCTGTTTCACGTCGACATTGTGATTGTCGAGCTTGATTGCTGCCGCTGCGCGCAACAACGCCACGCCGCCGCCGGGAACAATACCTTCTTCCACCGCGGCACGGGTCGCGTGGAGTGCGTCTTCGACGCGGGCTTTCTTTTCCTTCATTTCGACTTCAGTTGCGGCACCGATCTTCAACACGGCAACGCCACCGGACAACTTCGCGACGCGTTCCTGCAACTTCTCTTTGTCGTAGTCGCTGGTGCTCTTCTCGATCTGCTTGCGAATATTCTGGATCCGATCCTGAATGTCTTCGCTCTTGCCGTAACCTTCGATAATGGTGGTGTTGTCCTTGTCGATGGTGATCTTCTTGGCACGGCCAAGGTCAGTCATCAGCGCGTTTTCCAGTTTGAAACCGGCTTCTTCGCTAATCACACGACCGCCGGTCAAAATCGCGATATCGTCGAGCATGGCTTTGCGGCGATCGCCGAAGCCCGGAGCCTTGACGGCTGCGATCTTGAGCGTACCGCGCAACTTGTTCACGACCAATGTCGCAAGCGCTTCGCCTTCGACATCTTCGGCGAGGATCACGAGTGCGCGACCCTGCTGGGCGACTTTCTCGAGCACCGGGAGCAGATCCTTCATGTTGCTGACTTTTTTGTCGTGAATCAGAATAAACGGATCTTCCATGACGGCTTCCATCTCGTCGGGATTGGTTACGAAATAGGGGGAAATGTAGCCACGATCGAACTGCATACCTTCAACTACGTCGAGTGTGGTATCGATACCCTTGGCTTCTTCCACCGTGATGACGCCGTCTTTACCGACTTTGTCCATGGCGTCGGCGATCAAGCTGCCGATTTCGTCGTCGTTGTTGGCGGAAATGGCGCCAACCTGAGCGATTTCCTTCTTGCCACCGACTGGCTTCGACATGACTTTGAGTTCCGCGACAACTTCCTTCACGGCATCGTCGATACCGCGTTTGAGGTCGACCGGATTCATACCGGCGGTCACAGCCTTGAGACCTTCGGCATAGATCATCTGTGCCAACACGGTAGCGGTAGTGGTACCGTCGCCGGCGACATCGGACGTCTTGGATGCGACTTCACGCACCATCTGAGCGCCCATATTCTCGGAACCGTCTTCAAGTTCGATTTCCTTGGCGACGGTAACGCCGTCCTTGGTAACGGTCGGTGCGCCGAATTTCTTCTCGATCACGACATTGCGACCGCGGGGTCCGAGGGTGGTCTTGACGGCATTTGCCAAGGCGTCGACACCGCGCTTTAACGCGGAACGCGCTTCCATTTCATAGGTAATAATTTTAGCTGCCATTGCAGTTATCTCTCCCTTAGGATTATTTATCAAATATCAATTGCGTTGCAGTTACCCGCGTTCGATGGCAATCGTTCAAGCTGGTTTCCGGTTTCGCAGGACACGGGCGGTTCGCGAACCGCCCCTACCATTCGAATTTACGCGAGCATGCGAATGAACAATTAGCCAATGATGGCAAGAATATCGCTGCGATTCAGGATCAAATATTTCTGATGATCCCATTCGATTTCGGTTCCGCCGTACTTGCTGTGAAGAACCTTGTCGCCGACTTTGAGTACTTCACTCAATTTGGCTTTGATTTCGTTCTTGCCTTCGATGTCCATACCCAATGCCACCACTTCTGCCAAAATTGGCTTCTCTTTCACGGTGTCGGGAATGATAATGCTACCGATTTTCTTTTCTTCTTCTTGAATCGGCTTCACCAAAATGCGTTCGTCCATTGGGCGAATGGGAAGTTTCATTGCTTTTTCTCCTCCTGAGATTGTTTGATCAGTTATTAACCATTTGGAACTTTTAAGTTCCAATTTCGGATCGATCTATCTTGTTTTGATAGAATCGATGTTTTGATAATTCACATCACGGGTTACAGCTTTTTTTTATTACATTTTCAAACGAGAAACCATTCTTGTCATTCATTTCCTTCAAATCCCGTTCAGCTTTCTCCATTAAAGGCTTTGCTTTTTTCTTCAAAGAATTAAGCTGATCTATTAATCTGTCAATATCTCCCTCTACTTCAGGGATCGTCATTTGAGGTGTCAGATAGGTTGTTCCGTCTTCTTTCTTTGTGCACGAGCTTAAGACAACCTGTGCGAAAGTCAATCCATTATGTGCTACTATTTGTAAACGAACCGATGACATCTGATCTCCTATTTTATAGAAGTAACTTTTATCAAGCATAGTCAATAAATGGCGCGGGGAGGGGGGCTTTCGCCCCACTCGCTAACTTGTGGAAATCAATATCTCATCAATGTTTCATTTCTCATTTGGGTTGGAATTCTCCCCGCAGTAGCGATAGCCCGCACCAAATGTTCTTAAAGATATTTAAGTTGTACATATCAATCTCCTTTCCTAATTTCATTATCGCAAAGAATACTGGAATTATTGCGAGGAGTCCTATTTCCAACCCAAACGAGACACTGAAATAAGTGACACTGACAAGAATATTAATTTTTAACCATACCACACTTTTTGAATACACTAGCTCATTGTTATAGTTATAGCATCCGAAGTCCGAGGATCCCGCCGATCCAGCCGCGCTTGTAGTAGCTGCCGGAATGACTCTTGTAAAATGCGGGCGACATCAACTCGGAACCGTCGGAGTAGTGCGAGAACATAAAATTCATACTCGGTCCGGCGAACAGCACAAAGTCGTCGGACACTTTTAGATTCCAGCTATATTGGAATTTCAATAAGGTGGCAATGTTCGGCTTGGTGCCGAATTGTAAATCGTTTTCAAAATTCAATAGATAAAATTCCGTACCGAATTCGGTATGATATCCGGTGTAACGCTTGATCTTACCGAAACCGCCGCCAAACACCGTAATGTTGGGCGAACCGTATGCGGCATAACCGACGGCAATACGGTTGTACCAATCTTTGTTGCCGGTACGAAGCGAAGTAAAGGCATTACCCATTTCGTCGCCGAATAGTTCCCCGCGAGCGCCATGCTTTTGCGAATAGCTGATCAGACCAAGTTCGGCACCTTCGGATTCACCGGCGAAATTAATTAAACCCATTTGGCAACCGTTGGAAGACTTCGCAAAATTCACGGTTCCGATCTGCATTCCCGACATAGTACCATTGACAAAATTCAATGCGCCGCTTCCGATCATCCCATCGACATCGCCGTTGATCACATTGACTGCGCCCGCCGCAATCAAACCATCGGCTTTGTTGCCGATAATATTCGCGGTACCAGCGCCAATCATGCCATCGGCGCTGCCGCGCGATAGGTTGAAGACACCGGATAAGATCACACCGGAACTGCTACCGCCATTCAGCAATCCACCGCCATCGACAATAATACCGTCGCAATCTTTTCGCGCGATATTGAAACTGCCGGCATACTGAATTCCACTCATCGAACCGCCGGTGATATTCGCGAATCCGGCACCCTGCACTCCGTTGATCGATTTGCGTCCGACATTCGCCAAACCGACTAGTTGCACGCCGTTAATCGATCTTCCGGAAACATTTCCCAGTCCGGCAAAATTGAGTCCGTTGATGTCTTCCGCAGCTAGGTTGCCGATTCCACCGAGTCCGATGCCGGAAAGATCGCCGCCGGATAGATTCAGACCAGCCGTGAATTGTGCGCCAGTCATTGCTTTGCCGGATTGATTCAAGGCACCGGCAATCATCCAGCCGTTGGCATCTTCGCGGACCCAATTCCAAATACCGCCGATCGCCCCTTTTTCGAGACGATCACATCGACCGGCGAGCAAATTGAGAGCATAGCGATCGCTGATTTTTTTATCGTTGGGAAAAGCGGAACCGATCGACAGACCGGGCACAAGACTTAGATCGAATTTCACGTGATAATATTTCGTGGAATCGAGTTCCGTCTTACTTTCTGCGAAAGCAAAAGGCAAAATCAGCGATATAGTGATGCAAATTGAGATTAGTAATCTCTTCATGGTTAGCCTTATTTAATCTCGAATTTATTCAGCACCATCGAGGCTTTCTTTGATGTCTTTATATCTTGCTTTAAATTCACTAATCAGTTGCAACAACTCCTCAGATGTATTGACGGCAAGAGTTCGATTAAGAAAGACTTCACCTGTATTTCCGAGGATAGTAAGAAAATTCTCTTTTATACCATACTGATCATGAAGCTGATCAAGATAACATGCTATCGCATAGGAAGTACCGACTTTGGCATATACTATAGGAAATCTTCTAATATAATCTGCATCAGCTAAGCCTGCCGGATCACCCTTCCGTCCATCAACGGAATTTCCTAAACGCATACTAAAAGCACGTCTAACAAACCATTCATATTCCATCTCATACATACAACCACCTTTCTTAGAATTAATGATGGCATCCGCAATTCGGTCCGCAACCACCCGATGCCGGTTTGGTCTCTGGTTTCGATTCGCAGTTGTCGCACTTCTCGCTGCTCTCGGATTTTTTCGAGTTGCCACTCAGCGATGCATTGGCGCCTTTGTAATCGGTTTGGTAAAAACCTTTGCCATTGAAGATGAGTCCGATACCACCAGTGATAACGCGGTGAACCGGTCCACCACAGGTCGGGCAGACCGTATCGGAATTCTCGGTAATTTTCTGAATCTTTTCATAGGAATGCGATTTATCGGTTTCGCATTCGTACACATACGTCGGCATTGCTAGTACTCCAAAACTTTACTGCCTGTAGGGGCGGCATTCGCCCCAAGTCAAGCGAAGCTTGACACAAACCTTGTGCAAATAACTTGATCGATCAGATCGAAAATATTAACTCTCTCTTTGTCATACTCCCTTTGCAGGGGGATACTGTGTCTTGCTTTCAATTTTTGTTATTTCTTGTCATTTTTTTTTTTCGTAGGGGCGAATCGCATTCGCCCTTACTGTCGACGGACACGGGCGGTTCGCGAACCGCCCCTACCATCGACAATTCGGCGGCTGGGTATTGCTACCCAACCGCCGGTATCTCATGCTTACATCGAAATATTGATTTCGCGTGGCTTGGCGTCTTCCGCCTTCGGCAACGACACCACCAACACGCCATCGGTCAACTTCGCTTCGATGCGGTGCGCTTCGACATTGGTCGGCAACGTCAACACGCGACTGAACTTGCCGAACCTGCGCTCGACCACGTGGAAACTCTCGCTCTCCTGCTTTGCTTCTTCGATCCGCTCGCCGCGAATATTCAAGACATTCTCGCGCAACGTGATCTTCACATCTTCCTTGCGCATGCCGGGAAGGTCGATCTTCACGACGTAGTGATCCTTCGTTTCGATCACATCGAGGCGTGGCGACCAGACAGCTTCCGGTTCTTCGGTTTGATCGCTGCCAAAGAACGAATTGAACATCCGGTTGATTTCATTCTGCATCGAGACCATATCCCGTCGTGGCATCCAGCGTACTAATGTCATGGCTAATCCTCCAAAAAATTTTTCCGGTACCTATCGGTACACTGTTCGGTTTCTTAAAAAAATCATCCGATCATTCAAAGGATGAAATCCCCTCAGGATTTCATTCGGATCGCCGTCAGTCGGGATCGGTACCGAGTTCCCACCGCGATCCGACTCTAGGATTAGCAATCATCGTGCCAGAGTGCTAAGATACGGTTTTATCTAGCGTTCTCAAACTCATGTGAGGCTCTTTCTTAGCACACACACCACCATTCTGCCAACATGACATTCTTTTCTGACACATTGCTAGAATCTGTCTGACATAATGGCGCAGCGTTGTCATGTTTTCTAAAACTACATTCCATTCCAATAACGGCATTTGCCCGATTTGATCAAGTATCACCTGAAAATCAATTCAATCATTATCGAGTCATTCATACCGCTATCAGTTGTTCTTGCAAACGGAATCGCTTACAATACTATACGATGAGTCTAATTCGGGAGCAGTTCATGCAACTCTTTGGAAAATCATGGCTGATTTTCGCAGTTTTATTATCCTTTGCATTACTCATTACGAGTTGTTACAAGAAAGATGAGGAACCATCCACTTCACCAACTCTCCCGACACCCACACTGTTCGGCAGTTGGGTACGGTTTGCGCACAGCGAAAAATCCAATACCGTCTGGTTCACCCGGATGACTCACGATACCGCAATCTTCACACTCAATAGCGCTCACAATTGGCAGTATACCCGCACCACAAATGGTACAACCTCGGTTCTTTCCGGATCGGCGACTATTGGCGAAACGTCGATGTTACTGCAAATCGATTCTGTCTTCAACGACTCGATCTATCATCCTAATACCGTCACAAAATGGGAATACTCACTCGTTCTGGATGGTCTGTTTGTGTTCGATTCGTCAAGTAGCGACACCTTTAAAGCCGATGCTTTTACGAATATGTCCTTGCACGGTGTCGCGATCGCCGGTATCGTTCGGAGTGGCATGAATCAGGGTATTCCATCGGTTCTGGTCACAGCATCGACTTCCTCGGGAAAAGAAGTATCGACCAGATCAAATTATGCGGGTTGTTATCTATTGAATTATCTGCCTGTAGAAAGATGGACAGTGAGTGGAATTGCGAATGGATACGCGCTGCTGCCGCAGTTGGTTACTGCCGATTCAGTGCGGTCTTATCCTCTGGAATTTATTTTATACGGCAAATGAAACTTGATCAGAGTTGCCGACTGAGACTTGCATTCCAGCCGATAGTGCGGTATGTTTCATCTCGTTTTAAGCGGAATCACCGACCGATATGACCGATACGATTTTAATTGTCGACGACAATCTAACCTATGCAAAATGGACCGAAGCCGTTCTTCGCCAAGCCGGCTACGATATTGCATTTGCCGAATCGGCTCGTACTGGTTTATCGCAGGCAGTAGAAAATCCCGATAAATTTCAAGCGGTCTTTTCGGATATCACTATGGAGCATCCCGGTGCAGGTTTAGTACTTATTCCCAAACTTCGGTCGCGCGGTTATAAAGGGATTACAGTTTTGGTTTCTACCGGCTTCGATTATCCGATCGTTTTCTGGCTGTCGAAACTAACTCTTCCATTGATCGGAGTGGATGGTCTGGTGATCAAGAAAGCAATGCGCGATGCTGGAAAGTGGCGGATCGAGTGGATTTCCAAGCGAAACGGAATTCGTGAATTAAAAGACCGGATCGGACACATTGTCGATATTCCGAATTGGGTTCGACCTAAATAGCGAAAGGGTGCCGACAGCACCCTTTTCGATTTTATTCCATAGTATCTCTTGAAAATAAGTTGATATCGATAGTAGGGGCGGATCCCCGCGTCCGCCCGCAGGTCAGGCGAAGCCTGACACCGAATCATGACAACGTATTTTCAAGAACCACTATATACCATCACACTCTACGAAAATATCAACTTCAGATACCAGTCCAATAGCGCCTCACCATACAACCATGACACCCACGCGCCACTGATAAGCGCCGGTCCAAACGGAAAGGGTTGATCTGTGCCATGCCCCTTCTTGATCCGCATCGCAATCCAAATAAGAATACCAAGGATTGCTCCAAGTACATACGCGATCAGTACACGACCGGGACCGGTAATAATTCCGACTGCCGCCATCAGTTTAATGTCACCCAATCCGATTGCTTCACGCCCCTGCAGAAACAAAAAGAAGCCCCAAAGTGTAAGTAACCCGCCACCACCGGCGAGTAAGCCCCACACAGCATTCCAACCAGCGTAATTGAGTGTTCCATAAAAACCAATCACTAGACTGATCACGCCGATCAAGAAACCACCACCACCCCAAATCAAACGCTCTTTTAAGGTCGGCTCAGAATCTTCCGCCATTTTTTGTTCTTCTTCTGTAAGTTCTTTACCGAAGATTTTTCGCCAGACGATCGTTAAGAAAATAACCATCACCAGAAGTGTCACTACCTGCCAGGTAGCATCGGAACCACCAGTTAGGAATACTCCGAACAATCCAATTACTGCGATTGCAGTAACCAATGAATCGGGTAACTCCATCAGCTCGATATCGATCAACGCAAGCGACATCAGAATCGGCGATAATAGCACTGCCATAAGTTGACGAACGGGATCACCCTGCCATGCAACGACTCCCCATAACGCTACCAATGCTACTGTCAGCTCGACGATGGGATAACGTAAAGAAATCGGTTTCTTACAGTCACGACACTTACCACGCAGCAATAAAATGTATGAGAACAGCGGTATGTTATCGTACCAGCGAATTGGTTTCAGACAATCCGGACAATGACTACCCGGTTTCATGATCGATTCATTTCGAGGTGTCCGCCAAATCAATACATTGGCGAAGCTACCCAGAATTAATCCGAATAACACACTAAGCACCATATAGAAACCGAGTGGCATTAGTTGAAGCGCACTCACAACATTAGTCATCAGTTCATCTTCCGTATCAGTGTATTTGACTGAAATAAGAAAGCGCAGACTTTTTAGCCTGCGCCTTCAAACGATAACGAATAATCTTACATTCTTCCGATGGCGCGACCGAGCTTAAACACCGGCAAGTAAACAGCAACCAGAATTCCAGTTACCACACCACCGAGCATGATGATGATCATCGGTTCGATCAACGAGGTCATACGTTCAACCATGGCGTCGACTTGCTTTTCATAGAAATAAGCGGCTTTATCGAGCAACTTGTCCATTTCACCGGTTTCTTCACCGGTCTGAACGAGCTGAACCAACGTCGACGGGAATACGCCTGATTTCTTCAACGCAATCGAAATAGCGAAACCGTCTTTTACCATTCGTTTGATATTAACGATACCGCGCCCAATCACTTCATTTTCAACAACCCGTTGTACTTGAGTGAATGCTTCGAGAACAGGAACGCCCGAACCCATTAAAATACCGAAAGTACGGGAGAACTTATTCATCGTGGAATATTCAATCAACGCGCCAAAGACTGGAATCTTTAGCTTGATTGAATCCATGATGTACGCACCGCGCTCGGTTTTCGATACCAACCAAATCGAAACTATCATAATGACAATAATTGCGGCAACGGGAATAAAGTTTTGCGAAATAATCTGCGCAACATTGACCAACAATCGGGTTGGACCGGGCAAACCAGCGCCGAACTTAGCATAAACTTCGGCAAATTGAGGTACGACGAAGACAATCAAAATCGTCACGATAAAAACCATGAAGACGATTGCCAAAATCGGGTATGTCAATGCCGAAACAACTTTTCGTCGAGTTTCTTCGGATGATTCGAGATAATCCGAAAGCTGTTCCATTGCGACGTGCAAAGAACCGGAAATTTCACCGGCTTTAATCGTTGCAACGAACAATCCATCGAAGACACCGGGGTGTTGCGCGAGCGCATCGGATAGCGACATACCTTTTTTCAGGTCGTTCGCAATATCCGCCAGCACGCGTCGAAACCGGGGATTCTTTTCCTCGACCATTAGATTCGAAATCGAGCGTTCGATCGTCAAACCGGCGGAGAACATCGTTGACAACTGGCGGGTAAAAAACACCACCACTTTCAACGGAACGTGTGTTCGCCACTTGAACAGTTGCAGTTGGATTTGCTCCGCAACAGTCAACCGTTCGACTTCCATTGACTTGATTTCTTTCAGGCTGACGACTTTTGCCCCACGCTTGGTAAGCGCAGTTAATGCAGCGTTCTGCGAAGGGGCTCGAATAACGTCTTCCCTACGGGTGCCTTCTGTATCTGTAATGATGTAGGCGTACCTGGGCATGCCTGCTCCTCAATCAACCATCTATCAATCGCCAATTACCCAAACTAGATGCCGTTACGGCGAAAGCCGACAGCTTTTTTTATTCCTGCGTGGTAACGCGCAGCAATTCGTGAATTGTCGTGACACCGGAAACGATTTTTCGAATTCCGGAAAGACGTAACGAGTACATACCTTCGCCGATTGCCGACTGGCGAATTGCTTCTTGATTTTGATTATCGAAAATCATCTGGCGAACTAACGGAGTAATTCGAAGCAATTCAAAAATACCAATTCGACCCATGTAACCGGTGTTACGGCAGTGTACGCAGCCCTTGCCACGATAAATCTGCTTGCCTTCGAACCATTTACGTTCTTCCGGCGTAATATTCAACATTTCCAATTCGTAGGGATCCGGCTCGTACGCAGTCTTGCAATGCGGGCAGATTCTTCGAACCAGACGTTGCGCCATCACCAACAGCAACGATGAACCGACCAAGAATGGCGGAATACCGATATCGATCAATCGTGTGATCGTAGCTGGTGCGTCGTTAGCGTGAAGAGTCGAAAATACAATATGACCAGTCAAAGAAAACTTAACGGCGATATCGGCGGTTTCTTCGTCGCGAATTTCACCGATCAGCAATTTGTCCGGGTCTTGACGAAGGATTGAACGCAAAGTCGCGGCAAATGTCAAACCGATTTTTTCTTTGATCTGAACCTGATTGATACCCGATAATTGGTATTCAACCGGGTCTTCAACCGTCGTGATGTTGTCGTCGGGCGACAAAATATCTTTCAACGACGCATACAGCGTTGTCGATTTTCCCGAACCGGTAGGACCGGAAACAATAACCATTCCATACGGTTGCTTAATGGTTCGGCGGAAAATCTTAAGTTCGTGATCTTCAAATCCCAACGAAGTCAAGTCCATCGAGAAGCTCGATTTATCGAGCAAACGCAATACGACTTTTTCACCGTTTACGGTCGGTAGAATACTGACACGAACGTCAACTTCTTTATCAGCGGATTTAATCGAAAAACGACCGTCTTGCGGCAAGCGCCGCTCGGCGATATTCAACTTCGAAATAATCTTGATACGGGAAATAATACCGGCATGGGAAGCCTTTGGAGGACTCATGACTTCCATCAACACACCGTCAATACGATATCGAATTGCAACCCGTTCGCCCTGAACTTCGATGTGAATATCGGTAGTACGTTCTTTCAATGCTTCGCTAATGATTAAGTTGACCAACTTAACGATCGGCGCGTCGTCATCACCGGTTTGTGCCTTGGTCATGTCGACCATGGATTCATCGTCGGAATCGGCTTCGGCGAAGAATTGCAATTCACCGATCGTTTCCTTGACTTCTCCGGCTTTACGAATTCTGACATACAATTGGTCGATTGCATTCCGAATAGCTGTCGGCGATGCCATCACCAATTTTACATTGTTATTCGAGAGCTGCTTTAAACGATCTTCGATCGTAATATCGTCCGGATCGGCAATGGCAACGACCAAGAGACCGTTTTCCATGGCGATCGGCAAGACGTAATGTTCCTTGGCAAAATCTTCAGGTACTAGTGCTAGCGCATCTTCGCGAGCTTCCAATAGTTTATCGGGATGATAATAATCGTGTCCGGCTTGGCGAGCCAAACCTTTAGTGATATTTTCTTCGACTACATAACCCAGATGTACCAGGACTTCACCAATTCGCTTTCCACGCGAATTTCGCTGTTCGGCAAGCGCTTTTCCCAATTGATCTTGAGTGATCAATTTCTCGCTTACCAGAATATCTCCAAGCTTCTCGAACATAAGAACCTATCGTTTTCGCTTTCGGTTTTGCGGGGTTTCCGACGAAACCCCGCATCCGAAAATTTAACTTGATATTACTACCTGAATGTTACTTTAGCCGGTCACTGTTTCGAGTGTTGCGACTTCTTCGAATATTGATTTCAAAGCCCGTGAAAAGAAGCATGTAATTTCACGTGAAAGCAACTTCACTATTGGTTCGGGCTTCTCTGATAGTTGATCACGAAGCGAGCCGATTGAACCGATGGGTAACCTTCAACGCGACAGGTTACTTCACTATTGGTTTCCAGCGTAGTGGCGTCAAGGAAGATTTCACCAACTGGATTTGCTGCCGCAAGTGATGGACCGCGACCGCCAATGTATACTGTCGCTGCACCCATTCCGTTCACATCAGTTCGACCTAATGCCGGAATTGTAGGATAGGCAAAGTTACCGGTCCGTTGCTTATTCACTGGCATGTAGACAACCGGGTTTGTTCCTGCGATCGATTGCGAGTTGTCGGAAGCACGATAGGTCGCTGCATAGTTACCGGTCGATGCTTCATTTGCGGTCTTAAAGATCTTACCACGTTGGACGTCGAAAATCACTGGAGCACGCGAAATGCGATTTCCATAACCGTCGCGAACGATCGCCCATGCCATATGCGTTGCTCGGTCAGTTTCCGGATTCGCCGAGAAGAAGAACGTAGACGGCGTGATATTCAACTGCAAGTTGCCACTCTGTAACGGTAATGCAAATGTTATCGAATCAGAAACTAGTTCATTTAACCCATTACAAATTGCGAACAATTTTAACGTGTCGAATGTTGCTGCCGACTGATATGACAAGCGGGTAAATGCGATACCGTGAATACGTTGATTCGTCGGTCCGAGGTTACCAGTTGCCGAGGTATCCAAACCGACTTGTGCTAAGCCAATTTGCGCTACACGGAATTGAACGACCGTCATATCGCGAACCGGGTTCGTATACTGATCGCGCACCGTTGCGTTGACCCAAATCGACCACGTTCCGCCGCCTTCTTGCGTTCCATTTTCGTTGTTGACACCAAGTGTAACTCTTGCTGGCGGTCCAGCAACAATCTGCACTGATGACATTGTTGCCACGATCGAAGTGCGACTGTAATCGTTGTTCAAAACGACGGCTTCAATTACAACTGATCCGGATCGAGTACCGGAAGACAAGGTCGCGATTGCTTCACCAGAACCACTGGTTTCAGAAATCGTCGAGTCGACACCAATCTCACCAAAGTTTGGTTTGAGCGAGGAAGCGGTGTCCCCCTGCAGGAACGAGATGCCATTTGTAATCTTAAACTGAACCATGACGCCGTTGGAAACGGCATTGCCGTTACCGTCGCGAACGATCGCGTGGATAATCGTATTTTCATTACCACCAGTACCGGCGACTTGAATTAACTGCGATTCCGCAGATAGTGAAAGTACGCGTGGGGTGGATGCGATCACGTTAAAGGTTAACGTATCGGAAATACCGTTCAGGGTAGTTACCCACCACTTGCCGATACCCGCATTTGCACCGGCAGAAAGCTGTGCGGTTGCTACGGTATCACCCGGTAACACACCACTGCTGACGATCGTACCAATGCTGGTTCCCCATACTAACTGAGGATTGCGAATTGCATTGTTCGACGTATCGCGAACAAGTGCGCCAACCGTAGCAGCCGGACCGTTAACAACAAGATTTAACGTGCGTGGTGCTAAGTAAACGTGCGTTGGATTTCCGGGATCGTGCGAAATAATGTTGGAACCCGATGAGAAAACGACAGTATGTGTTCCGGCATTTTCTACCCATGCAACCAAGGAGTCTTCGCCAATACCTTCGTTCATTACGAAGATGTTGGAAGCGGTACCGTTGATTGTCTTGGTAATTGTATTCTGGAATTGTCCCATTCCGCGTACAACTGCATCGCGAACGTTCCGGTATACTTCCCAGTGCACTTGAGTGCTATCGTAAGCGTAGTTTCCGTTCGAAAGGAACACGTTTGCACGAACGCTGACCGTATCACGCGGATTTGCCGGGTGGCTTCTGCCACCAAGAATCTGCAAGGTAATACTTTGGATTGGAAGCAGTTCGCGAATGTGGAACGTTGCCGGTTTCGTGATATTTCCGACGGGATATCGAACGGTCAATATAACGCCGTTAGAATCCGGTTCGATTGCTCCACCATCTTTAATATATACAGTGATGGCGCCGTCGAGACCCGTAACCGCAGTCTGAACAATATTTCCATAACGAGCGGCGAAATTCAACGTCGCATTCGGAATACCCTGATCGAGATAATCCAACAACGATACCGCTACCGGAATTGAATCGCGACCAGTTGAATACAGAATATTTCCCGATGGGAAGCGAATTTCAATTCGCGGTACACTGGGCGGAAGATTAACGACCAAGGTGATCGAAGTTGAACTTGAATTGACTTCGTCGGTGCTCAATAACCGGATACCATTCGAGCGGAACTGCGAAGGCAATTTTCGTTCAAATGCTGATTTAGTATCTAGATCGGCATTCAAAGGTCCATTCGAGCTGAATGTAGTCGATTGAGCGATCGCAGCGGTAATTGTCGTTCGACCAGTCATACCGTCACTTGACCATTCAATTGTATCGCGTCCGAAAGTGCTTGTTGCGGTGACGTACGGGCAAGAACCGGTACCGGCAACGCTTAAGACGATTGGAACGCTCGGAATGACGATATTCGATGAATCGGTGCACCAGATGATAAATTTCTTAAAGATCACTTCACCTGGTAATGCATAGATCGAAGTGTCGGAAGGGCTAACCCATGCCAAATGAATATCGGCAGGTAATGTTAACGGGCGAATCTTCAAAATTCCCGAAGCTTTCGCATTGGCGTTCGACGATGCGAGACCGCGAATGGTTGCGGAAATAAGAACGTTTTCGCTGTATTTGTTCAGGTTATTCCAAACCGATACGCGCACTTCGCCATTATCATCGGTAGTACCGTATGACATCGATAGTTGCGCATATTGCGATGAATCTACGCGGAAATCGACAATCATCCCCTTGATACCGGATGAACGATCATCCAATACACGGGCGATTACGGTAGTAGTGTCGCGTGAACCCTGGCGAGCGATCAAAACGGGCTTACCGAATTCGACTCGGAATGAATTGACGGCTTCGTCCAAAATTAGCACTTGAATCGGAACGGTCGTGTAAATTTGCGAATTGGAAACCAACGTCGCAGTTACAGTTATCGTTTCGACCGAGTCGGGATATACGGTCAGGGTCGCCGTAACTTTACCGGTAGCATCAGTGGTATCGGTGTTATTGTCGGCTGCAATCGACGTAATCGGGTTTTTGTGTTGTGTTACCGAGAACTGAACACGTTGACCCTGAACTGCGGCACCGTGATTATCTGTCACTGTGGCAGTAATTGTCGAGGTTGCAATTTGATTTTTGAAACTTGAGATGTTATTTGAAATCGTAGCAGTAATATATTGTGGAGTCGCTACGGTTCCACTCTGCCCTGGATTACTGGATGTGTTTCGATCGCAACTTACGAGTAGCAGACCGAGCAACAGTATGGGCAGTATTCTCAAAACCCACTTCATTGTGTCCTCCAACCTATGCATCGTTACTTTACTAACATCAACGAAATGATTACTCACTTCGTACCATCTACTCTAATACAACCATATCTAGAACCGGACCTGAGCATTGTTAATTTTACTATTAACAATCGATTCAAACCGACCTCGATTGTGCAAGTTGAACTTGCGATGTTTTAAAAAAATCTAATTCAATTATTTCGTAACTGTGTAATACGCCAAAGCTAAAGTTGCAATTTGTGACAAGATCAACATCATATCTTTATATGAGACCCACCAATCGGTATCAGCCGTTTCCGGAATAAAGATGGTATCGCCAGGCTCAATAATTGTCGACGTCGAAGCTTTCAACCATTGACCCGATTGGGCTTTTATAATTCTAATTTGACTTGTTTTTGCTTTCGTTGTATATCCACCGGCTTCGTCGATATAGAAACGATATGATTTTTTCGGAGTATATGCTATCAATCCGGGATTGATAACTTGTCCAAGCACTTTGATCGTAACTTGTTTTTTGGGAAGACGAATAATATCGCCATCCCATAAAATAAAATTACCACCCAAAATCGAATCGCGACCGCTGATTACTTTGTAATTAACAGCCACCCGTGGTTCGAGATCGCGTCGCTTGGCTTTCATATACTCGTATTCCGACCAACTCATTTCGTCTTTTTTCAAACCGTAAAGACGATTGAATTCGGGATCGGGTATCGATAACAAAGAGCGCCTGATAACTTGAATTTCATCGAGATTGGCTCGTGAAGTCGGTCCACCGGCGGTCATTAAAACATCTTTCAGGGTAACCGTCTTCTCGTCAACCGGATAATCGCCGGGAAAAAAAACTTCGCCTTGAATTGAGACCGTCGATCTTAACTTTTGGTCGGTTTCGTACGGCACAAAAATTTGATCGTCCGGTAAAATCAAAGGACCTAAGTCGTCAGAATTAATCCAATTTCGATTAAAAATTTGTGTTTGACGGTTGCCCGATGAATCGATGCGAGATAATTCGATTTTACCCTGTGCATTCGATACAATTCCACCGGATAACCGAATCATTGTCCTTAATCGATCACCAGCAACAAATCTCGCGACCATTGGTTGTTGAACTGCTCCAAACAACCGAACCACACCTTTACGGCTGCTCCAGTATGGAACGACTAAAATGTCGCCATCCTGCAGAAAGGGGTTTCCTTTCAATTCGCCACATTGGTAGAACAATTCGATATCGACCAAAGTGGTGTCGCCGGATCGATGTATCAACCACAATCCGCGCAATGGCGCAGCTCGAGGTGGTGTGATAATCGGTCTTCCGTCAGGTGTCGTATCTTTCGGTTCCTCGGAAAAGCGGGGACCTCCCGCCATCTCCAATAAATCCGATGTTCGCGATACTGCCGAAACAATGTACCGACCGGGCATATACACCGAACCTGCTAGTGTTACTCGAAACATTCGCGGTTTCGACAATCGAACCGAAACAATACCTTTAGCATATCGTTTTTCGGCTTGTTCGCGAATTATTTTCGATGCCTCTGCCAGTGTTTTTCCCGAAACAGCAAACTCGCCCACCGTTGGTACGTTTGCATAACCCTCGGGATTGATATAAATCGGCAAAGCCGTTTCCAGCACTCCAATGATGAACATATACATTTCATCACCGGGACCGATTATATACACATTGGGATCGATCGGACCTTCAAACGCCGATTGCAATGTCAAATAGCGTGTATCGGAAACAGCGCTTTTCGCCTTCGCAGTATCCAATACTTCCATCGCGGATACCCATGTAACGAAACAAACCGTCAACAAGAATGCTAATATTGTGATTCGTTTCATGGGTATCCGTTACAAACTAATAATTACCGATTTTCTTCCGCGACAGTCTTCACAATACGCGATTCGGTCGGATCATCTAAATCTTTGCCGGACTTAATGATTCGGTCGGATTCTTTAAATTTAACCTGACCTTCCTTTAAAATCGTCGGCGTGACTTCGATGATCATATCCGTCTTCTTCATCGTCTCGTAGTTGTGCGAGAACAAACCGCCAAAATACGGCAGATCGCCTAACAACGGGACTTTGTTTTTCGTCTTATTGCGCTTGATGCCAAGTAAACCACCGATAACGATCGTTTCGCCATCTTTCGCTCGAATGGTTGTTTCGGCTTTGCGTTGAACAGTCCACGGAATGTCTTGGTTTCGTCCAATGAAAGAGAAAATCGACGATACTTCAGCAGAAATCGAAGTAGTTACGTATCCATCGGAATTGATTTTCGGTGTAATGCTAAGAATAACACCAATCTTTTCGCGTTCAAGCGTAACCGTCGGAACAGTGGTCACCGCATTTGCTTGTTGCGGATTGAACTGCTGTTGGGTCGTTGAATACAGATACGGGAATACGTCCACACTCTGAATTGTTGCCGGACGACCGTTCATAGTAGCAACTTGAGTATTCGACAAAATGTCGGCCTTATTGTTGCTAAGTAGCCAATCGACCGCGAAGTCAAAAATTGGTTGCTGACGGTAGAATACTCCGAAATTGTCCAAGCGGTCCATTTTCATCGATGTCCCGGTACCTTCGGCAATTTGGAATTTAACCGGAGTCAAACGACCCCAGTCAACGCCGACTTTTTCTTCGTCGTCTACGCCAACTTCGATCACTCGAGCCGACAACATGATTTGTTGTGCCGGTTCATCGATGCTATCGACTAGTTGACGAATTTCTGCGATCACTTTTGGCGACGCAATAATTAACAGCTTTCCACTCGAACTATCGACAGTCACTGTAGCTTTCATCTGCTTCAGCATTTCGGAAGTTCGCTGCGGATCGGCATATTTTAACGCCAACACGTAGCTGGTTAAACCGGCATCGGACTTGATGAATTCCGGTTTGGCTACGAGAAAGCTGCTGCCAACTAATTCGTAAGAGAGACCGACGGCACGAACGACGAGGTTCATCGCCTCTTCGATCGGTGCATCTTTCAGCTTAATTGTCAGCTTTTCAGTTTTCGAGACGCCGGGTCCGGTGACGATATTATACCCCGATTTCTCAGCTAGAATAGCCAATACCGTAGGTAGATAAGCGTCGTCAGCATCCAGCGTAATTCGCTGGTTTAGCCGGGCGGAAGCCGGTTTGGTGTCGCTCGGCTGGGCGAAAACAGCGACCGACAACACAAGACCGATTAGGATACCGACAACAACTGTCCGGTTTACCCGACGGAATATACCATTTCTCATGTGTGCTCCGACTCGTTTGCTTGCTTTGTACTTCAAAAAATTCTGGAACTATCGTAGTAAAGGCGCAATCCAATACTCTAACTTATCCGCCATAATCACGTCGGTTCTAACCTAATCACCGCCCGATACTACACAGAACTAACTTAATAATTAATTTTTGGACCATTTGCGGACTGGTACAACATTTCCTGTTCGATAATGGTTTCAGGAGACAATTGATTGCTCAATGTGATCTTCTGTCCACCACTCTCCAACACCAACGTTCGAACCGAGATCGCTCCAACTTTATAACTGTTGTATGAATCACCTGGCTTCACGACTGTGGATCGTCCACCAAGTTTAATCACACCGTAGCGGATACCATCTTCAGCGACCAAGGTCGCACAAAGACGCATCTTGTTGTTTTCTTCGAGCGTTTCCTTCACTCCGAGTTTCTGGAGAAATGCTCGCGTTCGAACGACTTGAATCAGATCCAATGGATCGCGGTCGCCCTGTTTGTACACTAAGTCCATACGTTCGCGAAGATCGGATTCCAATTTCGCGACTTGTTTCTGCAACCGTGGATCGCTACCGACTACCGACAACACGTCGTTTTCAGTCTTGAATGCTTTGATCCGTTGCGTAATTTTATAAGTATTGTATCCACCGTAACCAATCATACCGAACAGGATGACGATCAGTAACAGCCACAGCAGACGTTCACGGCCTTTCATTCTCTCGTCTCCTTTCGCTTACGCCTGTGATTTCTTCTTGATCAGAGTCAGAGTCGAAATCTTGAGCTGTATGGTTCTAGTGTCGATTCGTCCGCCCGATTTCATTCGTTGCGCGACTTTCTTCACATCGTTATCAAGGTCATAATCTTCAACCGTGATCAACCGTTCGGATTTTTCGACCGTATTGACGAATTGTCCAAACTGACGGTAGGAGCAATTGATTACCAGATTGTAAGGCGTTCTGACGTAATCCGGTTTGGTAATTTTCTTGCCCGGTTCAAGCTTCAACAATTCAATTTTATTCTGTCGAAGCAAGTCGGTCATATAATTCATGAACGCAAGGTTGGCATCTTCAGCGAGACTATCAGTCGCCGATGTCGCCAAATTTTGTTCGATCAGTTTGGAAACCAGATCGAGTTCGCGAGCAAGAATTTCAGCCGAGATCAATTTCTCGTTAAGATCGCGCAACCGTTTCGCCTTTTCGGCGAGTACTGCCGGTCGTTTGGGGTACGCGAAGGTATAATGATACCAGAAACCGGCACCGAAACCGAAAGCAATGATAAAAGCGACGATGAGTTTTTTCATGGCTTATCCCTTCACCGGCGTAGCTGGCGCAGCGCCGCTCTTTCCACCGATCGTCGACTCGATCCCGGACGCACGTTTCACGACTTTGTTCTTCGAAGCAGGATCGGGTTCCAACGATGCGACCAACGCGATCGTTAAAATATCCTGTTCATCGACGGTCAGTCGTCGCGACTCGGTAAACTGGATCTTCTTGAAGTCGGAGAAAAAGTTTTCGGAGTTGCGCAAATGATCGATCAATGCCGCAACCTTGTCGAATTCTTTCTCTTCCCTCTTGATCTGGCTGATCGAATTGATTCGTAATTGACGATTGTGGTAGAACAAGCCGGTCACCGCCATATCACGAGGAAGTACTTCGGCGACTGCCATCAATTTCTTCGTCCACATTACTCTTTCTTTATCGACCTTAGCTAAGTTTTCGACGTCGTCTCTACTAACCTGCATGCCTTCTTTGGCAAGCTCTTCAAGTCGACGTTGAACATCGCGGATTCTCGAATCGCGGAATTTCTCGATATCGGTCAACGCATCGATTTGACGCACGTTGAGATACGCGATGACGGCTAACAAAATCGTTAGAACGCCTAGCAACATCCAGTCGGTACGATTGCGGCGTCTTGCCGCACGTTCCGCAGCGCCCTCGCTTTTATTGAGGTTAATCGCAAATGAACGAACCATTTATCAGTCTCCGCGCAATGCTAAACCTAATGCCGCAGCGTACTGCGGAGCTTCATCCGGTGGAATAGCTTCGCCGCCGTCGATTTGCTCGAAGGGGTTCCACTTGATCACCGGTACATTGTATTTCGAATGAAGATATTCCGCCATATCCTTCAAACGTGCACCGCCACCCGTCATGTAAAACATGCGGATATCGCTCATTCCGGTCTCCTTGACATAATAACGCAACGAGCGATTAACTTCGTCGCGCATTTGGTCGAAGGCGGAACGCTGAGCGAGTTCGATGCTCTTGATCTCGGCGGTTTGCTTCAACGGTCGGTCGATATTCATTCCCTTGGTAATCTTTTCGGCTTCGGCTTCAGCCCAAGTCAGACCGTATTTTGCAGACAGTTCGTCGTTATACGTATTACCTGCAACCGGAATGTCGCGGGTAAAGAATAACGATTTACGTCCAACTACGGACAGACTGGTATGTCGCGCACCGACATGAAGGAATACGTTGACTCCTTCATCGGGAAGCTCGTTCAACAGCATCCAACTGTTGATCGATGTGAGTGCTTCAAGATCGATGATACCGGGTTTGAATTCGAGATCGCGTAAAATTTCGAGATGTGCGTCGTACATTTTACGCGTTGTCGCAGCGAGCAGCACGCGTACCTTGTCCGGTTCGGTAATATCGTCGCCGAGTATTTGATAATCGACTACGGTCTCCGATCCGTCCAACGGTATGTGTTTTCGCGCTTCCGACAACATCGCAGAGGACATCTCCTCTTCCGACATATTGATCGTCTTGATCTCTTTCGCGGCGACGTTACCACCGCTGATGCAGGAGGCAAGCGACTTTACGCGCTTCGGGACGATGCGAAGTTCTTGAAAAGCCTCAACCAGTTTTGGAAGTACGACCGACTTTTTCGGTCCTTCATTATCATATACTTCGGTACCGGTATATAGAGGAATAATCTTCGCGATACCAAGTCGATATCGATTACCCGCTTTTTCAGCGGACACCAGCTTGATGCTGTGTGAACCGATATCCAACCCTAATCGCTGTGACGTTTTGTAAATCATTCGATGCTTTGCCTCCCACTCATAAACGATCGGCTCGCGGCAAAAGCGTGTGATCACGCACACGTAATATACACAAAAAAAGCGGCGCTACAAGCTTTCGAGAACGCTTGCTCGCCGGGCGATGAGAAATTAAACTTGCTGACGGAAACAAACTGCCAGAGAAAGGAGTAGAAATTTTATCCGTTGAAAATACCAATGTAATCCTCGTGCCAGATAACGGTGCCAAAAAAATTCGGCTAGTAAAATTAACTAAATACTATAATAACAAATATAAGAATCCTCTCCTTCGCATCATTTCGCCATCATCAAGTTTAAATCACAGAATGACAAGCAATTAAGATACTTAATAGATACTTGCCACGCAACATTCTCAAATGACAGTTGTCAATATTTTTTCGAGTTTCTCCGATCAGTTCTAAAAACTAATCGGAGAAAACCGCTTTCTTATATCAAGACAACCAAGTGTCAATCAAAGACTTGTACATCCGCTTGCTATTCGTGTTGATCGTCGCCGCGTCTGCGCTCGAGATCTTGCCAACCCATTACGTCCCACTTTAAGAAACCTTCCGAGGTTAAGTCCATCTGGAAGGGGGGGTATGACACGATCGAAACCTTTGTTTTATCCCATCGCGGATCAAATTGATACACTTTATCGTAACCCGTTCCGCCATGATTTGTGCGGTGAACGTAACCTCGACGATGCTGACAAATTGCACCCGTTAAATAGATCGCGCCTCGTTCATCGGAATTCGGAGGCGTTGGGCACTTGTATGCGTCAGTGGAATCGTTCTGATCCTCAAAAGTAAAGCTGGATTGCAAGGCAAATAGCTGTCCATGGATCGCAATGTCTCGGTGAGTTGCATCGCCCGAGTACCTACCATTTTGCCGTCCATTTTGCGGTGTATCCGCAATTAAAATTCCGGTCCAGGGTGCCGCTCGATCCGTTGGTTCTTCTACCTCGCTGATCAACGTCATCATGCTGTGTGCGTTTACGTTAACGCGATAGTAGGGTGCTGTATTACACTCTTGATAAATTATGTTATCGTAGAGTCTTAAATTCCCTTTCGCCCCTATACCCAGTAATCCATACACTTCACCGCTAATCCAAAGATCGCCATCGCAGAAGATCGCGAACTCTCGGGATGGCGCCCAAGTAATTGCGCCGACAGCTTGTGACATATCCAAATACGGGGATCTGGTACCCGTTCGCCATCGCCACAGTGTAGCAGTCGTACCGTTAAACCACAACCCGTGAGTATACTGTTTGTCGCTCGAATTTAACCACCGACCACCTGCCGCAGCGGCATTGCGCAATCGATCCGCTTTTACCGGGATCGGAATTTTTTTGATATGCTCGAAATATCCGGGACGAGGAAATCCAGCGAATGTCGCTCCTTGAGGGGAGTTGATTACGCCAGTCGTTGTCACCAAAGCTCCGAAATAAGCTCCGGGATGAACACCAATATCGGAATTGGCATGAACCGGTGAATAAATCGAATCTCGCGCCCAGAACCAGATATATTCATTGAATCGGGTCTGTTCTTCGTCGGTAAAATAGAAGTACTGTGAGAATTCTCTTTTCCTCAACAGTAATTGCGCTCTTCGACGAACTTGTTTGGTGCGCTGTTCATAGTCGCGGTATTGAACAACCCCGGTTGCCGAAAGCAAATAATCACGACGTTGAATCAGACTTCCCGCTTGGGTTCCTGCCTGAGTTCGATAAGAAATCAACGGTCGTAAATATTTAGAATTTTTAAATCCCTGAACAACTCCATCAGCAAATGGAATGTCAGCGGTCGGTGCAAATCCGGGTCTCGCGTTGCGCATATATCCAAGCGGTACTTGAATTATTGCTGCTTGAGCTACATAGTATGCTTGGGTCGCCGCGACCTGATGTATGGCATTTTCTTGATTGTTAACCTGCCATTTGAGATATGCCAAAGAACTGAATAACAACAATATCGACATTGGAACTGCGAAGCCAAGCGAATAGCCTGCTCGCGTCCGAAAACGCAAATTCTGTTTCATAGTTCACTCTCATCATCAACATCAAATCAAACATCATCACTATTACAAAACATAAATCTACAAAAAACTTTATTCGGCTTGTTCGTCACCCCGTTTGCGTTCGAGATCTTGCCATCCCATCACGTCCCACTTCAAGAAACCTTCTGAAGTCAAGTCCATCTGGAAGGGGGGGTACGATACAACGGAAACTTTTGTTTTATCCCATCGCGGGTCAAACTGATAGACCTTGTCGTAACCGGTACCACCACGATTCGAACGGTGTACGTAACCTCGACGATGCTGGCAAACTGCGCCCGTCAGATAAATTGCACCGCGTTCATCAGGGTTCGGTCCAATGTATGCATCTGTCGAGTCGTTCTGATCTTCAAACGTAAAGCTTGAGTTCAATGCAAAGATCTGACCGTGAATAGCGATATCTCGATGAGCCTGATCGCTTTGACCGTATTGTCGTCCATTCGCGCGACCATTATACGGGGTATCGCCCATTAAGATTCCGGTCCAAGGTGCTCTACGATCGTTATCCGGCGGTTCGTCCACTTCGCTGATTAAGGTCATCATACTATGAGTATTCGGGTTAACTCGATAGGGAAGCTGCGAACACTGACCGTCTTGATAAGTAATGTTATCGTAAAGTCTTAGGTTGCCGTAAGCACCGATTCCGACTAAGCCATACACTTGACCGCAAATCCAAAGATCGCCATCGCAGAAAATTGCAAATTCACGGGATGGTGCCCAGGTAACAGCGCCAACGGCTTGCGACATATCCAAATAGGGTGATCGAGTACCGGTACGCCACCGCCAGAGTGTAGCAGTTGTGCCATTGAACCAAAGACCGTGCGTGTACTGCTTGTCACTCGAATTCAACCATCGACCGCCGGCTGCTGCAGATGTCCGTAGTCGATCTGCCTTTACCGGAATCGGAATTTTCTTCACGTGTTGGAAATATCCCGGTCGCGGAAAACCTGCAAACGTTGAGCCTTGCGGCGACTGAATTTCACCGGTGGTTGTAACGAGCGCACCGAAATAGGCACCGGCATGAACACCGATATTGGAATTTGCGTGAACTGGAGAGTAAATCGAGTCACGACTCCAGAACCAAATATATTCGCCAAATCGGGTCTGTTCTTCGTCGGTAAAATAGAAATACTGTGAAAATTCACGCTTTCTTAATAACAACTGCGCGCGTCGTCGAACCTGTTGCGTTTCATGTTGATAGTTCGTAAATCGAACTACGCCAGTCGCAGATAGTAAATAATCGCGTCGTTGAATTAAGCTTCCTGCTTGAGTTCCTGCCTGAGTTCGATATGAAATCAACGGACGCAAGTAACGTGCATTTTGAAAACCTGCAACCACGCCATCGGCAAATCGGATTTCAGCGGTCGGCGAAAATCCCGGTCTGGCATTCCGCATGTACCCTAACGGTACTTGAATAATTGCTGCCTGTGCAACGTAATATGCTTGCGTTGCCGCTACTTGATGGATTGCATTCTGTTGATCTGCAACTTGCCATTTGAGATATGCCAACGAGCTGAACAATAGCAGCATCGACATTGGAACAGCAAATCCAAGCGAAAACCCGCCATTTCTTTTTACATATCGCATACTCTTCATCATCGTACTCCTTCGTGCGGTCATCATCTCAATCTGACTACTCCGATCAAATCTCTAACCATTCATCATTAAAACTGCGATTTTCCTGAGTTGTATCGGTAAATAAAGAAATTCTCGAGATACAACATTGTGGTCCATCGAAACACGCGCGTATAATTCGGTGCAATACTACCAGTCTCGCCATTCCAAACCGTTACCGACGGATTGTATTTGACCAATCGGAGAATGAAAGTAAGCTGAACCGCCGAAGAATCAAGCTTAATATAGTCCTCTTGTCCAAACAAATCGCGTGCTGGTTTGATCTTAAAGGAATCGCACTGCATATACATATTGTACTTTTCGAGTCTAGTGCGACTCACCCAGGCACCGAATTCGGTATTTTCGCCACGACTCTCAGAAAACATCCGAGTAGTAATCGTGCTATTGTAGTGATTTAACGAACGCCAAGCGTTACCGGTTCGATCCACGGTCCAGCGGATCAACATCGTATCCGGGTCTTGGCCGGAATAATCGACAACGCGCATGTCGACACCGGAATATCCGCCACTTTGAAAGAGCTGATAGGTATAAGCGTTTTTGAAATCCTGATTGATCCGATACATCACAAAGTTGCCATAAGTATCGACAATGGTTTCAATATCGCTAATCGTCTGTTGCTTGCTCATCCCTGCCCACAGCAGCATAAACCCGCCGAGTGCAAAAGCAGCCATTCCAATCGTTGCAGCCATTTCGACAAAAGTGAAACCGCCGCGTTTCTTCAGTTTGCCATCCATTTTCATCCCCTTTTCATCAATTCTCATGCACTTACTTGTCTAGCCACACCGGAACTATTCGCGCTTGATAAGTGATCGTATCGGTCTTGCCCACCGGTCTCAATCCCATACCGTCCTGCCACGCCGTTTGTTGTGGCTGTTCCCAAACAATCCAGGTTTTCACATCAAACCAATCGGGATTGGTATTGGAAGTCGTAGGATCGTCGGTCGCTTCAATCCGGTTGTAATAAATTTTACCCCAGATGTCTTGCGAATTACCAACCGCTGTACCGAGTTGTCCGGCACCGCGTCGATCGATCAGCACATCCTCGCCACGCATATCGCCTTGATCGAATTGGGAAACCCATCGATCATCATCCTGCGGAATCTGATGTATAATACCGATCATCATTTCCGTTTTGGCGCGCAATACTTCGCCCGCCATCTTGTAAATGTAATCGGATTCCAACCCATGACGACCCAGCGTAAAGACTTTCAAAGAACCGACAGCAGAGATACTCATCACCAAAAAGCTCGCGGCGGCTTCCAACAGGGATAACCCGCCCCGGTTTCGACTGCGACGAATCCATAACGGGATCCGCCGGAAGATCATAGTGCACCGCATAAACAACTCCTCTCAATCATCCAATCAAACACAATCACTATCCTATGCACAAAAACAATTTCACTGCTACTATTCCATCACTGTGCAAATTGTTCGCACCGACATTCAATATTTTACTCGTTCAAATTCACTTCAAACAGTCTCGGGTTGTCGGCAACGTGCGCGGCAGTTTCGCGATCGATAACGCCTTTCGCCATCAATCGTTGCAAATCCTGATCGAGGGTCTGCATACCAGCCTTGCCACCGGCCTGAATAACCGAAGGAATTTGATAAATTTTATCTTCACGAATCAGGTTACGAACAGCAGTCGTTGCAACCATGATTTCACACGCTACGATTCGACCCTTGCCATCCTTCTTCGGCAGCAACTTCTGAGAGACGACCGCTTCAAGCGATTCCGCCAACATCGAACGGACCTGGGTTTTTTGACCCGAGGGGAAAATATCGATGATACGGTCGATCGTTTTGGCAGCGCTGGAAGTATGCAAAGTTGCGAGAACCAAGTGACCGGTTTCAGCGGCAGTCAGAGCCAGAGAAATGGTTTCAAGGTCGCGCATTTCACCGACGAGAATGACATCGGGGTCTTCACGCAAGGCACTTCGCAGTGCGTTGGCAAAACTGTGCGTGTTCGCACCCAACTCACGTTGGTTCAGCATACAGCTTTTCGACGAGTGGAAAAACTCAATCGGGTCTTCAATCGTGATGATGTGAAGATTCTTGTACTCGTTGATATGATCAACCATCGTGGCTAGTGTTGTCGATTTACCGGATCCGGTAGGACCGGTCAACAGAACCAGACCGCGATCTTTCAAGCACAGGTCCTTCAATACTTCCGGAATGCCTAATTCCTCGAAGGATTTAATTTCAGCAGGAATTGTCCGGAAGACTGCAGCAAGACCCTGTATCTGGGAAAAGATGTTGACACGGAATCGAGCTTTCGGTTTGGAGATTTTTCCGGGAATCAGATCGTCGTCGAAAATCATGTGCGACAAGTCGATTTCCTTCTGTTCCTCCAATCGTTCTTTCTGATCCTCACTGAGGATGTCGTAGAGTGCTTCCCGAATTACGTCGGGTGCCACTTCCGGCAGCGCCAGTTTCTTCATCTTCCCGTGAATCCGGATCATCGGTGTCGAGCCTGATGATAGATGCAAGTCAGAAGCGCCCTGATCTACCGCGAAATGCAAAAGTTCGTCAATTACCACCTGCTCGCCTCGCCTCTATTTGGGCTACCTGCACACCGGTAGATTCCAAAACCTACCGGTGTCCGGCAACCAATCGTTTTTTCTAGCTAATTACAATCGGAGATAATCTCCGATTATTCAAAAGTTAACCGAGCGTTTACTGTTCGGTCGGGAGACCGTAACCGTAGAACTTACCGGTTTGAATGTCGAGAGTGATCGTCTTGCCCGCGCCGCCTCTCATTTCACCGGTCGAAACCGCTTGAATCTGAGTGATCGGGTTTTGGCCGATAATCGTAAACGTCCATTGACGGATGGTTGACGGGTCAAGCGTGAGGTAGCCACCGGTTTCCAAGATTTCTACCGATGGTGGATCCTCGCCGAGATCCTGTGAATACATCTTAGCGGCGTTTAGGATTGCACCAATGGTAGCTTGTGCGTCTGCAGCACGCGCGCCTTGCACGTACTCGATGTAGATCGGCACCGAAATCGCGGCCAAAATAGCCACAATCACCACCACGACCAACACTTCGATTAACGTAAAGCCTTTCGACTTACGAATGAACTTCATCATGTTTCCACCTCCAGAAATGAGATTCGCGATTGGCGCCGGGAAAGTCCGACAGCCTGTTCGTGTAACGTTACAATGCACAAGACCCTTATGCAACACTGACACTGCAATCCGAGCGTAAATGACCGTTTTCTAGTAGGCTGACGATCATCTTCGGTCGGTACCCGGCAGTTTCTACCTAATCAATGAGCAATCGGGATGCCAATATTAAAAGATATCAAAACGACGAAAGAGAATAACGAAAGAGCAGTGTTTTACACACGAGTCTGCCGTTTGTGATCCACATCAATCGATAAAAAGAAGTTAATCGGTAGGAGGGCGCTCTGCAACACCTAGAAAGTTTGTGCAAAATATGCAGAGTGTCACTCTGAGAGCGATTTACGGAGAATTCCGAGGGTAAAGATCAATCCACCTGCTAGAACACCACCGATAATCACGATCCATCCACTGTAGCTCAACAACCCCGAAAGACCCTGCCACACAGTCGTAGCAACACTATTCGAAATTGTCAATTCAAATCTCAGCGACATCCACCAATTCGCCAGCATACGGATAATCGCGACGGTAAGCACCAGTGCTCCCACAGCGAAAATCGTTTTTTCCGCCCGTGTGGCTTGAACACTCTTGCTGATCGCGATTGCGCGACGCGAAAGCAGCGCGGAATCGGGGATCGGCTGGTTCAATGGCTGGGAAAGCACCATTTCCAGTTCGGCAGGAAGTTCAAATTCGTCACGTTCGTTCATTCCATCCTCTGACAGCGAGTGACAACCAGTGATGTGTCTTACTTTCTGATCGACAGCTCGCATTTACAAGATAATACAATTTTCTACCAGATTCTACGAGTGCCATTCGCAAATCGCGATTGAGACGCACCCGGAAAGAAATTTACTCGGCTTTCGCAGTCGCGATCATTCGTTGTCGCGCGCGATGAAGGTGGCTTTTAACCGTGCCTTCCGCTTGTCCCACGATATCGGCGATCTCGGCAATCGAGAAATTCTGCAAATAAAACATCGTTACGACCGATCGTTGCAGTGGCGACAGCGCATTTAACATCCGTTCCATACGCTCTTGCCGATCCAATTGCTCGTCGGGTAACAAACCGTAGTCGGCGTCAACCTCTTCGAGTAACTCGGCGGTGTCGATTCGACCGAGTTGCCGCATTCGCTCTCGCAGAGCGATCCGATAGGCAATTTTCCAGATCCAAGTCGAAATTGCACTCTCGCCACGGAACCACGGTAAACCCTGCCACACGGCAATCCACAATTCTTGCAACAAATCGGGAACCCGCGAACGCTGCGGAATCAAGCGCGCAATCAACGTTGCGAGCTTTGGCGATTCCCGTTCGACCAATTGTGCGAATTCCGATTGGCTTAATCGCAAGCGTGTGCTTCCTTTGCGTGCAAACTTGTCGCTTGCATCTTGTTAGTGACGATGTCCAAAGTAAAAGTTGCACCTTTTCAATTTCATCATCGACCCGTCAGACTTGAATCAGCTGACACTAATCTGTTATTTTACAATGAAATGGAGCGATACTACCCGAAACTGCAACCTTTTCCGTTCAATCGCTCACTCACCAACTGAGATGAGATGCGGTGTTCGGAAGGGAGGGGACTGACGATGCAACCAGATTCAATCAAGAAACTTAAAATAAACATAGATGCTGCCAGCGGCAAAGCTAGCAAGGTTATCATTGTCAATAACGACACGATCGCCGATATCAACATCATGAAATCGGATTCTGCTCCGGGTCTAATTATCAATGGTCCGGGATTCGATAGCAAACTGCTCCCGTCTTCCGGTATGAGTTTAGCCTATGCCATTTACCCTCTAATCACCTTCTGTTTCATTGCCGTCGTCACTTGGTTTACACTCCGATTCTTCCAGCGTCGTAACGAAATGCGTCACCGCGAGCGGATGGCAGCCATCGAGCGCGGACTAATCTTACCCCCAGAAACAGCATCAAATGTTGACCCCAAGCTGTTGAAACAATACAACCCATATAAATGGCCGCTAATTCTCGGACTGTGTGGCGTAGCAATTATTGTAGCACATCTGATCGAGGGGGAACGCGATTTTGGATTCGGTTTAATGCTCGTTGCGATCGGAGCCGCCTTATTCTTATCCCGGATGATGCGAAGAAACGAACTCAAACGAACCGGTTCAATACCGTCGCAATATTCCTCGCAACCTCCAACTCCCCCCTCCCCTCCCGAATTTAAAAGCTGATCTTAAGACCTATGTTATTGAAAATAGGGACAGTCGACACTGCCCCTATTTTTATATTTTAGCGAAACAATGTACATTTATTCGTTTCTAATTCATTTAGCGACGTTGATTTTTCTTTTTTTCTATTTTGTCTTCTTTTTTTCTGTAGTCAGGGAGCTTGCATGACACCTTTGGAATTTATTGAAGCAAATCGTCAACCCTTTTTGGACGAGTTGTACACGTTTCTTCGTTACCCAACAATTTCGACTGCATCAGAATACAAAGCCGACATCCGCGCGTGCGGCGAATGGCTAGCCGATAAAGCGCGTGCACTGGGCTTTATGAATGTAAAGCTCAACGAAACTGCGGGACATCCGATCCTAACCGGAAAATACCTTGGTGCCGGTCCACAAGCACCGACAATTCTACTCTACGGTCATTACGATGTGCAACCACCAGATCCTCTCGAACTCTGGTTGAAACCGCCCTTCGAACCGTGGATCGACGGTGACCGACTGTATGCCCGTGGAGTCGCCGACGACAAAGGACAAATCTGGATTCATTTCTGTGCGATGGAAGCTTGGATCAAGACCGTCGGTCGCTTACCGGTGAATGTCCGGTTGTTGATTGAAGGGGAAGAGGAAATCGGAAGCCCAAATCTGGTGCCCTTCTGCGAACAACACAAAGACGAATTGCAAGCCGATGTAGTGGTAATTTCCGACTCTGGTTTATTTGCCGATGGTCTTCCATCGATTAGTTATGCTCTTCGCGGATTGACATACTTCCAGATTGAATTGGAAGGACCGAATCGCGATCTCCACAGCGGTATGTTCGGTGGTGCTGTTGCTAATCCCGCATTCGAGTTGGCGCGCATCATCGCGCAATTGAAAACCCCGCAAGGTGTCGTCACAGTTCCCGGTTTCTACGAATCGGTTCGACCACTCGCTCAAGACGAGCGCGAAATGTGGGAAAAACTTCCGCACAGCGACAGTGAAATGATGGCGGAATTGGGTGTGGATGCGTTACCCGGTGAATTCGGTTATTCGACATTGGAACGGATTTGGTCGCGACCGACATTTGAAGTATGCGGTTTGATATCCGGGTTCACTGGCGAAGGCGCGAAAACAGTACTTCCCGCCAAAGCAATGGCGAAGGTAAGTTGCCGATTGGTTCCGGATCAGGATCCGCACGACATCGAACAGAAGTTCATTAAATATGTCGAATCACTTTGTCCGGCAGGCTGCAAAATCAAAATATTTACTCATCACGGTGGAAAACCGGTGATTACCGAACGCGACAGCAAATTCGTGCAAGCGGCTTCGCGCGCATTGGAGAAAGCCTTCAAACAGCCTCCGGTATTTATCCGGACGGGTGGTTCGATACCGATTACCGCATCGTTCAAAGAGATTCTCGGTCTCGATTCTGTGTTGCTTGGTTTTTCGCAGCCAAACGAGAATGCCCACAGTCCGAACGAATGGTTCTCGATCAAGCATTTCGAGTTGGGAGTCGACACTGCTGCATACTTCTATGAAGAAATAGTGAAGTAACTGTTTGCCAATATAGAAGCGGGGTATGAAAATCATACCCCGCCGTTTTTTTTGTTTAAATGGGGTGCGCTTCTTCACCCCACTTTACATTATCAAAAGGCTTATCTAGTCGCGATCAGGCTTTGAATCCGAATTGCTTGTCGCCACCCTGTCCACCTGCCTGAATGGTCCCAAAATTCTCTTCATACTTCTTGATATTGTCTTCCAAAGCAGCGAGGAGTGCTTTCGCATGGGGGGGTGCTAAAATCACTCGCGTTTGAACTTTCGCCTTCGGCATACCCGGAAGCACCCGGGTAAAATCGAGCACAAACTCGGCATTCGAATGGGTGATCAAGACTAAATTGGAATAAATTCCCTCGCCAATTTTCTCATCGAGTTCAATCGTCAGTTGTTGTCCGGGTTGTTGTGGTGGTTGCATACCGTTACTCATTGTCTGCTCCTATCAATTTTTAATATCCCTTGGTGGGAATAAATACCATTACCGATTGCTACAGTTTACGAAGATGGAAGTCGAGTAGCAATTCCCTCGGGACATCCTTACTTTTCAATGGATCTAAACTCTGGAGTAAAGATGTCAGCACTCACTTCATCCTACAAAGCCATTATCGAACGCACCAAAGAGTGGATCGATAACGAACCCGGTATCCGCGGACTTGCAATAATCGGTTCTCAAGCCAGAACATCCCATCCCGCCGATGAATGGTCCGATCTCGATTTCATTATTCTAGCAACCGATACCGAACGGTATTTGCACGATCTTAGTTGGATCGAGTTAATCGGCACCCACTTACTGACTTTTGTTGCTTCTACCGCCGACCACCGGAATCGCGAGCGCAGAATTTTATTCGATGGGGGACAGGACGTCGATTTTTCCTTCTTCCCGGTTGAGATGCTGGATCAGATGATCGCAAATGGTATTCCCTTGGATATTGCGAATGAATTGAATCGCGGTGCAAAAATTCTAATCGATAAGGATGGACTGCTCGAACGCTTCCACCAAGTCTCCAAAAACATGTTTCGCTCGACCTATGGACTTCCCTCCGAGGAAGAGTTTTCCAATCTGGTGACGGACTTCTGGTACCATGCCGTTCACGCCGCCAAGCATCTCCGTCGCGGTGAATTATGGTGGTCGAAACAGACTGTCGATCACCATTTAAAGAACCTACTTCGCACGATGCTGGAGTGGAACACGCAAGCAGCCAGTCAGGATGAAACCGATACCTGGTTGCACGGTCGACACTTGGAAGAGTGGGCGAATCCACAGTATGTCACAGCACTCGCCGACGTTTATGCGCATTTCCATACCAACGATATCTGGCGCGCCTTGTTTGCTACGATGAAGCTATTTCGAACGATCGAATATGAAACCGAAAAGTTGATGCAAATTTCACGGAATCATCACGGTGAAGATGCCGCGGAAGCGTTGGTATACAATTTCTTCCAGCCGGTCGAAGAAGAGTGGATGGACCGTCGTTAGTATTGAATCGATAAACAAGTTTCTATAACCCAATTGGTGATTTTTCGATGCCTAAACTTCTGCTAATCGATGCAATGGCAAGCCTGTATCGCAGTTATTTTGCGATGGCGAAGATGTCTTTGACATCTCCTCGCGGTCAGAATGTCGCAGCGCTTTACGGCTTTGTGAATACAATGCTCTCACTGCTCGAACGGGAAAAACCCGATCTGGTAGCCATTTGTACCGATAGTGCGGAGCCGACGTTTCGCCATCAGGCATTTGCGGCATACAAAGCGACCCGGGAATCGATGCCGGACGACCTGCAAGCGCAAATCCCGCTGTTGTATTCGTTATTGACAGAAATGAGAATCCCGTTATTGCAAGCACCCGGATTTGAAGCCGACGATATCATCGCAACACTGGCGCAACGTGCATCTCAGGCTAATTTAGAGACGGTTGTGGTATCGGGTGACAAAGATTTAAATCAACTACTCACGTTGCCATCCGTCAGGATGATCTCGCCTTCTCGAATGGCAAGCGGAAGCTGGTCGGAAGTAACGATTGATAGTGTTAAAGAAAAATTCGGTGTGCCCCCGGAGCAACTGGGTGACTGGCTGGCAATGGTTGGTGACACCAGCGACAACATTCCCGGTATTCCAAAAATTGGTGGTAAATCCGCAACGGAATTACTCACTCAGTTTGGATCACTTGACGCAATTCTATCACGGGTTTCCGAGATTGAAAAGAAATCGTGGAATGAAACCATCGCGGCGAATATCGATCAAGCCCGGCTATCCCGTCAGTTAGTAGCACTCTGTTTTGAAGCCCCGGCTCCATCGGAGTTGTCGCAACTAACCTATGGACCCTTCGAAGGGGATCGCCTGAGGGACTTACTGAATGAGTTAGGGTTCCGGTCTTTACTCAATCGTGTTTTAGTATCAACGCCACAAACCAACCAAGAGACCCGAGATTATCAAACCGTCAATAGTTTTTCCAAACTCGACGAGGTGCTCCACGAGCTTCCGCAATTCGATTTGGTCGCACTCGACACGGAAACCACAGGTATTGATCCCAATCGTGCAATATTGGTTGGCATCTCGCTGAGTGTTCGTCCTCGATTGGGATGGTTCATTCACCTCCCATCGTTCGAAGGACACATTACACACTCGACACTGATCACTGATAGCGACAATCTGTTCGCCGCAACCGAACTCACCGAGTATCCGGCACAACAACCGGTACTCGATCAACTTCGAAACTGGCTGACCGATCCGACTCGAAAAAAATGCGGACAGAATTTCAAATACGATCACATCGTATTCGCCCGTGCCGGGGTCGAAGTGCAGGGCTGGGTAGCCGACAGTATGCTGATGAGCTATTTGCTCGATCCAAACAGCCGTAGCCACGGTATCGATCTGCTCTCATCCAAATATCTTCAATTACCGAAAATTCCGACTCAAGCATTGATCGGATCGGGGAAGAATCAGCGGACAATGGCGGAAGTACCCGTCGATCAGATCACCGAATATGCCTGTGAGGATGCCGATTATACTCTGCGGTTGACACGTCTGCTCTCCGAGCGACTTGAAAGTGAACAGTTGAAATCGCTGCATGACGAGATCGAATGCCCACTCGCCAAAGTGCTCGCGCGAATGGAAATGACCGGTATTTCGATCGATCAATCGATCCTCGCCGAGTTGGCAAAACAATTTGCCTCGGAAATGATGTCGGTGGAAGCTGATGTTCACAAATTGGCTGGACATCCATTCAATTTGTCGAGTCCATTACAATTATCGAAGGTGTTATTCGAAGAACTTGGGTTGAAACCGGTACGAAAGACAAAAACCGGATTCTCCACTGATGAAGACGTACTGGAGAAATTAGCGCTGCAAGATTCCACAGTTCCCATTCCGAAATTGGTGCTGAGGTATCGCGGTTTGGCAAAACTCCGCGGGACTTATGTGGAGGCGCTCCCGAAATTAATCAATCCCAAAACCGGTCGAATACATACTTCCTACAATCAAGCAGTCGCCTCTACTGGACGTTTATCCAGTACCGATCCCAATTTGCAGAACATTCCGGTGCGCACGGCAGAAGGGGCTAAAATCCGAACTGCTTTTGTTGCTGGCTATTCGGGATGGAAGATCCTCTCTGCCGATTATTCGCAAATCGAACTGCGATTGATGGCGCAACTCTCCGGGGACATAACACTCCGTGAAGCATTTGCACAAGGACACGACATTCACGCCATCACGGCAGCAAAAGTATTTGGCATTCCCCTCGCCGAGGTCACTCGAGAACAACGGAGTTCTGCGAAGGGAGTGAATTTTGGAATTATTTACGGTCAAACCGATTTCGGTTTATCGGAAGCATTGGCGATTCCCCTCGCCGAGGCAAAGAAATTTCGCGAGCAATACTTTGCCACTTATCCCGGTGTTCGAACTTATATGGATCGCACGGTCGATTTCGCGCGCAAACATGGTTATGTCATTACTCTATTGGGTCGCAAAAAACCGATGCCCGAGATGCATTCGGACAATCGGGCAATGCGAGAATTCTCGGAGCGCGTTTCGATCAATGCTCCGATTCAAGGTACTGCCGCCGATATCATCAAGCTGGCAATGATCCGGATCGATGCAAAATTGCAGGAATGGAAAGCTCAGAAAGGATTTCGCGCGAATATGCTATTGCAGGTCCATGACGAATTGGTATTCGAAGTACCACCGGAAGAAGTCGATGAATTGTCGACAATGGTTTGTTATGAAATGGAACATGCTTTGGAATTGGATGTTCCGATTGTTGCCGATATCGGAGTGGGTAACAATTGGTTGGAAGCACATTAAATGTCTTCGATACCGCTGCCATTCGCCGATCAGATCAGCGTCTTCATTCCCGACAATTTCGATCATATCGACTCATATTCAATCAAGGGAAAATCGACGCTCTCGGAATTCATCGCGCGGGGACTGACTTTTCGACCATTTTGGATTAAAGGTCTATTTCGAATTCGAGGCTGGGTTGCCTGGTTGTTGCACCTGAAACACGATGACCGAAAAATTCTAAAAGAACTTCGACCTGAAGATATTTCATTTCAATCGGGTGAATATTTACTTTTCTTCCAGGTGGTAGCCGGTATTCCCGATCGATACTGGATCGGATTAGCCGATGATAGCCATTTATCCGCTTGGTTGATTTTTACTCGTGATGCAGTTGATCATGGTGGTAACGCTACTTTTGCTACCACAACCATTGTCAAATACAAAAATCATACCGGTCGATTCTACTTTTTTCTGATACACCCGTTTCATCGATTATTAGTACATCATCTTACCCGAAAAGCAGTGTCGATTTAAACTCAACTATTTAATGCTCGCGATTTTCATATCTCGATAGATGTACCGATCTCCCCGATTACTCACCGTCACAAAATTGGCATTCACTCCACGGTGCTTGGCATTATCGGCATACTCGCGCAACTCATATTCGGAATCGACAGCATGCATCGGAAATACTGCCTTTGGCTGTAGTTGTGCAATCGCATAATCGTTGCCTTTTTTCAACGCTTCCAGATCGGGAAACCCACAACCGCGAATAGGGAAGAACAGTAGATCGACTGATCCGAAACGCTGCTTTAAGGTGTCGACATATTGGGTAAATCGGGAGGGGGTGACCCGGCTGGTATCGACGGCATCACCGGTATGGAATATTTTCAAACCATCGACTTCGATCAGAAACCCGACCCCCTGATCGATATCGGATTTGATCGGGTAAACCGATAATCCCTTCTCATTGAGAGGTACACCCGGTCGCAACCGAACATATTGCGGCAATGGTTCCGGTTGTCGCCGGTATTCCGGCAACTGTCCCGGATCAACGCCCAGATAATAGGTTGCATTCGGCAACACATTCTGCCAGTTGAAGATGGCTCGATCCAAATGATCATTGTGTTCGTGACTCGCAAAAATGGCAACCGGTTCCGATTTTAGTTCTTCCGGCACGATGTGACCGTTAACTAGACCGGCATTGGTGTGATTCGCGTCGCGTTCCCAGTAATCGATAATCAGAAAATGATTCTTGGTGCGAATTGCCCAACCCGAATGCGCCAGATACCAGATGATCGCTTCTTTTTCCCGAAGGGGTTTTGCCAGCAGGGTCGAAGCACTCGCAACAAAGTGCTCTTCAGATTTAGCATGGTTTGTTTCCAACAACCCGGCTACATCGGCATGTCCATAGTAACACGCATAATCTCGAGGATACTTTCCAACATTGTCTTTTTGATTGGGATCGGCTCCGCTTGCAAGAAGAAGTTCGGCAATCGGTTTGTTTCCAGATAGAGCGGCAAGATGAAGCGGCGTCTTGCCGTCTCGAATACATTTCTTCGGGTCGGCACCGGCTCGAAGTAGCTTTTCGACCACCGTGTTTTTCCGTTGTTGGATCGCAAGCGTCATCGGGGTAGCGCCAGTGGAATCCTCGACACTTACTTTAGCACCAGCAGCAAGTAGTAAATCTACCGTTTCGAGCGAATCGCCAAAGATAGCAAAGTACAATGGACGATATCCCGACCAGGTAATCTGATTGGGATCTGCTCCGTATTTCAACAACACTGATGTTGTTAGAGGCGAGATTCTAGCCGCTTGGAAAATTGCCGAAAGCGGCGGATGAACAAGTGCTACATCGTTTCTCCCAGTGATCACTTCCTGTTTTGCTCCGGTTTTCAGAAGCAATTCCACCATTTCAGCTTTTCCAGTCTGTGCTGCGCAGATTAATGGCGTATATCCTTCCCGGTCACATTCATTAATTCTAGCGCCTCGATCCAATAACAGTTGCACTGTTGCGATATGTCCCTGCTCGGCAGCGATATGGAGTGGTGTTCGACTTTCATTCAGCGTCGTATCTAATGGGGTCGCGCCAAGTGATAGTAACAACGAAATCATGGCAGTGTCGTTATTGAAACAAGCGGTATGCATCGGAGACCAACCACTTCGATTCGCGATACCGGTTACGCGCGCACCTTTTGATGAAAGATGCCGAACCATTTCAATTTTCTTCATCCAGACGGCATTGTGGATCGGGTAGGAAAGCGAAGCAGATCGAAAATTCGGGTTAAACCCGCGCGCTAGTAGAGTATCGACAATTTCAAGATTTCCACCACCCGATGCCAAGACAAATAAGCCATTCGACCGATCTTGCCCCACTGTTACCCTAGCACCGTGATGAATTAGATATAAGAATGCATCGCATTTTCCCGAGGCTGCCGCTCGCATCAGTGGAGTCAGTCCGGTAAGCTCGGTCGTATCGATCGAAGCACCATAGTGAAGCAGCAGTGCACAAATCGTAGTGTCGCCACTCTCGGCAGCATAGTGCAGTGCGGTTCTTCCGGTGACACGATCGGCAAACCGGACATTTGCCCCTTTTTTCAACAGATACTCAACAATCGTGAGATTATGCAGATTGGCAGCAATATGTAATGGAGAGATCCCTTGATGATCTGTTCCTTCGATATTGGTTCCGCGATCAATTAAATCAAGTGCGATCGCGGTTTTATTGTGAGAAACAGCATGAAGCAAAGGGGGATCGTTCAATTCATTGGTTTGTTCCAAGAGGTTCGGTGCTATTTTAAGTAAAGAATCGATCGCAAGTCGATCTTCGCGCGTGATGGCATCGTGCAGCGGACTCGCAATAACGGAGTTAACCGTTATTATCCCGGCAATAAATATGAAACCTAACAACCGGAACATAAGAACCTCCCGAATCGGATCATGTCAAAATCCTGTGGATAGAGATTTAAATAGACAGGTAAATGAAAAAGGGATCTCTAAAGAATATTATTCAATCGATTGGGGGGGAAAAGTCATTCATTATCGGCGGCGGACACTTCAACCGGATAATGTGTATCAAATGAGAACAAAAACATTGATTTTCTGAATACGCTATTTCACTCTCTCAGAGTGAGCTACTTGTACTCATAATTGAATATTTTATTTGTGATTATGCAAATCTTCATGAAACGTATTCAGCATATAAATGCTTTTATTCCTCATCAGTGGTTTACTTCAATATTATTAATACAATTCAAACATATACCTTACTTTTTAATACTTAATTAACTGAGATTATCTGAGCATATGTTTCACAGAAAAAACAATATGTATAAGGTGTATCCAGCGAATTTCTGCTTTATGCTGTTCAAGGAGTTTGACACACACCTTTGCTTGTGCATATTTGAACATTGTTATAAGTATGTGTAATATTAGGTAAATAATTTGCATTACCTGATCGCGGCAAAATGATTCATTTTGCACTTATCGCGATCGGATTTAGTGTAATGAGAAATCTCTTTCGAAAGGGAATCCCGTGAAACTGAGACTGATTCCTCTCGTCGTATTATTCTCGCTACTGCTCACCTTGAGTCTTGCGCAGGCGGCACCGATCATACGCCTCGCGACATTTCCTGCTGGCGATTCGATATTCTTCGGAAATATCATCGTTAACGAGAACTCGATATCGACATTTACGGTGGAGAATGTGGGCGATACCTCATCGACGCTCAGTTTTTCGCCGTTATCGGGAGACCTTTCCTATGTTGGCGCGTTACCGACTTCGATCGATTCCGGAGCTACGGTCGCTTTTACCGTGCAGTGGTCTCCACTTACGCTCGGTCCGATTGCCATACCGGTTACGATTTCATCCGAAGATCCGGTCACACCGACATACACAATCGTTCTTACCGGCATTTGTATCGATAACACAGTGCTGGCGCACGATATGATCCACGATCTCCCGTTTTCGCTCGGTTTTGAAACGGTGTTCGATTCCATTAAGGTGGTCAATCTTGCCCGGGTAACGCCGTGCGTAATCACCCAAATAGATCTATTGGTTAATCCCCTCTTGACCGTTCTTGACACTGCCGATATTACCATTGCACCGGGCGATTCCGCTTACATTCATCTTCGCTTTCAGTCGATCTTCCGGAACGGACATGTCAACTTTACGCTAAGTTTTACTCATTCTTTCGGTACCGAACACATTTTCCTTTCAGCGACCGTCGAAACGCCGCCCAACCAATACTATGTGTACAATACTCACGCCGATGGGATCGGATCGTTGTTACAAGCGATTATCGATGCCGATCGAGCCACCGGTACCGATTCCTCGGATTTTCCGCCACCAGTCATCCTGTTCCGGATTCCACTTTCCGATTCCGGATATAGCGCGGCACGTGGCGTATTTACGATCAATGCGCCAGTCCTCCCCCCAATTCAGCGCCCGTATCTAACCATTGAAGGATTTTCCCAAGTGGGCTTTACCGGAAATACCAACAGTGTCGAGCTGGGAAGCACAACCGTCGGGGAAGGCGATTACACATTTAATCAATTCGATGGTCCGGAAATTGAAATTGTCGGAACCTCACTTTCATCACGTGGATTAACGATCGATTCCAACAACGTGACGATCTCCCATATCGCGATTTATGGGTATAGTACCAATATTTATGCGTACCAGACCAGCAACCTGACACTAGTGAATTGCGTTATCGGCTCGCCGGCAGACCAGTTCGCACGACCGCCCTCCCCAATTTTTACGGGAATCAATTGTCAGGTCATAAACGTTCCGGATTTCGCGATTTACCATTGCTTAATCGGTTATGCTGCTGCCTTTAACGTGTTTGTCACGAACTCACCGCGATTGCATATCGAAGATGCGGAAATCGCTTACGCCAATATGCATGGAATATTCGCGAATTTCTGCGACTCGGTCACCGTCGGTGGTTCCATCATTCGTAACAATAACCAATGCGGTCTTCAATTGAGCAGTTCGGTTGGCTATCATCAAATCAATTTCAATTCCTTCCTGAATAACTCATATACCGCTATCAAGCTGAGCGGACCGCATAACGCCGTCTCCTACAACAAAGTTTGGTTCAATGGCGAAGGCATCGTTGCACATGGCGACTTCCCCTCAATACCCGAACAGCGCTCGATCGGCAATTACATCATCTACAATAGTCTGAAAGCTAACGCAATCGGTATCGATCTTGCCCGGGATGGAATGGGCGGACCAATGAACGGCGACGGACTGACACCGAACGATTTCGCCGATGCCGACAGCGGTGCCGATGCGCTCTTGAATTATCCGGTACTCACTTCCGCCGTTACGGGTGGTGGTAATCTCGAAGTGGCGGGATATTGCCGTCCCGGCTTGCGGATCGATTTGTATCGCGTCGATCCGAACGACCACAACGACTTTGGTCAGGGGATGGAACATCTGGCGACTGTAATCGAAGGATCGGTGGACGATCACGACTCTTCGACTGCCCTGTACACCAATCCCGTCAATCGGATCAATCAGGGTACCGACAGTACCAACCGATTTCTCTTCTTCATTCCGTTGACAACGCTTGGTCATCCGCTTTCCATCGGCGACCGTATCGTTGCCACCGCATACGACCCGATTGCCGGCACCTCGGAATTCTCCGGTTCGATGCAGGTCTACCCATCGTATATCCGCTTCGGTCGATTTGTCGAGTACAGTTCGAATAATTCCGGAATTGGAAGTTTGCAGATCAACGATATCGCCACACTTTCCAGCGGAACGCCGTTATCATCGGTGATGGTATATGTCGCCACAGCCAATGACGGCTTATATATCCTGAATAAAACCACCAATGTCTGGACGCATTACGACGCATCGACACCCGGCTTCCCGGGCAATAGCCTGACCAAGGTAAAAGTCCGGAGCAATGGCGATATCTACGTCGGTACCGCTACTCAGGGTGCTGGCTATTTCAATGCCACCACCGGTATCTGGCAGACTTGGAACGAGACGACTAGTGCCCTTCGCGGCAATCATATTTATGATATCCATTGCTATAGTCACGGTTCGGACGAATATGTCGCATTTGCAACCGATACCCATCTTTGCCTGTTAAACTTGACGACAAATACTTTTACCAACTACAACGATGCCAATTCGAACTTACCTGCTGGCAATTTCTATAGCGTCTATCACGATTATATTCATCACGAACTGTGGGTCGGCACGTCCTTCGGACCGAGCCGGTCACTCGATAATGGCGTCACTTGGACGCATTATACCCGGGCGAATTCCGGCGTCACCAGCGATGTGATTTTGTCGTTTACGATCAATGTCGATAATCACAATGAGTTATTGGCAGGTACGCAGGGAGCCGGTCTTGATCGCTATAACCGTCTGACCAATACCTGGTCGCGCTATCCAAATATTGGTGCCACTTCGACCGTCGGCGATGTCCTCAGTCTACCCGGCGCAGTATTCGTTGCCGCGTGGAATCAAGGATTGTACTCGATCGATTTCGATAGCGTGCGTTATTATAGTTCGGTCGTTCCGGGTCGTCCCCGCGACATTATCAATGCGCTCGATTACGATGGCTTGGATGTCTGGTTCGGCACTGATGCTGGTTTAGCTTCGACGATGTTACTGGGCTCGACTTCAGGTGGCGGTACTGTCACCACTGGCACGGCTACTGCCGATACCGGGAGCATCGCGATTGTGCCGGTAACTCTTACTGTAACTCCCAATACGCATATCTTCTCGTTCGATGGTACTTACGACTATTATCCGAGTATCCTGACATTCGATCACGTTACTTACGGGAATCTGCTGACCAACTGGACATTGTACATCACCGAACCGTATCCGGGACACTTGGAATGGCATGCTAACGGGATCGATGCAATCTTTACCGATGGCGCTCTGTTCAATTTAGTTTTCCGGGTGAATGGCAACATTACCGGTCATGGAATTACCAATATTTATCCGCGTTCGGTCACTGCCGGTCGGGGACAAGTTCTTAGTCACAATGCGCACGGCACGGTGAACTGGGCAGCGAATCCGCCGGTAGTCGACGGTGGTGCCGGCGATCCCACGTTGGACGGCGTAGTCGATTTACTTGATCTCTATGCGATCCGCAATCATGTCATCTATGGTGGTCGCTACACATTGACCGGAACTGCGCTGGCGAATGCCGACGTAAATCACGACGGTCATGTCACACTAGCCGATATGCGTGCGATCTACTATTATCTAATTGCCGGATCGTTTACCCCGCCAGCCCCGGATTCGGGATCGGGAACAACTGGGTCGGGTACCGTCGACGAAGAGTTGGAGTTGGTTGTACCAATCGATTTCAATAATTTCAATGGCGTCCACAACCTCCAGTTGGAAATCGCCTATCCATCGGAAACGATCGGTTATTCGACATATTCCAGTCCCTTGCTTGCGCAACACACATTTATCGATGCTGCAGTTACTACACCGGGACGAGTGGCATTTACAATTGTCGGATTCCAGAACATTGAATCCACCAATGCGGCGTTACGCATTCACTTTAATGGCATCTCCGGGACCGTACCAACCGGAACCCAATTACGGATGCGATATCGCTTGAATGACCAAGACTGGAGCAACGAAGTCGTGATACCGACTGGTTCGACTGGTGTGAATAATGGCGAACGGGTGATACCGAGCGCATTCCGACTATTGCGGAATTATCCGAATCCATTCAATGCTACTACCGAAATCCGGTATGAAGTACCGACAGTATCGCACATTTCGTTGACAGTGTATGATATGCTGGGACGAAAGGTGGCAGAACTGGTTAATCAACAGCAGAGTGCCGGTCGCTACAGTGTGTCGTGGGGTGGGACATCCAATTCAACGACTCATTTATCCAGCGGGACGTATTTCGTAGTGATGCGGTCACTCGATAACGGATTTACTTCCACTCAGAAAATTGTATTATTGAAGTAACCAAAATAAATGTCCATCCAATGACGGGGCACCAAACGGTGTCCCGTTTTTTTGTTTTCTGTCCAAACGGTAGTAATTCTCGAATTCGGGTATTATAGTGGTTCTTGAAAATAAGTTGTCATGATTCGGTGTCAGGCTTCGCCTGACCTGCGGACGCAGGGGTCAGCCCATACTACCGATAATAACTTATTTTCAAGTGATACTTTAGTCGAGGCAAAGAGCAGAGGTACGATGACTGGATTTTTACCAGCGGATTTCTATTGGAGATTTCAGATCGATTAATACTGGAAATCCGAATGAATTATATGTTACGCCTGACACGCGGGGATCCGCCCAACTTACTGAGAACTACTGGTTACTTTTGACCACCACTTTTTCTGATCAGTCATTCCAATTGATTCGACTTTAATCTGCATGTAATCGGTGGCTTAATTCAACTTCACTGTTTCTTGCAATCTTTAAAATCGATTCCCCTCATCTTAAAATTGAAACAAGGCGCGTTTTCACGCGCCTTGTCATACTGAATCGAATCAGCGATCGAATTTTACTTCCGATACTGATTTACCGGTTTCGCCGGAGTGATCTTGACGGTTGTTGGTAAATCCACCGATCGAATTGAACTACTTGATTCGGTAGAATAATAGGCTTTCACACGGTAATAGTAACTACCGGTAACACCGAGATCTTGATACGTAGTCGTCATTGGATCGGAGATTGTAGCAATCAAGGTTCCCACAGTAGGTGGATCGAAATATCCAGTCAGGTTCCGGTATACGACATAACCAGTGATACTTCCGGTCGGACGGACCCAAGTAATTGTTGCATTGTGGTTGTCGACATCGTAAGCAATCACCACCGTTGGACTACCGGGTAGAATGTAAGATGAACCGGATACAGCAATCGATGTCGGGCTGGATGCCGCATTCGAGGTAATCACTACGTTACCGGATAGACTACCCTCCACGATAGGCGTCCAAGTTAACAATAATGCAAGTGAATCACCAGCATTGATTGTATTCGATGTCCAACTGGGTACGACGTTTTCCGGAACAGTCACATTTGTTACCACCAATGGTAACGATCCGGTACTGCGAACGTACACAGTTTGACTCGCCGCAATATTCGCCTGACTCGATCCAAAATTGATCGAAGAGGTACTAACGGCAATATTCGGAACGCCGCGATAGTATTCGATCGCAAAGTTGTTACCCGGCCATGTCATAGTGGTTGCACTGCCATATTGCAAGAAATTGGTTCCTGCCGTTGCTCCTTGAATACCGATCGTTGCCGACAATACTGTGGTTGATGGTATGTAGGTCCGATACTGTACTACGATTCTGCCGGTGTTGTAGATCAGAGCCTGCATTGCAATCGTATCTGCCGGAACATTATACCGATACGCATAGTAGGAAACAACAAAAAGAGAATCGGAGAAATTCTGCGATTTGATCCAGAAATCCGTACCGTACGTCGGCGGTGGTGTTGTATTACCGTATTTCAAATCGTCCCACAACAGACAAATCGCGCCAGCATTCAATGTGGAATTGGGAAGAGCCGCATTCGTTAAAGAAGTAGATCCCGTCGATCCGATCTGGATATTTCCATTCGTGCTGGCAAAGATCGATCCTGAGACCGTGGAACCGTAAAACGGGAAGGTGAACGTGCCTAACGAAATTGCGCCGCCATTATCGTCGTAGGTTGACATACCGGTCAACAGGGTTCCCGTCGCTGCGATATCGCGCCATGCGAATACCGGACCGCCAACAGCCAGACTCGTCCGGTAATAATAGTTCGATCCGTCGGGTCCACTCGTCTGTGCAGGCACAACCAAAGGTCCACTGACCGTCCCAATGGTGGGATATCGGAGTGGTGTCGCTGCAATTCCAAGCGAATAATATGCCTGGCAGAAATAAGTAATCGTTCCCATCGTAGTAAAGGAATTGGAATACGTGTACGTTGCGGTACCCGGCAGCGATCCGCTTGCATACGACATCATTGCAAGGGCAGAACCGTTGGTTGATATTTTCACGGAATCGATCGTTACCGCTTGTGTCGATGTCAGATCGATTGTGAATGTAACAGGTACACCGGAACTAACTATTGCTGGGTTTGCAGTTGGGTTTGCCATTGCTGCCGCATGCCCGGTTATTCCATTTGCCGAAGTGTATCCGGGACCTACAACCAACCCATGCAATTCGTATACTCGATACCAGTAATGAGTCGTTACCGGTAACCCTTCGTCAAGATAGGTATTCGCATTCACATCGAGGTTGGCAAGTAGGGTATAGTTAATTCCGTCGGTCGAACGCATGACCCGATATCCGGTCTCATCGGTGGCGATATCTGTCCAGTTGAAACGCATCGAATTGAAAGTGATGTCGGAAATATTTCCATCGGTCGGTGCCGATGGATCATTAATACCGAATATCCCTTCATCGGCACCAATATCCGGTGTAGCACTGCGGCTCTCTCCATCGAGATCGGTGGTTACCCACGCAATCGACTGCCCGGCATTGCTGACTGGCGTCAGCATATTATCGGCAATGTGTAATTCCGCTGGTGAGCCAATACTAGCAAATTGAGGATCACCGAAACTCGATGCCTGATCCATACTGGTGTTGTTTTGCCAATCAGTCAATTCGGCACAATCCGAGGTATAATATCCCACATATCCATTCGCATTGTCCGGAATGTAGAAGACATTATTGTCGGACGACGTGATTGTAGACGAACTTCGATACACACCGTAATGCTTCGCCGTTGTCGGTGTACTGGAAGCATTGTAGAAAATATTGTTACGCATATTGATCGATGTGCCGCTGCTCAAGTAAACACAAGCGCTGTTGTACAAATCGTTGTTCGGATTAGTCGCGTCGATCAAATAGCTGTTGTTGTCAAGGTTGAGCGTACTGACACTGGATACATAGGTTCCGTAAATATAAAACGAGGCAATTGAACCGGCATTCGCGGATGTGGATTTTAGACCATAAATCATGTTGTTGTAAATCCGTAGATCCGTTAACGCAGTTCCTGCCGAAATATACATTCCATACTTGGCGTATCTCGTGGTTGAAGTACTGTAACTGGTGTTGTTGTAAATTCGGTTCCCGTATACTTTCGGTGAACCGCCTTGCGTACTGATGTACAAATCATAACTAGCAAGATTAGCGTTGTGATTTGTAATATCGAGATCGTGGATGGTCAAGTTTTCTTGATTGTACATATAGACCGCGTAAGTACCAATGATCGAATCTTGACCGATAACCATACGGTCGGGATTGTTCGTGCCAGCAACAGTACTACCAATATCGGTTTCGAAATCTCGGTAAGTCGAACTGGTCTGATAGAAGTACATACCGTAATAACACTTCCCGATCTTCAGATTCAAGTATTTATTGTAGCTCTGTGCACCGGCTAATCCCGATGGCGTCGAAGTATAATATTGACGGATGCCATAGGTCGTCGACTGCGCGCGAAGCGTAATTGAACAATTCTTAAACGTATTGTGTTGCGCACCATCCAATACACCGGCATCCGTTACCCAAATTCCGTATTCGACATTGTTCGTACCGGAAGAAGTATCGACCAGCGAAATTCCATCGAAAGTGATCCAGTCGGCGCCAGCCAATTTTATCATATAATCGGTTGTAGCACTGGTTCCGGGTGTGGAGATCGTAACGGTACCGGTTTCTTTCTGGAAGACAACTTGGTTCTCTTCGCTTACATTCGCGATCGTATTCGGAATCGTTATCGCTTCGTAATACGTTCCCGGTCGGATGTTAAACGTAACGCCCCCGGCACCGACACCTGCCAATTGCATTCCTGCTATGGCTGCAGCAAAGCTTGCGAAACTCGGATTGGCGCCACCGATCGTTTTTATACCAGCCAACGGGGGTAAATAAGTACGGAACGACCAGACACCACTCGAAGAGGTTAAACCGGTATTGTTATGCGCTACAACTTTCCAATAATACCATGTTCCTTCGGGTGGGTTCGACAGATTGTAGCTGGTCGTCGTAGTTGCCGAAAGTACTCGAGCGCCTACTACCGAATTTTGAACATCGGTTAAGGTTGTCGACAAGTACACGTCAACATTCGTGGTTCGAGCGCCGATCGACCAATTTAAAATTATCGGATTGTCGGAGATATCTGTCAAACCATTGCCGGGACTCGTTAATGTGGGGGCTTCCGGAGCCGATGCGCTGACAAACGTGCCTTCATCGGCACCGATATCCGGCGTTTCACTTCGAGTGTCACCCTCGATATCGGTAGTAATCCAGGCGATCTGCTGAGCAGTGTTTTCCACCGGAGTTGCAGATAGATTCGTACCGATTAGCAAATTATAAGGTGCTGTCACACTTGAGTAAACCGGATCAGTCGAGGCAGATGCATTGTCTTGTCCAGTGGCAGTTTGCCAATTTCCCAACGTCGCTTGATCCGCACTATAGTATCCCACAAAACCATTGGTAGTATTGGGAATATAAAAGACATTGTTGTTGGATGAAGTAATGGTTCCACCACTCCGGTACACGCCGTAATGCTTTGCCGTGGTTGGAGTCATCGCAGAATTGTAAAAAATGTTGTTCCGCATATTGATCGATGTCGCAGTGCTAAAGTAAACACAAGCACTGTTATACCGATCGTTTGTCGGATTGATCGCATCGATAAGATAGCTGTTGTTATCAAGATACAATGTACTGATCGATGAGATATATGTCCCGTAGATATAAAATGACGCGATCGCACTGGCATTCGTCGAAGTCGATTTCAAGCCGTAGATCATGTTGTTGTAGATCCGCATTTCGGTAACAGTTGTACCGGAAGTGACATAGATACCGTACTTCACGTACCGGGTAGTCGTGATACTGTTACTGGCATTATTGAAAATCCGGTTACCGTTAATCTTGGGTATGCCGTATGCGGTCGTGATGTAGATATCGTAGCTAGTAATACCGGTAGTATTGTGATTCGTTATATCGAGATCGTGCACCCAGAAATTTTCTTGACTGTCGAGATAGATCGCATAGGTACCCGAAATTGAATCTTGTCCGACAACCATTCGACCGGTAAAACCTAAACCCTGTTCCGTACTTCCGATTTCGTTATCGAGATCACGGTAAGTACTGCTTCCCTGACCGATATAGATGCCGTAATAACACTTCCCAATTTTCAGATTCAGATATCGGTTGTAACTTTGAGTACCGGCAGTAGTTGTTGCCGAAGTAGTACTATATTGTCTGATTCCGTACGTGGTCGATAATGGATGCAGGGTAATCGAACAATTCTGAATCGTATTGTGTTGCGCACCATCGGTACCACCGACATCGGTTAACCAGTAACCGTATTCGATCTTGTAGGTCGATGAAGTAGAAGTATCGACCAGCGATATTCCATCGAATGTAACCCAATCGGTCCCAGCAATTTTTACCATATAGTCGGTAGTGCCGGATGTTCCGGGAGTCGAAATCGTCACGGCTTCCAATTCCGGCTGAAAAATTACTTGATTGGATTCACTCACATTGGGAATATTCTGAAGTAGGATCGATTCGTAATAAGTTCCTCCGCGGACATTAAAAGTAACTCCTCCATCAGCAACGCCGCCCATCTGCAATGCCAGCACTGCCGAAGCAAAGTTGGGGAAATCCGCGTCGGCACCTCCGATCGACATCATCCCCGAAAGCTGTTGAAAAGTATTGAAAGACCGAATCAAACCGGGAGTAACTTCTAATGTCGTTGAATTTCGTGCAACTACTCGCCAATAGTACATTTGATTATTTGATATCGGTGCGTTAAACGTGGTTGCCGTAATTCCGCTCGCAATACGAGCAGTGCTGTTCATCGTAACCACACTTGATTGATTCGTCGATAAATAAATATCGAAATTATCGGTATTCGCTCCGGCAGTCCAACTTAATGCCGCTGTCGCAGTTGAAATTGAAGTTCCGTTAGCCGGACTGACAAGTGTCGCTGCACCGGGCAATGTTGCACTATTGGTAATATCGAGTTGCATATTCGGACGATTTAGCGATGCATAGTACGTGATTCCACCACTTGCAATCGTATTCCAACTCAAATTATCGGTGTAAAAATAAATGAATTTGTTCTCGGTCGTCGCGGTATAGTACCAATTGTTGCCGCCACTGACATCGGTGGTCACAAATGCGCGAAATAAAACCATTAAATTGTTAGAACCGGAATAAGTGAACGGTGTGGTAAAAGTGAATGTATACCAGCCAACAGCAAGTGTCGGAGTGACTGTAGAATGATATACATTGGTCGCACCAACCGAGAATTGATTCCAATTCAGCGGCGATGGAAAACTTGCGGTTTCGGTTTCGGACATCCAGATATCGACGGTATCTTGTCCCGTTCCCGACCATGTCGCCGCAGTTCCGCAATACAGCGAGATTGAGTTAATCGTTCCTCTCAGCCCGATCTCGGCAGGGGTATAAATCGCAGCTCCACCGGAGTAGTGCCAGTACTTGTACAGTGGATATGATTGTCCAGTCGTACCGGTACCGATTGTCACAATCGTGTTTAATTCGTCGGTGGAACTGGGTTGACGAATCACTTCGACAGGTAAATTGGTCCGATTTTGATTCGTCAATAAAGCGTTGTTGATTAACGCTTCATTTTGTTCCTTCTCATCAGAGGAAATCGTGGCAAAAGCCGGGGTGAGTAAGCAAATCGAGAGAAGCCAAAGAATCAGTACTTGAGTAATTACATATCGTTTCGAGAGCATTTTCAATTCCTTTCGTCTTCGGAAACAGGTTACAATAACTAGTGATAACCTGTGAAATGCACAGTCTTACGATTCAGACAAACATTAAAAAATATAAGGCATGACTCACTTTTTAATTTTTCGAATATTCTTCAAATGAATACTGAATCGCCAATCGTTGACAGTGAAACCGAATGAGTGGTTTATTTGGTAAGTCGCTTACTTTAACAACAATATCGATGATTACCGACTGATAAATGGGCGCAAATTCATGCGCCCATTTATCTCGATTCATCACCTACTTGACCAGAACCATCTTTTTCAGATCGCTGAAAGAACCGCTTTCGATCCGGTAGAAATACACGCCAGCATTGTGACGCAATCCATCAAACCGAACACTATGTCTTCCAGCGTTCAGATTCTGATTAACTAACTGCGCTACTTGTCGACCAAGAACATCAAACACGGTCAATTTCGTCATTCCGGATTTTGGAAGATCGAACCGCAGTTCGGTCGAGGGATTAAACGGATTCGGATAATTCTGGTAGAGTTTATATTCTTTCGGTATTGCCGATAACTCGTTATCGACACCCAGCGAAACCGAAATCAACACTGCTACAGTAATCGGAGACGGGCACCCATTGTAAGTAAAGGTGAGTGCGTTTGCCATCCAGGTATTTAGCTGCTGTGAACTATCGATCGATAACATCACCGATATTTCACCGATCGAATGTGGATCAATTGTATTCTGTTGTGGCGAAGCACTCATCCAAGGCGCCAGTACAGTTAAACTGTATTGAAGTGGTGCCGAACCGGTATTTTGGATGACTAAATTTTCCGAAAGTGTTTGTCCCGGTTCACCATACAAAACAAACGAATTCGGTGCCGTAAAGATCGGTCGCAGCATGAACACGTCAAACGTATCGGTTCGACCAGAATCGATCTGAATTCCAGTGATGGTTGTGCGTGCAAAGCACGGTTTCACGGCAATTAAGTCGTACAAGCCGACATTTGCTTCGATCGTGTATCTACCCAGTGAATCGGTAATTGATGCATTTCTACCCACTGTGACGGTAACGCCTGCTACGGGCGGCATACCGGGAATCGAATCGCGAACAACACCAGTAATAAAACCGGTTGCACCGTTTGCGAGATTACTTTCATCGGCACCGATATCGGGTACGGTTTCGCTTCGGATTTCGTTATCGAAATCGGTAATGATGCCAAACATCGGAACGGCATTCCCTTCGACTGATGATGTCGAGGTTGGATCGATATGTAAATCCGGTGGTTCCACAAATGGCGGCGCTTCATCGAACGAGTTGGCATCGTAGTTGTACCCAGCGGTTCGCGTCGCTTGCAAAGTGTTGTAATTCACTGAATTGTACCGGATAATGAAACGATTATCGGTATTAGATGTGTCGACGTTACTGAATAGATTGTGATCGCAATACGCATATGGCGTCGTTGATGTCGGGAGATAGACGCAGACATTGTAATAACTCGCCCCACCGCCGGTTCGCTCGTTCACAATGATATTGTTTGCGATCGAATCTTGCGATGCGGAACCGACATACAAACCATAGGAACTATAACTACCGGAAGTCGTTCCACCGATTCGAATCGTATTGTAAGCGATTCTGGCAAACTCCGATCCGACATATAGACCGTAGACTGATCCACCAGTCGCCGCGTCAAGATTGACAATATTATTTGCGATCGTTCTACCCGGTCCATAATAGAGATACAAACCGTATACCGTTCCGGTCGCACTGGGAGTTAAATTATAAATCCAATTTCCGGTGAATATTCCGTTGGTTCCGGTGGAACCGTAAATTCCGTATAGCGCGTTTGATGCCGCAGAAGTGCGATGAACCTGATTTCCATGCACTGTCGCCGACGTGAAATAATAGAAATACATACCGTAATAGGTAAAGTCGACGACATCGTTGTTGGCGACATACCAGCCTGATAGCTGAGTCGTTGCCGATCCGCCGTAAAGATACATACCGTAATAACCACCAGTTACCCGGCAGTTCACGATTGAATCGTTAGCGCATCCTGGAACGCCGGTTCGATAGTAGGCATAGATGTTCTTGTACGTAGATGTAGTACCCGTTATGGTGAGATTTAAGTTTTTCGCGACACAGTTATTCGTACCGGCATCATACCACAAAGTATAGTATCCATACGTACCGACGGCATTAATCGAAATTAAATTTTGTCCCGGAAATGCAGGATCGCTGCCATCGAAAATAATATCGTCGGCATCGGAGAATTTAAACGCATAAGGTTGAGCTGAAGTACCGGTTTTATTGATAATTACGGCACTGGTATCGGCAGCTTTGAAACAAACCCGAGAAGTCGAACTACTTCCGATAGAGGTCAAAAATTCATTCGGCTCCTCATTGTATGTTCCGCCACGAATCAGGAATGTAACGCCTCCCTGTCCGACACCAATATTGTTCAATGCATTAACGGCTTCCGTTATTGATACAAAATCGGGATTTACACCACCGATCGTTTTTGTTCCCATCAGGATCGTCGCAATATTATATGAATGAGGAGTCGTTGGGGGAATCGTACCCGGAGGATTTGCACCACTTCCACCAAATGGAGAAGTGACGACATTTCCAGACGTATCCTGTGCCGCGATGTAATATTGAACCACGGCATTCATCGGGTAACCGGGGATTGTAAAGGTGTAGAGTGAATCTTGAATCGTTGTGGCATTTACGAAAGACCAAGTGGTTTCATTCGATCGTTTATGATACAATCGCGGGGCATTGGCACCAGTTGCAACTCCGACATTGTCGGTGATGATTGCAACTGCGGCTCGCGAGGTGGTTTCCTGCGTCCGTAGCAGCGGTTCGTGCGAGATCGAGGGTCTGATCATATCTTCCCCGGTGGCAAATAACCCTTCATCGGCACCAATATCCGGAGTCGTCGCATTTCTTGTTTCACCGTCGAAATCAGTGACGACATCGAATACCGGACGTCCAGCCGATTCCACGATTGTCGGTGAATTCAACGGAATATGAAGATTTGGGGGTGCAATAAAAGTCGGAGGAATATCGAGCGATTGAGCATCCCAGACATACCCGGGTGCCCCTCGAAGATCCGACAAGGTGTTGTATGTAATAGCATTATATCTGGCAACGTACAGGTTATCGGTGGTCGATTCGGTAACCGTTGACAGGATATTATTGTTGCTATATCCGAAGGGATTCGCGGGCATATACATTACAACATGGTATTGAGTTGTCGTGCCACCAGTCCGCTCGTTGATGAAGATGTTGTTGACAATCGTATCGGTGTTGGCAGCACTGCTGTACAGAGCGTAAGAATTGTAACTACCACCAGCCGTTCCGGCAATGCGCACAGTATTGTGGGCAATTTTCGCATAATCGGTGGTCACGTAAAGCCCGTACATCGCCCCACCGGTCGTTGCATCCAGATTGATCATATTGTTGGCAATCAGACGTCCAACACCAGCGGTACTATACAATCCGTATGCCGATCCGGTGGCACTCGGTGTTAAATCGTAAACCCAGTTTCCGACAAAATTTCCGCTAGTACCGGTACTGGCATAAATTCCGTACAGCGCATTCGCTGCTGCCGAAGTCCGGTGAACGCGATTACCAAGAATGGTTGCATTTGTAAAGTAGTACAAATACATACCGTAGTAGTTGAAGTCGACGATGTTGTTGTTCGCGATATACCAACCGGTATGTGATGCACTCGAGGAACCGTAGAGATACATTCCGTAATACCCACCGGTAATTTGACAGTTCATTACGGTATCGTTCGCACACGATCCGAGAGTGGTGGAATAGTATCCGTAAATCGGTCGGAACGTCGAAGTCGTACCACCCACAGTAATATTTACATTTTTGACTTTACAATTATTACTCCCGGCATCGATCCAGAAACCGTATTGACCACTCGTTCCGGTTGCATTCACAGTCATGAAGTTGCGATCCGGTGCATCCGGGTGGCTGCCGTCGAATACGATATTGTCCGCATTGGCGAATTTGAATGCATACGGTTGTCCGGTCGTTCCGGTTTTATTGATAATTACTCCGAGCGTATCGGCAACTTTAAAGATGGCAGGATTATTCGGACCGGTCGTAGCAGTTATCGATATCGAGTCCGGAGGTTCATTGTAAGTACCCCCTCGAATCATGAAGGTTACTCCCGTTCCCGTACCGGCACCATTTAACGCCGAGATCGCATCGTGTATTGTGGCGTAATCCGGATCGGTTCCTCCAATCGTTTTCACACCTTCCAATCCCGGAGTATAGGACATGAAAGTGAACACGGTGGATGCAAAGATGTCGGGTGGAGTAACGCCAGTATCGATCGCCACCACCCGCCAGTAATACCGCGTCGATTGCAACAGTGAATCCGGCGGATCGTAAAGTGATAACGTAGTATGACTGGCAACTCTGACACTACTATCGATGTTGGTTACCAGCGTCTGATCGGTTCCTAAATAAACATCGAAATAATCGGTACAACTACCACCGGTCCATTGAAAATTAGTTGTTACTGGCACTTGCAGAGCATTATTCAAAGGTAAATTTAGCGATACGATGTTGCAGGGGAGGTAAAACAATATTGCAGTATTGTTTGTTGGCAATGGGGCACCGTAACCCAATGAATTAACGGCATTGGCACTTTGAATTCCGATCCCCGGAGCGGTCGACCAATCGCCAGTTACATCCCGATATTGAAGTTTGATATTCCCGTTTGGATACAGAATAATTTGTGCCGAAACGCGACCGGCAGCAGTCGAATATTTAGCAAGACTATCGTAAGTGACAACGAACATTGTGTCCGGTGAAATGAATGATTCGTATCGGACCCGCGAGTTGCCTGCTCCGGAATAGGGATAGGTACACATATCGCCGCACCAGAAATAGATACCACGCGGTCCGGTCGGTTGCGGGAATGCATAAGTTCGAAGAGTACCGGCAGCGAGCGATTCAGTCAGGTGACCATTCGTGTTGATGTAGATGCTCGAAAGAGTACCACCGTACATCGGGAACGGAAACGGCAGGTTGATCGGTCCAACCGAGTTGTCATCACCGGTAGTGAACTCAGCGCTGGTCATCTGATGTGCAGCGGTAGTATGCTGAATCCAATTGAAGGTGGGTCCATCAGTTTCAGCTTGATCTTTAAATGCGTAACCAAAAGGATCGGGTCCACCTGTCCGCATGATAACCGGATTTTCTTGATTTCGAAGAGCGACTTCTTCTTCGTACAATCGGTAAGCGGCGAGTTTTTCCTCGGGAGTAACTGCTTCATTATTAAACATCCGATCGACGATCGCACGAAGTTGACTTTCAGTCTCGTTCGAAGCAGATTGAGCCGATAAGTTCACCCCGAAAAGCATATTCGAGAAGATTAGTAACGAGGCGATCACAAAATAACTTCGCAATTTTAACATTCTTTCCTCCAGTACTTCATCGCAGAATCAATACGGCGTTTCAACAATTATCTTCCCAGCGCTGCAGTCCCAATCGCTATTCAACTCAATATTAATAGCTTGGTTCCGACTGATCGAGCGAAGTTTAATTCATTGAATACTTTCTGAATGGATCCGAATCAGATAGCATTTATTCTAACTACTCAGTCTCAAAACATAAACAAAAGGGATCTTGAAAAATTTCCAGCAACTTATGTGACCAGTTTCAAAGGTAATTCACCGACATTGGTAAAAGTGATCCCGCTAGACTAGCATTCTAATGGATCAAGTTATCACAAAGAAATTTACAGTATGAACTTTTCAAAAGCAGTGTGGCGTTGTCATCGATTTAGCGAAAAGTTGAAAGAAGCATCGTTGAATTTATTGCTAATTACGCGATGTAAGTGCTTGAGTTTTGCAATTTCGTCGCAATAAACTCTCATAGTGAAAATTAACTTTTGTTTTTCTGGAGATCAAGTCAAATTTAAAAAATTATCAAAATCTTTTTTTTTTCGGCGTCTACTTTTGCATCATTGTAACGAAGAAAGTTTTACAACATATTGGTAATTAATCTATTATATTATGTTGGGAGATGGCTTATCCGTTTTTCATTCAAGGATATGGGTGGATTTGTTTTTTAGAATATTATGTCCTCAACTCGGAATGAATAGTTCACAGTATAAATGTAATGCTCCCATCTCAGAGTGAAACAATCAAATCGCTTTCGCATTGCGCTTCTCTAATTCTTTTAATTTCATTTTCATTCTCGCGATTACATTACCTCATATATATGTATAGATGACCAATATTCAACACGATACGAGAAAGCTCAAATCATTTAAAAGAATATTTTTTTCCATATAGTGGGTCTAGGTGCAGCATTTGTAAACTTTTACAGCAGTCGGATGACGATCATTTGGTTTGCTATCGAAGCTGAGGAGGTGTCTAAAAATAGTACTTCTTAATTGCAACGGTGTCGCACCAAGATTACTTTTTGTACCTAGATCACACCTCACCGATTACCGACATCTTCCGGAGAAATTGTCTCTTCCGATGGTGAGGATGGCTTTTGAGGTTGATTAAAATTGGGAACAGTGCTGATTTGATCTGGTTCATAGACCCCTTGATTTTCACTCCATGTTCGTTCCAGCGATGCTTGTCGCTCATACAAGTCCTCCGACTGTGCCAATCCCCCCTTTGCCTGCACATTATTGGGATCCAGCGACAACGCTTTTTGGTACATCGCGATCGCTGAAGTGTAATCGTTCTCAAGTCGATACAAACTTGCAGCTTTTAAGTAATGATCGGAAGTGTTCGGATCAATGTGTATAGCTTGAAGCGCGATCAGTAATGCATTGTGATTGTCACCCAACACACGAAATAAATCGGATTGAAGTAACAGTGCCGGAATGTGATCCGGTTTGATGTGCAGTGCATCGACGGTATACGACATTGCTTTCTGGAGTTGATTAATTTTTGAATAACACTGTGCAATTCCAGTAAGTGTAACGGGATTATTCGGTTGTTGTTGATCCGATTTCAGATATGCATTTAATGCATCGCCAAATTCGTTATTCGCGGCATAAGTATTCGCGCGAGCCAACCACGCTTCCGGCGTATCCGACAATCCTTTCCACCAATAGAAAACGACGGTTGCCAGCAGTAACACACTTACCGGTACAACGATATACATATACCAATATTTATTCTTACCGCGTTTCGGAAGTTGGGGTGATAACGTTAGCATATCGTCTCCAGACTGATATTCGATGTTGTGCTTAGTAGTGTTTATCGATTTGAAAAGCTCATATTACTCATTCCCCACTATTGATTGGTTCGGGCGGTGAATCCGAGCCGGAATATGGAGAGGGATTATAATCGGGAGTGGTTGAAATCGCTTCGGATTCGTAGCCGTTATTCAGTTGCGACCGATTCTGTTCGAGCGTTGCCTGACGCTGTCCTAATGTTGTGGCTTTATCAATACCCAGTTTCGCTTCAGCGTGGTTTGGTGCCAATTCCAGTACTTTGTGGTACATTGCCAGTGCATTTTCAAATTCACTCACATACGAGTATAAATCACCTGCTTTCAGGTATATTTCGGGATTTGAAGGATCGAGTGTCGATGCTTGAAGGATTGCCGAAATTGCCGCTTGGTTGTCTCCGGCAGCGTGTTCGGCATCGGCAAGAGCAATGTAAGCCAGAACCAGTTTAGGATTAAGACGAATCGCTTCGGTGATAAATTTCATCGCAAAATCGACTTTGTTCAATTTCAGGTAGCAGCGTCCGATTCCGGTCAGTGCTTCGGGATTGCCAGCAGCTTTTTGATTGGATGTTTGATATGCTTCGAGGGCATCGCCGAATTCGCGACTTTCATAATAATCATTTCCCCGATTCAACCAAGCTTCGGGTGTATCGTCCAAACTCCTCCACCAGTAAAACGCAAGAATAATTGCGATCAGACCAAGGAGTGGAAACGCGATGTAAAGAAACCAGAACTTCGATTTCACTCCCTTTGGCATTAACGGGGTTTGGGATAACATTTATACCTCAGTGGAAAAAAATAATATGTTCGAATACATATGGTGAATGAATTAAATGACTTATACTAACCAAGTGAATGGTGTATCGGTGGAAGATAGTGGATTATTTCGAACAATCTAATCTGAGTTTCCATTCACTTGTTTACATCACGTTACTCAGATGAAAGTCCCTCGTTGGATTCTTCAGGTGGAACATATTCGTGATCGTGAACCGACATGGTAGAAATGGTCTCTTTCTCGAATCCTTCCCGGGGAACATGATTTTGAAATCGCGAATAGATCGCCTGTTGTTGTTGTTTGTCAACCGATCTCGTCAATCCTTTTTTCGCTTCGGTATTATCGGGATCGAGAATTATCACCTTCTGATACATCGAATAAGAATTTTCGAATTCACTTACTCGCCAGAACAGATCGGCGCACTTTAACAGGATTGCAATATTATTCGGTTCCATTTCGGTCGCCTGAAGCATCGCAGATACTGCCGCACGCCCTTCTCCCATCGACCATTCGAGATCGGACTGTGCGAGCAATGCTGGTGTGTACTTAGGATCGATTTTCACCGCTTCGGTAACGAACGATAGACCAACAACCGGTTTATTCAATTTGCAATAACAATTGGCGATTCCAACCAAGGTTTCCGGATTATCCGGCAAGCGTATATTCGATTTCTGATAGGCAGTCAAAGCTTCGCCGTACTCCATGTTCCGGTAAAATGTATTCGCTCGCTCCAACCAAGCTTCAGGTGAATCCGAGAATTTCTTGTAAGTGAAGAACACAATAATTGTAATTAAACACACCGAAACCGGAACTACGAAGTAAAGAAACCAAAATCGCGAAGTGATTTTCGGTGGTAATCTCGTAGTGCCTAGTTTTACATCTGGCGGTATACCGATTGATTCATCCGATTTGTGCTGTGCTTCGTGCGAAGATGCCGGTCGTTCATTCGGTCCCCGATTTTCTCCAACGGTCTGTGACGGCTTCCCGAAGGAAATATCTCCAGAATCGTTGAAATCTTTGAGGGGATCGTAGTCATACTTAGGAGTACCGGTCGAATCAGTTGCCATCGATACCTCGTAGTCGGAACACCAGAAAATAGGGAATTGCCGATAACAATGAAAGTTAAATTAATCGAAAACTTAAATATTTCGGTCAAGTCATTATCCCCGGTTGTCTGTATGGGGTTTCCAACCGTATTTTGAAGCGTTTTGAAAAGATTCGTATATCTGAGAGTATAATTGGAGAATCTGCAATGGCAGAAATGCAATTTGATTTGATCGTTATCGGATCGGGTCCCGGTGGCTACGAGGCAGCAATTCGCGCAAGTCAGCTCGGTATGAAAACGGCTGTTATCGAAGAGAAACATCTCGGCGGAATCTGTTTGAATTGGGGCTGTATTCCCACCAAAGCTCTTCTGAAATCGGCAGAAATGTTTCTAACCATGAAACACGCCAAAGATTACGGACTCAGTGCCGAGGGTATCGGTTACGATTGGAAAGCAATCGTCGCTCGATCGCGCAAGGTCGCAGATATGTCGATGCGTGGCGTCCAATTCCTGTTTAAGAAGAATAAACTGGAACATATCGCCGGACGAGGCACTGTCACCGGTAAAAATGAAGTTACTGTTACCGCCGCTGACGGCAGTACAAAAGCCTATTCCTCGAAATTCATCATGGTCGCAACCGGCGCTCGAACGCGTGAATTGCCGCAGATTAAACTCGATCACAAGCGAATCATCGGCAGTCACGAAGCAATGTCGCTTCCGGATCAACCAAAATCGCTGGTGGTGATTGGCGGTGGTGCGATCGGTAGTGAATTTGCCTATTTCTACAATGCGTTCGGGACGAAAGTGACCCAACTGGAAATGTTGCCACGACTGGTTCCTGCTGGCGATGCCGAATTAGGAGATCTGCTGACAAAAAGCTTCGGCAAGCTTGGAATTGATGTCCGTGTGAATGCAACGGTGCAATCGATACTACCCACCGAATCCGGCGTGAAAGTAACGTGGACTGCCGCAGGTAAAGAAGATTCCGTTGAAGCCGATTTAGCATTACTCGCGATCGGTGTGACGGGAAATGTGGAAAATCTCGGTCTTGAAGCGCTTGGCATCGGAGTCGAACGCGGTGCAATCAAAGTTAACAAAAACTATCAAACCGCTATCGCCAATATTTATGCCATCGGCGATTGTATCGGTGCTCCGTGGCTGGCACACACCGCCAGTGCCGAAGGTATCCATGCGATCGAGCACATGAATGGATTGAATCCACATGCTATCGATTATGAATCCATGCCTGCAGTGACCTATTGTCAACCCCAATTCGCGAGTATCGGTTTCAGTGAAGAACAGGCAAAAGAGCGCGGATTGGAAGTGAAGATCGGTAAATATCCGTTTAGTGCCAATGGTAAAGCACGCGCTGCCGGTGAAACCGATGGGTTAGTGAAATTAATCTTCGATGCAAAATATGGCGAACTACTCGGTGCTCATATTCTTGGTCACGATGCCGGTGAATTGCTCGCCGAACTCTGTTTGGCAAAATCGGCTGAAGCAACCGGTAATTTAATTCACCACACGATTCACAGCCATCCGACCTTGTCGGAAGCAATCAAAGAAGCTGCCGGTGCAGCGTATGGATTAGCAATCAATATCTGATCGAGGCACAGTGAACGAGAATTCTACCGACCGCGAACGCATCTTTTTCGAACATCTCGACGAACGGGTTGTTTGGGTACAAGATTTTCTATTGAACAATCGATTTTTGGAACGATTTGCTCCCGACGATATCCGAGAAGCAGTCGCCGCTTATATCCGCTATGGCGGGAAGCGGTTGCGACCGGCAATCCTGTTATTTTCCTGCGGTGCCGTCGGTTGCGACGAACGAAAAGCCCTTCCTGCAGCTTCCGCAGTGGAAGTCTTTCACACTTGGACATTGGTTCACGACGATATCATCGATCGTGACGGTACACGTCGGGGTAAAGACACGGTACACGAACGGTTTCGGAAGGAATCGTCGCAACGTGAAAAATTCCCCTTGGAAAATTCGGAAGCGGCACATTATGGCGTTGCGATTGCAATATTGGCAGGCGATGTCCAACACGGGTGGGGCGTCTCGATGATGACCGAGTTGTCGTCGCAGCACGGGGTCGATCCGAAAGTAGCGCTATTCCTGATCAACCGTCTAGACACCCGGGTCTTGAATATTCTAGTCGAAGGTGAAGTGCTTGACGTTCAATTCTCGCACCTCCCCATCGATGAACTTACGGAAGAAGCCATCATCGATATGCTTTGGCGAAAAACCGGCGTATTATACGAATTCTGTGCTCAAGCCGGTGCGATGATCGGACTTGACACCGACGATCCGGAACACCCGATCGTTCATGCACTGGGACGTTTTTCATCGCTTTGCGGTATCGCATTTCAATTACAGGACGATATTCTGGGTATCGTCGGTAACGAGAAGAAACTTGGTAAACCGGTCGGAAGCGATCTTCGCGAAGGAAAACGCACGACGATCGTCAGTTATGCTTATCGGCGATCCTCACCGGAACAGCGCATACTGATGGATCGTGTTCTGGGCAATTGCCAGGCGACTACAGAAGACGTCAAGGCAGTTACCGATTGGCTGGTTGCGTCCGGTGGTGTGCAGTATACGATCGATAAAGCCAATGGGTATATTCACGAAGCGTTGCCGTTATTGGAAGTACTCCCAAAATCAAAATACCGCGATCTCTTGCAAGCGTGGGCTGAATACTTGATCAGTAGATCGTTTTAATTTATCTGTTTTCGATTCGCTTCTATTAACAAGCGAGGAGAATGTGACACACGACGAACAAATGAAAGCAGTCGCCAACGGATTGTTGGCATCGGCAGAAGTGAAACGTGCTTCGGCGGCAAACGAAGTATTGCTCCAAACCATCTGTACGATTGCAGAGCGCATCGCGGATACGATTCGCAACGGCGGAAAAGTGCTATTCTGCGGCAATGGCGGTTCGGCAGCAGATTCACAACACTTGGCTACAGAACTGGTCGTACGGTTATCTGGTGATTACGAACGTCCGGCAATTGCCGCACTGGCATTAACGACTGATAGCTCGATTCTAACTGGTTGTGCCAACGATTACGGGTACGACCATGTGTTCAAGCGCCAAGTAGAAGCACTTGGCAGCGTCGGTGACGTTTTGATTGCGATTTCCACTTCCGGCAAATCGAGTTCGGTGTTGGCGGCAATGGCAGCAGCCCGTGCCAAAGGCGTTACCACTGTGGCGTGGTGTGGTGCCGATCCGCGCGGAATGGGCGCATTGGCTGATTACGTCGTTAGTGTTCCATCGCAGGTGACCGCGCACATTCAGGAAACGCACATCACACTCGGTCATCTTTTGATTCACCTGGTGGAACGGATTCTTTATCCCCGGAATTAAATCACCAGCAGCATTGCAACAACATCACTGCTGCAAATTCAATCGCGGAACCTCTAAGCTGCGGGAAGCCATCGAAACACTATGACTTGGTTAAATTCCTCTCTTCTTCCGTTTCTGGCTGCAGCCGGTATTCCGTTGTTGCTATATCTTCTTTCCCGTCGGAAGTTGCCGAAAATTCCCTTTTCGTCCATCCGATTCCTGAAACTGCTCGAAAAAAAACAGCACCGCCGGGTCAATATCACGCAGTGGTTATTAATTCTTTTGAGAATTCTCGCGATTCTCTGTATTGTCGCGGCGTTTGCTCGTCCGTTATCGGTGGGTGCTTTCCCGGTAGGCTCGCCCGCCAATGCAGAAATAACCATTGTGCTGGATCGGTCGGCATCGATGGCGGCGCATACTGCTGCAGGTTCGCCATTCGATCAAGCGGTACGCGTAATTCGACAGTTTGCGAATACGCTAACATCACAGGATAAAATCACACTGCTATTTGCCGACGATCTGGATTCAAATCGAATCTATACCTCGCTTCCGGTCATCAAATCGGCGTTAGATGGCGAGTCACCGAAAACACTTCCCGATAATATCGCGGGCGCGCTGGCTCGAGCCGAACGGATTTTGCGGGTTTCCAGTGCACCGTTCCGATCATTGATCCTGCTTACCGACGGTGTCGGGCAAAACGATACCTTGAGCATTCAACCCGTTCCGAATATTCGGTATTTCCGCTGGACCCCACCGGAAATCAGCACAAACAATCTGGCAATATCCGATATCCAACAACTCGAACCGTTGCTGGATGCCAGCTCGGGAGTAACCGTTCGCACGACAGTTCACTCATACGCCGAGAATCCTCAATCGACTGCAATCAAGCTGTCGATTGCCTCACCAACTGGAAGTTACGAGGCGATCGGCGAACAAAATCTTGATATGGCGGCACATTCCGAACGATCGGTGGACTGGATCGTAAAACCTCAAGGCTCCGGACCTTGGCGGCTTCGCGCCGAATTGTTGACGGAAGACCTCTTATCGACCGATAATTCTCGAGATTTATCGATCCCGGCACAACGCCAACGAGCGGTAGCAGTAAGTGGCGATCCATCACAGATCCGGATTATCGCTGCCGGACTTGCGGCAATGAATATTGGAGTTGCTGGTGTCGGCGAGCGGACTTCGACCGTGGCAATTCACGCAGGAAAACGTCCTCCACTGCAATCGGCGCAACAATGGCGAACCCGGCTGGAAACTGGCGAGTCGCTCTGGTTAATTCCGGCTTCCGATGCCGATGTAAGTGAGTGGAATCGCTGGTTACTGGCGGCAAATCTACCACAATTGCAAACCTATCAATCGGTTGGTCGAAGCCGCTATCCTCTAAACAAAGATCAACTAGCCAGTTGTCTGCGCGCTTGGGTGAAATCGCCGGATATCGCAGTCGGTGGACGGTGGTCTGTTTCATCCGCTAGTATCAGCAGTTTGAATTTCGCCGATGGTGCTTCGGCTTGGATCGACCAGAAAGACGGAAAAGGGTATTTCCGATTGGAGACAATTCCGGTAACTGGTGCTGGATGGGAAACCGAACCGTTACGAATTCCGTTACTTGCACGCGGGTTGGCGATGCTGCAGGGAGTTGATGCTGCACCTTCGGTAGAATGCTCTGCGTCAGTTCCGATTCCTGACGAATTCCGTACATCAGTTCGTTGGACTTCACCATCCGGAACCATTGAATTCGCAGATCTAAATCGGATTCATTTCACCGAACCCGGTTTTTGGCGCGATGATTCCAACCGAATTTGGACGGCGACCTTTCCGTGCAATGAAAGCAATCGTAACAAACGAACCCGGTTTGGCGGAATCGCCGATTCGACCTTCAAACCATTACCGAATAGCCCGGAGGCTGCAATCACTTCGTGGAAACAGACCCGCGACGGTCGCGAGTGGCGCAGCTATTTATTGGCAATGGCATTGCTGTTGCTCGTTTCGGAAAGCGTGATCGGTCGAAGCGCAAACAAATAGAAGCGAAGATTTTCCAAAAAATATTCCTGATATAAAAAAAACGCATCATTGACAATAGTCAGTGATGCGTTTAAAGCAATAACAGTTGATTTTATAAGCTTACAAAGGAATCACGCGGGTCCAGCCGAATTTATCTTCGGTCGTTCCATTCTGGATCGATGTCAGCGTTTCGTACAGCTTTTTACAAACCGGACCAATTTCATCATTCTCTTGATACACAATGACTTTATCGCGGAAAGTGATGCTCTTGATTGGAGTAATTACGGCAGCCGTTCCACAGCACCCAGCTTCTTTCAAATAATCCAACTCATTAATGTGAACCGGGCGTTGTTCGACGGTAAGTCCCATCTCTTTGGCTAACGCCATCAGACTCATGTTGGTGACACTGGGTAAGATCGAGTTGGATTTGGGGGTAATATATTTCCCATCCGCGGTGATGCCGAAAAAGTTTGCGGGACCAGATTCGTCGATATACTCTTTTTTAATTGCATCGAGATAAAGCACTTCGGTATAACCGTTGTTATGTGCTTTGACTGTCGCACGTAACCCGGCAGCGTAATTTCCACCGACTTTGACGTCTCCAACCCCAAGCGGTGCGGCACGGTCGATTGTGTCTTCAACGATCAATTTGATCGGTTTGACCCCGGTTTTAAAGTAGGGTCCGACAGGAGTACAGAAGACAAGGAACATGTACTCAGTCGCCGGTTTAACACCAACCAACGGCGAGATACCAACCAGTAGCGGGCGAATATACAGACTGGCACCGCTGCCATAAGGGGGAATGAACCGTTTATTGAGCTGAACCAGCTTATCAATGGCATTTAAAAACTTGTCTTTGGGGAACGGGACCATCTCAATTTTTTGAGCTGACCGGTACATCCGATGTGCATTTTCTTCTGCTCGAAAAATGAGGGCTTGACCGTTCTTGTTTTCGAATACTTTGACACCCTCGAAACACTCCTGTCCATAGTGAAGGCAAGTGGCAGCAATGCTCAATTTTACCGAGTCTTCGTTAACGATTTGACCCTCGTCCCATTTACCGTCCCGATAGTAGTACTCGAGATGACAGTCGGTTTTCAGGTACCCAAACGGGAGCGATTGCCAGTTGATTTGCGCCTTGTCCACGAGAATTCCTCACTTGTTTGAGATTGTGGTACAACAAAGATAAATCAATTACCTGCTTCTTGCAATGGCACTAAATCCTCTGAGATACTCTTATTTTCTGCATTTCCGGAGAATTATGTCGAAAATCTGATCGCTTTGAACCAGTTAATCACGATAGAAATCCCGAGTCAAGAGCGATAATCTTGTGAATTTCCTAATCGTGGTTTCCGGGAATGAAACAGGTGTACTATTCTCCGAAGATTTGTGTAATGAATTCAGAATAAATAGTGGTTTTTGGTCGAATAGACCGAGTTGAAGGGGTAAACACTCGTGTGATCTGTCAATATTAATCTTAATTATGCTGAAAATTCAAGGAAATCGTAATAACTACCAGTCGATTTTGGACAGACGACTGATTTTTTAATAATTCAATCGACCTGACATCCACAGTTGGACCTTGCCTATGATAGTTGTTCTCGAAAATAAGTTGTCATGATTCGGTGTCAGGCTTCGCCTGACCTGTGGGTGGAAGCGGGGTTCCGCCCCCTACTACCGATAACAAATGATTTTCAAGAGAGACTATTGTAATTCAATTACTTTGTCGCAGCTTCGGCACGTGCACGATATTCGGCAGCTTTTTCCAAGTCACCTAGTTGTTCATAAGTTTCATAAATACTCTTGAAGATGCTAACGGTCTTCGGGTGCCGTTCACCCAAAATCGCTAGACAGATTTCCAGCGCATTTTGGTGAAACTCCAATGCCCGACTCGGCTCACCTTTATCATTATACACCGACCCGATGTTATTGTAGGACGTCGCAACAAAGGGGTGACGTGACCCGAGCGCTGCGATACGGACATTTAGCGCTTTTTGGAATACCTCCAGTGCCCGATCATACTCTTTTTTCTCGTAATACACACATCCCATACTATTGTAAGTATTGGCGGTAGCGGGATGCCGGTCGCCCAGCACTGCTAATTGGATATCCAACGCTTTTTGGAGAACCTCCGATGCCCGATCATACTCCTTTAAATTGAAATAAACATTTCCAATATTGCCGTAGGACAATGCGGTGTCGGGATGCTGGTCGCCCAAGGTTGCTAACTGAATTTCGAGCGATTTCCGGTAAACCTCTAGTGCCTTGTCGTACTCCCGATTTTCGAAATAAACACTCCCGATATTTCCATAGGACCACGCGGTATCGGAATGGCAATCTCCCAATACCGCCAACCGGATTTCCAACGATTTTTGAAGAACTTCCAGCGCCTTGTCCAATTTGCCGATACGCCCGTAAATATTCCCGATACTGCTGTAGGACATTGCCGTAGCATTGTGATGTTCACCTAAGACAACTAATTGGATATCCAGCGATTTCTGGTGATACTCCAAGGCAAGATCGAACTGCCCCTTGTTAAAGTAAATATTTCCGATATTGTTATAGGTCATCAAGGTATCGGGGTGCCGGTCGCCCATAATGACTAATTGGATTTCCAACGATTTCGTGTATTCCTCTAATGCTCGATCGTACACACCTTGACGGCTATAAATAATACCAAGATTTCGATGAGAAATTGCCATTTCGAGTTGTTGTTCACCACGATACTGCCGATTCAGCACCAAACTTCGTTGGTTCGCAACAAGCGCTTTTTCGAAGTGGCATTGCTCCAACTCGAACATTCCCGCTTTGTTATAATAGACTACTGCCTGCGCCCATTCTTCCGCTTGGTCGAAATGAGTCGCGATATCGAACCATTGTTGATAATCATCTTCAAAGAGGTGCACCATCGTATCGGCAGCAAGTTTGTGTAATTTGCGTACCTGTTTCTTGAGTTGCATTTCATAAGCGGCATCGCGCAATAAAATATGACTGAACAAATAGTGCAATTCATGGATCGCATTCCAGATGTGTTCCTGCTCTCCGGTTGCAAGCTGTTTCGAAAGTGTCGCACTTTTACTTTTTCGTTCCGATACCAGCGATTTTAGCATTTCTGCCAATACTTGCACGGCAAATTCTCGACCCAGTACGCTGGCGGTATGCACTACTTGCTTCAAACCCGACTGCAATCGGTCGATTCGCGCGACTAATATCGATTGAATTTGTGACGGGAGTTCTTGTGCCGATTCCGAAAGCGTGAAGCGGTTCCCGACCAATTTGAGTTGATTCGTTTCCCGCAAATAGAGCGCAAGCTGTTCGCAATAAAATGGATTTCCTTGTGAACGCTTGAAGAGATAGTCACTCACTGACTCGGTAATCTCCGATCCGAGTAAGTTAACAGTGAACGCAGAAATTTGTTCGGGGGAAAGGGCATTTAAATCAATTTCGTCGACCGCTACATCATGATCAAGTCTAAGTCGAGGCTTGCTCCCATCGTCGGAATATCGCGAAGTGACGATCATTTTGAATGGAATCGCTTCGGCGTGTCGCGTTAGAGTAGCAACAACTGCTTTTGATTCATCGTCGAGCCAATGCAAATCTTCCAGAACGAGTACGACGGGTTGAAGCTGACAATACGCTTCGAGAAGGGATTTGATGGCAAACCGTACGACCGTGGATCGCTCTCGCGGGATAATATTCGCGTAATTTGACCCTTCCCACGCGAGTCCGACCATACTAGCGATGATCGATTCGATTCGAATGAGTTCCTGCTGGAGCGCTGGTGCAATCGAACGACACCGGTCGGCAAATTTGATCCATTGCTCGCGAAAATAGCTGCGGCGTTGCTCGATTGAATCGATCTCACCGCTGGTAAAAGTATGGCGAATCCATTCGACGAACGGATTCAGCGGATTTTGAAGAATCGGATCGGTAGACAACGTTATAACTTGCGCACGATCCGAAATAGCTTGAGCAAATTCAAAGATCAGGCGTGATTTGCCTTGTCCCGCTTCACCGTAAAGATAGGTAACAGATGCGAATCTTCGATCCTTCCAAATTGCCTCCGAAACAGCTTCCAAGCGTTTCAATTCGGTATCGCGACCGATCATTTTCGTTAAATACCTCGGCGCTGCTTGCGATTTTCGAAGTTGAGTAACGCGATAGACCGGGATCGGATTAGAAAACCCTTTGAAATCGTATTCTCCAAGTTCGGCAAATTGCCACCGATCCTTAGTCGATTCGAAAATGCGCTGTCCGCACCATACCGCTCCAAACTCGGCATTCATCATCATTCGCGCGGCAAGATTTACCGATAAACCGAGAGCAGTATATTCGCAACGTCGTTTTGAGCCGACGATACCGGCAAAGGCAGTCCCTTGTGTAAGTCCGATCCGGACGACATTAGCGTACTCATCGCGAATCGTCGTCGCGAATTCGAGGGCACGATGCGACATCTTTTCCAGTGCCGTTGGCGCACCGAATAGAACCAGGATGACACACCCTTTGTCACTCACATCGACTTTATTGAAATAGCCACCGAAGCGATCCGATAACGTCAGAATGTGCTCGATTTTTTTCGCATCAATTCGATTCAGGTTGATAAAACAAGCGACGATATCGCGAAATTCGCCGGAAGTTTTTTGCGACAATATTGAGCGTGGAACGAACCGTGTATTTACCGCTCGAATATTGTGTCGATGTTTACTTGGTGGGATTGCACCATTGGTCAATTCACGGAAATCATTACTCAGCTTTTTAGTATTGACTGCCCCGGGATATGGTAACGATTGCAATATACCCTTTGTTACAACGATCGAATTTAACTGGGCGACATTTTCCGAAATTACTGCCGCTTCGATTGCGAATCCAGAGTACCAATATGTTGCTTGAGGTCGCGAGGGGAGGATTTGCCACGATACGGTACCCATACCAATTCCGATGCGAACCGAAACGCGAAATTCGCCGAATGGTGTTGTTCGTAATCCATGTTCACGAAAGAAATCGCGAATATCGATGGCGGCACCGAGGACATCGTGACCGTTGGCATCGCGTTTTGGAAAGATGGCAGTGAAGGCATCTCCGGCAAAGCTTGCAACGAACCCGCCATGTCGTTCAATCGCATCGATTGCCGGAGTAAACAAAGCATTGATCGTGTCGTTAAGGATCTCGCTACCTTCTTTACCGCTCATCATCAATGCATTTGTCAACGCAGTAAAACCACTCAGATCGACAAACATGGCGTGACCAGAAAATTTACCGCGATGACTAGACAAGTGGATGAACTTTTGTATCGGTAGTGGTGAGAAGAACGGCATTAGATCCTCAAGAAACAAGATGTTTTGGTTTATACCGACAGATAGTACTTAAAGTTTCAAATAATTATTCCTGATTTTCGCATGATCAATAAACATAAATTCTGCACATTTTGCCACTCTTTTACCTGATTTCGATAGTTCAAGCCGAGTGCTTTGTAAAAACTGGATTGACGACAATGGTGTGTATCTGAAACTGAAATTCAAGATCTCCGCGACACCTGATGAGAAGACATAAAGTACGATATTGGATTTCTAGTGCAAAATTTTATTGGGTGGCTGATCGTGTTGAAGCAGAAATCCATGAAAATCGAAAGTCCGTTAAGTACGTTGCAGATCGCGAAGCAGGAAAAACAATCCGCCATCCAGCAAGTCGAGCGGGCGATTGAACTTGCTACTCGCTTCGTTGTAGGGTCAGTCAAAAAAGCTGGTTTTTCTCTATTCGTCCATTGACACCATCACTATCGTGTTTGCAGGAAAAACCTCGTTTAGCAAAGTGATTCTGCGCAGCGGTTTCGGCAGTCAGGTCGCGATGGCGGGATGATACAGGAACTTGATAACCGATCATAATCAACATTCACGACACCAATAGTAATATAGATTTTTTATATCACTATTTCTTCTCTGTTTCCATTGCGTCCACCAATCGGTTCAGACAATGGACGACTGGGATGTCCTAAGGTTGAGTAATCAATATAATTACCACTGTAATTCAGAGTTTTAAGTATGCATCTGTTTATGAGAGTTCGGTAAGTACAAGAAATATTTGTGCGGTGGTTATCGATCCCCTCCCGATGTTTCTTTGCCCACACCCTGAGCAACTCTGCTATCGTCTCAATCATAATGTGTCCAACCTAAAAAGCGCTAAGGTAACTCGGAGTCCGACGGCAAAATGTCCACTTTTTTCAGATCGCTCCCATCTGTATTAATAAAGGGGGTCAAATCGAAATGGACATTCCAACGAAAAAGCAAATCAAACCAAGAACTTCGGTGCTGGTCGAAGTTCATGGCTGTTTGACGAATTTAACACTCGAAAGGGAACTTCCCCTAAATGGACGACGAGTTTTGCGACATTTGTCGAAGAGCGAGCAATGTAACTCATCCCAGAAGAACCAACTTGACTTTTTTGATTTGATTGGAGATGGCGAGGAGGATCAATGCAATTGATCTTCGAACCTCGCGCTCAATCTCGTTCAGAGGTCGAGGTGAGTGTCGTCTTCACGTCGCAACCTCCCACGGATGCTGACCGCAAATTGCAGAATAGTGGAATGAATTTGTTTGCCCAATGGTTGACGCGACACCTTCAGAAGCCGCGTACCAAAAGGCTTACGCTGATTGTTGAATTTGACTTCTCGCTGTTTTCATCGCAATGTGTCGATGGAATTATGACAGGAGGTCAGGCGATACAATGAGAGCAAACTCAATATCCGGAAGTAAACTTGCCGTCGGCTACTTACGTCGCTCCACCGACCGGCAAGAGCAGTCGATTGGCGACCAGAAGCAAGCTATCGAACTTTACGCAGCGAATCACGATTTTGAAATTCTGGAGTACTATACCGACGATGCGATAAGTGGCGCGACGTCTTCCGAGCGTCCAGCTTTTCTAAAACTGATAAGCGATGCGAAGCAAATGCACTGCCCGTTCAAGTTTGTGCTGGTATATGACATCAAGCGATTCGGTCGTGTCGATAACGATGAGGCGGGGTTCTACCGTCACCAACTTAAAACTTGCGGAACCGAAATCATATACGTTTCGGAAGGATTGAACGGTGACTACTCAGATGGTTTGGTGCTTGGTGTCAAACAATGGCTTGCAAGACAGGAGTTAATTGATCTCAGTAAAGTGACTGTGCGCGGTCAGCTCAGTCGTGTTGATGCGGGTTGGTGGGCAGGCGGAGTTCCTCCGTTCGGTTACGACTTGGTGTATTACTCCAGCAGCGGTGAGGTCGTACGCATCGTCCGGTTCATGCCCAATGGCACTCGTGAGTTGCTCAATCAGCATGGTCATGTTGAGCGAGTACTTCCCAAGGGTGAAGTGATTCCGTCCTCCAGCCGCGACCGATCCAAATTGACTTTGAGTTCACCAGATCGCGTAGAACTCGTCAAACGCATTTTTTCGATGTACTTGCATGACGGTTTTGGTTACAAGGGGATAGCGATACGCTTGAATCGCGAAATGCAACCTGCTCCTTTCGGCAACAATCGATCTTCGCTGAGCAACGAGGGGTGGTGCGTATCAACGGTAGCGTCGATTCTAAAAAATCCCATTTACACCGGCGACATGGTTTGGAACCGCACAAGCTTCGGAAAATTCCATCGAATCGAAAATGGCTGTGCAACTGCGATAAGATCAATCAAGCCGTTGACCCACCAGTACAACGATTCCTCAAATTGGATCGTCGTCCCTGAAACGCACCCGGCGATTATCACTCGAGCAGAATTTGATAATGCGCAAGTGAAACGGGAAATCGGTATTTCTTCCGGAGTTGGGAACGGTTGGAATCGGGGGTACGGTGTTAACTCGCCATTCCTTTTGACTGGTCTAATCGAATGCCTGAACTGCGGTCACAACTTCGTCGGGTACGCAATCCACCAAGGTCGGCAGCGTCCTGGGCGCGTTCGCCACAAGAACCATTACTACGTTTGCAACGGGTATTTGACGAAAGGGAAAGACCACTGTCCCCGGCATATCATCCCGAAAGACGAACTCGAGAAAAGGATTTTGCGGGAACTTGGGAAGCTGCTGCGCAAACGGTTCGCTACACCGGAAGGGCGTGCGGAACTGCGCCAGAGCATCGAGAACCTCAGCTACGAGCGGAATCCACAACTCGAACGCGAGATCGAGCGGTTGGAAAAACGGTTGCCGACAATTCGGCAGACAATCTCAAACCTTGTCGACAGTCTCTCGCCGACCACACGGGAGTTTGTTGAACCCCGATTGGTCGAGCTGAAACAGGAGTCGGTGAAAATCGAGAGTCAGTTGTGTACGCTGCAGAATGCGAAGCAGGAGAAGCACTCCGCCCTGCAGCAAGTCGAACGGGCGATTGAGTTGGCAACTCGCTTCGAGGAAGTATTTGAAGAGGGGTCGGTCGAAGAGAAGCGGGTCTTCCTGAATTCGTTCATCGACCGAATAACAATCGAGTTCGAAGGTTCGACCGCCGTCACCAAAGTGATTCTACGTAGCGGTTTCGGTAGTCAGGTCGCGATGGCAGTATAGGCGTTCCGTACAGCGATGAGAAAGGGCGAGGTTGGGTTTCCAGCCTCGTTTTCTTTTGTGCCCAAGGTTTGGATACCAAGTCCAGATAGGTCGCGCTGAGGGGCGCAGTAAAGTGATTTTCAAATGCGATGGTGGGCAATCGACGCCGAGCTGGTCGACCGAATGAAAATGGATTCGAAGGCAAGACCGCCGTCACCTAGGTGATTCTACGCAACAGCTTCGGTAATCAGGTCGCGATTCAGGTAAGTTTAATCTTAACTTAAACGAGGCAATTGAAATATATGCTGTACAAGTTAATTATGAAGCTCTTGGGGTAAGAAGGCGTTGATTTCGTCTTTCGAAAAAGTCATCTCTTGGTCTTTTTGAAGTGCCTTTTGCGCTTTCTTGTATGCTTTCGATGTGGTACTGGGAGCCCCAGAATATACCGATCCGAGCTCAGAAATTAGCTCATCTCTGATTTGAGTTATGCTCTCGATGCTCTCCGATTCACGTTTTACGTCACCGATTAGTGAGGTCAACTTTTCGCGAATCAGCCAGAGTTCATTGGCAGCTTGTTTATGTTTCTGAGCGATCTCACCTAAGTCGTAGTTTTTTGTGTAAGCGGTAAGAACTAACAAAGTGACTGAAATCAACAGCCCAACGATAGTCGTAATATGCGACTCACCGAAAATTGTACCGATGAAACTTGCAGTAGTTAGAGCACTCAGAATAATCTGCAGGAGTTTAATACTCGCAAGTCTTGACAAAAGGATTTCGGCACATTTTTCATGCGTTTTGTGTGAATACACAACTCGCCCAAAGCACTCACGGATTTGGGCACCCACGATTGAATATCCATACTTCGGGTCATTCTGGGAATATGGTTCCAAAAATTTCTCTCCACTTTTGTTTTGCAGACCATTCATGTTTTGGGGAAGCAGATTCATACCCAATTGCTTCGACCGATATGTTGTAACATCTCGTTGATTTGTACTGAAAGTTTCCTTTCTTGTATACCCATTGCCCACTTCCAGGTGCGCGCCAATAATCTTGTTGTTCGTTTTGGTTAGCCATATAGCGAAAAAAATCTCGACACATATAGTCGTAGTAAAGGTAGGATTTGTCTCTATATTCGTAATTTTCGATAAATTGATATGCCAAGGTGTCGATTAATAAGCCACCAATTGGAACTTCCCACTTTCTTTTCCATGCGCGCATCATTCGACAAAGTGGGATTAAATTGTAATTACAAGCTTTATTTCTGTCTCGAATAGCTTGAATTTCTGGTTTCGGGTCAGTATGCTTCCATTTTCCACCGTTGTTAGTATCCGGATACATATAAGTACCATTCTTACAAACAAAAGCGGGAACAATCTCAAATGTCAAGTTATCTGTGAACGCAATCACCAACACTTGCCCATCAGCACCTGTCGTTGTGGTTGGATATGTTTTCTGCAATGAGCTTCGTACAGCTTGCAGTAAAGCAGACTGCCCGTTACCTGCATAACTATTGAATTGTTCGTAAGTGGTATAAGGAAGTTCGTATATCATATCCAAGTCACTAAACCCTTGGATAGCGGTATTTCTACCGTAAGAACCGACGTATAGACTATGGGCAGAATCGGAAGATGTAGACCAAAAATCAGAATTCAGGCACCGAGTTATTCGTTTGTATCTGCTTGAGATAGATTCAACGTCCTTCACTTGAAGGTTTTTATTGAAAGTTTCGAACCACTCCGCCAAACCCATTTTTCCCTCGAAGTCGAACTTACTTGAGTTGTTGACAGTTCTAAGTTTATTTGCCTCTCTAAATTCCCGAATGTGTTGAAAAGTACAAAAAAAAAGACCTGCTCGACAAGCAGGTCTTCAGTAATATCCGTAGCGGGAGAGGGATTCGAACCCCCGACACGTGGATTATGATTCCACTGCTCTAACCAACTGAGCTACCCCGCCGAGGTTCTGCAAATATATAACACTTCACCGCGGAACGCAACCATCCGTTTAGCACTGAAAAACCATCAAATTATCCGCTACTAACACATGGTGGCAGCCCGGTTAATGGCAGTTATCGATTTAAATGATCCCAATCATCCGGCTTTTTCTCCCTCCCTTTCATATCCCATTGCAATCCCTTAAAAAACCTCCGATATTGTAAGTTATGATTCCTCTTGAGTATCAATCCTTCGGACTAGCGATTTTCCTCGGTGCATTGATCGGTACCGAACGCCAATTTGCCGCTGGCGAAGCCGAAAAATATTTCGGCGGTATCCGCACTTTTGTGTTTGTATCGATGGGTGGTGCCGTTGCTGCCTTCATTAACGACGCCCACGTCCCCGGCTTCTTCTTACTCTCATTCGCCGGATCGACCATTCTCGTCGCCGTTAGCCATGTCATCGCAATCTTCCGCGGCAGCGACGAAGGAACGACCACCGAGATGGTCACACCAATAGTGTTCGGTCTGGGTGGACTCTGTTGGTGGCAATACTACAGCCTTTCCATCGCACTGGCAATCGCCGTGCTCGTATTCCTTTCGTCAAAACGGTTATTGCGATCACTTACCATGCACCTCTCCTACGAGGATATCCGGGCTTCGGTAACATTGCTGGTGCTGACATTCATTATCCTCCCGATCGTGCCCAACCGCGGAATGGGTCCGTATGATGCGTTAAATCCCTATCGTATCTGGCTCTTCATTATTCTCGTCGGAACCCTGTCATTCGCAGCTTATATCGCTTTACGTGTCTTCCGCCAGACCATGGGTGTGATCGTAACCGGTCTATTGGGTGGTATTGTTTCTTCCACAGCAGCAACGATGACGCTTTCACGCCAATCGAAAGACACTCCCGAACACGCCGATACGTTTGCGACTTCCACCGTCATTGCATCGGCAATCGTGCCATTGCGCGCGATGGTGTTATCACTGTTTGTCGCCCCACAACTGTGGGACCGCGTTATTCAAATCGTCATACCAGGACTACTTATCGGAGCGCTGATCTCCTTCCAACTGCTACGACGACACGGTGAACATGTCACTTCGCTGAAATTGAATAACCCGTTCCGCCTGAAAGTCGCGCTGAATTTTGGTCTACTTTTCGGTATCGCAACGCTACTATCCCGAGTGGTGGTGGAATTAACCGGTGCCAGCGGTGTATTGCTTGTAGCCGCATTTTCCGGATCGGTTTCGGTTGATGCCGTGGTGCTGTCATTAGGCGACTTCATCAGTTCCGGTTTGCCTGAGAAATTCCTGATCGGCGGTGTTGCGATCGCAATTTTTGCCAATTGTATACTTAAAGCAGGTATTGCTCGATTTGTCGGAACCAGAACCTATTGGCGAAAAACAATACCGCTAGTCCTGTCTATCGGTTCTTCTACGTTGATTCCATTGATTTGGCTGCTTCGTTGACCGCAATTCGATACAAAGAGTATGGTGCGATCTTACTGTTGACCGCGATTTGGGGGTCGGCATTCGCATTCATTAAAATTGCACTGGAGTCGTTTTCTCCCGGACAATTGACTCTCGTACGCTTTGTTCCGGTGCTCCCGGTTTTTGCGATAATGATGTATCATTACCGCAAGCGGCTGCGAGGATTGACGAAAATCGAGTGGTTAAAACTTAGCATCGCCGGAATCGCTGCGACGACCTTATATAATCTGGCACTCAATAACGGCGAAACCCATGTAGGAGCGGGATTAGCCAGTCTGGTTATTTCTCTAAATCCGGCATTTATAATTATTGGCGCCTATTTCATGCGTGGTGATCGGATATCCAAACGCTTCTTTATGGGTCTCTTGATCTCGTTTGTCGGTGTTTTCGTCTTAACATTAGCTCGCAACGGCATCGGATTCGATCGCACCGCTCTTTCGGGCATCTCGTTTATTCTGCTTTGTCCCTTTAGTTGGGGACTTTATACAACTTTATTACACGATGCGATCGATCGGGTCGGAGTGATGGCTGCAACCGCAGCCTCATCAACGATTGGTATTGTGACGATGTTACCGGCTATTCCATTTGCTTTCGATCAGTCGATTCCAACAAATTTCATCGGTTGGTCCTGTGCACTCTATTTGGGAATTTTTTCGACCGTAATCGGCTATACGATTTGGTCATGGTTATTGCAACGACGTGGTGCGGCACGTACCGGAATGGTAGTATATTTGAATGTGGTGTGGGGGTTGTTGTTTGCGGGGTTGTTCTTGGGTGAGGTGATGACATGGCAAACGGTATTTGGTGCAATATTAATTTTATCGGGTGTCGCAGTTGCGCGACGCGCCGGTTGATCGTTACGATCCTACTGTCGATCGCATTTATCTATCTATCGGGTTGTAATCTCGGGAAGAAAACCACTGGTCCCGATGATACTATCACAGAAGATACATCCAGCTATTTTCATCTCGACACAATCACCTTGCCGCAAGTCGGTCTTCGACACCTTAATGTTCTTCGTTATTACAACGGAACGATTTATATCGGTGGCGAATCGGGGACACTACTTTACGGATCACCCCGCTCTGGGTTCTCTCACGGTCGGTTACAAACAGTCGTATCGATCTGGGATGTCGCAGTCGGCTCTGGCAATCAATTTGCATTCGGTGGTGACGGAAATATTTTCCGATTGACGAACACCGGAATTTGGGATACTATCTATCACCTTAGTCAACATGACTTTCGCCGAACTGCTTTCGATGGATCAGATCGATTGTGGGCGCTTTCAGTGAATTCTACACCAAGTGTGGCGATACCTCCGTACAGTGTGTGGAATCAATACTCTGCTGTCGGTGGAACAACAGTCACCAATTTTACTGCAATAAACTTTCATCCTCCTTCGAGTCGCGGTTACTTAACCAGCTCTTCACAATGTTTCCGCTCTTATGATAACGGGATTACTTGGTCAGGCGGAATTCCATTGAAGTATCTTGCCAACGACATTCTTTTTCTGAACCAAGACGAAATGCTCCTTGCATGTAACAATGGTAAGATCATGCGGTCCTACGATTTCGGTTTGAATTGGGAATTTGCACAGATCGATTCAAAAGTCGAAGAACAGATGAATCGAGTGATCACTTTAAGTAGTCGACTCTTTCTTGCCGTATCTGGGTATTACTATACCGACGATAGTACCGGGGTGACTTCTCGCCGTGGACGCATGTGGCGAAGTCGCGACAAACAGAATTGGGAACTCTTGACCGACATTCCGCACAACATTAACGATATTGCATACAGCCCGCTTGATGGTTTGTATATTTGCGGTTCCGAAGGATTTTTTGCTCTTGTGACCGTACGATGAAATCAAATCACGTAATCGTTATCGCAACGGATCTGGGGGTATCGGGCGAAGCAGTCTTTCGTCATGAAGGACGCGTCGGTTTTGTTCCCGGTCTTCTTCCCGGCGAAAGTGGTGAAGTATCATTATCGGTTCGTAGCGGAGTCTGGCGCGGTCAATTGATCCGCCGATTATCCGATGCACCCGAGCGGGTGAATCATCCCTGCCCGCACGCCGCACAATGCCCCGGCTCGCGATTTGGTTGTCTGAGTCGTTCTGCCGAAATCGAATATAAAAGAACTCATGCCCAATCCACATTAAAGAAGATTGGCGGTGTCGACTTATCAGTCTCCGAATTTGTAACTGCAGGTACGGAATGGGGCTACCGGAATAAAATCGAATTAAGTGTATCCGAGCATGGCGGTCGAATTCTGATCGGCTATCATCTATCTTCCGATGCCGAAACCATCATCCCGATTAAAGACTGTTATCTTGCCGAGGAGCCAATTCGACAATTAATTGAAACGATTACCACCTTAACCGACCGAAATTGGCGAAAGCTGTTGCTTCAAACCACTCGCCTCGTTATTCGCTCGGGCGACGGTCTTCACCTTCATTGGTCGTTAACGCAGCTCCCCGATAATTCCGCTCGCGAGCTACTGCAAACACTGTTTCGCGAATATTCCGGTCTCGTAGGGATTACCATTGCGGTGCCACAAGAAAATATCGGAAAGCAAACCAGCGAGGCGATCGTTCGAACGATTGCTGGAGAACTTTTATTGACCGGACATGATGGTGTCGCTTTACACCCACAGACTTTCCGCCAAGTGAATGATGCCGTTGCGAAACGTTTGGTGCAAGCGGTGGAAGAGTGGAGTACCGATCTTTCCGGACCGCTGTTTGAATTATATGGTGGATTTGGACCATTTGCCCGCCGTATCGCATCTGTTCGCGGCATTGAGGTGCATGTTATAGAGAAAAGTGAAACCGCGATTCAAGATGGACAGCGTGCACTCAAGAAAAAACCGCTACCGGTAACATATTATCGGGGCGATGTTGCGAAAATACTCCCGACGACACTTCCCAAACTCCGACCACAAGGCATCTTACTCGATCCATCGTATAGCGGTGCTGGTAACGCGGTGATTGCCGAAATGATTCGACGGAAACCAAAGAAAATCGGTTATATCGCTTGCCACGGCGCGGCACTGGCTCGCGATCTCAAACCCTTACTCGAGAACGGTTATCGGTTGTCCAATATTCGGCTGTTTGATATGTTCCCCAAGACTCCTGATGTCGAGTGGTTTGCCGAATTGGAACGGTAAGCTTGAGGAGTTCGTTTCTGAACCGAAAATAAAACGTGCGACTTTCACTGAAGTTTGAGCACACCTGCAGTTGAATTTTGTACTCTGCGAAATACCAATACCCGCAACCATCCCGGTGGATCAACCAACACCCGCTGCTCGTCGGCGATTAATTCCCATCCCGGAACGACCGAAGTAAGATCTTTTCGACGAATCCGATGCAACGGGCTATCCGTTACAATCAACCAGTCACAACCATTTCGAATTGCAATTTGAGTCGCAGTTGTCAAGTCGCGATCAGGTTCGATAGGGATAACAATACGGGGATTGTTGCGAGGTGTACTAAGCGACCACAAATCGATCCAATCGGCAGGATACACCGCAATCCGATCGGGAAGAGGGTACTGAGAGATGAAATTTGGAAATTGAGTCGGTAGGTGAATCGGTGTTCGCGATTTGAATTGAAGATTGGAAACGACTGGAATTGTGAACATAACAGTGATGGCAACTGGAACAACTGCTATCAACAACATCCACTCGCGAATCCTCGAAATCTTTTGGAAAAAGAAGCCACTCCCAATTCCTAATAGTATTGTAACAGCGATGAGGGGGGTCTGACGCCAAATTGGCGATGGAACAAGCAAAATGCTTGTGACAAATATCAGGGAAAACCCGATAAACACCGGATCGACAACAACCTTTCGCAGAGATTGGCGCAGTAACAGCAATAATCCGGGGATACCGGCGAGTAGTAAACCGGCTCCGACCGAAGCCCCGGCATCGGATTCCGAAAGAGGAATCGGCATAATCATTGCCGAACAGCGCGATACCATCCGCGAAAGCGATATCATGCCATTGGAAGTTAGAAATAATTGATTGAAAACGGCGTTATTTGCTTCCGGTTGTTGAAACAGCGATGGTAACATTGGCGCAATTGGATTACCTAATTCAACCCACATCCAAATTCGATTCCACCCCCCAATTAAAAGAAACAAAATGAAACCGCGGATGATTTCCCGTTTCCTTATTTTCGGGGCAAAGAGTAGGATCAAGGCAGCACAGATGATTAGATCGATCGGTAAATCCGGCTGCATCGCAACACCCGTTCCAAGCATTACAACAGCAACAAGAAAAGCAAATTCAGAGTGTCGCGGACGGTTATGTGCAATCGTCAGAAAATGCAATCCCGCGATAATGAAGCCAATTTGCCAACCAGTTTGATCGATTCCGGTCGAGAGCGATAGCAAACTGGGTGCAAGCAGCGCCATGCAAACCGATATAACTGCAGCAGCACGCGATTCCAACCAGCGCGTCGCGACACTGTAAGAAGCAATTCCGCAAAAGAGCCAACCGAACCAACTCCAAATACCGATCATCCGATCGGAATGAAAGAACAAGATCTGAAAAAGCGCCGGCAACTCTAGTGGAACTGGAATCGCAATTGCTCGAGGATCGCAGGCGCGATTCAATTCGATTGAATGGATTCGAATCCAATCGGCTATCCGGGAGAGGTGAACCGTGTGATCGGTATAGGAAAGTGAAGAAAAGACATTGACTAATAAACTGTATGTAGCTACGACAACAACCAAAATACCTAGCGCTAAACCGGAATTTCGCAATCCCGATGTATCGGTTCGATCACCGATCGGAAGTTTCAGCAATGGCGCTGGATCAAATCGTGCTGCGATTAAAAAGACGATTGCCAACCAGAACGCTGCGGTGAAGGTTACCCATAACGGTTCAAGGGCTCCAACCCATCCGGGTAGCAACAGCGATAATTGAAGATGAAGAAATATCCCGCTGATTGTGATGAGTAATCGCTCGGAAGCGCGCAACGTACCGGGTAACCGGCGATGTATAATTATTCCGGAAACGGCAAACAAACAAAGTGATATTATTCCTAGTAGGATCGACATGTATCCTTACTGTTGAGCATCAGTTCCGTGCTCGAAGTTTTGTTGAAAGCCACGTTCAGGTATTGGTTCGGTTTCGCGTTCCGTCACATACGCCAATAAGCGGGTAGCGACATCGGTCAGATGATCCATTACGACAACTTCCCGTCGAACATGCGCAGCGTTGTAGGCGCCACAGAGAAATCCGGGTAGAAACTTTCGCATCTCGATCACCGCTTTGTACTCACCTTTCTCGGGAATCATTTCCTCAATCATGCCGAGATACTGCTCAATTCGGAAGCGTAGAGATGGAACTGGTGGAACCGGTTGCCCTTGAAGAACTGCCAAGGCATCACGGAACAACCAAGGTTGCGTGATCGCACCTCTGCCAATCATCAATCCATCCACACCAGTTTCTTCCCAACGTTGTCGAACCAATCCGGGATTAATCAGATCGCCGTTCCCGATGAGCGGGAGTTCGCTGGCTTCTTTCGCCGCGCGGATATAATCCCAATTCGCCGTGCCGGTATAGGCTTGTTCCTTGGTTCGAGCGTGAAGTGCAACAAATTGTACGCCCCATTTTTTAAACCACTGCATCGATTCTACAACGTAAATCGTCTGCTTATCCCACCCGAGACGGGTTTTTACCGTCACCGGAGTCGAGACGGCATCGACTACGGCACAAACCACCTTCTCGAGATTTTGTGGAGGAATTTGAAATGCACAACCGGGATTGGATTTTACGTAACCATCTGGTTTTAGCAAACCGGCACCATCGCCTCGACCGGCAATTTTCTTCACCGGACAACCGAGGTTGATGTCGATAAAGTCCGGTTGCACCATTCGTTCGACCATTTTCGCCGCTCGCGCCATCTCTTCGGCATTCGAACCGTAGATTTGCACGGAAAGAGGGCGTTCAGCCTCTTCGTATTCCAGTTTCCGGATACAGGCATTTATTTCCCGAACCAATCCCGCTGCAGGAATGAACTCAGTATAAACGAGATCGGCGCCATGCCGTTTCATGATTCGTCGAAATGGAAGAATTGTTACATCTTCCATCGGTGCAAGCGCAAGAATTGGACGATTCTTGCCCAGAAACAGATGTTGGACATTAGGATGGAGAGATTGCCAGTTGATGGGTGCCATTGCGATTAATATAAGGAATCGTCGAGAAGAAATTGACTGTTATCCCGGAGTCGGAATCAATCGAAGGGTACTGTTATTACGTAAGTTCGAGAATAATCAATCACCCCGAAGTTTGCGTGAAGCTTCATCCAGCCGTCGTCGTTCTTGATCGCTTAGGGAATCAAGTCCAGTACGATTTACTTTATCGAGCAAACCATCGACTTCTTTTCTTAAATCGTTCAGCTTTTCTCTTTCCTGTTCGCGTCGATTCCATTCCCGCGCATATTTTCGGTTAGCATACCAGCGTTTAATACGATAACTGAAGTATTTCTCGGTCACCAATACAAAACAGGCTCCAGCGATCATCCCGCCAAGATGCGCTTCATGAGAAATCGAACCATGATCGTAAAACAGCGATACAAATTCATACAGCCCCATCCCAAGGATCAACCATTTCGCACGAACTGGAACGATCATCCAAAGGTAGATCAAGGAATCGGGGTAAAGGATGGCACTAGCAGCCAGTACGCCGTAGACGGCACCGGAGCAGCCAATAACCGGAATGATCGAATTGGGCGCAAGCAAAGTAGTCAAGACGCCACCGGCGGCTCCACACCCGAGGAAGAATGCTAGAAATCGACCGGTACCCCAACGCTCTTCCAATGGTGGTCCAAAGAAGAATAAACCCATCGCGTTGAAAATAACGTGTAGAAATCCGCCGTGAATAAATTGGTAGGTGATAAGTTGATAAACATATCCGCGTCTGACCAAAGCCGGGACTAGTCCAAAAGTGATTGCCCAATCGGCACGAAGGATCCATTCGAGGACGAAAACGCCCACGATGCCAATCAATAAAATTTTTACGCCTTCGCCGATTCGCCCGAACATTACCACCACCTGTGTAAAAAATGACTTTACAAAATACTAGTTATGCGAACGGAAACCAACAGATCGGAAAAAGTAGTCGGTTATAGTGGTTCTAGAAAATAAGTTGTCATGATTCGGTGTCAGGCTTCGCCTGACCTACGGGCGGACACGGGGGTCCGCCCCTACTACCGATAACAACATATTTTCAAGAGATACTTTACTAACGAACTACCAGTCGATCGGCACGAATTCATCGAATACATATAGTAAAGGACTCGAATTATCGAGATAACATCCACCTTGTGTCGAGTGTTCCACTGAAAACGATTCGAGCCGGTCCTGCCAAAGTCGTTGCATATTCCTTCGAAGACACTTCCATCGTCAAACTTCCACCCGGCAAGTACATTGCTAATGGACGATCAGCGTCCATCAATCCTGCTCGCACCAATGCCGCGGCAGTCGCCGTAGCGCCGCTCCCGCATGCAAGTGTAATTCCGCAACCGCGTTCCCACACCCACAACTTAGCTTCGTGTCGATTGAGTATTTCAACAAACTCGACATTCGCACGTTCCGGGAACAGTTCGTGAATTTCCAATTGCGAACCGATTTGGATTGCCAATAGTTCATTTGATTCCGTAACCGGAATTACAAAATGAGGATTTCCGACATTCACGCCATATCCGTGCCACCGATTGCCAGCCAATTCAATCTCAGCTTCGGCATTGCCATTTCCGACCATAGGTATTTGATGCCGGTCGAATACGGGAAGCGGCATTGCTACACGGTAATGATTGTCGTCAAGCACGGTGACTTCGACGTTATCGCTTCCATTGGGGAGTGCGATCTGCGTAACTGTATGCTGCAGATACCCACGGAAACGTGCAAAGTGCATTGTACAGCGCAATCCGTTACCGCACATCCCGGCGATACTTCCATCGGAATTCCAGTAGCGCATCCAGAAGGGTGCTTCGCTGGTTCGATCTAATACAATGATACCATCGGCACCAATTCCAAAATGCCGATCGCAGATTCGTTGAATCGTCGCTTCGGAAAGCAGTGGAAGTATTTGTTTCCCTTCGTTGGTTAGTCCATCGAAGAAGATGAAGTCATTGCCCACGCCTTCCAATTTCCAGAACGGAATATTCGCGATTGTTCGATTGGTTTCTGTAGTCATTTGGATTGACCTACTAGGCTGTGTTTAGTTGCCAACCACCGGGTTGGTCAAAGTACCAATACCCGAGATTGAGACTGACACGACATCACCATTTTTCAACGGCGATACCCCTTCCGGGGTTCCGGTTAAAATGATGTCGCCAGCTTCTAACGTTACTTTTTGCGATACAAAGTACAATAGTTGCCCGACAGAAAAAATAAAGTCGCAAGTGTTTCCCTGCTGCTTGACCACACCATTTACATCGACACGAACATCCACCGAAGCAGGATCGAATTCATCGGCGGTGACAAGCACCGGTCCCAACGGGCAGAATGTATCGTAGTTCTTCGCACGTGTCCAAGGTTGACCAACGGCACCAGCGGCTTTCTGGAGATCGCGTGCAGTGACATCGTTCGCAATGGTGTAACCGAAGACTGCGGCAAGCGCTTCATCCATACTCTTCGGTTTCCGAAGTCGCTTACCTACTACTACCGCCAATTCTCCTTCATGATCCACTCGCTGCGATTCCGTCGGCATTTCAATCGCTTCGCCGGGAGCAATGATCGTGCTCGCAAGTTTTGCAAAGTAAATTGGTTCGGTCGGCGCCTCGTTCCCCAGCTCTTTCGCATGAGCGGCATAATTGCGACCGATCGCAATCATCTTGGCGCCTTTCGCAAACGGTGCTAAGATGCGGACTTTGTCCACTTCATGAGGAGCAATTTGCTGTTCAGCTAACACTCGAGCCATGCGTAGTGTTTCAAATGAAGCATAAGATGGCGTTGCGAATAAATCGGCAAAATTCGAAATTGGGAAATACTGCCAATCCTTTGCATTAGCAACAGCCAGCATCGCTTCGCGTAAATCCCACACCCGCTGTTCATCCAAAATTCCCAATCGTTGCTGGTGACCGTCGATTGTATAAGAAATCAGTCGCATAGTATCCTCTCACGTGCCGCGATAATTCTATTTCCGAAATAACTGATGAAAATTATCCGCCAATTGATTTTGTAATGCCGCTGGCGACAGACCCAGCGCCTTTGCTAAAAACTCGCCGGTCTGAGCGACAAATGCCGGCTCGTTGCGTTGCTTCCGATTCGGTGCCGGGGTTAGCCAAGGGGCATCCGTCTCGATCAGCCAGCGATCTAATGGTACGACTTTCGCGACCTCAAGCAGGGTCGCTTTCTCATAGGTAATGTTACCGGCAAAGCTGACGTAAAATCCCCGATCGATAACTACCCTAGCCAATTTCTCGTCTCCGGAAAAGCAGTGAAAGATCCCCCCGATGTCAAACCGACACTCGTTCAGTAATTCGAGGATTCGGTCTGCTGCTTCGCGATTGTGTATGACGACTGGTTTTCCAATTTTTAGAGCGCACTGCAGTTGTAATCGAAAATTATGCTCTTGATTCACTACCTCGGCATAATCTCTAAAGAAGTCAAGCCCAATTTCTCCGATTGCAATACATTGCGGGTCATTCCACAGCAGTTCTAATTCTTCGATTTTTGATTCGACCGGTTCCTTATCGGATTCATGCGGGTGAATACCCGCACAAAACAAAACAGTTTCCGGGTGGCATCGTGCCAGATTGCGTGCCAGAAAACTTGAAGCGGTATCGACTCCTAGCGAAACGCAACGTGACACCTGTCGATCGGTTAACCGCCGCAGGACTTCGAGGCGATCTTTGTTGTAGATCGTATCGGTAATATGACAATGAGTATCAATCCAACCAGACATGAAGAGCTTCACCATTCCTTTGTAGCTGATTTCTTGAGTGTTTTGTTTCAATCTACCACAGTAGCAGATTTCATGCAAACGAAAACCCCTGCTCTTGAGCAGGGGTCTCGAAACATCACAGCCTACTAGTGATTAGTTGGCATTCTCATTCGGCATCACCGGGCTGACTTCAGACTTGATTTCCTTTTTTACCGCCTTCTTCGGAGCGGCTTTCTTCACTGCTGCCTTTTTCGGAGCGGCTTTCTTCGGAGCGGCTTTCTTTACGACTGCCTTCTTCGGTGCTGCTTTCTTTGGGGCGGCTTTCTTCACGACTGCTTTCTTCGGTGCTACCTTCTTCGGTGCTGCCTTCTTGACGACTGCTTTCTTCGGTGCTGCCTTCTTCGGTGCGGCTTTCTTTACGACTGCCTTCTTCGGTGCGGCTTTCTTGACGACTGCTTTCTTCGGTGCAGCCTTCTTCGGTGCGGCCTTCTTTACGACTGCCTTCTTCGGTGCGGCTTTCTTTACTGCCGGCTTCTTTGCCGGAGCTTTCTTTACTGCCGGCTTTTTGGGTGCGGCTTTTTTCGCTTCTGCCATTTTCTTCTCCGTAAGGGGGTTGCCAATTCAATTGATGATGCTCGAGATTAATCGGGCATCCTCCCCAACTAATTCCATCGAAACGGCTCCTCTTCCGTGTTCGATGACCAACTCCTGCGCGCAATCGAACAACTGGGGAGAATTATTCGACGAGATGGTTGCAGGCGGTGCGATCGAGTAAAAAACCAATTTTTGGAAAGATCCTCACCCGATTCGATTCACACATGTCTAACATAATTTCATCTGCTACTCAAATGCAAGTGGTATGAGAAAAATTTTTGGAGAATTTTTGAGATCGAATTCGCATCGTCAGCATCGTTTTTTTATCTTGACCACCCGATTTCAAGAGAATATTTTTTCTCGATGAATCGCCATAATCATTGCCAATTGTGCCTTACATGAATTCGTTTGCTTATTTTGCTTCTCTGAATCGATCCATTATCCCACGCGATTTTAGCTTTTTCATTTCATCCCCCGCTCGCGAGCTCACCAAGAAAAAATTAAATCACTCTCATACTCTCGGAAATGATTCCTAATTGGATCGCAAACAAATTTTGTCCGAAGACGAGTTGCTCAATCACCGATCAACCATTGTAAATACTCGTCATCGGTGCTCTCAATTGAGATCGAAGACAGAAAAATCCCACTCAGTATTTCTAGAATCGAAGACCAATCACATCCAAAAGTGGAGTTAAAATGCTTCCGAGAGTATTTGATGCAATCATCGGATACCGAATTTTTCTCGGATTTGTTCAACCAGAAAATCGCATTTATCCATCACCCGGTCACCGCAGAATTCCCTTGAAAATAGGTGTGATGCCGTTTTCACAATCCCTGAGATTATCCGTATTTTGGTTCAGTGATAAGCGATCCGTCGCTTTTCATTCAACCGGCATTGTTGGGAGCTACTCATGTTTTTGCGATTTAGCATCTGGTTCGGCTTTTTGTTCGTCATGGTTGTCGGGTCAGGGTGCAGTAAAAATAATAATGATACTTCGAAACCGATCGCCAAGCATGAGCCAACTGCGACCGAATTGTTTAACCAATATCCTGTCAGTGTCTGGCGAGGCATTGCCGGAATGGACTATGCTGCGATTCAAATGATGAGTCCGGGTTTTCTGATTCAGTTAAATCAAACACTACTGCTTGCTCGAAATGCCGGCGAGCGGATGGAACGGCATTCTTCAACCGATACGATCGGGTACGTCTTTACCGGAGAGTGGTATTCGCGTCAGTTCGATTCGGTAACCACCCAATTTTCCGACCGGTGGAAGTTAACCCCCGACCCGTTCCACAACGGCGGCAGCCCCTCTAGACTGGATCGCTCGTTTTCCCTGACGCTCTCCGACAGTACGCATACATCGAGCAATCTCTTCGCCGTGATCTATCATAGCCTACTTATCGACAACCATTATCAAGGTCACGTTGCCGGTCAAACCGTCGTCACACTTCGGATCTCCGGAACGACCCAAACCAACTGGGTTGATTTTCCCATCGATTATTCGCAGCTCGATAATCGGAAATCAAGTAACCGGTATCGATCTCCCGAATTCACAGCAAGTGGCGCCGGATCAATTAACCTCGGATTGAATGAGGAAACACTGACAATCCAAACGTACTCATATTCCGGGAATTGGACTGTGCCAGCAAATCCATCAGTTGGTGCGACAATCGGCACGTTGTCTGTTGGCGGTGAACCGTTTGCGATATATACTTATACCGGCTTCGATGATTCTACCGGTTTGTATCGCGGTGAGTATCGGTTTGTGGGTCGAAGTGAACCGGCGATCAATTTCGTTATGACAAATTCAACCGTTTTGAAATAATAGTTCTTATTTCAAAAAATAATACTTTTAATCTTTAATCGAGTCTTAGCGCATGATGAGAGAACCAGATTTGCCCGATGAAATTGAGGAAGTACCACCCGATCTTGAATCGGTTGAACTACCGAAAACATCAATTTTAAGTGATCCGAAAGCGTGGGCACCCATCGCAATTCGTCGTCGGCACATCGCAATATGCATTACCGGACACGGCTTCGGTCATGCCGTTCGAGTCTTACAGGTGGCAAAACGATTGTTGGAAGTTGAGCCATCGTTGACATTTACAGTTATAACTCCGGTCGCCGAGTGGTTCCTCCGCGATGTCATGCCGACCCCCTTCCGGTTGATTCCAACCCGTATCGATATTGGAACAGTTCAGAGCGATGCAATCGAAGCTGATCCACTAGTTACTCTAAAACAATACTCGGACTTCGTGCAAAATCGGGAAGTGCTATTTCAAAAACTAACCAACGATCTGGGTGAGTCACCCATCGATCTGGTTCTCGTCGACCTTCCACCACTCGGTTGCGAACTCGGGGCATGGTTAGGTGTTCCCACGGTAGCGATCGGTAATTTTTCGTGGGACTGGATTTATGGTGAGTACACCCAGACATATCCGGAATACGAGTGGATTGTCGATGAAATCCGCACTCAGTATAGCACCACTGATTTACTGTTAGAATTACCTTATGCTGGCGATCTATCCGCATTTCCCAATCGCGAGGAGATTCCGTGGATCTGCCGTCGTCCCCATATCGATCCCGAAGACGTGCGAAAGAAACTGAAGATTCCACCCAATAAACCGATTGCCTTAGTATCCTTTGGGGGTATAGGAATGAAGCTCAAATTACCGGAAGGGAGTTTGAGTGACAACATCGAGTTCATTGTTACCGCACCACTTAACGGAATGATTGGCAAAGGGCGTGTCATCGATAATGCGCAATTGGCAGCGTTGGGTCTGACCTTCACCGACGTTTTGGGCGCATCGTCGGTGGTCGTCTCGAAACCTGGTTACGGCATTGTCTCGGAGTGTATTGCAGCCAAAGTACCGATGCTCTATGCTGGCAGACAGCATTTCCGGGAATACGATCTGTTGGTCGCGGGAATGAAGCGGCACATTCGGTGTGAGTTATTGTCAGCAGAGATGTTAAGTTCAGGGAATTGGCAAACGGCTTTCGAAAGTCTTTTTTCTCATCGAACTTTGGCGAGTGATCCCGATCCCGATATCGAAGGCGATACGATTGCCGCCGAAGAGATTTTTAAACTACTGGGTTAACTTGTCTGAGGAAGTCGATTAATTCTTGTTCATCCAACCGACCATCGGTTCGAACACCACTACAAACATCAACCCCAAAGGGGTGAACCTGCGCGATCGCCTCGGCAACGTTTTGTTTGTTTAGTCCTCCAGCCAGAAATACTGGACGTGAAACTGTGGCGACAATTTCACGACTGATCTCCCAATTGTGAATTCGCCCGGTTCCACCTAACTCTTTTACTTTCAGCATCGGATTGCCAGAATCGAGCAGAATTGCGTCGACTAAAGGAGCAACATTCACTGCCTCTAGAATCGATGATTGATCGATTACATGAATAACCTGAACCAAAGCGATACCGGGAAGTCGTGTGCGAAGCAGCTCGAGTTCAGAATGAAGAACGCCATCGCAGAGTTGAATGGTATTACATCGGCAGCGTTGTTGTTGTGCGATTATCTCTTTCGCGGTTCGCTTGCTCGTCAATAAAAATGTCGCTACTGCTGGTGGTGTTTTCGCTGCAATTTCCGAGATTGTCGCTTCATCGATTACTCCCGGACCACTGGGCATTTCCGATACTAAGCCGATTGCTGCGACTCCAGCGCGAACCGCAAGTTGCATCTCTGCAACCGATTGAATACAACAAATCTTACACCGGATCATGAGGTTCCTCGATCCGGGATACGGGAATCCAACCCCTCACCGAATTGATCAGATACACTGACGTAGCCGAAAACCACTCTGCTTTAGTAATAACACGCTCGCGAACCCGGTAGATTTCCAATAGATGTTCCCGAAAGGTACCGGCAAGTAAACCACAACTTATTGGTGGGGTGTATAGAACATTGTCGATTTTCACTACGACATTTGCCCGGGTCGATTCGGTAATTTCACCGCGGTCATTCCAAAGAACGACATCGTCGTATTGAAGATATTCCCGAAGTGCCTGTTCATATTGCTTGCGATGGGTGGTCTTGTGAAACAGAAAGCGATCATTCGAATCAACCGGTTTGCTAGACAGCGCCACGTTCCACCGTCGTTTCGGTTTTTCCGGTATGTAAGGTTTTGACTGAAAGTGAATTTGACCCGATCGATCCAGCAATATGCGAACGATCCGGTACTCGTCACCAAGCGATCGGGCGTAATTCATCAATTCATTCTCAAGAGTTTGCTGATAGAAAGGATACCCGAAATAACTGGCTGACGCTGCCAATCGCTTGAGGTGATACTCCAATAGAAAATATCGTGCGGATTTAGTCCACAGGATCGTTTCGAGTAATTGAAAGGGGGATTGATCCTGAGTTACGACGAGTGCTTTCGTCAGCGATTCCTGATATTCATCACCGATTTTCGAATCCCAGACGATACCACCTCCGGTACCGTATTCCGCCTGGGATTGAATCGGATCAACCGTAGCTGTCCGAATCGCGACATTGAATTGGGCATCATGATCGGGTGCTAAATATCCAATGGCACCGGTGTAGATCCCTCGTGGATCCGTCTCTAATTCGGATATAATTTGCGTTGTCCGGATCTTGGGTGCACCGGTGATAGAAGCACAGGGAAACAGTGCTGACAATATTTCGGTAAATGATTTTGTGGTTTGGGCGGTAATTTGCGAAATCATTTGCCACACTGTCGGGAAACGCTCAACCTCGAACAGTTTGGGGACTTGCACTGAACCAGCCTCGGCAATCCGCCCGAGATCGTTTCGAATCATGTCGACGATCATCACATTTTCGGCACGATCCTTTTCCGATTGCTGTAACTTAGTGGCGTTTTGTCGATCCTCGCCCCGCCATCGTCCGCGTGGTAATGTCCCTTTCATCGGACGACATTCGATTTGAGTTCCAGTCAACTTGAAAAACAGTTCCGGCGAAGCCGAACAGATTCGATGGTCGCCCGTGTTCAGAAATGCGCCATATTTGCACTCTTGCGCTTGCATCATGTTGAGAAAAAGTTGCCAAGCACTACCCGCGAACTGCGAGCGCAATCGGTAAGTGTAATTGACCTGATAGGTTTCCCCGCTTGCAATCAGATCGTGGATCGTACGCAACGATTGTTCGTAAGTCTCTGAAGTGATCGAAGGCAGCCAATTCAATAATACATGATCTGATTGGGGTTTAAGTAAATCTGCACGCTCTTCGAACTGGTCGTAGATCCCAAACCATAATAGGGGAACGGGAGAGAATGAAAATGCTTTCATGGCAGGATCGAATGCCGGAGTCGCCTCGTAGGAGATAAAACCTGCGGCATGATAGCCTTTACTTACTTTGTTTTCAATTTCGGAGAGAGCCGGAATTACCTCGTCCAACTGCCGAGTGGTAATGATCGATTTCGGTGAATGATAACACCGCCACAGGGTACCGTCGGCAATCTGCATGACGACAGTACCAATTTCGGAATCCGGTAGCGCGGGTAGCGATTTAGCAGAATCGGTCAAACGATTGGCTCCGTGATCTGGATAAAGTTCTTTAAAATCAAACTGCCGCTTGGTGATAAAATTGATTCAGGGTGAAACTGAACCCCGAAGATGGGTCGACTTCGATGTGCTAATCCCATAATCGTATCGTTGTCAGAAGTCGCTGTCACAACCAGCTCTTCAGGTAAACTCTCCGGTTTAACTTCCAACGAATGATACCGCATCGCTTCAAATGGATTCGGCAGATCCTTAAAGATTCCCGAGTCATTATAGGTAATCCAAGATGTTTTGCCGTGTCGTGGTTCGATCGATGGACCGATCTCAGCTCCAAATACCGCGGCAATGCATTGATGACCGAGACAGATTCCAAGAATTGGGATTTGCTCTCCTAACTCACGGATTACCTCGCATGAGATTCCGGCATTTTCCGGACGTCCCGGACCGGGAGAAATTACGATGCGTGTTGGCTTGAGTTGTTTTAACTCGGGCAGATCGATTTGGTCGTTGCGAATAACGTGCGCACCAAACCCCAGCGTGGCAAATGCTTGTACCAGATTATAAGTAAAGGAGTCGTAATTGTCGATGATGATCAACACACACTATTCCTGAGTGAATCCGAGTACAATCCAGGAATGCGACTTCCGGCGAATCGCGACTGGACCCATTGCACGTCCCAGTTTCTTCCCTTGACCAACGAGCAACCCGGTGACGATGACTCTGCCCCCCGGATTCAATAGAGTTGGTACCGTCTGCCACCACGCCTTCAGCACATTTAAATGAATGTTGGCGAGGATCAGATCAAATTTATCGGCTTTCCCGAATTTGGTCGTGAGAATGGATCCTTCACGTACCGCCATCTTTCCCTTGAATCCGTTTCGGAGAACATTCTGACGCGCTTCCCGTACGGCATCGGCTTCAATATCGATCCCGAGACAATAGGATGCCCCTTGTGCCAGCGCGACCAATCCGAGGATTCCGGTACCACATCCAGCATCGAGTACCCGATCCCCGGTTTGCGTCCATTCGGCGGTCAGTTTGCATGCCATGCGGGTGGTTTCATGTTCGCCGGTTCCGAATGCCATGCGCGGTGGCACGACCAACCACTGCCGGCGATCCCTCGGAATCATCGAGCGCATCGGTGCAACGCCAATTCGCGGGGATAGAACAAATCGCTTCAGATCCTTTCGCCAGCGTGCGATGCTGTCGAAATCCGGCAGCTTTTCACAGGAATGTGTAATATCCGGTACCATCGGTCGGATCATGTCAATCAACTTCAGAAATCCGGGTTGGATCTTTTCCCACTCGGCTTCGGGAAATGCCGCCAACAACTCGCGCTCGATTGCCGTCTCCGGTGGGGGTTCGACACCAAATTCTTCGATACCGAAATCGGTGTCGAGATCCAATTCTCCCTCAGTACCTTTCGCTCGCTCTTCGATTCCCACGGCACCAAGTTCGATCAGTCGTTCGCCGATAATCTCTGCTAACGGTGCACTGCCAACGATGATCACTCCGATATAACTCTTAGTCGTTTTCGCCACGATCGCGTCCTTTAATTGCATTCGAACAGATATAGTATCTCTTGAAAATAAGTTGTTATCGGTAGTCGGAGCGGATCCCCGCGTCCGCCCGCAGGAATCTTTAGTAGGTACAGACACTCTTGTCTGTACATGTTCGGCAAAGCCGAACACCGAATCATGACAACTTATATTCAAGAACCACGATAACCCACTGATATAGATAAAGGTAATGTATTCCAGAGGATTGCGCATCTGAATCCGGACCGGGTGCCTGAGGATTTGAGCATTCGACCAGTTCAATGTAAATTACGTATTGCTGAATTTTGAGGATTTGCCATGGCTCATAGCTATACCCCCGGTCTGCGCGTAGCGGAACAGACCAAAATCGTGAAAGAGCGCCAACTACCAACCGAACCGGACAAAACCGCGGTGCTGGTGAAAACCGGCGACAAGGTAACTGCCGAGACGGTCATTCTTCGCAGTGAAATGCCGGGCAATGTGCAACCGGTGAATGTTGCCAACTTGCTGCAGGTACCACCGGCTGACATTCCAAAACTGCTGATCAAAAAAGAGGGCGACAAGGTTGAAAAAGGGGAGATGCTCGCCGAATCGAAAGGTCTGTTCGGGCTATTCAAGTCGCAGGTAAAATCTCCGATCACCGGTTTTGTCGAAACGATTTCTGCCATTACCGGGCAGATGATGTTGCGCGAACCCCCGATTCCTATTGAAATGACGGCTTATGTCGATGGTAAAGTCACAAACGTGACGTCGGATCGGGAAGTGACGATCGAGACCAACGGCTGTTTGATCCAAGGTATTTTCGGAATTGGCGGCGAGGCAGTCGGCGAATTGTTGTTGATCGCCAAAAGCCCAGCCGATGTGATCGATTCGGCGCAAATACCGGCAAATGCCAAGGGGAAAATTCTGGTCGGCGGCGGTCTTGCGACACTTGCCGCAGTACGCCAAGCGATTAAGAGCGGTGCGACTGGATTCGTCAGTGGCGGTTTTGACAATCAGGATCTAAAAGAACTGCTCGGTTACGAACAGGGTGTGGCAATCACCGGTACCGAACAAATCGGTTTGACGTTAATTCTGACTGAAGGGTTTGGTTCGATCACGATGGCGGACCGCACGTTCCAATTGCTCAAAGCTTTCCAAGGGAGAAAGACGTCGATCAATGGTGCGACGCAGATTCGCGCCGGTGTGATTCGTCCCGAAGTGGTGATTCCGCATACCGACAAGGGTACGGAATCGGTCTATGTCCTCAAGGGTCTCGAACCGGGAGATGTCGTTCGGGTCATTCGCGAACCGCATTTCGGGAAGATCGGGAAAGTGGTTGAGTTACCTGCCGAATTGCAGGTACTCGAATCCGAAGCGAAGGTTCGCGTAATGAAGGTCGAGCTGGATGGCGTAGTCGTCATGGTTCCGCGTGCGAATGTCGAGGTCATCGAAGGATAACAATTTCCCACTTCATTTTATTTTATTAAGGCGACTCGCGAGGGTCGCCTTTTTTTTCGGTAGCCGCAAGCTTCAGCCTGCGTTTTTGTGTCATTTTTTATCTTGCATCATGTATCCTTTAGTAGTGGCGCCTCCCCGCGGGCGCCCATTCTTTTTTTTATCTTTTCCTAATCCCCATCACCTACCACCTAACACCCATTTTGTAGGTGGCGCAGGCCTCCGAGCCTGCGTGATTTTGTTTTTTGTAGTACTGCCCAACTCCGATTGGGCGATTCCCTTCTTTTCCGTAGGTCAGAACTTGTTCTGACCACCTCTTGCATCCTGATTCCTATATCCTGATCTGTCGTTGCGAGGATCGAAGGGCGTCCGCCGGCTGGCGGATGCGCCCGAAGCGACAAAGCAATCTATCTTTTCCATTGGTAGCGGCGGACTTTAGTCCGCGTATTGATTTTTTATTGATTTTACAGGAATGGCGGACTAAAGTCCGCCGCTACCAAAAACGGTCGGGCGTGTGGGTCCGTCCCTACTTCACAATATGAATTACTTTAATAGAACGATCTTCTGCGTCTTCGAAAACGCACCCGCTTGCAATCGCACAAAATATGTTCCACTCGCTAATCTCGAACCATCGATCTGCAATCGATATGTACCTGCAGTCTGATTCCGTTGCACAAATGAGCTGATTTCGCGTCCGGTAAGATCGAACAACTTTAGTTCGACAAAACCGGATTTCGGAAGCGAATACGAAAGGGTGGTAGTGGCGTTGAAGGGGTTGGGGTAATTCTGAGATAGGCTGAAATTGGTAAGTAAGGGTACGCTAAATGCTGGTACAGAAGTTATTATCCCAGAAATCGAAGTAATGAAGCCATCTCTTGAACCACTTAATGAGCTATCAATTGAGGCTGGAGCATTAGGAAAGTTGGGACTTCTAGTAAATCCACACACAAGAATGTTATTGCTATTGTCTATGCAGAGTCCATAAGGAGTTTCTATACCTGAGCCACCAAGAAAGCTACTATAAAATATTTGTGAACAATCAATATTCAATCTCGAGATAAAACAATCACGCAAGCCACCACCATAAAAACTCTGAAAAGCATCTGTAGTGATTGGAAACGAGTTGCTGGATGTCTGACCGGTTACTACAAGAGCATTGTAATTGTCAATCAGTATTTTACTTGCACTATTCGTCCCAGAATCACCCAAAAATGTACTTGTTAAAACATGAGACAGCGTGCTATCAAGCCTAGAGACAAAACATGCAGATCCCTGAACCAGAGTGGTATCAAACGAACCAGGTGTAACTGGAAAGTTAGTACTTCCAGTAGAACCAGCAACAACAACGTTTCTGTTAGAATCTCTAATTAAATCGGATACACCATCATCTAACGAGCCGCCAAAGTACGTGCTTGAAACAAGTTGTGTTCCAATTGCACTTAAATGAGAAATGAAACCATCCATTCCACCGCTATTGACCGAAGAATAGGCACTTGGAGTCGTTGGCAAATTGTCACTAGAGGTCCAACCACTAACAATTATCGAATTATCATTGCATTTGAGAATCGCACTGGGACAATCATATCCATTTCCACCCAAATAAGTACTATAAAGCAGAGTTGCTAAATTGTTTACATGAGCTGCAAAGCAATCATAGCTCCCCCCATTATAGGATGTATCAAAAACTCCAGTGGTAACTGGAAAATCATAGCTATTTGTATATCCGGCAACAAAGCAACCACCTAATCCATCATTGACAATTGCACTTCCAACATCGCCAGTATAATTGGTTGAGTCACCTGTAGAACCACCGAGATAGGTACTGAATATGAGTTGTGATCCACTTGAACTAAACCTTGTTATAAATGCATTGTTGATGGGTGGAAAACCTACGCCTCTGTAACTACTTAAATTGGTGACAGGCAACGAATTGTCTCGAGTATACCCAGTGATAATTACTCCGTTAAACCCATCATTGCAAATAGCATTTGCGGAAGTAGCATTGAGAAAAGTACTATACAGTAACTGACTTCCACTTTCAGTTATTTTAGTTACAAAACAGCAAGTATTATATGTGATAGAATCTAAGCATCCTGGTGTAAGAGGAAAGCCCTGACCTTCAGTTGAGCCAGTTACAACTAATCCGTCACTTAAACCAGTAGCTGCGTATATGTAATCCATACTACTTCCCCCCAAATACGTACTATACACCAGTGGATCGATTCTCAGCGTCTGAGAGGCATCGTACCCATTCGGCAAATCGATCGCGAAGAGATTTTCCGACAAGAGTCTGAATTGTGCTGTGACAGCGTTTCCGCGAGCGCCATTTACGGTGGTTTGATAGGCACCCGGAATCGTCATTCGCAATTCACCGAGGGAGATGGGAAGCGACAGTTCATTCGATAATCGGAGGTCGGACACTCCTGTCCGACTCCTATTTGTGATAGAATTAATTGAGTCGACGGACAAGAGTGTCCGTCCTCCGCCTGCTATCGGCGCATCCAACCCCTCACACACCATCTTAATTTGCTTGGGATCGGCACCGGGATGCACCACGAAATCGAATTCGAGATGGCCCTTGCTCTCATACCACTCGACATCGATTCCATTCCACACATCATGATACACCACGCGTGTAAAGTTCCGGCAATCCGGCGCCCACTTCGATGAGTCATTTCCGAGGAAATAATTATTGTGCCACGAAAGTTCGCCTTGTGTGTCGATCCATTTCGCTTGCGCGAAGGGTAGGTCGGAATTTATTCCGACATCCTCTTGTGTCGTGCATTTATCCGTAGGGGCGTATCGCATACGCCCTGTGGGCGCGAACGCGCCCATATTGGTTGGTGCATCTTGATCGGATAGGGGCGAATGCGATTGCCTTCGGCGAGCACTTTGTGGTTCGCCCCTACGGGAGTCGACAAATTTGAATTTGAGCGCGTGGGATTTTAATGCATATCGAGGAAGAAGGTTGCGATCCAAAGGATCAAAAGATGCGGGCGGATGCGGGGATCCGCCCCTACTGGCGTCAATGGGTTTCGTCGAATCGATCACAGACGTAACGAGGGTGACACCATCGCGCTCAAGGAACCAGGTGAAACCGTCGCGCCGCACCTCGCACTTGTAGAGGACGGCAGAATCCCATTGTCCCCTGTTCTCGGTGAATTGGAATGGGTGCGGAAGGCGCGAGGATTGCACCGACACCGCAAATGTTTGTTGTGGGAGTAGTGAAAGCAAAAGCGATAGAGCGAAAACGAGCCTTGTCGCGGAGGCGAGTGTGCGAGTTCGCGGAATAGGATGGCGGACGTTCATGGCGGCTCCGATCAGACAGGTAGTATCATCATTATTATAATGCTGACATAGTCTGTTTACAAACAAAATGGTGTGATACTGAAAGCTGAATAACGATTCCCCCAACAGTCGTTCCACCGCTTCCCAGCAATTGCCTTTCCTGAATTCGATCATTGCGGCGGGTGACTTCTGAAGAATACCGCCACTACCGAAATTAAATGATTGTGATGGCTTTGATCCTGAGATCGACCCTATGTCGCTGCTCCCCGATTTCGTATATTCGATCGAACTGACACAAGGAACTGTATGCCCGACCGTATCGGTCAAGTAATCGTCTGGATTCTGCTGTTGCCGCCCTTTATCATGTCATTGACTCTTCACGAGTTCGGACATGCGTATGCGGCGTACCGGCTGGGTGATCCAACCGCCAAAGCGATGGGTCGCTTGACCCTGAATCCGCTCAAACATCTCGACTGGTTCGGGTTGTTGATGATGTTCATCGTCCATTTCGGCTGGGCGAAACCGGTACCGGTCGATCCGCGCTGGTTCCGCAATCCGCGTCGCGACATGCTCTGGGTCGCGTTGGCAGGACCGGCAATGAATTTTCTGCTGGCAGTCATCTCGGCACTCCTGATCCGGTTCACGATCGCCCCCGACTCCGACAGTATCCTCGGTGGGGTACTCTGGTATACTATGATCGTAAATGTCACATTGGCAGTATTTAACCTGATCCCTGTCCCGCCACTAGACGGTTCCCGCGTACTCACCGGACTTTTACCGGAAAATCTGGCAGTATGGTATGCCGGGCTCGAACGCTATTCGATGTTTCTTCTGGTCGGACTTTTTCTTTACATTCAGTTTGTATCACCCGGGTTCATTAATACCCTGGTTCGCCCGTTTACGCAATTTTTTGCCGGATTAGCCGGAGGTTGACCGCCGCATGACTTTTCGCAGCATTTTATCGCTCGTCGCGTGTTTCGCGATTCTTCATATTTTTAGCGCCGGATCGCCGGTCATCGCGAAAACATCGCGAAAACACCGCACTCCGAACGTGAATCCGATCGAAGCTGCAACCGCCGATTCGATTGAGCGCGCTAAAACTCACGATACCGATGAAGAAGCACCGGCAGTGCCACTCGACTCCTTGTCGCGTGCTAAAACGCTGCAAGAACGGCTTGATGAGTGGATGAACAAACCGCATGTGAATCAGGGTCAATGGGGCGTTCGCGTCGAGCATTTAGCCAATCGGGCAATCGTATACGACCACAATGGATCCAAACCGCTGATTCCCGCTTCTAACGCCAAGCTATTCACCGCCGCTGCCGCGTATGAGAAACTCGGACCGAATTATCGCTACCGCACCGCATTCGTAGGAACCTGCCCACTGGACAAGAACGGCGTACTCAACGGTGATTTGCAGTTGGTTGGATCGGGCGATCCGACGCTTTCGCGCATCTTCCACGACGACGATCTCTCGTCGCTTTTGCGGAGTTGGGCTGACTCGCTGATCGGTCGCGGTCTCAAACGAATCACCGGAAAAATTGTCGTTCCGGAAGTCTTCTGGGCAGAATCGGGACCCGTTAAGGGATGGGAATGGAATGATCTTGCCGAAGAGTATGCCGCATTCCCCGACATCATGGCAATCAACGATAATTGTGTCGATCTGGTTGTCGATCCGGGCAAACAAGTCGGCGAACCAATCAAATGCTCGTTCGAACCACCCGAACTAGAGGGGGTGGAGGGTGTCGAAGTCGATGCCGTCACTGCCGAACAGAACACCGAATACAAGCTTTCAATCATCCCGGCGATCTGGACTGGACAATGGAAAGTGATGGGATCCATTCCGCTCGCAGCAAAGACGCGACGCACCCGCATGACGATTCGCAATCCGCGGGAAGTCTGGCGTCGCACATTCGAGTCAATTTTGAAATCGCGTGGCGTTGTCGTTGGCGCCGAACCGAAAAAGAAAAGGATCGCAGGGTTCGATGCCGAAGCCGCTACACTGAAACCGCAGAGTAAACCCGATACCCTCTTGATCGTGGAATCGCTGCCGATGAAGCGGATTGTACACGAAGTGCTGAAACGATCGCACAATCTTTCCGCGGAACATCTCTTTCGTACGGTCGGATATTTCGAAAGCGACGAATGGTCTACTGACGCCGGACGAGAAGCCGTCACCGAATTGATGAAAAAGTGGGGTTTGGACACCAAAACATTCGAATTGCAGGATGGAAGCGGTCTCGGTCGCGGTGCGTGTGTTCCGCCGGCAGTATTTTGTCAATTACTCGAAGTCGTTGCCCAAAAACCCTGGTTTCCCGATTTCTATGAAGAAATGGCAGCCGCGGGCGAACAGGAAACAACGATGCAAAAACGCCACCTGTTGCTTCCCGATAACATTACGATCAAAGCCAAGACTGGTACGTTGCATAAAGTATCGACGCTGTCCGGTTATATTTGCAGCCCAAGCGACACGTTGACTTTTTCCATTTTGAGTAACTTTTATTACGGCAGTGTACGTCGTGTAAAAGAAATTCAAAACGGTATTCTAACCGAATTGGCATGGTCGATCGCCGATCGCGGACCACAGAAAAAAGAAATTAGCGAACCGCCACCGGCGAAACGCTTCCCGAAATAGCGAACTTGATCGGTTCGGTCGTTCGCAACTCTAGCGTGAAAATTACTTGATCTTTTTTGCAGTAACAGTACTATCGAAAGGAGTGTATTTATGCGCGCTCTAGTCGAGTGCGTCCCGAATTTCTCGGATGGACGTAACCAAGACACAATTCAAGCCATCTCAGCGGCAATTTCCTCGGTACCGGGTGTTGCACTATTGAACGTCGAACCGGATCCGGATTACAATCGCACCGTGGTAACATTTGTCGGCGATCCATTGGCTTCAGTTGAAGCGGCATTCCGTGCTCATAAAGTTGCCGCGCAACGGATCGACATGACGAAACAAACCGGTAATCATCCCCGAATGGGTGCGGCGGATGTCGTTCCATTTATTCCGATTGCCAACAGTTCGATGAAAGAGTGCGTTACGCTGGCAGAATTGTACGCCGAGCGAGTTTGGACTGAATTGGGCATTCCGATGTACCTGTACGAAGCAGCCGCGCGGAAGCCCGATCGCAGAAACCTCGCCTCGATCCGAGCCGGTGAATATGAAGGATTGGAAGCAAAACTGCGCGACGAGAATTGGGCGCCAGATATCGGCAAACCGGTATTTGTTCCAAAAAGTGGCGCCACTGTAACCGGCGCACGTTTCTTCCTAGTGGCTTACAACGTAAATATCGACACTCCCGATTCGAAGTTAGTGAACGAAATTGCACTCGACATCCGTTCGCTCGGTCGCCCCAAAGTCGATGAAAATGGACAACCGGTACTCAATGAAAAGGGCAAGAAGATTTTCATCCCCGGTCGATTGAAAGAGATCAAGGCAATGGGAGTTCCGTTGGAACGCGATGGGCGTTCTTTATCTCAAGTATCGATCAACGTGATCAACTATCGTATCACCGCACCGCATACCGCATTCGATGAAGTTGTCAACGACGCGACCAAACTTGGATTAAAAATTACCGGAAGTGAAATTGTCGGACTTGTACCGCAAGAAGCATTGGTCCTTGCAGGAAAACATTCCCTCGAAAAGAAGGGTGTATCATCCAATGCGATTTCCGACGACGACTTGATGATGAAGGGTGTCGACTATCTGGGTCTGAACGATTTGTATCCATTCGATGTTTCGGAAAAGGTGATTGAGAAAATCGTCGAGAAGAAATTCGGCAGTAGCTCCACAGAAGCACTCGTTGATTTATCGGTCGAAAATTTTACCAACAAGGTTGCTTCCGATAGCCCCGCCCCCGGCGGTGGCTCGGTCGCGGCAGCAGTCGCAGCACAAGGCGTAGCGCTGTTGGAAATGGTCTGTTGTTTAACCGTTGGAAAGAAAAAATACGAAGCGGTTTGGGATGAATTATCGAAGATCCGCGAAGAAATCATGCCCTATCGTCAGGAACTGGTACGCGCAGTCGATCGCGATACCATCGCATTCAATTCCTTGATGGCTGCGATGAAGATGCCGAAAGAAACCGAACCGGACAAGGCAATTCGAAAGCAAGCGATCCTCGATGCAACGCGCTTTGCCACCCAAGTACCGCTGCATGTTGTCCGAATTGCTTCTACAGCTCTTCAATTCGCTCAAGACATTGCCGCCAAAGGTAATACGAATGCGCTATCGGATGTCGGGGTTGGTGCATCGATGTTACTTGCCGGCGCGCGCGGCGCAATGATGAACGTGATGATCAATCTGCCGGGATTACCAGAACCCGAACAAATTATTATTCGTCATCAACTCGAGCAACTCATGGAATCGACTGAACGGGTTGCAGCGTCGGTTGTTGCTGAAGTGCAATCTAAGCTTTAACAATCCAACTCAATTTGAATATCGTAAAGGGCGCGTAATGCGCCCTTTTTTGGTGCCCTGAGAGTCCGATGCTACCGACATTTTCTCGTTTGCGTCGAATCAATCAATCTCCAACCTCAATCAATGATTGTAACAAAAATGATTGCAACTTTCGATCTTATATTTGCACCAGTTTAGTAGAAACCATTGCTTACCTCTAAACCGACGTGTTACATTTAAGTCATACTAAGAGACACTAACTAGCCGAGGAAGCTATGAGCCGCAAACTGGTGGTTTCAATATTTTTGCTTACAGCAATTCTCCACTTTGCTATCTCCTCGACCGGAACTCCAGAAAAAAATCTCAACGCTGCCAATCCCGAAATAAACCGAGTACAAATCGAAAAGGCGATCGCATACTATCGTCAATTAGGGGATTCGTTGAAATTTGAGGCGTTGCGATTATTGATAACAAATATGAGTCGTCTCTACTACGAAGAGTATACATTAATCGATTCGTCGCGCGTTGAGGTTCCTTTCGATGTTATGTCGTTTACCACGTATGACGATGCAACTGAAGCGATGTCAAAATTAGCAACATCGTATCGCGGACTACATTTCGAATTGAAAAAACGAGATTTCGACATTGAGTCAGTGCGAGCAGAATTTATCATCAACAACATCGAATTGGCGTTTAAGGCTTGGCGAACAAAACCGTGGGCCCGGTCGCTGCCATTTCGAACCTTTGAAGAGTATATTCTTCCCTATCGCGGATCGCATGAAAAGCTTTCAAACTGGCGTGAATACTTCTACAATAAATTCCGAGATGTACCAACTCAGTTGGAAGATCCAACCGACCCGGTTGCCGCGGCACGGGTAATTTGTAAAGGTGTCCTCGATAGTTTTCAAGTCGATTCGCGCTTTTATTATCGTCCTACAGATTTAACTTTCGACGAGATGATGACACTTAAGCATGGTCGGTGCGAAGATGTATCGAACATGGTTCAGTATGCCGGTCGTGCCAACGGAATCGTGATCTACAGCGATTTTGTACCTTGCTGGGCGAATGCTGAAAACAATCACATCTGGAATGTCGTTCGTGGTCGCAATGGAAAAGCCGTATCGATCGAAACAGGTGAAGACCTTCACGAAGCATTTGCGCTGCAAGGTAAAGCACCCAAGATTTATCGGACGACGTTCTCCGATCAAAAATCAAGTTTAGCGATGCAAATTCGATCCGGCGAAGAAATACCGCCGTTGCTAATTCTTCGCTCGATGATCGATGTTACGAAAGATTATGTGGACGTAGCCGACGTCGATATCGATATACCGGTACAGGTTCCGACGAATTCGCGGTTCGCTTATCTCTGTGTCTTTAACAGTGGATCTTGGAAACCAGTCGACTGGGCGCGAATCAATAAAGGTCATGCGAACTTTCGAAATATTGGAAAATCGATTGTCTACTGTCCGGCGTTTTATGTGAACAGTACGGTTGTCCCGTTCGGAGATCCATTCTTATTGGACGAAAATGGCGAGACGCATCCTCTAACAAGCGATTCATTGCAAATGGCGACCTATTCTCTCAAAACCTTACTGCGGAAAGAGATTATCGGTGTAACTGTCGAACGTAATGTGATGGATCTCGATTCCGGAGCTACTTACGAATTGTACTACTGGAAAAATGGCTGGAAGCCAGTCGGTTCCGAGGTTTACACAAAAGAAAATGGATCGCTGGTATTTCAGCAAGTTCCGGTCAATCAACTATACTGGTTGGTCAAGCGGGAATCGGCAAAAAAATTCGACGAGCGGATTTTCACTATTCAAAAAGGGAAACAAGTTTGGTGGTAATACACTATCTTTCCGATTAACCACAGGTGAATCTAATTCGATATGGGCGATCTTCTCGCCCATTTTTATTTGTCTTGGGTTTAATTATGGATCGTTGCCTCAATTCAATGTCAGAGATCACCTGACTTCGGGAGGACGACCGACGACACCTACTCTAGTGAACCGGTATAGTGATTCTTGAAAATAAGTTGTCATGATTCAGTGTCAGGCTTCGCCTGACCTGCGGGCGGACGCGGGGATCCGCCCCTACTACCGATAACAACTTATTTTCAAGAGATACTATATACTTGCAATCTGAATCAGTAAACCTGATCAAGAATGAAAAAAGGCGAACCGGATGGTTCGCCTTTTCTCGCAATCGATGAATCGATGCTTAGCGCATCAGCATCAATTTCTGCGTGCTATTGAAATTCTTTCCGGAAATTACTCGAACCAGATAAACGCCGCTCGGGACATCGTGACCGGCAGCATTCTTGCCATTCCAGCGCAAAGTATGGAAGCCAGCCGCCAATTGTCCACTTTGAATCGTCGCAATATGACGACCCATGACGTTGAATACGTCGACAGTTACATCGTCGTTTTTTGGCAATCCAATCTGGAATTTCGTTTCGGGATTGAATGGATTCGGTGCTGCTGGATACATCGCGTATTCAGTCGGAATACCGCTTAGGTGATCTAATACGCTTGAGGAACCGATCGAAAAATCGCCATCGCTAGTATCGGCAAACGATGGGGTACCCGCGTACGAAACCCGGAACCGACAGTGTTGCGATGCCCCTGACGCCGTCCACGGCATACTACCATTGTTTTCAAAGTTGTTGTAAAGTACCGACCATTGGGCGGAGGGGAACGATCGATTCAATTCAATTTTCACAATACCACCCATATTCGATTCCCAGCGCAGGGTTTGAACAGTACTCATTGGCCAAACTTCGCCGCCGTTAGGATAAGTGATATGGATCCAACCGATCAACATCGTGTTGTCGGTATTGGAGATATTTGAAACAGTCGTATCGGTTACCGATGTGACCTTAAATCGAATCGTATTCGATAATTCACCACCCGGCGTCCAGCGATAGGCACCATTGTTCGCAGTCGATACAACGACCTGTTCCCAAGTTCCCGAGGGATAGGTTCGATTCATTTGAATGCGAATATTTCCCAATACGCCGATCGAAGTCCACGTGACATTCAATGGCAATCCACGGAAAATCGTATCGTTGTCGGAAGGATAGGTTACTGAAATCGCCGGTCGAGCGATTGTAAAGCTTGCATTCGATTCGTCATACTGGGTAAGATTAGCCGGATTAACCAATCGGATTCGACAATTTGTCGATGCCGGACTGGTGATCGTCCATGCATACGCAGTATCCGAATTCAAACGATTGACGGCAACGGTGTCCCAAGTACCGGTAGGATAGTTGGTATTGACCAGAATATTGACGCGCGAGAAGCCTAGTGGTTTCCACGTGATCATATGCTGGGTGTTCTGCGTCCAATTTTCGCCACCGTTGGGAATTTTTACTTCGATTGTCGATGCCAGAATCGTGAAGTTTACATCGGAAGTATCGCCCATCGTCGCATTTTGCGCGTTAATTATTCGAACACGGGCACTATTGGAAACTGGACCGGTCACAGTCCAATTATAGGTTCCATTGCTCGCATAATTTGCAAACAAGGTTTCCCACGTACCGGTAGGATAGGATCGATTGATCTCGATATTGACGGATCGAACGCCCATCGATACCCAATGCACGGCATAGATCATACCGATATGTGTCGTATCGTTACCATTTGGCGCTGTGACCGTAAGATTCGGCGTTAACACCGTTAAATTGGAATCGGACATATCGGCAAACGTTGTGTCATTGGCTTTCGTGATCCGCAGACGGGCAGTCGTTGTTGCCGGTCCGGTAACAATCCAACCATACTGACCGGTATTACTGATTCCACCAGCGATACGTTCCCACGTTCCACCGGGATAAGTCCGCATAAAATCGATATCGACCGAATCGATGCCTTCCGAAGTCCAATCGATCGCCAGCGGAACGCCAAGACGCAAGACATCACCGCCATTGGGAGTCGTTAGACTGATCGATGGGCGTTTGACACTAAATTCAGTTCGGCTAGTGTCGCCTTGTAACGGATGATCGGGATTGTAAACCCGAATGCGAGCCGTACTAGTCGTATCGCCACCAACTGTCCACGTTTCAGAACTATCGTTAATTGTACTGGTAAACAAGGTTTCCCAAGTTCCCGTCGGATAAGTGCGATTGATCTGAATACACACGTCCGAGACACTGTCGGCGGCTGCCCAGCGAATGGGTCTCCGTTGCGAGTGCCACCACACTTCGCCGCCACGCGGGCTCAATAACGTAATGACTGACGGTTCGAAAAGCTGCATTGCCAAATTGGCATCAATCTCTCCGGCTCCCAGCATACTGTCTAATTCGGCTGGATTGTCCGGATAAATATCCCATGCGGAAATACGAAGGAGCGTATCCACCAGATCGGGGGTAAGATTGGTATTTCGCGATAAAATCAGCGCACCGACCGAAGCTGCCAACGGCGTTGCAACGGAAGTACCCTGCATTTGAGCATAAGGATCGGTGTGATATGTATTCACGACCATGGTCGACCAAAGGTCGATACCGGGTGCACAAATATCAACAAATCGACCCCAGTTGGCACCGTCGAGCTTCGTGTTTTGAGGTGTCGTTGCCGTAACGGCAATCACATGATCGAATGCTGCGGGATAGCGCGATACCGGTGTTGTTCCTGTATTATTACCCGCCGATGCGAAGACGCAAACGCCATTGCGGTAAGCGTAATTGATGACATCGCGATACGCTTGCGAAGCTTGTGTCCATGCCCAGGAAATACTAACAATTCGAGCACCACGATTGACGGCATACTGAATACCGGCAATAAAATCATCGTCATATCCGGCGACGAATAATTGATTCTGCGATGTAACGGCACAAGCCGCTTTTACCGCTAGGGTCTTGATCCCGAATGAAGCTGCGGGAATACCGACTCCATTATTGGTCTGTGCCGCCAACGTTCCAGCGACATGGGTACCATGCCCGTAAACATCCATCGGCCACCAGTCGCGAGCACCGTAACGTTCGCCTTCAGCGGCATCGGCACCTTGGAAATCCGCCAACGGGTGCGACATAAAGTTGTAACCGATCGCGTCGTCGACAAATCCGTTACCGTCGTTATCTACACCGTTGCTGTCGGCAATCGTCATAAGCGTATCGCCGTTAATGTGTTCAGGGGAATATAAAAATTGATTGACTAAATCGGGATGAGTGAAATCGACACCGGTATCGATCGATACTGCAAGAACGTTGGTACTTCCGCGTTGCCGATCCCAGGCTTGACGAATATGAATCGTGTCCAACTGCCAGAGATCCCGGTTATCAAGACTCCAATCCGACGGGGTGAAACAGGCTTGTCCACCGTTGACCGAACTGGCTTCATCGATACCACTGCAGTTTTTGATTCGTGTGGTAAGTTTATCGATCACCGACTTGTCGGCTGACCATTTGGATTTATCGCCGATGTTGAACACGTAATATCGATCTAGTCCAATTTCATGGAACAGTGGATTTCGCATGGAAATCGGGTCGTGAGTCAACAGAGGTTTCAGCGATGAAACTTGATACTCTTCCATTAACCGGTCGAGTCCAAGGTTGTGAGTCGGATATAAAATCGAACCATCCGATTGGGGTTGTAGCGAGGCGTATTGGTAAGGTGCAAATTGCAGCCAAACCCGGCTCGCAGCATAATATTCATTCGCAAACGGGTTGGCAATCGCCCCCGAGCATAATATCGACAAAACGACCAGCACTGCCGCTATTTTCAGGCAGGAAGTCATCATACATAATTTTCGATTCATCCTAAACATGGGATTTTCTCCTATCGGAATGGCACCGCATCTTTGCAATCCAAGTCTTCCGAATTCGATTTCGGCGGGATAATGCAATATGCACCGTAGAGATCCGCTAGTCAAGCTTTGATGAGGAATTCAAGGGAGAAAACGAGGACAGGGGCACAACTTGCACCCCTGTCGCAATTCAATATGAACCTGAAAACACTAATTAACCCTGTACATTAATCCCCAGATATCGGCGGCATAAGGCGCATCGCTATCGTGAACCGTGCCATCGGTCATAAAGTCGATGTACAATCTTCGAAGCGCCCCGTTTTGCGAGGCGGGGATCTGTCCAGTAATGGTAAACACCGAGTCGTTTTCGGTTATGAATGCCCGTCGATAACCTGCCATTCGCCACGGGCGATAATGAAGGACGCCAAACCAATTTCCGGCATGACTCATGGTTACTTCTACGCGAATCAAATCATTTGCAACGTAATGCGGTATACTGTCGCGGAGCTGCCAGAACGAAGTGGGATTGACGACCGTAGTACCAATTTGGATCCAATTAACGTCGTTCGATGCTTTTTTATACCATTTGACCGATCCGATTGCGACATCCGTGGTATTTTGCGTTCTCCCTTCGATGCCACTCACTCGTACTAGCACCCAATTACGGTACCGGTGCGATGTGCGAGCGATCCGGTGAAAGACGCCGTACCTGTGGTAGATATCGGTAAAGGGTTTTTCGATCCTCGAGTTATTAACCACTAGCCGCATCACGCCGCTCACGGTTCGAATCACATGAATTCTTGCCGTATCGGGTGCAAGACTATCGATCGAAACTTCCCGGACAATATTTTCCGATCGAATGACCCGACCCCAGCGAGTTGGGGCAATCGTGCTGTCCAGTTCATCGGTTGGTGACGTTGTACTTCCATTGTCGAAGGTCGCATCATTCTCTTCGAGATCGTCGAAGGTGAAATAGTCTGAGTATTCATTTGAAGACAATTGCTGGATTTGCTCTTGATCGGTTCCGTCCGACTCAGTGCTGGTCGAATTTTTCGAGCAACTAGCTGCAAATAAAATTACAGCGATGCTAATTGCCAGCCCAATAATCCGATTCATTATTAATCCTCCCTAATCCGTTCGATCGGCGAGTTACCGTTCGAATTGTGAGTTTCATGCGGTCGAGGATGAGACGATGGGAATTTAAAAACGGTTTAGCGTTCCCGAGAGTCGGTACCGAATAACAACAAAACCCAGAAACTTAGTGTAAGTGCATACTTTCATTCGACGTTTGGTAGTATATTGTTTTTGTTATTGATTATACAAACCCATGCCGTGATTGTCGGAGATCGTTATGAAATACACTATTATTCTATTGACACTGTTACTAATTAACGGGCTTGCGCTAGCCGAAACAACTCAAATCACGAGCTTTACATCGTTATTGGAATCCCTAACCAAAGGCGAAGAAGTCACTGCAATTATGCACTACGGGAAGTGTACGCTTGTTGCCGATGGTAAAGAAGAGGGAAAGGGTCCCGAAGCGATCGGTGGCATGAAAATGATGCCGTTCGAGTATTTTGCAGTTGGTTCAGTACACAATAAGAAAGCGTATGTTTCCTGTTCGGAGAATATCCTGATTTCGATGCCTTCGGGGTATGTCTACGATTACGTAAAAATTCGCATTTTCGACGACAATACGATCGAAATCGTTGCCAGATATCTGTCTCCCAAAGATTTAGAAGTAAAGATGGACGAGAAATTTTTGACCACGATCAACGATGGCAAAAACGAGGGTGGCGTCTCCTTTTTCCACCAGTCGAAATAACCAATTTTAGCACGGGGTGACGCACTTACCGGTAGAATTGTGTCCAAATCACTGAAAAGGATCGATTATGCACCGAAAATCAGGGTATCTTCTCATTGCTCTCGGACTCGTAATTGCTTTGACCATACCTGCATCAGCGATCAGTCTGACCGAGTATACCTTCCCGACGAGTCGCTCGCAGGAAGCTTATATGAATGGTACTTTCAGCTCGGATGGTAGCACCAGCAAAAACTCGCAGACCGGTTACAATGCTTCCGGTGGCGCATCCTACAATTATTACTATCTCTCGCTCCCCTTCACCACGAAGTTGCTAAGTCAGGGATACTATCGAGTTAGTCGCGGTGATAGCATTTCGAATCCAAGAAATAGCAGCTATGATTTTACCGTAGCACCGAGTGTTAGTCGATACTTTCGATCCGAAGATAAATTCTTCAGTTTCGGAAGTGGACAAATCGAATATTTAAAGACACCGAATAATGATCACGCTTATAAACCATACATTCAGGTAACCACGGGTATCGGCTACGGTCGAACGATTAATGCGACGGTATTGAAACAAGCGGTTCGGATGTCTGAAGATTTCAAGCGATTTCAGGTAACAAAGGGTGATATTCCGGATGAATCATTGTTGAAGTTGGCGCAAATTATCAACAATGAAAGTGAGTATCGCACTAAATACGGTAGTGAAGAGTATGGTAAATATTGGTATAATGCGATGGAAGAAGTTCTCCGCGAGACGGGAATGCTAAACGGGGATCGGTTGAGTGCCATTGGCATCTTACGTATCCAGGAAGTATTAAAAGAATTGACCGGACAACGATTTTACGGTTGGGAAGCTCGGATCGGATTCAGTAAGGTTGTTTCCGATACTTTCGGTAAATCCTACCCGGCTACCGTTCAACTCTCGCTCGATTGGTCGCGTCCTATCAGCATGGCACTACAATTGAACAACAATTTTTATTGCAACACTAATTCCGATTCCATTTTCAATATTGGAAACAGGTTCCAGATTTATTACGAATTCAGCAATAGGATACACTGGAACAATTATCTCGACATCAATGCCGTGTTACGGACGAAATCGGGACACAAACACTCCCACCAGAGTACTGTATACAGCGATTTTCAATTCTACATCGAGAATCAATTCTGGTTCAATACGACATTCCGGCTGGATCGCTCGGACAATCGGATTGACAAACCACTATCGACATGGTCCTATACTAGCGGTATAAATTACCGGTTAAGATGAGCCGCTCGGACGATGTATGTTCATTAGAAAAGACTTCATTGGGAAAATGAAGTCTTTTTTTTTCGCCTGATCGCAGACCTTATATTGATGGCATCATGAAATCCAAGCAAACAACCGACGAGGTATCCATGAAATTCCGCATCATCGTTGTCGCAATCGTTCTGTTAGCGATCGGTGTATCTCTTGCTTTCGCAGATCAGTACACCGAAAAGATTACAAGGAATCTCGATAGCGCCAAAGCCAACCGTAGCGAATTGGAAAAAACGATTGGGTATTTTGAAAAGAAAGGGGACGCACAGCAACTCGATGCCGTTCGTTTTCTGATTGCCAATATGGACGACGCCTGCTATTCCGAAACCGCCATTTTCGATAGTAACAAAGTCGAGATTGCCTTTAACATCCTCGATTATCCCAATATCGATTCGGCATCGAAAGCACTTGAAGCCATCGAAAAAAAACGCGGTCGGTTAAAATTCGATCGGAAACAATTGGTTTTCGATTTGGAAACAATGAAAGCCGATCTATTGATCCGCAATGTCGAACAAGCTTTCTCCGCATGGAAAACCCGTCCGTGGTCGAAAACCATCCCCTATTCCGACTTCCGCGATTACATCCTGCCGTACCGTGGGAGCAACGAACCGATCGAAGACTGGCGGACCTATTTCATCGACAAATACCGTGATTTACCGAAGACGATGAAAGATTCGACCGATCCGATCGAAGCAGCCACTTTGATCAATCGCGAATTGGCAAAAATCTTTACTTTCGACAGCCGCTACTATCTTCACCCTACCGATCTGGGCCTAACGGAAATGTTGAAAACCCATCTCGGTCGTTGCGAGGATATGACGAATTTTACCATTTTCGCATTGCGCGCAAATGGCATCTGTGTGGTTAGCGACTACACGCCGTATTGGGCGAACAGTGGCAACAATCACGCTTGGAATGCGGTGATGGATCGCGACGGCAAAGCCATTCCGTTCATGGGTTGCGAGGCGGATCCTAAAGCTTACAAGCTTAGCGGTAAGATCGGGAAAGCGTATCGAAAATCGTTCGGACACCAGCGTGACAATTTGTCGGCGAAATTGAACAAAAACGAGCGTTCACCGGGCTGGTTGTCTGGCGACGAATTTATCGATGTTACCAAGGATTATGCCACCATCGCCGATGTATCGCTTAAGTTGACCGACCCCATTCCCGACAGCGTTCGCTTTGCCTACCTTTGTGTCTTCAATTCCGGCGAATGGAAACCAATTCACTGGTCATGGATCAAAGGCAAGAAAACCAATTTCACAGCGATGGGTTGCGATGTGATGTATGCCCCGGCTTTCTATTACAAAAAGAAACCGGATGAAAAAGCAAAATTGGAAACGACCGGTTCAGCTTTCATTCTGACCCATCGAAAACTGCTCGGAATATTTCCGCAATCCGGTAAGTGCATTACGCTGGATGGCGATACTGCCAATAAAATCTCGGTCGCGCTATGGTCGACGACGAAGAAGGTGTATGCCAACGCTACGGAAGAGAAGCGAATTGCGGCGCTTGATAGCGGTGCGACGTACGAATTATCCTATTGGGACAAGGAGTGGAAATCACTCGGTAAGAAACTGTTTTCCGATAAGAGCAAGCCGCTGGTTTTCGATAATGTACCCGCGAATCGGGTATACTGGTTGGTGAAGGATATTGTGAGCGACGAACACGAAGAACGAATATTTACGATCGATCCCCAGGGTGCACAAGTCTGGTGGTAACGAATTATAACCAGTATGAAAACATCAAAGGCGGATCTTTCGATCCGCCTTTAGTATTGATGGTAGAAATCAAACGCAACTTAACTTGGGTTCCGTACGAAATGAGGCATCTCTTGGGGAATTTCCAACGACAGCTCGACCAAACCTCGATATTCGCCTTCTTCGTACCAAGGTTGTTGATAGATCAGTTTTTTGGTTCCGTTTTTTTCGATCGTATAAGAATTGGATTCTCGGGTGACCAACATTCTTTTAACCTTCGATCGCGAGGGTTCGGGATGACAGTCAATCAGATTCGTTCCAATTAGAGCCGCGCCACCGTCCTTTTCAAAGGTCTTGATGGCTTTCTCATTCATGGCAAGGATAACTCCATCTACATCGCAGATGGTTACTGCTCCAGTAAATTCTGCTACCCATGCTTCCAGCGCTTTGTTCATTTCAATCCTCTCGGTATCCTCAGCAAGCGCCTTAAGATACAGCGATTCCCGCTCTCGTCAAAATCGGCAAAAAGTTTCCAATTATTAATCACTTTCCCAGAGGTTCCGCGATGAGTTTGAGTTAACCAATGTACCATTGAGCTACTGATTCGAACTCGCTTTACGAGGTGTGATTTGTGAACAATGAAATAAGAATATTATCGCAATTCATTACTTCATAATGTATTAAGGATGTTAGAAGCGAAACCACCGGCATGATAAATCAACCGAAGAGATGAATTAATTGTAGGGTAGTGAGTTACTCAGCTACCTTTTCATACATCGCAATTCCGTTTCTTCACCTTCTTCCTCATACTAGATGGAGTGAGCCAAATGAATAGATTGTTCTTTACTAGCGCTTGTGTCCTCATTTTTCTCTCCATGGTGCTGCCCGTTTTTGCTCAGGATAGTGCCTATGTATCCACTCAATCCCGCTTGGCAACCCAAAATAATGGTGCACTTGCCGTAGCGATATCCAACAATATTGCAGTGTTAGCCAGTGGATCTTATGGATTGAAAACGATCGATATTTCCAATCCAACCATACCGGTTCAAGTTGGCAATTTGACACTTGCCGGTCTAGCACGTAAAGTATATCTGGTTGACACGCTCGCGTATATTGCCGCTAGTGCAAGCGGATTGCGAGTGGTCAATATTGCCCATCCCACATCACCGAGTGAAATTGGATTCGTGGTTCCACCGAATAATTGTCAGGGAGTGTTTGTTAAAGAGGGTATTGCTTACTTGGCGATGTCGAACGGTATTCGAACCGTTGATGTATCGAATCCCGCCAATCCCGTACAGCTCGGATATTTGAACACCGGCTCTGCGGCTGATATCTGTGTCGATGGTCAATACGCATATGTCTGTTGTATGCAGAATGGATTGAAAATTATCGATGTTCAAAATCCCACTCAGATGCAGCTAGTGAGCACCTACGATACCCCCGGCAATGCCTTTGCAGTGGTCGTTTTCAATAGCTACGCCTTTGTTGCCGACTATACTTTTGGATTGCAAATCATCGACGTTCACGATCCTCTCCATCCGGCTCTGACCTCTACCTTCGATACCCCCGGTACGGCTGTCGCGCTTTCCGTGAGCCAGTATAATGTGATTGTCTGCGATTACGATCGCGGTTTCGAGATAATCGATATCTCCGATCTAACGCAACCGATGCAGGTCGGTAATTTTAACACACCCGGCTATGCCTATGGTCTGACGGAGTTCAATAATTCGGTATTCGTTGCCGACATCAATGCGTTGGGTATTTACGATGTTTCCGCAGCATCCAACGTCCAAACCCCCGGTAGTGTTTCCATTAGTATCTCAGAATCCAGCACAAGTTCGGAATTAGTTTGGAATGCTACCCCGAATATTATCAGAGGGTATAAAATCTACTCATCCAACAACGCTTACTTTACTCCGAACGCTTCAAATTTATTTTCAACTGTTCCAACCTCGACCACATCGCTAGTCGTTCCGACCAGTGGATCCAGTTACTATCGAATTGCCGCCTACCGATAAATGAATTTCGCAATTTGATTTGTTGCGGTGAGTAGATCAGTATTTCTACGGAGCATTCTAAAGCGAAAAAGGCAGCCAGATGGCTGCCTTATCGTTATGATATCTGAGTGCTCACGTTACTTGAGCAATACTGCTTTGCGGGTTGCAACCGCCTTCGGGGTTGTCATTGTGACGAAATAGATACCCGACGCAACTCGCAAACCGTTGCGATCCGATCCATTCCAATTCACTTCGAATTTACCTGCCTCGAAGTTTCGATCCGCCAAAGTAACGATTTCGCGTCCATTCGCATCGAAAACGGAAATATTCGCGTGACTTGCTTCCGACAGTTCAAATCGGATCAGCGACGATGCATTGAAGGGATTCGGATACACCGGCAACAAATTGATCGTTTGCGGTAGTTTCACCGCCGGGTTAGACTGAATTTGCGCATCACTGCCCATCATCAATTCGTTAAACTCTGCCAATCGACGAATATTGGCTTGATTGCGTGCCGCCTCGGATTGAACCCCGACCTTCATAGTCGACGGTCGCAGCACTTGCGATACATCGATATCGTAAGCTACCCGCAACGAGTCGCGATGACGAGCGTGGCGCAAGATTTGATTGCGAATTCGGTCGGCTTGTGCAAACTCATTTTCGGCATCGTAACCGTAAGACGCCGAGAATCGCGATGCCTGTTGCAAATCTTGACCGACTTCGGGCAAATCTTCGGGATTGATTTTGGATAATTGTTTCAATGAATAAACCGCTTCCGAGGTCGAGTCGCCGGATTCTTCGATTGCCAGCGAATAGGTTGCCACGGCACTGGAAACCATACCGTTTGCGGCATAAGCACTCGCAACCATCGCAGTACCACCGGTTTCCAAAGCATAGCTTCCAAGCTGAGCACCGCAATTGGTTCCGGTGCTCTGGGTGCCGATTTGCCACAACACTGGATCGGCAGGAATAAAGTGAGAGATCGATGCACCGTTGGCAAATTGATTCAATTTGAGATAATGAGTCACTGGTTTTGCCGATGCCTCTTGCATATAGATGTCGCTTGAAGTTGCCAGATGGAAGGTATTTTCACCATACAGGAAATAGGGAGCAGCTTCATTGATGTAAACGATTGGATGACCTTGGATTCCGAAAAACTCGTTGCCACCGACTTTGCTGTTGGCAATGTCGAAAAATGCCGGTGCGGCATTACCGCTTAGATTCAGTGCGTAGGGATGATTGTCTTCAAACCGATTGCAGAGAAATACCGGATCGCAGGCATACCCAACAAAAGCGCCTAAATTCGTGTTGTGACCATTATGCATGAATACGCATTCTTCAATTTGACCAGTGTTTGGTCCAGGATAGTCATGCGACCACCGAATCGCGCAGTCGCCGGCATATTCCATTGAATTACCCTTAAGGTGCGGGCTGCTATAAAGAATATCGAATTCGGAAGTCCAGTCGATCAAATCGGAATAATCGGTTTTGAGCGTATCGCACGATTCCATTTTGATCGCAGTACCCACGCCATAGCCTTCAAACGAGCAGTATTCAATCGTGCCCTTTAATACTTTATACAGGTCGATTGCCGATTCGGTCGGTCCGACAAATTGATTGTTTGCTAGATACAAAAAGCAGTTCGCCGAACCATTCGAGCAAGCTTTAATGTGATTCGTTCCCTCGAGGAAATAGGAATTCGTGATGGAAATCGTGTCACAGTAACTGGCAATTTTCACAGAATAGGTATTACTGGAGAATTCTACCGAGTCTAGAATGACTTTACCGTCATTGACATACAGTGCAATCGGGAGACTCTGGAAAACAACATGTTTACCAGTCACCTTGCCGGTAGGATTCACTTCGATCGCTGACCATCCGGTTGGCATTGTTCCACTTTTGACGAACGTTGTTACATCAGTCGATAAGGAATTCGACTTTCGACCTTCAAACAGAAGCGTTGCGCCAGCAGAAACGACAAAATGTCCGGTGTTGGAAAAAACATAGCGTGTAGCCACAGGTATAGAATACACTGTATTCTGTGGGATGACTACCGGTTGCGAAATCGTGATAACTGTTTCAGCCATCGCTACCATCGCAGAAAGACTAAGAATTGCGATAATTAGTAATGGTAAACGGTTTCTAAGCATGACATACCTCCCAATAGAAATAAATCAAGTCCCACCAAAATATTCTACCAACAATTATCGTGTTAAACAGAATCTCGATTCATCGATCATTGTCAGGGCTTGATGTAATATGAACTAGATTGAAGTTTTCTTCTAGTTGAAAAACATTTTCAAACATCCGACCGCTTTAAGAAATAACGGGATCAGAGATTTCAAGATGATTCAATCAATTGTCTACTCGTACATCCACTCGAATGAAAAGTCGGTGCAACTGATTATTTGATAAAAGCGGTTTAATATAACATAAAAACTATTTTAACAAAAATTGTATCGCAATGTCTATACAAAGGTCGTGTTAAAACTCGTAAAAAGTCAACTCTTTACAAAATATTTTGTGTTTTTTAGCAGAGGAACCAAGTGCTAATCTTTTGTATCTCTAGAATATTCTTAGAAATTTACTTGCAGGATTTTGGATTGATTGCTTTTACTCTGGGAGTTTCACGGGCAGTCAAAACAACGAAAGTGAAGAAAAACAGATTAATGGGTGCTGAGTTGAACAGAATAACCCCATCACTGGAGTGAAACATTTTTTAACAGTTGATAATTTTTATTGTTTTTTAACAACATAAAAATTGATGGTATGAATTAATAAATCTTGTGTGCAAGATCACACTACATTAGTACCCAGCTAATGAGGAGTACGACACTCAGACCTATCGCAGTGAACTCCATACCGAATAATGGAACGATGAAAATTGCACTGATCCAGCACGCGAGTAGGCTTCCAAAGGCATCGGCAGCAAAAATTCTTCCCCCACTTTTATTCGAGCCCAACAACTGATTGCAATATCCAAACAAGCCTCCGACCGATATTCCAACAATTATTAAACTTGTACAAATGACTCCAAAACTACTTCCAAACTCAAACCACCGATCAATGAGGGTAATGCAAACCGTCAACAGAAAAACCGTAAAGAGATTTCTCGAACTGATCCATCGTTTCATCCCGTGATTTTGTGCGACATTTTTATGAAGCAAACTAACGTTTCCAAACCGATGAAATAAGATCGCTCCAACCGCCATACCAACCATGAATAACACCATTAACCAACCCAAGTCGCGGTATAGCACACCATTCGTCGATTGGTAGCGGTACAACAAAACGGTTTCGATCGTCATTCCACAAAACCCGACTAGTATCATTAATACGATTGGGCGGAATCTCGACTTGCGAATTCTCATTGCGATAGCAAGTCCAATAATGAGTACCGCAATCAGTGAACAATAACCGGAAATAGTATCAATCTCTTTAAAATTCCAACGATCAGACAACAATGTGTTGGGATAAAATTTCGACAACCAGATCAACTGAGTATTAAACACAGTTGCAGAGAGTGCATCTCGATTGATTTCTGTCTTCGAAGCTGTGAGTAATTGTTCGACAGTTCCTATTCGGTCGGTTTGAAACCGGTAGCGGATATATTCGGGAATCACCAGGTGCGGGTGTAACCTTCGGTGTTCGAACCGCGCGATGAGAGATTCGGCATCCCGACTAAGTTCCGTTTGCGATGCAACGACGATACTGGTTGCATCGGGTAAGAGCACCACCGATTTGAAAGCACTCCTCAATGCCGCGATAATTCCACCAGTTCGCAACGTTAACGCTTTCGTCCAGTAGTTTTCCGCCGATTGAAAGCGGAAAGCAACAATTCCTCCCGGCGAAAGATGTCGATTGACAAGATCAAAGAATTCTTTCGTGTAAAATCGATTATTTTGAATCGTCGATGGTTCTGGCATATCGATCAGGATCGCATCGAAGCGACTCGTGTGCTGCAAGTAGTTGCGGAGATCGTCGACGACAAACTCTACCGATGGATATGAATTCGAATTCAAGTTGACCAAGTTCTTTTTGCGATGCAATAATTGAAAAGCGGTGTTGTCCAATTCGCAACAAACAACCTGTATAGGATGGTGTTGCAGGATTTCTTCAATTGCACCATTGATACTGCTCCCCAACAGCAAAACCGATTGCGGATTGGGGTGTTGTAAGAGTGAAAGATGAACCAATTCTTCAATCGAATGCCCTTCAGATTCGTAGGCAAGTGCATCATTCTCATAGACGACAATTTGTTGCTCGCGACTGGTAATGATTACTCTTCCGTACGGGGTGTCTTTTAAACCAATTAAAGTCGGATGATTCCATTTTGTGGATGCCCAATCAATTTTTCCCGACCACGGTATCACCCCTAAACCAACGATCAACATCAAAATGGATACATATTCGCGGAATGAGTGTTGCCAAGTCTCATTGTTTCTCCGAAAAATCGAACCACAGAATTGAATAATAATTGGTGTAAGGGCAATGAAAGCAGTGACAATGATTGCGGTAAAATTGGGGATCGACCAAATCAGTATCAGTACGGAAAGAAACGCACCAAATGCCGCACCGAAACACTCTAATCCATACGCAAGCGCGACACTACGATTGGATTGTAACAATCGATTTGCACTGATCTGAAAGATCCGACCGGAAAAAAATCCCAGCGGAAATAGTGTAGTCATCATCTCGAATAAGAGAAATGGAGGGGATATATAAGCGCCTGCAGTTGCACCAATTACAATGCGGAAACCACGTATAAGAACAGTACTAGTTGGTAATACTAAGGAAAACAAAATCCATAAACTATCGACATTTGTTCGATTGCGGTTTATCTTAAGTTCGCCAATCCACGATCCACAAGCGGTTCCCAGTAACCAGAAGCCAATTCCCAGAATGTAGAGTAATTCAATTCCCAGCGAGGTCGCAATCAATTCACGCAATATCAGTACTTGTCCGAATTGCGAAACGATACCCACAACGATGAGGTTTAACGAAGGATGAATTCCTGTTGGATCACGACTCATTGTCATTGACTTTTACTACTTCAATTCGTGCTCGGAAAATACGACTGCTTGGAAGGTTAAAAATTCCGCCTTCGATTTCCAGGCATCACGTGGTAACCCGGCTTTTAAACAGAGATTATCCAGCAACTCAGTTCGAGACCAATTTTGCTCGGTAGCGACTTGAGGAAGAAATACCGCCGATCGACCATCTTTTCGAATTACGACACCATCGCGACCTATGACAATGGCATCGGTACTAGCGATCGGTTTGATCGGGGTTAATACCGATATTTCCACCTCAATTGACGATAGCTCATCGCTGGTTACCGGATCGAACCGGCGATCTTCGAATGCGGCTGCCAACGCCATTTGACCAACTGTATTCATTAATGGTTGATCTTCGGACATGTGACCGATACAACCACACAGTTCACCTTTTTTCTTCAGTGTTACAAAAGCACCTTCGTTTATATTTAAAGCTGCGGAGGAGGATCGATTCAATGGTGTCGTCGAACTTGATAGATACCACTCAATCGATTTTCGGGCATGATTAAGCAACCATCGTTTCTCTACCTCTGTTAATTGCGTATTGGATGAAGCAGTCAACTGATCATCATGACATTTAAACCAAGATGTATCTATTTTAGAGCCTTGACCCAACACGATTGCACCATACCCAACCACTCGATTTCGATCGCCGACCGAACAGTCACCGGAATTGGCATACGAAATCACACGACTACCCGGTATTCCGACTGACAGAGCAGCATACATCGCAGTTAAAATCGGTGCTTCGCCGCAAGCGCAAGTCTCGAGATTATGAAAGCGATCAAGTTCGGATTGCGTACATGCCGTTTTCAATCGGCCTGGATTTATTGTTGCAATTGCTTTCACGGTTTCGCGATCGACCGAATTCGCCGTTTCGTAATCCGGATAATGAGATAGATCGGAACTTGCGACAATGAGTAAGTCGTATTGTTTGGACAAATTTGCAAGCGCTTGTCCAAGATGCTCGCACATTCGGGAATCCGGTTCTCCCACAACAATCGGAAGGATTTTGGCGGTAGGGAATAGCGTTTGCACAAAGGGGAGTTGTACTTCGATCGAGTGTTCACGCTCGTGAACCATCGTCTCGGAGCTGAAAGATTGATCCGAAGACAATAGTCGATTCGCGGCAGTTTCATCGATTCGGACTTTCCCTAACGGAGTTTCGAAGGTTCCTCGGGGAAAGATCGAAACGCCCGAAAAACCCGCGATCGTATGATTGGTACCGAGTAATACTATTAGATTGTATTTGTAGTTTTTCGTTTGAGCGAAGGCATCGGCGGCGATTTGCCCACTAAAAATGAATCCGGCATGAGGGACGACAATCGCGAACGGTTTTTGTGAATTGATCGGTTCGGCATTTTCGAGGTAGCGGTTGACTGCGAGTTTTAGTGCAACGGGATCGTCAGGATAGAATTTTCCCGCTACGGCGGGTCGTCGATTGATATCCTCTTTTCCTGCCGCATGACAACCCGTTAACAGGATCGACAGAAGCAGCAGTATGATTACTCGATTGGTCCGCATGGCAAATTTCCCTGAATAGAAAGTATTAACTCCAAATTCCAGCAATCGGTTCACGACAATACTCACACTTCCCATCCTTCATCTGCATCGATTGTACAAAGAACCCTTCCCGACTAATCACCTTTTTATGGCAACTGGGACAATATGTGTGATTCCCTTCGCTACCGGGTACGTTTCCAACATAGACATAGTGCAATCCGCTATTCATTGCTTTTTCGCGTGCACGTTCCAGTGTCGCAACCGGTGTCGGAGGAAGATTGAGTAATTGATAGTCAGGATGAAAGCGGGTGAAATGCAGTGGAACATCGACACCAATTTCGCCGACGAGCCAGTCGATTAAATTGGTAAGCATCGCATCGGAATCATTTAACGTCGGTACAACTAAATTTACGATTTCGAGATGTGTCCGCGATTTTGCGATCTGTTTGATCGATTTCAAAACCGGTGCCAATTCTGCCGAACAGACAGTTCGATAAAAGTCGGGACTGAACCCTTTTAAATCGATTTTAATTGCATCCAATACCGAGCACAATTCCGTTAACGGTTCGGGATTCATAAATCCGCAACTGATCATTACCGTCCGCAGTTGCTGATTTCGGGCTGCCCGCGCGATGTCGGTCAGATATTCGATAAAGACCGTTGGTTCATTGTAAGTAAAAGCGATTATGGGAGTGTTATTTTCATTCGCACTCGATACAATCGTATTGGGAACCGTATAGTTGGCACTGTACTCTTCGGGGGATATTTGCGAGATTTCCCAATTTTGACAAAACTTACACTGCAACGGACATCCGGAAGTTGCCAGTGAATACGCCAACGATCCTGGCAAAAAATGATAAAATGGTTTCTTTTCGATCGGATCGGTGTGAATCGCAATCGGACGTCCATACACTAATGATCGCAGCTCCCCATTTCGGTTGATTCGGGTTCGGCAGCGACCGCGCTCTCCCTCATTAATTCTACAGTTTTGGGCACAGAGCAGGCATTTTATCTGATTCTTTCGATGGTGGTGCTGGGCTTCTTGCAAATCCTCCTCAGCACCATGACAATCGAGACAGTGCCCTGTTGCGGAATTCGCGCCGATCCAATACCGTGCAAGTGGTGCTGCTTGCGCAAGAAGATCCAAGCGGTTGGCAGCAAATGCTTGATCCGCTTTGGTTAAGAGTGATGTAAGCCAACCAAACTGCGACAACAATAAGTAAGTGCTCGCTGCAGAAATCCCCGTCTTTCCGGTTTGTTTTAAAAATTCCCGTCGAGGTAGCAGATCATTAGAAGGTGTCATTTCGAATCACCTTCCCCACAATCGTGATTTTCAAAAAGCTCGACGATTGTCGCACCCCAACTCGATCCGTCGGGTGCGAGATAAAATTCACGAATCTGGGGTAGTTTCCGTAAAATTGCGTGAACGCGTTCTCGCAGTGCACCCGTTCCTTTACCGTGAATGATTCGAACGGTTAATATGTCGCGCGATTGACATTGAAGAAGATATTCGGGGATAAGAAGCTTGACATCTTGTGGGTGGAAGGTGTGTAAATCGAGGACACCGTCGATCGGTACCTCGAAAATCGCATCGGACTGTTCTTCGTCACTGGTCATAGAGTCAAGTTACGAACGGAATTTAAAACGTGCATCTCTAATTAGAAGATTGCACAATTCAATCCAAATCGAATTGGTAATTTCTTAGGCGAATTTTTTGAGTAAGAATGATAATTCCGATCAATGGGGTCGGGTAAATGAAAAGTAAAGAAGAGGTTTAACAAAATGAGCGATGTTGGGTGTTAATTGTTATTTTTTGGCGATACTTGTTCCTGTGAATTGTTGTTTGTAAATACGAATTCAAACAACGAGGTTTCAATTAAGGGAAAGTTCAATGAAGGTACAACGGCAATCGTCATTGAAAATTGTGGTGAACTGTTTTCGACACAAAATGTAAAGCGTGTACCCAATGCGTCATGTTTGCGGTGCATTAAGTAATCCTCCAGAAACTGCACTACGGTAATGAAGACTGAAGAAAAAAAGTTGTACTGTAGAAAAGCTTCAGCGACAATCGTACTAATTTATTAGTCAATCTACTTGATACAAAATAATACATTTGTTGGTGGATTTCCACAACTATTAACGACAAAATAAATGTATCCGATAACTGTATTTAATATTTAACCGATCATTAATTATAATTCCAATAATATTATATTCTTACTAATATTTGCTGTAATAATTTACATGCATATTGTTTTACATATAAACATATAAATAACGTTTTTGTCGGTTTATTATTAACCGATCCCTACTCGGTGAGATCAAACAAACTCATTATAACATGTTAATATTACTTAATATAACTGGATTAATAAAAAAAATGGGGATCTGGTTCGAATGCGTCGTTTTGGTGCATATTTGTCTGTCGCTAACAAGAAACCCCCAAAGAATGGGGGTTTAGAGAAGCTTATGATTAGTTATCGTTGAACCGGGATATAGATATCGATCTCGGTTTCGTCGTTGTCAACCCCTTTGAAGCGCTCATCGTAATATTCAAAATCGATTTTACCGATCGTCTTCAATTCCGATTTCGGAAACCATGTTCCATAAATATAATCGTACGATTTCATCAATCGATCGGGGAAAAAACGTCCTTTGTGGGTGAATACTGCATATTCCTGTGCCGGAACTTGCCGATGAACCATCCCTTGGGGAATTTTGTCGACTTTAGACACCGGTACCGACACCACCGCAGTAAATGGTGAGTCGTCATCGGCAGTTTTCGGATCGAATGGTTCATTCATCATACACAATCCATAACAGATTTTTTTTCCGATTTTGTGTTGTACTTCGTGTGCTCGGGGTAGAAACTGCTCCCACAAATCTGGGATAATATTATTGTTCTTCGTTGAGACCCCTTCGATTCCGACCACATCGAACGCGTCTTTTTTCACGAATCGCGGTTCGTGACTGATACCGTCAAATAAGTGCATAATCATTTCTCCAGTTAGTTGTTTTTTATCGAATATTGGCATCACTTGTCGATTTTTTCGGTATTGACTCGGTGTCATACCGTAAACCGACTTAAATGCGCGGGTAAATGCCTCATGGGATTCAAAGCCAAAATCGAGTGCAATCCCAAGAATTTGTTGTTTTGTGGTTAGCAGAATATTTGCTGCCTCGGTCAATCTTCGACGACGGAGATAATCACCAGGGGTCGTACCGACAATTGCGTAAAAGATGCGGTAAAAATGATAAAGGGATACTCCAGCGGTTCCAACGGCTGTAGTTAAGACATTCCGATCTAAAAGATGTTGTTCGCAATAATCAACTACGAGTTGGATCCGCTCGACACCAGTCATCGTTCATCCTTTGTTTTCATAAAGTACACAACTTTTGAGGTAGAAATCTTGACTTTTTTTGCGCTCACCGATAGTGCAGTAAATCCTTTCGAAATCATTTCATCATTCGGTTTTTCAAATACTTCTCTGAAGTTATCGGATCTAGCAGTTCGGTCGCAAATCATTGCTAACGTTTCAATTTTACTGCATATTATTTTCAACGAACATATCTTCTGATAGTTACAAAGCCATTTTTAAATCGGATGTCAATCGTTACCCAATTCGGATCGGTGGTAAGATCTGTTTCTTACCGGGAGGCACAATGATCAACTCACGTGTCAGGTTGCGCTACTGCTTCCTTACAATCATACTAATCGCGAGCTACCACATTGCGATTGCCCAATCGATCATTTCTAATGTACTGGTTTCCCCTCCCGAAAATACCCCGCAAGCGATCGATAACTGGGGTGCTCCCGATAACGATGGATACATGTGGCGCGACAACTTTGAACCGAATGGTCCAACCTATCGGTGGTTCGACATTTCACTCACTGGTACTGACGCTGGAATTTACGGTACCGATCGGCGTTCGCGCCGGTTTCCGCTGGGAATTACGTTTTCGATTTACGATTCGCTCGTCGATATGTTCAATATCTCGACTGACGGTGAACTCAAATTATATCGCGGTTTGATTGTAAGATATTCATTGCTTCCCTTTTTTACCCACATGTCCATCGATTCTGCACGAGGCGACTGGATTAAGTATCAGAATTTAGGAACCGACACATTGGTTGTCAGTTGGCGAGCACACATTTTGCCGGGAACCAATCGGCTGATCGAATTTCAAGCGCTTCTGGTAACACATAGTTCAATTTTATTCCAATACCGAACAGTTCCGCAGCCAGCGCTGGCGCGTATCGGATTGAAAAACAGTCTCAACACGCAACTGATGTTGATGAGCGATTCACTTTCATCGTACGCGCTCCCGGAATTAGCAATCGCAATTAGTCAAACTTCTCACCCGGTATCACCGGTCAATAATTCGTTTATCGCTCCTTCCCAACCGGTCACACTGCAATGGTCTCGGGATATTTTCAGCGATTATGTCGATCTCTACCTTTCCGACAATCGCGATAGCATAAGTAATTTGGCGGCTTCAGCCCGAATCGGTTCGAATTTGACGACATCGAGTTATGTGCTACTAAACAACTTGAACCAGTGGACCAATTATTACTGGACAGTGGTGGGAGTAAATTCAACGACTCATGAACGGATCCCCGGACCATTGTTCACATTTTTGATCACCGGTTTACCGATGTCGGGGAATTACACAATCGGCGGATTGTACTCGAATTTTGCCTCGATCCATGATGCGATTCGCGTATTGAACATTGTCGGAACCACTAGCGACGTTACCTTTCTAATCCAAGGTGGAACCTATTCCGAACCGAGCGATACAATTCTCGCAAGTGCCGGAAGTGGTGCTTCGCATCGAATCTGCTTCCGACCTGCCAGCAGTTCAGCCGTTCGGATAAATTTTCTTGGAACAGCTGATACGCCCGGTTTAACGCTATTGAATGCCCCGTACATCACATTTGATGGGCGACCGAATAATTCGACCGATTCATCTTTCCTGACCATCACGACACCTGCGAGCCGGGCGATTCTGGTTGCGGAAGCGAGTCACTATTGTTCATTCCGCTATCTAACTATATCGATCACCGATTCGGTTCACTCCTCGCATGGCGTGATTGGCGTATCCTTCGATGTGACAGCACCGCAGAATGATTCGATCATCCACTGTCAAATATCGGGAGGAGCCAACGGAATTTACTTGTTCGGTGGATCGAGTGCGGCACTGAATGGTTGGTGGATCGAGCAAAACGAGATCGTCAACAGCTATAACAAAGGGATTGTTTTAAGTCATAATGTGAATCGTACGACGGTCGTACGCAACTATCTGCATTGGTCGGATCGACATAACGCCATTACGGGAATCGAAGTATTGTCGCCTTCGGTAAACGATTCCCTGATTGGAAATAAAGTAATTTGTCCGATCACGTCTGGAGCTGCAACCGGTATCCATTTTCAAAGTACTACCAGCGGCACGATTGCAAACAATATGATCAGTTTAACTTCGCAATCCGGTAATAGTGTTGCAGGTATTCTGGTGCAGGGTTCCGGAATTCGAATCTTGCACAATTCGGTCTATGTTTCTTCTGCAGTCAATCCTACAGCGTTCTCGTATGCATTTGGTACGGAAGACATTTTTCCCGGATCGAATTCGATTTCTGCGTTCAATAATTTTTTCATATTGATCGATCGTCAGCAGTCGAGTTGCCTGCAACTGGACAATCTGGATAGTAATTCGCAGATCGATTACAACCTGTATTCGGTAGGGTACAACGGAACGGAAGACACGCAGTATCTTGCCCGTGTCGATGGTACACTGTATAACGATCTGAGTGAGTTGCAATCGTTAATCAACGATCAATGGAATATGCATTCCTGGGAAAACTACCCCCCGTTTTTGTCTGCTACCGATCTTCATTTTCCTTCACAAGTATCGACGATAATTGAAAGTCGCGGAACCCCGACATCGATTCGCTCCGATATCGATGGTCGGCTTCGTAATAGTATGACTCCCGATATCGGATGTGTAGAAGGGGATTTTACCTTTACTACAGATTTCACCCCTCCACTCATTCAACACGAGACGTTAACCAATACTTCGTTACGAACACCACGAGTCTGCGTTGCGACAATTACCGATTCGCAACTAGCAACGGGACCCTTGGCTCCGCGAATCTATTTCAAATCAAAAACTGCGACCACATGGACTAGTGCATCTGCCGATTCGATTCGGAATAACCGATTTTACTTTACCATTTCCGGCTATATGACCGGAACAATCGTACAATATTATTTTCTCGCTTGCGATAACAGCAACAATGTGGCGACACTTCCCCTTGGCGGATTCGGTGCAGCTCCCTACGGTCAGTATCGTCCTCCCACCTTTTTCGAATACACTGTCGAGTTTGGTGCCAGTGCGACTGTCGGTTCCAGTAATGCCGATTTCAGAACGCTCACAGAAATTGTAAGAATATTGAATCAAATTGGAATTTCAAGAGACGTTACCGTGTATATCCAAGGCGGCTACTATTATGACTCCACGTTAACTTTTACCAGATCCATTCACTCCGGCTCCAATGCGCATTTAACTTTTCGACCTGCAGCTGCTCAGGCGGTTGTGGTAATTTCTCGATCGGGACCGAATATTGTATTAAATCAAGCCGACGGAATTACATTCGATGGAAGTACAACCAGTTCCAATACGAACAACTACTTCAATTTCTACGCTAATCTTACGAACATTGAGATCGAAAACAGCAGTTTTTGCACGTTCAGCAATATTAATTTTCACGGATACGACGACTCACACGCTTCGGAAACCGCGATTAGCGCAACGGGTGGTCAGTTAACGGTAGCCAACACGGTTCGACGGTGTGCGATATACTCGAATTACGGGATTTCATTCGAAACGAACGAGCTAACATCCGATTGGACTATTCACAAAAACACTTTTTATGGAGACACTTTCGGATATTCAGTTGCCATTTACTTACGTTATGCCGAGAATTTCCGAATCATTCAAAATCAATTAAATCAAACACACATTGTCGGAGTGAGAGCCGACCGTCTATCGAATTCCATTCTCGATGGCAATTATTTTCCCGTCTCCTCATACGGTATTCAAATTCTCTCGGGTGGCGACAATCGCTTCTCGAATAATATGATTGCAGTCAATATGCTTTCGAGCGCCTCGGCATACGGAATCTCCACCGTTCAAGGCAGTAACAATGTTTTTGTTTATAATACGATTCGCGTCGATGGCCCCCCCTCAACGAACACCACCGTATGCCTCGATATCAAATTGAATTCCGGGATCACGACGATTCACAACAATATTCTGGTAAATGCCCGGTCGATGGAAGTAGCAAACCGTTTCAGTGCCTGTCTATCGATCGACTCGCTTTCCGAAAACGATTCGATCGATTACAATGTGCTATCACTTGTCAACGAAACTCAATACGGTTACCAAAGTGTGTATAAATTCGGCGATCGCACGTTTTTATCAGTCGATGAGCTTCAACTGGATACTACTTATCGTATCGAACGAAATTCAATCGGATTGATGCCGATTTTTACCAGCAATACCGATTTAAGCATCGACCCGTTTATTCCCTCACCCGTCGCAGATCGCGGTACTCCACTACTAATTGCCGGTTTCGATATGGATAGTATACCCAGAAATCGGTTAACTCCGGATATCGGTTGTCAGGAGCGAAATTACCTGTTTCTCGCCGACGTCAGATCTCCGCGCATCAAACTTACTCCGCTGGCATCGACCTCGGAAACGACACCTCGTGTCGTTCGCACCATTATTACCGACGATCATGCGATTGCATCGGGAACAAACGCTCCACGGATTTATTACAAGAATTCGACATCGCAGAATTTGAGTTGGCAATACGCCGATTCGATTCGATCAGATTCGGTCTACTATTTTTCGATCCCCGGGTTTCCGTATGGTTCGGAGATTGAATATTATATTGCGGCACAAGATTCGGTTGAGCATGTGTTCTCAATGCCAGTAGGGGGGCATCGCGCAAATCCTCCTCAAATGATCGGGAGTCTCAATCTATACTCTTATTTTGTAATCAGTCCACTTGTCGGCGTAAAAACGATCGGCGGAATCAATCCCGACTTCACCTCACTTAGCAGCGCATTTCGTGCACTGAACCTGATGAATGTTGAACCCGGTGGTGTAATTTTTCGAATTCGCGACGGTGTTTACCACGATTCCGATCTTTTTCTTCAGTGCGCGACACAATCCAATCGGTCGATACTATTTACGGTCGATTCCGGTGCCACCGTTACGATCGATTTGTCCGGTACACTGTCATTGCAATCTTCCTACACCAGTTTCGATGGACGGTGGGTCGGATATGCCACCGGCACTCATCTCACGTTTCGAACAAGCGCGCAACTTCCAGCGCTAATCGCCATTGGCGAGAATGTACACAATACCCAGTTAACCAACTGTAGGCTGGATCTGTCGCAGCAACTCAATTCTCCCACCTGTCTGACAATTCACACGGGTAATTCCAATTTACCCACATCCGATATCACCATCCGGAATTGCGAAATCATTGGAGGAACCAACGGTATCGTAATCGGTGGATCAAGTACCACAACCGACTCGACGCTCATCTCGAATGTTCAAATCGACAATTGTCAGATCGATCGATTTATTCAAAACGGAATTCAAGCAAATATCAGTCGCGGTTTGAGTATCGCACACAGTCGAATTTCAACGGCTTCCACCGCCGACACGAATGTCACGGGAATATATCTTGCCGATCATATTGTCGATGGTACGATCAATGGCAACCGGATCGGACCGCTGAGTGGCGGTGCTCAATCGAAAATTTACGGTATTTTATCACGCGCTTCCCGATCGACGATCATCAACAATATGCTGCTTCTGGGCGACTCAGTATTGAATCGACCAATTAGCGGAATCTCCCTGAATGGATCGACGATTGGGTCTAATAAAATTCTATTCAACTCGATCGCAATCAGAGGAACATCCACTTCAACCAGCGATGCACTCGAATATAATCGATCATCAATTCAGGCAGATACGATCTGGGGCAATGTCTTCCAAAACATACGGTCATGCGGTAGTGCGACTGCAACCTACGCTGTAGCGATTTCGCTGATACAACCGAATAGCGGGCTCTTCAGCAACTTCAATATTCTAGCTGTACCGATCGAATCCACGCATCCCAATCAATGTTTGATTCTCGATCGCAGTTCCAATACTCGTATATCCTCATTGAATGATCTGAACAATACCTTCTGGTCGAATAACGAACACGATTCCTATACCGGTACCGTTCCATTTATCTCAGACACGAATCTGCATGTGCAACCGAGTGTTCCAACATTTATCGAGCACAATGCCAGCTGGCGGTCGGATGTGCTGCGCGATTTCGATAACGAGTTACGAACAACTCCGCGGTGCGATATCGGTGCCGATGAAGGGGTTTTCACGGCAATTCCGCTGGTTACCATTAGCGGCTCGGTACGGGATTCCATCAATACTACGCCACCACTGGCTGGAGCTACTGTCCGAGTCGGCAACCGCACGAGTATCACCGCGAGTGACGGTAGATTTTCGATCTCCATTCCCGCAGGTCGTTATACGGTCACTTCCTCAAAGCCGTGTTTTCAGACCGATACGGTAACATTAAACATCTATTCCGACATGGTTGTCAACCGATATCTCCTGCACCCGGTCATGCAGCCTGATCAATCGTCGCTCGAATTAGTCGCGACAGTGGGGCAGACAATTCCTACAGCCATTACCCTAACCAATACCGGTTCTTCACCGTTGTACTGGCGAGGACGAATCCGGATGAATCCACCATCGTCCGACCGACTGCTACGTTCCACGATGTCTTCGATTAAGTTGTCTGGTCAAGCGGATGCGCCAACAATTTCCTCGATCGATCAAACGTGGGGACCCGATGGTTACGGGTATGTGGCGAGAGACAATCGCGAACCGGGATTTCCGCAATTCCTTGAGTTTCGCGATATCTCCAGTGTCGGTACGACTATTCTCAATGGCGACGATCAAGCGATTGCGGTTGCATTGAACAATTTCGAGTTCTCTTACTATCATCGCCCGATCAATCAGATGTGGGTTTGTACGAATGGCTTTGTTCAATTAGGGAACTCGGTCGGATCGGTTTCTTCATTCAATCCACCGTTGCCGAATGGTTATACCGTCAATGGAGTATTTGTATTGCAAACCGACTTGATCGCCACGGTAACCACGTATTTCGATGTCTATCACAACATCTACTATGTGCAGTGGTCGGGAAATATTGCCAACTACAATAATGATCGGGTGCAGTTTCAATTACAACTTCATGGCGACAATAATGCGATCGTGATGGCTTATCAATCTGTCGTTGTCAACCATTTGAACGCGGTCATCGGAATTCAAGACAGTCTGGGTACTGCACGCCGGTACCTACAGTCGGGTTATAATATCAATCCGCGAACACCCTTGAATGGATATATTGTTTCATACAACGATTTGAATCCCGGGAACAATGGTGGTTGGCAAACGTGGTTGCAACTGGTTGATCCGGATTCCGGACGATTGGATCCCCATCTTTCGACTCAAATTCAGTTGCAAGCCGTCATTCCCGACACAATCGCCCGACCTACCGTATTAACCGGTGAATTGCTGCTAACGGGAAATGTCTGTCCCACGGAAACATCGATTCCGATATCGATTACGGTATTAACTTCTGTTGCCGAAACTAGCGTTTTACCGACAGTCTTTAAATTGTATCAGAATTACCCGAATCCATTCAATCCATCCACTGAAATTCGGTTCGACTTGAAACAAGCCGGTCACACCCGGTTGATTGTCTTCAACACACTGGGTCGACAAGTTGCAGAACTGGTCAACCAATCGCTACCAGCAGGTTTCCATTCGATCCAATTTGACGGTTCTCAACTTGCGAATGGGGTGTATTTCTATCGCATCGAGAGTGGTTCATTCCGCGACCTTAAAAAGATGATACTGGTTAAATAAATACGATCCGATTCGCGATCATAAAATAAATCGTCTCCAGATCGCTCTGGAGACGATTTTTTCAATCATAATCCGATGTATTCTAGAGATCCAAATTCGCCGGTTCGAAGTACTCGCGCGGATGTTTGCAGCAGGGGCATTTCAACGGTGGCTCTTTGCCTTCATGGATATAACCGCATACCGCACACTTCCAGGTAATCGGAGACTCGCGTTTCCAGAGCGTTCCTGCCTCAAGCATCTCCAACAGTTTCTCATATCGTTTGCGATGGTGATCTTCGATTTTGGCGATCGTCTTGAACAAGATTGCTGCGTCACGATTTCCCTCGGCTTCGGCATCTTTCGCAAATTGCGGATACATTTCCGTGGTTTCGTAGGCTTCTCCGGCGATTGCTTCGCGGAGGTTCGCAGCAGTTTCGCCGATTCCGTTCAGCATGCGAAATTCATCTTTAGCGTGACGCATTTCGTTATCGGCAGTCTCTTCAAAAATTTTCGCTACATAATGCAGTCCCTCTTTTCGCGCTACTGCGGCAAAATAGGTATACTTGTTTCTTGCCTGCGATTCTCCCGCAAATGCTGCTTTTAAATTTTCTTCAGTTTTACTCATATCGGTCTCCTTAGCAAATATTGTTCGATCGGGTTGGAAATATCATCGACTTCGGTTGATATTCTCCAAATTGCTAATAATGTTCCCTTGATATTGATCGCGGATATCGCGGATCAAGTCGCGGTTTTCATCGATTTTTGCTTGTAGTTGTTTCAGTTTATCTTTTTCCGCTTTTGTTAGCGGCTTTCCTTCCATGTGCACTGGATGCATGTTGATTTCACGCATTTGTTGTTGAATCACTTCGATTTCGTCAAGGACCCCACTGATTTGCAAATTCTTATCCTGAACACTCTGCACGATGGCAACCGCCATGGCGTACTGAGCATCGTCGATCCCTTTGGCTAGCAGTGATGCTTTGTCCATCTGCGCAATCGTGGTAAGCATCTTGATGTCGGAATAGTCAATTTCCGGGTGTCCGGCGTCGGATTTCTTTACTTGCTTTCCCTTGGTCTTCGGTACTGCATGTAACGATTTTTTCCGATCTTTCGCCGCTTGAATTAATGCCGTGAAAATGGGATTCTTTTCCGGTCCGAATTCGGGATGGTATTGGACACCGAGATGAAAACGATGTGTTTTCAATTCCATCGTCTCGATCAAATTGGTTTTTTCGTCGCGACCTGAAACAATAAAGTCTTTGGTTTTGAAATCGGGTGAAATTTCATACCGATGCCGGTGGCGCTGCACGATCCGGTTGGAACCGTAGATGCGCGATACGATCGTATCGGGTTTGAATACTGTCGTCCAATTACCCAAACGCGCCGTACCGCCCAAGTTCTTCGATTTCTTCTGTTCTTCCTGCAATTTTACTACCGGATAGGGGGTGTTGGGATCGAATTCGGTACTGTTAGCGTTCTTCATTCCCAATACATTTCTCGCATATTCAATCAGCAGAATTTGCAGACCCAGACAAATTCCTAGTACCGGTATTTGCGATTCCCGGCAGATGCGTGCCGTTTCGACCATCTCCTCGATACCGCGCTTACCCCAACCTCCCGGAATAATCACCGCATCGAAATTCTCCAATCCTGCAGGTGACTCCATGAATGTAACGGAATGCACGCCATTCATTTTCAACTGCTGCATAATGGAAACATACGCATCGGGGTGCGAATACTTTCCGACCATCGCGATCTTGATCTCTTTCGGTTCGGCAAAGCGGTGATACCAATCATCCAATTTATCGACAGTCGATTTAATCTTCATCGTATTCATGATGTATAAATCGATTTTTACCGAGCGAAGATAGCGCGGTAGTTCGTATTCGTTGTCCAGATCCGGTACGCAAAAAGTCGCTTCTTTGGGAACCTCGCAGAACAATCGGATTTTATTGAGTTGGTAGTCGGGGATCGAATCGATATCGGTAGTTCGAGCAATGATAATATCTGCCTTCAAACCTTTGCTGCGGAGTTCATGAACCGATCGTTGGCAACCCATGGTTTTAATCTCACCGACATTCATCAGGAATGGGAAGTGCGACAACAGTACAAACATGCAATTACTGCTTCCCAGCTCCGAGATCAGTTGACGGCAGGCTTCGAGAAAGTAAATTCCTTTGATGTCGCCGATCGTTGCCCCTAACTCTACAATCCCGACATCGCATTGCGAAGCGAAATTGCGGATCCGGTCCTTGATTTCATCGATAACGTGTTCGACCGAAACGGTTTTGCCAAGATACTTTCCGGCTCGTTCATTCAAATAAACCTGATGGAACACCCGACCGGAAGTGAGATAGTCTAGAGTATTGCATTCCTGACCGAGAAAGCGTTCGTAGATTCCGAGATCCTGATCGGTCTCGGTACCGTCGGCTAGGACATATACTTCGCCATGCTCCCCGGGATTAATCGTACCGGCATCGTAATTGTAGTAAAGATCGCATTTCATTACGCGAGTATCGATCGAACGGGACTTAAAGACACGACCAAGTGAAGCGGCAAATGTCCCCTTACCCAGACCGGAAAAATCGGATGCGACGAAGATCAATTTCATGAGGCACTCCCTGCAGACTATATGCGATCAGATAAAGATCGAAGTGTGGAGAATTTTCGGTTAAAGGTACTCTTTAGCGATGATAGTTTGCAAACGCTTCACCTAAAAATGATAACTCGTGTAGAATTCGAAGATCGATCATTTCGATCAGATTGATCGGTAACTAAACACCGTGGTTGTATTCAGTTTGATCCAATTTCGATAAAATGTGATGGTATTGCTTGTAGAATCAAATTGATTCTTGCCGATCAAGTATTTCTCGAACTTTTGAGGTTAATTCCTTCATTGAAAACGGTTTCTGAATTAAATCAATTCCGGAATCCAAGATTCCATGATTGGCAATCACATCAGCTGTATACCCCGACATGTACAATAATTTGAGATTTGGGTGATTGAGCAGTAAGCTATTCGCTAAATCCAGACCGTTCATTTCCGGCATCACGACATCAGTTACCAGTAAATGAATTTCGCGTCCACAATCTTTGGCTATTTTCAACGCTTCGATCGGATTGTCAGCCGTAAGAACGGTATAACCGTTTTTGGCGAGCATTGCTGCGGCTAACCGAATAATTGCCGGTTCATCCTCGACCAACAATATCGTTTCTTTTCCTTGCTTTATCTGCTCCGAAATTGGTTCACTTCCAGTTAAAACGGTATTATTGATATACCGTGGAAAATAAACCTTGATGGTCGTTCCAGTACTCAGTTCACTAACAAAATTGATAAATCCCTTATTCTGTTTTACTGCTCCATAGACTGTTGCCAGTCCAAGCCCTGTTCCTTTTCCCATCTCCTTTGTCGTAAAATGGTTCGAATATATGCGCTTGATGTTTTTTATCAATTCCCGTTCCATTGTCGGTAACAGATAACATCACAAATTCTCCGGGTAAATAATCGGCATGATCGCTACAAAATGCCTCATCGAAAACGCAATTTGTCGTTTCGATTGTCACTGCGCCGACATCAATTATGGCATCGCGTGAATTCACACACAGATTGGTTAAAATTTGATCAATTTGCGATGGATCCACTCGAACTTGCCATAAACTTGCTCCGGGTTTCCAGAGTAAGGCAATATCCTCGCCGATGAGACGGCTCAACATTTTCAAAGTACTTTCTACTGTCTCATTCAGATCTAGAATTTTGGGTAAAATGATTTGTTTTCGAGCGAATGCTAGCAATTGTCGGGTTAAATCCGCCGACCGATTAGCCGATTTCCGAATCTCCACCAAATCGTTATTCAGCGGAAGATTGGGATCGACTTGACTCATTGCCAATTCGGAGTGACCGAGAATTACTCCAAGCATATTATTGAAATCGTGCGCAACTCCACCCGCCAATCTTCCCACCGATTCCAATTTCATCGCTTGTTGAAGCTGTAATTCGAGGCGATCTCGTTCCTGTTCAGCACGCTTCTGTTCGGATATATCGAAAAATGACACCAGCATACAACGCTTCGATCCGATATCGAGCAATTCACCCGAAGCAAGGATGGTAATTAATTCGCCGGACTTATTTTTTATCGTCATTTCAATATTGTGCACCGAACCGTTCGTTAGCAGTTCATTGACAAAATTGTGACGATCTTCCGCTGAACACCAAATTCCCAGTTCCAGGGTTGTACGCCCAATTGCTTCTTCCCGGCTAAACCCCATTGTAGAGCGATAACTATCGTTGATTTCGATTAATCGACCGGTTTCCAGATCGGTGATCGAGAATACTTGTGGGCTGGAACGAAATGCTTTCGCGAACTTATCTTCGGATGCACGCAATTCTTCTTCGGCATGTTTGCGCTCGGTAATATCGATGATAATGGGCAGAAAAAGCTGTGGTTTTCCTCGATCGTCAGATAACAAGATTAGGTTCAATTCACCCCAAACGATTTTCCCATCTTTCCGGATATACCGTTTTACAACATTAACCTGATTTACTTCTCCGGCTACCAGTTTTTTTATTTCGTCAATACCGATATCGCGATCTTCCGGATGGGTGAATTCCAAGAAAGATTTTCCAATTATCTCTTCTTCGGGATAGCCCCAAAAGTCGCAAAACACTTTATTACATCGAACAAATCGAAAGTCCAGACTCACCATTCCAGCACATACCGGTGATAAATCGAAGGTTCTGCGAAACAACTCTTCGCTGTGATACAAGGCATCTTCTGCTCGTTTTCGTTCGGTAATATCGCGGATAAAGCTAACTAATCGACCATCGTCGATTTGCTGGTACAATACGCTAACTTCCACACGAAGATCTGACCATTTTTTCGTCGATGTTTTGTTTCAAATCGATCACGACCGATAGTTAAAATATTTTGGATTGGATTTTCGGTCCAATTTGTACTCGGGCGATCGGGATATTCTGATTGATAAGTCGATCAAAGCGGATTTCATGAAGATTAATGAGATTTCGTGATTGCATGACCTTTATAAAATGTGCATTAGCTGGACTGACGGTCACCCAAAGAAGAGTGACAATTGCGATCGTATGAAGCCGATTTAGCAATAATTTACCGAGCATACTTTATCTCTAATAAATTAGTTCTTTACGACATACCACGTAACCAAACAGAAGGAGAGCAAACGCCGAAATAATTTTGTTAACGTCACGGACAGGATTTCAGAATTGTCGTTGGGGGGATAGGTCATAATAACGATACATATTGATATTGTCAATCTGTGTAAGGATAGAATCTCAAAATAATACTTTCAATCGTTTCGATCTTGAGGAAGAATCTCACTTTTCGCGGCATCTTCGCTGAGATACTCATTCGTCAAAATTTCTCATTCCATGTTCTATCTCATTGCATGTGCAGAGTATAACATTGTGAATTACTACCACTTGAACGTTTCAAGTGACAAGTGTGTCGAAAGATCAGACTGAAGATCACAGTTATCCTCAAAAAATTTCTTCAGTGGGATAGAGGTACTTATTCCGGTTACGGATCAAAAACAATTGTTAGCAGAGCTGCGAACCGGCTCTGAAACAGCTTTTCGGAAATTGGTCGACGATAATGTCCACCAAGTCACGAATTTGTGCTATCGTTTTGTTCAAAACCGTAAAGATGCTGAAGATTTAGCGCAAGACACCTTCACTGAAGTCTATTTCGCGTTATCCAAATTTCGAGGTGATTCGGCTCTATCAACTTGGATTCACCAAATCGCCGTGCGAAAATCGCTCGATCATCTTCGCAGTCAAAGCCGTCAAAAGCGCAAAGGGTATCTCACTCGGCTTTTTACTGGTGACCGCGATGATCACGACGATCCGGGCATCGATCTTCCATCCACCTCCAATCCTGAGGAAGAGGTTGAACTTGCCGAATGTCGTTTCGTACTTCAGTCTGCTCTCGAAAAATTACCTAAAAATCAGCATATTGCCTTTGTTTTAAGTAAAATGGATGGCTTATCTTATGAGGAGATTGCGCAGATTCTTGAAACCACGGTATCGTCGGTTACTTCGCTCATTCATCGCGCAAAGAAAAGCTTGTACTCAGATTTAAAGCATTATTACTTAACATCCGATAAAGGGTTATAGGGTAATTTGCAAGGTCTCATGGAATTAATCGTCTAATAATGTGAATACAGGAAGTGGCTGAAATGCAATCGACTGATCGCGACAATATCGCTCATCGTAAAGTGGAAAAAACATTGTCTTCACTTGATCGGATCCCCGATCTAGCAGTCAATCCTTTTTTCTACACCCGATTGCGTCAAGCAATTTCCGAGCAGGAATCGGAACGTGCCGGATGGCTATATCGCGTTACCAACGGCTATCGAATGCTACCGGTTGCAATCGGTCTCATCTTGATTCTAAATGTGGTCACACTGACTGTATTCCTCCAATTTCAACAAACTTCTCGCGAAAATCAGACGAATATCGTCGATGACGTTGTTCGGGAATATTCACTGACATCATGGAATTTTTCCGATAATCGCGATGGGGGTTGAATGAATGGATCGAAATCGAATGAATAAATTATTGGTAGGATCTATCCTTGCGTTAGTGCTAGTCAATATCGCTTCACTTGGTGGATTGTGGTACGTACTGAGCCAACGACAACAATATCCGCCTCCGCCGATGCATAACGAGGGTCAGTTCGAAGATCGGTTCGGCATGGAACTCGGATTATCCGAACCGCAATTGCAACAATTCCGCGAGCTGGAAAACAAGCATCACCGCAACACCGACAGTATCAACGTCGAGTTGTATCAAGTGCGATCGAAGATATTAGCTGAATTGAAACAAGCTGTTCCAGACACGAACAAGTTGACTGCATATACCGAGCAGATCGGTATCCTTCAAATTAAATTCGAGCGTAAGGTACTCTCTCATTTTCTACAAGTGAAAGCGATGCTCAAACCGGAGCAGTTTGACCGATTCTGCTCGATTTTAAATCAAATGGTTCTTTCGATGCATAACGGTATGCCGCCGAATAGTAGGATGCCGAATTTCCCGCAGCATGGTCAATCGCCAGGCGCTCCACCACCCGACCCAACACGATGACAAGTTCTTCGACAAAACCAACCGGGGCAACCCGGTTTTTTTTCCATTAACCTTCCAACCATCATTAACTGCATAATCCCAACGCTTCATAAAAGTCGCGCAAGGTTTTCGACACAATATCGTCTAACAAATATCTGACCAACAATCTCAGTAGATCGGACCCAAACATTCCGAAACCCTCAGCTATTTGGACGTGATCGATACGTCGTTGATCTGATACCAAGAATCGACCTCGCATCGATGAACCGATATAAGGAATCGTCAATGTCGCAAGACTGGAGTTACAATCGCATCTGGACACTAGCCAATAGTTATATGGAGTCCAGGATTCTGTTGACGGGATTTGAAATCGGTTTATTCGATCTTCTCGCCATCAATTCATTGACCGTGGAAGAGGTGGCACTGCGGTACCGAACAAGTGCGCGAAAGATTGCTATTTTTCTCGATGCTCTAACCGCAATGGGCGTACTAATTTACGAGAGTGGTACTTATCGATGCGATCCATCGCTGGCGCCGGTAATTACCCGCGACGGAACATGTTCGGCAGCGTGGATGCTCCAACAGGTTTCTGCTAAATATTGCGAATGGGAAAAACTTTCTCGGTATGTGACCGTCGATTTGACAACAGACGTTACCGATCAAACAGACACTGATTCAGGTGCGCACAAAGAAAAAAACAACGTCACTCAAATTGAATGGGATGGTGTGGTCGAACTGATCAATCCACAAGAAGTCCGGCGACTGTTGATGATTGGAATTTCATCAGGTCGGTATTTGAAAGCATTCTTGAATTTCGTTCCCGGAATGAGTATCGCGGTTTCGGACGAGAAAAAGAAACTCGATTTCCTTCACCAAAGTTTAATCAACAACAATCTCAGCGAGCAACCAGTTGGATTCCGACACGATTTTCCGGCGTCACCATTTAACATTCACCGGGTTACCTTCCAACCCTTGGATTTTCTAAAAAACGCTTTACCGCAAGAATTCAATCTGGCGTTTTTATCGTCTATTGTACAAAAATATTACTTTGCTCAGAACATCACTTTTTTGGGCAACGTGTATAAGTCACTCCTTCCCGGAGGGCGCATTATTATTCGCGAAGCGCTATGCGCTCCGGAACGAAACAGCAGCTATGCCAGCGCGATCTACGCGGTGAGCTCGATTGTCGAAACGCATGGGAAAACACCCTATACTTTCGAAGAAATTAAATCTGCGCTCGAACAATCAGGATTTGTCAGTGTAAAATTGTTGAATCCGGATTCTTGGATGGATTGCGTCATCGAAGCTTATAAGCCGATGGGATATTAATTCGAGTCGAAGCACTGTGACGGTAGGAAGGAATAAATCATGTTAACCGGAAGACGGTCTGCAATTGGTATTGCGTTCCTTGTCGGGATTCTGCAGATAGCGCTGATGGGTTGCTCGAAATCGATCAAATATTATTCCGCATATAACCCGAACGACTACAAAATTGCGGCAGTTATTATACCGAGTGGACCCCAGCGTGAACTATTGGATCGCTTATTCGATCAGATCGAAGAAGCACCATTTAAAGTCGTCTGGTTTCAGGAAAAAAGTCTTCGCAATTTACCGGGGATTGCTGCGATTTTGGATTCAACGCACCGCATTACTCCTGAACTCGCAGCTCAAATTGCCAAATCGTGCAATGCGACTCTCGTGATCTATCAAGAACCGCAATTACCTATATCCAAATCTCATCGACCACAACGTACCCAGCGCTCCGAAAGCGGTTCAACCCCTAATAATTTTGATTCGGATGCACCACCACCTGACGATTCGGAAACGGATCAACCGCCTGACGGTAAAGGCGAGAAACCGCAAGGCATGGGTGGTGGTCATCCGGGGGATTTCAGTGGCGGACAGCCGGGTGGAATGGGTGGACCCGGCGGAATGGGTCCTGGTGGTCAAGGCGGTAGTCGAGATGGAAAACGCGGCATGCCGGGGAGAGGTCCCGGTGGCATGGATCGGAAGAACCACCCCCGATCGGATGATCGACCAATTCGCTTCAACGTAATCGATGTAACAAATGGATCGATGATCTGGCAACAAACAATCGAAGATGCGTCATCGAATTCCGAAATCAAGAAATTTGCCAAGCACCTTGTAACCGCTGGTAAACCTTGATTTATTAGATCGATGTATCATTACTGTGATACCAGTTCAACTTCGAATTATTGGAGCAATTAAACTCATCGAGTGATCTTCACTTTCTTAAACAATTCGATGCGATTTTTGTCAAAAGAACAAGTGCAGGCAGCACACAATTACGTCCATTAGGTATTTATTCAATTTCGATTGATTGAGCATTAACGTAACCGGGCAACGGAATGCGATTCACGATTTACGCACTTCTTCTAATATTGGGTCTACTTATTCATGCCAGTTCAGGGCAAAGTTTGCAGACTGTAAGCGGCGACCTACGAGTCTATTTTCTCGATGTCGGAAAAGCCGATGCGATTTACATTGTATGCCCAACCGGTGAGCATTCCATGCTGATCGATGCCGCCGACTCCAGTCTACCGGAAAGTGCCGAGAAATTTCGATCCGAATTACAGAAACTAACCGGTGGGTTGAATCAAAAAATCGATGTCGTCGTTGCTTCGCATGGCGATAAAGATCATATCGGCAATATGAAATGGGTGCTGGATAATTATCGGGTTGAGCGGTATCTGGACAATGGCAGCAATACCGGTACCGGGTTATATCGAGAATTGCAAATTCGGATTGCTGACCTAAAACAGATCAACCCCGGTTTTCGTTACCATTCACTTGCTACAGTCGAACCTATCTTCGCCGATTTTTGTCCTGCTGAAAATGTGTCGGTAGAAATTTTGAATCGCGCCCCGATCAGCGAATTTTCCGATGAGAACAATCGATCGATCATCTTACGGTTGGATTACAATACAACCTCTTTCCTCTTTCCCGGTGATGCCGATAAAGAATTGGAAACGTCGCTTCTCATCGGTCATGCAAAGCTAACAGCCAACGTTTTGAAAGCTGCTCATCACGGCGGTAATTCTGCATCCTCGAAACTTTTTCTTGAGGTAATTCGTCCCGATTATATCGTGGTAACGAGTGGAAAACCCAATTTCGATGTCTCCCAAAAACATTTATTACCCCAGCGAAAAGCCATCGATAGAATGAACGAAATTGTACCGGGATCACAATTCCGTAAGGATTTAATACCGGCATACGACAAAAAAACAAATCAATGGCAACAGATACCAGTGAAACAAAATATTCTATTTCCATATCTCGATGGAACGATCGAAATCAGATCCGATGGCACAAGATTGACTCTTCACGACTCGAAGTAACACCGATTCTCGACTAAATCGTCGAATCCTAAATCGACTATTTCGTCGAGAACCGCAACAAATCATTATATGCGATTTTTAAGATTTTATTAATACAGATTTATAAATGTGGCACAACTTCTGCTAATGATAGAATCAGGGTTACGCTTTTCAATTGAATATTCCAATGGTAGCATTCGCAATCTCGCATGCAATGCACTTCGGTAATCTCAGTAATGATCCATCATCAGACAAGGAAGTACATCATGCTACCCAGAACTAAAATAAATTACTCGCATATTTCCTGTTTCATCCTATTGCTTTTAGCAATCGCACAATTTGCAATTGCAGTACCCTATCCCGGCTATACGCTGTATTGTCCAAACAACGGTCGGTACACTTATCTGAAGAACTTGAGCAACACGACGGTTCACAGTTGGACGCATTCTCGCAGCGGTGGCTACTCCTGCTACTTGCTCGAAAATGGCGACTTGATTCGATCAGCCGTTTCTTCGAGCAGTTCGATGAATGGTGGCGGTGCCGAAGGGATCGTGCAGAAGTACAATTGGAGTGGAACGCTAATTTGGGAATACACTTATAGTACGACTACCTACCGGTCTCATCATGACATTTGTCCGATGCCGAACGGCAACGTGATTTTAATTGCATGGGAATCGAAAACTGCAGCACAGGCTGTCGCTGCGGGTTTAAGTAGAAGCTCGGCAATTTGGCCGGATCATTTGGTCGAAGTACAACCGAGTGGTTCCACCGGCGGTACGATCGTATGGCAGTGGCACGCATGGGATCATTTAATTCAAGCGTACGATGCATCGAAAGCAAATTACGGCGTTATTGCCGATCATCCGGAATTGCTTAATCTTAATTGCGGCAGCAGCGGTGTCGGACCGGGTGGCGGTGATTGGATGCATGTCAATTCGGTTAGCTACAATCCCACATTGGATCAAATAACGTTCTCATCGCACAATTTGAATGAACTGTATGTAATCGACCACAGTACAACTACCGCCGAAGCGGCAACCCATACTGGTGGTCGGTGGGGGCGCGGCGGCGATTTCTTGTATCGGTGGGGTAATCCGGCAAACTACGGCACAACCGGAACACAAGTTTTCGATGTCGTGCATTGTGCGTGGTGGGTTCCGGCTGGTTTACCGGGTGCCGGACATATTCTTGCATTCAACAATCGCTCTTCATCATCAACGTCGATGATCGTCGAAATCGTACCGCCAATGGATACGCTTGGAAATTATACTCGCACGACACGCACTGCGTTTGGTCCAGCATCTCCGGTGTGGAGCTACACCGCGACCGGGTTCTATTCGCAGCATCTCGGCGGCAATCAACGACTACCGAACGGCAATACGATGATCGCCGAAGCGACGAGTGGCAATCTCTTCGAAGTCGATTCCGCAGGTCGAACCGTTTGGAGTTACACACCCGGCGGTGAAATCGTACGTGTTTTACGATACGGTACCGAATATCCCGGCGTAGCAATTCTTGGCACTGAGGAGGAAGTTGCCGCACTTCCCAACTCCGTTCATTTACTTTCGAACTATCCCAATCCATTCAATTCATCTACCAAGATTAATATTAAAATCGATAAACTTGCTTCGGTAAAACTGTCGATCTATAACGCCAATGGCGAATTAATCAGCAAACTGGTCGATGGAAGACTCATTGCAGGCGATCACAATTTCGATTGGAATGGGAAAAACATGAATGGAATGTCGGTAAATTCCGGAGTTTATTTCTGCAGGCTTCAGTCCGGATCAACTGTGCAAACTAGAAAATTGGTGCTAGTTAAATAACACGTCAACCTTCTTTAAGAGTATCGCTGTCACCGGATCATCGCTCGCATGATACGATGACTAGGAAAGGACAACAATGATTAGCCGTCGACTTTATTCAACACTCGCTTTGGCGGTAATACTTGCACTGCTTAATTCGTGTAGTAAAGACAGTTCAACTAGTCCGACCACAACCAACACCGATCCAGCCGGGATGGCGAAGATTGCGGCAAACAACCATAGTTTCTCAATGGGATCGACGACTGGTTTAACTGACGAACTACCGGTTCACACGGTGAGTTTCACCCACGATTTTTGGATGGACCGCACCGAAGTAACCCAATCGGATTACAATAGTCTGATGCAACAATATTATTCCGGCTATCTCGCACCGACGTGGTCGGCGACTTATGGCTTAGGCAATCAATATCCCGTGTATTCGATTTATTGGGGCGATGCCGCGCTATACTGCAACGCCCGAAGTCGCCGCGATGGACTCGATACGGTTTACAGCTATTCAGCCATTTCCGGAACTCCGGGTCGTCTTTGTCAATTGGTTAATGTTGTAATCGATTACACGAAAAACGGCTATCGGTTGCCAACCGAAGCGGAGTGGGAATTTGCTGCTCGTGGCGGTTCGACAAACGACTACTATTGGGGAAAAAATTACAATCCCTATCCCAACAGCAATAGCGATTCAACTGAATTCAATCGCTATGCCGTCTGGACCGCCAATTCGTTGTCGCTGGGAATCGATACCAGCGCTTATGGAACTCACATTGTTGGATCCAAGCTCGCCAATTCATACGGTTTGTATGACATGATTGGTAATCTGTACGAGTACTGCAACGATTGGTTCGGTGACTATTCCAGCACAGCCAGCTCCAATCCGACCGGTCCAACGAGTGGTACAACTCGGTGTATCCGGGGTGGTAGTTGGGGTAACAATGCCGATTACTTACGCGTTTCGACCCGTGATTTTAATCCAGCCGGTTACGAATTCTATTTCGTCGGATTTAGAGCTGTTCGAACGATATTCTAATCGACTTGAAAGACTGACTGACAATGAAAACCGCGTCCATGGTTCTCGGTTCGGCATTCATTCTAGCCATACTACTCTTGGCTCTACCGGAGCGATGTGACGCGGTTGTCATTAACGAGATTTTAGCGGACAATACTCAGACGATCCGCGATCAAAATGGAAATTACGACGACTGTATCGAGCTGTACAATCCATCCGATCAATCCGTCCGTCTGAGTGGTTATTTTCTCTCCGACCGACTAACCAATCATACAAAATGGCAATTCCCCGATACATCCATCGCTGCTCATAGTTACCTGATTGTGTGGGCTGATAACGAACCAACGCAAACCGGTTTACATACCAATTTCGGAATTTCCCGATCCAGCGAATCAATTATTTTCAGCGATGCACAAGCACGAATTGTCGATTCGATTTCCATCGGTATGCAGATGATGGATGTATCATTCGGACGATTTCCCGATGGTTCTGGCGCATTCCGGTTTATGTATCCAACGATCGGGTATACGAACCGATTCGATGGTCCCGGTATTGTCGATCCGGCAGTCGATTTCTTCGGCGACACCACCATTTACCGTATTCGCCTCAGTTTTTATACACCGAAGTGGCGCGATTCACTTCAGTATAATTTCGAAGTGTTGAACAAACAGTATATGCCCGCACGAATGATTATCAACGATACCCTCGTGCTCGATAGTATCGGCATACGCTACAAAGGGAATTCATCTTATACCAACTCACGAAACACCCCGAAGAAACCATTGAAGATCAGCTTCAATCATTATAAAAGCGATCAAACGCTGGCGGGAATGCACCGCTTGAATTTTCATAACGGCGTCAGCGATCCCAGCTTTTTACGGGAAAATCTTGCATACAAAATCGCAAGACGATATCTCCCGGCATCGCGAACGGCATATGCCGATGTTTATGTAAACGACACGTTGCTGGGTTTTTATTCGTTAGTCGAACAAGTGGATAAAGTCTTTTTGAGCAAATTCTTTACTCACAATGGCGGCAACCTTTTTAAAGCATCGAATGACGGTGCATCACTGCAGTACCTCGGAACCAAAAAATCACCGTACAAGAATCAGTATGTGCTGAAAACGAATGAGGATCTTGACGACTGGTCCCATTTTATCAAATTAACCGACCTGCTTGCCAATACTCCCGATTCGGTTTTCATCGACACACTATCACGATATCTCGACCTCGATTGGTGCATTCACGCACTGGCGTTCAATACTGTATTATCGAATTACGACAGCTATACCGGTTCAGGAAGAAATTTCTATTTATACGACGATCCAACTTCTGGGTTGTTCCAATTCATTCCCTGGGATATGAACGAAGCATTTGGCGTATACACCAATAGCTGGAATACAACCACTCAAGAAATCGTCAATGCATCGAATTTGGCGATACGTCCACTCGTTCGTCGAATCATGAGTAACGATTCATTGCGATCCAATTACCTCCGGTATATCACCGAAATGAGCACCGGCATTGCCAGCTACGATTCGATCGCGATCATGGCAGACGCCTTTCACGCCGCGATTGCCAGCCATGTTCTAGCAGATACGAACAAACTTTATAGCTCGCAATTCTTCATCGATAATCTGAATAGTAGTGTTACTGTAGGAATAGCTCGACAGATTCCCGGCATAAAATCGTTTATTCGCGATCGATCGGCTAATATTCGCACACAACTGGCAAGCGAGTGGGTGTATCCCGGCGATACCGATGACAATGGGGTCGTCGATGCGTACGACATCGTTCCATTGGGTCTCTACTTTGCTGCTCAAGGAACAACCCGCACCAGTGGCAACAACACTTGGTTCATTCAACGTTCTGCACCCTGGGGTAATCGCGCTACTACCTATGCCGATGCAAATGGCGACGGAATCGTCGATGAGCGCGATATCGTGGCAATCGGTATCAATTGGAACTGTCGTCACCACATTTATTCCACTACTGCAACCATGAGTCGACTCGATCCTTCACTGGTATCATTACACCATGCCGATTTCCTGAGAATTTATCGCTCACTGTCCGGTGATAGTGAACCAATTCTGTCTATGAAAAAAGTGTTGGAAGAATTACTCGAAATTGAAGCTACGTCTATCGTTCCGATCGATTTTTCACTAGACCAGAATTACCCGAATCCATTCAATAATTCGACGACGATTCGATTCGGATTACCCGCAAGCGGTCCGGTAAAATTATCGATTTACAATGCACTCGGCGAAAAGGTCGCAGAACCGTATGTACGCAAAAACGTCACTGCAGGTTATCATACTGCTGTGATCGATGCGCGAGAATTATCATCCGGACTCTATTTCTATCGCATCGAAACCAATTCAGGCAGTAAACTGCGAAAAATGGTATTGGTGAAGTAGCATGAAGAACGCATACCGAATTTTTGTGATCATGATCATAGCGTTTGCATGCAATACCGGATGCAAGAAGAACAGTAGTAACCCCGTGACACCGCAAGCGCCGATGCAGATGACAATCACTCCGGAGCGCATCCAAACAACGGTTGGGAGTAGTATTCAGCTTGAACTATCGCTCGCGAATGTAACGGGTTCGGTGTTCGCTGTTGCTACGCAAATTGAATACGACAATCGGGTATTGCAATTCGATTCGTCCGCTTCCGAGTCCGGTCTCTGGATCGGAAATAGTAGCATCAACTTCGCTCATGCCGATAGCGGTGTGATTCACCTTTCGATCTCCCGGCTTCGCGGCGATACACCGTGTTTGGGAAGCGGAACGATTGCACGGTTGAAATTCATCGCCATTTCCTCCGGTACGACACAAGTAACGGTACCGGTTGACCAATTGCATTTATACGATTCCAATGGAACCGAACTCGGCAACACCGATCTTGATAGCGACAGCACTACTGTTATTGTGAATTAATCGTTCGAATTTCATCGTGATTTCGCAACGGCTAAAAGGACAATCAAAATGAATTTCTATTCGAATTCACTTTCAAAACGTCGACTCTGGGTGGTAATCGTCATCGCTTTGTTGATGTTACAATCAGCGACGATTCCCTATCGACACCAATTTCGGATGCCGCTGTATTTAACTCCGGTAACAATATGGAAATTGAAATTGGACGGTTCCGGACAAGTGACGGGAATCTGGCAGAAATCGTCACTACGCGAACAGGTGAGTTACTTGATGTTTCATTTCAATCGTCCCGATATCGTCGATATCCGATTAAGCGATCAAATGAAAGAGGGTAATCGAATCCACAAGGGCGATGTCGTCGGGTGGGTACAGTCGCGCGAAATGAATCGCTCATTGCCGGTAACCGAGGCGCAATTGAAGCACGCACAAGCTGAGGAACTCGCATTAAAAGCCGGTGGCAGGACCGTCGATATTAAAGTTGCGCAAGAAAATTTAAAATCCGCTGAAATTGCGATGAATGCATACGAACCGGAATTTCAGCGATTTCGATCACTATTCGCGACGAAGCAAGTTGCCGAGGCTGAATTTCAACAGATTGAAAGTAAGTACAATTTACTCAAATCGGCGTATGAATTGGCTTTAGCCAAAGTCCATGCCCTTGAAGCCGGTAGCCGCAATGAAGATGTATTGGTTGCTCAAGCCGAAGTAGATCGGTTGAATCAACAACTCACGAAGGAAAAAAATATTCTTGGCAATGAAGAACCGATTTACTCGCCAATCGACGGCATCGTTCAGCTTGGTGGAGAACGCGATGTATTATTTGCAATTCAACGAACCGATACCCTCGACGCCACATTAATTCTCCCCGACAGCTATGCACCATTTGTAAGACTTGGGAAACCGGTGTCGGTGCAATTGTTTGCATCGCCGGAGGACAAACTCACCGCTACGATTTCCAATCTCGAATATTGTGCCGGCGATACTGCCGGGATTCGCGCACACATGTTGTTGCCCAATCCCACGGGGTCGCTTAGTTCCGGAATGGAAGGGTTTGGCGTGGTCTACAGCGATCGCATGACGCTGTTAAGGAGTCTGCGAATTCGTTCGTCGCAGTGGAATCAACTTTGGTCGCTCTGAGCCGGCATCATGTTTCAAGATAGTTTTCTTCGAAAAGAGTTGAAGTTTTACGTCCCGTCGCAGAAGATTGGACCGCTACGCAACTATATCCTGCGATACATGGAATACGATCCATTTTGTATCGGTCGTCCCAATATGTTATACAGCGTCAGGAGTATTTATTTCGATACGCCCCATTATCTATTTTTCTTCGAAAAAATCGGCGGTATTGATAAACGAAAAAAATTACGGATTAGAACTTACAACGAACCGAATGAATTTGCGCCGGCATTTTTGGAGATTAAGAATAAATTCACCGATAACATTTTCAAAGAACGCGCCAAAGTGCCGTTAATGAATATTACCGAAGTGCTTGACGGATTCGATAATGAGACTGGTGAAAATGTTTCAACGGCATCGCGAAAAGCACTCAACAAATTTATCTTTCTTGTGCATGGTCTCAATCTAATCCCGCGAGTTCTTATTAGCTATGAACGGGAAGCATTCGTCGGTCTGGATGACCCGGATGTCCGGATAACGTTTGACATCGACGTTCGCAGTTATCCCAACCCTTCACTGGACGACTTCTTTCGCGAAGCCGATTTGATTACGATTTCCGACCCGTATTTCATCCTCGAAATAAAATTTTTCAATCGCATGCCGATCTGGACAAGACAGCTAGTCAGCACTTTCGGTCTCCAGCAAGAATCAATTTCTAAATACTGCAATGGATTGGAAGCTTGGGTTCCATCCTTGCAAGGATTAGGATCGCTCTTATGAACCTATTGAACAACGTTCCGTTAACCGCATATCCGTTGACGATCATTGAGATTATTCTCAATCTTGGATTGGCATTTACGCTCGGTTTGACAATTACCGGTGTTTATCGACTCACCAATCGCAATCAACCAATCAGTTCATCGTACGTCATAACGTTAGTCCTGCTGACGATGGTTATTGCGTTGGTAATGATGATTATCGGCAATAGTATCGCGCGGGCATTCGGTTTAGTCGGTGCATTATCGATCATTCGATTCCGAACTGCAGTGAAAGACAATCGCGATATCGCCTACGTCTTTTTCGCGATTGCCGCCGGTATGGCTGCCGGTGTCGGCAATTATCTCTTGTCAATCTACGGAGTCGGGTTCCTGTGTCTTTTGTTGTTGCTGCTCGATTTCTTGCATTTCGGAAGATCCCGCAGCGGGTTGTATGTTTTGCGACTGCAAATGACACAAACCGCTTCTACCAATCACGATTTGGAAACGATTTTCAATCAGTATCTTTCCGACTTCCGGCAGCTAGCGTTGAAATCGATTCGGATGGGCCAGATGCTGGAGTACACTTATAACGCTAAACTTCGAGATGTAAAAAAACTATCGGAATTTGTTACTACCCTGAGCACACTGGAAGGTGTCGAACGGGTCAATATGCTGGCGGACGACGAGGAACCGGAGTCGTAAGAATTATTCATGTAAAAATAAAACTGCGACGAGTATGATCCTCGTCGCAGTTTTCATTTATTGTGATTCTTGAAAATATGTTGTCATGATTCGGTGTCAGGCTTCGCCTGACCTGCGGGCGGACGCGGGGGTCCGCCCCTACTACCGATAACAACTCATTTTCAAGAGATACTATAGATCTGTCGGAACCGAATTAATCGCCATTCCGGTAGGTCACCACACGGTAGTAGTACTTTCCGGTAACATTATTGTCGGTGTAAGTAAAATTACTGGGACCCACCATAGCAAGATAGGTTCCTTCCAACGGTGGTGAAAAGTAACCCGAAGTTTCGCTACGGTAAATTTTAAATCCGTCCGCATATCCACCATAGGTCCAGCTTAACGTCGCGCTCCCATTCGCATAGGTGATTACCAGCATCGTCGGTGGATCTGGACTAATTACTACGGCAAATTCGTGCAGATAATAAAGCGACCACTTCCCCTGATTGTCGCGTACTCGCACATATAGTTGATGATTCCCAGGTGTGGTAGATCGTAAATCGGCAACGAATCCGCTCTCGATCGAACTCCCCGGAGTGATCACGATACCGTGTCCACTACCAATTCCGGGATCGGTATCGATAAAATATTCCGCTGCCAAAATTTGTCCGGAAGTGGAGGGTGCCGGTTCCACGAGAAACGGTTTAACAATCGGCAAACTCCACTTACCCGAGTTATCGCGACTTCGGATATATAGTGCATGAAAGCCCAGCGATAAACCGGATAAATCGGCGGTAAAATTCGCATTAATGGTACTTCCCATGGTAATCGCAATGGGACGACCATTACCTAAACCGGGATCGGAATCGATAAAATATTCCACCGCCGAGAGCAATGGATTGACAGGTATCGGTTCAACCAGAAAGGGTTTGACGAGAGTAAGACTCCATTTACCGTTATTATCGCGCGTCCTAACCGAGAGTGCGTGATATCCAACTGGAACAGTCGACAGATCGACAGTAAAATTGGTCGAAATCTCGCTCTCTGGCGTAAATGAAATCGCGTGTCCATTCCCATATCCGGGATCGCTATCGACAAAATATTCTGCTGCAGCAACAGTACCGTTCAACCGCAACGGTTCGACTAGAAACGGTTTTACAATTACCAAACTCCAGCGACCTCGATTGTCTTTCACACGGATCGATAATGAATGATAACCGATCGCAATTCCGCTTAAATCGGCAATGAAATTAGCAGAAATCGTACTATCGGTCGATACCGAAATCACTCGACCCAGCCCGTAACCGGGATCGGAATCGATGAAATACTCGGCAGCAGCAATTCGTACGGTATTTCCCGGAATTGGTTCGACTAGAAACGGCTTCATACTTGTGAGACTCCAGCGATTGGAATCGTCTTGGACACGAACATATAATGTATGATATCCGACGGATAAGCCATTCAGATTGGCAACGAAACTTACATTGATTGACGTATCGCTAACGATTCCAACCGAATTTCCACTACCATATCCCGGATCGGTATCGATATAATATTCGACTCGCGTAACGCGAAAGGCGTTCACTGTTGACGGTATCATTACGCATGCGAGTATCAGTACAATTAGCACACAGATTGATTTCCGGAAGCTGAACATCTGTCACCTCCTTATGGACGAACTCGCGCACGGATATTTACCGGTAAGCCGCTGGTTGTGCCGCCTTGAGCCGGTCCGCTAAAGCTGGTGATCGTTGGGATCGGCGGCAATCCAGCAATGATATACTGATTGGGTCCCCCGAAGATTCCACAGTCGGTTCCACCCCAACCGGCACCGATTGCTGGCGATCCGATGCGAAGTCGCAACTTATTCTCGGTAGTACCGGTGTCATTAAAAACCGTACTCATATTTACCAGTTGCAGGTTTCCGTTTCCAGTGGGACACTGAGTGCTATCGCACACATTGTTGAAAAACGTATTCGAGTTACCAGACCATCTTCCCAAACGAATGACGTTATTCATAAAATTGCCGTTGTATACAACAGCGTTGCCGGTGATAATGTTGTTGTATGCTTCTAGCGGTCCGGCACTCGTTTGCATATTGATGGCAACCGGTATGACATCGCGATTTTCTATATTGTTATTGAGTAGCAATACGTTACCGCGGGTGATCTGTAACAGCACATACGAACTGGAGTATGGATAGCTCCGGTACAGGTAACACTGTTTGATTGTCACTTGATTGCAATTTATCGAGATTGTGTTGTAGTCCCAAGAAGAGATGTAGCATCGACTAATTTCGACACTATCGACGGAAATATCCAAAAGTGTATAGACGTAGATACCGCAAACAGTCGATTTCGTCGAGCTGTTCCGGAAGTACAAAGTACTGACGTATGCTCCTAGTGGTCGTGCCTGACTATCGGGGTTTTCGGTGAGTAAAAAACCCGGTCCGAAGATGTGAATCGGAATATCGACCGACCCACCTCCGTAATTATTCTGGCTACCCACCATATAGATCGTATCGTGTGCCGATGAAGCGTTGAGCGCAAGTTGCAAAGTGCGGTATGAATTGCCATTGGCAGGATTATTGTCGACGACTCGGATGGTGCTGAATGCCACCGTTGAACAAGCCATCACAAACAACGTTGAGAATAAAATTCGCAAAGAATACTGCATTGAACTCTCCTTAAAAAAATTCCGATCGTGATTATCCCAAAGACGTTCTTAATTTCGTGCTCGTGCTCGGAAATTCACTGGCAATCCGTTGGTAGTGGAACCATTCATCGATGCACCTAAGAAAGTGATGGTTGGGATCGCTGGAATTCCTGATAACACATAAGGATTGGCGCCGCCAAAAATCCCACAGTCGGTACCGTCGAAACCAACCTGAGATGCAGGTGATCCCGATGCCAATTGCCAACGTCGTTCGGCAGTTCCCGAACCGACAAAAACCACCGACATGTTGACATAGCTTTGATTGTTGTTGGCTGTACCGAAGTGGTTGGAATATCCCAGATTGTTGAAATAATTGTTGTTATTTTGCGCGATGGAGTTGCTGTACAAGATGTTGTTCGTAAATGTCGTATTCCACAAATTGATGTTTCCACCGTTGAAAATACAATTCGTAACCGTAAAGGGTCCAGCATCGCCGTTGGAGTGTAGCAAACTTGAGTTGTTACCCGATGAGTTTTGAAAGAACGTGTTTCGAATGAAGACGTTATGCGACGAGTTGAAAATGATGTTATTCACAGTCGCCCACCACGATATTTCGAAGAAGCACTGATCGATAAACAGAACATTGACATTGTTCGCCGTCAAGTGCTGAACGGCATCGAATGCGATGCGGCAACGACGTATTGCGATACTGTCGGAATTAATCGTAATCAATCCGGTAAGCGACAATCCCGAAAAACTTGCATTTTCCGAACCGGTATCGATCGTCAAAGTTCCTATACATGCGGCACTTGATAAAGCTTGCGATTCGGAATTATCGGATAAATAATAACCCGGTCCGATCCATACGAGCCGCTTATTGGTAACAAGATTACCGTAAGATGCTGACCAACCACAGACATAGATCGTATCGCCGACATTCGCTAGATCGTGTGCTGCCTGAACAGTACGAGAGGCATTGACGTCAACGGGATTCCCGTCAACGATCCGGATCGTTGCGATTGCAAGCAGTGGAATAAACAGACAGAATAAAATCACAAGACTTCGGAAATGAATATCCATAGGATGCTCCTTTCGATATTTGACTAATGGCATATAATTAATCACATACCAGATTTTATTTCATCCCACTCAAGAGGTCAATTGAGATTGTAATCTGAACTAAAATTGACATATCCTACTAAATCGGTAGGATTTTCGTCTGTTCATTGTTTTTCTAATTGGTTATTTCTGGAAATCGTGGCTGACGACGATTTTACCGCTAAAACGAAAACCAGCTAGCGACTCACTAGCTGGTTTATATTTGGAATTATTAATGATTTAATTTACTCGATTACGAGGAGGGTGTCCGGTCAGCACGCGTAATGCGCCTTGGGCAGCTTTACGCCGCATCTCTTCGAATGCCTCTTTACACCAGAATGCACCGTGGGGTGAAATGATCAGCCGATCGGTAATCCAATCTTCACCTTCGATCCATGCTTTAATCAAAGGGTGCTCGCGGTTAGGTGGTTCGTCAGGCAATACATCAAGACCTGCCCCGCGTAGATGTTTCGTGCGTAGTGCCGATTCAAGCGCATCCAGATCAACAATGCGACCGCGAGCGGTATTGATGAAGAGCGAACCGCACTGCATTTTCGCAAAAAAGTCGACGTTCACCATACCGCGCGTTTCATCGGTTAATGGCGTGTGGATTGTCACGATATCTGCGCGCTGAAGCAATTCATCCAATGTCTCCGCGCGTTCAATCCCAAGCGCCTTATCAACTCCATCCGGTAAATAGGGATCGTAGAATAAAATGTGCAATCCGAATCCCTGCGCTCGTCGGGCGACCGCAGTACCGATTCGTCCCAGACCGACAATTCCCAGCGTCGCCCCAGACAGTCGTCGCAAATTCCCCATCTGCTCCCACGTCCAGTTGTCATTGCTCTTGCGAACACCGGAATTCCCGGCAGCAAGACCGCGTGAAAGCGCGAGAATAAATGCCATAGCATGATCGGCGACATCGCCGGTACCGTAATCGGGAACATTACACACCGGTATACCGAGTTGAGCGGCGGCGATTAAATCGATGTTGTCAAATCCAACACCGACTCGAACAATGACCTTGCAATTTTTCATCTTGGCAATCGTCGCCGCATCAAGATAGAGATCGTGCCATGGCAAAATGGCATCGGCAACTGCCCATTCTTCATCGGAAATCTCGGAAACATGATTGGCTTGCAGTAGTCGAATCTCTGCCAAGTCTCCAAAGACTTGTTGTTCAATATCTGCAGGTGGAGCTAGTCGATCGGGGATAAGTACGACAAATCGATTTTTGTTCACGATAATCCTCGAATTGTTTATTGGTCTGAATGCGTTTGATCAAACACCGCTACACAGATATGCAATCGCGGAACCTTTCCAGCGTGCAATCTCGCGAAAAGTGAAATTAGGATTCCGTTCACGCCACTCTTTGAACGCTCGAAACTCGCCATGATTCTCGGAACCCCGATAGCGGAACCAATCGTCGAATACAACATACGTTCCCATTTGCATCAAAGGGGTACAGAAATCGAGTGCCGTCACAGTGGATTCATACAAATCGCAATCGATGTGAATCACCGCTGCTTTGGTCAAATTCAAAGCTTTTCGGGTTTCTTCATTCAATGTGTCTTGGAAGTATCCCGGAATTGCCATAAAACTATCCGGTGCCATCCCCGATTCCAAACAACGTTCGACAAATTTCTCGGCAGAAAACGCCATCGATCCACCCGACCAGTGTACCGGTCGTAAATCATCCCCATCGATTCCTTTTCCTTCAGGTAATCCTTTCTCGAAGGCATCGAACGCGAAAAACCGCATCGGTGGTGGTAAATATCCGGTCTGCTTCTGTTTCATCCCACTGTGCGAGAGTAACTGCTGAGTATTCTCGCGATAGGTCTTGGCTGCCATCCGGAAAGTGAAACCACCATAAGCGCCGAATTCGAGATAATCACCGGGTACGTTATTGAAAACGGCATTCATTACCGAAATAGAAATCGTATGAAGATTCTCAATAATTCGCGTATCGATCCACTCCTCGATATCCTTCCGCAAATCCCGCTTTAATGCATTCAACAAGGTGGTATACATAATCTCATTCGATGCTCCAGCATCCGGATTGGGAGTACTTTGATTGGGATTTGAAGAGGGTAGTGACATGGGTTTTCTCCACAAGAATTTTTATGATTTAGGGTGTACTAATTCGACTACCGATTGAACAGCACTGGCGAGAAGCGCACAATCGGCTTCATACGCTAGAAACTGAACACCCAATTCGATGTAGCGTCTCAAATCGTCTGGAGTCGATGCCAAACAACCGGCACTCACACCGGCGCTACGGATTCGTCCGATATTTTCCTTGACCAGCGCAACTACTTCCGGACGACGAATTTCACCTGGAAAACCTGCCGCTTGACTCAGATCATAGATGCCAAGATAGATGACATCGACCCCCGGAACTGCGGCAATCCGGTCAAGATTCGCCAACCCCTCCTGACCCTCGACCAGCAGAATAACCATCGTCCGATCGTTTTCTCGCGAAGTTAAGGTAGCCGCATTCTGTGCGGTATATCCGCCACTACGGGTATAGGGCGATAATCCTCGGTGTCCGAGAGGATGATATTTCACCGCATCGACGGCGGCAATGGCTTGTGCTTCGGTCTGGATCTGAGGAACTACTATCCCGTGAACTCCCGTTTCCAGTGCGCGGAGAATCAAACTCTCGTCTAACGTTGGTACACGAACGATCGGTGTTTTCCCTTCACTCTCAACCGCACGAACGGTGCTCTCGAGTGTTTCGAAGGTCGCCGGACCATGTTCCATATCGGTAATGATGAAGTCGAGCCCGGAGGCTGCCAACACGTTTGCGACACCATCGGAGGGTAGGACGTTCCATGTCCCTACGGCAACACCGCCATTTTTTAATAACGGCTTCAAACGATTATCAATTCTCATATCACACCTTGTCGTAGGGAGTGGTTGTTTCGGTAAAGCCTTTGTCGCGCAACCAGTGTTCAATCACTGGAATCTGCCATTCATAATCGATATCGAAACCAAAATCGTTTTCCAGCGCGTGGCTGCGATGCCCCATCCACCGGAACGGGAGTTGACCGTCGCGCCAATTTCGAAGACAGTGTGGTCGCAATACTTGTACTGCGAGATCGACGAAATAACAATCACCTTCACCACCGCGAATCGACGACATCGAGCGGACATCGCCCAATTTTTCCAGATCGACATAGGGTTGAATCAAACCATCGGCATCGACTTTTCGTGCCCGTAATGGCGCCCACATATTGAATTTGCACACCGTGAATGCCGAGTCTAAATCCGGGTTCGAGCGCAACAACTCGATCGCTTCGTCGATCCGTCCAACCGGAATAGTGGGAGCATTTGCAAACATCAACACGATAAATTCGATCGATTCACCGATCCGCTTTTCCATTTCGATTAAAGCATGTTCGAGCGCGTCTTCCGTCAATGCTTCCGGGGTTGCTAAATATGCCGGTCGTTCGATCCATTCGGCGTTATAGCGCTTTCCGACTTCCGCAATATTCGGTGAATCTGTCGAGGTAAAAATTTTATCGATGTATCGACTATGTTTTGCGGCAATAAATGTGTATTCCACCATCGGGCGGTTCAATACCGGTCGAACATTTTTTCCCGGACAACCCATGCTTTTATGCTTACCGATTACTAATGCGCAAATCATTCTTGACTCCCGAATTGTGTCGTAATTTCGTTTACGATATCGCGAAGCGAATCAATTCCCGGAAAATCGGTACACCCGACAATACGATGATACCCCCAACTCGCCCACCGGCAATTCACACCGGTCGGAGCGACTTCGCGCAAATGACCGGGATGATCATCGATAAAATAAACCCGATCCGGAGTGGTGTTGTTCAAGCGGATGATTTCGAGGATCGCATCCGATTTCGATAACTCGCAATCACGGGCATAAATCCGATCTTCAATTAATCCCAGCGACCACTCCCGGTTGAATCGCCGGATCGATTCGAGATCCTTCTTCGTAACGATATACAAAGATACTTGTTGAGACAGCTCCTGCCATCCCGCTAGCGACTCGTCATATCGCCGATGCAGTTTTATCCAGCCATCCCAATCGGTATCGCGATACCGGTTGCGTTCAACATAGAATTGCCGTTCGTACGCCGACATAAAATCGATGCGACCGTTGCACATTTGTTGAAATGCAACCTCCGACAATTCGGTAATTCCCTGCTGAATCGCATCGATCAGAATTCCGTATTCTCCCGATGGACGCACCAGATAGCGCAGTTTGTAAAACGTGTCGACAAAATCCCGCGGCAATTGGTCAGGGGTCGAATTGTTAGCCAACTTGCCATTCATCGATAGATAGGCATTCCAAGCCGTGACGAGACATTCGTCGATACTGTCGCAGATAACGCCATCGAAATCGAGAGCAATGATTGTTTTCATATTGTTAAATGAATTTCGCCATCAGATCGACCATATCGACAACACGCTGGCTGTAACCAAGTTCATTGTCGTACCAGACAACCAGCTTGCAGAGACCCTCGGCATTTATTTTCGTCCACCGCGGATCGAATACAAACGATTGTTCCATTCCGAGATAATCGATACTAACCAACTGTTCCTCATCATAACCGACAATCCGACGACTGCGATTCGACTCCATTTCAAATACTTTATTGATTTCCGCTGCAGTTGGACGTTTGCTTAGTGCGATCGTGATATCGGATGTCGCAACGATCCCCGTAGGAATGCGAAATGAAATCGCGTCGACGCGCGCTGCGACTTCGGGTAAAACCACTTTTACCGCATCCAGTGCAGTGGTCTCTTTCGGAATTAAACTCATCGTCGTGGCACGACCGAGTGAAAAATCCTTCCAGTAATGCCCCGGGCTGGAAACCGTTCGAACACTGCCGTCGCTAAGGTTCTGATACGACAACCACGGATGAAGAGTGGTCACAAAACCGTGCTCGACACCGAAATGACGTTGTAAAATATGCAGGGTCGGTGCGATGGCATTGGCATCGCAGATACTGGTCGATACAATGTCGTGCTTCGCGGGATCGTACGAATCTTCATTCACTCCGAAGATAATCGTGTGATCCAATCCTTTGCGCGGGGCATGTGTGATGACTGTTTTTCGAACGGTACCGCGTCCAATCAGCGCTCTAGCATTCAATACATTCTGCTGCACGCCGGAAGCGTCGATTACGACATTGACACCCTGCTCTTCCCACGGCACATCGGCAATATTGTCTTTGCAATAAAACGCAATCTGGTCGCCATCGACAATCATTTTACCGAGTGCGTTTTCCGAAGCATCCTCGGCATGTATTTTTCCGGGGAATTTGCCATAATAACTGTCGTACTTCAGCAAGTATGCGTGATTCTTGACATTCGGATCCAAATCATTGATTGCGACGATCTGGAATCGGGGATTATTGGCATTTATCCGAAATACCGCTCGTCCGATTCGCCCAAAACCGTTAATTCCGACTCGAATCATTTGGATCTCCTCCGTTCGTACTGTGACTATTTAGTGGGCAATGCTTTCGAAATAATCTTATCACTAAGTATTCTCGCTGTTCGTTCCGCCGAGCCCTCGGGAATACCGGTAACGAGGCGATAGTTTGCCATCACCGCTTCAGGAATTTGATGTGTTGTTCGATTCCATCCCGAAACAATTTTAGAGAGTGTTTCGATATCACCGGCATTTGCGACTAACCCTAACGCTTCGTAAATCGAACCACGGCGTCCATCGGCAAGCTGCCTGAATTCGAGGACCTGACCATCCTGTGGATAACGATAGTATTCCACCACCGGTACACCGACCGCCAATGCATCCATCACCCCCGACGAAAACATGCTGATCACACCATCGGTCAGCGACGCTAGTTGCGTCAGCGAAAGGTGACTCATCATCCATTTATTTTTGGGAACCGCGTCGAACCAGTGCTCTAATTCAGCTTGATCTTGTCGTGGGTGCGGTTTGATAATCGTAACGGTATCCGGAAGAGTCGCAATCAAATCGGCAAGTTGTCGCATCACGAATTGATAATCTTCGGTTTTGTGATACAACCGATGCGGTCCCCGGGTAATCAATAGAATTCGACGCGATGCCGAATTAGAAAAAATCATTTCCCGGCTATTCGTGAGCGCGGGATCGTGTAACGATTCGTCAATCCACCAAGGATCGTACCGGGTACATCCGGCATGAACAATCCGATCCGGTGTTGAAAACTGCAGCGCCATCGGTTCCAATTCAGGAGAGGTGGTAAGCCATAGTTGGTGCGCTTTCCGTAACGATTGGTAGCCAATCTGGGTATCAGTCGAACTGTTGGCATAGTAGCGCGCAATCTCAGCGAGATCGTCGGTTCGACGGGTAATGATCGCAGTACCACTGGGGAATACAACTTCAATATTCGAATGGATTTGATTACGGAGTTCCCGATGTAACGCGACATCGGGATCATCGGATCGAAGAAATAGCACGATATTGTTCGTATCGATCCGCGCTAGTGGATTGGTTTCCGAACAGGGAAGGACGTGCGCCACCGACTGTAATCGTGCGAAATGAAAGGACGCTTCGACTAATTTTTGTTGAATAATCGGGTGAATCAGCGCAACAATTGCAAATTCTGGATGTATTTCTTTGAGTTTGCACAGTACTGGCAATAACCAATCAACTTCACCAATCGAGGCATAAAACAATACCAAAATGATTGGCTGATTTTGGAAAGCGAATGGTCGAGGCAAATTTCTTGAAAGTATATCCGCTTCATTTGTCAAACCAGCCTGTCGCAACATCTTTTCGATCGCAACGACAGTTTCGATGGCAAGTGGTTTTTCCGCCAGTAATTGTTCCAAAATCGTAAAAAATCGAGGGAGATCCCCTCGATCCAAGGCAATTTGCGCTTCGATTGCTGATAATTTTGCAGATTTGTCAGTTACAAGCGTCGTTGCTTGATCTCCAATATTTCTTGTTGACTTTCTAATTAGCGTAAAATCAAGTTGCTCTGAATTGATTCACGCCAAATCGTCGATTTGGTTTACTAATATAGGAAGAGAAAATTGAAATAATCTTAAAGATTCACCACTTTCCGTGGTTTCCGTTGATTGTATTGCACCACCGTCAATGGTTGGTACGGCTCCATCTGTTTGGTAACACAGACCTTACATAATGTCCCATCGACGTTGTTATCCAAGTGGCGTTGTCGAAAATCTTTAAATACTTGACTATGCCACGCTTCGGCAAGTGTTACCTGATTCAAGTCGGCAACGATGAGTTGGTTTTCATAATCGACACAACAACAAGTGAGGAATCCTTCCCACGTGATATGAATCCGGTTGAACAGCATGGTGCACGGCAACGGGGTGTTCATCGAATTGGTTGGACCGACTGCGCCGGTTTCCGGTATAAAACAGAGATCGTCGACAACTTTGCCAATCAGACGCTGGAGTTCGTCGGTTTCGTCGGCACATTCCGGAGTTACCACACAAGTCGCGAATAGCTTCAGCTTGGTGCCCATGGCTTTGCGACGCCGATCGATTTCCTTGATAACCTCGATCACATGATCGAAATCGTTCCGTCCGTGAATTCGAGCATAAGTACCGTTTGAACCAGCATTGATTGAGAACTTGATACTGTCTAAACCCGATTCGAACAGACGATCGATCTTCGCATCATTAAATCGTGCTCCGTTGGTCGAAAAGTAGACGTATGAATAGCCTCTCGTTTTCGCAAATTCCACATAATCAAATAGCCGTGGGTTGAGTAGCGCCTCGCCGGTGGTGGATAGACCAACTTCACGAGCACCGAGCTGATACGCCTCGTCGAGAATGCGAAACATAAAATCGGGTGAGATCAACCCAACCTGACGCATCATCTCCCGATTATAGCAGAACCGGCAAGAATGATTGCACCCATTGCAGGTTTCGATCATAATATTCTTGGGAAATGGCGGTGTTATTGTCAAAAACGATTGATCCTCCTGCTCACGAATTCGCTTGTGCAGATCGCCATCTGTTTCCGCATTGGTGGCACGCTCTGGATTTATCTGCCGGGGTTGCTTGTCCATCCTCACCCTCTTTTCCGCCTGAGCGGTTTCGGTAACTACAATTCTCTTCATATTTCACTACGAAATACTGCTCGCAGCGACACTTAAAATCAATTTCACACAGTCAGTGCGAATTGCGTAGAGTCGTTCGTCGGTTTAGAAGGCAAACTCTGTGCCATTGAGGCATTAGGAGTATTTGATTTGATTGAGAGTTAAATTTTTAGTCGATTTGTTGAAAAATGTACTCAACGAGTGCTTTCCGGTGGGCAAAATCAATCGATTAATTGATCGCAAAAACACGCGATCTTTGCTCATTTGTGAACTAGGATCGATCTTAACCGTATCACTCATCGAATTCTATCTTTGAGGTAAACCATGTCAATTTCCATAGTTCATCCCGATATCGATAAGTATTTACACGAATTAGAGGATTCGGCGTCCCGCTCCGACACGCTTAAAGCGATGGAAGCTTATGCCCGGGAACGTCACTTCCCGATAGTCGGACCGCTCGTGGGACGGGCAATGTCTTCGATGGCATTGGCAATCAATGCGAAACGGGTGTTGGAGTTGGGTAGTGGCTTCGGGTACTCGGCGATCTGGTTTGCGCAAGCTATCGGTTCCGATGGTCGAATTGTCTGTACCGATGGAGACGAACAAAATCACAAACTGGCATTGGAGAATTTTGAAAAAGCGGGAATCGAAACACCGGTCGATTTTCACGTCGGCGATGCACTGACAATATCTAAAACCCTGAATTCATCATTCGATATCATCTTTTGCGATATCGACAAACATGAATACCCCGATGTTATTGAGGAAGTCGTCCGGTTGTTGCGTCCGGGCGGATTATTCTTTACCGATAATGTCCTCTGGTCGGGTAGAGTGCTGGAGCCGATGATTACCGACAGAAATACTGTGGGAATTCGATTGTTCAATGAAACGCTTTTTCAAGATTCTCGCTTTTCTACTACCATCCTGCCAATTCGCGATGGTGTTGCGCTGGCGGTAAAAAAATAACCGGCAATCGTTCGAGCAATTGCCGGCTATAAAAAACGATATAATTGGATCTACTTCTTCCACTTCAGTTGGTTCGGATCGCGTTCCGAGGCGACTAAATCTAAGCCCTGCTTGGTTGACCATTCATTCGCCGATTTCACCAATTCGGATTGCTCGCAACCGAGATAATCGATTGCGAGTTCGTCATCACCGAACAGTTCTAATGCTTGTTTCAACCCTTTGATCGCTTTTTTCACACCATGACGAATGTAATAGCGATGACCTCCGGCAATGATCGGAATGTCATCTTGCTTTACTGCCGCATTGAAAATCGAATCGACCATCTTGCCGCTCATCTCACCCAACGCTTTCGCTGTCAGAATACGAATAAAATTGGTTTGATGATTTAGATACGGTAATAATTGCGGAATGCTGGCGGTATCCTTGATCTCACCCAATGCTTCCGCCGTCGACGTTTGTACCGAGCGGTTCGCATCGAGTAGCAGCGGTAACAGCGATGAAACCGCGGAGCGATTCCGCAGTTGCCCCAGACTTTTCACAGCACTCATCCGAATCTCGAAATTGCCGTCGGATAACAACGGTATCAATGAAGACACGACAGTCGAATCCTTACTCATTCCCAACGCAAACACAACGGATATCCTTACACGATCGTCGGAATCGCGAAGAGATTTCAACAATTCCGGAACAATGCGCGGACTGTTGAACGCCACAATACAGGAAGCAGCCATACTCCGAACTTCCGGCGTAGGATCGTTCAATAGTTTTAACAGCGGATCGATCGCGCGCGAATCGTTAATTCGGCGCAATGATGACATTGCTGCTCGCCGCACATTCGTCGATGGATCGGACAGCGCTTTGATTAATGGGATCACTGCCGAACTATCGGGCACTTTCCGTCCGATCATATCGGCAGCCATCGCGCGAACCTGATCATCGGGATCCTTCAACGCCGACAATGCTAGCGACAATGCAGTCGAATCGCCAATCGAACAAGCCGCCCGAATTGCTTCCGCGCGAGTCGTTGGCGCCGGATCGTGTGCCAGTGCTTTCAACGTGTCGCGCTGCTGCTGCACCGGCAGATTATACAGCCATGTCCATTTGATCGCCGATTTACGACGTTCCCGAGGCGGCACTTTTTGCGGGGATTGCGCAAGTACCGGCAATACCATTAACAATACCAGCAGCCATGCAAGCGCACGTACTTTTCGCATTAAATTCTCCTGATCAAACCGATTGTTTTTTTCGTACTAAAAATTGTACTTGAATCGGTAATTCTGAAACCATCTCAACCTTAAATCCGTTCCGTAAACACAAATTACTGAATTGCTTCTCCGTCCGAAAATAGATCTCGTGCGACCACAACTTGCGAATTCGATTGCCAAAATTCGGTTGCGAGATCGAAAAGAGCAACACCCCATTCGGCTGCAACACACGATTGCATTCCTGTAACCATAACTCCGGTCGCGGTAGATATTCCGTTAGACCCACCGCAACGATCGCGAATATCGACTCATTTTGAAACGGCAATGCCAGCGAATCGGCTGCCAGATAGCGATCATCGGGTTTGTCGCGACGCGACCAGTTGAGCATCCGCCGCGATCGATCTAAGTGGATAATATTACCTGCAAAGTTGTTCCATGCGATTGCTTTCGCGCCACATGCCACGTGCAATACCGTTGCGGTGCCGGGTAAATTGACTTTTCCGAGAAGCTGGAGGATGGATTGATATTCAAGCCGTGTCATGCGCGAAAGCAGTGGTGTTCGCCACACAACCCAGTCGTACATCGCCCGTAAATTCCAATACCAGTCCAAATTCATGTCGGTTCGCAATCGGTGAATTCGATTTTGGAAATCGTTAAAATCGATCGGTGAAGGTTATCACTTTTTCCGCAGTACAAAATGAACGCGATCGTTTTTTTCATGACCGGGTAAAAAAGTAGTGTTGCCCAGCATTGTTATCAACCGGAAATTGCTACGCGAAATCCAGCGCTGAGCTTCATCCAGTGTATAGATCCGCTGAACGTGATGTTCAATATGTACCAGCTCGGGATGATTATGGTCGAGAATTTCAAAGTCGTTGTGATGCAATCGGCGATCTTCATCGTACCAGCTATGACGACGATATTCGATATTTTCCCGGCGATGCCGATCGAACCAGTTATTTAAATTCTTGACGCTGTTGCGTTCGGTACACAGATCGAAGACCAGAATTCCACGTGACTGCAACGAATCGGCGGCATTTGCCAGAAACTGCTCCACTTCGGATGTTTCCAGTAAATAATTCAGACCATCGTAAACGACAAAGTAAAAGGCAACGTCTTGTGCGGAAAAAGTTCGGAAATCGCCTACAGAGAAAGTGGTGGTGGAGTTTTGGATGGTAGCTTTTCGACGAGCAGCCTCGATCATCTCGGAACATAGATCGAAACCGCAAACCCGATAACCAAACCGGGCAATGCGCAAGGCGAGATTGCCGGTTCCACAACCCCCTTCGCACCAGATTCCTTGCGGAGCGACAAAACGCTCCGCAATTCGAATCAGATAATCTGCCCACTGAATATAATCGACGTGCCACATCAAGGTGTCGTAAAACGCGGCAATCGATTGATAAGGTGCCACCTCGCGGGCTTCGACACCTGTAGTAATTAGCGACGGCGGTGCGGGTTCGTTGTGCGCCGGCATCTAGTTAATTACGCGGATTTTTGTTCGTTGGTTAGCAAGAAACTAAGCGATTCAATTTCATATGCCATGTTTTCCTGACGAACAAACACCCCTTCGGGTACTTGCAGCGTAACCGGCGCAAAATTGAGAATCGCTTTCACACCCGAAGCGACCATTTCATCCGCAGCATGTTGTGCTGCTTCTGCCGGAACCGCCAAAATCGCGATTTTAATTGCCAAACGCGGAACCAGCATTTGACATTCGCTCAGGGGATAGATGGTCAAGTCGTTGAACTTCATTCCGACTTTATTGGGATCGGAATCCAACAACAATTTGATATGGAAACCCCGTTGCCGGAAACCATCGTATGCCACCAACGCACGTCCAATATTACCGACGCCGACCAGTCCGACATTCCACAATTTGTTCAAGCCCAACAACCGGCTGATGGTCTCGTGCAACGAGACGACATTGTATCCCAATCCACGACGACCGAACGCACCGAAATACGATAGGTCTTTTCTTACTTGTGCTGCGGTTAGCATATTTTCACGAGCGATCTGTTCGCTCGACAACGTCCGCCGATGCTGTTGAATAGCCAGCTCCAGCGTTCGATGATATTTGGACAAACGCCGGATTGTCGCATCCGATTTCTTGTCCGTAGTCGCCATTTGTAGTCCCCCCTATGCCTCGAATAAGTCGTTCCCGTTTTCAGTTTCTTCGGTATCTTCTTCTTCACTCTCCTGTGCTACTTTAGCGATATCTGCGATTGTTTCCCCTTCATTCAATCGTATCAACCGCACCCCCTGAGTAGCGCGACCCGTCACGCGGATTTGGCTTACCGATTGCCGGATTGCCGTACCGCCGGTCGTTATCACCATCAAATCGTCGCTATCCTGAACCAGCAACAGTGCAATCATCGGTCCCACTCGAGTGGTCACGCGCACCGTCATAATGCCTTGACCGCCACGCCCCTGTACACGGTATTCGTCCAGCGTCGAGCGCTTGCCAAAACCGTGATTCGTAACAGCCAGTAAGGTGATCGCTTTATTCTGATCGACACTCTTGTCGACCGAAACACAACCAATTACATAATCGCCACGATTAAGCTCAATACCCTTCACCCCTTCGGTGTCGCGACCCATGGGTCGAGCGGTTTCTTCATCGAATCGAATCGATTTTCCATCGTGAGTGGCAATCACAATCTGTTCCGTACCGTCAGTCAGCATTGCCTGAACCAGATCGTCGCCTTCCCGGAGTGAAATAGCCCTAATACCAGTTTTACGCTCGAACTTGAATTGATCGAGAGATGTTTTCTTGATCTTTCCGAGGCGAGTCACAAAAACCAAGTACTTATCTGGATCAAAGTCCTTCGCCGGAACCACGGCTCGGATCACTTCGCCGGCTTCGCGATCGATTTGGATCAAATTGACGATCGGTGTTCCGCGCGATCCCCGACCGGAGGCTGGGATCTCGTGCACCTTGACCCGCAAACAGCGACCCAGATTCGTGAAGATCAGCAGCGTATCGTGCGACATTGCCGTGAACAGGTGATCGACCCAATCGGTATCCTTCGGTTTGGTTGCCTGCGAACCGCGACCGCCGCGGTTTTGGCGACGCATCGTATTGACCGCCAACCGCTTCACATACTGTTGGTGGCTGATCGTGACCAGCATCTCTTCATTCGGAATGAGATCTTCCCAACCGATATCGCCGGTTTCCAGCGCGACTTGAGTGCGCCGATCATCGCCATACCGTTCGTTCAGATCGGCAAGTTCCTGTTTCACTTCTGCACGCTGACGTTCGGGAGAACCGAGCAAATATTGCAATTCGAGAATCTGTTCGCGGAGTGCGTTGATTTCATCTTCAAGCTTCTGCCGTTCAAGACCGGTCAACCGCGACAAGCGCATCTCCAAAATCGCTTTCGCCTGCTCTTCGGACAAACCCTGACCCGGCGTTACTTTCGCCATCTCTGGCGTCAGTTGCAGCCGCGACAGCAGTGCTGCCGTTCGTTCGTAGGAAAATGCCGCAATCAAATTGATGCGCGCTTCTTCGACATTCTTTGCCGCACGGATAATCGTGATCACCCGGTCGATATCGTCGACTGCGAGCCGCAATCCCAATGCAATGTGCAGCCGGTCGCGCGCTTTGTTCAAATCGTATTTCGCACGTTTGACGATAATATCGAGGCGGTGCTTCAGGAATTCAAGGCAGAGGTCGCGAAGCGTACACACTTTCGGGGTACCATCGACGAGCGCCAGAAGTATCACACCGAAGGTCGATTGCAACGACGTATGCGCATACAACGCATTCAGAACTTGCTGACCCATCGCGTCGCGCTTCAATTCGATGACAATCCGCATACCATCGCGATCGGATTCGTCGCGAATATCGGAGATCCCGTCGAGTTTATCATCGTTGACCAATTCAACGATGCGTTCGATCAATTTACCTTTATTAACCTGATAGGGAATTTCCTTGATCACCACGCGCTGACGGTTCGTGCGCTCGCTCTCTTCGATCTCGGCGACACCGCGTACAACGACTCTCCCGCGACCGGTTTGATAGGCATCGTAGATGCCTTCCAAACCCTGAATCACGCCGCCCGTGGGAAAGTCGGGAGCAAAAATGGTAGCACTCCCCTTGGTGCGCGGAAGCTTGATCAACTCTTCATTCGTCAATTCCGGATTGTCGAGTAGTGCTTCAAGCAGCCAGATCACTTCCCGCAAGTTGTGCGGTGGGATACTGGTCGCCATACCGACGGCAATACCATTACTGCCGTTCACCAGCAGATTGGGGAGCTTCGACGGAAGTACGGAGGGTTCGGTGAGCGAATCGTCGTAATTCGGGATAAACGGAACCGTGTCTTTTTCCAGATCGGACAACAGCTCTTCGGCGATATGCTGCAGGCGTGCTTCGGTATATCGCATGGCGGCTGCGCCGTCACCGTCGATACTGCCGAAGTTACCTTGACCATCTACCAGCGGGTAACGCAACGAAAACGGTTGCGCCATTCGCACCATCGTGTCGTAGATTGCCGAATCGCCGTGCGGATGGTATTTACCCATCACATCACCGACGACGCGGGCAGATTTACGATAGGGGCGACCGGCACCGGCACCGAGTTCCTGCATGCCATACAAGACACGGCGGTGAACCGGTTTCAGACCATCCCGGACATCCGGCAATGCGCGCGAAACGATGACCGACATGGCGTAGTCGAGATAGGAATTCTTCATCTCCTCGACGATATCGATCGGGAGATGGGTATCTTCTTCTAACAAATTTGGTTCTTTCATGGGTGCTTACTAAATCCGTCACAATCCAATAAGGATACAATTCGCGAACCTGTGTACAAGGGCACAATCTGTAGTTCGCTCGAAACCAGTAAATATACGTATTTTCAAGCCTAAGACCAAGGAGAATACGCGATTTATTTCACTTTCCCAATGATCTTTTTCAAGCTGAATCGGGATTTCGGTTCAAGGCAATAATGATCGAGATAGCAAAATATTAAGAACTTAGAGATACGGTTTCGAATGGTCTCGGATTTTCTTAAATTTAGACTGGGTAGATCCATGACCCAATTTGCAGGTGAAGAATGATCCAAATTGTCGAAAAACCGGCGACTGGTACTCTATTGATCGCGCATCCGTCGATCAAGGATCCGAATTTTCGCCGGTCGGTAGTACTGTTGTGCGAACATAATGACGAGGGGACGTACGGTCTCGTACTCAACCGTCCTACGCCATTTCAGTTGAATGAGGTGGTCGAAGAGTCGACGATCGAATCGCCGCTATTTCTCGGTGGTCCGGTACAACCGAATACCTTGCATATTCTGCATCGAATTGGTGGTCAGGTGGAAGGATCGAAAGCGGTTCGCGACCACACATACTGGGGTGGAAAACTCGACGAGATTACCAAATTGCTTGACGAGAAAGCGGCAAAGCTGTACGATGTACGATTCTATGTCGGATATTCCGGTTGGGGCGAAGGGCAACTCGATGCAGAAATCGATAAAGGTGGGTGGATTATTGCCACTGCCGACGACACGATCATTTTCGATACCGATCCCGTGGAAATGTGGCGGATCGTGATGCGGCGCATGGGTGGTGAATATGCGCTGATTTCGACGTATCCCGATGACCCGACATTGAATTAACCATCGATCAATTTAATACGAATGATGAAGCACCCGAATGGGTGCTTTTTTTTTGGGGGTAGAACAATTTTTATTGCGGGACAATCGCAATCTTACTATTATAAATATAAATCCAATTCAGGGTGCTATGTGCCACTTCGATGAATTTCGTCGTTATCCGCCAGCTATTCATTTTGATTCTGTGCTTAACGTCAAGTGGTGCGCACACATCACGTTGATTGCACTTGTTATCGTTTTGTGCCTCTTTGGCAGCGCACCAGCGGTGAGTGTACAATCGTCGCGCTTGCCGCATCCCTTCCAATTCACCGAGAACAAGGGGCAATGGGATTCCGCCGTTCTCTACAAGTGCGAAGTCCGACGCGACGGTTTCACCTGGTTTCTCGAGCGCGATGGTGTCACCCTCGTCACGAGCGTAATTGATTCCTCAAAAATGATAGACGCCAGTAGGGGCGGACCCCCGCATCCGCCCGTCGATCCTTTTTCCAGTAGGGGCGGACCCCCGTGTTCGCCCGCAAACGGCAACGACGTTGCCGCCGTAGGGGCGTATGGCATACGCCCTGATCATGAATCCTTTCCATTAAAATCTCACGCCCTCAAATTCAAATTTGTTGACTCCCGTAGGGGCGAATCGCATTCGCCCCTATCCGATCAAGATGCACAAACCAATCTGGGCGCGTTCGCGCCCACAGGGCGTATGCGATACGCCCCTACGGATAAATGCACGACACAAGAGGATGTCGGAATAAATTCCGACCTACCCTTCGCACAAGCAAAATCAATTGATGCACAGGGTGAATTATCGTGGCACAACAATTATTTCCTCGGGAATGACTCCTCAAAATGGGCACCGGATTGTCGGAATTTTACACGCGTGGTGTATCGCGAAGTGTGGGAGGGCATCGATATCGAATTCTATGAGAGCAAAGGACATCTCGAATTCGATTTTGTAGTGCATCTCGGTGCCGATCCCAAACAAATCCGAATGGTGTGCGAAGGATTGGATGCGCCGATAGCAGGCGGAGGACGGACACTCTTGTCCGTCGACTCAATTATTTCTGTCACAAAAGGGAGTCGGACAGGAGTGTCCGACCTCCGATTATCGAATGAACTCACTCTTTCCACTTCCCTCGGTGAATTGCGGATGTCAATTCCGGGTGCATACCAAACCATTACTGATGGCACTCATGGAAACATTGTCACGGCACAATTCAGACTCGTGTCAGAAAATGTCTTCGCGATCAATTTGCCGAATGGGTACGATAACTCGCAGACGCTCCGAATCGATCCGTTGGTGTATAGTACCTATTTGGGTGGGAGTGCAGGAGATGAGGGGAAAGCTATTTGCAAATCAACAACTGGTAAAATTGTAGTTACTGGCAATACGCATTGCAGTGACTTTCCAATTACAAGCGGTGCATACGATACAACTGTTTCTGCTATGGATATTTTTATCACTTCAATCAACTCTTTCGGTAATCAACTGCTATATAGTACTTTTCTCGGTGGTAGTGGCGATGATTATCCCGTCGGAATCTGTGCCGATCCAATTGATGGAATTATTGTTGTAGGTAGTACTTATGGCTCCGATTTTCCAGTCTCTCAAGCAGCATTTGATAGAAATCCACCCTCAACACCTGATTCAAAGTGTATAATTACTCGTCTTAATGCAACAGGTTCGCAAATCATCTACAGCACGTATCTCGGAAGTATCTTTGCAATGCAATCTGCACAAGCTGTTATTAGTGATGAAACCGGTGGTGCTTACGTAACTGGGTACACTGAGGGTTTGAATTTTCCCTGTACTTCCGATGCTTATAGTACTCTGCCATTTTACAGTACCAATGTATTTCTTACTCACCTTAACAGTACTGGATCGAACCTTATCTACAGTTCTTATTTTGGTGGAAATTCTCAAACGATCGCATATAAAATTGATTTTGATGACTCTGGAAGGGTAGCGATTGCTGGGATGACAGCTAGTACAAATCTTCCGACAACATCCAATTGCTATAGTTCTCAGTTGCGTGGCGGTGGAAACTGTTTCCTTACAGTGTTTTCTACCGATTGCAGATCCCTTGCCTATAGTACTTATATCGGTGGAAATTGTACCGATCGAATCTATGGTCTATCAAATGACGGTCTCGGTGGTTGGTTTATCTCTGGAATTACTTGTAGTTCCGATTTTCGAGTATCTCCTCATGGTTACGACACGACCTATCATGGCGGTGAATTAGGTGATGCCTTCGTCGGACACATGACCTATACATCGACGGAATCATCTTTCTTAAGCACATATATAGGTGGTAGCATGACCGACTACTCAACCAGTGCTCAGTTTAATCGACTCAATCATTGTGTTTATTCAGCTGGCGTAACAGTCAGCACCGAATTCCCTGTCACGATCAACTCTTTCGATTCACTCTACAATGGTGGTGGTACTGACGGTTTCATCATGAAGTTTAACAGTACTTTGGATACACTAATGTACAGTACATTTATCGGTGGCAATAATTACGATAATTGTGAAGGTTCGGTTTTAGTGGGTAGTGATACATTAGCGATTGTTGGCAGAACGAATAGTACCAATTTCCCAGTGACCGGTTCTGCAATCGATAGCACGAATCAAGGCGGGTGGGATGCCTTTATCGTGAAGTTTATTACTTTGCCGGAATCGACTGATGCAAATGAAGTAAAGTTAACGATTCTTCCGCAAAGCGCAAGCATTAAGGCTTTTCCGAATCCCTTCAACGCCACCACTACTCTTTCCTACACCCTTCCAATTTCATCTCACGTCGAGCTTTGTCTCTACGATCTCACCGGTCGCGAAGTATCGACACTCGTGCAGCGCGAGCAGCGTCCCGGAACGTATCGGGTATTGCTCGACGGTTCACGATTAGCGAGCGGAACCTACTTTGTGCGATTGCAGGCAGGTACGTTTTCTAAGACGCAGAAGATTGTGCTATTGAAGTAATTCATATTGTGAAGTAGTAGCGGGCTCGTGAGCCCTCCCGATTTTTGGTAGCGGCGGACTTTAGTCCGCCATTCCTGAAAAATTAAAAAAAAAGCGGACTTTAGTCCGCCACTACCAACGGAAAAGATAGATTGCTTCGTCTCTTCGGGCGCATCCGCCAGCCGGCGGACGCCCTTCGTTCCTCGCAACGACAAATCAGGATACAGGATTCAAGATAAAGAATACAGGATACAAGAGCGGGCGCCCGCGGGGAGGCGCCCCTACTACAAGATAAAAAAAAGGTCGGAATAAATTCCGACCGACTGGTATGACGATTGATGCGTTGGACAGTATTACATAAACACCAGCGACACGAGCGAGAGTACGATCAGCAGCACCGTCAGCGAGATCGCAATCACATTGCCAATCTTGCCATTGACATATTCACCCATGATCCGCTTGTCGTTGATCAGGATCAGCATCGGAATCAATACAAACGGCAGCACCATACCGTTCACCTGCTGACTCAGCACCATGATTTTAATCAGCGGCAGATCGGGAATCATGATCACCGCCGCACCGAGAATAATGATGCTGGTATAGATGCCATAAAATTCCGGCGCTTCTTCCCACTTCTTCTCGACACCACTTTCCCAGCCGAACGCTTCGCAAATGGTGTATGACGTCGACAACGGCAGAATGCTTGCGGCAAATAGCGACGCATTCATCAAGCCGAACGCAAACAGACTCCCGGCAAACCTGCCGGCAAATGGCAATAGCGATTTTGCGGCATCGTCGGCAGTATTGATCAAAATCCCGTGCGGATACAGCGTCACTGCGCAAAGAATCGTGATGAAACCCGCAATCACGATGACGGCAATACACCCGACAATCGTGTCCAATTTGCTGTAGCCGTATTGACTGATGTGAATATTTTTTTCGGCGACACTCGCCTGCTGATAGAATTGCATCCACGGGGCGATCGTCGTTCCAATCACACCGATCAGCACCAGCACGAATCCGGGATCGATCGCTTTCGACGCATCCGCCGAGAGCTGTGGCTTTACGGTCGATTTCCAGACAGCATTCCAATCGGTATCGACCTGCATCCCGGCAATGATATAGGCGACATAAAAGAACACTGCGACCAGAAAGATCCGCTCGACCGTTTTGTAATTTCCCTTGACTGCGAGGAACCAGACCAGCACCGCCGCCAGCGGCACCGACACAAATCGCGGGATCCCCCAGATTTCGCCGGCACCCGCCACTCCGGAAAATTCCGCAATCACGTTGCCGAAATTGGTGAGCAGCACCCCGATCATCATGTAGAACGTGAGCTTGACACCGAACCGCTCGCGAATTAGATCGGAGAGTCCTTTGCCGGTCACAACCCCCATCCGGTTCGCCATCTCCTGCACCACGATCAACATGATCGCCATCGGGATGAACATCCAGAGCATCGAGAAACCGTAATGCGCACCCGCTTGCGAATACGTTGCGATGCCACCAGCGTCGTTATCGACATTCGCAGTGATCAGACCCGGTCCGACAATCGCAAAGAAGATCCCTACCCGTCGAAGTGGACGGCGCAAGCGTTGCGGCAGATAGCGATTGATGGCAGTCGGTACGATATTCATGTAGTGATTATGTTTCGTTCTTTATCGTAGTGCCGATTTCGAATCGGCATTGTGTTTAAAAAATTTTTCTATCATAGGAGGTGGGACTTTAGTCCCGCCTAACATTTGCAGATAGATGGCGGCACTAAAGTGCCACCTCCGCAATGATTTATCAATCATTACGACGTTTCCAGAAGAGCGGCAACAAATCGTCGAATGAGTGTTTCAATGAAATGATGCCGAGCATCTTATTCTCTTTTATCACCGGACAAAACGCGAGATCGTAGGTCGCAAACAGTTCCGCCACTTCGTTGATTTCGGTCTCCGGTTCAACCCAGAAGAAGCGGGTATGCATCAATTCCGATACTGCCGTATTCGGACCGGAAGTGAGAATTGAGCGCAACGACACTACACCGACGCAATTCTCGTCGTCGTCTAGCACATAGATGTAGAGGAATGCCTCGATCTCTTTCGCTTTTTCGCGGATCTCATCCAACACATCTTGTGCCGATTCCGATTGCTTACATGTAATAAATTCATTCGACATCAGCGCGCCGGCGGTTTCATCTTTATGCGCGGCGAGTTCGGTGATGTCATCGCGGGTATCCGGTTCCACTGCAGCGAGCATCGCTTCGGCGACATCGACACCGACCACTTCGAGCACGTCCGCTGCGACCTGCAGCTCCATTTCCTCGAGAATGTCCGCCGACTCTTCCGCCGTCAACGATTCGAGTACCGACTTCTGCACCTCTTCTTCGGACACTTCCAATGCGGCGGCTGCCGTCTCGGGACCGACGGCGCGGACAATTTCGGCGCGTTCTTCCTTATCGAGATCTTCGAGGACATCGGCGAGTTCCGCAGGGTGCAAATTCCGCAGATTATTGATCTGAACCGAAAGTTGCAGTGCATCGCCACCGCGACCCTGCACCGGTGCGACATATTTCCATGAAATCAACTCTTCGTTGATCTTCTTGCCGATCAGTTTCGCAAATGCTTTGACACCCGGTTCGAAGCCAAGGCGGCGCGCGAGACCGAGCAAACCGACATCGACGTGGATGATATAGCTTTCGCGACCGACCAGCATTTGTACGTCGTTCACCCGCTCGACTTTCGCACCAGAAATATCGACGATTTGACGATCCCACAACCAGTCGCGCACGAGGAACTCGTCGGCGTCGACGGAGAATTCCTTTAGTCGATCGGTATTGATCGTAATGCGTTCCTGATCGCGCCATTGCACGAATTCATTGGGCGTGGGGTGATAACGGTATTTGCGACCTTGACGGCGGATGACAACGGATCGAATGGGGGGAAAGACGGCGCTGGTGTAGGCGATGATATCGACGAGCTTACCGACACGATGCGCGGAAGCATCGAAGACGGGGCGATCCATCCAATCGGAGAGATAGAGAAATGTCTCGTGGAGTGTCGAAGTCGGCACGAGTCCCTCCGGCGGAGGTTAAGAGTGTTTCGCCAATAGCTTTCGCTTCCTGTAACTAGGGTTGCACGAATATACAAAAAAACCGTGTGCTGTCATAAGTACGTAGCGATGCAGTGAAATTGCTGATTCTCCGTCATGGAAGCGTGTAATATGTGCCGCAACCAGAACACTCAATGTAAGATTGATCAAATCTGATCTATTGAGTGAAAACCAAGCGATCACAGCGGTTGGGCGTTAATCTGACGTTGCTATTTTTTTGTCAGGCTAAAGCCCAACCTCCGCGTGCAGAAGTTGATTTGTCAGGCTAAAGCCTGACCTCCGATGCTAATTGATTCTGGAACGATGGTAAATGGATATTCATCTATTTCCGAAACAAGTCGCTGTTTTACTGGATTCATCAGGATATATGTCCATACTTCGTCGAATTCTCCCTGATTGCGAATGATGCGATCGAAAGTTTCATTCAGCCATATTGAACCGCTTCGATGATTATATTGGTTTATTTTCAGTGAACTCACACCTTTCCAATATTTGACAATTTTTAATAGAGATTGCCAATTTCCGGGTGATACTTCTAGTGGCTGAGTAATTACATGAACGTGATCGGGCATAATACAGGCAATAAATAGGCGATACTCTATTTGGTTTTTACTGAGCAATACTTCCTGAATAATCGATTTTTCAGCGTCGGAAAACAAGTAATTTTTTGTCCGGAAAGTAGCGAAATATATCGAACCAGTGAGTTCCCAATGAGGAAGGTACCGTCGTCTTATCGTTAATCCGTTCATCTGAATGCCGATTTAGTTAGACGGATGTGTATCCGATGTAAGTCTGTAGTATGTTGGTTGTAAGTTAGTTGTATGTCGGAATTTATTCCGACTCTTTTTTCGTAATCACTTGTTAAAAAAACGAAAAAGAAAACACTCTCAAGAGTCGGAATAAATTCCGACATACGGATCCGTGCATCGTTATTTTTCGATCTGAGTTGTCTTTCTACCCAATCTTTTCATCACTGATTCGAGTGGCGTACCGGCGGGCAGATCGCGCACAACCGAATCGAAACTGTCGCCATCGCCGATCCACGCCGACACCTGATAGAACATCGCCGGACTGTATCGCGCCACACTGATATGCGTGAACGATGTCGCATCCGCGCCGAATGTCGCCCAGAGATATTGCCACGGAATCGTGTTGCTGTTGCGGAATGCGATCAGATAGCGCTGCACGGTCAGCGGTACGCCATTGAGCGACGTATCGACCCGCGCCCAGTTGAGCAGTGCGTCTTCGCCCGACACCGTCACCGTCAGATTGCGCGGTGGTGCGGGGACATACGACGAGGTGCCGGTGACATTCAGCCAGAGCGTATCGGCATTGATCGCATGGACGATCAGACCGATTCGCTGCGAAAACGTCCCTTGCGTACCCGGTCCGAAATAGAGCCAGAACAGCGCCGTATCGCCCGGATTGAAGCTGCCGGAGACATCGCCGAAAGCAAAGACGTCGGTATCGACAAACGAGAGATTCGTGAGTGGTTGATTGCCTGCCACCACGACCCGCACCGCGATGGAATCGTACAGTGTCGGTTCGACGGTGCGCGGAAAGTTGATGGTGGAATTGATCGGATGCGCATAGGTTCCGACGCCGGTGCCGGAGATCGGAATCGCGATCGGATTGTACGGTGCTTCGAACGTTAGCCGCAACGTATCGCGATAGGTGAGCGTGGAATCGGGGCGGAACCGCACCCAGATCCGGAGGAAATCGTTGGCGTCGGTGAGCGAATCGCTGTCCTCCACCCGGTGCGAAAATACCCCGGAGGATGCGCCAGTAATGAAAGTGTAGCGGAAAGGTGAATTTTGGTAACAACGAATAAGTAACTCTAAAGAATCTGTTTCGAAAAGCGGTTGATTTACAAATGACAGTGTATTTGGTGTAGATTCTAATGTTTCGAATATATAGATCCCTAGACCAGATATCGCATCGGCAGCATAAATAATGTTACCATCAACTGTAATTCTATGGGTATTATTATGTGTTAAGTAATATCCAATTTGTTCTGGTGAAGCCGGATTACTAACATCAACAATTCTAATTCCACCTCCAGCATAATCTGCGATATAAGCGAGGTTGCCTATAATCTCTACATTTAATGCCCAACCTGGCGTGTCAAAAAATCCTATTTCGCTTAGATTATTCGATATATCTAGGATCCTTAAACCTGCCGAATTATCTGCGACATATGCATAATTTCCTTGAACAAAAACTGACCGCGGAAGAGGATCTGGAAATGATGTTTGCGAAACGACACTTGGAACACTCGGATTAACTACATTGACTACTTTTAGTTGATTACCGAGTGTTGTGATGTAAGCGAATTGACCATCCACGGTAACATGAGAAATTTCGGCTCCAACATTTAAATTGCCTACAAGAAGCGGATTTAATGGGTTTGTGATGTTTACTATTTGAAACCAACCAGATGACTGACCGATATATGCATAATTACCCAAAACTTTTATGCCAGTTACGGTGGATGTTGAAAAAGTTACTGAGCCCACAATAATTGGTGACGAAGGATTAGCGATGTTAACAATTTTTAAAGAACCGCCATCACCTACATATGCATAAGACCCAACAACATCAATTCCCCAACATTGACCAGATGCAATCCAAACACCAGCCAGAAGCGGGTTTCGAGGGTTAGTTACATCAATAATTCGTAAACCAGTATTAAGAGTATTATTTCGATCGGCGATATAAACATAGTTTCCCGTTTTAACAATGTTTACTGCTGCATCTGGAGTGTCAAGCGAGCTTAATTTTCTTACCCCCAAGCTATCCTGCGCCCAAGTCATCGCAGGAATCAGCAGCATAAAAAAAGCAATCGGCAGCAAAACCGCGGTTTTCAGAGGATGCATCGGATACTCCGTCGGATGGAAGGAAATAGCTATTTATTTCTGAATATCATTTTATACTACAATCAAAAATTCCTATCCTGCAAGCGCCAGCCCCCCAAAATCAAAAAAATCTCAATAATCCCCGCACGAATCTTCCTTACCGTAGGTCAGAACTTGTTCGAACCAATTGCGGTTCCTTCATTTTTTCTTTTTTAAATAAATGGAAAAGATAGTGGTCAGAACAAGTTCTGACCTACGGAAAAGAAGCGATTCAATCATTTAACCATTTTGGACCTACGAAACAAGCGCCACCGCCCTAAAACAAAATTCTCAATATTCTCGCACGAATCTTCCTTACCGTAGGTCAGAACAAGTTCTGACCTACGGAAAAGAAACGACTCGATCATTTAACCCATCTTCGACCTACCGAAGAGATTCTCTTTCCGGTATTATAGTAAACGGGTATTCCTCGATTTGCGAAACAATGCCAGCCTTAACTGGATTCATTACGATATAATTCCACGTTTCATCGAAATCTTGTTGATTGCGAATGATATGATCGTAAGAATCAGTCTGCCATATCCGACCAGATCGATGGTGCAATTTATTAATTCGAATTGCGCTTGCCCCTTTCCATCGCTTCATGATTTGGGAAATCGACTTCCAATTCCCGCGAGGTATTTCGATCGGTTGAACAATGGCATGAACATGATCTGGCATGATACAGGCAACATATAACAGATATTCGATTTGATGCCCGCTTAATAGTAGCGATCGGATAATGTCCAGATCGGGGTAAGTGAATCGGTATGCTTTAGTTCTAAAGGTTACAGCGTAAACCGAACCTTTGAGTTCCCAGTGCGGCAAGTGGCGGTAACGAATGGTTAACTCACTCATAATCTTTTCCGGCTAGTGTAAATATGTTTAAACTTTATTTATATTATAATAAACCTATAGTCATTCGCAAGAGTCTGTGCATTTAAATTAAAAAATCTCAATTTCCGCGCGAATCTTCCTTACCGTAGGTCAGAACTTGTTCTGACCAATTGCAGTTCCTTCATTTTTTTTTATAAATAAATGGAAAAGATAATGGTCAGAACAAGTTCTGACCTACGGAAAAGAAGCGATTCGACTATTCAAACCATCTTGACCGTCTTAAAACGCACTCAAGAAAAAACGGGAATTATTAATCAGAAGATCAACATACGATTTCATCGGATTCCTAGGATTGAAATTTCTCGCATTCTCGACAATTGCCTTGCCCCCGCCCCCCTCATTTTCGTATATATAGACATGAAAAAGTTTCTGCTTCTTTTGCTTCTTCTCTTCGCCGGACTCGCATTCGCTATGCCGGAACAAGCGCAGCGCGTCAAGATCGGGAAAGCTACCGCCGTACTCGAAATCGCCGATGAGCAAGCCGAAATTGTCCAAGGTCTGTCCGATCGTACCGAACTCGCCCCCGATCACGGCATGTTGTTTGTTTTCCCCGACACTTCCCGCCGCTCGTTCTGGATGTACCACTGCAATTTCGATATCGACCTTGCCTACGTCGCACCCGACGGCACGATCCGCGAAACTCTGACGATGTACCTGGAACAGTACGACACTCCGCCCGAATTGCTGACCGTCTATCCGTCGAAAGCCGCCGATATCCAGTATGTCATCGAAATGCCCTCGGGCTGGTTCGAGACGCATGGCGTCAAAGCCGGACAAAAAGCCGATGTCACCCGCTTCAAATCGAAAGTAACCGACAAAACCTTCAAATAATTACGATTAATTAGTCGGCATATTTTTTTCGCAGTAACCTGCTCGTACCTTCTAATATGACGCAAACGCATCCCATCATTTTCGAACAACTGGTGTTGATCGCCGGAATCGGCGTAATCGCTGCCATCGTTTTGCGTCGTCTGAAACTCCCGATCGTCACCATTCTGCTGATTGCCGGCGCCTTCATCGGTCCGTACGGTTTTCGCCTGATCGACGACGAGAGTGCGATCGAGGGATTTGCCGAAGTCGGTGTCATCTTATTGCTGTTCAGCATCGGTCTTGAATTTTCGATCAGTAAATTGCTCCGCATCGGGAAGTACGTTACCTACGGCGGTTTACTGCAAGTGATTTTAACGATCTTCGCATCCGTCATCGTCGGTTCGTTCTTCGGTCAATCGGTCGCGCGCGGCATCTTCTTCGGATTTCTCATTGCGCTCTCCAGTACCGCGATCGTGTTGCGTGCACTCGGCGAACGGTCGGAAATCGACTCGCCGCATGGACGGTTCATCGTCGGTATACTGATCTTTCAGGATCTCTGTGTCGTACCGATGGTGCTGCTGGTGCCAATTCTGGCGCAACCCGGCGCACTGTCGGCATTTTCGAAAATCGGGTGGGCGCTGCTAAAAGCGATGCTCGTGGTCGGACTCACGATCTCGATCTCGCGCTGGCTGCTGCCGAAATTTTTTGCACTGGTCGATCGGGCGCAAAGCCGCGAAATTTTTATTCTCTCGGTGATGGTAATCTGCCTCGGTACCGCGTGGCTCACGTCGCTGGCGGGACTATCGCTGGCACTGGGCGCGTTCCTCGCCGGAATGATCCTTGCCGAAACCGATTACGCCCACCGCGCGACTTCCGATATTCTCCCGATCCGCGATATCTTCACCAGCTTCTTTTTCATCTCGCTTGGAATGCTGTTCGACGGTCGCGTGATCGTGGAAAATTGGTCGCTTGCACTGACACTGATCGTCGCAATAATTATCGGGAAAGCGATCATTGCTGGATTGTCCGGTCTGGTGATGCGATTCTCGATCAGTGTCGCGATCGTTGCCGGATTTGGACTCGCGCAATTCGGTGAATTTGGATTTATCCTCGCGAAATCGGGTAATAGCCTCGGTCTGTTATCGAATGATGAAATGCGGTTGATCCTTGCCGCCGGCGTCATCACCATGATCGTCACGCCGCTTATCATCCGGTATTCGCCGCGACTGGCGGCACGTACCGACCGGATGCGACGATTGCAGCGCATTCTCGGTGCGCGTGGCATCGGTGAAATTGCACCGGTACATAAACAGATGCACGATCACATTGTTGTCGTGGGGTACGGTGTCGGTGGTCAAGTGCTGGCGGAAGCGCTGAAAGTAGAAAAATTGCCGTTTATCGTGATCGAGATGAATGCCGATCTGGTGCGTGAGGCGCGCCATTCCGGAATGCCGGCATATTATGGCGATATTGCGGGGCTTGAGACGATCGAACAGGCATCGGTGCGATCGGCACGCGCGTTGGCGCTGATGATCAACGATCCACGCGCCGTCGAGCGTGCACTCGTGACAATCAAACGACTCGCACCCGATGTACCGATTTATATGCGTGGACGGCGACTCCAGAATGTGCCGTTTCTCAAAAAACTTGGCGCGAAACTAGTCATCGTTGAAGAAGTCGAAGCGGCTATTGCGATGCTGGGTAAGATCCTGAAATTGACTCCGCTATCGCCCAATCAGCAGATCGAACACATTCAAACCGCCCGCGCGAAAATCAAAGAAGCGTATTATCGCGAATTATAGAGCTGCGAGATAACCGAGATAATTTTATAATATCTCTTGAAAATACGTTATTATCGGTAGTAGGTGCGGATCCTCGCATCCACCCGCTTTTTTTATTCCGTAGGGGCGAATCGCATTCGCCCGTTCTTGTATCTTTTGTATTCCTGTATCTTGCAGTAGGGGCGGGCTCCCATGCCCGCCCGCAGATATTTGTAAGTACAGACACTCCTGTCTGTACATGTTCGGCAAAGCCGAACTATCATTAGGAATGATGTTCCAGCCACTCGCTCCACGACCCGATATACAGTTTCGGTTGGGGAAATCCTGCCAGCATCATCGCGATTACATTGCCGGTCGCAGTGACACCCGATCCGCAATAACAAATCACTTTCGAATACTTGTCGATCCCCAGTTGTTCGAACCGGTAGCGTATGTCTTCCGGTTCCTTGAAGACCGGTGCCGTCGCGTCGCGCAGATTCTCCTGAAAGAATGCATTGATCGCTCCGGGAATATGACCACCTCGTTTGTCGATGGTCTCATTGTCGCCATTAAAGCGATCCGGAGCACGGGCATCGATCAAGATCGAACCGTGATCGATTGCCTGATCGACATCTTTCATGGTCGCTAGATAAGTGGTATTCAATTTCGGTGTCAACGCTTTCGGAAGCTGTCTGATCGATTTTGCCGGACCGGATTCGATCGATCGTTCCTCTTTCACCCATTTGCTGATACCGCCATCTAAAATTATGACTGATGGTCCGCCAATCCATTGTAACATCCACCAGAAACGACCGGCGAGCGCACTCCCTTTGTCGTCGTAAGCAACGATCAGCGAATCGCGATCGATTCCGACGCGTCGCAATATTTCGACAAAAATTTCTGGTGTTGGAAGCGGGTGTCGTCCGACGGAAGGATTCTTTGGTCCGGATAAATCGGTATCCAGATTCAAAAATCGTGCGCCGGGCAGATGCGCTTTCTCAAACGATTTTTCGGCGCCGTCAGGTGCACTGGCATCCCAGCGAACATCGATCAAAACCAACTTCGGATCGGTAAGATGATTGGCTAACCATTCGGTATTGACGAGGATAGACATTTCTTTACCCTTACGATTGAGTTGTTAGATGTGTGAAGATCTCTTGTGTCGCATTCATTCACAATATAGCTTACATTCATAATCGATCGCTATGCTTTTCGAAACATGTCAGCAAATCGGACGAAACATGACTGCAAACGAAAATTTATCTCACGATACCGACCGAATTATTCGCGAGAAAAAATTTCATAACGAAGCTTTTTCCGACAAACGACGCGAAAGCGTTAACCGATTTTATTCTGCATGTTCAGCATATTATCGGGATTTTGAGAATGAATTGCATCAATTTGCAAACGGACGTAAGGTGTTAGAGTATGGCTGTGGTACCGGTACGCACGCATTCGATCTCGCCAGTTGGGGTAGTCATGTAACCGGTATCGATATTTCCGAAGAGGCAATCCGACAATCGATCGAACAGGCAAAACAAAGCGGAATTTCCGATCGCACCGAATTTTATTGTATGAATGCTGAAGCAATGACGTTCCCGGATGCAACTTTCGATCTGATTTGCGGGAGCGCAATCTTACATCATCTCAATCTGCCGGAAGCGTTGCGAGAAATTAATCGCGTATTGAAGCCCGGGGGAATTGCAATCTTTGGCGAACCGCTCGGTCACAATCCCATTATTAATCTGTTTCGTAAACTTACCCCGAAGCTTCGTACATCCGATGAGCACCCGTTGTTGATCACCGACATTAAGCTAATGAGCGACTTCTTTTATCGAGTCGATGTCAAATGGTATAGCTTGACGACACCTTATATTGCCGTATTGCCGGCTAGTTTAATGAAACGGATTCTTCCGGCGTTTGAAAGTGTCGATCGGGCGATATTTCACATCAAATCAATTCAAAAATACGCTTGGTTATGTCTGATACGATTGCAAAAAAAGGAATAGTATTTTCTTTTTTCTTACCATCACAAATTGTGCATATCGCCAGCGCTCACTTGGTCGGATGACCTGATATTCAGAGTCGTAATGCCGGTAGGCGTACTTTCTCCGTACAGAGTATTCGCTCGTTAGAATCAAGTTGCATTAATGATAAAGCGGAGATCGCTTGATTTGCCGAAACAGAACAACCCCGAACAATAATGTCCGGGGTTGTTTTGTTGAATCAGCGACTAGTTCAATTTCAAGATTCAATGATTACTTTGTTAGTGTCATTTTCTTGGTCGAGGTGAAGCCCGGTGTCTGCAACGTATAGAAATAGTTTCCAGCCGGAAGGTTCGACGCGTCGAATTGGACGTTGTGACGCCCTTGCGATTGATTGCGATCCACCAACACCGCGATCGTTTGTCCTAATACGTTCTGAACTGTTAGCTTTACTGCCCCTTCGGTACCGACACTGTAGAATATATCGGTAGTCGGGTTGAACGGATTCGGATAATTCTGAGCCAAACCATAGCGACCGATGATTGCGACATTATGCTGGGTCTGAGTTGGTGTTGCGTTCACGATATTCGTATGAACAGCTTCGCGTCCGTCGAGATCGATATCGGAAATGCGGTAATAATACGTAGTTCCATTGGTGACGCGGGAATCCCGGAAACGGTAATTATGTGCCACTGGGCTGTTCAATGCACCGGGAACTGCGGTGATCTGTTCGCCGATTTCGCCAATAACTGTTGAGCGGTAAATGCGGAAACTGGCGTTGTTTGTTTCCGACTCCGTATGCCATGCGAGATCGACATAACCTTCCCCGGCATTGGCAGTGAACGATGTCATTTCAACCGGCAAGAGACCGTCGGTAATCATATCCGACGAGGCGTACGCCAGTGAGTTACCGACCCCATTGAATGCCCATACCCGGAACCAATAATGTGTACTCGGTGTCAAACCGGTTACATCGAGATACAGCTCGTCAACACTGGCATCGCCCCAAGGTGAGAAACTGGAACCATCGGTCGAAATAAAGACATGGAAACCGGTTTCGTTGTTGGCGTTATCGGTCCAACCGAAGCGCATACCGGAAATAGTAACATTTGTGATCGTACCAGCGGTCGGCGATTCCGGCAGCGTGTCGAGCGTTGTCTGGTTTGCGATATTGGTGTAGTTCGAGAACTGAGTTCCACCGGTATTGAATGCTCTAACTCGATACCAGTACTGAGTCACAGTATTCAATCCGGTAACGTCGAGAAAGTTGACATCATACGATGTCGTACCAGCCAGTGAATTTGTTGTGGCAAAGTTATCAGTCGAAATATAAACTTCGAAGCCTTCTTCGTTGGCAGAATTATCTGTCCAGCTAACTTGTTGCGAAGTTGCTGCATTCAAAATTACTTGGCAGACCGACGGATCGGCTGGGGGAACGTCGATCGTGGTATTGCCCATCGCGACGTAACCGGGTGCCGAAGTAGTGCTGTTGCCACTGGCATTGTGCGAATAAACACGGAATGAATAGAACGTGTTTGGGTTTAGGCCTGTGACGGAATAATTATATGTAGTATTAATCGAAGCAACAGTGGTGGAAACAACCGAAGTTAAAAAACTATAACCTCCGCCCAACCCGGCGTCCCAATAGATATAGAACGAGGTTTCGTTGTTGGATTTATCGACCCAGTGCAAATCCATTGAATTGGTCGTGACGTTATCGATCTGAGTAACACTGGCTCCGGGACGGATTGGTTGAGCAAACACTATGCTCGCCGCGGCAATCAGTATGAATGCGAATACAGCTTTAAGCGAATTCTTCATTAATGGTCCTTTCCGAAAAGTTATTTCGATAACAGGCGCTATCGATTGATTGCGGCAATGATTGTTCGTCATTGCAGCATTAATGTGATTTATAACAGACACTTAGCAGACTCTCGCCAATTACTATCAAGATCGCTACCGATTTTTTTATCCAACTCCGGTAAGTAGTACCCACCCGATAGCGCTAGTTATGGCGTTGAGTTATTGTCTTGCGACAGTAATCGATCAACATATTCTGATACGGTGATAGATTTAATATAATTGGGTTAATATACCGTCTGATTGGTTTGATGAATGTGTGAAATAGGCTATGTAATGCACTAAATAATGGTTGTTTATATTTGGCGTGTCGAAAAATAAATACAATAACCCGGGTAAATATTATTGAAGTGAATTGTAAAATAGGGTATTATAATTGAATTCTATATCGATATACTCAACACTGGCGGCAAATGCGCAATAGTTAACACTGAATTATATAAATGAGCGATCAACTGTGCATAAAACTGTGATGATTATAAGAGGTATTTTGCGAGAAATTCGAACAAATTATTTATAATACTCCCCGAGATCTTGCAGATTCGCCGGATTGGTCTACGAAGGAAAGCCCTTCAAGAAGAATACATATTTTCTTGAATGTAAATATATATTGTGGGGTGGAATGTTGCGGTTTATTATCTGAAATAATTCTAGAAGTGGATGATAAAGATTGAATTATCGCTATAGATTATGTAATAGCGTTCTATGTGTTCACGAGACATAGTTCAATAATGCACATAGGGTATATTGTAGAGAGGCTTCGTGGTGTTGCACTGCGCAAAGTTCCCACGATCAATTTTTGATAGACACAACCAGAAAAAAGATTTTACGACTTCGTAAAGGGTCGATATTCCTGTTTTCGGACAGCGTGAACAATCAGAAGCGAATTCTGGAGAAGAAATCGAGAGTTGTTGTTCTAGAAACGAAGATTTACGGTTTATTGAACGCTTTTCGCACCATCACAAATTGCGCAATATCGCTATCCAGTGCGAGCGTCGTCTGTTCGCATTCCACAACCAGTGTCGGGAGTGTTTGGCGGACCGTCAATTTACTGCCATGCGTCAGACCCAATCGGATTAATTTTTCTGCCGCATCTTCATCCAAGATTGTGTGAACGCTATAGGTTTCGCCGCGTTTGGCACGAGTGAGCGGCACCCACAGCGGAATCGCTTTCTCGTCTTTGCGGGCGCAACACTGCCCCGGTGGAATCGGGTGTCCGTGCGGGCAACGCGTCGGGTGACCGAGCAGTGTACAAATCGAATCGGCAACATCGTCGACCAGTGAATGATCGAGTTGACACGCTGGTCCTTCGGTCTTCTCCACCTGATCGAGTGATAGTCCCAGAATATCGACCAACAGCCGTTCCGCCAGCCGATGCCGGCGAATTAACCGTTTGTACTCGTGTTCACCGTCGGGTAGCCAGATGACGCGCGATTGACCGTCTACCGATTTCACTTCGATCGATTCCAATACCGTTAAATTGTTTAGATCGGTCTCGGTAAAATTTCGATTCAACAATTCCGGAATGGTATTGTGACCTTCTTCGATACACAGACCCAGCCGTTCGTAGAGGTGGATCGTTTCGTCCTTCAGTTCCATTCCACGCACAGTTTCGATGATACTCACGATTCGCTCCTTGTTCGCTACCGGTTATTTGGGAAATACTTCGAGGGCACGCAGAATGATATTCAGAACCGCGCCGACTGCGACAGCATATACCGATACAAAACTCGCCATCAGAATTCCGGTCTTGATGCCCTGCTCTTTCAGAATCGCGAAGAAACTCGCCAGACACGGGACAAACAACACCATCACGGTTAGCGCTACGGTGATTTGCGTGTGATCGAGCAATCCGTTGCGCTCCAGCATAAACAATCCCGCGGCGCCGTAATCGCGGCGAAGAAATCCAAGCAGAAATGCGCGCGCCGACTCTTGCGGTAACGATAGCAATCCGGTCATAATCGGTTTCGTCGCGGTCTCGATGATTTTAAGCAAACCAATCCTGTCGACGATAAATAGTAGCGCGGTGCCGATCAGGAACAGTGGTACCGCTTCCACCAAAAACCACTTTACGCGGAACCCGGTTTTGATGAATAGATTGCGCAGGATCGGTGTTCGGATCGGAGGAATTTCCATCAAAAAGCTCGACACTTTTCCCGGCAGGATTCGGTTTGCGGTCCAGCCGACGATCACGAGTTGTGTCAATACGGTGATGCCGACAATGATTAAAATCAGTGGATTCAGCGCGGAACTCATGCCAAGGATCACACCGAGTTGCGCCGAACAGGGAACGCCAAGCGCCAACAGCATGATCGCGATCATCCGTTCTTTCCGCGTCTCCAGAGTTCGGGCAGTGAAGGTCGCCATGGTGTCGCAACCGAGACCCAGCACCATCGGCAACACGGCACGTCCATTCAATCCGATTCGCTTGAATAACCGGTTGGAGAGGATCGTTAGCCGGGGTAGATAACCGCTATCTTCGAGAATTCCGAAGGCGAGAAAGAAAAAGAAAATGACCGGAAGAACGATTGCGATCGCATAGGTCAAACCAACTGTAATCAAGCCATATCGCCCGACCAGCAGATCGACGAAAAATGCCGGTATCGCACCGTAGGCACGCAGCGGTGCGAGCAGATCGATGATAAAAGGATTGAGCAGACCGGAGCGAACGCCGCTATCCGGATCGATCCCGCCGAACAGACTGTGCTCGATCCAATTGACGAGTGTTCCCGCAGCGAAGACTCCCACCAATTCGTACATCCCGAACAATACCAGCAGCAGGAACGGTACGCCCCACAACGGATGCATCATCCAGTTGCCGAGTCGCTCGCGCCAGACGGGAACGACGCGATTCGGTGTCTGGATGAAACTGCCGAATTGCTCCTCCATATTCTGTTTGCGGGTCTTCGAGAGCAGGAATGGCAGTGGTTCGTAAAATCGTTCTTTCACTTTTGCGATATTGGCGCGGATCGTCTCCTCCAAGCCGGGTTCGATCGGTACGCCGTGATGATACGCAGTTAAAATAGACTTGTCGCCGGATAGTAGCGAATAAGCCGCGCCGAGTGGCGACGATCCATTTTGCGGTAAGGTGTTGGCGATAATTTTTGCAGCTTCTTCGATCAAGGGATGAAATTCCGGGCGCAGTTTCGGAACCGTGAATTTCGTCATCGCTTGCTTTAGTTCGGAGATACCGATCCGCATGGTCGCTACCGTAGGAATGACCGGGACGCCGAGTGCTTTGGCGATCCCTTTGGCGTCGATCGTGATTTGTCGTTCCTGCGCTTCGTCCCATAAGTTCAACACGATCAATAACGGTACTTCATACTCGATCAATTGGTGAGTCAGCATCAATCCGCGCAGCAAATTTTTGGCATCGATCACTTGCACCACGCCGTCCGGACGGCGATCGAGCAGAATATCGCGTGTTACCCGCTCGTCCTCGCTACGTGGCTGGAGGCTGTTGACGCCAGGGGTATCGATCAGCTCAAACTCACGGCTGCCGACTTTCATCCGACCGAATGTTACTTCAACCGATGTGCCGGGGTAGTTTGACACGGTCACATATTTCCCGGTGAGCAGCCCGAACAGAACGCTCTTTCCGACATTGGGGTTGCCGAGCAACAGGATGCGCGGCAGTTGGGTCGAAGGGAGTGGTCCGGTAACCGCTTCGGAACGGTTTCCGGGGCGTGTTGTCGGTAGTGCGACGGGCATTTTCATGGCGGAGTGGTCGTGCATAGTACCTCTATTATTGCGACATAGTCGCAATATAATACGACTCAGTTAAGGGATTTGCAAGATGAGGGGATTCCGGGGCAAGTGTTGAAAAATTTGGGTGAAGAAGGGGTTATCTTGACGCTACTTATTCACATTATAAAGATTTATAACAGGGTTGCTACGAACAGGTCAAAAAGTCTACTATCTTCCAGTATGTCTCTTTTTTTATCGGATCATATCGCGGCTGATTTATTTTGACTTGAACGCTTGAACCCGTTTTGTTTTTGATTTATTCTGCAATTGAACAAATCTTGAAGATTGTACCGATATTTGAAAACGAATATTGGTATTTGTTTCTCCGTCATCTATTATTTACAGCTAGATACTTACTCATCTTTTCAAAAATCAACACAAATCATCTGGGAAGCTGCAAATACTCCCCTCTCTCCGCTCCTAGAGTAACTTTCAGAAAATCATCGGGAAACGAATCAAATAAATATTTTCCTTGACTTTCGCCTAAAAATGTATTATATTATATACAGTAACAAGGCGATCCAGTCCTTTTTACCGTGCAACTTTCGAGGCGATCATGTTCCCTAACACCCTCAATACCCACTGCAAAGTCAGCCGTAAGTTTCATCTCCCGCTCCCGACTTTGCCGGATCACCTGAAGCATATGCTGCCGGTCGCAACCACCCCCTGCCGGATTCCACTCGACGACTGGCAGGTCTGCCATGCCGATGCCTGCTACCTGAATGCGCGGTGTCCCGCCTACGCTGGAACGGCTCCACAGTTCGAACCCAAGCTGCCGCTATTGGACTCGAATACCGGTCGCCACCAACGCCGACCTCACTGTTCCGGCTTCCACCTCGTTCCGGAGTGGGAACTTGAAGCCGAAACCGATGACGAATTCACCACCCGATAACGCAAGCCACTCCACCCAATTCGACCTCAGCAAAGGAATGTACAATGATGTCGACACCACAAACAATAATTGACGTTGATCAATTGCTTACTATCGCCGCTCCACCGATACCGGTTGAACCACCCGTTCCAACCGTATCGCCGGAGCAACACAATCTCTCCACTGAACCGACCCTCCTCCAGCGGTTGCGCGATGAGCTGGTCGCCAAAGCCCGTCTGATCGGTTGGTCCGACAGCGAACTGGTGCGACTTTCCCGCTGCGAATCCGAAGCCGATCTGTTCGCCGACCGCGAACGTATCGGACGCGAACTGTCGCTTCGCTTCGCAGTCCCGCCGCTCTATTCGTCGCAACCGCTGGCTTCGCCCGCCGGCATCCTCGATGTCCGGCATTACCGCTAATTCACTTCGGGAATGTTTTCTTCGCCTAATCAACAAAGGTTCCCAATCCCCACCTAATCAGCCGGAAAGGAAAAATTCATGGCTACCAGTTTCCCCTTCGATAATGAAAACATCGGCGCCGGTCCGTTTCTCACGATGAAAATCGACACCGCTACCGGTCAGCAATTCACCCAGACCGATCTCGACAACAATACCGTCGCTTGTGTCGTGTCCGATAACAACACCGTTGCCAAAGGCACAGCCGGCGATCGCGTACTCGGCAAAGTGATCTGGGTGAGTGAAGAACTCTCCGCCGGAACCACCATTCCGGTACTCTGCAGCGTGCAGGCGCGGGGTGTCGCACGGTTTGTCTACACCAGTCCGATACCCGAAGTCGGTAACATGGTCGAAACCGACGGTTGCGGAAAAGTCCGACAGGCATCCATCGCGACTGTTCCTGCCGGTGGTTTGAAACACAACGGCTACGTCATCTCTGTCAACACGTCCAACAATACTTGCGACGTCTGGCTCGGATAATTCCAAACTCCCTTACCGAAAATCCCTATAAAATCCCTATTCAGGAGAATACAATGATTGATCTATCGCGCGCCGAAGCGCTCAAACCTACCATTCGCGATGCCTCGCGTTCCGGTAACCTCGCTTTGTATCACGAAGCTCAAACCCGCGGCATCACACTCACCGAATTGCTCGAAGAATACGACCCGTCGCCCCGTACGCCAGACGGTCGGATCGATAGCCAGTTGGATGCATTCGAGCGTCAACTTGCCGTACACGATATCCGTATCGGCGGGCGCAATGCCGCCTCCGTTGAACAATTCCTGATGTCCGATGCCGTCATGCTCGCCCCCGAATTCATTCTCCGTGAAATTCGCCACGGCATGACGCTGATCGTAGACCCGAGTGATTTGGTCGCCGTACAGGTTCCGGAAAAAGGACCGTCGGTGAAGCCCGCCTATTTCAAGACCGAACAAGTGAAGAAAACCGTCGCACGGCATGGTGAAGCGGCTGGCTTCCCGACTGTGACAGTCAATTACCGCGAGAAGGATGCGCAGATGATCGATCGCGGTCGTCAATTCGACTTCCCCTATCGCGTGATCCGGCATCAACGTTTAACTGAATTCCGGGCACTGTTGTGGGCGATCGGTTCGCAGATGGCAGCCGATGAATTGAATGAGATCTACAATGTGCTGCGCAATGGCGACGGCACGTCGCCCGCGCCAGCCAACGTGTTCAATGGCTCTGCCGGAACGCTCGATTACAAAGATCTCGTCCATCTGGTGTTGGAATTCAGTGCACCGGCTCGGATGACACACCTGTTGCTGGGTCGCAGCGATCTCGAAAAAATCCTCAATATGTCGCAATTCGAAGATCCGTCGATTTGGCACAGCCATGAAATGATCGCCCGAACCGGAAACTACTCGGCAATGCAACCGCTCCACGGCAAATTGATCAAGATCGATGGCGCGACTGCGACGGAATTGATTGCGATCGATAGCCGATTCGCTTTGCGGGAATCGATCTCGCAAGCGTTAATGGTCGAAGCCGAAAAAGTGATTTCGGCGAAGCTCGAAACGGCGGTAGTATCGAAGGAATCAGTTTACACCGTTATGCTTGACGATGCGGTGAAGCTCTGCAACTACTAAACCATTCAATCAGTCGGACAGGATGAATTCCTAGCGTGAGAAACCCTGCCTTCGGTAACGAAGGCAGGGGGTGAGTCGGTAAGTGATCGCGATTGAATTTATTTCGACCAAAGTCCGATTGCAGCGGTTTCCGGCGGTTCGATGATCGCGATGCGACCCCAGTCGTTGCCGAGTTCGGTGACCGGTTTTTTGATCTTTGCACCGAGGGCGACCGCTTGATCGAATGCTGCTTGAATTTGATCGACTCCGATGTACAGCAACGTGGAATACTCTTCCGGCAAGCTCGGGCGCAATTCAATACCACCGTCCATCGAGCGTTCGCCGCCGGTCTTGAATGAGATGTAGTCGGGATGTTCCGCATGCGGTACATGGCACTCCCAACCAAATAACGATTTGAAGAATTCCGCAGTTTTCTTCGGATTGAGTGATAAGATTTCAAGATAAACGATCGAGTTCATCGAACCTCCGGTTTTATCGATTAATCATAATTTTCTGAAAATTGCGCTCGTCGAGCCGCAATTACGGTGTAATAGGTTACGAATTAAATACGATTCCTGCTCGCCTATGTGATATCAAACGAATTCACATGAAATTGGAGAAAGCACGATGGCTATCAACGCAACCACCAATTATCTGCTTGCCAAAAAATCGGAATCGCTGCTGGCGTTTGCACGTCAATTGACCAATGTCACAGTGATGCTGTACGGTCCCGGTCAATTAGACGTGTCGGGCATGCCAGTTGCCTGCGCAGGTCGATTGAAACGATTGGTCGTATTCGACGGAACGACTGTCGGTTCAGTCGATTCCGATGTCGATATCGATACCGGTGATCAAATTGCCGTGCAAGCACAATTCAATAACACAGCATTCACGATTACCGTACTGAAAAATTCGATCGCAACGTCACTCTCATTGCCGGAAATTGGCGGGTATCGTCCGATCTGGGCAACGGTGCTGATCGAATTAACCGATCCGGTACTGATTTAGGAGGAACCATGGCTTTTACAACGATCGATAAAATGCGGCTGCAACTGATCGGTCCGACCGGAGCAGCGCGAAAAATTCTCAATGAACTCGTATTGATTGGGGATAATGGTGACGGTGTTTTGGCGAACAATCCGATCGAAGAGCATTCGGTTCAAATCAAGGGCATTACCACGAATCAAATCGATAGTGCCAGTGTGGTTTTGGACGATTCCAACTGGACGGTTTTCGCTCCGCAAAATGTTGTTCCAAATTCCGTCGCAGTGGTAGATGGACCGCAACTGTACCGCTTCTATGCCGAGAATTCGGATTTTCTGATCGACTACCAATTGGGTCGAATCAAGCGCCCTTCAGGTTCGAATATCACTACTGGACAGGGTGTCACGGTGTTCTATCAGTCGTACACATTTTACACCGAAAATGTCGATTACACGTTCGACTATAATCTTGGCACCTTCAAGCTTGCAACTGGAGGAACAATTCTTTCGGGTCAATATGTTTGGGTCGATTACAATATCGCAGAATCCGGAGCTACCGATGCGTTATTGACGGAAGCATTGGAAGAAGCTCATGCGAAAATTGTCGCCCGGTTGTTGCCCGGATATTCGGAAATCTCTACCGATTCATTACTCGCTGTTGGTGAAACCGAACTAGCGTGTGCAATCGCGGCACGGGCACTTGCCAGTAAACCGCTCGGTATCAGCCGCGATACTACCAGCGATGACCGCGCGAGTGCATGGTTGAAGCTCGCCGATCAATTCGAGCGAGTAGCGTGGCAAACATTGCAGAAATTTATTTCCAAGCCGGCACGGAAATCGGGTTACGCTGTGAAAAGTGGCAGCGGAAGCTATTAATCCGTTCGATGATTATCTAAGTAACGAGAGATAAGGCAAACACATTGCGATTACGACACACCATCCAACTTTTTTGGCAATCCGTTCCGGAAGTGACCAGAGCGACCAGCAGACAGCCAGCACCAAAGCGGGTGCGGCGATCAGAAGTAGGCGCGCTTCGGTTTGATGATTCATGATCGCATTAATCAACCATGCGAGTATCCCGCACCCGCCACCGATACCCCACACCAGTAACACGCTGCGAGTCTGGACGTTAATACCGGAAAGAAATTTCGCGCGTTGATGCCATCCCCAGATAAGAGCACCAAGGGAAGCGATAACGTAGATCAATCCGGGAAGCTTTACCCAGTAAGACGACCATGGTTCCTGCCACGGACAGACTAGCGAATAACAAAACGCTACTACCGCTTGCCGGAAACCGATTGGAATCGGATTGCTAATTCCCAGGATGCTGTGATAAAAAGCCAATCGCTGTGCCCAAAGACTGTACGTGAGCACGAATACTAAACCCGCAATTTGAAGCACCCGCACCCATTTGGTGAAGCGATTGTAAAAACCGCTCATCAGAATGGCGGAGAGTGGCATGATCCACAACACCACTGCCGGTAGTTTCGAATAGGCACCCAGTGCCATGATTGCGCCAAGCAGAACGAAATCGTGCCACTGAAATTTGCGACTGATCAGTAATGCCGAAAAACCGTATAACAACGCGCACGAGACTGCCAACAACGCGTCGTTGTTAATCGTTGCCGATGCGGGAAGCGTCGCGCCGAGCAGACTTCCGACGGCAAGAATCGCGTCCCGCATCCGGGGTAACGGCACCGAGATGGACAGTATCCAAAGCGCCAAATACCAGAGCAGAAATGAAAACAGTCGGATGAAATATTCACCGTGATTCGTCGCGGTAAATACCTTCAGGATGGTTGCGGACAGTTGGTAATACAGGATCGGTTGCCAATATTCCGCGCTGCCGGTAATGAGGGTGGAATCGGAATACCGGTTGCGGTCCGGATGCGGTAACCCTTTCGCATCGCGCTGATAGAGCACATTGTTCCAATGTGAGAATTCGTCGTTGAATGCCGGGATGGATCCCGGCAGTGTCTGTAATGGCATGGCGAAGATCAACCAGAGCCGAAGTAGGATTCCGGCAATCAATGCAAACCAGACATATTTCGGTAAATGAAATGGAGTAACGTTCATGATCACCCGATCGAAGATTGATCCGGATCCGTTCAATAACGAGTAAATATACTCACAAAAAAAGGCGGATGAATCCATCCGCCGAAATGAAAGTTCAGTTTATCTGTTGCTATTTGCTGCCCGGAACGATCGTACTAGTCTGAACAGTGTCCTGATTTGTTCGTGGAAGTTTACTGTAATCCAGTTCACTACCTCGCATGCTATGAGGAATTAGATAGATGCCCGACATGATGATGGTCGCGGCTACAGCCCACCAGCGACCGCGTCGTTCGCCATCAGGTTTGCGTAGTTGCCAGACCGCCAAAACCCAAGCGAGAATCATCAATGCGGTTTTGTTATCGGTGAGATCTTCCCCAAATGGCCACCCGGTCCAGAACGCATCAAAGGCGTATTTCTGAACCAATGGACCGAGAACAAATCCACCGACAATCAGTAAAATCGTAGTAATGAGGGTTTTGCGATAGACAGGTTCTTTCAGCAGCGCCCCAAGTAAAATTCGCATGGCAAAAAACAATCCGGTGAACATACATAAAATATGTGGTAACAGGACGAACGGAGGTACATCCCCTTTGAACCGAGTAACCACTGCACTACCGGTTTGGGGAAGCAGAACGCGTTCCGCACCCCGGTTCAACGCAACCTTGTATTCCAATTTTCCGGCGGCGGGTTGTTTCGGAAGATAGCCGATAAGTACCGACCGGGTCGATCCCGTCGATTTTCCGCGATTGCTTATGATAGTATGACCGATTCCCGATAATTTCCCAATCTGGTCGGCGGTGAGGGTTTCGCGCTGAAGTGGTAACACTCGTAATGGCTCATCGAGCTTGTAGCGCTTCCAGATAACTTCGCCATGAATAGTTGTATCGCCGACATCAATCAATACTGGTTGATCGCCGGTCGTTTCATGGGTTCGCAATAACGCGTAATGGATCGATTGCCCACCAAGGCTCGCTTCGCCATCCAAGGGATAAGTCGGACCGGTGCTGCGCTGATAGTGTGCAGATAAAAAAGTTAATATAAGTGCCAATATCCACAATAAGATGGATCGGATCGTTTTCACCACACCCCCGTTGTTGTCTGCTGATTATACGTAATTACTTGTTAAAAAATCAACTCCGGGGTGAGGAATTAATCGGTTTCAATCGAGAAGAACCAGCTTTTGTATGGAGGATCAGCTTTATGAATTGGATCGATGAATTCGTTGATGATTTGTTCGATACGAAAGAATTAACCGACGTCGCACTATTTGCCGAAGAACACGGATTGACTGTCGATGAGGTGAACAGTGTCGATGAAGGATTACTCTATAACAGTATGATGCGTCGGTTCAAGCGGGAAGCAACTCTGGCTATCCCGAAATTGGCGGAGGCGTTACTGGAAAAAGCGTACCGCGGCGATATCGCCGCGATTCGATTGGTTATTGCACTGGCAAAACCGGAAACCGTGAAAGGAAAAGGCGATGACCCGATGGAATCATTCCGCGAGTCCTAAACCGCATACATCTGCGATCAAACGGGAAATTGCCAGGCTTCGACAGGATCCTGCGCAATTTGCCGCCGACTACTGTTGGACCGACCACCCTAGTCTCGGGATCAGGCGGTTCCCCTCTTTCCCTATCTTGCCCGGCTCTTTTCGGCGCTCGAGACTGAGCCGCGGCTGCTAGTATTGAAAAGTCGTCAGGTAATGGCAAGTTGGTCGATTGCTGCTTGGTTGATTCATCGAGCGCTATTTTATTCGCCGGGCGATTTCATGATTCTTTCAAAAGAAGAACGTTCGGCGGAAGAATTATTGTTGCGGATCCGCCATTTGATTGCGCGGCTACCGCGCTGGATGGGAATCCGATGTGCAATCAAACGACGAGAAATTGTTTTTGCGAAAATTGGAAGTCGAATATTTACTCTACCCGCCGTTCCAGAGGCGGTGCGGTTGTATACTCCTACAGTAGTGGTGTGGGATGAAATGGCGTTTACTCGCGAGGCGGAACGGATTTGGGAGGCGCTCTCGCCGGCACTCGATAGCAGCGCGCGATTTGTCGGAATCAGTACACCGAATGGTCGTTTTACCACGTTCGGTCGATTGGTTCAGAAACCCGATCAATTCGGCTTCTCATTGCACCGAATCCACTACCGCGAGCGTCCGGATCGCGGCGATGCATGGCGCACTGAAAAGCAAAAAGAGTTGTCCGAATCCGAATGGCGGCGGGAATATGAATTGTCGCTGGAAGAAATTAATGGATTGCGCGTCATCGAAGAGTTTGTGCCCTCGGTACATATTGAATCTGCTCCACTTTCAAAGAAAGACGTACTGCAGTCGCCCCGATTGTTTCGGTCGATTGATTACGGGTATCGGACACCAGTGGTTCTGTGGATTGCCGAACGGGCGGACAACCGATTGACTGTATTCGATGAATGGATTGGTGACAATGCGACACGCGATGATTTGCTAGCGGCAATCCGGGCAATCGACCGGAAGTGGGGTATTTCCGATCGAAATATCGAATGGACAGCCTGCGATCCTGCCGGTGCGCAACACGGTGACACCGGAATTCCGGTAGTGGATTTCCTTGCAGGTGCGGGAATCCGGCTGATGTTCCGAAAATCCCGGATCGAAGATGGATTGGATATCGTCCGTACTTATTTTCGAAGAGCCGATGGGGGGAGTGTTTTAAAAGTATCTCCACTGTGTACAAAATTGATTCTCGATCTAGAATCGTACACCTACGACGAGCGAACCGGAAAGCCGATTAAAGGGAATTATGACCACACAATTGACGCACTACGATATTTTTGCTTAAGTTATATGGTTCCTACTCCAGCCAAACGAAAAGTGCGGGTCGCCGGATCAAAACGCTAATGAGAGGCGAGGAGCATTGGAAAGGAGCATGATAATAAATATCTTGTAACGCTACCAAGGAGTTTTTCAGGTCTCTGGACACCATAATACTTTCTAGCTCGATTTTTGGTCGGAAATTGTATTTCTGTCGCTGAGATCTGGAAAACGGATCCCTTCCTATCCGAACTGGATCCGCGGTAACTGCTTTCTCGTGATCGTTGGTTGATGCAATAGATGATCACGCTTTCGTTATTGGAAATATCACTCGGCTAGTTATCATTTAGATCAGATGATTACGGAATAATTAGGTGCGATCGGGTCACCGAAATAAACTGACAAGAACTCCCGGTTTATTACGTACCAATGTTACCCTTTACGAATACGACTAGAGGAAGAATGAATACCGATAACCATGGAATACCACCAAACGGTTTCCGCTCAGTTGAAGAGGAGTACGAGCGACTGGGTAAGGATGCCGAACGGCTGCGGTTGGATGGCAAACGCGATGCTCAACATGAGTTACATCGCGAAATGCTCGTTTTTGCTAAAAAAAACAATATCAAACGTCTGATTGCAGAAGCTCATGGTTTGGTTGGTCGCGATGCGATGGAGGTCGGAGATTTTAAACTAGCGTTTTCCGAATTGAAAAAATCACTGGATTTATTGTACGAATTTGACGATGCCGAGACTTTGGGTCGAACGCTTGGAAATTTGGCAAACCTGCTCCGGATTCAAGGATTGTTCGAAGAAGCAAAGAAGTATGGTCAAGATGCTTTGGTTCAAATCCGAAAGACCGACAACCGTCGCTATGAGATGGTGGTTCTCGGCAATCTCGCCTCGCAGGAAATTGAACGGGGCAATTTTGTCGAAGCAAGTCCGTTCTTGCTCGCAGCCTTGGAAATCGCTCAGAAGATTGGCGATGCCCACGCCGAGGTACTGTACTACGGTGAATTAGCGAAAATCCGTCATTCCGAAGGAAAAGTCGACGAAGCATTCGAAGTAATCGACAAAGCGATTGCGATTGCGAAGAAACACGATCTGCGCAGCGAAGAGGGAACGATTGTCCGCACTGCCGGTCTGATTGCCACTTCCGAAGCGCAATGGAAACGCGCCCGGATGTTGCTGGAGCAAGCGCTGGCAATTCACCGCGAAGCGAAAGCATTCCGGTTTGTTGGAATCACCCTGCATAATCTTGGATTGATTGCCTTGACGATGGGCGATGCCGATCTTGCCGAGCGTTACCTACAGGAAGCGATTGCGATTCATCGCAGTAGTGGAAACGTTCATTCCGAAGCGCTATCCATGTCGGTGCAAGCGGAACTCTCGTTCTGCCGTGGCGAACATGAAGCGGCACTGCAGAAATTGAACCGCGCGCTCCAGATATCGCACGACATCAAAGACCGCAGTTTTGAAGCGATGGCAAAGAGCTATATCGCATTTATATATATCGAACGAAAACGCTACAGCGAAGCCTTGACCAAACTGGAACAAGCCGTCGAAACGCAACGCGATACCCGCAATACCCGCGATTTGGCAATCTCTCTCTACCGGTTGTTAGTACTCTACCTCGAATTGGGCGATCAGAAACAGGCAATCAATTGCCTGAAAGAAGCCGATGAAATTACTCAGAATAGTCGTGTGCAGATGGTTCAGATCCAGTCCGCAGTCGCACATGGATTACTCACGTTATTCTGGTACAAACAACAAAACGACGGTGTGGTCGTCAATCGCGAAGAACCGGTAACACTGGAAGCGGTAATCGATTATTATCTGAAAGCCAAACAGATTTTCGAAGAGAAAGAGATCGGTTCGACCAATTTGAGTGGTTACTTCTTGTTGCAGTTCCGCGATCGGATGATAAAGTCCGGAATTCCATTCGGTGAGTTACCACTACCAACTAACTGGATCGCACAAGATCGCGGCAGTACCCGATAACGCGAACGGGTTAATTCACTTCGTCAATGCGACCGATTGCGAAGTTGTCTTTCCAAACAATCTTCCTGGTTTTATAACTGTTCGCGATCGAACGAACTTCGTATCATGTTCAAAGAGGTGGTTATGGTACGGATCATTCCAGCACTGGATCGTCGCTTCGGCGATTTCGGCTGGCTCAAAACATACTGGTTATTTTCGTTCGATCGTTATCACGATCCCAATAATATGCATTTCGGTAACCTCCGCGTCTTTAACGACGATATCGTGCTGCCTAAATCGGGCTTCGGCACGCATCCACATCGCGAGATGGAAATCGTGACGATCGTCTTGAGTGGAACAGTGACTCATGAAGACAGCATGGGGAATCGCACCGAAATAAAAGCCGGAGAAGTGCAGCGAATGACCGCCGGTACAGGAGTATCTCATTCCGAGCACAACCTCGGTGCCGACCCACTCAATCTGTACCAAATTTGGTTTTTCCCCCGCGAACCCAATCTTAAACCTTCGTACGAACAGGCATCATTGCTTCCGGAAGCCCGCAAGAATAAATTGCAAGCAGTCGTTTCGGGTACCGACCCACACAGCTTGGTGAAGATTCATTCCGATGCGACAATTTATCTGTCCGATCTGACCGAAGGAAAAAAACTTTCGTATCCACTTTCATTCGGACGCGGCGCATTTGTATACATCACTTCCGGTGAGATCTCTGTCAATGGAACCACGTTACAATCCAAGGATCAAGCGCGATTGGAAAACGAGACTTCGCTCGAGATCGTCGCGAATCAGTCATCCGAGTTCATTATAATCGATGTCGATCTGACGGTGTAACGGAACCAACAATCCAAGTCAGGCAAAGAGGCTGCTGGCATGTGGAATTTCGATTTCTCTGTATTGACGATTATCCTTCGCACGACGATTATCTATTGCGTGATTCTGCTTGGAATGCGGATATCCGGGAAGCGCGAACTCGGTCAGATGACACCGATCGACCTCGTATTGATCCTGCTCATCTCGAATGCGGTACAAAATGCGATGACTGGTCCGGACACGTCCGTTACCGGCGGGATTATCGCAGCCGCAACACTGCTAATATTGAATTGGGTTACCAATCGGTTGATTCAGAAAGACCGCTCGTTGCGCAAATTACTCGAGGGCACGCCAACGATTCTGGTTCACAATGGTAAACTGATTCACAAGAATTTGCTATCCGAGAAGATTTCTTCCGAAACCTTGAATCAAGCATTTCGCGAACACGGTGTCACGAATATTTCCGATATACATCTTGCAACGCTGGAAATTGACGGCTCGATCAGCGTCATCCGGATCGATGAATTACCGGCTCAACTCAAACCGCATCACAATTTCCGGTTCATCGAAAAGAAGAATAGCTGACTTACCGCGATCAACTTACCGAAATAGAATTTTTTATCACTTGAACTAACTGAACCCCGTTTCTTCTGCTAACGAATACGCTCGTCGGAGCGTTTTCCACTCATCCTCCGAATCCGAAAGGAATCGTCATGAATCACATCTCCTCTGCGCGATGCGAATCGCGTGTTTCCGGTATTTCGCCTCGGTTACGAGAGTACCGGTTACGGCAATCTACTAACAATCCTCCCGATCAAATTGCACCCGGCGATGGTTCTTCGCTTTCCTCGACGTACACCGCAGTGGAATCCGCTCAACCGATGTCGGCGTCGTTGTTGGACGGATTTCTTTACACCGGTGGTAATCGCGCGGATTTCTATCGTTATTTGCGCGACCGCTTGCCGATCGTATCCGCCGGAATTTGGTCGTGGGTACATCTTTGCGCGACACCACTGGAACGTCATTTCGATGGACCCGCTCACGCCGTGCGGGAAGCGGAACAGATTCTCGCTGCGCTGGAACGTCGATTGCAGCCGTATCCCGGGCGATTGGCGCTTGACCGACTCACCGAAGCGTTATTCTGGGAGTTGTTCACGCTCGGTCGCTGTGCCGCTGAAATTGTGCCATTACCCGATCTGAGCGGTTTATCGGCGATCCGGTTTATCGATCCGTATCGCGTTCGCATCGGCAAGAATCAGGAAAAATTCTACCTCGATGACGATCGAAAATTGATTCCAGTCGTACCCGACCGGTTCTTCTATGCGGTGTTGCAGCACGATCCGGCGCAACCGGCGGGGATCGATCCGCTTGCCACCTTGCCGTTCGTACTTGCCATCGAAAAGCAGTTGCTCGAAGATATGGCGTGTTCCAGTCACAATGTCGGTTCGCCGCGAATGCAGGTGAAGATCACACCACCGCTGCGCGAGCCGAGTGAATCTGCCGACGAATATGAAAACCGCGCCGGGAAGTATTTCGACGATACGGTCAGTGGTTTTGCGAAACTCGATCCCGACGACAATCTCTTCACTTGGAACGACGTTGAAGTGACGATTATTGGCGGTGAAGGGCGTCAAACGTCGCAGTGGCGAATCAGTCGTCAGGAAGTCGTCGAGGATGTTGTGACGGGTCTAAAGCTGTTTCCGTGGGTTCTCGGTCGCAGTCACGGCACCACCAAGAATTGGGTCGAGGCGCAATTCAATTTGCTGATGCACATCGTCAATTCGCTGCAACTCCGCGGACTGCAACTTGCCGAACGGATTGCGAATACCGAACTCGCGCTGCGCGGCAATCCCGCCCGGGTCGCTTTCGCATATACTCCACATCCCGATCCCTTTGCGTTGCAACGCGAACAGGCATTTTCGCTGAAAACCAATACGCTGCTGACGCTGGTCGATCGTGGCTACCTCACGAAAGATGAGGTCATGGGGAAACTGAAATTGTAACGAACTGTAGCATTAGTTCATACTATCAACGATTATCTCATCGACTCTGAAGAATGGAGTACAATATGTTGGAGCAAACACTCATTGGAGTACCCGATCCGATTGTTGTGGAACCGGAATCGGAAGCATCGGAAACGGATTTAGCAACCATTCATGCGCTCAAGAATCCGCCACTGGAACCGTTGACACTGGACGCAATTTATGTGCGTCGCTGTCGTCTTGCCGGAGATGTTCTCGATTCGAAAGGGGGGTGTTTCCGCACCGAGGATTTACCGCGGTTGCTGGAAATGGTGCAGGGTGCGCCGGCACTGATCGGGCATGATCGAAGTCAAAAGCCGACGGCACGATTTTTCGGCGGCTCGATCGAAGAACACGACGGACACCGTTACATCGTTCCGAAATTCTATTGGTTGAAGGCGCATAGTCATGCCGAAGATCTCCGGCTGGAAATCGATGGCGGGTTGATCAACGAAGCGTCGATCGCATTCTTGTTTACGACACCGACTTGCTCGATATGCGGTGGCGATATCCGCGACTGCGAACATCAGGTGGGAGAGCAGTATAATGGATGCGATTGTTTTTATTACTACGATGGCATCGATATGGTCACGGAAGGATCGTTGGTCTATCGCGGTGCCGAACCTGGTACGGCGCTGCTGCCAAATCAATTGTCGGTGCGACCGTTTTTGCTGCCGGTAAAGAACAGTACCGAACCACTCCCGAAAATCCGTTATCGCGGGAAGTTGTGGCGGATCCTTCCCGATCGCGAATAATCAGCGCGTACTTCTTTAAGTAGGGGCGGGTCCCCGCGCCCGCCCGTTCTAACATCTTTTCGTTTTTTTGGTGGCGCAGGCCTCCGAGCCTGCGTCTGGTATCTTGTATCTTGATTTGTCGTTGCGAGGAACGCAGCGAAGGAACATCCGCCGTAGGCGGATAGCCGTAGCGAAGTGACGAAGCAATCTTCAGGTATCTTGTATCCTGATTCGTCGTTGCGAAGCCGCCATCGGCGGCTGTGGCAACCGGCTCTTGTGTAGCCGCAGGCTTCAGCCTGCGTTTTTTCTTGAATCTTGTATTCTGTAGTAGGGGCGCCTCCCTGCGGGCGCCCGTTCTTGTATCTTTTTATCTTGAATCTTGTTTCCTGTATCCTGATCTGTCGTTGCGAACGAAGCGCGTTCTGCGCGCGTAGTGTGGCAACCTTCGCCTTTTTTCCGTAGGGGCATATGGCATACGCCCCACGGCGGTGCCGTTAGCACCGCACGCGGTTCGTTCGCGAACGAACCTTACAGAAAAAGAAAGACGGCCCTAAAGGGCCATCTCCGAAAAAACAGGTGTTAGGGGGTAGGTGCTGGGAATTGGGAACGGAAAAAAGATACAGGAACGGGCGGACACGGTGGTCCGCCCCTACTGGCGGGAGGGCTCACGAGCCCTCCCCTACTTCAATAACACAATTTTCTGCGTCTTCGTAAACGCACCCGCTTGCATCCGCAAGAAGTATGTCCCCGATGAAAACTGCTTCCCATCGAATGTTATGCGGTAAGCTCCAGCTGCCTGCTTGCAGTTTACTAGTGTAGCTACAGCTCTCCCTAGTAAATCGTAGAGTATAAGTTCAACAGTACTAGCTCGGGGAATCGAGTATGACAAAGTAGTTATTGAATTGAATGGATTCGGGTAATTCTGACAAAGTTGAAAATGATCTGGTGAACGGGTGTAATTGGCTCAATAACCGTTTCGGGAATCGTTAGTCTCGAAATGAAACAATCATTGGATCCGCCAGAATATGCAGTATCGTATGTATCTGAAGTTATAGGAAAGATCGTACTGGATGTATAACCAGATAAGAAAATATTATTATCTGATTCATAAAATAAAGCAGTACTTCTATCATACCCAGCTCCCCCAAAAAATGAACTATATGATAATTCAGACCGATAAAGATTCATTTTTGAGATAAAACAATCGTTATTACCATTAAAAGACAGATCAAATCCGTCTGAAGTTACTGGAAAATTAATACTATTTGCGACTCCAGTGATGATAATATTTCCACTACCGATATAATTAATAGCTGCACCCCAACAACTTCCAGAATCTCCTCCCAAGTAAGTACTTTAAAGTAGTTGCGAACCAATCGGATTCAACCAAGCGATAAAACAATTTCCATGTCCATTATTTATTGAATCAAAAGCGGTATGAGTAATTGGAAAATCATTACTACTAGTAGAGCCAGTGACAATAACTTCGCCGCTATCAACAAGAGCAACTCCTAATCCTGCATCGATCGATGAACCACCGAGGAAAGTGCTGTAAAGAAGCTGGGAGCCGGAGTCATTGAGATGAACTACATATGCATCAGCAAGTGGATTGCTATTAAACGAGGTGTCAAATGCTCCCGGTGTAGTAGGAAATGTGGCTCCGCAACCACCTGTGATAAATGACCCGCCATTACCATCGCTGATGATACATCTTCCATCGCCTGGTCCAAGAAGTGTACTGAAAATTAATTGAGAGCCAGTACTATTTAGACGCGAGACAAAACAATCGGAATAAGTACCACTAAAAGTAGTATCGAATACTCCCGATGTAGTTGGAAAATTACTGCTTTGAGTATATCCAGTTAAGAAAGCTCCGCCTGATCCATCGCTCGATATTGAACGCGATTGCTGTTGATTGGAACCACCTAGTAAATCGGAAAAGAATAATCGATTTCCAGAATTGCTCAATTTGACGACAAAACAGGCTAATGAGCCACCGGCTCCAAATACGTATGAAAGTGGGAAGTAATTACTACTCGTTTAGCCGGCAAATAAATACCCATTCGAATCGGCTTTAGTGATGCTTTCACCATAATCATCATTCTCGCCACCGATGAACGTGCTGAATACTAACTGTGAAAGTGAGCTATTCATCTTCGTTACGAAACAGTCGTAGAATCCATTTGCTCCACTATTAAAAGTCGAATCGAAACTGCCGGCAGTGGTCGGAAAATTGCTGCTTCGGGTACTTCCGCCGATGACTACTCCACCATCGACGTCAACACTCATTCCTGAAGCACAACCATCATCGGCGCCTCCTCCCAGATACGTTGAATACACCAGTGGATCTATTCTTAGTGTATGTGAGTTATCGTACCCATTCGGCAAATCGATCGCGAAGACATTCCCTGACACGAGTGAGAATTGTGCCGTGACTTCGTTTCTGCGGGTACCATTGGATGTGGTTTGGTAAGCTCCTGGAATCGACATCCGCAATTCGCCGAGGGAAGTCATCAGTGACAGTATGTCGGAATTTATTCCGACTCCATCTAGAGTCTTGATTTGTCGTTGCGAGGAACGCAGGGCGCGACCTTGTGCGCCCGAAGAGACGAAGCAATCTTCAGGTATCTTTTCCGTAGGGGCGTATGGCATACGCCCCGCGGGCGCATCCGCGCCCGTTGCGGTGCGTTCACGAACGCACCCTACATAAGACAGATCTTCAGTCAACCCCTCGCACACCATCTTGATTTGTTTCGGGTCGGCACCGGGATGTACTACGAAATCGAATTCGAGATGACCTTTGCTCTCATACCATTCAACATCGATGCCCTGCCAAACATCGTGATGCACCACGCGAGAGAAATTCCGGCAATCCGGTGCCCATTTGGACGAGTCATTCCCAAGGAAATAATTGTTGTGCCACGAAAATTCCCCTTGTGCACCAATCCATTTTGCGCAAGAGTAATTTCGTAGGTCGGAATTTATTCCGACATCCTCTTGTGTCGTGCATTTATCCGTAGGGGCGAATGCGATTCGCCCCTACGGGAGTCGACAAATTTGAATTTGAGCGCGTGGGATTTTAATGGAAAGGATTCATGATCAGGGCGTATGCCATACGCCCCTACGGCGGCAACGTCGTTGCCGCTTGCGGGCGGGCGTGGGAGCCCGCCCCTACTGGAAAAAGGATCGGTGCGTTCGCGAACCGCCCCTACAAAAGATGAGGAATCGATTACCGAGGTGACGAGGGTGACACCATCCCGCTCAAGGAACCACGTGAAGCCATCGCAGCGCACCTCGCATTTGTAGAGGACGGCAGAATCCCATTGCCCCTTGTTCTCGGTGAATTGGAACGGGTGTGGCAGGCGCGTCGATTGTACGCTGACGGCGGGTACATTGCGATACAGGGTGAGCAGGGCAATAGCCATTGCAAACAGGAGCGGTGGCGCGATTTTGGTAAATATACCATAGCGAAATCTCACAGCACCTCCGGTCAACTTTGCGAATAGGATCTTAATATGATTGCATGCTTCTAAATAATACTATGGATCGCGAAGTAAAACAATAAAAAAGGGAACGATCCGCAAAGATCGTCCCCTCATCCAATTTGATTTTGTTCTGACTAGTTATCCAGTGCCTTCTTTGCCGCCTGTTTCGATAATTCGAAATCGAGAATCTTCTTGCGCAAGCGAATCGCGGTCGGTGTCACTTCCACCAATTCATTTTCGGCAATAAATTCGAGCGCCATTTCCAGCGTCAAAATGCGTGGTGGATGGAGTTGATATCCTTCTTCCGCCGTGGATTGCCGCATATTGGTCAACTTCTTTTCCTTGGTCGGATTGATCCAGATATCGTCGGTACGCGAATTCTCGCCGACGATTCGACCGCTGTACACTTCATCGCCCGGCGCGACAAACATCTGTCCGCGCTCCTGCAATGTTTCCAGCGCATACGCCGTGCATCTACCGGAACGGTCCGCGACCAACACCCCGGCGATCCGGTGCGGAATTGCGCCGGCATGAGGACGCCAGCCGAGGAAGATGTGATTGACAATCGCGGTGCCGCGCGTTTCCACCATCAGCAATGACCGCAAGCCGATCAAGCCGCGCATCGGTACTTCGAATTCAATCCGGATCCAGCCTGACGAATGATTCACCATCCGTGTCATGCGACCCTTGCGCAACCCCATCGCCTGCGTAACGGTGCCGATATACGGTTCCGGCAAATCGATCATCAGGTGCTCGTACGGTTCGTGCAATTCGTCGTTCACGCGACGAGTGCGTACCGTCGGTTTCGAGATCGATAATTCGAAACCTTCGCGCCGCATCGTTTCGATAATGATCGCGAGCTGCAATTCGCCGCGACCCACCACTTTGAATGCATCCGGTGTTTCAGTCTCTTCGACGACAATCGAGGGATTGCCTTGAATCTCTTTGAATAAACGGTCGCGCAATTGCCGGCTGGTGACGTATTTGCCGTCGCGTCCGGAAAACGGCGAGGTATTGATCGAGAACACCATTTCGAGGGTCGGTTCGTCGATCTTCAGCGGCGGTAACAGTCGCGGATTGTCGGTATCGGTCAGCGTATCGCCCAGTTCGATCCCTTCGACACCGGAAATCGCGACGATATCGCCGGGATTCGCTTCTTCGATCGGAATTCGTTTCAAACCGGAGAATCCGAATAATTGCGTAATCTTCGTCTGCTTCAGTTGGTTTTCGTGACTCCCCATCATCACCTGTTTGCCGACGCGGATACTGCCGTTGGTGACGCGCCCAATGCCGATACGACCCAGATAGTCGCTATAGTCGAGCGAGGTGATCTGAAGTTGAAGCGGATGCCCTTCGATGAACTTTGGCGGCGGCACTTTCTCGATGATGACATCGAACAACGGTTGCAGATTCGTTCCGGGAACCTTCAGATCCATCGTTGCGGTTCCGGCGCGGGCATTGGTGAAAATCACCGGGAAGTGGCACTGCTCTTCGCTGGCGTCGAGATCGAGAAATAGTTCGAGTACTTCGTCGACCACTTCGTCGATCCGGGCATCGGGACGATCGATTTTATTGATCACCACGATCGGCGAGAGATTGTTTGCGAGTGCATTCGACAATACATAGCGGGTCTGCGGTAACGGTCCTTCGGATGCATCGACCAGCAGCAAACAGCCGTCGACCATTTTTAAAATGCGTTGCACTTCACCGCCGAAATCGGCATGACCGGGAGTATCGACGATGTTGATCGTGTGATCGTGATAAGGGATGGCGGTGTTCTTCGCCATGATCGTGATACCCTTCTCGCGTTCGAGATCGAGTTTATCCATGGCGCGTTCCGCGACCTGTTCGTTGGCGCGGAAAATTCCGGATTGATGAAGCATGGCATCGACCAACGTCGTCTTTCCGTGGTCGACGTGGGCGATGATGGCGAGATTGCGCAATTCATTGCGATAAAGCTTTGACACTGTACTGTTTCCTGTGATTGAATCGTCCCAAGATAGAACGGGAACGGGCAGAGGGCAACTAAAACCCGCAAAGTACTATGGAATAAGAGTTTCAGGTGGAAGCAACCGTTCGTTAGACTTCCAATTACACTATATGTACGTGAAATGAGGTCAATTATGGATAGCAATCAACTGCCATGCGCATTTCAGGTCGCCGAAATCGGCGAGAAACTCGGGATTGTCGCAACCCGGCTGGAGCGGATTCTCGCGGCACAGGAAGAGTTGCTCGAATTGAATCGCAATCTGGCGACGCAACTGCATCCCGCCGAACAGGAGCGCCGCACGAGGATGTTACTGGAGGAATCGTCGTCAAAATTGCGCGGACTTCACGACAGTCTCGAGAAACGCCTCACGATCAAGTGGCTCGGTGTGACTTCGCTGTTCGGGTTTATTGTGTATGTCGTGCAGTTGTTGAAGTGAAAAAAAATGATTTTTAAATCCATGAGAAAAGTGTTGCAGGGTTTCTGTTAGTATAGTAGATTTCATTCTAAAGTCTATCTGCACACACTTCTTGGTTAAAGTAACTGGCAATCGGAACGACCCATACTTCTCTTCATGACAGCTAACTTTCATTAGCAGGAATATACTTTGCGTTTAGGAGATAAATGTATGTATCGGATGTTAATTTCAATCATCGCATTACTTGTTGCCTCCACCATGAGTATTGCGCAATTGACTATTGTTTCAACATCACCGTCCAACGGTGCAGTGAATGTTTCTTCACAAACTTCTCTTGAAATCACATTTTCAGCACCATTAGATACATCAATTCGATATTCGTCGGGATGTCCGATCGCGATCTTACTCTCTGGTCCAACTCTTACAAATCCCAATTTAACATACTCGATGAGTACAGATCTCAGAACGATCCGATTTCCACTTACAATTCCGGTGAATACTGATTGTGGATTCATTATTTTTAATGCGCAATCGACAACAAGACAAGGGATGAGTCATCTCTACGCATCGAATTTTACGAGTATGAGCAGTTTTGGAATTTATAATATCTCTGGTTCAATAAGTTATCCAGAAGGGAATCCTGTCAACTCGTTCGTAGCTTTGTTTCAATCCGGAAGTGACAATCCAATTTTATTCGGAGTATGCAGTCCCGGACAAGCAACATATACAATAAATGGATTGAGGGGTGGTGGACAACATTATGCCCTTGTCGCAGGACTAGATTTAAATGGAGACGGTGAGTTAAATAATGATCCCGGCGGTTGGTATGATACAAATAACGATGGTGAACCCGATGAAATAATCGTTGATAATGTCAATGTCTCCAATATTAATATCACGTTACATCTTGAATTGCCGATTACTGCCCTCGAGCGAATTGCAGCAGTCCGAGCCTATATTGCTTCGATCGATCCCAATGCAACAATCAAGGGACATTGGGGAGATGATGATGCAAATCTTCCAACCGGTAGAAGTTATACATGGCAATTCCGAGTACTGTCTCCACTGTTAGATAGTATGTTAGAGCTAAGAGTAAATTCTTATCAAATTCGTCGAAGTACGAGCAATCCGACTGAGCCTGGAATCGGGTATGGTCTTGATTTTCCGCTGAGCGGTATCGATAGTGATAGTGCATTCCGAGTTGCTGAAAGAAATGGTGGAGCACAATTACGCAATGCCTACCCAACAACCCATGTTGTCATGACTTCTAAAACTGATTACGATGACCCGGAAAATCCGATTTTAACTTGGCACGTCTGTTACAATACGGAATCATCGCAATTTAATTATGTTCTCCGGATTGATATTGATGTGATATCCGGAGCGGTTAGACAAATTCTGTGGAATCCCGATCGGGGTGTTGACGATCAGAAGATCTTTTCTACTCCAGATTTTTGTTCACTGAATGGCTGTTATCCGAACCCATTCAATGCGACCACTGAAATCAAATACACGATTGCAAAGACAAGTAATGTCGATTTGCGACTGTTCGATGTGACAGGACGAGAAGTAGCGAAGTTAATCAACTTCGATCAACATCCCGGTAGCTACACCTATCGATTAAACGGAAGCGTGCTGGCAAGCGGCACGTACTTCGTTCGGTTGCAGACCGGTTCGACTAATCAGACTCAAAAAATCATTTTACTCCGATAACACATTTACAACCTCATAATCCATTATTGAATCGGCGGACTTTTCAGTCCGCCGGTTTCGATTCTACCCATCCATAATTCGTGAAACTTTTTCTCCCGTGAGATGGAGGCGCTCCTCTCACGAGAGGCGACTCACCTCTCATTGGAGGAGCTCCACCTCCGAGGAGAGCAGCAAAAAAGAGGCGATTCAAACGATAGCGGGGAGTTTTAAAACGGAGTTCATGTCCATCACATCCATTCAAACGGAAGGTAGACGCTCGGCAAACCATTCTTTCACCCCTCCTCAAACAATGGGGGTGTAGTTTGTCATCGTAAGTACGTCAAACAGGTTTTTCATCGAGAGGTGAACCATGATATACACAAGAATAGCTTCCGGACTTGATTTCATCGATGCAGAATTCGGCGGCATCTACGCCAACCGAACCTACTACCTTCGTGGTCCTGCACGTTCCGGTCGCACGACAATCGGTCTCCAGTTTCTGCTCGCCGGACTCGAAAACGGCGAAAACAGCATTCTGATCTCCAGCGACCGGATCGAAGACGTGATCCTGAAGTCGGAAACGATCGGTTTGACGCTGGAACAATATCTGGTGGAAAATCGCCTGATCCTGATGGAATATCCCAAGGAAATTCAAAATGGGCACTATCAGTTGGGTGGCGTGATCCATCTCCTCGGCGAGATCGAGAAATATATCAAGACGTACAATTGCACCCGAATCGTATTCGATACCCTGATGCCCTTATTACTAAAGGCACGGGATGCACAAGTCGCCAATTATGTTTACTCCTTAATGAATGCAATCGAAGCGCTTTCCTGCACCGCCTTCGTGACAACCGGCGAACCGAATAGCCCCCAGGCGGGTCGGATTGCCGAATTGATCGAAGATGCCGCTGCCGGCGTGTTCTCGACTTCGGCGGTTTCAATGAAGGATAGTCAACAGCGGATGTTCTGGGTGCACAAGATGGTCAATCCGATGACCCCGCCGACTCCTTATAAGACCAAGTTCGAATATGGTACCGGTGTCGTACAGGACCTCGGCGAGCGCGCTCCCGATATCCGCCGACCGAATACGGTCGAACAAGTAACCGGTCCGGTGAGCATTAACGACCTACCGATGCGAATAGCTGTGATCGATGGCGAAGAAGATGTCGTCGCGCAGTTCGAAGAGATCTTCCCGAAAGCACAACAGGTCGACGATTACAGTACCGATAGCGAATTTATTCGCGGTCACCGGGATGTTGGTTACGACGTGTTGGTCGTGAATGCATCTTCGGTCGTGAATTGGTTTCTAGCGGTACACCAGATCCGCGAACGCAACGAGAAGTTGCCGATTCTGATTGTTTCCGAACAATTAACGGCACAATTGAGTTATCAATCTGCGAAACTTGCCGGTGCCGACGCATTGTTCATGCACCCGTTGGTGAAGGGCGATGTCGTCCGTGCCTTGGAAAAAGCGCTGAAGAACTACAACACCTATCAGGAAATTGCCAGTCGGCTCGCAACTCGCACACAGCTATCCAATCTTCCCGAGGATTTCGGGTCGCTCCTGAACACCGTGATGGAATCGGACTTGGGTGGAAAGCAAGGCGATACACTGATTAGCGTTGGCGATTTCAAAGAGAAACTCCACGAGCAGATTTGGCGCAGCAGCCAAAAGCAATTGACGTTCGCAGTCGTGTCCTTCCGAATGATCAATACCGGCGAAATATCAAAACTTCAGAACCTGCCCCGCGGCTTGGAATTGGTCAAGCGTATGGCAGGGATTGTCGGAAATGCGATGCGCGGATTGAACGATAGCGCCTGTCGCAGTATGGACAAGATTGTGGTTCTCTTGGAGAATTGCGATCGCGAAGGTGCCGATGCATTTGTCGCTCGGGTCACTGCCGATGTGAAAACGGAATTGGGCGACAAACTCGGTGTTCAATTGGGTCGTCATCTGGTCATTTCAAAAGCGATGGCGATGTATCCCGAAGATGCCGACAATGTTCAGGATTTGCTGTCCCGGGTAACCGAAACCACCCGTAATTTCAAGTTAATTCACTAATCCAGTATCGCAATCGAATTTTATTAGTTCAGTACCGGGTAACCGGATAGCGGAAGCAAGGAGAAGAAAATGGAAACCATGTCGAATTTCACGCACAACACGTTATTGGCAACAGTATTAACCGGCTCGATCGGAGCATTGAGCTACGCCGCAAACCGGGTACGCGAACGGGTATTAACGGTGGGAAACGTTCAGCGAGCTGCAGTCAATTTCGAATCATCGATGAAACCGATTTATCTGCCGGAACCAACGGCTAAGTCTGAGAAGATCATGAATACTATTAGTGGCAAATGGGATGCACGCGAAACGCCGCAGTCGGAAGTGGACAGTTTCATGTCGGATTGGGTAAATGGCTCGTGGGAAGGTATTCAGAACGCACGCAGCTACAGCAATAGCGTTGCGCAAGACGACATTCGCACCGTCTCGACACTGCAAAGACGTATTGCCGCCAATCGCGCCAGTTGGACACGGTTAACTGCAGAACCATTACCGGAAACCCGTAAACCGGCAAAGATCGAGATGGTCAGCTCGACAATGGCGATCGATACCAATTGGATCGACGAGTGGATCGGAAAGCCGGTTACCGAGGCGATCGAGATTACCAACCCGATGAATCGAATCGCGTTTTAATCGAAGTTCAGTAAGGTCATGCGATCGCTCAGTTGGATCGCATCAACCACGATCAAGTCAATCAGAATTAACTCAGTTGTATCAAGATCGATTGTCAGGAGTATAAAATGGATGTCATCGCAATGTTATCGAGAGTCATATTGGTCGTCGCAATCATCACTTTTTGCGTAGCGATTATATCGTATGTGATCTTCCGGGTGAAAGAGCATGCTCACAAGCCTGCATCGGCACCGCGAAATATCGATTTACACGCAGCTCCAGTCAATCATCTTGCTTATATGCCTCTTGCGACCCTTCCGGTAGAACCGGTAAACGGTACTCCAAAAGCAATCCACAACGAGCTGGAAGTACCCACGCTAGCCAATGGGATCGTCAATGGATATCACCGTCCTGCAGTCACGAATAGTATACCTGCAGTGGGGATTGCCACTGATACGACGAAAAACGGATCTTTCGATTATCGACCACCAGCAGTAGAACCGATTGCATTTGCCGAATTAAATGGTTCGAAAACGATCGACCGAGAACTCCAACTCAACGCCGATATTTTGGAACATGCCATTCGAGTCCTAAACGAATCGGATACTACCACTCGGAATGGTTATCAAAACGATTATCAAAATCAACCTATTATTTTCAACGGAAATAAACCGATCAATGGGTTTTCAAATGGTCAATTGAACGGAAATTTTAACGGACATAGTAACGGTAGTATGAATGGATCAGTTAATGGTCATGGAAAACCAGCAATAAATGGAAATGCAAATGGATACGTTAACGGAAATTCAGATGTAAATGGAAAATCGAATGGACATAATGGAAATTCCGTCGAGGGCAACGGACAAGAAATTCAGCTAACGCAATCACAATCAGTATTTCTAAAATCATTTACCAATTATTCCTCGACTGCCAATTCGGATATGTCAATCGGTCATCCCGATGCGCCATACTCATCCTTAAAGCCGAGATTTTTCCGTGTCAACGGTCAAAACAGTAATGAAAATGTATACGGCAAAGGTGAAGCTCCGGCAAATTGGAAATAATGATTTATCTCCAAAGCGGACAATAATGCGGGTCGAAGAACCCGCATTTTTTGTTTGCGAGCTGCCAAGAATTGAATGCTCGATCAATATTGATTGTCACGTTGTCAATTCATTATCGATTGCTATGTTACAAACCGAGCAAACGAATCGGTGGAAAAATGGCGGTACAGCGCTATTGATGATTCCAGGAGCAGTTTTTAAACGTCTGTGAAAATCGAAGTAAAGATTATGAATATCTTATATTTAGATAACAAAAAAAAGAGCAAACGTTGAGTTTGATTAAGTATATATCCAACGTCCTAAACCGTTGTACAATATCCTATCGGGTATATATATTAGCAGTTCGACCGGAGTTTGGAGGTTCACTCCCCATCTTTGAAGTGATCCATTGACCGAATTCGGAAAGTTGAATTAGTAGAAACATCGGAATTTGATTTCCTGTACAGAACTTAAAATCAGTAAGTATTTGAAAAAGGGGTAGTGTTTCGTTTGTGATTCGATATTCCGGTTATCGCGATAATCCATAAGAGCACCGGACACACGCAACATAAAATGAAACCGAGACGATATGTATCGTAAAATGAATTACAATACTCGCTTGATTCTCAAGATATTTCTCGATTCATTTGCGATTATTTTTGCGTTTGTCTTTGGCTATTTCCTCCGCTTCCCATGGGATGCATTTCTCAAAGAGATGCATACACTCGGTTACTTCCTAATTGTTGTGCTCGTCGTTCGGTTGGTCTGTTTTTCCTCGTTTCGGCTCTATTCGACCATGTGGCGCTATTCCGAATTGCCTTCGATTATGGCGTTAATGAAGGCAACGGCTGTCGGAAGTATTTTATTGGTAATCAGTCATTACTTTTTGCTACCCAAGCATAATATCCCGCGATCCATTCCCTTTATCGATTTCTTGTGTGTGGTTTTTCTTGCCGGAAGCTTCCGTTTCTCGATCCGATATTTTACCACGCGAAAGAGGGATACCGGGTCTAGCACTGCTCCGCGTCGTCGCGTATTGATCTACGGCGCTGGCGATACTGGTGAGCAGTTGTTGCGCAATATTCAGCAATCGAAGATCATGTCGGGAATCGATGTCGTCGGCTTTATCGACGACGACTCAAATAAGCGCAGTCAATACATTCACGGTAAACGCGTGCTTGGCGGACGAAATGACGTCAGTGCACTGGTTAAGCAGAAAAAAATTACCGGAATATATTTTTGTGTACCCTCCCTTTCCGGTTCGGAAACTCGCGAATTATTCCGATCGATCAATGAGCAAGTCGGTTCGGAAATTGAAATTCTTACGATTCCCGGTCTTTCCGATTTGGTGCAGGGACGCATCTCGATTAATGTTCTGCGAAAATTTGAATTGAGTGACCTCTTACGTAGAAGTCAGGTTCACCTCGAACGCGAACCGGTCGAACAATTGATCAAAGATCAAGTCGTGTTGATTGTCGGCGGCGGCGGTAGTATCGGTCTTGAGTTGTGCCGGCAAGTGGCAGGATTTCTACCGAAAGAACTCGTGGTGGTTGATGCCAGCGAATTTAATACTTACACTGCCGAGCAAGTGCTTCGCAAGAGTTTTCCCAAATTAAATCTTACACCGCTGGTTGCCGATGCCTGTAACAACGAATTGTTGCGGAATATTTTCGAGCGGACGAAACCGGCAATTGTCTTCCATGCTGCCGCGTACAAGCATGTTCCGTTAATGGAAGAAAATCCGTGGGCGGCAATTTACAATAATCTGACCAGTACATTGCAGTTGACGCGGTTTGCTTCGGAATTTGGGGTCAAACGGTTTATTCTCATCTCATCCGATAAAGCGGTGAAGCCCACCAGCGTGATGGGCGCGACGAAGCGGATGTGCGAACTGATCATGTTGCTCGAGCAACAGCACAGCAATACCGATTTCATGGCGGTTCGGTTCGGTAATGTACTTGGCAGCTCTGGAAGCGTGATTCCGCTGTTTCAACAGCAAATTACCAACGGTGGACCGATCACCGTTACACATCCGGAAATTACCCGGTTCTTTATGTTAATTTCGGAAGCCGTGGAATTGGTGTTACAAGCCGGCGCTGTCGGTGCTTCCGGTCAGATCTATGTATTGGATATGGGAAAGCCGATTCGTATTGCCGAATTGGCAGAATACATGATCGAGATCTGTGGTTTGCGTCCGCATCGCGATATTAAGATCGAGTACACCGGTTTGCGTCCGGGCGAGAAACTGTATGAGAGTCTTTATTTCGAAGGGGAAGAGACCCCGACACGCGTTCCCAATCTCTTTGTATTGCAACCGAAGCTAAGTGTCGATCAAAAGTATATCGCCGAAATCGAACAGTTGATCGTTCGAAATCCCCGGTTGTCCCGCGATGAATTAATGGCGGAAATCAAGCGTTTCGTACCGGAATTCATTACGAATGGCAACGGTTGATGAACGGTGCCGGTCGATCCGATTTTCTGAAAGGCGCGGATATGCGCCTTTTTCCGCGAATCAACCGTGATGACAGTGCAACATAAATTTGAATTCATTCCGAATGTTTCACAGATCGATTTTAAAATTCGTATTTTATTTTTTACGATGATTCCCAAATATTCCGACTTCAGAGAGAAAACCTGGGGAACAGGATGTCTGATCGATCGGTAAGTTGATTGAGATTAATGTTATCAAAATACATTTCGACCGTTCAACCAGTATCGCGATTGCGATAATTAGAAATCGAGCAAATAATGATGAAAATCCCATTTTTCCGAACAGCGTTGGATGAAAGTGAAATTAACGAAGTAGAGGATACGCTTCGATCGGGTTGGTTGACGACTGGACCGAAGACGAAGAAATTCGAAGCCGATTTTGCTGCTGCTGTCGGAGCGAAGCACGCGATTGCGTTGAATTCGGCAACAGCCGGTCTGCACCTTGCACTGGAAGCGGTTGGATTGGAACCGGGCGAGTTAGTGCTGGTTCCGGCATTGACCTTTGCTGCGGGCGCAGAAGTCGTGCGCTACGACCGTGCGACACCGGTATTCGTCGATTGCGACGAATCACTCTGCATGAGTCCGGCAGCATTGGAAGCGACGCTGACTGCCATCGAGCAAGGGAAACCAATCTATGGCTACAACCCGCCGTATACCAAGATCCGCGCGATTATGCCGATGCATTACGGCGGCTATACCTGTGCCATGGACGAGATTATGGCAATCGCCGCGAAGCGTAGTATTCCCGTGATCGAAGACGCTGCCCACTGCGTGTTCTCCAAGTACAAACAAGCGGATGGACAATGGAAGATCGCCGGTCGATTCGGTGTCTCGGGTGTCTATTCGTTCTACGCCAACAAATGCATCACCACTGGTGAAGGGGGCATGGTTGTCACCGATGACGACGATACCGCGAACCGGATTCGGCTGATGTCGTTGCATGGCATGAACAAGGATGCGTGGAAGCGCTTCACCGATCAAGGCTCGTGGTACTACGAACTGACGGCAGCCGGATTCAAATACAATCTCACCGATATGGCATCGGCACTGGGTATTCACCAACTCGAAAAAGTGGAAATATTCCGGCAGAAACGCGAAGCGGTTGCCATGAAATTCAATAGCTTCTTCGCGAATTTACCGCAAGTGCAATTACCACCGAATAATCCGGACAAATGCGTTCACTCCTGGCACCTTTACTGCTTACGCTTGAATTTGGAACGTCTGACGATCGATCGCGCACAATTTATCGAAGAACTGAAAGCGCTCGGCGTGAGTTGCTCGGTGCATTGGATGCCGTTGCCGATGAATCCGTACTACGTTCAACACTACGGTTTCAAGGGTGGCGAATTCCCCGCAGCCGAAGCGGTCTGGCCGCGCCTGGTATCGTTACCGATTTTCCCGGCGATGACCAATGAAGAGATCGATTATGTCGGTTCGGTCGTAGAGCAAGTGGCGACGAAATTCGCGAAATAACGCGAGTGGAAAAAATATTATGATTGCGAGGCGGGAATAGCGTTCCCGCATTTGACAATGGAATGAGGCAACTGAGTCGATGGAATACGATCCGATCAAAGATAAACTGTTCGGTATCACCAAGAATAGTGTGTTTCTGCGCGATGCATTGTTTTTCGCGATCGGACACACTTTTTTGCGTGAAGGTCATGTCAAACGCCGGATAAAATTGGCACAGTTGCCCGACAATGCCGCGATTCTCGATGCCGGTTGCGGATTGGGGCAGTATGCGCTCTGGATGGCAAAAAAACTGCCGGGCAGCACAATTTTCGCGGGTGACGTGAAGAAGCATTTTATCGATGCGGGTAATCATCATGCTGCCGCGAAAGGTTTAAAGAACGTCACTTTCGGCGAATTGGATCTCTTGAAACTCGAGCAGAAAAACAAGTACGATTTCGTGTTGTCGATCGATGTACTCGAGCACATCGAGGACGACGTCGACCTGATGAAGCGTTTTAATCATGCACTCAAGCCGGGTGGACAATTGATGATTCATTCGCCGGGTGCCGAGGAAGACTCGCGGACATCGCATCACGATCCGAAAAGTTTGGTGGAAGAGCACGTTCGCGAAGGGTATGAAAAGAATGAAATCATCGAGAAGATGACGGAAGCGGGATTTGCCAAGGTCGATGTGTATCCCACCTATAAACCATTTACCGGACCACTAATTTGGCGCTTGTGGCAGAACATCCCGCTGAAATTTACAAAGCTCGGTTTATTGGGATATGCTCTTATTCCGCTCTGGTTTCTACTCGCATATCCGCTTGGATATCCCTTTTGGTGGAGCGATTTACACGTTCCGAAAAAGTGGGGATACGGGGTTTTAGTGGTGGCACGGAAAGCCTCTTAGTTTTCAAAACAATCTTTTAAGATATTGAAACGGCGTACGATGTGCGCCGTTTTTGATTCAGTGGCATGATGGACTTGACAAATGGGGATCGGTTATAGTAATTTAGTTAAACGACTGACTAAGTTGTTCGTTTAATTAATAAGGCATTCTGCAATGAAAAAAAATGACCCCAAACCCGATAAAGCCGAACACCCGATTCGGGCGCTGCACCTGAAAGGGTATCACCACTTCAAGGAGATTATCCAACAGCTCCACGATAAAGGATCGCACGATGGCGATGATTCCCCGCGTTCGCGGATTCTGAGTGCAGCCTTCGAGAAATTCGCTGAAAAGGGATTCGAAGCGACTGGAATTCGGGAAATTGCCGAAGCCGCCAAAGTCAATCAGGCGATGATCCATTATTACTACGGGTCCAAGGATAACCTCTACCATCAGGTAATTGCCGAACAAATTGGAAAATTCGCATCTGCGGCGTTCAGCGAATTACGGGAAAGTGAATTGCTGGAAGAGGTCGTGTTCGGAATTCCGATACGGATCAATGGTATGTTGCGGAAAAATCCGCTCTGGGCACGATTAATCTTTCGCGAAGTCGCGGAAGGTGGCGCGCATCTCGAGCAGGCGATTGAGCAGCTCGGTGAATTGGGTCCGCTCGGGTTTGCCAAACATCTTAGCGAAGCGTATGCCGAATTGGTCAAAGCCGGTAAAGTGGCTGATCTCCCACCGAAACTAGTGGCTCCATTGCTGATTGGTTTGAGTTTCAGTTCGGTTTTTATCGAACCGTATTTCCGGATCCTGACCAAACAGGTCCCCGATGAATCGAAAACGCAGGAAATTAGGATGAAAATGGTGAACGAAGTGCTGCGACACGGATTGTCGACACAACCGAAGAAGGTGAAAAAATGAAGTATCGATTCTGGATAGTAGCATTGCTATTAATCGGGCTTGCTGCAACTTCTCCGGCGGCAGACAGTGCGAAGCGATGGACGTTGGAAGAGTGTCTACGCAATGCTGGAAAGCAGCCAAATCGCGTTCGCGCGAGCGAATGGCAATACCGTTCCGCCGAAGCAGGATGGCGCGAGGAGCGGGTTGCGCGGTATGGGTCGGTGGATGCCACCGGAACATACTCCCATAGCACCGATGTGCAGACACTCAGCATACCGATTTCGATTCCGGGAATGAAGATTCCCGAAACGAAATTCGGCGATGGGAATGTCTACGATCTCGCGGTGACTGCGAAAATTCCGTTGTTCACCGGTGGTGCGCTAAAGTATCGCGAACAGGCGGCGCGCTCCGGAGCCGATGCGGCGCAGTACGATTGGAAAGCCGAAAAAGCATCGTTCGCTGCGGAAGTACGTCGCGCATTTTATCAAGTGCTAGCGGGTGAAGCGGCACTGAAAATTGCAACCAATAATCGCGATAAATTGCTGCGCCATAAAGGCGAATTGGAAGATGCTGTTACCATTGGAGCGGTTTCTAGAGAAGCATTAATCCAGAATGAAGTGGCGCTGAAACAAGCCGAGAGCAGTCAGATCGTGGCGGAAGGAGATTTGAAAGCGGCGCGGATTGCATTGTGCGAAATCACCAAAATTGATGAAAGCAACGCGGAATTCGATGGCAATCTGGAAATGTCGTTGCTGACACGATTCGATTCGATTTCGGTACCGACCAACGATCATCGTGGTGAATTTGCCGCGATGCAACACCGGGTGGCGCAAGCGACGTGGGCAGCCAATGCGGTTCGTGGCAGTTGGTATCCGAGTGTTGCGGCACAAGCGACTTACCATTATGCCAAACCGGGCGTGCAAATGATTAAGAACGAGTGGATGAGTTACGGGGTTTTCGGCGTATCGGCATCATGGACGATGTGGGATTGGTTTGCTCGAGATCGTCGTATCGAAAAGGCACGCAACAGTGAGAATGCGCTGCGCTTCAACAATTTCGAATTGTCGCGCAACCTGAAAACCGCAGCGAAAGTCGTTTTCGAACGATTGGAAACGGCAAAGCGGAATCTTGCAGTGCAGAGCAGCCGAATGGAATCAGTACAGACTCGCGCAGGTATGGTGGAAGAGCGCTGGAAACAGGGACAGGCTACCGAAAGCGAATGGCAGGATGCACAGGACGATGTGACGCAGGCGCATGAAAATGTGCTGTCGGCGACAGTGCGGCTGAGGCTGGCGGAAGTGGAATGGCTGGTGACCGATGGCGCTGAGTAAGAAATCTATTGGACGATTGAAAGTAGATCGGAACGAAGATCAAGCAGGTGAGACGAAAATGAAGCAGCAAAAATTGATTTGGTTGATTATTGGATTGGCGATTATCGCGCTAAGCGTGTTTGCCGGTTGCGGAAAAAACAGTAACGGACTTCGTCCTTCGGGAACGTTGGAAGCAACGGAGGTCTCGATTTCCCCGCTGTTGTCGGGTCGGGTTCTGGAATTGCGCAAACAGGAAGGCGACGAAGTTAAAGTCGGCGACACGCTGGTCGTGTTGGATACCGAATTGCTTGGCTTACAGCGAAACCAGAGTGAAGCACAGCTATCCGAGTTAGCGGCAGCATACGAGGCATTGCAGGCGCAAAAGACGCAGTGCGAGTTGCAGATCAAAAATTACTCCGACAAGCTTTCCCGGCAAACGACGTTGTTGGAAAAAGGTAGCAGCTCGCGACAAATCGTGGATGATTTAACTTCGCAACGCGACATAGCACAGTCGCAGTTGAAAGCGATTGCCGCACAATCGTCGGCAAATGTCGCACAACGGAGTCGCATCGAAGCGGGTAAGAAAATGATCGAGCGACAATTGCGCGACGGCGTGATCGTATCGCCGTTAAAAGGTACCGTTCTGGTGAAAGGGAGTGAACCGGGTGAGTCAGTTACGCCGCAGACGATCGTATACAAACTTTCGGATCTAACGAACCTGACGGTAAAGATCTATCTCACCGAACCGGAAATGGGAAAAGTGAAGATCGGTCAAAAAGTCGTGTTGCGCGTGGATGCGCTCGACAAAAAGATTTTCGAAGGGGTGGTAAGCTTTATCAATCCAACTGCGGAATTCACACCGAAAAATATTCAGACCAAGAAGACGCGAGCCGATCTGGTCTTTGCCGTGAAATTGAATGTAGCCAATCCGAGCGGTGAACTGCACGGCGGAATGCCGATCGAAGCGGAGCTATAGTGTCGAATGGAACATTGGCAATCGATGTCGATCGAATCAAAAAAAAGTACGGCGCAATCGAAGCGGTCAAACTGATATCGTTAACGGTTGCTCCCGGTGAAATCGTCGGTTTGATCGGTGCCGATGGTGCAGGAAAGACCTCGACGATCAAGATGATCTGCGGGCTACTCGCGCCGGATGCCGGAACGATTCGCGTGTCGGGATTCGATGTTCGTAAATCAGCCGACGAAGTGAAAACCCGTCTCGGGTATATGCCGCAGCGATTCAGTCTATACTCCGATTTGTCGGTGGCGGAAAACATCCGGTTCTTTGCCGATCTGTTCAAATTGACGGAATCGCAGCGAGCGCAGCGCGTTGCGCGATTGTACGAATTTTCGAAACTCGGTCCGTTTCAGAAGCGGCGCGCCGGGCAGCTTTCGGGTGGTATGAAGCAGAAGTTGGCATTATGCTGCAATCTTATCCACGAGCCGGAAGTGATGGTGCTCGACGAACCTACCTTCGGGGTCGATCCGGTTTCGCGTCGCGAGTTGTGGGATATCCTCGGCGATCTGAAAAAGCGCGGATCGGGTCTGTTGGTGTCGACGGCATACATGGATGAAGCGGAATTGTGCGATCGGGTTTATCTGATGCATGAAGGACAATTTCTCTGTTCGGGTGAAACTAAATCGCTTCTGGCAAATTTCGAATATCAGTTGTTAGAACTGTTTCGGGATGAAATCGATTTTCATGTCTTCGAGCAGCTATCGAGTAAGATCGCACAACTAACTGGTGTCCATAGCGTGAATCGTTTCGGCGACCGGCTGCATGTCGCATTCGATCGCAAGATGGGGAGTGATCGAATTGTCGCGGAAGCGGAGCAATTCGGATTTCATTCGCATCCAACCCATCCTGTGATGGAAGATGTGTTTGTCAATAGGGTGCAGAACAATGGCAACTAATCCACCTAACGAACAATATGCCGTCGTAGCGCGCAATTTGACGAAGAAATTCGGATCATTCATCGCCGTCGACAATCTCTCGATTGAAGTGAAGCAAGGTGAAATCTTCGGATTTCTGGGTGCCAATGGTGCCGGTAAGACCACCGCGATCCGGATGTTTTGCGGGTTATTGGAGCCATCTTCGGGCGAAGCTTCGGTTGCCGGATGCAATCTGCTTCACGAGGTGAAAGCGCTGAAACGCAAGATCGGCTACATGAGTCAGAAGTTCTCGCTCTATGACGATCTCTCGATCGAACAGAACATCGATCTATACGGCGGTATCTATTTACTCACCGACGAGCAGATTGCCACTCGAAAAGCGGAATTGCTCGCGAGTGTCGGATTAACCGGTATGGCGGATCGGGTGACGCGCGATCTGCCGTTGGGATATAAACAGCGCTTGGCGCTCGGTTGCAGCATTCTGCACCGCCCGCAGGTGGTGTTTCTCGACGAACCGACGAGCGGCGTCGATCCAGTCGCACGCCGAAAATTCTGGAACCTGATCTACCAAATCGCCGACAGCGGTATGACGGTATTCGTGACCACGCACTATATGGATGAAGCGGAGTATTGCAATCGCGTCAGTTTGATGGTTGCCGGAAAACTGCGCGCACTGGATACACCGACCGCATTGAAACGAATGACCGGTACCAGTTCGATGCAGGATGCGTTTCTGAAATTGGTCGGCGAAGCGCCAGTGGAGGTGCCATTGTGAGACGGTTACTGGCAATCGCAATGAAGGAAGTTCTGCACATCAAGCGCGACCATCGCACGCTATTCGTCGCGATTGCCATGCCGATGGCGATGTTGATGCTATACGGATACGCGATCGACATGGAGTTGAAGCATGTCCGGATCGGGGTCTACGACCGGGATTGTAGTCCGGAAAGCCGTGCATTGGTGGAGCGAATCACGGCGGGCAACACTTTCGTGATCACTGAATACTTAAACGATCGTGCTGATTTCGAGAATGGATTCAAGGCGAACCGCTATCGGGCAATTCTCGCGATCGAACCGGGTTATGCGCACGATATCGCAACCAATAAAAATGCCGATTTTCAAGTCATTGTCGATGGCAGCGATGTCAATTCGGCAAATGTCATCTCGAATAACATCAGTGCGGTGGCACAACAATTGAGCAATGAACGTCTGCAGCAGCGGTTTGGAAAAAAGATTACCCCTCCCATCGAATTGCGCACACGGATCTGGTTCAATGAGGAGTTGAAGAGTCCAATTTTTATCGTACCGGGGCTGGTGGCGCTGTTTCTGGTGATGGTGTGCGCGCTGCTAACCAGTGTCGCCATTGCCCGCGAGCGCGAGAACGGCACCCTCGAGCAGATTTTAACGACACCGGTGCATCCGGTGGAAGTGATTATTGGTAAAGTATTGCCGTATCTAGCGATTGCCGTAATCGACGCGGTACTGACGGTTTCGGTGGGATATTTCGTTTTCGATGTACCGCTTCGCGGCAGTTTACTGGCGCTGACAGCATACAGCACGATCTATTTGATTGTCGCATTGGGGATGGGTTTGCTGATCAGTGTATTTGTCAAGACGCAGCAATTGGCGCTGATGTTTGCACTGATCCTGACACTATTACCGACACTGATGTTATCCGGTCTGATTTTTCCGACTTCATCAATGCCGTTTCCGCTGCAAATGCTCTCGAAGATTGTACCGGCGACGTGGTTCATCCCGATTGTTCGCGGAATCATGTTGAAAGGGGAAATCTGGTTTCCGGTCGAGGGGAGTGTGTTGATCGGTATGGCAATATTATTGCTGAGTGGCAGTGTTGCCGGATTTCGCAAGATCATTCGCGAAGGAATGTAACGGTTCGAAACCGACTGAAGGGTGTATGAGACAATTACTGTTTTTGTTGCGCAAAGAATTCCAACAACTGCGTCGCGATCCGGCAATGATGCGGGTGCTGCTGGTGGCGCCATTGGTGCAGATGCTGGTTTTGTCGTATGCGATCAATACCGATTTGAAGGAAATGAAAGCGGTGATGGTCGATCTCGACCGGACACAAGCGAGTTCGCAATTCATAGCGAAATTTTTCGGCACGGATTATTTTCAGCGGGTACATCCGGAAGTTGGTACGTTCAGCGAAGCGACGACATTACTGGAGCACGGTAAAGCGGATCTGATTGTAACAATTCCGCGTGGATTTGCTGCCGATAAATTGAAGAATGCGCAGATTGGATTGACGGTCGACGGTCAAAATTCCAATGTTGCGGGGCTGGGGAGTGGCTACGCCGCCCGATTGATTGCCGATATGAACCTTACGCAGATGAAGGAGTGGAAACGGCAGGGACGACTGCCGGAAGGGACCGATGTCCAAATTCGTCCGGTGGTGCGGTTCTGGTTCAATCCCGAGTTGGAAAGCAAACATTTCATGGTGCCCGGAATTGTCGTGATGTTGATTTCGACGGTATCGGGTATGCTGGCGGGGATTGCTATCGTGAAGGAGAAGGAGATTGGAACGATCGAATTGCTGCTGGTGGCACCGTTGGAACGGTGGCAACTGGTTGCTGGAAAATTGCTGCCGTTCTTTATTCTATCGTTCGGTGCGATGAGTCTGGCGTTGGCGATCGGGATGATTTGGTTTGGCGTGCCATTTTCCGGATCGTCGTTGACTCTGATCGGCGGGGTATCGCTCTATCTGGTGGTGATGCTCTCGGTCGGACTGCTGGTTTCGACGATGTCGGCAACACAGATGCAGGCGATGTTTTCGGTCTGGTTCGTGTTGATCTTTGGGATTATGACCAGTGGATTCTTTTTTCCGATCGAGAATATGCCGAAGTGGTTGCAGTATATCACGATTCCGAATCCGATGCGATACATGATGGAAATTATGCGCTCGGTGCTGATCAAAGGATCGTCGCTGGTCGATTTGAAACAACAATTTGCGATGCTGACCGGACTTGGAGCAATCGTGTTTGCGCTGGCGGTGACACGCTTTCAGAAACAGTTGGGGTGACGAGTTTCGCGTGCTTGGTGTTTGATTCTTGGTGTTCGGTTTTTGGTGTTCAGTTCCTGGTGCTCAGTGCATGGTAGCCCAAACCTCCGAACTCGCGTTCTTGCATTTTAGTAGGGGCGCCTCCCCGCGGGCGCACATTCTTTTATCATTTCATCTTTTCCCATCCCCCAACACCTATCCCCTACCACCCATTTTGTTGGTGGCGCAGGCCTCCGAGCCTGCGTTCTTGTATCTTTTTTTTAAAGTACTGCCCAACTCCGATTGGACGAATCCCTGCTTTTCCGTAGGTCAGAACTTGTTCTGACCACCGCTAGTATCCTGATTTGTCGTTGCGAGGAAGATGCGTAGCATATGACGTGGCAATCTTCTCTTGTGTAGCCGCAGGCTTTAGCCTGCGTTTTTTGAATCATGTTTTCTGTGGTAGCGGCGGACTTCAGTCCGCTTTTTTTTTATTTTTTCAGGAATGGCGGACTAAAGTCCGCCGCTACCAAAAATCGGGAGGGCTCACGAGCCATCCCCTACTTCAATAACACGATCTTCTGTGTCTTGCTGAACGTTCCCGCCTGCAATCGTACAAAATACGTTCCACTCGCTAATCGTGAACCGTCGAGCAATACCCGATACGTTCCGGGACGCTGCTCGCGCTGCACAAGTGTCGATACTTCGCGACCGGTGAGATCGTAGAGACAAAGCTCGACGTGAGATGAAATTGGAAGGGTGTAGGAAAGAGTAGTGGTGGCGTTGAAGGGATTCGGAAAAGCCTTAATGCTTGCGCTTTGCGGAAGAATCGTTAACTTTACTTCATTTGCATCAGTCGATTCCGGCAAAGTAATAAACTTCACGATAAAGGCATCCCACCCGCCTTGATTCGTGCTATCGATTGCAGAACCGGTCACTGGGAAATTGGTACTATTCGTTCTGCCAACAATCGCTAATGTATCACTACCCACTAAAACCGAACCTTCACAATTATCGTAATTATTGCCACCGATAAATGTACTGTACATTAGTGTATCCAAAGTACTGTTAAACTTCATGATGAAACCGTCAGTACCACCACCATTGTAGAGTGAATCGAAAGAGTTGATCGTGACAGGGAATTCGGTGCTGACTGTTACGCCAGCTGAATAAACACAATGATTGAGTCGATTAAACTGAGCACTGGTTGAGTAGTCGGTCATGCTACCACCTATATATGTGCTTAAGAAAGATGATTCCGTCGATGTATAGGTCATGTGTCCGACGAAGGCATCACCTAATTCACCGCCATGATAGGTCGTGTCGTAACCATGAGGAGATACTCGAAAATCGGAACTACAAGTAATTCCAGAGATAAACCAACCACCGAGACCGTCATTTGATAGACCATAGATTCGATCGGTACAATTTCCACCGATATAAGTACTATAGGCAAGGGATCTGCAATCGGTAGAAAACACTGTAAGGAAACAGTTTCCACCGCCACGCAACTGAGAACTATAGCAATTGGATGTTGTCGGAAGATTTGTACTAGCTGTCATCCCAGCAATCGCTACCCTTCCAGAGTCATCAAAATCAATTTTATATGCGATCGTTTGAGAATTTCCACCAAAATAAGAACTGTAGATAAGGTTCGATCCAGTACTGTTAAGGTGAGTAAGAAATACATTGGTACTGTAAAATGGCAGAGTACTATAAGCATCGGAAGTACAGGGAAAATTCAAACCCTCAGTGTACCCAGTTACGTAAGCACCACCGTTTGCATCGCTGATAACAGATTGAGCTTCTTGGAGAGCATTATTACTGCCGAGAAGGAAACTATAGATGATTCGCGAACCGGATGCGTTGAGACGCATAATGTAACACTTATTATCATGGATCGGTTGTGTTCGATCGAAGGCAGTAGCTGAAACTGGAAATCCTGCACCACCCGTCGAACCGCAGACAATTGTTCCACCGGTAGGATCGGCACAGATTCCAACAGCAAAATCATCACTATTTCCACCGAGATAGGTACTGAACAGCAGTTGATTGTCTAACGAGTTGATTGAAGATACAAAAACATCCGTAGCGGAAAGTGTCGTATCGAAAGCTCCAGATGTTACCGGAAAATCGCTACTCTGCGTGTCGCCCGCGACAACGATATTTCCAGTTGTAGTTTTACAAATTACCATTCCTTCATCTGTACCACTTCCCCCCAAATACGTGGAATACACCAGCGGATCAATTCTGAGCGTCTGCGAGGCATCATATCCAATCGGTAAATCGATCGCGAAGACATTTCTCGTCTCGAGTCTGAACTGTGCTGCGACATCGTTTCCGCGAGCGCCATTCGAGGTGGTTTGGTAGGCGCCCGGAATTTTCATCCGCAATTCACCTAGGGAGGTCATGAGTGACAGTTCATTCGACAAGAGGGAGTCGGACACTCCTGTCCGACTCCCTTTTGTGACAGAAATATCTGAGTCGACGGACAAGAGTGTCCGTCCTCCGCCTGCGATCGGTGCTTCCAATCCTTCGCACACCATCTGGATTTGCTTCGGATCGGCACCGGGATGCGCGACGAAATCGAATTCGAGATGCCCCTTGCTCTCGTAAAATTCGACATCGATTCCCGCCCACACCTCGCGATACACCACGCGTGTAAAATTGCGGCAATCCGGTGCCCACTTCGAAGAATCATTCCCGAGAAAATAGTTGTTGTGCCACGATAGTTCACCCTGTGCATCAATCCGCTTTGCTTGTGCGAAGGGTAGGTCGGAATTTATTCCGACTTCCTCTTGTGTCGAATATTTTTCTGTAGGGGCGTATGGCATTCGCCCTAATCTTGTATCTTGAATCCTGATTTTGTATTTGCGAGGAATGAACGAAGGAACGTGCGAAGCACTTCCGAAGTGGAATGACGAAGCAACCCCGAAGGGCTCACCGAAGGTAATCTCCTCCTGAGTCTTTGATTCATTTAAAGAGTAGATTGCTTCGTCACTTCGCTGCGGCTTTCCGCCTTCGGCGGACGATCCTTCGCTGCGTTCCTCGCAAAGACAAGTGAAAGCATCTTGATCGGATAGGGGCGTATGCGATTCGCCCCTACGGGAATCAACAAATCTAAATTTGAGCGCGTGAGATTTTAAACGGGAATGATGGATACGACCATTGGGATCGAATCGTGCATCATTAACGGACACGGGCGGTTCGCGAACCGCCCCTACCAAAGAAGAAGGATCAAAAAATGTCAAGAGTGGATTGCCACGTCCGCCGCTTTGCGGCGTCCTCGCAATGACAGAATTAAATGCGGTGGGCGAACACGGGGGTCCGCCCCTACTGGAAAAAGGATCGACGGGCGGGCGCGGGGACCCGCCCCTACTTGAGTCAACAATTGAGGTGACGAGGGTGACACCATCGCGCTCAAGGAACCAGGTGAAACCGTCGCGGCGGACTTCGCACTTGTAGAGCACGGCACTATCCCACTGTCCCTTGTTCTCGGTGAATTGGAAGGGATGCGGCAAGCGCGACGATTGTACACTCACCGCTAACGCGGAGTGCAACCACAAAACAAGCAGTAATAAAACAAAATAAACGGTTCGGGAAAGGTCTCGCGGCATCGCTGCACCTCTGGCATAAGGCAAGTAGGGATCTTAGAAAATAATATAATCAATATTCTTAAATATTCTGACTATTGTCCAACCCTCTTCAATCTTGCCGTGAGAACTATTGTATGTGGCGCAAAAATAAGTGATATATCGAGGTTTAATACTGTTTGTCGTCCAAAACGACACGCAGTTTTTCCGATAGACTTCGCATCGTAAACGGTTTCTGAATGAAGTAAATAGTCTTATCGGACGTGGTTTGGTTCGGCAAGATCTCCGCCGAATATCCCGACATGAATAAGCATTTTATGGTTGGAAATTTTTCTTTGAGTGCCACCGTCATATCCCATCCGTTCATTTCGGGCATGACGACATCAGTAAGAACCAATTGGATTTCACCGGCGTACTCTTCCGCAAGTTTCAGCGCCTCAAGTGGCGACAATGCTTTCAACAGAGTGTAACCTTGTCGTTCAAGCACCTTCGAGATCATTTTCAATACGGCAGTTTCATCTTCAACGAGTAAAATAATTTCGTTGCCATAGATATCAAGAGTCTGTTCTTCGCTAACTGAAGCCGACCGCGTGGTTCCCTGAAATCGCGGCAAATAAATATTGAATGTCGTTCCCTGACCGATCTCACTCTCAACCTCGATCATTCCGTTGTTCTGCCGGACAATACCATAGACCGTTGCCAATCCCAAACCAGTGCCCTTACCGGTCTCTTTGGTAGTAAAAAACGGTTCAAACAGTCGATCGATCGTTTCGCGATTCATTCCACAACCGGTATCGCGCACCACTAAGTGGATATATTCTCCAATTGGAAGACTCGAGTGCGCAGAGCCGGTTTCGGCAGTGACCGTCAAGTTGTGAGTTTCAATGGCGATTTTGCCGATATTCCCAATGGCATCGCGGGAATTGACACAGAGATTTGCCAGAATCTGATCAATCTGCGATGGATCCATTCGTACCGACCAAAGATTAGGGGCGGGCAGCCATTGCAAATCGATATCCTCACCAATCAATCGGCGCAGCATTTTGAGCATACCGTCGATCGTTTCGTTGAGATTGAGCACTTTTGGGATAACCGTCTGTTTGCGTGCAAAGGCTAGCAGTTGCCGGGTTAAATCGGCAGATCGCTGAGCACATTTCTGAATTTCTGCAAGATTCTCCAATACCGGTTTGTCATCGGCGGTATTTTGGATTGCCAGCTCCACATTCCCGAGAATTGCTTGAAGCATATTATTGAAATCGTGTGCGACACCACCGGCGAGGCGTCCTACCGACTCCATTTTCTGCGCCTGTTGCAACTGAGCTTCCAGTTTCGCGCTTTCCTCTTCGGCATGTTTCCGGTCGGAGATGTCGGTAATCGTACCGACGATTCGTAATGGTTTTCCTTCGGAATCGCGTTCAACAATTCGACCGCAATCGAGGATCCAAATCCAATCGCCGCTCTTCTTTCGCTTCCGATACTCCATCACAAACATCGGTGTTTCACCGCTCAAATGACGGTCCAGCCCTTCACGAACTTTCGCGACATCTTCCGGCATCATCGTTTGAGTCCATAACCGGTTGTTCGCGTCAACTTCGGCTTGCGAATAGCCCAATAATTTTAACCATCCCGGGCTGTAGTAATTCTGGTCGTTACTCAGATCCCAATCCCATAATCCGGTATTGGTGGCATCGAGCGCTAGCTGCATACGCTCTTCGTTCAATCGCAACGCTGCTTCGGCACGTTTCTTGGCAGTGATGTTTTTACCTTCACCCAGAACGGCAAACGGTTTACCTTGTTCGTCGCGGATCAGACTGAAAGTATTATCCGACCAATAGGTCGAGCCGTCTTTGCGGTAAAATTCCAATTCGATGGATCGGGAAAAATTGTAATTCGGATCCGCCATCGCTTTCTGCAGCTCTTCATGGTAGGCTTTGATCGCACGCTCGTAACTCTCGGCAGTGATCTGCTTTTCCATGGGTAATTGCTGAATTTCTTCCAGTGTGTATCCGCGGACCCGCTCAATCGAGGGACTGATGTAAGTCGTGTACCAATTCAAATCCATCAATGAGACGGTGTCGTTCATGTGATCGGCAAGAAACCGGTAGCGGGCTTCACTTGCTTTCAGTTCATTCTCGGTACGTTTCCAGTCGGTGATATCCATCGTGAATCCTGCCAGCAAGACGGGACTACCCGGACGGGAAATCGGAAATTTCGTGGTGATATACTGGCGACCGTTTAATTCTTCATATAGTTCGATCGATTGTCTTTGAGCAATGATTTGTTTGTCGTCCTCGATCATCTTTTGGGCAAATTCGGTCGGGAACAGATCAAACATCGGTTTTCCCAGCAGGGTATTCAGTGGTCTACCGATCATGTTTTCGAAATTTCGACTAAGGAGCAGCGTTTTTAGATCCTGATCCTTGAAGAAGACATAAACGGGACAATGATCCATGAAGAGTTGAAACAGATCTTCTTTTTCTTGTAGCGCCTGTTCACTTTTTTTAAGTGCGTTTGCAGTAATCTGTAAAGTATTAATGCGCTCTTCTTCGAGGAGTTTGAAATGTCGACGCAAAATCAGGATCAATACCCCTGCGATAACCACACATACTAGAATGGAATAGCCGGTGATAACTGAGCGCGAATCGTAGTGGGAAAATTGGAGTAAGAAAGTGCTCGAAATTGCTAACACGGCAATCACGATCGATGTGATTTGAGGCGAGAAGGCAATCGCAGTCACGATGATCGGGATAATCGCGGTGGCTAATACCCCGATTTCCGCATTGGGGTCGGGCATAAATGGTGCAACGATCGGAACGAGTAAACACGTGACGATGTAAATCCACAATCCGGTAAGGTAGTTGCCAGTTCGCAAGAACCCGTATGCGAGCGCGACAAAAAGTAATCCAAAGCAGACAATCAAGAAATCCAGATCACCCAAAATCGACCGATGTTCATACGTTACCCAAAGCACATCCAGTATTATCGCTGCGAGCGTCGCGAAACCAATATGCGCGAGCATCAAGGACTGAAATAGTCGAGCAGTCCGGTGTTGAACCTGATCGGTAATTCTGTGGTGTGGTCGGGTGGCGGTATCCCAAAATGCCGTTAAGTGCATAACAGAAATAGTTTCCTTTGGGTCGCTGAATGGGATTCAATCATCGATACGAGAGGGTTACGCTTGCGCGAGGAAATGCCATCCCGATCAATTTAAGTTTTTTAAAGATACGGAAATTCTTCGCTTCTGACGAAAAAAAAATGAAATTAGTTAATTTTGTCTCGGAATTAGCGAGATACTTCCAAATTACCACTTATTTATAATCGTCACTCAAATAGAACAACGGTCACAATTCGATTATCTGTAGGCTACTCAAGATGTTCTAAATAAAATTGCCGGATTTGAAGTTTTATGTGTATATTTGTATATGCGCATATACTAACATAGAAACTCTAGATGGATTGCAATTCGGTTTGTTTTGGAGTGGGAAGACAGAAAATGGACAATCTCGCGCAGTTATTTGGATTATTATCGGATCCGGTGCGGTTGAAGTTGTTGGGGTTACTCGCCGGTGGCGAGCGGTGTGTCTGTCAGTTGCACGAACCGCTCGGATTGCAGCAGAGTACCGCCAGCCGGCACTTAATGCTGTTGCGTACCGCCGGGGTTGTCACATCGCGTCGCGTCGGAACGTGGATGCATTACCGCATTGCACCGGAATTGTGGAAAGCGGAATGGAAAACTATTCTTCCCCAAGCTATCGAAACGGCAGCAAAACAGCTCCAAATGGTGACCCCGAAAATTATCTGTAGCGCTCCCAAAGCAATGAAACCAAGTAAAGAATCAAAATCGATATTACCGGCATCATGAACAACCTCTTTCACCGTCCTCAAAACTTACGATCCACGATCCTCACTGGTATCGTGACACTCGTTCTCTGGTGGTTGGTTTATTCACAACTAAAACCGTTTGCCGACTGGTTTGCCTATTCACTGTGCGGACTATCGGAGCATGAGCAACTCGGCTCTGCAATTGCCTTCTTTCTGTTTGAAGCACCGAAAGTGCTGATGCTGCTCACGCTGATCGTGTTCTTCGTTGGAATTGTCCGCTCGTTTTTTACACCGGACCGCACTCGCCGAATACTGATCGGTAAGCGCGAAACTGCGGGAAATCTATTCGCTTCGCTCTTGGGCGTTGTCACACCATTCTGTTCCTGTTCGGCGGTGCCGCTCTTCATCGGTTTTGTCACGACCGGGGTACCACTCGGGGTGACATTTTCCTTTCTGATTTCGGCGCCGATGGTGAATGAGGTGGCACTGGTGCTGCTGTTCGGTCTGTTCGGCTGGAAAGTCGCCGGTCTCTATCTGGCAACCGGTCTGCTGATCGCCTTTTTCTCTGGTTGGATTATTGGAAAATTGAAATTGGAACGATGGGTCGAGAGCTGGGTGTATGAACTCCCATCCACTACCGAAGGGAGTCTGGAGGAGCAGATCGATTGGTCGGAGCGTATCGAAAAAGGGATCGATGCGGTAAAAGATATTGTCGGGAAAGTATGGTTGTATGTGTTGCTCGGAATCGCGGTCGGTGCTGGAATTCACGGCTATGTCCCGGAAAATTTCATGGCATCGATCATGGGAAAAGAGGCGTGGTGGTCGGTACCGGTAGCCGTATTGATCGGGATTCCGATGTACTCGAATGCGGCTGGCATTATCCCAGTGGTAGAAGCGCTGCTCGGAAAAGGTGCTGCGCTCGGAACCGTACTCGCATTCATGATGGCGGTGATCGGCTTGTCGCTGCCGGAAACGATTATTCTCCGTAAAGTTTTACGCATCCCGCTGATTGCGACGTTTATCGCAGTGGTTGGATGTGGAATTTTGATCGTGGGTTATCTGTTCAATCTCATTCTTTAAATCATTCGGGAGTTACCATGAAAAAGATCGAAGTACTCGGCAGCGGTTGTGCGAAATGCAAACAGCTTGAAATGAAAGTACGCGAATTATCCGCCGACAACGATATCGAGGCGAATATCGTGAAAGTGTCCGACATCAAAGAAATCATGAAGTATGGTATTCTATCCACGCCCGGACTGGTGGTCGATGGTGAAGTGAAGTGGTCGGGTAGTATTCCGAAGGACGAGCAGATCCTAGCCTGGTTGAAAGGATAATCTATCATGAAACGAATCATTCTCTTGACACTCGTTTTGGTGATTGTTAATCTCTGTTTCGCGACGGAAACCGTTCCATCGAAAACAGCAGTTACACCCGATACGAGCGCAATCAAAAAAAATGAACCATTGGTAACATTCGTCGAACTCGGATCGGTGAATTGCGTACCGTGCAAACAGATGCAACCGGTAATGAAAGCGATCGAAGAGAAGTACGGCGATCAGGTGAAGGTGGTTTTCCACGACGTCTGGAAGGAAGATCAAAAGAAATTCGCGAAAGAATTCAAAATCCGGATTATTCCAACACAAGTGTTTCTCGATGCCGCCGGTAAAGAATTTTTCCGACACGAAGGTTTTTATGCCGAAAAGGAAATCGATAAGTTGGTACAGGAAAAGGGTGCGAAACCTAAATCAGAAACTAAGGAATAGCGCGTGAATACGCTGTTTACTACTTTATCGGAGGCGATGTTCGCCAATATCGGAATCGCGATCGCGGCTTCCTTTGCATGGGGTATCCTGAGTATTCTGCTCAGTCCATGCCATTTGTCGAGTATACCGCTGATCGTTGGATTCTTAGCCAGCCAGAACAACTCATCTACGAAACGCAATCTCGGATTATCGCTGGTATTTGCCGCTGGTATTCTCCTGACAATCGCCTTGGTTGGATTGATTACTGCCATGATGGGGCGGATGCTGGGCGATGTTGGACCTTATGGCAAGTATCTCGTCGCAGTGGTTTTCTTTGGGGTCGGATTGCACTTAATGGACATCTTGCACCTGCCCGATTTCAAATTTGGATTGAAACCACTCGCGACTTCATCCGCTTACTTGCGTGCATTAGGACTCGGCATCGTGTTCGGTTTTGCACTGGGACCATGCACTTTCGCATTCATGGCACCGGTGCTCGGTGTCGTATTCAATCTTGCCAGCAGCAATCCGCTGGGCGCTGGAATTTTGTTGTTCGCTTTCGCGCTGGGACACTGCGTCGTGATTGTCGTGGTGGGAATGTTAACCACGAGGATTCAGGTATATCTCGATTGGACGAATCGCTCGAACACGATTATCTGGATCAAGCGGATCGCAGGTGTGCTGGTGATTCTGGGCGGGATCTATCTGGTAATGAACGCGTAAATATTTCTATGCATTAGATCATATTCGCTATTCACTTTTCGACTGAATACTATTGATTGGAGCAATTGAATTTTCATTCTTCGCTACCGAACGTAAGGAGAAATTCCAATGCGACTTGAAGTAATTATCTTGCTTTGGCTGCTCTATTGTGTTATTCACAGCGGTTTGATTTCAATAACGGTATCACGAAAACTGCAACATTGGATGGGTACCCATTACCGCTTTTACCGGCTCTACTACAACCTCTTTTCCCTACTCACATTGATCGGTTTGATCTACTTCACCAATGAACCGCGACGCGAGTTGATACTTGTTTGGTCGGGGTATTATCATCTAATCCAAATTGCATTGACTGCGATTGCAGTAGTTATCCTAGTGTTGGGAGGACGCAGTTACAATTTAAAATACATGCTCGGGATCGAGCAGATTCGAAATTATCAACCGGAGAAACTTCAATCCGACAGCCCGATTGTCGCGACCGGAATTCTTGGATTTGTCCGCCATCCCTGGTACTTGGGAGTGCTAATTTTACTCTGGATGAGCAATCAGGATATCACCTCGATGATTGTAAATGGGATCTTGAGTCTTTATCTGGTGGTTGGCTCCATTCTCGAAGAGCGGAAGTTGGTAGCAGAATTCGGTTCCGCATATCGGGAGTACCAATCTCACGTATCGATGCTTTTTCCTTGGAAATGGTTGAAAGCGGCAATACACAATGGGTAGACGAGTGAACTCCAACATTCGAATGAAGACAACAAATATCAATCGGGAGCAGCCATGACCAAACCGCAGCGCTTGTCGTTTCTCGACCGCTTTCTGACACTCTGGATCTTTCTGGCGATGGCGGTCGGAATCGGTATCGGTGTGCTGGTTCCTGCATTTACCGAAGCGATCACCTCGCTGTCGGTCGGTACGACGTCGATTCCGATTGCAATCGGACTCATCCTAATGATGTATCCGCCACTCGCGAAAGTACGATACGAGGAACTCGGCGAAGTATTCCGCAACTGGCGCGTGCTGCTGCTATCGCTTGTACAAAATTGGATTGTCGGACCAATCTTGATGTTTGGACTTGCGATTCTATTTCTGCGCGATTATCCCGAATACATGACTGGACTCATTTTGATCGGTCTCGCGCGGTGTATTGCGATGGTGATTGTCTGGAACGATCTCGCCAAAGGAAATCCGGAATATGCCGCCGGACTCGTGGCGTTCAATTCGATTTTTCAGGTGCTGTTCTATTCAGTGTATGCGTACTACTTTATCACCGTGTTGCCGCAGACCTTCGGGATGACGGGTTACGAAGTTCATATCACCATCGGACAGATTGCCGAAAGCGTATTCATCTATCTCGGAATTCCATTTATTGCCGGATTCTTGACGCGATTTATTTTGATTCGCATCAAGAGCAAAGAGTGGTATCACCGGGTATTTATTCCGAAAATCAGTCCGATTACGCTGATCGCGCTGCTGTTCACGATCATCGTGATGTTTTCGCTGAAAGGGGATCGCATACTTGCACTTCCGTTCGATGTCGTCCGAATCGCAATTCCGCTGATTATCTATTTTGTAGTGATGTTCTTTGTCTCATTTGCGATGAGCAAGAAAGCCGGTGCCGACTATTCGAAGAGTTGCACGCTTTCGTTTACGGCGGCGTCGAATAATTTCGAATTGGCGATTGCAGTGGCGGTGGGGGTATTCGGAATTCATTCCGGAGCCGCGTTTGCCGCGGTGATTGGACCATTGGTGGAAGTGCCGGTGTTGATTTTGCTGGTGAATGCCGCGCTCTGGATTCAGCGGAAATATTTTGCAGAAGGAAAAACGGCATGATCCGAAAAGTACTCGTACTCTGTACCGGAAATTCCTGTCGCAGTATCATGGCAGAAGCGCTGATCAATCATGTTCTCGGCGACCGTTGGCAAGCCTTCTCCGCCGGCGTGGAACCGTCGCGGGTCAATCCACGCGCAATTCAAGTGATGGCGGAAATCGGCATCGATATCAGCGGTGCGCATTCGAAATCGGTGGATGAATTCCTCGATCGCGACGATCTCGATCTGGTGATTACGGTGTGCGATCATGCGAAGGAGTCGTGTCCGTTGTTCCCGAAACCGGTGCGACGCATTCATATCAGTTTTCCCGATCCCGCGCCGTTCACCGATGAGCCGGATGACGTGGCGCTGCAGGAGTTCAGGAAGGTGAGGGAGGAAATTCGAGACAAATTGCTTGAGCTACTAAGCAAGATGTGATTATTCGGAGTACCTTTGAATAACAACCGGCGGAGCTTTCACTCCGCCGGCTTCTATTCATGAAGAGATTACCTATTCCTGCGGTAACGGTGGAACGGTCGCCGCGTAGGGGCTCTCGGCGAGTGGTGCCGGAGGCAGTGCCGCAGATGGTTCCGGCGGTAAAACATCTTTCGGAGACAGTGTCGGTGCGAATTTCTTGATCAACGTCGCCGCCAATCCTTCGAGTGCACCACCACCTCCACCGCCCATCACGAGCACTTCGGGAACAAACCGCTGGTTCCCCTTCCCTTCGGCAAGCGCCGTCACAATGTTCACGCCGGCAGTTGCTTCCTTGCCCAATGCTTCGACCTGCGCCTTGTACGCTTTCGCCTTGGCAAGACCGACCGCTTCAACTTCCGCCGATTTCGCGGCACCGGTTTCGCGGATGTAGGTCGCTTCACCATCGGCACGCGCCTTGTTGGCGTTGGCGTTGTTCCGCTCGATGTCGACATTGACACTCGATTGCGCCAGCTTCGATTGCATATCCGCCGTACCCTTGGCATGTTCGGTCTGGATACGTTGATCCTGCGCTTCACGCTGCTTCTTGAAGGTTTCGACTTCCTGCGAGGCAATTTCGCGCTGCGTCAACACGGTTACCAGTGCTTCCGGCAACACCACATCCTGAATATAGACACCCTTCGCCTCGACATCGTATTGACTGAGCTGGTTGCGAATGTGCTCGAATGCCTCTTCCTGCACTTGTTGACGCGTCTGGATGAATTTTACCGCCGGCATACTCTGCAACTTGTCGCGGAAGTGATTGCCGACCGCAGCCTGCAACACTTCGTTCACCAGATTTTGCATCGTTCCGACCATCGAAATCACGCGCGGTGCACGCGTATCGGGCACATGAATCTGCACTTGCAGGTCGATTTTAAAGACAAACCCTTCGCAGCTTTTCGCCGTGATCTGACTGAGTTGCCGGTCGAGATTGTGCGCCTGCGACACTTCATTCGCCCAGTTCAGCGTCAGGATTGCGGTCGGCACCAATTCCGATTGATAACAGCGCGGATTGATCGGGTACTTGCCGGTACGCAACGGTTCCCGCCAGATACCACGATGCCCCGGCACGACTAATGAGCCGTATTTAAATTGATCGCCGGACGTATCCTGCGTGACCAATCCGACATACGATTTGATAACCGCTACTTCGCCCTGTTTGACGACCAGCATCGGTACCATTTCTACCGCGACGAGGAATGGATTCAGCGTAAATTCACCATACATCAAGGTATCGTGCTGCAAACCGATCCGACCGCCGTGATCGAGGAATGCTTGGAAATCCTGATAGTTGTTGTGCAATTTATTCTTGTGTCCGAGCAACACTTCGATGATTTCGGCATCGTTTTGACCGGATTTCTCCATCACGCCGATATCCTCGAATCCGCCCAAACGGCTGGAGATATCGCCCGATGGCAACGGTTCCCCTTCAAAAGTGGTAACGATACCAACCATATCGATGATCTGACCGCCCTGCGTTTGCTGCGGTTGAATCTTGACCAGATCGAGTTGCTCGGCATTCAGTCCGAACGATTGCGGCAGCAATCGCCCATCGCGATTCTGGCGCTTTTTGAGATCGGGCGAGACCGGTAGACCATACACCTGATTCTTGGTGATCACGAGAAATGCAACCGGATGAATTGGCGCCAATGTTCCCGGAGGCAGTACCGGACGTTGCACACCCTTTTCGCCATTCAATTCGATGAACGACTTCAGGTTGGTATAACTACTGAAGCGCGGATCGTAGCGCGCCGATTTGGCACCGATCGGAAGCGGTTTACCGATTTGCGCGATAATGACACCGATTTCACCGGCGGGAACCTGCACCCACGGGAATTTATCGACGCGGTACAGAATCCAGAATTTGAATCGCCAGCCCGGCATCAATAAATTCGCCTGATAACCAGCTTCGCCATTGAATGCAATCGGGTTGTCTTCCGATAGTTTCTTTCCGGAGAAACGCTTGGTGATAAGTCCTACCTCGGTCGGTCCGATACTCCGGAGCGACGGGAAGAACAAAATCGCGAATAGAACAACTCCCCAAAAAATCGTAAAACCAATGAGGCCTAACATTTACTTACTCCTTTCGAAGCAGTCGCCGAAAAACGGCAAGCGGCAGCTTGAGATGTGATGCTTTTGTGTGATGAAAGATGAAAAATGGATTTCTAGATCTTTTTGGTTTATCCTATAAGGTAACTCGTAATATTAGTGGTGAAGAACTAGTTGCAAGTTGCAGCTCGAAATTTTTCGTAATTGCTTACTCGTAATTAGTAGCAACCACACAGATACTAACAATCTAACTATAATATTATCAATTACATATGTTTACTTGTGGAGTAAGATAATGCTGGGGAAAGCGATTCAATTATCCGTCTCGGAGATTCGCGTGAACCAACCTGATCGAGGTTGGTTATTACAATTGATGCCGATCATACAACCGTATCTCGACGATATTAACGATATTCATATTGTCACTTTGGAGCCGGGCATCGTTCGTGGAAATCATTATCACCGTCAAGGAACGGAAGTACTGATTCCTTTAAGCGATCAGATGACGATTGCGTGGCAGGAAGGTGATACGAAAACAGAAGTCGCATCGAAAGACGGCAACACAATTTTCATTTTTCCACCGGAAGTACCGCATGCGATCCGCAATGATTCGCCAATTACAGCAAGGTTGATTGCAATCGGTAATCGGGCATTCGATCCGGATTATCCCGATCGTTTTGCATTTCCACTGCTAACGGAAATGCGACCAGCGAATAAAAAGGTTTAATCAGAATGGATTAATTGGTCGAGTTCTCAAAATATGTTTCGGGATACAATTTCTTCAAGCAATCGGGGCAGATACTATGCGTGAATTGTGCCGTGGAGTGTTCGGTGATATACTGCTCGATCTGTCCCCAATAGCCACGGTCGTCGCGGATCTTCTTGCAATTCGAACAGATCGGAAGCAAACCGCTTAACTTTCGAACTTCCGACAATGCCACCTGCAGTTCTTGAATCAACTTTTCCCGCTCCGCTTCGACATTTTTTTGCCAAGTGATGTTTCGACAACTGATACGTCGACCATTGGTATTTCCTTCGGAATCGACAACTCTTACACAAGAGTGATGAATCCAGACGAGATCTCCTGATTTGTGGACAATTCGGTAAATAATGTGGCGAGCATTTTCATCTTCACGGGCGGTACAATTGTGTTCTTCGAAAAGTTTCCGATCTTCCGACCAAACGATTTGAGCCAGTAAAGTCGGTTGTGCGAGAAATTCCTCGCGAGAATATCCCGTTACCGCTTCGCACGATGGTGAAGTGTAAAGAAGATTGCCGTCGTTGTCGACCCATAATTCCCAGTCGAAAGTAAAATCGGCGATTGTGCGGAATTTTTCTTCTTTGTCGCGCAATGCTTGTTCCATCGATTCGCGATCGGTCACATCATGGATAATCGCAAACAACACCGTCTTTCCACCAGTCACCAATGGCGAAAAGTGTACTTCGACAATTCGCGATTCGCCATTTGCCAAACGGTGATTGAAAATAAATCGGTTCTTCTCTTTCCGCATTGCTTGGATTCGAACCGCCTTCGCTTCTTCGCGCGAAAAGGTGTTGACGTCCTGAGTCGTCATCGTTTTCAACTGTTCGCGAACAAATCCGTAGAACTTCTCGGCGGCGTTGTTGGCATCAAGAATCCGTCCGGATTCCGGGTCGATTAAAGCCATAATTGCGTCATGATGCTCGAACATATTCCGGAATTGTTCTTCGCTAGAGCGGAGACTGTCTTCGACCGTCTTTTTAGCAGTTATATCGGTCACAACGCCATTGGTAATAATCGGTTCTTGCTTCGAACCATACTCGTACGATTTTGAATCGTGCATCCATCGATACGATCCGTCGGGCATTTTAATCCGATATTCGCATTGCAATACTTCATCTGGATTCGCACGTTCCAGCAATCCTTAATCATCTTGTCGATTACTAACTGATCGTCGGGATGGGTGATCTCTAGTATTACTTTGGAAGGATCGCGAACAAATGTTTCGAATGGAATTCCGGTCATTTTTTCGATCGACGGCGAAATAAATTCGTAGCGATTTTCCCGTTGATTGTAGCGGTACACAACATCGTTGATTTTATTCAAGAACTTATTGAATTTCGCTTCGCTTTCACGGAGTGCTTGTTCGGTTTGCTTAATTTCGGTCACATCGCGAATAACGCCGTTTATTACGATCGGTTTGCCACGACTGTCATATTCGTACGTCTTCCAATCGAGCAACCATCGGTAAGTGCCATCTGGTTTTACCACCCGGTATTCGAGTTGTAACGGTCGTTTGCTTGGTCCTTTGGTGTGGAATTCTTCAATTTCTACCCACGTCCTGTCCCAATCGGTCGGATGGGTACACATTTGCGTATACCGTCGCGGATCTTGTAGTAATTTCTCTAGCGGAATGCCTAATAACTGTGCCGTCGAAGGCGAGATAAAATCGTAAGAATTCGAATCGATGTTGTACCGATATACAGCATCGTTTACGGTATTTAAAAATCCGTTGAAGCGCTCCTCACTGGACCGCAACTCCATCTCGATGCGTTGCCGATCGAGAACTTCTTCACGTGAATCGCGATACAATGTCGCATTGTTAACGGTAACGGCGATTTGTGCGGCAATTGATTCCGCCATACGCAATTTCTCGGAATCAAAAGCATTGGAATGGGAACTGAATATTTGCACAATTCCGGTCGCTCGATTGGCAAGCAATAAGGGAACCACGATCGCGGAACGCATTACCGAATTGGTTCGATCGGATATAGCAGACGTATTTTCCAAATCATCACTGTAGATCACTTTATTGGGAGCAACCTGCGAATTGTAATCTGCAATGATCGTAGATTCTTTCGATTTAATTACCGTTGCTTGAATTCCCTTACCATCGAAAACTAACGGTAATTCGGGAAATTGCGAGACATCGATCCAATTATTGTCGCTATAGTAAGCGCGACACTTTATGGTTTGATGTTGCTCGTTATAGGTTGAAATCGAAATGGAATCGCAGTCCATACACTGCCCGATCAACTGACGTGCAGTCTCGTAGATTTCAGCCGACTCCAGCGTGTTCCCCAATTGGATTGTGGCTCGGTAAAAACGATTGGTTCGATCGGTTGCTTCCCGAAGTTGCACCTCGGCTCGTTTACGATCGGTAATATCGAACATCGTTCCGATCCGAACATGCCGACGCTCCAGCCAAAAACCGGTTTTTTCAATACACTGAAACCATTGACCGGTATTCTCTTGGTAAATTTCTGTTTGCGTTACATTGGAAATCCAGTTGATATTGGATCGGTCCGAGCGATTAAATCCGATGTACTTTAACTCGGATGCCAGTGCGTAAAAATCGCGTCCGATGTTCTCGACACCGAAAACATTTTTTCCCGGAATGTTTAAGTGGACGAGTTTTCCCGTTTCAGATTCGAAAACATAAACAATCGATTCTAAGTTGTCGAATATTTCGAGCAATTGTTTATTGAAACTATCGCGTCGATGTAGCTGCAAACCGCGCAAAACAATCAGGCTGGCGTGGAAGAGTGCCATGATGGAAACAATCAATATCATTAACTGAATTTCCATCCAGAGCTGTATTTGGTGGTTTTGATCGAATCCCAGATGGTCTAACACCGACACTTGCTGTCCCAAGCGCGCAACTACGATCGCTAGATTGGCAAGTACAGCACCGGGAAGCGCAAACCGAGCCGATACAAACAATAACAACACAACCAGAGTAAATTTTCCAACCCATGCGAATTGACCCGATTCACCGGAAACCAGCCAAGTTAAAAAAAATACTGTCAGAATTAAGACGGCAATTTCCGATATTTTTCGAATTCGATTGGTGCTGATACCGCGTAGATAATATTTTTCTCCCACCAAAATCAGTGGGGCAAAAATAACGATACCGATTAAATCGGCGAACCACCATATTATCCAGGATTGCCAAATATTCTGCGAAAACATAAAAGAAATTGTTAGTATCGCGCCGAAAGTAGCAGCAAGCATTGTACTGAAAATTGAAAAACCGAGAAAAATGAATAGATTTTTGGGCTTGTCAATTTCAATCTTGTCGCCGAGGATTTTTCGGATTGCATATGCTGCCAATCCTGCTTCGATCGCATTGACAACAAAAAATGCCAACGCAATGAAGATGGATCGATGAATCGTCGTGAAGTAGAAAATCTGTGCGATACCAGCCGCGAGGAATAACCACTTCCAATTCCGGAAAGGTGCGAGCAGTAGTACGGACAAGAATAAACCACTTGCCGGCCAAATGACTTCGGTTTGGGATGTTTGATTGGTAAGAAACGAACAAAGGTAACAGCAGAAAAAATATGTGACACCGAAAATCGTCGTCTGAAACCAGAATGGATAAGGATTTCGAGTAGTGGTGCCGGAAACCATCTGCACGAGACTCCCAGTGTTCAGTGATATGTTGCTAAGGTCACTTCAATTTACTGTAACTAGCTGAAGTTAATTGTTTCCTTCTCTTACAATATAACTCGGATACGTTTTTTAGCAACAGAAAAATAGCAATAAAGTAATTTTTCGGGATATTTGTTCATCTCTACCCCTTTTGAATCGCATCGTATTCGAAGCCTCTTCGTGAAACATTTTACATACTTTTTGGGTTTCCCTGCTAGCACCGTGATCAATCGAAAAGATGAACAACTTGGATTGAAACAGAACATTACATTTTTAAGATCGGGATATTGACGCATTTACGCGGAATAAATCAAATTCGACCCAGTTTCAGGTAAAAACTATTTCCATCGCTGACCATAGCGTAATTATATTATACCGATCGATATTCTGGAATTTACCTATGTCATTCGAAGATCTTTACCAAGATATATTACTCGACCACTACAAACAGCCGCGAAATGCCGGGCAAGTTAGTGGTGCGACGTGCAGTATTCACGACCACAACCCGTTGTGTGGCGACGATATTACCGTTCACATGAAGATCACCGACGGAAAAGTCGAACGGGTCGGATTCGAAGGCAAGGGGTGTGCGATCAGTATTGCTTCCGCGTCGATGATGACGGATCAAATTCAGGGCAAACCGGTTGATGTTGCCAAACAGGAAGTCGAAACCTTTTTGGCGATTATGCGTGACGAAGACAGTTTCGACAACCATCCCGAATTCGAAGAAGCCACATCGCTGAACGGAGTGAAAAAGCTTCATGCTCGGATCAAATGCGCCACTTTATCTTGGAATACCGCAAAAAAGATGCTGAATGGCGAAACGGAATAGTGAATGAGTTAATACCCATACAAATCGGGCGGCATTTGCCGCCCTTTTTTTTGTTCACCGAATGAACGCCTAATTGTTTCCTAATTACGGTTAATCTGACCATTAATAACCGGTAGAGTCGACTTTGCTATAATACATGTCGCCGTGAAGATTCCAATCAATTAGGAGTGCGGTGGGTTGAAGCGTGTCGATTATGGTAAACCGGCATTCCGCACCATCCAAAGCGATGACTTGCGGATCGATTATCCGCCACTTTCCAGTGATCGTTTGCTTCGGCATGAGGGTATACCAGATGAAAGAACCATCGCGACGGAACTGAAATCGATAAAGTGGAGCGCTCCCTTGATTGCTTCGGGTATCCCAATCCCCACACAGTATCCGTTCCTGCGCGCGCATTTCGGTTAGCTCCTCCTCAGTTAACGACCTGATTGGGGGCAATCCACTGGGCGGTGTACCCAAGTATCGATCGAAGTACAATCGGGAATCATCTACATCGAGAATCAAATTATTGCGGTCGGATGAGTAATCGAATGAACATTCTTGTTTGTCAATTGTTAACGTTACTGGCGACGAAAAGCGCCAGTTTCGAATCTCGATACGATTCGTTTCGCGATGAAAAATTTCCAACCGGTTATCGACATTGAAAAACCAAACGGTAAGTGGTTCCATTTCGGATTGATACCAGCTTGTAAAAATCAGTGTTGCCACATGACGGGAATGGTATTGAGCCGGGAAAAGATGCCGATACAGCCAGCCTTCGTGATAATCGAAGGATTGAATCGAATAGGACGATTTTCCGCGGTAGGTGGTGCGATGTGCAATCGGAAACGTTATGAATAAGAGTAGAATTGCCGTGAGAATAATCCCAACGACTAGCGAAATGATTCGGTTGATCGATTTGCCATTCGGTTTATCGGTAATCGGTTCAGACATTTGCAACTCCACGTGGAGGAGATTGATTGGGTGGTGAATTCAAGAGAGCAAGCGTAGCGAGCACGCCGTCAATAACGAGCGATGCATCTCTTCATGGTAGTGAAGATAAAACACAATATAAACAAAATACAAGACTTAACTAGAAGTAGAGATCGTTAAACTGTAACTGTGTTTTGTGTTGTCGATCCAATCGAATTATACACCATTTAACATAATCGTCACGTCGAACCAGTGCATCGCGTTGGGTGGTAGCATTACAAATAGACCTTCGTCATTTAACTCGTTACCGTCACGGAGATAAGTTGTATCGGTCATCCGGTCGTGAAGTTTTACTTTCCGTCCAGCGATACCCACGATATGCAGTGGTACTCGTCCACATGCCATTTGAGCGGATAAATTTCCAATCCATAACAATCGATTTTGACCCGAAGTCCACAGCACCGGAACTAACGCTTCAAACGATTGATCGTCCGAACCGGAACTGATCACTCCAACCATTTGTGCACAGGCAGTTTGGAAGGGAAACTCGGTGATCCAAGTGTTCATTTTGCCAATAAATTCTTGAACCGATGGCAAAGGCGGCTCGATGGGTCGGCGATCAAGTTGGATTGGCAACTTTATTCTTGCACCCGTCTCCAACCCCTCGTGCCAGAGGATATGTCCGGGCTGCATCCACATCAGTCCATACAACACTGGCAGCCATTCCGGGGGAACGTGAAAGGCAATCCGGCTTTCGTCGTGATTTTCCAAGAATCGGAGACGGTGTTGTCCCCAAGCTCGTCGTTCTACTAAGGTAGATCGCAGTTCATTGGCATTACCTGAAAAAGCACGAGTTACGAAGTCCTTATCATAAACCAGATCGAATCCCATTTCCACCAATTTATTTTCGGTACCCCAATAGCACTCGGCAATAAATAAAAACGATGGTTTCACAGCCCGCACAGCATCGATCGCCTGCACCCAAAACTCCATTTGAGGTGCTTCGCCGTTTCCCCAAGTTTTCTTGAAAATATTGTTCAAGACCAGCATCGCCATATCACATCGGACACCATCGCAATGGTCGGCAATTTTTAATAACTCTTCAATCAACGCCGTGCGGGTTTCGGGTTTCCGGTAATCAAGTTGTGCAGTATCGGTCCAAGCGGGATAATACGGATCACGCCCATGTGCGATCCAGCAGGTTCCTTGCCGGGTTTTGGCGGCAAACCATCCGTGCGGTGGTGTAGAGGTGTCGGCAAAATCGGTACGGTGTATAAACCGTTCCGGTCGGCTGTAGATCCACGGGTGATCGATTGCCATGTGATTGGGTACAAAATCGAGAATCAGTCCTAAACCGCGATCCGACAACCGTTTCCGAAATCGAGCAAATGCTTGCGGAGTTCCGAGGTTCTCGGATGGTTCGTACTCGTTGATTGCATAGGGCGAGCCGACGACATCGCCAGCATTCCAATCGGGCAATGCGTCGCTGTACGATTTTCGCAAATCGGGGTGCATCAATGCCACTTCGCGACCGGCAGGCGATCGTTTCCAAGCGCCCATCCCCCACACGTGGGTGATCGGTTGCTCACACCAACGGTCCAATTCCGCATCGGGAATATTATCTAGCGACGGTTGGGATCCTAGTGGGGTAAATTGGCGGACAGCGGTGAAAAGATTGACTTCGCGGATAATTTGTCGTGTTACCATGGTGCCTCGGTGGTCGTAATCTTCCGATTCTTTATCGACCTGATTTACGTCTAAGATAACAACAAACCCGGTTTTTTCCTTTTCTTCCATCCAATGGGTATATTTTGCGATAGATTTTATGTACTTTATATCATACGGTTTCGCATGAAGCAATCCGATGGTATTGACAATTCAACACCTCGATTCGATGAATTCATGCGGGTTATCCATTCGGAAAAGATACTCCGAGATCTTCAATTATCTTCACAGGTAGGTTCTATGCCACCACTTCGCAACGCCGACGACATTATCCGTCGCGCTCAGGAAGTTGCCTCCGAGCAGGGGATCCCTTCAGTTGCTGTACCCGCCGCTGGTGATGACGATGTTATTGGCGCCATCAAAGGGGCTACCGATGCCGGATTTGTTCGGGCTATCCTGATCGGCGATGAACAGAAAATCAATCACTTCTGCGATGAATTAAAAGTTAATCGTGAAAAAGTAACGATTATTGCGGCTGCCGATGACGGTGCCGCGGCGAAAATCGCTTGCACCATGGCAGCGAATAAAGAAGCCAGCTTGATCATGAAAGGCAATATGCCGACCGGCAAGCTGTTAAAAACAGTTCTTGCCAAGGAATACGGTTTCCGCACCGGTCGCATCCTCTCGCATGTTGCCGTGTTGTCAATTCCCAACTTTCCACGTCTGCTCGGTATCACCGACGGTGGTATGGTGGTCGCACCAACCGAACAAACGCGCGCCCAATTGGTTGAAAATGCCGTAGAAGTCTTTCATGCGTTGGAAATTCCCGAGCCGAAAGTGGCATTACTTTCCGCAGTGGACAACATCCGGCTCGATCTTCCGGCAACGCGCGATCTTGCCGCCTTTGCCAAAGCCGCCGAGCGTGGTTTGATTAAAGGTGCCATCGTCGATGGTCCACTGGCATTCGATAGCGCAGTGTTACCTGCGGCTATCGATAAAGTCGGATTTCGGTCACCGGTAGTCGGTGCCGCCGATGTTCTCGTCGTCGGTGGATTTGAGGCGGGGAATATCATTGTCAAATCGTTGGATATTTTAGCCGAAGCGGTCTTCGCGGGTGTTATTGTTGGAACCAAACTACCGGTCGCACTGGTTAGTCGCTCCGACACGGCACGGAATAAACTGACTTCGGTTGCTTTGGCAACGCTGGTCGCAGCCAAATCAAGGAGTGCATCATGAACGACGATCAACTCACCATAACCTTACAAGATTATCTTGAATCACACCCCTTGTGGACAAAGCGGTCTGGCGAAAAGATGAAACGTCGTGTCGGCATTCTGTTGCCGGTTCGGTCGATGGAAGTGGAAACAATTCGCAAAGCCTGTTCCGAGAATTGGGTTGAACCGGTTCTGATCGGCAGCGAAAAAGACGTAACCAATTTTCAAACGAATTTTAAGAATCCCGGTACGACAACAGTCGTCGGTGCTAGCTGGTCGGATGCGCTGCAACAAGCGATCGAAACCAAGGCAATCGATATTTTGCTCGAAATCGAGCATGATGTTCCCGCTCTGTTTAAGAAATTGTTGTCCATTCCCGCATATCGAACCGGTTGGGTCTCGCAAGTCGCACTGGTGCTGCCTCCTCGATTGGAAGAACGATTGCTATTGCTTTCCGATGCCGGCATTACGATCAAACCGACACTGGAGCAACACATCAAGATCGTCGAAAACGTAATCGGCGTGGCGCGCAAACTTCAATTCGAACCGATTAAAGTAGCTCTGTTGACCGCAGTCGAAACCGTTTCCGCCGATATTCCTTCGGGGATGCATTCGGCAATCATCGCTAAGATGGGTGAGCGTGGTCAATTCGGAAACGCGCAAATCGAGGGACCGCTGGCGTTGGATTTAGCACTATCCGAAGAAGCGGCAATCAAGAAAAAAGTGAAGAGCCCGGTAGCAGGACACGCCAATATTTTGATCGCTCCGAATTTGGAGGCGGGAGCAGGCTTGTATAAAGCGATGACGGCATTGGCAGGATCGGCATCGGCATCCGTGGTGGTTGGCGGTTGTATTCCTATTGCGTTGCCGTCGCGGGTCGACAACCCTGCCGCAATCGTATCGTCAATTCTTTTTGCGGCAATGCTGTCATAGCAGTGTTTTGAGTAAATCTGCTTGATTACCTTTTACAATCTTGATTTTCATTGTAGCCGGACACGGTTACAGGTTGCAGAACAAGAAGGAGATTGTGTATGAACCGCGACAAAGTGAGAGCACGCATTATTATCGGAGTGGTTATTGGTTTTGTGTTTGCAATTGCTTTGTCGTGGTGGAATGAATATTACGATTTCAAACTTGCCAAGTATGTCCACGACTTCAACTGGTTATCGCCGGGACTGGAGACGGTGTTGATTATCGGGCTGGCATCATTGACGATTTACAACACGGTCTGGTCGTTTCGGCACATGAAATATCTCGAAGGATTTCTGGCGGTATGTTCCTCCTGCAAGAAAATCCGGGTGAATGAGAATTGGATTCCGTTTGAAAAATTCATTTCGACTCATTCCGAAGCCGAATTCACGCATAGTATTTGCCCCACATGCTACGAGAAGCATTACGGTGAGTTTCTCGCCAACAATCCGAAGAAACCGCAATAACGAATTTTTTTTCCGTAGGGGCGTATCGCATATGCCCTTTTCTTTTTTTATTCATGTCGTTTTTTTTAGTAGGGGAGGGCTCCCACGCCCTCCCGTGTTTTTTTTAGTAGGGGGGCATCCCCGCATGCCCCCGTTCTTGTATCTTTTTTCCGTAGGGGCGTATGGCATACGCCCTTTTCATTTTTTATTCATGTCGTTTTTTTAAGTAGGGGATGGCTCCCACGCCCTCCCGTTCTTGTATCATTTCTCCGTAGGGGCGTATCGCATACGCCCTTTTCTTTTTTTATTCATGTCGTTTTTAAGTAGGGGAGGGCTCCCACGCCCTCCCGTTCTTGTATCATTTCTCCGTAGGGGCGTATGGCATACGCCCCATTTGTCCGTCATGAGGAGGACACCGAATCAAACGACAGGCAAGAGCGCCTGTCGCAACGGATGATGAATAAACACATCGCAGGCTCGGAGGTCTGCGTCACCGACAGACGGCGTCTGGTGCTGCCTGCCGCTTCGGACGAATGCGATTCGCCCCTACGAGAACAATCGCGCTCTCTTCTGGATTTTTATTTCTCGACCGAAAGAAGCAGCATTTCGCGATAATGCGCCGGTTCCACCGTGACAAAGTAAGTACCCGACACAGCAGGTTTACCCGATTCGGTACGACCATCCCAAACCACTTGAAATTGTTGGATCGTGTTGCGCGGAATCGGAATCGAGCGGACTAGTTGTCCCATCACATTGTAGATCTTCACCTGTTGCGGAATCCCCCACGACGAACTGGTGCCGCTGATAGTAAACTGAGGGTTGCCGGGATTCGGATAGATTCGTAATGTCTTGTAGTACGGCAGTTGAATCGGTGGTGGTGCGGAAGCATTACCAATCGTCAGCGTATAATACTCGGTCGGAACATTTTCCGGTGCATAGCCAACATTCTCCCACATATCCTCGGCACGGAAATAACACTGATAACGCCCTTCCCGCATCGGTGCGGCAAACCCGACCGAATACCAATGCGTCGAATCGCGAAGCATATCGAACACCAGAGAATCGCCAGTCAGCGAATCGCGAATCACCCATTGCGGTTTCCAGACCGAATCGTTGTCAGTGATGTATGCTCGGAAATGAACAATCTGCTCTGGTGCATAGACCGTGGCAGTGTCGATCAACGTAGAAACGACTGGTGGCAGCGTGTCAGGATGAATGATTCCTTCCACTTGGTAGAACGAGTTGTCAAGTGTCGTATCTGCCGTCGAAACGCGTAACAGAGTGTAGAGTCGAACCCTATTAGGTTGCAGATCGGTTGATAAGAGATCACATTCGACAGAATGCTGAGCATTGCTTTGAGGTGCTGTGGAAACCAACTTAAATGGATACCAACTTCTTCCATGGTTAGCCGAAATTGCAAACCGCGAAAATGGTTGGCTGTCTGCTATCTGCGATCCGGGATCCCATAGCGAATCAGCCGTATGGATTCCCAAAAGCCGTCCGCATCTCGAAACAACATTGGCATATTCGTAAGCAGTATGGAATCGACGCATCACTTGCCAATCCGACCAGGTAAAACCATTATCGATAGAAGTATTCAGCAATACACCATAATAATTCAACTGTTCATTATAATCGTTATTTCCGGTGGTAAGAAGAAGCGCATGCCCTTCGTCATCAATCGTTATTTTTGCATCGCGAGTTACGCACAAATTCGGATTAATTATAAATGGTTCAGAAAAAGGGCCACCATTGATTCGGCGTCGAAATATCCGCGCTCGATACGATTCGTTTGGTGGAGCATAATTGCATGCCAGATACATCCATTCATGATTGGATCCAACGGAAAGTGTCAGATAGTATGTAATATCGTTACTGAGAAACTGTTGATTATCCTGATAAGTCACGCCACCATCGTTCGTCCAACATACGAACCGTGAACTGCTTCGAACAAAAACCGTATCACCTGTTTGACCCAACAAATACAATCCTGGAAGTAGTGTTGTCGGTGCAATCCAAGTTTGTCCCAAATTCGTAGTTCGATAAAATCCGTTACCTCCCATCCACCTTGAACGTGAGGAAACTAATATTCCCTGCGTAGTAATAACCGGTTTAATGAGCCCAGTACCGGATGAGATGTTAGTATCACCGACGATACTCCAGTTGCTCCAAGTTTGTCCATTGTTCGAACTAATTTTTATCGCTGGAAAAGAACCCGCTTCGACAGTCCAATAACTGCACAACGCGACGATTGTATCCCCTTTGCTAGCCATTTTATTTGTATTATAAGTCGTCGTCGATAGAATCGCTCGCTTTGGCGACCATGTGATCGGAGCTTGCGGTTGCGCCAGCACAACCGGACTCAGGAGGATCAGCCAGAGCCATATTGCGGCGATTCGGAAGGAAAAAGGGGATAAGTGGTTGAGCATGATCGGCGATCCATGACAGTTAAAACAATTTATTCATTAAAGATCTTAAAATCTATTGGATTCGCATCCCCAATAAAAATTTCTACCCAAATGATTTTTACTTCGTAACCTATTTGCCATTTATTCTACCGAAAAATAATCGCGAACGCATTTTCCCGTTCCAATCGCAGGTTCCGACAATTATATTGATAAAATGGGAGGGGGAAAGAATGCGTTCTAAATATACAATCGCAATTTTTATCGTCTGGATTGGGTGGGCCATCACTGCTCGGGCGGCGGAAGATCCGACGGACACCAAGCCTTGGGAAATCGGCGTGACACTCTCGAGCCGATATATTTCCCGTGGTGCCGAAATGCTCGAGCGTGAACCGGCAGTTCAACCATTTATCAACTACACCTACGGAAATTCCGGCTTCACTGCCTCGGCATGGTCGTCATTTGCGCTCTCGAAACGGGATCAGGAAGAGATCAAAGAGTGCGATGAAGTCGATTTCACGCTGGCATACGCCCGGACAATCGGAATTGTCGATATCACTATTGCCGCCGACCACCTCAATTTCATCCAAGTTGAGGGTTACCCCGACAGTCATTCGACTGATTACGACCTTGCCGGAACGATCTCTTTTCCATCCCTCCCGCTTTCGCCTTCCCTCCTTTTTATCAACAGTTTTAATCGCGACGGTGACGATGGTCAATATCTGGAAGGGGCGATCTCGGATGAAATCAATCTGATTCCAGCGCTACCGATCACCTCTACCCTTAGTGCCGGTTATACCAATCAAAGTTGGTTGATCGACGAAGACGACACGCGATCTCCCGGAATTTCACATATTACCCTCAGTTTTCAGCATGAATTTACCGTCGGATCGTTCGCAATTGAACCAGTTTTCAATCTTACATCGACCCAAAACCGGCAAATCAATCCGGACAAACTCGCAATTTGGGGCGGAATCACCCTGAAGCACAGTTGGTAGCACCCAACCGCCAAGAGGATAATCAGGTTCGGGAATTACCCCGGTTCCTGCAAAATAGAAATTTACTCCGTATATCTTTTCTAGTGACAGATTGTACATACCGAGTACTTTCGGATTCACCGAAATTGACTCGCCAATTCTGGATATTGCCAATACATTGTATCGTGGTTCTTGAAAATAAGTTGTCCTGATTCGGTGTCAGGCTTCGCCTGACCTGCGGGCGGACGCGGGGATCCGCCCCTACTACCGATAACAACTTCTTTTCAAGAGATGCTATATGATCCATTCACCGACTCTGTCATGAATAACGTATGGTTTCAACACACTCGACCGTCGAGTGGTCCCCAAACAACCGTTTAGTATGGAGAGACCAAGACAATGCCGCAAAAGGCGAAAACTCCCGAAAAATCCGCGACAGCAATAGTAAAGAAGCAGTCGCAAACGCCGGACGAAAACCGCGACCTAATCCTCAAAGTTGGTGACGGCGCATTGCTCCATGTCGCCAAAGGGACAGCAAATGCTGCCGACGAGTTGATCTTACCGGCTCAATTCCGGCTGAAACACGAACAGCGTCTGGAACTGCTCTACCTGATGAAGCTTACACGCGGTACCGAAAACCGGATCATCAAGCTGTACCGGCAGGGTAAAATTGTCGGTGGTGTTTACACTGGCGCCGGTCAGGAAGCCACGGCGGTGGGAAGCGCATTTTCGCTGAATCTGGAAGATTATCTGGTGCCGATGCACCGCGATATGGGCTCGCATATTACCCGCGGACAGTTGCTGCGGAATATTTTCTCGCAGTATCTCGCCCGGGTTACGGCACCGACCCGCGGGAAAGAGGGGAATATGCACATGGGTGATTTCAAGAAACAGATCACCTGTATGATCAGTCACCTCGGTGCCAATCTCCCGGTTGCCTGCGGAATCGGCTACGCCTATGTGATGCGCGGCGAAAAGAAAGTGGTGCTCACCTATATCGGCGATGGCGGTGCCTCGATCGGCGATTTCCATGAAGCGCTCAATTTCGCATCCGTCGTCAAATCTCCGATGGTGCTCTGTATCGAAAACAATCAATTTGCCTATTCGACACCGACCCGCCACCAGTACAACTGCGAGCGGATTGCCGATCGCGCATTGGCGTACGGTATTCCCGGTTATGTTGTCGACGGCAACGATGTCGAAGCGGTTTATGCCGTGACGAAATCGTTGGTGGAACGCGCGCGCGAAGGTCACGGTCCAGCTCTGTTCGAAAGTATTTCGATGCGCATGACTGGTCATAGTGCTCATGACGATGCGTTTTACGTACCGAAGGGGATGTTCGAAGAGTGGGCGAAGAAAGACCCGATTGCCCGGTTCCAGTCGAAACTGATGGAAGAAGGGGTGCTCAGCGAGCATGAACTCGGTACTATCGATCATCGCGTCGAAGCGGATATCGATGAAGCAGTCGAATGGGCATTGGCGCAACCGGAACCGGAAGGATACGAAGCGGCGATGGGCGTGTATGCGGATGAAGAACCGCAGCTTTGGGCAGAGTACCGCGAGCAGCCAAAATTGTTTTGATCTTTTTGTAGCAGCGGGCGTTAGTCCGCGCATTTTAACGAACGAAGTGTAACTGAACGCAGGCTGAAGCCTGCGGCTACAAAGAAATTCCGAATTACACTACTGGAGGAACACAGTGGCGGACAAAGGGCGTGGTGAGGTCGTTACTTATATCGATGCCATCACCATCGGTTTACGGGAAGAAATGGAACGCGATTCGCGGGTCTGGTGTCTCGGTGAAGATATCGGTGTATACGGCGGAGCGTTTAAAGTTACCAAGGGGTTTGTCGATAAATTCGGCGAGAAACGGGTGCTTGATACCCCGCTTTCGGAATCGGCAATTATCGGTGTCGCGATTGGATCGGCACTCAATGGAATGATTCCGGTGGCGGAAATGCAATTTGCCGATTTTATCACTTCCGGTTTCAATCAGATTGTCAATCAGGCTGCCAAGATGCATTACCGTTACGGCGCTCCGGTACCGATGGTCGTGCGATGTCCGACGGGTGGCGGGGTGCATGGCGGTCCATTCCATAGCCAGAATCCGGAAATGTGGTTTGTGAAGACCCCGGGTTTGAAAGTGGTGGAACCCTCCACACCGTATGATGCATATGGATTGATCAAGGCGGCGATTCGCGATCCGAATCCTGTTATTTTCTTCGAACATAAATATTTATACCGACGCATCAAAGAGCGGCTGCCGGACGAAGAGTATGTCGTGGAAATCGGGAAAGCCGATATTAAACGCGAAGGTTCGGATATTACTGTGGTCACCTATGGCTCGATGGTGCATTTCTCGCTGGAAGCGGCAGAAATTCTATCGAAAGAAGGGGTGGAAGTCGAAATCGTCGATTTGCGCACGCTATTGCCGATCGATAAAGAAGCGGTTCTGAAGAGTGTTCGGAAAACCGGTAAATTGTGTACGATCCATGAAGACACGCTGACTGCGGGGATGGGTGGCGAGATTTCCGCCATTGTCGCGGAACACGCCTTCGACAGTCTCGACGCGCCGATCAAACGGATTGCCGCCATCGACACCCCGGTTCCGTATGCACCGCCGTTAGAGGAGTTCTTTTCGCCGAATACCGATAAGATTCTCAAGGCATTACGCGAGTTGGCAGCCTATTAATCGTAAATCCCCGGGTGCGTTTCAAGTAAATGCACCATTACCAAAAGGTTGGAGTGCACTATGGCACATTTTTCCATCAGTGAATTAACGACGATGCGCGAAATCCTCGAGATGGCGATGAAACGCGAACAGGATAGCGTCAACTTCTACACGACGGCGGCAGAACGCGCCCAAAATAACACCGAAAAGAAAATGTTCCTCGATTTGGTGGAAGAGGAGCAGGGTCACCGCGATGCACTTGCCCGTCAATTGGAAGAGGTTCTGGCGCAAATGGAGATCGATCGCGCCATCACTGGCGAAGATCCGATGATTGATTAATAAGAAATTACCAGCATTCATTCTGCGGTGAAAATATAATCTGTTGTTTTATCGTATTCGCCGCGAGCACACTCATTTATTACAAATTTAAGTGCAGGAAAACAAATGGCTAAAGTCGATATGGTGATGCCGCAATTAGGCGAATCGATTGCCGAAGGCACGATTGTTAATTGGAAAGTGAAAGTTGGTGACAAGGTCGAGCGCGACGGTACGATTCTGGAAGTCGCGACCGATAAGGCGACCTTGGAAGTTCCTTCCCCGGCTACCGGAATTCTGGCTGAAATTCTTGTAAATAAAGATCAAACTGTGCCAATTAAAACGGTGATTGCGCGGATCGAGACCGATGTTACCGCTTCGGTAGGGGTGACACCCGAGCCGAAGGTCGACCGCCCGAAGGATTTTCCGGAACCAGTTCACACCGAGCAGGTGGATGCGCGCAGTACCTCTCCGCATGACGGTTCGGATCGTGGTGGATTGGAACCGAAGGTTTTTCAACGAGGTGGAAAGTCGGAACCGGCTCCTGCACCGGTCGCACCGGTGGCAAAAACGGCGGCAGCGCCCGTGGTTTCTGGCGAGAAGCGGTTTTATTCGCCGGTGGTCATGAAAATTGCCGCAGATAACATGATAGGAATGGAAGAGTTAGCTCGAATTCCCGGGACTGGTCTTGATGGTCGTGTATCGAAAAAAGATCTCGAAGCCTATTTATCGCATCGGGTAGTTTCACCTGCCACTTCCGTTTCATTAGTAATGGAGCAAACAGCTCAACCGACTTCGAGTTATGCACCGCCGCCACCGCCTCCACCAGCACCAATTGCGGGTGTGGATAACTCCGGCTATCTCATGGTACCGAATTATCCACAGTATCAAGCGACTTGGAAAGAGGGCGATCGGGTCGAAGTGGTCCCGATGGAATACATCCGGCGTAAGATCGCGGAACATATGGTGTATTCGAAACATACCGCACCACACGTCTATTCCAGTTGCGAAGTCGATCTGACTCGCATTATGAAGTGGCGTGAAATCAATAAGAAACGAATTCAGGATCGCGAAGGGGTCAACCTGACGCCAACCGTTTTTGTGACATATGCGGTGATTCAGGCACTGAAGGAGTTCCCGTGGGTGAATGCGTCGGTGCGTGGTACCGAAGTGATTGTTCGGAAAGATTATCACATCGGGATTGCCACCGCTACCGAAAAAGATCTTGTCGTTCCGGTTGTCAAACATGCCGACCAGCTTTCGTTGATCGGGATTGCGAAACAGATTTCCGCATTGGCAGCGAAAGCGCGAAACAAGACGATTACCCCGGATGAATTGCAGGGGGGAACGTTTACGATCACAAATGCCGGTATTTTCGGCAATATCTGGGGTGCACCGATCATTAATCAGCCGCAAGTCGCGATTCTCAGTACTGGCGCGGTGGTCAAGCGGGCGTGGGTGTTGACCGATGCCGACGGCGAAGATACGATTGCGATCCGCAGTATTATGGCACTGACGCTCAGTTACGATCATCGTGTGGTCGATGGAATGCTCGGCGGCAAATTCCTCAGCCATATCCGCAAGACCCTTGAGGCGCTGAAACCGGAGGAATTAGGTTTGTAAGAAACGTCAATGTTTCTCGTAAACACAACCGGGCGTCTGTAGAGGCGCCCGGTTGTATATTATATAATTAATAACTAATGCTAAGCTTTAATTTTGTATTAAGTGGTTTAATAACAATTAAGTTAAAAAACTACATCTTATTCTTGCAAAAGATTGTATCATGTGTTATGTTTATTTTTTTTATTCCAGACGTAGACAAATACTCTTAGAGGAAGTATGTACTATTGCATTGATGATACTATCCGTAGTATTATGAGAAACTATTTCGGTCAGCTCTATGTCAAAGCGAGTTGATAAGATTCTTGCAAAATGGCGTGTAACTGGACAACCTATCCCGATCAAAGAGGTGTACGCCGTTTTAGAAGAGTATCTTAACAATTATTGGCGTAAAACGAATGGCACATCTCATCAAATTCAAATTGAACATCCGATTCTGTCTTCGATTCCTTGTGTTAGCAATCCATTAGGGGTAATGACTATCTGTGTAGATGGAAACAATGTTAAACCTTTGTATTGTAGACGCTTACTTAAAGTAATCGACGCACTTAAGGATAACTCCCATGACAAAGAAAACCTTAAATTATTACTTGAATCAGAGATATCCGATTCAATTGATACAACTGACTGATAATGACGGAGGAGGATGGAATGCTTCGATTCCGCAATTGGGATCGTACACATTTCAAGGCGATGGCGATACTATTGAAACGGCACTGGAGAATTTAGACGCAGCGAAACGTGAATTCTTTCAATTGGCGATTGATCGCGGTATTGAACTTCCTGATCCAATTAGCGAGAATGAAGAAAATTATAGTGGAAAATTTGTTGTACGTGTTCCTAAAAATCTTCATCGCTCGCTTTCAGAAGCTGCAACTGAAAATGAGTGCAGTTTGAATCAGTACGTCGTCTCACTACTATCTTCAGGAGTGACATCGAAATATTTCAAAGCTGCTGCTGACAAATGGCAACAAGAAGTATTGCATCAAATGCTCCAAGAAATTACTCATGTTAGGAGTTTACTGCCTCATAGGCATGATTTTGATCGAAGTCTTGTAGATTTCCAATCGCACTCTCGAGAAATTAATTATCCATATGCAAGGGCGATTTGATATGTCAGAACAATCCCAAAACAAGCTTCCTTTCAAGCTTAAACCTGAAGAATATCAAGAACTTCTTAGCGCAACTGAATTGGAGAATATCAGTCTTATCAATTGGCATGTCCAGTTATTATGTAAAGAATTTCCTCAATGTGGTCAAGTATTAAAAATTGGTGTTAAATCAGAGAACTCAATCATCTCAGATGAAAAGGCAACAATTCATCACACTTATACTTTAGACGTAAAAGGTGAAAAAAATGGCACAAAGACATTAAAAATTACCGCGACTTATCTACTCGAGTTTTCTAGTAGTAAACGATTATCGAATGATTTTTTCGAGGTTTATAATAATGTAAGCTTACACACTACAATTTGGCCTTTTTTTAGGGAATTGGTCTCCAATAGTACTGCAAGATTAAATATTCCTCCATTAACAATCCCGTTACTAAAATCATTGTGATTTATTAAAAAAGGGCCAATCGACTCTTTTTTCATGATCACTGCAGTTTCAGATTACGGATAGTGTTTCTGTTGATTCACTTATTGACTTGAGTGGAGCAAAAGAGTTCTTAAAATTGACTAAAGTCGTTGGTATAAAATAAATATACTTGTCTTCCATTAATCCAATTCCCAAAAGATACAATCCAACTAATAATAATATTACTGGGAGTCGCGATTGAAATCGTGGATTGTTGTATTCGTTTCATTACTTGTTATCATGCATCTTGGATTTACCGCTGAATTGCACCAACCGGGTTGGCATGAACTGTCGCTGATGGTGGGGAATGTCGAGCGGTGGTATCGGGTATATGTGCCTGATGACCTGCCGGAACATGCACCGGCAGTGATGCTGCTGCACGGTGGTACACAGAGCATGCGAAAGATTTTCGAGCGCAAGAACGGCGGTACCCAATATTGGCTCGATCTGGCGAAACGCGAAAAATTCCTGCTGATTGTTCCGAATGGCACCAACCCGAAAACCGGCGATACAAAGGATGATAAACAGCGTTGGAACGATCTGCGCAAGCCGATCACCGCGACACTCGGAAAAATGGATGATGTGGGATTCATCCAGACGCTCCTTGATTGGTCAATCCGAACCTACGCACTCGATTCCACGCGAATATATCTGACCGGCGCATCCAATGGCGGAATGATGTCCTATCGATTGCTGCTGGAATTACCGGGTCGGTTTGCTGCGGCGGCTGTGTTTATCTCCTCTATCCCGAACGATCCGAACGTATTACAGCGACACGATGTTCGACCCATCCCGCTATTGATCGCGAATGGTACGAAAGACCGCTTCTTCCACTGGAATGGTGGGTATCAAAAGCAGGTCGGTGATGTGATCGGCGCGAATCAGTTAGTGTCTTGGTGGAATCGAACCAATCAAACCGATTCAACTAAAGCGGTGAGCGATACTCTGCCCGATCGCGATTCCAAAGACGGTTGCCGGATATATCGAACCTACTACCCGCCGCAGAAAAATGGTGCTCCACTCGTGTTTTACCAGATCGATGGTGGTGGACACAATTTGCCGTCAATCGCTTACACGATCCCGCAGAATTTTATGGTGAAATGGATCTTCGGAACGAATTGCCGTGATGCCGAAGGAGCAGAGCTGGCGTGGGAATTCATGAAAAAGTTCCGTAGCGGAGATAATCGCTAGGAATCGATCTTGATTCTAGAAACCTACCGATTCGCATTATCGATCTAGTTCATACTGTCAATTAATATTCGCGAATTGGTAATGCTTGTATATTTTGATCGCATCAAGATTTTTTCTGCTTGGGAAATTTCCATTGCAGAAATTCGATAATTGCTAAATACACAACAACAATCACTAATAGTGGTAAAGAAACAAGCCTACGATCCTTTATACCGTTTCTCATAAATAGTGTCGCATTGTTTCTTATCTTTATTTCATGCGACCTTTATCTCCTAATCCTGCGAATGGTACTTTGGACGAGATCGAAGAAGCCCTTCGTTGTTCGGTTGACCATGACGAGCACTGTCGCTTTCAAGGGATTAAAATGCTCTTGTTAGGGTTACCGGACAATCAAGTTTGTCAAGTGTTGTCGGTTGTACCGCGATCTTTACAGCGGTGGGTTCAGCATTGGAACGCCGGTGGCATTGACCGTTTGAAACGGATACCGCGACCGGGACGACCGCGCAAAGCTAACAAAGAACAACGGTTTCTGGTTGTCGATTGGCTTACCCATCCCGAGCAGCACGGACAGACACACTGGACACTACGCAAGTTGCATGGCGTATTGCGTAGCGAACTACGCATCGAATTGGGCTATTCCACGCTCGCCCGTCTTGTTCGCGATGAACGATTTGCCTTGAATATGCCGCGATCCTGGCCGGCAAAACAGGATGCCGAGGCCCGGTTGGCTTTCACAGAACTGCTGTCGTCGCTGCTTGCCAGCGATCCCAATCGGATTTGGTTCTACGACGAAAGCGGCATTACCGGCGATCCACGCCCGCGCCGACGCTGGATGCGGAAAGGAGAACGACAAACGGTTCCCTTTACCGGCACCCATTTGCGGGAAAACATTTTGGGCGCGGTACAACCCTTATCCGGTCGGTTGTTTTCGCTGCAAATGCCGGAAGTGGATCGGGAACTGTTCCAGATTTTCCTTGACCACTTCGCCGAATATACCAAGGGCGAAAGGGTAACAATGGTGCTGGACAATGCCAGTTGGCACAAGGTTAAATCGTTAAACTGGCATCATATTCAACCAATATTCTTGCCACCCTATTCACCCGATCTCAACCCGATAGAACGATTGTGGTTGTATATCAAAGAGCATTACTTCAACCATTGGTACAGCAAGTCCAGAGAAGAACTAAGAGATCGGGTAACATGGGCAATACAACAGCTACTCAATCAACCAGAAATTGTAAAATCTGTAACACGAGTGTGAGAGTAAATCACAATGCGACACGATTTTCAAGAAATGGTATAACAAACTGTCCGGAAGCGCATAGCGGACAAACGAAAAAACGAGCATGGAAATTAGGATAAATCCGAAAACGATCTGCGCCGCAACAGCCTGCTGAACTTTCGGATTGGTAATCGCAGGCAGTTCATTCGACCATTGTCTAATGATTATCCAGAAAATTCCGGCATAGGCGATTATCATCGCCATACCCAATAGAATCCAGCGCGACATACACACTCCGTAAACTCCAAACCGGAAACGATTCAATCTTTTTATCCAAGCGACCGATCGAACGATGGTTGTAGTATACATTAAATATCGATATTCAAATTAATTTAATGTTCTTCGTAATTTATTTCAAATAATTATTCTGGATTTTAGAAAAAAAAAGACGCAAGAAGTGTATCCTTGCGTCTGCTTCTATCGACTTTATTGAATGTCGTGCCTACTCGCCCAGCGACGCGAGATGCTCCTGCTGCAAGGCAATCTGCTCGATCAGGCGGTCGCGGGCATCCACAATCACCTGCACCGCTTCCGGCTTTGCCTTACTGACGAAATTTTCATTCGCGAGTTGTGCATTCTTACCGGTAAGCTGTTTGTTCAAATCTTCGAGCTTCTTGCGTCCCTTCGCTCGTTCGGCGTCAAGATCCACCAATCCCGCCAGCGGAATATAGACCGCAGTCGGACCTTCCGGCAGAATAAACGATGACGACGATTCCGGTCGCGCCAGATTTTCACCAATGGTGAGTTCCGCCAATCGCGCCGATTGCCGAATCACCGACTCCATCTCACGCAACTCATCGCGGACCTCCGCGGCAGCGGTCGAGCAAATTACCGGGAGCGGTGTCTTGTCGGTGAGACCCACCGATGCACGCACATTGCGAATGCCACGCACCAGATCCATCATCACCATGAATTTCTGCTCGAGCGACGGATCGCGTCGCGTTTCTTCGAGCTCCGGCCAATCCGACACCACCAACAGGGTTCGCATTCCGTGCGGACCCCGTTCCGCCGTCGGATGACGTTGCCACAACTCTTCGGTGATATGCGGCATATACGGATGCAGCAACCGCACAAAGGTATCGAGCACCGTGTTCAGAGTACTGCGCACTTCGTTTGCACTCTGCAATTCATCCGCTGTCGGTGTACGTCCTTCCTCGTTCGGTGCCACCGCTTTCAAGCGCGGTTTGATCAGTTCCAGATACCAATCGCAGAATTCTTTCCAGAAGAAATCATACAGCGCAAGAGCACCGTCGTGCATCCGGTATTCACCGATTGCCGCCGTCACTTCCTTGTTCACATACTGCAGCCGCGAAAGAATCCAGCGATCTTCCCGCGCCGATGGCTGTGCCGGAAGCGATTGCGGAGTCGCTGTTTCCAGAGCAGTATAAGCAAACCGCACCGCATTCCAGATCTTATTCGCGAAATGCTTGCCCATCTCCATCCGATCGGCACTCAGCTTAATATCCTGTCCCTGCGTTTCAAGCATCATCAGGGAGAAGCGCACCGCGTCGCTGCCGTACTGATCGATGAGATCGATCGGATCGATGCCGTTACCGAGCGATTTCGACATTCGGCGACCCTGTGTGTCAAGCACGGTGCCGTTGATATACACGGTCTGGAACGGACAATTTGTTTCCACCGATTTCCCGTCGAGTTTCATGGTGCCGGTGTGGGGTTTGAATTTCTCACCCGCCATCACCATGCGCGCCACCCAGAAGAAAATGATTTCGCGTGCCGTCACCAGCAGATCGCCGGGATACCATTTCTGTAAGTCGGGTGAATTCGTATCGGGCCAACCGAGCGTCGAGAACGGCCAGAGCTGCGACGAAAACCAGGTATCGAGCACATCGGGATCCTGCTCGAGCGCATGGCTGCCGCACTTCGGGCAAGTCGTCGGATCTTCGCGATATGCGGCAATATGTCCGCAATCGGTACAAGTCCAAATCGGAATTCGGTGACCCCACCAGAGTTGGCGCGAAATACACCAGTCGCGCACTCCTTCGAGCCATCGTTCGTATGTCGTGCCGTAACGCGACGGCACAAATTTCAGGCGACCTTCGCGATACGCTGCCAGTGCCGGTTGCGCGAGTGGCGCCATCTTCACGAACCACTGTTCGGAGAGATATGGCTCAATCACATCGTCGGTACGATAGCAATGACCCACGGCATGGCGGTACGGCTCTTCTTTGATCAGCAATCCCTGCTCGGTCAAATCGGCAATGGCTACTTTCCGACAGGCGAACCGTTCGAGACCGCGATATTTTTCCGGTGCATTGTCATTCATCGTACCATCGGTGGCGATCACCACGAATGGTTCGAGACCGAATCGTTTACCGATTTCGAAGTCGTTGGCATCGTGTGCCGGCGTGATTTTCAAGCAGCCGGTACCGAAATCAAGCTCCACGGCAGAATCGCCAATCACCGGGATCAGACGGTCGGTCAACGGCAACTTCACCATCTTGCCGATATGTTGATTCCAGCGGGGGTCGTCGGGATGCACTGCCACCGCCATATCGCCGAACAGCGTTTCGGGGCGGGTTGTCGCCACCACCAGTTGACCACTGCCATCGGCGAGCGGATACGCGATATGCCAGAGGAACGAATCCTCGTCGCGATGTTCCACTTCATCGTCCGCAATCGCGCTGTGACAGGTCGGGCACCAGTTCACGATCCGGAGTCCGCGATAAATTAAATTTTCTTCATAGAGTGTACAGAACACTTCGCGCACCGCTTTCGCGAGCATATCGTCGAGCGTAAACCGCGTGCGCGACCAGTCGCAGGAGCAACCGAGGCGGCGCAACTGTTCGAGGATGCGTCCACCGTACAACTCTTTCCACTCCCAGACTTTCTTGATGAAATCTTCGCGTCCCAGCTCGTGTCGATTCGAGCCATTTTTCTTCAGTTCTTTTTCCACCACGGTTTGCGTAGCGATACCGGCGTGATCGGTACCGGGCAACCAGAGTGCATCGAAGCCCTGCATTCGTCGCATCCGGATCACTACATCCTGAATCGTGTTGTTCAGTGCGTGACCCATGTGCAGCGCACCGGTCACATTCGGCGGTGGAATCATGATGGCAAACGGCGGGCGACCGCGATCGCGCGCGATAAAGGCACCACTCTCTTCCCAAATCTTATACCAGTGCTGTTCCACCGATGCCGGTTCGTAGGCACCACTCGGTTTCTTTTCCACTGTGGGTTTCGCTGGATTTTCAGTCGGTTTTGACATTTTCTTTCTCATTTCATAAAATAAAAAAATCGGGGCGATTGCCCCGATTCAGACTCGTTGGTGGTGTCGAAGTCAGGGCGTGTCAATTCGGCGGTGTTACGACCGCACTTTCGATAACGCTACTAACAGGCGACAATTGCATGCTTCCACCCTTCAATTGATTAACGGCACCAATATAATATGATCCCGTCTCAAAACAAAAATATTCGCGAAATACACAAAGGCGGTCTCTTCGAAAAGAAACCGCCCGCTAACCATTGTTCTCAACTTGACAAACACGAAAATCTCATTACATCGGATCGAACCTCATCACCACTTACCCATCCCGAGTTCTTATTATGCAGAGCGCGTGCCATCTCTTATCGTTTCACAATACATTGTAATAATTGGACATAAAATGTGCCCTACGCAGAAAATGCAGGCGTATTCGCGCAAAGATTGCGTAAAAGATGCAGACTTTTCGCGATTGGTTACCGTGAAAATTCGGTCAGGCTGGTGGTGAGTAAGAAATTGGTCAAGCGGGGATTATGGATGCCATACGAACCGTCGCGGGAGAGGAATTGGTAGATCCAGCGCGCCTCACGGTACGCAATACTAGCGGTGTCGGATAATGACTGGTGTTGTTGTATCCTAGTGGCAAGGGAGTCCAGTTTCATGCGTACCGATTGTTGCGATTGTGCGATGAAATCCAACCCACTACCCGGATGACAAAACTCGCAGGCTTGGGATGTAACTTGGAAACTGTGATCGCTCCTCGCAGATACCCCTTGTTGCCACGGTTCGCGATAAAGATGACAAATCGCGCAACTGCCGCCCAAATTACCATGCTCACCGGAAAGCGGTGCGGTGCTATCCGAGCCGTATACAATCGCAGTCAAATTATGCGTCAGCAGATCCGCTTGTGGATGTATGGGCAAGTGATCTGAGTTGAGCGGTAAATCGATATTCGGTTGATGACAGCGCTGGCAAAGCAAATCGGGTGTCAGACGCAGCATTTTATAAGTCGGGTGCCGGGGATGCGCCGAATGGCAAACCGCACACCCGATTATGACGGGTTCAGATTCGGCGCTATTCCAGAACGCAACCGAATCGCCGTTTAAACGCTTGATCGCTTGGCTGGTTTGATGGCAACCGGCACAGCGATTGGGATCGGAAGATGCCAAAATCTCGGCACGAATGAGTGTCGATTTGCGGTTATGGGTCTGGGTATCGATGGATGTCATCGGATGTTGCGAAATGAGCGGTAAAGTCCGATGACAGCGGATACACTGCTGTTGCGCGGCAACGTTATCGCGAAAACCATTGATCGACAAATGCTGCGAACCACCATAACCGTAGCGTTCCGATGGACCATGACACGCTTCGCATTGAATGCCATTCATTCGGTCGGTGAAAACTTCATCGGCACCACCATTAGCCAGTATCGTATCGTATCCGGTGGTATGACATTGACGACAAACGGCATTGACCGTCGATACCGTTAAAGATGCATGTGCCGTTCCCGACCAAGCCACCGCAAATGCGTTGTGGCACTGGATGCAACCGTTGTCCGTTCCCCGATATTGGGGATGATCGACAGCGATATATCCGGCAATTTTCTCTTCAAGCGCCCCAGAAACCGACCAATCCGATCCATATGCAACGCACTGGATCCGAAGTGAAATCATGTGTACCGATGAGTCCGGTATGACAATCGTCAAGCGGTTCGTAATGATCGATAAATGAGTTGTATCGATCGATTTCCACTCACCGGCAGCGTCGCCTGCCAAGAATTGCCAAACATAGATCACACTATCATTCGGCGCATTTTTAACTACTGCATCAATCGTGTCGATCGATCCGGAAATGAAAATGCCACGATGTGTTTTGTGCAATTCCAGCGAAATAGGGGCATCGGTATGCGATTTATCGCAACCGGTGAATATAACGGTCAGATAACTGAGAACTATGAAGAGAAGTGGCAACCGATAATATGAGTTGATTGACATATTTCATCTATATTTCGACGATTTGTTAACAAAGTTAATACACAATTCATAGCTTTGGTACTCGGGTTGGAATTTTCAAGATTTTTTTCCATTTTCTAGACGACAACCATCGAGGAGCAACCATGCCTAAGAAAATTACTAAATCTCCTGCTAAACCGTCTGTTTCCAGTTCATCCACCACCGATTTCAACGGTAATCTCCCGAAAACCAACTCGGTAATCACGCGTCACCTCTGTCTAAATCGAGATTTAGGTGTGGGCGGGAACCTGTTCGGCGGGGTGATGTTAAGCTGGATCGACGAGGCGGCTGGGATCTACGCCATGCTGGTAATTGGTTCCGAAATGATTGTGACTCGAGCATTTGAGCACGCCGAATTCCACCATCCCGTTCGTCTGGGCGATCTCGTCGAGTTTATTGCCGATGGCTACAAAATCGGTCGCACCAGTATCACCGTGAACCTCCGGGTAGTCATACTCGAAGTATCCACTGGGCACCGGATCGACACGCATTCGGTCGCTGTGACCATGGTTCATGTCTCGCGCAGCGGTTTCCCGCTTGAAATCAAGAAAGTCGGCGTTTAACAACAATCGTTTCTCTTGAAAATAAGTTATCATCGGTAGTAGGGGCGGACCCCCGCGTCCGCCCGCAGGTCAGGCGAAGCCTGACACCGAATCATGACAACTTATTTCAAGAGCCACTAGAGAAATTGCTTCACGTTACTCGGTGAGTACGTACTAGCAACAATTTGATCTCCCAAAGATTGCTGCGATTTTCCCGATTGCTCGCTTCGCAATTCCCGATAGCGTATCTTTTCACCATGCTTGATCCAACCCATCACAAACTTCAGGAACGCGTCAAGGAATTGACGGCGTTGCATCGTACTGCGCGCCTGCTTCAGGACGATTCGCAACCTCCGGAATTGCTGATGCGCGAGATTGCGACGCTGTTACCTCCGGCATGGCAGTATCCCGAAGTGACGGAAGCGAGGATCCGGTTCGAGGATATCGATGTTGCAACACCGGGATTTGTCATCACTCCTTGGCTTCAACGAGCGACATTTTTACCCCGGTTAGGCAATACCGGAACCATCGAAATCGTATACACCGCAGAACGTCCTCCCGAGGTGGAAGGGGTATTCCTAGCGGAAGAGCGCGACTTGATCGACTCGCTGGCGGAAATGCTCCGCGCCTATTTTCAGAAGAAGCTTGCCGATCGGGAATTGCAGCAGGCACACGAAAACCTCGAACAACTCGTCGCTGCCCGAACCAGCGAGCTTCAGGCGACGAATGCCGAATTGGCGAAAGAAATCGAACGACATCAGTTGGCGAGAAAGCAGATCGAAGAGTATCAGGATCGCTTGCGTAAATTAGCCACCGAATTGACATTGGCGGAAGCGAAAGAACGACGCGAGTTGGCGGTCGATCTGCACGATCATATCTCACAAGAATTTGCGTTTATCAAGATGCGATTGCAGCAATTCAAAGGGGATGCAATCTTCTGCGGGTTCGAGAATAATCTTGATGAAATTCTTTCGCTAGTCGACAAAGCGATCCAGTATACCCGCAAATTGACTTACGAAATCAGCTCACCGATTCTTTACGAACTGGGTCTATCGGCGGCGCTGGAGTGGTTGGCAGAACAATTCGAAAAAAAACATCAACTCAAAGTCGTCGTTACGCTGCACTCGCATCCACTCAATTTGTCCGAAGCCATACGAGTAATGTTATTTAAATCGGTCAATGAGTTGTTAACGAATTGCGTTAAGTACGCTCAGGCAAGTAAGATCACGATCACTGTCGAACGGCGAATGGGTAAACTCGCCATTGTCGTCGCCGATGACGGTGTCGGCTTCGATACGAATAAACTGGAGTCGGTGGATACCGAGCGCGGCGGTTTCGGTCTGTTCAGCATTCGTGAGCGATTGCGGTACTTCGGTGGCGAAATGTCGATCGTCTCGATTTTGAATTGCGGTACAACGATTACAATCGCGATCTAACACGAGGATTTCATGGCATCGATTCGATTATTACTGGCTGACGATCACAAACTATTCCGGGCGGGATTGAAACAAATTCTCTCGCGACAGCCGGAACTACTGGTGGTTGGCGAAGCCGAGAATGGATTTCAAGCGGTCGAATTGGCAATGTCATTGAAGCCGGATCTGGTATTGATGGATATCTCGATGCCCGAATTGAACGGCATCGAAGCAACCCGGCGCATCCTCGAAACGAATCCTACCATCAAAATTGTGATTCTATCGATGCACTCCGACCGCCGGTATATTTCCGAAGCGTTGCGGGTCGGCGCAAAAGGATATTTACTCAAAGACTCGGCGCCGGAAGAGTTGAATCTCGCACTCCACAAGGCGATGCAGAATCAATTTTATCTATCGTCAAAAATTAACGAGCAGGTGATCACCGATTTCATCCGGTTATCCGACGCCAATGCCGAAACGGCATTCAGTACTCTGAGTGCACGCGAGCGCGAAGTGCTGCAACAGCTTGCCGAAGGAAAATCGACCAAGCAAATTGCCGATAAGTTGTTCGTCAGCGTGAAGACCGTCGAGACGCATCGCATGCACATTATGGATAAATTGAATATTCACACCATTGCCGAATTGACCCGCTACGCGATTCGCGAAGGGTTGACACCACTAGAGTAAGGAGATTCAATATGTCGACATTAACCGATAAACAGTCGTTTCTTGCCGGAAAGCGCTTTGCCGTCGTCGGAATTTCTACCGGTAGAGGATTTGGAAACAGTGTCTATCGCGATTTAACCGCAAAAGGATACACGATGTATCCCGTCAGTATCAGTGCAACGACAATTGAAGGCGTTCAGTGCTACAAAAAACTGTCGGATATTACCGAACCGATCGATGGTGTCATCACGGTCGTACCACCGGCGGCAACCGAGCAAATCGTTCAGGAATGCATTGCACTTGGGATCAAGAAAATATGGATGCAAGTCGGATCGGAATCAAAAACCGCAATCGCGACAGCGCAGGCAAACGGTATCACCGTGATCAGCGATCACTGCATCATGATGTATGCACAACCATCCTTCCCCCATAATTTTCACGGCTGGATTGCGAAAATGACCGGTAAATATTAGGCGTTAGATAAGCTCCCCCCGTACCCCTTTCCCGACTTCTTATTGAAGTCGGGTTTGTTGTATCAGTTATTCCCTACTGAAAATCAGGATTCTCCCGATACCCCTTTTTACACACATCCACTACTTTGGTAACGGTAGTAAACTAAGAGGTTCTTGAAAATAAGTTGTCATGATTCGGTGTCAGGCTTCGCCTAACCTGCGGGCGGACGCGGGGGTCCGCCCCTACTACCGATAACAACTTATTTCAAGAGATACTATTACTCTGTTTCCCATTCCAAGAGGTTTCACTATGGTCAATTTCGATACCGGCAACACCGGGTTTATGCTCGTTGCCACCAGTCTCGTCATGCTCATGACACCGGGACTGGCGTTCTTTTATGGCGGTCTGGTCGGACGCAAAAACGTGCTGACGATCATGATCCAGAGTTTCGTCTCGATGGGCGTCACCACAATTATCTGGTGGGCATTCGGTTATTCACTCTGCTTCAGCGGTGGCGAAGGGGGGATTATTGGCAATCTGGATAAAGCCTTCATGATCGGAGTTACCCTCAATACACCCTCGCCATTCGGTTCCGGCAATATTCCCGAATTCGTGTTTATGGCATATCAGATGATGTTCGCAATCATCACCCCGGCACTGATCACCGGTGCATTTTCGAATCGTGTCCGGTTCGGTGCGTATCTGGCATTTTTAGTCGCATGGTTGGTATTTGTCTATTTCCCGTTCGTACACATGGTTTGGGGTAATGGCTTGCTTGCCAAGTTGGGCGTTCTAGATTTCGCCGGCGGTATCGTTGTGCACAACATCGCCGGTATGGCGGCTCTTGCTTCGGTGCTTTACGTCGGTCGCCGGAAAGTCGGCGATGCCATTCCTCATAGTATTCCTTTGGTCGCTTTGGGAACTGGTTTACTCTGGTTCGGTTGGTACGGTTTCAATGCCGGTAGCGAATTGAAAGTCGATGCCGTCACCGGATTGGCGTTTTTGAATACCGATATCGCCGCATCGTTCGCCGGTCCAACCTGGTTGTTGCTGGCTTGGATTTTCGAAAAGAAGCCAAAGTTCCTCGGCTTGTTAACAGGTGCAGTCGCCGGTCTTGCAACGATCACACCTTGCGCTGGTTATGTCACGCCCACTAGCGCGGTACTCATTGGTATCATCGCCGGTGCCGTCTGTTATATGGCGGTCAATCTGAAGAATCGTCTCGGCTGGGACGACGCGCTTGACGTCTGGGGTGTACACGGTGTTGGTGGAATGATTGGTATTATTCTGCTCGGTATCATGGCGGATAAAGCGGTGAATGCTAGCGGTGCTAACGGTCTGCTGAACGGCGACTCGCACTTTTTTATGGTGCAGTTGATGGCGGTCGTAGTCTCGTCGATTTACGCGTTCGGCTTTACTTACTTGATGCTGGCGGTTATCAATCTCTTTACCCGGGTACGAACTTCGGAAGGGGAAGAAGAGAAGGGTCTCGACCAATCGTTGCATGGCGAAACCGCCTACACCGAAGGGGTTTAACTCCTTTCTAAATTATTCGATCGATGGAGGCTGTACTATGCAGCCTCCATTTTATTGGAACATCATTTTTCAAGCTGACTTTATCTCGGAGTTACTTTATGCGAAAACTAATCTTCGCCATACTGTGCGTTGGTCTGATCTTTACTAACACAGTGTTTGCAACAGCTTCTACCCATATTTGGGCACCGAGCACCGACATTCAACCTTTCAACCTCTGGCACATCACTTGGGACGGGTACTTACCGGCACAACTTGACAAAGATGCTCAAGGGAATGGTACGCGATTAGCACCAGTTACGAATCTAGGGATAACAACGGGGATATTACCCTTTCAGAAAGTGCAGATGGAGCTGGGAATCGACCACAAGGCGGGTCTCAGTACAGCGGATAAGTATCCGATGTATGTCAATGCAAAAGTCGGTATTCCGGAAGGAACATTCGGAAAACATTTTCCGGCAATCGCGGCAGGTGGCTTCGATTTCGGGACGAAAGCCGATGTAACCGATTACAATGTTTTATACGCTAAAGTCGCCAAAACATTTCCGACGATCGGAAAAATCTCGGTCGGCTATTTCAGCGGCAACAAAAAATTGCTACTGAACAAAAACGGCGAGAAAGACAATGCCGGTCCGATGGTTGCTTGGGAACGCACAATGCCGGAAATTAGCGATAAATTGTGGCTTTGTGTCGACTATATGGGTACTAAAAGCGCGTATGGTACGCTGAATCTCGGTTTTTCGTGGAAATGCGCCGATAACATAAGCATTCTCTGCGGTTACGATATTGTCAACGATAAAGATCTTACCGGAGTGGAAAACTGCGTTACGGTTCAAGCGGATATCGATCTTAGATGCTTTGGCTGTAAGTAGTCTTGAACTAACGGGTTTTCACTCAACCGACGGTGGGCAAATCGCCCACCGTTTCGGTTTTTGGAATTCGGCAAAATGCATCGAAAATAGCCACTCACTCCGAGTATCCTATTATATATTTGTTCGAAAAAAGAATATATTACTTCGTTTCAATACATATCCGGTTTCAACGATCCATCGACGTAATCGCTGGAACCACGACCCAATTTATTTCCGGTATTCCTTACAGGCATCTTGAAGCCTGCTCCGATCCCTGCATAGCATGAGGCGACAATGATTCATTCGCGGCATCTATTTTTAGTACTGGTCTTAACCGTCACAATGGTAGCACTTGCGGCTGCCGGCGATGTGGTTTTGACTACAATGCAATCCGAGTTGCAACGATCGATGGAAAATCTCGGTCACGCAACACCAAAAGCACCAATGTATTTCCTGCAATATTCCGTATACGACAAGAATTCGTTTACAATCGCATGTGTCGACGGTGGCTTGACCGAACCGCGGAAAAACCATTCCCGCAACTTTACCGTCGACCTTCGTGTCGGTTCCAAAGCGCTCGATAACACCCACGAATTACGCGGCAGCAACAATTATCGCGACAACTACGAAGCGGCGCGCGAACAACCGTTCCCACTCGAGAACGACACTGCAGCCATGCGAACGCTGCTCTGGAACGAGACCGAGTATCGTTACCAAAAGGCGAAAGAGCGCTTCACCAAAGTACTGACCAATAAGCAAGTCAAGGTGAACGAAGAAGAGCGCGCCGACGATTTTTCGACTGTGGCACCGCAAACCTTCGAAGAACCGTCGTCAATCACCAAACTCGACACTGCCAAGTGGCGCAGTTTGATCAAGAAAATCGGGATGAAGTTTTCGAGCGACCCGGTTGTCACAAATTCCTATGTAACCATCAACACCAGCGATCGTACGACTTATCTGGTCAATACTGACGGTTCAAAGATCAAACAGACATTGCACTATGTCGTATTCGCGATGGATATCGACGGTATGGCAGAAGACGGCATGGATCTGTCGCGCTCCGAACAGTACAACAGCGCAACACCCGAGAACTTACCAACCGAAGATAAATTGCTTGCCGACGCCGACCGCTTAATTTCTGAGCTGAAATCGTTGATGAAAGCACCGGTCGTCGATCCCTATATTGGACCGGCAATTTTGAAAAACCGCGCCAGTGGCGTATTCTTCCACGAAATTTTCGGACATCGCATCGAAGGTCACCGACAAAAGAGCGCGACGGAAGGTCAGACTTTCACCAAGAAAGTGAATGAACTGATTCTGCCGAAATTTATCAGCGTGTACGACGACCCGACTATGAAGAAGTTAGGCAAGACGGATCTTCGCGGTTATTACAAGTATGACGACGAAGGGGTTCAGGCACAGCGCGTTGCGATCGTCGAACATGGCATCCTTCGCAACTTCCTCACCTACCGTTCACCGTTAAAGCAGTTCCCGAACAGCAACGGACACGGTCGTCGCGAAGGCGGCAATCCGATCGTCAGCCGACAAGGTAATCTGATGGTGGTCGCCGATACCGAAGTGACGTACGACCGCTTGAAAGCAATGTTGATTGAAGAATGCAAGCGACAAAATAAACCATACGGTTTAATTTTCGACGATATTTCCGGTGGCTTCACGACCACGCGACGCCAAGGACCGCAGGCATTTAAAGTATTGCCACTGCTGGTTCACCGAATTTATGCCGATGGCAAACCCGACGAAATCGTTCGTGGTGTCGACATTGTCGGAACGCCATTAACGAGTTTCAGTAAAATTATTATGGCAGCAAACGACACCGATGTCTTCAACGGTACGTGCGGCGCCGAATCCGGATATGTTCCGGTATCGGCATCCTCGCCCAGCATTCTCGTCTCCGAAATCGAAGTCGAGAAACGTCAGAAGGGTCAGGAAAAACCGCCAATTCTTCCGCCACCGACGGCGAAGACGAGTAGTGGGCACTAGGAATTGAGTCAATCAACCGTTGAGGCTATCGTGAAAAAACTGCTTATAACAATCACTATCATCGTCCTCGCGACACTCGCTAGTGCCGCTCCGGACGTGGTCTTTCAGGCGATGACCGACGAATTGCAACGAACGATGGATAGTTTGTCGCTCGAAGGTATGTCGAAACCCTATTACGCCGCATATCGAGTGATCGATTCCGATAATTACACCATCGAAGGTTGGGATGGTGCACTCACCAAATCCGATCCCGGCAAGAGCCGATTGATGACAATGGAATTGCGCGTTGGTTCGCCGACCCGCGATAACGGCTGGTTTGTCGGATCCTACAACGATTTGTATGTCTCGCCACGATCGATGCCAGTCGAGAATGAATATCTCTCGATCCGCCACCAAATCTGGCTGACTACCGACAAGGCATACAAAAACGCCCTGGAAAATCTTGCTCGCAAGAATTCATATTATCAGTCTCATCCGACTTCCGAGATGCTGCCGGATTTCTCCAGTGCCGATACAACCCATCTATTGCTGGAACCGTTATCGTTAGCGGCAGATGTCAAAGTAATGGAAGTTACCGTTGCCAAGCTTTGCGAAGCGCTCAAGAAACACTCCACGTTGAACGAATGGAAAGTTTCCTATTCGGCAACGACGAGCAATCGCCGCTACTTGAATTCCGAAGGGAGCAAGGCGTTGACCGGTGCACAGACGCAATCGTTGGAGATTTCCGCTTCCGCTCAAGCATCCGACGGACAACGCCTGTCTACATTCAAACGCTTTTATGTTCGCGACGACGATAAGCTGCCGACCCGCGAGGAGTTGATTAAACTGGTCGACGCCTTTGCCGCCGAATTGGAAGCAATGGCTGCCGCGACACCATTGACGGACTATTCCGGTCCGGTGTTATTCTCCGGCGACGCCGCATCGCAATTACTGTCGGAATTGTTTGTCTACAACCTCTCACCGGTGAATAAAATTCCCGCATTTGACGATCGAGTCGAAAGCTTCTTAACTCAGGGTAAATATGCCGTCCGATTGAATCGACGCGTACTTCCCGAATTCATGAGTATCGTCGACGATCCCGGTTTGAAAACTTGGAAGAATCGCCGTTGCCTTGGCTATCGATTGATCGACGACGAAGGGGTAAAACCGCAACGTTTGACGTTAGTTGAAAACGGTAAATTGGTCGCACTACCAGCGACTCGTGTGCCATCGAAAAAGATTTCCCGCACCAACGGACACGCGCGGATGCTGGCAAATCAGTGGATTATTCCCAGCGTAACGACGGTGGCAGTTCAAGCAAAGAATCCGGTATCGTTCGATGCGTTGATTGGCAAGATCCGCGAAATGTGTCGTGAAAGCGGCGTCGAGTATGGACTGCTGATCAAGCAATTGAGTGATTCGCAAGTCGATCAGACCTATTCTTGGAGTGAACCCGGAAACGACGATCAACAACAATTGTCGTCGCCAATCATTGCCTACAAAGTCTTCGAGAAAGATGGTAAACTTGAACCGGTGCGTGGTCTGATGTTCGACGAAGTATCGATTCGCAGCTTACGTGACATCATCGCTGTCGGTAATGACGACGAATTGTACAACATGCAGCAGCCAACCATTTTCGGACCGGGTAACAACGTGGCAATCTCACTCATTACGCCATCGTTATTAATCGACGAAATGGAACTGAAAGCATCGCAGAAGCAAGAGCCGATGTTCCAGAGTCCACGACCGTTGGTCGAAAATAAGTAAATCGCAATTATTGAATAGAGTTCGGGCGCACAAATTCGTTTTGTGCGCCCGTTTTTTGTATAGTATCTCTTGAAAATAAGTTGTTATCGGTAGTAGGGGCGGACCCCCGCGTCCGCCCGCAGGTCAGGCGAAGCCTGACACCGAATCACGTCAACTTATTTTCAAAAACCAATATCAAGATTTTTTTACTCGACCACTGTCACAGTATAGACATATTGCAACGGTACCGATCCGGTATTGCGAACATAGTGCAGTGTGCGAGGTGGTACGTATGCCATCGCTGGTGCGACTAGCGGCAAAGGATCGCTGCCGGAAATAGCTAGCTCACCCGTTCCGGACAACACAACAAGCTGTTCTTCGTATTTCTCGGTAGAGTGTTCTTCGCCACTGGTGCCGGGTTGCAACGATACACATCCCGAGTGAAGTTTGAACGCATCGGTTCTCAGTAACAACGGTTCATAATTGGTTGCAGTCGATGGAAGCGGTTTGGTGAATGGGCGCATGAGTTGTTCTCCGGTTATCTGTTCCCTAATATAATTGAATCACTGAACTATCTCGAGACCCAATGTCAGCGAATCGAATTATCCTCACCGAGCAATTTTCGACCCCCCTCGGCACGATGATTGCCGCAGCCGTGGAAGAAGGCGTTTGTCTGTGCGAATTCAGCAACCGGCGAATTCTCGAACGCGAATTCACCACACTGGAAAAACTCCTGCGCGCGACTCGTACCGAAGGCAGCCATCGCCATATCGAGCATCTGAAACTGGAGTTGCACGAATATTTCCACCATCAGCGCCAAACATTCACAGTACCGCTCGTTACCCCCGGCACTTCATTTCAGCAACAAGTTTGGAAGGAATTGTTGAATATCCCCTACGGCACCACCCGATCCTACAAGCAGCAGGCAATCGCTCTCGGTAATTTGGCGGCAATCCGCGCAGTTGCACATGCCAACGGCATGAACCGGATTGCGATTCTGATTCCGTGTCATCGAGTAATCGGCGATGATGGGAGTCTGATTGGTTATGGTGGTGGCATTGAACGGAAGCGGTGGTTGTTGCAGCACGAACAAGCAAAATCCGACGGCAGCAAACAGGAAAATCTGTTTGCCGGGTCGGACTAATACCAGTTATTCGTGATAAAAAAAGATTATTTCGGCATCGCGACGAGCGCTTTCGGACCGGAATCGGTGTAGAGTTCGTAGGTGATGCCCGTTCGCATCCGAATGAGAATTTTATTCGCATCCTGCAAGGAGATTGCCACACCACCTTGCGGCAAGGTGATCACCCGGCTCGGTCCACCGGTGACGGCAATCGGAGCATACAAGATCCACGCATCCAATCGTGCAATCTGAATCGATTGATCGCTCGAAGTACCATAAGGGCGTGCCGGCATGATTCCCCAAACGGCACCAGTGGAATCGACGTCGATTGCTAAATCCCCCGGGTAAGCATTAATTCCGAGCGGCAGCGATAACGGTTGCAGTGTCGCAGGATCCAGCCGCCAAAGCGATCCCGTTGTCGAGGCGTAATCGCCGGTACAGAGCACATACAGAATGTTATTATAGTACCGGGTGACCTGAGGATTCAGCCCGACTGTCGTGCGCCGAATCGTATCAGTTAATGCGGAATCGCACATTACCACTTCTCCGGTACCATATTGCGAAGTCGAGATCATGTTGGTAATCGTCACAACCACTCGACCATTCGGTAACACAGTCACTCCCTGCGGATAATAACCTACCCACAAAGTGCTAATCAGATCCTGCGACTCGTCACTGGCATTGCGCATACTGACGGTATTCGCATACAAATTCGAGTAATAGTAATAATTTCCAGTGGGAGTAAATGCAAAATTATAGGGATGGGGATTAGGATTTTCGCCATCACTCAACAAACTAACGTCCGAGAAATAAACTGGCGGATTGATTTTAGTACTCTGGATCCGGTAGCGTAAAATTTGCGCTGGATCGGAATGCAATACCCAGAGTTCGTTCGTGTTGGGTCGCACCAGCATATCGTTCGAGAGATCACCCAAACCTTGGGTTGATTTCTGTAATCGACCCGTTTGGAGATCCGTTACCGAAAGTGTTCGGGCAAATTCATTTGCAGCAAAGACCACATCGAGCGAATCGGGCGTGCCTCCCGATGCCGATACCCCGCTACCACCACCGCTAGTGCAACCGGTTAGCAGCGCAACAATTGCGAAACTTACAGCAATAACGATTCCATAAATTCGTTTCTTACTCATCGTAATACCTCTAGTTTTTTACTCCAAGTACATGATAATTCATAATATCTGCCGGGTAACGGAACACCTTCTAATGCCCAACGTTGCCGGTTAAAGGTGTTACGTACCGAAAATCCGATCTGAAAATTTGTTGCGATCGAAAACCATGAAGCCGGGAAATCGATACTACTCGATAGATCCAACACCGATTCATCGGGTAAATCGTTCCCCTGAACGGTCAATGGGTCGGTATTCGATTGCAGTAAGTACCGGCGCGATTGATAGAACCAGCGTGGGGAAACATTTATTCCTAATTGTTTCCAAGTGGTTCGGTATGTGACTTGACTTTGCGCTTGATAAAGCGGAATCAAGGGCATACGTTTCCCGTAGTTGATGTCTCCATCGGTATCGTTGCGCGAATCAGTCTTCGCGGCGGACAGTTCCAGACTGAAATGATCCGTCGGATTGAGTTGGGTTTTCACAATTCCGCCAGTGGAAATCGACCGTAATAGATTTCTCGGAACGAATTGTCCCCTAGAGTTTTGACGCCAAACGACGCCATTTTCTGTCTCCCGACCGTATACCAGCATTGCCACAGAAAACCGCGGATCGGGTTGCCAAGAAACGTTTCCCTGTAACTCACGCGAATTTTCCGGTTTCAGTTCAGGATTTCCGGCGACAAACACATTCGGAGCTAGAAACATCTCATTGAATGTCGCCCAGCGCAGTGCCGATCCACCGCGAACCGAAACTTGAACCCCTTGATATGGTGAAAATCCGCTGGAAAGCTCACCGGTTCCGCGGGTAACCGTCACCCTCGACGGTTGCCAACAACCGCAATCCCCTTGGAATCGACCGGCAATCCACGGCATAAAACGATTTCTACTAATAGTTTTCGTTGCTGAAACCGTGATCGATCCAGAATTTCGTTGTACAATCCACGCTTGCGATCCCGGCGCTTGGTAATGATCGGTAAAACGCACCCAATCCAAGCTAAAGCTACTGCGATATCTAATCTGATCGAACCAAAGCCGGTGTTGATAATCGCTGACCAGTGAAGCACCGCGCCATTCACTCTGTTCATCCGCAGGAAAAAACGGGGTCGGACCTAGTGGCGAGGGTTGTGAAGCCGGTCGCGTAAAAGTGGTCTTATTGGTTCCTACCATGCCATGAATTTTTACCGGTCCATGATAGCTCAAGGCAAGATTGATTCCGGTTTTTGTCTCTTCGGTGAGCGTTTCTACTGCTCGCCAAACCAAACCGGGAAGATCATTTCGGTGATTTCGGTATTGCAGCGACAGCACGACGGGATTTTTTCGCGCAATCGGAAGTTGCGAGCAGAAATAAAGATTCGTGGTCTCGCTTCCGACAAACCGATCGCGGTGGAATTCATTATATGCTGGAAACGATCCACGTTCGTGTTTGTTGTGAGCGATACTCACTCCGATCGGATACCGTTCGCCACCCGAAATCGCAAATTCCTCGGATTGCTCGCGCTCGGATGATAACCCAACATTTGCCTTCCATCCTGCCCATTTCGACGGTGAAAGAAGCGAAACATCGATAATTCCCCCCTGCGCTCCCGATACCGAACCGGCATCGACCTGAATCCGCTCGGTCGGCCAATGCGGAAGTTCAGTTAGATCGGCAAGTCCGGTGCGGGGATCGTTCCACACGACACCATCGACTTTCACAATCGTTCCGCCGGGAGGAGCACCCAGAATCCCGACACGAACGGGCGCATTCGTTCCAGAAGACCGAATTGTTAAGCCGGGTAATTCCCAATCCTGTCGGGTAGATCGCAAAGAATCGAGTTTGAGCGGTTGTGGTGAATCGGCAGTAACCTCGATCGGAGGAAGCGCTTTACTACGAATCGAATCTTGCGCATACGATCCGGTGATACTGAACAGGAGAGTGGCTATGACAAGGAGACGGTTACACACCCTGACACTCACTAATCCCAAATATTCCAATTGACGCCCCAGACCTCTTCGCGATGCATCGCCGGATAACCGGGCATCGCTTCGTATGGCGACTGGAAGAAGTTCGATACGCCCCAATTGATGCGCATCGAGTAAATTTTGAGCGAAACGAGGAAATCTACCGGTGTGACGGCGGATTTCGTCATCTTTCCACTCGTAGTAATAAATTCGCGCGCACCGATATGCCGGATTCGACAGATGCCTTGCCACCAAAACGTATTCTGCTTCCAGTGCCCACTTGCACCGAGATCGAGTTGTCCCCACATAGCCGGAACGAAGTAAACCGTTCGTTCACTTTGCTGTGAGGTAATTACAAGATTGGCAATCCCCCAACCAAACGGTCGTGAGCGAAGTGTGGCACCATACATATGGTAGGTAAGCGATTTACCATTCTCCGGTACAATTTTGTAACCGGTCGTATCGAGATCGAGACGATGTATGATCGGATTGGCGTCGTGAACCGTGGTCTCATATAGCGCTAGATCCGCCACTCCGGCAAAACTCTTTTGCCATTGTGCACCAAATCGCCACTGCTGAACCGGTTGTAACGATTTATTACCCACGAACGGATACGGATCCTCGGATATATATACCAGTGGGTCGTACGACCATTCGAGTTTCGTGTCGGGAAGATTAGCAGTGCGTTCGAGTAATGTCGGCAATCGCACGGTACGCGCTGTCCACGCCGTCAGCGACTGCAGCGTATCCATCCGGTACTTCAGCGAAGCCAATCCCTGTGGTTGCACGGAGAAACCCCGCGCAGCGAGTGCGCTGATTTGCAATGTATTTTGAACGCGGGTACCAGCCCGATGCTCGACACCAGCTTCGCCGAGCGGTTGAGTGATGTGTCCGGCATGAGCAACCAATGCTCGTAATTCTTCGATCCGAGCAAATGCCGATGCGATTCCGGCACCGGTTTTGTAACTGAGTTTTCCGATCGTACCCAAGCGACGACCATCATCCATATAAACCGGATTGATTCGCGATTGTGCCGAAGTCCAGTATCCTTGTATACGCCAATCGAGTAGCCGTCCATGAACCGGTTGATCGATACGAACAATCGTTCCCAATGAATCGCGAATGGTATCCGGTAATGCCGGTCGTCCCTTCGAAATAATCGCATCGAGATCGTACCGATTCTGGGTTCGATAAAACGATGAATGCGCGATTCCGGTACTGTCGATATATTGCCGTGCCGAAACCACAACCGCTGGTTTTCCGAGTGGTTCGTGGCGATAGTTCAGGAAGTACGACTTTGTCGACAAACCGGTCCCGAGATAACGACCACTGGCTTGATTGACCGAAACACCTACTCCCCAAACATCGACGATATTAATCGGATTGTAGAATCGCCAATCGACATTCCCGAGTGAATAAAAGCCGTCGCGATAATCGAGAATCATCAACGGGTGACGCGGTCGCGCGACCAGCGGTTCAACCGTAATTTTATTGCCACCCACTGCAAACGGACCGCCCGACATCCGCACAATTCCGCGTGTCGATATTAACTCGGGTGGTGTCCAACCGCGGATCGGATCGGCATTATCGCGACCGAAGATTTCGATGTGTTGATCCACTGGATCGCTTGGTGTCATTGGAAATGTGGGTTGATTGAAGAAACCAAAATTAAGTGGATAAATCCCGGGAAGTTGTCGCCACAAATCGCCATTGGATCGTTCATCGCTGGTCTGGTATTGTTCGAGGGTAACGATTGGATCGATTCGGGTGGAGTCGTGCAAAACATATTCGAACGATTTGGGAATGATGTTCGATGAATCGATCGGAATGAGCGAAGAATTCTTGCGGGTTTTCACTTTGGGTTGCGTGCTGATGGGTCGTGGTTTGGCGAGTGAGTCCAGTTGGAATACGCGACCAGTATCGGCTCGACTACCGGCTTTCGAAAATTCTGCGGCGATGACCGACGGCACCAGCATAGCTAGCGCAAACAATAGAATTACATATTTCCACAACAGTCGGTTCATGCACCCCTCCGGAAAATCGATCCGGCAAGTATCATTTTCAGTCGGTTCCTCATGGGAACAAATGCCACTGCAAACAATATCGTGTCGACAACACCCTTGGTCAAAGCGAAGGGGAGACCTGCGATGAGCACCGTCGCCATCGACACCCCTTCCATCCCGGCGAGTAGTGGGAACGACGCCGTTGTCCACAAGTCAAACCACAACGAGGCGAGCAATCCAAACAGCCCCCATCCGACACGGGTATAAATCCGATTCGACGTCATAATGGGAGCGATCAGTCCAGACATCCAGCCGATGGACGCCATACTGAACGCTTGCGCTAATAGCAGGATAAAACCGGGGGGTCCCCAAGGATTGAATAACGAATAGAGTGTTTCGCCGATTAAACCAACGGCAAAGCCGGAACGCGCGCCTAACGTAGCGCCAGCCAGAGCGATCGTTAGTGTAACACCTTCGACGTTGGGAATAAGAGCAAGCAGATATCCGACTGCAACAACTGCAGCCGACCAAACGCCCACCCGGACGGCGGATAATAACGCCGGGGAGACTCCCTGCTGGCGTGGTTCATCGGAACTTGAGGGGTGCGACACGAACTCCTCCCCACGGAGGTTACGGTCAGTCGATGGTGCAGGTCATCTGGCTCTCCGGCTCGGTTCAAAACTCGTCTCGAATTCTGAATACGAATCGGTACACAGTTGCGGGGCAGCGGTGGCTAAGGATTTACCACACTTCCCCTGCTTGCATCCGGCAATAACCATTACCGAACGCCCACCGTCCCGGCAGCGCTCGTATCGAGCGCTTACCAGGCATGAATGTCAATACAGAATCATCGATCCTGCTGGTTCAGAACAAAAAGTACGGGTACTACTTTTCGGTACGCTGATACGTCGATTTTTCCTTGACGCGCGTCGCTTTACCGGTCAGGCTGCGCAGATAGTACAGCTTGGCACGTCGAACACTACCGCGCTTAATCACTTCCAGCTTGGCAATGGTCGGGCAGTGCAACGGGAGAATACGCTCGACACCGACGCCGTTCGAAAGTTTGCGAATCGTAAACGTTTCGGACAAGCCGCCGCCATGACGACCGATGATCGTTCCCTGAAATACTTGCAAACGTTCTTTGTCGCCTTCGATAACACGCAAGTGCACGGCAACCGTATCGCCAATACCAAAATCCGGAATTGCTTCCGCAGGCTTCAACTGGCTCGCTGTGACAAAATAACGGAAATCCATTTTTCTATTCCTTTTCGATACTTACTGTCACCGGTTCATTCCACCAATGACAAAAAACTATTTCAATAAATCCGGTCGGCGTTGCTTTGTTCGTTCAATCCGTCGCTGCTGTCGCCACTCTTCGATCTTCAGATGATGACCACTTGCCAGTACTTCCGGCGGGGTACGCCCTTCCCATTCCCAGGGGCGGGTATACCATTCGCAATCGAGCAACGGCGCATCGTAGAAGCTATCCACTTCCGCCGATTCAAAATCATTCAACACACCCGGTAACAATCGCACCACGGCATCGACAATCGTTAACGACGGCAGTTCGCCGCCGGTCAAAACATAGTCGCCGATACTCAATTCGCAATCGACCCGAGTCTCGCGAAACCGTTCGTCCACCCCTTTATAGCGTCCGCATACCAAAATGAGATTGGTGCGTTTAGCCAACGCTTTGGCGGTTTCCTGCACAAACGGCTGACCATCCGGTGTCGGAAAAATCACAAAGGGACTATTCCCCTCTTTCAGTGTCCGGGCACGTAAATCATCGACTGCGCGGCACAATGGCTCGGGTTTCAGCACCATTCCGGCACCGCCGCCGAACGCTTCGTCGTCGACTTGCAGATGTTTGCCTTCCGCCCAGTCGCGAAGAAAATGCACGCGATACTCTACCGCTCCACATTTCCGCGCCCGCTCCAGCATGCTCGATGAAAGCACTGCCGAAACCGCGTCGGGAAACAGTGTCAGGATGTCGATAATCACGATCGGCAATCGACTTCAGTGTGATGGCTGCGAGGATTTTCGATGTTAATCACATTCATCCCCAATTACCGTCAATTATGCTTCGTCGACCCACGGCACCAAGCCGGGCATTAGTTTCACCTGAATCGTTTTCGTCGACAATTCGACCGATTTCACGAATCGTTTCAAGAACGGAATGAGCGTTGTATCGCCGTTCGGTCCTTGCACTTCGATCACATGCGAAGCCGGAAGCTCCATCACGTCGATCACCTTGCCCAGCGTCCGATTTTCCATATCGACAACTGTCAGACCAACCAGATCGTCAATGTAAAAGAACCATTTTCCCGTCGGTTTCGATCGCTCGGTGACTTCAAGGTAACTGCCAATCAAAGCTTCGGCAGTATTGCGATCGGTAATTTCCCGGAACGCAACGCGAATGAATTCACCGTCGATTCTTGTAGAAACCAGTGTCAATCGTTCGGGAAACACCCCCTTCGGGGTGGTATCGAAGCTGAGAAAAAACTCCTCGCCCCGTTTCCATTTCCGGGCGGCATCCGAGAGTGATCGAAGCACTACTTCACCTTGGAGACCGTGAGCTTTCACGATTCTCGCGACAGTAATACGATCTGCCCCCGGTTGTGGCTGATGTTCGATATTACGCTTCAGCGGTTTCCGGCTCAGCTTTCGGTGCGATAAATCGCTCTGGATATTTTGCCATCCAAGCTTTGTGAGCCACGGCTAATTCCGCCGGAGTCGCATTCTTCTTGGATTTGAGCTCAAATAACTCAAGTACGCCTTGACGCGAGAACAAAGATTTTACCGTATCTGTGGGCTGCGCACCTTTGGACAACCATTCCAGTGCCTTGTCAACGTCGATCTGAATCGCCGGTTGCTTCGGCAGTGGATCGTAGAAACCGATTTTCTCGATAAAACCGCTGTCGCGCGGTGCCCGAGCGTCGGAAACTAAAATGCGGTAAAACGGACGTTTCTTCCGTCCCAACCGCGCTAAACGAATCTTAACCATCTTACTCCTTAGATCCCAAAAAAGTTAATTTTTGATTCCGATTCACAAGTCGTTTGATTTATTTCCAACTGCTTCTTCGGTATCTCGAATGTACTGTTGTTATTTACTATCGCTGAAAGCGAATATTCGTAAAATCTTGCTCGGTCTCGAGTAACTGCTTTTTGCGTCGCTCCGACCATTCGCGCGCCACCGATTTGGCGTCTTCCATCATTCCGGTTTCCATCAGCGTGGCAATCCACCGTGCGACGGAATGCGGAAGATCGTGACCGGGAATACCGTTAATTTTGAATTCGGCAGTCCCAACCAAGTGTCGCTCGAGAATCTCCTGTTGACGAGCGCGGTCTTCGTCGAATCCCGCAGCATAGAGCATTAGCCCGCAATTCGGGATTGGACAAGACATTCCGGTACGAGGACCGGATGTTGTCGACTGAGCATCCACTGCCGAATTGGAGGATGGGAAGCGATCCCATTTCCGGAATCCGGAGGGAAAAGATTGCTCGTCTTTATGCGGTGAAAACGACACCGAACACCTCCTGAAAGGAAAAACGAGAACCGATTTGCCGACGAACTACTTCTAACAACAACACGATAGAACTAATCGAATCAAGTATAAAGAACTCTGGAAACGGTCGATTGTAGCGACCCAATCGTCGTTACAATCCGAATGGTAGTTTCATGCCCTTTTTGCCGGGATGAAAACCACCCATCTTACTCATCATTTTGCGCATTTGGTCGTACTGATTCAACAACCGGTTGACTTCCTGAAGGGGTCGACCGCTGCCAATCGCGATCCGACGCCGACGCGAACCGTCGATAATGTGCGGACGAATGCGCTCGATCTTCGTCATACTCTGAATGATCGCCTTGACATGCAGCAACTCTTTTTCGTCGATATCGACGTCTTTCAGTTTGTTGCCGATGCCGGGAATCATCTTCACTAAATCCTGCAGCGAACCCATCTTCTTGATCGATTCGATCTGCTCCAGAAAATCGTCGAAAGTAAACGTCGCGGTCTGTAACCGTTCGGCGAGTTGCGCCGCTTTTTGCTCGTCGACGGCGCGCTGCGCTCGCTCGACCAGCGTAACGATGTCACCCAACCCTAAAATTCGTTTTGCCATCCGGTCGGGATGGAACGGTTCGAGTGCATCGGCTTTTTCACCGGTACCAATGAACAGCAACGGGCGTCCGGTCGCGGCACGAATCGAGAGCGCGGCGCCACCACGGGCATCGCCATCCATCTTCGTCAGCACCACGCCGTGGAAATCGATCCGGCGGGCAAATTCCACTGCCGTCGTTACAGCGTCCTGACCAGTCATCGCATCGGCAACATACAGGATATCCGAGGGATTGACGGACGCCTTGATCTTCTCAAGTTCCGCCATCATCTCATCGTCGATCGCCAATCGTCCGGCAGTATCGATAATCACGACATCGCGCGCTTGTCGGCGAGCGTCGTCGATACCGCTTTTGGCAATTGCCAGCGGAGTTTTTCGGTCGCCGATACTTACCGGTACACCGCTCTTTTGTCCCAATACCTGCAATTGATCGATAGCGGCGGGACGATACACGTCGCCGGCAACCATCAACGGATAGCGTTTTCGCTCTTTCAGCCAGAGTGCCAGTTTCGCGCAGAACGTCGTCTTACCGGAACCTTGCAGACCGCAAACCATTACAATCGCAGGGGTACCGCTTAATTTCATCGGGCGGTAGTCGCCACCCAATAATACGACCAATTCGTCGTGGATGATTTTGACAATCTGGTTGCCCGGACTGACCGACGATATGACTTCGGAACCGACCGCTTTATCGGAAATCTTGTCGACAAAATCGCGCGCGACGTTCAAATTGACGTCAGCTTCGAGCAGAATCTTGCGAATTTCACGCAGTGTTTCCCGGACCTGCTCTTCGCTCAGACGTCCGCCACCACGCAGTTTCTTGAAAAAGCCTTCCAGCCGATTCGACAGTTGCTCGAACATAGCACCTTTTTATCGTAGCCGACAGCAATCGCACTGGAGCCAATCCAGTGTCACCATCCGCTTAGTGTTTTCCAAATCGATTGATAATCGTGTCAATGATATTCGTGGTCGAACGTTCCGGAACCAAATCCACCAACTCGACACAGCCACCAGCCGCCATAACCGCACTCGCACCGGCGATTTGCTCGACCGAGTAGTCGGCGCCTTTCACGAGTACATCCGGCAACAGCTTTTGATACAGCGCTTCCGGGGTAGGTTCGTCGAACGGTATAACCGCTTCGACCACCTTCAACGACACCAATAATTTCGCACGGTCTTCCCAAGGCACCAACGGTCGCTTATCGCCTTTAATGGCTCTTACCGATGCATCGCTATTCAGAGCGATCCACAATCTTCGCCCGTAGGAAGCGGCTTTTTCCAAATATTCGATGTGACCTCGATGTAAGATATCGAACACACCATTGGTCATGACGAGGCGCATTCCAATTTTGCGGTACGACAACCGCAACGCCAGCGCTCGCTCCGGCGTAAAAATCCGGTCTTCAAACATGGTCTCTTTCAGGATCGGGATTCCGAACCCGGCAATCGGCGAAAATACTCGCTTCGCGCTGGATCGGCACCTCCGATACCCCTCTGAACGACAATTAGCCCGACGTTGTGCCGGGCTTCTGGTGGGCGCTACTAGACTTGAACTAGTGACCTCTGGTATGTGAGACCAGCGCTCTAACCAGCTGAGCTAAGCGCCCAATATTATTTCGCTTCTGCGACCTTAAATTCCTCAAGCTTGGAAAATTACAAATTTTTAACACTGTCGCGCAACAGCTCCAATTTGACCGGAACCGCCCCAACTTCGCCAACCACAATCCCGGCGGCACAATTCGCGACCCGCGCCGCCGCCCGGACATCGCCGCCAGCCCCCATGATAGCCGCCATTGTAGCGATTACCGTATCGCCGGCACCACTCACATCGGCAACTTTCCGGGCATCTGTCGCAATTGTTGTGATTCCGGCGTTTCCACCCAAAGTCATCCCTTTCGCTCCGCGAGTGAGCAGAATGTACTCGGCTTTCAATAACTCCCGGAGGTGATAGATTGCTTCGACAATCGATTCTTCGCCCTCGATCGGTCGATTGAGAGCCGTCCGTACTTCTCGAAGATTCGGTTTAAAAACGGTCACTCCGACATATTCGAAAAACCGGAGTTGCTTCGGATCGACCAGAATTGGAATCTGTTCGGCATTCGCCAACCGGATTACGGTGGTGATAATGTCGCTGCGCAGCACCCCTTTGTTATAGTCCTGCAAAATGATTCCGCGTATTTCGCCGCTGCGAATCCGATCGCGTAGCCGATACAGAATCTGTTCGGCGACGGAATCGGAGACGTCGTCGCGGTGTTCGCGATCGAACCGCACGACATGGTGCGAATCTGCCAATACCCGTGTTTTCACTGTCGTCGGGCGGTCTTCAACGGAAAAAATGCCGGTACTGTCGCAACCAAAGTCTTCAAGCATCAACCGGAGGGTTTTACCGTCGTTGTCTTCGCCGATCACACCGAACGGTTCCGGTACGACACCGAGTGCGGAGAGATTCTGCAATACATTCGCCGCACCACCGGGCAACACAAATTCGTCGTGGATATCGACGACCGGCACTGGTGCCTCGGGCGAGATCCGGTCGGCTTTGCCCATCAGGTAACGGTCGAGCATCAGGTCGCCCACCACCGCGATGTGGATGCCTTTACAAGAGTCGAGCAGTGATAAAAATGATTGTTCCATTTACAGCTTCTTCGTCAATTTTTTTAAAAGGTAGGGGCGGTTCGCGAACCGCCCGTGTCCAATCAAACAAAAATACACATGAGTAGATTGCTTCGTCCTTCCGCTTCGGAAGTCAGCCGTTCGGCTGACGTTCTTTCGCTGCAGTCCTCGCAACGACAAATCAAGATTCAAGATTTACAGATCACATGAATTGATTGCCACAGCCGCTGAGGGCGTATTGCCATACGCCCCTACAGTAAAAAACAACAATCAATCACCCAATCGCTTGCCCGGTGCGATGTAATCCACGACATATCGTTTCACATAGTCGGCAAATTTATCGGTGAATGACGCAAAACCGAGCGCTTGCAATCGCGACATTTCGGCGCAAGTATAATACTGATACCGATCGCGCAAATCGTCCGGGGTGGGGAAATAAATAATGTGTGCCGGTTTCTGGATCGCGGCAAACACCGCTTCCGCCAATTGATTGAACGAATGCGCTCGACCGGTTCCAAGATTGAAAATGCCATTCACCTTCGGATTGTCGTAGGCGAACATCAATCCTTCCAGCACTTCCCAGATCGAAACGAAATCGCGACTCTGCCCGCCATCCTTGTAGTCTGGATGGTGTGATTCGAATAACCGAATCGTTCCAACATCCCGTGCCTGTGGATAGGTATGCAGAATCACGCTTGCCATGCGACCCTTGTGGTATTCGTTCGGTCCGAACACATTGAAGAACCGAAATCCGGCAACTTTATCGTACCAGTCGTGTTCGAGTACATACTTGTCGAACAACCATTTCGAAAAACCGTACGGATTCAACGGCTTCAGTTTGAATGTTAAATCCGGATCGTCGGAGAACCCCAGTGCGCCATCGCCATACACCGCCGCCGATGAAGCATAGATGAACCGCACACCGTGACCGAGCGACCAGTCGCACAACGCGCGCGTAAAATCGAAATTCCATGAATAGAAGAAGTCACCGTCGAGCAGTGTCGTGTCCGCATTCGCACCGATATGAAATACCGCTTCCAAGTCGTGTGCCCAATGGTCGACCGAGAGCCGCTCGAAAAATTCATCGCGATCGATAAATTCAGCGAATTTCAGACCGAGCAGATTCTTCCACTTCTCGCCATGTCCCAATTTGTCTACCAAAATCAAATCGGTACGCCCCCGGCGGTTCAGTTCCCACACCACGGCACTGCCGATAAATCCTGTCGCTCCGGTTATCAGTATCATTTCTATATCCTATGAACGATGATAGGGGCAATTTCGATTGCCCCTTGCAATGTACATCGATTAGACGGCACAATGTTACTCAAATCAAATTGTTATTTCGATTCCGGTTTTTTCGACCCGGTCGGTTCACCCAATTTGTACTCGATCAGACTTCCCTTGATCGTACCAAATGGCAATTCCGTTGCCATCATCACTGGCATATGTTTTTCGTCGTCGGTCAGCCAGACCCAAATTCGACCTTTCCGCTTGAAAATACCTTCCGATTCCAATTTAGGTTCCACTTTCACACAATCGAACTTTCCTGCTGGAACCGAGACTCGCTCTTTCTTCTGAATTTCGACCATTAATGGATATTTTTTGTCGACATCGTGCACGGGAATATGTACCGGCTTGCCCACTTCCAACGGCATCAGTCGAAGCATATACATCGATGAAAGAATATCTACGGCGAGTGTATCGAAATCGGTGATTTTGTTGTCCGATCCCGCTTGAATCATGGTTGCTTTTCGCGTGTTATGCTCGTAATCGACGAGTTTATCGTCTTTATAGTTACCTTCGCGAAGTCGTTTGGTAAAGCGGTGCGAAACAAACATCACACTATCGACAAAGCTGTCGATCCGGTCGCGCACTTTGTAGATATAATCGAATCCCTTTGCCGATTTCGCTTCCGCCCGGAACTGATAACACTTGTGAGCATCAATTTTGGCAAACGGCAGGATCTCGAGAATTCCTGTACCGGCTGTTACGGCACCAAATTCCAACGTAAAAACAAGTTTCTCGCCCGGACCAAACGCTCTATTCTCCAACGGTCGTGCCAAATCGGTTGCCCACAAGTCTTTTGTGATCGAAGTCGAATCGGCAAAGGCGGGTGCACCGATCGAAACCATCGCAATACAAACCACCGATAGTATAATTATTCCGATCGTCTTTCGACAGGACTTCATCGGTTTACACTGGTTTGTTCGGTTAAATATTTTTTTAATATGCATCTTCACCCCAAATCACCGCATAGAATGTCATAAGGATGATTTTTAGGTCGAGACCAAAGGTCCAATTTTCGACGTAATTGATATCCGCTTGCGTTCGAACCGCAATCGGTACTTGTCCGCGGAGCCCTGTCACTTGTGCCCAGCCGGTTAATCCAGCGCGAACACGGTGACGGTCATTGTAACGCGGAACCTCTTTCGCAAACTGCTCGACGAATACCGGTCGTTCGGGACGCGGTCCGACAATCGACAAGTCCCCGACAAAAATATTCCACAACTGCGGTAGTTCATCTAACGAGCTGCGGCGTAAGAATTTACCGATTGGAGTTACCCGCGGATCACCCTTTACTGCCCAAACCGCACCCGATTTTTTTTCGGCGTCTTGCACCATCGAGCGATACTTCCAACATTTAAATATACGTCCGTGGAGCGTCACACGATCCTGTCCGTACAAAACCGGACCGGTACTCGATAGTTTTACCAATATTGCAAGTAGTGTCAAAAGGGGTGACAGTACAATCAGTGCCAAGCCCGACATCGCAATATCGAAAGACCGCTTCAATACGGCATTCCAGCCCTTGAGCGGAACACCTTTCAATTCCAGAATCGGAACACCCTCGATGTCGCGTGCTTCGAGTCGCGAGGTCAATTTCGACAACTTCACTGGCACATAAGCGACTTCGATATTGCGTCCGGTAAGGCGCTCAATCACCTTGTCCAGCCGCTCCAGATCGGTATCCGGTACGGCAACGACCACCCGTTCGATGTGGAATTCAGTCAATAAATCTTCGAGGTGATCCAGATCACCGATTCTTAGTTGTTCTGGCATTTTGTCATCGTTGGCATCGGAAATCCAACCAAGGAATTGAATGCCGTTGAGATGTAAATGCTTCAGTCGTTCTATCAAGAGTTGTGCCGCATCGCCGTGTCCAACCAAGACGGTACGGAGCATTCCCAAACTGCGGTTATGCAATACCCGTTTGATTCGGAATTCGATCCAACGGGCAATCGTAATACACAACATCCAACTGATCAGCAGCACTGTGTACATCATCCGCGACCAGGTGGTATCGCGATAGAAGAAGTTCGCGGCAATCAGCAGTATCCACGCGACGCCGACTTGTTTGATCATCCGGATATAATCGTCGCGGAAACCGTGTCCGGGAACAAATCGGTAGAATCCCCGAAGGGCTAGTAGGGTTACCAGAAAGAGCGAACCGATCAAAGCGGCAAATAGAATCGTGCTCGCTTCAGGAATACCAAGTGTAACGGGAAACCACTTCGTCAGTGGGCTGTAAAACCGTAACCAATAAGCGAGTGAAAACGCGACCCATGTTCCCATTAGGTCGCCGAGTACCGCAATTGCCGGGACGGCAAACAGGCGTGTTGTTCCGTGACCACGACCGGGATTGTCGGAAGGATTAATCGACATCGATTCCCTCACCGATACTTCCGGCATGTTGTCGCATCGCTTCCGGCAGTTCGTGCACATCGCCACCGTGCAGGATCCAGCGACTCGCAATCGCGGAGGAATAGCGCTGGAGGAACCGATTGCGATCGAAGAATTCGGCGGTGTGCCGGATGGCATGGCGATCCAGCGATAGTTGTTCCAATTCCCGGATGCCCTGCAACAACGAATCAACGGTCTGTTCGGCAAATCCGGTGCCGGTGATCGGCAGGTTATCGCGTTTTGCTCGCGCGGGTATCACGACCGTCTCCATCGCACCACCACGGGAATAAGCAACGACTGGCGTTCCGGTTGCCATTGCTTCTACCGGAACGATACCAAAATCCTCTTCACCGGGGAACAGCAGTGCTGTCGCACCGCCATAGAGCCGATTTAATTCACTCCCCTCGACTGAGCCACAGAATTCCACCGTTGGTCCGGCAAGGCGTTCCAAATTCTTTTTCTCGGGACCGTCGCCGACAATCTTCAAGTTGAAACCGGCGTGTTTTGCGGCTTCTACCGCCAGATCGACACGTTTATACGGCACTAATGAAGTCACGACCAGAAAATAATTGCCCGATTGATCGCCCATGGTAAACTGTTTTGTTTCGACTGGCGGATAGACGACTTCCGCTTCCCGTCGCCAGTGGTGATTGATCCGACGCCGGACGTGGTGACTGTTCGCCAAGTAGTGGTCGGCACGCGAAGCACTGATGACATCCCATTCACGCAATCGGCGAGCCGATAGCGTCGCTGCCATTCGAAACAATGGACCGTGTTTGCGTTCGCCGAAATATTCCCAGAACAGTTCCCAGACGTAGCGCATCGGCGTGTGGATATAGGAAACGTGCAGCGCATCCGACCGCGACAGCACCCCTTTTGCGACCGCATGCGAGGTCGATAACACCAAATCGTATTGCGACAGATCGAAACTTTCGATTGCCGCCGGGAAGAACGGCAGGTAGTAGCGATACCGCTCTGCCGACATCGGTAGTCGTTGAATAAAACTGGTGTGGATATTGCACTCGGCGATGCGTCCGTGAATCTTTTCCGGCACATGCAACAACGTGTAGAGATCGCACGGACCGACGAGTTCGCAGATCGCGTCGAGCACTTTCTCGCCGCCGCGCATTCCGGTCAACCAGTCGTGTACTAAGGCTATTTTCATAATTGAGACTTAAAATTCACAGTATTATTCCACTGTCGTTACATCTATCGACAGAAAGAAAGATTGTCGCACCTTCAAGACCAGTTTAAAAAAAGAGTGTTAACCCTCTTTATCACTCTTTCGGCGCCTTTTCCGGGTTTCGTGCCCATTCCACTAAATATAAGAAACGCATGATGAAGTTCATTATATCGAAGGCAGTCGAAGTGATCCCGGCAAAGCCATTCAAGAACCCTAGTTTCAGGAAATACCGTTCGAGCGTGCGTCCGAACGGTTTCCAAAACAACCACTTCCACGCCAGACCGGCACTCGGTCGCACCCCGTTCTTCCACGCGACTTCAGCTTCGAATTTCGAGAAGAAGTGCAATTTCCGGATCAACATATCCGCTTCGGGATATGATTCGTGGATCATCGGATGCTTGAGAATACCCATTTTCCCGGTACCGACCATCCGCTCGTGGACATGCTTCTCTTCAAAGCGATAGGTCCCGCGCCGGATCAATCGCAGTTGGTAGTCGGGGTAAACGCCACCAAATCGCATCCCGCGTCCGAGAATTCGATTCAGCCGGGGGAACAGATACGAGTCGTATTTGCTGTCCTGCATCACCCGTTCCATCTCGGCACGGCTTTCCGGTGTGATCCGCTCGTCAGCATCGAGCACCAGCACCCAATCGCCATGACAGGCATCGATTGCGATATTTTTATTGGTGTTCAGTTGTGCCCGATTCGGTTGCGAGATCACGATGGCACCATGTTGACGACAAATCTCGGCGGTGCGGTCGGTTGAGTCGGCATCCACCACGACGATCTCGTCGGCAAATGCGACCGACTCCAGTGTCTCGCCGATCAGTTTCTCCTCGTTGTGCGCCAACATCGCGATACTAAGCTTCATCCTTCATTCTCCGTCCGAATCATCGGGAAGCCGAGCCACTCGAATAACCGAGTTGCCTGAGCCGTCAATCCCCACCGCGCTTCGAAATCGTTCATCCGTTGCCGACGCCGCTCCCAACTCAAATCGGTACAGTTCGATAATGTCTGCTCGACCCATCGCGCCGGATACTCTTTCGAGATCGCCTCTTCGCCAAAACCGGCTGCTGTCCACTGCCGCGACACAATATCGTCGGTCATAAACGCAGGAACCCCCACTTCGCAGGAGCGGGTGAGCGATTCATTCAATTCTTCGGGGTCGAATCCGGGAAGCCAGACTGCTGAAGCTGCCGACCAGATCTTCTCTTCTTCATATTCGGATAAATTGTAAACAATGCGCGAAACACCGAATCGATGCAATCGGTCGCAAATCGGTTCCATCGCACCGGGTGGAATAGCGCGTCCGAACACCAACACCACGTCGTTATGTCCCGAAAGCAACATTTCACAAGTGATACTGCAATCGCCCCAATTCCGGGTACGAACTCTCGAACGACCGGGTAACCAAACGATCGGAGCGGAATCTTTTAAGTCGAATTCCCGTCGAAATTCTTTAGCGCGATCATCCGAAACAAATATCCGTCCCGGTTGCAGCGGTAACCAGAGATCGTCGGCACCACCCGACCCGACATTTGCCGGACTGGGGTATAACGCCGGCATCAATCGCCGGAAAAACCACCCTTGCTCCTGCGGCTCGCCATCGAGAATCACGCGTCGAATCTTGTCTTTCGGCAACCATGGGAGAGCTGCTCGCACCCCGTTTTTCGCCCGGGTTGAATCCACCAATGCGGCAGCGGTTGGTAATTCGCGTAGAATCTCTTTTACTTCACCACGACCGCTCTCAACCACCCGGAAACCTTCTTGCCCTGCCGGTCCAGATAGCGGATCTGATGCCGGCAACAGAAACAGCGGCGAATACCCGGCATGATCCACCAGACGAGCAAGCCCAAGCCAGTAACGGTCGGCAATATGCGATCGTGCCGTCGTTAAGCAGAGGAGAATTCGCGGTGGTTTCTGATGAGTCGCCATTCGTTCAATAACTGTTTTATTGGTGTTTTACTTGTTCGATCATCGCTACGGCATTGGTTACAACCAATTCCGGATCGAGTGTTAACATACATTGAAAATGTTTCTCTGGACACTGATTGCCGCCGTGAATCGCACACGGTCGACACGGCAATTCGCGCCCCAGAACACGATCATATTGTCCTTGCGGACCAAATCCGAATGCAGGAACCGTCGCGCCGAAAATTGCCAGTGTTGGCGTTCCGACTGCCTGTGCCAGATGTAATGGTGCCGAATCATTCGTGATCAATAGCCGGCAGTTGGCAATCGTCGCCGCCGATTCTCGCGGTGTCAATTCACCGGCAACCGAAACACCCTTCCCGGCGGTAGCTACCTGTTGACACAATTCGCGGTCGGCAGTTCCTCCAATCGCAACGATGCGATAACCTGATTGTACCAATCGTTCGGCAACAGCTATAAATCGATTGATCGGATATCGCTTCGTATGCCAGACTGCACCCGGCGCAATTGCAATAGAATTGTTCGCTTCACCGATGATTTTTTTTGCGCCTAAGCGATCGCTATCGGTTAACTGCATGACTGGAATTGTTGCACTACCCGGCTTTCCGGTAATGGGTTCCAGTAAATCGAGCAGTCGCGCCGTTTCGTGTGCTGTTTTCCGGTAAGCAACGCGTTTTGTCAATCCGGGAATATGCGCCGCGCGATCGTAGCCAATTCGCGTCTTCGCTCTGGAAAATCCTGCCAGTGCTACGCTACGTGCCGAACGGTGCGGTACTAACACTATCTCCGGATGAAAGTTGCGAATACGCTTTGCCATTCGCAACCATCCTGAAATTCCACTGTCACTGCCCCGTTTGTTATAGGCAACGGCATCGATCACACCCGCCGCGGTTTCGATTGCATTCACCGCTTCCGGTCGGGTAATAAATTGAATCTCACTGCTCGCATCGTATTCGCGGATTGCACGTAACAGTGGCAACGTTAAAATCACATCGCCGAGAAATGCCGTTTGGATCAGAGTCCAGCGCATCGTCGGACATATTCCTGATGCCATGAAACTGTGGCAGAATCGATGAAAGGCTCGGCAACATCCAACACTCGTTCCACCGACAACAAGCGCATACACTCCCCTTTCGGGCAGGTCTTTTCCTTGCAGAAGGGGCAATCCTCTTCGGGAAACTCCGGTACTAACGAGCGTTCCGGATGATCCAATACACCCCACCGTTCGGGACCACAGTCGATCAGCGGCGGAAACAGACCGAACGTTGGGCATCCCAACGCATTTGCGAGATGAAGCGGTCCGGTTGAGTTGGCGATCGTGATTCTAGCAAACGATAATAGCGACATTAATTCCGTTAGCGACGTCTCCCCGGCGAGCATCAATATTTTTTTGGGATTGGTTTTGGCAATTTGAATTGCCAGCTTCCGCTCGCGTTGATTGCCGGTAACGACTACAAACGTGTCGGACCGTTTCGACAGCGTCTCCGCGACCATTTCAAAGTGTTCCAACGGCCAATCGCGACTGGATCCACCCGAACCGGGATGAAGTACTGCAATCTTCATATTGTGCGCAACACCGGCAGATTCCAGTCGCTCCGCCATCGTTTTTAAATTGTCGGGATCCAGTAGGAATGTGGGACGTACGGTTCGATCGGCGCGAAACACTTGATCCAATAAATCGAAATTCAATTCCGTCTCGTGCCGTCCACTGGCATGACGTCGCACCGCGACACGTTCGTTAAAGAAGATGCTATAACCGCGTCGCCCGGTTCCGATTCGTCGCGATACTCCGGCAAAAAACAGTCTTCGCGCCAATTTCGGGTGAGGCCATAAAACCACCGCAACACTCCACTCGCGCAACAAATCTTTGTCCAATTTTGTTTCGGGTGAGACTTCCCACACGACATCGACTTCATTGCATGCCTGTACAACTTCGCCAATCCCGTCATTCACTAAAAATCCTACCTTGATTTCAGGATTGATTTTTTTCACGGCAGCAGCAAGCGGGAGTGACAGAACAACATCACCGAGACGATCTTGGCGACAAAAAAGAATTGAGTCCGTTAGTGGTTTCATAGAATGTCTATTATTCAATCCAAAAAGAGAGTGTCAGGTTATGCCACAACAAATTGTAAATTGATTACTCGCTACGTATCGATTTAGCGCGTTCCCGAAGCATCGGAAAAATCCGATTGATTTCCGTTGCAATTCGGTCGCGATACAACCGATACCGGTTCATATTCTGTCCAAAGGGATCGTCGATATCGTGTTCCCGACTCGACGGCGGTTCCGGCCAACTTCCGAGCACCGAAACATCGACGCTATCCGGGGCGCGATAATTGACATCGTCGAAGTGCTCACGCGTCATTCCGAGTACAATGTCGAACTTCTCCAGCAACTTGCGAGTGACAGCTTGCGATCGATGCGGAGTGATATCGATTCCAAGTTCTTCCATCACCGTTACCGTTACAGCTAGTGCTCCGGAGCCACCCATTGTTTCCGTACCAGCCGATGCAACTTCAATTTCCCCGCTTGCTTCCTGTTCGACTATATTTCGCAACAGATATTCCGCCATTGCGCTTCGACAGATATTGCCACTGCATACGAATAACACGCGCAACGGTCGATTCACAAATTCCCCCCATTTTCCTAATTCTTTTCGCTTGTGCCGATGATTTATCGCTTGCGAAGTTGTTCCGCAATTGACTGGTTGTGTTGTTTCGTGGCTCGCAAAATTAATTCCGGTAGTATTCGATCGATCTCGGACGAGATTTGATCGCGAATTCGGCGATAACCCTCCATACCACTATTAACCGGAGCAGCAATTCCAGTTGTCGATTCGCCTTTATCCCGAAGAAAACCGGTCAACACCGACACTTCCTGATTTTCGATTATGGGATATTCAGTCGTCAGTTTCAATCGATGATCTTCGCTCATTGTCAAGATCAAATCGAAACATGAATGATCAATTTCACTCACCGTAAACGGACGGTGACTCCGGACATCGATTCCCAGCTCCTGCATTGCCGAAATCGTCTGCGGCGACGGCAACCGTTTCGGATCGATCTGCAGTCCTGCCGATCGAATGGCAATTGGAACTTCCGGTGCTTCCTGATTCCAACGATGTCGCAACAGCGCTTCTGCCATCGCACTTCGACACACGTTTTCGGTACAAACAAATAAAATCCGATAGGGTACCGGCAGCGGTCGATCTTGCAAACTCCAGTCGAATCCGAATCCTTCACTTTCGCAGACTCGACGCAATTCCTCGAATGGATATGCACCCGAGCGCAGTAAAAGAAGACGATCGCCGGCAAACTCGATTACAGTCGAATGTTTTCCGATCGGTGTATCACCGCCATCCCAGATAAAATCGACTTTCTCCAACCAATCGCCGGGCAATTCCGACAATTTCCGCGAACCCAGCTCGGGATAAATTGCCGCCCTGGTAACTGCCAGCGGGCGCCCTATTTCTCTTGCCAATTGCAAAGCCAGAGGATGCTGGGGAATCCGGATCCAAATTTTCCGCTCGTCGTCACACATCCACGATGGTATTTCATCATTGGCTTTCAGCACCACGGTCACCGGACCGGGCAACAGGTAACCGAGCAGCCGCAAAGCAGTCGGTTTCAACAGAACTGTCAACGCGACGATATCTTTCAGCGAGCTGACTAAAATGCTGAACGGGCGCCGATCGACCGCTGGTTGCTTATAGCGACGAAGCATCTGCATTCGTGCCTGAACCTCGAGGTTATCGGCAATTCCCGTAAGTACATATACCGTTTCCATCGGTAAAATGCCAATACCGAGGTGGCGCAAGCGCGACGCGACCGCTAAAATCCGGGGACGATTCAAAGCAAGCGGGTCGTCGTGAATATCCAGACGCTCGTCGAACGGCATTACCACCCCGACAATGTTTTATTGACGACGTCGTCGGCTAGTTTTTTTACCGCGATATCGACAGCAGTCTGACGACCGGCAGTGCCTCCGTCCGCGGTTTTGAACGTGCCCCATCCCGTTAGTGTTCCCTCAAACAATACTTTGTTTTTTACCCGATCGTAGAGCTTGAATTCCGCAGTAATCGTTACCCGGGTATCGCTGACAATTTCGCTGGAATTATAGGTATACGGCGCTTCGGAGAGATTTAATATCGTACCGGTTAGGATTGCGTCAGCGCGTTGCTCGTCGCTTGGATTCAACGTATTGTCGCGACGAAACGCTGCGATCAGGGCATCGGTAAGGTTTTCCCGTAGTCCGAATTCCGAAGTACGGTCTTCCATTGTCGGCACCGCGATTGTATGCAAATGCGACGGGGCATTTCCGGTAAAACTGTATTTGAAACAACCGCTTAGCATCGATCCAATGATGAGCGCAGTCAAGACAAATAATAGGGTTCGGGTTTGAGTTCTCACGGCTCTAATTTGTTCAATTCTAGCCTAATTCGCAACAAAATGCGGTTCGGACTGGTTTATCGTCAAACTTTCGGTTCCGGAACATCATTTTCGGTTAATCCGGAAGCCAGAATTGCTTTTCTAATTTGGAAAAATCTTTGGACTTGCGGGGTTTCCCGGATTAATTGCCGACGTTCAATCAAATTAACGGCATTTTGATACGCCTCGCGCCATGACATTTCTGAAGATAGTGTATCTTGATGTTTGCTCGGTAATGCCATCTGGGTTCTTGCTAGCCGAAACTCCAAGTTGATTTTCGGCAACAAATAGTTGAGCATATTCAGTCGGAAAGAGGTATCATCCAGCTTGCGTTCAACCTCTTTGATCAATTTATATGCATCATCAAGCAAATTTTCCGCAAGCAGACAGTCGACCATACAACAGCGCGACAAAGCTAGATATTCTTGATCCGACAATTGTTGGAAAATGGCTGTTGCCTGTTTGATTACCGCCATTGCTTCCAGCGATTCGCCTTTACCCAAATGCATTCGACCAATTTTGAGTAATATCTGCGCTTCCAAATGCTCCATTTTCAGATTACGATAGATATCGAGAGCTTCCAGATACAGGTGATACGCTGCTTCAAAATCCTGAAGAAAGAGACATAAATCGGCTTTATTGACAATACCGTTACCTTCGCAACGTCGGTCACCATAATCGCGTGCCAAATCGATCGAAAGATCCAAACACTTCTGAGATTCTTCGAAGCGCCCCGAATACAAATAACTCTCGCCCAAGTTGCCGTAAACCACAGAAAGGTAGCGTTTGTTACCCGTTTTATCAAAGTAATCGATCACTTTTTCCAACGATTCACAGGCGGCAGGATATTCTTCATTCATCATGTGGATGTAGCTCTTGCCCTCATATACCGCCATTAAATCGCTTTGAATGTTGTTCAGCTTGGCGAGTGTTATCGCTTCCTCAATTCTTGTCTTGGCAAGATCGGCTTGAAATGCCCGCTGCAATTCTTTTGCCGACATTGTCAATAACCAGATTTCATCGCTACGGTTACCCAGTTCTCGACTGAGTGCAATCGCTTCGTCCACATGGATTTGTGCTTCGCTAATTCGGTTGTTCTCAAATAAAAAGCCGGTATAATTACCCAATACATTAAGGAGGCGTGGTTTTTCGCCTATTTCACGAATGATCTTGAGTGCCGCTTGATATTCGGAATCGGCGAGTTCACTGTGACATTGGACCCGATGTAAATTACCAAGTACCCCGTGTGCTGCGGCGAAACCGCTTGGATTGCCTAGTTTTTCAAATTCATCCAACGCTTGCTTTAAATACAGGTAAGATCGATCCGGATCGTGATAGATCAAATTTCGACCCAGATCAAGATGAGCATTTGCGATTTTATGTAAATCCTGGTGCGCTTCGGCGAGTGCTAAAATTCGATACAGCAACTTAACCGCATCTTCGCGATGCTCCTCAACTTGTAACCCCTGAAACTGCTCGATCAAGCGTTCTAATTCACTCATTTCTGTTTCGGATTGCGACACTTTTTTCCCGATTCGATTTTGTTATTCGACATGATTTTCTATTTGCCGTTGCAAGTACTCGGGGATTGGAATATCCGATTCCGGGATACGCAATTGCAATAAATCGGTTCGCAGATCAAGGAAATAGCTAACCTGATTGTGAGTGCTCGTTAGTTGAAATTGTGTGATGATTTCGAGCATTTTGTTGTATCGTTCGAATATTCGCGGCAACTTACTCCAGTCGATTACCCGATTGGACAGAAATTCGACTCGACTACTCCCAAAAGCTTTTACCAATTCAAACCGGCATGCCGTCGCATAAAAATCGATAAAATCGGAGTGAGTTCGCAGATCCGGGAGAAATTGATCGATTTTCGAAATATATATTTCCGCGTCACTCGTTTTACCGAGTTCGAGCAGATACTTGATTAATCTCGATCCGGATCGCAAGAAATCCGGCAGCAGGTGCTCTTCCTCGACAATTTCTAAGCTCTCTTTGAGCAATGCAATCGCTCGATCAGTATCCCCCTGTTGCCAAGGAATTTTAGCAATATCACGCAATACAAGTGCCTCTTGATTGCGATTGCCGTGGTGCCGATGAATTTCCAAGGCATCCTGAAAATACCGGTGTGCTCGCTCCAGATCGTTCATCTTGAAATACAAATCCGCCAAGCAGGATAAACTGAAACCGATGAAAGTAGCGTTCCCTTGTTTTCGATAGAGTTCGTTCGCACGTAGAAAATGTTGTTCCGATTCGGCAATCTCACCCACCCAGAACAACGATAACGCAAGCGAGGTTTCGATGGTCGCTTCCATTCTCTTCTCGTTCGCACTTTGAATTCTTGCCAGCGCTTCGCGATAATAGTTGATTGATGCTAAGTAATTCCCTTGATGACGAAGGATAAATCCTTTGCATTCGGCTGATAGCGCAATCAATAAATTATTGTCGCATTCGGTAGCCATTTGTATGGCTAAGTTAACAGTATTGATCGCATCTAATGTTTTCGCATTATTGTATTGAATCTTTGCGTAATTTATTAAGTGACGGGTCAACATTTCGAAATTTTTTGTTTGATGCGACACCAAAATTGCTTCTTGCATATACTGCTCGGCTTCTTTGGTGTAATTATTCTCGAACAAGAAACCGGAAAAATTTCCCAGTGCTTTCTGAAGATTGATTGAATCGCCGGTAGCGCGGTAACTGTCGATCGCTTTGCGGTAATTGTCGATGGCAAGATCGGCTTCAGCCTCCAGCCGGTAATGATTTCCGAGATACATATAGATATCGCCCAAGATCCCGGTATATCCGATCGATTGGCAGATTGTAAGACTTTGCGATAACGTTCGGAAGCCGCTTGTACGATCGAATTCGAATTCGAAAATTCCCAATTCTCGTAGAATATCGGCGGCTTGTTGTCGATCTTCTTGCTGAATTGCGCTGGTTGCTGCTTGTCGAAAATGCTCTTGCGCGGCAATATTTTCGCCGTTATTCCGGTATTCTCGAGCGACGCGAAGCAATTCATCGGTTGAGTGAGTTTCACTCAAACCTGGCTGTAGCGTTTCTTCCATATTCAACTCACTCATTGTTCCCCCATCTTTTTACGAGAACATTCGTAATTTGCGATACAGCGTTCGTTCGGAGATTCCAAGTCGTTGTGCCGCTTCGCGGCGATTTCCATTCGCCATCTTCAGCGCCTCGCGTACGGCTTCCTGTTCGCGCTCTTGCACTGTCGGAAAAATCGAAATCGCTTGATCGGCGGAGTTGATTTGGTTGCGCTGTTCTTCCTGACGCAACAGCGCGGTTGCCACCATTCCCTTTAATTCGCGCAAGTCGCGGCGGATTTCCTGCAGTTCATGAATCAACGGTGAATCGCCGCCAACCTTCTGCTCGATCCGATCGAATTCGGGAAATTCCGATCGCGACAACAGCACCGGCAAACGTCGCGAAGTGGGAACCAATTTCGCATACACCGGTTGAACCCGTTCCAGCGTAATGGCACCACTGGCACGATCAAGTGAATGGAACCCTTCAACAAACCAGCGCAGTTCCCGTACGTTCCCTTCCCAGCGTTGTTCCGATAACCAGTGCAGTGCGGATGGGGTCCACTCGATTGCTTCGGTTCGATTCCGTTTGGCAAACTGCCGTGAGAACAACTGAATCAAGAGTGGAATATCTTCCGGACGCTCGCGTAATGGCGGTAATTCAATCTGCACGGCGCGAATCCGGTAGTATAAATCGAGCCGGAATTTTTCTTGCAATGTCGCATGCGACAAATCGCGATTGGTCGAAGAAATCAATCGAAAATTCACTTTAATCGGATCGGCTCCACCCAGCCGTGTAACCAGATTCGTTTCCAATACCCGTAGCAATTTTACTTGCATCGAAATCGGCATTTCACCGATCTCGTCGAGCAATAACGTTCCCTTATCGGCTTGTTCGAATAGTCCCGCACGACTGCGATCCGCACCAGTGTAAGCGCCGCGGACGGTACCGAACATTTCCGACTCAAACAATCCTTCCGGGATCGCGCCGCAATTCACCGGCACAAACGGTTGCGACCGGCGCGGCGATTGCTCGTGGATTAATCGTGCTGCAACTTCCTTACCGGTACCGGATTCACCAATTACCAATACCGGTACATCGACTTGTGCAACTTGATCAATCAATTGTCGAACCGCACGCATCGCATCGGATTCGCCCAGCAATCTCGGCGGATCTTCATCTCCGGAACCCGCCGGTAATGCTGCCAATCGCTTGATTTCCGGCATTTCATTGCCCATACTTATTTCTCGACTGCAAAATTGTGAGACTTAACCATCGAATTACAGATTTACAACTAATCCATCGACTGCAACTTCGAATAATGGAATGGAACTTGTCATCGCGGCAGTATGCCATTCCAGAATATTTTTTTCTTTCGCTGCCGGAATATGTGTTAGAACGATTCTAGGAATCCGGTGTTTTGCCGCTAGATCGATTGTTGCCTGTGCCGGAATGTGAGTTGCTTCGATCAACAGTAGATCGGCATCGGAGAGATATTGCTCCACCTCGTCGAGATTCGGAATATCCGATGGGTAGACGATGAGGCGATCGGCGATACGAATCCGGAAACCGTTACTGACACAGCCGATCTGCAGCGGATCGCACCACTCGCGATACTTTTCAAGGTGCGTCGTCGGAAAAGTATCCAATTTCATTGTTTCGTCGGAATATCCTTGCACACCCAGCGGGTGAAACGAAAATGGAAACGACAATCGTTGCTCATGCAGGTAAAGGTTGCGATAATAATTCCGGAATATCTCGATTTTGTCTTCAGGTAAATAAATTGCTAGCGGTGTCTTGCGCTTCGCGAGATGAAGCATCTGCAACAACATCGGCAAGCCGGAAACATGGTCGGGATGGGTGTGCGACAGAAACAGTGCGCGCAGTTTCGAATGATCGATTCCGAGTCGTAAAATCGTTCGCGCCACATCTTCACCGGCATCTATTAGATAACTAGCGGTGTCAGTTTCTAACCAATATGCCGACGGGGTACGATCGACTGACGGCATCCCGGAACCACTGCCGAGAACGGTGAGTCGTACACCTTGAATGTTTCTCGGTTCACCATGAGTACCGAGCATGCGATGACCGATATCGTGACGATAATGTTTCCCGGCAAATTGAATCGCTTGCGCCAATTCGAATGCTGCGCGTTGCGCTTCCAGCGTCGTTTTACCGGCACCGATCGCATTCAACACTCGTCCACCGGCAGTAACTAATTTACCGTCTTCACCGAGCTTCGTGCCGGCATGAAAGAGGATTTGCGAAGCTTTGCATTTCGGGAGCTGAATCGGGGTTCCCGAAACTGGTGAGCCGGGATAACCGCGTGCGGCGAGTACTACACAAAATTGAATCAGATTTGGTTTAGCGAGCATTTTCCAGTCGCCGGACTGCCAACCGTAGCGACCTTGCAATTCCGATAGTGTTCCGTTTGCGGTCGCGAGTAGCAGTTCCAACGTATCGCAATTCAGGAGTGGCAGTAACGATTGTGTTTCGGGATCGCCGAAGCGGACATTGTACTCCAACACATACGGTTCATCGCCTACGAACATTAGTCCAATGAACAATACTCCGCGAAAAGGTATACCACGTTTTTTCATGGCATTCAACGTCGGCTCGACGATGCGTTTGATCGTTTGCTGCAACCGGGAATCAGTGATTGCCGGCGATGGTGTACAGCTTCCCATCCCGCCGGTATTCGGTCCGCGATCGTCCTCCAGCATCCGTTTATGATCCTGCGACGGTGGCAGTATTTGATAACTCTCCCCATCGGAGAGGACGAATAGCGATGCTTCTTCACCATCGAGATACTCTTCGATGACAACGGTTTTACCGGAATCGCCGAGTTTCCCGTCGCGCAACCACGCGACTAGTGTCGCATCCGCTTCGGATTCGTCGCGGGCAATCACGACTCCTTTACCGGCAGCCAATCCCGAGGCTTTGATCACGACCGGGTAGTGCATCCAGTCTTCCAGATAATTTTTCGCCGAATTGTAATCGGTGAAGGTCACAAATTTCGCTGTGGGAATGTGGGCTTCGTGCATCAGCGCTTTGGAAAATGCTTTCGATCCTTCCAGTTGCGCGGCAGCGGCGGATGGTCCGAAACAGGCGATACCGCGGGCTTCCAGCCGGTCGACCAAACCGAGAATTAGTGGTACTTCGGGACCGATTGCTACCAATTCGATCCGATTTGCCAGGACGAATTGTTCGATTGCGTCAAGATTGTCCGCCTTGATGGCGACGCATTCCGCGACTTCGGCGATACCGGGATTGCCCGGTGTGCAATAGATTTTTGGATGTTGCGATGATTGTGCCAGCGACCATGCCAGCGCATGCTCGCGACCACCGGAACCGATTAAAAGGATGTTCTTCATGGATTAGTAACTCAATTTAATATTATTTCTTCACCGCATTCACCGCCAACCAGGGGCTGACAAACAGCGACAGCAGTACCACCAACCACATTCGCCCTTGATCGATACGATAGTCCGCAAGCAATTCATCCCAGCTATGACCGATAGCGAACCGGAAGAAAACCGTTTCAAATATGATTGTCAGCGTACACCACATTAACCCTAACATCCAACCAGTCGATTCTTCAACCTGCTCGCTGTGCGATTTCACGAACCGTACGATTATCCAGTAGTAGATTACAATCAAGATGCCACCTTCGACGACCTCAGCGGTAAGTGGACTCATGATGCGAATCATCATCCCTTGTCGAAGTGTACCTCCGACAATCGCTAGGATAAACATGACGATCCATACTTTGAACGCACCGGAAAAGATAGACCCCTGTTCCTCATTTGCTCCCATGGTTGACTGCCTCCATTGTTGATGTTGATGTTAAGATGACCGCTTCTTCCGATTTACCGCACCTAATTTTACCCGATTCGTGGTACCCTGCTTGCCACGTTTCGTCAATCCTTTTTGGTCGGGTTGAATACCCAGCACATCGATCGCCTCTCCGCGCAACAGCGCAATCCGGTCGCGTAGCGCGGCAGCGCGTTCAAATGAAAGTGTGCGTGCGGCTTCTTCCATTTCCGCTTCCAAGCGTTCGATCAACTCTTCCCGTTCCCATTCGGAGAGTTCAGTGCGAATCGATGTGGTCTTCTCCGGTTTGTCGATCCGGTCGGTGGCATCTTTCACGCCGATCATTATATCGGAGATCGATTTGCGGATCGTGGTTGGAATGATTCCGCGCTCGGTGTTGTACTGCACTTGTTTTTCGCGACGCCGATTGGTCTCGTCGATCACTTTCCGCATCGATTCGGTGACGGTATCGGCATAAAAAATCACTTTTCCGGCGCTGTTACGTGCCGCGCGTCCTGCCGTCTGCATTAGCGATCGCGCACTGCGGAGAAATCCTTCCTTATCCGCATCGAGAATTGCAACCAGCGCAACTTCCGGCAAATCGAGCCCTTCGCGCAAGAGGTTGACGCCGACCAGCACATCGAATTGACCGATCCGCAGATCGCGGATAATATCGATCCGTTTCAGCGATTCGATTTCACTGTGCAAATACTCGACTCGGATACCGTTGTTCCGCAAAAAAGTCGTGAGATCTTCCGACATCCGCTTGGTCAGAGTAGTTACTAACACCCGCTCGCCACGCAACACGACCTGCTGAATTTCCGCCATCAAATCATCGATCTGATGTTCAGTCGGTTTCATTTCGATAATGGGATCGAGTAGTCCAGTCGGTCGCACCACCTGTTCGACCACGACCCCTTCCGATTGGGTCAATTCGTAATCGCTTGGAGTCGCCGACACAAATATTCCCTGTTTGACAATCGCATTCCATTCATCGAATTGCAACGGTCGGTTGTCGAGTGCACTCGGCAGCCGGAAACCGTATTCGACCAACGTCTCCTTGCGGTGACGGTCGCCGTTGTACATCGCGCGGAGCTGCGGGATCGTGACATGCGATTCGTCGATGAACACCAGCATGTCGTCCGGGAAGTAATCGAGCAGACAAGCGGGGCGCATTCCCTCATCGCGTAGCGACAGGTGTCGCGAATAATTTTCGATCCCACTGCAGAATCCGACTTCGCGCAGCATTTCGAGATCGAATTTACAGCGTTGTTCGATACGTTGCGCTTCGATTAATTTTCCGGCACTCTTAAATTCTGCAATCCGGTCATCCAGCTCTTTGTTGATGCGACCCAGCGCCTCTTTCATGGTCGCAGGAGACGTCACGAAGTGCTTTGCCGGGAACACCACCAATACCGGCAATTCGGACAACACTTCGCCAGTGAGTGGATCGATGCGCCGGATTTTTTCGACGACGTCGTCATTCAATTGAATCCGGTAGATCTCCTGTTCGTATGCTGGATGAATCTCGATCACATCGCCGCGCACCCGAAATTCACCGCGTGCCAACTCGAGATTGTTGCGCGAATAATAAATATTCACCAGATGCTGCACGATTTGATCGCGGGTAATCGTCGCACCGAGATCGACTTGGAGATATTGCGTGGCAAACTCTTCCGGACTACCGAGACCGTAAATACACGACACCGACGCGACAATCAGTACATCCCTTCGAGAAAGCAGCGAAGCGGTGGCTTTCAGTCGCAACCTGTCGATTTCGTCGTTGACGTCGGTCTCTTTCTCGATGTAGATGTCTTTCGAAGGAACGTATGCTTCCGGCTGATAATAGTCGTAATAGGAGATGAAATATTCGACGGCATTGTCCGGAAAGAACTGACGGAACTCGCCGTAAAGCTGAGCGGCAAGTGTTTTATTATGACTGAGAATCAACGTCGGTCGCTGGAGTTGGGCAATGATATTCGCCATCGTGAAGGTTTTGCCGGAACCGGTGACACCAAGCAACGTCTGCCACGGCAACCCTTGCTGGATACCGGTGACGAGCGCAGCGATCGCTTCCGGTTGGTCGCCTTGCGGAACCAAGTCGGTTTTGAGTTCGAACTGAGGCATTGATACTATCCTAGTGATCTACTTCAAGGTAGGAGTCTGACACGAACCTGTCAAGTTGTCGTTAGAAAAAATGAGAGCAGGGACGCTTTATCGGTTAGTAAGGGGGCGTCTATTCGTTCCACTCGTCGTTGCGGTGGCGAGGCACAAACTGCCACGAACAGAGCCGCCAGGAAATTCGCCCTGACGCGGTTGCGTCCATCACAAATGGGGGGGGAACATACTTGAAGCGCTCGTCGTAGAGGTAGCCTTTGTTATAGCCCGTTCCAAAATTGTAATAGTGGTGAACAATTCCGCGACGGCGTTGTGCCAGCGCGCCACGAATATAAATATTCCCGCGCTCGTCCGGGGCGTAATTGGTCGGAACGGTTCCGGGGATGTTTTGATCTTCAAAGGTGAAACTCGCATTGAGGGCGATAATCTGTGCGCAAACTGCAATATCGCGCTGACCTTGTTGCGATGGCGACCATTGTGCCCCATTTCCGCGACCATTTGCCGGGACATCTGCCACGAGGATACCGGTCTCGGGTTGAGTCGAGTCGCCCGTTGGCTCGGCGGCTTCGCTTAAGATGGTCATCATCGAAAAGAATCGGGTCGTATCTGGCATATAGGGAGGAGACTGACAGTCCTCATACACCATATTGTCCATTAATCGGATCGAATTTTTCGCTCCGATTGCGACCCGCCCGGCGACATAACCACTAATCCAGAGCGTACCATCGCAGAAGATCGGATAATCCACTGCAGGATTCCATGACAAATTGAAATCGGATGCGCCTCTCCGATAAGTCGATGGAGTACCGGTTTGCCACGACCAGCCATCGGCGGAAGTACCATGAAAATACAATCCGAACGTCCGATCGGAGTGATTATTTCCCATTAGCCACGCGCCACTACCGGCTGCCGCCGAACGTAAATATTCCGCCCGATACGGAAAGTCGATTCTCGAGGTATTTAACCGAAAACCCTTCCGGAAAATGGCATTTCCCGGATTACCCATAAACGATTGTGCGGTTGAAGAGACCACGTCGTAGAAATTGCCGCCAATCATCGCGATTTGCGAGTTGGAATGCACCCGACCGCGCAAAGTGTCGCGCTCCCAAAAATAGATAAAGTCGCCAAACCGGGTCTGTTCGATATCGGTTAGATAAAAATAATTGCTGAAAAATTGACGCTGAATAATCAGACGCGCTTTGCGTCTCACTTCGTGTTTGTGTCCCAGAAAATCGTTGTACTCCACCGCACCGGTGGCGGTGAGCACGAATTCAGTAGCGAAATTGGAAAGCGTCGTCGAATGAAGAGTGGAAAACCGCTGCGTTGCTTTCACCATAGGACGATAATAGCGCCCCATCCCTTCGATGATGCCATCGTTGAAAGTGGTGATCGAATAGGCGGATAAATCGGTCGGGCGGGCATTGCGCATGTATCCCAGCGGAACTTGAATCACCGCGGCTTGTGCTACGTAATATGCTTGGGTTATGGCGATTTGTCGGCGCGCATTTAACTGCGCTGCCACTTGCCACTTCAGATATGCCAGCGATGTCAGCAACAATAGTGTCGACATTGCCACAGCAAACAGAAGCGAGTGACCTCGGGAACGATGTGGGATATAGGGATGCCGTGTCATCACGTTCTCCGATATTTTCTCAATGTCTTGGAAATCCGGTGGAGAACACTATCAAATGAAACAATATTTATACTTAAAATTCAATTATGCAAGCGGAAAATCGAAACTTCCAATTTTTCTTGAGACCTCCTCGCAACTACCATTCAACAATCGGGATCGAAAACGGCGCTCGCTGATTGGTAAATCGAGTGTCGTAAGTCATGACTTTCCCATAGCCCGTGCCCTGATGGACAGTCGAATGCAAACAACCCCGCTTTTTCTGCATAATACTACCAGTTACATAAATCGTTCCCCGCTCATCGGGTCGCGACTGGCTGCGGTAAGCATCAACCGAATCGTTCTGATCTTCGAACGTAAAACTACCGTTTAATGCAATGATCTGTCCGTGAATGGCGATATCCCGGTGATCTTGACTGGAAGCGGAATTTCCTCCTCCATTTTCCCGACCATTCACAGTATTGTTCGCGATCAGTACACCGCATGGTGGTACATACGTAACGCCATCGTAGGAGTATTCGTAGGCTTCGCTGATAAGAGTGATCGAACTACTGGTGTTAATTGGCACTTGATAAGGATATTCAGAGCATTGTCCATCTTGATAAGTAAGATTATCCATCAGACGGATATTGCCCACAGCACCGATTCCAACTTTACCAAATATTTGTCCGTCAATCCACAACTCGCCTTCGCAAAAAATCCCGAACGGGGTACTTGGATTCCAGGTAATTGCACCGGCTGCTTGCGACATATCATGCATCGGAGAAGGGGTTCCGGTCCGCCATCGCCACATCGTTGCGGTAGTACCATTGAACCATAAGCCATAGGAATACCGCCGCGAAGACAACCACCGTCCACCACTACTGGCAGCCCGCCGCAGCTCGGTCGCTTGCGTCGGAAACACGACTTGAGGCGCATTGATTCGAACGCCCGCCGGAAGCGTCATCCGAACGGGTTGTAACGATCCGCCGATGATCATCGAGTCGCAAATTCGATTTAAGGTCGGCGGCATACTGTATAAATCGTGGTTCGTCCGAATCCAGCCGACAATGCCGGTACGCGTCCACATCGAAGTATAATCGCGCTGATGCATGAGTTCGTCGTCACTGATATAGAGATAGCTGCTGGAATAATCGGGACGCGCCAGTACAAACGTCGGAAACAGCAGTACAATCAATGTCAAGGTATAGAATGATAACATTACCCACTGTTGTCGCAAGCAATGAGTGTTCACTAAAATCGCGGAATATGTTCGAGAGAACATGTCTGCCTCCATTTTCCCAAATGGGTCAGTTGGTTATTGGAATTGCAAATGGCGCCGGACGATTGCGCCACCGTTGATCGTACCGCATTACTTTGATATAACCGGTTCCACCGTGAGTCGAGCGATGAAGATACCCCTTGCGATACTGCATGATGCTGCCGTGAAAATAAATATTGCCACGCTCATCCGATCTTTGCAGGGATTGATAAGCGTCAGCGGTGTCGTTCTGATCTTCGAATGTTACGCTCGACCTTAGTGCTATGAGTTGTGCCGTGATTACAACATCGCGACGGTTTGTGCTGTCGAGTGGATAGGTACTACCGTTATCGCGACCATTTTCCCAAGTATTCGCAATCAAGATACCCGTATTCGGGGTGTTCCTATAATAGTAGTAAGGTTCGTTAACTTCGCTGATGAGTGTAATCGAGTTCGATGAAAACGGCGGTATCAACCAATTGGTAGCTGCAGTGGCATCGATACACCGCAAATCATCCATGATCCGGATCGATCCTGATGCGGCAATTCCCAATCTACCGCAAACAACCCCTTTGATCCATAATCTGCCATCACAGTAGATCGGATAGGTATCGATCCATCGCCACGAAAAACTACCCATCGCTTCGGATTCGATTCCCATCGTCGACGGGGTTCCCGTGCGCCACCGCCAGTAGGTGGCGGTACAGCTATCGATAATCAATCCGTAAGTATATCTGTCCGATTCCGTGTTAAGATATCGTCCATAATATCGGACGAGGCGTCGAATCGAATCGGCGCGCGGTGAAAAACTGTAGTAGAGGGCGTGCTCGGCATAACCCGGATGGGGTAATCCTGCAAAGGTGGATCCTGTGCGAGAAGTAATTACACCACTAGTCGTCACGAATCCATTGAATATTGCGCCGGAGTGTACACCAATATCATGGTTGGAGCGAACCGGTCCATTTACTGTATCGCGACCCCTATACCAGACATATTCAAAATATCGGGTTTGTTCATTCTGCGTCAGGTACAGGTAACTACTAGAATAGTTTGGATCGGCAAGGAGTGGGAGCGCGAAAACACAAGTGAATAGTGTTGTAAAGAGTATGATCGCTCGATACCGGAGTAATTTTTGTCTGATCACAACCAAAGTCTCTTCTATTGTTATCATCATCACACACACTCACTGTTTTCATCATTTTTTTTCATTCGTTGAGCGTTGATTTTATCGTCTAGTCAATGAAAGATCGAAATTGCATACGGTGCGGATTGATTCTGCCAACCGCTCGCGATCACGAATTCGCTGCGATAGTACTTCGTTCAATCCTGCGACGATTTCTTGATCCATTTTCGATACAGCTTATTGGTATCCGACATCCGTTTCACCTAAACGTCAGCGTTCGACGATCGGAATCGAAAATGGTGCGCGGACATCGCGAAATCGCACATCCCAGATCCAATCCTTGTCATAACCCGTACCCGCATGTGTCGCGCGATGAAGGTAGTTTCGTTGTTTTTGCATGATACTCCCGTGGAAATGTAACGCTCCCCGCTCGTCGCTTGTTATTATCGTACACTGGTATGCATCGTTCGTATCGTTCTGATCCTCAATTGTAAAACTCCCGTTCAGCGCAATTAGTTGTGCAGTAATAACTACATCATTCCGTTCCGGGTGATTCACGCCAATAAATCTTCCATTTTCGCGACCATTTTCCCAAGTATTCGCAATCAATATCCCCTGCCATGGAATCGGTCGATCGGTTGTGTAGGGAATTTCCCCTGCTTCGCTGATCAGCGTGATCGAATTCGGAGAGTTGACCGGTATTCGCCAACCGGTCTCCGAGGTCGCGTCTTCACACCGAAGATCGCCCATTATCCGGATACTTCCCGCGGCGCCAATTCCCAACTTCCCGCGAGTTATCGCTTTCACCCACAACTCACCATCGCAGAAAATCGGAAAAGCCCGCGTCGTATCCCAATGCAGGGTGGTAATCGCTTGCGATGGGTCGCCATAGTGTGAGGGAGTACCGGTAGCCCATCGCCATGCTATTGCAGATTGACCTTCGAGCAACAGTCCATAAGTATAATGGTGTTGATAAGAGTTCAACCAGTAACCATTTCTGGCGGCAGCGTCACGCAGCTCGGTTGCCTGTTGTGGAAAGATGACTTGCCGGGCGTGCTCGACAAGCCCGACCGGATGAATTCCTCCCGAAATCACAACACCACCGACAAAGAGTGAATCGGTAAAGTATTCCCACGCATTTATTATACTTAAATCATGATTGGTTCGAATTCGCCGTGGGAGTGTGTCCCTCATCCAAAAAGTCTGATAATCGCCATAGCGACACTGTTCTTCGTCGGTGATATAAAAATAACTACTCGAGTATGGTGGTCGCGCACACACTGAGTTCGATAAAAGCGAACCAACCAAGCAACTCAGTACCATCCAGCAAATCGCAATGGATCTCATTTGATCTTTTTTCATCATCGCATTTGTCCTCGTCAATCGTCACCACAAAATCATCAAATACATTCAGCAATTCGAACCGGGTAAGTATTAGCGTTCGACGATCGGAATCGAAAATGGTGCCCGTTGTGTTAAAAATCGGGTATCGTACACCCATTTTACATCGTAACCGGTTCCACCATGGGTCGAGCGATGAAGATAACCCGCCCGGTTCTGCATGACACTACCATGAAAATAGAGATGACCGCGCTCATCGGATTGAGTAATACTTTGATAAGCGTCGGTTGAATCGTTCTGATCTTCAAAAGTGAAATTTCCGTTGAGTGCGACAATTTGTGCCGTAATTACTACATCGTTGCGTTCCGGGTGTTCCCAACCGAATTGCGATCCATTTTCGCGACCATTTTCCCAAGTATTGGCAATGATCACTCCTTGCCACGGAACCGCGCTACCGGTTGAATTGGACATCTCGCACGCTTCACTGATTACTGTGATCGAATTAGGCGAGGTTGCAGGTACTAGCCAATTGCTTGACATAGTCGCGTCTTCGCATCGAAGATCGCCCATAATGCGGATGTTTCCTGCAGCCCCAATACCCAGCTTACCACGCGCGATACCCTTCACCCATAATTCACCATCGCAGAATATTCCGAAGGTCCGAGAAGTATCCCAATTTAACATTCCTATTACTTGCGTCCGATCACCCATCGGCGACGGCGTCCCCGTGTGCCATCGCCAAATACTGCCAACTTGACCATCGATCGTCAAGCCGTACACATACTGTTTTCGATACGAACTCAGCCAGCGACCATGAGATGTCGCGCTATCCCTCAATTCGGAAGCCATGATTGGAAATTCGATTTGACGAGCATGCTCGATTAACCTTGGAACATGGGGAAATGGCGGGTTATCGCCAAGCGCGACTCCACCGACAAAAAACGAATCGTTAAAATCGTGCCATAAATTTCGACTGGTGATAAAGAATTGAAAATTATGGTTGGTGCGCATCCGACGGGGTAATGTATCTCCGGTATAATAGAACAAGTAGTCCCCATCGCGTCGCTGCTCTTCGTCGGTCACCATGAAATAGCTGCTTGAGTAGGGTGGTCGTGCCAAGATTAAATTCGGCATCGGTACACCGATCAAACAGATTGCCGTGACGACAAAACCAATCGCACACCTGATTCGTAGATATCGTTTCATCATAGTATCACTCGTCATCTCTTCGTATTCTCATCGATTAAACAGAAAAATTGCATAGGGAGCAGGTCGATTACGCCACCGTTCATCATACCGATAAATTTTATTGTATCCCGTACCACCTTGTGTATTGCGATGAACGTAGCCTCTGCGATATTGCATGATGCTACCATGGAGAAAAATGTTTCCGCGTTCGTCGGGACCGGGAACACAGATACCGGCATCGTTTGTATCGTTCTGATTCTCGAATGTAAAACTGCTTCTTAATGCAATAATTTGAGCGGTAATGACAACGTCTCGACGCTGACTATTATCCGATGGAAAAAGGCGACCATTCTGGTGACCGTTCTCCCAGCTATCGGCAATGAGGATTCCCGTATTGGGCGCTTTTCGATCATTGTCAGGTGGCTCATCAGCCTCGCTGATAAGGGTGATTGAGTTGATTGAATTGGCTGGAACAAGCCACTGTGTCTCGACCGTTGCATCTTCGCAGCGCAAGTCTCCGACGATACGAATCGATCCCTCCGCGCCAATACCAATTCGCCCTCGCACAACCCCTTTTACCCACAGACACCCGTCGCAAAAGATCGGAAATGGTGATCCATACCACCATGAAAAACTACCTAGCGCTTCCGATTCAATTCCCATTGTAGAAGGTGTACCGGTATGCCATCGCCAGTATGTAGCAACCGTCCTATTTATCTCCAATCCATAGGTATACTGATAATGATTCGTCGAAAACCACCGCCCACCCCGAGATGCAACGAGTCGCAAACTATCCGCATTCATGGGAAATGGAACTCGACCGGTTTGTTCGCGATAGCCCGGACGAGGTAAACCGGCAAACGTCGATCCCTGCATTGAGTTGATATGACCGCCAGTCGAGACGAACCCGCTGAAGTATGCACCCTGATGAACGGGAATATCGGAATTGGAATGGATTGGATACATGACGGAATCGCGACTCCAATAATAGAGGTAATCGGTAAATCGCGTTAGTTCCTGATCGGTGAGTAGACAGAAGTTGCTGGAATAAACCGGTTCTGCATAAATGGTGAGACAAACCGGGAAGAGAGTGATTAACAGAGTGTATATTAATAGGTTCCAACAATGAACCCGGTTGAAACTCTCTGAGTACATCATCATACTATCCTCATCCATCTTCAAATCATCACATTACGATCAGGAAAATCTACCGTCTCTCAATTTTTATTCTCATATACCATGTAATTTTTGCGCAATCATTCACAATTTTGCGTTCTCGTCGTCGATTTGGTGGTTTATTGACCGCCCTTCCAATAACTTACCGATATAACCCGTAGAATCTGTATTACCAAAGGAAATTCAATGAAAACGATTACTAAGTGGGTCGATGGTCTGCAAATGGTGTCCAATTCCGAAGCAGGACACGGATTACCGCTTGCATCGCGCCTTTCCGACAGCGAACCGTTAAATGGGATCCGTCCAGTCGAACTGTTACTCCACGCCCTTGCCGGGTGCAGTGGCATGGACGTGATATCGATATTGCAAAAGATGCGCCAACCGATCCGGAAATTCTCGATCGAGACGGATGGCGAGCGTTCCGAAACGCACCCGAAGGTCTTCACCAAAATCGCAGTCGTCTACAAATTCACTGGAAAAGGGATTGATCCGGCAGCCTGCGAAAAGGCAATCAAACTGAGCGAAGAGAAGTACTGTTCGGTGAGTGCGATGTTGCGAAAATCGTGTGAGATCACTACGCGATTCGAAATCATCGAGGAAGAATAGCGGTTCCGGAAATCAGGCTACCGAACAACCAGCACTGGAATCTGCAGTTGGTGACGAACGGTATCGATCGTTTCACCGCGGAAGAGATCGCCGAATAGACGGTGTCCGTGCGCGCCCATCACGAGCAGATCGTTGCCGTTTTTTAAGACGAACCGCACCAGTGCGACCGAGGGCTCGCCGTGGAGTAACTGGATCTCCACCGGTATTTCCATTGCGCGAATTTCTTCAGCAATTTCTTCGAGATACACCATATCACCGCGGGCATGTTCATCGTCGGCATCGCCGTATACCTGTGCCGACGCGGTATCAACCACGTGGATCAGCGTTACAGTTGCCTCTTCCGCTTTCGCCATCCGGACGGCATAGCTGATCACTTTCGCATCGGCATGGCTCCGGTCAAGTGCCACGGCTATATTATTCATCCGGTACGACTGAATATTCGCAATCACGTGCGTGGCGCGGGTTTCCGGTTGTGCTTTCCAGCCGTGATGCTTTCTAAAAAACGGAACCAGCACGATATATCCGAGTCCGCCAAACAGTAGCGCGACGAATATCAGCAATCCCAATGACAACGGCAAAGAAAGTCCATCACTTATCCAACCGGCAATGGAATCGTAAACCAATTTTCCGTTCAATGCCGTAATCAATAATCCGCTGATCCACGCCGCGACTTTCACCCACTGAGCGTTGACGAATGTTCCCATTTTTACGCGATTGCTGGTAAAATGGATCAACGGGAAGATCGCAAATGGTAATTGCAAACTTAACACGACCTGACTAAGCAGCATTAATTTGTAAGTACCACTATTACCCATTAAAGCGATCACCGCGACTGCCGGAACGATCGCCAGCGAGCGCGTAATCAGTCGCCGGAGCCACGGACGCAATCGAACCTCGACAAACCCTTCCATCACAATCTGACCTGCCAGTGTTCCGGTTAGTGTCGAACTCTGACCCGCAGCAAGCAGCGCCAAACCAAACAGCTTCGGTGCCAATTGACTGCCAATCAACGATTCCAGCAACTTATTCGCTTGCTGAATTTCAGTGACGACAACTCCATTTTTGTAGAATACCGTCGCGGCAACGATCAGAATTGCGACATTCACAAAAAATGCCGCATTCAGCGCAATGGTTGTATCGATCAAATTGTATTTGCAGGCATCGGCTTTACTCTCGACGTAGTGCGAGATTTTCCGCGTCTGCACCAGCGCCGAGTGAAGATACAGATTGTGCGGCATCACCGTCGCGCCGATCATACCCAGTGCAATGAAAAGTGCGCCGGTTGGAAGCGTTGGCAGAAAACCGGTTGCGATTTCCGGGAGGGGTGGTTTAATCAAAAATAACTGAATCAGGAAACTGATTCCGATGGTGGAGACCATCAATAAAATGAAGCCTTCAATCTTGCGAATACCCAATCGCTGAATTGCAAACAACAGGAACGTATCGAACAGCGTGACGAGACATCCCCACAACAGCGGCAATCCAAACAACAGATTTAATCCGAGAACGGTACCTAGTACTTCGGCAAGATCGCAGGCGATAATCGCTATTTCACAGATGATCCACAAAAAAATCGCAATCGGTTTGGGATATTCGGAGCGGCATGCTTGTGCCAAATCTTTTCCGGTCGCAATTCCAAGTCGCGCCGCCAATGTTTGCAGCAACACCGCCATCAAATTCGAAAGCAGCAACACCCAAATCAGTGCAAATCCGAACCGCGAGCCGCCCTCCAAATCGGTCGCCCAATTGCCGGGATCCATATAGCCGACGCTGACCAGATACGCTGGTCCGAAAAACGCAAAGAGACGATGAAACGTCCGTTTCCGGTCGGTGGAAACGGATGCATTCACTTCGGACAAGGATTTTGATGATGGTGCTGACATAATCAAAAAGTATTACGAACCGATCTGGTCAATCTATGGAAATCAGGGCAGACTGTTCAGCCTGCCCTGCGGATAATGCATTAGTAGTCGACTGAATAATTGCTACTTGAGCAATACGACTTTCATCACTTCGCTATAGCGTCCCGCCGTAAATCTTACGAGATACACGCCGGAAGCGAGATTCTCGCCGTTGATCCGGAACTCGTATGCTCCCGGTCCTGCCAATTTGCGCGTTTGCTCCAAAACAGATTTACCCAACAGATCGTACATTGCCAAATGCGATTCACATGCCGACGGCACATGACAGCGAATTACCGTCGATGCATTGAATGGATTGGGATATGCCGGTTCCAACTTAAATTCGGTTGGTAGTACCGGATCGTCGACGCCATTTAATCGAATTGCGACTGAAATCGCCGCAGAATAGAACGAATCGGGGTATTGTGCAATCATCAACAAAGCAGAAGATGCGGTATCTCCAGTAACGGTCCAGCGCAAAGAATCGTCTGTCGTAAATCCGATTCGCGTAGTACGACTGTTGCGAATCACCTTCACGATTACATTGACGCCTTCACTGTTTGCCCACCGGATCGTGTGGAGTGTATTCATGTCCCATGACTCGCCGCGTGCCGGACTGATGATCGCCAGCGGTGTGAGCGGACCCTTGATAATGAAGGTCGGCGAAACACCGAAGATCGTCGAATCGGTTAGCGATATCACGCGAATGACACAAGGCGAATTGACGAGATTGAACGGATTGTATACTCGCCAGGTATATTGTCCATCGGATACCGCAGCACGACCGATGGTTGTCCACGATTGCGGGGTCGCTCGCGAAATTTGGATTTTTACGCTGTCTTCGACGTTAATGCTATTCCATCCAATTGTGGTGTAATCGCGCGAGCGTAAGGTATCGCCGGTAGTCGGCGAGATCGTCCAAATGTGCTGTTGGAAATAGACTCGTCCAAAATTATAAATTACCAAGCCGCTTGAATCTGCCGCCAGATAAGCAAAGCTGTCGCGAACCGCGATACCGCGAGCTACGCCGCGTGTTGTGTTACCCATCTTCCGGTGATAGGCTTGTAGCGATGGGTGTGATCCCGTATAGCTGGCAATATTCAATCCCGAGTCGGCTGATGCCCAGCAAACGAGCGTATCGATTTTTGTCACGCCGCGCGCATTGGGGATGGCAATCGAATCGACATAGCGCATTGAACTTGGACTGGCAATATTGACGATGTGCTGATAGGTTCCGGTAATGCTGGCAAGAAAGGCACGATTGCCGTCCACACAGACATCGATTACCCGCTCTCCGCCACCCGGAGCCAATGTTTGAAGAATCGTCATCGACCCAATACTGGTGACATCCACTGCCGTAAAACCGCTTGTGAATGACGCCACGTAAGCTGTTGTGCCAACCACTTTCACAGCATAGGCATTGCCGGGTGTGGTGATCGATCCCAACAACGACGGTGCCGCCGGATTGGCAACGCTGTATACATACAACCCACCGACATCGGCGGCGACATATGCAATCGTGTCGATTACGCATACCCCTCGTACCGATCCGGTTGCCGGGACAATACTCCCGCGCGCTACCGGATTGGCTGGATCCGCGACACTGACAATCTGCAACCCACTAGCGCGCGTTGCCAGATATACCAGCGAATCGACCACATTCAAACCTTGAACCCAACCGGGACAATTGTAATGTCCAGTGATAATCGGAGTGGTCGGGTCGGTAATGTCGATCACCCGAAGTCCGCTGTCGTCGTTCGCGACATAAGCATAATTGCCCAGCACTTTTACATCGTAAGCCTGTTCACCCGTTGTGCGCATCCCTACGCGCGACACAAACAGACTATCGACCGACCAGCAGGTAGAGGTCATAAGCAGAAGTACAGCAGAAATCATCAAACAATATTTCATCATTTTCATCGGAAGTCCTCTTGGTTGGTTGTACAGAGGTAGGATCGCCGGCATCGGATATGCCGAATACGAGAAAGTAATAAGGATCCGATCGATATAAAAGACAAAAACAGTCAGTTGACAATATTTTTACTAACTGACGCCGGCAAAACGAAAACAATCGGATTTTCCGGATGGGGAGAGGGTATCGATTAACCGAGGAAAGTGTTTAAATCAAGCATTCTGTCATAATACTGTAACGAATTGACACATTCGTTACTTAATCTTGATCATTTTATCCACGGCGAAGCCCATCGTTTTCGCACGATCGAGCACTTTGTTGTAGGTAGAATCGGGTAACTGGGGTGTGCGACTGAGTATCCAGAGGTACTTGCGGCTTGGTTCGCCAACAAGTGAATAGGAATAATTATCCGGTAAATCTAGGATCCAGTAGGTACCCCAGACCATCGGCAGAAAACTGAGCCATTTAGGCGCGAACCGGACCTCTAATTTCGAGTTCGGTCCCGTTGCAGAATGTAATCGTGCTTCACCAATTGCCTCTTTGAGGCTACCATCCGATTTCTGGCACCGATTGACGACACTTATTATTCCATCGGACTGTTTAGTATAAGTCGCAGTAATTTCTCCATCGCACCCACGCTCAAACCAATTCGGCAAGCGTGCAACTTCATACCAAACTCCGCAATAGCGATCCAGATCGACTTGAGGAACAGCAGTTACCGGTTGTACCGGTTTGTTTGCCGATGCCAATGAAATAAACCCAGACGCAGCAATGATGATAACACTTAAAAGACGTTTCATTCCATATATTCCGTTAATAATTTCACTGCGATCGTTTCGACAAGCTCAATATCTTGTACGAAAACCCCCTCTTTGGAACAGTGATACGGAAAGATCGCCGGTTCGATAGCAATCGATGGAATGGCGCTGCCGGGCGCTTCATTTAATAATTTGCCGAATTCGAGATAATCGTTGGTGTTGTTGCGGTGCACAACTTCCGGGAAGTTGGTGGTAAACCACGCTTCCAATCGTATGGTTTTGTCCGTCAATTCGGGACTTGGATCCAGATTATTCAATTCCCAATGCCGACTATACAACGCTACACCGGGTGTCCCTTTAAAAAATGGAGTGGTATCAATGGTAACGACCATTGCGGGAACACGATTCGTCGCCAGCAAGTGTCGCGACAGTCGTTGTGCACCAATCCCGTGATACAGCCCTTCACCGCCATTTCGGAGCAATGGCACAAGTGCTGGATTGGCAATATTCTCTTCGATTTCCGAAAACAGAAATTGCAGTGGGGGGAAATTCTGCTCGGAGCAGTGCTCGAGAATATGCAACAGAATTCCAACGCCAGTGGCGTCGTCGAGTTGACCGGTTAGGTGAGCTTCGTCGAGAACGATCGGCAAATCGGTCGTTAGATTCTCGCCATAATGATTGATTTTATCCAGATGAGCCGCTAATGCGATCGGTGCACATTTTCGCTTGCCCGGTACCGTAACGATCAAATTGTTGTCCGCGACAATTTCAATTTTAGCATCCGGAACCTTCAATGCGGCGTCGCGAACCAATGGGTGAATCCGCTCCTCATAGCTACTGAATGAAGGCACTTTCGCGGCTGCCATGACCCAATCGATAACGTTCATCTTGATCTCCTGAAACTGATCCAATATACATGAACCGATATACCGAACACTATCATTCCTCGCAGTCCGATCAATAATATTCGATCGTTTCAAAACTCTTTTGTCTGAAAAATTCCGACCGAAGATTCGCGTACGTTTCCCTAATTCGAAAACTCATCGGTAATTGTGACGAAGCGATCGAGTGATTTACGATTAAACTGGTGAAACCCTTCACGTTCGATTAATAATCAACCGCATAGCTACTCCGATTCAAAACCGGCAATCAATAATCTTGAGAAATACTTCAAAACCGTTACAATTTCTATTAATAGCAACGTATTACTGACATATTCACGAAACCGGCGCAGTCCGGCACTCATTTCAAGTACTTTGTCCAATATTTTATGCACTTTTCCGGGGGGAATCGTATGTCCGACGAGTCGAAAAACATCGATGTATTACTTCAAGAAGACCGTAGTTTTCCACCAACGTCGGAATTCCGACGACATGCCTATCTTTCCGACGACACCCTCTTCGAGGAATCGCGGCACAACATTCGCAAGTTCTGGGGCGAGCAGGCAAAATATATCGATTGGATCAAAAAGCCCGACAGTATTCTCGATGACAGCAACCCCCCATTTTATCGCTGGTTTCCCGGTGGAAAATTGAATGTCTCTGCGAATTGTCTCGACCGGCATGTCGAAGCCGGACTTGGCAACAAAGCCGCTATCATCTGGGAAGGCGAACCCGGCGACCGCCGCACCTTCACCTACCGCGAGTTGTGGCGCTATGTCAATAAATTTGCCAATTGTCTGAAAGATATCGGCGTTGCAAAAGGGGATCGCGTGGTGATTTACCTCCCGATGATTCCCGAAGCCGCTGTGGCGATGCTCGCCTGTGCGCGTATTGGTGCTATCCACAGTGTCGTGTTCGGCGGTTTTTCGCCCGAATCGCTCCGCGACCGGATTTGCGATTCCGGTGCCAAGTTACTGATTACTGCCGATGGCGGTTGGCGGCGCGGCGAAGTGTTGCCACTCAAACATGACGCCGACATCGCACTGATGCAATGCCCGACAATTAAACACGTGATCATTGTAAAACGCGGTGAGTTCTTGTTGCGCGTGAAAGAGGGACGCGACCGCTGGTATCATCGCATGATGCAGGATGCGCCCAACTGGTGCGAACCGGAACCGATGGATTCGAACGATCCACTCTTCACTTTGTACACCAGTGGTTCGACCGGAAAACCGAAAGGCATCCTTCATCACAATGGCGGTTATATCGTCGGTGTGAATCGCACCACGCAATGGGTGTTCGATCTTCGTCCCGAGGATGTTTTCTGGTGCACTGCCGATGTCGGTTGGATTACCGGTCACTCTTATGTCGTCTATGGACCGCTCTCGCTCGGAGCTACGATTGTTATGTACGAAGGCGCTCCCGACTGGCCGGAAAAAGACCGGTTTTGGGAAATCATCGAGAAGCACGGCGTGTCAGTTTTCTATACCGCTCCGACCGCGATTCGCGCCTTCATGAAGTGGGGAACGGAACATCCGGCGAAACACGATCTGTCGTCATTGCGTTTACTAGGTACTGTCGGCGAACCGATCAATCCCGCCGCTTGGATCTGGTATAACGAAAATATCGGTCGAGGAAATTGTCCGATTGTCGATACTTGGTGGCAGACGGAGACTGGTGCAATAATGATTTCTCCGCTTCCCGGTATTACGGAAACGCACCCCGGTAGCGCGACCCGTCCCATCCCCGGTGTCGATGCCGCCATCCTCGATGAAAATGGCGATCCGGTTCCAGATGGACAGGGTGGTTTACTTGCCATCCGGAAGCCGTGGCCATCGATGCTTGCCGGATTATGGGGCGAACCGGAACGATATAAACAAGTGTATTGGTCGAAGTGGCCGGAAAAGGGGTATTATTTCCCCGGCGATGGTGCACGGCGCGATGAGAACGGGAATTATTGGCTGCTCGGTCGGGTCGACGATGTCATGAATGTCGCGGGGCACCGCATCTCGACGATGGAAGTGGAAAGCGCGCTGGTAAGTCATCCCAAAGTCTCGGAAGCCGCGGTGGTCGGCATCGAGCACGATATCAAAGGAGAGGCGATTGCCGCATTTGTCACGCTGAAAGCCGGATTCATCGGCGATTCTGAAATGATTGCCGAGTTGAAGGATACAGTCGTCATTCAAATCGGAGCCATTGCGAAACCGGAAAAGATTCTGTTCAGTGCCGATCTTCCGAAAACGCGCAGTGGCAAGATCATGCGCCGTCTGTTGCGCGATATCGCTGCCGGACGCGTGCTAGGCGATACCACCACGCTTGCCGATCCCAGTGTCGTCGACTTCCTGAAAAAGAAATATGAAGAGCAGGAATCCTGATCCACGATTATTCTCTGTATAGTAGAGGCGGACTTCTATGTCCGCCCGTTTTTTTATTCTGTTCTCTTCGCGGTGGCGCAGGCATCCGAGCCTGCATAAATATTCTTTTCCGTAGGTCAGAATTTATTCTGACCACATCTTGAATTTTTTTGTTTGGCGAGTTACAAACCGCCCTTCGGTTCGTTCGTAAACTGACTCAAAATGACAAAAAAGCGGATGAAAGGCGGCCCTGAAGGGCCACCTCCGATTAATCATATCGTGGTTATTGAAAAAAAAGTTGTCATGATTCTGTGTCAGGCTTCGCCTGACCTGCGGGAGGCCGCGGTGGGCCTCCCATACTATCCGATGACAAGTTATTTTCAAGAGATACTATATAACAAAAGGGCGGACATCTGCTGTCCGCCCAATTTCACTGAGAAGATTAGATGAGTCTACTTCAAATAGATCAGCTTTTTCGCTGTCGAAAATCCGTTGGCATCCATCCGGTACATATATACACCGGCTGCCAATCCATTTGCATCGAGCGTCACCCGGTAGTGATTCGCCTGATGGAAACTATTCACAATTGTCCGAATTTCGCGTCCCTGCAAATCGTACAGCGCAATACGAACATTTCCGGCGCGTGCGACGGCATACGAGATTTCCGTCGAGTGGTTGAATGGATTCGGGAAATTCTGCTTGAGTGCATATTTCCCGGGAATGACGGCAATCTGTTCCGCTGTCGGAGTTGCCATCACGACATTCGGATGAATCTGTTCGATACCATCGAGACTGACATCGCTCAACCGGTAATAGTAGGTGGCACCATTTTCCACCCGGGTATCGGTAAAGCTGTAATCCATCGGTGTCGCAACGGTGCCGCGTCCCGGAACAACTGTAAGCACATTGCCCACAGCACTCGGATCGGTTGAACGGTACAAATTGAATTGCCGGTTATTGACTTCCGATTCGACCCGCCACTGCAGTGTCACTTCACTATTTCCCGTCACGGCGCTAAATGAAGCCAGCGTTACCGGTAAAATGTCGTTCATCACGATCTGAATATTCGGGGCATAAAATCGACGTTGTCCGACTAAAGTATTTGCCGATGCTTCGGTATTTTTCTCCGTCATGAAGAATCGCGCCAATGCACTGGGTGTATTGCGATATTGACCGCCCAAATCGCTTGCACCCGCCGCGCTTACATCAATCACGGTAAAGACCATCAGATTGTCGACGCCATTGTAATCGAACGGAGCAATGGCAAAATCCTGCCATGCCATCCCAATACCAACTCCGGAGTAATTGGCATCGACATAAACGAGCGTCGCGCCAGCCACCAAATCGTTGTACACCGGCATTACCGGAATTTCATTGTAAGCGACATGCTTCAGATAAATCAATAAATGCCGGGAAGCCTGATTCATGGCATAAGCCTGTGCGGGATACCAGCGCAGATTCGTTATCGTGCCGGCACGACCAATTTCGGCTGCCATGTATATCCCAGCCGTTCGGTAATTCTTGTACACATCCCCGAATGGATGCCGGACTTGATCCGCACCCATTCCGATGGTGACGGTGGAATTCAGCTCATCGGTACTCGATAGCGCAAGATTGGACAGAAGAAAGAGCGGAAATAGAACAAACAGCAGACTGAAAACAGTGTTAAACTTTGACAATTTCGTCATAATTACCTCCAAAATCGGTGATTGAAGATGAATGAGTAAGTGCGATGGATAAAACCAATTTCATTATATCAATTCAGGGCTTTCAAATACACAACTACTACCGTATAATAGTAATAGTGATTCTATGATACTACCGTATTGTAGTAATTCAAAATCGATTGTATCTTTTTTCGCGGCTAGAGTTGACTGAAATCACATAATTCTCTGTTTTTGGTCCGGTTGGAGGCAATATGACGTCAATAGATGCCCAAAATTCAATGATTGAACTCGGTTTCACTCCGATGGAGGCATCCGTTTATCTCCTTCTCCTCGGATCTCCCCCCCTTACCGGTTACGGTATTGCCAAACAGCTCGGAAAACCTGCCCCTTATGTCTATCGCGCGATCGATGCGCTAGTCCAAAAGAATGCGCTGTTTCTGGATAAGAGCGAAACGAAGAAATACCGCGCTGTTCCCTTTGCAGAGTTGCTTGAGCGGCTTAAGCTGTCGTTCCAGAATCGATGCGATACCGCCAAAGAGCGTATGACACAAATCCAAACCGCGATCTTCGATGACCGGGTCTATCACCTGAATTCAGTCGATCAGGTGTTCGAGCGGGCACAGACCATGATTGCCGATGCTCGGGAACTGCTGTACATCGACGCGTTTCCCAAGGCGCTGACGCGAATCGCGTCTTTACTGGAAACGGCACAGAGTCGTGGGGTGACTGTTGGCGCCGTGGTATATGAGCCGATAAAATTGAATATCGCCAGTGTCATGCAGTTCCGAACCGAACGGTTAGTGTGGGATTGGCCGACCCGACAGTGGCTGCTGGTTGCCGTCGATAACACACAGTACCTCATCGCGCTGCTTTCGGGTAATTGCGAACGGGTACATCAGGCAATTTGGACGGCGAGTCCGGTTCTGGCATACGTCCAACAATTCATGATGGGTTCGGAGCTATTGCTCGGGCAAATGCTCGAAACACTATATTCGGGTGGGGGTAATGCAGAATTACTCGACACTTACCACCGGTGGCAGGAAACCTTCGGCAAAGTCAAACCGTCCGGGGTCGATCGCTTCGAGCAACTGTTCGGGAAGGTGGAATAAATCGGGTCAGCGCAAGGACGGAGTTCGCCGACTGCGAATGAAGAACATAGCGATCGATCGTTTCGCTTGAAAAACTGTTGTTATCGATAGTAGGGGCAGATTCTCGCGTCCGCCCGCATTCATTTTTCCCCATCCCCACGACCTATCTCCTATCACCCATTTATTCGGAGAGGCGTATGGCAACGCCCAAATCTTGTGTCCAAAAATTAGGCACGGTTAATTTTGTTCCGTCTCCTTTCTCAGCTAGATCGTAGACGGAAAATTTTCTAAAATCCCAAATTTTATTCGCACCGATAATATTTCCATTATAAATTGATCTCATCCACTTGGGAAACAACTTTACCCATGAACTGCTGCCACCGATACCTCCTCTTCCGAATCGCCGTCGCGCTGCTGTGGCTGCTAACGATATGCAGTGTGGCGATGGCGCAGCCGCTGCCTTGGCCAGCACCGATTACATGGAATCGACCCGATACGGTCTATCGAACCCGAAGCGATATCGTCTGGAATTTCATGTCCAAAGGGGACACATTTGCAGTCGTATGCGAATACAACAATCGTTTCCGTCAAGCATTCGCTAAAGTTATCGTAAGCTCAAATCGTGGTCGAAGTTGGACACCTGCACACTGCTTTATCGATACCAATTCCAGTCATCATGGCAGTCGACCAGTGCTTGGAATTATTACTTCGCAAGGGGTATTCGTTAACGAATACAATGAAACTTCCGACACCTTAAGGCTATACTATTCAACCAATAATGGCATTAGCTGGCAGCGATCTCAGAATCAGTCGGGATATGGTTTCGGTGTACGATGTTCGCAAGGAGATACCTTAGCAGGGAGTAATTTTTTCAATCGAATTCAAACGCCAGTTTGGACCGTGGATCGTGGGGAAACATACTTTCCACCTTTCCCTACCGATACCCTTGACGCCGGTGATGAATTTTCGCTCAATGCCGGACAAATGCTGATTGCAGGTCGAAGCACATCCAATCAAGTAAAAGTATATTACAAACCGGTTTCTTCGACAACTTTCCAACGGGCAATTATTCCTCACGATACTTATCCGGATTTAGATAATGCATTAATTAAACACAATCATGACGGTTATGGGGTATTAGCAATCGACGCATCAAACAGTGTTTTATCATCTTTGACAATCTTAGTGAGTCACACAACCGATTTCGGACGAAGTTGGTCGGATTTCGATACGATAAGTCATATAAATATGTCTTCACTTGCTGGCGGTAGACCAAGCTATCTAGGTAATCAAGGAAAATTATTTGCACTTTGTTGGTATGATCGTCATCCTTATCTACCGGAATCGCTTGAAGGCGGATATATGGTATCGAGCATCACAGCCAATAACGGTCGGTCATGGTATTTTCCGCAGGATATGTTAATCGAAGTAGATTCTGCAGGATCAGAACTTACCCAAATTGAATTTCGTGGTGACTCGATCTTTTACAATTATATGGTATCTGTCAACGTAAACATGGTGAACACTTACGGTTTTCGAAGTGCTTGCGTGAGAATTTCTGGGTGTATCAATCGCGACACCATCGTCCCGGTTATCAACGAACCAATGGTTTTACCACTAACAATTTCCCGTCTACAACCAATTTCACTTGCAGCTAGATTCAGCGATAACGACAGCGTATGGCAAACGCAATGTATCATCCGGCGCTCCGGCGATCTTGATTCGGCGATCATTGCGCTAACTCGCAACAATACCGATAATTTATATCATGGCAATTGGACACCCTCCGATACCGGCAACTACCAATATTATTATCGCTGCGAAGATATGTGGGAGAATGTGAGTCGATTACCCACGAATGCAATGTATCAGACGCGGGTTTTGCCGGTCGAAAATGTCGATCATACTGTTCCGATGGTTCTCACCGAAGCGATGTTGCGCGTCTTCCCCAATCCGGTGAATGGGATGATTACTTTCACCGGACAGTTGCCTGCGCATTCATCAAACACGCAACTCAAAATCTACAATCTTACCGGTGCACTGGTCGCATCGCTGCCGATCAAACCCAATGCTATTGGTAGTTATCGCGCATCGTGGGATTGCCGCAATGCGCAAGGGAGTACAGTAGCATCGGGAGTGTATTTTGCACAACTCAATACAAGCATGAAAGCAAGTTTGGTGCGGTTTTCTGTGATAAAGTAACTTGAATGGGAGTGGCAAAATGAATCGCTTTAATCTTGTTCTAATCGCAGCACTTTTGCTGATTATTGTAGGAATGGCGCAGCCTCGGGAGCTACCGGTCTCGTGGGGTCCGTTCCGTATGCTTTCGGAGGGAATGCCTAACGGTAGTTATCCTAAATCGGTAGCGGCAAAAGGGGATACGATCGTACTAGTCAAACTTGATATGATTGCCCATCTGCAATATACCTCCGTTCGCGTTTCGGGAGACAATGGTCGCACTTGGAGTCCTTGGCAGTACTTGAACGATACCACTATTCATCACTTCTCCGAATATCCTGCGCCGATTATTACGAACAATAACATCATGGTAATGAATACGAACGCTGAGCTTCCGGAACGGTACGGTTTCTTTCGCACGACCGACCTTGGTCAAAGTTGGATTCGACCGAGAACAACCTATCATGCAGGTTACTACATGGACGGAACTTCCGGCGATACGATCATCATGAGTAATCCAAATCCGACGATACTGTCGGACTCGGTGACTTGGGTAACGTCCAATAGCCTGGTACTACAACCCCGGAAGAACTTGTTTTTCGATGTTCCCAATGTTAACTCTCAGTTTCTTTCTTACGGATCGTATTGTGCCAATCGTCAGTGGATGTTCGGAGTGTGTGGATTCTGCGATTTGGGACCATACTCTGCGACGCTATTGGCATTTCGGCGGATCTCGTACAATGGGCAGATCGTTGGACCCCTTCACATGCTCATGAACCACATTACCTACCATTTCTATGAAGGTATTGATTTCGATGACGATGGGAATGGTGTGATCTTCGTTGCTTCCGACACCATGGGTCCTATTATCGACTATTTTGCAATTACCCGGATTGTTACTCACGATTATGGCGAATCGTGGTCGATTCCGGTCACGATGACACCGGTACTCTCAGCCGGTCGTTGGAATTATGTGAGTCATTACGGTCATTATTGGGCGATTTGCTGGCAAGACTCTTCGCACGCACCCGACCTCGATCCACTCTATAACAGTATGGTAAAAATCTCCTTCTCACCCAATCGCGGACATTATTGGTATCCACCCGTCGAAGCCCCGCTCGGAGATACATCCCTTCTATATCGACGAAATCTGGCGATAACGATGGGACCGAATTACGTTCGAGTATTCGGTTTTTGTCCACCAGCCGGCGGTTATAGGTTCTATGAAAAGGAGATGATTTTCAATCGCGATGCGCGCGCACCGGTGCTCAGCAATGGTACGATCATCCCCTTGTCGGTGTCGACCGACACCACACTGAATCTCGCGCTAACTGCCGTCGACAACGATTCGATTTGGAATGCTATCCTCGTCGTAAAACGCATCGGATCGCGAGATTCCCTGATGGATACACTGCGGTACGACTCGCTGAATCGATACACAACTCACTTCACCGTACCTACTGACAGTGGCGAATATGCCTACTATTATTTCGCCGAAGATCTTTGGGAAAACCGCGGTTACTATCCCGATAGTGCGCGCACGAATCCACCACATTTCCGTGTTGGTGGTGTGAATGTTGTAAAAGAATCGGAGTTGTTACCTCAACAACCGTTACTTTGCGCCTTCCCCAATCCGGTAAACGGTATGATCACCTTTACCGGTCAGTTGCCGGCACGCTCATCGACTACGCAACTCCAGATCTACAATCTTACCGGTGCACTGGTCGCATCGCTGCCGATCAAACCCAACACTTCCGGTAGTTACCGCGCGATGTGGAATTGTCGAAATCGTTCCGGAACTACTATTGCTTCCGGTGTGTATTATGCCACGTTCGGATCAACCGCAGCACACCAGACGCTGAAGTTTGTTGTTATGCGCTAATTTTACAAGATCTTACATATCGTTTGCAATCCCAACTCGAATTTCCCGTCGACTCGGTTTTCCTGCGATTGCCGCGCGTATTACATTATCCCGTTTCCAATTTTGATCTTAGGTCCGGGATACTATGGTACAGAATCGCATTACCAATTTCGCTTATTCGCTCATCCTGATGCTCTGCTCGCTGCTCTCGCTCGCATCCGGACTCGCCGCCGCCGAGACCGAGACCGGGAAATCGGCACTGATCGCCGCCGAAACCCGTCTTGCGGATGCGGTGAAACAGAATGGCGCAAAATCCGCATTTCTCGCAGTTTTGCACGACTCCTCAATCGTCTATCAACCGATTCCGATCAATGGCAAAGTCTGGGCATCGCAACTTCCCGATACCGAACGATTGTTGCAATGGGAACCCGCCCTCGTCGAGCTATCCAGTACACCCGATTTCGGCTATACAATTGGGCAATGGTGGAAAAGTCTTACCGATTCCACTCCGCCCACTGCTTCGGGTGCATATCTTTCAATCTGGAAACAGACCGACTCCGGCAAGTGGCGCATCGTACTCTACGCCCGAATGCCCCATGCCTTCGCCGACACCAATGTCGACTATCTGCCCGAACGGCGCAGCGACCGGATTGCCAAGAGTAAATTGCCGAAACGCTCAGTCGACGAAGCAATTCGCTCGATGTGTATCGCCGACAATGTGTATAGCACACTGGCAAACAAAAAAGATTTGTTCGATGCCTTTCGAAACTCTGCCGCGACCGATATTCGCTTATTGCGCCCCGACCACCTCCCGGTGACTGGCGCTAATGCCGCATTGGCATGGTTATCCGTACACCCGACAAAAGAAAACTGGACGATTGCCGGCGCCGATATGGCATCCACCGGCGATATTGGCTATACCTGCGGATTGATTATTCCCCCGGATGGAAATAAGAATGGCAACAATACCGGTTGTTATGTCAGAATTTGGCGACTCGACAACGAGGAAGTGTGGCGATTGGCGGTCGATTACGCCTATTTTCCGGTGAAATAAGCGTTTTGACCGGTGGTGTGGCGTGTACGATTTATCTTGAGTATGTTCTTATTCACCCACGGAACCTGATGCAAACCGATTTAACCAAGCGAGCCGCATTATGAACGCAATCTTCACCCGCCGCAGTATTCGGCACTACACCAAACAGCCGGTTACCGACGAACAGCTCGAATATCTTCTGCGCGCCGCGATGTGCGCCCCTTCCGCCGGCAACGAACAGGCGTGGGAATTCATCGTTATCCGGCAGCACGAATTGCTCGCTGCCGTTCCCGAATTTCATGCCAATGCTTGGATGGCACCGGACGCCCCGGTCGCGATTCTGGTTTGTGGCAATCAGGCACGCGAAAAATACCCCGGTTTTTGGGTACAGGATTGCGCAGCAGCCACCCAAAACATTCTACTTGCCGCCACCGAACTTGGTCTCGGTACTGTGTGGGTGGGATTGCACCCCCGCACCGAACGGGAAGTGGAGTTTCGCAAGCTCTGTTCCATTACCGACGAAAAAATCGTTCCATTTTCACTGATCCCGATTGGATATCCCGACGAAGTTCGACCCGAGCGCGACAACTACGACCCACTGCGCATCCATTACAATACGTGGTAATGTGACGCGCGAATTGGGCTATTATTGAATTTTTGCGATTTATACCGGAACCAATTGACAATTTTCGTTGTAGAAGATATTTTGTAACACGGTGAAGGCACCGCTTTTCTCTAGATGTGACGATTCGATGTTGATGATGAGTGAGGAAAAGATGAAACAACTGCTTGCAGTATGGTTCGGCTGTACACTTTGGCTCGCAACCGCCCTGAATACCGGAGCACAACCGGTTTGGCTGCCGACCAACGGTCCCGATGGCGGCACGGCAAATTCACTGCTGAGTTGCCGCAATGGCGATCTATTTGCGGTAATGAATCACAACCTGATCGTGAAAGTCACCGATCACGAACCCACCCTCCAACGTGCCATTTTACCCAGTTACGAAAATATTGCGCAATTGGCGGAAGCGCCGAACGGACACCTGTATGCCTTAGGTTCCAACTTCTACCGTTCGACCGATCGCGGTGTCAGTTGGACGCGGCTATCGAGTTTTCAGGGTTATGCCGTTTGCGTCGACGACTCCGGTGCCGTGATTGTCTCAGCCGACACGAATATCTACCGCTCGACCAACGAAGGGGATACGTGGTTGCGAAGAAATCAACGTGGTGCCGTGGCGCTGTTCCGTGCTCCTCACCGTTCCGTGATCGCGATCACCAACAATACCGCCTCGTCGCAGTTATTGAAAACGACGGATGGCGGAATCACTTGGAATCAGGTGTTTAGCTATAATTCACGGATCCTCGGGTTTACCATGGCGGATTCGGTCACTTGGTATCTTTCGATCGAAAGCCCGTCGATGATTTTCCGGACGCAGAATGCCGGTCTTGGCTGGTCGCCGTTTGGTCCATCGCGCCGCGCATGGGAACTGGCGGCGGCATCAAACGGATATTTGTATGCGAAAACCAGCGGGATAGAACGCATCTCACCTGCCGGTACGGCGTGGGAAGATTTACAATTTCCCGAACAATTCAATCTCCGCAACGCGACTCTATTGAAGAATCAGGCGACCGGAAATGTGCTTGCCAGCGGGATCAATAACGGATTGTACGAATACACCGGCAGTCAATGGCAGTCGCTGATGACGGGAATTCGCACCACAGCAGTGCAGTCCATTGCGTCATACGGTAGAAACATCTACGCTTCGGTACCCGGAAGAATCGTTCAATCGACCGATAACGGAACCTCATGGAATACAATTTCTACTTTTTTATATTCTTCGCCGATCATCGCGACAACACATACCGGAGCGCTCCTGTACGGAAATATCGGTACTAACGAAAACGCAATTCAACGATCCATTAACAACGGCGCTCATTGGGATACGGTTGCGACATCGCGCGATAAAGTAAAATTTCTCACAGCACCCGATGGAAATATGTATATCAACCGCGGTGTGCCAAACACAGTACGGTTTTCGCAAATCATCCGGTCTACAGACGACGGTCTGACGTGGTATCCGGTTTTCGCGATCGACAATACGATCAATGCGTTTACCGTTTCGTCGCACGGTGTGGTGTTTGCTGCGGTGGGAATTTCGCTCTATCGTTACACTCCGAGCACCTCTACCACCCAAGAGTTTCCACTGTCGACTCAAATCAGTGATATGTCAATTAGCGATTCCGGAACAGCAATCTGCGTCGCGAACCGTCAACTGGTGAGATTAAGTGAAACGGGATATTCATTTACGACAATTGCAGCGCCGTTCGCCAATAAAATTGTCCGCAATCGCGACGGTCGAATCTACTTAGCCTCCGGTAGCGATTATTACACGACTGACAGTGCGGGTTGGATCACGATCGATTCCGGTGCGACAGCATCCGCTTGTTTATCGTTTGCATTCGATCCGGTCTCAGGTTACATCTTTTCCGGAACCGATGGCGATGGTGTATACCGCACGGCACTGCCGACGGTTGGCGTAGCATCGTCATCAATCGATCCGCTGCCGACAGCGATCGAACTTTTACCGGTTTATCCCAACCCGTTCAATTCATCAACCGTTATTTCGATTGCGTTACCGTCGACATCGCCGATTTCGCTCGATATTTACGATAACAATGGTCGATTCGTACAACAGATATGGCGGGGAAACTCACCGGCAGGCGTACACCGGTTTATCTGGAATGCCGGAAACAGCGCCAGTGGAACCTATTATGCCCGGCTCGCGTCCGGAAGACGCGTTTCGACCAAAGCGATACAGTTAATTAAATAGCTCGACATGTTTACAATTATCGTTCGATGGAGCCAGATGATGCGTTGGAATAAATCAGTTTCGATCACTTGCTTGCTTTTGTTGTTTGCAATTTCAGCATACGCGCAATACAGTAGTCCGGAAAGCGTCGTATACGATCCGGTCCGGAGTCGGTATTTAATCTCGAATGCCGGTGCCGGTTCGATCGTCCAGCGGGATTCGCTGGGATATCTCACGAACTACATCACTGGCTTGAATTCGCCCAAGGGGATGTGTATTGTTCGCGATACGCTTTATTTCACCGATGTATCGGTCGTGCACGCCTATCGCCTCAGCACCGCTACGCTTTTGTATAACATTACGCCAGCGACGACAACCGGTCTCAACGATATCGACGGCGATACTACCGCAGTTTACTTTACCGATATGTCGGTCGGTCGAATTTATCGCTATAACATTCGAACGCACACACTCACGACGTTTGTCGGCAGCTCGCTCAATACTCCGAATGGGGTTTTGCTCGATCATCCCCACAACCGGTTGCTGATTGTATCGTATCGGACGAATTCACCAATTCAAGCGGCGAACTTAACGACTGGTGCGGTAACGACAATTACCACCACCCGTTACTCCGATCTGGATGGCATTACCCGCGATTGGCGCGGTTATATTTACGTCTCCAGTTGGGCATCCAATAATGTCATTATGTTCACCCACGATTTTTCGACAAGCACGATTTTTTCTTCCGGATATTCCGGTCCTGCCGACATCTATTACAACGTCTATCGCAACGAATTTGCAATACCCTCTTTCAGCGATAACCGCGTGCTCTTTGTCGACGGCGCGCTACTTCCCAACGCTTCCATTTCGGATACGGCACACAATTGGGGTACGATTGCCCAAAACAGTGCCCAAGTGAGTTGGAATATGTCGATCTACAACACCGGACCCGGCGATTTAACGGTCGATTCCATCTTGTTTAACAGTATGGTGTATTCGGTTGTCCCGAGTTCCGGCGTGATCAATAGTAACGATTCGGTGCCACTAACCGTATATCTGAATCCGATTTTTCCGAATGGAAACGATCTCATGCAGATTTACACCAACGATCCGTTTCACCCATTGCTTACCGTTCGACACACGGCGAATATCACAACCGGTTCAACGCCGGAAAGTGGCGAGAGACTGCCGGCAGGATTTGCAATCGGCACACCATACCCGGCACCCTTCAATCCAACCGTAACGGTGGATATTTCAATTCCAAGAGTATCGAATCTATCATTGAAACTCTACAATACAATGGGTGCTCTGCTTCGCGCAGAGTCGTTGACGGCACTAAATCCCGGTAATCATAAAATCAGTGTCAATGCATCCGATCTTCCCAGTGGGATGTATTTCATTCAGATAACTGGAATACCCGGAGCCAGTCCGGTGCTGCGTAAAGCAATTTTAGTGAAATAGGATCGCTTCAATTTGTTGTAAGGGGCGCGAAACCGTGCCCCTTTTTTGTATCTTGCTCTCAACGATCCAGTGGAACCATGAATACCGAACAGCAACCGTCATCAGAATTAGGCAAAATCTCAGCCGATATCTTCGACCGGGTCATATATCCGAAACTTGGACGCTCGAGAAATTCCGAGGTTTTGGTTGGACCACATACCGGTGTCGATGTTGGTATCGTCGCACTTGGCAATGGACAAGTGATGGCACTGACGACGGACCCGCTTTGGGTATTACCGGAATTCGGCTGGGCACGCGCCGGTTGGTTCGCAATCCATATCATCGCCTCCGATGCCGCCACTTCCGGACTAGAACTGAAGTATATCACACTCGACTTAAATCTTCCTCCATCGCTGCCGGCAGACGATTTTTCCGAATTGTGGGAGGTAACTCACCGCACATGCGATGATATCGGACTCGCTATCGTCACGGGTCATACCGGTCGGTACGACGGCTGCAATTTTCCCACGATCGGTAGTGGCACCGTCATCGCTATCGGCAACGAATACGATTACATCACACCAACCATGGCACAGCCGGGTGATATTGTTGTCATGACCAAAGGCGCTGCGATTGAAACTACTGCTCATTTCGGGGTTGCGTTTCCGGATCGTATTCGTGCCGCTTGCGGCGAGGCGATTGCAACAGCAGCACAAGATTTGTATTGGCAGTTATCGGTCGTGAAAGAAGCACGGTTAGCGGCAAGTATCGGTGTGCGCGAGCGCGGTGTCACTGCGATGCACGACGCAACCGAACGTGGTGTGTGGGGCGGGTTGTATGAGATCGCGCAGGCTTCCGGCAATGGATTATTGATTCACAAGGACGCGATTTTAATTCCGCCGGTGGTTGAAGCGGTCTGCGGTTTATTCAATATCGACCCTTACCCTGCCAGCAGCGAGGGAACACTACTCCTGACCTGCCGACCACGACGCGTGATGGATTTGATCGCAATATTATCTGATAACGGAATCGATTGTACGATGATCGGCGAGATCCTTCCTCGAGAAAAGGGAATTAAATATATCGAGAACGGACAAATCAAAGATTTGATTTATCCCGAACACGATCCATTTTGGGACGTATTCACTGCCGAACGCGAGAGGTCGGTATGACTCACAAAACACTAGCGGACATCGGTGAATTTGGGTTAATCGAACGGCTCAAGCGGTTTCTACCCGGTTCACTTCCTGAAGATGTGGTGCTTGGCATCGGCGACGATTGTGCAATCATCCGTATTTCCGACGACCGGGTATTTGTGGTCACCTGTGATATGCAGGTTGACACTGTCCATTTTCGCAGCGACCACACTGAACCCTACGTGATTGGCAGACGAGCAATGTCAGTCAATCTGTCGGATATCGCTGCCATGGGCGCAACACCCCGATTTGCGCTAGTATCACTTGGCTTGCCGGAAGCATTGTCATCCGATTTCTTCGACCGTATGTATCAGGGATTGGTCGATCGGCTTACCGAATTCGGTGGTGTTGTCATTGGTGGAAATTTTTCCCGCACCGATAAAATCATTATTGATCTTTTTATAATTGGTGAAGCGCATCCCGACCACATCCTCACCCGTTCCGGTGCGCAACCCGGTGACCGGTTGTTCGTCACTGGTTGTCTCGGCAGCTCTGCCGCAGGACAACTTCTTCTATCGCAGTTCGATCGATCCGCACTTCCATCGACCTTCGCTTCACTTATCAACGCACATCTTAATCCCACCCCTCGTGTAGCATTTGCCAAAAAGCTTGCCGAAGCCGACATCGCAACTGCGGCAATCGATATCAGCGATGGACTTGCTGCCGATCTGGGGCATCTCTGCGACCGCAGTCAGTGCGATGTACTCGTGCGATACGGCGCATTGCCATTTCTCCTTGAACTTGATGCTGCTATCGAATGGATCAACCAGAATAATTCGATTACATCGCGTGAATCGCTGATCCTTCAAGGCGGCGAAGATTACGAGTTGCTATTTACCATACCCGCTTCCGTTTCGCTGGACACGCTCCGCAAAATTGCGAATCAAACGAAAACGCTTATCACGGAAATCGGTCGCATCGCGCCACGTGATGCCGGAAGATTCTTAGAATTGACCGATGGCAGCAATAAAACCCTCTCTGGTTCCGGGTGGGATCACTATTCTCCGAATCGAGCATAGTGATTCTTGAAAATAAGTTGTCATGATTCGGTGTCAGGCTTCGCCTGACCTGCGGGCGGACGCGGGGGTCTGCCCCTACTACCGATAACAACTTATTTTCAAGAGATACTATATAAAAAAAGGCGCACTCGCGTGCGCCTTTCTAGAATTCTGTCCAACTGATTCTACAATTTCCAAGCAAAGCCTAAGTTGACAAAGCTGCCGCTCAAGCTATTGCTACTGCCGGAGTATTCACTCGCCATAATGCTCGGATTGTCGGCAGTCAAATCTTTCTTCAATGCCATTTCGTACGCTAAGTGCGCTGAGAATGTCTTGCAGATATTGTAGCTGCACCCAACCGTAAGGTGGTGCTCGATGATTGCCGGGAAAACGGCAATCAAGGTCGAACTCGGTACCGGATTGCTTCCATAAGCATAGCCACCACGAACCGTCCAAGCCTGATTGATCATATATTCCGCACCGAGGCGAAGCATTACGGCGTCTTTCCAGTCCATTGGGAAATCGACCGCGAAGTTGCCGTAATTGCCCATCATCCGGTTGATGTTGGGGTTGTCGCCATGCTTCAGTGTCAATTTGATCTTATCGTAGGCATTCTTCCAATTGATCCACTCCACATCCATTGCCAGCAGCAACTTCGGATTCGCCTGATAGGAAATGCCGATTCCCACAGATTGCGGGTTGGTCAATTCGGCTTCGAGATCGTAATCGCCAACAAAACCACGCGCGGTATCGATACCCAATCCGGTATATTGCATCATCACGGCGTGACGAGCTGCAGCATCCGATAAACCGTATTGACGCTTCACGACAGCGACCTGTCTGCCAATCATATCGTCAGCTTGCCGCGTCATATCGATATGCGCCTTGCCGCCAGTATGCTTAAATGTCGTCGGGGAGGTGTAGTTAAATCCGAACGAAAGATCTTTGGTGGGCTTGTAAGCAAATCCGATTTTCCCGCCAAGACCCGAACCAGCCAAATCACTCATTTTCGATGCGGCGGTTGTTTCCTGATATCCGTATATGCTGAAAATCTTGCCAAATGTCGTATCCGGTTTAGCAATACCAGCTAATGCAGACGGGGACATCGAAAACGGCATTTCGAATTCAAGCGTACTGTACATCAGGTGCAGCGACATTCCGACAGATAACTTTTCGTTAATTTGATAAGCGACGCTCGGTCCGATCTGAATTACGCCCAATTTCGAGTGATATTTCTGAGGATCGTAGACGTTATGTCCACCAGCAGTGTCAACCCAAAGGGCATGATTCAATTTGTAGTCTGCGCCCATTCCGCCGAGTGTAAACGCGCCAACACCCCAGGTAATGCGGTGTTTTTCTTGCAGTTTCGTGTTCACATAACCGATACCGCCTAACGGGTAAGTGTTGCGGTCACCATCTTTATCGTTCAGATTATTTTTGAAGTGCGTTGTTGGCATCAATGCGGCAAAGTTGGCACCAATTCCAACTTCATCTAGAAAAGTCAATCCGGCTGGATTCGTCATCATGAGCGATGGACTATCAAACACGCCGATACCGGTTCCACCACGACCGTTCATTTTCGGACCAAAACCGATTAAGCGCGTTCCATTTGTGGCAAATGCTGAGGAAACAACCAGTAAGGTTAACAGTAGAATAGCAAGTAGTCTTCGCTTCATTTGCGTCCCTTCCTATTGATATTGGTAAAAAACATCGTATAAACAACAAAATCTGCTAATGATTGGCGAGAAAAGTGTCGAATTTCATGGGATAATCCCCACTCATTGAACATCCCGATGATACAATTTTTTATTCACGGAACCAAACTATTTTAGCAAATTAGTCGAAATTCTGACTTGGGTGAATTCGATCTAGAATCGAACGATTATTCTGTTTTTCCTGTTTCTTGCTCGAAAAGTGCCGAATTTCGTCAGATTGCTTGCAGTAGTCGGTTACCCTCTGTACCTTTGGGATCGAATCGACTTATTCCTGCGTTTCATCTGTATTCCATAATTGTTTTCTCAATGCTAGAGGAGCTCCTAATGAAAAAACTCGGATTAATTTTAATCGTAGCACTGTTCACAACGGTAGCATTTGCCGCCGAGTTGACCGAACCGATTTTATTAACCTCGATCGGACAATCGGCAGACCTGTCCATGGCAAAAGCAATGCTGAAGAAAGCTGGTTGTGACTCTGCCAAGCTCGTCGTCGATAAATTGGCAACCGCTGCCAAAGTTCCCGAGGGCGGTACGGTAGCAATGGTGGTGGGCGCATCCAACAAGGGTCTCGGCGAGGCACGCATTTCCGTCGATACCGAAATTGCCCGCGCGAAAACCTTAATCGAAGCGGCTAAAAAAGCCAAAGCGAAAATTTTATTGATCCACGTTGGTGGTAAAGAGCGTCGCGGTGGTCAATCCGAGGCGATTTGCAAAGCGGTTGCCGACGCTGCCGATGTGCTGGTCGTCAAGAAAGATGGCGACACTGATAGTTTCTTCGCCAATATCGCCAAAGCGAACAAGAAACCGTATCACGGTTTCGTCAAGATTCCCGAAGGCACCAAAGAATTGGCGACAGCATTCGGTAAAAAATAATTTTCGTCAATTCTCGGTTGAGAATTAATCGCTCAACGTGAATGACATTTTCAGTAGAAGGGTGTATTTCAATACACCCTTCTTGCTTTATCACATCGATATTAGTATTGCGGATTTCGTTTATCTTTTTTTTGTTATCACTGGACTCGCGAAATAATCGGTGTTTATGTAGTATTCAACCGACTTCGCTGTTTGAAATCACGGCGTATACTTGCCATCTCATCGCGTTGGGGGTAGTATGATGTTCTTTTTGATCTTCATCGTCCTGTTTGCGATCGCTATTACTTTTTACCGCTCGTTACAAGATCGGTACCGGAAACTGGAAGAAGCATTCCGCGCGCTTGTAATAAAACACAAGTTGCTCGACGGTCGTCTCGACACCGTCGAAAAAGAGTTAGCACAGCTAAAGAACAAGCCACTTGCGACATCGCCGCTACCGAAAACCGAATTAATCTCCGAAATTTTCGAAGCGGCGCCAATTACTTCAACTCCACTGGAAGCACCGGAAATGGCACCCGTCGTCAAGACGGAGGCACCGCTACCGTTCACACCACCTCCACAAGAGACAATAACGCCACAAGAAATACCGATAGTACCGACACCGGTTCAACCCGAACCAGTGCCATCACCGGTGGCTGCACACCCCGAAAAGAAATCGGAAGGGTGGGAATCGTTTGTCGGTGGTAAATTGTTCAACCGGATTGGTGCCGTCGCCCTTATCCTCTTCGCGGTATATTTCTTAAAGTATGCCTTCGAAAACAACCTGATTTCCGAGACGATGCGGATTGTTTTGGGTATATTTGCAGGTGCCGGTCTGATTGCCGGAGCGGAATTATCCCGAAAATCCGGTTACAATATCTTTGCTCAGGGGATATTGAGTGCGGGTATTGCAATCGAGTATCTATCGGTTTATGTCGGTACCGGATTGTATCATTTGGTCTCAGTTGAAGCCGGGTTTGCTGGAATGTGTCTGGTTTCGCTCGTCGCACTCCTGTTTTCTTATCGCCTCAATTCACTTCCGGCAGTAATTTTGGCGTGGGCAGGTGGCTTTGCGACCCCCTTTTTACTACCCATTCATACCGATTATCCGATGGCGATGTTCATCTATTTACTCGTCCTCAATGCCAGTTTACTCTTCGTCATTCGATTAAAACCGCACTGGTTCATCCTCGAAGCGATCGGTTTTATCGCCACAACCATTTGTTACATCGCTTGGTATGCGCTGTCACCCGACTTAAATAAAATATCGATCTTTACTTCGTTTGCTATTCTTGCATGGTGCTTGTTCCATCTGATGGATCTCATTCGACCGGAACCCGATGATGAAATGGCGCAATACCTCCGGAATACCGTTCAAGTTTGTGTCGGAGTGGCAGTACTGCTGATTTCGATTGGTCTACTGCATTCGCATTACAAGTGGGAATTGATGACGATTATCGGTAGTATTTCTGGCTGCTATATCCTCTCTGGTTGGTTTCAATTTCGTCAGAATGGATTCAACAATATTCAATGGAATCGGCTATCGATCACGGCGCTGGCATTTCTCGCGGTTGCCGCATTGTTGGCTCCGACGCTGCTCTGGAGTTGCATTCTTTTATTCCTGTTAAATGTCGGTCTGCTTGCCGGTCAACTGATGAAACGATCCTGGAATGCTGCCGAATTAGTGGGTATCATTTTTAGCTCATTTTCGGTATTTCTATTATATCATTCCACCCTCCCGCTCTTGGATCGGAATCTGTTCCTCGTTTTCATCGCCGCCATCTGGCTGCTTTACCATTTGAACGATCTCTTCCGGAAAACCGCTTTCGACTTATCGCTTCGACCGTTACGATTCGCCGCTCAGTGTGTCACGACCTATTTTATCTTCGCATCGCCCGCGGTTGTGTTATACACCGGTCATCCCACTCTTCTTGCCGTGATCTACTTACTTGTCGCTGCCGGTTATGCCATTTCAGCCGGGAATTGGTGGTATCGTACCGCAAATCTCGATCTGCAGTGGAATCGCTTGGTTGGATCCGCAATCGTGATGCTCATGGCGGGCACACTGGTATATTTCGAAGGGTTCGTCGTCGTTGTCTTCTGGTCGATCGAAGCGATTTTAATCGCATGGTGGGGGGCATATAAGGGATATCAGATTATCGGGAAATTTTCCTTTGCGATGATCGCGATTACTTTCCTGAAATATCTGAGTATAACGGGAGCTTTGTCGTGGCATCCCATCCTGGAATTTGAGTTACTCTTCAATCTCAGGTTCCTTGCCGCATTCTTGTTAGTCGGAGCTATGTCTACGATCCTCTTTCTCGCCACAACCCTCGATGAGTTTCTGTCGCAAATACTGAAATTGTTGTTGGGTATTGGAATCGCCGCACTGGTCTTCCTACTCATTACATCCGAAACGGTCGATAACTACAATCAGCAAATTGCCATGCTGAGCGGTCGCATCGAGTCCGATCGACTGGCAGTCGCCTCGATGCAAAATATGAAACAGTTGGTGCTTTCGGGTGCGTGGCTGGCTTATTCTGTGATCGCAATGGTGTTGGGTTTGTGGATGCGGAAACGGGGCATTCGGCTGGCGGCAATTATCGTATTCGGTATGACGATATTTAAGATTTTCGCGATCGATTTATCGTTCCTCGACGCTTGGTATCGAATGTTGTCGTTCCTTGCGCTGGGCGTCATTCTGATTTCGGTATCGTTCCTGTATCAGAAATACAAAGCGGTAATTCTTCCTCCCGAAAAAGAGGGCGTAGAGCAAGATCTGAATTAGTTCTGTGGCAAGTATGATTCTGAAAACCGGTTGAGCGACTTTTCCGCTCAACCGGTTTTATTTCCTAGTCAAGTACTTCGCGTAGCTTTCTCGAAATCGATTCGATCGAGAACGGCTTCTGAATAAAATGAATTCCTTCTTCGAGAATTCCCTGATGAGCGATGACATCGGAGGTGTATCCCGACATAAATAGTACTTTCATATCGGGTTTAATCTGTCTTATTGTCTCGAATAGCTTCTTTCCATTCATTTCCGGCATAATCACATCCGACAGCATTAAGTCGACCACTTCTTCGGAAGAATGAATAAATTCTACACATTTTGCCGGACTATTCATCCCATACACTTTGTAACCCAAAAATTCCAACATCTGGCATGTCATCTCGCGCACATTATCATTGTCTTCAACGACTAATAGTTTTTCAGTACCCCGCTTATATCCATCCGAGATGGCAGATTTTTTCTCGGTAATAATTGCTTCGTTCGATTTGATAAAATAGAGTCGAAAAGTTGTACCCTTACCCAATTTACTCTCTACCGAGATGTGTCCGCTGTGCTGCTTGACAATGCCAAATACTGTCGACAAGCCTAATCCAGTACCCTTTCCCTGCTCCTTGGTCGTGAAAAACGGTTCGAATATTTTCGATAAATTCTCGGTAGAAATCCCGCTGCCGGTATCGCTGACCGTCAATTGCGCATACCGACCCGGTTTGACGTCCGGATAATTTTTACAGTAATCCGGAGTCAGTTCGACTGAGGAAACTTTAAATGATAGCTCGCCGCCGTGCGTCATCGCATCTTGCGCATTGATTGCAAGATTCATCAAGATTTGTTCAATTTGCCCGATATCGGCGACAATCGGAATCGGTTTGGCGGGCAAAGAGAATGTAATTGAAATATCCTCGCGAATCGTTCGACGCAGAATTTTCTGAAAATCCGAGATGATTTGATCCAACGCTACTGGTTTTAATTCCAAAACCTGTTTTCGACTAAACGCCAGCAATTGACGTGTTAATCCCGAAGCGCGGTCGGCGGCGTTGTAGATCTCGCGAACATCGTTGTGACGTGGATCGTTCTCGTGGATGTTGTTCATCAACATTTCCGAATATCCGAGAATCGGTGACAGCAAGTTATTGAAGTCGTGTGCGACACCACCTGCCAGTTGTCCGATCGCCTCCAATTTCTGCGATTGACGCAACATGGCTTCCAAACGCTTTCTCGCCTCTTCCTCTTGTTTCCGATCGGAAATATCGACCGCTAATCCGCGAACTCCGACAACTTTCCCCTCGCTGTAGATCGGACTTGAATAGATTAAAGCGGGAAAAGTAGAGCGATCTGTGCGTCGAATGGTGTACTCGACACCCTGCAACGAATGCCCATTGAGCACCTGTCGCATATCCTCATACGCCTTCTCCTGCGATTCCTCAGCAACGACGTCGGTAATATTAATCGTAGTAACATCTTTGGATTCGTCAAACCCCAGTTCTTTGAAACCACGAATATTGGAATATGTAAAGGAGCCCAATACGTCGATTTCAAATACGATTTGCGGCAACAAATTCGATAGATCGCGGTACCGTTGCTCGCTATCTTTCAGCGCGACATCGGCAGTTAGACGCTCCAACTCGGCACCGGCTCGTGTAGCAAACAGCGACAAGATCGACAATAGGTGTTCGAATTGTAAAATCGGTTTATTGTCGAAGATCGCCAGAATTCCAAGCAGTTCGCCAGTACTGGAAATTAGTGGAATGCCTAAATATGACGTAATTCCTAGTTCTTGTAACTCTCGACAATTGGGATATAACTCTTGCACTTTGTCGGAAATATACTTTGTTTCGCGCGTCAGAATTGTCGAACAGGGTGAATCCGCGAGATCATATAACCTGTTTTCAATCAACTCGACATCTTGACATCGACCAATCGATTCCAGTTGATTGCGATTGTCATGCGGAAATCGATCGATCGTAACCATGCGCACTCGGAGTGTTTTTGCGATCGATTGTGCAAACGACTGGAAGTACTTCATTCCCGTCACGGATACGGTTTCCCGAAGAATCGTGTCGAGCATGATTTCTAGGCTTTTACGCTCGGAAATATTGTGGACGATCATCAAAAAGCAGGGATCGCCATTGAGAACGATTGGTCGCACCGAAACTAATCCGTGAATTAATTTTCCCGATTTCGATTTAAATTCGCCTTCAAAGTTGTCGACATAACCATTTGCTTTTATGATTTCAACTAATCTTTTTCGGTCTTCAATATTCCGCCAGGTACCAATTTGATTGACTGGCTTTCCGATTACCTCTTCGCGCGTATATTCGGTTTCCTTACAGAATGCGTCGTTTACCGCCATGTGTAGACCATCGGAAATTCGGGAAATCGCTATGACATCCGGACTGGTCTGAAAAATCATTTCAAATTTCTCGACGGAAACTAGTAATTCGTCCTCTGTCTTTTTTCGCTCGGTAATATCACGCGCGATAATCAACAAACACTCGTTTCCACGATACTCCATTGAACTGATCGACAGCAGGGCAGTTATGATACTTCCATCTTTCCTGCGAATGCCCATTTCAAAATCGCGAACCACCCCATCGTTTTTTAATAATTCGATTACCCGATTACGCTCCTCCGGTTTCTCCCAAATGTGTAAATCAAAAGATGTTTTCCCGACCACTTCGTCGCGAGTATACCCAATCATCGATAAAAAATGCTCATTGACCTCGATAAAAGTGCCGTCGTTAAGGTTGGTCAAAGATATCGAATCGGGACCGGTCTGAAATACTTTCGCGAATTTCTGTTCCGATTCTTCCAATTCTTGAACTAGTTTCTTTTGACCGGTTATATCAGTAAGAATAAAGGTCAATCCGGTAATTTTATCGTCGACTTTCGATGGTCCAATTCGCACTAAATACCACGTGCCGTGCTGATCGATCGTTTCAATACTAATCGGTTTTCCGGTTTGTAAAATGGTGTCGATGTGGTTTCGAAGATCACTAGCACGATCTGGTTTTACAAACTCTTCGATATTTTTGCCGACCGGATTCAGGTTCGGATCACTGATTTCAACATTGATAAATTGAACGACTCCGTTGATATCGGTGTTGAATATTACATTCGGTGCGTATTTGGCGAGTGAACGCCATTTCGCTTCACTTTCGCGCAATTTCTTTTCGGTCGATTTCATCGCAGTGATGTCGCGGGCAACGCCGACAATAGAATCGACATCACCGTTGTCGTTAAACACTGGCGATAGAATGACCATCAGTGTTCGAATCTCGCTACCGAGCTGCATCGGTGCTTCAATACGGAGAGATTCTTTCGATGCGATTACTGCTTGGATCACTTGCTGTTGGTAAGCGACAAATTCCGGTGGAAAAAAATCGGAAATCGACCGACCAAGTATTTCATTCGGTGACATCTGGAAGGGTTTGGCACCGGCAGAATTCATCATTACGTATTTCCCGGTCAAATCAAGCTGGAAAATAATATCATCGGTCGCTTCGACAATGGCGCGATAAGGGTTGTTTTTCGTCGATTGAAAAGCGGCTTCACCGGTCATGCGATATTCCTTTTACAACTACTGGACAACTAAGAGTAAAACAAGACATACAGGTGACTTATTACACTTGTTCGAATAAATCGAAACCACTGCTTTATAGTGCTCACAACTCTCGGTTAGATTTGTTTATATAGCGAAATCACAGTACTAATTCAATGCCTCAGTGTTCCTTTTCACTTTTTTTTTTATTGTTCTACTACTAATTACGAAACCACAATGTCCTGTAACATCAATAGTAACGTTAATTATATAAAACCAAGACATTACGCCTTTTAGCAGAAATCACTTATCTTATCCTCATTCAACTGGATGGACAATTGTATGAGTACGAAACGCGAAATGCGTGAACATGCCGACGAAGTCAGCCGACTGCTTCCCATGATGCCAGTACGGGATCTTGCGATTTTTCCGCAAACAATCGCACCGTTGCTGGTTAATCGTGATTTATCGCATAACGCGATCGAACAAGCACAGAAACAAAGCGGGCAAGTGTTGCTGTTGCTCGAACCGGAAAATGTCACCGACGATATGCTCCCCGGCGATTACCCCAAAATCGGTATCGTTGCACGGGTCCTGCAGGTACTCACGCTTCCGAATAATATGACCAAAGTGCTGGTCGAAGGTCTTTTTCGCGCCGAGGTTGAGGAGTTTTTTGTCTCGAACACGCTTTGGCAAGCACAGTTCCATCCCATCATCATTCGCGACAGCGATCCACAACAGCTTGAGGCTGCCCAACGGCACACACTCGATTTGTTTCGCCATTACGCCAGCTCGCAGCGTATCAACGTCGAAGAAGTGATTGCAGCATGCGATACATTTAAAGATTCCGTGCGCGTTGCCGATTTCCTCGCTTCGCACATCCAATGCCCCGCATTCCGCAAACAACCGTTATTAGATGCCCCCACACAAATCGATGCACTGATTGCCGTTGCCACATTGATTACCAACGAAACTGAAATGGTGGTACTCGAAAAGCAGATCGAAGGGCAGGTTCGCGAACGGATCAATAAATCGCAACGACAATATTTTCTGCAAGAGCAACTCCGGCAAATCAAGCGCGAATTGGGCGAGACTGAAGATGCCGACGATTTCGGCGATGTGATTCAGTATCGCAAATTGATCAAAAAAGCCAAGATGCCGAAAGAGGTTCGCGCGAAAGCCGAAGAAGAGTTGGAACGACTGAAACAGATGCCAATGCTATCGCCAGAAGCGACGGTCGTTCGCGGTTATGTCGATTGGTTGATCTCGCTCCCGTGGCATCACCGCACCACCGATCGCGACAATATCGATGCCGCCCATGCCATCTTGGAAGAAGATCACTACGGTTTATTGAAGCCGAAAGAGCGGATTCTGGAATATTTAAGTGTCATCAAACTGGTCGGGAAGGTGCGCGGTCCCATTCTTTGCTTTGTTGGTCCTCCCGGTGTCGGCAAAACATCGCTCGGTCGATCCATCGCGCGGGCGCTGGATCGAAAATTCGTTCGGATGTCGCTCGGTGGAATTCGCGACGAGGCGGAAATTCGAGGACATCGACGTACTTATATCGGTTCCATGCCAGGTCGAATTATCCAAGGCATGAAAAAAGCCGGATCGAAAAATCCCGTATTCTTACTCGACGAAATCGATAAAATGTCGGTCGATTTCCGTGGCGATCCCGCCAGTGCATTGCTCGAAGTACTGGATCCGGAACAGAATAAAACATTCTCCGATCACTATCTCGAAGTCGATTTCGATCTATCCGAAGTTTTGTTCATTACCACCGCCAATTATCGCTCGGCGATTCCGGAACCGCTCTTGGATCGTATGGAGATAATCGAATTACTCGGTTATCTCCCTCCTGAAAAACTTCAGATTGCTCGACGTTTTCTAGTACCGCGCCAACTTACCGAACACGGACTGACCGGCGATCGGCTGACGATCCCCGACAGCTCGCTGAAACGCATCATCGAAGAGTATACCCGCGAAGCCGGTGTCCGCGAGTTGGAACGCTCGATTGCAAACGTCTGCCGCAAGAGTGCCCGCCGAATTGCCGAAGGAAAAACCCAAGCGGTCGTCGCAACACCACGTTTGCTGCCACAACTGCTCGGTGTGCCGAAATTCGTCGATAAACCGCTCGATGGAAAAGACCGTGTCGGTGTCGCAATTGGTCTGGCGTGGACACCGGTCGGTGGTGATGTTTTAAAAGTCCAAGTTGCGATCACTCCCGGAAAAGGCAAGTTGGTGCTCACCGGACGATTGGGCGAAGTGATGAAGGAATCTGGAATGGCGGCGCTCACACTGCTGAAAGCTCGCCACAAAGAACTTGGATTGAGCTGGGAGCCGTTCGAAAAAAATGATCTTCACGTCCACGTACCGGAAGGGGCTGTTCCCAAAGACGGACCGAGTGCCGGCATCACTTTGGCTACCGCGCTATATTCTGCACTTTCCGGTCGCAAAGTCCGGGGTGATATCGCGATGACTGGCGAGGTAACGCTTCAGGGTGAAGTCCTGCCAATCGGCGGGTTACCCGAAAAACTTATGGCAGCCAAACGCGCCGGGCTATCGCTTGTCATTATTCCCGAACAAAATGTCAAAGATTTGAAAGAAGTGCCGCCACAAGTGCTGAAAGGATTGAAACTGAATCCGGTAAAGACGATCGATCAAGTTTGGAAACTCGCACTACGTCGGCTTCCGACCTCAAAAAAATCGACCACCGAGCAATCGAATTATACTTCGATTATACCAACGCTCGATCACCCCTCGCCCCACATCGATCTAGACGATCTTGAGATTGGCGAGATGTAATCGATGGCGATGACTGGATTCAAAATGTGCTTTATGAGGATGATTTATGGGTTTTAAGGCTGAAACCGAGCCCCCCTTCAGTGCAAAATTCTTACTGTCGGTGGTTGAGCTGTCGCAACGACCGGTACCACGGTGGCGGGAAGTTGCTATTGGCGGTCGCTCGAATGTCGGAAAATCTTCCTTAATCAACGCGTTGTGTGCTCAAGGCGGGTTGGCACGAGTCTCGAAAACACCCGGAAGAACTCGCGCACTGAACTATTTCTCGGTGCCGAAAGAGCAATTTTATCTGGTCGATTTACCAGGGTACGGTTACGCCAAAGCGGCGAAATCGGAGCAAACCGCATGGCGTGCAGTTGTCGATCGATACTTTTTCGATAGTCGCGAACTGGTTGCCGTATTTGCTTTAGTAGACGCACAGGTGGGACCCACGGCTCTCGATCGTGAATTCATCGAGTGGCTCGTTGATCGGCAAACCCCGTTTCGAATTGTGTTAACCAAATCCGATAAAGCGAAACAATCCGAACTAGCTTCGACAATTCGCGCGCTCACTGAGCTAATCCCGACTGACCTTCAAATTGTTAAAACTTCTGCCGATAAGCTTATCGGTATCGAAACACTCCGGCGGGAAATTCGCGAAACAATTTCGTAATTTGCATGAAATGTGGCTTCAACCACTAGTTCTATAGTGTATATTACTTTCAAATAAATCGGATTTCCTCAACTTTCGTCCGGGAATAACGCGACAATGCCACACACGATGCCTGATGTCCGAAAATCGATTCTAGAATCTGCGCGCAGCCGATTCTTAACCGACGGTCTCAAAAAAACTACGATGGAGCAAATTGCCCGGGACCGACGGATCTCGAAAAAAACGCTCTACGAACATTTCCGCTCGAAAGATGAAATCTGGCGCGAATTGATCGTGATCGAATCCCGCAAATCCTGCGAATACTTAAAAACTCATCTTCCAACCGATTTATCACCCCTATACCGCTTAGAGCGCTTGATTGGATACTATGTCCGCCGGCGTGTACTTAATCAATCCAATGTTCCGGCAACAGTAAGACTATCAGCACCGCTTCCGGCAATTGTACCGGATTCCGCCGATGACACTTCCAAGCAGTTACGCGAGGAAGCGCTTCAACAAGCTTTTCCAACGTTGGTGGCGGAATTGATAACAGTAGCGCAAGCCACCGACGAGGTGGTTCCCGGAGAGGCAGGATTGCTGGCGGAGATGGTGGTCGGAGCGGTGATTGCTACGGCAACATCACCAAAATACAGTAACGATTGCATCAATTTGCTTACAACTCGTATTCGCACTATGCTCAGCAACGTCACCTAATACTCATATTTTCCGTCTTTTTCCCATACTAACCAACGGGTCAATCGTGTATCCCAACTTCTGATAGAATCGAATGACCCCTTTGTTCGTCTCACGAACCTGCAAATTGATTTTCGGGCAACCCAGATCCGCCAACCGCGCCTCGGCAGCTTCAACCAGCAGCTTTCCAGCTCCTAACCGACCGCTTGCCAAATAATTCAACCATCCGCGATGTCCATCATAACCCGCCATCACGGTACCTACCACCACCTCATTTTGCACTGCAACCAGAAATAATTCCGGCTGCCAAGCGACCTTCATTGCGATATCTTGCACCGGATCGTTCCATGGAACGACAAGATTGCTTTGTTTCCAAAGATTTACGACTTGATCCTCATCATCTGGGTGGTACGGTCGAACAGTCATTTCGGTTCGCATAGTTGACCCTTTTCTATGTACATTTGCGGTGTTAGATGCAATTCGATGTTAAAGGTCATAATTTAACACCAAGTATCTTCGCTTTTCATCACTTAAATAATCGGAGTAAATCTCATGAGTCCGACCAATATTTCATCGACCAATAACTGGACACCTACTTCGATTCGGGAACTTGCGTATGCTTTCCAAAAAAGCCGCACTTTTTTAACCGCTTATGATCTGGCAATTTTTACTGCCATCGGTAACGATGCAAAAAATGCGACCGATGTCGCAACCACGCTTAATGCCGATATCCGCGCGACTGAGCGGCTGCTGAATGCGCTGGTCGGTTTTGGTCTCTTGACCAAGCGCGAGGATCTGTTTTCCAATACCGATTTCAGTAAAATTTATCTGGTGAAAAGTTCCCCGGAATACCTTGGCGGCATTGCCCATGCTGAGAATTTGTGGCGTAACTGGAGCACACTAACTGCGTCTGTAATCGCTGGAACGTGTTTGGTTGAGCGACGATTTTCTCACCCCGGCAGCGATCCCACCCGTGGTTTCATTGCTGCCATGCATGATCGCGCACGTCCTGTTGCACCGGTTATTGCCAATCAGATCGATTGGACCGGGATCTCGCGAGTCATTGATATCGGTGGTGGTTCGGGTGTCTATTCCATCGCCTTCGTATACGCGAATCCAGCGCTCACTGCCACCGTTTTCGACCTGCCGGCAATTATTCCCCTCACGAAAGAATACATCGCTACCGAGAATTTAGTCGATCGCATCGACACACGCGAAGGCGACTATTTGCTTGACGAGTTGGGAACCGGATACGATCTGGCGTTTCTTTCGGCGGTTATCCATAGCAATTCAGCCGAAGAGAACAAACACCTGATGAAGCAGTGTGCTGCTGCGCTCAACCCGGGCGGCAAAATTGTCATCCAGGATTTTGTGATGGATGAAGATCGTACAACGCCAGAGCAAGGCGCACTATTTGCCCTCAACATGTTGGTCGCAACGCCTTCCGGCGACACCTATACCGAAACGGAAATTACCGAGTGGCTGCAGGAAGCGGGATTTCATTCGATTTACCGGCATGAAACCGGTTTCGGAACCACCCAGATGATCGGTACATTAGAATCTTAATCTGAAATAAAACGATCTATTTCGCGGACAACGAAGAAGTATCCGGAGCTTACATGGTTACGTCGAAATTGCGTTCTTTTCTTTCGATCTCGATCCTCATCTTTTTCCTTGTTTCCTGTGTTGGTGCAAGCGATTCGACGAAATCGGCAACACTGGTTCCTTTTGGCATATCCGATCGATCGGTTTCCTTTTTGGTGATCGGCGATTGGGGGCGTCGAGGGAAAGAAAATCAACAAGAGGTTGCCAATCAGATGGGAATCTATGGTGCACAGATCAATTCGAGTTTTACGATTTCGGTCGGCGACAATTTTTACGAGACTGGCGTTACCTCTACTTCCGATTCCCATTGGAAAGAGACGTTTGAAAATGTATTTACCGCTCCAGTACTTCAAAAAAGGTGGTATGTAACCCTGGGTAATCACGATTATGCCGGGAGTGTACAAGCGCAAGTCGATTACACCAAACTGTCCAAGCGATGGTATATGCCTAACACCTATTTTTCCGAGACTATCGCTGTTGACGATACCACCAAAGCATTATTTGTTTTTCTGGATACCAATCCGTTCGTGAATAAGTATTACTCAAAAGCCGTTTGGAATCGAAATTACAATGAAATCGTCAAGCAAGATACCTTGGCGCAATTTCGCTGGTGTGACAGCGTTCTGGCACACAGCAATGCACAGTGGAAAATTCTGGTTGGACACCATCCGGTATATTCCGGTAGCACTTACCATGGCGACACTCCGGAAATGATTGAAAAGATTTTACCATTAATCAAGAAATATCACGTACAGGTTTTTCTTTGCGGTCACGATCACGATCTTCAACATCTCAAGCCGAATAACGAATCGACCGATTATTTCATTTCCGGCGGTGGTTCATCGGTACGACCGACAAAAATGAAACCGTTTTCCCGGTTCGGTGAAGGCATATCGGGTTTTCTTGCCGCGACCTTGTCTAATAAAACGATGTCGGTAAACTTTATCGATTATAATGGCAATATTCTATATCGCACTGAAGTAAACCGTTAGCGTGGCAAACTAGATTGCGATCTTCTACGACACCGATACTACCAACGACGACCGGCAATGAAACCGGTTCTTCTTCAATTCATCACATTTCGGACTCGACACCACCCCCCAGTGAAATACTAAAACGATGGCTCGTACCTTACTTAATCGGTACCGTTCTCGCCGGTGCTGTCGGTGCACCGTTGGTGTGGTTCGGTGTCGATCTTCCAATCGATCAACGCAATGCTTGGCAGGCGGTACTTATTGGAACAGTCATTTCCTACGCTGTGATGATTTTGCTCGATTTTTTCGCCACTGCGATTTATCTATTGCGAAATCTTGATAAAGAAACCCACACAATCGTTTATCGTAAATTGCGTCGTTTCCCTTTTTTTTGTGCTGTTCGATCGCTTACGATTCACTGGCTGGGCTTCGCTGTTCCGCTCGTGGTTTGTTGGATATGGTTGTTCGAAGAACTTAAAATTTCGATTGTCCCGATTCAAGTCATTTTCTTTTTGGTCGTTTCGCTGCTGATGTCGTTTATGCATGGGATCGTCGAATACTACCTGGTGTCGCGCCGGTTACACCCGTTTCTCAGAGTCACTCAACCTGCCACTCATTCACTACTTCCAATTTGGCTGAAAATCGGAGGAATTACCTTATTTGTTAGTGTCATTCCGATTGCACTGCTCGCCGAAACGATCTACCTCAAACTCGCCCATGCTAACACTACAACCATTGTTTCGGGATCAGGAATTTCACCAATCATTATGTGGACTGTCGTTTACACGCTCGTTTCGATCGTAGTCAGTTTGGTGATTACATGGTTGGTTGCATCGGACATTTCTACGGCTTCGAAGCAGTTGGTAGAAGGATTCCAACGACTCGCGCAAGGCGATAAACAACATCGTCTCACAATCGCATCGGCAGATGAATTTGAAGAATTAGCTGCCGGTTTTAATTCGATGGCAACGGAGCTACAACGCAATGAAATGATCTATGAGGAGTTCGGAAAATTAGTCGATCCGACCATTCGTGATGAAATGCTGTCCGGACGCGTGAATCGTGAAGGTGAATTACGGTATGCTGTGATTTTATTCACCGATTTAATGAATTTTACCCCATTGGCAGAATCGCTCAAACCGGCTGAACTAATTTCATATCTCAACGAATTGTTCGATCATCTAGTAAAAACAATCTCCGCTCATGGTGGAACGGTAAATAAATTCGTCGGCGATGCGATTCTTGCGTTTTGGAATCTCCCAATTTCAATGGAAAATCCCGAAATCGCTGCCGTAAAATGTGCATTGCAGATGCAGGAAGTCGTAGAACAATTCAATCGCAATCGATCAACTTGGCGCAAAAATCTATCGGTATCCATTGCGCCTGCGCAAATCGGGATCGGGATTCATGCCGGAAACGTGATTGCCGGTACAGTCGGTGCTGAACATCGTCGCGAATACACCGTTCTAGGTAATCACGTCAATCTCGCCGCCAGATTTCAACAACATACTCGAAACTCGAGTTGTAACATCATCGTAAGCAATACAATCGCCGAGAAAATTCGTCCTTTTACGCGATCTTCCGCTTTTTCACTCATCCCCATGGGAACAGTCGAATTAAAAGGGGTCGCTGAACCTCAAGCGGCATTTGGTGTTTTAAGACCAACCCCATCCAATCCCCTTCATCACTAATTCTTGTTTTTACGCACTAAGCCGTCACCAACAGAATTTGTTTAAGTTCGTACTATTTAATGTTTAACGAGGGACGTGTTATGCCATCGGTGTATCAAGGTCAACCAGAAGAAGTCTTGGCACTTAATTTATATATTAAGTTATCAAGAGCTTATGAAGCAGTAAACAACCGTCTGATGAAGCAGGGTACTCTACAGGGGTTAACAATCAGCCAATTCGGGGTCTTGGAAGCACTCTTCCACCGTGGATCGATGTGCCAACACGACCTCAGCATTAAAATATTGCGGAGTCCAGCGAATCTTACCACGGTTATTGACAATTTGGAAAAACTAAGTCTCGTCCAACGAACAGCTTGTGAGACTGATCGTCGCCGCTTGATCATAAAATTGACGGAAGCTGGAGAACAGCTTATTAAAACGGTTCTTCCACTGCATGTTGCGGCGATTGTGAAAGAATTTTCGGTGCTAACTCCCACCGAACAAGAGCAGTTTGCACAACTGGCTAAAAAGCTTGGTCTTGCGAATTCTTAACAAGATGTCAATGATTTCAAATACTTAACAAGGAGTTTTAGGTGTCAATTAATCAAAAGCCTATTCAGATATTAGCTGTCGCTGGCAGTTTACGTAAAGGATCGTTCAACCGCGCGTTGATTCGAGCTGCAAAAGAGTTACTGCCAGACAACGTAACTCTCGTAGAATTCGATATATCCAATATTCCATTGTACAATGGTGATGTCGAAGCCATTGGTTTTCCTGAATCAGTGCAAGAATTCCGTCAGCAGATCGCGACTGCTGATGCCTTACTCATTGCCACTCCGGAATATAACTACTCAATACCGGGTGTTTTGAAAAATGCTATTGATTGGGCATCACGAGGACCGAACCAGCCTTTTTTCGGAAAGCCACTGGGATTGATGGGAGTAGGTGGAACGCTGGGAACGGGGCGTTCACAATACCATCTTCGACAAGTATCAGTCGTATTGAACATGTATCCTATTAATAAACCGGAAGTTCTGATTCAGTATTCAAAAGAGAAATTCGATGACGCTGGTAATTTGATCGATCCTACTGCGAAGAAATTCATTCGCGAACACTTGAAAGCGCTTGCAGAATTTACAAGAACGCTTTCAAGCAATGATTAATCTCAGATTATTCAATTAATTACAATTAACATCGAATACCTTCTAGATTGATTTTGTGGTTTTCAATCCCTTCGAATCACGATTACCTATTTTATGTTGTCCTTTATTAATGAATTACGAGAGTGGATATCTTTATCCACTCCAGTTTTTTCAACGAGCTGTCTGTGTTAGTATTTAGATTAAACGGTAAATTCTATATAAACAGCAACAACACAAAATTCCTCACATCCGATGCAGATAGATTGACGTATTGACTTCACCAAGAAACATACCCGAAAGAGGAACGTATCCTCTTCACTGATACATCCAAAAAAATATTAAATTACTTAACCACTACTTGCTTTTGATTCCATAGTGACTATATATTTAGCTAGCAATAAACGATATTGTAATTAACTTACGAATCGTTTGAATTATTATAAATACGGCATTCCATAAATTCAAACGCAAATCGATCCCAACAGGAGTTCAGATCGACACATGGTCGAACCGCAACAGCCTCATCAACGCAATTCCGGCAACTTATCGTCTTCTGGCTTGACCATGGCGTGGGTGACGATCGGAAATAAGTGGAAAATGGAAATTCTTTGGGCGTTGCGAAACGGTCGTTGCCGTTTTAGCGCGCTACGAAAGCGTATTCCGCAGATCTCCGACCGCATGTTATCGCAATCGCTACGCGAACTAGAACAAAATGAGTTGGTGATCAGAGAGATTTTTGCTGAGATTCCGCCACGGGTCGAATATCAATTAACGACCAACGGTGAAACGGTGATTCCCATACTACAACGGATCAATGCCTGGGGAATAAAACGGATGGTAACAAAGCTGGATTCAGAAACACCAAAGCTCGACGAACCAGAATGGATTTAGTTATTAACAACACAAGTGTCTGTTATCATTGAGCACAAACATACAATTTCGAGGAAATCAGGAATATTAGACGACGAGTTATCCACTTGAATCTGCATTTGAAAATAAGTTGAATTCGGATTTATCCAATCAGAGCGGTGCGAACAGCTTTTAATAAATCTGCCGCTTTAAACGGCTTCTGTAAAAACGGAAGTCCTTTTTCTTGAATTAGATGTACGACAGATTCTGTAGTATAACCGGACATAAACAATACTTTAATCGATGGGTATTGAGCTTGAATGAGGTCATAAAGCGCTGGACCACTAGTTCCGGGCATCACCACATCAGTGAGTACCAGTCGAATTTGTTCGTGTTGTTCCGCAATGATTAACGCTGCTTCCGTTCCATTATTAGCCTTAAGTATCTTATATCCATATTGTTTCAACAGACGAGCAGTCAAATCCAAAATAACTTTTTCGTCTTCGACAATTAAAATCGTTTCAACACCACCCGTATTTTCTGTTTTGGGTATTTGAACTGGCGCTTCTACATGCTGATCGATCGCGGGATAGTGAATATGTATCGAAGTCCCAACCCGCTCTTCACTGTCAATTTCAATAAAACCACCAGATTGCGTTACGATCCCGTGCACGGTCGCCAACCCCAACCCTGTTCCTTGTCCCATCGGTTTCGTGGTAAAGAACGGCTCGAGTGCGTGCTCCTTCACCTCGGTTGACATTCCAATACCGGTATCGGAAATGGTCAATCGGCAATAGGTTATTGTCCGAGGCGATTCGACTTCCGGTAGTTCGCTGGTTTCGATAACTGTCTTCAAATCTGTTTTCAGGGTAATTTTGCCTCCTTGTGGAAGTGCATCTCTTGCATTTACAATAAGATTCATTACTACTTGTTCAGTTTGTCCTTCGTCGGCGATGATATTGGGTAACTCTTCAAACAGATTGTATGTAATTTCAATGTCTTCGCTAATTAACCGCGTTAACATCTTCGACATGCCTTTTAGGATGTCATTTAAATTTATGATTTTAGGTATTTGCGGTTGTCGGCGGCTAAATGCCAACAGTTGTCGGGTAAGCGATGTGCCACGATCTACCATCTGCCGAATTAATGATAGCCCCTCCTGCATCGAATCGTCTTTTTTCAATTTGCTTGCCATAATCTCAGTATTGGCACTGACGATCGTCAGCAAATTATTGAAATCATGTGCAACACCACCAGCCAGCCGTCCAATTGCTTCGAGTTTTTGCGACTGATGGAGTTGGTCTTCCAGTAAACGCTCGCGCGATAAATCGTGCTTTACTGCGATAAAATTCGTAATAGTACCATTTGAATCGCGTACCGGAGAAATCGTCGCTTCTTCTTCGAACAGCGAACCATCTTTTCGCTTGTTGACAAACCGACCCCGCCAAATTTCACCATGAACGATCAAATTCCACAAGTTGGCATAGAAATTCGCATCATGCTTTCCACTGCGGAGAATATTGGGTTTCCGACCAATAACCTCATCGCGTGAATATCCCGTAGATTTTGTAAATGCCGGGTTTACATATTGAATAACCGAATCGGGACCGACGATCATTAACGATTCAGATGTCTGCTCGATTGCGGATTTCAATCGATTTAAATCTTCTTCCGCACTTTTCCGTTCGGTAATGTCGCGAATTATTGCCTGAACGAGTTTCTCGCTATCCACATCCAATTGATTCACGTTAACTTCGGCGAGAAACTCCGATTGATCGTTGCGCTTAAATCGCCATTCAAAGTTAAGTTTCTCGCCTTTTGCCGATTTTTCCAAAAATGTCTGAATTAATTGACTGGTGAGAATTCCGTGCGGTTGGAAATCCGGTGATAAATCTTGGATCGATTTTCCAGTCAGCGCGGGCTTGGGCAAACCATACATCGTGGCGGCACATTGGTTGCATTCGATAATAACTTCCGACTTTAAAATCAGGATCGCGTCGTTAGCTGTTTCAAAGAGTGTTCGAAACCGTTTTTCGCTTTCCGATAACGATTGCTCCATCTGCTTGTGCTCGGTTATATCGCGCAACATAACCAGAATCGCTTTAATATTACCGGCTTTATCAGTGATCGGAGTGGTAAATACGACACCCCAGAAATTGGTGCCTTCGTGATCTACGAATTTATATTCACCCGATTCTTTTGTCAGCGCTCCGTTTCTTAAATCAACCAAGCGATTCCGAATTAAGTGATGATATTCCGGAGCGACTAAGCTGAAGGCATTAAAGGTAGGAACATTTGCGTCTCGGGGAATTTTGAATAGTTTTTTCGTCATTTCCGACGCAAAAATTACCTTCCCTTCGATGTCAAGTATTACAATGCCTTCCGGTGAGGTGGAGATCAACTTCCGGTAATATTCCTCGGTTTCACTTGCCCGATCATCCGCTTCAACGCGCTCGGTAATATCGATTATAATTCCCGAGATCCGCTTCGGTCTTCCTTCTTCGTCTTGTTCAACGATTTTACCGCGATCCAATACCCAAATCCACTCGCCATCCTTTTTCCGCATACGATGTTCGTTTTCATAAAATGGCGTGGCACCGGAAAGATAGAGTTGTAGCTTTCGATCTATTTCGGCAATGTCATCGGGATGGACCAAGCGCCGCCAAAGTTGTGGCTGAACCAAAATTTCCGGGGAGTCGTACCCCAACAATTTGGCGTATTCGTCGCTGTAATAAACCGTGCCGGAAATTAAATTCCAATCCCAAATTGCGGCGTTAATCCCTTCCATCGCTATCGATAGGCGTTCCCGGTATTCAAACAAAGAACGCTCGATTCGCATTTTTTCGCGTTTAATCCGGGCATGATTGAGAACCGATCGAACCGATTGCGGAAACCGGGTAATCCGGTCTTTCAGTACATAGTCATCGGCACCGGCTTTCATACATTCGACTGCGGTTTCTTCGTTGATCGATCCAGTAAGGACGATAAATGGTGTGTCTGGGGAGAATTCTTGAACGATTTTGAGCGCCGATAGTCCATCAAACGACGGCATCGCATAATCGGATACAACAAGATCGGGGTGAAAATCGGTAAGTTCTGCAATCAATCGATCGGCATTATCGACACGGCAGTGCTCGATCGTGAGTTCGTTATGCTGCAAAGCACGGACAGCTAATTCCACGTCGGATGGAATATCTTCAACGAATAGAATGCGAATCGGTTGGTTCATCCTTATTTCTATCGTCACTTTTCATCCGTTTGGAAATGATTTTACGATTAGTGAGGTGCTTCATTCAAAAGCAACCAATACATTCCCAGCGACCCCACCGCATCGACAAATTTATCAAAATCGACCGGCTTAACGATGTAACTGTTTACTCCGAGTCGGTAACACTTCTCAATATCGGGTGTTTCGCGTGAAGAAGTCAACATAACGACAGGAATATTCGAAAGTTGCTCGGAACTTTTGATCTGTCTGAGAACCTCAATACCATCGACTTTGGGAAGCTTAATATCCAGTAAAATCAATCGCGGACGACCGGAAATGTCGTTTTGAGCGAACGCCCCTTCACCCCGAAGAAAATTTAGTGCCTCTTCGCCATCGGTTACAACGAAAAGATTGTTGGCAAGATTTTTTTTCTTCAATGAGCGGATCGTCAATTCGATATCATCTCGATTATCCTCAACCAGTAGAATATCGATTGCAGTTTCAATCATTTTCCGCCCTCGTTTCGCAATGTAATGTAAAATAGAATGTTGCACCTTGATTAACGGCAGCTTCTGCCCAAACCCGACCATGGTGTCGATGAACGATCCGTTGAACGATTGCCAACCCAACGCCGGTACCTTCGAATTGGTCCATGCTGTGCAATCGTTGAAATACGCCAAACAATTTATCCCGATACTTCATATCGAAGCCGACTCCGTTGTCTTTTATGTAGTACACGATTTCACCGTCGATGACGGTCGAACCCACTTCTATCGAAGAGCGCCCTTTAATTGACGAATACTTAATCGCATTCCCCAATAGATTCGTCCAAACCTGTCGGATTAGGCTTGGGTCGCCCAATGTGTCCGGCATTTCTTTTACTGTAAAATCGATGCGCTGACGCTGCGCTTCCGAAGTCAATTCCAAAAATTCATTTTGAACCAAAGAGGAAAGCGAAATTGGCCAAGGAATTAACTCCGAGCGTCCTACCCGGGAAAACGACAGTAAGTCGTCGATCAGTTTTCCCATCCGATTGGTGTTATTACAAACAATATTCAACAACCGAATTCCCTCGGCATCTAAACCCGGTCCGTACTCATCCAACACTATTTTAGCAAAGCTGTCGATCGCACGTAACGGTGCGCGCAGGTCGTGCGACACGGAATACGAGAACGCTTCCAGCTCATGGTTAGCGGCTTCAAGTGCCGCGGTACGCTGTTTTACGCGCTCTTCCAATTCGGTGTTCAATTGTTGAATTTGTTCCGCCGAGGATACCGATTCCGTGACGTCACGCATATTGGCAACCGCTAAGCCGACATTGGGATCGGAATATAAATTTCGAAACGTGTGATCCATCCAACGAATGCTGCCATCCCGATGCCGTGCTCGAAAGAGCGAGTGTACGGATTGTACGGTTCCGAGGAAGATTTGTTCTTGAGTGTCCAGAAAAGTTTTTCTGTCGTCGGGGTGAATGATCTCATCGCGAAACATCGTTAAATATTCTTGAGCGGAGTACCCTAAAACCGATTCGATCGATGGAGTAACAAAAATTAATTTACGATCTCGATTATATAACGAAATTGCGTCGCCACTATTTTCAAATAGCGCCCTCGCCCGCAATTCACTGACTCGCAACGCTTGTTCTGAGTGTTTTCGTTCGGTTATTTCAAGTACCGCTCCGACCAATCCGACGATTTCACCTTGCTCATTTTTAAGTGGAAAATAATTTCCCAACAAGTATGCTTCTTCGTTTTTCGATCGATTTCGTCCATAGGTTTCCACATTTCCAGCGGAAACGCCTTTCTGAAAAATCGGCTGGAACAGATTTATATAATAGTCGCGCATGTGCGGGAACATTTCCAGCAACGACTTACCAATGTGCTGTTCCACGGGTATACCATTAATCTCTGCCAGCCGCGCGTTGATCCGCTGAAAGCGAAAATCGCGATCCAACACGAACAGACCGACCGGAGAACAAGCGAATATCTGGTCGATTTCCTCAAGTTGACGTTGAATTTGCTTCGCACTCTCCTGCAACGCCAATTCGAATTGAACCCGATCGTGAATATCCATCAATGATCCAACAAACCGGACCGGAGTTCCATTTCTATTCCAATAAGCCTGCCCACGACTATTTACCCAGCGGTACTCACCCGATTTCGTCCGCATTCGGTAGTCAATATCGTACGGTTCATGGTTTTGCAGGTGTTGCGTGATTGCTTGTGCAATTCGATCCTCATCTTCGGGATGAATAAAATCGCGCCAAGTCTTGGGAAGATTGGGAATATCGCTGTCGGAATAACCCAATATCTCCTTGTATCGCGTGGAATAGTAAGCTTCGTTCGTTTGAAAGTTGCGATCCCAAATTCCTACCGAAGCACCTTTTACAGCCAACTCAAACCGTTCTTCGCTTGATCGCAAAGCATTTTCGTTCAATTTTCGATCGGTTATGTCGCGAATCATGAATACAACGGAGTCGTTTTGCACTTTGAAAACGGAAATCTCCAAAAACTTGCTCGTTTCGCGAAGATACTGTTCGAACCGAATTCCCTCGCTATCTCTTACAACTTTATCCAATCGATCGCGACAAATCGACAACAAATGCGGTAAAATATCGGACAACTTGTGACCAATAATACGCTGATTCTTTTCATTGACGATTAATTCCAGAGGACGATTCGCCGCAACGATTTCCGCATCGTCGTACACGTTCATATGATTCAAAAGCGGTTTTACAATCAGGCAGGCTGTCATCATGTTGTCGAACAGTAAGCGGAAGCGGCGTTCATTATCAAGTGCCGTCTCCTCGGCGTGCTTACGTTCGGTGATCTCTTTTGCCATAACCGCCACTCCGGTCGTTTCGCCGGAATGATTTAGGATTGGACTCATTGTCGTCAAATAATAATGCCGTTCTTCACCGGTCGGTATGCATATTTCAACCGATCTTGCCCCGCCAATCATCGCTGTAGTGATATCTCGTTGGGCGCCTTCGGCTTCCACCAAATCGGTAATCACGTCCAACAGATTTTTCCCGATTTCTGCGGTTCCTTGGAAGATTTCGCGCGCCCAGTTATCAAATGCCCGATTGTAACTCAACAGATTGAAGTCCCGATCAACGGCAAAGATCGGATCGAGGCTGCTTTCCAGAATACCGTGCATTGTGGAATACTGTTCTTGAAACGCTCGCTCGATTTTCTTTTGTTCCGAAACATCGATCAAAATGCAGTGGGTCCGGAGAAAATTTCCATTGTCGTCTTTACCGGCTCGTCCGATTAAAGAGACAATAATCGTCGACCCGTCTTTACGGATCATCCCGAACTCTTCTGTAATATTATTCTCTTGCGCCGATATCCGCTGAAAATAATCGCGCGCACTCAAGCGGGCGGATTCTGCAAAGAAGTCGATGATCGTATGACCGACAACGTCATCGCGATTGTATCGCATCGTATCCAACCACGTCTGATTGACGGTTATAATTTTATTTTCCTGATTTACCGAAAAGTAGCTCAATGGAGCATAAACAAAGAGGCTTCGAAATCGCTCTTCACTGTCGGCAAGCGCTCGCTCGAACATCGATCGTTCGGCTTTCTGTTTGAGCATATCGAGCGCATTCGACAAGTCGGTGGTAATTTCCTCGAGTAACTGCTTCTCGCGGCTGGAAAAGAAAAATGGCTGTTCGGAGTATAGCGCCAAAATTGCACATAATTCTGAATCACAAAATACCGGCAATGCGGCAATCGATTCGTATCCCCGCTTTAAAGCCGCATTCAACCATGGCAACATCCGGGCTTCGTTGCGAATATCGTTGCAGATATCGACTCGTCGTTCCCGCACCGCTGTTCCAACCGGACCGTAACCGACCGGTTCCTGATTTGCCGAAATCCTTATCTCCGAGAAATATCCTTCTTCGAAACCTTCGATCGCAACCGGAACAATTTCTTTCGTCTCGGGATCGACTTCGCCGATCCACGCCATCCTCAAACCACCCTGTTCTACCGCAATTCGACAGACCTCTTTCAATAACGTGTCGCGACTGAAGCTGTTCACAATTACTTTGTCTATTCCACTCAGGAAACTAAACAGGCGATTCACACGCAATAACTGAAGTTCGGATTGTTTTCGCTCGGAAATATCGCGTACGATCGATTGGTAAAACATTTTTCCACCGAGTTCGATCGTATTAGTGCCCACTTCAACGTAGATTTCCAGCCCATCGCTGCGTCGATGAATCGCTTCATGTAGTTGTTGATTGTGTGAGCGCGCCTCCTGCATCACCGTTTCGAAACTGGTAGGAGAATTTTCCGAACGCAATCGCCACGCTTCCAAACCTACCAGTTCATTCTTCGAATAGCCATACAAGACTTCGGCACGTTTGTTAACCCGCGAGATGATATAATCGGAATCGAAAATCAGAATTGCATCGTTTGCATTCTGAAAGAGTATCTCTACCTGTTGCAACAACTCTTGTTTGCGCTCCTCGGCACTCAGCGCTTCGCGAATAAATCGCGCTTCGCGACGATACCACCACAACCCCGTAACACCGCCAATCGCAACAATCGCAAGTAAAATGACCAACAACACATATCCGCCAAAAACACGCGATGGCGTCGCTATTTCTTCTACATCCACTTTGGTGAGGAGATACCACGGGGAATCGGGAATGCGGTGTAAGGTCGCATATACTTCAACACCGCGGTAATCGGTTGTCGAAAAGAAGTTGCGTTTGTCCAGCACGCTTTTTGTAATCGCACTTTGCCAGGAAGATCGCATTGAATGAAAGCGAGGTGATGTGTTCGTTTGAAACCGGAAATCATTTAGAAATTCTACGCTATCGCCATTGATACGTAACAGTAAGCATTCGGTGGTCCGACTCGGCATCGGAAATTGTTGGATCAACGGGTAGAGGTCGCGATGTGGGTCGATTTGTAACAGCAGGGTTGCAACCACCTTTTTCGAATCGTTGTCAAAATATGGAGCAACCACATCGATACAGGTTTTTCCATTTTTTAATAAATGAAAGTCATGAAGCTTTACGATATTCTCGGGAATTGTCTGAACGACTTTTGCGGTTACAACGTCATCGGGAAATTTAACACAATTCGTGTCGGGATCTACGAATAATACATTATTGTTGGGGTCGACCAACCAAACACGCTGGTAATTTCGATTAGTAACGAATATTTTATTGCTTTCGTGGAGCGTCTTTCTTGCTTGGGTGTCTTGACGGTTATTGGAAATCTTTTTTATTGCTTCAATCACCCCGGGGTGACTGATTGCGGCGAGACCGTCCTGAATCCGCTCGCTACGCCAATTCAGGATTTGATCGATTTTTATCTTAGTGACCGCGATCATGCCGTCTTGTTCTTGACGGCGAAAAAAAGCGGAACGTTCATGATTGAAATAAAATCCGCCCACGATTAGCAAAGCAGATAACACGACAAAGATGATCATCGGAAGAACGGATAGATGTAATCTTCTTACTTCTTTCCCCACAACGACCTCATTGCAATCGCTCGTTCGTAAAGTTGAATGAAACGAATAATAGGTGTCAGTTCAATCGATTTCGAAATCAGCTACTATTATAACCGTACTAATTTTTTTTTACGCTTGCAAGCGATTTTTGATCGATAACATTAATATTTGGAATTACTTGTGTAATCTCGCCAGTAGTTTTCTTCACTCCGTTTTCACGTTTCAGCACACCGCTGCGATGTAACTACAAATTCTTTTTGTAAGTTTCGGATTTTTCGTATCTCTCGAAACCCTCTGATCTTATTCTTTTTTCCAAATCAAAAGCAACGCCTCTAAAAGGCGTCAAACAATAATGTTTTCACTCCGATGATCGAATTTCCCGGTACTCGATCACACAAAAATTCCGGTAGAGTTCGTTTTCGGTTGGAAGCGGTTCATTCTTCAAGTAACTTTTCTCAGATTTTTTCCCTATTCGAGCAAAATCCTTCCACTAATCATTGAGGTATCAATGAAACAACTTATTATTGTTATTATACTTATCGTAATTCTCGCCACAAATCTTTGGGCATCCGTAACCGGAACCGTAAACAATGCGACGACACAATTGGCTGTTGCAGGGGCAAAAGTGAAATTCGGAACCGTCGATTCTACAACAACAGACTCGCTCGGTCAGTTTTCACTTCCCAATATTGCTGCTGGACGATATGTGGTCCGTATTCAAAAATATGGCTATCAAGTCTGGCGCGACACGGTTACGCTCGTCACCGGCACAAATGCGTACAACGCACAACTGACAGTATTAACAGTCGATCCCGCTCCGGTAGGGCTGTGGACTTTCGACAATACCGCCAATCACGTTGCTGCCACAACCGGCAACGATTTAATACTTAGTGGAACCGATTCGCTGATTTCCGGACCAACTACTGGCGATGGCGCGATAAACATCGGTGTTGGCAGCTATTTTCGGTGCAATCACGACATTCCCGCCAACGGCGGTGGTACCGAAGTAAATGTCTACACCGTGGTAATTGATTTTCGCGTCCCGTCGATCGGTCAATGGTACTGTTTCTGGCAAACCAACCCCACCAACACGAATGATGGCGACTGTTTCGTCAATCCGAACGGTACGATCGGCGTCGCCGCTACCACCTACTCGCAATATGCGATCCAAGCGAACGAGTGGTACCGGTTGGTCGTTTCCATTTCAATGGGAACCCACTACACCTACTATCTCGACGGTCAATTGCTGAATGAGGCGACGAACCAGACGACAGACGGGCGCTTTAGTCTGTATCCTTCCAGTGCCAACAACCAGATTCTGTTTTTCGCCGATGAAGATGGCGAAGACAATATGATTTCGGTGGCAAAAGTGGCACTCTACGACCGCGACCTAACAGCCGCTCAGGTTGGTGCACTCGGCGGGTTTGGTCATAACCTGTCGAGCCAGCCGAATGCGATGAAACCGTACCTGCAGTCTCCGACGACGAATTCGATCTGGGTAAGTTGGCATGCTGCACCCTCGCTATTGTCGACGGTACAATACGGCACTTCGGCTAGCACCCTGACCCAATCAGCCACCGGGACAGCACAGACACTCGGCACCAACGTGATCTGGCATAGTGTTCAATTAACCAACCTACAATCCAATACCGAATACTTCTATCGTTGTGTCACCGATACAATGCAATCGCTGGTCTATAGCTTCCGTACTCCACCGGCAAATAACGATCATTCGCGACCGCTTCGGTTTGTTATGTTCGGCGACTCGCAGTCCGATGTCACTCGCTCCACCGCAACGGCGATGGCAATCCGGCAGAAAACCTTGGAGTTGTATGGTGATTCGCTACACAACACTGTGAATTGTCTTCTTCATGCCGGCGATATTGGGGGCAACGGTGCTGCTTTGGCGGGGTATGTCACTGAATATTTCAATCCGTTCCAAACGATTAGCCGGGAAATTCCGATGATGATTTCGGTTGGAAATCACGAAGGGGAGTCCAATTTTTTCTACAACTACATGAAGTATGAAGCGTTCGGCGGTTCGGAAGGGGAGCGCTATTATTCATTCCGGATCGGCGATACCCGGATCATTATGTTAAATGGTAATGTTGCAGGGACAACACAATTAACCTGGCTTACATCGGAACTTCAAGCCGCACAAGCCGACACTTCGATCGATTGGATTATTACGGTTTCACACCAACCGGGGCATAGCGAAATATGGCCTGACGGTAACTGGTCGTGGATGCAGACTAGTGTCTTACCGATGCTCGATACCTGTTCGAAAGCAACACTCGTGGTTGATGGTCATTCCCATTGTTACGAGCACGGCGTACGCACCAACGGCAATGAACACTTTATGATCGTCGGTGGTGGTGGCGGTGCACTGGATCGCTGGCGGATGTACCCAAATCAGACCGATTATCCCGATGTGTTCCGGTCACTCGACGAATATTGTTATCTCATTGTCGAAATCGATCCCTCAGCACAGACGTTTACTTGTACGACCTACGGTCTCGGCAACACCGACCGACCGCGCAACAATCAAGTAATCGATCGCTGGAGTCGCAGTCTGCGCGCAATTGCACCTTATCAGCCGGCAAACTTAACATCGGGTGCGGTTTATCCGAATGATACGCTCTGGGTAAGTACTTGCCCGCCGAACGATTCACTGCTCAGTACTCAGGTACAAATTACCAGTACACTCGGAAACTACACCAGTCCGCTACTGGATACATTGCGAAATTTCGAGAATTTTTACCTAGACAGTGGTACCCCGAACTATACTCCGATCGACCGAAATGCCGGAATCATGCTTAAAGCATTTCCACTGCCAGCGAGTCGGTTGCGGGATAGTACGACATATGGTTGGAGATTCCGGTATCGCACAAAGAATCTGAATTGGTCGAGTTGGTCTCAGGAAGCAGCGTTTACCTATCGCCGAACCGATGTTGCGGAAACAGCGACAACACCGTTTACTTATTCGTTGTTACCGAATTATCCAAACCCATTCAATCCGAAGACGACGCTGCGATTCTCGTTGGCTGCGCCGGGACGAGCACGAATAACGGTATTCGATGCAACCGGACGATTGGTGGCGACGGTGACAGATCAACACTATCCGGCGGGACAATACGAGATTCCATTTGATGGTACTCGCTTGCCTTCAGGCACGTACTTTTGTCGATTTGAAACGAACCGCGCCTCGATCACTCATTCTATTGTGTTAATGAAGTAGCCTGTTCAAAGTCACTGTTATTCGCTTGCGAAAATTATTTATACAGAAGGGGCGTAAAAAATTACGCCCCTTTTTTTAGTGGAACACTTACCCATCAAATCGTATAATAGCCGCTTTCTTACATAATCACCGGTTCTGTTGGTGAATCGTCTTTTAAGCGATGAAGTTTTTTCTTCACAAAAAAGTATACACCCATACGATGTGCCCAAGAATAGGAGAGTAAATCCAACCAACGGTGATTCTTGTAATAGAGTTTCGCAATCGCTTTCATCTGGAGGCGTTCGAGTTCTTCGTAGGGTAACCCTTCGATCTTGAGTGCTCTACCCCCGTATTTATCGTATTCTTCCCAGCGCTCGCTCAATAAAGAATATCCCATTTTATTGTTTTTCGCCAAATTGTAGATTTCTGTTCCGGGAAAAGGCACCATCAAACCAATAGCGATGTTGTCTGTGTTTAATTCTGCAGCCAACTCGACAGTTTTATTCGCCGTCGCTCTGGTCTCTCCCGGGTGTCCTAGGATATAGTAAGTGTTTAAGCTTATGCCGGCATTTTTTACGATTGCTACCGCCCGTTTAATTTGCTGGATGTTCACTTTCTTTCTGACTGTAACGAGAATTTCATCGTCCCCGGCTTCGACGCCCATTGCCAGACAGATACAACCCGAACGTCGAGCAAGATCGATCAAGTCTGCATTGACAATATTCGCCCGCGTAAGTCCAGTCCAGCGAATCTTTTTCGACAAACCGCTGTCGATAAAATATTGAAGCAGTTTTCGCGTTACCGGACGATCCATCAGAAATATTTCATCGAGAAAATCGAAAGTATGCGCACCAAATTTCCGGATCGCCATTTCAATTTCGGCAATAATATTTTCCGTACTTCGTTGACGAACCTTTCGTCCTAACAGTTGCATACAAAATAGGCAATCGTAGGGGCATCCTCGCGACGTAAAGATCGCATACACATCATTTTTTCGACTTAGTGCGCGGGTGTTATCACCATAATAATCGCTAAAATCGGGGAACGGGAGCGCATCGAGTTCGGCATTTGTCAAAAATGGACGGGCATCATTTATTCTGATCGAATCGCCGTTACGGTAGATAATGCCGGGAATATGTTCTTGCTCATACAGGTTTGGCTGTTCGAGATACTTCACCAACTCCACAATGGTTTTTTCTCCCTCGCCAATCACACCATAATCGAAAACCGGGTAATCCGACAGCGTTCGTTCCGGAAGCGCTGTTAAATGACATCCGCCGATAACAGTAGTGCAGGCGTGTTTGCTGCGAATTTGCGAGGCAACGAACGAAGCTTGAGTGATTTCTTGTGTCATTGCCGTAAAGCCGATTGCGTCCGGCGAATATGCCACAATTTCTTGAACCAGGCGATCGACAGACCAGTTGTTAAAAAAGCCATCGAAGATTTTTGCTTCGTAACCGTTTTGTTTAAGGACACCAGCCAAATAAGCGAGTCCAACGATTGGTCGTTGATGCCAATTTGCATACGTGGAAGGTAGTTTGACGAGTGCAACCTTAAACATTCCTGTCTCCCAATCAAATGCATCTGATCTACCGAATTATCGACATGTTCGTCGAAATGCAATCGGTGTGTAGTGATAATGTAATACCTATCCACAGACAAACAATTCAACTTTTCCAGTGATACAAATATTCGACCAACTCTTATAAATTCAAACTCATCTAAAAATTCGCAATAATGGACAAATATGCTTGAACATATGTCCAAAAATAATACAACTATTTGTGATTACAAATAATTATTGTTAACTTTAAGTTCCGATATTTGCTTTGTGTGACGATGTCCAATCTTATGGCAATGGCTCTTTATTGAGGTGTAGTATGCGAATTTCATTTCGATTTTTCCTCATTACCCTGCTCGGTCTGGCAACAATCGCGTTTGCCGACCCGTGGGAATTTAGACTCGACGGAGTCGAAAGTGCTGCCCGCAATATCAATTTTACCAGTGATGGTGGCTATATCATTGCCGGAACCGGTGCGATGTTTAAACTATCACCGACCGGATCGTTACTTTGGTCAAGCCCGATCTCCGGCGCCGAAGCCAAACAGACGTGGGACGGCGGATATGTGCTGGTTGGCAATAACAGTTTCATGTCGGCAATGATTGCCCGGACCGATTCGACCGGCGACACGCTCTGGACCCGGTTGTATGGTCGTTCCCGCACTCGCGCCGATTTTTACAATGTCTTTCCAGCTCCCGATAGTTGTATTTTGGCGACCGGCTATCACAACGGATCCGCGTATTCACCCTCCGGTGGCAATGGCTGCCTGGTAAAATTCGATCAAAACGGCGACACGCTGTGGAACCGCAGTTACGCTTACGGTCAGGAAACCCGTTTTTTTGCTGCTGTGAAAGTGAGCGACGGCTTTCTTATGGCTGGTCGAACGAAAGCGGTCGGCACTGAAAGCGATTTTAATTTTGTTGCAGTTCGCACAAACGATAATGGCGACACGATCTGGACCGGTATCTACGGTCGCACCGGCAATCAAATCTGTAACGGTGTTACCGTTTGTTCCGATGGTGGTTTTTTACTTACCGGTAGCACTGATATCACTACTGGCGGTGGAACCACCAAAGATCTCTATTTAGTTAAAATAAGTTCTACCGGTGCGTTTCAGTGGGAACAACATTACGGATCCGAAATGTTGGATGAAGTCGGCGAAGCCGTTGCTGCAGATCCGAATGGTGGTTATATCGTTACCGGATATGCCGAATTGTCGGGTGTTGCGCCGATGGTTGTGTCACTAATGAAAGTTGATTCGGCGGGCGCTGCTGTTTGGACTTCTGGCTTCGGAACAAACTTGTACAATGCCGGTCTCGCGGTGCGGACGCTTAGCGATGGTTCGATTTTGTGCGCTGGATTGCGCGAAGCAAATTTCGTTTTCTACGGCGATGGCGAGGCGTGGGTGGCTTGTACCAATTCCGACGGTTCGCTTTCGACGCTAGATCCTGCTCACCGCGCATTACCAGTATCTGTCGCGCTGCAACCAGCTTATCCGAATCCATTTAATTCGACAACGGTAGTCCGCTATTCACTGCCGCGACAGACGCATGCGCGGATCGAATTATTCAATCTTTATGGTCAACGGGTAGCGACATTGCTCGATCGCGATCACGCTGCCGGAAACTATTCGTTATCACTCGACGGCGAGGGATTGGCGGCGGGTACTTATTTTGTGAGGCTTCATACGCCTAACCAGAGCGCGACTCAAAAGGTGGTTTTGCTCAAGTAACGAGAGAATTCGGTTAACGCCGTGTATAGTGTCTCTTTAAATTAGTTGTTATCGTTAGTATGGGTGGACCCTCGTGTCCGCCCATTTTGTATCTAGACCCGCTTTGCGAATACATCGTTCGGCTGGTGGCGCAGGCCTCCGAGCCTGCGATTTTTTTGTAGTACTGCCGATCTCCGAATCGGCGATTCGCTTCGTTCCCGTAGGTCAGAACTTGTTCTGACCACCTCCTGTGTCTCAAATAGAAAACAATTAACGCAGTCTTAATCCTGCGGCTACAAATTCTCCTTTCACTCATCAATTTGTTTGTAAATACTCTCCATCCACATTATTATTGATATACCACCTGTCCGACCGGAGGCGCCATGAATCTCCATCATCGTTTTCTAAATATATCTCTGCTTGCATTCGCGACGACGCTTATTGTCATCCTCACGCTTCTTCTTCCGCAATCGTCTCATGGCGTATCGGTGCAATCGACCCGATTGCCGCATCCGTTCCAATTCACCGAGAACAAGGGGCAATGGGATTCTGCGGTCGTGTATAAATGCGAGGTGCAGCGCGATGGCTTCACCTGGTTCCTTGAGCGCGATGGTGTCACCCTCGTCACGAGCTTAATTGATTCCTCAAAAATGATAGACGCCAGTAGGGGCGGGCTCCCATGCCCGCCCATCGATCCTTTTTCCAGTAGGGGCGGACCCCCGTGTCCGCCCCCAAGCGGCAACGATGTTGCCGCCGCAGGGGCGTATGGCATACGCCCTGATCATGAATCCTTTCCATTAAAATCTCACGCCCTCAAATTCAAATTTGTCGCATCTGGAGGTGGCGCAGGCCTCCGAGCCTGCGAACGTAGGGGCGAACCACAAAGTGCTCGCCGAAGGCAATCGCATTCGCCCCTATCCGCTCAAGATGCACCAACCAATCTGGGCGCGTCCGCGCCCACAGGGCGAATGCGATTCGCCCCTACAGAAAAATATTCGACACAAGAGGATGTCGGAATAAATTCCGACCTTCGAAAATACACTTGCGCGAAATGGATTGATGCACAGGGGGAATTATCGTGGCACAACAATTATTTCCTCGGGAATGACTCATCGAAGTGGGCACCGGATTGCCGGAACTTTACGCGCGTAGTGTATCATGATGTCTGGGATAGCATCGATGTCGAGTGGTATGAGAGCAAAGGTCATCTCGAATTCGATTTCGTGTTTCATCCCGGTGCCGATCCGAAACAAATCAAAATGGTATGTGAGGGATTGGATGCGCCAGTAGTAGGCGGAGGACGGACACTCTTGTCCGTAGACTCAATTATTTCTGTCACAAACAGGAGTCGGACAGGAGTGTCCGACCTCCTCTTGTCGAATGAACTGTCACTCATGACCTCCCTCGGTGAACTCCAGATGTCGATTCCGGGAGCCTACCAATCCACTGCGAATGGAACTCGCGGAAACGCTGTCACGGCACAATTCAGACTCGTGTCAGAAAATGTCTTCGCCATCGATTTGCCGAATGGGTATGATGCATCGCAAACGCTTCGAATCGATCCGCTGGTGTATTCAACGTATTTGGGGGGATCAGGAAACGACAACGTTTCTGGAATTTGCGAGGGTGGAGTCGATGAAGTGATCGTTACCGGTCAGACTAGTAGTAACAACTATCCTACAACAGTTGGAGCAATCCAGGGTGGCTTGATGAGTACCTATTGGGATTGCATTATCACAAAATTGAATTATAACACATCTACACTGATTTATAGTACCTATTTATCGATGGGCGTTTGGACTCAGGGAATTGGAATCACTAGCGATGGCAGCAATGGCGCGATTATCTGCGGTGCCTGTTACAACACTATTACTCACGTCGATGTGATGTATGCAAGAATCAACTCAACCGGTAATCACTTGATATATAGTGGAACATTAATCGGTGGTTCCGACGATTACGGTTATGCCGTTTGTGGCGATGGGAATGGGGGGGCGACACTCACCGGTCAGGCTACCAATGGATTTCCCCATACATCAGGTGCATATGATACACTGTTTGGTGGTAGTAACGCATTCGTGACAAGAATCAATAACGATGGAGTTATCGTATATAGCACTGCTCTTACAATGTCGACTTGCTACGGAATCGCGAGTGACAATAATGGTGGTGTATTTGTCACAGGTGGTGCTGGCCGCAATTTTCCGACAACACATGATGCTTTTGATACCACCTATAATGGTGGTTGGGATGCTTTCGTCACGCATTTGAATAGTACTGGTTCTGCTTTATTGTATAGTACTTTTCTAGGTGGATCAGGTAATGAAAAAGCTTCTGGAGCCGATTGTGATGCATCTGGAAATGTATTCGTAACTGGCTATACTTCAAGTGGTAATTTTCCAACAACAATAGGGTGTTTTGACTCATCATATAATGGCGGGCAAAATGATTGTTTTATCACAAAAATCAATCTTATGGGTTCGCAGTTAGAGTATAGTACTTATTTCGGTAGCTCTGGTGGTGACTGGGGTCAAGCAATTTGTTTGGATGATTCTGGTGGATGTACGGTTACAGGTTATACCGACAGTACAGATTTTCCAACTTCAACTGGTGCTTTCGACCGTACGTACCATGGTCGTGGCGATTGTTTTATTACTCATCTGAACAGAAATGGGTCGATGATTTCTTATAGTACATATTTGGGAGGCTCTATCAATGATATGGGGTACGGAATAATGAAGAGTGGTTCTGATAGAGTCATAGTAGCTGGAATAACCAATAGTCCTGAATTTCCACGCACAACGGGAGCTTTTGATACAGTTTATCATGATAGTTATGACTGTTTCATTACTCAACTTAGATTGACTCCAGATTCAAATGAGGCTGTAATAGAGAATCATTTGATACCAACAGGTGTTTCTCTCTCACATAACTACCCGAATCCATTCAATTCCTCCACCACGCTCTCTTATTCGCTTCCGCACGCTTCGATGGTTGAGCTGAAGTTGTTCGATCTCACCGGTCGCGAAATCTTGACGCTCGTAAATCAAAGACAGAATGCGGGTAGTTATCGCATTCATTTCGATGGTTCTCATTTAACATCAGGTACCTATTTTCTCCGCATGAAAGCTGGTCAATTTTCTCAAACTCGAAAGATTGTCCTGCTCAAATAATCAGTCCCAACAGTTCACTCTCGACGATGTTTCAAGGTTAAACAACCATGAGTAGCAGGAGGATATTTTTGCATTGCCGGTACCGTGAACTGCGGTCTTTCGATACCTGCGTGAGGCGCGCTAAAAAAATGAAAACGGTACGAGATAGCTCCGTTACGAGTTCTCATACCGTTCTCAATATGTATTTGGAGGTGTTATCACCTCATTCGAAAATGGTCGGGGAGACTGGATTTGAACCAGCGACCCTCTGCTCCCAAAGCAGATGCGCTACCGGGCTGCGCTACTCCCCGAAAAAGGGTATTCAACAAAATATCAAGCTGGGAACCAGCGACCAAAGAAACTCCCGAAAGCAGATGCGCTACCGGGCTGCGCTATTCCCCTGAAAAACAGGTGTTGGGTGATAGGGCTTGGGGGCTGGGAAAGAACTAAAAGATCGAACCAGCGTCCCTCAGAAAACCCCGAATGCTGATGCGCTACCGAGCTACGCTATTCCCCTGAAAAACAGGTGTTGGGTGATAGGGTTTGGGGACTGGGAAAGAACAAAAGATCGAACTAGCGTCCCTCAGAAAACCCTGACAGCAGTTGTTTGATTACACCGCTTCACCAATTATCAGCGAGTGAAGATAACAAAGATCGCCAGCATCTGCAAGAATTCGATTATTATTGGTATTCAAACCCCAATTTTACTTTATAAGTGATCCTTGATGTTTGAGAAAAAAATAACTTGATCGCTTTCTATTGATATATCGCACACCATTTGCTATTATCCGATAAATAATTTAACCCGCAACTTCACTTAAAAATTGGGAAGATTATGCCGTGGCAAGCGTCTTTTAACCAATCGTTACAGTGTGTAGAGTTAGTCTACAGTCAAATTGTCACTCCCAAAGAATTGAACGACGCTTTTCTCGAAGCCGTTCAGATCTTAAGTGATCACAATTCGCGCAATGTCCTCGCCGATTGTTCCGAAATGGTCGGTGGGCATTCAATGGTGGATCTCTATTATTTGATTGATCTATATCAATCGGTAGGGCTGCGACACGACATGCGAGAGGCGATCGTGTTACCATCGCTGCAGGCAACGGCAAGTGAAGTGAAATTCTACGAAGTGGCTTGTTTGAATCGCGGATACCACGTCAAACTCTTTAAGTCCAGAGAGCTTGCAACACAGTGGTTATCGAAAGTATAACTTTACAGATCCGACGGTTCAATCCCAATAAATTCAACGTACAGATCTTCGATTTATTCAACTTTCCCGGCTTTATTTGTCGATAATTTAAGTACTTGTTCAAAAAACAGCCGACCCAATTATACAAAGAAGATTTTTGATATCTTTCCCGGAGCATAGTCATTCACCAATTTTAGCAGTTGCGAGCGTTTTTCCTCGGCAACGTGGCGCCAGGCATCACTGTCGAACTGAAGTGTAAGTCGTCCGTTTAAATATTCGATTCCCTTAATATGAGGGGAAAAATGTCCAAAAATCTGATCTTTTTCTGCTTTTAACCGCGAAGCAAATACTCCATCGAATAACCCGTATTTTTCCAAAGTTTGATCGATTACCGAACTTAAATTAACGGTTCGATTTGCTCGACTCTTTCGGGAATATGCCATCTTTCACCACTTTTTTCATTTCTTCGAGAGTAACTTGTTCGAATAGTAATTGCAAATTTACTGATGTATCTTGAAGACTTGATAGAGTATGTGGAAACGACTATCTTTCAAGCCAATGCATGGTTTTCCACATGTTTTCCACAATTAGCGGATAAATGAGTGGATAAGCGTGTATAAAACCCATTTTTTCCACAACTCTAAGAGTCTGAGGGGATAAACCAACGAGTAATTCAACTCTATCCACAATGGTATCCACATTGAGGATAACTTATTATTACTCGTAACCAAAGAAAAAATGTGGCACTAGTGATAACTTATAATAGTTATCCCCGCAATTCACCGATATACTCTTCCTCCTCTTTTTTATATCTTTAGAGAGAAGAGTAAGAAAAGAAACTAGCAAAATAACTGATCCGATTTTCCGGAGGATAAACCCAATGCGATTTTCCGTTCCTCAAGACCGTTTTTTGACAGCATTGGAGCGAGCAGCTTCAGTCGTACCATCGAAAACTACGATGCCGATTCTACGAACGGTACATGTTGCCGTTGCAAATAATGAACTGGCAATCTCGGCGACCGATCTTGAGTTGATCGTTACCAGTCGTGTTACAGCCGACACTGCGGAAGATGGATTGGCAGTTATTCCGGCAAAACGACTGGTTGATTTAGCACGCGCATTGCAATCGGATCTTCCGGTTCGCGTCGAAGACGAAGCTGGTCACTATATGGTGATTCATGCCGGTCAAGGACGTTTTCGCATCGCCGGTGAAGAACCATCGTTGTTCCCGCAACTACCGACGTTGCCACCGGAACCGGTCCTCAAAGTTCCTGCAAATAAATTAAAACGGATTATCGAAAAAACATTGTTTGCAGTTGCCACCGATGAATTGCGTCCAGTATTGAATGGTGTTTTATTTCAGTTAAAATCCGGCAAATTGCGAATCGTCGCAACCGATGGACACCGGCTTGTTCGCTGGGTCGATGCATCGACGCAATATCAGGCTCCCGATTTCGATTGGATCGTTCCGAAGCGTGCACTGGAAGTTCTCAACAAGATGGTCGACGGCAAAGAAAATCTGATGGTAGAAGTTTTCCATGCCCAGAATCAACTTCACTTCAAACAGGATTCAATTGTCTTATCGACCCGATTGATCGAAGGTAAATTCCCGATGTTCGATTCGGTAATTCCATCGAATAATCCAAATCACATGATGGCAGATGTAAAGCAGTTTGCTGCTGCCGTAAGACGAGTGTCGGTGTTCTCGGGTTCGTTGACGAAACACATCCGGATGGATCTCAAACCGGGTGAAATTATCTTGCAAGCGGAAGACCCGGAAGGGGTTGGACGCGGTATGGAACCGCTCGCTGTCGAGTACAGCGGTGAAGCTTTCACGATCGGATACAACTCGGCATTCCTCGAGAAGATTTTGTCACAGGTCGATAGCTCACATGTGAAATTTGAGTTATCGGGACCGAGTGGCGCCGGGGTTGTTCGACCGACGGAACAATTGGATGGCGAAGATTTATTGATGTTGTTAATGCCTGTTCGATTGAGCTAATATGTTGAATATTTCCGTGAAGAACCAGAAAGCAGTCGAAACGGGAGTTGGGTTTGGTACTGCTTTGGCGATTTGTATTTCGTGGTCGCTGAACCACTCCGTGATCTGGGCGATTATTCACGGCATACTTACTTGGTTTTATGTACTTTACTATATTTTCTTTCTAAGGTAGATTATGCGCAATCAGATTCTCTGTATCGTTATCGGATTGTTGGCTGTCGGTGTGGTTTTTTCACAACCGGCACCAATCGAAATTACCAGCGACAAATTACCCGATTCGATTAAAACAATTTCCGGACCCGACGGCAGAATCCTAGCCGATAATTGCCCGGTACTTGCGATCAGGATGAAAAACGAAAAACCAGGAATTCCGGTAGCTGGAAAAGGAATCGCTAAAGATGAAATGGTCATTACAAAATCGGCGATCAACCAGTACAAAACCTCACCGGGCGGAATTTATTTTACCATGACGGCGGCTGATTACGATGAGTATTTTGTTCCGACTCAAGCGATGAAAAAAGAGAAGATTATCTTTCGAGTGTTCGATCGACCGGATACCACATTTCCTGCCGGGATGATGTATGCCGATAGTCCGATTTACGAAGTTCCATCGGGACCGGCATCGATCGATCAACTGCATTTTGGCGACTGGAAAAAAATACCTGCGAAATAAGCAGTCGTTTCTTTTTACGAGTATATTTTATTAAACATATTGTTTATAAGAGTTTTAGAAAATTGACGACTGCTGGGTCGTCTTTTTTTTCATCTGAAGAGACTGCAATGAAGTTACCGGAATTGAACGATACGATTTGTGCGTTGGCAACGCCGTTAGGTCATTCGGCGCTTGCAGTAATCCGCTTGAGTGGTCCTCAATCGTTTGCGATTACCGACGCCATTTGCAATCGCCCGGTTTCCCATACAAAAGGTAATCGTCAATTTTTTCGGAAACTTCTTGACCGCGACGGTACTATTCTCGATCAGGCAGTTATCTTAACATTTCATGCGCCACACAGTTTTACCGGACAGGATGCGGTCGAATTCTCGCTTCATGGATCTCCGTTACTTATTGAAAAAACAATAAATAGGCTATTAGAGTGTGGCGCAAGAAGCGCCGCTCCTGGTGAATTTTCGCTCCGGGCGTTCTGGAATGGAAAAATTAGCCTTGATCAAGCTGAAGGGATCGCAGCGCTGATATCTGCTCAAGATGATGTTTCGCGAGTCAGTGCGTTGCGGCTATTGGAAGGTGAGGTAGGTCAGCATACACAGTCAGTTTACAATGATTTGACTGCTTTGATTGCCAAGCTTGAACTCGAACTCGATTTCAGTGAAGAGGATGTGCCGCTCTATCCAACAATAGTAATTATTTCGCAAATTGAAGCCATCATTCAATTTATCAATAAGTTAACTGCGACATCGCAACGTACGAAGAATGCTGCCGATGGAATACGCATTGCGATCGCCGGACCACCGAATGTCGGTAAATCGTCGCTGTTAAACCGGTTGTTGGCGCGTGACCGGGCAATCGTTTCGCATATCCCGGGAACAACGCGCGATGTGGTTGAAGGTGAAATTCACCTTGCAGGTCGGCAAGTAAAGCTTTATGATACCGCAGGTATTCGACATACTGAAGATGAAGTCGAGCGGGAAGGGGTTAAACGGAGTCGGCATGTTCACAAAAATGCCGATTTGGTGCTATGGCTTCAGCAAGCTGATCGCGTCGGTGATCTGGAAAATCTTGAGACCGAAACCGCCAAAACGCGCTGGATTATTCTGAATAAAATCGATTTAATTGATTCTGAACAACGTAAACAACTTCGGAAACAATTAAAAAAGGTCGTATACCCAAAGATTTACTTGTCAGCGAAAACTGGAATTGGGATTTCAGTATTATTACAGCAGTTAGAGCTGTGGATAACTCAGAATTATTCATCTTCATCTGATTCGATTGTTCCGCTCAATAGTCGGCACGAGAAGCTATACTTCAGCGCGAAGAAATCTCTACAGTCAGCAAAATCAAACAGTTCCAAAAATGCTGCGATAGAAATCGTGGTGGAAGACCTTCGAGCGGGACTTTCGTATTTATCAGAGATTACCGGCGAAAACGTAAATGAATCGGTGTTAAGTAAAATATTTTCAGGGTTTTGTATTGGTAAATAATTGTTGTTTCACGTGAAACGGGATTTGTAGGGGTGTTAATAACGTTCCACGTGAAACAGGGAGATTGGTTTGGTTGATTTGGTAGTAGTGGGTGGTGGTCACGCTGGGGTCGAGGCGGCAAGTGCGGCTGCCCGGATGGGGCTGTCGACGGTTTTGGTAACTCAGCAACAGGGTGCGATTGGGCGGATGTCCTGTAATCCGGCAATCGGCGGATTAGCTAAGGGGCATTTGGTGGTAGAACTCGATCCACTGGGTGGATTGATGCCACAAATCGCCGATAAGACCGGCATCCAATTTCGGTTACTGAATCGATCGAAGGGTCCTGCGGTATGGGGACCGCGCTGCCAATCGGATAAAGACGCCTATTCCAAACTAGCCCAACAAATGTTGTTGTCTACTTCGAATTTGAGTATTTGGGAAGATGAAGTCGAGCAGTTGATTACCGAAAACAGCTCCCACTCAGAACCGAATATTATTGGTGTCCGCCTCAAGCAGCGTGGTGAAATATCCTGTCGTGGTGTCGTGATTGCCAGTGGTACATTTTTAGGCGGGCGCATTCATTGCGGTGAATGGAGTCAGCCAGCCGGAAGAATTGGTGAAGTCGGTGTATATCCATTATCGGAGAATTTAAAACAACTCGGATTTCGATTGATCCGACTCAAAACCGGAACACCACCTCGCATTAAAAAAGAAACTGTCGATTTTGATCGCTGTCAGCCACAACCCGGTGACGATACTCCGGTCTTTTTTCATATCCTTTCGAAAACGCCCACACTCCCACAAGTTGGGTGTTGGATTACCCGAACCAACCTTGAAACGCATAAAGAACTTGCCAAGGGATTTGATCGATCCCCCATGTTTACCGGGCGAATCAAAGGAATTGGTCCCCGCTATTGTCCTAGTATCGAAGACAAAGTGAACCGTTTTTCCGATCGAGACAGCCATCAACTGTTTATCGAACCTGAGGGGTTAACACACCCTTGGATATATCTAAACGGATTTTCAACCTCATTGCCGGAAGAAGTGCAGTTGGCTGCACTGCATACAATTCCCGGAATGGAGGTTGCCGAGATCGCTCGTCCGGGGTATGCGGTTGAATACGATGCGATCCCTGCCGATTGTCTGCGATCGACATTTGAAACACGGGTGGTGTCAGGATTGTATTTTGCCGGTCAGATCAACGGTACATCGGGTTATGAAGAGGCTGCTGCGCAAGGTTTTTGGGCAGGTGTAAATGCTGCGCTGAAGATTCGCGGCGACGCTCCGTTTTTTTTGCGACGGGATGAAGCGTACCTTGGGGTACTGTGTGATGACTTACGACTACGCGTTCCGGAAGAACCGTATCGCATGTTTACTTCGCGTGCGGAATATCGGCTGCTGTTAAGGATCGATACTGTCGGCGAACGGTTGTTGTCGCACGGCGAACGCCTCGGTTTAATCTCATCTGAGGTGCGCGATGCATACCGCGAGCGGGTTGCTATGATCGCGTCGGGTGTTTCCGATTGTGCCACCAGAAAATATCTGCTTCCGGGTGCGGAGCGTCCAATTACTTGGAAAAGTGCATTGAAGCGTGAGGGGATTACGCTTCCGATGTTATTGGCAGAATCGCCGATACCGCTACCCTATACTGAATATCCCGAGCTGGTCACTGCAGTTGAAACTCGGGTACGGTATGAAGGGTATTTGTTGCGTGAGCAGAAGCAGGCAGAACGACTTCGAACCGAAGAATCGCGAAAGCTACCGGACGAATTGGACTACTCAACGATCCTTGCACTTTCGGCAGAAGCGCGAGATCAATTGGGTCGCACTAGACCGAATTCAATCGGTGAAGCAAGTCGCCTCTCGGGAGTGACTCCGGCAGACATATTGGTTTTGCTGACGTACATTCGAGCACTTTCGAGGTAGCGAATCCGTGTACAAATATTCAACACCGAGTGTGAATGAAATGTGGATAAGTCGGGGATAACTAGGAATGGCTTATAGTTATGAAGATTTAGCGACACTCCTCCGAGAGACGCATTCACTGAATAATGCATCACTTACGAAGCTGCTCAGCTTACAGAATTGCGTGTTTGAACAGCAGCGTCGGATGAATTTACTTTCTTCCAAAGATGTGAACAATCTGTGGATAACTTTAGCGAATGAATCCTGCTTTGCACTGCCCTTTTTACCCGATTCGGGATCAGTACTTGATGTCGGAAGTGGTAATGGAATTCCAGGATTGGTGTTGGCTGTTGTCCGACCGGACCTGCAATTTTCACTTTCGGAGAGTGTGAATAAGAAAGCAGTTGCATTAGAGCGAATCCGCAGTCAACTCAATCTTCAAAACGTAACTGTACTTTCAGGACCAGTTCAAACCATTAAAAATCAACAATTCAACGTAATAACTGCCCGAGCGGTAGCACCATTTCCAACACTTTGGCTGTGGACAACGCAGGTTCGAATGTTGAATACACGATACTTACTCTTCCGAGGATCGACCGAACTACAAACGACCGAAGCCTATCCGGATGAAATCCAAGAATTCCAAACTGTACCTGCAGGAAATGTCCAACTGTGGATTGGCGATGTCGTTCGGTAAAATGCGTGGATTATTGTTAGAGAATTTGAGTTAAGATTGAGGTTTGAACTTGCCGAATGGTGTCGTAAAAAGAATCAGGTTTCTAAAACGAGAAACGCCATCTCAAAATGAGATGGCATTCTGCGGAGAGTGAGGGATTCGAACCCCCGGAAGGCGTAGCCTTCAACGGTTTTCGAGACCGCCCCGTTCGACCGCTCCGGCAACTCTCCGAAAGCGACATATTATAAGACAATTTCTCGGTCATCGCAACCGTATCGAAGCTTGCGCCTCTATGGCGCAAAGAAAGTTATTTCTGTGACAACGATTGTATGGGTTCGGAACGATTTTCGATTTCACGACAACCCGGCACTACTGTATGCAACGCAAGCGGGTGTAGCGCTTCCAGTCTATATCTGGTCGCCGGAAGAGGCGGGTGACTGGCAACCGGGCGAGGCGTCGCGCTGGTGGCTGAACCACACGCTTGGTCGATTTTCGGAAGCACTCCAGCAACGTGGATCAGCACTCTGTTTACGCTGTGGCGATACACTAACTCAATTATTATCGGTTGCGACAGCGATCGGAGCAACAACCGTTGCATGGAACAGACGATACGATCCGATCGGTCGACAATGCGATGAATGGGTCGAAGCGGGATTGCGGGCATCGGGAATAGACGTCCAGACATTTCCCGGAAATGTGTTAATTGAACCCGATACAATTTCAACGAAAGACAGTAAACCGTTTCAGAAATTCACGCCGTTCTGGAACAAATTATCTCAATCGCTCCTCCCCACTCCAGTGGATTCAGTTCCCGATCGAATGCAATTGCCGCAGCGTCTGCCGGCATCGGTACCACTGGCTGAAATGACGATTCAAATAAATCGGCTATCGTCAGCACACTTGATAAACTTCTGGCGTCCGGGTGAAGTGGTGGCACTGGAGCGTGTCGAAGAATTTATCGGTTCATCGATCCGGGAGTATGCAGATCAGCGCGATTATCCAGCTCTTGCCGGAACATCGCGCTTGTCTCCTCACCTTACTTTCGGCGAATTATCGGTGCGGGATTTGTGGCAACGGTTGCTGAATGAAAAAAACGCGATCATAGAAATCGAGCCGATGACGAATGTTACCGGTATCGATACTTTTATTAAAGAACTGGCTTGGCGGGAGTTTGCATATCATGTGCTATGGCATTTTCCCCAAACAGTAGACGAGCCGATGAATACGAAATTCCGAAATTTTCCATGGCGGACGTCGAAAGAGTTTCTGGAAAAATGGGAGTGTGGTGAGACGGGATATCCGATTGTCGATGCCGGGATGCGCGAATTATTTCAAACTGGCTGGATGCATAATCGTGTGCGAATGATTGTTGCTTCTTTTTTAACAAAAGATTTGTTGTGTAATTGGGTTGATGGTGCGCGATGGTTTTGGGACAAACTAGTTGATGCCGATTTTGCGAACAACTCTTTGGGATGGCAATGGTGTGCCGGATGTGGCGCGGATGCTGCCCCTTACTTCCGGATCTTTAATCCGACGGTTCAGAGTCGAAAATTCGACGCCACAGGATCCTATTTAAGACGATTTCTTCCAGAAATCGATACGTTACCTGTAAACGTTATTCATGATCCGTGGCAGGCGTCTGGGGCAAATAGAACGATAGGTAACAAAATCCCGGGGATAAAATACCCGACCCCGATCGTAAATCATAGTGATATGCGGAATATTGTATTATCTATATATTCAAATACGTAAGATAAACAAAAAAATCAAATCTCTCTGACAGAAAATCTATTTTTGATTCACTTCTGTGTTTTTTGAGTGATCCAGTTCCCACTGCAACTCTTGCTCTTTTTTCTCGGGCAAAATGGAGTAGCCGCGAGTAAAACCGAGAAACAGCATTACGATTGCGAACATCGACATTAACCAGACGATTTCCGAATAACTGCGATGTACACTGAGAATGTAGTTCGGAGAGCGTCGCATAAACGTTGGCAAAACGAGATGGAAGACAAGGTTGTCGTCGCCAAGAAACCCGGCACGTTCGTATTCGACATAGCGATCGACTTTAATCGGTCCTCGGCGATATAGGGTTTTATTTTTGTAGCTGATCCACACAGTAGTACGTTCGATGTTGGGAAGATCTTTCACGGTACCCGGTTCGTTAACGCCCACCACCCAGCGCATTGGCGGCAATGCCAACACCGAATCGTAAAGTGGTTTTAGCGATCGATTCAATTCCGGTCGATAGATTGCCAGACAGCGAAAGAAAACAGTATCGGATCGCGAGAGCGTTTTTAGATTTAGTTGCCAGAGTGAATCATTAAAGACATCGAAGGAGGATGGTTGCTTGGATGAAAGAATATCGATCGATTTTTTGAGGAACGATTTTGGCGGCAGCGAATCGATAATGGATGTCTCGTCGATCGAAAGCTGGTCGCGATATTTGCGACCGGCAACGAAGTGCGAATACCGATTGTAGGGTGCAGGAAGATTCGGAACAACGCGTTTGAAATCGAGAAAACATGAATCCGCGAAATACGCTTCGATAGTTGGTTCGGTCGTCGGAGAATGAAGCGGAGTTGCTACCGCAGAAAGATATCGCGACACGAAGTCGATAAAATATCGATTCGGTTCGCGATAGGTTTGAGTGGTGTAGAGTTCGGCTTGATCGGTTGAATAAACAATCAACAACGCAACACCACTCAACAGGCAGATTTGTAGAACTACCAGTAGGGAAATCCGAATTTTTCGGTGCGGGTGCATCATGTTGTGGTCGTACTAGTTAACCCTGCTAAGTAATAGCGATTCGCATCAAACCGAAAGCAAAAAAACTACCTACCCGGAAATCCTAAAAAGAGTTATTCGCCAGCGGCATGTTCCAATGTAATTTCACTGATACCAAACCAAAAACCGCTGCCGGTAATCGAATCCAATTCTGCTTGAATAATTTCAACATGCGCTTCTTCCATTTCAATCATTCGGGCAAAAATGCTGCGTGCCGCGGCATCGTTGGTGTTGGCGTAAAAATCCTGATAGAAGCGAACAGCTTTCGACTCGTGGTGTAGTGCGGTTTTCAGGGCGTCGACAGCAGACAAACCGGTTTCGTCGGTGATATGATGTTTCTTTTCGGCAAATTTGGGACGAATCCGCTCAAGTAGGGTTTTCGGGAGATCTTTCGGGCGAAAGTTGCCGGTTTCCTCCAAGTGGGCATACTGCTCTTCCAGCAGTTTCATGTGATCGACTTCGTCGAGTGCCAATTGAAGAAACATGTTTTTGCCGCTAACCCCCTCGGTTTTAATCGCATAGCGTAAGTAGCTTTCCAGCCCCTCTTTTTCGGCAGCGATTGCAAGTCGAAGTGCGCCTAGTGCGTCGGCAGATGGTTCGAAGATCATGTATACCCCCCTATTCGTTTGCGGCAAGATAGCGTTTTAATGCTTAAAAGTGCAACACTCTACGGTTGCTGTACAAAAATTGATACAGTTCGGTTAAAAAAGGTTGTTTGGTGCCGGTAACCGATGTATTTTTTCGTTGTGAAAGCAGCGCATATCGTTTTCGACCGAATCGGTTTTACGATCATGCCTGTTTCTTGAATATACTGATGGAAATTCCTCAATAGATATACGTATCGACCTTGTCCACTCGAGAAAGGACAATCAGATGTACCGATTGATATTCGTTTTATTGTTATTAGCTCTTGCTGCACTAGTTTTTGCAGCCGAATTTGAAACGGTTCCGATGCAACGCAGCATGCCGGTTTCAAGTATCGATAGCCGACTTCCGGGCAACGAGTTGCCGCCAACAACTGTTCCCCTCCCCCACATTCTCGACGACACCCTGCAATCGTGGGATTTTACGTCGCCCCAAGGCTGGACCTTTACCGACGCATCGGACATTGGTACGATGTGGCACCGCGACACCGTTCGTGGTATTGCCGGCGACAGCGCATGGTGGTGTGGCGATCCGGGTTTGTTCAGTCGCGGTTATGGCGACTATTGGTTCCAGGTTGTTCAAACCCCGATGATCGATTTAACATCGGCAACCAATCCCACAGTTGGATGTAAATTGTGGTGGGCGCTTGAGAGTGCCGGGTCGTCGATGGGTTATGATGGAGTTACCCTGTGGGTTTCCACCGATGGTGGTGCCACCTTCCAAGTACTTAACGGTGTCACACCGGCTTACACCTCGTCCCGGCTAAACGCCGCAACTTCGATCTGCTGGAATCTCGGAGAGAACGTTCCCGGTTATTGCGGCATGTCGAATGGTTATCGAACGGTATCCGCCAGTCTTGCAAGTTATTGTCAAGATTCGGTCGTCGTGCGCTGGACATTATTGTCAGATCGCGCGATTTCCGGTGCGTTTCGCGATACACTGATTGGCGCGTATCTCGACTCCGTTCGGATTACCGGTGGCACGCAAACTTACTTTAGCGACAACGGCAACGCCAGTGCCAATGGTTTACGAGCCGTTCACACACGCGGTTTTGGACACCACTGGGAGTGGTCGAATTCATCATACGTATCGGCACCAACTTCGGCGCATTGCTTCGACAATTACGCGAACCAGTTGGGCTGTCTTGTCAGCCCCCCCATCTCGATTCCGATGCGATCGGTGTATTTTACGTTCTCGGTGAACTGCGACATGCTCGATAGTACTCATGCGGACGATCCCAATGGCAGGCTTCGCCACTACTATCAGGTAGAAGTGCTGGGTCCGGATTCGATCTGGCATTGGATTACCTCGGACTATATGCGTGGCGGTCACGGTGGGTCGGGATGGTACGATTACGTCCCAGGTAGTGCATATGGCGGAAATACTTCGCTCAATTTATCGTTGTGGGCTGGTCAAACCATCAAACTTCGATTTAAAGTGATTACCGATTACGATATTACACCTGCCGGAACCGGTCTTTGGATCGACAATGTTCGCATTATGGGCGATTCGCGCGAGTTGTATGATCTAGAACCGGTCCACATGTACATTCCGTTCCCGACTACGGTTGGCGTGACTCCGTCGAGTCAGGATTCATTGCGAATACACAACTTTAGTCGCGGAGTATTGACGAATGTTGCATGGGATATGCGACTGGATACCGCTTGGGTGACGCAAGACACGATCCCGGTAGCATTGCCGGATAGCGAATTTATTTACACATTCAGTATTCCACTCACTACTCCGGGCGTGATTCACCCGGCAGTTCGCATACCGATGCCGACCGATCCGGTGACTTACAAGTCGCTCTATATGGAAGATGTAATTATCCAACCGGAACATTTCCTCGAAATCGGGTACGATAATCGGTTGTGGACGAAACGCGATACGCTTCCCGCAAATATGCATTATGCGGAAATGATTGTGCCAAGTTCGGTAGGGGTTTCCGGAACATATCATGTAGCACAAATCCGGTTTGCCACGTTCGGTGGACCTGCAACCGCAGTCCACGCGAAATTGATGACATCGACTTCGAGTCGACCCGGTGTTACGTTGGTGGACACCCTTGTGACCATTCCCCAGTCGCCGGATTCCGTGATTACTTGGCATACGGTCGATATTAGTGGTCGCGCCGAATCGCGCAATCGAACCGGTACTTCGTTTGTGGTTCTCACCCCACCCGATGCGCCGTTGGTAATGCCATATTTGGCAGTAACCGATACACTCGCTTACGGGGGCTCGCGCGCTTATCGCTGGGCAGGCGGAACGGCACGACCGGTATTGAATTCACACGATCAGGCAATTCGCGTCGTCGTCGAATGGCCGGTAACCTCGTCGGCACCGGAACATGTAGATGCACCGCTACCAACAACACTAGCACTGTCGGCATACCCCAATCCATTTAACTCGACAACGCATCTTTCCGTGTCGATTCCGAAGAGTGGAATGGTCGAACTGGCAGTATTCGATGTAACTGGCAGACAAGTCGCATCGCTTTATCGCGGCAATTTATCGGCAGGAACTTATCGCTATGAATGGCGCGCCGATCGGTATGCTAGCGGCGTCTATTTTGTTCGGATTAATGCCGACAACACCGTTAAGATGCAAAAGGTCTCGCTTCTTAAGTAGAACGTTTTTTAGGCGTTAAATTTCTTTATGTGATGTAGAACACTCATTTATTCGCATAAGCTGGTTGAAAACGCGAAAAAGTGACCGATATTATAGTGAGGACGTTTTGGGGTAGGTGCTCCCTACCCCAAAGCGGACAAGGTATTGAAAAACGATTGGTAATCGATGGCGATGACCGGATGAAATTTCTTTTATATCGAGGTCGATAGTGACTCTACGTCGACGCGTTTTCTTCCTGCTAGTTGTAACCCTTGTGTTAATCGCATCGTTCGAGTATTTCTTCAACATTTTTCTTTCCAATAAAAATTTCCGAGTATATGAAACCCGCCAAGTTCAACGAAGTATCGATCGCGCTCAAAACGCGCTCAACCAAGAATTAGAGCACCTTCAGATTTTTGCAACCGATTGGTCGAGTTGGGATGAAACGTACAAATTTGCACAGTCGAGAGATAAAAAATTTGTTGAACAAGAGCTGATTACCCAATTTTACATTACTTCGCGGATCAATTATTGTGCGATTATCGATAACAACAACGAGTTTGCCTACGCTCGTGGATACGATTTTTTAAACAGCACCGACCAAGAGTTTCCCGAACTGACGGCGGAATTTTTCCGCAATTCGGGACTGGTTTTTCCAATTTCCGATAAATTATTATGCAACAAAGGCATCTTACGGCTTTCAAATTCCGATATGCTTGTCGCTGCACTGCCGATTTTAACCAGTGAAAATAATGGTCCTAGCACCGGAACGCTTATTATGGGTCGGTTACTGGACAAGACGATGAACGACCGACTGGCGAAGAATATTGAGTTGCAATTTTCATTGGCGCTACAGTCGTCGACGAATGACAGTATTCTACAGCACCTCCGTACCGAAAAGAAATGGATCGACGATTCGCACACTAACAGCCTGTATAAATCCGGATCGATCGGATATTCGCTTGTCAACGACATTCGCGGAAAACCGGAATATGTCATTATCGTGGTTGTTCCGAACGAGCTGAAACCGTTACTCGATGCGCAAAATTTTGGCTCGTTTGCCAGCATACTGGTGTTGTTAAGTTTGTATGGCGCGCTTTGGTTGTTGTTGTCTCAAACAGTACTGAAGCGAGTTGAATCGTTAACCAATCAAGTCTCGCGCATTGGTGAGCAGGCAGAGTCGTCGCTTCGTACGTCGATTACCGGAAACGACGAGTTATCGATCTTGTCGGGTCGCATTAATTCGATGTTGGAAAATCTGTATCGAGCCGGCGAAACGCTTAACGAAGCAAATCGCCGATTTCGGGATATTTTATCCAACGTTCGATTGCTGGGTTTTATCCTCAATGCCGAAGGAAAAGTCGAGTTTGTCAATAAATGTGTACAGGAAATTACCGGTTGGAGCGAAGCGGAATTAATCGGTCAAAGTTGGTTCGAAAAAACGGTTCCCGAGAAATATCGGGATAAGCGATATCGCGATTTTATCGAATCGATCGCGAGTTCGCGATTTGATTTGCAGCCACTCAGTGAGATTGAAACGCGTAGCGGTGAACGGCGAACGATTTTATTCAATCAAATACCACTTCACGACCAAACGGGTCAGATTGTCGGTGTTGCGGTTATTGGCGAGGATATCACCGATCGAATTCTGGCTGAAGCAGAAATCCGTCGTCTGGCAACACTGGTCGAAGCGTCCACCGAAGCGATTATTATTACCGATCTAGAGACCAACCTGATTTATATCAATCCAGCGTTTACTCGCACATTCGGTTATAGTGCTCAAGAAGTACTGGGTAGACCATTTGCGCTTTTGCAAAGCGATCGTCACGGTGGAGAATTTTACCACGAAATTTGGCAGACGGTCTCACGCGGCATCGTCTGGAATGGCGAGTTGTTTGGAAATCGCCGGGGTGGTGGGTCGATCGAATTGGCGATCGCGTTTTTGCCACTGCGCGATCCATCCGGGGAATTGACGCATTATGGAATTTTTGCCCGCGACGTAACGCAACAAAATGAAATGCAAACCCAATTGAATCGTGCGCAACGATTTGTCGCAATCGGTGAATTGACAGGCGGTATCGCGCACAATTTCAACAACGTTTTAACCGTGATCATGGGCAATATCGGATTGGCAAAATTTGCCGAACGCGATCAAGCAAAAACGTGTTTGAGTGAAGCGGAAAACGCTTGTTTCCGTGCCTCCGACTTGATCAAACAGTTGATGGTATTTAGCCGACGCACGCAAATCGAACGCCTGCCCGTCTCGGTCAACGAATTAATCCGCGAGGTTACGACGTTGGTGCGCAGCACCTTCGATCGGCGTTTCGAAATTGTTCAGGAATCCCCCAAACCGTTGCGAAAAGTCGATGGCGACGCGTCGCAATTGCATCAAGTATTATTGAATATGTGTTTCAATGCAAAGGACGCGCTTTATGCCGTTGCAACCGATTCCAATCGCCAGTTGCGCATCACGCTAAGCGCTCGCGAAGAAGAGATTGAAAACAAAATTGTCGATGCGGAAGAGCGAAGCGGTAAATTTGTATGCATTACCGTAAGCGATACCGGCTGCGGTATGACATCTGAAGTGTTGAAGCATATATTTGAACCATTTTATACAACCAAAGAGGTCGGTCAAGGAACCGGTCTGGGGTTATCGACCGCGTTCGGAATTGTAAAACAACACAACGGTTGGATATCGGCTTCAAGTACGATCAATGTTGGTACAACTTTCCAAATTTATTTACCGACAATGGAAGGCGATACCGCTATCGAAGACGAAGATAAACCCCCATCGGCGTCGCTCCGCGGAACCGAATCGATATTGCTGATCGAAGACGAAGAAATGGTTCGCAAATACGCACTTCTGTTGTTGCAAGGTCTTGGTTATCGAATTACGATTGCGCAGAACGGGTTGGAAGGGTTGAAAATCATCGAACAGCGGAAAGGTGAATTTTCATTAATTATTTTGGATATATCAATGCCGGTGATGACCGGGATCGAATTCTTAACACGTGCCGCTACTGTCGATCCAACGATTCGGGTGATATTGGCCAGCGGATTGCCGAAGATCGAGTTAGCGCCAGAGTTGGAACAGATGGTAATAGGAAGCGTTCCCAAGCCATATCGTCCGGATGAACTTGTGCGGGCGATACGAAAAGCATTGGAAACGAAAAGCGAAACATAATGTCAATTCAGCGAACAAGAATTAGTTCTAATTCAACGATTTAACGTCATATTCGGTCCATCGAGATATTGTATTTTTACTACTAATATTGAGATCGATTTTCCGAAGAAAAATTTCGAAAGGATGCTGTGACTCTTCGCCGGAAAACACTATTGTGGCTAAGCGCCACCTTGATTATCGTTGCAGCAACTCAAGCGGTTTACAACTACTACCTCGAGCGCTCCGGGAATTCTAAATTCGAACAAAAAATAATCTCAATCAACACACATCGCGTATCCAACGCGATCCAAGATGAGTTGAACTTCCTGCATCAACTTCACTACAATTATTCTGCCTGGGACGACGCGTATCGGTTTATCGAAAAACCGGATTCAAATTTCTTAAACTCCGCAATGCCACCATCGACGATGATTGCGACAAAATTAAGTTACATCGCTTTTCTGAATACTAATCGAGAAATTGTATTGTCATACGGAATAAACTATCACACCGGACAACGACAAAACTATCGAAAACTATCTGCCGAATACTTCACCAATTATCCTCAACTCACCACTTTCCGCGACGAACACGATGCCAATACCGGTTTGCTGGAAGTCGATGGAAAACTGTTTATGATGGTTTTCGGTCCAATTGTGAAAAGCGATGGAACAGGTCCGATCCGCGGCACACTAGTATTTGGTCGCGAGATCGATGAAAATTACGACGATTCCCTTACTAGAAAAATGCAAATTTCGGTTACTCTTTTTAATCTTTCCGACCGAAAAGCACGTTCGATTTTTTCCGGATCGATTGGGGCGAATCTGTCTCAATCCGATATTCACATCGATGCGACCCACCGCGATTCACTCGTCGGTTACCGTGTGTTGAAGGACTTGTTCGGGAATCCGGTCGGATTGTTAAAATTGCGAACGCCAACCGAGCAGCAGCATCTGAATGGAAAAGGTTTTCTAGTATCGATCACCAACACATTGTTCATTATGACACTGCTGGCATTATTTATTTGGTTTTTTTCTCGAACGATTTTGCGTCGAATCGAAATGCTGAATGATGGCGTGAAATTAATCGGTAAAAAAGCAAACCCGCAAATGCGTGTGCGTATCGATGGAACCGACGAGTTAGGCGAATTGGGACAAAATATCAACGAAATGCTGGAAAACGTTCATCGTGCTCAGGAATATTTACAAGAGACCGAACGGCGGTTTCGCGGAGCACTCGCGAATATCCGGATGATCGGTGTCATCCTCGATCGTGAAGGTAAGATTATTTATAGCAATCGTTATTTGCAAGAGAGTACCGGCTGGACTGAAACAGAACTGCTTGGACGCGACTGGTTCGAAACGATTGTACCGGAAGAAACCCGTTCGTCGCGACGATCGGATTATACGACGCGTGTTCAGAACGATTCATTTGAAGCGCTATTGGTGCGCGAGATTCAAACGCGACGCGGCGATCGCCGAACGATTGTATTCAACATGTCGGCATTACACGATCGACTGGGGAGCATTGAAAGCGTATCGCTGATCGGTGAAGATATTACCGACCGACTGATGGCAGAAGCGGAGATTCGTCGACTGGCGATGTTGGTGGAATCGGCGACGGAAGCCATTGAAATCGCCGATGTCAATGGCGATTACATTTACGTAAATCCTGCTTTCACCAAAATCAGCGGTTATTATCCCGAAGAAGTGCTGGGCGGTAAAATGCGCTTGGCGTGGAGTGCTACCGATCAAAACGAAACCAATGAGAAAATTTGGAATACGATCTCATCCGGTGCGGTTTGGAATGGACACCTCAGTGATCGACGGAAAGAAGGTGGTCCACTCGAATTGGATGCCACGATTGTTCCGTTGCGGAATCCGGTAGGTAAAGTAACGCATTACGGAAAATTTGCACGCGATGTCACGAAACAAGCCGAATTGCAGCGACAATTGGAACGCGCGCAACGATTCGTTACCGTCGGAGAACTGACTGGAGGAATTGCACACAATTTCAACAACGCACTTACAGTGATTATGGGAAACATCGGACTGGCACGGATTGCCGATCGTGACCAAACGATGGCATTCTTGGCTGATGCGGAAAGCGCTTGCATCCGCGCATCCGATTTGATCAAGCAGTTGATGATGTTTAGTCGCAGAACGCAAATTGAAAAACGACCGGTTTCAATCGGACAATTATTGGAAGAAGTCGTCAAATTGGTTCGTTCCACGTTCGATCGCCGAATCGAGATCGAATTGTGCGAAATGCCGGAAATGAAACATATCGGCGGCGACCCCTCGCAGTTGCAACAAGTCTTGTTGAATATGTGCTTCAACGCCAAAGATGCTCTTCAAGAAGTATCAAGCGACCTGGAACGAGTGTTAAAGATTTCGATTTCCGCATCTGAAATGCAGATATCCGACTTATTAATCGATGCCGAGATTCGCAATGGCGATTTTGTCAAAATTACGGTGGAAGATACCGGTTGTGGCATGTCGCAAGAAACGTTGAAACGCGTCTTCGAACCGTTTTTCACGACTAAGGATGTTGGCAAGGGGACAGGTCTAGGGCTTTCGACGGCATTCGGAATCATCAAACAACACGATGGTTGGATTAACGTTTCCAGTGCACCGAATGTCGGAACTCGATTCACGATTTTTATACCGGTATTAAAAGAAACACTGGATTCAGCAAAAGCCAGTATTCCGAAACTTGAAATTCCGCGCGGTACCGAACGATTGCTTTTGGTGGAAGACGAAGAGCTAGTGCGAAAAGTCGGCTGTTCGCTCTTGGAACGAATGGGTTATACCGTGGAAACGGCTTCGAATGGATTGGAAGCGCTGGAATTATTGGAACCCAATCCTCATCGCTTTGCGTTGATCTTGTTGGATATCTCGATGCCGGTAATGTCCGGCGTCGAATTTATGGATCGCGCAATTGTACAATATCCGCATCTGCGCATCGTTGTGTCGAGTGGCGTGCCGCTGGTGAATGTCGATCCGAAGATTGCAACGTTGGTCGTTGGCACCGTCTCGAAGCCATATCAACCCGTCGAGTTGGCGCAGACGATTCGGCAAATACTCGATCAATAGTGCGCGAAGAATAATTCTTCAGGCGAGATTTTTCTTTAACTCAATGCGTGTAAACGAGCGCTTTGATATTGATGTTCACCGCTCTTCTCGAATCACAATCTAACAACGACGAAATTTGTCTTGTGAAATATTGTTGATGGTATTAAATTGCTGTGTAACAAGACAGCCTGAGGACAACGTGCAATCCAATCGGACGAATCGATATTACTCTATTCTGGGAATTGAAAAAGGTGCGTCGAAGTCCGAGGTTCGAGAAGCCTATCTGAAGCGCACCAAAGTCGTTCACCCCGATCGTTTCGATCAAACAACACAACCCGATGAGTGGCGCCAAGCCAACGATATGCTGTCGGAACTAAATGTCGCCTACCAAACAATCTTAGCCGAATTAGAAACCGATCCTACCAATCCCAACCGATGGAACATAAAATTCGACGGCAGCGACGAGCCATCGGAAGAAACAAATAATCGCCAATCCAATCATCGCCCATCTCCAACTATTCCATCGGGTATTATCAAGGTCGGCGATCTTCCCGATTCGGTTTTGAATCAACTACGGAATCGGCAAAAAGGTTTGATCGAAAATCAACTCGCGATCAAATCGAAACGACATCGCGGATATGTACTGAAAACCGTTTTAATCGTGTTCTGGACACTAGCACTTGGCTGGGCAACCGATCGTTTTGAGTGGACATCGATATTTCAAATACCATTTCTCATCTGTTCCGTTATAATCGGTATGATCTCGGTATATAACGGTATGAAGTTGTGGTTTTGGTTTCACCAAAAACTTAAACCGGGTATTATTGTTACCCCACTTCATTTGGTGGTTATCGATGAAGCGGGCTTGATACGCTATAAGTCGCTTGAATTGTTCAACAATATCACGACCAAAAAATATAAATCGTTCAGTGTCAATAGCGGATTGGTTGCGGCAATCGATTTTGTGAATGAGACTATTTTACTGAATTTGAATTCACGAAAACAGGCGCACAAATTACTGGAAGTGTTGACAATTTTCGCGGCGAATTTGCGCGATGCAAAATCGCCGGAATTGCACGATTACATAACTTCGAATAACGATTTTGTAAAAGTATCCGGTTTTGCACGATTCGATGAAAATGCGCGTCGGCATGGGCAACCCTCGGTGGCAATGAGTATTTTGATTGGCGCGATACTCGGTGGCTCGATTTTCGCGACCTGTCTTCATTTAAACAGTATTTATCGACCAATCGATGTCTCCGGAACCGGTGATCAAGATTCGGTTGTGTATGTTAAACGCAGCCCTTTAATTCCTCCCAAACCGATTCAACCCGAGAAGACACCCCAACCGGTTATCCCTAAAAGTCACCCGGACGCAAATTACGCCGCACCCACGACCGGCTATCTGGAGCACAATGGCGCGACCGGAAAGATTCCGTTTAAGTTCCATGCGGATGGTGGCGGCATTGACTTTTACATTCGAATCGAAGATGATGCGACTTCAAGTCTCGTTTACAGCCTGTTTGTGCGATCTGGCGAAACATTGCGGGTCTTATTGCCCGATGGTATGTATCGGCTGAAATATGCTGCAGGCGCGGACTGGTCAAGCGCTTCACAATCGTTTCGTACAGGTGAAATCCAAATGAACGATCCCACTCGCTACGCAATGAAAATTCTACCGGGTAGTCCCGCATTCGGAAAGAGTATCGAGATAAAAATTGTCAGCGACCCCAAAAGTAACTCGCGACGAATTGCAATTACCGCCTTCGATTTGGTCACAAACGGTCAATAGCGCCACTTTCACACCTATTAATCCGTGACGCCCAAAGGGTGCTTAGACGCCGACCGGGTCGCATTTTTCTCTCCGCCATTTCTTTGCGCAAGGTTTTATTCAGTATGTCGTCTAATAAGTAACGTGCAGCCCTTCGGTCTTGCAGCGGTCATGGTAACAAGATCGGAGCAATCATTCGCACGTTGATCAGTATGCGGGTTTGGTAATATGTCCGAAGAGTTTTTTTTCCTCGCCCGGGAGGCTCTTTGGTGCATTGCCCAAATCCGCATTTTGACTGTCGGAGTGGATATAACCAGATAAATCCACAACCTGTCGGTAAAAAAATCACCGATAGCATCTAGTCCTGTCGCACTGGGGAATAGTTGGTGTTGGGAGAACGGTCTCATAATCTTTCACAATGTGTTCGTGAAGGAAGATATTAATGATTGAAAACGACGAGTGACTTCTAAATGAGAACCAGTACGAAAGAAATTTCAAAAATAGGGTACATTAAAAAGCGACGAAAGAGGGAATATTAAACTGTAGAGTGTTTTTTGTATTCATTCAAATCGGCATCGGAAATTTGATCGGCAGGAACAAGTTTATAATGTTTTTCCGAAACGACTTTAACGATTTCGTTTTCAAGCGTTAATTCAAACATAGCAATTAGCTCATTTGACATAAATTGAGCGGATACGGGACGATAAGTTAATTTCCCGTATTTTTCAAGACAGAAACCGATATCTTGTTTTGTTTGAATAACGGAAAGTTGATCTTTTCCACCTTTGGCTTGGACAGGTATGATAAAGTGATTTCCGCTTTTATCGATTCCAATATATAATTCGTCGATTTCGATTTGACCGATTCCTTTTACGGTCGTACGAAGATGATTTTGTAGAGAATAAGTCGTTATACCTAAAAAAATATCGATCAACCTGTTATATCGAACTTTTGCCAAGAGCGCCTGCTCATCCTCTTTAGCATAACATACAATTAGTTCCGGAGTCGCGTTTGGAATTTTAATAGTGACTAAATTCGGATTAGGTACGATTCTATTTATACTAACAAGCGAGAATCTGTACTTGGACCTTCCCGATGACTCAATAATCCACTCTCTTCCCTTCGATGCTTTCTTCCGAATATACTCGGGTAGTTGATTTCGATATCGAAAACTATAGATTAAATCTCCGATGTTTTTTGGTAAATTGATTTTTAGTCTTTTTGAGACGGCTTCGATTTCTTCGCGTTCAAACTCGAAATCAGTCAAACCTTTTTGGTAATGCGATTTGAAAATTTCTTCGATGATCATTTCATATATATTTAGCATTGAGTCTATCCTTTTGTCTCACGCGTTCGTTTGGCAATTACATCTGTGGAAACGCCAAAATATTTAGCCGCCGAACTCATCGTTGATTTAAGAAAATGCTCTTCAGCAAGGTCTAAAACAATAGTCGGCTGTTTCGGCTTTCGACCAAGAGCATTTATAATAGATCGTGCAACTGCCCTTCCAAGAAGCGGAGGAACCGAGTTGCCAATTTGCCTGAATCCGTGCCATTTGGTTACATGAAATCGAAACCAATCTGGATAAGAGTGTAATCTTGCAGCCTCTCGAACGGTTATTACTCGAGGTAGATAGGGATGAATCGGGCGAGGAGAAGTATATGCCCCATGATCGCTTCCCGTGCCGGCACGAAGCGTATTGCTTACTCCGTTTGGGTCAAGTTTTAAAAAACGACTAATGGGTTCGGTTTTACCGAAAGGAGTTGCACTGAATCGCTCTTGAGAGATCGTAGTATGTACAGTTCTCATGCTGGATGTCAATATAGAATTATTGAAATGCCTAAGATAACCAAAATTATCACTCTCTTTCAACAACCCACGAAGTTTTTTCGAATAAATTGAATTTGAATTGAAATTGCATTCTACATAATCGCGATCTATTAACTCCGGATACATATCGGCGTCGGGAAGATCGCCGATTGCCTCCCAAACAGTCGCTTTTCCACCTTGAAGTGGGTAAGATGGTAATTGACAGCCTTTCTTTGCTCCCATCAAAAACAATCTTTTTCGATCTTGAGGAACACCGTAATCTTTTGCATTTAAAACACGATAGTCTTTCACAACATTGTAACCAAGATCAGCCAAAGATTCGATTACTTCTTCCAGAAAACGTCTATGAGTACCCAAAGTCAACCCACGAACATTTTCGAATACAAAGTATTTCGGCGACAACTCGCCAATCAATCTCACAAAATGATAAACAAGTTGATTTCTGGGATCATCGAGAGCTCGCTTTCCGATCATTGAAAACCCTTGACAAGGAGCACCACCGAAAACGACATCAATTTCGCGCTTTTCTATACCCGCTAGCTTGCGAACTTCAGAGCCGTCGATTAATCGAACGTCGCGACAAATTGTGGTAGTCGTTGGAAAATTGAAATGATGAATTGCGCAATGAATCGGGTCGATTTCAACGGCAGCACAAACGTCGAAGCCTGCCTGTTCGAATCCAAGCGATAACCCTCCGGCTCCGGCAAAAAGGTCTATGCCAATTGGGCGGTCGAATCGATCCAATGTGATCGCTGAATTATTCGCAGAGAAAATCGATAATTCTTCTTTCAAGTTTATCCCTTTTCTTCAATTCACATTGCCACACCGTAAGGATTTTCCATCCCAAACTACGCAATTCAATTCGATTGGATTTGTCGCGTCGGATATTTTTTTCGAATTTTTCTAACCAGAATATTTTGTTCGATTTTGGAGTTGTTGAATACTTACAGCCCTTGTGGCGATGCCAGAAACAGCCGTTGATGAAGATTATTTTTCGTTTTGAAACAAAAACCAAATCGGGTTTTCCGGGAAGATCGACACGATGGAGGCGGTATCGAAAACCAAGAGAAAAGATCATTCCCCGAACGGCAAGTTCCGTTGTTGTGTCCTTTGATCGAACATTGGACATAAGTGCGCTTCTTTGCAATTTTGTCAAAGCGTCCATTTAAAAGTACTCGGTTTTGATATTTATGTATTTCGAATTTTACTAAAATACCGATCAAAACCCTCGACAGCAAGACTAAAGAGTGTTGACTAAAATTGAGAGATAACTTTGAGCCATCAAACCAACTCGACACGCTAAGTCTAATATTTCAAATATCCTCCACGGAATTTGGTTATTCGATTGCGAAAACCAGCAAAGTCGAATTGCGGCTGTACGATGTTACCGGACGGGAATTGGCGAAACTGGTGGATTTCAATCAAAATCCGGGTGAATACTCTTACCATCTTGATGGCAAATCACTCGCCAGCGGCACCTACTTCGTTCGACTGTCCGCAGGCAATTTCTTACAAACTCAGAAGATGGTGTTGTTGAAATAGTGGGTGTTTTCAATTAAAACCGGATCGGATGGATAATTTGAGAAAAATTTTGTAGATCGTCGCATTTATGGTTGCATCTGTGAAAAAGCATGTATATGTTATTAATAAGATCCGAATATATCAGAGAAGTTGCTCTGGAAAACGGATGTGAAATCGGTTAATCCGGTTCTTTGGTCTGGTCGTTCTTTGAATCTGTTTGTCTTAACGTGATTTGAGTAACAGTTATCTACCCCAGCGCGCACTGAAACATTGATTGGAGGAAGCTATGTACTGCAAATTCCGTGTGTACTTCGTTTTCACCCTCATTTTTGTCGCCACAATTAGTTCTGCCCAAGACAGTTCCGGAATGCATATGATTGCCAGGATTTCTTCAACGGGCTTACCGACGGATGTCTATACCAATAGTGAAATCGGATATTTGTGCGCGCGGCAATCGACCTTGAAGATCATGAATCTATCCAATCCCTACAACCCTCAATTGATTTCGAACTTTCCATTGGGTACGAGCTGGGCCAATCACTGCGATGTCGGCGAGACCACCTGTATGGTTGCAAACGGTAATGACGGAATTCGCGCAATCGATATGAGTGAATTTACCCGACCAACTCAAACGACACTGTTTAGCCTGAATGCGTTTGTTTCCGATGTTGCTTGTATCTTGCCGTGTGTGTTTGCCGCGACTTATCAACGTGGAATCGTCATTGTCAGCTATGAACACCCGAACAACCCGACCGAAATTGGACGGCTGGCAATCAACGGTGAAGCTTTTAGCGCCCGGTGGCGCGATGGATTGTTGTATGTTGCCTGCGGTGATGGCGGACTGACGATTGCCGATGTCAACAATCCAGCGGCACCCACACAGTTAAGCCGGTTGCAGACTCCCGGACACGCATATGTTTTGGCGCTGTACGACAATTACTGTTATATCGCAAACGGCAGCTCAGGGGTTCAGATCATCAATGTCACTAATCCCGTCGCTCCAAGAATCGTAGGAGTGGTTCCTAATCGCGGCTTGGCAAATCATATCGTAGTATTCGAACAACATCTTTACGTGACCTATTATGGTGGCGGTGTAGCAGTGTATGACCTTTCCGATCCACTTCACCCCCATATTACCGGGTGGTACAATTACGGTGGATCTACGGTAACGATTACGGCGTGGCGTAACTTTGCACTATCGTCGAATACGAGCGGTTATTACGATATCTTCAATTGCAGTGACGCGATTGTACCAGTCGAAGAAAAAAAGAATATCGCCCTGCCCCAAGACGCGAGTTTAAATTTTTATCCGAATCCCTTTAACTCCTCGACGACTGTCCGGTTCGACTTACCGCACCGCGAGCAGGTTTCAGTCTTTGTCACCGATGCGCTAGGGCGGCGGGTAACAACCCTCTGTAATGAAGTATTGCAACCGGGGTCGCACCAATTGCATTTGAGCGGCAATCAATCGCTCAGCGCAAGCGGTGAGTATTACATCACAATGAAAGCCAAAGATTATTCGATTTCGAAGAAAGCGGTCTACGTAAAATAGCGAAGAAGATAGGTATTGCCGATTTCGATCGCCACTGTACAAAATCGGAGATTTCGGATGACTAGCTTCTGGACACTTTTTTCGAATTTCAAGGTTTTATTGTTGATTAAACCTCTTATCGCATGTAAATTGTCTAAGAACACAATGAACTGTTTTTAACAATCACTTTCAATACATTTCGGCGGAGTAACCGATGATCTTGCACGATATCAGCCGATCCAATAGGATGTTTTGGGTGAAACCAGCGATTGCATTAATTATCAGCTTATGCTTGTTTTTCACCTCATGTGTCAAAACCCCCGAAGACTCGCAACCCACAACTGGCTCAATTTCCGGTCGCATAACCAACGTGACGTCCAGTCAGTCTATCGCCGATGCACAGGTTACCACTATTCCCAGCAGTGTTAGTGTGCTTAGCAATAGTACCGGCAACTTCACGATTGGAAACCTTGAGCCGCGACAGTACACGGTTTATGCCTCAAAAACCGGTTACGTAACGGCATCGGTCGTCGTTAACGTTATCGCTGGTCAAGTGGCAACTGGAGATATCGCACTCACCGAGGTTTCCCCGGAATTGGTGGTTAGTACTTCCACACTCGATTTTGGCTCGACCGAAACGTTGATGACGCTTAATCTTCGTAATTCAACCGGGATTGGAACGATTTCCTGGACGGCAAACAGAACCCGGAATTGGATCCAATTATCGGAGCTACAGGGTTCGATTACCAATCAGGCTCAAACGATAACGGTTCGAGTTTTGCGCGATAGTTTGACTTCTGGCAACTATAACGGACTGATCAATTTTTCATCGAACGCTGGAAACCCAACCGTTCAAGTGCTGGTCACAATCCCTAATCCGGAATTAACGGTTTCTCCCTCTCCGCTCGACTTCGGTACAACGCAATCGGCGCTTTCTTTGACCGTACGCAATCAAACGGGTATCGGGAGTATTTCCTGGACGGCAAGCGCAACCCGGAGTTGGATCCAATTATCGTCTTTGCAGGGTACGGTTACTAATCAAAGCGAAAACGTAACTGTTACGATTTCTCGCACCGGTCTTGCACCGGGTAATTATAGTGGAGCTATTAATTTCGTATCGAATGCCGGAAATCCGACGGTACAGGTGTTGATCACTATTCCCAATCCGACAAGTCCGCAGCTTTCACTCGATGTTACTGCGCTAGATTTCGATTCACTCACGAGTTCGAAACAGATTCGAATTTCCAATACCGGTGTCAGTCAGTTGAATTGGACGATTATCTCCAACCAAACCTGGTTGACGATACAGCCGAGTTTTGGTTCTACTGCGCCGTCGGGGTATAACACGGTTACAGTAGGGGTTAATCGTGCCGGTCTTACCACCGGTATTTACAATAGTGGTTCACTGTCAATCACTTCGAACGGCGGCGATATCAATGTAACCATTCAAATGCTGGTTCGACCTCCGATTCTCGCACTGGATGCAACTGTACTGGGTTTCGATTCGCTTACCACCGCAAAACAGGTTCGGATCTACAATCGAGGTTCGAGTAGTTTGAATTGGTCGATTGTTTCCAACCAACCCTGGTTAACCGTTCAACCATCTTCTGGATCGACCGCTGTCGCGGGCTACAGTGTAGTGTCTGCCAACGTCGACCGCACCGGTTTGGCTGCGGGAGTATACAATAACGGTACTCTGACCTTCTCGTCTAACGGTGGCGAAATTGTTGCAAACATTCAAATGACGGTATTACCCGATCGACCTGTGGCACCGTCTAACTTAGCCGCAATATTCACTACTGCTAGAACAATCACATTGTCTTGGACAGACAACTCGAGCAATGAGGAAGGCTTTCAGATCGAGCGTCGTATTTCGACACAACCGGCATTCGTTTCGATTGCGACCGTTACTGCAAATTCGGTCTCCTATGCCGACACTGGACTGACACCACACACAACTTATTATTATCGGGTTTGTGCATTCAACCAGACAGTAACATCGACATATACCAATTCTGCTTATGCGACGATCGGGAACATCGTCCCCGATCAACCATTTGGACCGTCTCCCAACGATGCAACTAATCTAGCGTGTAATGGCACATTGCGGTGGTCAGGTACCGACCCCGACCTTGACACGCTGAGATACGATGTGTATCTGGGAAATAGTTCGCCAATTCCATTGTTCGTGTCCAACACGACTTCAACATCTGCTGCCTTTTCCGGTTTATACGCCAATACGAACTATACATGGCGGATTGTTGCCAAAGACAATTACAGTGGAATAACCAATGGACCAGTGTGGAACTTTACAACTGGAGCGCCCATCGGAACAACTTTTTCGATCGGAATTAGTCCTAACACAAATCAAGAAGGACGTTCCGTTGTTCAATCCGCCGATGGTGGATACGCCTGTACGGGATTTACCGGAACGCCGCCCTACGATTACGATATGTGGGCGGCAAAATATAGCGAAACAGGAACGCAAGTGTGGTCCAGAACCTTCGGTCGAAGCGGATACGATCGCGGAAATGCGATTCTTGCCACCCCCGATGGCGGCTTTTTAATTGTCGGTGAAACCTCGTCGTACGGGCACGGAAATTCCGATGTGTGGCTTGTAAAGCTAACATCGACAGGCGATACTTCATGGACTCGGGCACTTGGAGGTTCCGATCAAGATGTCGGATGGTCGGTGATTTTATCGCGGACGAACGAATTTGTAATTGCTGGATTTACTTACTCATATGGTAATGATGCGCAATTATATTTACTTAAAACGAATCAAGCCGGTCAGGAAATTTGGCATCAAACGTTTGGTGGAGTCAACTTTGATGCTGGATGTTCTGTTATTGAAGCTTCAGATGGTGGGTATGTAGTATCAGGTGTAAGTCGAAATACACAAGGCAATGCTTCGTGGTGGATGATTAAAACGAATAGCAGTGGCACTTATCAATGGGGAAACACCTACGGATCGACGAATTCCGGATACAGCTATTCGGTGAAGCAAACATTCAACGGTGATTTCGTGTTGACCGGTGAAGGTTATTCTACGTCTGGAGATCGCGGATTGTGGGTTATTCGAACGGATAATTCGGGAAATCAACTTTGGCTGCGGCAATTCGGCGGAACTGGCAATGATTTTGGCAACGGCATCGCCACAACAGCCGACGGTGGAATGATTGTCGCCGGATCGACGGAATCGTCCGGTGCCGGTGGATCCGATCTCTTTTTAGTCAAATTGAACGCGGGCGGCGATTCACTTTGGTCACGGGTATACGGTGGTACCGGTACCGATCGAGGGGTAACAGTTCAACAGACTCGAGACAACGGTTATATCGTGATTGGAAGTCAAACCGGAACTGGCTCTAACACGAATATTTGGCTATTGAAGACCGATCCAAATGGCAACGTTGCCGGAATGCGATAACAATCACTAGACGTTCGCGATAGTATCATTCGATTTGTCGATTAGAATGGAGATAATCTTGTTCCAAGGAGTGATCTGGATACAGCGATGGTTTTGCGCTTCGACACTGCTCCTGTTGGTTGCATTCGGGCTAGTTAGTGCTGCACCGCGATGGACAACGGTGAAACCGTTGGGTAAAAGCCATGTTTATGCGGTTGGATTGGGCGAAAGCCGAGCGTCACTTGTTGATGCCCGTAAGGCGGCAATTACTAGCGCTATCGGCGCATTCAACACTACCCAAGGCGTGACCTTAACGAATCGAATCCAATTGACGAAAATTGAGGATTCAACGTCCTATCGGGAAGCGGTCGTTGATGAATTGGAAGTGAAAGGCATTTCCAGCACATTAACGGGAGTGCAGATTGTTGAAACTTATATCGATTGTAATTCCTCACCGTTCCGCGTTTGGGCACTGATTTCGATGCCGGGACAAAATCAAATTTCCCATTTGGCACCGGTTTGGCGAAGCGCAATTGTACCCGGATGGGGACAATATTACCAAGGTTATAAAATGCGTGGTGTCGGGCTTCTACTTGCCGAAACCGCATCGATTGGCGGCGCTTTTTTCTCATCGAACGAATACTCTAGTCGGAAATCGAAAGCCAATAAATCGGTTGTGAAATCGACCCGCGACGAATACAATAAGCAAGCCGATATGTACTATCAAATGAATGTCGTGTGTGTATGCGTTGCAGTTGCGAGCTATGCCTTGAATATGGCGGATGTGCTCCTGCAATCGCCGAATCGATCGGATTTATATTATGCCGTTACTGCAACACCCGGGAGCCGTGACGTTTCACCGAAAGTTGCAATATCGCTTTCCATACCCTTTCAACTGAATAACTAATTTTTCTACTAACACGCCGGAGGAGATCATGTCTAGATTTACTACTGTTATTATTGCAACAATCGCGTTTGCTTTGTTGGCTGGGTGCGGTCCGAAGGGGCTCCAAAAAACCTCAATTTCGGGCGAACCGGAATGGTATCGAAAACCTCCGGTAAACAAAGACTTCATGTATGGAGCTTATTCGGCAACATCGCAGGATATGCAGCTAGCATGCGATAAAGCCGCTGCGGGAGCACGCGCCGATATCGGTAAGCAAGTGGAAGTAAAAATCCAAGGAATGGAAAAACGCTTCAACGAAGAAACCGGAATTGGTAATGACGCGCAATTGTTGCAACAATTTACGCAAGCTACCAAAGTAATCGTCAATGCGACTCTGCAAAACACGATTATCAAAGAGAAAATTACGCGTCGTGATGGCGACAACTGGCGCGCATACGTGTTGATCGAATATCCGGTAGCCGACGCCAATGCTTCGATGCTAAAGGAATTGAAGAAGAATGAGGTTTTGTTAACCCGTCTACGTTCATCCGAAGCATTCAAAGAATTAGAGAACGACGTCGCTAAAGATCAACCCAAAAAATAAAATTGTCTTGATTTCACTGTGGGAAGCGATTAAACTCGCTTCCCATAGTTTTTTGGTTCCGGTATACCGGAATTCACGAATACTGTAACCACTTCACGAGTATAGTATAACTGTCGCTCACACCGAGTGTATCCGATACAATTCTGCCGGCGAAGTCAAAGAAGTACTCGACCTCTCCTTGCACAATGCAACCATCCCAAACCTGTCTTCGAAAGCAATTTCGAACAAATGAAGTGTGTAATTACTATAGTGGTTCTTGAAAATAAGTTGTCATAATTCGCTGTCAGGCTTCGCCTGACCTGCGGGCGGATGCGGGGATCCGCCCCTACTACCGATAACAACTTATTTTCAAGAGATACTATACCGTTTCTCATAAATAGTGTCGCATTGTTTCTTATCTTTATTTCATGCGACCTTTATCTCCTAATCCTGCGAATGGTACTTTGGACGAGATCGAAGAAGCCCTTCGTTGTTCGGTTGACCATGACGAGCACTGTCGCTTTCAAGGGATTAAAATGCTCTTGTTAGGGTTACCGGACAATCAAGTTTGTCAAGTGTTGTCGGTTGTACCGCGATCTTTACAGCGGTGGGTTCAGCATTGGAACGCCGGTGGCATTGACCGTTTGAAACGGATACCGCGACCGGGACGACCGCGCAAAGCTAACAAAGAACAACGGTTTCTGGTTGTCGATTGGCTTACCCATCCCGAGCAGCACGGACAGACACACTGGACACTACGCAAGTTGCATGGCGTATTGCGTAGCGAACTACGCATCGAATTGGGCTATTCCACGCTCGCCCGTCTTGTTCGCGATGAACGATTTGCCTTGAATATGCCGCGATCCTGGCCGGCAAAACAGGATGCCGAGGCCCGGTTGGCTTTCACAGAACTGCTGTCGTCGCTGCTTGCCAGCGATCCCAATCGGATTTGGTTCTACGACGAAAGCGGCATTACCGGCGATCCACGCCCGCGCCGACGCTGGATGCGGAAAGGAGAACGACAAACGGTTCCCTTTACCGGCACCCATTTGCGGGAAAACATTTTGGGCGCGGTACAACCCTTATCCGGTCGGTTGTTTTCGCTGCAAATGCCGGAAGTGGATCGGGAACTGTTCCAGATTTTCCTTGACCACTTCGCCGAATATACCAAGGGCGAAAGGGTAACAATGGTGCTGGACAATGCCAGTTGGCACAAGGTTAAATCGTTAAACTGGCATCATATTCAACCAATATTCTTGCCACCCTATTCACCCGATCTCAACCCGATAGAACGATTGTGGTTGTATATCAAAGAGCATTACTTCAACCATTGGTACAGCAAGTCCAGAGAAGAACTAAGAGATCGGGTAACATGGGCAATACAACAGCTACTCAATCAACCAGAAATTGTAAAATCTGTAACACGAGTGTGAGAGTAAATCACAATGCGACACGATTTTCAAGAAATGGTATATAACGCGTCAAATAACTCTAACCCCTTTTAATTGTCGTTTGATGCCGCGATGGAATTTGTATTTCGGATAACCTACGATCATCGCTAGGACAACCTCATTGTCTTCGGGAAGAGACCAGCGTTGTTTGAGTGGTTTCGAACGATTCACAATCGGTCCGACAATTTCCAGAAGTGTCGTTCCAAGCCCTAGTGCGTGTGCCGCGAGCATCGCGTAGGTGGCAGCGATAACGGCATTGGCGCGGAACGCTACTTCCCATTTGTTGGCATGGAATAACATGACCACCGGGGCATGATAGGTATAACAGTCGGATTTATCTTGTTTGTACCGTCGATTGGCGTCGGCAACAACCTCGAGAATATGCGTTTGAATTGAATGATAATCGATCGCTCCGGCACTCAATCGGACAAATTGACGTGCAATCGGATTCTTCATCGAATTTACCAACCAATCATAATCTTTGCGCAGAGTATCGAACAAGATGTCCCGTTCGGCAGCGTTTTCAATTACCAAAACTTCAGTGGTGTGGGGCGGAAAACCCATGGGCGCGGTCGCAGTCGCTTCGAGAATTTGATCGATCTTCGATCGTTCGACTGAACGGTCTTTGAAAAGCCGGATCGATCTTCGACTCATGAGTAAGTTTTGGAACTGTCCGAATTGTAGCGATGGGTCGCTTAGTGCAGGAAAATCCGCTTTGTTAAAACTGGAGTGCGTTAGTGCGTCGTTGGGGCATACGGCGACGCATAGTCCACAAAAGATACAATGCCCGGAACGTTCCGGGATGGTTGTTGCGTGCCCATTCGTAACAGCGATTACGAATTTGCCGCAGGACTCGACACAGGCGCCGCACCCTTTACAGGCGTCGGTAGTAGTATGCATTTCGGGTTGGTTGTGCATAAAAAGTCGTCCGATTAGTCTTAGTTCACTTTAGTAGAACAATTTTGCGGGACTGCGAGAACTTGCCGGCGTGTATTTGCACGAAGTAGGTTCCCGACGATAAAGATGCGCCGTCAAAGGCAATGCGATGCGCTCCCGGCTAGATTTGCGGTAGTACCGCTGTTTTGATTCGTCCATCAGACTGCCAGAGCGGAAATCGGAAACACCAAAAGGACTAAGAGGTAGTATTGAGAGTGAAGTGTTTTCATAAACTCAATTCCTTTGGCGAGTTATGTCAAAAGTAATCAAGTTCAAATTCGCGAACAAGATAAACAGAGATGTTTTAGAAAATGCCTCGACCGAAAATAATTCGCTCGAGGCATTGGTGCTTGACTTAATTGGTGGCGGTAAAAAAAGTTATTCGAGTTTTTAAGCTTGTACTACTTCAGCAACACCATTTTCCTCGTTTGCATGAAATCGCCTGATCGCATCTGTACAAAGTAGGTTCCCGAAGGCAACGACGTGCCATCGAAAGTAATGGTGTAATTTCCCGGTTGGCGATAGCCGTGGTACAACGTCTGAACTTGGCGACCCGAGATGTCGAACACTCGCAACTCGACGACTCCCGGCTTAGGAAGATTATAGGAGATCGAGGTCGTGGGGTTGAAGGGATTGGGATAGTTAGGTAAAAGTGTAAATTGATGTGGTGTGTTGTTACCGTTGTGTTCGGGTACACTACTAACATTCCCGCCGACTGATTTAAGAATCGTGCCGTTTGCACCAACCACCCACCCCGTCGTTTCGTTACAAAACCCGATATCGTATAACGGTTGATGTGTATTACTGGCGACAATTTCCCATAGTACCCCACCATCAGTCGTTTTGAGAATAGTGCCATTTTGACCAGTGATCCAACCAGTATTGGCATCGAGAAATCGAATTTTCCTTAGCGTGTTGGTAGTAGGACTCTGTACTCCAGTCCAAGTCGATCCGCCATTGGTCGTATGGAATATGATACCGCTGTCGCTAACGCACAAACCGTTAAAACTATCGATGAAACAGATATCGTACAACATTGGCAACGTTTCGAGCGATTGAGGCTGCCAACTAGCACCCCCGTTGGTTGTGTGAAGAATGATACCCAGTGATGTATCATCGAAACCGACAACCCACCCGATATTGGAATCGATAAAATAAACACCGGAATAGTATAGCCAGCGGTTGTAAAATTGCATGGTCCACGAAGTACCACTATTCGTCGTGTGAAGAATCGCACCGCGAGCGCCAACCGCCCAGCCATTGCAGGTGTCGACGAAGGTGACACTTTTCATAAACACATCGAATCCACAATAAATACGCTCCCAGATATTTCCACCGTCGGTCGTTCGAAATACATAACCGGAATCGCCAACAATCCATCCGTGATTTTGATCGATCCAATCGATCGAATTGAGCTTTTGATTGGAGTCGAGCGTTTGCGATTGCCAATCGGTGCCGCCATTGCTAGTCGAGAAGAGCTTGCCGGAATCGCCAACCGCGAATGCAGAATTGCTATCAATCACGGCAACGCTATAAATGTTACCGATGGGAGCGGGGTTGAACCAAGACCGCCCCGAATTTGTCGTCTTGATTATCGTTCCGCCACTTCCTACACACCAACCGGCGTTGTTGTCGAAAAACGTAAGGTCATTCAGGTCGTCAACTGGAGGATACGGCGTACATTGCTGCCAATTTGTGCCACTATTGGTCGTATGGAGGAATATATCGCCGGCTGGAGAATAATCTGAACAGATAATCCAACCATTATTCATATCGGTAAATCGAATGCGTTGACTCCAAAGATTGGTGCCACTGATTTGATGCGACCACGTAACGCCACCATCGGTCGTATGAATAATCGTACCGAAAGCGCCGACAACCCAACCGTTACTCGAATCGGTAAATGCAACATCTGTAAACCATAGTTGAGAATCACGGAGTTGTCGAGACCAAGTCGTCCCTCCGTCCGTCGTGCGATGAATAACTCCGAATCCATTAGCATCAGCCCAACTATCACCACCCACCACCCAGCCGTGAAGTGAATCGGTAAAGGTGACTCTTAACAAAAAATCGGAGTTGTTTTGTAATTGAGGATTCCAAGTGACGCCGCCATTGGATGTGTGGAGTAGGTAGCTGTGGAAACCGTTGTGAAGGGAGCCGCAAACGATCCAGCCATTCTGGTTATCGATGAATGCAACGTGATAATACACACTCGATGCTTCAAGTTGTGGTATCCATGAGTTGCCACCATCAGTGGTACTAAGGACGACACCGGTTGAGGAATCGCTATTGATCGTGCCGCCGACGATCCATCCGGTCAACGAATCGACAAATACGATATTCGATAATTGCAAATTGGGCCAGCTCGTTTGTTGAATCCACGAGACACCGCCATTGGATGTGTGCATAATATTGCCGGTACTGGTTACCGACCATCCAGAATTTGGAGTTATGAATTTTACCGCAGTAAAATTGGTAAAATGTGATGGCGGGTTTTGCCATTCCCAGCCGTCTGCCAATGCTGCGACTGGAGCGATGAAACAAATTAAGAGTATTAATAATCTCGGTGAGAATTTTATCATAGAACCTCCGGTCGGTACGTTATTTCTAGTCTGAGAGAAGCTGAGGCAGGTACAATATATCTTAATTCAAAATTCGAAGATACTTGAAGAAAAATTAACTGAACATAATTTGTACAGTTGTCTTTGTTTTCGACAGTAGCGACTTTTGGAGTGTCGCGTTTTGAAACGAACGGACAGCTCGCCTCCATCGTATCAAAAGGGGTATACAAGCGATTTGCGGAGATTGAATGAAACTAATTCTTAAACCGATACTAACTATAATTCATGTTGTCTGCTTGCAAAAATAAAGTATCGAGTGAAGTGGTCGATAAAAGAAGTGATGAATTTCTAAATATAAATTTCGGGGTCATATTTAAATGAGTTTGGGTATTACCTCTCTTTCGGGTGGAATGGCGGCAGCGACACGGGCGGTAGATGTCGTAGCTGCACAATTGGAAGATAGTATTCGAGCAATTGCCGGTAATACTATCGATAGTTCCGGTTCACAAGGCGATTCAGTGGCGATCTCCGAACCGGCGATGGCGATGTACAAAGCATCAATGGAAAGTCAACAGATGGTTGGCGATTTCGTTCAGCAATCGCTGGAGAGTATTCAGAAGTAAGCGCGGATGCGTGAATCGAAGCAAAAAGGTTCCACGAAAGTGGAACCTCTTTTGTATTTATCGAAAGGCGTACTTGTACAGAGTAGTATTTGCATCAATCGAGTAATGACCTCCCGATGATCATTTCGGTTGCGATGTGGCGGCGACTTTACCTTCTTTGAGAACATATTTCGAGGTATAGACGTAATCGCCTTGGTTGGTATTATCGTTCGATGCTGCGTTACAAGCAACGTAAAAATATACTTCCCCATTCCCCGACGACGGTGCAATCCACTTGAATACCCATTGCGCTCTCCCCTTGACCATTCCTGCGAATGTACCTGCCCGTTTATGCTTGATGTACTGGGGGGCATCCTTGCCTGAGGTTGAAACTTGTGTCAGATCGTTCTCCAGCACCACGATCTCACCGGCGCGCTTATTCGGGTTGTTGTTCAAGTACGCGGTCGCCTCAAATCCGAACCGGCTTTGATTGATTTGGTTCAATTCAATTTCGATAATGTAGGCTTTGCCGGGTTCGTAAAACTCCGTCGGCAGTCCATCTACCATCAACGCTCCTGCTCCGGAATTGAGCGCAAATGAATTGTGGCACTGATTGCAGGTTGTCGGGTTGCCGACGACACTATCCGGCGGACCCGCCGAAAAAGCAAAGGCTTGGGAAACAAGAAGAAAAGAGAGTAAAATGGATATTCGCATAGATCCTCCCGATCGGGAAAGTGAAGTGTGTGTTATCACACTTGATAAGGTTGTACGAAATCCGACAGGTAAGTGTGAGCCAATAATTGCATTTCCGAAACACAAAGTGCTCTGAAAATGTGTATTGACCTTGAATAATGCTTGGATGTATTTCGATTTTCCGTTAGTTTATAGCCTATGACCGATACTCCGACACCGACCCCGGAAGCGATCCAGACGTTGCTCAAAGAAGGATCGCAACACCGTTCCGAAGGGCACTTTGAGGAAGCGCGGATGCGTTTTCTCGCTGCCCGCGAAGCTGCGGAAGGATTGTATAATGTCGCAATGGTATCGGAAGCCTCATTGTCACTTGGCAGGCTGTTTGCCGAGCGCGGCGATTTCGATTCCGCATTCACGAATTTATCGCGAGCACTTGACGGATTTCGATCGATTGCCAATATTCAACGAATTGGTCTATCCCTCCTTTCACTCGGGAATATCTTTCGGATTAAAGGCAACTACGAAGAAGCGATTCAACATTTCAACGAAGCGCTAGAGCATTTTCATGCTTCGAAAGACCGCAGTAATGTTGCCAACATTACCGCCAACTTTGCGCTGATTGCGCTGGCAATCGGCGATTTCAATAAATCCATTCAACAATTTGAACAAGCGATTGCCATCGCCCGGGAAATTAACTCCCCCTCGATGGAGATGTCGTTTACCGTAGGATATGTCAAAGTTCTTCAAGAATGCGGACGCTCCGAAGAAGCATTGGAGAAGAGTGAATACTCCTTGAACTTGGCGCGGCAATATGGTGATAAACGTGAAATTGCCAATGCCCTGGGTGGTGTCGGCTATGTCGCACTTGAAAACAATCAATGGCAGCGGTCACTCGATGCGTTTCGCGAATCGCTTGAGCTTATGCGTGAGGTCGGGTCTGATTGGTTAACAGCAATCACGCTGAACAATATCGGTGTGGTTTTAAAAGCGGTTGGCGATGCCGGTGAGGCACAAAAATCTTTTCTAGAAGCGTTGAAAATCCATCGACAAATCGGAGCGCAAAACGGTGCTGCACATACATTAATGTCGCTTGGTGAGATTGCATTTTGTGACGGTCGCCCTGAAGAAGCATATCATTTGATCCACGAATCGCTCGAATTATCGCGAAACCTCAAATTGCAGTATCTGATTAACGTCGGCACCTCGGCACTGGCACTGATTGCCTATAGCCAGGAAGATTACGGTCAGGCAATGCTATTGTACGAATCGCTGTTAACGCAAATCGATCCTGCCAATAATCTCGCATTGTTGCTGGAATCGTACGGATTTCTTTCGCTGATTTGTATCCGCGAAAATAAACTTGCGAAAGCCGAATCCTATTTAGGGAAAGCCATCGTCGCTACAACCGAATATCGAACCAGTGAAGCCGCACCAATATTGGCGTTGGCACAATTGGAATTGTCGCTGATGCAAAATTCGCCCGACGCGGTATCGCAAGCACTGTCAAGTTACACAACTGTCTATCAATATCGCACCAACAATCATATCGGTCGCTTGAATTTCGGTGGCTTCTACGTGGAAATGTTACAGAAACGCCTTTTGTCGTTAGGCATGACCGAAGACGATCTTTCGCGAACCGGGAAGCGCTAGCACAGTGTTGTTATTACGGCTAGACCCACTTATTCAGAGATTGAGATGGCAGCGAAACAGAATCTGGTAGAATGGTCCGACCAATTCTCCGTACACATTGCAGCAATCGATGAGGAACATAAACATCTATTCGATTTATTGAATATTGTCAACTCGGCAATTGTCTATGGCAAAGGAAAAGAGATCCTCGAGTATGCGCTAACGGAATTGATAATCTATACTGAATTACATTTTCAGCACGAAGAAGCCGCGATGGAAAAATATGGATACCCAGGATTGGCGATGCATCGCATCGAACACAAGCATTTGATCGATCAGGTTCATGGATATATAAAGAAGTATCATGACGGAATACTCGGCGTCACCGAATTCACGATCTTTATCAAAGGGTGGTTGATTAACCACATCGAGCGCGACGATTTACACTTCGGTAATTACTTGCTAGGAAAAGGCGTTGTTTAACTGAGTATTCGATCGTATTCTCCAACTGTGACGATCGCGTGATAAATAGAAAAAGCGCACCTTCGAAGGGTGCGCTTTGTTCTTGAATATCGATTCTAGCACTAGGAAACGACTTTGTATAAAAGACCCCAGATATTCGCTTTGTAGACGTCGTCGGCACGATGAACAGAGTTATCGGCAAGGAAGTCGACATACAGCAATCGCTTGGATAATTCGGTCATTGTCGGAATATACGCGACCACTTCCCACGTTCCGGTGGTTGGTGAATGGAAGGGTAGTCGTTGGTAAGCGTGATTGCCGTTCGGATAATAATGAATTTGTCCATAATACGAATCGGTACTGGTAGTCGTGACGCGAAGCATCAGCGAATCGCCGCGCTGAAAGTTCGGAAGATTATCGCTAGTCTGCCAGAAATTGACGGCATCGGTAACGATGGAGCCTGTCTGCGTCCAATCCGAAGTCCCGTTACCCTTTCGGAACCACGTCACCGAAGCGATGTATGGCGAAGTGACAGATTCCGTTATAGCCGTCATCGTGGTTACAGCGACTAATTTCCAATTATGAGCACGGTGAAATGTTTTTCCGATTCGGATGTAACTAGCTTTCTGTAAATAGGCATCGCGATACGGTTTATCGATTGTATCGGTTGCGGTAACCAATCGCAATACCCCGGCGATGGTCCAGTTAACTTCCACCGAGGCGGTGTCTTCAGTCGAGTTGTAGGTTGTTGAAATGGTCTTCGAAACGACACGCATATGGATGCGTCCCCATTTGACAGGAACGATCGTAGTATCGGTACCAGTGGCGCTGGTATCGTCGCCGACTGATAAAATACCGTCGGAACCACCGATGTCACCCGCCGAAAACGAAGAACTGTCTTCATTGGCGATTAATTCGCTGATTTGCTGGGTGTCGCTTCCCGGTGAAGCCGTTGGGCTGGTTGAATTTTTCGAACAACCATAGCCTAATATGAGTAAGCCGAGTAGGCATACTACAATAAGTCGTTGAAATCGCATAGTGATCTCCCCTCTACAAACAAATACATGCTATCAAATGCGGTCACTATTGAATCGACACCTGTACTGCGGGGAAGATTAATACCGGAAATTAATTAGTGATAGTATGTAATTATCAATAATGATTTTAATGAATTAGTGCGTCTAATTAAATGCTAAACTGCGTATTGGCTACAATTTGTTACGTATTAGTAAGTATGTGTTCAAAAGCAACAACAACATGAGTACGAGATATGAAACGATTTCAATTCTGGTTCCTTGAAAGTTTTCGTTGTAGCCATTGTACAAGATCCAACAAAACAGTACTAAATTGCCTGTAATCGCTATTTTGCGGAGGATGGGACGAATTGAATTTTCCGACAACATGTTTACACTCACCGGTTGTGAAAAAATATTCACGGATTAATGTCGCTTTCTGTCACGAAATTTAAAATTGTGATAATTAGGTAATGGAGATGAAAATGGAACGGATTACCCCCAATTCTATTGCTGAGTATATCGCCGGGTTTCCGGAACCGGTACGTAGTATCTTGGCGCGGATTCGAATTGCGATCGGTAAAGCGGCACCGGCAGCAGAAGAAACCATCAGTTATCAAATGCCGGCGTTTTCGCAGAATGGAATCCTGGTCTACTTCGCTGCCTGCAAACATCACATCGGGTTTTATCCCACGGCATCCGGTATGGCTGCTTTCCAGAATGAATTATCGCAATATCCAAGTTCCAAGGGGGCGGTGAGATTTCCACTAGATCAACCGATTCCTTATGGGCTGATTCGTAAAATTGTCCAATACCGGGTGAAGGAAAATCTAGAAAAGTCTTCGACCAAAGCGAAAAAACGAAAAGCATAACGATCGGCGACAATCGAATAGAATTTGAATAATTATTTCTCGATCAGGTATCGAACGATCGGTCGATGATTCGAACGGCGGGCAACCTCGACGAATCCGACCCGGGTGAATGCGGGTAAGAGACCCGAGAACACAAATGGAGCGGGGAGGGCAGTGGTATAATCGTTTGGATACGCCTCGACGATTTTCGCCCCGTGAGATTTGGCATAATCTACTGCTGCTACGATTAATTTGCTCGAGACCCCTTTTCCACGATAAGCTTTCGTGATGAAAAAGCAGACAATCGACCATACCAGTTGATCGTCGATTGGCGCAAAGATCCGTGATCGCTGTAAAGTAGAAAATGCCTCGCGCGGTGCAATGGCACACCATCCGATTGCTTCCGAGCCATGACAGATGAGGATGCCGACCGGATGCTTAGCATCGACGAGTAGTTTCATCGCAGACCGGTTATTATCCCCGCGATTGGCATCGAATTCGCGCTTCGATAGTCGCCAATGCATACACCAGCAGCCACTGCAGGCACCTCGTGCACCAAACAGCCGACAGAAATCTTCCCAGCGCTCACTTGTTAAAGCGTGATTAGTCAAGTCTGATTCGGTTATCGAAATGAGTTGCTGCGATTCTGTCATTGGCGTTTTCATCGGTTTTCGTCACAAGACCCGAGATTATCGAATACTACAAATTAGCTTACGCTAGTCTAAATTCATAACAGGAAATTTCACACTTTTTTTTGTATCCTAGCGTTTCAAGCGATTGTGCCAAGGGAAAGTTCAGTGTGTCGATATCCCCGATAATTTGCTCACTTCCTGCAGTAAGCAATATTTCCGTTCCCTTGTGCAATAGTTCAAGCCCGTATCCTTTCCCGCGTTCTTGGGGAACGACCCCGAGATAGTTTATTGCGCCTAATTTTGGTGAAAAAATTTGTGGTACCACCAAACCAACGGGAATATTGTCAGGCGCTATCCCGATCTGCCATAATTCGGGGCGATAATCCAAATCTTTCAGAATATTAAAGTAGCTTTCTGCTGCCCGATAGGTCCCTAAATTCTTCATATTCATTAAATCGCCACGGTCAAGCGTATTTGTCGTCACATTCTCGATAAGTGTAATAAAAAAATCATTACTAAGTTGTAAAAGCGATTGATAGATCAGCGTGCCGCCAATTTCAGGTAGCGCGTGATGAGAAGAAAAATCGAAGCGCCACTTCTCCTGAAAGCAACACATCCCTGCAGCTTCCAAACATGCGCGTCTTATGATCGCGTTGTCATCAGTAGACTCGATCCGTGCTTCAATATGTTTTACCGAATGACGACCTAACGCGTTGAAGCTAGCGATCAAAATCCGACTTCCAATTTCGCGACTTCCTGCGGTTGTCGGGAGTAACAAATCCCAAAGCGCTACTTCTTCCGGCAGCGACGGAAAGAGCAAATAAACCGCACCGCCAACAAAATTACTATCCTCCTCGGCAACAAAACAATATTCCGGAGAACTCCTCTGATCGATCCAGAGTGTCTGAAGTTTCGATTGAAGATTTGCAGGTGATGGCGATAGTTGTGCGAACTTCGCCAAATCATTCTGCTTAATGGTCCTAACGAGCATCTAATCGTCTCGATCGCGAAGCGTGTACTTCCATTTTTTTTTGCGGCTCTCAGTTAAAATCCTTGACTGGCAAGTATTGGAAAAAAAGCAACCACCCCACTTTGCTGAGGTGGTTGCTGTCGAAGATAAAAAAAATCTTTACTTACTCAAGGTCATCTTCTTTGCACTCTTGAAACTACCGGTCTCAAGTTGATAAAAGTACATCCCCGGTGGTAGACTACTTGCATCAAACACAACCCGATAAGTATTCGGTTTTTGAAATTGATTCACCAATGTCGCAACTTCGCGACCAAGTACATCGTGAATTGTCAGATGAACCATCTCGGCGTTTTTAATCCCATAGGTAATTCTAGTACTCGGATTGAATGGATTGGGATAATTTTGAGCTAAGGAATACTTGAGAGGAAGTATCCCTAGTGCCGCAGCAGATGGTGTGGCTGAAGCAACCAGCGAGTGAATACTTTCGGATCCGTCGAATGCAATATCAACGATGTGATAATAATAAGTGATCTCATTTTGGACGCGGCGATCCGAGTACGTATAATCATGCGAATTTGCACATGTTCCGTTGCCGGGAATCTGAACAATTAATTCGCCTTGAATATTGCGCTCATGAGATCGGTATAGGTTGAAATGGTGATTGTTATATTCAGATTCGGTTCTCCACCTCAGATTCACTCTCGAGTCGCCACCAACAGCGATAAATGACGTCATTTCTACCGGAAGAGTTCCACCACCACCGAGTACCCAAGTTGAGAAGTTGGTTACATTCAATATCTGTGCCCGGTACACATTCGGAGTACCAGCTTGAAACAGAGTAACAGCGGCGACATAAGAATGTTCTAGCATCCCCGTCGTACTATTGAAGCTTGTACTGGGCAAATTTGAGGGAACAACAAGAGGAAGCAATCCTGCGGGAATTTGGTCGTCGGTAAAGTACAAATCGAGTGTTGCCGAGTAATTGGCTCCTCCGGTTAATTCAATATTCCAGAATCTGCCGATCGTTAAGTTTGCTGGAATCGGTTGTGTGATTATCGGTGGAACCGTTGATGTATATGATAGCGAAACTTGTGTAGGGTTGCCGGATGCATTCAGAGGAAAATCAATAACAACTGGAGGTAGATTTCCCGTTTGCGGATCAGGTGGAAATGATGGTGACCATGGTGAACTGTCGCCCGAACCGGTCTCTGTTTGATTCATGGAATAATCGGCAACAATTCGCGTTGTCGTTCGCGTGCATGAGGCAGTTACCAAAGGATTTGATTGTGAGGCTGCTTGCAAGGTAAAGCCATCCGTTGCACTCGTTGCGCCGTGCGGAATGGAAACTTCCACCCATATCGAAAAATTACCGCTTGCAGAAATTGGTCCGACAGTTGAAATTAGATTTCCACCGACTCCGTCCATTATACGACTGTTCCAACTATTCCCCGACAAGGTCAAGTTATATGAATCACTACTGCCACCAGAGTTTGATCCATTGAACTGGTAATTGACGATCGTTCCGCCGTAACCTGAACTGTTCGCGGTAATCGGCGCCATCGAAACCCCAGCCGTCGAATAGGAGAACTTCGCTTCGGTAATTGTCTGGTATACCCAGACCGTATTTGACAGAGGAATTGTCGAGCCGGCAATATTTATTGCGCATCGCCAAGGTCCGCTATTCACTGTCGTTGCCCACATTGTTCTTCCAGCTGCCCGCGCTCCTTCCCAGATGCAGATCACCATCAGATTGCTGCTTCCGCCGTTGTAAACAAACGAACCACCATTCTGATTAAAAGTGAACGTCTGGTAACCGGTGGTGTTGTTAATGTTTTGGGTCGTGGAACGGTAAACGAGAGTTGCACCGGAAAGTAACGTCGACCAATTAGGATTGGATGAAAAATTGGTCACTGTTGTTTCTTTTACATAGATGTTAAGAGTTGAATTATTAGTGGTTAATCCCGATCCAGAAAGAATGCGCCAAGAGATGTCGGTGAGTGTTAACGGAAAAGAAACGCTCCCAAATTCCGAAGGATAGTAAATATTTGCAGAATTGGAAAAGGTCTCGGAAGAGTAATTCGACACGGATATTGGAGGTACTTGTTGACCGGTCGATCCGGGGCATACTGTTACAGTTGCACTTAAAGCCGCATACGAAAAAAATGCCATCACAAGAATAAAATAAATGAGTTTGTGTTTCATTTACATTCTCCCAATTGGTATGATGGAGCTATTGAATCAAACGTTTGACCTCATAGTGAACAACATTCAGTGAATAAGTAAGGATATTAGACTGGTGGAGTCGTCGGGTGAGTGCGTGCAACTAGAAATTAGAATAAAGGGCAACATCCCACAAGTAAAATCTAGCTTTTTGTGAAAATATTCGTCGCTAGAGATACAAACTGGGCGGCATGTGTTCAATTATTGTAAGTTGTTGTAATTGTAATTTATTGCCCATGAACGCTAGAGAAGTATACTAAATTCCTAATCGGTAACTTCTGTTTTCACCGGTTAAAAAAAGGAAAAAAGCAGAAAATATTCCGAAGACATTGTGCCATGAAGCGAGTAAGGAACATTAAATGCGAGTGTGATATTAGCTAAAAAAGACAATTCGCGACATGAACTAGAAGTACGAAGCGATCATTAAGCTCGCTTCAAATTTCAGGAAACCTTCCACGAGAAATTTTAGTAGACTAGCGAATTCGATACTAATGTTAATCTGCTATATTGCCTCATCAAACAATAATGCTGGTGTGAGAAAATCTGGCAATAGATCTTCAGAATTGACTATGACTAGCCGTTGTTAATGGGTAAGGTTAGAGAAAACGCTGAAACCCAATAATTAACCGTTACCCGACACTAACCGTAAAGTGTTGGATAATTAGAAAAAAGATTGAATGGATCTTGTTTCGGGCGGAAAGCACAACCAAATTCGTACTTTTGAGTAGTGCATCATCCCGATAAGGAGGTAAAATGCCAATTTCTTTCCCGCAGCCCTATCTTCACGATCACCCGCCGGTAGCGAATGTCAACGATTTGTTTCTTGAGAAATTGACGCTGGGACAAAAGGCGGCTGATCGCATTGCACAGATTGTCGGTTCGTGGACATTCATCATCGTTCAATCCTGTGTGTTATTTGTTTGGGCAGTATTGAATATTGTTGCTTGGACAAACCATTGGGATCCGTATCCATTTATTCTGATGAATCTTTTCCTGTCTCTGCAGGCGGCTTACACCGCTCCGATGTTGATGATGAGTCAAAATCGGTTAGCGATGAAGGACCGACTTGAGGCGCACAATGATTTCTTGATCAATCAAAAGGCTGAACAGGAAGTGCGCATCATCCTCGATCATCTCACCGCACAGGATTCCGCGATTGAGGAGATTCTATTGAAACTGGTGGATAAAGAAAAGAAATAGCTGCTATTCACACGAGATCAGACATTATGTTCGGAACGTGTATTGCATCATTTTGTATGGTCTGGGCTTAATTAATAGTCGAAAGAGAATTGGTTAAGACAGGGTATCAGGGTAATCCAAAAATCCTTGTATCGTGCGGAGTCTCGCGGAGATTCGAACTCTCAGTGCAGATAAACCATACTTCGTACTAATAAACTACAGTGATCTATCACTAGTCAACGTTCAAGTAATCAAGATATTCTGCTTTCAGATATCTAAAACTACAATCATCGAATTGGACACTTGACATAAAATTTCCCTTAATCAGATGGAAAAATCCGAATTTGTATCTAATTTGAGACAGTAACTTGGTCGGGAACCCGTATCGATTCATGCTTACTGATTTCGCCGATAACTTCACACACTTCTTTCGAACCGTTCCAACATTCGATCGTAGCGTAAAAAAATGTGCATTTGGAAAACATCCGTTGATACTCTTTGCCAGTTTAGTTTAATAGAAATTGGAATGGAGGGTTGTTATGCGGTCGGTATTTTTCATTATTCTCATTGTTCTGATAACCTCTTCTGAATTGCCCGCGCAGCACTGGGTAATGCAAACTTCTCCCAATCGAACCCGGTTGAATCGAGTTGCATTTGTCGATACAAGTAATGGCTGGGCGGTTGGCAACTCGGGGTTGATTATCCATACCTCGAATCATGGTATCAGTTGGAATATCCAAACCAGCAATACCCCAAAGACGCTGCGAGATCTAGCATTCGTTAGTCCATCAACCGGATGGGTAGTCGGCGACAGTGGTTTGATCTTACACACTACCGACAGCGGGAATAGTTGGAATCCGCAGATTAGCGGCACATTGAATTTTCTCAATGGTGTGGATTTTGTCGATTCGCTATACGGGTGGACAGTCGGTACGAGTTGGATCGGAGATACGACCAGTGTAATATTGCATACCACCGATGGTGGCAATGTTTGGTCTCGACAATTCTGCGGTTCCGTCGATGCACTCACTTCCATTCAATTCATCGACCGCGACCATGGTTGGATGTCGCACGATCGTGGTGCCGTGTATCGAACCCAGAATGGCGGCAGCACCTGGCGGGGTTGCTTTATCGAATGGTCGCTTTTCATGTCGTTGTACCAAGTATCGATGGTCGATTGCGATCATGGTTGGGTTGTGGGTGGCAATGGCGGTATGGTTTTACACTCATTCAATGTCGATAGTATCTGGCGTCGCCAACCGAGTGGGATGCTGTATTATTTTTCGGGAGTTGCTAGTATCGACACCAATACTTGCTGGGTGGTTGGCGAAAATGGCAACATCCGGCACACGCTGAATGGCGGAACCACTTGGCTTCGAGACACGATCGGCATAACAAGAAATATTCGCGGAGTATCTTTTATCGATGCGATGAATGGTTGGGCGGTCGGGGACAGTGGAACGATTTTATACTACCATCGTGCTCCGCTGCAAGTCCCTCAGAATTTTACGATCGCAGCCGATACACCGGCAGTAAATCTTAGCTGGTCGGCGGTTCCGGGGGCGGGAATCCAGTATAATATTTATCGTGAAGACGTGCCCTATCACTCATTTCATACTTTGGTGGGAACGACTTCGGATACGACTTACTTAGACTTAATACAGCCCGCAACGACTTGTCACTATTATGTTGTTCGAGCATATGCACCGTGAGAGACTGTCTGTTTTAATTGAACAAGATTCGGAAGTGGAGTGAAAAAATTATAGAAAAATTGGATGAATCAGTGTGGCGATACGGTCGGGGATCGACCGGAAATTTGATTCCGAGAACGTTTCACCGCTCTCTTGGTTTTTGTGTTTCGTTTTGGTGTGGTGTTGAAGAGATAGTGTATGGGAATTCCCAATCCCTCATGAAGTTTCGCAATCATCATCTTGCTGAGATTTCGATGACCGGACAACACTTCATAAACCCTGCTACGTGAACCGATAAATGGTTCCAAGTCGCGATTGGTTAATCCTTGCTGTTCCATAACAAATTTGATCAGGTCGACGGGACTCACATTGACCGTTTTTAGCGAGCTGTGTTCATCATCATAACGTTGCATCAGAACGGCAATCAGTTCTATGGTATCTGCTTCCGGCGAATTGGGTAGTGGATTGAGTGCAATCAAGCGATCCAGCTCGACGAGTGCCGCCTGATACTCTTCCGGGGTTTTAATTAGTTTCAGCACCATTTCGATGGTTACTCCAAGCGCAGTTTGTCGTACTCGGCATGAGTGCCGATCCAAACAATCCGAACGACATTTGCCACGTAGATCGCTTGCACAATCAATCGATGTTTATTACCGCGAACATTGAAAATGACCCGATTATCGTGTAGAAAACTCGCTGTTGCAAAGCGCTGTTTGATTTCATGGCTAGTTTTCCATTTGGCTTCCGAAACCAGCAACACCCAAGCTTTCAGCGCAACTGCCGCATCGGGATGTGATCTTGCATATTGATCGAGTATTGTTCGGTTCGCGATCAGCATAATCTAATATACGGTGTTCCCATATTGGGAACAAGTCGGTTTCAGTCAAAAAAGAAACCGTGTTTCAGAACAACACCCTGAAACCCAGTTTTATTCTTATGATTGATTTCAAGAAACGCACGACGTTCACCCACCACCCCTCCTTATCCCATCATCGGCAGGAGTTGTTCGATCCGATTGATCGCTGCAGCTTCGATCTGTTGCGCTTCCTTCAGCAGCTCTATCTTCTTTTCGCTAGATATTGACTTGTCGCTGACCTGATACAAGGCTTCGGCGATTTGCGTGTAATCCGCGATAAAAGGTTCCGTGACTGCGGCAAACAGCGGATACTTCGTGCCGATTTCCTGAAAATACTTCACTGCGAGTTTTCGACTTTCGGTCCACACCATTCCGTTCCACCAGTTTCCATGCTCGCTACCGTGACCGGACTCGACCCCTTTGATCCAGTTGGCATATGCGCCACTTCCAGTCGCATAGGGTGCATGTGAATACTTTTGCGGGTTGCGATGGAAATCGACTGCCAGCTTGAGGCTATCGCGGATCACGGTGAGTTCTTTGGCAGGCGTTGCTTTCGCAAACGAGAAGAACTCGACGTGACATTCGTCTTTTATTTCCTCCCAACTACCGAACGTCAGATGCGCCGGTGGAAAATCGGTCACTTGCGGCGCCCACGGCTGTGCGGTCAAGAAACCGGTGTCGTCGTACCCGGTGATCAGTTGATGCTCCATATTGCTGAGTGAACAAGGGATTCCCTGATCGAGCTTTTCAATCAACAGCGCGTCGAGTTGTTGCCGTTCTTCCAACGAATTGTTCATCGTATACGATCCGTGGACGGACATCACGATCCCGAGGTTCTCGATCCGCCGAATTGTTTCGCGCATATCCCAGCAGTACGGTCCGCTGGGACAAATCTCCTCATGCACATTCATCAGAAACGCGAATCCGCTGCCACCAAACAACCAGGGGGTACTGACCTCGATCTTGAAATAATCGCTGACACCATGCAGTACTCCGATCAACGTGGAACAATAAGGTGGCATCGTAAGATTTGGTAGGTTTTTTGTCATGACGGTTTCCTCGGTATGATTACTTTATAAAATAACTAATCGCGATAAAAGACTCAACCTGTGAAATACGATTCTCATCAAAATTACTGCGGTGGACTAACCAAAGTGATTACGACATTTCCTTTTTTGTGTCCAAGGTCGACATAGCGATGCGCTTCAGCAATTTGCTCTAACGGGTATCGTCGATCGATCACGGCTCGATATTTACTCTGTTCGAATAAATCCTTCAGGATACTTAGATCGGATATTTTTTCGCTGTGCGAACGTAAACCGGTTGCGTGAAATTTTGCTTTCTTGCTTCCGGCAATCGAGGTCATTAGGACACTTACTATCATTCCGAATGATATCCCTGCCTCGAGAAAAATCCCATTCGCTTCCAATGAACGTTTGCACTGCGAAAAAGAAATCTTGCCCACAGTATCGAAGATGATGTGGTATTTCTCACCACTCTTGCTAAAATCTTCTTTGGTATAGTCGATCACTTTATCCGCGCCGATGGATTTAACCAACTCCAGATTTGTTCCACTACACACTCCCGTGACTTCCGCGCCGAAGAATTTGGCTAGTTGCACGGCGGCAGTGCCGACACTACCGGAAGCGCCATAAATTAGAACCTTTTGCCCACTCTGGATTTTTCCCTTATCTCGCAAAAAAGGCAATGCGGTTAAGACACCATCGACGCTGGCAGCAGCTTCTTCAAAAGAAATGCTGACGGGCTTAATAGTAAGTTCGCCGTTTTCAGGTAGACAGATGTATTCTGCATTGGCGCCAAATTTGGGACCGGTAGATCCGAAAACTTGGTCGCCGTTTTTGAAACGGGTCACATTACTTCCAATTGCAACGATCTCACCGCCGAACTCTTCGCCAAGAGTATTCAATTTTGGTTTTGTGAAACCCATAAATAATCTTGAGATAAATGGCTTTCCCTGTCGGAAAATACATTCAGTGGCTGTGACTGTTGTTGCGTGAATTTTTATCAACACTTCGTTGGGCTTCGGAGTTGGTTGATCCACTTCGCGGATCTGGATGACATCTGGTGACCCATACTTGGTGACTATCGCTATTTTCATGCCGCTATTTTTCCAAATTAGAAGTATTCAGGAGACGACTATTCTCGCACCGGATTCATTTTGCTAAGTCGATGATTTGTATTTTGATACTGTAAGTTAAGTGGAGTTAATAAACTGGTTGGTTGCACTACTTCTCCTCGTATTCTAAATGGATTGCAGGGATAAGTCCTGAAACCCCTCAAAATCTGGAGCGGAGGTCTTCTAGGATTGAGAATTTTCAGTAGATTGAGGTCATTCCTTCGGTATGTTTACAAGCCCAAAGCTTCTAAGATCGGCTTCTCATATTCACCATCTTCTCCCGGATAACGTAAATTCTGCGCGCCATTGTCAACGGCAATCTGGCGAAGGATACTCTCTCCTGCCGGCATTGATCGTGGTTCGATCGAATAAACAGGGTCTGCAAACGCTTCCTCAGGATCGATAATCATCCAACCATTCGAATGGTACATCGCGATAATATCCTTAAGGAAAAACGCGTTAATTTGGTTGTGATGTAACAGAAGGATGTGCTTAACCGATCTGCCGAGATACTTTTGTGACAGACTGTCGTAGAAGACTGAGCGATTCCAAAGGTGATTAAGATAGGCGGTTTTTAATTTCTGTAGATCATAATCAGGAGTTTGTGTGAGACGCTTTACCATCCAATCGTCATAGAACCAATCGCTGGCGTCAATCGAGACGGGCGCTGATCGGTAATCAATCGACTTCATAAATTGGCGGAATTGATCGCGTTTATCGAGTGTGTTTCCCTCTTTCAAGTAAGTAAATCGGAAGAGTTTCCGGTACCCATAAAGCTTCGAGATGGCAGAATCGCAACCGAGTACTTCCTTTTCGTAATCCTCAAGTGACACTTTTTGGCTGTTAAAGTACGGGTGATGCACCGTGTGATTTCCGATCAGATGTCCCTCGATACCCCATTGCCGGATCAATTTCATTTGCAGAGCGCCACCGTTCCGGATAGTAACGAATAAAATGGCTTTTACACTGTCGGCATGAAGTTGCGAAAGAATGGCATTATTCCGGGCAGTGACGGAGACGCCTGCGCGATCCGCCATTAGGGGTCCGTCGTCAAAAGTGAATGCGATGGATCGAGCAGATACGGATGAACAAATACAGATACAGGTTACAAGAGCACATACCGAATGGAGGAAAAATCGCATTGAATTCTCACGCTAATCGAATATTAATGATCACTGGTAAGATAATGAAGTCAGATTGCGAATTAAACATTATTCAGAAATTAAGTTAAACCGATCCAGCACTACTAGAAGCGAATGCACGTTGAGGTAGAAAAAAATCTTAATCCGATTTAATCGTCACTCCGATCTCGCTTTGCGTTAATGATCGAGTTGTTTTTCCGACGGCAACATCTGCCTTTGCCGAGATTCGGTCTCTAACAATAAATACTGCATTGGTATCTGTGCCCTTTCGATCCAATCGCTCGCGTATCCCATCAGTATCTCCCTCCTTATCTTAAATTCTGACTAAATTTTTGGGATTGTGAATCGGAGGGGGCAACTCAAGAGGGAAGACTGGATCAAGACTGTTCAATCAGTTTTGGAAGTGTTATTGATACAGTTGTTCCTTGCCCTATCTGACTTTTAATTACTAAACTCCCTTGATATAGCTCCGTTAGTTCGCGAGCAATAACTAAACCCAACCCTAAACCCTGCTGTTCAAACGTTTCACGATCGAATTGATTAAATGAATTGACGCATTCTATTTGTTCAGGTAGCATGCCTCGTCCGACATCTGAAACCTGTATTAATATAGTATTTCCTAAATCATGAGTTGTTACAACAACCATCGATGAAGTATTAGAGAATTTTAACGCGTTATCTAGAATTTCTTCAAGTATTTTTTTTAAATGAATTGATGAAATCCGTAGAATGTAATCCTGAATAATTAGCCTTATGTCATTCGGGCGTTGATATTGTTTCATCAAAGACGTTGAAATTGTCGTTATTATGTCGATCAACGAAGTCAATCCATCAGATATTAAATTCTCAACGCAAATAGTATTCAATTTCCAGTAATAAAGTTGATTCATTAATAGAACATTCTCTAACATATGAAGAAGTCGCTGACCAGACCGATAAATCCGATTACCAAATTTTGGAATATCATCTGATGGAATATTGTTAACCTGCATCATAACTTGAGCATACCCAAGAATCGAGCTAAGGGGAGTCCGAAACTCATGGGGAAGCGTGTAGAAGATCATATTCCTAACTTCTTTGAACTGAACGTCATAATAATCCTGTAGAGAGTCCCTTTTTTTTAACTGTGTTGCCACACAATCAACAAGCTCCTGCACAGTCAGTGGTTTTATCAGGTAATCGTCCGCACCTAAGTACATTCCATGTCGAATTTCATGTTTCTCTCCGCGGCTTGTAAGGAACACAAACGGGATATTGTCGAAATAGTGTTTCTCTTTTAGCTTTTTCAAGAACGAATAACCATCCATTATAGGCATGCTGATATCACACAGAATCATTTTCGGGTTTGAGGCGTCTAATCGCTCCAACCCTTCCTCTCCATTCTGGGCTTGGATGATTTTATACCCAGCAAACTCAAGTGTTTGAACGATAAGTTGACGCGTCTCATCTTCATCGTCAACGACAAGAATCAACGATTTTTCACTGACTGGTTTCATTACTTGAACTCCAAATTGCCATGAAATTCCAATGACCATATTTACGTGTAAAGTCGCTGCGATCTTCTATTTCCGGACAGGAATTTCGCAAACCTGTGTGTCATATCATCTTCATGGAACGAGATGGCACTCGCCCTTGTGTTTATTGTAAGCGATGTGCGCATCATTGATAGCCTGTAACAACTCTTTACATGCAAAAGGCTTCTTTAAAAAATAAAAGATATGACTTAGATTTATAGCTTTAGTTAGAACGTTGTAATCTGCAATTCCGGAGATAACCACACGAATGACATTGGGATATTCGACACGAACTTTTTGTAAAAGTTCGACTCCATCCATGCCGGGCATATGAAAGTCGCTTATAATGATCTCAAAGGGGCTCTCGGATAAAATTTTCAGAGCCGCAGTTCCGTCAGCAGCAAAGGATGCTTCCAACTTTTCGATTTCAGCGAAACCACGATACAATTGCAAGAATATCTCTTCATCATCGACAAAGAGAACTTTCGGGGTCGTGTTTGTTTCACTCATCATATTGACCTCAGTGGTATTTCAACATCTCCATTGCGAACTCGGAGCAAATCAACCATTCGTTGCTTTTGTGAAAACAAAATGAGTCCTTTGCCCAAATATGACAATTATTTATATTGATCGAGCACATTAAACAGATCTCGAAGGTTAAACGGCTTCGGTAATAGATGTTCAACAGTCCCATTTTGAACTGCCTCGACAACTTCAGGCGATCCTTCGAAGCCGGTTGCTAGAATCCGTTTTATTCCTGGGAAGCTCAATTTCACATAGGCTAACAGCTCGGTTCCCGTCATATCTGACATGTTATGATCCGCCACAATTACATCGATTTTATTTTCTTGCAGCGTCGTCACTGCTTTTTTACACTCCGATTCGAAGTAAGCGTGTAAATTGAACGAACTAGCGTATGTTCGATAAAAGTTAAGCATGATGTCTTCATCGTCTACGAATAAAATGCTCTCGCTCATTTCGCTATCTCCTTACCGGCTCGATCGAAAAGTTGACGGGTAATACACTTTCAGGTAACACTACTGTAAAAGTAGTTTCACCCGGAACCGAGGAAATATTCAACTTTCCACCGTGCTTATTTAGTATCTGTTTGATCGAGTAAATTCCCAACCCAGTGCCGCTACCATGTCCTTTGGCAGTTTCATCCTGTCCCTTGGTTGTATAAAAAGGTTCTCCTAATCTTGCTAAAGCGTCAGGTAATATCCCACAACCGTTATCATGCACTGAGAACCAAACTGTTTTCTCAGATTCCGTTTTACCACTCGAAATATTTATCACCCGATGTTTGATATTAAAAAGAGCATCGCGTGCATTGCTTACCAAGTTCAGAAAACACTGCCCGATCTCACTACCTTTAGCATGTACGTGTAGCGGAGAATCGTGTAGAGATACCGTGAACTGAATGTTGTGCTTCAAATCGAGATCAGCTTTTAGAAGTGCGGTATCAGTCATTATAATCTGATTCAAATCTACGATTCCAGACGAATCTTTGCTGTTAATGAGATGGTACTGCATAATCTCGTTGATAATTTCCTCAATTCGTGTCGTTCCCAACAGTATATTATCAAGACCGGATAGTGTTTGCTCGATGGAGGAACGATGTCCGTTAGTTTGTGAAGTTGTAGATTCAAGTTGGCTATTCAAGGTCAATTGCATCAGTGAAGCCTGCATCGTGATAATCCCAAGCGGCGAACGCAAATTGTGAGTAATTCCTGATGCGAGCAGTCCAACCTGAGATAGGTGGAACTGTTTGTTCAATTCCTGTTCGAGTCGTATTCGTTGAGTAGTAAGCTGTTTCAGTTCAGTGATGTCATCGATGCTGGATAGAATTAATTGTTCGTTGTTTATCTTCACGATCTGGGCGGAAAAGAGGCATGTAATATTTCTCCCTCCCTTAACTTTGAAAACCACTTCCCGACCAACAATAGCATTACCTGCCCGAAGTGTTTCAACGATGCGTTTTCGTTCTTCTGTATCGACCCACAAATCCAATCCTAATGAAGAATTTCCAAACACCTCCTCTTTCGAGTATCCAGTAATCTTGTAGAACGCGTCGTTTACTTCGATAAATTTACTAGTCTCAGGGTGTGTGATTGCGATGGCATAGGGCGAAGTTTGAAATGCCTTGGAGTACCTCTCTTCACTTTGGCGAAGTAAAGCATCGGAGTGTTTAAGCTCTCTAATCGCATTCATTCTTATCGAAATATCTCGGATGTTACATTGAATGACCTTTTTATTGTTGACCAGATAAACATTACTGACAAATTCCACATCAATTGTTCGCTTGTCAGCGGTTTCAAGTGGCATATTCTCGTAACGGACATATTCATTTTGTTGCAGTTCCATGAAGTTCTCTTGATTGGCGATTATATCCTTAAAGAATCCCAGCTCCCAAACTCTTTTGCCGAGAAATACTTCGTGCGAAAAACCAAGTAAGTCAACAAGGAATTGATTCACATCTACGATCATTCCAGTTTCAGCATCGAGGATCAAAATTCCATCCTTCGCACTCTCAAAGAGACGTCGGTATTGATTTTCTGAAATTCGAAGTGCTTTTTCTGCAACCACTCGCTCCGTGATATTGCGGATATTGCATTGAATCACCTTCTTGTTGTCTACGAGATAGACATTACTGACGAACTCGACTTCGATTTTCCGACCGTCAACGGTTTCTAGCGGCATGTTCTCATACCGAACATATTCCTTCTGTTGCAGTTCCAGGAAATTTACTTCGTTTGCGATTAAATCCTTGAAGAAGCCCAGCTCCCAAATCTTTTTTCCGAGAAACGCCTCATGGGTGTATCCCAGAAGCTCCATCAAGTATGGATTTACGTCTTCAATCATGCCTGTTTCAGAATCGAGTATCAGGATTCCATCCTTCGCGCTTTCAAATAACCGTCGATACTTAACCTCAGAAGCACGAAGAGCTACTTCTACTAGATTGCGATTTGTGATATCGCGAAAGATGATGCATGTCTTTTCTTGACCTTGGCTTGATTTATAGATCACGGAAGTTACTTCTGCTTCGAAGGTTTCACCGTTACCACGTAAGAGAGTCAATTCCTCTCTGAATCTCCCGGTCTTTTCTCTTTTTGCCAAAGCGGATGCGAGTCTGGGATCGGACTGATCAACGAGCCCTTTCCGGTTATCCTTGCATATTTCTGCCTCTGTTCGCATTAAAATTCGACAAGCGGCGGGATTGGCAGTAATAACATTCCCGTCAACTGTCGTCTCTAAAATGGCATCGTCGCTTGATTCGAAAATCATCCGAAAGCGCTCCTCGCTTTCGCGAAGCGAATCTTCCATTATCTTGCGTTCGATCAATTCTTCGGTCATTTGCTGGTTAGCCTGTATCAGCTCAGTTGATTTTTCTTCAAGTGCGACTCTTACTTGGCTTAGTTGAAGTTGAATTTTTACCCGTGCCAACAACTCCTTGGTTCGGAAGGGTTTTGATACGTAGTCTACTGCGCCGAGTCGAAATCCATCAATCCACTCTTGCGGTTCGGCAATGGCACTAATCATTATGATTGGAATGGCTTTGGTCTTTTCCTGGGCTTTGAGCTGTCGACATACCTCAAGACCACTCATATCTTGCATTCGGATGTCCAGCAATATGAGATCCGGGAGATGCGATGCAATTGAAGTTAATGCCAACTCGCCACTATCTGCGGGCAATACATGATACCCTTCCAAGGTTAAAACCTTTACAAGAAGCGCCAACGAATCTGTCATGCCGTCTACAGCGAGAATAATTGGTTTACTTTGCATGAGATTTATCCTTTAAATGTACAGATTGGAGATGATATGGCTTTAGGAATTCAGAATTTTTGAATACAGTAGTTGTTTCGACAGTTGGTGAAGATCACTGCCTAATTCTGGATTTACTTTCATTATTCTTTCGATCACTCCAGCGATTCTAGTTACCACTAGACAGCATCCCAGTGACCCATGCGGCATACATTGCAACAATCACAACAGCCAGGTAGAATGTTACCCCAATAATGCGAGTTTCTAATACGTCCAGAACGTACTTCCGGACTAAAATTTCCAACACCAGCGCAAGAAAAAGTATGTCTGCATTCCGGAGTACTTTCCTTCATAGAAGGTGCACTTCACTTGTCATCGAGTAAACTCTATCGGTCGTGTGGTTGTGACTATTGCTTTTCGACAGTCAATTCATCCTAACAATCGGATTCATATCAAGTAAAAAAGATGGTTCTGGGACAGGGGAGTAACTGGAAGTTAGGTTTATCGCGAAACCCAATTGCAACTCGGTCGAAGGACGGTTTAGAATAAACTATACACTATCATCAAAGTGATACGAGACTTTTACTGCTTTTGGGGAGAGTACGTGTGATTGGGGGAACCGACTAGATTGTTACAGTTGTCACCGCACGATGACTACTTGATATCTTTCATCGATAGTGCCAATGAAACAATGATTATGACGGCGAAGACGATTTGCAGCTTTTTGTTCAGTCTGGGATTTCGGTCTTCTAGAAACGCGTAACCTAATGACATCGATGTAAAACCAATAAAGCCTATTGCCGGCAGATACGATTTATCGACAAGACTAAATATTGCCATCGCAAGAAAGAAAATTACACCACAAATGTAGATGATTTTTCCCACTTTGGATTTCTCGATATCCTGTTTCCAGATCGATTGTTTTTCCATCTTTTCCATAATGGCTCCCGATTATTCAGACACGTTCATGCATTGTTCAATATAATAAATCGATCGATTTGGAACCATAAATTCGAATTTACTTGACAATTCTGTTCGACCGATACCAATCAACAAAAAGGGTTTCGGGACAATATCCTGAAACCCTTATGCATTGCGGAGATTGGTGGATTCTGGTTTCGGTCGCTACTTGGTCAAGATCATTTTCTTGGTAGTCGTAAAGTTACGAGTCGACAACGTGTAAAAGTAGTTACCGGTCGGCAGACCGGTCGCATTGAACTCAACTTTATAGGTGTTGGGCGTGTGAATGCCGTTCACGAGTTCTGCGACCGATTGACCCGTTTCATTGAATACCGACAGCTTCACTAGACCAGTCTCGTGGATGCTGTAGGTAATGCTGGTGGACGGGTTGAAAGGGTTGGGGTAATTCTGAGCCAGATTGTATTTGATCGGGATTTCACCCAGCGCCTTGACTGCTGGCGTCGCATTGATGACAAATCGACTCATTTTTTCGATACCATCAAGCGATACGTCGGCAATACGATAATAATAAGTGGTTCCATTGATAACGCGAGTGTCTTCGAAGGAATATTCATTGGGTGTGGAAGATGTGCCATGTCCAGTCACCTGCGTAAGCAATTCGCCGGTTGCATCTGCAGTGGTTGAGCGATAGAGGTTGAAATGCGCGTTGTTGATTTCGGTCTCGGTTCGCCAGCGGAGCATGACTTGGTGATCGGCACCCACGGCAGTAAACGACGTCATTTCTACCGGAAGCACATTGTTGTTGAATTCGAGCTCCGCTAAATGAAATGTACCTGAATAATAGGTGCCGGTCGATAGCTTGATTTCCCAGATGCCGTTCGGATTTACACCATTGAAAAGAAAATTCAAATTGCCACCGGTGTTGTAGAATCCGGTAAACGGACTTGCGCCGGCATTCATCGCTATCGGAGAACCGTCCCAAAACACGGTATTCGTCAGATTTACTCCATTAGACAAATTCAGGACTACTTGTTCGGCACGACCCGGCGCTTTAATCAGTAGCGTCAACTGTCCGATCTGATCGTAGGTCACGTTCAGTCGGACTTTCAAACTGGTGATTGCCGTGATTGGCGTCGAGACGTTGACGAAGACATGTCCCATGTTGTAAGTACGGATCTGGTCGGATGCGGTTGAACTGAACATCGGTGTAAAAGATGCAGCCATCGCAATTGTACTGCTGAAAAGCACGGCAAGTATCGCAAATCTAACAAGCTTCATAATTGCTCCTCTAGGTTGTTCGGTTGAATTTAAGATCGTCGGTTATTACTTATATCGATTCAATCGGCTGGGAGCTTTATTGAGGTTGGTAAAACCACAAAAAAAAGGCTTCAGGACGATATCCTGAAACCAATTAACAATGCGGAGAGACTTCCGGGGATTCGAATCTTGGTTGGCGAAATTATTCCCCGTTGAACGCTCGCTCGAGCACGGCAATATCCAATTTTTTCATCGGGAACATCGCTTGTGCCATTCGATTCACTTTCTGTGGATCGGGATCGCTGAACATTTCACCCAGTTGGTGTGGGACGATCTGCCACGACAAACCGAACCGATCGATCAACCAGCCGCATTGACTCTCTTGACCACCGTCGGCAGTCAGCTTGTTCCACAATTCATCGATTTCTGCCTGCGAATCGCACTCGACATGGAGTGAAAATGCTTCGTTCAATTTGTAATGCGGACCGCCATCGATTGCCATATAGGTCACCCCGTCCAACTCGAACAGTGCCGTGAGCACTTTCCCCTTCATCTCCGGCATGAAGTCACCATAACGCGTGATCGATATGATGCGGGAATTTTGGAACAGCGATACATAGAAATTGATCGCTTCTTCGGCGTTACGGTCGAACCAGAGAAAGGGGGTAATTTTCTGTTTCATGGTAAGCATTCCAGTTAGATGATTGAAAAAATGTAATACGATATATTCGGAAAGCAGACAAACCAGTTTGCGCTATCTCGATCACTGCCATTTGTGATTTTAGTTCAGTATTAATATATAAGTGGTTATTAAAGCTTATATTGCGCACATTATTACATCAAAACCAAATACCTTAAACGTTTTATTGCCAGAAAGCCAAAATTTAACTAAATTAGTTAATGCTTAACTGAATTTGAAGAAAAAAGATAAAATATAATCACTATAACCAAACTTGTTTAATAAATTTAGATGGCATTGCCGCGCATTTAAACAAAATAAAGAGAGCTTAACTGTTTTAGAGGTAAAGATGAACGATTTAACTCTTGCCGATGAATCAACCAGACCGTTAGGTTATGTGGCACTCTGCCATCGATACCAGATCGATCCGGTAACCTTGTGGCACGAATCGTTTGTGTCCCGAAGTGGAGTACATAGTAAGCTTGATCATGATGATAAGATAACAGAGATCTTTCCGTTACAGTACGATCCGGGGGATCGGGATTGCGACCAACTTGCATTCGCTCTGAAATATGATGGTGTGAATCTCGCCCTTCTGACTCAACTTTTTGCGAGAATGCCAGTATCCGAGCTGGTTGCGTACATACAAGAAACACCGCTCGGCAAGTTTCGTCGGCAGATCTGGTACTTCTATGAGTTTCTAACGGGAAACCGGCTCCCAATCGATGATCTGCCACCACGAGGCGGGTATGTTGACTTACTCGATCCAGAGGTGTATTACACGATCTCGCCAACCACCCCAATCCGTCGTCAACGTATCAACGAGAATTTGCTCGGAGATCGCCGGTTCTGTCCGATCATTCGCAAATCGGATACGTTAAAGAAGCACAATGATACGGATTTCCGCAAGAAGATGGACGAAATTGTTGCTCAATATCCCAAAGATCTACTCACCCGGGCGATGAGCTACTCGTTTACAAAAGAAACAAAATCATCGTTCGAATTGGAAAAAATCACCCCTTCGGTTCCGAAAACGGAGCGGTTCGTTGCACTTCTGCTTGATGCCGAGCGGGTAGATTATTGTGTGAAGAGTCAACTGATCGAATTGCAAAATCGAATCGTCGACAATCGATATCGACAAACGGATTATCGTAGCGATCAGAACTACATCGGTGAGATAATCGATTCTGGTCGCGAACGAGTACATTATGTCTGTCCCAAGCCGGCGCATATTCATGAGCTTATGGCTGGTCTTCTCACTAGTCATTTGCGACTAGAGAAGGGAGGTGTACCCCCTATCGTACATGCGGCGATCGTTGCCTTTGGTTTTGTTTATCTGCACCCCTTCGACGATGGCAATGGTCGTATTCACCGCTTTCTAATCCATAATGTGTTAGCCCGGCGCGGCATTACTCCACCGGGTATGATCTTTCCCATTTCCGCGGTGCTGGTAAACAATAAACACGATTACGATCATGCCTTGGAAGTACTCTCGAAACCGATCATGAGTGTCGTCGATTACAAGTTGGATGAAGATGGGTGTATGAGTGTTGAAAACGACATCTCGTATTTCTATCGTTACATGGACCTTACGGTCCAAACCGAGTATCTGCATCGTTTCATACAGATTGCGATCGAATGTGAGGTAGTACAGGAGTTGGCATTTCTCGTAAATTACGATGTCGTCAAGGAACGCATTCAGGATGTTGTGGATATGCCTGAACGTAAGCTCAATCTGTTTATCAGAATTTGCCGCGAGAATCGTGGTCGCTTGTCGAAAGCGAAGCGTAATGATCACTTCGACGAGCTGAGCGACGAAGATGTCGCGAAGTTAGAGGCAATTATACGCGAAGGTTTTACCGTAGAGGAAATGTAAAAAAATGGGTGAGTGTCGTCTCACCAGCTCTAATTTTGCCGCGTGATGTGGTCGAATTACTGACCGTCCTTCAATGCGACCCTTTCTGATAGTAAATCTGTAAGTAGTATCCTAAACACAAAAAAGGGCTTCAGGAACCGGTCCTGAAACCCTTGTACGACGAAGCATCATCGACGAATTCACGAGTCGGTGGATGACCTGTTTGCATACTTGCGATACGCCTCGCGCCCCTCGGAATTCCACCAGGCATCATATCCCTTCCAATCCTCGATCTCGTCGTCGTCGCCATTACCGCGGCGGGACGGTTTGTGAATTGAGATACCCGGTGCCTCGATACTCACTTCTTCATGATCGCAACACTCGTGTTTGTGTTTCCATTTACCGTGGTGATTCATGCTGCCGAACAGGAATCTGCCCAGTATCATCAAACCGAATGCCTGCCAATAGGTGATTTGCTTCAGCGCGAACAGATCCGGCATCAGCCAGTTCCACAACCACATCACCACGAATCCGAATACCAATGCGAAAATCACTGCGGCGAAGACTCCACCGACTACTTTCACCGCGAATCGCGGCTTGTGGCGATGTACATGAATATGAGCGTTCATTTTGTTTGATCCTCTTCGATTAAATCTGCCAATGCTTTTTGTAACGACGCCTCTGCCCGGTGTTTGCGCGAGAGCAGGGTCCCGATGGGGATGTGCCACAACTCCGACAATTCCCGGAACGCATACCCATCCAATTCCGTCGCAACCCAAACGGCACGTTGTTTGGGCTCCAACTGATCCAGTGCCGCCACCAATCGTCGTTGGGTCTCCCGCTGATTCAGTACCGTTTGCATATCGTACTGCAATGCGGGATGCGTCTCCTCCAGCGAAGGCTTGCCTTCCGGGGGAACTTGGCTTAATGAGACTTGGTGCTTCCGATGACGGAGATAGTCGATTGTCCGAAATTGAATCGATCGGTAGATGTATGCGCCGAGGTTTTCGATTCGTTCACCGATATCTACCTGATTGAAGAGATCGATCATCAAGCCGCTGACAATGTCCTCGACTTCCATCGTCGACAAAGATTCATACTTCGCCCGGAATGTTTTCACCAGCTTCTGATATTGGTTGCTGAAGAATTGGCTAAGGTTGTTGTGTTGTTCTTGTTTGGTCATGTCTCGGTTATGATCTCATCCTCTATCGGTATGACGAATCAGCGAGGGTATTTATTGCATCAGAGATTTTACTGAAGTTAGGATAAAAAACAGCGTGGGAGAACTAGCGTCGGTGCTTCGAAGTAACTCGCGCGCATGGGGAGATAGAAATCTCGATTCATTTTGGCGGAATAATTAGTTGACAACGACCTAAAAAAAGGACTTCAGGACACGATCTTGGAACTCTGATCCGGTATGGATATTCGCGATGTGTTCCGTTTCGGGTATCTGGCATTTTTAAAAACCATATTGATATAACAAACGAATATAACTTATATTACGTACGTTATTTCAGGGTTTTTATCCACAACCAAACATCAGTCTATGGAGGGTTCATGAGAAAATTAGCTATGTTGGTCGTTCTGTTCACAATTGCAATGACCGCAATGACAGCTAACGCTAAAATCGGTTTCGACGTTGGACTTCGTCTTAGTTCGCTGGGATACGGTGTCGAAGTCAGTAAAACGGTTTTTAAGAAATTAGACACCCGTGCCACGTTCCAACTGGGAAGTTATCAAACGGATGGCACGATCGAATCGAAAGAGTTGAAGTACGACACGAAGTTTAATTTGTCGTCGTGGAGTCTCTTGGCCGATTATCACGTTTTTGGGGGCAACTTCTTTACCACTGTCGGCGTGATCGGTAATGGTAATAAGATCGACGCTACAGTGGGCCCATCCGCATCGCGTCGGATCGGTAGCCGAACTTATACAGCCACAGAGCAGGGATCACTGACCGCGAATATCACGTGGCCTTCGATGGCCCCTTACGTTGGTGTCGGCTTTGGCGGACAACAGTCAAATGAGGGTCATTGGCGATTCGAGTTGGGTGCGATGTTTCAAGGTTCTCCCAAAGTCAGCATGAGTGGTACCGGAATGATTGCACCGTCCGCCGCTAACGCTCCCACTTTGGAAGACGATCTCGCCGGCGCCAAGACTTGGCTTGTCACAAGTATCAGCTACCGGTTCAGCCTCTAAGCTTGGAAAGGAACAATACACATGAAAACGAAAAAAATAACTCTGCTGTTTACTCTGGTGGGTGCGTTGTTGCTCCTCGCGATGGGCTGCTCGGTTAAGAATCCCAACGACAGCTTCAATCTCCTGGTGGAAGGCTCTTTTGAAAAAGCGATTATGGATAGCCTTCAGACGTCTGCTACCGGCTTGGATACAACACTCGTAACGAATCAGCGGCTGATTGGGACAAGTTCATCAGACGAAACAAATGCTACGGGCGTTATCGTCGTTCCACTGTCAATGACTTTAGCACGAAGCATTGCAGCTCTTCTTCACAGTGGTAGTAGTTTAATACAAATCATTAGCGGTTCTGTTATTAACAATTCGACCAATTCTTTAGACTTCTTTGTGTACTTGGATACGAGCAGTACGTATGGTACCGGGATTTCAGCTCGCACGAGTTCGAAAATTTGTAGCTTACACGTGAATGTGGGTACTTCAAGTGAAATGCTTGAAAATGGGACGTATTTTAATACTACTTTCAACTCGTCAATGCTGGGTAGTAGGAACAACCCGCGCCTTGTGTTTCTGTACCTTGTGGTGATTGGAAACCCAACTGCGGATCTCACAATTGAAACGATGCGTTTAACAGTACCACCAAATATTGCTGTTATCGGTAACGTAACTCCCAATGATGTGAGTCAATACACACTGGAGGACTTGTCTGAGATCGGGTTGGGTGGTACAATTAGGGCAGGTGCTGGTTCTGCGAACAATGTTGACTCACTTCTCGTTACCTTTGCCTGCAAATCGGGCACTGGTACCGATACGACGATAACCGGTTTAACAACGATTGGATCTGTCATAGCTCGCCGTACAGACTACACAACCAATGGTTTCATTGTATCAATCGATTCACTCTCGAGTCAAATCCTCGGTAACGCTACGGGAAGGGCTGCATTGATGGCACGCTTTCGGGAGTTATTCCCCCCCACAAGTCTTGGGAGTTTCTTCCGGGTTGACATCACTGCTTACCACAGAAACTCGTCTCAAGTGATGCCTTTTCATGTCAACGATCTTCGCATTATCACGAATGCACAGGTTAGGCGAAACTAACGGAACCCACCTATAATCGTGAAGCGGGTCGGAGATACTCCGACCCGTTTTCATTGAAAACTCGATCTTATTTTTACGCCCTAAAAAAGGGCTTCAGGATAATTTCCTGAAACCCTTATCTGGTGCGGAGAGTGGGGGATTCGAACCCTCGGTACGGTTTCCCGTACGCACGCCTTCCAAGCGTGTGCCTTAAACCACTCGGCCAACTCTCCAATACGGGTGTTGGGTGGTAGGTGGTGGGTGATGGGAAAAAGAAAAAAAGGGGGATCGGTATCAGTCACCCGACACCTATCACCCACACCACAGAACCTACAACCTACTACCTATCCTAAAGCGGAGAGTGAGGGATTCGAACCCACGGTAGGGGATAAACCCTACAACGGTTTAGCAAACCGCCGCCTTAAGCCACTCGGCCAACTCTCCAAATCGGGGAATGGGGGATAGGGGGTGGTGATTAGGAAAAAGATAAAGAGGAAAACCGGAAGATAACATCGTATCTTAACATGTTTTCGTTGGATTATCTTTGTCCCGAAACCGAAACCCTAAGCCCTAATACCCAGCTTGTTGCGCGGAGGAGGAGGGACTCGAACCCCCATGCGCTTTCACGCGGCGGTTTTCAAGACCGCTGCCTTACCAATTAGGACTACTCCTCCAAGCGTTCTAAGTTAGAAGGTCGAATCGGCAAAGTCAACACGACAGGGATTGGGTGTTGGGTGGTAGGTGATGGGTGGTTGGAGAAAGATACAAGATGATCGTTCAGAATTTTAAAGAATTGCGCGTCTGGCAGGCTGCGATGGACTTGGCTGAAGCGATTTATCGCGTGACAAACACCTTTCCGGGGACCGAACAATTCGGTCTCAGTCAACAAATGCGCCGATCGGCAATATCCGTCCCATCCAATATTTCAGAAGGCTTCGTCAGAGAACATTTGAAAGAGTACATTCACTTTTTGTCAATCGCACAAGGATCTTTGGCGGAACTAGAAACCCAACTCCAATTGTCTCACCGAGTTTGTTTTATCAATGATACTGATTTTGAAAATATTAGCATTAAAATCGAGATGTTAGCCAAACAACTTAGATCTCAGCGAAAAGCGCTGTCGAAGAAATCGACCAATCAGGACGTTTCTTTAACCCATAACCCACAACCCACAACCCACGACCTATGATCCTTACCAGATACCTACTCAAAGAGCATATCGCGCCATTCTTCTATTCGCTGGCGCTAATCGTGTTCATCTTCGTTCTGAACCTGCTTTTCCAAATGCTGGGCAAGGTGGTCGGCAAGGGACTCGATATGATGGTGATTCTCGAGTTCTTTGCACTCAACCTCGCGTGGATCGCCTCGCTCGCCATCCCGATGTCGGTACTTGTCAGTGTATTGATGGCGTTTGCCCGGTTCTCCGCCGATATGGAGATTACCGCGCTGCGCGCTGCCGGCGTGTCGTTATTCCGCTTGTTGCGTCCGGTGTTGATTGCCGGATTCGTGGTTGCGCTCGGGTTGGTCTATTTCAATGGTTGGATGTTACCACAATTCAATTACCGCCTCAAAGAGCTGAACAATGCAATCTCGCGCAAACGACCGATACTAGCGCTAGAACCAGGCGTATTCAATTTCGATCTTGGTCGATTTGTCATGCTTGCCGATTCGATCAGCAATAAAGACAATAAAATGATGTCGCTGTTGATTTCCGACGAGAGTCAACCCGATAAAAATGTCACGATTCGCGCCGATCACGGAACCTTGAAATTCTCGGCAGAAGCCCGCGCCTTTTTGTTCACGATGGTGAATGGCGAAATGCATCGCTACAAATGGCGCACCCCGTTGAATTATGAAATCACGAAATACGACAGTGCCATCGTAAAAATCGAAGCGCCGGGAGCGCTATTCGAACGCTCGGAATCGCAATACCGCTCGGATCGCGAGTTGACAATTCCAATGATGATGCAACGCCGGAAGGATATTATCGCTGCCGGGAATCCCGAGCCAAAGGTATGGAATTCGTTGATTGTCGAGATCCACAAAAAGTTTTCGATTCCGGCTGCCTGCATTCTGTTCGTGCTGATCGCAGTACCGCTTGGTGCACGACTTCAGCGTGGTGGCATCGGTTTGTCGGCGGGAGCAAGTACTTTCTTCTTCCTGATCTACTGGGTGTTTCTGATTGGCGGCGAGGATTATGCCGATCGGGGATTGCTTGCGCCGTGGCTGGCAATGTGGTTGCCGAATATCTTAATGGGAATCATCGGTATTGGACTGATGGTGACTACGGTGAAGCAGGGTACGGCACTGAAACTTGTTCCATCGTTCTTGCATCGAAAACGAACCGAAGCGGAAATCGAGAAAGACGAAACATTCGATCGTGAGACGGCGGAACGTCTGCTGCGTGCGGCGAAAGAGCGCGAAAAACCAACCGATGGAGCGGCGAAATGACAATTCTTACCCGGTTCCTGTTCGGTCGCTTTATTCGCATTCTACTGTTTGCATTGGCTGCCGCAGTTGTGGTTTTTTTGGTGGTAGACCTTATCGAGAATATGGATAAATTCCTCGATAAAAACGTTGCTCCAACGATTATTTTCGAATACTACTATCTTTACATCCCGTACATTGCCTACCTCGTATTTCCCGTGGCGATGATTCTGGCAACGCTGTCGACGATCGGCGGATTGATCAATACCCACGAACTAGTCGCGATGCGTGCATCCGGCGTTTCACTGTGGTGGGTATCGGTACGGCTGATTGCATTGAGCATTGTCATTGCAATCGGATTGTTCTGGTTCGGCGAATACCTGATGCCGAAATTGAATCAACAGCGCATGGAAATCTGGCGCGTTCAAGTAAAGAAGTTGCCGAAGAAGTCGACGGTACGTTCCGACCGAATCTATATGCTTGAGGGTCAAGGGCGTTTCTTTCATCTTGAGCAGTGGAACGAGATCACGAATATCGGTTTGCGACCGACTGTTCAGATTGCCGAGGGAAACACACTCCTCGAGCGGATCGACGCCGAAAAAGCGCATTGGGACACGACGACCGGCTGGACATTTTCAAATGGTGTCACCCGACGGTGGGAAAACGGAGTTGAAAAAGTTGAACCGTTCCTCGATAAAAAAATGCCCGGAATGACGTTGACACCCGTTTCATTTTCCGATCTTTCGGTACGTCCGGAAGAGATGGGTTTTGACGATCTGAAACGCTTTATACAGCGGTTGAATGAAACCGGTAGCGAAACGACGCGCTGGATGGTGGAGTTGTGGAGCAAGTTGGCTGCCGCTGCGGCAGCGATTGTGATTGTATTGCTTGGCGTCCCGATCGCTGCAGTCCAACGGCGCAGTGGAGTCATTCTCTCATTTGGAATCGGACTATTTGTCAGCTTTGTGTTTTACGGCATGATTCAAATTGCGAAGATCTATGGCTACTCCGGGCAACTCTCGCCATTTATCTCGTCGTGGCTGGCGAATTTTGTTTTTGCAATTGTCGGCATCTTTATGTTGGCACGGGTCCGAAAGTAATAGGCGATTATCAATGATTTCAGTGAGCGAAAAAGGGGCAACATTCGTTGCCCCTTCTTATTGATTGCAAGATGTAAAAGCCTTACTTGCCCTTCGCAACCATCGTCTTGAATGCCTTGCCTGCGACAAAGCGGGGGACTTTCTTCTTCGGAATGTTGATTTCTTTGCCGGTCTGCGGATTGCGACCTTTGCGCGCTTTGCGCTCGGCCATACTGTATGTTCCGAAACCAACCAAAGTCACTTCCTTGCCCTTCGCTACTTCCTTTTCAACGGAGCCGATGAAGGCATTGAGGCACTCTTCTGCTTGCTTCTTGCTGACGTCTGCTGCGGTGGCAATCGCGGCGACCAATTCTGCTTTATTCATTATTCCTCCTCTTTTTGATGACATCGTTGTCGGTTGCTTGTCCCGTGAGGGCTCTCGGGGCACGTAGCAACCGTTTTATCTTGACGCGCGCCCTACTTCAACGAAAGATAACGTTTGAATTCTCCATGTCAAGAGGCTCAAGGCTTGTACAGTGGGTTCTCAGGGGCTTTCTTAAGACGCGGAATTATGCGATATTACTTCCGAGACCTGTTACCGGGATTTAACGAATCTGTATAACACAATATATTTATTCGGATTATAATGATTATTAGCCGTCGATATCTCGTCGCAACTGTCGTTTGCTGGCTCTTTTGGGTCGCAATCGCCAGTGCCGTCGATAGCCCCTCAGAGGCGGCTGATAAGCAGATTCGACGACTCCGCGAGGAAATTGCCCGGATCGAAGCCGAGATTACCCGAGCCGGAAAAAGTGAGGTAACCCTTCAACAGCGCGTCTCCGACTTGGAACGAAAGATTGCACTCAAAGAAAAACTGACCGATGAATTGAACAGTTTGTTAAAGCGATACAATCGCGATTTGAAAGTGAAGACGCGCCGTGTCGACGATCTGTCGCAGCAGTTGGATTACACCACGAGTCGCGCGCAGACCGTTCAGAAACGCGTGTTGCAACTTCGCGAACAAGCACGGGTGCAGGCGCTCCAGCGTTACATGTATCAGCGCAAACCGATATGGATGTATCTGCTTGCCGGCGAGAGTCTCAGCGAAGTTTTGCGGAAAATCCGGATGTACTCTTTCTTGCAACGCTGCGAACATCGGGTTGTCGCAGAACTATCAACGGAAGTAAAGGGGTACTTGAATACGCAGCAGGATCTTTCCGAGTTGCACGGACAATTGGCGGCATCGGTCGATGCCGGTCGTAGAAAAATTAAGCTGACGAAACAGCAACAGCGCGAGGCGGAAGCGGCTCAGCGACAACTAGCGTCGGAACGCGAGCAACAACGCAACAAACTGGCACAGGTTCATACCGACAAGGCGAAACTCGAACGCGATTTGCAGGAACAAAAAGCGGCGCTCGACGAAATTCAACGATTGATAGCGAAAAATATCGCCAATCGCGAACGATGGAAATCGGAACAGACGAATAAAGAAAGTGGCGGCGGTAAGAAATCGACTACCACCGAATGGCACACTCCCAGCGGTGTCGCAACACGCGGAACACTATCATGGCCATCGAGTGGAGCGGTAACGACCCGTTTCGGTTGGCATCAGGGGGGGGCATACGGCACGACCACCGAGAGTCCCGGTATTGAAATACAAGCGGCGCCCGGCACTCCGGCTCGGGCTGCGGCAAATGGTGTGGTTGCCGAGGTGACGTGGTTGCGTGGATTCGGTACAACGGTTATTTTGGAACACGTCGACGGTACCTACACCGTTTATTCGCGCTTGGGTTCGTCAACGGTAACGCCGAATACCGTAGTGAAGCGAGGTCAAGTACTCGGTGCGGTGGCAGCTAGCAATCAGGACGAATCGACACTTCATTTCGAAGTTTGGAATCGCGGCAAGAAACAAGACCCGATCAATTGGTTGGAACGGCGATGAGCGAAAATCTCACTCTGTTTGAAGAAGAACCATCGGACAAACCGGCACGGAAAGCGAAAAAGCGCAAAGTACCGGATGCCGAAGGATCGCTCTTTGCCGAATTGGATCAACCGGAAACCACGACCGAAGAAGTCGACGAGGAACCGCGGGAAATTGTTCGACATACGCCGAAATTCGCATTGGAATTGGTGCGTCCGGACAACATGCCACCATTTCTTGATCGGGTATGGGGTCAGGATCGACCGAAGAAAATCTTACAACGGTTGATCTCCGAAAACCATCTTCCCCACGCGCTGTTGCTGTATGGTCCCGACGGAATCGGTAAGCAGAATCTAGCCCTTGAATTGGCGCGGCATTTGAATTGCGAGTGGGGACCGATGAATGCGTGCGGTATTTGCGCTTCCTGTCTTCAATTCGAATCGCTGCAAGTCAGTTCGTTGTTTCTGGCATTTCCGACCAAAGCGAATGATGGCGAAATCGACAAAAAAGAACAACTCGAAAATGGCGATACGCGCATAACCCGACGTTACTCGCAGAAAACCGAAGAAGAAATCGCCACAGCGATCACCGAAACAACGAAAGATGTTTGGACCCCCTTGCAAGTACCTGGGGCAACCAATGTGCGGGTAATTTCAATCCGGTTTCTCCGGCAATGGGCACAATACGGCACATGGCTGGGTAAGGGACGGAAAGTTGCAATCATCGCGCAAGCGCATCGCATGAACGAAGAAACGTCGAATGCGCTATTGAAAGTATTGGAAGAACCGCCGCCGGATACTTTATTGATTCTGTTGACGAAATCGCCGGAAGATTTATTGCCGACAATTCAATCACGCTGTCAATCGATTCGGATGGAACCGCTATCAGTGGAACTGATTACGGAAAAATTGATGACGCTTCCGGTTGCAGAGTTGTCGCGAACCGAACGGTTATCGCACGACGAAGCCGAAGAGATTGCGATTTTATCGGAAGGAAATTTCGTCCGGGCGCGGGAAATGGCGAATAGCGACGCGTTGGTTAAAACCGATATGGCAATCGAATTTCTGGTCGGGTGCGTATCCAGCAAGCAACGTCGCGATTTATTGCAACGGGTCGAGACGATGGCACGCGGTCGCAATATCGATGAATTGGAAAAATTCTTAATCCGAGTCGTACTATTTTTACGCGACGCGCTTCGACTACGTCTGCATACCGGCGAAGGCTATCCCGCCGGATTGCTGGTACGTGGCGATGCACTGCTGGACCGGTTGCGCAAATTTGTCCAATTCACGAAACAAAGCGATCTTGCCGCAGCGATCGAAGAAGTATTGCGTACGCATGATATTTTGAAACGTCGCAATCCGCAGACCATGTTGTTGTTGCATGCGATGTCGTATCGGCTGAACCGAATTTTATCGACCTGATCACCCGTATTGATTCGTACCAATTTGATAAACGGGTGGTTCGCGAACCACCCGTTACCGTTATATATTAGTAAACCGCGATCAGATGTACTGATCGGAATCGATCCAAGGATTTATCATGTCCGCAGAACCGAAGAAATTTTTCGTCACGACGCCGATTTATTATGTCAACGACGAGCCGCATATTGGTCACGCCTACACGACGTTGATTGCCGATATTTTTACGCGCTATCACAAGCTGATGGGCTACGACACCCGCTTTCTAACAGGCACCGACGAGCACGGTCAAAAAGTGGAACAATCGGCTAAGAAACGTGGTATTCCCGCGCAACAGCATTGTGACGAAATGTCGGGACGCTACCAGAAATTGTGGAAGATCCTCGGCTACGAATACGATCGGTTTATTCGCACGACCGATCCGGATCATGTGGCATTTGTTTCGAAGATGCTGCAACAACTCTGGGACACCGGTGAAATCTACGCCGATGAGTACGAAGGGTTGTATTACGTATCGGACGAAATCTTTGTCAGCGAAGAGGAAGCGGAAAAAATTCGCGCCGAAAAACCGACGGCGGAAATCGTTCCAATCAAAGAAAAAAGTTACTTCTTCCGGATGAGTAGACATGTCGAATGGTTGAAGCAGTATATCGTCGATCATCCGACGTTCATTCAACCCGATTTCCGGCGCAATGAAGTACTCGGCTTTTTGAATCAGGACGCCGGTGTGAAAGACCTGTGTATTTCACGCCCGAAATCGCGCTTGGAGTGGGGTATCGAACTACCATTCGACAAAGACTATGTTTGTTATGTCTGGGTCGATGCGTTGTTGAATTACGTCTCCGGCGCAATCGATAAAGACACCGGTAAAAACTATTGGCCCGCCGATCTGCATTTAATCGGCAAGGATATTTTGACGACGCACTGCGTCTATTGGCCAACGCTGCTACATGCACTGAAGCTCGATTTACCGAAAATGATTTTCGCTCATGGCTGGTGGCTGGTCGGTGGCGAAAAAATGTCTAAGTCGGTGGGGAATGTGCTGAAACCGCTCGACCTGATTGAGAAGTTGGGTGGAATCGACAATGGTGGAATCGATGCGATGCGGCATCTGCTTACGCGCGGAATGACGCTCGGAAACGACGCAATTCTCACCGAAGACCGGATGAAAGCAATTGTCAATGGCGAGTTGGCGAACGATTTCGGCAATCTGCTTTCGCGCGTGGCGAAATTGTGCAACAACACGATTCCGGAAGTCGAGGCGACGAATTTATCACCGGAAACGGCATCGTCCGGAAACGAATCGGGGATCGAAATATTGCATGCGGCAATCGATAATCTGAAAATATTATTCGATGCATCGGACGAAGATTGGTTTGGCGGTAAACTGGAACAGCTTTGGCAGGATGTATGGAGTATCGTTGCCAGTTCGAATAAATATTTCGATACGGCGAAACCGTGGGCGCTAATCAAGGCGAATGATCCCGCCGGCGGAGAAGTATTGCGCACTTGCCTAGAAGTATTGCGCGTTGCGGCGCTGGAACTCTATCCGGTGATGCCGGGCAAGATGGCTGAATTGCGTGTGATTCTTGGTCAAACACCGATTCCCGAACCGATTGAGTTTCACGAGAATGTCTGGCTAGTCGATAACGCAAAAATCGGATTGACGAAACCGCTGTTTCCACGAATCGATTTCGATAAAGCGTTTGCTGTTGCTGAAATAACCGCGAAACCGGAAAAACCGGAAGTGCCGAAACCAGCACCAACTGCGGTGGTCGGTGAGGACGGGCTGATCACCATCGATGAAGTGAAAAAAGTCGAATTGATTGTCGCGCAGATACTAACAGCACAGCGGGTTGAAGGAACAACGAAACTGTTGCAACTCCAACTCGACGATGGGCATGGTGTGGATGCGCCGCGCCAGATCATCGCGGGAATTGCGGAACACTACGCTCCCGACGATTTAATCGGTCGAAAAATTGTGATTGTCGCGAATCTGAAACCGGCGAAATTGAAAGGGGTTCTCTCGAACGGAATGTTACTTGCCGCGAAAGCCGGTGGAAAACTGGTGCTGGTAACGATTGCCGCCGATATCGCGAACGGTGCTTCGGTGGGGTAAAAAGCGGTTAATGGTGTTAGTTATTGGAAGGCAGGGTTTCGATCCTGCCTTCATTTTTTTGTAGCCGCAGGCTTCAGCCTGCGTTCTATTCTATAGTTCCGTTCGTTTGCAAATTCAAAGCAATTTGCCTAATAAATCGCTTAATCAGAACATCACCACTCGTGATACTGGAACGTCTCCGGCATTGTACAGCGCGTGGTATCGGTAGTAATCAGGAACGTCCATCGTTCGGGAACAATCGCTTCGTGCAGAAGAGTACGGAACTCGGCAGTGTCGCTCGACAAGGTGGGAGTAAGATAGAGCTTGGACAGACAATAATCGTATAGCTTGCGGTCACGGCTGCGTGGTCCAACTCGAGTGTCGGTTGAAATCGGAATAAAAGGACTCGCCAATAAATCATTCCACGCCATATTGATTTGCCGGAGGAGCATTTGCGTCTCTTCGGCAGGTCCACGTACGGCACACCAGAGCCATTGCGGTGCCAAGGGGGGATACAATCCCACCCGACAGTCGGAAACTCCGACTTCGTTTTTGGTTAAAAACCGATTCAAAGTTTGTTCAAGGCGCTCATCGGCAATAAACATTCGCAATGCATTTGCACTGTTTCCCGATGACGCGGGAGTACGCTGAAACATCACGATGTCAACACTCTCGCTGGCACGATGTCGGTGCCAGAGGCGAGGAAGCGTATCTGGTGGCGGGGTTCGATACAAAGAGTTTTTTCCGGTCCAGTCGCTACATGCCGATTTCACCAACTCCCATAATGCATCGATCGGTTGCGAACCATTCACGGCAAAAATAATATCGGATGGTTGCGGAACGATGGTTGTGGCTTTTTGGTTTCCATAAAACCATTGCGGTGCCGGAAGCAGATCGGTATTCGCATCGGGAAAGTTGCGCAGCCACTTTGTCTGTTTGATTGCCGATACCAGATCGGGTAATGCCATTGGATCGTCTTCCAATGCGGCACGGAGTTCCAAAATCGGTGATTCGAGCGTGGGGATCGCATACAACACTCGAAACGGTGACGTCTGGCTCCATTGTCGCGATACATCGAACCAACTCTGTTCGTACCCTTCCACCAAGCGAATGGGCAGGATCAAACCAATCGTGGTTGATGAGTGCATCCCGTCGCTGGCAACGACGACGCGCATCCCATTCGACAACACCCCTTCGGCATATTTCGATGATGATGGATCCGCCGTAGCGAGTATGCTACAAGACAAGAACAAAAAAGAAATAATGAGGATTCGATGATACCGGTAGGTCATTTTCGCATCCCCGTCGCTTGTTTTTGCCATGCACGTGCCCACTCTGCTTCGGGGGTGGTTTCAAAGGCGCTCATGCGATCGTCGATAGCAAACCAGCGTTGCCAACCATCGCATGTCATGGCGATCGCCAGCCGATCGGCTGCGGTCTCCGGTTGATCCAGATCCAACTGCAACTTGCCGATCCACTGCTTGCGGCGGATATCTGCTGAGAGATTAGTATCAAGTGCGGTAATTGGTACTTCGATTGAATGAAAGCAGGCACAATCCATGCGGAGTGCGGTTTGGTGGTCGGTTTCCATTCCTCCACTCACCCATGCCAGCATCACATCGCGATTGCGTACCGGTAGTGAGATCTTTACCTTGTAATTGACGCTCGGTTGTAAGAATGGTGAAAAACCGCGTTCAGTAGTCGCTTGGGGTGAAGCCAAATGCCAAGTCGACCAATACAAATTTGCCAGCGTTATTGCCTCGTTGCCGTCAATCGCACCAACCGCAGCGATACCGATCGATGCATGTTGGAGTAACATCTGCCAATACTCATCCAAACGACCATCGACTACTGGCATCGTTCCGATATTTCCAGACTGAACAAAGTAACTGGTATTGAACCCAAAGTCGGGATACCCTTGATTGATCCTTTGTCGCAGTACCCACTCGTCGATCCAGACCGGGTTTTCGAATTGTTCACGCAGGTACGGCAGGAACGCATCCAGTGTGTTTGGCGTTAGTCGATAGCGGATGATCGTTGCGGTACCGAGCGATTGTGCTTTTTCATGGCACCAAACCGAAGGTATGGAAAGCTTCCGTTTAACGGATACGGTTTTCTCCTCTAAAAGCCGCTCGTGATCGGAGTAAATCGCGAAATTGTTTGTATTTTTAATATCGTCGGTACCATCTTCTTCAATCAAATGATTTAAGAGACTGTCGCGTTCCTGTAAAAAGCTTATACCGATCTGTTCGGTAACCATATTTCGCGGCAGGGAAGCGTTCCAGAGCTGAGCGCATAATTGTGGCAAGCGCTCGCCGTAACGGGCGAGTTCCGGTTCGTCGAATCGAACGATGACCGAGATAACCAAGTCTTCTTGTTCGGGGCGCGACCATACGACCATTCTCGGTTCTAGACCGATTTCACGTTCGTAAAGATCGCTCTCGATATTGGGAAGCGTTTGTGCGATCGTCGCTGAAACGAACAAGCCGAGTATCGCGGTAGTAAGCGATAGGAAGCTAGATTTGAGTACTATTAGTTTCATTTTCACGGTAAGAGGCAACAACTATGATAATAAGATACGGATTATTTTTAACGGCTGCAGTGATCGTACTCTCAGCGTACGGTTCGGCGATTGCTGCCGACACTGAACCGCCGTCGTCGATACTGAAAGAGGGAAAATGTCTCGTAACGAAGGAAAGCGCGAGTAAATACCCGGATTGGGTCGTATGCAACAAATCCAGCGATGGCACCTGGAACGTGTTTATTGGAATGAAGACCTTTTTAGCATACGTCAATGAACCGGAAAAGTACATTGGATCGAAGGTGCGACATTCCGGAACCGTGTTGATCAAAGACCACAAAACCCATAAGTGGATTTCGGCGCTGTTTGCATATTTTGTTGTCGGCGAAAAAATTATAGGACCGTTTGGGCGCGATGCTGTGGCGTTCGCGGAAAAAGAAGATGCCGAAAATTATCAGAAAAAAGTCGGAGGAGTGGCGGTTTTAAGAATGATGGATCTGCGCAAATCGGTGTTGGCATTTTTAAACAACTCCAAGCCGGATACCGCCGATGCCGATTCGGTAATTGTACCCAAAGTCATCGATATCAAAAACGCACCCCGATCCGGAACACCTTCCAATCCTCATTAATCCTTTTTGGATTTTATTCATCAAATCGGAGTGCATTGTGCTCCGATTTTAATTTATTTTGATAAGATGTTGATTTTTTCAAAATTGAAGAATATTTCACATTTTTTGGCGGTTTCTATTGCATTTACTTTCTATTGCAACTAGATTTCAATAAAGCCGCAATTTGCTGCGGTTCTTGTTCGCGTTTCTGTTTTTAACCAGATACGACAAAACATCAGGCAACTGGTAATAGAAATCCATCGCGACCGAGGCAGCTGGGGGAGTTGCCAATAAGTCGTTTGGGTAATCAATACTCTCCTCCGAGAAATATCGTCTCTTAGAGTAAGCTGTGATAAAGTATTGAAAATTCGATGAATTTGGTTTTGGGTGCAAAGTAAGAACACAAATACAATCATTTTTGGTGTGTTTCGCTTGACAATTCCTACCGGTTTAGTGTATTATGCCGTCGAACACCGGAACAAGTAGGTCTTTCCAAACGTAATCAGACTACCAGTAGGAGTATAAAATGAAAATGTCAGCCGCATTAAAAGCCAGTGCAACCACTCTTGATTTCCCGGTAATCAGCCAAAAGCCGATGGGTGGAGTGTTACAGTGGAGTGAAGTAAAAGAGGCAGAAGATAGTTTGTTGATCGAACGATCGATGGCAGGCGACGCTTTGGCATTTCATACGTTGGTGGAACGATATCGCACCCGCGTCGCGGCAATTGCCTATCAGATCATCGGTAATTACGAAGATGCGCGCGATGTTTCGCAAGAAGTTTTCGTAAAACTATTTCGCAGTCTAAATACTTTTGATGCCGACAAGAAATTTTTTACTTGGTTGTACCGCATGACTGTGAACGCGAGTATCGATTTTCTACGGTCGCGCCGAAAACGTAATCTTGAAAACAGTATCGAAGACCAACCGGAGTATTATCAGGAAACGATCGCTCATCCTGATGGCGACGGTTTTGCACGGTTTGAATCGAATGAATTGACGAATCTGTTCCGCGAAATCGCGGATCGATTAAATCCCAATCAGCGAACTGCGTTTGTCTTGTGCGATTTGGAAGGTTTTACACCGGCGGAAGCGGCAAACATTATGGGATGTCCGAAAGTAACCTTGCGATGGTATTTGCACGAAGCCCGGAAACGGATTCGGAATGAAATGGTAAAGCAATACCCGGAATACGTTCGGAATTAGCATTTCTAGCTACTATCCCGGAGGGGAGGATTGTAGCGATTGAAAGCGAATACGGCAGGCGTTTACGTCTGCCGTATTTCTTTTAGCATCTGTCTGCTCATTTTCATAAATTCTATCGTATCACACATAGAACAAGAGTAGAGGTTGTTTTTGAATTGTAGTGAAGTGAATACGCTAGTGCTGGAAGCCATATCTGGATCGTTGGATGACGTTCGACGGAGAGCCTTCGAACAACATTTGGACCAGTGCGAACCGTGTCGGGAAATGGTTGCTTGTAAACGTATTCACAACCATCACCTCAAAGAACAGCGTGAGTATCAATCCCAAGACGACTTCTGGCAAGGATTTCATAAAAAAATATCGCGTGACATCAATCAACCGGAAACATTACCCGAACGATTCGATCGCTGGCGCTTGACTAACTTTCCGGCAGCATTTTGTCAATTCAGTACACTCGGGTTGTTGAAAGTCGTTTTGCTGGGCTTGATGGTAACGCTTTCGATTTTGCTGTTTCGCGATGAAACCGAGCTGTCGCACGCACAAGATCCGGTGGTGATCAGTGTCGAACGCGATTCTACCGGAACTCCGCTCTATCAGGCGCTGCCCGCAAAATGACGCAATCCAATCGCTCCCATTTGGCACTCTGTTGCCTGTTGATACTCCAATTTTCATTCATCGGATGCTCTCGGTCATCGAAAACATTGGTTGAAATGGATCGCGAAATGCGTTCGCTGGCGATGATACTTTCACCATCGATTGTTGTGTTACAACCGATAACCGATAATGGTGAACAGGCTGGCTTAATCGGATCGGCAGTATCGATCGGTAAACACGGGGAGTTGCTAACAACCGCGTCAATTCTGAGTGATGGGCGCCCATTGCAAGCATTATTATCGAACGGAGTGACAGTCCCGGTAACACTTGTTGGAGCGGACTGGGAAGCAAATCTGGCATTGTTGAAATTGGAAACCGGTATTACCGTTCCCGAAGTAGCGCTAGTGGGTCCGTCGGAAATTTCGGTCGGTCAACTGGGATTTTTGATTGGTACTGCTCCGATGGTGCAAGGCGCGTTCATTACCTACGGCACGATGGCGATCAGCTCGTTAGGTGGCGACGACCCATATAACGACCGCCTCTTCGCTTTAATGTCCACGAGTATGTTGGCTCGTCCCGGATCGCCGGTATTCAATACTTCGGGTCAAATCATCGGTATGATCGACGGTCGGATGCAAGTGCCGAACGGAGGCTGCTGGAGCGTTATTCCGTTGCGCTCAATTCGAAAATTACTTCCATTGCTTGAACTTGGTGGAGGGGTTCCGCGGGGATTTTTAGGAATCATACCCGGGAAATTGGCTGAAACGAATAGCGGTGTAGGAATAACTGTCGCCGCGATCGAACCGAATTCGCCGGCAGAAGCCAATGGATTAAAGGCGGGCGACATCATTTTCGAAGTCGACAATGTGCGAATGGCGCATGTCTCGAGTTTGCGGATTGCGATCACTTCGAAACCAAATTCGAATATAACCTTGAAGTACTTGCGTACGGGTCAAGTAAATACAATCACTGTCAAACCAGAAAGCCGCGTTATTACAGCTAACGATGCAACCCGCAACCCGAACCGGAAGTTATAGCAGTACGATCGGTCTCTCGATACGCTTACGCGACTTTCGAATTTATTTCCCATTGGAATTATGCTATGAATACTTCAACCTCACCGTTACCGGATCCGGAATTTATTAAACGTACACTTAGTTCCGAACCGGGTGCAGAACCGCAAATTGCCGGTACAAAAGAAGAATCGCCGTATCATAAACACCCGATCGAACCAACCAAATTCTCGATTACTCCGCTGGAATTGGAAGCGCATCTCAATCAATTTGTCATCGGTCAAAAAGATGCGGTGTCGATGCTCGCCACGAAAATTGCCACGCATTACAACCGCATGCGGCTCGAAAGTACGCATCCGGAAATGCCACACATCGTCGGAAATATCAAACCGAATGTGATTTTAATCGGTCCGACTGGAGTCGGTAAAACCTATATCGTGAAGTTGATTGCCGATTACATAAAAGTTCCGTTCGTCAAGGGCGATGCAACCAAATTCAGTGAAACCGGTTACGTCGGCGGCGACGTCGAGGACTTGATCCGCGAATTGGTTCACGTCGCCGGCGGTAACATCGCTACAGCGGAACGGGGTATTGTTTATATCGATGAAATCGATAAGATTGCCGCGGCACAAAATGTTGTCGGTCTCGATGTCTCGCGTACCGGTGTGCAACGGAATCTCTTGAAGATCATGGAAGAGACCGAAGTCGATATGAAAGTGCCGCACGACATCGCCTCCCAAATGGAAGCGGTGATTGAATTGCAGCGTACCGGAAAAGCCGAGCGCAAGATCGTAAATACGCGAAACATTCTGTTCATTGTCAGTGGTGCGTTTTCGCATCTGGATGAAATTGTGCTTAAACGGTTGCGGGGCGGTACGATTGGTTTCGGCAAACAGCTTGGCGAGGCTATGGATGGATATCAGTGGGCGAAACATCTTGCTTCGCAGGATTTGATCAATTACGGGTTCGAGACTGAATTTGTCGGACGATTGCCGGTTTTGGTGAAGATGCAACAGTTGACCGTTGACGACCTGTATCAAATACTAAAATCGCCGACCGGATCGGTGATGCAGGGCAAAAAACGGGATTTTCAGGCGTACGAAATCGATCTCGATTTTTCCGATGAAGCGTTAATGATGTTAGCCGAACAAGCCGCTACCGAGGGAACCGGCGCACGCGGAATCTTAGCGGTGATGGAACGATTATTATTGCCGTTTGAGAAAATGTTACCGGGTCGAGTTAACCAATTCACCGTAACAAAAGAGACGATCGAACAACCTGAAAATGAATTGAAACGAATTTTGGAACAGGCGGCGATCAAACAATTTCAGTACGAGATGATGGTAGAAACGGGAATTGCCTTCCGGTTGCCGGATGAAACTGCGCGCTGGGCACACAATCAGGCAACCACCGAGAGCGTCGAGGTGGTAACGCTACTCAAAGAACGTTTGAAGAACTACCCCTACGGTCTTAAATTGATGGGATTATCCGAATTCGAAGTACCAGTCGCCGCGTTGGAGCAACCGCAGGAATATTTGGATGCGAAAATCAAGCTATCGTTTGCGGTAAAGAAGGATTAGTTATGTCGAAAACATCGTTATCGATTAAAGGTATGACTTGCGACCATTGTAAAGCCGCCGTTGAACGTGCGCTGGGAAAAGTACCCGGTGTTGTCACCGTTTCGGTCGATCGAATTGCCGGCTCCGCCGAATTGGATATCGGCGACAATGATGTTCCCCGGGAAAACTTGATCGCTGCAATCGAAAAAGCCGGTTTCGAGGCGAAGTAAATCACCATTCATTTACAATTCTGGATACTATTGAACCATCTACTTTTGAGGTAATCATGCCCGCTAAATTATCGCCACTTTGTCGTCCGACAGTAGGAACCATTACCCCTTACGAACCGGGAAAACCAATCTCCGAAGTACAACGTGAATACGGTGTGACCGATGTTGTGAAATTGGCATCGAATGAAAACCCACTCGGACCGTCGCCGAAAGCGATGGCGGCTGTTCAGGCGGCAATTGCGGAATTGAATCGGTATCCCGATGGCGCCGGATATTTTTTAAAAGAGAAATTGGCGCTGGTTCACAATGTTCCCTCGAATTGGTTAGTATTGGGCAATGGTTCGACCGAGTTGGTGGAATTGGTGACCGAAGCATTTATCAACGAAGGTGAAGAAGCGGTTATCGGCAAATACGAATTCTTCAAGTATCGGATTGCGATGCAGATAATGAATGGTGTCGTGCGTTGGGTCGATATGCCGAATTTGGGATACGATGCCGAAGCGATGATTGCCGCCATAACCGATCGCACGAAATTGTTGTTTATTGCCAATCCGAACAATCCAACCGGCACACTGATGTCTCGCGATCAGGTAGCATGGCTGATGGATCATGTACCTCCGCATGTGATCGTGATTTTTGACGAAGCTTACTACGAATATCGCAATCCCGAAACTTACCCCGACACCATGCCGTATGTCCGGGAAGGGCGCAATGTCGTCATCTTCCGGACGTTTTCGAAAGCCTATGGCATCGCTGGATTGCGCACCGGGTATGCGATCACGACACCGGAAATTGCACAGGCGATGAATACCGTTCGGGAAGCGTTTAACGTAAATTCGTTGGGTCAGATCGCTGCCGCGGCAGCACTCGACGATGTCGAATTTTTAAGACAAGGCATTGCGTTGAATTCGGCAGGAAAGAGCGTCTATTATCGCGAATTGGCAAAATTGGGACTTGAATTTGTCCCGACTGAGGCAAATTTTATCTTGGTGAAAACGCCCCTCCCCGGACGCAAGTTATTCCATGAATTACTGAAGCGCGGTGTTGTCGTTCGACCGGTTGATGGTTACGATTTAGCGGAATACGTTCGGGTTTCAGTCGGTTTACCGGAGGAAAACGCTAAATTCTTTGCCGCAATTGCCGACGTACTTCATTGATCAAAAGCGGCTAAATACTCTCTGAAGAGGAACGCAGGCGATTGCCTGCGTTTTTTACTAGTTGAAATTAGAGTTCCATAACGATATATTCATGACTTCAAATTCGAACGTTTCTCGTGTATGAATATGAAATTATGAAATTCAGAGATTATTTTTTGTTAGTCTATTACCGATATATATAATAATAGTGCTTTTGAAACATCCAATTATCGAACGACCTGTTTCAACAATCGGTCATATCTAGTTAGGATAACGACTTATCAATGGCGTAATTTATTGGGTAAGCTTTTGATTCTATTTTATATCAGGTGAATGTGCAAAACGGCTTATTATTAACCTCAGACACCGATTTGGTGCGTTATATCGGTCAAGCTACCGCCGGCTCGGACTGTGTGTTGCGCGTCCGAAATTCCGCCGAGAGTTTTGTGGCTGAAGTGTCGCACCGGTTGGTCGATTGGGTGGCTATTGATTTTTCCGAAGACAGCAGTGCCCGTCGAATGCTGTTTAATCGGGTACCACGCGTTACGAACAAAATTGCGATTCTCGCAAGCGATCCGGATCAAACTCTCCAGTCGTTCACTGGTTCGAATTTTACGGTAATTCAGCGCAAACTTCCCTATCATCAACTTCGCACGGCATTGGGTATTACCGGATCCTACTTTGTTCCGGTTGTAAGCAATGTGAGTGGGTTGGTGGTGATTGCGGATAAAGAGAATTCGTTTACTGCTCGATTGGCGAATGACCTGATGACGCTAGGATTCGAAGTACTATTACCTAAACATGCGGTAGAAGCTGTCAGACTGGTGCGTGAACGGCACCCCAGCAGTGTGATAATTGGCTTTAATGCGTTTTCTACACCGGGATCGGAAATCTGTCGCGCCATTCGACGGATCGGAATGAAACCGGAACCCAAATTGTATGTAACCACCGACCTCGTGACCAACGAAAAAAACGTCGAAGCGCTTGCTGCCGGTGCCGAAGTACTATATGGCTACTCCTTGGATAACAGCGATCTGATTGGAAAAATTATTACCAACGCGCAATCCGAAGCAGATAGGTCAGACTAACAATGCGGTTGCTTCGAATCGATGAAATACCGGAAAACACACCACTCGGACAATCGATTTTCGACGAGCGAGGACATTTGTTGCTTGGTGAAGGATATCCCTTGCGACAATACGAACTCTCGCGAATTCGATCGTTGGGCTACGATATTCTGTATGTAAATACTCCCGAAAGCGAAAAGGTAACCATTGTTCCGGTGTTGTCGGCACGAGTCGATTCGCAATTGCACAAGTTATTGTTCGAGCAATTCGATCAAATTTCATCTGCAATTAAATCGGTAAAACTACCCCCTGAAAAAATCGCCACAGATTTTGATAACATCCCCGAATTAAGAGAAGTATTGAATATCAATAACGCCGTAATGGGGTCGCGGTTACTGATCGAGGAACTCGAGCTGAAGGGGATGGAACCGCTTGACATGCTCTTGCTGAAAGGGAAGATCAACTATCTTCGCGATCACTCGATCAACACCGCAATCATGTCGGTTTTACTCGGATATCGCTTCGGTTTACGGCGCAACGATCTGATTGAAATTTCGCTGGCTGCCATGATGCATTGCTGTGGCTTGCTGTTCATACCGCAATTTATCGGACGCGACGAAATCACTTTCACCGATTCCGAGTGGCAACAGTATCAACTTTATCCGACACTTTCCGAACGGTGTATCGGAGCGTCGACGGATCGTTTTTTCCGGGCTCGTCGCGCGATTCTCGAACACCGTGAGAAGCAGGATGGAACCGGTTTCCCCTGCAAGATTCGCGGTGCCAACCGGAAACCGAATTTTCAAGATACCAACGGTCATGAATTCATTTACCCGATGGCGGAGATTATTGCGGTTGCTGCGGCATTCGATGAATACGTCGGTCGCGGTTTCGGTCTCCCGATGTCGCTGGAAGAAGCCGGATTGAATATTATCGCTCGAATCGGTCACGATTTGAATACTGGAATCGTCGAAACGTGGCTCAATACCTGTTCGATATTCCCGCCGGGAGTTACAATTCGGGTGATTCGGTGCGACGACAAACAATTGGTTGGCGGCTTGGGAATTATTCAAAAATCCAATTGGGATAAACCACATCACCCCCGAGTTGTTATGTTGCAGGATGGTCAGGGTAAACGACTCGATCAACTCGAAGCCGACTTTGCCAAATTTTCCATTTCTCAAATTCGGATGATTTTATAACTCCGCTTATTTGCAAGACTTCGATTACTTCAATTCGCCCCAGTTTTACAAATCCGATAGCGTGGTGTAAATTCGTGCTATCTCGAAAAAATCAGTAGAGATATCGTTTATTGAGGTTGTAACCCACAATGGCAAATCATCTTGATCGATGCGGCGGGATTCTGCTACATCCAACATCCTTACCAGGCGAGTACGGTGTCGGCGATATCGGTCCGCAAGCATACCGGTTTGTTGACTGGCTGGTTACTGCCAACTGCCGGGTGTGGCAAGTACTGCCGTTGAATCCTCCGGGGTATGGCAACTCGCCGTATGCCAGTCTTTCCGCTTTTGCTGCCAATCCACTACTGATCTCGCCGGAGTTGCTTCGTGACTGGGAACTCGTAACGATCAACGATCTTGCACTAGCTCAATTACCGGAAGGTCGGTGCGATTTTGTCTTAGCGGCTGATGCAAAACGCCGGTTACTCGATACCGCTTACCGACGATTTAGTATCAGTAGTAATTTCGAAATATTGCGTAAAGAATTTACCCGGTATCGTGAACAACAGCGATCGTGGCTCGACGGATGGTGCGCTTATCGCAGCTTGAAAACGCTGTATGGCGGACGACATTGGCGCGATTGGCAAGTAACTCCAGTAACTGCTACAGCAGCGTTGGAGTCACTCACTAGTCAAATCGAACAAATCGCATTCGAACAATTTCTATTCGATCGACAGTGGGCATTGTTGCGGGATTATGCCGCCGAAAGAGGAATTCGCATCATCGGCGATATGCCGCTATTTGTTGCCGACGATTCCGCCGATACGTGGTTGCAGCGCGATTTATTCACTTACGGCGAAGATGGTTTTCCAACACAAGTTGCTGGTGTTCCGCCGGACTATTTTTCCGAAACGGGACAACTATGGGGTAACCCGCAATATCTTTGGGAGAATCACCAACGCGATGGTTTTCAGTGGTGGATCGATCGCATCAAACGCGTCTTGCAACACACCGACATCGTTCGAATCGATCATTTCCGTGGGCTTGCAGCGAGCTGGAGTGTGGCTGCCGGAGCGCAAAATGCGATCAAGGGAACGTGGGTCAAAGCCCCCGGTAAAGAACTGCTGGAAGCGGTAAACAATGCATTGGGAGCGGTTCCGCTGATTGCCGAAGATCTCGGATTGATTACTCCGGATGTTGCCGAATTGCGCGATCGGTTTGCGTTGCCGGGCATGAAAGTATTGCACTTTGCCTGGGGTGCAGATGCCTTTGCCGATTTTCTACCACACATGTATGAGCGGAATTGCTTGGTTTACACCTGTACGCACGACAACAATACGACGGTGGGTTGGTACAAGCAGGACGCTACCGAATATGAAAAGGATCATCTCCGCCGCTATCTCGGCGTATCTGGCGATGATATCGCTTGGGATCTGATTCGAGCGGCTTGGCGATCAGTAGCGACTGTTGCAATCGTTCCGATTCAGGATGTGCTGGTGCTTGGCGGAGAACACCGGATGAATTTACCGGGTACCGATTCCGATAATTGGAATTGGCGGTTGCTTACAGGACAACTCGACGAATCGTATGCGATGGGATTAGGTGAATTAACGGAACTCTACGGTCGAACGCCGGAACCGGCATCGTCGAAAATTATCCCGGAAAAATATCCCTTGTAAATGGTGACGGCATGATAAGAAAAAAGGGCGCATTCAGTATGCGCCCTTTTGAATTTCTTGAACGAAAAAACTAGTGCATGCCGATTGCTTCGCTGTTTGCCGGAACGGCTTTTGAAATCCACGATTTAATCGCTTCGCGTTGCGCTTTGATCGATTTGTCGGGACCGATTGCCTTAAAGAAATAGGGACCAGCAGCCGTTTCGACGATCGCTCCAAATAACCGGTATTGCGGTTTTTCGGTTTGGCTTCCACCCATCATTGCATTGGCAACCATCTTTCCGGAGACTTCGGCAAAAGTAATATTTAGCTTGCCGGCAGAAGTACTTTTACTGGTATTTTTATCCTTCTGATCGGAAAATTGACCAAACCATCGTTCGATGTTGGCATCGACTGTGCCCCCCTGCATTCCCAAATAGAACACGTAACATTCGGCTTCGTCCGGATCGGTACTTGTTTTCGGTAGCTTGTATTGGGCAATGCGCATATTCGATGATGGCGGTACTTTTTTCCAGCCACCGGGAAGCGCTTTTTCCAACTTATTTAAATCAATTCCCCCTTCGTTTGGTGCCGCGGGTGGCGGTGGAATCGCTTGACCCGAAGGCATTGCCTGACCACTCGCTGCTGGCGGTGGGGCATTCGGATCGATCGGAGGATGACCCGGAGGTAATTGTTGATTGCTCATCTGATCGGTTTGTTCTTTTACGATGAACTGCGAATCCTTTGCTTTTTTACAACCCATGAATGCTAACCCCATTAGCAACACGGAAATTAAAATCGTCCGAAACGTCATGCTCGCTCCCCAATAGCGGTTTGATTTTAGTCTAGCGGTGTTTCCCGCCTGACGATAGTACGAAAAAATGCTCAAAAAATGAAGTGCAAACATCCGAAAAATTCATCCTCGGCTCTTCGGGATGAATTTCACCAACATATACTCAAATACTTGCGTACTCATAATGAAGCATATGCTCACAACTTAATAGGAATTCAAAATCGGTGTTTGTATATTGTCATTTCGAAAATTGCCGCTGGATCTGAAGCATTCCAGTAACATCGAAATGAATATTGGGAAGCTAATAAAAGTATCGGAGTATGTCCATGTTGGAAATCGGCAGCAAGGGTGAATATGGAACGCGCGCCATGGTTTATTTGGCACGTCGCTACGGGCGCGGCTCGACATCGCTTACCGCAATTTCGGAAGAACAGAATATTCCTCGTCGCTATCTCGAGCAGTTGATCTCGACGCTACGAAATAGTGGTTTTGTACGTGCGACTCGCGGTGCCGCCGGCGGTTACGAGCTGGCTCGTCACCCTTCGGAAATCAATCTCTACGAAATCGTTTCCGCACTCGAAGGACCATTGATGATTCAGGATTGCATCAATGGGTCGAATAAGTGCTGCACTTTAATCGAAGAATGTGCCGTGCGCGACGTTTGGATTGGCATTCACAAACTGATTCATTCCTCGTTGAAAGCCGTAACCCTCGACGAGTTATCCAAGCGAACTTATCAGAAGAAGCAGGAACGCCTCTGGAACGGGTACACTTTTCCCGTTGAAGCAGCGAAGCCCAGCGTTTAATTGGCGATTACTCTGCGATAAACCCTCGACAGATTGTAATCGAATTACAACACGGCAGAACGACAATGCTTGAAGTCAATTATCAAAAATCGATCGGTGGAACGGCTGCAGGAACTGTGCATCGCTTTCTCTGTACGATATGGTTGCACGGAAAGATGCATCAGGCGTTGCTCGATTTGATCGCGTTGGAAAACGGCTCGATCGAGCGGTACGCACCCGGAAAGTTGCTCCTCAACCACACCGATTATACCATCCCCGCAATGAATGCGGCAGTCAACATCTTGCGCAAACGATTGACGGAAGCACCAGCGTAACCACGCTAACCCGTCAGATCTTGTTTAAAAGACCATCAGCAAACGTCTTGAGAAAAAAATGTCGAATTCACTCACTATCAATAATCTCCATGCTAAAATTGCTGGAACCGAAACCGAGATCCTGAAAGGGGTCAATCTGACGATTCGTCAGGGCGAGATTCACGCGTTAATGGGTCCGAATGGTGCTGGAAAAAGTACACTTAGCACCACCATCATGGGTCATCCGACCTACGAAATTACTTCCGGATCACTCGATTGGTTGGGTCAAGATCTAACTGCGATGACCACTGACGAGCGTGCGCGCGCCGGAATATTTCTGGCGTTTCAATACCCGATCGAATTGGCTGGCGTTACCATGTTCAACTTCTTGCGTGCCAGCTACAATGCCTTGCATCCGGTGGCGGAAGGGGAAAAACAGGTCGGTGCCGTGATGTTCCATAAACGTATCCTGGACGGATTGAGTTTTCTCGAACTCGATAGCAGTTTTTCGCAGCGCTATTTGAACGACGGTTTTTCCGGTGGCGAGAAAAAACGGTGCGAAATGTTGCAGATGCTGATGTTGAAACCGAAACTGGCAATTATGGATGAAACCGATTCCGGTCTCGATATTGACGCCTTGAAGATTGTCGCCAAGGGCGTCAATCAACTTCGTGGACCCGATTTCGGGGCGTTGGTGATTACACATTATCAGCGGTTGTTGGATTACATCAAACCGGATTTTGTACACGTTTTGATGGACGGTCGAATCGTTCGGTCGGGTGGTCCGGAACTGGCGATGGAATTGGAAGAGCGCGGTTACGATTGGCTGCGTGCCGAATCCGAGCAGGGAGTGTCCGCGTGAGTAGTGAAACCGGAAAAGAAGCGCTGCTCGAAGGAACGGAATCGTACAAGTACGGCTTCCATGACGATCAAGCGCCGTTTTTTAAATCGGAAAAAGGGCTCTCCGAAGAAGTGGTGCGAATGATTTCCGCCCGCAAAGGCGAGCCGGAGTGGATGCTGGAATTTCGACTGAACGCATACCGTGAATTCATGTCGAAGCCGATGCCAAATTGGGGCAGCCCTCATCTCCACGAAATAAATTTCGACGACATCTATTACTACATCAAACCGGCAGAACGTCAGGGCGATACTTGGGACGACATTCCGGCGTATATCAAGGACACATTCGATAAACTCGGCATTCCCGAAGCCGAAAAGCAAATGTTGGCAGGTGTCGGTGCACAGTACGATTCCGAAGTTGTTTACCACAATCTAAAGGATCAGTGGGAAAAGCTCGGCGTGACATTCCTCGATATGGATAGTGGTCTCCGCGAGCATCCCGAAATCGTAAAAGAATATTTTGGCAAGATTGTACCGCCATCGGACAATAAATTTGCCGCGCTCAACTCCTGTGTCTGGTCGGGTGGTAGTTTTGTATATGTCCCGAAAGGGGTACAAGTCGAAATTCCACTGCAGGCATATTTCCGAATTAATGCAAAAAACGCCGGACAATTCGAGCGCACATTGATTGTTGCCGAAGAAGGCAGCTTTGTCCACTATGTGGAAGGGTGTACCGCACCGACTTACTCTTCGGATTCGCTGCATAGCGCGGTAGTTGAAATTATCGTTAAAAAAGGGGCGCGGGTTCGCTACTCCACGATTCAAAATTGGTCGTACAACGTTTTCAATATCGTAACCAAACGTGCGATGGCATACGCCGATGCCCGAATGGAATGGGTCGACGGCAATCTCGGTAGCAAATTGACTATGAAATATCCGGCAGTTTACCTCATGGAACCGGGCGCGCACGGCGAAATTCTTTCATTGGCATTGGCTGGTCCCGGACAACATCAGGATGCCGGGATGAAGGTGATGCATTTTGCACCGCACACGACATCGAATGTGGTATCTAAATCCATTGCCAGAGGTGGTGGGCGATCCAGCTACCGAGGAATGGTGAAAATTGCCAAAGGGGCAAAACATTCCAAGAGCTTTACGCGATGCGATGCGCTCTTGGTCGACGATATTTCGCAATCCGACACCTACCCGGTGATGGATATTGCCGAGAACAGTGTCGAAGTAGGACACGAGGCAAGCGTCTCGAAGATGTCCTCCGATCAATTGTTTTACCTGATGTCACGAGGCTTGAAACAGGAAGAGGCGGAAGCAATGATTATCGCCGGATTCATCGAACCGATTGCCCGGGAGCTGCCCATGGAGTATGCGCTCGAGCTAAATCGCTTAATTCAATTGCAAATGAGTGGGTCGGTCGGATGAGCACTACAACCTTGGAACAGACAATCTGGCGACCCGATGAAATTGCGATCGGCTCGGCATTGAATGAACCCGACTGGGCGATGGATTATCGAAAAAACGCTGCGCGACAATTCGATGGATTACCGCACCCGACCAGTATCGACGAGCCATGGCGACGTACCGATCTTTCTTCGGTAAAATTCGAGAGCTTTTCCGGCAACTGGGATCCACTGGCTGGTGGCGAGATGGTGGAATCGTTGACGCCGCATGAGCGCTACCTCCGAGTTCATACCGGTCAGGGAACACAACCACCGCGAGGACATCTATTTCTTTCGGCGGCAGGTGTAACGACAGATATTCCGAATTTAACGGCGATGCCGTTGGAACTGGCATTACAGCGATTGCCGCGCGCACAACTGGAGTCGTGGTTGAAGTTCGAACCACATGCCGGATATCATCCCAGTTTACACCGATTTCAGGCAGCCGTTCACGCCTTCCGCAATGCCGGAACCTATCTTTATGTAGCTCCAAAAACAAAATTGATTTTACCGATCGGTGTGGTCGCAACGTTGTTTTCCGAAAACGGTGCACTCTATACCCACAATATCCTTCACATCGGTCGCGGTTCTACTATTGAAATTGCCGAAGAGTTCTTGTCCCCAGCCGATAAACGCGCTTTACTTTCATTATCATTTACCCGGATTATTGTGGAGCCGGAAGCAACGTTAAAATTGACGTCGTTACAGAATTTCGGCGCAGGCGCTTATCATTTCGGTACACATCACATTTCCCTGCATCGCGACGCGAATTTCGAATTGGTGTGGGGCGGATTCGGTTCACGGATTGCGAAATCTCGGATCTTTGTCGAATTGCTGGGTGAAAACTCCTCGGCGAAAATCGGTGGTTTTGTCGCCGGCGCTGGACGACAGCACTTGGATCACGATACAACGCAACATCATGTCGCCCGTAAAACCCAATCCGATCTGTTGTTCAAAGGGGTGGTGACTGGTCGTTCCCGAAGTTTGTATCAAGGAATGATTGTCGTCGATAAAACCGCGCAGAAGACCGATGCATATCAAAGTGTAAAACATCTGATCCTGTCGGAAACCGCACGGGTTGATGCACTGCCCGGACTGGAAATTCTCGCCGACGATGTACGATGCACGCACGGTGCAACAACGCGTCCCCTTGATGAAGAAGAACTCTACTACATGGCGTGCCGCGGTCTGTCGCGCGAACAGGCGCAAGAGTTATTGATTGAAGCGCATCTCGAACCAATTCTTGCCCGGATACCGAATCGCGATCTGCAAGACCGCTGTCGCGATGCCGTCACGTTAAAACTGATGGGACATACGCTCTGATGTGGACAACAGTCGCTAAACTGGAAGAACTAAACGAATATCAACCGCGGCGAGTTGTCGTCGATGGCGAAGGTTATGTGTTGTTTCAAAGCAATGAGCAGATTTATTGCTTACAGGATCAATGCAGCCATGCCGAAGTCCCACTGTCGATGGGCACATTCGATCGGAAAAGCTGTACCGTGACGTGTCCTCAACACGGCGCTAAATTCGATGTCCGCGACGGCAAGGCGTTATCGATGCCGGCAGTATCGCCTGTATCGAAAATACCAGTTCAAATTGTGGATGGGTCGATTCAAATCGATGTTGAAGAGTAAATAGCGAGTGCTGCCAAAGCTTCAAGACGATATCGGTTATTACTAACGCAAATTGCGAGCAAACCATGTTTTCAACCGAACAACTACTACAAATTCGCGCCGATTTCCCGATTTTAACCAGTACATTTATCGGTGACAAACCGCTCGCATATCTCGACAATGCCGCATCGACTCAAAAACCGGAACCGGTGCTGAACATCGTTCGCACGTTTCTGGAAACCTCTTATGCAAACATCCATCGCGGCGTATACGGTCTTTCGGTAGCCGCAACTGCAGCATACGACGATGCCCGCCACACGATTGCGCAATTTATCAATGCTAAACACGATACCGAGATTGTCTTTACCCGCAACGCTACCGAAGCGGTCAATCTTGTTGCTTATGGCTTTGCCCGAAAATATTTGCACCCCGGCGATGAAATTGTTTTAACCGAATTGGAACACCATGCGAATTTGATCCCTTGGCAGCAGGCATGTTTTGCCAGTGGCGCTCGGATCGTTCCAGTCGAAATTGAGCCGGACGGAACGATCGATCCGGCAAAAGTCATCGCAAAATTCTCACCCCGAACAAAATTACTCGCGATCAGTGGTTGCTCGAATGTCTTTGGTTCGATCACCGATCTTGCGCCGATTATTGCCGAAACAAAAAAACAACGGATCGTTGTGTTGGTCGATGCCGCTCAACTTGTTCCGCATCATCCGGTGGATGTACAGAAACTGGAATGCGATTTTCTGGTGGCGAGTGGTCACAAAATGCTGGCACCATCAGGTACCGGATTTTTATATGCTCGACGTGAATGGCTTGCACTGATGGATCCGATGTTGTTCGGTGGCGATATGATCAAAGAGGTGTGGATCGACCGAGCGACTTGGGCGGAAATCCCCAATAAATTCGAGGCGGGAACGCCCAATATCGAAGGTGCGATTGCAATCGCAGCCGCAGCGAAATACTTACAAGCAATTGGGTTGGATAAAATTCACGAACATTGTACCGAATTGGCGCGCGATGCGGCTAATAAGTTGTCGCAACTGCCCGGAGTGACGGTATATGGTTCGGATAACCGGAGTGGCATTGTTAGTTTCAATTGCGATCTGGTACACTCGCACGATCTGGCGAGCTTGCTCGATCAGGATGGCGTTGCGATTCGCGCAGGACATCACTGTGCACAGCCATTAATGCGTAAAATGGGTGTTGCCGCCACGGCGCGAGCATCGTTCTATCTTTACAATACCCCCGCGGAAGTCGATGCATTGGTTGCTGCAGTAGATCATGCGATCCGGTTTTTTAATGGTGCTCAAACAATTTCAATCCCGAAAATTGCCTGATTGAAGTTCGGTATCGCACTATCGGATTAGCAGTAGTTTTCCCGTTACTTGATTTTCTCCGAGCTGAACTCTAACCAGATAAATCCCCGACGATAAACCGACTGGTCGCCACGGAATTCGCATTCTGCCGGGCTGAACGCTGATTGTCCGCGATTCGATTTCGCGACCCTCAGCCGTAAAGAATTTGACGGTAGCCGATCCACTGGTTGGAAAGTCGCAGTTAATATTCGTCTCATTGTTGAATGGATTCGGATACACATTCGAGATCAGGAATTTGTATGGAAGAACTGGTGCTGACGGTTCAGTTACACCGTCGCTAAGTTGAATCGCAAAGTCGGCATCGCTAGTGTCGCAGATCGTTGTATCGATATTTGGAAATACCCGGACGCGGGCATGTTCGGTAATCGGACCGGTAACGCGCCAAACCAATGTAGTGTTGATATCGTGACTGGCGTCGAGTAGCTCCCAATTATCGGATGGATAATTGCGATTCAATTCGATTCGCGCGGTACTATCGTATAAATTGGACGTCCACGAAATACCGATATTGCGTCCAATATTGTAACGCTGTCCACCACTGGGTCGATCGACATGTATCGAAGCCGGTATGATTGAAAAATCGGTATAGCTCATTGCTGGAGCGCTGTTCGGATACTCAACAGACCGAATCCTTATCCGGACGTGTGCAGCACTCGCACCGGATACCCGCCAAATTTCACTATTATCGTTTTGAACATCTTCGAAGATTGTTTGCCAGACACCAGTAGGATAATTACGATTAATATCGATCGAAACACCACCTTCGGTGACAATTCGATTCCAGCGAATAGTCACTGTTGTGTGCAGTATTAACGACTCGCCTCCGGCAGGTGAAACCATCCACATCATCGGTTCGGGATTGATCGACACGTTGGCAAACATCGTGTCGCTCGAGTTGGAGATTGAGGTAACGGCGACACTGGTAACCGATCCATCGTACAATCGCGAATTGGGTGTGGATGCATCGGTATATGCGCGATTGTTCGACGTGCCGGGATAGGGATCACCGGCATCGGCGGCAGCGTTGTGCTCCAAACTCCACCGACCATCGGCTTGTTCGAGAGCCACGAGATAATTTCCGCTATCCGGAGACTCTGGATACCAAGGGTTGTTTTCCGGTGTCCACCCATTTCGTTGCTGATCGTCGATGTGGTAGATCATCAAACCGTTACCGGGTAAGGTGCTATCGCTTCCGATACGTTGTCGGTTTTCCATCAGATAATATTGATTGAGGGTATCGCGGAGCCAACCATTGGGCAATATTCGATAGATCACGGGACTTCGTTCTACGCAGGGAATCGCGAGGTTCCATCGGGTAGTGGTGATGTTGATCGGACGTACGAATCTCGCTTCCAAACGCGACCAAGCATCGGGATGAGCCGGCACCGCACCGCCGCCATTCCAAGAACCTCCGGACATCAGCGACCAATCGTCGATACCACGCGATGAGTAGGTGTAGTCATAGAGATCTGGCAGCGACCACACCATGTGACCAACTTCGTGGGCGAAAGCACCAAGGTTATCGCAACTCTGTGTGCGCGAGTATTCACCGCAAAAAGTGAAGCGATCCGCGAGCAATTCATCAAAGCTGAGGAAACGATCATTTACCCAATCCATACAGGTCTTGAAGTCGTTATTGCTTCCTGTAACCTGTGCCGTTTGTCCCGCGTGAATGATCATCACGCCGTCGATCGTTCCATCCAGATTATTATCGTAATCGCTGAAATCGATTAAACTGTCGGCTACAGCCAGTGCGTCCTCAGCCAGTCGTGCAATGTTTTGAGGGTAAGGACCAAATCCATTTTGACCATTCGCGTAATAGCTGGATGGATGCGGCATACGCAGCCAACCCAGAGTGGAAGGAAGATTGTTGGTGACGATATGTAAATTATTGTACGATACCTCATCGTAATATTGTCGCAGTGTTCCTCTACTGGAGGAAAATAACAGGGTATCGTAAAACGATGCGTTGATTTGAGCCGGGCGATCGGAGAAGTCCACTAATATCGCGACCAGATAGAGACTCACTTCATCCGCAGCATTGGTTTGCAACACTGTTGTGTGATTTCGAAGGCGCATGTTTTCTTGAATCTGTGCTTCCCGCTCATGCTGCAAAAAATAGGGCGTTGCGATTTCGCCGGATCGAATTCGACGCAATAAATCCGGATGTGGCGGTGTAGCAAAACCAATCGAAATGAAGCAAAGAAAGAGTAACCAAATTATGCTGCGGGAAATCATCTGCCCCTCCGGCGAGTCTGTTGATCAATATCAATATAACTTAAGAAAAAACGTTTCGTAGGTGAGATTAGCTGTTTTCTTAATACAAATAGTGATTTTAATCGATCATCCAAGTTAAATGATGGATATCAGTCGTTCTGCCCGATCAACTCTCGAAGGTGTTGCTTTTATCACAAAAATCGCGAAAATCGAACCGAGAAACGATTGCATTGGAATCGTTTATGTAATCATCGATCTATTTTTAAAATACCGGGATCGAAAGCATTTTGTTAATTTATTAATTACTAAATAATTATAATAATTATTAGTACCAGCTATTTTTTCCGAGCTTTTTCTATCAGAATTTCACATAACTACGCTATTGATTATTAAAATCTGGAGTGTGAGGACGAATTAAGCGAGTGAAAAAATATAATTGGATCATTGCGATATAATATTTATAAAAGATCACACTATTTACTTTCAATACAAGTGTTTCTAATTGTCTCCAAACATTAAGAAATCAGTCTTTTATACCGATACTCAGAGAGGAACCGGTGAAAAATATTCTTGCACCATATATTAGTCGGTCTATGATCTGATAAATTTCGTAAGCTATTATAATACAACGTAGTATGTTTTTGAGCATTTCGACGGGCTTGCAAAATTTGCATTATTGGACATAATTAGTTGCTTGTTTTGCACGATCTTTCGTACTATAGATAGTGAAAATCGCTATTTCGATTTTTGCCAACAAGAATGAGTAAAGAGGTCGAACGATGAAACATCTGTTTCGATCCGGATTTCTCATTGTGATGCTTGGATTCTGCTTACCTCGGGGATTTGCCGGAGTCATTTCTGGGACAATATCTGGTTCGCTATCGGTTGCGGACTCGCCTTTCTTTGTGGACGGTGATATCACTGTTCCGAGTGGGATGCGGTTAACAATCGATCCCGGCGTCAGTCTTGTCATGGGTGGTTCGGGAACTCGGATCAATATTGACGGCGAGTTGAAAAGTCTCGGTACTGCCGAAAACCCAGTAGTATTTCACGGCGCGGTCGTCGGATGCGATACGTTACCGTGGGATGGTATCCGTTTTGTTAATTGTACAACCCCCGAAGAATTAAATTTCACTTACATCTTAAACGCAAATAATCCAATCTATTCTCAGAGTTCATCGCTATCCCTTTCTAACTGCGCCATTTTCGGTAAAATTTCCTGTATTTCACTAGAATCATCCACAATTAATATTGATAGTACTTATCTCGATCTCAGAACCAATCAGATTCAAGCCAACGGCATCGACGCTCGATTTTCCAAAGTAATTGCCCGTCACGACACGATGTATATTTCTGCAAGTGGTATCGATCAACAAGCGAATGGTATTAAGGCGATTGGCGGTTTTGTAAATTGCAATAATTCTCGAATTACAGTTCAGGCACAGAATATAAATGGGTTGTGGTTTTCACAACTCGACTCCGCTCGAATCGCGTTCAATATTTTCCGATTGGGATTAGATGCTCGACGCGCATCCAATTGCAACGGCATTTATATGACAATGGTCGGATCAACCATTCGAATTTACAACAATACGTTTGCAATGAGTTCGCTGTTCGGATCTAATGGAGTATATACGATCGACAATCGCGGCTCGGATATTCGCAACAACATTTTTATCGGACAAGTTGCTGGTTCGGGAATCGGAAATGGCGCATACGATCGTCGATTGAGCTTTGCCAATTGGGATTACAATTTGTTGTATCATTTCTCAATGAATTACACCAATGCCCCATCTGGTCAACATGATTTAACCGGGCTGGATCCAATGCTTGATCCGGTAACCCTGATTCCCTGTTTGGGTTCTCCGGTAATTAACGCCGGTGATCCGACGTTACCCCACGACCCGGATAATTCAACTGCCGATATGGGTGCTGTTCCCTATATTTTTAGTTCGGTGCGCGATAATCCGGCAATTCCATCTGCAATCGGATTGACCGCGTATCCCAATCCCTTTAATGGAAATATCCGATTCACCGTGCCGACGTCCGGAAAAGTCGAATGGCGCGTGGTTGACCGGCTTGGTCGTACGGTTTCAAGCGGTATTGGCACCGGTATCGGCGGTGAGTTTAGTACGCAATGGCATCCGCAAGGGTTGTCGTCGGGATGGTACAATCTGGAAATTAAAACTGAAAAAGGATTTGCGCGTCGGACCCTTTGTTATCTTCGATAGCAGAGGCGTGATCGAGAATAACGGGCGAGCCAATGGTTCGCCCGTTGTTTTTAGGGGCTTCCGGAGTATTGTCCCAATACTTGATTTGGGCTCTTTGGGAGTGAGTTTCGGAATAATCGATCAGAGTTCAACTAGTGATCGGTGTCTTTTCAAATAAAGCTTTCCGGTGAGGTAATTTATCGATCAATTCTAGTTGGAAAGCTTGTCAAGACGCGAGTTACATACTATCTTCAGTGGGTAAAATGAAACACATCCTACTTGCTGCAATCTTTTTGCTGCTAGCCGCTGGCTGCGGCACCCTAAACCGCGACAATCCGAATGATCCCGGTAGCGACCGTTATTATCCTTATGGCAGCATTACTCTTGTCGCATTGAATCGTACCGGAACACCGCTGGCTAATGTCCAAGTTAGAGTTGACAATATCTACAGTAAAACCGGAATCGACGGTAAAGCGACAATCGATAATATTCGATCCGGACGTCATTCAATTTCGATGTGGTCTGCGGTTTATGACACAATACAGGATACGAATGTAACTGTCGTTCCGGGTTCGACAACCGAATTGCGAAAACAGATGAATGGTATCCCGGTGTTCGATTCCGTTTTTGCCGTTAGCGAATTGCTCCCAAGCGGATCGCTTATTGAAACGAAAATGCATTTTTATGCGAAAGTGCACGACATTGACTATTGGGATGTTCTACGAGTATGGCTGCAAGTCGCGAATTTCGACTATGAATTGACCTACTCATCGCGTGATTCTGCGTGGGTATATACTGCCGATACGCTTAATAATGGACAACTGGTGTATGATGTCGTCGGATTGCCGATGCGTTTTAAGGCGGTCGACAATCCATCCTCATCCTCGCAACTAACGCCGGCTATTTCCTATTCCAAGACGGTTTCGATTGCCCGGGTGTTCAATCAGCAACCGTATCTGCGGATTGCTCCGGAACCAATGTCACGGTACAATTTTCTGGTGGCTTGGAGCGATAGCCCGCGTAACAATTTTTCTTATACCATGCGCATCAAACTTTTTTCATTAAGTGATGTACTGTTAACCAATTATGTCTGGGTGCGTAGCAATATTCCCTCGATGCCGGATTCGGTTGAATCGAATCTGACCAGCAGTTTCAATCACGGTAATTATTGGTTGGTGCTGGAAGAAGTGGATGCCTTTGGAAATTATAGTTCTGCAGACAAAATCAAAGTATCGATTCTTGATAATAGATGATGAGCGATGACAATATGATGCCTACTTCTGTACCACCCGTTCCCGACAATCAACTAGCGTTGCGGAGTGACCAGTTAAATTCGCTGCTGGAAATCAGCACACTGCTGAATGGAATCCACGATTTAAATGTGCTATTACCGAAAATTATGGATATGGCACTCGCACCGATCCAAGCTGAACGCGGTTTGATTGTACTGAAAGAAGGTACCGAATTTCGCGTCGCAGTCGCACGGTCCGTGCACGACGACGAAGGGGATTTACTCGAGTATTCTTCATCGATCGTACGACGCGCAATGTCCGGGGAGGGCGCGATTCTCACGCACGACGCGCAAATCGATCCCCGGTTCAGCGGAGCGCAATCGGTGATTATGCAGCGCGTAACATCGGTGCTTTGCGTTCCCTTGATCGTGAAAGACCAGGTGGAGGGGGCAATTTATCTGGACTCCCGCCAAAATCGAACGAAATTCACTCCAGAATCACTCGATTTCTTAAAGATTTTTGCCAACATTGCTGCGATATCGGTGCAGAACGCTCGCTTGGTTCAGGGATTGTCGTTGGAAAATGTTCGACTGCAAAGCGAAGTCGAGCGCACATACGCATTCAGTGAAATTATCGGCAACCATCCTCGAATGATCGAAACCTTCAAATTGATGGATAAAATCAAAGACAGTAATATCTCGGTATTGATCGAAGGGGAAAGTGGAACCGGTAAAGAACTTGTTGCACGCGCTTTGCACTATTCGTCGATTCGCCGCAACAAACCATTCGTTGCACAGTTCTGCGGAAATTTATCGGAGAATCTGCTCGAATCCGAATTGTTCGGTCACCGGAAAGGGTCGTTTACCGGCGCGATCGCCGATAAAAAAGGGTTGCTGGAAATAGCCGATGGCGGTACTTTCTTCCTGGATGAAATTGCCGATATCTCACCGACGATTCAAGCCAAACTATTGCGGGTGATTCAAGATGGAATCGTTCGTCGGGTCGGTGATGTTACCGAACGGAAAGTCGATGTCAGAATCGTATCGGCGACCAATCGGTCGCTGAAAAAAGAGGTCGAGAAGGGTGCTTTTCGCGAGGATTTGTATTACCGCTTGAATGTTGTTTACATGCGTTTGCCGGCACTTCGCGAGCGGCGATCGGATATTCCGTTGCTGGTTCATCATTTACTTAAAAAATTCGCAACGCATAATGGCGACGAAAAGCCCAAACAGATCACGTCCGATGCAATGAAGCAACTCCTCGATTACGATTGGCCCGGAAATATTCGCGAACTTGGCAACACGATCGAGCGGTCATACGTGCTTTCGTCGCCAACGACCATTCGTGCCGAAGATTTATCGTTACCGCAACGCTCGGCAGATGGTTCGCCTCGACCCCGAACCATGAAAGATCACACTCGCGAAATAGTAGTTCGTACACTGGAAGAATGCGGAGGCAACCGCACACGCACTGCCGAAGTTCTAGATGTTTCGCTCCGCTGGTTGCACTACAAATTGAACGAATGGAAAATTGACGTCTGATACGGAGCAATTCTCACGGGTAGAACCGATCGGAACATTAGGCGGTTACGAATTACTGGAAATCTTATCCCGGTCGATCGTAACAACGGTGTATCGTGGTTGGCAACCGTCGCTGAACCGACCGGTTTTGATCAAACAACTCCACCCACAATTGGCGGCGGAGAAAGACATTCGCGCTCGATTTGAGCGCGAAGCCCGGGTTATTGCCAAAGTCCATCAAGACAATATTGTAAACATCTACGATTTCAGCGCCTCTCCCGAAGCGGTCTTCCTCGTTTTGGAATGGGTCGAAGGATATAACCTCAGCCAGATCTTCAAGCGCGGCGGCAACCTCCCGGCTCCAATCGCCAGTCTGATATTGCTAGAAATTCTCAAGGGTCTCGAAGTTGCTCACAACTACGAAGTAATTCACCGCGACATTAAACCAGAAAATATCCTTGTCAGTAAAGATGGTCGGATCAAAATCTCCGATTTCGGATTGGCGCTGTTTAAAGATTCACCCTCAATCACGCAACAAGGCATGGTTATCGGTACCCCGTCATTTATGGCACCCGAGACGATTACCGGCGGTCTGGTCGACGCACGTACCGATTTATTCGCACTTGGCGCATCATTCTACGAATTATTGACCGGCGAACGCATCTTCTCCGGAAACACGTTTTCTGAAAGCTTGCATTTAGTACTGAACAAACAACCGGATAAACCTTCTAGTAAAATTCGCGAGATTCCACCGGAAATTGATAAACTGGTGATGCGAATGCTGGAAAAAGATTCCCGGCGACGATTTTCGAATGCTGCCGATGTGACCAAGCAGATGCACTCGATTCTGGCAACTTACAACTGGCCGGATAATCCACAACTAATTAAAGATTATATCGCCGACCCAGCTGGTTTTCGGTTACCGAAGCCGGTTCGATCGCCATTACGTAAAAGCAAACGATTCGTGATTTGGGGAGTGGTCTTGCTATTAGTAACGGCGGTTGCAATTATATTTCACAACTATTACCAGCGATTTGGCACTGGTATAAACGCGATTGTGGCTGATTCTACGACTACTGTGAAACAGGATACAACATCCCAATCGATTGTGAACGATTCATTAAAAGAGATTACTTCAAAACCGGATCAACCGGTAACACCGACTCCAGTTAAGCCACGCGATTCGATTAATCAAGCAACAAAAAATAATAATAAAGCTCCAGATTCTGGAAAGTCGGAAAAGAACGTTGCGACTATCCCGGTGACGCCCAAACCGCTACCAAAAGTGAAGCCAGAGAAGCAAGTCGTCCCAGTTCCCCAACCACCGGTCGCAGCAAACGGTTTTTTGCGAATTTCCAGCACCCCGTGGGCAGTAGTGGAATGCAACGGGATCCGCGAAACATTGCCAATCAATCATTCATTGGAACTACCATCGGGTGAGCAAACGCTGGTCTTCAGTAACCCAAAATTTCCACGGATTGTTAAACGTGTGAATGTCGTGCCAAGCGAGACGACGAAAATCCACATAAATTTGTGGAGTGAAGTGGGTGCCATTCGAATCGGATCGATCCTGCCTTGGGCAGACATATATATTGAAGGGGTAAAAGTGGCGAGTACCCCGATCGCCGATCCAATTCCTGTGAAACCCGGCGACGTGACCGTGAAACTAGTAAATCCGAAATATCCACCCCATCAAATTCAACTCCATCTCGAACCGAATGAATCCTCCCCAAGGATTCAATGGGATTTCGAAAATCCAACACCTTGATCCGGGAACCAACGAGTTTGTTCGAGCGTAATATTTTATCGGGTTCTTCGATTCTTCTTGAGATATGCTTATTTTGGGTAGCATATACAGCAATCGCATGTCCCAGAAGGAAACTCAAATAATCTCGATATGAACAAACGTTTTCGCATCCTGGTCGTTGACGATGAACCCGAAGTTCGAAGTGTCCTGAAGGAATTTCTGACTTCACTCGGCTACGAGATTGAGACCGCGTCGGATGGTTTCGAGGCGTGTCACAAGATCGATTTGGATATCGATCTCGTGTTGCTCGACCTGATGATGCCGGGTATGGATGGTTACGAAGTCTTGCGAACGATTCGTGCCAATCCACTTCATTCCGAGTTGCCGATCGTGGTTGTCACGGCAATTACCGGTGTGCGTGAGCGTGTGATTGCACTCGAAGCCGGTGCCAGCGATTTTTTATCGAAACCGATCGAATTCACCGAATTGCGGGCTCGCGTCGCAAGTCTGTTGAAAATGAAGCAGGCGTTCGACCAAGTGAAGGGACATCGGGAAGAATTAGCGGCGACGGTTGCCAATCGAACGGCTCTTTTAATGCGCGCGATCGACGATGCGGTATCGGCGGAGCGTCGATTACAGGAAGCACAACTCGAAACCATTCATCGATTGGTGCTGGCAACGGAATACCGTGATCGCGATACTGCCGGGCATATTACTAGAATGAGTCATTTTTCGGCGATGCTAGCGCGATTGAAGGGTTTGGAATCAAGCGATATCAAACTGATTCTGCAGGCGAGTCCGATGCACGATATTGGGAAAATATCGACACCGAACGAGATCTTGCTGAAACCCGGAAAATTGGATCCGGATGAGTGGAAGGTGATGCAGCAACATACGATTGTAGGGGCGCAGATGCTTACTCAATCGTCGTCGAAATTGTTGCAGGTCGGTGAAACGATCGCTTTGCACCATCACGAACGGTGGGATGGTAACGGATATCCGAACGGTATTCAGGGGGAACAAATACCCTTGCATGCGCGGATTTGTTCGATTGCCGACGTATTCGATGCATTAACATCGGTACGACCCTATAAACCGGCGTTTTCGAACGATAAATCGCTCGAGATTATTCAGCGGAATGCCGGTGGGCATTTCGATCCCGAGCTGGTTCAGATTTTCATCGAGAATATTCCCGAGATTGAAGCCATTCAAAATGCTGCACGGGAAATGTTCGCATTATCCAACCCGGTTCGATAACGCGCCGGTTGTTGGAATCAAAATCTTAGTATACTTGATGTTGTATGTTGTACTTCGCTCGACGGCAAATCGTCGTACTAATGACGGTGCCGACCTGTGAGCGAAGAGCGCTGATCGTATGCCCCTTGCAGGGTATATTAGTTCAACGATGACGGGACCAAACTATGATCAATATTAGCAACCTCGTAAAAAAATACGGTTCGTTTGCCGCAGTGGACGATATCAACTTCACTGTCGAACGGGGCGAGATTGTCGGTTTTCTGGGACCAAACGGAGCCGGTAAAACGACAACCATGAAAATGATCACCTGCTATATGTTGCCGACTTCCGGAACGATTTCAGTCGACGGTATGGATGTGGCACGGCAATCGCTCGAAGTGCGTCGGAAAATCGGGTATATGCCGGAATCGGCACCGCTTTATCTCGACCTGAACGTCGTCGAATACCTGAAATTGGCGGCGGAACTTCGTGGTGTGCCGAAAGATCGTCGCACTGTCCGGGTGAAAGAAATGGTCGAAGTGTGCAACCTTGGCGAAATGATTCGCAAACGTGTCGGCGAACTCTCGAAAGGTTTCCGACAGCGCCTGTGCCTCGCTCAATCGCTGATCCACGATCCCGAAATTCTGATTCTCGACGAACCGACTGTCGGTCTCGACCCGAATCAGATCGTGGAAATTCGATCGCTGATTAAGAAGCTGGGACAACGCAAGACGGTTATTCTTTCGACGCACATCTTGCCCGAAGTAGAAGCGACTTGCGGTCGTATTGTCATTATTCATCGCGGTAAGATTGTCGCCGACGGTGCCACCGAGGATATCGTCGCACAATTCTCCGGATCGAGTCTGATCACGATCGAATTCGCGCTTCCGACACCGCAGGCAGTCGATATGCTTCGACAGCAATCGAATATCGCTACGGTTCGGGAAGTTGGAAATGTTGCGGGTGGCGGCTGGCAATTGCGGATCGAAGGGCGCGAAGGACGAGATGTCCGACACGACCTGTTCCGGATGGCAGCGCAGAATGATTGGCCATTGATCGAGTTGCGTCGCGAAGGCGCTTCGCTCGAAAATGTCTTCCAGTCGTTGACCAGCGACACCGTGTCGCAGAAAACGAAAGCAGCGTAATTTTGCAACCGGCATCGAGTGTAAGTACGAAGTCGGTACTTGCATCTTTCGAGTGCACATAACGAATGGTGAACTATGAATAATGTTATTCCCCTTATGCGAAAGGAGTTGAAAACCTATTTCAACTCGCCGATTGCATACGTTGTAATCGGAGTCTTTCTGCTGGTTTCGGGGTGGTTCGTTTCGTCGAACATGTTCTTAGCGGGAACTGCCGATTTGCGCGTGTTTTTCCAAATCGCACCGCTGATTTTCATGTTTTTCGCGCCAGCCATCACGATGCGTCTGATCAGTGAAGAGAAGAAAACCGGAACGATCGAACTGTTAGTCACGATGCCGATTCGCGACGAAGAGATCATTCTCGGTAAATTCTTGGCGGCATTGGTACTGCTCGCAACAGCTTTGCTGTTTACTTTACCGTTTGTCATTTTTCTGGTGTTTCTGGGCGATGTCGACAAGGGTCCGTTGATCGGCGGCTACGTCGGTTTGCTTTTTATGGGCGGTGCATACCTCGCGATCGGTTTGCTTGGTAGCTCATTGACTGAGAACCAAGTGGTCGCGTTTATCGTCGGACTAGGGATTTCGTTCCTCTTTTTCATGTTCGACAAGGTGTTAATGTATGTCCCCCCGTTCATTGGTGGAATTTTGCAGTATCTGGCGATGGATTACCACTTCGAGAACATCGGACGTGGCGTAATCGACAGCCGGAACGTGATCTACTATGTCAGCTTGATTGTCGTGATGTTGGCATCCTCGGTTGCGGTGCTGGAAGGACGGAAACGGTAATATGAACAAACAACAGAATCCGTGGGTACGCGTAGTACTCATCGCAACGATCTTCGTCGTTGCCAATTTAGTAGCTTACCGACTGTTTATGCGGCTCGATTTAACGTCGAATCACGTCTATACATTAGCGAAAGCATCCAAGGACGCCGTCGGTAAACTCGATAAGAAAATGATGATCAAGGCGTATTTTTCGCCGAATTTGCCGGCGCCGTACAATCAGAACGCAAAATATCTTCGCGATCTGCTCGACGATTATCGCGCGTACAGCAAAGGTAAAATGGAATACCAGTTTGTCGATCCGGGCGCGGAAGAGAAACTGGAAAAGGAAGCGAATAGCAACCAAATTCCCCCGGTGCAAGTCGACATTATGCAGAATGACCGCGTCGAAGCCCGCAAAGTGTATATGGGTCTGGTGATTCTGTATGGCGACCAGCGTGAAACGATTCCAGTCGTGCAATCGTCGACCAACCTTGAATACGATTTGACAATTGCATTTCGCAAGCTGACGATGCAGAAGCAACCGATCGTCGGGTTCGTTACCGATGGCGGTACACCGCAGATGCAACAGGAATTGCGTCGCCTGTTGGGTTCGATGGAAAAAGGGTACAAGACCCGTCCGATTTCGTTGGCAAGTACGGTTCCGAACGATGTCGATCTTCTAGTCATCATTCGACCGAATGGCGCATTCGAATCGAAGCACATTTTCAACCTCGATCAATTCCTAATGAATGGCGGAAAATTGTTGATTGCCGCCGGTGCTGCTACTGCCGACTTGCAGCAGGGTACCGCGCGCAAAGTTGAAAATCCGATTTTCAACTGGATGAAATCATGTGGCTTTGGAATCGAAGATAACCTCGTCGGCGATGCCAAGTGCGGTTTCATTATGGTTACCCAGCAACAGGGATTTTTCCAGTTCCAGAATCAGATCAACTTTCCTTTCTTCCCGCAAGCGATCAATTTGAACAAATCGTTGCCGATCGTAAAGGATTTGCAGCAGCTCGACCTATTCTTCCCGTCGTCGGTCGATACCGTGTCGGCGAAGTCGCTCGGTCTGAAGGTGCAGGTCATTGCCAAGTCGACGGCGAAAGCATTGCAGCAGCGCGGTCGGTTCGATATCAATCCGTTGGCACGACGTACCGCAAAAGATTTTGCCGAAGGTCCGTTCGCCTTCGCCGCCGCCTTCAGCGGAAAATTCCCGTCGTATTACAAGACTGCTCCAATGCCGTTCGATAGCATTGCCAATAAACCACTCGGCGATGCTTCTTACGTCAAAGATTCGAAAGATACCCGCGTCGTCGTGATTGGCGAAGGTAACTTCATCACCGACACGTATCTGCAGAATCCCGGCAACCGCGCCTTCTTCCTGAACACGATTGACTGGCTGTCGCAAGACGAAAGTCTGTTGGAAATTCGTACGCGCGATGCCACCACCCGTCCGTTGAAGGATGTATCCGCCGGTAGCAAATCGGCAATCAAATACGGTCTGATGTTGTCGCCGGTTGCCTTGTTGATCCTGTACGGAATTTGGCGCTGGCAGTCTTCGAAACGTCGCAATGTTTGGGAGGATGCGGTATGAAGTGGAATAACCGAACACTAGTGATTGTGCTCGGCGTATTGGCAATCATTCTAATCGCATTGCTGATCAAAGATCGTAGTGTGAATCGCGCCGATGAAATCTTTTTATCGATCGACAGTGCAAAGGTGACAGAGATTTCCATCAAATCGACGATGGGAAATGCGTTGATTCGCAAAGAGGGCAACGAGTGGCGTTTGAAAGAACCAAAAGACGCACCGATGCAGAAGTATCCAATTCAATCGTTGCTGCAGTCGCTTGACACGATGGAAGTCGAGTATGTCGTAACCGACGAACGGGCAAAGTGGAAAGATTACCAAGTCGACGATTCCAGCGGTGCCCATGTCACTGTGAAAACCGGCAAGGAGACTTACCAGTTTATCGTTGGTAGCCTCGGTCCAACTTGGCGACATACTCACATGCGGAAGCAGGACAACGATAAGGTTTATCTTGTGAAAGGGGCAATCCGGTCGAATATCGTCAAGAATCCCAACGACTGGCGAGATCGAACCGTGTTTATGTTCAATCCCGATTCACTCGGTAAAATGGAAGTATTGTTTCCCGACAAGAAAGATTGCTACGAACTGGCGAAAGTCGATTCCGAATGGGTTACGACACCGACATCAGGTAAGAAATTTAAGCCCGATGGCAATGCCGTACTCGGAATCGTAAATGGCGTGCTCAAGCTATCGATCGGTGAATTTTTATCCGATTCGGCGGCACAGAAAATCGATTGGACGAAACCGTTGGTACGCTTCGCGTTCGAGATGAAAGATGGCAGTAAACACAATGTCGCTTTCTTCGAAAACGCCGCCAACGCGCAACAGTTTGCGTTCAAAGCCGATGCCAACAGCGAACCGTATGCCACTTGGAAAGGTTCCTACGATATGATGGCGAAGAAGGCGGAGGATCTCAAACCTGAGGTGGTCGCCAAACGTCAAAAGCGTGAAGCCGAGGGAATGAAGAAAGCTAAATCCGCTATTGGTAAGCACGACGCCAAAGAACCGAAGGCACCAAAGCCGAATAAAGCAACCTCTAAATAGTTCTTAGTATTTAATTATCAAGAATCAACGGACGTACTAAGGTGCGTCCGTTGATTTATTTAGACCCAAAAAACGATTCTGCTCAACCACTCCTGAAAGTAAATCGATAAATCGCTCAAGTTATTTCATTTACCTGCCGATATGAGATTTGGAGGAATTTAGGCAGGCGATGAACATAGCACTCTTAACCAGTGTCATCACTCCGATAACCGCTGTAGATCGGATCAGTCGGCAACGCCCCGATGTCGATTCGCGCTCGCCCGAAGATTCAAAGTCGATCGGTTCGCAATCCTCCGAAGTTAAACCCGATCAAGTATCGCTTTCCAATAATGCCATTGTCCGTGCACAGGGTAGTTCATCTTACCCGGACCACAACCAAACACCCGATCGAACACCCGACAAAAAACCACCAAAGGAACTCTCTTCCGAAGATCGCGATGCCATTCAAAAAATGAAGCAACGCGATTCGCATGTTCGCGCACATGAAGCTGCTCACCTCGCTGCTGCCGGGAAACTGGCAACTGGTGGCGCGCAGTACACATATCAAAAAGGTCCCGATGGACAGCAGTACGCGAGTGGTGGAGAAGTGTCAATTGCGGTATCGGAAGGAGATACACCCGAAGAACGGTTGCAGAGTGCCGAACAGGCGCGTCGTGCGGCATTAGCACCATCGGATCCATCGCCACAGGATCGGTCGGTAGCCAGTGAAGCGACCAGCAATGCGATGCAAGCGCAGCGGGATATCGCAGAAAAAGCGACTGCAGTCAAAATTCGGGTTGGATCCGATCCAAAAACTGAGAATCATCAGACAAGACAAAAACCCGATTCAACGCAACCATCTGATGAGACAAGAACTGAATCGAGCGATATTGTCAATCGCATATTTTCCCGCGAAACGACCGAAGAAAACCGAACGGTTAGTAAGTCTAATTCAAGCGGATCGAAGCCATCCGAGGGTGTTACCTTCGAAGCGTATATTGTCGATGCGTCGGGTCGAGTAAGTCCGGCACCTCATCCCGAACAAAGTATTGCTCAACCGATTTCTTCTGCTGAATCAAATGTTGTACCGAATAATTCCGCTGTAGTCTCGCCCATCACCGTCACTCCGAAAGAAGCATCGAATATTGCACAAGCCTATAGCAATCATTCGATCATCACGGATAGTATCACAAAACGGCTCACGATCGATCTGTTTGCTTAAAAAATTCTTAGCTGGCTGCCGCTTCGATTGCCGCGAGCATTGCTCTCTGATCGGTGAGAATTTTTTGCAATACGGGATCTACTGGTAGAATTTCCTTCAATCGTTGTTTGTTCCGTTTTCGCTCGTCGCGATCGAAGATGACGTAATGCATATTGGCGATCAGTGCAAACTGAAGCAATACACTTGACTCGTCACTACAACTGGCAAAATTGAGAACGATACTGCGTAGTGCTTCTTTGGGGTTTTCCTTCTCACCGGTTGGTGTCGGGAAATAAACATTGCGGGAGAAAAAAAACAGAAACTTTTCTTTGGACTGAGAGAGATAACCATTTGCAATAAGACGATCGCGATAAGAATGATACCATTGAGGAGAGCTACTGTAGCTATGTTCCAGAATTTGATAAATTTTGCCCGGTTTCTTTCGCTGGTTGATGCCGGTAAGCAACTGGTCCAATAGATTGTCGCCGGTGAAAGAAGTTGTATGTGCAATTAGTTTGTTGTCGACGAGCGCGAGTTGCTTGCGAAGAACCAATTCACACAACATAATTGCCGCGGTGTTAATGCTCACACCAGAACAAAAATGCCCTCGATCGCCGAGCAAAAGTATAATGTACTTCTCAGGTAGCGTTAACACATTCACACCTCGTTCGTTGTTACAGCGATAGTTTCCACTCCTCCAGTGTCTTCATCAACGGATAATCGGTCAAATCGAGTTGAAGCGGGGTAATGCTAATCCAACCACTCTCGACAATCGTCTCGTCGACATCGTCCGGCTCATCCACCACAAGTTTCTCCGCACCCATCCAGTAATATGTGCGTCCGCGTGGATCGACCCGTTTATCGAACAACTCTTCGAACCGCGCTCGTCCTTGCCGACCAACCTTCACCCCTTTGATTTCATGTTCGGGTAGTGCCGGAACGTTGATGTTCAGTAGAGTAAACGGAGGGAGTGGTCGCGATAGTAACTGTTTGGCAGCAATCAAAGCGAATTTCGCAGCAACCGAAAAATCTTTCGATCGATAACTATTCAATGAGATTGCAATTGCGGGAAATCCACTGATAGCCCCTTCCGATGCGCCGGAAACCGTGCCGGAATAAATTACATTAAGACCGGTATTGCTACCTTGATTGACGCCCGACAGGATAATATCGGGTTTCTCGGTAACGACTTCCTTGAGTGCCATCTTGACGCAATCGGCAGGAGTACCGGTGACCGACCACCCCTTCATCCCGTTGCGTTCGTACGACTCGATCCGGAGCGAATCGCTGATCGTGATCGCGTGACCGATTGCCGACATTTCGCGAGATGGTGCCACCACCGTTACTTCGCCGTATTTACACGCTTCCTGCCAGAGTGCGTAAATTCCCGGGGCATGAATACTATCGTCGTTCGTTAATAAGATTTTCATTATCACTCGATTTACTTAAAATGTCTTGCCTACTGCGCTTGATTACGAAAAGTGCGAATACCATCGTACAGAGCTTGGGCAAATTTCTCTCGATAGTCCTGATCGCGTAAAATCTTTGCGTCGCGTTTGTTCGAGATAAAGGCGCATTCAAACAGAATTGCCGGCATACTGGCGCCGACTAATACATAAAAGCCCGCTTGATCGACGCCACGATCGGAGATTCCGATTCGCTTGACTGCCTCTTTCTGTACCAGATCTGCCAATTGCTGTGATTCTTTTAAAAATTGCGCCTGAGCCATCGCGAGCACGATCATTTTTTCGTTGCTCATTTTCTCGTAAGCCTTTTGATCGGTTTCGAGATTGACGACTTCATTTTCAAATTTGGCGACTTCCAGTGCGCGCGGTGTTTTAGCGGGTGAGAGAAAATAGGTTTCAATACCGCTGCCGTCTTTATCGCGCGCCGCATTGATGTGAATTGAAACGAATAATTTGCCGTTTGCACGATTGGCGATCTTGCCGCGATCCTGTAACGTAACAAAACTATCGCTGCTTCGTGTCAATACTATGCGCAGACCACTCTCTTTTCGAAGCAAATTAGCCAATCGTTGTACGATGTCGAGCGTCAGCTCTTTCTCGAACATCCCGTTCCCTTTGGCACCGGGATCGTGTCCGCCATGTCCGGCATCGAGTACGATGCAATCGATCTGCCACCGTTTTTTCGCCGCATCGATCTTAGTCGTATTCGCTTCTTTTAAGTTGGTCGAGGGCACTGTTGCCGATGCCGTAGTCTTTGGTGGTGCGGGCGTTGTTGGTTTCGCCAACTCGATCAGTTTAATACGCCATGAGCGCGGTGATAGCGAATCGATCGATTGAATCTTGCGGGTAAATACAAACAGAACTTGCGGTGGATCAAGCGAAAAATCCTTTTTTACGCGCCCCATCGAACTTGGTAAATTGACCGAAAAATTACTGTCTGCGACTTTCGCGCCGGATTCTTGAACGGCAAACGTTGTGTCGGAAGTGAATGTCGAGACGACCGGACCGGGTGGAAGTTGTAATGAAAGTACAACCGTACGCTCATTCTCGGATTGAACGTCGATACCGCGCCATTTCGCTTTTCCCGGTTTGACAGTTAGTGCCGGTGTATCGGCATCGAATTCGATTTCCTCGACCCCTTGCTCGGTCAATTTTTTTATCGACCATTCCAGTGGAGTCCAGTATGCGCTGCCGACCCGCTCCACCGGAGTGGGCATTTGGAGGATTTTTGTGCCGCATTGTAACCACGGATTACCGATCCGGAACGACAATTTTTGCGGCAACATGATCTGCAACCGGATTCCGTTGGAATCGGTGGTTGTTTCGATCGATAATGCCGCCGCCAGCGAGACGATATCGACTTGACGGATTGTCCCTTTGTTGCGTAACGGAATCAGATAAGAATCGCCGGCGCGGTTCACTTGAAGCGAGGATTCTGCCAGCACTGCCGAACAAAGTAGTAAGACAGCTAGTATTGAAATCAACCGAGCGATGAGAGACCTCCCGGTTTATAAGGATTAAATGTCCGCGGAGCGAGTACTTTCCGGTGTTTGACAACATCGTCTTCAATTTGCTTTCGGGTTGGCAAACCGGACTTAGCACCCAGTGTCGGGGAGCAAATCTTGATTGCACCTGCCGCGGCAGCCATTTGCATCGTTTTTACTGGATCGGCTCCTTCGAGTAACCCCAGCAGGAAAAATGCCGCTGCCACATCGCCGGCACCGGTCGTGTTGACAATTCGCTCCTTCGGTAAAGGGACGGCGGGAATGGTAATCACCGAATCGTTTTCGATTCGCATAATTCCTTGACCACCGCGCGTGATGAATGTTTGCGGTGCGCCATGATCCTTCAGCCAGACAAAGCAATCGTCCAGTTTGTGACTACCACAGAGCAATAATAATTCCTCGTCATTCATTGCCAACGCATCGGATTCGCTGATCCACTGCTGAATTTGTTCGGGATTGCGATGAACCATTGAAGCTGATGGTGCAAGAAAGACTTTGACCGGATCTTCGGTTTTTCGTTGTTCGCGCAGATACTCGCGTACGGGTGGCAATGACGGGCTGGGAAGCGAGGTAACATCGACCCACTTCGCATTGGAAATAACGTCGCCTGCCCACTGGATATCGCGTACCGAGAGGTGCTCGCCGGTACCGTGATCGACGGAAATCGCGCGATCGCGAACGCCACCGGCACCGGTAATGATAATCGAGACGCCCGGTAGATAGCCATGCTTTCGCACGACACCGGAAACATCGATACCGCGTCGTTCGAGATCGTCGATCAAAATACTGGAGTATTGATCGGTGCCGACCACACAGACATATCCGAGTTTCAAACCACCCAGATTAGCCAGTGCTGCAAGCGAATTCGCCGAGGAACCGCCGGTGAAGTTTTGGATCCGTGATGGCGATTTCGAACCGGTTTCCAAACCGATGTAATTTTTTCGCAGCTCGGAGGTTTCAAGCGAAAAACTGACAATGTCTGGATTCACCAGAAAGATGTCGGTCACCGGTACGCCGATGCCGACGATGTCATACTTTTTCATTTCTTACCCCCGTAGTTATCGGCACTGTTCTGCCCAATTTGCCAGATTTAATAATAGAAAATGGAAACCAATTATCGGAATTTACCCAGCAGTATTCGAACGATTTCCCTGCTGAATTAGCAAATACCGCTTCTTTAAAATGATTTGAATCGTGTCGATCACCGTAATAAATGCTTCAGATGCTGGAATTTCAAGAACTTCCGATCGACGAACGACCGGGTGAACAATGCGATTGCGAAAATCGGTAACATCGCGCAGCCGATCCAGAATTGCTGCAGAGAACTCTCCGAGCAACTCTTGAAGCATCTCCAGCTTAGCCTTCTTTTCGTTCATACCCGGGCGACGACCGCGACTCCGGATATCCTGATAGGTTACCCCTAGTATCGACAATTGTTCGTCGTAAAAGAAATCTAGCGCAATCAGAAGGATTACGACTGCGGCACGCTCTTCTTCTTTGCGGATCAGATCAACGGCGTTTTCCAGATAGATTAACCAGAGCGGTTTTTCGCCGGCAATCGTCATTTCCCCTAACGCGATCCAGCGAATCCACATCCCGGCTGTCGGTTGAGTTCGATCAAAGACCCGAGTTAAAATTAAAAATTCGGTCGGTTTTACTGATATAGCGGTTGTGTACAAATTCTCGCGTAATAAATCGGGTACCGCACTTCCATTCCCTGTCAGAAACAGGACTTCGGGAACTCGGGCATACGCAGGATCGAAATAAATTTGATAGATCTCGTTCGGTTCTACCCACAATTCGTTACCCATCGTACAACCGGGGACCAAGGGAATTGAAAGGTTGGCGTTGATAAATTGTTGCGCGCGGTTCTCAAACAGCTTCAGATAGCCATCCAGATAGCGGAACGCTACTCCACAATGCGAACACTGAACCTGAATTAAGTAATCGTCGTCGTTTACTCCTTGCAGAGTATCGCAAGCCGGACATTTGGCATTACGGAGCGGAAACAACACATTACCGGTTATTTGTAGCGAATCATTGGACACAATAAAATCACTTTCTCTTGTTCAGTAGTGCAAAATACAAAGATCGACGGTTTTTTTCTACTCATTTCGGGCAACGTAAATCATTCTCTGCAGAACCTTGAATGTACCGAATTAGCCCTTTTTTGTCGGAATAACACCGGGAATTCCGGGGTTTGATAAAAATCAAAAAAATTGTAACAAAAATCACGTAATTACTGCAAGACCGGATTGGTTTTGGAGTGTGGCATGGAATCGAATGAAAATACGATCGAAACTGTTGATCTAGTTGCAATGGCTCGAGCCAAAAAGCAGGCTGATTTCGCGTTGCGTCGGTGCGAAACGTGGGGTGGCAAACAGTTACGGCGTTTCAAGCTCCGAACGATCGTTCAACTTAGTATGATCATCCTCTGTTCGCTCCTTGCATTACAATTTTATCGGTTTGTCCATGCCGCGTTTACAACGACAACTGAAGCTTTACCGAGTAGACCTTCCGGTGTCGATGGTTTTCTTCCCATTACCGGACTTATGGGTACGGTTGATTGGATTGCACAAGGATCGCTGAATACAATTCATCCCGCTGCAACGATCTTACTGCTGACATTTATCCTGATCTCGATCATTTGGCGTAAAGCTTTTTGTTCGTGGTTGTGCCCGGTCGGTACGATTTCCGAGAATTTGGCGCTCTTGGGAAGAAAATTATTCGGTCGAAATTTGTTATTGTGGCATTGGCTTGACGTTGCGTTGCGAAGTCTGAAATATATTCTGCTTGCCTTCTTTGTTGGATCGATCTTTTATATGGGAATTGAGGGGAGCCACGCCTTTCTATACAGCGAATACAATCATGTTGCCGACATTAAAATGGGGATGTTCTTTATTCGGCTCGGTGGATTAGGTTTGGGAGTAATCGCTTTTTTGTTGATTGGATCGATTTTTATCAATGGTTTGTGGTGCCGTTACCTCTGCCCTTACGGCGCGCTGCTCGGTCTGTTTTCATGGCTATCCCCGACAAAAGTGCAGCGGAGTGCGCCCGATTGCATCGATTGCGGGTTATGTGACAACGCTTGTCCGGCGCGGTTACCAGTTATGTCGAAAGCGAAAATTATCTCGGTCGAGTGTACCGGATGTTTCGACTGTGTAGCTAGCTGCCCGGTACCTGCAGCATTAAATGTGAAGACGTCTAACAAGAATCCAATTCCCATCAAGCAGATTGCAATTGCGATTACAGCGACATTTGTCGGAATCTGGTTATTGGCACAAGCATTCGGTGTTTGGAATAATTCGATTAGCGATGATCAATACCGGAAAATGATTCCCGAAATGGATCAATTCGGACACCCCGGGCGGTAATATTCATGTAATTGAATTCGAGCGATACATATTATTAGTACCCGTTAGTCGGATCAGTGAATACTCACCGTTAAATATCGCAAATAGCTTCGATGCATTTGATCGTGAAGACAACAAACAAGGCGTACCGACAGGTACGCCTTGTTCACTTTAAAAAAACTGCCGAGTCTATACGCGTTCGATCGCCAATGCAGTCGCTTCGCCACCACCATTGCACAATCCGGCAATCCCCTTTTTCCCGTCATGTGCGAGTAACTGGTGAACCAGCGTTACGACAATACGTGCACCCGACGACCCAATCGGATGACCCAGTGCCACCGCACCACCCCAGACATTGACTTTGTCCGGAGAGATACCCAAGAGCTGATTGTTGGCAATCGACACCACTGCGAATGCTTCGTTCAATTCGAAAAAGTCGACATCGTCTTTCGACCAACCGACTTTTGTCAACAAGCGATTCACGGCACCAGCCGGTGCAGTCGTGAACCATTCCGGATCCTGCGAGTGAGTCGCCCAACCAGATATTTTCGCCAACACTTTCAGACCATGCTTAGCGGCATATTCCGAAGAAACGATCACTAATGCCGCGGCACCGTCGTCGAGTGAACTGGCATTTGCAGCGGTAATTGTCCCGTCCTTTTGGAAAGCGGGTTTCAAATCGCCGAATTTATCGAGTTTCGCTTTCTTCGGTTCATCATCTTCGGAAATTACGATCGGATCGCCCTTTTTCTGCGGGATTGTTATTGGAATTATTTCAGTAGCGAATTTACCGCTCTTCTGTGATTCCAGTGCACGGGTATACGATGTTCGAGAAAATTCATCCTGCATTTCGCGAGTGATCGCTTTCTCACGCGCACAAGTTTCGGCACAATTTCCCATGTGTTTGTCGTTGTAGACATCCCACAGACCGTCCTTAATGATGCCATCGACGACTTGTGCATGTCCATAACCGACACCGCCACGTGCCCAGTAAGTATAATGAGGCACATTCGACATCGATTCCATACCACCAGCAACTACGACGTCGTACTCGCCACTCTCGATTTGCGCTGCCGCCAACATGACCGCTTTCAATCCCGACGAACAGACTTTGTTAACGGTCCATGCACCGGCAGAAGTCGGAATGCCGGCAGCGATTGCCGCTTGCCGCGCTGGTGCCTGACCGGCGCCGGCTTGCAAGACCATTCCCATTACGACATCTTGTACTTCGGATGCGGAGATACCCGCTCGTTCGATTGCGGCTTTGATTGCGATACCGCCCAATTGTGCCGCAGAAAACCCGGCTAGTGCCCCGCGATACGCGCAAATTGGCGTTCGTGCCGCTCCGACGATTACGGCAGTTGGATGATTGTGCATTGTAATATTCCCCCAGAATAGATGATTGTTTAAACCAATGCTAGCTGTTACTTACACTTTTATTGAATCGCCTTACTCTTTTGTTCCGGATGAAACAGAAATTTCTGACCATCCCAACTTGCCCGCCCCGCCTTGATCCGTGGTGCATGATCGAACAGCAACAACCAATTTTCTCGTGCCGCCCGCTGCAACAATTCCCGCTTGGCAAGCTTAACCTCCGCCGGATATTGATCGGCTTTCATGACCAGAGAAGGGTGGAGATGCGATGCCGTTGGAATCAGATCAGCCAGAAAACATGCCGATTCGCTATGCGATTGAATCAGTATCACGGCATGACCAAGCGTGTGTCCACCAGTGGTAATGATCGAAATGCCGGGCAATATTTCACTATCGCGATCCCATAACTCCAATTGATCTGTTTCCAGCAGCGGCAAGAAATTGATCGTTGGAAAATCCCGACGCTCGCGAGGAGACGGATCGCGCGCATACTCGAATTCACTGCGAGAAATATGATAGATCGCGTTCGGGAAGGTTGGTTCGAGCTGCTCGTCGCGATTGTAATGAGTATTGCCCCCGCAATGATCGAAGTGCAAATGAGAATTGATAACGTGGGTAACATCGCCCGGATGAAGATTCAGTTGGGCAAGATTCGCTAATAATTTGCGTGGCAATTCAAACTCGTAGGATCGATCGCTAAATGTTTCCGGTTTATCCCCGATACCGGTATCGATTAGAATGTTGTCCGTACCAGTTTGAATGAGCAATGTATTCAATCCCACGAGCGTTCGACCGGTAGACGCTTGAGCTGGAGTAGTTTTTTCGGATGATTGCTGGTCGGCGATTTGTTCCAATGTTCGGAACATCGCGCGACCAATGAGTTTCATTAACCCATCGGATATTAGATACAACTTGGTTGAACCGATCCGATATGGTCCATCGATAGCCGGTAGTGCTGGATACGTCGCCGCAGTGGGCGACGTCGTTGTGAATGTATCAACCAAGAAGGTCGTCCTTTTGAAGAATTTGGCGCGCAATGACAAGTCGCTGGATTTCGCTGGTGCCTTCGCCAATCTCGGTAATTTTTGCATCGCGCATCATTCGTTCGACACCGTATTCGCGAATATAACCATAGCCGCCGTGAATTTGAATGGCATTCATACAAACACGGCTGGAAACTTCACTGGCAAAAAGCTTTGCCATCGAGGAGTACTTCACATAATCGTGATGACCATCTTTCAATTTTGCCGAATGGTAGACCAAATGGCGTGCGGCTTCAATTTCGGTTGCCATGTTTGCCAGTTTCATCTGTGTCGCTTGGAAATCGGCAATCGCTTGTCCGAACTGATGACGCTCCTTGGCATACTTTACCGTCGCCAAATAGGCGCCTTCGGCTAAACCGAGTGCCATCGCCGCGATTGAAATTCGACCACCATCGAGTACAGTTAAGAATTGCTTGAAACCGGCATTTTCCTCGCCGAGTAGATTTTCCAGCGGGATCCGGCAATCGTCGAAATGGAGTGTGGCTGTGTCGCTGCCCCGGCATCCGAGCTTGTTTTCCTTTTTGCCAATGGAAAAACCGGGTGTACCCTGTTCGATAATAAAGCTGGAAATGCCGCGTGTACCTTTTCCCCGATCGGTAACAGCCGTTGCGACAAACGTCGAAGCATAATTCGCGTTGGTGATGTAAATCTTCGTACCGTTGATGACCCACTCGTTGCCGTCGCGTACTGCCGTAGTTTGCGTGCCGCCGGCATCGCTACCGGCACTCGGTTCGGTAAGTCCGAACGAACCTAACGCTTCCCCGCGACACATCGGCGGAAGGTATTTTTGCTTTTGTTCGTCGCTTCCAAATAAATAGATCGGACCAATTCCCAACGAAGTGTGTGCTGCTAACGTTAATGCGGTGGAACCGCACACTTTGGCAATTTCTTCCACTGCAACAGCGTAACCGAGCGCACCGAGACCTGCACCATCGTACTCTTCGGGATAGGGAATACCCATCATTCCCAACTCACCCATCTTCTTCACTTGTTCCAAGGGGAACATCTGTTTTTCATCGATTTCCTGTGCGATCGGAGCGAGTTCGTTCTTGGCGAAATCGGCGACCATATCGCGAAGCATCACCACTTCTTCGGGTAACATTAGTTCGACTTGAGACATGAAAAGTCCTTTGCTGGGTGAGTAGAATGAAAAATTGCTGTTACAATATGCGTAAATCTTCTACTAAGATCTACGAAAATAATTCCCCGAATTTCAGGGAGATTACTGATTGGTCGACATTAATTTGTGAAAGAGATAACGTAGTCGTGTCACAACCAACACTGAATGAATTGCTTGTGATTATTCGTAACGAATTGTAGGCACCGACTCACTCACATCGTATTCCGCATCCGTCATTGCTTGGATCTCTTCGACAGTTGTCCCCTCGGCAATCTCGGCTAACGTCATCCTACCCGATTTTCGATCGATCGAAAACACGGCAAACTCGGTAATAATCATATCCACTACGCGAATACCGGTGAGCGGCAATGTACACTGCTTGAGAATCTTCGGTGACCCTTTGGCAGTATGCTGCATTGCAACGATGACATTTTTCGCGCCTGCCACCAAGTCCATCGCGCCGCCCATCCCTTTCACCATCTTGCCCGGAATCATCCAATTTGCCAAATCGCCATGTTGCGAAACTTGCATCGCACCCAGAATGGTTAAATCGACATGACCACCGCGAATCATCGCGAAACTGTCGGCACTGGAAAAGTAGGATGCTCCCGGAACAGTGGTAATCGTCTGTTTACCGGCATTGATCAGATCGGCGTCGACTTCGTCCAGCGTTGGGAACGGTCCGATTCCAAGTAAACCGTTTTCCGATTGGAGCATCACCGTAATTTCGGGAGGAAGATGATTGGCAACCAGTGTCGGCATGCCAATACCCAAATTGACGACATACCCGTCGCGAATTTCCCGGGCGGCTCGCTTCACAATTTTTTCTTCAGCAGTCACGATACGCTCCCTTCCCGGATGGTTTTGCGTTCGATGCGTTTCTCGCGTGGTGCGACAATGATGTAATCGATGTAGATCCCGGGAGTGTGAATCTGATCGGGATCCAAGTCGCCGATTTCCACCAATTCTTCCACTTCCACTACCACGATATCGGCGGCGGTTGCCATCATTGGATTGAAATTACGGGCGGTCTTGCGATAGACCAGATTGCCGAAGCGATCTGCCTTTTGAGCCGCGATCAACGCAATCCGACCACGCAACCAGCGTTCCATCAAATACTCGCGTGGTTCATTCTGTTGATCGGAAAAAATCTTCGTTTCTTTTCCTTCGGCAATTGGGGTACCGACTCCAGTAGGAGTATAGAATGCCGGTATGCCGGCGCCACCGGCTCGCAGACGTTCGGAAAATGTCCCTTGGGGAACAAACTCGATTTCCAGTTCGCCATTGAGATACTGCCGCTCGAAAATTGCATTTTCGCCGACATAAGTCGAAATCATTTTTTTGATTTGTCGGGTTTGGAGCAGTAATCCCAATCCCCAATCGTCGACACCGGCGTTGTTCGATACGCACGTGAGATCTTTCACGCCGCTATCGCGCAAGGCAATTATCAAATTTTCCGGAATACCGCATAACCCAAATCCTCCCAGCAAGATCGTGTCGCCATCTTGGGGGGAGATGCGCTGAATTGCATCCGTCGCACTACCGAGAACTTTGTTCATAGATCTACTCGTAATATTGCAAGTTCATGACGCGATCGTGCACCGTTGCAGGATCGAATGGTTAACCAAGTCAGATCGAAGTCAGTTGATTTATTCAACGACTTTGAGATTTATGTAACAATCTTGAGATAGATGGTCTGGTGTTGTTGGATTGATGAGGACGATTAAAATAACCCGAGCTGGGGGTTGGCTCGAGTCTCCTCGATATACGGTACGATACAATCCGGCTCGTCGTGAGTAGTGCTATTCACTTTTGGCGAGACGCGGTACGCTTTTAAGTTAGTTTTAGGGATTGCTCGTAAGAAAAGTTCCGGTGCCGACCACCACAATTCCATGGCATTCAATGGAACGAATACCGGCATGCGGTCGTGAAGCGATGCCACCGGTGGTTCGGCGACAGTAGTAAGGATCGTAAAATAACGACCCTGTTCGCCCTGCCAATAGATGCCCGCCATGAACATCAGTGAGCGGTCTGCCGCATAAAACCAATGCGGTAATCGTGCTGCGCGCTCGCCTTCCCATTCGAAAAAGCCATCTGCCGGAATTAGACAACGGTTTTTGCCGAGTTGGCGTTGATAGTGTTCGCGATCGAAAATTGTTTCGGTACGGAGATTGATTAACAACCCGGTTCGGAGGGTCCACCCCCAGGTAGCGGTGACCAAAGATCGGCGCTCGCGCTGTTCGGTTACAAGATAGTGAGATTGGGTCGGTGCAATGTTGAATCGGGGTCGATATTTGATAGCAAGGTTGGGATCGTACGACGCTTGCGCCGTTTCGGCGACGAAATGAATCTCGGGGATCGATAAAGTAAAGCGACCGCACATGGATTACCTCCTCTACCGGAACCGAATGTCATTCCCTCTAGATGTGACGAGTAAATAAAATCTATTGTTTGTTCAATCGGAAATCGAGGATCCGAAGCTGAATCGGATTGTCCCAGTTATTCAGCGAGTGATCGACACCGAAGCAGACATCAAGCACGGCGCGGTTACCGTTCAAATCGTGATACCGATCCGCCATTCCCAATGCAATAGCACTGAACACTTTATTGCGTTGCCGGATCTTGAAGCGAAGATGTTTTTGACCAACCACTTTGGTGGTTCCGAGTACTTCCACGCGCTTGGCAAGAAACGATGGTTTCGGATTGCCGGGTCCGAACGGTGCTAAAAGTTGGATCTCGCGATACAATGAATAATCGATTTGGTCGAGCGGTAATTCGGAATCAATTTTTAACGAGGGAAGTAACTCTTCCGGCGTCGCATTCGCATTCACATAGTTTTTGAATAATTCGGTGAACCGCGGAATATCGCTTTCGTTCAAGGTAAGTCCTGCTGCACAGCGATGTCCGCCATATTGCAACAGTACTTCTTGACAAGCACTCAGCGCGGCATGAATATCGATTCCATTCACTGTTCGTGCCGACCCGCGACCGATGCCGTTTTCGATTGCCAGTACGACTGTCGGGCGGTGATACATTTCTGCTATGCGTGATGCCAGTATCCCAATGATGCCAAGATGCCAACCACTTTTAGCCAACACAATTGCCGAGTCGATTGTGGGATCGCATGTCGACTGTAGCGTATCGATCGCATCGCGCATCATCGTATCGTCGACCAGACGACGTCGGAAATTGTCTTGTTCGATTGCTACCGCCAATTGACCCGCTTCATGTGTGTTATCGCAGAGCAAAAGTTGCAAGGCTCGATACGGATTTCCCATCCGGGCGGCGGCATTGATTCGTGGTGAAAGGGTCATCAGCAAATCATCGACGGTGACGGTCGAGATGTCGACACCGGCGACTTCGCACAGCGCAGTAAGTCCCGGTAATGAAGATTCTTTGATGGCGGCAAGACCGAGTGAAAGTAAAGTACGGTTTTCACCGATCAGGGGGACGATATCGGCCACGGTTCCCAATGCCACGAATTCCAATAGCGGAAGCGTGGATTCAACTGAACCGGTTAATGATAAATCGAGTGCCTGAGCTAACTTGAACGCTACCGCGCAACCGGATAATTCCCGGAATGGATAAGTCGAGTTCGGTAATTTTGGATTGATTACGGCGATCGCGAATGGGAGTTCCGGAGTCGGTTCGTGATGATCGGTAATGATTAAATCGACACCCTGATCTTTGGCATAACCCGCTGCCTGAACTGCCGTTGTGCCAACATCCACAGTGATAATCAGCGAAACACCTTGTTCCTTCAGTTCGGCAATTCCATCTTCATGCAATCCATAGGATGTGTCGGAGCGTTGTGGAATGTAACTGATTATTTCTAGACCAATTCGAGTTAGATAGCGTGTTAACAATGTGATGGCAGTCAGACCATCGACATCGTTGTCGCCATAAATCGCGATTTTCTCGTTGCGATCTCGAGCGAGTAAAATTCGTTCTACAGCACGATCCATCCCGTCAAAGAGGTAAGGATCATTGATCGAAGAAGAGTTCGGGGCAAAAAAGAGATTGGCGGATTCGGGAGTGCTAATGTCGCGATGCAACAATAAGCGCGCGACAATCGGCGTTAAATGCAGACTTTCAGCCAGAGCCACGACCGTTTGGTCGTCCACTCGTTCTGAAATTTCCCATCTTCGCCGAGTCATGAAACTCCTCTTGACCATTCATTCGCGGTGCGTGAATTCGCACGTTTGTGTGACGTGATGCAACGTGCGCAAGGTTACTCATCACACGCATGATAAAAAAATCCGGAAAACCGATACGCCGACTTCTGTCTAGTACAGTCATTCCTCTAGGTTTGCAATTGCTCGCAAACGCCAGCCATCTACCTGAATGCTCGGTAAACCGAAGTGGTGGACACACTCACCTCCGAGAGATGGCATTCGACTTGATGTTGCACCGGGCGGGGGTTGCCATGCCTCGAGCCGTTACCGGTCGAGCGGTGGGCTCTTACCCCACCATTTCACCCTTATCAACCTTGCGGCTGACGGTATTTTTTCTGTTGCCCTAGCCGTCAGGTTACCCTGCCCCGGAGTTACCGGGCACCCTGTCCACCGGTGGTCGGACGTTCCTCATCTGCTTGCGCAAATGCGACTGTATGGTTTTCCGAATGATTGAACGGGAATACCCGTTTTAACAAAAAACCTAAATTTACTCTAACTCAACAATATCAGTAGACTTTGTCGCAACTACAACATATAATCGACAATTCCAAACAGGCTTTGATCGCAAAATCGTCAAATCGAAATGTCAATTTGATAACTATTTAAAATTCAATAAAATAAGAGCTTGATCTATGATGGGATGAAATTCTGCCGGTGCGATCGTTTCATTTCGGTCAAGTGCCTGGTTTGCCAAAGCATCCGCAACTCGGTTTTGAGTCCGCGGAATGGCTTGAAATTGCACCGGAGGTAGTTCACGGAAAAGTGCTTTTGCGCGAAAATACAGTGGTTTGAGATTGTCGGCTTTCACTTTCCACCGACCGGCAATCTGCTCGACCATAAGCTGGCTATCGGAAAAGATTGTAGCCGGATACGGGTTGTGATGCAACCACTCCAGCGCTAAAATCAGACCCAAATATTCCGCTTCATTGTTCGTACAGACGCCTAATGGCACGCCCCATTCCCCGAGCAGTTCACCATCGTTTTTCACGCACCCGGCAGCAGATGCCGGACCGGGATTTCCCCGAGCAGCGCCATCGATCCAAATACAAACTGACGATTGGGTCACGGCTTCAATTCGTCGGAAACCAGCACGCGACCGCATGCCTCGCACAGGATAAAGTCTTTGAATGTTCTCACTTCAACTTGTTTTTGCGGTGGAACGGAATTGAAGCAACCGCCGCAGGAGCCATTCAGGAGCCGGGCGATACCGCGACCATCGCGTGCCAACCGAATTCGCTGATAATGGTTGTAGATCGGTTTCATCAAAAGCGCTTCTAGAGCGGTGCGATGTTCGATGAGTTCGTTTTCTCGTTCGGAGGAATCTTCTACGATCTCTTTGAGTTCGTTTTGTAATTCTTCGAATTCCGCCTTCATTTTGTTGAGAACCGCTTCGATCCGTGCGTGTTCGGTTTCGGCTTTTTGAATATCGCCGAGCAGTGATTGCTGCTCTTCCGCGCGCTTACCAAGTAGCTTTTGAACTTCTTCGAGTTCTTTCGTTAACGCATCGTATTCGCGATTGGATGTAACACTGTATAACGAATCTTCGAATTTACGTTTTCGATTGCGTGCTTCTTCGATTTCGCGCGTCAAATCGAGTTTGCGTTGCGACATTTTATCGACTGCTTGGTGAGTTGCCCATAACTGTGCAGCGGTTTTATCCAAATCTTTTTGCAACCGCGCGATTTGTTCCGGCAATTCACCCCGATCTTCCTCCAAGTCGCGGAGTTCGCTATCGATTTCCTGCATCTTGACCAGATTATGAAGTTGCTCTTTTAAATCCGGGGAATCATTCACCATTCACCTCAATACAAAAAAAACGGGAATGGATAAATTCCATTCCCTTGTGTGTACCCGTGCAATCAACTACCGGAGATGTATATCCCCGTTGCGTATGAAAAATAAGATTAAAAATCGGTTTTGTTCGCATTGTTTCGAGTTCCGTGGGCCCACTAGGACTTGAACCTAGGACCAACGGATTATGAGTCCGCTGCTCTAACCAACTGAGCTATGGGCCCTTCTGTATAATTAAGTTAATATAAATGCTTCTGAGAGTGTGTGCAAGCTTGAATAATGACTGGATTCGGTAAAAAATCTCAAGCTCCGATGTAAATAATACGAGCTATCGGAGTAATTCGCAGAATATTCACAACGATGGTCAAACGATAAGAAGTTTTTGGTAAAAAAGAGTAAAAAGATCGGAATTACCGATTCTTCTAAATCAATTCGAAGTTGATTTCCCGACACGCCGATTGGGTCTATTTTTCCGTTTTTGTACTATCTTCGCCGATTCCGGTACCCCAACCCCAAATCTTTCCCGAAGCGATATCGCATTTCGCAACGCGATCGCGTCCACCGGGCATCGAAGGGTTGCTGGTGGCGATGATCAGCGTCGGAGGATCGCCGACCAATTCGAAGTACCAATGATCTTTGGTCTCTTTATCGAGGATTACCCATTCTTTTCCAGTAAGCAAATCCATCGTGACGGTTTGGTCGGCGCTGGTTCCGAAGCGCTTGTAGGCATTCGCGATATCTTTTAAAGCGTTAACCACCTCTTTTTTGGCGGCGTAAACGGGGTACTTATCGGAGATAAACCAAAATGCTGCTCCGATGACCGCAACCACAATAACGATCAGGAGAATAGTTTTCAAAAAGTCGTTGGTCACAGACGCCTCGGGATTAGTGTAAGACTTGCTTTGAGAAAGATTCTTCTTTGATTAACCCAGCCTTGAGGCTGTCTTCGGTCTCGGGTACGCCCCAACCCCAGATCTTTCCGGTTTGAATGTCACACCAGACAAATTTATCTCGACCACCGGGCATCGCGGGTAGACTCTGAGCCACGACGTGGTGGGCTGGATCGCCAATGAGATCGAACGTCCAATGATCTTTTGTCTCTTTATCGAGAATAACCCATTGCTTATTATAGATATAATCGATTGTGACCGGGTCATCGGCGAGTTTGGACCATTTCGCATAGCTGTTCGCTAACTCACGAATCGAGGTAGTAACCTCTTTTTTGGCTTGATAGAGTGGAAATTTCTCGGAAATCACCCAAATCCCCGCTCCTACTAAGCATAGCAGAATCACGCCCAACAAGATAATTTTCAAGACTTCGCTGATGCCGTCGGAATGTAGTGACACTGCTGCCTCCTCTTTGAATCGCACTAATGTACAACGGACGAGCCGCAAACGAAACCCCCGGTATCACTTTGTAACGATCTTGCATTGGAGTAATTGTCGCGGTTATACTACTGAAGAATTATTCAGTAATCGAAAGAAACTCTGATTTAGTGATATTGACACCCGTTCATACCCTATTGGAGACGAAATGCCGAATTTGGCACACCGCATGAATCGACTTCCACCCTATCTGTTTGCTGCCTTGGAAGCAAAAGCCGACGAGATGCGTCAACGCGGAGTTGACCTGATCGATTTGGGTATCGGTGATCCGGATTTACCTTCCCCCGCATATTTTGAAGATGCCGTTCGGAGACATTTATCCGATCCGGATGCCCATCTCTACCCCTCCTCGGTTGGGGATCTGGAAGTTCGAAAGAGTATCGCGAAATGGGCAAAGATTCGCTTTGGCGTTGACGTCGACCCGACTATCGAAGTTTGTCTGCTATTGGGAGCAAAGGAAGGTATTGCCAATATCGCACGCGCCTTCGTGAACCCCGGCGATGTTGTCGCAGTACCAGACCCAGCCTATCCGGTCTATGCCAACGGCGCGACCATTCTGAATGATGGTATCTCCTATCCGATACCGTTACTCGAACAGCGAGGAATGTTGCCCGATCTGGAAGCGATTCCGGATGAAGTGAGTATGCTCTATTTGAATTATCCGAATAATCCGACGGGAGCGATCGCGACTCCGGAATTCTTCAGTGAAGTTGCCCAGTGGGGTGCGGCTCATCCCGATTGCGTGGTCGTTCAGGATAATGCTTACAGTGAATTGGCGTTCGGTGGCTATCATGCACCGGCACTGTTGTCGCAATGGCAGGGCGGTGTCGAGTTTTTCTCGCTTTCGAAAGTGGTGAATGCCACTGGATACCGGATCGGATGGGCAATCGGACACCCCGATATTATTCGAGCGTTGGTTAAAGTAAAAACCCAACTCGACAGTGGTGCGCCAGTTTTCATTCAACGCGCCCTCGCCGAAGTACTCGATCTCTATACAACTCCGGGAGAAACTCCCACACTGATCCGAGAGAACTTATCGGTTTACGGCGAACGACGACAAGCAATGGAGGCAGGACTTACTCGGTTGGATATTACATTTGTGAACAGTCCCGCCACATTCTATGTCTGGGCGAAAGTGCCACGCGGGTGGGATGATCTGAAATTTGTCGATGCACTGATCGAGCGCGGAGTGATTGTAACACCCGGGCGTGGGTTCGGTCGTCAGGGCGAAGGCAGAATTCGCTTTGCTTTAACGCAACCGAAAGCGCGAATCGAAGAAGCAATCGAACGCATGGAACAACTCGTGAGCGAAACGGCTAACCTGTAATTAACAGGAGGACTTATGAATATGAGATTATTAATCACTCCAGTTTGTATCGCTGTTGTAGTGCTTCTTTCGGGGATCATGCAGACAAGCCATGCCAGTGTATCGCCGCAAATCGCAATTGCCGACCTCCTGACATCCGACGTCAACACGCAATCGACAGTAGACTATTTATCGGGTTTTAATATCGACAGCGTCGCAAAGTGGATAGGATCTTCCACCGGTTATCCCAAGCCGACGAAACTCGGCGGCATCGTCCAATTATCTCATGCCGTGAATGATAGCTACTCAGTCGTTACAAAAGTCTATATCCCTTCACACTACAATCCGTCTGCTCGAACACCGCTCTTTGTCTATTTACACGGTGGTGTTAGTCGTCCGGAAGCACCGGAGATTCCCGATTCCGAACTGGTGACCGATCCAATTCTCAAACTCTGCGAGCAAAATGGCTGGATCCTCGCTTTTCCGTTGGTGCGATTCGATTGTGTTTGGTGGAATGCCGCCGGCATGGATCACATTCAATGGTTGATCCGGGAAATGAAGCGTGGATACAATATTGATGATGATCGGGTTGCGATCGGTGGCTTTTCCGATGGTGGTTCCGGTTCTTATCACTTGGCAATGACTCGACCAACCGATTTCGCGGTTTTCTTTCCATGGTCGGGACACATGGCAGTTGGTGGTCTGGACGGTGGGTGGCAATTGTATGTGGCAAATATGCAGAACCGACCGGTGTATGCGACCAATGGTGGCGTCGACCAACTTTATCCTACCGACAAAATGCTCCCGATGATCCGAACGGCGATCAATGCTGGTGCGAATCTGACATTGACGGCATACGATACCGCCAAACACGACGATAGCTATCTTAAATATGAAATGGAAAATATTGCCAATCGGGTCAATCATACCTATCGTCAGCCCTTTGCGCCGACACTTTACTGGGAAGCATCCGATCTGAGAGTTGGCTCGGTCGATTGGTTGTCAATAACCGAATTCGATACACTTCTTCCCAAAGCCGAGTGGCAAAAAGAATACAATTGTCAATTGCGGGACGATCGAGTGACAATTGGGTTCATGCCCGATACTAAATCAGAAGGGGGTATAAAAGTCGCCTCGGTGATGGAAGATACCGGCTCAGCCGCAACCAAGGCAGGATTGAAAAAGGACGATCTCATCGTCAAACTGGATGATTTTCCCATCGGTAACTATCAGGATCTTTCGAAAGCGCGGGCATCGAAAAAGCGCGGCGATAAATTTACATTGACGGTGATGCGTGACGGCAAAGAACTAATATTGAAGACAGGCTTTCCACCCGTAACGGAATATGCGGCGTTCCCGTACACACACCCTTCTGGTGCCGTCCGTGCCGTCCGCATGGGCAATCGCTTTGAGTTATCGACTTCGCGAATTAAGAAGTTGTCACTTTACCTTCATCCTGAGATGATCAATTTCGATCAACCAGTGGTAATCGTAGCGAATGGGAAAACCATCTATGAGGGAAAAGTGCAGCAGGATATCAAGTTTATGGTGAAGCAGGTTGCACAGAATCGTGATCGCAGATTGATCTGGCGCGCGAAAATCGATTTGGATCTATCCAAATAGAATCGGAAGCCGATCGAAAGTAATAATAAAAAGGCGGACAGTTGTCCGCCTTTTTTATACAAGAAGACTGACCGATTAAATCATCTTGATCGTCTGTTCCCGACGCTCGCCGACACTGATGTACTCAATCGGAATTCCGGTAATCCGCTCGATTTTTTCGATGTATCGTGTTGCTTCGATCGGTAGGCGATTGAAACTGGTGACATGAGAAATATCTTGAGTCCAGCCCGGCATCATTTCATAAATCGGTTTGCATTCATGCAATTCCGAAAGCGTCATCGGAAATTGATCGATGCGTCCGCTAGGGGTTTCGTAGCCGATACAAATCGGAATTTGATCGTATCCCGATAAAACGTCAAGTTTGGTAATCGCCCACGCCGTCAAGCCGTTGACCCGCACGGAATATTTTGCCAACACATTGTCCCACCAACCGCAGCGACGGGCGCGACCGGTAGTCGTGCCGTATTCGGCTCCGCGATTGCGCAATTCAACGCCGGTATTGTCTAGAATTTCAGTCGGAAATGGTCCGTTACCAACGCGTGTGACATACGCTTTCGCAATACCGATCACGCGTTGTAGATGTCGCGGTCCGATACCCAACCCCGAAGATGCGCCTCCCGCAATCGGTTCACTGGAGGTTACGAACGGATAGGTACCGAAATTGATGTCGAGCAGTGTGCCTTGAGCGCCTTCAAGCAGAATTTTCTTTTTCTTGTTGACCGCATCGTCGAGTAATAGCGAGGCGTCGCCGATAAAAGGCTGAATTTTACGTGCGATTTTCAGTGTTTCTTCTACTACTGTGTCGATCGAAAGCGCTGGCTCGCCGTAGTACTTGATCAACATGTCGTTGTGCGCGTTGATTTCAATTTTCAGATGTTCGCGAAGGTTTTCTTCGTGCAGGAATTCCGCAATCCGAATTCCACGACGTGAAGATTTGTCGGAATAACATGGACCGATTCCGCGACCGGTAGTGCCAATTGCCGAAAATCGTTCCTGTGATTCATCGAGACGTCGGTGGTAGGGCAGAATGGCATGTGCTCGACCATCGATGATTAACCGACCATCGACCTTAATTCCTCGTTCGATCAACTGATTGATTTCGTCGATAAAAGTCCAAGGGTCAATTACCGATCCAGCGCCAAGCAAGCAGAGCGATTCTGGATTAAGAATACCCGATGGGATGTGGTGCAAGATGTATTTTTCATTGTCGACGACGACAGTGTGACCGGCGTTCGGACCGCCACCCCAACGTGCTACGACGTGCATATTGCCTGCGAGCAAGTCGACGATTTTACCTTTGCCTTCATCGCCCCATTGGGCTCCGACAATGACACTAACCGACATCATTACTCCTTCGAGAATCTACTCAGACTAAGATCAAGACCGATGATTAGGTTATGGGTGACACCCGCAATCGCGAAGCGGGAAGGGAATAACCCTCCAACACACGAACGCCCCAGCTTTCGCCGGGGCGCGGTAAGTATCCTTAAGTAAATATACTACTTTTTGCCCTTCTTTGCCATTGCCTTGCCGAGATCCTTGACACCGGAGTCGATCAAAATCGAAGAGGCAACAAACACCGAAGAATAGGTACCAAAGATGATACCGAATAGCATAACTACCGAAAAATCATGTACTACCTGACCGCCAAAGAAATAAAGAACCACGAGTCCGAAAACGACGGTTGTTACGGTCAAAATCGTTCGCGACAACGTCTCATTCACTGAGGCGTTGATGATGTTAATCATGCTGTCGCCTCGTCGCTTCTTAACATTTTCCCGAATTCGGTCGTATACCACAATTGTATCGTTGATCGAATAACCGAGAATGGTCAACAACACGGCAACAATCTGCATCGAGAATTCTTTGCCGAGTATTGCCGCAAAGCCGGCAGTGATGATGACGTCGTGAATAAGTGCAATCGTCGCACCCAAACCGAAGATCCATTCAAACCGCCACCAGAGGTAGATCATGATCAAAATACAAGTCACCAGAATCGCCCAAAGCGCGGCAATAATCAATTCCTTACCGACTTTCGGACCGACTGCCTGAACCTGACGAAGTTCAACTGTTGACGGGGCGATCTTCCCGGACAACTCTTTGATCAGGTTATTGGCAATTTCCTGCGAAGCTACTTCCGACTGTTTAATACGGACGAGGATGTCGGCGTTGCCTTCGATATCGGTAATCGTTTTGACTTCGGCGTCTTGATATCCGATCACACTAGCCGCTTTTCGAACCGGCTCTTCGCCAATGTTCGCCGAGGGACGGATCGTGATTTCCACACCACCGCGGAAGTCGATCGAAAGGTCGACTCCCTTGGTCACAAAGGTGATTAACGAAAACAGAATGCAAGCTGCGCTGAAAAAGTAACCGAGCTTGCGTTTACTCATAAAGTCAAAGTGTGTCAGACTGAAAAATGAAAAGAACTTCACATCTGTCTTAACACTAGTCTGTTGGGTTGTGGGTGTCGTATTCATCTTCGCTTTTCGTTATAAATTCAATGATCTGAAACGAGTGTTCTCGACTTATATCGATAATGATTTCGGCATAACCTTTTTCAGGTAGAGGTCGAATGTCGCACGGGACATATACAGTGCTGTGAACATCGAACAAGCAATACCGATCATCAGTGTTAACGCAAATCCGCGAACCGGACCGGTACCAAATTGGTACAATGCAATACCAGAGAACACGGTTGTTAAATTACTGTCGAAAATCGTGATAAAAGCGCGTTCAAAACCGGCTTTCACCGCGTGTGCCGGCGTTTTGCCGCTTAACAATTCTTCACGAATACGCTCGTAAATCAGCACGTTGGCGTCAACTGCCATACCCATCGACAAAATCAAACCGGCAATACCGGGAACGGTCAACGTTGCTTGGAACATTGCCAGAATTGCAAAGGTAAAGACAACATTCATTACCAGCGCGATATCGGCAATCAAGCCGGATAGACGATAGTAAAGTGCCATAAACCCGGCAATAATAAGGAAGCTGATGATGAAGCTCTTCGTACCGGCTTCAATCGAATCGCGACCGAGCGACGGACCAACAGTACGCTCTTCCATGACTTTTACCGGTGCGGGAAGCGAACCTGCGCGAAGAACGATCGCGAGGTCGTTGGCTTCGTCGACGGTGCCACTCCCTTCGATAACGCCACGACCATCGGGGATGCGGCTGCGGATCGAAGGTGCCATGTGAACGACTTCGTCAAGTACAATCGCCATCCGCTTGCCAATGTTGGCACCGGTTACGCGCGAGAAAATTCTACGACCTTCGTTGTTCAATTCAAATTGAACGTCCGGCGAACCGGTTTGACGACCACCTAGTTGCACGCGGGCATCGCTCAGACCGGAACCGGTCATCTCCGGTTTGGCTTTGACCAGATAAAGCGGAAGAAATTCGGATTTTCCGGATTTCTCGGGTGATTTACCCCAAAGGAACTGAACATCGACCGGGATCAATGCCTTTACTTTTTCCGAACCAAGGTATTGATTGACGCGATTGACATCTTTTTGTTCAACCGCAACAGAACCACGGTACTGCTTCAACATCGAAAGAAATGGTTTCGAGCCGCTGGATTTCGACGTATCGGATGCCAGTGACTTCTTGCCAAACAACGTGTCGCCAGTAGAAGATTTGGCGGTGTCGGTGGCAGCAGTTGCGACTGCCGAAGTATCGGTAGCTTTTTTAACGGTATCACCGGCAATTGCTTTGTCGATATCGGACAAAATTCGGTCGGATCGTTCCGGTTCGACCAACATCTTGAATTCCAGCAAAGCGGTCTTGCCAATTAACGAACGGGCACGTTGGGGATCTTGAATACCGGGCAACTCAAGAATAATACGGCGTTCGCCTTGACGGGTGATGCTCGGTTCCGAAACACCAAACTGGTCGATACGGTTACGCAAGATTTCCAACGAACGGTCAACTGCGTCGCTATTCATTTTCTTGAGCGATTCGATTACCGCTTTATCGCTTTGACCCTGACCGAAAAAACGGCTTAAGGGAATACCGCGTGCCGCAAATACTTTGGAGGCTAAATCAACGATTTCTGCATCGGGATTCTTGTTGGTTTGCACCTCGATTTCTTTCATCGCGGCGTTAAATTGTTCGTCTTTTGCCTTGGCGACATTTTCCAACAATTTTACGGCATCGACTTCCATTACCAAGTAGATACCGCCCTGAAGGTCGAGACCGCGCTTGATTGAAGTACCACGCACTGCGTCAATACCTTCGCGGACTTTACCGCGTAATTCGTCAACCAACTTATTGGCTTTGGCGGCGTTGTCCGGACTCGTCGACCGCCGTGAAATAACACTCTTCAGGTCAACTTCGTCGCGATAGATATTCGTAACAACTTCGCCGTGTGTTAATCCAGAATATTGAACGAGTTGATTGATTTTTGCCGTTTCCTCATCGGTCAATTTGTTAAATCGATACGATGGGTATAAATAGTAGATCGATCCTGCGGTTAAGAGCAGAATCAACATCCAACGGCCCAGTAAATTACCTTTCATCCAACGGCCTCACTTCAACTTGCACAGGGTAAAATATCGAAAAACGGATAGGTCTTGTTATCGTCAAACTCAGCTAAGATACGCGCTACTCTCGCCGAGAGCAAATAGGATCTGAAAAAATTGACGGTAAACCCAAGCTTGGAAGAACTAAGTAATTCCCTGAAAATGGGGCGAATACATCCCGACGAGGGAGGTTGGTTTGCCTTACCGTTTGGAGAGAATTGCTTTCGAATATATATTTCAGCACTTCAGAAGTGAATGATTGAGAAAGGAAAGAAACTTGCCTCGTCCGAAATCTAAGCAGAAACTACGGCGTTTTCAGTTGAAACGCGCGCGGAAACGATATCAGGAACGGCGAAAACAGCGTATTGCCGATTTGCGCGCACAGTCTGTCAGTAACGCGGTGGAAACTGCCGCGCCGCGACGTCCTACCGTAACGCGCAAACCAGCCGGCGCCTGATCGTCGCAACAAACGATTTCACCGCAAACCTCCTAGAGGATGCGGTAATTCCGGTTTTTGAACCCGCTGTTCGAGCTAGAATGGCGGGTTCCTTGCTTTTCCCGTAATCCGGTTCCAAACCATAAGCCTGATAGATGGGAGCATTCATGAAGCCGCTAAGTACTTTTTTGAAGCATCTCGAAGTCGGCGATCAATTTGCCGGTACCTACCTCTTGCGATCTGTACAGCCGCGAGTGGCTCGCAATGGATCGACTTATTGGGATATCGAGCTGGCAGATCGAAGCGGTCGACTGGTTTCTCGTACATTTCATCCCCCCGAAGAGGTGCCGGGCAATTTACCGGTTCCCGTCTATTGCGAGGGGGTGGTAGAAACCTATAGTCAACGAAAGATTGCAAAAATCTTTCAAATCGACACTGTCGATCCGGAAAAAGTCGATTGGGAATTGCTGATTCCGGTTTCGAAACGTCCCCGCGAAGAGTTAATAGCCGATTTACAAACTCGGGTTTCCGCACTCACTGATGAGTGGTATCGCAAACTTTGGGAATTATTGCTTGCCGACGAGTCGTGGTTCGAGCGGTATGCCAATGCTCCTGCGGGAAAACTGTGGCATCACACCTTTCGAAGTGGTTTACTCGAACACTCCCTTAGTATCGCCGACCACTGTGCGCTTGCCGCACAGCACCACCCTCTTGCCGACAAGGATTTGCTCTTTTGCGGGGCGATGCTCCATGATGTTGGAAAAGTTTGGGAACTAACACCCCTTCCGGCGGCAGACTACACCGAACCCGGGCGCATGCTGGGACATATCTATCTCGGGGCGAATTTTATTTCAAAAAAAATGGAGCAAATCGAAGGTTTCCCATCCCGTCACCGCCTCCGCTTGCTTCACTTAATCCTCTCGCATCAGGGAACCCGTGCGCAGGGGTCGCCAGTCGTGCCGGCATCGCTCGAAGCGAAAATTCTCTATTGTGCCGACGAACTCGATGCGCAAGCGGAAGCGTACGAACATATCATCAACAACAGTGCCGATGGCGAACGGCTCTTCTCCGAATTCATTCCATTGGCGGATACTTTTATCTATTTGGGTGATCGGGCAAATCTGCAACAGCCCACGGTTAATGACACTCCTCCACTCGACGAATAAGCGATGAAATTAGCCTATCGGTATCGAATCGCGATCTTTTGCTTGCTACTTCCAGCGCTGTTACTGGCGCAGGTGGTCAAAGTCAAGCGCGTTGTCGACGGCGATACGTTTGTTGTCGAGGAAGGACCGACCGAATACCGGGTTCGAATGCTGTATGTCGATACCCCGGAATCGGTACATCCCGACAAGAAACGGAATATCCCGCTGGGAAAAGTTGCCTCCGAATGGACCAAGCAACGCATTGAAGGCAAATTTGTTTCGCTGCAACAACCGGGCGATCACGAGAAGTCCGACGTTTTCGACCGAAAACTCGCATTGGTCTTTATTGGCGGAAGCTGTATTAACCTCGAACTCATCCAAGCGGGGCTCTCACCCTATTATACCAAGTATGGTACTGCCGACGAACCGTGGGATAGTAAATTCGATACTGCCGAAAAAATTGCTCGCAAGGACGCGAAAGGTATCTGGGGTGACCCCAAGTTGGTGAAGAGTTACTTGAAACTGAAATCGAAATGGGGTCAAAAACACCCGAAAAAATCACGGGATTAACCTAATGGTTATCAGTTTATGGAAAGCAAAATTCGATAAATTCATATCCACGATGTTGAATCGTATATCTATCTAATCATAATTCGGAATATACCCAAATGACCGGACTTTCACTATTTGCTTGGATCATGTTATATCTGCTCCAACTCTGGACGTTGTCGGTAGCGGTAGCATTGCCGGCTACAATCGGTTACCTGCTTTCGAAAGAACGCGGTACATGGCAACGATTACTCGCGCAATTACTCGTTCCGGAAGCGGCACGGTTTCAGATCCTTTTTGCAGTCCTGTATTTGTTAATCGTAAAAGCCAGTGGGATTTTTACGCTGCTAGCCGGATTTCACGATGGGTATGTCGCAGTCGCCTTAACATATCCAAGCTTTGGAACGATTGCAGTTATTGGGCTGATCGTTGCAACATTGGTTACGATTGTTCAGCTCATTATCAGTCAACAAAAAAAAGCAAACTCAAAACTTGTACTTGCGGGATGGTGGTTGATATCACTGGGCAACCTGCTCATATTTGCATTTTTCGCGGCAACATCCAGCACATTATTTACCGCTACACTTGGTCAAACGCTCGAATTCCGACTATTGGATTTTACGATCCGATTTTCCCATCTACTGTTTTCGGCAGTAACACTGGTGGGTGCTACGATCGCATTTGCCGCGCATAAACTCGCCTCCTCGAATCAATCCGCAGCGGCATCGGCAGCACGCTGGAGTTTGAAGTGGATTTTGATCGGTAGTTCAATTCAAGTATTAATGGGGTTTGCGTTATTCACGATTGTCGGTTTGAAGGAATATCCGGTGCCGTTGGGTCATATTTTACTAACACTGGGAATTCTTTCGGCAATCGGGGTAGCCGTAATGAGTGGTTCGGGATTGTCAAAATCGGATAACACCGTCAAATTGGCTCGAACAACCGGATTGATTGTGTTGCTGACGTTCTTTCTGATGGTCGGACTCAGAATCGCTCACCTTTCCAAAAAATTCGAAGATGCAAATTCATCTGTTGTGCAATTAGTCGAGTAATTAGTTGCAAATCGAGCGGAATCGTTTATCTTTAGCGGAATCGATCAAGGACGGAAGGATCCATCGTTGTTGAAATCAATACCTACTACTGTTCGAATCTGGTTGCGATTGTTACTTATTGCGATTGGTGTGATGTGGGTCGGTCGCATCGTTTTTATGATGGCGTATCCGCAATTTTATACTTCACTCCCGGCACGCGAACTGCTGTATGCTTGGTTGACCGGTCTCCGCTTCGATGTTGCTTCGGCGCTAATCACCATCACGATTCCTTGCTTACTGTTGTGGGTCCCTTGGTTTCGCAATTGGTATCGAAAACTCGGTATCGGATTGGCGATTTTCTCTGTCATTGTTTTTCTCACTGCCGCTACGTTTATCTGGTCGGATATCCTCTACTACGCAGAAGCGGGACACCACCTTACATTCGAAGTAAAAGGAATCAAAAAAGACGTTGTTACCATGCTGCAACTGGTGGTAACCGAGTATCCGTGGCAATTGGTAGGACTGCTTTTGTTTTGGTTCGGGCTGGGTTGGACGGTATTTCGTCAGTTTCTACCGCTCATCGTCGATGATAAATTCACGATGCCGAAACGGTGGTGGAGCTGGGTAATTACCGGTCTCACGATCGTTTCTATTACCGTGTTGGGTATTCGTGGCGGGTTTCAAGTGAAGCCGATGCGCCTGACCTTTGCTTTTCGCGGTGACAATGTGTTGGCTGGACATCTTGCGCTGAATGGCTGGTACACTTTCGTGACTACTGCCTTTGCGAATGAAGGAAAAATCGTCGAATTGATGCCAGATGAATTGGCATTTCAACGCACCCAAGCTTTTTATCAGGCTCCCGGCGACCGCTTTCTCGATCCAAAATTTCCGCTCTATCGATCTACCAGTGCAGCATCACCGATTGCAGCACCGGGCGAGAAACCAAATGTCGTATTGATTATTGTAGAGTCGCTTACGGCTTCGTATTTGGCAAGTTTCGATGGTTCCCCTGCAACCATGCCATTTCTCGATTCTCTTGCCGGTCAAAGTGTGTTGTTGAAACGGTGTTACTCGATTGGAACCCGCTCGATGGAAGGGTTGTCGGCAATTCTCGCATCGATTCCCAATTTGATGGGAACGCCTTTCATGGGTAGTACACAAGAACAAACGAAAGTGAAGGGTCTTGGAACAATTTTCAACGAACAGGGGTACTCGACGTATTTCATTCACGCCGCGAAACCCGGTTCGATGAATATTATGCAAATCGTCAATATTGCCGGCTATAAAAAATTCTACCACCAGTACGATTTTCCGAAAGATCAGTTTGATGACCATTGGGGGGTTTGGGATCGGTATGCCTTCAAAAAGATGTCGAATGACATGGATACCCTCCGCGAGCCATTTCACTATGGTGTGTTTACTATTTCCACACATTCGCCGTTTTTGCTGCCGCCGGAATTCAAACCACCGTTTCCGAGTACGATGCCGCGCGCTGAAGCACTCAACTGTTTTGCCAATTTAGATGTCGAGCTGCGTCGCTTTTTCGCCCATGAAGCGCAACAACCGCGCTTTAAGCGGACGATTTACGTGATTATGGGCGATCATACTTCCCAGATTCGCCCGGAAGGTGGAAATGAAGCGCGATTCCGGATTGGAGCATTGATCTATGCCCCGGGACGACTACAACCGCAAGTGATTGAGGAACCGGTATCGCAAATGGATGTCGAACCGACCTTGATTCACCTCTGTGGATTGAATACGACCCATGCTTCATTTGGTCGATCGATTTTCGATACGACGGCACACAATCGCTTTGCCTATTTTACGATTCCCGGATGCGTGATGTTACGGAATCACAATCGGTTACTAATTAACAATCTGGAGAAAGATCTGGGGTTATTCAATCCTGGAACTGATTTTTCGGAAAAAATGAATTTGCTACCGACAGAACCGGCGATTGCCGATTCGATGCGGCAGGATTTGTACGGTTTCTACCAAACTGCAGAACGTCTGCTCAATAACAATCGAATTATTCCGCTCATCGAAAAGTGAAAAAGTGTTCAGAATCGGTCAAGGGTGATTGAAAAATCACCCTTTTTTGTTTTAGATAGACCCTTTCTATGATATCTTTTTAGTGTTGTAGGTAGGGAGAAGCGATGATTGGGTTTATTTTCGAAACAGCAATTCTTTTACTGGGAATTCGGTTATTCACCGGCGACAATCGAATTCGGTGGCAATCTATCGCGTTATGGGTTATTCTATCCTATATTCCACCATTGATTATCATGTTTATCAACCTGACAACGGATTCCCATTCCATTTTCTTGCATATTTTGGGTACAATTAGTCAAGTCGGAATATTGTATTATTGTTTGAATCGATATTACGGTTCAACCGCCACGATTAAGATTTTGGGCATGTATTTAATTGGAACTTTACTCATAGAGTTTTTACTGTAATGAGGTAACATACCTAATGAGCGGTACCGCATTGCGAATGTTGATCTCGTCAATTGTGCTTTTTGTGCTGATCGTGATCGCGTCCAATAAACGCCACCGCGACTGGACCCAAATCGTGATGTGGACTCTAGCAGCGCAAGTGCCTCAGTTTATTCTCATAGAACTATTTCCCGAAATTCATTCCATTTTCGCTATAGCCGGCGCAATGATTGTTGGAGTAATTCTTGTAGTTCTTTATTTATTTAGCGCTTACGGAATTAAAACGGCTCTGGTTGTGGGAGGAATCTATATTGCTTTCAAAATTATTGTTCATGCGATCTGGCGCCATTTCATGTTTAACGCTTGATATATCAAAAACTTAAAACTTCTTTCGAAGGTTGATTGCGATCTTGATCGCCAGTAAAAAGAAACTGCGATTAGTGAAGTAATATTCTACAATTTGCACGGTGAATAGCGATGAAAACGACCGTTTGCGAACTTGACACCGTCTGCGAATCAGCGTATCTTGCTCGGTCATGAAACTTCAAATTGCACCCGGTTCCGATGGCGATTGGACATTCCAGCGCAAGGTGAGTCCGGCTTCGCTTCATCTACCGGCGGAACCGAATTTCGGCGATGTGGATGTAACTGTCTATGTGCGTCAGGTTGATCGGCAGATTCGGTTGGAAATCGAAGCAAAATCAACCATTACGACGGAGTGTTACCGTTGCGGCGAGACCTTCAATTATCCGGTCGATGCCGAGATGGATTTGCGGGTAATTCGCATGCCCGATCCTAATCGTGATAGTGGCGACGACGATTTGAAATTCATTGGATTATCGCAAGCGGATATCGATATCGAACAGGATCTGCGCGATATGTTATTACTCGCATTACCGATGCGGATGGTATGTTGCGAGTAAGCATTTGCAGTTTGTTCGTGTTTTATCTATGACCTATGTTTACCATGCCGGGATGTTCGTAGCCGCAGGCAGCAGCCTGCGTTTTTCAACATTAGATCGCAACCGGGCACGTTCGCCTTGGCTTGGAACAGGAGAAAGTCGAAACAATGGCAGTACCGAAGAAACGAACCTCGAAACAGCGTAAGCTGAAACGGCGGACGCATCATGTCGCGCCGCTGGCAACGATTATGAAATGCCCCCATTGTGGCGCGTCGAAGCGTCCGCACCATGTTTGCACCAAGTGCGGTTATTACGATGGACATGCCGTCTCGGTCGTCCGCGAAGAGTAACAGCCGATGCGAATCGCGTTGGATGCAGCGGGTGGAGTGAATGCACCAAAAGCACAAGTTGAAGGTGCAATACGTGCATTGGCTGCTGCCGGCGGTCCAAGCGAAATAATACTGGTTGGCAATCGCGATACAATTTTGAGTTCGGTCTCGGGATCGTTAGATCCCCGAATTATAATTGAGGAAGCGAACGACGCTATTCCCGACGGTGAAGCGCCGTTAGCCGGGATGCATCGATTGCCGCGCTCGACAATCGTGATTGCGCACGAGTTGGTGAAATCGGGGCGTGCCGATGCCGTGGTTTCGGCTGGATCGACCGGTGCCCAACTGGCAGCAGCGGTTTTGAAATGGGGTAAACTCCGGTGGTTGGTGAAACCAGCGCTAGGAGTAACGATACCGCGACCACTGAAGCGCAGTTTCTTGCTCGATGTCGGAGCGAATCCTTCGGTGGGTCCGGTTCATTTGGCGCAATTCGCCGCGATGGGTACTGTTTACGTGGAAGAGATGCTCGGGATTCCACACCCCCGGGTCGCGCTGCTCTCCAATGGCGAAGAAGCGTCGAAAGGCACCGATGCAGTCAAAGGTGCTTATCAGATCTTGCGAAAAACCCATATTCTCAATTTTGTCGGGAATATTGAGGGTGATGAAATTTTTACCGATAAAGCCGATGTTGTCGTGACGGATGGTTTTACAGGAAATGTGTTTTTGAAATTTGCCGAATCGTTACCGGGCATTCTCGGTATCGATTCTTCGCAGTTGCTCCGGTTTCTGGAACCATCGCAATACGGTGGTGTACCGATTCTCGGTGTAAAGGGTGTTTCGGTAGTCTGTCACGGTAGATCGAATGCCGATGCAATCGCAGCAGCTCTGTTGGAAGCAACGCGAATGGTGAATCTACAACTTACAACAAAAATGGAACGCTTGGCGGCAAGATTGCGGTGGCAACGGTTCTGGTTGCGACCCCGCATTCCCGACGGGCTTGCAGGTGACTCAAATGATTAGAACTAAATTGGTTGCTACGGGACGTAGCATTCCGGAAACGATCCTTACCAACGCCGATCTGGAAAAAATGGTCGACACAACCGACGAGTGGATTATTACCCGATCGGGTATTCGCGAACGACATATTGCCCATGTCGGCGATGCAACCAGCGACTACTGCGCCGAAGCGGCAAAGAAGGCGTTGGAAAAAGCCGGGATGTCTCCCGAAGAAATCGATTACATTATTGTCGGCACGGTAACCGGCGACATGAAATTCCCGTCGACGGCAATTTTTGTTCAAGCAAAAATCGGTGCGAAAAATGCCACCGTGATGGATGTTTCGGCTGCCTGTACCGGTTTCATTTATGGCGTTGATCTTGCCGATAGTCTTATTCGTACGGGCAAAGCAAAAAATATTTTGGTGATTGGTTCCGAAATATTGACCAGTATGGTTGATTGGGAAGATCGATCAACCGCCGTTCTGTTTGGCGATGGCGCCGGCGCCGCTATTTTTTCCGCAATCGAAACCGATGAAAAAGTCGGTGTATTATCCACATATACGAAATCCGATGGTACGCTGGCGCATCTGCTCTATTGTCCCGGTGGCGGTAGCAAAGTGCCCGCTACCTATAAGAGTATCGAAGAACGACAGCATTTTATCAAGATGTCCGGCAACGAAGTATACAAACATGCCGTCCGCATGATGGGCGATTCCGCGTTGATGGCACTGGAACGCGCTGGAGCAACGATGGACGATATCGACATCCTGTTCCCGCATCAAGCGAATATTCGAATTATCGATGCAACTCAGAAACGATTGAAACTTCCCGTTGAAAAAGTGTACATCAATATCGACCGGTACGGAAATACATCTGCCGCAACGATCCCTATTGCCATGGACGAAGCGATCGAACTGGGTAAATTCAAGCCGGGTGATCTCGCGATTTTAGTCGCATTCGGTGGTGGCTTTACGTGGGGATCGGTAGCGCTGCGTTTTTAGGCGATAACTGAGCGCAAACGAAAACGAAATAAAATACAAGAAGAAAGCAATGAGCGAATTTATCTTTTTATTTCCCGGCCAAGCATCCCAATTCGTAGGAATGGGAAAAGACCTGTTCGAACAATACCCCCATGCGAAAACGCGGTTTGACGAAGCATCTGAAGTAGTTGGCGCCGATTTGGCAAAGCTCTGTTTCGAAGGACCGGAAGAAGAACTAAAACAGACCCGGATCACTCAACCCGCGATTTTTACTCACTCCGTGATTTGTGCCGAAGCATTGCTGAATCGTGGTATCAAACCGGTAGCAACTGCCGGTCACTCGCTGGGTGAATATTCCGCACTGGTTGCTGCGGGTGCATTGGATTTCAGTGTGGCGATCAAATTGGTTGCCACCCGCGGGGCATTAATGCAGCGCGATTGCGAAGCGAAACCGTCGACCATGGCGGCTGTAGTCGGCTTGCAACCGGATGTGATTGCGAAAGTGTGTGCCGATGCCGCGGAAGTTGGAATTGTCGTACCTGCGAACTTTAACAGCCCGGGTCAAACGGTTATTTCCGGTGAAGTCGATGCCGTGCGCAAAGCGATGGAACTGGCGAAAGCTGCTGGCGCGCGAATTGTCAAGGAACTGCAAGTCTCGGGTGCATTCCACTCACCCTGTATGAATGCCGCTTCCGCTGGAATGGTGGAGCCGCTGAATGCTGCATCGATCCATATTCCATCCTGCGATGTCTATCCGAATGTTACCGGTAAAGCGACCCGCGATCCGGAAGAAATCCGCCGTTGCCTCAAAGCGCAGGTAACTGCACCGGTTCTCTGGTCGGATACGATTGCCAATATGCGTGCTGTCGGCTTGGCGGCATTTTTGGAAGTCGGTCCGAAAAACGTGATTCAAGGAATTGTGCGCAGTATCGACAAGGGAATCGATATCAAATTGGCGGGAACTATTGCAGAATTGGAAGCGATTGCTTAGTATCACGACAATTGCTTCAAGCGGATGCAATTTTTTTGGGATGAGGATAAATGATCTTAGCAGATAAAATCGCCTTAGTTACTGGGTCGGCACGGGGTATCGGCAAATCGATTGTCGAAGGTCTTTTGAATGCCGGTGCTACGGTGTACGTCAACGACCTGATGCCAGCCGATGTCGAAGCGACGGTTGCGGAACTCGACGCCAATCCCGCTTATGCCGGTCGCGTATTTGGTGTTGCGGGCGATATCGCCAAAGAAGAAGGCGCAACTGCGACGATCAACGCCCCGATCGAAAAATTCGGTCGCATCGACATTTTAGTGAACAATGCCGGTATCACCCGCGATGGTTTGGTGATGCGAATGACACTCGCCGACTTCGAAAAAGTAGTCGCAGTGAATTTGACCGGAACATTTTTGTGTTCTAAATTTGCCTCGCGCAAAATGCTATCGGCGAAGAGCGGTCGAATTATCAATATCACCAGCGTTGTCGGAGTAATGGGCAATGCCGGTCAAGCGAATTATGCCAGCAGCAAAGCCGGTGTCATCGGTCTGACGAAATCGCTGGCAAAAGAGTTTGGTTCGCGCGGAATCACAGTCAACGCCATTGCCCCGGGTTTCATCGAAACCGCAATGACGCACGTGCTTTCCGACGACGTAAAACAGAATTTTTTGAAATCAATCCCATTGCAACGTGCCGGTACGCCGGACGACGTCGCCGGTGCGGTGGTTTTTTTAGCAGGACCCTCTTCGGCTTACATCACCGGTCAGGTGTTGCATGTCGACGGCGGTATGGTGATGTGACATCTTATTTAACAACGCACTAAGGTGTGCGTGATTATTGGAGGATTGAATGTCTGATAAGGCTACGAAAGTAAAAGAAATCATCGCCGAGAAACTCGGTGTCAATATGGAACAGTTGACTGAAAACGCACGCTTCATCGAAGATTTGGCGGCGGATTCGCTGACCATAACCGAACTGATGATGGCGCTGGAAGATGAATTCAAACTTGAAATCGTCGACGAAGATGCCGAAAAATTGAAGACTGTCGGCGACGCGATCAAATATATTGAAGCCAAAGGCTGATCGACGTGACGAGCATACGCTCGTCCGTACACAGGAGTAACCATGTCGATACGACGGGTAGTGATTACCGGTCTGGGTGCGATCACTCCGATCGGCAACGGCGTTGATGCGTTTTGGGAGGGTTTGCAAGCTGGCGTTTCCGGAGCCGGTCCCATCACACGTTTCGACGCGTCAGCGTTTGATACGAAGTTCGCTTGCGAAGTGAAAAACTTCAATCCGGAAGAGTGGATTGAAGCTCGCGATTCGCGTCGTATGGATCGCTATTGTCAGTTTGCGATTGTCGCAGCCGAAATGGCAATTGCCCATGCCGGTCTATCTGATTGGAACGGTTACGACCGCGAGCGGGTTGGTGTTATCATTGGTAGCGGAATCGGCGGGCTGTCGGTTTTTGAAGAGCAGTTGAAGATTCTGAATGAACGTGGACCGAAACGATTGAGTCCGTTTTTCATTCCGATGATGATTTCGGATATTGCCGCAGGCATCGTCTCGATTCGTCACGGTCTGAAAGGAATCAATTTCGGTGTGACCAGTGCTTGTGCTACTGGCACTCATGCTGTCGGTGTTGCTTATCGCCATGTTAAATATGGCGATGTCGATGCCGTGGTTTGTGGTGGTGCCGAAGCTGCTGTGACGCCGGTGGGTGTCGGTGGATTCAACGCCATGAAAGCATTGTCCACTCGCAACGACGATCCGACCAAAGCTTCGCGTCCGTTCGATAAGGATCGCGATGGTTTTGTCATCGGTGAAGGTGGCGGTATTGTCGTGATTGAAGAATTGGAATCCGCGTTAAAGCGTGGCGCAACCATTTACGCCGAAATCGTTGGTATCGGTTTCAGTGGCGATGCGCATCACCTGACTGCTCCGGCACCGGGTGGCGACGGCGCACGTCGAGCGATGGAAGCGGCAATCCGTGAAAGTGAATTGCCGAAAGAATCGTTTACGTACATCAATGCGCACGGTACTTCGACCGATTACAACGATAAATTCGAAACCATGGCAATTAAGTCGACATTCGGTGAGCATGCGTACAAATTGGCAGTGTCGTCGACCAAATCGATGACCGGTCACTTGTTGGGTGCTGCCGGTGGTGTCGAGTTGATCGCTACTGCTTTGGCAGTAAAGAATGGCATTTTGCCACCGACGATCAACTACATGACTCCCGATCCCGAATGCGATCTTGACTACGTACCAAATCAACCGCGAAAAGTGGCAGTGGAAGCTGCACTTTCGAATACTTTCGGTTTCGGCGGGCACAATGCCTGTATTGCGGTTAAAAAATATTAAGATCTGGAACCATAACCGGGCGGACATCTTGTCCGCCCGCTGTGTCCTTACCGGATGTAACAAATGATGTTTCTTCGAATACGCGAATGGTTCGGATTCCGAGAACGACGACCGGTAATCAGCCACGACCATCCACTGGAATTAAGTGAGTTGGAGCGACGGCTGGGGTATCGGTTTCAAAACCGGGATTTGCTCGTACAATCGTTGAAGCACCGCAGTTATCTTGGAACAACCGGTGAAGCGCGGCATGCCGCAAACGAGCGCATGGAATTTCTCGGCGATGCGGTACTCGATTTGATCGTATCCGAGTATATTTATCGACGCGATGAAAACGCCAACGAAGGAAAACTGACTCAGATCAAATGTTCGATCGTGTCGGGTCGGATGCTGGCGAAAATATCCGAAGAGATCGGCATCGGCGAATTTATTCTGCTGAGCGAAGGTGAAGCGAAAGCCGGCGGTCGACACCGCAATTCGATTTTGGAAGATGCGTTCGAAGCGGTGCTTGGCGCGATTTATTTGGATGGCGGAATTGGTGCCGCCGAAACGTTTTTACATCAGATCGTGCTGAAACAATTCGACCAACTCGACATGCTGGAACCGTATTCCAACAATAAATCCGAGTTACTCGAATGGGCACAGAATGCCGGTCTTGGTGCACCGCGTTACAACGTGTTGCAGGAAGAGGGACCGGAACACAACAAGCTGTTTCATATCGAGGTCGAAGTCGGGGGGCGCCGGTTGGCGGTCGGTCAGGGACATTCGAAGAAACAGGCGGAGCAGAATGCTGCCAAGTACGCCATCGAATGGTTGCAACAAAATCCATTCTCGGCGGCTGAGTAGCAAGCGCAATTCAATGAATGAAATATTCTATTGTCATAAGTAAGTTGTCATCGGAAGCAGGGGCTGACCCCCGCGTTCGCCCGCAGGAATCTTTTGTAGGTACAGACACTCTTGTCTGTACATGTTCGGCAAAGCCGAACACTGAATCATGACAATTTATTTTCAAGAGACACGATCGTATCGAAATTAAAAGTTATTGCCGAAACGCAATTATTTTTCGCGATAGTATCATAAGAATATCGCAAACCTGAAGGGGTGGATAGCATGGATTATTTCCTGAACGACGATCAACAAGCATTGCGCGATTTGGCGCGGCAGATTGCAATCGAAAAAGTCAAGCCTCGCGTTGCCGAGTTGGATCGCGAAGGTGAATTTCCATGGGATTTGGTAAAAGTATTTGCCGATGCCGGTCTGTATGGTACGTATATCCCCGAAGAATTCGGTGGAGTCGGCATGGGTGTATTCGAGTTGGCGCTGGTTACCGAAGAGATTTCGCGGATCGATGCCGGTACTGCGTTGGCATTGGCGGCAAGCGCACTCGGCACTTTCCCGATTTTGTATTCCGGTACCGATGAACAGAAACAACGTTTCTTGCCCTCGTTGGCATCGGGCGAAAAATTGGCAGCGTTCGGGTTGACCGAACCGAATGCCGGTTCCGACGCAGGCAGTATCAAAACCACTGCGATGAAGAAGGGAAACAAGTACGTTCTGAACGGCACCAAAGTATTTATCACCAATGGCGGTGTCGCGAAAGTCTATACCGTGGTTGCTTCGACCGATCCGAGCAAGGGTTCGCGCGGCGCAACGGCGTTTATCGTCGAAGAAGGTACACCCGGCTTTACTTATGGTAAAGAAGAAGACAAGATGGGTATCCGTGCCTCGGCGACGCGGCAACTGCATTTCGACGATTGCGAAATTCCGGAAGAGAATCGCATCGGACCAGAAGGCGCAGGCTTTTTGGTGGCGATGAAGACACTCGACCGCAGCCGTCCCGGCGTTGCCTCGCAGGCACTCGGTATTGCACAGGGTGCACTCGATCTCGCGTTGGAATATTCCCGCGAACGCGTGCAGTTCGGTCAGTCGATCAACAATTTCCAGGCGATTCAGTTTATGCTGGCGGATCTCGCGATCAAGGTTGAATCGGCACGCGCGGTGTTGTATCAAGTAGCACGCATGGTCGATGCCGGTGTGAAGGATGTCGCGAAAGATAGCGCAATCTGCAAAGTGTTGGCGTCCGATGTCGCGATGGCAACGGCGATCGACGCTGTCCAGATTTTCGGCGGCTACGGATATATGCGTGACTATCCGATCGAGAAGTTCATTCGCGATGCGAAGATCACGCAGATCTACGAAGGGACGAATCAAATTCTCCGTGGCGTAATTGCGAAGAATCTGATCAAGGAATCGGCGAACAACATCAAGTTGATGGGATAAGTCGCTCCAACATTTTTTTCTTCCGAATAGCCCTGCAACCGTGGGGCTGTTTTTTTTATACAGTCCGAGTAATCGCTATTCTCTGAGATTCTTTGTTTTCAAAAGTAGGGGAGGGCTCCCACGCCCTCCTGTTCTTGTATCTTTTTGAGTAGGGGGGTATCCCCGCATGCCCCCGTTCTTGTGTCTTGTATCTTGAATCCTGAATCCTGTAGTACTTGCCCAACCCCTACCACCCAATCCCCAACACCCATCCTGTAGTACTGCCCAACTCCGATTGGGCGTCTTTTCTATTTTTTTTATCGGTTAAAGAAAAAAAATCTACCAGAGCCGATTCGGAGATCGGCAGTACTGCAAAATAAATGGGCGATTACAATTGCCTCTGGCACAGCTTGCGGTTCGTTCGCGAACGAACCCTACTGACAGGAATGGCGGACTAAAGTCCGCCGCTACCCATTTATTCACACCCCCACCCTGACGAGTTTTTATCTAGCGAGACATTACTTGCCTGGTAATGCAAGGAAGTATTAAATTTTGAAAGAAAATATTTATTTATTGGATAGAAAATGAAAATTCGTCTACTTCGATTACTTTCAATCGGTCTACTAATATCTACAGCTTTTACACTGCTCCTATCGTATGCTTCGTTTGCAACGATGCCTTCTTCTTCTTGGGGACTTGAAATAATGGTTCTTGGCGGAAGAATGGGTGCTCCTTTTACAATTTATTGTAATTCTCACGCGCATTGGAGTGAAGGGGAATCATCATTCGATCTGACATTACCGAAGGAGATTCGTGTCTTAAAGGGTAATCCCCACGTAAGAAGCAATAATGATAGTTTGCATCATGGCTTCAGTCAAGAAATTGTCGTTCAAGTCGATCAACCCGGCATCTATGATATTTCTGCCGAATACAAAGTGGCAAACGTTACCAGACCAGAATTGAAAGGGTCTATGCCGATGCGGTACAAGGGGTATCTCTACGTCAGAAGCGATACGGTTGCGCTGTTTTACAATCGTGCCGAGCTGGAAAGTAAAATACGCGATTCATTAATTTGTCCATCTAGCGAAGGAGCAGCAAGACTATGGCGGAGAGATAATGCAAAATGGCGAGCAGAGCATCGAGATACAATCAAAACAGCAACAGGAATGAAAATTACTGCCAATTACTTTATTGATCAGATAAAACCTATGGGATCAAAAGCTTATGAATTAATGAAAAATGCCCGTGGTTTTATGAATTCAAAATTTGGAAAACAGTATCGTTCTTGTAGTGATATTATTGAAAATAATCAATTATATATAATGCAACCAGATTCAGATAGAATTACTCAAATTCTTTTAAATGATAGTTGCTTCAATTTATCCGAATTCTCAATTAATAAGAAACAAGAATTAGTTCGTTTGAGTATTCAGCAATTAACTGAACTCTCAAACTATGATTATCTGATTATCACTACCGACTCACTTGCACTTCAGAAAAGTATGCTGGAGAAACGTCGAGAATTTATTGAACAACACAAAAAGGAGTTGCAAATATTCCTTGACAAAAAGTAAAGTAGTGTTAGCCACTATTGCGATGTAGCGATCCATTTCTAAAGAAAAAACTACCCGTGATAACTCACGGGTAGGATCTATTCACAACTGCGATCTTACTTAAATCTTCTTTCCCGCATCCTTCGGGGCTTCCATTGCCTTAATGAATTTTTCCGGTTCGGCATTGAATTTGGCGACGGCATCCTTGTTCGCGAAGTAGTAACGCTTGCCGTTCAAATCGACATGCTCGGCTTTGCGCGAGACCGTCACTTCTTCTTTCGTGACCGGGCAAACCGCGACCGCTTTTTTGTCTGCCATCTTCACGATATTCGCCGGAATCGCCAGCGCGTCGATAAATTTCTTCGGTTCCGCTTTGAATTTATCCGGGCAACCGTCGCAGCAGAGATAGTAGCGCTTCCCTTCGAAATCGACATGGAACGGCGCATCCTTGACATCCATCTGCGATTGCATCACCGGGCAGATAAACCGCTTCGTGCCATCGGCGAGTGTATACACGTTGCCATCGGCGATCGTTGTAGTCGCCTTGGTGTCACTAGCTTTTTCAGCACAGCCAGCCGCTTTTTCACCGGGACAACCCGAACACCCTTCCCCTGCCCAACTGGTCATCGCCAGTGCGAACAACATCAAACCCACTACCACCAAACCTACCTTGCGAATCATTGTTTCCTCCTGAATTCTACTTCGTACCGATCCAATTGGCATCGATACACTCGGTTAAATAAACACTTGCGGAGTAGCCGGATGCGGCTTACCCATGAAAACAATACGCGACCCATCCGAGTTCGTTGGTAAGCGATGTGAATTAATCGCATAACTCGTCGGATGGAACCGCTAACGATTGATTATACGTCAATTTGTGCCGTTTGGTTCCGATGGAACGAACGCTTCCAGCTGTTTGACCAGCAAAATCATCGCTTCGGTATCCAGACCGCAATATGCCAGCAAATCGGCACGAACCCGCGCTTTTTCAGCCGGATCGACCGTGAAATAGTGCGTCCGGACATACTCCAGACTGGCAAATTCGCCATTTCCGATTTCGAGCTCGGAGTAACTCCGTCCGGTCATGGCTGGTAGCACTGATTTGATCGACGCGCTTCCCCGTTGTGCCGGGTGGTAGTAATGAAACGAGCGGAAAGGGATTAACAAATCGACAAACCGCCGCCGGAGTTTCTCGAACCAGGGACGATACTGATTGTATTGCGTCGATGCGGTATTCAACACACCGATCTCAAACGGCGCGTTGTACGCGATAATTGATCCGGTCGAACCGAGCCACTCCTGCAATCTCGCGAGCAATTCCGGTCGCGGGTCGCACGTCCCGTCGGCAAGGAAATTCCGATGTTCCAGAGTATCGTCAGGCGATCGATCGATGTGCAGTGAAAACTGAAATGGGATCGTCTGGAATGGACTCAATCCTGGAAATGGCGGAATTGCCGGTGATGCGGTTTCGAAATCGAGATAATAGCGGGGATATTTCAGTTTCTTCAAAAATTGTGAAATCGGTTCCGGTTCAACATGAACCTCTTCAGAACGAATCGCGTCGAGTTGAATCTGCTGCAGTTTCGAGAGCTTTGCCTTCAACGGAATTTCACGCAGATCGGAGATACCGTCTGCGAGCCACTTGTAGGCGCGATCACCGGCACGGACGAGCGTGAAAATATTGTCGCGCGGCAGAAAATTCCAGCACTGCCGATGGATGCGACACTGACCGGGAATCCGGCAATGTTTCCCGATGGCTATTTTCGGCGATTCCGGTAGTTCCAACACCTGATTCAACCGACCGAGATTTGCCTCTACCGCCGATTGCAATTCGAATACTTCGCGCGTCACATTTGTTTCGATGAACAGTTGGTTTAGATCGAGTTCGTTTTCGCGGATGTAATTTGTGTTCAGCAGTAACACGAAACAGTCGCGGATGCGGTATCCGGCACGCGAGAAGGTATCGTACTGAAATGCCAGATTCGCTTTATGGTTTGCTTTCACCGATGAACTGCACTTGATGAGGATCAGATTCCATTCGTCGTCGCGAACCGGCAACAAGATATCGGTGCGTGCATACGAATAAGCGGTTGCTGCCGCCGCGCCGAAGATGGGTCGACGCTGCTGGCTTGCCGATTTGGTTTCAGTCAGCGCGTGCGCTCGTTCCGAAATCGATGTAAGATCGATGCCGTCGGAATAACGCTGCATCGCCAGCCGGACGACGGGTTCCGTTTGATCGAAATAGGCGAGGTATGCCGCATCCGGTTCGGGTACGAATTCCGGAGTGTGAATCAGGTGCCAGAGTTGTTTCGGACACTGCAGTCCGGCGAAGTAGAGTGATTGGGTGAATGGGGTTGTCTGATGCATGATTCCAGTATTTATCGCTGATGAACAGACTCAAGATACGAAAACAGAAGGCTGCGGAATACTTGTTGTTTTAGTAGCGGCGTTTCCCCGCGCTCGCCCGTTCTTGTATCTTGTATCTTGTATCCTGATTTTGTCTTTGCGAGGAAAACCTTGCGGCAGCGAAGCGGCAAGGTTTAGCGAACACCGATGAATCTTGTAAAATATTAGGTTCGCAACATTCGAAGGGCACAACCGTGTGCGCCCGAAGAGACGAAGCAATCTATCTTTTCATTTTCCGTAGGGGCGAACCACAAAGTGCTCACCGAAGGTAATCGCATTCGCCCCTCGGCGGTGCCGTTGGCACCGCTCTCGGTTCGTTCGCGAACGAACCCTACAATACAGGAATGGCGGACTGAAGTCCGCCGCTACAGAATAACGGGCGGGCGTGGGAGCCCGCCCCTACTTCACAATATGAATTACTTTAACAACACGATTTTCTGTGTCTTGCTGAACGTTCCCGCCTGCAAGCGAACAAAGTATGTTCCACTCGCCAATCGCGAGCCATCGAGCAATACGCGATATGTTCCGGCACGCTGTTCGCGCTGCACCAGCGTCGATACTTCACGACCCATCAAGTCGTAGAGACGGAGATCGACGTGTGAGGTGATCGGAAGAGAATAGGAGAGCGTGGTGGTAGCGTTGAAGGGGTTAGGGTAATTTTGAAGAAGAATGTATTTCAAAGGTAGATTTTCGAATACACGCGATACCTCCGAAGTATCAATACGAATGTAGGTAATGAAACAGTCGCTTAAACCACCATTATAGGTAGTATCAAAGCCATTATTTGTAATCGGAAAATTAATGCTACTCGTCCATCCTCCAACAACGATGTTACCATTTTCTAGTTTTACGATTGATTTTCCCATCTCTTGACCAGATCCACCCAAGAATGAACTGTATAAGTAACAATTACCCGCACTGCTTAAGTGCGCAATAAAAGCATCTGAAACATCACCATTATAAGATTCATCGAAACTTCCTGCAGTGGTGATAAACGATGAGTCAGTATTTCCAGTAATAAATAACCCATCATTATTATCATTAAGTATACGGACGTAAGAAGAAAAGCCAATAAACGTACTATATGTTAAAGAATGCAGCGACGAATCCAATTTCGTGATAAATCCTGATTTGTTTTGATAGACTGTGTCTAAGGAACCTGAAGTCACTGGAAAATCTGGGCTGGTAGTACAGCCTGAAACAAAAATGTCACCACGATTCCCAATTTTTATGTCTGTACCGCAATCATCGCCATTCCCACCAAGGTAAGAACTAGCCAGTAAATGATCTCCTGTGAGGTCGAAGCGCGAAACGATACAATCCATAGAATCGTTACCATTTCTATGATAGATAGTATCGAAAGCTGATGAAGTGGTCGGATAATCGTGACTACTGGTTTGCCCAGTAACTTGAATGGAACTACTGTCGCGACTAATTGCAAAAAGATGCTCATATGAAGAACCACCAATATATGTACTTACAGTAAAATTTGTTGCGCTTCCATTGATATGTGTGATGAAGCCATCGTAATATCCATTATAACTTGTATCATAACAGTCTATTATGATTGGGAAATCAGTACTTATTGTATGTCCACAAATAATTGCTCCGCCTTCTCCATCACCAGATAATCCTGTAGCACCATCAAAATTAGAACCGCCAAATAAAGTACTGTAGATTAACCGCGATCCAGTATTGTTCAATCGAGTCAGGAAAAAATCGCTTCCCCCCCATAATTGAATTCCATTAGTATGAGGAAAATTTGAACTTGATGTCTCACCAGCAATAACTGATCCTTCATTTCCATCATTCACAATTCCGTACCCAATATCCATACCACTTCCACCAATAATTGTACAAAATTCGAGCTGAGAGTTTGATATATTTAGCCTAACAACAAAGCACTCAAAACTGCCATTTAACGTCGTATCGAATGCTCCTGGTGTGACCGGAAAATTTTGCGGATCTCCGGAAATTACACCCGTAGCAACAATACTAGAGTTATCGATATTAGTTAGACCATTAACTATCTCACCACCAGAACTACCGATATATGTACTATACACCAGCGGATCGATCCTCAGCGTTTGTGACGCATCATACCCATTTGGCAAATCGATGGTGAAGAGATTTTCTGACACGAGTCTGAATTGTGCCGTAACAGCGTTTCCGGAGGTGCCATTCGCAGTGGTTTGGTATGCCCCCGGAATTTTCATTCGCAATTCACCGAGGGAAGTGGGAAGCGACAGTTCATTCGATAATCGGAGGTCGGACACTCCTGTCCGACTCCTATTTGTGATAGAAATAATTGAGTCGACGGACAAGAGTGTCCGTCCTCCGCCTGCTATCGGTGCTTCCAACCCTTCGCACACCATTCGGATTTGTTTCGGATCGGCACCGGGATGTACCACAAAATCGAATTCGAGATGACCCTTGCTCTCATAACATTCGACATCGATTCCCTGCCAGACGTCATGATACACTACGCGTGTAAAGTTCCGGCAATCCGGTGCCCATTTCGAAGAATCATTACCCAAGAAATAATTGTTGTGCCACGATAATTCACCTTGTGCATCAATCCACTTCGCTTGCGCGAAGGGTAGGTCGGAATTTATTCCGACATCCTCTTGTGTCGTGCATTTATCCGTAGGGGCGTATCGCATACGCCCTGTGGGCGCGAACGCGCCCAGATTGGTTGGTGCATCTTGATCGGATAGGGGCGAATGCGATTGCCTTCGGCGAGCACTTTGTGGTTCGCCCCTACGGGAATCAATAAATTTAAATTTGAGGGCGTGGGATTTTAATCGGCGATGTTGGATACGATCATCGGGATCGAATCGTTTATCATTAAGGGACACGGGCGGTTCGCGAACCGCCCCTACCAAAGAGGAAGAATCGATGACGGATGTTACGAGGGTGACACCATCGCGCTCAAGGAACCAGGTGAAGCCGTCATGGCGGACTTCGCATTTGTAGAGCACAGAGGAATCCCACTGCCCCTTGTTCTCGGTAAATTGGACCGGGTGCGGAAGGCGCGTGGATTGCACACTCACGGTAAATCCCGTCGTAGTGCCGACCGACAACATTACCAGAATAATGACAAGCTTCTGCAGTGCGAGGTGGCGCATCAGGATCCTTTCCCCAAGGGAATGCCGGATATTTGGTTATCTGTGATAATTTAGGAATATTGTATTGTCGCACCAATAGAATGCTCGGATATTTCTAAAATCTTCCGATCGATATTGCCCGTACTCGCTTGACAAATTGCTCGGTACGACACCACTTTCCATCATTATTCAGAGCAAATAATATTCAATGAATTCAACCGCGTCTCCATCGCTTCGCCTATTTCCCAACCGGAATGTGTTCATGCTCTGGTTGGGACAGGTCATCAGCCAGAGTGGCGACTCGATTTATCAAATCGGGTTGCTCTGGCTCGTGTTGGAATTGTCCGGATCGGAAACGATTACGGGACTAGCCGCGATGGCGTCGTACCTTCCCTCGATGCTGCTGGCGCTGTTTGCCGGCGCGCTAGCCGACCGTGGAGCGAAACGGCGCATCATGTTGACTGCCGACCTGTTGCGTGGTGCAATCGTGTTACTGCTGCCATTGGCGGCGCTAATGAATTGGTTGTCGCCCGCATTACTCTCGGTGAATGCCTTCGCACTCGCGTGTGCCGCAGTATTTTTCTATCCGGCACGCGATGCGTTGCTGCCCAAGATCACCCCAACCGACCAATTGCTCCGCGCCAACACCATGATCCAGACGTCGTGGCAATTCTCGCTACTGCTCGGTCCCGCGATCGCTGCAGTATTACTGGAGTGGTTCGGAAAAATTCATCTCTTCACGGTCGACGCGTTTTTCTATTTCGGATCATTCCTTTGTGTCCTGGCGCTGCGAATTCCCCGCGAAGTAAGCCAACCACTTCCGCGCGATTTCGGCTGGCACGATATCGTTACTGCGTCGCGCTTCGCATTCAAGCATCCCGTGATTTTACCATTGTTGTTGCTGACGGTCGCCGACAATCTGCTGATCATGGGACCTGCCATCGTTGGTACACCGGTATTTATTAAGAAGGAATTGTTGCGCGGGGCGGGAGCGTATGCCACCACTGAAATCGCGTATGCAGTGGGAATGATTGCCGGAACAATCTGGATGCTTACCGTAGGACGACGCTACAAAAAAGGGAAATTGATCCTTTTGGGAATGTTCCTCGATGGAATTACCTTTATTCCGATCTACTTTGTGCACTCGCTGACCGTACTTCAGGTCACGTTTGTGATTCATGCGGCAGCAATACCGCTGCTGATGGTGCCGCGGGCATCGCTAATTCAGGAGATCACGCCACCGGAATTGACCGGAAGAATCTTTGCGATGATAGCGATTGCCGTAACCGGTGTTTCGGCGCTTTCGTCGGCACTTACCGGGATCGCGCTGGCGCATTTTTCGGCACGCGATGTTTTTGTGGTAATCGGAATCGGCGGTGGTTTGTGTGGTCTGTTGGGCTGGCTATTTGCGAAACAACTGCGGGAATCGGTCTGATTGAAAAGTAGACAACGGCAACAACCCTATTGGAAACGAGGGAACAATGGAATGGTATCTAGCGTGGGTGAAAGACAATCCACTTTTTTCGGCAGCGATTCAATTCGGTCTATTGGGAACGTTAGGTGAACTAGTTTCTCATTGGTTACGATCGAAAAAATTCGGTATGCCATTTTCCAATGCGCTGCTTGCCGGAAAAATTGCCGCATGGGCACTGCTGGGCATCGTGATAAAATACGGTTTCGCCGGAATGAAAGGGTTCGTGCTGGCGTTGGTCGAGCATAACCTGTTACCCGAAGCATGCGGTGAAGGATTTCTGTTGGCGTTTTCGTTATCAGTTGCAACGAACATTTTCTTTGGACCACAGATGATGTTCTTCCACCGGTTGGAAGACAATCTGCTGGCTTGGAAATTGGATTTCACCGGGATTCAAAAGGCGTGGTGGACACTGCTCTGGTTCTGGATTCCGGCACACACAATTACATTTATGCTGCCGAAGGATTTTCAAATCGGTCTTGCTGCGGTATGGTCGGTGGCACTCGGTGTTATTCTCGGATTATCCGCACCGAAGAAGAAACCGGAATAATATTTATTATGGGTAAAATGCAAAAAGCGCAGACATCGTCTGCGCTTTTTTTCTCAACAAAAAAAATGCGATTAGCCCAACATCTCCTTGCTCGCTCGTGCAAGATAATCCAGCAAATATTTTAAATCGATCGGTTTGGTAATATAATCGGATGCTCCGATATCGATTGCATCGCGCGCCATCGTAATGTCGTGTAGTGCCGTAACCATCACTACTAACGCGACTTTGTCGATGTCGCGAATCTTGACCAATGTTTCGATACCATTCATTCCGGGCATCATGATGTCGAGCAATATAAAATGCGGAGAAAAGGATTTTACGATGTCGAGCGAAGTTTCACCGCTGAGCGCGGTTTTTACATCGTAACCACTTTCATCGAGGAATTGGCGCATCAGATCGCAAATTTCCGGTTCGTCATCGACGACTAAGATGCGCATTTTTTCTGACTTATCGGACTGTTTATCGACCATGGTACACCCTGACTGGATATTAGTATAATAAATGATAATGGTATACTATAGTGATTTGGATCACACGCACAAACTTTTACATCGCTAGATAAAGTACAAGACTATACTATCGAATACAAGCGCCTCGTATTTATTTTTCATTCGGAACACGAGGTATTCCCCCTAATTGCCAATTTGGATTGTCGAATTCGGAATCGACCATCTGCTTCCAACGCTCATATTGCTTTGCCCCGGCATCGGTAGGTAATAACCATGAGGAGCGCAACAATTTGTTCATTGGCGACCGTTCTTCGCGCGGTTCCGCTTGCGGGCGATCCGGTGTCATCCCGGAGCCGTGATGTACCGGGTTCTTAGAATTCCGCCAAAATACAATACTAGTATCGGCATTGGTGACGATTAACCTAACCAGTGAATCGGGGAACAGTTCGATATATGCCAGCGTCGAATGATACGGCTTTGGAAGGGTCGATGTGAGAGTAACCCAATTTCGGAGTGAATCGACTTTCATGATCGGTGGTAATGGACTTTCCAAGTACTGTGAAAGAAACGGGCGTAACCACTTAAGTTGATCCGAGTCGGCGAGGCGCATTGCCAGATGTGCGCGATCCGAAGCAATTCGACGATAATCGATCATCTTTCGCCAAGCAACCTCGACACTGTCCTGCGAAGCGGCACTTGTCGTTTGCGAGGTCAATTCATGTTGCAATTCCTGCCAAGCGCCGATTGCGATCCCGACCCGATAAAGTTCGGCGATATTTTCTCGTTGAGTGAGCGATAGCGTTTTCCACCAACCGGGTCCGTCACCATTTCCGACGGATACGGCAGATTTACCACATCCGGTGGTGAATATGATTATCCCCCCGAAAATGGTCAGTAACACAAATCGGATTCTCGATTGCATTGCTATCCCTCTTTACTCCACTTCCGAAGAAGTTGTCGCGCTGGATCTTCCTCCGGTCGACCGGGATATTGTTTCAGAATAAGCTCCAAGTCTTTCAAGGCATCGGCAACCGCGCCACGGCGAAACCGGGCTTGAGCCCGTTCCAGTAATAAACCCGGTAAACGTGGTTCGGCAGGAAAATGAGCGAGCAATTTGTCAACCCATTGTTCACTTTCGATCGATCCGTTTAGCCAGATGATTACCCGGGAAATGGTCTCGCGAGCGGCATCGTCGTATGGTGGTAACGCACGATCGATGGCTGCCGATTGCGTAAGTGGGCGGTGAAAGACATACTCGCGCTCACCGGCACGAAGTAATTGTAACAATGCCGGTCGTTTGATCAGTGCATTCCAGAGTATTCGCCAGCGTATCGCGTCGACACTGGCACGATCGTCGAAGCGAATTTGATCCAAGGTCGATAACGAAGCCGTTACCACAGAATCGGGCGAATTTCCCAACACACTGATCACAAATCCTTGTAACAACAACGTTCCAAACCAGAGTGCATAATCGGGGGTGTTAATCGATAGACCGCCATTTTTATGCATCTCGGCTTTGGATAAATCGCCTGCAGCCAGTGCCGCATCGACCATTAACGTACGAGTCTCGGTCTGATGTACTGCATGGGGGTGCCGGAACGCGCGATCGGCATATTTCAATGCATCATCGGGATGACCCGGTAAATAACTTGTCGCAATTTTTTGAGCGGCAATTTCGGATTCGGGTTCTGATGGAAATTTATCTAACACAATATTCCAGCGTTCACGCGCTTTAACCGAATCGCCTTGTTGCCATTCTAGTTGTGCCAGCAACGACAAGACATAGGGCGTTTCAATCCGTTGTCGCCGGAGGGCGGTTTCCAGCGCTTTTCGAGCGATAGTCGTTTCACCTTCGGATAATAATTGCGAAGCCAATTGCAGCAATCGACTGCCATTGGCGCCGGTAAGCGAATCCACCAAAGCGATTGCGTCAAAGGTGGCATCGTATTGACGGGAACGAAACAGTATTGTTGCTTTTAGACCGTAAATCGCAGCGACGATTGCCGGACTGGTCTGCGCTTTAATGGCTTGATTGAATTCATTGCACAATGTCGAAGTTACTTCTTCGTCGTCGCTGAATTGTGCCAACCAAAATGTCCATTGTCCTTCGGTAGCAGGATTGATCTTTACTTGCTGAATCGCTTCCAGTGCCGCCTCTTTCGGATTCATAGTCAGCAGGTAAAGTTGGAACAACTGGTAGCCGAATGCCGTGGGATTGTTCAGCGTTTTTCGACCCTCTTGCATGAGTCGTATCGCTTCGTCAGTGATATTGTAAGACACCAGAATTGAGTAAAGCGAATTGTAGCTATTTTCATTGCGATTGACTGAGATTGCATTGTTCCAATGAATCCGCGCACCGGAAAAATCGCCGCGTTTCCAAAGCGAAGCCCCGTATTCGCCCTCGATTTGCGCTTTCAAATAGGGTGGTGCCTTCGGAAGATACTCTTTCCAAAGCGCTTCCATTTCCTCGTATTGACGCAATCGCCCTAGTATTCTACCAACTTGCAACCACCCATTCGGATCGGAAGGATTTGCTTCTTTGTACTGTTGGAAAGCGGCGAGTGCCTCTTCCAACTTCCCTTGGAACTCAAGTTGTTGTCCCTGTTGCAATAGTCGTTGATTCGTCTGTTGCGGTTGGAGAACTCGTGCCGGACCAGTGGTCGCTGAAATCGACCGTTGCTGTGCTATGCCAATTGTGGCGAATAGGAAGACAATAATTCCAATCGCTCGAATAGCCGTGAAGTAATTTCGCTGGTATTTCGACAACTTGCGTTCCTGTGTTTATTTGGAAATTTGAATTCGTTATGCCGGGTGCGCTTTCACCAGTGGTACGAAACTGACTGCCAGTAAATTCGTTCGAGACAACCCCGAGCTGGTTTTCTCGTACAGTATTAGATTTTGTATATCTCCCGGTCGACCGATCGGAATGATCATTCGCCCCTCAGGTGCCAGTTGATCGATTAAGACTTTTGGTAAGTCTTCCGAAGCGGCTGCAACAATGATCGCATGGTACGGTGAATGTGTTTTCCACCCTTTCCGACCATTCCCGGTTTCAATGTGTACGTTGTTGTAGTGCAACGCTTGACAGTTCGCTTCGGCAGTTTGTGCCAATTCCGGAATAATCTCGACTGCGAAAACTTCGGTAACGATTTGCGCCATCACTGCCGCTTGATAACCTGAACCTGCCCCAATTTCTAAGACCCGGTCGGATGGCGATAGCCGCAATTTTTCAATCATATATGCTACGATATACGGTTGCGAAATCGTCTGCCGAAATCCAATATGAATTGGATAATCTTCATAGGCTTCGTTTCGATATTCAATCGGGACAAATAAGTGCCGGGGAACCGACAGCATCGCATCGAGCACTGTACGATCGTGAATTCCGCGCCATTCAATTTGCTCCTGCACCATTTTTACGCGGGCAGCGGTATATTGTTCCTCGGATTGTCGATCGTTTTTCATCGCGACAGCATTGCTTGTAACTACCGCACTTTAACAACTAACAGCGTTAGATCGTCTTCGAACGATTCGCTACCGTGAAAATCTACAACGGAGCGATAAATTGCATCAACCATCTTTGCCGGTGTTTCGGTGCGATTGTTCTCAACGACCTCTAGCAGTCGCGGCATCCCGAATTCATTCTCGGAACGGTTCATCGCTTCGGTGACACCATCGGTGTATAAAATGATCCAATCTCCCGATTCAAGTTGCTGTCTGCCGAGTTGGTATTCCGGATTAGGAAAACATCCCAGTAGTAAACCACCATCAGTTAATTCAACCGAGGTGCCATCCGTTTTAACTAATAATGGAGGGTTATGCCCCGCATTGATAAACCGGAATTCTTTGTTCTTGGGATCGAAAATACCGGTAAAGAAAGTGATAAACTGTTCCGGATCGGTGTTCCGGAAAATATGATGATTGATACGCCGAACGATTTCTTCCAGTGGTTCATTGACATCGATCGCAGTATGAAACGATGCTTGCAGATTCGCCATCAGCATTGCCGCTCCGGCGCCCTTACCGACAACATCCCCGACCGCAAGAACCGTTTGGTTGTCTGGCAGCGAAAAGATGTCGTAGTAATCGCCGGCAACTTCAACGCAAAACACACTTTTTGTGGCAGAAGTTAAGCCATCCGTCGCCGGGATGACCTGCGGCAGAAAACCCATTTGAATGCGGCGTGCGATCGACAACTGCTCTTCCAATCGCTTCTTCTCGATACTCTCTTCGCGTAGTCGCAGATTTTCGTGTGCCATAGCAATCTGCGCACCTAGCGATGAAAGAATTGTCATATCGTGCGGGGTAAAGTCCTGTTGATCGGTTTTAAATCCGAGACCGACAAATCCGACCAACCGGGTTTGAACCACCAATGGAATGACGAGTGCAATCTGTTTTTCCCGTAACCATTCTTGTTCACCCGGTAACATCTCGATACGTTTACTGCCGATCAATTCATCAATCAATACCGGTCGCTTTTCCAGTTCCAGCAACTGAATAAATTGGCTTTCCTTGCTGAATGGTGCACTTCCAGTCGGTTTGTCGCGATATCCTTCGGTTTCCGCTTTTTGTAGAACCGGAACGACAAAATCGACATAAAGCCCTTCGCGGAGCCGGTCGCGTAATTCCTGCCAGAGCGATTCCCGATCCGGGATCATGACCAATTTTTGAAGAAATTCGGCGAACATTTCCCGTAAATACATTCGCTCCGGATAGTACTTGCGCTCCAGCCAGAGCTGGATTCGTTGTTGCGTCGGAGTAATGCCCAGGGTAAAAAGAATCGCGATCAGCAGTGTCGGTGCCCGGTCGGTAATATTGGCATAGGATAACAACAGACCACTAATAAAGTAGACCGTTAAGAAGACCGCTAGCGAGAGTAAACCGGTAACAATCAGGTATCGCGTACCACGGCGGAGCTTCCCCTCGATATCCAACAACCGGTAGCGACCCATCGCATAAGCATACATTGCTGGTGTGACCAACAAGACGGCAAAGGTAATATTGGAGAGGATTACCCGGGTCATGGGCGATAAGAAAATGAACGACACCTGGGATACCGTTATCAGCAAGAGGTAGAGTGCAAGTGGAATTAATCCGATCACCGAACCCAAGAGCACTAATTTCAATTGTCGACGTTCCAAACCGGGTGCGCTGGTTTTGTAATTCCGCCACAGAATCCAAAGACCCGATCCGATCTGAACCATAAAAACAAGCTGAATAAAGATTTGGATGAAACGAAAATTTTGCTGAGTTTGGAATCGGATCAGCATCATTGCGATTGTCTGCAGCGAATAGAGTGCGATATACTTGAGTGCCGGTCGAGACTTAAGAAATGGATGCTTGTGCGGAAATACCAACTGCAAGTGCAACCAAAATGTTTCCAGATAAGTGATCAGGATCAAACCAAGAAGTTGAATGACAATCGGGAACGGTATGGCAATGGTCGCAAATTGTTCAGGTAAGAATTGAAATCCGGTGATGATATACATTGCCATCGCAAGGCAAAACAACATCAGCACTCGAACACTTTCACTGGCGGTTCGTTTGTAAAACGCCCAAATCGCAACGAATGTAAAACCTAACCCCAGCAACCCTTGAAAGAAATTAATTAGAATGATTGCAAATAATTTCCAATTTTCGCGTGGTCGAGGCACCAATTCGGTTCGAGTGAGTGTTCCCTTGTGAGTAAATGTGACGGGTATTCGGGTACCGGGAGGAACGTCGACCCGATAGATCTTACTGAAACTCATCAACGAAATCGGTTTATCGTAAATTGTGATCAACGTATCGGTAAACCGGGGAGTCACACCTGATGGAAAATCGGCAGGATTGACATAAGTAAAAATGAGTAACGTGTCGTTGGGATTGGGAATCGAAAATTCGGTTTCGACGACACCGGATTTACTCCACCGTGGGATTTTGGAAATATCGACGGCAAGTATCATTACCACTGATACCAGTACCAGCGCACAGACGATCCAACTGACGATTCGTAAGATTTTGTTTACCATGGATTCCAAGAGTATTACCGGATTTATCACCGATAATATCGCATACGAAAACAGTACCGACAAACAAAAGGCGGGATTTTCGTCCCGCCTTTCGGTATCCGTCCAAAGATCGGATTTTACATCACCCAGTTACGCATCAATTCGAACAGCAATCGGACGCCAACACCAGTTCCCAAACCTTTGGGATAGATGGCTTTGTCTTTGACGTCGTTAGCCGTCCCTGCGATATCCAAGTGAACCCATGGAGTATCGCCCACGAATTCCTTGAGGAACAGTGATGCCGTGATCGATCCACCGTCGCTGCCACCGACATTCTTTACATCGGCAACATCGCTCTTCAACTGTTTGCGGTAGTCGTCCCACATTGGCATCCGCCAGCACCGCTCGCCCGACCGCTCGCCAGCTTCGATGATCTTGTTGGCAAGTTCGTCGTCGTTCGAGAACAGACCGGTGGCATTATGACCCAGGGCAACCACAATTGCGCCGGTAAGGGTCGCGATATCGATTACGCCGCGCGGTTTGTAAGTCGAAACGGCATAGTGCAACGCATCTGCCAATACAATACGACCTTCGGCATCGGTATTGCCGACTTCAACAGTCTTGCCATTCATCATCGTAAGAATGTCGTCGACATGATACGATTTCCCGTCAGGCATATTCATTACGGCAGGAATGACACCAATCAAATTGACTGGAAGTTTCAATGCGGCAACCGTTTTGACAGTACCCAACACGGTGGCGGCACCGCTCATATCGAATTTCATACCCAGCATCGAGGCAGAAGGTTTCAGCGACAACCCGCCGCTATCGAAGCACAACCCTTTGCCGACCAAGCATAGAGGTGGTTCCCCACGCTTGCCGCCGCGGTATTCGAGCACAACCATGTAAGATTGATCGGCGGAACCGGCTCCGACCGCTAGAACGCCATTGGCATTCATTTTCTTCAAGGCATCTTCGTCGAAGACATGAAGAATCAATTTTAGATCTTGTGCGATTCCTTCGGCAGTCCGAACGAGGTAGTTTGGCGTCACAACATTGGGCGGTCCATTCTGTAAATCGCGTGCGAGTGTGATACCATCGAGAATCATTTCCGAACGGGCGCCGGACTCTTCCAATGGTTTTTTATCTTTCGCTTTTTCAACGTAAAGAGTAATTTCTTCGACGTCTTTGATCTTTTCGATGTCCACGGTCCGGTGTCGAAGGTACTGGTACAGCGCCATACCGGATCCGAGTACCGCTCCTTCGGTTAATTCGGTCGTGCCAAGTTTGTCGGTTGTCGTCGGGTCGATCAGGAATGAAAACTTCCGGATGCCCATTCCGCGTGCATAGATTGCCGATTGAGCAATAGCGGTACGCCAGCTTTCGTTGGAAACGGAATCTTTGCCCAGACCCCACAACATCAGGCGCTTGATCCGAGCGCCGCCGCGACCGTAAACCATCATCCCTTCGCCAGCTTTCCCGACGAAATCGCCGGTCGCCAATGCGGGTTGAAGAGTACCGCCCACCAGATCGTCTAGCGAAAGGAAAAGACCCTTTTTGGGATTGGTTCCCTCTTTTGCCATCACAATCAACAACGGAGTGGCTAGATCGACTAACGCCCCCGATGCATATCGAAAAGTCATTTTTTTGCTCCTTGTCACGAAAAATCGAAGTATCTATATCAAATAATAATAAAATCTTCACCGATACCTATCGGCGGTTCAACGAGCCTCACCCCGGTCGATATTGCGGTACATTGTCTCCGGCGTGAAACGGAGAAGGGATCTTCATTTTACTGGCAATATTTTCAATACCGCTTCGATCAAAGCTTTCAACGGCTTCTTGGATGATCCCATCAGCACTTACCAATAGCAGAGTCGGCACGACATCGATTTGGTAAGTATTTGATACATAATAATCAGTTTGCTCTTGCATGATCGGAATCGATTTATGAAATGCCGATTGATAATGATGTACCCGATTCTCATCCAGATCTTGACAAATTCCATACACTTGTACCCCTGATGATGAAAGCCGCTCCAAAAACGGGGAAGTGTATTGACAAACCGGACAACTGGTTTTAAAGAAGTACAAAAGCAAGGGAGAGTAACCAATCCGATGATCCAGCTCAAACGAGGTGCCGTCAGTGAGTGATAACGAAAAATTCGGTGCTGGTTTTGCTTTTGCGATCGCCATAGTGTAGTTTGAGATCAACAATACCGCTTCAAAGAATCGCGCCGGTGAAGGGTAACCCTCCAAAACGGCGAGAGATAGCAGCTAAATATAGTCATTTTTATAGTAAAAGGCAATTTTTTACTCATTTTACCCCCTCAAACGCACACAATTCCGTTCCCGTAACTATCTAAGTAATTCATTTCGTATACTATTTCCGACTAAGATAAGATCCGGAGGAATTTTCTGTATGATTGAAGTAAAAAGTCCCGCACCGCTGTTTGAGTCAAATGCGCTGATTGGTAAAGAGATCAAAAAAATCAAATTAACCGACTACCAAGACAAAGGAAGTAAAAAGGGAAAGTGGGTCGTATTATTCTTCTATCCACTTGATTTTACTTTGGTATGCCCGACTGAAATCAAGGGATTTGCCGCCGAATACGATGAATTCAAGAAGCGAAATGCCGAAGTAATCGGCTGCTCGATCGATAGCGTATATGTCCACAAAGCGTGGTCGGAAGCAAAAGATGGAATCGGTGAATTGCCGTTTCCGCTCATGTCCGATCTGACGAAAACGATTTCCCGCGATTACGGCGTACTCTTGGAGAATGACGGATTTGCTTTGCGCGGTACCTTTATCATCGATCCCGACGGTATTCTTCAGTTTTCCGTCGTCCACAATACCAATGTCGGTCGATCGATCGACGAGACCTTGCGGGTACTCGATGCATTGCAGGCTGGCGGTGCCTGTCCGATCAACTGGCACAAGGGTGAAAAGTTGCTGGGCAAGTAATCGAACAGCAAGTAAGTAGGGAAACGGGCGTCACTTTCGGGTGACCCCTTTTCTTTTTACCTTCGATTGATTGTTGGAAAATTGAGCGAATTACATCGATAACGCTAACTCAGGAGACTACTGTGTCATCAACGAAAGCCGACCGTCTGGTCACAATCCTCGGTTCCGGTCCGGCGGGACTAACCGCCGCCATCTACGCTGCCCGTGCCAATCTGAATCCATTGGTGTTCGAAGGGGGACAGCCGGGGGGACAATTGACCATCACGACCGATGTGGAAAACTTCCCAGGATTCGAAAAGGGGATCATGGGTCCCGATCTGATGGACACCATGCATGCGCAAGCGGAACGATTCGGTACCGAATTTATCATGGATGAAGTCGTCGAAATCGATTTTTCCTCCACTCCGTTTACCGTCAAGACCCGCGATATGAGCATTACAACCGAAGCATTGATTATTTCCACCGGCGCGTCGGCGAAGATGCTTGGTCTGCCGAGTGAAAAGGAGTTGATGGGCTACGGTGTCAGTGCGTGTGCGACCTGCGACGGTTTCTTCTATCGCGGCAAAGAGGTGGCTGTGGTCGGTGGTGGTGATACCGCCATGGAAGAAGCGACGTATTTGACAAATCATGCGACCAAAGTGACGATGATTCATCGGCGACAGGAATTTCGCGCATCGAAAACCATGATCGAACGAGCGAAAGCCAATCCGAAGATTGCTTGGAAACTCGGATATGTCATCGAAGAAGTGCTTGGCGCACGCGATAAAGGGGTACACGCCCTTAAGTTAAAGAATGTCGCCACCGGGAAAATCGAAGAATTCAATGTCGATGGTCTATTCATCGGTATCGGTCACCATCCGAATACCTCGCTTTTTGAGGGAAAATTGCCGATGGATGAAACCGGTTATCTGAAGGTGATTCCGGGATCTTCCCGAACGACCGTGCCGGGTGTATATGCCGCCGGCGACGTTTGCGATCCGGTGTATCGTCAGGCGACTACCGCGGCAGGCATGGGGTGTATGGCGGCAATCGATTGCGAACGCGACCTCGCGAATCGCGGATTGCATGTCTGACAATCCCATTGGAATGCCGGTCGAACCGGAACCGGGCTGGATGCGCGAGCAATTTGATAACGATCCACTGCTCCAGACACTCGAACCGGAACCGGGAATTGCTCCTGAACCAAGTGTGGCGGAGGCGGAAGATCCCTTCGCCACCTTTGCATTCGAATCGCGTAGTATCGCGGTAGAGCGCCAGAATACGCAGCTTGCGCCGTGGCTAATGTTGCCGCCGCCGGACGATGGTTACTTTCGGGCGCTGACGTTATCCGATTTGGAAGTCGGCAAGGGAATGGGGTTACAGCTTTACAACCGGAAGATCGCGATTTTCCGCCCGGAACCGGACAAAGTGATGGCGTGCGACGATGTCTGTCCCCATGCCGGAGCACCACTCAGCAACGGATTGCTGCACGGCTGTGCGCTGATGTGTGTGTGGCACGGTTGGACGTTCGATCTGGAAACCGGCGAATCCGACGTCAATGAGAATATGCCACTCCACCTCTATCCAGTTCAGATCCGCGACGGCGAAGTGTGGGTAGGGGTGCTGGTAAATCCCGATAATGATTGATAATTATTGGGATAAACGAGCAATTTTTGATTAATAGTTCAACACTTCACTACTGTCATTACCTTTTTGCGACTTCCTGCCACTAATACTTTAAGCGGTCGATTCGATACTTTGGTTTCTTATCGCGATCCACTTTCAAAGTACCACTTCATTTTGGAGCAATCATGTTTTCTAAATTAACTCGCCTGATGTTCGTTGCGCTGCTGATCTGCATAATGACCCTAGTGGTGTTAGCGGCACCGCTTGATCCAGTGACGAATGCGAAGAATTTTGTCACGCTGCTGGAGCAACACAAGTTCAACGAAGCATTCAACCAGTGCGATTCCACGATGCAGGCGAATCTGCCCAGCGACAAGCTGAAGGAAATCTGGCAGACACTGAATATTCAAGCCGGTCCGTTCAAGAAACAGGTCGGAACTCGCACACAAAAGTATAAAAGCATGGATATTGTGTTCGTGACGTGTGAATTCGATCAAGCGTATCTAGATACGAAGGTCGTGTTGAATGCCGCCGGAAAAGTCGCCGGTCTGTTCTTTGTCCCCGGAGAAGCGCCAGCGGTCGCAAGCGAAGCACCGGACTATGTGCAACCGTCCCGCTTCGAAGAGAAAGAGGTTACGATCGGTCGTGGCGAATGGGCGCTACCGGCAACCTTGACGCTCCCGGTCGGTGTCAAAAATGCTCCGGTGTTGATATTGGTGCACGGCTCCGGTCCACAGGATCGCGATGAGACAGTCGGACCTAATAAACCGTTCAAAGATATTGCGTGGGGTTTGGCATCGCGCGGGATTGCCGTGCTCCGGTACGAAAAGCGCACCAAACAGCACTCCGAAAAATTGGCATCAGTCGTCAAGACGATAACAGTTAAGGAAGAAACAGTCGATGACGCCGCCGCCGCAGTAGTGGCAATGCAAGCGCGCAACGATCTCGATGGCAAACGGGTGTATGTGCTCGGCCATTCGCTTGGCGGGATGCTGATTCCCCAAATTGCACAAGCTACGAATGGGGTCGCGGGTTTCATTATTCTCGCTGGAACCACCCGACCGCTGGAAGATGTGATTCTCGATCAGGTAAGGTATCTGGCACCGTTACAAAGCAAATCCTCAACCGAAGCTGAAACGGCAATCGCTGAGATTCAAAAGCAGGTCGCGCTAGTGAAAAGCTCGGCACTCACCGACACCGTTTCTTCGACACGACTGCCACTGGGCGTACCGGCACATTATTGGCTGGACTTGCGAAGTTACGATCCCGCAGCAGCAGCGAAAGCGATAAAACAACCATTGCTGATTCTGCAGGGGGATCGCGATTATCAGGTGACGATGCAGGATTTCGATGGGTGGAAGAAAGCGCTATCGGGGCAACCTCAGGTCACACTGAAAGTATTGCCGAAACTTAATCATCTATTCATTGAAGGTACGGGTAAGAGTACACCTGCCGAATACGATCAGGCGGGGCACGTTTCTGAGATCGTGATTACCACGATAGGTGAATGGATGGACAAAGCGGGTGGTGGGAAGTAGGTGATTGGTGTTGGGAAAAGATCACAGTTGGTGCGATGTGAAAAGATCCTGTTCAAACGAATAGCGGTAAAAATGTATAACTGATTTTTTGGAATGGTGGGGGTGAAACTCCACCATTTTTTTATAAATCAAACCCGACGAAGATCATTCAACTCGAAGAGAACTGGTTCATACTGTTTACTATTACCGTGAGCTCGATCACAATTTAAATAGAGTACTATTGCAGTGACGTTCTCGAAGATCGAAATTATCGCTACTTACACCTCTCTCACTTTACTCCGTATTGTATTACAGTGATCACTTCTAACTACTATTCAAACCCACAACAAAATATTCGCGTACTACTGACGTCTACGGCGAACCGGATGGCCCGATCTTAACGCTTGCACTTAGAATCCGTGACACACTCCCGAAAATATTTACCGTATCAGTTGTGTAACAATACTCAAATCCGGAGGAATAATGACCAGCAATCGTTGTGAAAGAACCCCCGAAAGAAGAAATTTCACGCGCTTCATTTTGCTACTGCTCGGTCTAATATTGGGTGCGATGCAAGCGAATGCAGTCATCCTGTTCAATCAGCCCCACGACGGTACGGGAACAATACATCAATCCTCAAGTTGGGATCCTAACGGCAGCGACTACGACCAACTTGTCTGGGATCGCTTTTCACTTTCCTCCGACCAAGCGATCACAGCGGTGAATTGGCGAGGTGGTGGTGCAACAAGTTCGATTGTTAGTTTTACCGTAGCGATCTACGCTTCGATTCCCGCCGGTTCGCAACCCGACTTAGGATATCTATACACCGGACCGCTAGTATCCTATACCACTACCGGAAATGCGGGTCAAACTTCCGCAGGTACGTTTGGCGGTGTGCAGCTATATGATTATCACTTCACGCTCCCTTCTCCGTTTCAAGCGACTGCGGGTGTACCGTATTGGATTTATATCGTCGCGAATCAGTCCGGTATGCCGAATTGGGGATTCGCCAATGGTGGTTCCGGGAGTCATTTCCGGTGTATTGCGAATGTCGGCGACCGGTTTTATCAGATCGTAAGTGGCGATGCCGCATTCTCGCTGGTAGGATCGGATCAACCAACGGTAACAATCGCCGCCAGTGTCACGCCGACTTCATCGGGCACAATTCAAGGAGCCGGTTCTTATCCCATTGGAAGTACGGTCTCATTAACAGCAGTTCCGGCTGCCAATTATGGATTTGTGGAATGGACTGAGGGTGGTGTATCGGTAAGTACCTCCACAGTCTATAGCTTTACCGCAACGACCAACCAAACCTTTGTCGCGCATTTCGCTCCAGCATACACTGTTACCACTTCATCCTCACCACTGGCTGGTGGTGTAACGAATGGTGGCGGGATCTTCACGTTGGGATCAAGTGTCACAGTCAATGCGATCGCGAATTCGGGATATGTATTTCATGCTTGGTTGGAAGGCGGTTCGCCGGTTAGCTCTTCGGCTAGTTACACTTTTACGATTGCGAGTTCGCGAAATCTAGTCGCGCAATTTACCGCTCAACCGGCATCGGCGCTGTTTGATTTCGATACCGGTTTACCCTCGGTTCAGCCGTATCAATCAATGCCTTCCACTCAAACGAATGCGGGTTTGACTGCAACTTTTTCGACTCTGGGTTTTGGATTTTGGTCAATTCAAAATACGATATACGGCTTTGTTCCATCGAATTTTTCCGGCAACTTTTTGTATCCCTCGAACCCATCTGGAAGTATTGTTCTCTCCTTCAGTCAACCGCTCACCAGTTTACGGATCGCGTTCTGTACCGCGGAAGTTTCGTCGGAGTACGATATTGCTTCGCTAGTGCGCATTACGGGTTATGCAACGAGTACCACGAATCCGGCGATCGGCAGCGCCAGCGCGCGCGGCGACTGGATCAGTGGTCCCTATCCGGAAGGGTCGGTGACATTCAGTTCGGCGACACAATTCAGCGTAATCAAGATCGATATTCCATCCGGACAGGGGTATCCTGTCAGTAACTATCTCTTTGTCGACAATATTGTTGCCCAACAGGCTTCGCCACCACCAACGCGTACGATCACCACATCGGCTTCACCTACTGCCGGAGGGTTTGTGACGGGGGCTGGCGTATACACGCTTGGTTCGCTCGCAACGCTTGAGGCAGTATCGAACAACGGCTACAGTTTCATTAATTGGACTGAAGGCGGTGTTGAAGTGAGTACTTCGTCGGTATATAGTTTCGATGCTACGGCGAATCGTACTTTGGTTGCTCACTTCGGACAAGACTGGTATATCACGACCATTGCTTCACCACCAGAAGGTGGGGTGACTTATGGCGATGGTTTCTATACCAGCGGTACTCCAGTAACGGTGAGTGCGATTCCAAATCCCGGTTACGATTTTGTCAATTGGACTGAATCAGGCACTGCTGTTAGTACATTGGCGGATTATTCGTTCACTTCGACCAGTGCCCGTACACTATCTGCCAATTTCGCATTCACTCAATATTCTCTGACAACAATCGTTCAACCGGTCAATGCCGGCACAGCCACCGGAGCGGGGTCGTATGCCAGTGGCAATTATGCCAGTATTTGGGCGGGACCGAACAGTGGTTACGTTTTCCAGCAATGGGAAATGAATGGTGTTCCTTTCAGCAATCAGCAAAGTGAATCGATCTGGATGGATTCGAATCATGTCGTGACTGCGGTTTTTGCGCCCGCTATCACGATTACGATTTCCGGTACATCCCCCGATGGTATTGCTTATGGCGCAGGCGAGTATGCGATCGGACAGAGTGTTGAATTACGAGCGGTGCCGCACACGGGACGGGCGTTTCGGCATTGGCTGGAAAACGGTTTTTCGGTGAGTGATGCGTCGGTTTACCGTTTTACTGCCTCGACTGCGCGAACCTTGACAGCAGTATTTGAAGCCGACACGCTTTCCGCGACATTCGATTTCGATACCGGAACACCATCGACACTTGAGGGCGATCCCATGCCTGCCACTCAAACGTCAGGCGGCTGGAGTGCCCGATTTAGCGCACCTAGCGGGACATTTGCGATTCACTCGGAAACGAGTACCGGCTGGCGTCTCTCGAATACCGGGAACCATTACCTCTTTCCGACCGGCAGTCCTTCGGAATTGTTTGTGTTGTTTGATCGGTCGGTGGGCAGTGTTCATCTTAGCTTTGCCACGTTGGATTTCCAGCAGCTCGTTACACCCAGTGAAGTACGATTGACCGCGTGGAGCGATAGTGCCGGAACGCAATTGATCGGTGTCGTTACTGCCGTTGGAATTGTTAAACCCGGAGATTTGCTCCCGACGGGAACACTCAGTCTTCAAGCGAGCAATATCCGGTTGATAAAAGTGGATATGCCGACACAGACATCGGGAACAACTGATTTTGTCATCGACAATATCTCGGTACGCAGCGTGCCGCAACTATATGCGAGCTATCAGGCGGATCTCGATCCCACGACGGTCACATTGAGTTGGCAGGCACCTTGTTCGGGTTATTCTTTGCAGACCACGACCGATCTTATTCCGGCAAATTGGCAGACGGTAACCACTTCAGTTACTACCATGAATAATCAAAATCGGGTTGCGGTTCATCTTAGTGGAACTCGAGGGTATTATCGGTTATTCCACCCATAATATCACTGAGTAAATGGAATTTTTCGCCACAATGACGGGCGATCCAATGGGTCGCCTGTTTGATTAATAGTGGTTCTTGAAAATAGTTGTCATGATTCGGTGTCAGGCTTCGCCTGACCTGCGGGCGGACGCGGGGGTCCGCCCCTACTACCGATAACAACTAATTTTCAAGAGATACTATAATGCCATAAAAAACGGGGCGTCTACACAACGCCCCGCCTGTTTTACGCGATTAGAAGAATTCTTAGAAACCGGTGTTGTAGTCCAATCGCAAGATAACCTCGCGACTTGCTCCCGGAAGTGGTGCATGACCACTGTTGTATCCCTGAACATAATCGATTTTTGTGTTACCCAAATTGTAGCACCCTAAACCGATTTTCAAGCCTTTGATGAAACAATCGTCCATCGTGACGTTCAAATTAACTAGCGTACACGGTGATAGTGAACTCAACTCGCCGGTTCCTGTTGTATCGACTGGAATGTATCCATACACCTTGCTGGTATAGGTCAATGATGGATGAATGCCAATCCGATTCGATACGCGATAGGTTGCAATCAGATTGATTTTATGCGAGGGCATTGCTAATAACTGCTCGGGGTGGTCGGGCACTTCGTAATTCACAACCCGATTTTGACTCACCTGATAATACGAATAATTCACCGCCATCATACCCCATTTGGGTTTCCACTTGTATTCAAATTCAATTCCCTGAGTAGCCATTTTATTGAAATTAGCATACCCTTCGGAAACGGTGTCGACATAATAAACGATCGGTTTATCGATCATGTTGTAAAACGCATTGGCAGTGATAAACATATTACTGGTTAGCAGATATCCCGTTTCGCATTCGTAGACTGATGTCTCTTCCGGTTTCAAATTCTGGTTAAGTTCCAAGTGTCTGATTGCCGGCGCCCGAAACGCTTTGCTGTAAAGAAGTTTCAGATGCAGTTTATTGAATATTTTCGTCATCGCGAACCGCGGAACAAACGATGTGCCGCTTGCACTATGATGATTGTATCGGGCACCCGCCGAGTAATTGCCGTAGCGTGATTGCAGCGACAATTGAGTGTAGGCGGCAGTGTTTTGATAATTCACTTGACGACGACCATTTGCCAGTGTCAGCGTATCGGGTGAGGTCGAATTCAATTTGCCGCCATCGTCGAAATACTCGACACCACCAAGGATCGAAAATTTCTCCGATGCTAGATAATTCGCCTGAACTTCGCCGGTAATTCGTTGTAGCGTAAAATCGGCATATGCGACATCAGTGATTGCTTTATCGGTGCACAACCAGGGTTGGCTATTCTTATAATTCAGTTTGGGAGTGATCGATAGTTTGTCGGTGGTTTTCCACTCATAACTTAGATTCACAATATTCGTATTGAAATCGGTTTTGGCGGGATGATCGAAGATCGCGTCGAAACCGTCCTGATTGGTGGTGTGATAATAATCCAACAGCCACTGCAATTGTATTTGGCGATATTTCAGATCGAGGTGAGCGAATGTCGGATCCAATCTGGCATTGTTTTTCACCTTGAAAGTGGAACCGTAGAAGTCGGTATAATCGCGATCGCTACGATTTCCTTTGCCGCTAGCGAGTTGAAATGCGACCGATAAATCTTGGTAGACTTGACCGACAGCTAGATGGATATTGTGGCGAAGCATACCGCTTTCCATCCGACCGATCGATGTCCCAACCGTAACGCCGTTTACCGACTCGGCGCTTCGAGTTACGATGTTGATCACTGCCAATTCGCTGTAACCGCCATAAATTGCCGAACCCGGACCTCTGATTACCTCGATGTATTCGACATTTTCCATGAGAAAATGGTTGCCGAATTGAATCGTCGAATACAGATCTTCGTTCATCGTGAGACCATCGATCATAACCAAGATCTTGCCTTCACTTCCCCATAACCCGCGAATACCAAGTCCCAGCGAGTTTTGTACATCGGAACCAAAACTAAAACCCGGTACTGCCCGTAAAATATCGACCAGATCGCGTGCGCCCATTGCGACGATTTCATCGTGGGTGATTTTGGTGATGATACCGGGTGTTTCGCGAATTGTTGTTTGATTCTTAGAGACCACCGATACCTTTGTATTCAGAAGTTCCTCGAGCGACATGTCGAATAATTTCTGATCGGAAGTCTCGGTTGCATACAAATGAGTCGGGAAGAGGAAAAAGATACTTACGAAAATAACGAACGCAGTCGAAATGTAACTGCTATGCCACAAAGACATGAGTTGTTCTCCTTAGTTAATGGCTCAACTGGGATCAATCGAAATGTTACGCGTGATGTGAGTCGCGAAAATAAATTTCAATACTGGATTGATGTCGAGAGGTGCCCAATCAAACTAATTCAAATATACTATTTGAATTGAGAATTTCAATTGATGTTTCTTGATGATAATTTTGCAGAGTCGCGAGTTTATTGGTGATTGAAAATATTTATTGGTTTAAATAGTTTGTGAGTATTCGACTTCTGTCGACAAATAGTGTTACCCATCATAATTCAACACCGCTATTTAAATCGGATGTGGATATCACATTAACAGATCAAAGGCTATTCCGATTTTCTCCCAGATTTGGCGATTCAATGCATGAATTCACCGAACGATGTAGGTCGCGAGAGTTCATTCGATAAGAGGAGGTTGGAGACTCCTGTTCGACTCCCTTTTGTGACTGAAATTATGGAGATGATGGATAAGCGAGTCAGTACCTACGAAAGAATCGACGAATTTAAATTAGATCGCAAGCGATTTAAGTAAGAATTTGCTAGACACATAGGATCACAGGCTCGGAGGTTTGCGCCACCAACAGAATCGGAATTGGGTGGTAAGGATTAGGTTTTGGGAAAAGACGAAAAGAGAGGGTTGCCACACCCGGCATTCGCCGGGTTGGCAACGACAGATAGTAAATCGATCACGGTGGGTACGAGCATAATATTATCCCGCTCAAGGAACTCCGTGAAAGCGTCCAGGCGAGCTTCGCCTCAGTTCGCGTGGTACCGTTTCAAACCGGTCGAGAACGCATCGCCGACCTTTTCGCCGAAGCGGTAATAGTGTCGTACGACTGTCGCGTATGCCATCGGATCCAACTTGACAATATCAATTTCACCCTGTTCGTTCAATACCGATTCCGATACTTTGACATCGAGAATCTCGCCGATAAACTGCGTGTGGAGTCCGATCGGCAATGTGTGAATCAGCTTGCACTCCAGCACCAGCGGAAAATCGGGTACCAGTGGTGCATCGACCAATGTGCTGCAATCGGGGGTCATGCAGATCGCTTCGAATTTATTCTCGTCGTTTCCGGAATAGATACCGACATAATCGGCTTCGCGCACTTGCGAGGCGTGGGGAATATGGACAGTAAAGGCTTCGCGCGCCTTGATGTTATGATAGGTCGCCGTCGCTTCGCGCAGCGAAATGGCGATACACGGCGGTTTACTGCAACAGATACCGCCCCAGGCGACCGTCATGATATTGGGCGCGCCTTTGGGATTGTACGTACCGATCAACATGACCGGCGTGGGAAATAGAATGGTTTTTGCACCGAGTGATTTCATCGTATACTCCTTGATCAACAACATGCCAGCTAAGCCGAATCAATAACTTTCAATGCTTGTAACACCCGAGCAGCCGCCTCGTCGGGGCTACTCTCTTTCCTGATCGAAACACAAATTCCGAGTGGATCGGATACGACCCACGACTCCTTATTTTCAAAAAATCCCGAAAATCGTTTCATCCACTCGCTGACTTCGGGGTGATTCAATGTCGTGGCATCTTCGGATAATTTCGCGACTATTCTCGCTTCGCGCGGTTTGATCGCAATTTGAGAAATTCCCGTTCGCTTGGCTTCGGTACGAAGCGATACGACCAACAATAACCGAATAACTGCTTCCGGCAATCGTCCGAACCGGTCGCGCAAATCGGAACGAATCTCGTTGACAGTATCGATCGAGCGCGCCTCTTCCAACCGGCGGTAAATATCGACCCGCTCGAATACCGTCTCGATATATTCCGGTGGCAGCAGCGCTTCGCCGGGAAGATCAATCCGGATCGCCGCCTCTTCCTTCGGCAACTCGACCGTTTCGGGATCGCGCCCCTCGCGCAACGCCTCGATCGCCTCTTCCAACATCTCAAGGTACAAGTCGAATCCGATCGCGGCAATCATGCCGGATTGTTCTTTCCCTAATAAATTACCGGCCCCGCGAATTTCCAAGTCCCGAAGCGCCACATTGTAACCTCCTCCGAGTGAATTGAATTCCTGCAACGTTCGCAGTCGCTTGCGAGCAGTCGAGGAAACCGTGAGTTGCGGTGGGGTGAGCAGCCACGCATACGCCTGCCGGTTGCTGCGCCCGATGCGACCGCGGAGCTGATAGAGCTGGGCGAGACCGAGTGTGTCGGCACGATTCACAATCAGAGTGTTCACATTCGGCATATCGATGCCGGATTCGACAATCATCGAACTGAGCAGAACCTGATAGCGCCCGGTCAAAAAGTCGAGCATGATGCGCTCGAGGTCATGTGCGGCGAGTTTCGCATGTGCCATTGCGATTTTGATCGCGGGAACAATTTGTTCCAATCGCATCTTGATTTGCGGCATCGTCTCGATGCGATTGTGGACGAAGAAAACCTGACCACCTCGCGACGTCTCGCGGAGGATTGCTTCGCGGATGAGGCGTTCGTCGAACGGGGTGACTTCGGTTTCGATCGGCAATCGTTCCGCCGGAGCAGTGCGGATGTACGAGACATCGCGCGCACCGGAAAGCGCAAGCTGCAAGGTGCGCGGAATCGGCGTTGCCGACAGCGATAGCACGTCGACTTCGGTACGTTTCCGGCGAAGATCGTCCTTCTGTTTTACACCGAATTTGTGCTCTTCATCGACCACCACCAGACCCAGCTTTCGGAATTCGACGTCTTTGCTCATCACGCGGTGTGTACCGATCAGGATATCGACTTTCCCCTGACGCGATTCTTCGAGGATGCGCTTGACCTCTTTCGGTGCAGTGAAGCGCGACAGTACTTCAATATTGGCACCAGTGAACCGGAAGCGATCGCGAAACGTTACGCCGTGTTGTGCCGCCAGAACGGTCGTGGGGCAGACGATAGCGGCTTGTCGCCCTTCCTGCAGTACTTTCCAGACGGCGCGCATTGCCACTTCGGTCTTTCCGAAGCCGACATCGCCAATTAACAAGCGATCCATCGGTTGCGGCGATTCGAGATTCTGTTTAATCTCCTCGGTCGCGGTTAACTGATCGGGGGTGTCCTCGTATTCGAATGCGGCTTCGAATTCGTGTTGCGATGCACTGTCGGGATTCACCGGAGGACGTTCGATGACCGCGCGGGTGGCGTACAATTCGAGAATTTGCTTCGCCATATCGCCCGCCATCTTGCGGGCTTTGGTGCGGAGGTTGTTCCATTCGGCGTTGCCGATTTTCGATAGTTGCGGGTCGCCATCTTCGGCACGGTAAGGTTGCAATTTCGCAAATTGCTCCATCCGGACATACACCGCGACACTACCGTAGAACACAATCTTAAAACAGTCCTGCTCGCTGTCGGCAACTCTGATCCGCTCGATGCCATCGAACCGACCGACACCGTGATCGATATGGACGACATAATCGCCGCGACGAAGCCCTTCGAGTTGCCGCTTACTTTCGCCGGTGGGAAGGAATTTGCGATGACGTCCGCGACGTCGAGTGCGACCGAACAATTGATGTTCGGTAAACAGCATCAACTTCGCTTCGGCGAGCGAAAACCCGCGATGGAGCGAGGGAACATAAATCGGTAACTCAGTCAACGCGGTGTCTTCATGTTCTTCGAATAAATCGTAGAGGCGCTCGCGTTGACGATCGGTATCGCAGAGTAAGAAACCGTTCCAATGCTGCGATTTTAAGCGGCGGAAAGCCCCTTCGAATGCATCCAAATCGCCGCGAAATTCTTCCAACGGTTGCCGCTTGATTTCGATGACCGTATGCTCCGACGGTTCTTCGATCGGTACGTCTTCGTCACCGGTCACCTGATCTTGTTTAAACGCAGAGAATGTGATCTTGCCGAAATTGTTGATCAGTTTTGCCGCTTCGTTGGAGGATAGATAGGGAGGATGATCGACATCGGGACGCTCGATCACCGCGCGGTGCCAGTCGCGCCATGCGAATGAGACTCCAGCCGCATCGGAAATCACCAAGCGGGTCGATTTCGTTTTCAAAGTCTGCAGGATGTGGTCGGTTGAATCCTGTACCGGCGAGTGAATCCGGACTTTCGCTTCGGACACTTCTTCGACGGATCGTTGCGTATCGGCATCGACAAAGCGGAGGGATACGATTTCGATATCGTCTAATTCGATTCGCAGAAATCGCTGCTCACCCCACCCGAACAGATCGAAAATGCCGCCGCGACGCGCAAACTCTTCCGGTTCAGACACCATTGCTTCGCGGCTGAATCCGGCATTGATTAATTCTTCGGACAGCTCTTCGGGATCGAGTAAATCTCCGACTTTGAACACTAATGGCGGTTTCGGATCGGAGATCCCTTCGAGTAAAACCACCGCCGGTAAAACGACGATGACCGGTCCATCATTCGCCGACACTGATGCAAATAATTTCTCCAGTGCGACAGCGCGCTCGCTTCGTTCATTGGGTGGTGTGCCAACTTTATCGCCGGGGAACGCTTCGCGTTGCGGGCAGAGAAAGACCCGGTCGGGACAGAGGCTCATCAGGTCGTCGTGCAATGCTTCCGCTTCGGTGCGGTTCGGCGCGACAGCAAGTATTCGCTCGATGCCTCGTGCATCGGCTTCGCTCAAGAGCATACCGGTAATCAGTGCTGGCAGCGAATCGGCTTCGCCGGGAATGTGAGTCGACCAGCCGCGCAGAGTCCGTTCGATGGCGCGATCGATCGATTCGCAATGCAGATAAGGGAGAAGCGCATCAAGCAGTGTCATAAATTTCCAGCAAGATTAGTCGATATCGGAGCTCTGAAAAATAAGTTGTTAGTCGCCGGTCAGTCGAAGCCCGACATCGAATCATGACAACATCTTTTCCAGAACCACGATCGATAAATCGGATCGAAACGGGTTCAGTTGCAAGCAACTGCGAAATCCCCCGCTGCGATTCGCAGGGGGGTTGAACGCATTAAATTACGGTCGAATTTGGTTTTATCCAATGGTTACCGCAAAATATCGCGACAAAGTCGCAAATACTAACCCCCGATTCCCGTTTTAGCGAAAATGGTTATATCTTATTACATGAATTCAGTCAAAGGAAATACTATGAAAGCGATTCTCGCGTGTGCGGTTCTTTGTTTATTGATGGGTTGCACGGCGAAGCCATCCTACGTGAAAACGGAACTCACCTGGGATAAAGATATTCGTCCCATTATTGAAGTGAACTGCTTCGATTGTCACGGTCGCACGAAAACCGAAGGCGAAGTCAACCTGATGAGCAATGAGGTTGTGAAAGACAAGTTGTGGACAATCTACAAGGTTGTCGTTCAGAAACAATCGATGCCACCCGAGAATAAATTAGGCATCGAGTTGTCGCAGGGCGATCGGCTGTTGATCAATAGCTGGATTCGCGGTAACGCTCCCGGTATCAGCACCGGACAACCGTACTGACATTCTTTGATTTAATCGTGAAAAAGCGGATCGATCGATCCGCTTTTTTTTGTAGTGCTGCTCTTTCGCTGCTCGGACTGAATGCGCCGTACGGCGAATGATGAACGTAGCAATTTGATGATTGAAATACGGATAGAACCGATCGGTTGCTTAAATCAATCGCGAACGCCAATAATCCAATTGAGTGGATCGTGTAATCCATCTAATTCGGTGAATCGCCATTCGAATCCGACTGAAGCAATCAAATTGGCATGCTGCTCGGCAGTAGCACACAACAGCTCGAGCTTCTTCAGATATTCTTCCTCAGCAGTCATAACTTCATTTGCCTTTCGATAAAGGTCGCTCAAAATGTTCTGCTCACACTCCTGGAAATATTTTACAATCAATCCCCAATCATCGACAAAGTAATATAATTTGATTATTTTATTTCCGATAAACCTTACATCTTAAAAATACTTTCCGGAGCTAAAACCATGGCGCGTCAAGTTGAGTTGTTCCGATTCCGACCGCTTCTCCTATTGCTGCTGGCGATATGTAGCGTAGCGCTGGCGCAACGGCAAGCTCCGATTACGTGGTCGCCAATGCGGGCATTTCCGATGACTCTTCCAACTGGAAGCTATCATGTCGGTCGTTTCGATGGCAAAGGGGATACACTCGTCGAGACGTTATTCCATAATCATTGTGCAGTAGTAAGAATTAGTAGCAATGATGGTCAAACCTGGAGTCCGTGGCATTATGAAGATACTACTGAAGCAGTAAGTGAAGGCTATGCATTCACAGCTTTCTTTAGTTGGGGCATCACATCGATTGTTCAAGGGGCTCATAATTTTATCGCGATGTCGACAGCAGATTTAGGTTTGACTTGGACATCTCATCAACTAAATGACTTAACATATATACATCAAATCCGAAATGATACGATGTTAGTGAAATATGGACATAGTTTTTATCTCACTACTGACTCCACTTATACCTTTTCGCAACCGTATACTCTATTCCCCACTGGAACCATGGTTCTCGGAGTGTTTACAGGTAGTTATATCATAAATTTCGATATTTACAATTTACAACCGGACAATTCAATTCGCTACTACTTTACGCGAACTGCAATCGACGGGAGTGGTGTTCCCGACCCGCCAACACGCTACAATTCGGATGTTAATGTCACTACATGGGCTCATCCATGGGCAAATGCCGAAGGTACTATCGTCATGCTCTCGGAAGATTGGTATCCCGAAGACGACACCCTCAATACCTGCGACTACAATGTCAGTTTCGACAATGGTGCGACCTTTTCGCCCGCCGAGCATTGGACACCGCATAACAGCGCAGGTGCGAGACACTTAGTAAATAATCAGGATAATTTGTGGGTAGGTGTAGTTCATCAATCATATTACACCGATTCTACAACTGGTGCAAGTTTCATACGATTTTCAGCAAACAAAGCTCAAAGTTGGTATCCGAAGCAGCTTGTAACAACTATTCCTTATACGACTCAATCTGAACCATGCATGATTGATATTCGATCAAATCGTATTCGAATCTATTATGCTTCTGTGGTTTGGGGTAATTTTCAAAACACGAATATGATTTTCGAAGGGATCATTCGTCCCGACACCATACCGCCGACCATTACCGACATCATTCCTCCCCCCAACTGGTTTTATCCGGCTCATGCCGCACAAATTTCCTGTCGTGCCAGCGACAACGATACGCTTTGGAGGGTACGATTCGGGTATTGGAATCGCAGCGGTGGCGATACCATCTGGACCAATATGACACAGCGTGATTCACTTTATCAATTGGGATTTGTCGCTCCCTACAATCGGGGTGTCTATGGATACAAATTCGAAACGGAAGACTACTGGTTGCATCGCAACGCGATTACTTCGAATGATACCGGCACTTTCACCGTCAGTTACAACGGTGCCGAGGAAACGCCGCCGCTCCCGATCCAACCCGATCTTCGCGCCTTCCCAAATCCGGTGAATGGGATGATTACCTTCACTGGTCAGTTGCCTGCGCATTCATCGAATACGCAACTCAAAATCTACAATCTTACCGGTGCGCTGGTTGCATCGCTGCCGCTCAAACCCAATGCTACCGGCAGTTACCGCGCGACGTGGGATTGCCGAAATACCCAAGGGATTAGTGTCGCTTCCGGCGTGTATTATGCCAGTATCGGAGAATCGTCGGTTAATCGCATTGTCAAATTTGTCGTTGCGCGTTAATTATGTTTTGTCTGTCATTGCGAACTGCTTCTATTTCTGTAGGGGCGAATCGCATTCGCCCCAAGCGGCAGGCAGCGCCTGACGCATAGAATGGGTGGTGGAAGATAGGTTTTAGGGATGGGAATATGATAAATAAAAAAAAAAGCCGATTCGGAGATCGGCAGTACTACAGGAAATTGATAAACTAAGCGGGCGTATTGCCATACGCCCCTACGGCGGCAACGTCGTTGCCGCTTGCGGGCGGACACGGGGGTCCGCCCCTACTTGAAAAAGGATCGATGGGAGGGCTCACGAGCCCTCCCCTACTAAAAAATCCGAATGGGTAAAATCATACAAAAATGGACGCCAGTTGTGAGGCGTCCATTTAACATAAGCGAGTGGATACTGTGAATCTTTCGCGTAAAAAAACCGTGGTCGATCAAGCGATATTCGTTTTCCGCAATCTTCGGACAACCGCTTCACGACCAATGTCGAGCACGACATCGAACAAACCCGGTCCAACCGTTCTCCCGGTCAATAACAAGCGACAGGGATGAATATATTTGCCCGCCGCGACTTTCTCACCAGTCGCTGCGGTTTCAGCTTCGACCAATTGTCGCAATGCCGCTTCGGTTGCATCGTGCGTGAATTCCGGCAGTGCTTCAAAGGCATCGGCTAATGACGCACACCGTTCATACGCCTTGGGATCGGAAAGCTGCTTCTTGACCCCTTCGGCATCGAATTCAACCGGATCTTCCCAGCCAATTTTCGCTGCGGCGACCAATTCGTCTAGTCGACGCACACGCGATTTCCACAGTTCGATCCCGGCAAGCACTTTCGCTTCAGTCACTGTCGTGTCATTACCGATGAATGCCGTTAATCCTCCGCATTTTTCGAGCAGGAATTTCGGTTCGCTCTTACCGATGTGTTGACCGTTGAGCCAGAACAATTTCTGTAAATCGAATACTGCCGCCTTTGGCATGATTCGATCCAACGAAAACCGCTCGATCAAATCCTGCTGCGACATCACTTCGGTATCGTCGCCAGTCGACCACCCGAGCAGCGAGAGGAAATTGATCATGGCTTCCGGTAACAATCCCATATCGCCGTAATCGCCGACTGCGGTGGCACCGTGACGTTTCGAGAGCTTTACTTTATCCGGTCCGAGGATCATCGGTAAATGACCGAATCGCGGTACTTCCCAATTCATCGCCTGATAAATGAGGATCTGCTTCGGTGTGTTCGAGACATGATCGTCGCCGCGGAGAATTAAATTCACCCGTTGAAAATGATCGTCGGACACCACTGCCAGATTATAGATCGGTGTGCCGTCGCGGCGCAGGATCACAAAATCGTCCAATTCACTGTGATTGACTTTGATCGTACTGTGGACGACATCATCCCACTCCGTCGATCCTTCGGGTATTCGCAATCGAATTGCGAATTGCCCCGGCTCTCGCACCATCCGGTCAAGTTGCTTCACTTTCGGAACATCGCGAAAGGCGCTGCCATCAAACTTGTATTGCTTCTTTTCCGCTTGCAATGCTTCCCGTTTTGACGCTTCGACGGCGGGATCGGAAAAATCGGCATAGGCTGCTCCGCGCTCAATCAATTCGTAACATAACTCGACGTGTTCCTTGTGTCGTTTCATTTGGTAGACGATCGGTTCGTCGGGTGCCATTCCGAGCCATTTCATTCCGACCAGAATCGCCTCGACCGCTTCGGGGGTCGAGCGCTGTTGGTCGGTGTCTTCGATGCGGAGCAGGAATTTTCCGCCGATATGACGCGCCCACAACCAGTTGAATAGTGCCGTTCGCGCACCGCCGACATGTAGATAGCCCGTAGGAGACGGGGCAAAACGAACACGTACTTCGCTCATTGGTAACCTTTGAAGTGTTATCGTATCGATTGATCGGCGAGAATAAATTCTCGTCGTGTGAGTTCAAGGCAATCTGTCAATCAGGTAAACTATAGTATCTCTTGAAAATAAGTTGTTATCGATAGTAGGGGCGGATCCCCGCGTCCGCCCGCAGGTCAGGCGTAGCCTGACACCGAATCATGATAACTTATTTTCAAGAACCTCAATATTACAATATGGCAATTCGATTCAGAAGATAATACGCCGCGCTCCGGTCGGAAGTTCGAATTATTAATTTATTCTCACCTGACACTAACCATGCACCGATGCGCCATTCATCGTATCCGGGAGGATCCTCGCTATCGATATTGCGCGTCGGCACGATTTCGGAAGCAACCGTTCGCCCATTGAGTTCGACGGTAATCCGGTTTTTTCCGGAAATAGTTAGTGGATAGTTGCGACTGGTGGCGTATCCGTACAACCGCAATTTCAACGCGTTCTTCGCAACCGCTTCGGGAAGTTGAAACCGGATTTCAGCAGCGTCGGTACCGGATGGATTGCGATTGGCATAACCAAAACCAAATTCCCACGCCCACATATTGTTGTCGGAGAAGAATTTTTTTACCGGACCATTCGCTTCGTCGCGTACAAAACTCCCATTCACAAACACACCTGTGTTAACGGTTGCGGAATTAACCAGTAGTTGTCCGTGGGAATCGAATGAGACACTGATCGAAACCACCGGTTCGTAAATCGCTTCGATCGAAGCCGTCGCATCCGTAGGATCGATTGCTACTTTCCGCGGTAACGGGGTCAAATAGCCGTCAACTGGCTGGAAAGTGACGTTATAGCTACCATAGGGGATGTGTTCCAGTTGTGCCAAACCGGTACCACGTTCAATCCCGTCGATCAAAATTTTCCCGGCAATCGGACGGGTCGCAACGATTATTTTACCGAATTTTGAACCACCATCGGCAATCAGTGTGTACGCTAATTTATAGGTGCTGCCGGGGATCATCAGCGAAACAACTTGTTCCCCTTCCGCTGAACTGAAATCAGGTTTTTTCACGGAAATACGGTGCACGCCTAATTCCAGATTCAACGTCGCCGGAGTTGTATTATTGGTCGAGTGATCGTCGACCCAGATCACAGCGCCGGGTGGAACACTGGTTACGGATACAATTGCGATTTGATGTGCGCGTGCGGCAGCATCCAAGGGCGCAGTCGTGGGGTTTAACGGTGGGAACGATTCGTCGCGTCGCGGGAGATCGGGATACTTAGTAGTGGGTTGATTCACCACAGTGGTTGTCGGTATCGGTGGTGGAACAGTCCCCTCAAGTGGTAACAAATTGAATTTGGCAACAGTCGTCACTAAATGATCGATTTGAACACTCAGCGATTCGGGAAGTGCGGTATACCCCTCTTTTGAAACTCGGATCGAATGACGACCATTTTTTTTGGAAAGCGTCAGCGGGGTCGGTCCCGCAATCAGTCCATCGATATAAACTTGCGCTCCATCGGGAGAAGAGACCACCGAGAGCATCCCCTCCCGGTTGAACATCGCGTAGAAAATCGCAGTGATTCCAACGAACAGGAATACGATAATTGCAATTGTTGTCAAGATCAAACGTCGGCGTCCGATTGAAATCTCGGCTCCGACATCTTTATCAGTTAAAAATACCCAAAATCGAGACTTCATATCGTATACCTGTCATCCAATCGCAGTGTGAAGTGTATGTAAAAACCGGGTGAACCGTGTTGCGCGGTGTGATCGCAACAACGATTGTCGCAGCACCGAGAAATGCCAATGCCAGACCAATTCCGCGCTGTTGTTCGCCTAGTTTCCGTTCGTGGGAAGGGTCGTTCCCCTCGGATTCGAGTCGATCCGCTTTGTTGAAATGATCTTTCGATTTATTGATTTCAAAAATTCCGGTTGCCACCGCGGCAATGCCGGGATAGACCCAATCAATATAGGGTCGAGTTTTTCGATATTCCATTTTGACCGGAGCAATGCCCGGGGCGGTATTAACCGCCTTGTCACCCGGCATTGGTACAATATCCGACCGGGGTAGCGAACTGCGATCCGGTAACAGAATATCCAGCAGTTGACTCCAAGCGTAACAGCGTTCGATTTCGCTGGCGCGAGTTACCACCGAATCGCCCCGATAAAATACCGTGTCGGCTTCGAACGGAACTCCCTGAACTGGATATACGATATAGGCTGCGAATGCATTTACCGCGACTAACATCAGTGGAAGCGTCAAAGTAAATATTAGTATTCGGTCTCTTCGAGGTGTCATAGGTAAAAGATAATTCTCGCTAGTGTTAGGTGCAATTACGCCCATTCGCTATAAACAAATACGAGGGAACAATATAATATGTCTAGATCGCTGTTAATTTTTGACCTAATTATCAGACAGAGAAATCAGGAATTGGTTTGAAATGCACGATTCGGCAGGTAGTGTTGCGATTTTTCGCAAGCAACATTACCTTTCCGACTTAATACAGGAAAGGTCGAGGTTTACATGAATAATGAACTACCGCCGGATGCCAGCCCGGTTGAAGCACTGCAATGGGCATTGCAACACGAAATCGATGCGGAGCGCATTTACAAGGCACTCTCACTGCGGATGGAAAATCCTGCGACGCAACGAATGTTTCTCGAATTATCCACCGAAGAAGCCAAGCACAAACTGTTGCTGCAAGCGGAACTAGATCGATATCTGTTTCAGGAGAACTAACGTGACCAGCGATCAAAATCACAACGGCATTCCGGAAGTGGATGTCGCGATCGTCGGCGCCGGTCCGGTGGGATTGTATGCGGCATTTTACGCCGGCCTGCGCGGTATGAAAACCATCGTGTTCGACAGCATGGGTCAAACCGGCGGGCAATTGCAAGCGCTCTATCCGAAAAAGAAGATTTACGATGTTCCCGGATTTCCCGCGATTGCCGCCGAAGAATTGGTTGCGAATCTGCGTACGCAAGCCGAACGGTATCAGCCTGCGATCATGTTGAGCACCCGGGTGAATAACCTGATCAAGGAAGAAAACCGGTTCGTGCTGGTCACTGACGACGGCAATCATTATGCGAAGAGTGTCGTGATCGCCGCCGGTCTCGGTGCGTTTTTACCGCGCAAACTCGATTTGAAAGATGCCGTCGAGCTGGAAAACCGCGGCGTTCACTATGTCATTCACGATCCCGAGCAATTTTACGGCAAACGGATTCTGGTGATTGGTGGCGGCGATTCCGCCGTCGATTGGGGCTTGACACTCGCACCGCATGCCAAGGAACTGACCCTGATCCACCTGATGAAAAAGTTTCAGGCACACGAGATGAATGTTGCCGAACTGCAGAAGACCAATGCGCGGGTCAAAGTGGAATATCAACTCCGCGCGATCGAAGGCGAGGAGCATGTCGAGGCGGCAACGATCGTCAACAATGTCACCGGCGAAGAAGAGACTTTCCCGGTCGATGCGATTCTCTGCTTCATCGGTTTCCTGACGAACCTCGGTCCGATCAAGGAGTGGGGATTCGAGATCAAGGGGAACGGTATTGTCGTCGATTTCGATATGTCGACCAATATTCCCGGTGTCTTTGCGGCGGGCGATATTGTGTTCCATCCGGGGAAGATCCGGTTGATCTCGACCGGTTTCAGCGAAGCGGCGATTGCGGTGAATAACGCCAAGCACTACATCAATCCTGCGGAAAAGATTCAGCCCGGTCACTCTTCGAATATGAAAGAGAAGGCGAGCTAACGAGGTTAGGATTGTCGATTTACGATCAGACGGGTGGATAATGTGTCCACCCGTTTTTTTGTTTTCCCGCTTTTGTTTATCGTGAAATACCCCGGAAATTGAATATATTGTTGAATGATATGATGAGGAAATGATGTACCGTACAAAGTGGATTGTCGTAATCATCGGGATACTCTTCGCTACCTTCGGTTGGTCGCAACCGGTGATGCACTCGCTGGGTGGACCGGTGGGTGGAAATGTAACTGCGTTTGCAATTTGTCCAGTCGACAATTCGATTTATACCGGATGTTCGAGTGCGGGCGTTTTTCGTTCGCTGGATTCCGGATTGACTTGGCAGGACTGCGGCATTACCAACGAGCAATACGATATCATGGTTATACCCGATACAAATGTCATTGTGTACTTGAATCAAAGTCAGATTTGTCGCTTTAATACGACTACCCACATTCTACGCACCTTCGACTACGATCAAACTGCACTTGTCTTGGATTCGAATCGCATTTTCACTGGTAGCAGACAAAATGGTGTACAGGAATTTATCACTTATGGCTTGATCCCCCGCAATGTCGGATTACCGGCGAATGCCCGTATCACGGCACTGGCATCCGATGGTCATGGTCGATTGATTGCAGGCGTTTCCAATCAGGGTTTGTATCGCTCGCTGGATACCGGTCTCTCGTGGCAATCCACCACATTCAATTCCAACACTTTCATCAGTGCTCAGATTTATCACGATACAATCTACGCCAGTACGATGGATGCGATCTACGAATCGGTCGATTTCGGGAACAATTGGATTACACTATACAATGAAATCGGAAGCTTCCCCAAATTAAAATTATCGCCTGGCGGTCGGTTATTTGCCAGTTCCGGTTTTATTTATCAAATCGACACTGTGACTCATTCTGCTCAAACGATAATGCCATATGCTGTCAGTGATTTTATCGCAATTTCCGATAGTTCAATTCTAGCTGGACAATTTTTCCAAGGTGTAAACCGAACTACCGATTTGGGAATGAATTGGTCGTATCACAATGCTGGACTCGTCGCCTCAGCCCCGCTTAATTTGTTGTATTACAATCATCAATTGTTGGTCGGATTGTTGTGGGATTACACTTCTCGCTGGAGTGCCGATAGCGGTTGGAACACCTGTAATACGGGATCATTCAAATGTATGATCGCGCTAGGCAACCGAATTATTGCGGGAAGAAATCCGGGAATTGTGTATTCCGACGATGGAAACCTTTGGGTGGAATCGCGAATTGACAATAGTGGAACGATTAATTCGATTGTTGCCATCGATTCAATGACATTAATGGCTGGTACTTATAACACAGGCACTTATATATCGACGGATCGTGGTGCTAACTGGACGCAAACGACCCCGGTTCTACCGAATATTAAAGCTTTGGTAACCACAGTTACGGGAATAATTTATGCCGGTACTGAAAATGGACTGTATCGCTCTCCCGATCTAGGTCAATCGTGGACATTGATCTATCCCGCCGATACCGGATATTTGATTCGGATGGACAATGGCTATCTTTTTGCCGGGAATGGATCCTATTCAAGCGATTACGGACTGAAACGATCGACGGACAACGGTGCAACATGGTCGTATGTGACATCCTTTCGCAGACCTGGGATGGGTTGTTTTGCGAAAGATCGGTACGATAATCTGTATTTAGGTGTAGGTACAGACAATTCCGTTCTTCACAATGAATTTATTTATAAATCAACCAATTACGGTACATCCTGGACTCGGATCCCTGCAGTAACACCTTACAACCAAGTCAATCAAAATGTTAATGCTTTGGCGTTTGACGACGATGGGTATATTTATGCTGCAGTGTCTGGTTTAGGTGTCTATCGCAGTTCGGAGTCGGTCGTTTCGGTTTCCGAGGATGACATCGTCATGCTTCCCACCAATCCGGGATTAGCAGCTTATCCCAATCCCACCAACGGTTCGGTCACCATTCGTACCAGCTTTTCCTTACCGACCAAGTACACACTCTCCGTTTACAATTCGTTGGGGCAATTGGTTTGTACCCCTCCTCATTCATCCTTACCGGGATTGGGGAATACCATTCATCTCCCACTGGATCAGCTATCCAGCGGCACTTACTTCATACAAATGCAAACACCTTCCGGTAACTATACGAAGAGAGTACAACTACTGAAGTAAAGATCGACAATCAACAAACTTTTTCCGAACCACGACCGTCCATGCAAGCGCTCGCCCCCGCTTTCGAGGTTCAACTTAAAAGCATATATTCAATGGGTATTCAATAGGGACGACACATGGATCACGGCAGCCTTCCTTTCTTGTTTCCGAATCATCGCTTGGTATCGCTGGAGCGACCGGAACGGTCGCATTCCTACGAATCGCACGACCTTGCCGAAGAGAAGGCGTTTGTCGATTATTTCCGCAATCGGGTCCTTGGCTGCAATCATACGATCGATACCGCATTGGGCATACAACCGTTGCGATACTTTGATTTCACAGCTTCCGGACGTTTTCATGCCGATATCGAAGACGAATTGAATGAAGCGATATTGCCCTATATGGCGAATACCCACAGCGAAACCAGCGCCACTGCCCGAATTATCACCGGTTATTATCACAAGGCATTCGTTCGCATGGCGGAATATCTCCACGCCTCCGAAGAATACGTCCTGATTCCGGTCGGCAGCGGATCGACCGGAGCCATCAACCGCCTGATCAATGTATTGGGTTTGCGGCTTCCCGAATGGTGTCCCAAGCAATTTACCGGTAAACCGCCGCTCGTGATTCGATCGCGGATGGAACATCACTCGAACGATATTTCCTGGCGCGAAACAATTGCAGAAACGGTATTCACCGACTTCAACGAAACCGGTACCGTCGATCTCAATCACCTCGAAGCGATTTTAAAAGAGCATTCCGGCACGCGCGCGATCTACGGAACTTTCAGTGCCGCATCCAATGTAACCGGTATCCGCAACGATGTCGACGCTATCGCTCGAATCCTGCACCAATACAACGCCTTTGCCTTCTTCGATTATGCCGCAGCCGCACCCCATGCGGAAATTGTCATGAGTCCTTCGGGCGACGATGCGGCTCGGAAAGACGCGGTTTTCCTGTCGACCCATAAATTGATCGGTGGTCCGCGTACGCCCGGTTTGTTAGTAGCACATAAATCGATGTTCCAAAATCCGGTACCGATCGAACCGGGTGGCGGCACTGTGCTCTATACTTCGCCGTGGGACCATCGCTATCTGCCGGATATTTTTTCGCGCGAGACCGGTGGTACACCGCCGATCGTGCAATCGATCCAAGCCGGATTGGTGTTCGATTTAAAGGCGCGAATCGGGTGCGAGCGGATCGAGCGGTTGGAACAGGATTACCTGAAGCGCGCAGTCGCGCGCTGGCGCAATAACCCGAATTTACTGCTACTCGGCAATCTGGATATCCCGCGGGTCGGAATTGTCTCGCTCGTGTTCAAGGGGCTGCATCACGAATTGGTGGTAGCGATGCTGAACGATTACTACGGCATTCAGGTTCGCGGTGGCTGCATGTGTGCTGGAACGTACGGACACGCGTTGCTGCAGATCGACAAAATGCACAGCGACTTCATTCGGCACAATATTCTCGATCACGGTCGAACCGCGGGGAAACCTGGCTGGGTGCGAATTTCACTTGGTGCGACAGTGCGCGAATCGGAATTTCAGGCGCTATTGGAAGCCGTCGATTTCGTGGCAAGTGAGGGGAAGCATCTGGAACGCGAATACGAATATCACGAAGAGAGCAATAGCTGGAAGCATCGCGCGACGATCTAATGATGATGTATTCGAGTTGATTGAATTGCAGCTTCAGGTAGATAAAACGAAGTAAATTTAGTTGCTTTTTTCGGCAACGCGGTCGACTTTCCACGTGCTTTTCGGAACGATGAACAACGACTTGATCACTCCCACAATCGCGGCGAAATAAATCAGATTCACATAGAACGGCAGACCGAACACACCCAATTTCAGGCGTGCTTTACTGGCAATTGCGCCGATGAACGTCAATCCGTAAAACGCAACTTGGAGATAAAACAGCACCACATAGAGTTCGCCCTGATCCTGCAACAGGTACGATAGCGGGAACAGCGGCCAGAGCCAAATTCCACTCAACCACCGCAGTACTTTATGCACCAATAATTGCATCGCAATAACGGGATAGCGAAACGGATTTAGTAAATACGCCACCGACCGCAGTGAATAGGCGACCTGATAAACAATCCGAACTTTTCGTTTGTATTCGGTCGCATGGACTTTCGATCCTTGCGCTAGTGCCATCGCAGTCGGTTCGAATAAAACGTGTTGTCCTTTTGCCCGCACAAGAATTTGCATTAACAAGTCGTGGGCTTGATCGGACGGCAACTCCGGATGATCGGAACGACGGCAGGCAAACAGCTCGCCGACCCCGCCCACCAGTGAATTGTAGGCACGGCTTTCGGCATACCGGATTAAATTTTCGGAGCGCCAGTAGATGCCCTCTTGCTCCGAACCCATGTATTGTTCGCCCTTGCCGTACACTGCATTGCCGCAGACCAGACCAACTTTCGGATCGGAAAAGTAAGTAACCAGACGCTTCACGGAAGAACGCTCGAGAATCGGATCGGCATCGGTGAAGATGATGATTTCACCGGTAGTCGCAGCTACCGCTCGAATCAATGCCTGCGTTTTTCCTTGACGGGGAGCTGCCAACAGCTTGACACGGGGATCGGTTACCGACGCAACAATCTCATTCGTACGGTCGTCGGAGCCATCGGAGACGACAACGATTTCCATTAATTCCGGGGGATAGTCGAGCTTCATCAAGTTTTCTAGTTTCGACAGGATCACCGCTTCTTCGTTGTGGGCGGCAATCAGGATGGTCACAGTCTGCCACTGTTCAGGCGGCAACCGTCGTCGTTGCGGGCGTACGGAAGCTATAGCCAGAGTCAGTAATGGATATCCGAGATAGATAGCCAATAAGATACTAGCGAGTGTCCAAAAGAGAGCTTCCAGTGACATCGAAATCCTTGAAGGGTGTTTGCTCGACTTGTAAGCGTACTAATGTAATGGTCGCGTAGCGAATCAAAAAAACTACGCACGCAAAAAAAACTTCGATTATAGCATGAATCCGGCTTTTTTACCGTCGTTGTAGAACATTTGAACCGTCTCAAGCGAGTAGTCGTCAAGATTTTTGTCCACCAGCGCCAGCTTGGCAAGCACATCCGGGGTCACGGTGATGATATGACAGCCGATGCTGTCCGCTTGAAAGACATTCAGCAATTCGCGTGGACTTGCCCAAATCAATTCCAATCCGGGATGAGGGCGCATCAGTTCAATCGCGGCAGCCATCATCGGAATGGGATCGCGACCGGTATCGGCGATACGACCGGCAAATACCGAAATATAACTGGATGAACTTCCAGCAAGGCACTTAGCGGTTTCCGCGACTTGCGACAAAGTCATGAGCGCCGTCACATTCAATTTCAAACCACGACCGGCGAGTTTTTCAATCAATGGATAGGAAGGTTCGCGTTTAGTATTGGTGATTGGAATCTTGACATACACATTGTCGCCCCAACTGGAAATAATCAGCGCTTGTCGCTCCATTTCCGCAAAATCGTCGGCGAACACTTCAAATGAAATCGGTCGATCCGGAACCGCCTCGACCAATTGCTTGGCAAATCCCGCGTAATCGGTCAACCCGGCTTTTTTCATCAGGGTCGGATTTGTCGTAAAGCCTTTGATATAAGGCTTGGCATACAAATCCAGGATGCTGGCAATATCGGCACCGTCACCGAATAATTTGACTTTCAGATCGTAAGGGCTTCTCATGAACGAACTCCAAGTTGCAATAAAATCCAGTCGACTGCCTCGTTGAAATTGGTCACAGTGCAATCGGGAACTACCGACATCGGTTCATCGTAACGATAGTCGATAAAAACGGTTTTACATCCCGCCGCCTGACCGGCAGCAATATCGCGCCAGCGATCGCCGATCAAAAAACTTTGCGAAAGATCGATGTTGTATTTTGACGCTGCAGCGGTCATCATGCCCGGTTTCGGTTTTCGGCAGTCGCATTGGTGCGAATCGTCGTGCGGGCAGATATATACCTCGTCCATCGGCAGTGTATCGTAAATTCGCTGGTGAAAGGCATCGACGATTTTCGAATCTTGTTTTCCGCGTGCGATATCGGGTTGATTCGTTACGATGAACAGGCGAAAACCGGATTGCTTTAAATTCTGGCAGCCTTGAATTACACCCGGTAGAAACTCGAATTGTTCCAGCGTATCGGGTGGGTACGGTTTACCGTTGCGAACGATCGAGCGATTGATCACACCGTCGCGATCCATAAAGACAGCACGATCCATCACGGTTTCATCGACTCCCATTTGGTGCCTTTGACCTGTAAATCGGGATGCGATACGAACATATGCCAGATGACGGCATGGAACGCTTCAGTGAGTGGAGTGATGAGTGACGATTCAATTGTCGGTACGATCACACACGCATCGGCAACTTTCGCGGTATAACCGCCGTCGCGACCGACGATACCGATAATTCTTGCACCAACTTCTTTCGCGAGTTGTAATGCTAGAACTAAATTTGGGCTGACATTGCGTTCGAGATCGCCGCCACCTACCGAATAGATCAAGATGGCGTCGTTAGCAGACAACTTGCTGATGCGCAACCATTCGACAAATACCGTTTGCCAACCTTCGTCGTTGGTTCGGGCGGTTAATTCGGAAACATTGTCGGTCGGGGCATAGGTCTCGATACCGGCTAGCTTGCGAAAGTCATTAACAGCGTGAGTCGCATTTCCCGCGCTTCCACCGACACCGAGAATGAATAATCGTCCACCACGATTGCGAACGGCTACCAGTTGGTCCAATACACTTCGGATCGCGGATTGATCCAACTTTTCAACAACCTCGGTCACGGCTTTCAAATAGCGGTCGATAAATAAATCCACATTCCCTCCTACATCCAATCGGTAATGTATAACAGAATAGGAAATGAGTGCAAGTAGGAACAGTTTGCGCCGCACTAGGGGCGCGGCGCGGGCTTGGTACTTGCTTGTCGGCTAGTGGATGATAATCAGTTTGAGATAATTTTCGCACCCTCGGAATCGAATCGAAATGGCATATAGCGCAATTTCATTTTCGATTCCAGCGCGTGAATCAGCTTTCCGCGTTCTTTTGGACAGTAGAACAGGAAGAAGCCGCCGCCACCTGCTCCCATGATTTTACCGCCAACCGCACCGTTTTGTAATGCCAATTCGTAACATTCGTCAATAAATGGATCGGAAATCTTATTGGATAACTTCTTCTTCGTATCCCAGTGTTCGCGTAACAGTTCGCCGAATGCATCCAGATTCCCGGATTCAAACGCTCGTCGCGTTTCGTACCCAATTTCCTTAATTCGGTGGAGTCGATTCAACGTGTTGGTGTCGTCTTGTTTCGATTTTTCACTCTGAACACGCAGAATATCCGATGCGCTACGCTCGATCCCGGTATAAAACAACATAATGTTGCTTTCAAGTTCGAGAATTTTTTCGTGAGTAATTTTTAACGGTTCGACCGTGACCGTTCCATCGTGATCGAATGTCAGACAGGTCAGACCGCCGTAAGTTGCCATGTATTGGTCTTGTTTACCGGTCGGTTCGTGGCAAATCTCCATTTCGAGATGGCATGCTTTTTCGGCTAGTTCGTGTAAACCCAAATAGTTACGATTGTAGGCGTGAAGCCCATTGAGCAACGCTACCGTGAATGTTGCAGAAGAACCCAATCCGCAATTTGATGGTACGTCTGCCATTGAGACGATCTCAATCTGCGTCTTGATCCCCATCATTGTAAGCGATTCGCGGAACAGTTTGTGTTCGATTTGCTCGACCGAATCGACAATTTCGGTTTTCGAATAACTAAGCCGTATACGTTCGTGAAAACATCGATTAATTGCGATATAAATGTGCTTGTCGATACCGGCTGCTATAAGAAAACCGCCAAACTTGGAGTAATAAGAAGGGAGATCGGTACCACCGCCGCCAAGTGAAATGCGGACCGGTGCTCGAGAGACAATCATCGGGTGCCTTTACTAGCTAAGTTAGATATTGAAAATAGATCGTTACTCAGCGAAAACGCAATATAACGAAAACCCAATTATAGTGCAAATAGATGTTTGTTTAGGCTGAATTTGAATATATTTTAGCAATATGACAGAACACCTAACTTCACATGATCTAGACCGGTTAAGTCGGCTTGGAATTGCACCGGAATCGGCAAACAATCAGCTAAGGCTGCTGCATGAAGGTGTGCCACCGCTTGTTCCGGTGCGCACTTGCACGATTTCCGATGGAATTCGGCAAGCATCGGCACAACAAGTTACCGACTGGTTGGAGATTTGTCGGACTGCAGTTTGCGAGGGAAAGGTAACCCTGTTTATTCCCGCGTCCGGGAATGCTTCGCGGATGTTTAGCATGCTTGAAAATGTTCGTCGGCGAATCATTACACTCACTCGCGACAATCTTACAAGTGCCGTTCAAGCAGGTGATAAAACCGCATCAGACGTACAAAACTTCTTATTTAATATTTCAAAATTACCGTTTTACAATCGATTATCCGATTGTTGCACGAAAAATGGTACTGAACTCACAAGTTTGCTGAATTTCGGTGAGTATAATCGAATTCTGGATTTACTCCTCGATGAGAATGGGTTAGGCTACTCAAGCCTTCCCAAAGCCTTGATCGACTTTCAAGCGTATCCACAAGAAACACGCTCATTTGCCGTCGAAAACGCGGCTGCTGCATCGGAATGGGGAGTGGATCGGAACTGTGCTACCCGGATACATTTTTCTGTACCAGAGGGTTATCAGAGTCGATTTGAGCTGCAAATTCACGAATACGAGAAACAACACCCCGAGCGATCTTTTAGTTGCGGTTATTCCACACAATCCCCCGCAACCGACACATTATCGCTCGATCAATACGGCAATTTGCTACGTGATGCCAACAATGAATTGGTATTGCGCCCCGGTGGTCACGGCGCATTGCTTCAAAACCTCAGACTGATTGAATCCGAAGTGATCTATATTAAAACGATCGAGAATATCGTTCCAGATCATAAGGGTGTAGATCGCAATCGTCATCGAAAAATCGTTACCGGATGTCTGATCGAACTGAAATCGCAAATCGATCGATGGCTAGCTCGAATGTCGTCTGGTGTTGGCATTACCTCTGAAGAAGCAAAAGGAATTTCGGATTGGATTGTCGATTGGTTTGGAGTCACCTGTCCAATCGAAGTGCAAAGCGATCTACGAAATTGGACGCAGTGGTTGATCGATCGATTGGATCGCCCGATGTCGGTAGCGGGTATGGTGCCGAATACCGGTGAACCGGGTGGGGGTCCGTATTGGGTAAAGATGCCCGATCAAACAATTCTTCCACAAATTGTCGAACAGAATCAGCTTGGTGATGACAATGATGAGTTGATTAAATGCTCAACGCATTTCAATGCTACCGAGATCGCTTGTTCGATTCGAAATCGACACGGCGAACTCTACGATTTGTCCCATTTTCTCGAACCAAGTATGGCGATGATTGTCGAAAAACAGTTCCGTGAGAAAACGATTCGATGTTTGGAATTGCCGGGACTGTGGAATGGTTCGATGGCGTATTGGAATCGCGTATTTCTTGAAATCGATATCCCCGAATTTCTCCCGATCAAGACAGTAATGGATTGGCTGAGATAATTATTCCGAAGAGTATTGATGCTCATTGAACCGATCCGATCCAACACATAAAGGTAACCTCACTGAGAATCAGTGAGGTTTTTTTGTGCAAAATTACACGAATTTACTCGATGTTTATCGATATTTTTTCAATACCCCAGTAATAACACTCGATTTATTAAATAATTCTACCCATCACTTAATTTTTAAGTGTTTATTGGTACAGTACTTGTTGAAATATGATAAATGTTGTATTATTTGTATCAATACTAACGAACTTATGTTTAACCGAGGTGAATTATGCGTCTTACGCTGGCTGGTGAATATGCCATTCGCGCAATGTTGTTTTTGGCAGATCAACCGACTGATCGTCGGGTTCAAATCTCTGAAATTGCCGAGACGGGTTCGATCCCGGAAAACTTCTTGCGGAACATTGTATTGAAGTTGGCAAAGAATCAATTAATTCAAACCCATCGCGGAGCGGGAGGTGGTGTCAAATTGCTTCGCCCGGCGTCTGAAGTGACACTACTCGATGTGATCGAAGCGGTTGAAGGCAAGTTATCGCTTAATCATTGTCTTGTACAGGCGCAAGAATTTTGCGGTCGAACGGAGTGGTGCTCGGTTCATTTAATTTGGTCGGTAGCGCAATCGAAAATGATCGAGGAACTCACTGCGACTTCGCTTGCTGAATTGGTCATCGCAAACAAACAACGGTTTGCGGAAACAGTATGTTATCGGAGTAAATAATCATGTTTGAAACGGAGATGCTATCCCGCATTCAATTTGCCATGACTGCAGGATTTCATTTTTTATTTCCTCCACTTTCGATCGGACTGGCTTGGTTGCTGGTAATTATCGAGTGGAAAGGATGGAAAAAGAACGACGACGAGTACGTTCGATTAGGCAAATTCTTTGGTAAGATCTTCGGATTAACATTTGCCGTGGGTGTCGCTACCGGTATCGTGATGGAATTTCAGTTCGGCACGAACTGGGATCGCTATTCGAAATTTGTCGGTGACATTTTTGGCGCACCGCTAGCTGCCGAAGCACTATTTTCATTCTTCCTCGAATCGAGTTTCCTTGGTTTGTATATGTTCGGTCGCGGACGGGTGTCGAAACGAACACATTGGATTTCATCGCTAATGGTTGCGATTGGCGCGACATTATCTGCGCTTTGGATTATCATTGCCAATTCATGGCAACAGACGCCGGCGGGATTTATCGTGCGAAACAATCGAGCAGAATTGAACGACTTCTTCGCGGCAGCATTCAATCCTTCTACCTTCCAACGATATTTCCATACTGTAGATGCGGCGCTGATCGCAGGCGCGTTTCTGATGGCGGGAGTCTCGGCGTATTTATTGTTAAAAAATTCACGCGATCCACTTGCGCGAAAGTCGCTCCGACTGGCTGTTTACTTCGGATTGATTGTTGCATTGTTGGAAGTGTTCCCGTTCGGTCATGAATCCGGTCGTCAAGTTGCTGCCACGCAGCCGGAAAAGTTCGCGGCAATCATGGGCGTCTATACTTCCCAAACACATGCGCCGATCGCGCTGTTTGCCGTTCCTTTCGATCATCCACCGGAGTTGAAAGCGAAAATCGAGATTCCAGGTCTACTAAGCTGGTTGGCATTTGGAGACATTAATGCAAAAGTAAAAGGGATCAACGAATTTCCACCGGACGAGCTACCACCACTGTTTACGACTTTCGTCTCTTATCACAACATGGTAGTGTTGGGTATGTACTTCATCGGGATCATGGCGCTCTCGGCATGGCTGATCCGCAGCAACAAGATCTGGGATAAACGATGGTTGCTGAAGCTTCTAGTGATTTCGATTCCACTACCGCTGGTGGCTTGTCAATTCGGCTGGGTTGCTGCTGAAGTTGGGCGACAGCCGTGGATCGTTTATAAGTTGATGAAGACCAAAGATGCATTTTCGGCAACGCTTTCTGCTGGTGAAGTGTTGTTTTCGATTGTACTCTTTGGATTGATCTACTTGTTTCTGCTCGCGATGTACATCTTCCTGTTGAAAAAGAAGATCGATGTGGGTCCGGAAACTGCTGGAAAGGGGGTATGAGATGCTCGATCTAAATACGATTTGGTTTTTGTTGATTGGCGTATTGATCGTCGGGTATGCCATCCTTGACGGATTCGATCTGGGTGTCGGCGTTTTACATCTATTCACCAAGGGTGAAAAAGAAAAACGTACCAATCTGAATGCAATCGGTCCGGTGTGGGATGGTAATGAGGTTTGGCTGTTGACCGCTGGTGGTGCCTTATTTGCAGCCTTCCCTGCGGTTTATGCGACTGTATTTACCGGTTTCTATCTAGCGTTAATGCTGTTGCTGGTTGCACTGATCTTTCGTGCAGTGGCGATGGAATTTCGCAGTAAAGTCGAAGCACCCTCATGGCGAAATTTTTGGGATAAAGCATTCGGCATCGGTTCGCTCCTTCCGGCAATTCTGTTTGGTGTTGCGGTGGGCAATATTCTTCGCGGTGTACCAGTCGATGCAAATGGAACCTATACTGGAACCTTTCTCCAATTGCTGAACCCATACTCGATCCTGATCGGTCTGGTCAGTCTGGCGTTTTTTGTGGCTCATGGTGCGATTTATTTGACTCTAAAAGCCGGAGACGAATATCGCGATCAAATTGCAGCGAAGATTCCAAAGCTTTGGGCGGTATTTGAAATTTTATATCTGGTGGCAACATTCGCAACAGTTTATGTTTCACCGTTTCTGTTCGAAGGTATGAGCACCAGTATTTTATTCTGGGTGTTTATCGGCTTGCTGCTGGCAGCAATCGGAAATATCAATGTTGCAGTAAAAGCAAAGAAATATTTCTTGGCACTGATTTCGTCGTCAGCCACGATCGCTGCGATGATCGGATTGGCGGCAGTCGGTATGTTCCCGCGATTGGTACCGTCGAGTATCGATTTGCGGTACAGTTTGACAGCGACGAATTCGGCTTCCAGTGAATACACACTGACGATTATGCTGATCATTGCCGCAATCGGCGTTCCGATAGTGTTGGCGTATACCTTCTTTATCTACCGTGTATTCAAAGGGAAAGTTGTTATCGGCGACGAGAGTTATTGATTATCGGGTTATCGTATCTCATGAAAAGAAGTTGTTATCGGTAGTAGGGGCGGACCCCCGCGTCCGCCCGCAGGTCAGGCGAAGCCTGACACCGAATCATGACAACTAATTTTTAAGAACCACAATAATCCAAACAAAACGAGCGCTCATCTAGAGCGCTCGTTTTATATTTTATGAATGTAATTCAGTTATCGAAGCAGCGTGATCGATCGCGTAATTGTTTCCCTTCCGACTTTACACTGCAGCAGGTATGTTCCCGAAGCAAGAGTATTGCGATGAATCGACAACCGGTGCGAACCACTTTCCAGCATACCCCAGGAATATTGTGCTACTGATTGACCGGACGTGTTGTAAAGCGTTCCAGTGACCGGTGCCGCCTGTGGAAGTGTGAGGATGAGTGCCGTTTCGGCATTGAACGGATTGGGATATGGTTCCGATATCTTGATTGAAGTCGGTAGCGAAACCTCGTTTTTCACTCCGGTATTGGGTGCGATTGTAAAACGTTGTGTTGATTCGATCGTCGTATCGGGAAAACTGGAATGACCTGTGACCCACCATGAAATCGATTGTCCGATTTGGAAAAATGGGAGAGTCGCAACATTAAAATCGAGGTTGTTCTCCGAGCTACGAGGGATCGATGTCGAGTCGTGATCTATTTTCAGCCAAAGTCGATACTCGACAGAGTCGGCATAATTCGGGTCGATCAGGGTTGTCCATGAGAAGTGCATTGCTTCCCACGATGCGATCGAGCTGTTCGAAGGAGTCAACAACTCAATTTGACCGGTTGGCGGTAGCGGATTACTGATGTAGAAAATTCCATTCGACGATACAAGTGTGGAATTCCCGTGATTGTCGGTAGCACGAACACTCCAAACATAAGGGGTCTCTTCAATCTGGAGTGTCGTAGTATAGGTCGTGTCGCGATCGATCATCACCGAGTCGCGGAAATCGGGGTAGTTCAACATCCATTTTGTTACCGTATAGGTGACGGTATCTTCGGGATTGGGATCGATCGCCCGTCGCCAACGGAATACAATTCGATGATCGGTAATGCGACCATTGGGTTCCACAAGATCGAATGGTTCCGGTGGACGCGAAACATCCATCAAAATCGAAAAGGCTTCATTCGACCATCGGGCATTCCCGTGATTGTCATACGCGCGAACTTTCCAGAAATTGCGTACCCCATTTTGGAAAATACTGATTTGAGCGGAACCACCATCGATTGCATCGGTACTATCGCGAGTACGGAAAAGCGAATCGGTTGAAGTGAAAACCTTGTAGCTGACGATGTCACCAGCGTTCGGATCGCCATTCGTTTCCCACGAAAGCGCAACCGGTTGTGAACCGATAAATGTATCGGGTGGCGGAGTACGGAGTGAGAAGAAATTAGGTGGCATTTGCCCGGCAAATTCTCGAATGGTGTCGACTCGAGTGTAGGCATATTCTCCCGTCTGGTCGCCGTTGTTGTTGCAGGCAAGACCACAGATGTATAACAACATCGGTCCTGACAATACCGGTGGTGCTTGCCAGGTAAATTGCCAAGTCACGGGACCGGTAGCAGTGCCCCGGAAGTTTCCCGCGGTAGTTTGATTGACGAAATCGCGAGCAGCAGTGGTATCGGTACTAACCGAAACATTGGTGTTGCTGCTGGAGACAGTGCCGCCACGTGTGGCTGGTGTTTGAGTATTAAGGATGGTTGCTTGCATACCCCAGCGGTACATCCGGATCTGACGAAGCGTAACGATAATATTGTAAGTTTGACCGGGGATGTAACCATTGATTGGATAACCGGCAACCGACATCGTACCGATCGTGCTGTTGACCGGATTACCGGAATGACACGCTGAACAATTGCGCGGAGTTGTCGGTGTATTGCAGTAATTTTGGTTGCCCATTCCTTCGGAATGTGCGAGGCAGAGTGAGGATAGCGAGAGCAGTATTTCTGCTATTACGATCATGCGTTTCATAACTTGCTCCATCAACATTGCATACGGTTTAAAGAACGATGTGCCGGAAGGAACTATTTACTCCCGGCTGTAGTGGTAGTTGAAAGAATTTTTTAATCGGATTCAGCAATCAACAATACTATTACCCGGGGTCAGATGATTGTACCATCGGGAATCGTCGCCCCTTTTTCGATTACGACAATCCCGTCTCGCACATACCACCCTTCGCCATCGTCCGTTTCGCCGATACTGCGGCGGCGAATCTTGACATTCTTACCGACGCGGGCATTCTTATCGATGATTGCTTCCTCGATCATGCAATTTTGTCCGATGCCCATATCGGGTCGATTCGCTTCGCGATTCTGTTCGCGATCGGCATCCGACTCGTATTCGTCGGCGCCCATCATCACAACGCGTTGCAGTCGGGTACCGCTGTCGATTCGTGATCGAATCCCGATCAGACAATCGCGGAGTTGTACACCATCGAGAATACACCCTTCGGTAATCACTGAACGCTGTGCCGTCACTTGATTGATCTTCGAGTAGGGAAGAAAGCGTGGACGGGTGAACAAGCGATTTTTGGGATCGAATAAATCGAATTTCGGAATTGGTTGAGCTAAATCCAGATTGGCTTCGAAAAAGCTCCGGATTGTTCCGATGTCTTCCCAATAATCGTTGAAGACGTGCGTTTTGACATTGAATTGTCGAATCGAACCGGGAATGACTTCACGTCCAAAATCCAGTTTCGATCCATCAGCCAGCGATTTTTCCAGTACATCGCTGTTGAACACATAAATACCCATCGACGCGAGATAGGGTCGGTGTTTCCAATCGATGCGCGAATCCGTTGGAATCGGTTTCGGGACACGGAGCGATGGATACAGCGCAAGATCTTTCGGTTTCTCGAAGAAATCCAGTACTTTCCCATGTTCATCGATTTTGAAGATGCCGAGTTCCGGCACCTTTTCCTCTTCCACGGGAATTGCCGCAATTGTCACTTGCGCACCACTTTCGCGATGATTCTCGATCATCTCGCGATAGTCCATCCGATAAATATGGTCGCCACTCAAAATCAGGGTTTCGCGGCTGCGATACGGACGTAAATGCTTTAACGATTTTCGAACCGCGTCGGCAGTTCCTTGAAACCAAGCGTTGCTGTCGGGAGTCTGTTCGGCGGCTATAATATCGACAAATCCGTCGCGAAACGAGTCCAGCGAGAAACCGTGATGAATATGGCGATTGAGCGACGCGCTATTGAATTGTGTGAGGATGAAGATCCGGTGGAGACCGCTGTTCAGACAGTTTGAAATAGGAATATCAATCAACCGGTATTTTCCACCGATTGGTACTGCCGGCTTCGAACGGTGCTTGGTTAATGGGTATAACCGCGTACCGGCGCCGCCGCCAAGGATAACTGTCAGAACATCGTGCATAGCCGTTTCCTTTCTACTGGATTGTTAACTGCGAAGTCGCACGTGGAATCCGGTAAACAGCAAGGCGAATTGGTAACGATTGGTTCCACTACCGAAATACGGCAATACAAAGAATATAACCATTTCCTCCGATTATTTCCTCTGGTAGATGTTACACGAATCAAAAAGGGCGGACGAAACCGTCCGCCCTAAAAAATGTTGTTTTAGGGTAAAACTACTTCACCAGTACGATCTTCCGAGCGGCATTGAACGATCCGGCGTGCATCCTGACAAAATAGACCCCGCTGGACAACCGCGTTCCGTTGACGGTCGCAGTATAGGTGCCCGCTTTCATTTCGCCTTCCGCCAGTTTCGTGACCTGCTGACCCATCATGTTGAAGAGTGCGACACTAACTTTTGCCCGATAGGGTACCGCAAATTTGATTTCGGTTGTCGGGTTGAATGGATTGGGATAGGCATCATAGAGTGCAAAGTTGCCCGGCATCGTTGCCGTAACAATTTCCTTCACGTCGGTACCGCGAGTTGTTAGCACGTGAATTCGGAATGCCATAATATTGGAATCGGTCAGTGCGATTCCAGTGTAATGATAGCTATGAGATCGAATATACGGCTCGTCGAAATTGTGTCCGACAATCATCAGAGTATCGGTGGTCGAACTGCGTTCGATCGACACATAGAAATTACCCCAATGATTAACGATCGGGTCGGTGAGTGTGCAAGTATACCAGTTCGATAAAGTCGAATCGCGCGGTACTGCGATGTCTTGAGTTCGAATCACCGCACCGGGCTGACCATTGAGATCTTCGTATACTTTAATGGTTGCTGATCGGGTTTCACCAACCGGAATTTCCGGGCGACCGTTGAACTGCATCCGCACAGCGGTAATGGTCAATGTCGAAGTAATCGAATCCGACATCGGTGTGAAGCGCACGATCGGATAATTGGTCGAGGTGATATTCCATGCGTGTGTGAACCGGCGCGAATCGTAGCCGAGTTCGTATGTATTAGTCGCACGTACCGTAACGGAGTCATGAATTAAGAGTTGTGAGTTGTAGAAACTGGTTGAATCGTTCCCATGGGTCGTGTCGTCGGTAACACCCGCTAGATATGCGTCTACCATAAAGTTACCGGCAGCGGTCGGGGTCCAGCCCAAAGCATTCCGACCAGTGGAGCCGGTGCGTAATGTGATTACGGTATCGAGATTGATACGGAGCGCTGGAACGGTGATTGCCGGGAACATGGCGCGATTGCGTCGCCAATAAAATCCGACATCGGTTTCGGGCATGCGTCCGTTATTCAACATATGAATCGATCCACGCGTCAGGAAACCTACTGTGGTTGGATAGGGCAGGAACATTTTCGCTAACCCAACTTCGTGATCGGGTTGGTTGGACGAATAGAAGAAGATGTCGTCCAGATGCATTCCCGTACCTTGATCGCCATTGTGAAAATCGCCGTAGACGATAAAGCGGATTTGAATGGTGTCGCCAGACCACGGTGTCAGATCCATTTGATCGTTAGGAGAAGTGTTATTGGTCGGGAACGGATCGCCTGCCACGTAAGTGTGCCAGCGTTCGCCACCGTAATAGGAACGGCGGTAGTCGTGATGTTGATACGTCCATCCACTGTCCGGATGAGTGTCTTTGATTTGAACGCGGTAATAATGTCGGAGCGAATTTTCCGAGCCGGGGATATTCGGATCGTTGATGACCGAATCCATCAGATCGCAAAATACGTTATACTGCCAATAATGGCGGCTTCCCGATGGAAGGAAAATCGGCGGCGATGTCAACGCACAATACGGACCGTCGTGATTTTCTTCGATCATTACGCAATGTGTCGGTGAGTGCCCGGCACTATCGTCGGTAGCAACGTGAAATACGGTTTGTGAAACGGCACCATTGACCGGAGTAAAATCTGCCGGAATGGCAACGTTGTCGCCGTTGTTGTCCAATAAAACCGTAGCGCCATTCGTCACGCGAATCGAGTCGACACATAAACCGAACCATGCGTGATTCGCGGTTGTCGTATCGGCTGTACAAGCGCCTGGATCAGAGGCAAAAGTAAATCGGAAACGGAAGTTTGCAACGCGTGCCGCAGTTGGAATTGGTACTGATACGGAATGCCAACCGACGGAGTTACCGCCCCAACCGCCAATACCGGTACCCATTCCGAAGGAGTACCCAAAAGCATAAGACGATGTCACATTATACAAGAAGCCTGTTGCACCCGATGTTTGTGTGATCGGGAGAACCGACCAAGTAAGACCGCTATCGATCGAGTACCAGACGTTGGAAGCATCCCATCCGTCGTAACCGGGAATATCGACCCCTTCCGGTGGCTCGGAATTTTGATTGATCTGGAACGATAACACTGGATTGGATAGACCGGAAAGGTTGAGAACCGGTGAAACAAGATGTTCCATGTGTTCATCGAAATAGCCGCCGTTGGGAAAGTGAACGGTATCGCCGGCATTCCATGATCGACCAGTATTGCCCAAGGCATTGCGACGATCCTTGTGAAAATTTGGCAAACTGTCGGTAAAGTTCGTCACAGTCCAGCCTTGTAAGCCTGTTTCGAAGTTGAAGTTCGCGACTGTATCGACATTAATTTCATCGGAAGCGGAAACCGGTGTTCCGTTTCGATACATTGCCGGTACCGAATGGAAAGTTTCCATTTTCAATGACGGTTCAAATTGCGAAGCTGCTAGCACGGTTCCCACGAACGCTAGGATCGCAATGAATACCCATGATTTCATACACTTATCCTTTCACGAGATCAGACCATCGGGGTACAAAGATAATATCAGATTTGTTGCAAAAGAGTACATTTTCCAAGGTAGCGTGTTTGTCGAATTACCGCAAGTAAATTGGACGTATTGGGTCATTTTATCCAATTTCAGGATAGTTGGGACAAACAAAAACAGCGCTCCATCAGCGCTGTTTTTGTTTTTGAAATTTTCACAATTACAGTAAAACACTGTGTGATAAAGCGATACTGAATCCTTTCGCTGAACCAAATATCCCGCGTTCGTACCCACCTGAAAGATCAAGCCGATAACTAGGTAATCGCAATCCAGCACCCAGTTGAATTTCAAAACTAGTAGACCCACCGAACGAAAAACCACCACGGATGGGGTATTTTTCGAATTTGCCGTACTCGGACCCGAGAGCCAGTTTCATTTTCTTCGAACCGCCAACCATGGTTGCTTCATCGTCGAGACCTTGTTCGATACTGCCAACAAACAACCAGTCCTTATTCAACCGATAATCAGCACCAATTAGCAAGTACGGAGGAAGGCGCATGTCGACGGTACCATTTTCACTATTGGTACCGCTTTTATAGTTTGCCCAGCGTTCGAAAAATCCTTCTTTTGTCAAACTATCGACCGGAATACCTTTTGAATCGACATTAAATGAATTGGAACGCACTTTCGCTTTGTCCCAATTAACGCGACCGGAAAGATTCATAATCGACAAAGACCAACCCCAATTGTCATCCTGGCGTGATGCGACACCTAAATCGAGGTCGATTCCATCGCCTGATGTAGAATAGGCAGAGACAATATCGCCATGAAGCGAGACGGTATCAGGCTGAACATTGGTAAGGATCGAACCGGTGCTCTTGCGAATACCGCCGTAAGCGTGACCGATAATGTATTTTACGGTTAATCCAACAGCGAATTCCTTCGCAAAGTCCATTTCTTCGAACGATTTTCCGAACGACAGATTGAGTGCTGTTCCAGCCCAACCGCCGCCTTTTAGATTGGATAAATCGTAACTTACACCGGGTTTGTTTCCGCTGAGTGCAAGTACCATGACTTGCTGGGGAATCTCGCCGTTCATTGCCCCGACCGCATCCAATGCTACGACGAAATTACGGTATTGATATGCCGCACCAGTACCGACATCGGCAGCAAACCGGAAATCGTCGGACATTGCATCGGTAAACGTTTTCCGCTCGGATGCCGTCCAATATCGGTCTTGTTGGAACCAATTAGCGAGTTCGGAGGTTTTGATCGCATTGTTACCGATGTGATAAACGAAACCGGGCAATTGAATCGACTGATAGGGACCACCACGCAAAGCAAGCAACGCAGGATTGACAAACCGTGCTTCAGCGCCGCGGATATTTGAAATTCCCGCGCCAGCGGTACCGTTGATCATGCCCGATGGTGGACGCGAAGCGAACACAATTTGAACGACCATGAGTGTTGCCAGAAGGAGGAGGAAAAGTCGCTTCATTATTGGACCTCCCCGGTATTTACTACTAGTGTGGCAGCAGTCTTGATCCGTATGAAATCCTGTACGTTGCCAAAGATTTTCGTCCGAACCGTATCGTGCGTAACGGGATTAATAGAGTCAGTGCCAGCCACCGTACGTAATGGTCTTGTTCCGGTTAATGACAATTTCGCACGGGTGTAAAACTGAGGTGCTTTGAAATAATTTACCAGTGAATCGCGGATGATAAACGTTGACGTTTTCGAAACGGGGGAGATGGCTCTGTGTGTCGTAGGGGATATCTCCGGAGTAGGAATAATATCACTTCCTATCGTTCTCCATCCATTGGTATCAGTTGAGTCTTTACTTATCTGAACCGTTATTGTACCACCGATTGGTAAATGATTCTCGCTCTGCACAATTAAGTTGATTTGCTGAAGCGGTCGATCTTGTCCCTCACGACCTTCTGGATCGGGAATTAAGGTCTGTGGATCCAGCGAGAAATACATCGGTCCTTCAAGAGTGGCGTGTCCCGATACCGCAGCGTTTTCCGAGACCCGCATCCGTCCGGTAGAGGGGATATACTGACGACCGAGGTAAACTTTACCAGTCGAAACAACCCGCTCGGGAACGATATTCAGGATTCCCTGAACACCGGGAATGCGAACAGAACTAGCCAGTGTCGGGAAATATTGATTGGTCGTATCCCATGCGGCATTGCGACCATTCGGTGCATAGGCACGAAGGTGATAATCCATTTTAACCGGGATTGTCGAGTCTGCGTCTCCCGTCACTCTCGGAGATACAACCAAGTACGCCGATTCCATCCCCAAATTCGTGACGCCGTTGGGGCGATTGGTTACGGTCGTCGTGGTCGAATCGAAATCGAATGTGACGGAATAGGGAATACCGTCAAAGTTAGAGAAATACGTCTTTCCTAAGTTGTAGCGAATATCAATGCCGTCGGTTGGTCGGATGCTAGCCATATTCGGTGCCAGTACTGGATGAGTATAAGCAAGTCCATAAGTCTTGAAGCGTTGAACCGAGTCCGGACTAATTTTAATTTTCGAAAGCTGTAAGTCAATCGAATCGGAATACGATGTCAAACGTGGAAGCGAATGCGGAATTTTCCACACGAGCGTGTCATAAACCGTTGGTTGTGACGCTCTTGGCTGGGAAAAATCGCGGAAGACGATTTTCAACGAGTCCAACGTTACATCAAGTCGATTAGTGATTGTTAAAAAGATTTTACCACGTTTCACTTCGGCAGCGTAAATCCGGTCGTTAATTCCAGTTTCAAGGCTGGTATCGGCGCTTGCAACCTGTCTGGGAACTGCTGCACGGGTCTCCGAAACGCGGATTCGATTGGTTATCAATTGAACGTTTATACTGTCACGGGAAGTCAAGGTGACCGGGGTTGAACCGGCACGAATTATTCCTTTGCCGCGCAACACCATCATCGAATCAATCCTGGTACCGGACGGAACCTCCATATTGATAATGGTATCGCGACCTGCTGCAAGGGTGCGAATAGTGTCGGATACTGCCAATCGGGTCGAGTCTGAGTAGCGAAGTAATTCGAAGTGAATGTTTTCCATCTTAGTCGGCATATCGTTATTTACGATTGCCATCATCCGACCGGTACCCCACAATAAGTAGGTAAAATAAACAAAATTGGATCCACCACTCTGGTCGTACTTGTACATAGTATCGATTGCAAGAGATTGATTCGCTGCAATTGTCCGGTTAAGAATACCCATCCGCGAAGGCTTGAAGCTCAATTCACCGCAAAACAGCGAATCCAACATGATTGTGCTAATATTATAAGTGAAAGTGCGTGGATCTTGGGCATCCGAACTAAGTTTATCGACAAAGGTTTTCGGTTCGATGTTGCCGGTGACGTAAAAGACCAGCGAATCATTCAAACTGTAAAACCCGTGATCGTGCGCACTCCTCACGGAATCGATGCGGTAATCGTTGGCGTTCGTGACTTCTAGGTCGATTAAGTCTTTGAGATAGTAAGTACGTTCGGCAAATGGTATCGTTATCGGAAAATCCCATTTTGGCTTATCCGGAATTTTAAAACAACCGGCTATGATCAACGCAAACAGCAAGGTGAAAAGCGCTATCACACCCAATCGTTTGTGATACAATTGTGCCGGTGGATGTGCGTTTTTATCCGGAATAGGATCGGAATGATTGGGAGTAGATGAAATCATGGAAATTCCTCAACAAGGAGTGGCTCGTACTTGAATCGACACAAATGTATACCCATTGGTTAAATATAGTACGACTTTTTTTTTCGTTTCGCTCTGTAAAAAGGAAAAATTTCCAATTATCCCCGAATTTCGATACGGACATTAAACTTGAATGCATTGATTCTAGTGGTTCCGCCTGATGTGCTCTTGGTCACACCATAGTCGTACTGTACGTACCCGGTGACTGTTCGACTGAAAGTTACAGTGACTTTGGGAGTGAAGGTGTAAGTCGATGTATTCAACGTTTCAACGAAACCACCCCATCCCGCTGAGGAATGGTTGTTTTGTTCGGTTGTCGACGATGTCTCGTTGAACCCGACCGATATTTCGGTCTGATTTTTGAATCGTTTGCCGTTGAATGGCCAAAACTGGAAGGGAAGCCGGAATCCTTGTTGAAAAGTGTACCCGGTTGCGAGTGCCAACGCTTTTTGGGTCGTGCGCTGACGACTGACATTTCCAAGGTGCCCGTCGGAGAAATTACTGGTAATCGTGTACCGGGCTGTGGAAGAAATTCCTTTCTTCCATTGAACGTTGACACCGATCAACGGATTCCAATTCGTCGAATAAGCAACGCTGCTTAATGTGTTACGCGACTGTTGTGTCGCAGAGTATGTCGCTAGCGATGATGCTTGATATCCATTTTCCAGAGTCACCGTTTGCGTTACTGCTTTCCACGGACCGAGAGTTTCCAGACCCGACCAGCGAATCGAAAAGTTCGGTACATCAATTTCGGTCGGTACATCATCCCCTTTTTGTAAGAGGAACACACTCTTTTTCAACGATTGACTGGGAGTGATCGAAATATTCTCGGTTCGTAACCATGAATGGTCGAGACTGATCGAAAAATTGTCCGATAAATGGAAGCCTGATCGAGTCGCATACTCGCGCGTTAAAGTCGCCGTTGGAGCTGTTGGAATTGCCGTTGCAGTGGATACCGAACCCAATCCCGGAGTGTTGATCAAACCCAACTGGAAGCGATAATCTGCCTGTCCGTCTTTGACAGCGTAGACTTGATAAGTACGCCGTCGACTGACATTAACCGAGATGTCGTCGAGTCGATCGACGATAGCCCAAAGGAAATCAAGTTTCGATTTTGGTCTTTTACTGTCATCGGTTTTCGACGTCGAGGTGGAATCCGATTGATTCGCTCGAGCACGTCCGGGACGGCTTAGGTCGTTGATCGACTGAGTTTGAGTCGGTGTTGAGGCCGTCGGAGTCGACACTGGCGGAGGAACTACTGCCGTTTGCGACTTTCCACTCAAATCGATCGGAGTTGTCGTTATCGGGTTGGTTAGAGTTGGATTTTTTGGGTCGAAGGTCGAAGTGTTTTTCGTATCGCCCATCGGATTCTTGGTATCGATTGGCGTGATACCGGGCATCGGTGATTGGAATTTGGAAGTATCCATTCCTGGTGCGTTGTCATGCTCAACCGGACGTGAATACGCGCTGGCGGATCGTCCCAGCAATCGTCCTAAGCGAAGCGTATATACTTGATTGGCACCGCTTGCGGTTTGCACGTTACGACTTGTTGCCGTGGGTTGTTGCCACGACCACGAATAAGCGGAAGAATAAGTGTAATCAGTTGTCAACCATTCGAAAAGTTGTGGATTCCAACTTGCCGAGACGTTTTGATCGCGTTGTTTCGCTCGGAAATAGTACCCACCGAATTTTTCGAATACATCGGAACGCGGTTTCGGCAGTTGTTGGACTAGTGAATCGGGCAATGTCGGTTCCGGGGCTAAAGAATCGGCGCCATGGAACAATGAATCGTTGAGGTCGACGCCGGCAGCAGCATACGCTATCTTAAATCGGTCGCGGGACGATTTTACGGCTTCCGAAGCGATCGAAAGCGAATAATCGAGATTCATATTCTGAAATAACCGTATTCCGGTAGCATACCGTTTGGTTATTCCAAATGCCCAGGTGGAAGTTGGAACGCCACTAGTGATTGCCGAGCCGGTCTGCTCTGAACCGTCGACTCCGAACGATAATCGATTGGGAAGATAGCCGATTTCAGTACTGTCGATTTCACGCAGGATCGGAATCTTCGATGTCCAACGCAACGGTTTCACGCTGTTGGGAATGTCGATCGGTATGGTCAAATTGAAGCCGCCCGAACGGGTTCGCGACTTATTGAAAGGTGCCAGCGGACCGGCGTTGTACGATTCCGCGTGATTGTAAGAGATTGTCCAGCGATTGACGAGCCATTTTTCCCACCACTCTTCCGGAGGGGTCGTGCGCGAGAAATTCGAAACACCGATGGAATATCCCTTTGACAACGTCAACAGCGTATCGGCGTTGCCCTGCCGTTTTTTCAGATCGAGTAGATTCAGGTTCGTCAAATATCGCCAATAAGGTTTCCATACCGGTTCGCTTTTACCGGTTAAGCGATCAAGTGAGATGTCGCCGTCGTACAAGTAATCGGGTCGGGTAATCGTCTGGTTGTATGTCATCGTCACTGGAAAATTCAATCCCAACGACTTCGGGATAAATTCGGTTCCCTGAATCGTTGCCGATGCCATACCGGTGAGCGAAGAACTATGCGATCCACTGCGAACATTCACATTGTGGAAATTCCCGTCAGTTTGCGACATCGACATCGAGAGACCAACGATGTGTGCCATGTCGATGTTGGTCGAGACCCGGTATGCCGTTCCGGGAGTGCGTTTGACATCGGTTACCCGCAATTCGTCTGCCCAAACTTCCACATTGTCCGTTTCGGCAATATTTCGTCCACGGTTTTCGATTGCGACCGCCATAAACGTAATCGTTTTCAAGGTCGGTTGCTGGCTGGGTCGACCGATGACACGTAATTCCGTTCCATCCGGCAAAAGGCGGGCTTGGGTAGGGTATGCCGTGTCGGTGCGAGCGGTCGTACGTGCCAACCACTCGTATTTCATCGTCGGCAAATCATCGAGATTGATATCGATTTTATTCCGCTCGTCCCACCCCGGATAGATCCGCTTTGATATTTCGTAATAGGCTCTGGTAGTATCGATACCCATCCGGAGTTTGAAGTATAGTTTGTACTTGTCGAATTCGTTGATTCGGGCGGCTCCGGAAGCGATCGGGAATGCACCGCCGTAGATGAACATTTTCAATTTCCGATAGTCGCGGAAACTCAACGGTTCGTACAGCGTTTTCACCAAATAACTGGTTTCGCCATTAAGCAGACCTTTTACTTTGATGCGAAGCGCTTGTTCTTTTAATCTGATATTGGTATTCGGATCCTCTTGACCGGAAACACCGGGAGGGGGATTGTAGGTTTCGCGATTATCGTATGTATTCAAGACATCGGCTTCGAGATTGTACGGATGAAGATTGCGAGTCTGCACTGTTCCTGGCGGTTGCCATTCGTTCCCGACGATATCGACTTCAGCGAAGGCGACCGTTGTTTTCCGAATGCAATTGGTCAAACCGATGCGCGCATAAAAAATGTTCTGCAGCGAAGGATTGCCGACGCGAATCGAATCGGCGATCGGAATACGATACAACCGCCAGCCGTAAATATTGTCTTGACCACCGACGACATATTTCGCATCATTCGATAGATCGACCACAAACCGATAAAAGTCGTCCTGAATATCCAGCGATCCGTTGCCGTTCAAATCCTCGGTATCGGGATACTGGTTGTCGTCTTTGTTTCCCTGAGTACCGTTAATATGGGTATAATCGTCGGGAGTATTGGGACTGTAATCAAAATTGTCGAATGAAAACGGTTCTTTCACCAGTCGTGTCTGATTGCCCAGTGTTATCGTTGCAGTGTCACGACTACCGTCGCCATTGAGGTCCCAATAATCGTAGAGACCAGTAACTGAGCCGTAGGGAGGATCCGGTAAACTGACACCGTCGATACCGGTATCGTCATTCTGACCGAGAATCGGATTCCGTACACTCGTACCGGCAATAAAACTTCCTTCTGCCATTACACTGTTATTGTGCATTGGAATTTCACGTTCACTGATACGACCGAGATCGACGAACAGTTTTCCGGAACGTTGCGTATTACGAACCCACAGTTCGAGGTATTTGGATTCCGACTGATTTGCAAATCCCGATCCGAGATATTTCGTAATGGCTGCCCATGAATTTTGCGGATTCACCAGCGTATCCCACGGCGTGCTCCGGTTGAATTTCGGATCCACCGACAGTTCCATCGTTTGTACCGTGTTCGCAACGTTGCTGTTAACTTCCCGTGCCGGCCAAATATTCTTAACCGGTTCCTGATGGAACGGATTGTACCACATGAACAATCTTGCTGGAAACGCGTCGAGTGTATCACCTGCCGGATTGAGCCCGGTAGTGAGTGGATATGCCGATAAGGTCCAACTTTGGCGCGTGAGTGGAAGCGGTATGATTCGTTTCGCGGACTCGAAATCGTCAACGTAAGCGACGCCGTTGTAGTCCCCGGTGGCATCATTGCTCATGTTGTTGGGATTGGGAAAGACTTGCGCAATTTCACCTTCGATTTGTACACGGGAAGCTTCTTCGGTAGCTACGATCGGCAGTGCATCCATCGCTTTGGTTAAAAAGTCGGGTTTGAAAACCAGACGGGTGTTCACATCCCAGATCTTGTTGGAGATCGGTTCGCTACCGAGGCGAATCCGTTGATCGAGTGGTTTCTCGGTTAATGACAGAACGGTCGCACCAATGAATGACTCGTCCCATAATTCGTATTCTGCGCGAGCGCCGAGTAAAGTTTTCCGGTCGAGCTGAAAGATTTGACCGGATTCGTAAGTGACTTCGAGATCGGCGCCGGGGGTAGATGCGCCAGCATCGAGGATCGTCAGCGTACCGGAAAAATAATCGATCGTATAGTCGCGACCTCGGGACAAGGTTCGACCATTTAGCGTAACTTCTTCCGATCCTTCCAAAATACCGATACCAAGCTGCATGACATTGGATCGCGACCGGATATGAACTTCAATCGTGAATTTCGATTGTAACGACGATACTGATGATGGAGGAGTCGTGTAAATTTCCGGCTGCAGTAATAACGAATCAATAGCGCGAAAATCACCGATCGTTGGAACAGCACTACCTCGGAAGTAGCCCGAGGGGCTGAATGGAGTTAAATCCGGAAATTTTAAGATGCCGTTGGTGAAATCGATGAAGCTAGCGATATTGTCGATTTTTCCGTCACCACCTGCAGCGGGAGTGTTATTCGGACCGAATTGATCGATTCCGAGTAAATTTGTGAAAAATACTCCACCCGCAGCATACTGCTTCGGATCGAGGTTCGTTCGATAAATCGTTCCCTCGAAACTTTCCGGTGTGATATTTGTCCCTTGCAACGAATACCAGTTCTTCAGCATGAACTTCCAAACATTGGAAGCCGGATCTTCGATATTACCCCGCAACAATTTTGTGACCAAGCGTGTATCGGTTTGTGCGCTATTCGTGAGGGTTCCGAAGATGTTCCCCTCACTGGTTCGATAGGAGATGCCTAGAATGTCGCTTGCAGAAGCGGGAATCGATTGTTTCAGCGAAAGTATTCCGCGTTGTTTGTCGAGATCGTAATCGGTGCCTTCGACAAGTAGTTTGAAATTGCCGTAGAAATTATTGTGGGAATCCCAATTGATGGCGTTACTATCGACGTTTGCCGAATCCGGCGGATTTTCAAGTGCGAAACCCCATCTTAAAACTTGTCCATTCGAGGTTCCGGAAACTGATTGGTAGACGTACGCTTCCAATACTTGGTGATTGGCAGGTACTAACGGCACCATATTGGCATCGAACCGGTTGAGATAATAGAGGAACGTCGTGTCCAGTACGAAGAATTGACCATGAGAGAAATTGACATCGGTAAGGATATGCGGTGTACTTTCCTCGCCCCCGGTTTTCTTCAGTTTATTCTTCTTTCCTTTTTCCAGTGATGCAATAGTTGTCAGTTTCAACGCACCGATTTTCGCGATACTTTTCAGTCCGAACAACCCCTTGTTCTGACCCGAAAATGTTGCCAGCGACGTTCCCGGAAGATCCAGTGCGATATTACCGGCTTCGATTTTCTGGATGATTTCGTCTTCAGTTCCGGTATACTCCAGCTTAACCGCATTCTCAAATTCGAATAGCCGTTCACTGTCCTGATCGATGCGTACAGTAACTTTGTCGCCAACATTACCGGTGATCGTAAATCGCTGCTTCTGATCGATTTTAAAGTTAGTCGAAGGGGCTTGTCCCTGCTGGGTGATTACTTTGTCGTTGGATTCGCGACGGAGTTCGCCATTGATCGAAATTTCACCGTTGACTCTCAGTCCAACCTTGTCGCCACCGAAAATCCGCTTGAAGGTTTTCGATTTTACTTTCAACGGTACTTGAATTTCCAGCGCTTCCTGTTCGATCACTCGTTGACTGGACACTGCTATTACCGCGGCTTCACGGAAGAATTTCGCTTGATCGCGCTGAAGCCGTTCCCTGCGATAGCTCATCATATCGAAGCGGGTCGGGTGTCCGAAGGGTTTGCCATTCAGGCTGTATTGGACTTCCACGGTACGTGAAGTCGTATCCCAGCGAACGGCGGAACTCAAATACTTGTTCGGACCTCCGAGGAGATATGCCGAACTCTGACCGAGATAAGGTAATTTGGATGGGGCTGGGGTAAAGATATCGGGTCGAAACGGGAGTGGAAGTCGATATTTGATACCAAACACAATCGGCGCTTCCGCCAATACCGGCGTAAGCGAAAATAGAATGGCAATCAAACTTAATTTAATGCGAACAAATGACTTGCGGATGGTAGCCCCCTACCCGTTTCTGGATAAGATAAACCGTCGTCGTTACACGATCACAAAGAGGCGATAACCGCTCCATTCGTTCCAGCCGGCGGTTCCGCGGTGTGGCTGTGGCTGTGCGGAAACATGCCGATATTGGCGTTTGAGAACTCGTGACAAATAATGCTAGTAGAAGTATCGGTCGAAAATCAGACCGGTGTCTGAATTTCGGCGCATACAATATACGTAAATCGACCCGATTACGGTATTGACGAAGAACACTCTACTGCAACTGCTCTTGCCTAAAAATGGTTCCAAAATGAATTATTCAGCCATCCATTCTGTCTCACCGGCTTGAGAGCCGCTACTATTGTACAAAACGACAATCGCAAATGCAATCGAGAACGAGGAGCGGAAAGTCGACAGATTAAGCGGTTCACTTTGAAAAAGACCGCTTCCAGCTACCGGAGCGCGAAAAACGGTCGTACTTTTCACCTATTGTCGGAATCTGGAAAGGAAACGACACCAATAATCCAACCGCTAACCAATCGATATTGAAGTTGGATTGCTCGACATTTCTGCGTAGAGAGGCGATATTGACTGAGACGGTTACCCGAATCGGATGGATTCGGAAGGCTTTGACCAGCGGTTTGTTAATCGTGACACCAGTCGCTGTGACGCTCTGGTTACTATTAAAGCTGCTATTATTCCTCGATAATATCCTCGCCGAGCCGGTCAACTGGGTTTTATTGCAGTCGGGAATTTTCACAACCCCACTCCAGCATGTCTATGGACCGGGATTGTTGGCGCTGATCGTACTGCTGATTCTAATCGGATGGTTAGCCCGGTTGTACATCGCTCAACGCGTTCTGGCGAAAATCAGTACTTGGATCGAAAAATTACCCATCGTTAGTACGATTTTCTCGACGATTCAGCCACTTTCCCAAGCGGCATTCGGTGACCGGAAGAATTTTTTCAAAAAGGTGGTGTGGGTTCCATTTCAGAATGGGCATTCGCTCGGATTTGTAGTAGGGGAATCCCATCTGCCGGATAATGGTGAATTATGCTCTAAAACCGTTGTTTTTGTGCCATTTTCCCCTCCTACCACGGGAATGTTGGTCTATTACGACCGAAGTGACTTGATTGAGACGGAAATGAGCGTTGAAGAGGGAATTAAACATCTCTTTAGTTTTGGTACTTCACAAACGGATGAGCCACGGTGAAATTCCGGATTGCGCTAATACTGCTGATGATTTTGATCGCACTGGGTGCCAAGGCGGGTGAATGGCGCATTTTGGTTGAACACGATATAACTGCTACTGATTCGATCGGAATTGGATACCTCGAACAACTCGGCGAGCGGTCGGCAGATATCAGCACGAATAAACAGTTTCAAGCACTCCACGGTACACTCGAAACCGATTTTCGAGCGGGTGTACTCAATCGTACCGTATCCGGGTACGAGCCGCACTTCAAAGAAGAGATCAAACTCCGCACCTTTTTTCGCGAACAATCGAATCGAATGTTCACTTATAGTTGGATGCTCGATGGCGAGTCATTTCGCGATCGACAGATTGCACCGATCGTTCAACGCGGGAGTGCCGGTGCGAACATCATCGGTTACACGCTTGATGACGCCGCTCAATTTTCGTCCGGCAGCGATGTTGTTCAGCGTCGAGGTCGAATGTTGGCGGGTGGTGAGATCAATACGTCGCACCTTGCAATGGCGCTGCATGGCGGCATGAGCTACGACGAAGATCTCAAGGATATCGGTTCCGGTCCGGCGATGCAATTCGAATTCCGCAGCGATTCGCTGGCTCTGGCGGAATGGCACATGATCTCGGAAGCGGGTTATCGACACAGTTGGCTTCGACCGCGCGAAGATGCCAAAGGGATTGCAAAATTTTCAATTACTCGACGCTATGGCGAAGCGACTGCATTGGTCGATGCGACCGTCGATCACTCGTTGCGTGATGTTGTCGGGACCGTACCGTTACGTCGCAACGATTGGCATGGTCTAGGCTTGGCAATGCTACAATTTCCCGCGCCCGGACATGGCACCTGGCGGCTGAATGCCGATTGGGAAGGGTCGCAAGTGAAACAAGGCAACACGTTGCCATCCTCTTCGCAACTTCGGCACGAATATCAACTGGAATGGGCGGGTTCCAACGTCGAACGATTTCTTACAACTTCCTACCGAATTGGATATCAGACATCGAAATCGGGAAAACAGATTCAAAACGATCAAAGTGAATCGGTGATGCTGAATACCGGTTTGACCAATATGAACGACGACACGCTACAGTTAATCATACAAGGCACAGCGACCAGAACCGAAACACCGGATTCCCTCGATTATAACGATCGTGACGAATTGCGCTGGCGACTGCAGTTAAACGGGGTATATCAGGCGTTCCCGGGAATTTGGGTGATCGGCGATTGCAATGCAGTGTTAATGCACAGCGCTTATTTTTCGAGCCACATGTCGGCATCGAATCGACATACTAACACCTACCAACTCGGCGGATCGGTCTATCAGCTCTTTCACCACGGATTCCACCGGTTTCGTACGGAAATCTCGGCGACGTATGTCTTATTCGATTTTAAACTCGCATCGCAACCCGCACGCGATGTGCTCTCGCGACGATTATCGTTCTACGATTCGGCGGCGGTTCCGGTCGGCGTTGGATTGATCGAGTGGCAGTGCCGAACGGATCTCGAGGATCGCGGTGCGTTCGATCGCGATCGGAGTGAACAATCGCTGTCGGAAGCAATTCAAACGGTTGTGGGAACTATCCGTTATCGAATTCCGTTTCATCAGGTAGGGGTTGCGGTTGGCTTGGCGGCTTATAAGCGACAACCTTACCGGTACGAGCATCGAACCAACAGTACCGTGAAAATTGCCGATATCGCCGTTGCCGGATTGGGTCCCAGTATGATTGTCGAACGCTCGCCGGGCAATCGGTGGCACCTCTTTGGCGAAGCGACGCTACTCTATGTGAGCCAGTCGCCTCGCGGAAGGTATATGCAGAATAGCGTTTCGATTACCTTGTCAAGATCGTGGTAAATAATGCGATGAATTTGAATAAGGGTAGGATTGAATTTGATTGGCAAAGACCGATACTCATGAAAACGTTGCGAACGTGGTTATACCTGTTTATTATGGTTGTTCTTCCCGTCGTTACCCATGCGATGATCCGGGAAGAACCGCCACCGTTGCATATCGACAGCATTGTGGTTGTCGGCAACGACGTGACGCGTTCCGAAATCATTCTGCGGGAAATCGAGTTTTCACCCGGACAGTGGATCGATTCTGCCGAAATCGAAAAAGCACAACTTCGAATCACCAACCTCAATCTCTTCAATCGTGTAGAAATTTTCCCGATGAAACAAACCGATCGGACTATTCTGGTGGTCTCGGTTTCGGAAAAATTGTATATCTTTCCGCTTCCCTACGCATCTTGGATCGGTCCGAAATCGAACGACTTCGAATATGGTTTTCGGTATTCTCAGTACAATCTTCAGGGTTTGAATCGATCGCTTGCCGCCACCATTTATGGTGGTGTGACACGTGGATATCAACTCGTATTGTACGACCCTTGGATCATTCATACACCCGGTATTGGAGCATTGCTGGTGCTGCAACATCAGACGTGGTGGCAGGATATTCCCGACGAACAGGGTTCGTGGCGGCGGGAACGCATGATGGGAATCGGTGGTATCTCGAAGCGATTCACACCGGAAGTGACGATCAAGCTATTGGCTGGATACCAACGGATTCGCGTGGTTCCGCGATTTTCACTTAGTGGAAGTGGTATTGATGAAATGTACATCGGACGATTCGAGTATATCCAAGATCGGCGCGATTTAATTGAATTGCCGCATCGCGGCGATTTTATGATGCAGTCGGTCGAGTTATTGCGATTCACTCAACCATGGGAGAGTCGTTATACTTTCACAATCGATTTGCGACAGTACCAACCGCTGTCTAAGCGCTGGACATTGTCGGGTCAAACGATGGCGATGGCGGTTACCGGAACCAATCCGTCTTACATGGAATTAAGTCTTGGCGAAAGTTTGCCGATTCGAGGGTATCGTAATCTCTCGCAACTCGGAACCTTTATGGCAAAGGGCGGGGTCGATTTGCGCTATCAGCTCTATCCTACTCATTACTGGACTTGGGATACGGCACCGACTTGGATTGCAAAGAAAGTGAAGAATCTGAAGTACGGATTATCGGTGAGTGGATTTTATGAAGCGGGTCAATCGTGGCGAAAAACGACGACATTGGAATCGCAACGGTTGATGTCGGGATATGGTGTTGCACTCTCGGTTACAATCCCGTATGTCAATATTCTACGCGTCGATGTGGGATTCAATCCCGAAGATAAAATGAAACCGAATTTCAAAGCGGAGATGCGTGCCGGTATCTGACCAAGCTTTCGTTACCGGGTCGAATCGGCATTCGCCTGTTGCAGACTTTGCCAATAGCTACGGATCCGTTGTTGCCAAAGCGGATCGACACCCATCCGCGATAAGTCGAGTAAGCGTTGACGTAATTGGTTTTCAATACTGCTCGCATCGAAATTAACATTCACTCTACCGCCGAGTTCACTACCAGTTTTCGATTCCCGCTTTTGAGTATAGTCTTGTCGTTGCAACGAGCGTTGCGCATCGAGCAGCCGCGTGAGGATCCGTTGCTGAAGCCGCTGTGTGCGGTCGGTAATGGTCTTATCGCGTAACTGTTTTTCCGATTCACTCATCTGGTCGCCGATACCATTCAGTCGACCTGTCAGTTCCTTCATCTGTTGCGCTTGTTGTTCGAGTTGATTCATCATCTGCGATAACGCGCCCTGTTCGGCGGCAAGCTGCTGCAATCCACCATTCATTCCCGGCATTGGCGTCGTTCCACCGGGGCGGGATCCACCGGGCGAATCCATCGGTTGATCGCCACCACCCGGCATCGGCATACCCTGTTCCCCCGACATCTCGCCGGTTTTATCGTTGATCTCCGCTTGACGTCGCGCCATTTCGGACAATGCCCGCATCATCTCTTCATAACCGGTCGAGGAAGAACTCTTCTGCATCTCACCCATCGCTTGCATCAATAACGCCGCACCTTGTGTCATGGCGCCGCGAGCACCGATTTGAGCGGGTTTGGCAACACCGGTCATGCGCTCGGTGATCGACCGCGAGGCGCTGCCCATTGCTTCCTGAGCGTTGCGCAATTCGCCCATCAGCGTGCGAGGCAGAAAGAATGTCTCGCGACCCAGTGCAGCAATGCTGTCCATGGTGATGCCGAGACCACGACGGATCGCTTCCTGACGTTCTGCCATTGTGCGAGCCTGTGGAGTGCGCGCGTCAAGTACGCTGTACTGTTCGGTAAGAACATCTTGAGTCTTGGATAATTCCAATAATTCGCCGATGCGCCGTCCCATCTTATCGGCTAGATCGTTCTTGGCGTTTTCCCGCAATTTCTTATTCATCTGAGCAATCTGCTCCGCCAGCTTTTCGGCACGCTGAGCACCCTGTTTGGCATTCTGTTTACCGGAGCTGGGTTGGTTTTGTTGCAGCGAATTCGCGGATTGCCGCAATGGTTGCGAGGCAGCCTGATCGGACTTCTCGGCATCGCGCAACGTCTGGGCGTCTGATGGATCCAAGTGCGGACTTTTCGCGGCATCGTCGGCGGTTTTCGCTGCTTGCTCTTCCAGCGCTTTACTCTCGTTGGAAAGCTTCCCTTGCTCTTTCGATAGTGAATCTTGCTTTGCCGGATTATGACTGGCTGAATCGACTGATAGATCATTGCGGCGTGCTTGTTCGGCAACTTTCTTCGACCACTGTTCTAACATATCGAGTCGCCGTTCCAACCGAAGCTGTTCAAGCAGTGCCAGCGTGCGGTCGAGTTTCTCCTTCCACTCTTTCTGGTCGATTTGGAATTGCTGCATTGCCGCTTTGATCTGATTTTGATCTAGTTTCTTAACCGCTTCTTGTAGTTGTTTTAGAGCATCTTTCAGCTCGGGAGAAGCCAATTCTTCCATCAGTTCTTGCAAGCGCGAGAGCTTTTCCATGGTTTCTTTTGCTGCAGCGCCACTCTCTTCCATTTTTTTCGATAACTGTCGCAATTCTTTGGCGGCTTTCTCGGCGCGTTCGACAAGTTCCTGCTGGCGCTCTCCGGCGGAGCGCAGTTGCTCCTGCTCTTCGTGCGAGAGTTCGCCTTTTCGCTTGATCTTTTGAGCCAACGCTTCCAAGGATTGCGCAACCCGCTCGCCGTTTTTCGATAGCGACTCAAGTTCCGAGGCGACGGCATCGTGTGCCGCTTCCGACTCTTCCAGCCAATGCTCAAGCGATGGTACTTTCATCCGCCGAATTTCGGAGACACCTCGACCGGGACCGCTAATATTGTTGCCGTCGAATGCGGTAACGAAAAATTCAATCCCATCGTCGGGAATCAAATCGTAACGACTGGCATCCCACTCCGATGCAATTCCTGCACTAGCAGGTTCGATCTTCTGAAAAGGAATTTTTAGTGAATCCCAATTCCCCGGTTGATTGGCTTTGACTGATCGGAAAACCAGATACATTGCACCAATTCCGAAATCGTCGTCGGCACGCGCAATGATCGGAATTTGAAAACTACCGGGAATATTGCCGTCGACTTCCGGAGCAAGCAATGTTACCCGCGGCGATTCATCCGGTAATAATTCAAAGCGGAGCGGTGGTGGTGGTGCCCCGTCGCGCTGATTGTTGTCGCGAAGCACAAGTTGTAATATTCCCGCTTTGCGGATGGTGAAATTCGCTTGTAACGATCGAGAAGTATACTTCACGCCAATTGTATCGATACTTGTCCCGGAATTCCATAACAACATCGCGACACCGATGTCACCGGTTGTCTTTGCTGTCCAGTCGATGCGAGTGCCGGCAAGTACCGCTTGATCGCCACCACCGGAAGCCTCGCGCGGGGGTTGACCGCTGTAGCCGGGTGGAAGAATCGTCATTTTCGAATCGGTTAATCGGATACGATAGAATGGGGTGAGTGACAATTTCTCGGAAGAAATTCCCTTAACTCGAGCGACTAATTCCATAACGCCAGAAGGGTTGGGTAGTCGGAGTTCCGCTTGATTCGCAGTGAAATGAAGCGGTATCGATTTTGTCCGGTCGGAATTCGATTCCGCGATCAGTACTTCACCATCGGTAGGTGGAATTGCTATTCCGCTTGGTATTAATTTTACGATGCGTGAGAGTGGTTCACCTGCCGGATAATTTTCGGTGTTATCGGTCCACTCCAACCGGAACGGCGCTGGCGGCTTGAAATCAGTTTGCGGTTGCAGCAATCGCGCCAGTGCGGAACTGCCTCCGGGTATCACAATAATTATCGTTAAGAATATTGCAGTGATTGCCATTCGACGGTAAAACTTACGCATCGGTGATTGCCAATCGAAACAGGATTCCGGAGATAATGCGGCTAGTTCGGATTCAAGCCGTTCCACTGCCCAAGCGGAAAGTGAAGAAGGATCGGTCTGTAATTCCACGGCATTCAATAGACGACCGTGTCCACCGGGAATGTGTCGAAAAAATCGTGCAAGAGTCCCATCGTCGGGGGTCGTGTTCTGGAGCATTCGCCAGCGTGCATATCCTGTGTACGCGAGTCCGGCAAGTAGCGGTAAACTTGTGACGAACAAAAAGATCGTGCGGATGAGTGGAGCGAAATGAAATAAATTTTCCAGCAACAGTGTCACCGCACCGCAGCTTACCGCAACCGGAAGTGCAAAAGTAATCGCATAGCGGTACCGTCGTCGCCACCACGCGGCACGATAGGAGCCTAACCAACGATGAAGTGCACGTTCGGTCATGAATTCCCGGTTATTGGATCAGCGTAAATTACACCACAAAACGTCGTATTCCGAATAGTGTCAAGTATCGGATGAATACCCTGCTACTCATTATACGTGTATGGAACGCAATCGGTTCAAGTGTCTAAAACAGCAACAGCGGATGAAGTAATCCGCTGCTTATATGATTGCAGAAGAAGATTAGTGATTGCCGTATTTCCTGACCACGCCAGTGACCACTCCGAACATCGAGAAATCGTTTTGAGGTCGGATGATCCCGTATTTTTTATTGGCAGCTTGTAAGTAGTAGCCCTGATCGTCTTTACCGAGGTATTTGATGGTGTAATTGCCATCGACATTTGCCACGACGATTTGACCGGGAACCGCATCGGGTCGCCGCTCGACAATGACCAGATCACCGGCAAGTATGCCCGCGTCCTTCATGCTGTCGCCGGTAACACGCAACAGAACGGTTCGATTGGGGGAGCGGATCAAGTACTGATCGAGTGAAATGGTGTCACTGAGAAAATCGGTCGCAGGAGAGGGAAATCCCGCCGGGATATTTTCGAATACCGGGAGATATGGAGCGGTTTGCTCTTCGGTAACTTTAAAGATTACTGGTTCTGCTGGTACAGCTTTACGCATTTTAATACCTGATTTACACTAGAAAACATTAGAACATATAGCCAAATCTGAAGTTATACAAAGTACGATGAGTTCCGGTGCCGTGAATCGTCAATTCGAGCGGTCCGGCGATGGTTAGCCACCCTCCGGTCACGCCCCACCCCGCTTCGTATTGTTTCCGGTCGAATTTCCATTGCCATTTGTCGAACACATTTCCGGCATTTCCTCGCAACAACAGGAAACGTTTGGGTAAGAATTCCCATTGCAAACCCATCCGAATCGACTGACGGGCATGACCCCAGCTTTCGCGGTAATTCCATCCCATGAAATCGTCGACACCACCGAGCCAGAACACTGATCCTTCAGGAATTTCAGGTCCGGTAATCGCGCCGACGGAGTATCCACCGGACAACGTCCAATCGTGTTTGATCGGGAGGTGTCCGGAAAAATTCGATTGGATCGATCGAAATGTTCGACGGCATCCTAGTTTTCGATCGGAGATCTGACCCAGCAGATTGAAGAGGATCCCGTCGCTCGGATAAACCGACCGGTCAAGTGTTTCCACTGCAATCGCACTATTAATGGTATAGAAACTTTCAGTTGTTCGAACGGGTTGTCCGATAACAGGATTGCGCACATCGACCGTATTGTAATCGAATTCTACTCCGCCACCGCCGACAAACGAAGTCGAATAAAGGGTACCCGCATAGATTTCCGCGCGGGAATTGCGCACCCTTAGCTCGGTATAAGGCGAGTATTCTGTTTGCGTCATCATGTCGGTGCGCTCATGATCGAGGAGAAACTGCATCCCGAAGCGCGGTCGGCTGTCAGTCATGACGTAATGGGACAAATTGTAGTGTTCGGCATTGCCTAGCACGATATCAAGTGTAGTCATAGTACCACGCCATGCGATATTGCGCAGCGTAACATTCAATATTGCCGCTGCTTTAATATCACTGTCGTAATGGAAGCCAAAGCGCAGCAAATCGGTCTTTTTTTCGACCACTTTCACGACCAGATCGTTGCCTTCCGCGTTATCTCGCAGTTTATATCCGACCCGTTCATAGAAACCGGTGCTATACACCCGGTTTATTGCTTTTTCAAGTTGATCTACGGTTACTTTTTTCGGTGCTTCCAGATCCAGCCGCGATGCGACCAGATTGCGAGTCGTCTTGTCCAATCCTTCGATATCGATGTTGGTAATATTAACCGAATCGGCAGGTTGAAAGAATTCGCGTTCGATTTGATCGTATTGATTGAGTGAATCCGCCAATAATATGAGTTTCGGCAGTTGCAATCGAGCAGCATCTTCGCCGCGTTGGATGATGGCGGCGCAGCGATTGAAATCGAGGATTTTCAGGTCGCCAACATACGGTTGAATTAGCAGATTGCTCAATTTGCGTTGCTGCTGATTGACGCTGGCATCGCGGAAACTGATGCTTTGGGCAATGATATCGACCAGATTGGTGATGTGGCGGGTTTCTTTTAACGGGGCACCGACATCGACCGCAATGACGTAATCCGCACCCAGATCGAAGGCGTCTTGAACCGGAAGATTGCGCGAAACGCCGCCATCGACTAACAGTTTGCCGGGCGTGTGAACTGCGGTGAATACTGCCGGAATCGCCATACTCGCGCGGAGTGCTTCGGGAAGATAGCCGCTTTTCAACACGACCGCATTTCCGGTTTCAAGATCGGTCGCGATACAGGCAAACGGGCGCGGAAAAGCTGTAAAATCGGTATCGCCGTGGACATGCCAACTTAATCGGCTCAGCAAGGTGCTGACTTTCTGTCCGGACATGATTCCAGTCGGGAGTTCCAGCCCATTTTTGCTGAACGGAACGGAGATCTGATACCGTTCGTGAAAGGTTTTTAGCTCCATTGCCAGATCGCGGCGTTGGGGGGTATCGTCGAACAGGTCCATCCAGTCGGTATGTACCGAAAGCGATTCGATTTCGGCAGGGGTGTAACCGATCGCGTATAGACCGCCAACAATTGCACCCATACTGGTTCCAGTGACGATATCGACATTGATGCCGGCTTCTTCCAGTACTTTCAGTACACCGATATGTGCAAACCCTTTTGCACCGCCACCACTTAATGCGAGACCGATGATCGGTTTTCGCGGTAAGGTTGGGATTTTGTGGGTAGAATCTGAAAGAATTGGGGCATTTTTGGTCGAATCGGGGGTAAACTCTGCGCCAAACGCAAACAGGGTTGTATATAGCAGTAGGAGTGTGGCGAAAGATAAACGCATCGGCATGGAACAAGATACAACGAAAGGGGGAAAGGAGTCACCTGTTTTCGGGAGTCACTCCGATCAAACCGTAATCATAATTCCGTCGAGGCGATCGGGACCAGTTTTGGGTGGAGTTTTCCGCTTGGCGATCGGGAGGGCGGCAAGATAGATCGCCGTTCCCCGCCCATATTTCAGGTTGAGTTCAGTAATCACTTTGGTCAATTCGGCGGAGCGCTCGTCCCGTTCGTATTCGCCGAAGAAGTCCGGTTCACTGGTGCCGTTCGGGTCGATATCGACGGTGACACCGGTACCGCGATAGATTCGGGAAGGAATAAATAGTTTTTCAAAACACTTTCGCACAGCTTTGATGATTGTCTCGTAGTTATTCGTCGGTCGCACCATTTTGATGGAACAGTCGTAAATCTCGAATTCCTTGGTGCGGAGGAATAGGTGCAACCGTTCGGCATAGATTTTTTTTGCGACCAATAGACTCGTGACCCGGGCGGCATGAAAGGCGGCAGCCGCAAACACGAGTTCGGGATCGACGGTCTTCAGTTCAAAATTGGCGGTACGCGAGACGCTTTTCGGCATCGGCTCGTCATGCAGGAACGGGTACATCGGTTGACCGTGCAGCTCGAGCCACATATCCATCCCGACTTTCCCCATCCACTTTTTGACTTTATCGAGCGGAGTATTATAGAAATCGAGTGCGGTCTGAATGCCGTATTTGTTTAATTTCAGACCACGCCGTGAGCCGATCCCCCAGATCTCGTTGATTTCGCGATTGCCGAGGAAATCGATCAGATTGTCGTCGGTGATGACGGCGAGACCGTCTGGTTTGTGCCATTCCGATGCCAATTTCGCCAGTGTCTTCGATTTAGCAATTCCAAGTGAGACCGTGATCCCGACTTCATCCTTGATCCGCTGGCGGACCCATTCGCCGAGTTCCCAGTAATTTTTCTGGTAATAGGTGTCGAGTCCGGTGACTTCGATGAATCCTTCGTCGATACTGTAGATTTCGATTTCCGGGGCAATATCGCGCAGCAGATCGAACATCCGGTTGCTGATGGCACCATAGAACCGGAAATCGACCGAGAGGAAAATCGCTTTCGGGGCGATTTTGCGGATTTCCCAGGCGGCAGTGCCGACTTTTACCCCGAGCGGCTTCAACTCGTAGGAACGGGAAATGACGAAGGCGTCGAGCGACGATAGCACTGCGACCTGCTTCCCGATCAGGGAGGGGTTGCGGAGTCGTTCGCACGACACATAAAAACAGTCGGCATCGAGGTGCATGATCATGGTGTTCATTCACCATAAAGTGGGGAGGAAAAAAGAGTAGGCAAAATTTTGTGCTAAATGATTGAATTTATGTCGTGCGACGTTGATATAAATAAACCTGAATTAATAACTAAAATTCTTTAAACTATATTTAGATTTCTATAGTAAAACGTTATTATAGAAATCTAAATCGTCGGCTGGATATTCCTCTGTTAAGCTGGCGTTCGGTAAACACTCCAAGTCGTCGATATTCGTTACAATCTTGTGCTCGATCATCGAATTCTGGAGAGGAACAGTCAGTTGTTTATTGGGTATGATCTGCGAGTATTTGATATTGCACCGTTCGGGAATTAGCAAATCTCTGATATATGCGCACTGAACGCGGGTATCATCCTTGATTTTTATTTTTCCGATCAAGCAGCAGCGTTTCACTTTCACGACACCATATAGACTGACTTTTTCAGAGGAGGGTGTTTTTGAGAAAAGGTCGTCAATCTGATTGTCCTTGATCCGTAATAGTAAATCCTCAACCTTGAATAAACTCCTGTTAGCAAAATAGTCTGCTAACGTTTCTTCTGTGAGGTTAACCGATTGTGAAAAGGTCGGAGGGATTCCAAGAATCGAAAAGCCGAGAATTTCTGCACCGCGTGTCGATTCCACATTGTTGCCAATAATTAGTGGTCCACCCCATCCTCGACCGTAGCGATAGGAGCTGCTGACAACCCCGCCTCCATCCCGACCAAGGCTATTGTTATTGCCGATTAAGATCCACCCTCGTTTAAAGGGAATATTAATATTTAGTTTATCGTTTAGCTCGTTATTATTGCCGATTAGGATATCTCCGCCACCCTTATTATCGATTTTGATATTTCCTATCTGATTGTTGTTGCCGATCCGAACGATTCCGTTGTTTTCGCCGGTTATTAAATGAATAATATTGTCGTCGCCAAAAGTTATGTTGGGTAAATCGATGCTCCCGTTAATAAGATTATTAACACCAAAATGTAAGTTAGAGCCGCGCAGCACTGTATAAGACAGTTTTGACCTTTCGCCGATGACGATGTTGTTGCCTTCAATAGCGCACCCTTCACTAATGACAACGTCTTTTCCGATTACTGTTCCTTTTCGGATACGCGTAAAGGGATCAAACACTGTGAAGCCCACCGATTCAGCCAAATCGATCAGCTCATCTGCAGTATAGAAACCGAACCGTTTGAGTATTTCATTCCGGTATCTCAGAGCTTTCAGGGAATCGTGTTCGACATGCTGTTTGGGTACTTCGGGAATCAGTGACATCTTTACCTTTCTTACCAGTCCCAATCGTTGCGAACACCCATTTCATAATCCGACCAAGGGCGGCGGTTTTTGAACTCGATGTTTTGCAACTCAGAGGCTGTTCCGCGCTCTTCGTATTTATTCTCGCAACTAGTTACGAGATTGCCTTGCGGTGTGATCATAATATCGGGCGCATCCGACCGGCTCTTTTTGGTACTTACGCGAATAAGCCCTTTGGAATAATATACACTCAGGATATCATCCTCACTAATTTCATCGATTAAGGAAGAGAACTCCTTGTCGGATACAATAAACATCGACACATCATCCTCTGTTTGCTGGCCGTTGGGATAATATTCCTCGACGCGCCAGCGAACGTCGTTGTTCAAATTGAAAATCCAGCGGCCCAAGGCTACGATCTCTTTGATATTTGCCTTTGTCACAACGGTATTGATATCCAATTTGATCTTTTTCGTCTTAATTTGTTGTAAAAATTCCTCGGCTTTCCGATGCATAAGACGACCGGTATTCTCGAATTCAAAAAGTTTGCTGTATGTTTCGGGAGTAATCGTATGAATTGGTAATAAGATTTGGTCGAGACAGGTGTCCAATTCATCAAGATCAGCAAGATTCAACTTTATTCCGGTTGTAGTCAAACAGGTATGGATCCGCGTATCGTGTGCATATTTGATGGCCTGAAACAGCAATGTCTTATGTTCCAGCGGTTCACCACCGGTAAAGGTAAGCCGATGAACCGAGCGCTCTTTTAAAACGTCGATCAATTTGCGAATTCGATCGAAATCCATTGGCGGTTCATCGCGAACTGCTCGGTGACAGAACTTGCACCCGATGCGGCAATCTTCGGTGATTTGGTAGGCAATACTGACCGGGCGTGAGATGCGATTGTAAAATTGATAGCGGTTTTTCTGCCATAACTCTAAAAATTTCTTGCCATAATCACCGATCCAGATGTTTTCATGTGCTTCCTGGAACGACATCCATTTAAATGCGTCGTGTTCGGGCATATCGTTCGGAGTTGAAAAGATCATTTCCATTTCTGAATCTTTACCGGCGAAGTAATATACTAAGCCACGCACACGCAAAGTGTCGTAAAATTTATTCTTTCGCCATCCGACATCGGCAGTTTGATAGCCGAGTTCGCCTCCGGGAATAAAATCGTTGATGTTTTGGATACCGGTTTCTTCCAGTAGCTCGCGGATCGCCCCTTCGTGGCCGGTCTCGTGATATTCCATTCCCCCTTTTGGGTATTCCCATTTGTCGAGTGTATTCTTCCGTAACAACATGAGAAATTCATCTTGATCTGAATCGTCAGCTTTCTCGCGAAATACGATAATATCGCAACACTCGAGGACTCGTCGGCCATATTCCTCACGGACAAAATCACATTTAATCAGTTTATTTAGTTGTGTCTGATCGCATTCGATGGTTTGCTTGCTGTCTTTGATTCCGTTGAAACTGATACCCTTATACGACCAGAAATAGTTATTTCCCTCGATCTCGAAAAGATTGTTGACATAAATTTTAAAGAAATAAGGGGTAATCGCGAGCTTTTCGCCTTCCCAATCGATGATACTTGCGTGTGCATTATTCTCGATAATCGGATTAATTTCGATTCGACCAAATCCCGATTTAATGAAATTGCTTTGACGATTCAAATCTGTGCTGAAGAATTCACGAACCGCAGCATTGATCGTGAACTCGACCGATTCCGAGTTTCGCGGTACGACACCGCAAATTGGGAATTTCCACTTTCTTTCGTTGGTTCGTTCCAGTAAAACGCGCTCTTTTCCATCAACAATCGTGTAAATGTATCCGAAATAAAAGTCGGTTGGATTTTGCAGTAGCAGTTGGTAGAAAAGACGTTCCGTTGAATCGGAGATCTGATTGTACAGTGCATCGGTTTTCTGCCAGTTGTCGCTGCCTAATAACCGGAGTTGCTGGAAGATTAGCGCACTGAAATACTCTTTCAAAAATTCATTGGATCCAGCCACATTGAGTTTTGCCTCGAAATGGAGGCGTGCCTGCCGTCGAATCTCGGCGATTGCTGCAAGAACTTTCTTTGACCTTGTGTCTTTGATATCGTCTGGAATCTCGAAATCGAAATTTGTATCTACCAGTTGAGACATCGAATCGGGAAAATCGTCCGTAACCATAAATTTGATCTGTCGTTCCAGACGTACAAAATCGGTTGCCCAGTGGTTATAACCCGTCAGACCAAAATCGATGACACAGGGTGTGCCATCGTGACCGATCAGGATATTGTGTTGATGAAAATCGCCGTGACAAATGGTCGATAAACAGGTGTTGGTGATGGGCCACTGCGCTTTGATCGCTTCCCAGTAATCGACAAGGTTTTGTTTGCCATGGTTTCTAAGATTGCATTCGAGCTCAGTCGTAAGTTGGTTTACATCGATAAATCGATAGACTTCCTTATGAGTATTCGCGTACCAGGGTTCGAGTATTCGAAAGGTCTTTTTGATCATCTCGACGAGGTCTTGACGAGTGGCGGCGCTATTCAGGTATGCACCAAGATCCTTCTCGACCTGTCGGTACCGAACGGCAATACATCCCAACGAATTACGGATTTCAGCGTTGGCATATAGCATTTTCGCATAATTTCGCGTCGAGATAAGCTCTTTTTGGAGTTGAGTGAGCAGTGATTTGGGAACAATTTTTATTACCCAATGACTCTGGTCATTACTCTTGAGGTCGATACATGCGGCAAAAACTTGAGCGCCTGATTTTCCCGGAGCTAATATTCTAAGAGATATAGTGGAGGGATTTTCTTCGTTAAAAATATCCTCCAACTGTAAATCGATTTCTTCAATATTATAGCGTATCGCGGCGAGTGCTTTTCGCCATTCTTTTTCGCTACCCAAATATTGGACGCTCATGCGATCTCCTCTACGCAATTGTTTAGATATAAAAGTAGTGAAGAGGTTGTTTGATTACAATCTTTTCTCCAGCCACTGCGGAATCTGGTCGAGGGAGACGCGCACCTGCTCGAGGGTGTCGCGGTGCCGGATCGTGGCGGCGTGATCTTCCTTGGATTCGTAATCGATGGTAATACCGAACGGTGTACCGATTTCGTCCATACGGCGGTAGCGCTTGCCGATCGATCCACCCTGATCGTAGAACACGCGCCACTTCTTATTCAGCGTGCGGTAGAGTTCATCGGCGATTTCCGGTAACCCGTCTTTGCGCATGAGCGGGAATACACCCGCTTTGATTGGCGCAAGCCGGGGATGGAAATGCATGATAACGCGGTTCTCACCTTCCTGCTCGTCTTCGTCGTAACTGTCGACCAGCACCGCCAGCACTGCGCGGGTCAAACCGGCAGACGCTTCGATGATATAAGGGATATATTTCGATTTTGACTCTTCATCAAAAATCGCCTGCAATTTGCCCGAAAATTCGGAATGCTGCTTGAGGTCGAAATCACTGCGATTGTGGATCCCTTCGAGTTCACTCCAGCCGAACGGGAATTCATATTCGATATCGAAAGCCGCCTTGGCGTAATGAGCTAATTCCCCTTTACCATGTTCGTGGAAGCGGAGTCGTTCTGGACGGAGACCGAGCACTTCGGTGACATACCGCATTCGCTCCCCTTTCCAGAAATCGAACCAACGATCGTCGTCGCCCGGTTTGACGAAATACTGCATCTCCATCTGCTCGAATTCGCGCGTTCGGAAAATGAAGTTTCCGGGGGTGATTTCATTGCGGAATGCTTTCCCGATCTGGGCGATACCGAATGGTGGCTTTAGGCGCATACAATCGGCGATGGTCAAGGCATTGACGTAAATCCCCTGTGCGGTTTCGGGACGCATATAGACGACCGACGCGCTCTCTTCAACCGGACCCATAAAGGTCTTGAACATCAGGTTGAACTGACGGACATCGGATAAATCACTCGATCCACAGGTCGGACAGTAGCGATTGTCGGCGCGGGCGGGGGACTCCCCTTTATCTCCACTCGGTAGACGCCATTTGCGGACGGGAGCACCAGACTCGTCGACCGGTAGCTGATCGAAGCGGAAACGTCCCTTGCAGGTTTTGCAATCGATTAATGGATCGGTAAAGTTGCTGACATGACCGCTCGCTTCCCAGACCCGTGGGTGCATCAGGATGGCGGCATCGAGACCGACGATCTCGTCGTGTTTGCGGGTCATCTCTTCCCACCAGAGCCGAGAGACGGTGCTCTTCAGCTCGACACCGAGCGGACCGTAATCCCAGCAGGAATTCAGACCGCCGTAAATTTCCGACGACTGAAAAATGAATCCACGACGTTTGCAAAGCGCAACGACTTTATCCATGACCTTTGAGCGATCGGCGATTGCCATACCAGTTTCCTTCCAATAGTAAGCGTATTTCGATACTTGGTTATCGATATAAGAGATACGAACAAGCAATAAAACAGGAATCGGGTGATTATGCAAATCGGGATGTATTTATTACACGGTCGGGGTTGGGAAAATTAGGATGAGGTTACACGTTGAAATGACGACTGACACGCTCAATAAAATCGTTGATCATGAACGGTTTTTGCAGAAATCCGAGCTTCGGGTCGGAGAGCCGAACAACCATCTCCGATTCGTCGTAACCGGAGACAAACAGCACTGGAACATCGGTATTGAATTCGCGGAGCAGATGGTAGACATCGATTCCGCTCATTTTCGGCATCACGATATCAAGCAACACGAGATCGTAGGACTGCTCGCGGAGTAATTCTAAGCCGATTTCGCCGTTTTCAGCTTCATTGACCTCGCAACCGATAGTCTCCAGTACATCGCGGGTCAACCCTCTCACCATCGCCTCATCGTCGACGATGAGCACCCGCTTTGTTTCGGTAGGGGGTTCGACGATTTCGATCGGTGCCTCATACCGTTTCGGAGGAGTCGGTGCGAATTCTTCCAGGAACTGCGATGTCTCTTCTTCCACTGCAGGGAACACGATCGTTACACAAGCTCCCGCACCCGGTACGTTGCTGAGAGTGATCTTCCCGTTGTGCCGGGCGACGATTCCGAATACAGCAGCCAGACCGAGACCGCGACCGGTACCCTTGGTTGAATTGAAAGGTTCACCCGGGTGGTCGAGAATTTTGGCAGGGAAGCCGGAACCATCGTCATATACTTTGAGCCAAACCGGGATCGTATCGAATGCCAACGGATTCTGACCGAGCGTCTCGACACCGCTTCCGGTTTCGAAGGTTATTGTTCCTTTACTACTGAGCGCTTCACCAGCGTTAATACCCAAGTTCATGATAATCTGCTGGAGCTGCGTTTCATCGATGGCTATGGATGGTAACTTCTCCGCCAGATTCAAGCGAATCGAAATATCCGGATGCATGGTAACACGCAACAGCTTCTGTACCTCGATCACGATCGTATTGATGTCGATCAGCAGCACTTGCATCGCACCGCCACGGGCGTATGCCAGTAGTTGTTTGACCAGTTCCGCAGCACGTTTCGAAGAATCGAGGATTACTTTCAGCATATCGTGTTGCTGTTTGTCGCCGTCGATCCGTTTCGATAGCAGATCGGCGGTGCCCATAATTCCGACCAAAAGATTGTTGAAATCGTGCGCTACACCACCGGCAAACCGAACGATCAACTCGCGGCGTTGCGCTTCGAACATCTGCTCTTGGAGGAAACGACCTTCGGTAACGTCGCGAAGAATAATCAGACGGTCAGTCGAGGGAAGCGGAACGATCGTGATCGAGAAGGTGCGCTCACGATCATTGATCGTTTGCGTCTCTTCCAACTCGGTGACGCTGTCCGGAAGATTGTTCAAGTAATAACCGAATTCGCCTAAAGCATCATCCAACCGACGACCAACATTATCGCGAACCTGCCCGCCGCAAATGGCGTTTGCAGTTTTGTTCATCCTGCGAATCGTGCCGTTCGAGCCGACTACGAAAATTGGATCGGGCATTGCATCGAACGTGATTGCCCAATTCGAGCTGGCTTTCAGCAACGCTTTCAACAACCGAGTGTTATCGAGCGCCAGCGACAATTGTTCGGTGAATGAATTCAACAACAATTGCAACGACTGCGAGAACGCATCGCGATTTGAATGAGCAACAAACAACAATCCGAGCATGGAGTGCCGGGCATTTAGCGGATAAATACCAAACGAGCCGATACCAACCGATTTAAGCAATTCGATTGTCGAAGCGGGCATACCGCGACAATTGTCAATATTGAAACAGTGACTGATACTTGCATGTGTAACGACAAACTCATGGAAGGGTGAAGAAAGCTGCTCAATGAGCGATTGTTCCAAAGGCGGCTCGATTAATGACCGAACGGAAGCCACCCGGATATTATTCTGTTCCGGTTCGAACAAGAGAACTGCACCGTGTTCTGCAGCGACTGTTTCGAGGATGAGTTGCAATGCCTCCTCTTCCAGCGATTCAGTCGAGATTTGCGTTGCAAGCAGACTGGCAAATTGAACTTCGGAAGTGGCATTATCGGCGACCGTCTGACGATTTTGCATTTGCTCGTCCATGAGCTGCATCGCTTTTTGTTCGATATTGGCAGCCGATATCCGTGATGCTAGTAAGTTGGCAAACCGATTGTTGGCGGCTAATTCCTCGTAGGCTTGTCGCAACGCAATTTCATTCGATCTACGTTCGGAAATATCGGTTAGTAATCCCAATGAACCGACGAATTCCTGACGTTCGTCAAGTAAGGGGGTTGCCGTCAACATCACGGTGCGCAATGTTCCATCGCTGCGGATAATCACGGTTTCGTAAGTAGACGCAATTTTATTTCGCCGCGCTTCGTTTGCTTTGGCAATAATTGTGTGTTGAGTCTCGGGGAATAACGATAGCGCATTGCGACCTAGCAACTCTTCGGTGGAATATCCCAATAATAGAGTCGCAGCCGGATTGACGATCAGAATGGTATCTTCCGGATCGGTAACCAACACACCTTCGCCCAATTGATCGATCAACGAATGGTAACGCTGTTCGGCAGAAATCGTTTGTCGAACCAACCGTAAAAGATCGAGTTGACTACCAACGACTCGACTAAATAGTTCGAAAATGTGAGCTTGTTCAACGGTGAGCGGCTCATTTTTCCGTAACGGTTGGCTGAGTACGATAGCACCGATATTCTGGTTGGCGCGATCCTTGATTGGTACGATCAGAAGTTCGTGATATTCCACTTCGACGTCGCTTTGGAAGCAACTCGGGAATTGACTTAACATCGACATGACCGGATAGTCTGGTGTGAGTGCATCCGGTGTGAAGAGGAAACAGTTACCGAACGTAAATCGCGGTTGCAATACCGATTCGAATTCCAGTTCAAACATATCCGTCAGCAGAGTTTCGTGAATTCGTTCTTTCAGTAACGAAACATCCGATTTCGACGCAGCAGAATGAATAATGCTGACGGCACGATTTTGATAAGTCGCCGGGAACAAAAATCCGACCACGAACTGGAACATTCCGAGGCGCGAGAGTTCGTCAACAGCAGCATCGAATAATTTCTGCAGCTCATTAAGCGACGTTAGCTTTGAAACGGAATCAAGGAGTTGAGCTAATTGCTGATTGCGCCTTCGCCAATCGCGGAGTGAGCGATTCATGGTAGTAATATCGCGCGAAATCATGATTCCGCCGACAATTTTACCTTGAGCCGAATAGTGGGGGAGGAATGTACTGTCGATCTCCAGTTCGTGAAGTGGGGTAAGAAAATGCCAATTAACGTTCTGGAACCACTCGCCCCCGAGGATCGCTCCAAGATCCGGGAGGAAATCGTTCGGATCGGCGTGATTGAACATTAACTCCTGCATCGTTTTAAATGGTTCCGCTCCCTCGTCCTCGAAGAATAGGTGCTTGGCTGCAGGATTGAGATCGTATATCGCTCCGGTGTGATCCCAAAGCACAAAGGCAACGGGACTATTATGGAAAAACTGATGATACGTTGCTTCGGTCTCGCGAGCGTGTTGAAGAAGACTATTGGTTTCGGATCGATCAATTAAGTGAATTAGGTAATAAAGCTTTGCATCCGCCCATAAACGTGTTAACTTCAGTTCCGCGAGAAAAGGTTCGCCGTTACTACGAAAACAGGGAACATCCGGTAAAGAAAACTCGAAATCATTCACATTGATGCGATTTCTGAGTTCGGTTTGAAATTCTGACCAAGTGGACGGTTTTACAAAAGTGGACGCAGGTAATCCGATTAGATCTTCGGGTACCACTCCGACAATGTCTGCAAGTGCAGTATTGGCATAGAGCAAAGTCCCCTCGCGGTCGGCGATAGCCAAACCGATCGGGCTTAGTTCAAAGAAGCTGAGGAAGATGTCGTTAAAGCGAATTTGCTTTGAGACCGGTGAAGATTTAGCGGAAACCGATGAAATTGTACTATCTTCCATGGGCATGTAAAGAATAAAGGCGTTTGTTCCGTCCTGCGGGTAAATCGAGATCAACCCGGCAGTGAGAATTCCGCCAATCGGCATCATCCGAATTGGGTCTTGCGAGGCAATTACTTCGCTCACGGTCGTAAGCAATTGAAAATCTACACTGCTTAACCGGGTGAATATACCCAACGACGAGGCACTCTCGAACGCAATGGCAGCATTGTTGCGATGCAACACTTCACCATTGGCGTCGACGATCCACGCTGGTTCTGGAAGTTGATTGAGTGCTTGACGGTCCACGGATGTCCGAATTATTATGTTGATTTTTGTACTCGAAATGTAACGATTGTTGCGATCAACGGCAATTCGTTTCTGTGAGAAAAGAAATTTCCCATTCATGCATCCTGTAACCTTATTGTTTGAATCGGCTGAGAAATATCCTGCTTCGTTAGCACTACGATCACTCGATGCAAGTGCTATAAGGTTTACCTATGCCGAATTGGTTGATCGCGTTCGACGGATTGCCAATACCTTACGAGCGCAGGGCATTTCGACCGGTGATCGAATTGCATTATCGGCTGACAATTCCCCATTCTGGGGGGCTGCGTATTACGGGATTATGGCTGCCGGCGCGACCGTTGTTCCATTCGATGTCAATCTTCCCATCGGCGAAATAGATTTTATTCTCAAAGATTCTGGCACAGTCGCTTGGATTGGAAACGACATAGCATTCAGCCGAATTGCAGTAGCACCGTCAAATGAATCGATTAAACGTATCCCAATCCGCGGTGATTTTTCGGGTGCTCTCCCCATTCCGCAACCGATCTTAGCTCCAACTGCAGCAATTGTCTACACTTCGGGAACTACGGGCGTTGCCAAAGGGGTAATGCTCTCCGGAGAAGCATTGGCAATCAATGCATTAGGAGCGATAGAGCGCATCAAATTGATTGCTCAAGAACGATTCTTTTCTGTCCTTCCGATGTATCACACGTACGAATGTACTGCCGGATTGATTTTGCCACTCGCGTTTGGTGGCTCGGTTTCCTATGCACGCTCGCTTAAACCGAATGAAATGATTGCCGATGCTGAGATGATTCGTCCCACCGTCATGTTGGTCGTTCCGCTCTTATTGGAAAAAATCCGGAATGGAATTTTCCGAAAGGCGCGCGAAGCATCCTGGTTCCGCCGACAACTTTTCCATCTTTTTTTGAAATTGGGCTATGCAACGGCTCATTCACCGGGAAAGGGACTTGGCGTTCCGTTGTTCCGATCGGTTCGCAGACGGATGGGATTCGACCAAATGAAGTATCTTGTGAGTGGCGGTGCAGCTTTACCTCACAGTGTGGAACGCGATTTGATGGCGTTAGGTTTTCCCCTCATCCAGGGATATGGTCTCACGGAATGCGCACCGCTCGTCTCGGTGAATTCTCCGGATATTTATTCTCCGGGTTCCGTCGGTCGTCCGATGTATTATGCCGAAGCGCGGATCGAAGATCCCGATTCCGAAGGGGTGGGGATGCTTTATACCCGCGGTAAAATGGTGATGCAAGGGTATTGGAACAATCCGCAAGCGACTGCCGAAGCGTTGACGCTCGACGGGTGGTTGCGAACCGGAGATTTGGCGCGGATCGATGAAAAAGGGTGTCTTCATATCGTCGGTCGGCGGAAAGATGTCATCGTCACGGCTGGTGGAAAGAACGTTTATCCCGAAACATTGGAACAAGTGATACTGGAGGATGAGCGGGTATTGGAAACCGTGGTGATCGGTCGTCAACGCAAGCAGGGGCACGGCGAAGAAATTGGGGCAATTCTGGTATTCAATCCCGATTGGATTGCGACTGAAGCCGAAAATGGGAAGACGTACGACGATGACGCGCTCCAACGCTTAGCGGTAGATATCTGTGCTGGCGTGAATGACGGACAACCCGATTATCGGAAAATTACCCGCATCGAATTCTCACGCGAAGAATTGGAAAAAACTACAACCCGAAAAATCCGTCGATTCAAATACCGCAATTGCGCCTCGACCTGACCGGGTGATAGTAATGGTAAACGAAAACGGCGGACACTGTCCGCCGTTTCTTGTATTTCAGGTTGATCATCACTGTTGGCGTTTGACAAATGCGCGTGCAATCTCACGAAATTCGCGCAGTAACGCTTCTTCACCATCAACCCGACCGTGTTTCATCAAAATCCGACCGCTGCTGATAGTGGTGTCGACAATACTACCGTTTGCACTATAAACAAGATTGCTGATATAGTCGTGATCGGGAACCATCGAAAAATGGTGTTCGCGAACAAGAATAATCTCGGCGAGTTTCCCTTCGGCAATTTCCCCGGCATCGTATCCGAATTGTCGCCAGGAGTCGCAAGTTGCCATTCGCCAAATATCGTGCGCGGCTCCCTGTTCGGGATCGCCCGAAGCGTGTTTTTGCAATAATGCCGCAATTTTCATTTCGGTAAAGAGATCAAGCGAATTGTTCGAACCGGCACCATCGGTACCGAGTACTGGCACGATCCCGGTTTCATGATACAGTTTTAGATTGAGTGGACCACCGACACAGAGCTTCATATTGGAGGCTGGATTGTGGATCACAGTCACCTGATGTTCTGCCACCAGTTCGCGATCCCGCTTGTCAAGATGAACCATGTGTGCCGCTTTCAAACGCGAGTTCAGCGCTCCCAGCGACAACAGGTATTCAACCTGACTCATGCCGGTTTTCTCGCGGCATTGCTCGATCTCCTGTCGAGTCTCGGAGAGGTGGATATGGAATGGAAGATTGTGTTCAGTTGTAAATTCCGCTGCCCAGCGCAGAGACGATTCACTCACCGTGTAGGTGGCATGTGGTCCGATCGCGAATTTCACATAGGTGGGGTATAGCGATTTCGATCGCTCGAACGATTCGCGATTGTGCTGCTGTTGTTGACGAGCTCGCTTTTCATCGAACATATCGATGAAGACACCGGACAGAACTCCGTGTAATCCGACTTGTTCGACAATGCGGGCGCATGCGTCGAAATGCCAATACATATCGCAAAATCCGGTGGTTCCGGTTTTGATCATTTCGAGACATGCGAGTCGCATTCCCCACTCGACAAAGTCTTCGGTGATGCCATTTTCAAGCGGCCAGATTTTTTCCTGTAACCATCGCATCAACGGTAGATCGTCACCATAGCTTCGGAACAGCGTCATTGCCGCATGGGTGTGACCGTTAAAAAGAGCGGGTAACGCACGCAGTGACTTGCCACCATCGATCACTTCATCGGTTTCCAGCGGCTCTGCGATGTCGACGATTGCGTCGATCCGGTCGCCGGACAACTTTATCGATACGATTTTGTCGTGAAGAATAACGTCTTTCAGCCAGATACTCACATTCACTCCAGTTGGATCTCAGTATGAAATATATAGTAATGTTCGGTTGACAGGAAGACAACGACCCGATTCGGTGCTCGAGGGTGTTTCCTCGCCGGGGATTTTTCCGTACCATAGTACGACATTGAGAATTACTGGAATCGGGATGATTAAAGCCATACTGTTCGATTTAGATAATACTTTAGTCGATTTTACCCGGATGAAACGTGCGGGAGTCGAGGCGGCAGTCATGGCGATGCTCGATGCCGGACTGAACATGACTCGTCAGGCGGCGGAAGCGAGTATCTACGAAATCTATCGCGAGCGCGGTATCGAATATCAGGAAGTTTTCGATCGATTTCTGGAACGCATCCCGTCGGCTAGCCCCCGGATCTTGGCTGCCGCAGTTAGTGCTTACCGCAAAGCCCGGAGCCATCACCTCCAACCCTATCCGGGAATCCGCGAACTGTTGCTCGGTTCGGTTCATCGCGGAATCCGTCTCGGTGTAGTCTCCGATGCACCACAAAAACAAGCTTGGCTGCGACTGATCGATACCGGCATCGAAATTTACTTCGACACTGTTGTTGCGTTCGAAGATACCGGAAAACACAAACCCGATCCGGCACCGTTCTTATTGGCGATGGATCGGCTGGGTGTTACTCCCGAACAGGCAATCATGGTTGGCGACTGGCCCGAACGCGATATGCGGGGTGCCGAAGCAGTCGGGGTGATCACAGTTTTTGCCAAATATGGCGATACTTTCGGTACTAAAAATGCCGGTGCCGATCATATTATCGAATCACCGTTGGAGCTTCTGAAATTAGTCGATCGAATTGGAGTTCCGAATCCGCACACCGATATCAATAGTCAATTAAATCTACCTTTGGCGGGCGAATAAATGACTTTTGTCGGTGTCGGAATCGATCTCTGCGAGATCGCTCGAGTCGTCAAATTATTGGAATCCGAACACGGACAACAGTGGATCGAACGGATCTTTACCCCAGCGGAACGCGAGCGGATTTCGGTTCGATTCGGTAGCGATACGAATCAAAAAAAACTTCGCTTGGCGACTCATCTTGCCGGTCTATATGCCGCGAAAGAAGCAATTGGAAAAGCGACCGGAACAGGCTTAATGGGTCCGGGACGACTCAGTTGGCAGGAAATTGAAATCGATCATATTGACACTGGTGCACCGATTGCGAAAATTGTAGCGGAACCTTGGTTGGGTGGCAAAGTCGATCTTAGCATCAGCCACGATGGCGGTCTCGCAACTGCTATCGCGATGTTATGGAAATAGTCTCGCAAGTAGTTCAAACAACCTCCGAATGAATGCAGGATTTTTATGATTCCGATCTTATCAAACGAATCGATGCAAAATGCCGATAAACGCGGTATCGAAGAATTCGGGATACCATCCTTGGCATTGATGGAATCGGCAGGTCGAGCCGTTGCCGACGAAGCCGGGCGGATGCTGGCGGGAGACAATCCCGGCGGGTTATCGGGAAAGCGCGTTTTCGTACTTTGTGGCACCGGAAATAACGGAGGCGATGGGTTTGTCGCAGCGCGACATCTCATGAATCACGGTGCGGAAGTCTGGTTGCGACTGGTTGGCGAACGCGAACGAATTCGCGGCGATGCGCTCGCTATGCTGAAACCTTTGGAGCAACTCCGGATTGCAAAGGGACTGCGCGACAGTGGGCGAATTGAACCGTTGCAAGATCTCGAAATCGATACCCTTTCTTATATTCGCTTTGATCTAGTAATCGACGCCTTATTTGGTACCGGTCTGACCGGTCCGTTGCGGGGTGATGCGCTCCGTGCAGTGGATTTAATAAAACGCTTACGACGCGAAAAAATTCCGGTACTGGCTGTCGATATCCCCAGCGGTTTGTCCGGAAATAATGGCGAAATCGCCGGCGACTGTGCCGGTGCTGATACCACAGTGACGTTTGCCGCTCCGAAGTTAGGACATATGTTCGAACCCGGACGGATGCTATCCGGAAAATTGAATATCGTCGATATTGGATTGCCACAAGAGATCCTCGAATCTGAAGCGACAACTTTTGCCGCATCGGCGAGCGATATTCGGAAGATCTTCCCGGCAATTGCTCCGGATGCTCACAAGGGAAATCGGGGCAAATTGTTCATTTTGGCGGGATCGATCGGTTTGACAGGAGCTGCCGCATTATGCGCAAATGGCGCGGTTCGCAGCGGAGCCGGCTTGGTCGTGGTGGGAACACCCGAAACCGCAGAAGCGACGGTTGCAGCGAAGTTATTAGAAGCAATGACGGTTGCACTTCCCGATCGCGACGGAAAACTCGTCGAACAAGCCGCTCGAGCACTCCCCGAGTGGAGCGAATGGGCGGATGCTTGGGCGATTGGACCGGGATTGGGACGATCGGAAGCCGTGACGGCATTGGTTCGGCTGATCTGGGAAAACGTCGAATTACCGATGGTCGTGGATGCCGATGCTTTGAATGCTCTCGCAGATGTGCGCAAGGTCACAGGTACGCTACCGGTTTGTCGCGGGAAGCGTGTATTGACGCCACATATCGGTGAATTTGCCCGATTGGCAGGCGTCGAAGTCGAAAAAGTAAAATCGGATCGAATTCGTATTGCTCGGGAATTTGCCCGACAAGCCGGAGTTGTGCTGGTTTTGAAGGGTGCACCGACGATTATCGCGGCACCGGATGGGAAAGTGTGCCTAAATTCGACAGGAAATGCCGCTTTGGCTTCGGGGGGTAGTGGTGACGTTCTCACCGGGATTATCGGGGCACTTCTGGCACGAATTCACGCCAGTGGCGCCGTTGTCGACGTTTTTTCCGCTGCCGTGGCTGCGACATGGATTCACGGTCGAATTGCCGACCGCTGGATTGAAGCCGGTAATGTCCCGGAAGCTTTTTATTCAGAGTGTCTTTTATTGGGATTAACTGATGTTATCAATGAAATCTGCTAGCGATTTATCGTAGCATATTGAAAATGGTACATGAATTGATCGTTAGATCGTGTAAATCGAATAGTTATAACGACTGAAAAGATCGCATAATGGATGATAATAACATCGTGAAACATTCCATTCAGTGGCGGTGGAGTTGGATTTGGATCTCACTTGCTTGGGCATTGATTTTAACGATCTTGTCGTCAATTCCGGGAAAGTCGATGCCGCATTGGCATGTACTTAGCGAAGACAAGTTAATTCATTGCCTATTTTACATGCCTTTTGGTTGGACGATCCTCTCCGCTTTTGGACGTAAGTATTGGTTTCGATTTGGATTTATGATGATGATTGTGATGTTATATGGCGGTTGTGATGAAGTACACCAACATTTCGTGCCGGGACGCACAATGGATGTTTGGGATTGGAGTTTCGATGCACTTGGCGGGGCAATCGGCGGTAGTATTTTTCTTATGTGGGAAAAGCGTTTTCCGCGTGGATGACCAACTAATTATTATCGAACAACCGATCGCCCGAAATAAACTATTAACTTCAACAAGGTGAATCATGGCAGGCTCAGTTAACAAAGTCATCCTCATCGGTAGACTGGGACGCGATCCCGAGTTACGCTATACCCCGAATGGAGCAGCCGTTTGCTCGTTCTCAATTGCCACCGACGATAGTTACACCGACCGTGACGGGCAAAAACAAGAGCGTACGGAATGGCACAACATTGTTATTTTTCAGAAATTGGGAGAGATCGCTCATCAATATCTGAAAAAAGGATCGCAGGTATATCTCGAAGGTTCAATTCGTTCACGGGAATACGTGGACAAAGAGAATGTCAAGCGTCGGATGACTGAAATCGTTGTAAATGAAATGCAAATGCTTGGCAGTAAACCTCGTGATGACGAAGAGCATCCCGACGCAGGTGGTTATGGCAAAGTCTATGGATCGCGTCCGACTCAGGGTCCATCCGGACCGAAATCACCACCTAGTCAGTCTGGGAGTGCTCGGGGGGCTCGACCGACGCCTCCTCCGGCTTCTCCGGGAGGCGCTCCAACGGGTGAGCTGGAAGACGACCTGCCGTTCTAAAAAATCATATTACCTGTTATTTATTATTGTTTTGACCCAAACAGACTACTTTGAGAGGGCAAGGTTTCACAACTCTCGGGTCAGGATTTTTTGATAATCGGATTCTCGGCTTGACATATCCGGCAAGGAGCGTATAAACTTGTTCGAATTCAGTGTATCGTCTTGGACCGTACTGCATCCTCGATTCTCTTCTCCCAAGTAACGATCTCATCAAGATTTTGTTCCATAAACCACCCAATTGCTTACTGTGATTTTTTCTAATTCGTTCTCTCTGTTAATTGTACAAAGTGAAATGAGGAGAGTTGTATGACTAATCGAAAATGGTTCTTCCTGTTCACCGTTTTCATGTTGCTTTCCGTCACCGCGTTGACTGCATTTGCGTCTCCGGGGTCGGGATCGGCAACTCCAAACAGTGACGGGCAGTATCTTCAAGACATCGCTAATCGGATGTTGAGAGGCTTACCGGTTACGGCTCAGGAGAAGGCAGATGTAACGCCTTATCTCGAGTCGCAACGCGGTTATGTCTCACCGATCAGCTCAACCGACGCCGTAAGTGCGGCTCCGGATGGATACGGTTATACCTGGATTGACAACAATGCTCAGGTAACCCCTCCCGGACCAACTTACACTTGGATCGACATCAGTACGACCGGAACTACCGGTCCGACCGGTGACGATGTCACGTCAGCCATGGTACCATTGGGATTCACGTTCCCATTTTACGGCATGAATTTCACCTCCGTCACGATGAGTACCGACGGTTGGCTCTCGTTTAACAGCGCATTTGCCAGCTTATCGAGTAGCTGGTATTCGCAGTATTCGTTGCCATCTGCCAGCATGCCACAAAGCTTGATTGCGGTTCTGTACCGCGACTCTTATGTGACGAGTGCTACTAGTTACATTAAGTATCAGCAGTACAATTCCACCACGTTTATCGTACAGTGGAATACTGACTCCGGTGAACAATACGAAGCCATTCTAACATCGGATGGTAATATCAAATTGCAGTACAATGTTGCCACGGCAAATACCGGAACGATCGGTCTTCAGAACGACGCTCGTACGATTGCCTGTCAATATCAGTATAGCACTGCATGCCCGGTTTCCGGTCGCGCAATTTTGTTTGTTCCACCCTGTAACACTGTGACTCAAGTTAGCCCGGCAAACGGGACCATCGGTGTCACTACAGAAACCCAAACGTTGACTTGGGTTGGTGGATCTTGCACCGCCAACTACGATCTCTATTGCTCGACAGTTCAGGCAGATGTATCGAGTGGTGCAGTTGCAGCACAACAACTAGTAGGTTCGACTGCGACCTCTTTTATTATGCCGATTACCGCCGGCAACGTCTATTATTGGAAAGTAGTTGCGCATGGCACTTCGCCTGCAACCAACACTTCCCCGATTTGGACGTTTAACACGATCGCGGCGCTGACTGGCACCAAGACGATCAACCCGGCATTACCGACCGGTGGCGATAACTATCAGACCTTCGCCGCTGCCGTTACCGCATTATATGCGGCTGGTGCAGGCACCGGTGGTGTAACGTTTAACGTTTCTCCCGGAACCTATATCGAACAAGTCACCTTGACGGGTGCTTATCCCGGTATGGGCGCCTCCAGTCCGGTCACTTTCCGTGCGGTCGGTGTTGGTGTCAACATCAGCCCGAACGTCACAACCACACTTCAGTACGGTGTAAAACTTTCCGGTGCGCAGTATGTAACGTTTGACGGTATCAACATCGTCGACGCCAGCACTGGCACCTATCCACTGTATTATGGATACTGGCTTAACAATAGCGCCGGTACGCTTGGTGCACGATATAACACCATCAAGAACGCGACGATTCAAATGCGAATCAACGCATCCTATGCAACCTACGGTGTGTATCAATATTACAATACATCTCCGTATCCATCTTCCGCCTTGGGAAGCCAGAGTTACAACCGCTACCTCAACCTGAAGATCTCGAAGGTTCGGTATGGCGTGTACTGCTACTCATATTCTTCCTACCCGGATATGGGCAACGAAATCGGCAGCGAAGTTTCCGGTTTCGACAACACCAATCGCTTCGTAATCGGTTCGGCAGTTGGCGATACTATCGGTGGCGCTGGTGCCGCCTACGGTATCTATGCCAACTACCAGAATGGTCTGTCGATTCACGATATCGATATTAAGAACCTGAAGACTTATACTAGCAGTTACACGATGTACGGTATGTATCTGTATTACTCTCCGTATTCTGGTGGTACTGCTTCTCCATTGCTGATTTACAACAACCGTGTTTACGATTTTACCGCGTTGTATACCAGTGGCTATACGACCATGTATGGTATCTATTCATACTTGTACTATTCATACGGTCATCAGCGCATCTACAACAACATGGTCTACAATCTGCAACAGACGTATACCGGTACGGTTACGGCATCGTATTACACGTACGGTATCTATTGCGGATATTATTATCCGACCGTCGTGAACAACACGATCATGTTGAATCAACTTGGTACGCAGAACTTCTCTTCGGCGTGTCTCTATTACAGTTCGAATTATGCTGCCAACGATACGTGCAAGAATAATATTTTTGCGAACCTGGGTAGCCAGACTTCGACTACGCCATATCACGTTGGCATGTACAACCCCTGTACTTACCCGGCAAACTGGATCACGAGTAACAACAGTTACTACATCCCGAATGCTACCGGCGGTTACATTGGTTACAATGCCGCAGCTTATCGTGCGACGCTTAGCGCATTTCAGACTGCCTATACGCCGAACGTCGATCTTGCGTCGACTACTGGCGATCCGCTGTTTAGAAACAGTGCAACGTTACCGTACGATGTCCGCATTCTTGAGAATCAAGGTGCGTCGGTAATTGAAAATCTCGGAACGCCGACATTCGTTACTACCGATATCGAAGGTCAAGCGCGTAGCTTGACGACGCCTGATATCGGCGCCGACGAAGGAACGTTCGTTACGTTAGTTCCGACCGCTCCAACTGTATCCTATCCGGCAAATCCCTCAACCAGCATTCCAACGAATGCGACGTTGATGTGGAACGCATCGGCAGGCGGCTCGCCGATGACTTATGCCGTTTACTACGATGATTTCACTCCGCCGACGACAGTTCGTGCTAGTGGATTATCCGCTTTGAATTATACACCTTCATCCGAACTCAGCCCGACGACGACCTATTACTGGAAAGTTGTTGCTCACAATAGCTATGGTGATACTCCCGGTGGAATCTGGCAGTTCACGACCAGTGCTGGCGTTGCACCAAATGCGCCTACCGATGCGGCACCTCCAATTTCCGGCGTTGCCACAACGGCGTTGACGTTTAACTGGGTTGACAACTCCTTGAACGAAACCGGCTTCCCGATCGAACGTTCGACGGACGGTACTACATTCTCGGCATTGACAACTGCAGCAATAAATGCCACAACCTATACTAACACTGGTTTGACTCCGTCGACCCGTTACTGGTATCGTGCATACGCGATTGGTACCGGTGGACGATCGGCTACCTGGGCATCCGGCGACAGTTGGACGCTTGCCAGTGTTCCTGGTGCACCGACGTTTGGTGCTGCTGCATTCACGACTCTTCAAGTGACTCCGGCTAACGGTTCGCCTGCCAACTCGGCTGCAGCGACCTATGCAATTCACGAAACCACCACCAACCAGTTCGTTCAGGCAACCGGCGCATTAGGCGCAACTGCTGTCTGGCAACCGTTGGCAACGTGGGGAACGGTAACCGTTACCGGTTTGTTGCAGGCGACCAGTTACACCTTCGAAGTGAAGGCGCGTAATGGTGCCCTCATTGAAACCGTTTACGGTCCTACCGGTACCGGTACCACCGGCGATCCGTTCCATCTCGGACCGGATGCTTATGGCTATCGTTTGATCGCCAATAACGGTACTGGTTACAACTGGATTACCCCGTCTGGCACGGCGACCACGGTGAGTGGCTGGTCGGCCACCGACGACGGTAGCGCAGGTCCGTACAATATCGGCTTCAACTTCTCGTTCTACGGTCATACTTACACGACGTGGTATGCTGGAAGTAATGGTCGAATTCAGTTTGGTGGACAGAATGCGTACAATTATTCCAGTGCGACATTCCCGTTGACTGGTGGCTATCCCGCCGGTGTCTACTTCTGGAACTACGATATGTCGGTCGCCTCGACCACAGTCGTGTACGAAAACCTGACCGCCCCGAACCGCTTGGTCGTTACCTATACCAACTTCGCCACGCTTGGTGGTTATGGTCCGATTGCGGCTCAGGTCGTTGTGTATGAAGATGGTCGGGTTGATGTGAATTACGGACCCCGTAACTCAACGACTCAGACGTATTGTGCCGCTGCTGCTATTCAGGATACAAACGGAACAAACGGTTGTCTCCAGTATGCACCGCCGACCCCGGATTCGCTGAGAACCTATCACTTCTTCAAGCTGAATGCACCGACGGTTCCGGTTCCTGCCAATACCGCAACTGGCGTTCCGACGAATGCCACGTTAAGCTGGGTTGGCGACGCCAATGCGACGGGTTACGATGTCTATTTCGGCACATCGGCAACTCCGCCGTTGGTATCTTCGAATCAAACCGGTTTGTCTTACACTCCGGCGACTTTGGATACAATGACTGTGTACTATTGGCGCGTTGACTCCCGCATGGGTTCGACGGTTGTTACCGGTACGCCATGGTCATTCACTTCCGGTCGGGGAGTTGCACCGAACGCTCCGACGAACGGTCAAATCTTGTCAGCCACGTTGAATACTCTTGGCGGTACGTTTACGGACAACTCCGACAACGAAACCGGCTTCATCGTTCAGCGCTCATTGGATGGAACTACCTTTACAAACTATGCAACTCTTTCCGCACATACCGGTACGGGTACGGTTATGTTAGGGGATACCGGCTTAACCGCCAATACTCATTACTGGTATCGCGTATTCTCAACCAATGCCGCCGGTACTTCCACTGGTTATGCTGCGGCAGATGGTTGGACATTGTCGTTACCGACGATGGCATTCACAACCACATCATCGGCGACTCCGCTTACTTCGGCAAACTTCGGTATCCGAGTGATTGGCGCTCCGATTACGGTAACCTATACGGTTCGTAATACCGGTGGCACGCCGTTGAATATTGGTAGTGTCGTTTCCAGCAATACCGCAGTAACCACAAGCTGGACATCGCAAACGATCGCCGGCGGTGGCACTCAGAATATCGATGTGATCTGGGCACCGACTGTTGGTGGCGCGCTTGCCAGTACCTTAACGTTTAACTCGGATGCGACCAATAACCCGGTTGTAATCAACGTTACCGGTACGGCAATGGCAGTCCATAACTTGCCCATCACGACTGATTTCAGTGGCACCTTCCCACCGTCGGAATGGACCATCATCAATCCCGATGCAAGTATTACCTGGACGCAGTACACTTCTCCATACAGTGCTCATATGAACTGGTGGAGCTACGGTACACACGGTGCGTTGGATTATCTGGTCACCCCGATTGTTTCGACTGTCGGTGTAACATCAGCCGGATTTGATTTCGACTGGTCCTATTACTATTACTCGTCCTACAATGACTCACTGATGATCAAGTACACGCTGGATGGCGGTACGAACTGGACAACCATCTGGAAGCGTTGGGGTCACGGCACTGGCACTGACTCGCTACCCGCCGGTACCGGTGGTGCTTCTATGACACCGGCAACAGCTGGCACTTGGGGTCATGCCTCGATTATGCTCGCTGGCACCGGTTGCTTGGGTCAGCCGCAAGTTCAGTTTGCACTCGTATCCGGTAACGATTACGGTGCCGACTTGTACTTGACCAACTTGAACATTTACAACCTTGACGGTGCAGCATTGTCAACCAGTGCTACGTCGTTGTCGTTTGCCGGTGCTTACGGTAACTGTGCGAATACCCGTTCGATCGTTCTTACGAACACCGGTACTCAACCGTTGCACGTCACTTCGATGACTGCTTCGACCGTTTCGCTCAGTCACCCGTCGGCGACAATTGCCGTTGGCGCAACCGATACGTTGGTTACCACTTGGACGCCAACCGCTGGCGCAACCTTGGTCGACACCTTGGTCATCGTTTCCGATGCACTCAATGGTTCGCCCCGGAAGATTCCGCTTAGCGGCGCTTCGGTGACTCCATTCACCGCGTTGCCCGTTTCCGCAAACTTTGGAAACGTACTCGTGGGCGGATCCAAGGTGTTAACAATTGGTCTTACCAATCAAAGTACTTGCCCGCAGCAAATTTCGGCAGTGACCAGTCCCGCGACGGTAACTCCGGAATGGGGCGCTCGTTTGTTCCCTGCGTTGGGTACTGCTAATATTTCGTTCCTCTGGACACCGACCGTTGCCGGTACGCTCGCTGGTAACGATACGTTGTTCGCCGATGGTGGCAATTTGCTTGTTCCGGCAACCGGAACCGCATTAAATGCCTTTGTTGATCGGCAGATGAATGGTGTGACTCCCTGGTTTGCTCCGACCGGTGGATTGACCACGACTCCATTTACCTTCACCGCCGGCTTCTATGCAGCGTCGACGATGACAGTTGACTCGGTTGTCGTGATCTTGGGTGCTTCTCGCTACCCGATGACTCTTACTGGTGGTACATTGCCTGGTGAACTTGACTATGCAGTTACCACAACGATTCCGACAGTTGGTTCGACGGCTTACACCATCACTGCTTATTATCAGTTTGGTGGTGCGCAGACGTACACAACCTCCTCGATTACCGGTCCGACCGTATTGCCGGCTCATACCGGTGGTCCGGATGCAGCAGGCTATTGCTATCGTACCAGCTTTGCAGATGGCGGTCCAACATTTGGTTGGGTTGCTCATACCGCTTCGGCTGTGACGCAAACAACCTGGACCAGTGTGGACGACGGAAACTCCGGTGCAGTACCGATCGGATTTTCGTTCCCGTTCTACGGTAACAACTACACGACCATGTATCTTGGCACCAACGGTCGAATCGAATTCGGTGGAACGTACGATTACTCGTATAGTCAAGTGACATTCCCGTATGCTTCTGACTCGGCTGCAATCATGTTCTGGAATCGGGATATGCATGTCGGTTATGCGCCGAACACCGTTGTACGTTACGAAACGTTCACCGATCATTGCGTTATCACTTATGACAGCTTGTCGATATACGGTACAAACGGTGCATCTCGGTTGAGTGCGCAAATCATACTGTATTCGACCGGTCGTGTTGTTTTACAGTATCGCAACTATGTCGGTACTTTATCTCTTAGTTCCGTCGGTATTCAGAATGGTACTGGTTCAACCTATCTGGCGTACATCCAGAGTGGTGCGACAATACCAGCTGAAAACTCGGCGATCGAGTTCTATCAACCGGCAATGCTTGCCGCCAACCCAACTTCGGTTGCTTACGGTAGTGTTACAGTTGGAACGACGAACAACCAAACAACCTACGTGAAGAATGTTGGCCGCGCCGCGTTGAATATCACCGGCGTGTCCGCACCGGCACACGTAACCCCAAGCTGGTTGACTCATACAATTGCCGCTGGCGACTCCGCCTTATTGCAATTGACTTGGGTTCCAACAGCTTCCGGCGACCTGACTGGTAACGTCACGTTTACTTCCGATGCCTCGAACAGCTCGTTCGCTATTCCGCTTACCGGTACTGCTTCCGGTTATCCGGATATCGCATTGAACGTCGCTTCGGTTGCGTTTGGTAACGTGTTGGTTGGTTCGACGTCCAGTTCACAGCTTGTTTACGTACGCAGTACCGGTACGATCCCGTTAACGTTAAACACCGTCACTGGACCGGCGACATTGGTAGTAACTGAAACACTGCCGATCACGATCCCAGTTGGCGATTCCGCAGCGGTTCATATTAGTTGGCAACCAGGTGCCGAAGGCACGATGAGCAGCAACGTGGTTTGGGGCAGCAACTCTGTTCCGACCCCCTCGCTGAACCTCCCGTGCTCGGGCTACGGTTACACCCCGGCAGGCGTACCTAACCTGTCGATCAGCTACAACCTGACACTTACCAAGGTCGTCTTGACTTGGGATCGTCCGGCTGGAACCATTACGGGTTATAAGATCTACCGTAACGCTACTGGTTACTTCCACCCGTTGAACGTAGCTCCGCTTCTGACTGGAACGTTGATCCAAACGATCACCGACCCGTCGATCCTGACTTACGAAGACTTGGGCGTAACTGGCAGGTGGTATTATCGCGTAGTCGCATACAACGATGCATCCTCGACTTCGTCGATCGGTTCAACGACCGGTTCCGCTAAGCGCCTCAACGAGGCTCTCCTTAGCCCGAACACGACCCTGAATTCGACGACAAAAGTAACTCCGGTTGCACCCGTTACGACCACGACGAAATCACAATTCAAGAAGTAGTAGATTCGGGTACCCCCTCCGGCTTAGCCGGAGGGGGTGGTTCCCGGTCACGATTTAAACTTATGCTGCTGGTTGTTACTCTTAGAGAAAAGAGAAGTTAAGTAGTTGAGGAGTACATTTTTTCGAGGCGGCATTTGTCGAATTTGGTCTCTTTGAGTTTTAAACTTAGATTAAACAATAGTACAAAAAGTTAATACAAATCACATGATTTTTTTTTAAGATAGATTGTTCGCTTGCTTTCGCAGAAAAGCCGATTTAATATATCGTTATGTCTGTAGAAAGCGATTTATCAGTTTTTTATTAACATATGGGAGGTAACATGAAAGGAAAGGCGCTTGCGATTTTGCTAGCGATCCTTGTTGCCGGAACCGCTTTTGCGTTAGAATCTGGACCATCCAATCCGGTCGGGTTCTTCACCGTAACTGTCACCCGTGCTGCCAACTCGGTCGGATACAATATGGTTAGTTTTCCGACTTTGCCGGCTAGTGCGACCTTGGCGAATACGATCGGCGCACAAGTTCCCGGTAATAACACCAGTTCGTTTGCAACGACGATGTATTGGTACGACAATACCAGTAGCGCGTATTCCAGCGCATATAAGACTGGTACCGGTACCACGTGGTCGGGTGCGTTTTCGACTTTGGAATCCCGTAAAGGTTATTATATCGTTCTTCGCAATCGAGCCGGCGTCAATTTGTCTTATGACGTCGTCGTCGCAGGCGATGTTCGCACGACCGCTTGGGATATGGGCACAATTCAAGTCGGTTACAACATGATTGGTTCCGTTTATGCGGCACCGATTCGTTTGGATTCGACTCGTTTGGTTTCTGGTACCACTCGTATGAAAGGTGGTATCAGCCAAGGTCAATCCGACTTGTTAATGTGGTACAATGGTTCTGGATTCTCGACCGCCTATTTAAACAATTCTTATGTATGGCAGGGAACTGCGATTACGACGTTGGAACCGGGCAAAGGATATTGGATTGTTCGTCGTTCCGGTCGTACTCCCGCAACCTTTGCTTGGAACGATTACCCAGCACCAGCAGGTAGCGGTTCCAGTTCTTCCAGTGGTATTTTGAGCGCCGGCGTTCAACCGACTGTTACGACAACTGCGATGCCCAGTCACATCAATGCGACCGCATCGACCAGCAGTGTGAATGTCGGTTCGAAAATCAAGTCGACTCCGGTGACGGCAGCTACGGCAGTGCCAGTAGTCAACACCACAGCAACTGCGAAGAAGACCAAGTAAAGTTTTTGTGTTTGACGTCGACATCGTCTGTCGATGAGATTTTAGGCAAGTAGTCTACCATATTTTTACATGGAGGAAAGATGAAAAAAACGCTATTCGGTCTTGCGTTTCTAATTATGCTGGTTGGATCGGCTCTCGCCAATCCAATTGGTTTTGACTTTGCGACATTCGACGTTAACGGCGAAGTACTCTACACGATTATGTATAATGGCAGCCCGGTTCCTCAGGGAAGCTTGTTACAGGTCATTCGTCCGAACGGCACGTTACATGCCCCATCTGAAGCCGCTGGCGATCTTGGTGCAGTATCTGGTGGTGACATCATCAATTCGCAATGGCAAATTGGTGAAGGTACCGGTGCCGATGGTTTGTTTGCGTTGTTCCTAACGGGTCAATCTTCTGCCCCGAACAATACGCAAAATGCCACTTCGTTGAATGCTGGAACCAATTTCTACGTTCGTATTTGGGCTGATGTATCACTCGGCGCTTCGGCTCCGTTTGCCTCCGGCTCACATTACGTTGACGGTGGTCCGTATATCGTACCGACTGCTGACGGTTCTTTGTGGGATGTCCAAGTTAATCCGACTTCGGCTTCGCCGACTTGGTTGACTTGTGGTTCCGCAGTTCTTCCCGCAGCGATTTCGGTAACTGAAGTTGGCGGTGGCGCGATTTCCGCTCCGTTGGATTTCGGTTCCTCGATTATGGGAACTCCGGTTACTCATACCATTCGTATTTCCAATACTGGTGGTTCGGATCTGACTCTTGCCGGTGGTGCAATTACCGGTGATTTCAGCTATTCCGCATTGACCAGCCCGGTTGCCGCTGGTGGACACCTTGACGTAACTCTTACGTTCAATCCGTCCGCTACTGGTGCTCGCGTCGGCGTGTTTGGTTTCACGCACAATGCCGCAGGCAGCCCGTATTCCTTGAGCTTGACTGGTACCGGTCTTCCGGTTCCGGCTCCGGTTCTTGCCGTAACTGAAGTTGGCGGTGGCGCGATTTCCACCCCGTTAGATTTCGGTTCATCCGTAATTGGTACCCCGGTTACTCATACCATTCGCATTTCCAATACTGGAACTGCCGATTTGACTTTGGGTACTGGTTCGATTACTGGCGATTTCAGCCATGCAGCATTGACTACTCCGATTGCCGCGGGTGGTCATATTGACGTAGTTCTTACGTTCAATCCGACTGACCTAGGCGTTCGCCCCGGTTTGTTCGGCTTTACGCACAATGCTGGTGTTGCATATTCTCTAGCACTCACTGGTACTGGTCTTCCGGTTCCGACTCCGGGTATTGCCGTCAGAATTGGTCTCGTTCCGGTTGGTGCATTGGTTCTGTTTGGTGCCGATACAATCGGTGGCGCCTCTGACCGCATTTTCACCGTTGAAAATACCGGTTCTGCGGAATTGGTCCTTAACACATTTGCCACGACCGGTGACTTTGCATTCGTTACCGCTCCGGCAGATCCACTACCGGTCGCTGCTGGTGGAAACATTCAGTTTACCGTTCGCTTTACTCCGACAGTTGCCGGAACTCGCAATGGCACATTAACGTTCCAGCACAATGCGACAGGTTCACCATTCTCCGTGAATCTTGAAGGCACTGGTACTACAGTAAACCGTTGGGCTGACGGTGGAAATAATACTGGCGACAACCCGCATCCGGGCGACAATGGGAATCCTTGGAATCCCTCGTTCCCACCAGATCCGGGAACGAATAATTTACCGCCAGTTCTCTTGGCGTTCAGCGGTAATGTTGGTGTTCAGCCGGTTCAGGTTGTAGTCAACTACGTGACCGATTATCCGACCGAATTGCCGGTTGGCGGTTTCACTGGTCCTGGCATCTTCAATCCGATGCCCTACAATCCACTTGAAAACATTCAACGTTGGTGGAATATCAACCAGCTCGGTGGCTCAAGCTTCCGCGCCCGTGTTGAACTCTATTTCACTGACAACGATCTGCCGGTTGGTTTCGGCGATCCACGTACGCATACCCCACGGTTGATGGCATTGGCTTATCACCTTGGCGTGTGGCAGTACTACTATCCGGTAATCGATCTGTACGCTGCTGGCTCGCCAAACGTATGGCGCGCAACGATGTATAACGTACAGCAGTTCTCGACTTGGACGTTGACCGCTCAGCCAGTTACCCCGGTAACCGCGTTGACGATGGACGCTTCGGCAGGTGACCGTCAGGTTACGTTGCATTGGAGTGTTGCGACCGAAGTCAATAACTGGGGCTTTGAGATCGAGCGTAAGCTTGCCGACGATCCGACGAGCAATTGGACGCTAGTTCATCAAGAACTTTCCAAGGCTGATGGTGGCAACAGTGCAGTACCGTTAAACTACTACTATGTTGACAGCTACAATCTTGAAAACGGTCGTACGTATTCCTATCGTATTACCGACAAGGCACTTGATGGCTCTGTCACGTCGAATACTTCACGCACGGTAACGCCGCATGCGGCAGTCGTGAATGAATATTCGTTGTCGAACTACCCGAACCCGTTCAACCCGACTACCCGAATTGCATATTCGATGGTATCGGAAGGCAATGTCAAGATCACTGTCACCAATATTATGGGACAGACGATTGCGACGTTAGTGAATGGCTCGGCGAAGCGCGGCACGCATTATGTAAATTGGAATGCTAGCGACATGCCGTCGGGAATTTATTTCCTCCGCATGGAAACTACTGGTTTCAATACGATGCGCAAGATGGTACTCTCCAAGTAGTCTATCTTTATTCGAGCGAAACGGGGCTGGCAACAGCCCCGTTTTGTTATTTATGGGAACATTCAATTTAACAGCCGAAAATGTATCGTGAATGCCGCAAGGATTGAAAGTGTATCATGAGTCATGGAATGTATCGATTTATTGTTGCGGCAGTGTAAAATGGCATACAGACGTAAAAATTGGAATTCAGCAGAATGAACCGTGATAAGTTGACGATCGCCATTTCGGGTACGCACGGATTGATCGGAAAATGCTTGATCGAGCGTTTCCGTAAAATTGGATTCGACGTAAAAAGGATTGTCAGGTTCCCTGAAAAGAGTGCCGATTCAATTTACATCGATACGAAAAGTGATCGATACGAAAAATCGACTTTTTCAGGTGTCGATGTCGTCATTCATTTAGCCGGTGCAAGTATAGGCGATGGTCGATGGACCGCGAAACGCAAACAAGAAATAATCGACAGCAGAGTGATCAGTACGACTGGAATCGCAGAATCAATTAGCTATTCCGAATCAAAACCTTCACTATTCATTTGCGCTTCGGCAATTGGTTTTTACGGCAATACTGGTGATTGTATCGTAACGGAATCAACGCCAGCCGGTACCGGATTTTTGGCAGATGTGTGTCAAGCGTGGGAGAATGCTGCCGCTCGTGCCGCTTCGGTCGATACTCGGGTGGTTCACGCCCGTTTAGGAGTTGTGTTGTCGCCAGACGGCGGCGTCCTTCAGCGAATGATTCCACTATTTAAATTCGGTATCGGTGGACAACTGGGGAACGGAAACCAATATCTGAGTTGGATTTCAATCGAAGATGTGGCTCGAACATTCGAGCATTGTATTCGTCACGATAATTTATGCGGTGCCGTTAATTTTGTTTCTCCGGAACCGGTCACGAATCGCGATTTCACGCGAGCGCTGGCTGAATTCGTTCGTCGACCGGCGCTGCTAACTGTCCCGGAATTTGCGCTAAAGCTGCTTATGGGTGAGATGGCTCAATCGCTGTTGCTTGATAGTTGTCGCGCGATACCGGAAAAATTGCAGCAAACGGGATTTGAATTTCTGAATCCATCACTTAAATCGGTCTTGCACAGAATTAACCGTCACTAATCGATGAAATACTTAGAAAACTGGAATAAGAGAACAAAAAATCAGTACGACTTTACCAAAAGAAATAGTATATTGAATGCATCCGAACAAAGATTCTCTAAGAGCCAACTCGAACAATGAATACAAAGAATTCCAATCGGCAAATCGTGGGTGAATGTGTGGTCTCATTGTTAAGAAAATATCGATATTTCGCCTTGACTACTCTGATCATATTGAGTAGTTCGATACTGCTATCCGGATGTATCCAAAAACGATTCACGATTGAAGGAAAGTTGCTCGCGCTAGGTTCGCAAAGCCCGTTGCGACAAGTAGCGCTACGCGTGGTGAAACTGCAGGATGGCACATCGCAACTAGCTGGCACCGACGATGAAGGAGTTTACTCGATCGAACGACTTGTTCCGGGAAAATATCTGATTGCATCGGCTGATACTTCGAAATATCTGATCAGTCCCGACACGATTGTCGTCAACGAGAATGGCAATCGAACGCAAAAAGTAAAACCGCTTCGAGGATTAATTACCCCACCGGCTCCCGGTGTATATGCTTGGGTTTCTACCGCTTGGCGGGAAATTTCCCCGTATCGCGGACCCGACGATGGTTTGTCGATTACGCGCGATGCGGCGAATCGCTTGGTTACAATTCCGGAAAGCGCGTCGCTCATTGTCTGGGAACCCAATCACGAATGGCTAGGGGAATCGAATTCAGTCGATTGGTTGATGGCGAGCTTTGCGGATAGTTCCGCCCGATTTATCGATGCGGTATTGCACGAGCGAACGCCGAAGGGGGAACCGGTTCCGATGGATCCCAGCACCTTCACCGATTGGAAAATGCCCGGTGTGATGCCGTTGCGCGGACCCACCTTGCCGAATTTGTACGCAATTATCGTAACCACGACATTGGAAAATGGCAAACAAGATCGTGTCCTCTATCCATTTTGGATCCCGATCTCAGCCGGATCTCCACGACTATCCTCAGCGATTCAATCGGCACCGGTTGTAACGAATCCAGTCATTACCGGGTCGGTTTCGACGATGCTTCAGACGAATGTTAATCGCAACGATACTACTTCGCAGGCAACGCGCGATCTATTTCAACAGGCGTTGAATGCAGCACTGACAGCAGTCGGTTTGAAACCGCAATCGGGAGTTTCATTATCGACACCACCCAATTCCAGCGATTCGACTGCGACTTCGCAACCCACCGATACCCCTCAACGATCAGATATTACTCAAGATCAGATCAATCGGTGGCGGGAAGAAATCCGGAAAGCACGCACCGATCCCGATACTTTTCGGCGTCGTCAGTTGTGGCGTGCGATTCGCGATAGCGCCGAAGGGACGGAAGTAGGGTACGAAGCCGATCGATTGTTGATGCGCGATATAAATGGATTACCGTTGAAATGATTGATTGAGTTGCGGGATGATTTACTTACCACTGGTAAATGAGGTGGGTAGATCCTGCTTTGGGGAGTGGTTCAGCGTCGAATGTCATGCCCCAATCGCGGGCTAGCTGCTCGGATCGATGCAAGTAAATCACCGGAATACCGCGTTTCAAGTAATATCCCATCATACTGGCAGATTCACCATTCCGTAATTCAATTCCGTGGGGCAACAGCCCGGCACCAACATCTTTCATCTCTTCCGAACCCAACGCCGCAATATTACCACCGATAAAAATAGTGGCTAGGATCGGTCCATCATCCTCTAAGAGACGAATTCGTGTCTCGATTTGTTCATGTAACGATTTGGTCACTAGCGGAGTTTTATCGTTTCGTCGCATGGCACGGTCGATTGCCTTTTTTCCGGCAGATTGCAGCGAATTTCCCCGGTCGCCTCCCGCACCGTAGGTTACGACATCGATTTCCGGCCAATCGGGGATTTTTTTGCGGATTTCACGATCAAGATCGAGTAAGGTAAAGTTGGGTTCCGTCATTCCCCATTCCGATGCGGCGATGGAAAATTGGATCACTGGTTTGGCTCCGATTGCGCGAACGGCACAAAGAGCGGCTATATTAAAGCCAGGGAAACTACCGGTAGCGACGATTGCCACTGGATCATCGGGTTGTACTCCGGCTTCATACAGCCAGCGCACGACCAAAGCGGCAAAGTCGGGTACACAAGCCGTCCGTTTGGCAGACAATTGTCCGAGAGTTGAGACGAGTGGACTGTCATCGGGACCGATAAGACCAGTTCGATTGGGATCGATGTCGGTATCGATCGGACCGACCCAGCGAAGGTGTGCATCGCGCGAGATCTGTAAAACGCGATCCATCTCAGATGCAGCCGATCGCATTTTGCGCAGGAGAGCTTCCCGGGATAATAACTGTTTCGGCGGCTCGGCGCAGACGATCGCAACGCCGAAGAACAACATCAGTGCGAGGAGACCGTGAATTTTCCAACAGCGCATTATTCGCGCACCTTCACTTTCTTATTGATTGGGATATGCGTTTTGTTACTATCATGTGCACCTAAGAAAGTAACAGTGCCGCGCCCAGCATCCAAACAGCACTTTTCTCCATGTGTTCCGCTGACCGGAGCTAGCGGAATGGCAGTTACCGCTCACCCGATTGCATCAAAACTAGCAGCCAACGTTTTAACGTCGGGCGGTAATGCCGCGGCAGCGGGAATCACTGCGCTGAGTGCATTATCGGTGGTGGAACCACATGCCAGTGGAATGGGCGGTGGTGGCTATGCTCTCTATTACGACGCTAAAACCAAGCAAGTTAGTTTAATCGATTACCGCGAAACCGCTCCAGCGGGTGTCGTACCGGAAACATACTACCAACCAGCCGATACATACCGAATTAAATTACAGGGCGGTGGAACGGCAATTCTAACACCGGGAGCGTGGCTCGGTTGGGAAACCTTGGCGAAAAATCACGCGAATCGTCAAATCTCCGAGTTGTTACCATCAGTTGCGGCATTAGCTGACAGTGGGTACGTACCTAGTGAAAAACAGAAAACGATGATTCTGGAGCACGTAGATGGATTGTCGCAGGATGATCGGTTTGCAAGCTATTTCTTCACGCGCGATGAAGAGTTGAATCCGGTCGTGAACCGCCGAATTCGCTTCGAGGCACTCAGTAAAACCTACAGCAGTATTGCAAAGGCAAATTCGTTCACGATCCTGCGAACGGAACCATACCGTGATCAGATTGTGACTGCCGTACGCAATGCCGGTGGTGCACTGGCAGCAACCGACCTCGAAAACTTTCGCGTGACCGAGCGGAAACCGGTGAAAATTACTTATCGCGGTTACGAGATCTATACCATCCCGATGCCATCGGCAGGTGGTACGTCGGTAGCGCTGGCGCTGAAAATGCTGGAAGGGGTGGATTTACGCGCAATGGGGTGGCAATCTGCCGACGCGATTCATTTGATTGCAGAAGCCATTCGCCAAGGGATGACCGATGGTTATGCTTGGGGCGGCGATCCGCAATTCGTCTCTTCTTATACCGATAGCATCTTGGGTCCGACATACGCTTCCAAAGCACTTCAAAAAATTCCGCGCGATAGCGTTCGCGATCGGGCAACACCGTACGACACTACCACCGCACATGGCAACACAACGCACTTGGTGATTGCCGACCGCGACGGCGATCTCTTGTCGATTACTCAATCAATCAATTACTTCTTCGGTTCGAATGTGATCGACCACAATACCGGTATTCTGTTTAACAATCACGCTGCGGACTACGATTGGCGTCCCGGTCGCCGCAATTCGATTGCTCCCGGTCGTCGACCGTCGAGTTGGATGTCGCCGGTGATCATTTTGAAGGATGGCAAACCTTGGTTAGTCGCTGGAACGCCTGGCGGTCCACGGATTCCGGCAGTGATGGTGGAATTGCTCGTGGCATTGATCGACTTCGATAAACCGCTGAACGAGGCAATGGACGCGGCGAGATATTTCCCCAATGGTAAGTTTCTAGAGTTTGAACCCCGACTTCCCGATCCGACAGTGAAGGCACTTCAGAAGAAGGGCTGGAAAATGAAAGAGCGTGGTGTTGCCGATTCGTACTTTGGTGGCGCACAAGCGATTCAATTTTTACCGGATGGACGTAAAGTCGGCGTTGGCGATACTCGACGTGATGGCGCTCCTGCAGCAGAATAAACTGAGTATTTTTTTGTTTATAATAAAACAGGGCATCAAAATGATGCCCTGTTTTATATAACGAAAAAGTATTATGACTTACCGATTTCGAGCTAATCGAAAACCGTTATATCCTGGTTCATCCGCAGGCGTCCACGCGCGATTATAATTGATGTACACAGCAACTTGTTGATCGAAATTCCCGCCAGCAAACTGGCATCCGCCGCGCAACACCTTGTAAGATCCAGTTGCACTGCCTTTCGGATTTAGCTTCGAAGAAGAAGTATAGGCACTGTAAAAATCCCAAACCCATTCTCGCGCACCGCTATTCATATCAAACAATTCGAATAGACCGATCCCAAGGTCGTAGCTAGCGATGTGATTGAGACCGAATTGTCCTATCGGACAATAATATAATGGATCTCTTAAACTAAGTGGTACATAAAAATTGTTACCTCGAGAGTTGAAACTACATCGAGGTCTGTGATTCGTTGTGTCGTAGAATGGAACATCACCCCAAGCGTAAATAGTCTGATCTGAACCGTTGCTGGCAGCATATTCCCATTCAGCTTCAGTCGGTAATCGATAACCATTTTTCGTAGTATCCCAAAGGACTGTACGTGTTCCACCGATAGTGGTGTCTTTGTAAACGGAATCCAGTCCTTCGAGTTTACTCCGCCAGTTCGCATAGTGAATTGCACCATACCAGGTGATACCCATCGTTGCACAATTGTCTCTGGCTGGAGTAGTGGAGTACCAATAGATCAGATCGCCACTCGGCGGGATTAACGGATCGAGTGGAGTTAATTCTACGGGAAGATTGGGGTTAGCATTTACATACGCCCGGAAAGCCGCATTTGTGACTTCGTATTTATCGAGAATGAAGCTATTGACCGTCACCTGAAAAGTTGGTCTGGCAACGCTTCCACAGTCCGGAGTCGGTGTGCCGGTTCGCCAGCCCATCGTAAAGGTACCACCGGGAATTACTTTTTGCTCGCCATATTGAAGCCCATCGCTACCGCGTGTTTCTGGCCAACGCCATTCGCCGGGTTGTTTTTGGGTTTGCTGGTCGTCGGAACTGGAATTTTTTCCACAACCGATAAACAAGGGTATGATCAATAGGATACAAAAAAGAAATGCCCGGGTGTAGCGTTTCATATATTCTCCAGACGATTCAAATTAGAATTGCTCAATCCATACGTATTATGTTTACCAATCGGCAAGGAAACCTTGATGTATTCGACAATATAAAACAACTAAACGCCAAAAGCGCAATCGAAAACAAATTGATTGGTTGAAAAGTGTTGTGGTCTGTCACAAAAAGTGATTGAAAACGTTTTCTATCGTGCACAGCGAAATTGAAAGGTAGTTATGAAGATCGGAAGTTACGCGGTTAGCGCGTTGGAAACCGGGATTTATGCTCTGGATGGTGGTGCGATGTTTGGGGTCGTTCCGAAATTGATGTGGCAGGAAAAGACCACATCCGACGACCGAAATCGAATTCCGCTTGCGCTGCGGACGATGTTGATCCAAGGGGAAGGTCGGAATATTTTGGTCGATGCCGGTATTGGTGCAAAATGGTCGCGGAAAATGCTCGATCTATACGGAATTGAGCAACCTGTGCAACCGCTTGAAGACGCTTTGGCTGCGTGTAATCTTACCCCGGCAGATATCACCGATTTAATCGTTACGCATTTGCATTTCGATCATGCCGGTGGGGCGACAAAATACGATTTAGACAGGAATGTTGTTCCAACCTTGCCCAATGCGCGAGTACATATTCAAAAATCGAATTGGGATCACGCACAACATCCGAATGAAAAGGATCGTGCCAGTTACCTTCCCGACAACTTCATACCCTTGATGGAAGCCGGACTTGTTGAGATGTGGGAGGGTGAATGCGAGATTTTACCGGGTGTTACCGTAATTCCCTCGAATGGTCACACAATTGGACAACAATTGGTTTTGGTCGGTCGGGGTTATGATGCGGTCTTGTACTGCGGAGATTTAATTCCAACACGGGCTCACTTGCCGATTCCCTGGGTAATGGGGTACGATCTGTATCCACTAACGACGATCGAAGAGAAAAAAACACTGTTAAGACGGGCTAGTGAAGAACAATGGACCCTCTTTTTCGAGCACGACCCGAAAATAACGTCTTGCAAGATTGACTGGACGGATACCGGTGCTCAAGTAACTGCAACTAATTTATTTTAAACGACAAACAATATTTCTTGTATAAACAATAATATAGTAGATTCGAGGTAATGGTAATCGGAGGGGGATACGGCAGAATCCCTCGAAGAGATTGTATCGACAAGGGATGCAAATCGTCCAAAGGCTAAAGTTTTTGTTAAAGCGACTCGATAAAAGAGTTGGATTGATGCTTTAATGATTCTTCACAGAAGGAGTGCGATTATGTCACGAATCTGCCGACATCCAGTGACCCGCTTTTCTGCCCTAGAACCATCGGTGAAAGGTGCGGTAAAGCTTTGGCATCGTTGTGTATCCTGTGGCTTGCCTGTTCTCGTGAAGGTCTATTACGGTGGAGTTACTCCATCGAAATCGAATATCGTTCCACTTTCGATCACGTATCAGCCGACCGCGCCAAAGCAAGCAGCGTAAATCCGCTCAAGCTAATCGGCTGTACGCGAAGAACCCCGCAATTGCGGGGTTCCTCTCTCTCGATGATTTTTAAGAAATTATTGTAAGAACAATCACTATTCAATCAAAACAGTTGTTGTTGATCCCTACTGCGGTAAATGGTTCGCTCTCCAGCCCGTAGTGGGGATCGCACGTTTTATTGGCGATCGCAATATTCTTCCATCTGGAATGCAATCTTGATCGTCGCCCTTTGATACCTTGCCTGATTTTCTTCAACCATTTATCCTTGAACGGCAAATTTGTCATTTATATAAGTCGAGTCGATATTTTATGTTGTAAATAGAATGATTCGGTGTTAATTTATTGAAGTTTTCCGAGTTGCAGTATAAGTTAATGAAGGTCTTTGATTTCAAAAGCATCGCAATCGGTTTGACCAGCCATTTATCGCGTATTATACTAAGTGATAATGCAATCTGGAGCCTCATTTGGAGACGACCAACCGTACCCCTTTTCCACCGTTGTTAACTGCGGACGAAATTCACTCTCGAGTCGTTGATTTAGCTCGAGAAATTTCTGAGCAATTCGGTCCGGGACCGATTACGATGCTTCCCTTGTTAAAGGGATCATTCATCTTTACTGCCGATTTAGCCCGGTCGCTTTCGTGGTATGGACACGGTTTAAGAATCGAGTTTATTACAGCTTCGAGTTACGGCGTCGGTACTGAATCAAGTGGTTCGGTACGGCTCAATTGGCATGGCGAGCTCCCGACCGAGAATGATCGGGTTTTGATCATCGACGATATTCTCGACACGGGTCTGACAATTTCGCACGTTAAAGGGATTGTCTTAAACCAAAAGCCAAAAGCCTGTAAAGTCGCCGTATTACTGGACAAACCCTCACGCCGGAAAACTGCGGTGAGTGCCGATTTTGTCGGCTTCTCGATCGAGGATCATTTTGTCGTCGGTTATGGTTTAGATTTTGCCGAGCGTTATCGCGAATTACCCTATTTGGCTATTCTTCCACCCGAACACCGGAGTTGATTTCATGGTTCCCGGAAGACTCCTCTTATTGGTTAGTGATCGTTCGTTACGCGTAGAAATCGAACGAGCGTTGTTGAATTGCGCCTCGATTGTAATGCCGAGTCATTCGCATTCGATCGAAGATTGTTTTCGCGACGGTAAATATTATGCCGTTGTGTTGACCTTTGAATTTGCGCTCAAGTACCAGTCCGAACTGCTTCACATGGCAGAGCGATCATCGGTACCGATCGAGCGAATTCTAATCTATCAGCAGAGCGAATGGGAAAGTCTGTCGCCACTGGTGGAACGCGGGATCGTAACCCGTTTGGTTCCTCACTTTTGGGACATTCAAACCATGGTCGATCTGTTACTGCGACTATGTGAACGGGAAGAGATCGAATTTTCGATGCACCATCAGCAAGTGACCGGGAATCATAATGCTTCGGAGAGTGATTTAAAGAAGCGAATTCTCGAACTGGAGATGCAGAATCGAAGATTATCGGCGTTGGCTACCACGGATGGTTTGACCGGATTGGCAAATCGACGCGAGCTGAACGATGTGCTCTCCAAAGAAATTTCGCGCGCTCGTCGGTTCAATCAACCGCTCTCGTTTGTAATGTGCGATGTCGATCATTTTAAAAATTACAACGACAATTTCGGTCATCCTGCCGGCGACGATGTGTTGCAAACGATTGCAGCGTTGATGCGTTCGCGTCTGCGTGCGAGCGATTTGGCAGCGCGATACGGTGGCGAAGAATTCGGTATGGTTCTCCCGATGACGACGAAAGAATCGGCGATTCGCGTTGCGGATTCGCTTCGTAAACGGATCGAAGAACACCGGTTTGCGCACCAGACCGAGCAACCAAACGGTAATTTGACCGTATCGATGGGTGTTGCTGCGATCGGCGAAGATGGCGATACCGCTGCGGCGGTCATCGATGCCGCCGATAAAGCATTATATCTGGCAAAGCAAACTGGTCGCAATAAAGTTCTTGGCTATCACGCTCCGGAAAAGCCGTCCGAAGACACGCCGGCTAAGTAACAAATTCTTTTACGATACAGCCGGCGGGTGAGTTAACCCGCCGGTTCCCATTTCTGGATGAAGATTAATGCAATAACGATTGTTTAATTTCGTTATTGGGAGGAATACCATTGAAACGAATAACGGTTTTCGGATTATTTATTCTCGCGTTGGTCACCGCTGCGATTGCACAAACTACGGATTATACCAGTGAATCGTTGAAAGACCGTCTTAAGTCCGCCGAGACCAAAGAAGCCCGGGTTGAGATCTTTCAAGATTTTCTCAAGAATGCGAAAGATTTGGATATCTTGCGAAGTGTGCAAGATGAATGGCGTCGCGACGATTCCGCAAGCTGCGTCGAGCAATTCGATAAACTGCTCAAGCGCAATCCGAAATCGGCAAAGTATACTTATCTTCGCGGTAGGTTAGCCAGCGATGATTTGGAAAAAATAAAGTATGGTCACGAAGCCTTGAATCTCGATCCCAAATTCGGTTACGGATACCGGTTAGTACTCACCACTTTTTTTCCGATTATTCGCGACAATAAACCAATCGATGCCACAAATCCATTAGGACAAGCGTATCTAGCCGATACCGCATTGTTCGCAAAATGGGCAGCGACTGAGCCGCGAAGCGATATGGCACAGATGACCTATTATCAGTATTTGATTCACGAAAAGCGATACGACGAAGCAGAAAAAATTCTCGATCGCAGCAAAGCGCTCAACTTCTCGTGGACGAGTGAAACGGAGTATGCCAAACTGTACGCGCTGCAGGGCAGATACGAGAATGCACTGCTGACTCTTTCCGAGATGTTGAAGAACAATCCTAAGACCGCAAAACTAAGCGATGCGGAAAAAGCAAAAGAGCTTGATGGCTATTACCTCAGTATTCTCGCGTCAGCGAACGCTAACGAACGGATTGTCAAATACATTTCCGATAAATCGGGATTTGAAAAAGATCTCGATTACCTGCAACAGCTAATCACTGCGAACATTCGAATGAACAAATTGGATAAAGCGTTCGAATCATTTGAATATGTTGTTCAACTTGGTGGTGCTCAACTCGAAGAGTGGGATCTTCCCGAGATCGCTGTCATACAAAAAGATACTCGCTGGCCGGCAATGGCGAAAAAGCTCACTGATGCTTGGAAGAACGGTGCCGATAAGCGACGTGAAAAAGTGATTGCCGAAAAGATTAACGTTCCAGCTCCCGACTGGGACCTAAAAACGCCGGATGGAAAATTGGTGAAGCTGTCATCGTTAAAAGGGTCGGTCGTGGTTCTTGATTTCTGGGCGACTTGGTGCGGTCCGTGCCGGATGGCGATGCCGGTCATTTCCGAATACACCGGCAAGAAACCGCAAGGTGTACGGGTTTTCTCGATTCAAGTTTGGGAACCCGATCATCAGAAAGCGGTCGATTTTATGAAAACTCAGGGATTCAAGATGGAACTGTTGTTTGGAACCGAGGAACTCCCAAAACAATATGAAGTTTCAGGAATTCCAACACTGTTTATCATTGACAAAAACGGTAATATTCGCTATAAGGAAATCGGATATAGTCCCTTGCTGGCAGAAAAACTGCCGTGGTGGGTCGACGATTTATTGAAATAATTACACGTATCACTGAATGTATCGATGGGGCATTGCGATAGTGCCCCATTCGATTTTTTTTGCGTGAACAAGCAGCAAGACTGATTTTTCGGAAGATGTAATTGATTCCCGGTAAAAATACGGGAATTTGCGTATGTCAGGTTTCCTCGCTACTTTCAAAAGTTTATTGCAGCTAGAATCTTCGGAGAACCATGGATCGAAATACTTGGATTGCGTTAGCACTAATCGGACTTGTCATTATCATGACGCCGTATTGGGAGGGTTGGTTCAATCCAAAACCAGCACCCGAGCCGGTAACACAGCAGACTCGCACCGATACTGTTGTGGTGAAGAAGGACTCTACTATCGGCAAAATAGGTGCCGTAACGCGCACCGATTCAATTGCCACGGCAAAACCGCTGTCGGAAGCGATTGCTTGGCAGTCTCGAAAATCCGATGAATCAAAAGGGGTAACCCGGATCGAAACCCCGCTCTACAGTGCTGTGTTGGCATGGGATGGCGCGCGATTCGTCAGTTGGAAATTGAAACCGAACGGTAAATACATCAAAGAACCGACGGAATTGGCACGGAACCAAGGCTTTGCGATTATTCCCGGGGCTTTTTTCCGGGATGGCGGCATTCGAACTGTCGATCACTTGGTATTCTCCTCCTCCGACACTGTAATTAATATCGGACCCGGTGAAACCAAGCCAGTCGTATTGAAAGCACAATTCGATCAAATCGGACCTGTCGAGGTTATCTACCAATTCAAGGGTAACGATTTCACCTTTGATATTACTGCGCGCTTTGTCTCCTCAAATCCCGCGTGGCAGGGCGAAACCGGTGTCTGGACAATGTCGCCAGGTTTGAATCCTACCGAAGATCTTCGCGTTAGTTCTACCGGAAAATTCATCAATGTCGGCGAAGACTACTATATTGGCAGCCATACTTGGCTCGGTGAGGTGTCCAAAGGGATGCACGAAGAATTCTCACCGAAAGCGGATAAAATCGACAAATTTGAAGCGACCGGAACAACTCAATGGGTCGCTCAACGCAGCAAATACTTTGTTGCCGCACTACAACCGCTGAAGCCTGCGAATTCCGTGATAATGCAATCGGACATCGGTCCGGAAAAGACTTGGAAAACCCAACGGATTCAACTTCAGGTGTCGCCGACCGGTGGTAACGGCGTTTTTGCTGCTCGTGTTTATCTAGGACCGCTCAAAGACGATATGGTTACCGCGTTTGCGCCCGATCTCAGTAGTATTATGAACTGGGGTTGGATTATCATCAAGCCGTTTTCGATTGCAACACTCTGGTTGCTGGCGTTCTTATACAAGATTGTTCCGAATTACGGATTAGTGATTTTAATTTTCACGATCATCATCAAGCTGGTGTTGTGGCCATTGACAGTGAAGCAATTTCGCAGCATGAAAGAGATGCAGATTGTACAACCACTGCTGGCTGAAATGCGGGAGAAATATAAGGACAACCCGAAGAAGCAGCAGGAAGAGATGTTCCGCATATATGGCGAGTACAGAATCAATCCTGCCGCAGGTTGCTTGCCGATGGTTCTCCAGATGCCGGTTCTCTATTCTTTATTCATCGTGTTCCGCTCGACGATCGAACTACGCGATGCACCCTTCCTGTTCTGGATTAAAGATTTGTCGCAACCGGAAGCATTGATGTATCTCCCGTTCAATATTCCACTTTACGGACAGAATGTGGCACTATTACCGATTTTAATGGGTGTCACGCAGTTCTTTATGAGTAAACAGACGGCAACCAACGATCCCAATCAAAAAATCATGTTATACATGATGCCGGTTATGATGAGCGTATTCTTCAATTCGCTACCTGCCGGATTGGTGTTGTACTATACTTTCTATAATCTGACGACGATCATTCAGCAGCACTATATCAAGGGTACTACCGACAAAAAAGTACCGGAAGTTGCGGTAATTAAATCCTGATAATCCATTAGAATTGAAAACACCCGGTAATTTTACCGGGTGTTTTTGTATATTGCCAAATTTTCTTCGACTAGTCGTCGGTAACGGCGGTTCGAGTCGGCGGTTTGTCGGCGGATACGATGATTCGCTGGCGGCGTCGCTGGCGATCGTATTCGTCGTTCATCTCGTTGATCATGAACTCTTTTCCTTCCGACGATCCGAGGCGGATAACCATAATCACGCGACCCTTGTATTGGCGGATATCGCGACCATCCTTGATTAAGCCTTCGATACCCTGCGTTGTAATAATCCGCATCTTACCAATCACATTGATAATCTTCCCGGTCATATCGACTTCGATCAGGAATGGATACCCTTTGTAGCGACGAACATTCCGGGCACGGATCCACGGGATGCGAGCGAATAGTGATTGGTTATTACCGGTCATTGCAGTGATTGCCATAGCGCCTCCATATCGAGCACTAGAAAGATACCATGTTCCAAGGCTAGGATCAACTCAAATTACTACTTTGAAAAGATAAATAATCTAACCCTACCCCAAATTGGGTTTGCGGGATTGACCGCAGATTTAAGTAATCGTTTTAAGAAAAATCGGGATACGAATGGGTCGTATCCCGAGATAACACAAGATAAATTTTTAATAAATTACTTCAGTAGCAACATGGATTTCGCGGTTGACCCCGAGTTCGTTTTAATCTGGAAAATGTATTCGCCCGAGGTCAGCTTCGAACCGTCGAATATCAATCGTTGCTCCCCTTGTTGTTGAATTCCGGTGAAAAGCGTCGCTACCGATCGACCGGAAGCATCGAACACGTTTACTGACACTTCACTTCGCTTGGGCAGCGAGTATTGGATCGTAGTCGTTGGATTAAACGGATTGGGGTAATTTTTGGCAATCACGATTGAAACGGGAAGCATGTGATGCATTCCCTCATCGACCCCTAGTGAGATTCTTGTTCGATAAATACCATCGCCGAAAGTTGAAGCATAGAGATAACCACTCGTTGATTGATAAGCGATACTTCGGATTTGCTGCCCACCTAAACCAGTCGCATAGGGTGTCCAAGTGGTGCCTGCGTCGGTCGATCGAATGATCGTCGTATCAAATCCGGCATACAAAACGTAATTGGTGGTTCCGATCGATGAGGAGGAAATCGCCTCGATACTCTGACGTGGTCCGACGGCTTGCCATGAGGTAAGGTTATTTGATCGGTAAATTCCACTGTCGGTAGCCGCGTAAACAAAAGCAGATGCGTATGCAAACGAATAAATCATTCGCCCTGTCAAACCACACGGGGTTAAAGTATTGGTGGTGTGAACATAGCGAAATACACCGCCGCTATCGGTTCCGATCATAGCGAATCCGCTGATCTGAAACACTGTCGTTATTCTGCGACCGGGAACAGTTTGAGCAACGGGAAGAGCAGATCCGTTTGCCAATCCTTTGTAAAGTGCCCGTTCGGAACTAACCATCAGCGTCGGGGGTGTCGTAACCCAATCGGCTGATATGGATGTGATCATACCTGGAGTCATTTGCATTGACGTCCAGCTTTGTCCACCATTGGTAGAGCGCCGTAGATAGAAATTGGTGTAATCGTAGAATCCGGAATAAAATTCAGTCGAACTGGTATTGTAGAATCCATTGATTTCACCCTGATCGACAGAATCGATGGTTGTCCAAGAGGCTCCAAGATTGGTACTATGCCAGATACCATTGAAACCGCTCGGGTAAATATCGTCGTTACTGTAAAAGCGAATTTCGTTGACGAATTTACCCTCTAGTCCGTTCTGTTGCCAATACGGCTGGGCTGTGGAAAGAGAAGCGAAAATGAGCAGTGCGATGAGACAAGAAAACGGTAGAATTTTATTCATTTTTCTTCCTCGGTAAGATGTTGGTGAGACAAAATTTGTATCGATTTAACAAAATAAATATAAACTCACATCTTTCATAGGTATTTTTCAGAAATAGTGCAAAATTCCGTGATAATCATTAAATCACACCCATGTTTCATAAATAAACACTTAGCTTGCGATACCGTTGAAGATAGATTTGCCGACTGGCTGTAACTTTTTCAAATCTCATTGCGTCTAAACGTATAGAACATCGAGGACAAAATTGGTCGCAACCGCTTCAGCCGATTCATTATTCTGGAAAAGTGCTTACGAAGAGCACGGACGAGCGTTGCTATCGTTTCTCCAGCGTCGAACTCGATGTTTGGAGGACGCCGAGGATTTGTTGCAAGAGACTTTTGTTCAAGCGATGCGATCGACCGAAGTGCTGCGTGACCGAAGTAAAGTAAAATCGTATTTGTTCACAATTGCCAATAATCTGATGCTGAATAAAATGCGACGTTCGCACAAAGAGATCAGATTGTTTGAGAATGAGGACGGTACGAATCCTTTAGAACAATTTGCCGATAGCAGTTCGGATACAGAAACCATATTGGCGCAGTCGGAATTGGAAGGTCAAATCTCGCGCATTTTGTCCGACATGCCGGCGGCACACCGAACCGCATTCGAATTGGGCATCATTCAGCGTCTTTCCTACGACGAGATAGTAAAAGCAACTGGATGGACGCTTGCGCAAGTGAAAATCAATGTGTTTCGCGCACGAAAAAAGGCAATATCCAGTTTACGCGATGACTTTGTCGTGATGATGTAGAGGTAAATCCATGTTTCAGGAACCAGTAGCCAAGAATAATCTCGATGAATGGGAACTAAATCTTTCCGCACTAATCGACGGTGAATTAGAATCGGATGCAATCCTCCCGACGATCGATCGATTATTGGAACACGGTGAATTGCGGGAATTCTATATCGGTTCGCGAAAGTTCCAACAACGTCTCGCACGACAAAAAATTGCGAAACCAGTGAAAACGGCACTTCCAGACGGATTGTGGGAAAAGATCGAACGGAATAGTCGTCCCAATCGAACCCGAATAATTCAACTCTTTCCAAAAAATCTGAGGGTCTTGGCGGCTGCTGCAATATTGATTATTGCCGGTGTGTTTGCTGGACGGTATAGCATACAACCATTCCGATTACCGTTCCAATCGAATGATCCGATCGTGGTTCAGGTTGGTGAAGACAAAGGTCGGATGAACGATCAGCGCTTCCTTGCGCTAACGGTCGAAGTGCTGCGGTCGGACAATCGGTATCAACGAAAGATGATGGAAGTATTAGAAGCGATCAATCCGGTTAATCCGACGTTAGGTGAAAAGAATTACACGACAATTGGTTCACGACGCATCAATTCAACGGAAAAGAAATCCGACTCGGAAGCGGAGAAACTGTTTGAAGTTTCGGCGCGTGGTCAAAACCATTAGTTAACAATTGTAACAACCGAGTATTGTTACGAGAAGGGGAATTGCGATGAACAGGCAGCTATCGAAATCGATGTTCGGATTGCTACTAATTGCGATACTAGTTGTATCGTCGCCGATTAGTACGTTTGCTCGAGGCGAAAAAGACGGGTATATCTACGGCAAAATCGAAACCAAATCGGGAAATAGCTATGTCGGAAACATCCGGTGGGGTACCGAAGAGGCGTTTTGGGACGATTTTTTCAATTCCACCAAATCCGATAATCCGAACCGGAAATTTCTCGATCGATATTCCAAAAAAGATGCCGAAGAAAAATTGTTGAAACCATTGATCCAAAAAGAAAAAGAAGCATTGCGACTGGAACAGGAAGCATACAAGAAGAACGACAAGACACTGATCGATGCTGCCGAAAAGTACCGGAAGGAAGTCGAACGACAGCGAATCCACGCCGAACGCATCCAAACCATTTCCAAGCGATCGAAGAACATCAGTATTTTCGGTGGATCGATTCAAGTCAACTTCGATGGGTTTGCTTCGAATCACATATTCGAAGTTCGATTTGGCGATATCAAGAAAATCAAAGTCGAAGGCAGCGAGGAAGCCGAAGTGACGATCAAGAACGATCAAGTGTTCGAAGTCTCCGGAGGCTCCAACGATGTCGAAGGTGAAGTAACAATTCAGGATGCTACAATCGGTGAAGTAAAGGTTCCTTGGAAAAAAATTGAAACAGTCGAATTTATGGCAACCCCTGCGACTATTTCACCGGTAGGTACTCGCTTATACGGGACAGTAGAATCGGAAGCCGGATCCTTTCAAGGCTTCATTCAGTGGGATGAAGAAGAGTGCTTGACGACCGACAAGTTAGATGGCGATTCCGATGACGGTCGAATGTCGATTGCGATGGGATCGATTAGATCAATTTCGCGAAAAAGTAGTTCGAGTTCCCGGGTCGAACTCAAAGATAATCGACAATTGGTATTGGAAGGTACAAACGATGTCGACGAATCCAACCGAGGAATAATGGTGGAAGATCCGCGTTTCGGACGGGTCATTGTACCGTGGGATGTTTTCGAAAAAGTCACCTTTACCGATATTGGTAACAGTGGAACCGGTTATCACGAATTTCCCATTCCCAAGGCACTGACAGGTGTCGTTACCGATGAAGATGGAAAGACTTACACGGGTCGCATTGTGTACGATCTGGACGAAGCCTACACCTGTGAAATCTTGAGCGGACAGAGCTTTGACGTCGACTACCACATTCCGTTCTCGAAAATTGCTTCGATCTCGCCTAAAACAAGCCATTCATCGCGAATCGAACTAGTCACCGGTGAAAAAATCACACTGGAAGGATCAGGGGATGTCGACAGCAGTAACAACGGTATCCTCATTTACAAGGATGGTAACAGTGAACCGGAGTATTTGTATTGGGAAGAAATCGCATCGATCAAATTCGATAAATAGTAGTCTTTAGTATCTCTGGAAAATAAGTTGTTATCGGTAGTAGGGGCGGACCCCCGCGTCCGCCCGCAGGTTAGGCGAAGCCTGACACCGAATCATGATTACTTATTTTCAAGAACTACAATCGAGCAAATACACCAAAATGCCGGAGTGATCCGGCAATTTGCGTTTGTACTCACTGCCTTTTAGACATCGTAATGTTTCCTCAGGGAGCTGATTTAAGTTATAGTAAAACTAAATTCTTTCTATTATTCAGTAAAACATCAAGGAATATCAGATTATAGAACCGAGCTGATTGACGTAAGGTTCTTTAAAATACGTAATATTAGGTGGATCGACTTTGTGACAATTCTGCAGAGGGGATGCAAGCAGTATTTCTTTTAGAATCCCGTAAAAATCTTCAGATCTGAAATAAATTCGATTATTTTAAATGAAATGTGGTTTCCGACAATAAGTCACTCATTTCACTAGGGTTTGTGACACATTTCCTAAAAATATTCTAAACCCAACCGGTGGATAGTTTGTCGAACTCATACCGGAAAGAGCATCGTGCTTTTTCCAGACTCGTATATTGCCAGATCTTGCCCAAGTTCAATTTCGAAGTATTGCTGAAGGAGAGTACTCATGAATTTGCTCCAGTGGAAAGCTAACGCTACTCATAATTTCTTTCGCATCCCCATAATATTACTGCTAATCGCACTCTCGACTGTTTCATTTGCGCAAACGCGCTTAGTCAATGGAACGCCCGTTTCGGCTTCGGACACCTTACACCGATATTATTTCAACTCGACCACTGTACCCACTGTCTGGTCTGTTGTTGGTGTTCGACCACCGAGCACAGTCGATTACGATTTACGGTTATATCAGGATGCCGCGGGAACCAACCAATTGGCAGCGTCGACCCAGACGGGTAGTGCCGTTGATTTTGTGGTTGCCGATTTTCATTACTCTCCCACCAATACCTATTACCCGACTGTTCGCAGTCGTGGCGGTTCCGGTACCTATTGGACAGAATGGCGGGCATCAGCCGATACAATTCCGACTGGCGGCATTTCCAATACGATTACATGGAATGCAAATGAAGTCGTGCGCGTTTTCGAACTGCGTATTTACGATCTGCAAACGCAACCGTTGACATTGGTGAAGACGAGTGGTTCCGCCGATTTCGGATTCGCAGTCTACTCGTCGAATAATACCAGCTACTTTGCCGGTCGCGACGACGCACTTGCCACAACTACGACTTCCGGTGCAATTCAGACATTGAATTTCGAAGCGGGTAACGTGTCATGGTATGCCGTTGTGGTCTGGAATAACAACAACCTTCCGGGAACTTTTACGATTGCCAATCAGCTACCACCGACGATCGCATTGACATCGCCGAACGGCGGCGAAAGTTGGGCTGCGGGTAATAGTTATCCGATTACATGGACTTCGACGGGATTGAGTGCAACTGAAAATGTCAAAGTTGAGATCAATCGGAATTATCCACTCGGCACTTGGGATTCGATCACTACCGTACCGAACTCGGGTACTTACTCATGGTTAGCTTCCGGTCCGGCGACAGCATTGAATCGCATTCGCGTGAGTCATGCAACAACGTCATCCTTGACCGATATGAGTAACAATAATTTTACAATTACCATACCGCCTCGGATCACAGTCACCGCACCGAATGGCGGCGAAGTCTGGCAGCTCAATACGACTCAAAATATCACTTGGACATCGAGTGACCTTGCCGGCAATGTTAGTATCGAAGTGAACCGCGGTTATCCAACAGGCACTTGGTCGACGATAGTGGCGAGTACGGCGAATACCGGAACGTATGCTTGGACAGTCGCAAGCCCGGCATCGACAACTTCACGAATTCGCGTTCGATCGGTGACGACAACAACCGTGGGCGATACCAGTAATACCGATTTTACGATCATGGGTCCGCCATCAATCACAGTTGCGACACCGAATGGCGGCGAGACTTGGCAAACCGGTACTTCGCAAAATATCACTTGGACTTCATTTAATATCACCGGTGCCGTTCGAATTCAATTGAATCGCACCTATCCCGCAGGTACTTGGGAAACAGTTACCGATAGTACCGACAATACCGGAACCTATAGTTGGGCCGTTTCCGGAGCCGCTGCGACAGCCGCAAGAATTCGCATTTTGTCGCGACAAAATACGTCCTATGGCGACACGAGTAATGCGAACTTCACGATAACGACGGTAACTGGTATCACCGTATCGTCTCCAGCAGGTGGAGAAACTTGGAATATTGGTTCGGTGCATCCACTTACTTGGACATACTCCGGTGTAACTGGACGAGTTCAGATTCAAATCAATCGAACCTATCCGAACGGAACTTGGACAACGCTGTACAATAGCGTGGCGATCGATACCACAATCAACTGGACGGTAACCGGTGCAGCCTCGACGACGGCGCGAATTCGCGTGCGTACTACCGCGGTTCCACAGGTAACTGGAACCAGTGCGGCGAATTTTACGATTGCCGATGTTCCGCAAATTACGGTTACCGCACCGAATGGTGGAGAATCCGTTCAAATCGGCAATATCAGCAATATTACTTGGACGTCAACCGCAATCACCGGAAATGTCAATGTCCAATTAAATCGTACATATCCGACCGGCACGTGGGAATCGCTTGCTGCGAATATTCCCAACACCAATACATATGCGTGGACAGTAACTGCACCCGCAACAACGACTGCACGGGTTCGCGTTCTTTCAGTCGACAACACTACTGTTGGCGATACTAGCAATGCGAACTTCACAGTAGCAGTAACAGTCCCCAGCAGCATCACGGTGACTTCGCCGAATGGCGGTGAAAGTTGGCAATCAGGTACCGCACACGCGATCACTTGGTCTTCCTATCAGATTACCGGACGAATTGCCATCGAATTGAATCGTACATATCCCACCGGCACGTGGGAAACTGTTGTTGCCGGCACAGCAAATACCGGAACCTATAACTGGACGATTGCCGGCGCAGCCTCGTCATCAGCACGTGTCCGAATTACATCAGTAACTACCCCGACCATTGGCGATACCAGCAATGCCGAATTTGCGATTACTGCGGCAACTGGTATTGTCGTTGATGAACCCGTGGGTGGCGAAGATTGGCGAATCGGTTCGACTCAACCAATCAGTTGGACAGCTACCGGTGTTACTGGAAACGTACAGGTTCAAATCAATCGTACTTATCCGAATGGAACGTGGACAACGCTATATAATAATATTCCGTATGACACTACTGTTGAATGGACTGTTACCGGTGCTGCGACCACAACTGCGCGAATTCGGGTACGTACGGTCACTGTTCCACAAGTGACTGGAATGAGCGCTGCAAACTTTACAATTTCCGAAGCACCGGTAATTACCGTGACAGCACCAAATGGCGGTGAAGCGGTTCAAATTGGCAGTACTTCGAATATTACCTGGACTTCTACGGCGATCACTGGCAATGTCTTGTTGTCACTGAATCGAACGTATCCCACGGGTACATGGGAACAGATTGCGACCGATGTGCCGAATACGAACAGCTACACTTGGACGGTCACCGGACCGGCTTCGACGTCAGCATGTGTTCGCATTACTTCGATCAGTAATCCCACTGTGGGCGATACCAGCAATGCGAACTTTACTATTGCCACGTACGTTCCACCAACCATTACGATTACCTCTCCAGTGGGTGGTGAAAATTGGCAGACTGGTTCGGCGCATGCGATCACGTGGACGTCGAATCAGATCACTGGTCAGGTGGCAATTCAACTGAATCGCACCTATCCAACCGGTACTTGGGAATCGCTAACTGCGGGAACCAACAACACTGGAACCTATAATTGGACAATTACCGGTGCCGCTTCGACGACAGCACGAGTGCGAATCACTTCGGTTGCGGCTCCTACGGTAGGCGATACTAGCAGTGCTAGTTTTACGATTACTGTAGCAAACGGAATCGTGATTGATTCGCCGGTGGGCGGTGAAAACTGGGGTATCGGTACAGTTCATCCGATCCTTTGGACTGCGACTGGAGTGACTGGAAACGTTCAGGTTCAAATCAATCGCACTTATCCGACCGGAACTTGGACGACACTGTACAACAACGTTCCCTACGACACGGTAATTAATTGGACAGTTACTGGTGCTGCCACGACAACTGCACGTATCCGCGTCAGAACGACTACTCCCCCGCAAGTTACCGGAACAAGTGCCGCAGATTTCGCAATTTCGGTAGTACCGACTCTGGCATTAACCGCACCCGATGGCGGTGAAAGCTGGCAGATTGGAAGTTCCTACGGCATTACTTGGACGTCGCAGAATTTGACGGGTAACGTCGCATTGGATTTAAATCGGAATTACCCATCCGGAACGTGGGAAACACTCTTTGCCGATATCGCCAATAGCGGATCGCAGTCTTGGACGGTTTCCGGTGCTGCAACGACGAATGCACGAATTCGAATTCGCTCGACAACCGTTACGACTCTTGCCGATACATCCAATGCAAATTTCAGTTTGGTGACTGTCGCGCCGCCCAGTATTGTCATCACGTCGCCGAACGGCGGTGAAAACTGGCAGACCGGTAGCGCTCACAATATCACATGGAATGTTACCAATGTCCCCGGTAATGTGACTGTTCAATTGAATCGGGCATTTCCAACGGGAACGTGGGAAACACTTTTTGCCGATGTCGCCAATAGCGGATCGCAGTCTTGGACGGTAAGTGGAACAGGATCAACAGCTTCGCGAATTCGAATCTATTCGACGACGAATCCGAACTACGCCGACACTAGCAATGCTAACTTTACGATCTCGGTTCCAACCGGAATCGTCCTCTCTTCCCCGGTGGGTGGCGAGAATTGGGTGGTCGGTACTTCACATACAATTACTTGGACGACGAATGGTGTCACCATTCCGGGCGTATCGATTGCCGTGAATCGGGATTGGCCGACTGGAACCTGGACAACACTAACTGCTGGTGTCGTGAACAATGGAACGTATACCTGGACAGTCACCGGACCGGGATCGACCACTGCGCGAATTCGCGTAACAAGTCTGGGATCGACTCAGACCTACTCGGATTCCAGTCATGCTAATTTCACGATCTTCCAACCGTCGGGATTGACCGTCAGTGCACCGAACGGTGGCGAAAACTGGCAAGTCGGTTCGGTACACAATATTACTTGGGCACGAACCAATGCCCCGGGTGCCGTCGCGATTCAGTTGATGCGAAATTATCCCACCGGTACGTGGGAAAGCATTATCGACAGTTGTGCGAATGACACCTCCTATGCTTGGACCGTTACCGCTCCCGGCTCTACTACCGCACGAGTTCGCGTTTACCCATTAACAACTCCGGCGTATGCCGACACCAGCAATGCCAACTTTACTATCACGGTGCCGCAATCGATTACAGTTGTTGCTCCGAATGGCGGTGAAAACTGGGTAATCGGTACACAGCACTACGTCACGTGGAGCTGGACCGGAACCATTAATACTGTGGCAATTGAAGCCAAATTGAATTATCCGAACGGGAATTGGCAGCAAGTAGCGAACAACATCAACAATACCGGTTCTTATTTGTGGACAGTTGCCGGAACCGCTAGCAATGCCGTTCGGTTGCGAGTTCGTACCCCTGGTGGTGGCGCCGTTGGTGATACTTGCGATGCGAACTTCTCATTGATTCAACCGATCATTCGTGTTACTGCTCCGAATGGTGGGGAAACCTTTGCAGTCGATTCCGTTCGCGAGATTAGTTGGATTTCGGCAGGTGTCACTGGAAACGTATCGATTGAGCTGAATCGAGCCTACCCGACCGGTACTTGGGAATCGATTGCCGCCGATGTCACGAACAATGGTTCCTATATGTGGACTGTCGCAGGTACCACCTCGACAACCGCCCGAGTGCGCGTACGTTCGGTAACCAATACTACCATTGGCGATAGCAGCGATACCGATTTCAGTATTTCGGTAACAATTCCACCGAGTATTACTGTAACCAATCCCAACGGTGGCGAACTGTGGGCAATTGGATCGCAGCAACCGATCGAATGGCAAGCTGCAGGATTTACCGGTGCGGTTCGGATTCAGGTCAATCGTACCTATCCGACTGGTACTTGGGAAGTGATTTCCGATAGTGCAACAAACAGTGGAACCTTCACGTGGACGGTAGCCGGAGCAGCTAGTACGACATCGCGAATTCGTGTGCTTTCGCGAAACAATACCGCAATCGGCGATACGAGTAATTTCAACTTTACGATCATGGTTCCGATGTCGATGACTGTGACTGCTCCGAATGGTGGGGAACGCTGGTACTTGAATTCGGCGCAAGTGATCACCTGGAATTCAACCGGTCTAACTGGAAACGTTGCAGTCGACATCAATCGCAATTATCCCACTGGTAACTGGACAGCCTTGGCTGGAAACATTGCCAATACCGGCACATATAACTGGACCGTGGCAGGAGCGACCACGACGAATGCACGCATTCGAGTACGGTCGTTGAGTTATCCCGCGGTTGTCGATATTTCTGATACGAACTTTACCGTTGCAACTCCTCCGGGTATTGTGATGCGTTCCCCGGTTGGCGGCGAGAATTGGTTGGTCGGCGAAACCCATAACATCACTTGGACGCCTACTGCAATCACCGGCATGGTCGCGATCGAAATCAACCGAACGTATTCAACTGGTGTTTGGGAAGCGATTGGTGAAGCCGCTGGTACCGATACTACATACAGTTGGACGGTCAATGGTCCGGCAACAACGACTGCGCGTATTCGCGTACGATCGGAAACCGAACCGCAATATTTCGGAACCAGTACGGCGAACTTCACCGTATCAGTTCCACCGTCGATCACTGTTACTGCTCCGAATGGTGGCGAAAGCTGGGTTGCTGGAACACAACACAATATCACTTGGACCTCAACCGGATCGATTACAAATGTTCAGATCGATGTCAACACCAATTATCCGACGGGTAATTGGACGCGATTATCGAATGGTGCAACTAATAACGGTTCATTCGCTTGGACGGTTACCAATACGTTAACTGCGAATGCCCGTGTCCGTATTCGCAATGCAATGGCTACCACGGTTGGCGACACTTCGAATGCCGACTTTGCAATCATTGCACCGACACTAACTCTGACGGCACCGAATGGTGGCGAAACCTATCAGATTGGATCGACTCAAACAATCACTTGGTCGTCGGTCGGTCTCACCAATAAAGTTGCTATTTATTTGAATCGTAGTTATCCGGGAACGACTTGGGAAACGGTTACCGATAGTACTGTGAATACCGGAAGCTTCAGTTGGACGGTATCCGGTACAACATCGACGACGGCGCGAATTCGAATTCAGGCAGTAGGTAATGCGACCATCGCCGATACGAGCGATGCGAATTTCTCGATCCAACTAATCCAACCACCGACAATCACGGTTACCTTGCCGAATGGCGGCGATTCGTGGCAAATCGGTGATTTACGTACGATCCAATGGACTTCGGTGAATATTACCGGTACGGTTCGTATTCAATTGAATCGCAATTATCCATCAGGTACTTGGGAAATGCTTGCCGATACCACGACGAATGACGGATCGTTCGCATGGATTGTCGCAGGAACCGCTTCAAGTGCTGCGAGAATGCGTGTTCTCTCGGTATTGACTCCGACTGTTGGCGATACTTCCAATGCCAACTTCAGCATCGTTGCACCGCCGAGTTTAACGGTTACATCACCCAACGGCGGGGAATCGTATACTGTTGGATCGTCGCATGCGATTACCTGGGTCAATAACAATGTCAATGGCAATATCCGGATCGAGTTAAATCGCGAGTATCCGTCTGGAACGTGGGAAACGATTGTTGCGAGTACTTCCAATTCCGGAACCTACGATTGGTTAGTAGCTGGTACTGCAACATCGCAAGCGCGTATCAGAGTCACATCATTGTTGAATAATTCGATTACCGATGTAAGTGACAATATTTTCACGATTGTTGCTCCGATTATCTGGATTCACCATCCGACTGGTGAAGCGCTAATTATCGGTACATCTGATTCGATTGCGTGGTCATCGCAATACGTTACCGGCAACGTTCGAATTCAAGTGAATCTTAATTACCCTGTTGGAACTTGGGATTCGATTGCGACGGTACCGTACAACTCTTCACCTTATCTCTGGGCGGTGAACTACGCTCCATCAGCTCACGTTCGAATTCGAATAGTATCGGTCGTGACACCTTCGATTATCGGTTTGAGTGCCACCGATTTCAGCATTATCACGCCACCGATTACGCTGTTGCGTCCGAATGGCGGCGAAACGTTCTATATCGGTAACGTGGATACAGTGCGATTCAGTGCACCTTATATGCCCAATGGTGTCGATATCGAATTGAGTCGGGACTATCCGGTTGATCCATTCCAATCGATCGCCACACAAGTTCCAGGCTACTACTGGATTTGGAATCCGGTTTCGGGTGCCGCGTCAACGAATGCACGAATTCGCGTGCGAATTCACGGCACCAATGGTGTAACAACCAGTGCCGCCAGCTTCACGATTGCCACACCGCAAATCACGTTGCAGCGCCCCAATGGCGGTGAAATTATTGTCAACGGTACTTCTGACACCATTCGCTGGAATTCACAGCTAACGAGTGGCAACTTGGCGGTGCTCATTAACGACAACTATCCGTCCGGTAACTGGGATACGATTCGTGTGGTTCCGGCTTCGACGAATAGCATTCTATGGAATGTTGCTCGAACCGCAACGACAACCGCTCGTGTTAAGGTTCAATCACTAAGTTATCCGTCAATCAGCGCTATCAGTGCTGCGAACTTTACAATCGTCAATCCGCAAGCATCACTTTTTATCTTACATCCGAATGGTGGCGAAGTATTAGGTGGTGTTATGACGGACACTATTCGTTGGCAGCGCGTGAATGCCGCTGGAAACGTGTTGGTTGAGTTGAACCGCACCTATCCTTCCGGTGAGTGGGAAATTCTCGGTACTACCGCCGACAGTTATTTATTGTGGGCAATCACCGGTCCCAACACCAACAGTGCTCGTGTTCGCACGACTTTGATCAGTAATCCTTCTGTTCAGGATGTTAGTGACGGTAACTTTACGATCAATATTACCTCGATCAACGAACGGACAATTTCGGTGCCACACAGCTATGCGCTGGAATCGATTTATCCGAATCCGTTCAATGCTTCGGCTCAGATTGTCGTCGGTATTCCGCGGGAAGGTCGGGTAACGATCCGGGTATTCGATGTATTGGGTAAGGAAGTAAGCGTGTTGTACAACGGTAACGCTACTCCGGGTGAAATGATCGTGCATTGGAATGCAGGAACACTGGCAAGTGGTACTTACATCGTTTCGGTGGAAGCACCGGGCTTTGCACAACGCCGAATGATCCAGTATCTCCGATAGCAGTAGAAATAATATTGTATCATTCAAAAAGCCCCCGAGCGATCGGGGGCTTTTGTTATTTCATTTCGGCATGAAGCGGAGATTTTGAGTAGTAACTCTCACCGTTGGTATTTCCGTCAAAATGAAACAGCGCTCGAGTGTGAGTATCGACCTTTAACCGTTGATCGTGCTTTAACGGTTGGAAGTCGACAGTATATCGCTGTGTATCAGAAATCCGTAATTCGTCGATGCTGGCTTCGAGTTTCGGCAAATCAAATTGAGTCGGTATATCAATCAACCGGTTTTTCAACCAAGTGTAACTGGATGTTTGACCCAATTTACCGTTGATGTACAATTCCATTACCATCACACTGTCGGCTGGAACGCGATTGTATCCGGGTGTTCGAGGAATTATTCCGTTCCGGTATCCCCACACCCATGCAATATGTGTCCATTCATTCGGTTGCAACAGTACCCGTCGCCATGCTCGCAACGGCTTCTTTCCGGACAATCCATCGGTGTCGAATGATCCTTCCAGTGTGTGCGATGCTGTTTGATCGGCTTGAGAATTGGTGCTGTTTGGAGCATTCTGATATCGGAGATATCCAATTTGTTTTCCATTCGCCGCTCTGATCGAGCAGATCGTAAGCGCATTTGCTTTTTCGGAACTGGTCGATTGATTTGGGCGATACCAGAATTCGATCGTCCCGGTACTGCCGGGTAAATACATCGAACCATCGTTCGAAGGAGACTTTTCGTTGGAAATAAAATGAAATGTCCGGTTATCGATCGAGAATCCCGTGCGCGATTGAGTATCCAGTAAGTGATTCGATTGACCCGCAATGGATGGCTCAAAATAATTTTCCGGTGATTCGGCAGCGAAAAAGGGTGGAATATTCTTAACACGTATCAATTGGTTGTTGACAGGACAGAAGCTCCAGAGACCGGAAACGCCAGCCGATAATTCGATTTCGCCGTGAAGAACTTCGCCATTTCGGTAAAGCGTGCCGGAGGGTGTAATTAACTGCGCCGAACCTTCAAATACGATCGTCGGTTTGATTGCGGCAACAGGAACTTTGAAATAGTAACGTACCGAAGGTGTTTGCGACGGATACGGTCGCCAATAACCGGGTGCATAGACAACCATCGGGATCGCTGCATCGGCAATTGCGAGATGTTGACCATACCATTTACTGCCGATCAGATAGTCACCCGTTGCGGCACTTTTCGGGAGCGCGATACTGCTGTGTTGATACCCGTCGCTTGCAATCCATTTGGATAAATGAACGGTCGGATTCTGAGCTGACGATAACCATAGATCTTTACATTGCCAGACGTCGATATTGATGGGGTTGTTGCCAGTCTTTCGGATGACAATCGCGGTTGAATCACCCATATCGTCGAAGCCGATCCATGACGCATGGTGTTTGGTATCGCTGGCGTTTTCTAGAGCATTTTTTTCAGCGAGTGGAACACCCTCAAAGAGAAAAGTCGTTTTTTCAACGCTGGAAATTCCTTCGATTGTCTGTTTTACATTATCGTAGGTGGAAGCAAGATATCGAAGTTGAATCGTCAAACCTTGCCGATATCGAAGATCGTGTGTTTCGTTGTAGAGAAAATCGCCGGCGACACCAGTTGGATTGCAATAGAACAGTGGAAACGCTCCGAAAAAGTTCGTCCAATCGTAGCGAGCGACTCGCTTGGCGGCTTCGAGGTACCGTTGATCGCCGAGAATTTGATAAGAATCGATTAAAGCACGAACATCGGCATCCAATTTATAGGTTGTATTCTCAAGTTCAGTTTGAAACATCTTTCTCGGTTGAATGATTCCGAGTTGGCTGTCCGGTCGAGATAGAATATCCATCGTAGCATTCGCCATTCGGCGAAATTCCTGATTGCCGGTAAATCCGTAGAGCTGCGATAACATTCGCAACAACATCAACGGTCGCTCGTCGGTGTGCACCTGATTAAGATTCCACTTTTGCAAAACAGCACTGGCATATTCTTGCATTACCTCTTTGGTTCTTCGGCTTCCCGTCAAGTAATAATCGAGAAAATACGCATCAAGATTCGATGAACTGGCGTTGTGAATGGCTTTTGCAGTTTCCCAATAGAATGGGAGCATTCCGGGATTTGCATTACCTGCCGGGAGATCGGTTCCAGTTGCTTGAAGAAATAATCCCTTCGGTTTTCCGGGCACCTCCCAATGCGACATACAAGCATCGAGCAGGCTTCGGTTGGTCGTTTGCGCAAATTCTCGAATTTTGCGTTCACCCGATCGCGCATAGAGTTTCCATAGGTCGGAACGAAGTGTATAGGTTGAATTGTTATAGCGGATCTGGTTCGGATATTTTCCCGAATACTCCAAATGGGGACCCATTCCATAATCGACAAAACCGTAGTCGCCCCAATTGGTCACATTCGTTTGCCATTTGCTAATACCAGCCTCGATCGCTTTTTCCGGGATTGAAAATTTGTTTGCATCGCGTGGATGATAGGAACCAATTGCTTCGGTTTGTGCAATCCAATTTGGATCGGGCATTGCATACACAGGATTGGAACGTTTGTAGGCTAACTGACTCATTTCAGCCGTAGTCGCGTTGGGGGGTAGCGGTACAACCAGTAATTCGTGCGTTTTCGACCATCCGGCGGCATTGAAATCGTAGTTCGATACGCGTTTTAAAATCAATTCGATATCTTGTTGACTCGACTTCGGAACCGATGCAGTATACCATTGACGCAAATCCCATTTCTTCACCAGAGCGGGTGCTCGAAAATCGAGCAAGTCGCCATTCCGATTGCTAAACAGATGTAGGGTTACGCGATTACGTTCGAGGTAAAATTCTTTCGGATGTTGAAGAGCGGCATCGGTACAGGAAACAAGCATTCCGCCTTTACTACCCGATAGTGCTGACCAGTCGCCGCACTCCGATCCTTCAATAGCGATTCTTGGTTTGTGATTTTGTACTGTCGAAATAGCGAAATGATTGCGATTATGAGCAAAGAAATAATGGTCGTCTTGAATCATGAAAGCGGCATCAGTGGATTGAGTCAGTAAATACTTTTGTGATTGCCGCCAATCGTTTCGATCGGATCCGAAATTTGCGGTAGGATTTGAACCGGGAGTGACCGATAGCTCCCAACCAATATCGGAAAACTGAATCTCGTTGCTGTTTCGTGTTAAAATTAATGTATGAGTGATATTGGCGGTCGATTGTCCGGCGAAGAATTCTAATCGAGTAATGTGACGTGCAAGAATCTCGCCTGAAGCTGTCGCATAATTCCCTTCAAATCGAATCGTTGCTGCAATCGATCCATTCGATTCGATCGTCATGGTTTCATCGGTAGTCGATGCCGAAGCGACGCGACCATTTTGATCGGTTACGTAGAGCCCTTTTCCCGGTTTACCGGCAGCGACACAATTGGGCCCGATCCAGATCTCGTCGATTGGGGAGATCCCTCGGGTGAGAATATATCGAGCGGATCCCGTTTCAACGCTTATTTTGCCATTAACTTGCTTAACAGTGAGTTTCGGAGCAGCTTCGGATTGGTCACTAGTCGTTTCATCTGTTAGAAACAGGGAGTGATTAGGATTTACAAGTGCGTCGAAGCGAACCCATTTAATCGAAGCGTCAGGATACCAATATCCGGTGATTTCAGACTGAAATGGAATGGAATGATTGAAGCCATCGACCAGCCGAAGGTGGTTTACGTCGCGCAATCTTCCTTTGGGAAAGGGTACCCCGAATGTGACAGGTGTGGAATTTAGCGATGAGAGTCCACTTGGTAAATTAATCTGAATTGGGATATGTATCGGTATCGAAGAGGCACCAAGTGAACTGTAATTGTAATTCGATTCCCACCGACATACTGTCGTCAGAAGAATTAATACCGCAATAAATCGTAAATATAAATGTTTCTGCACCATTTTTCTGTTTCCAACGAAGACATGCGTTCTTGGTCGATCTTGAAATAGTGCTTACATCGAAGTCGTCACTTGATTAGAAGTTTATAGGATGCGAACACCAACACTAAACTTAACAGCGTTTTGAGAATCCGATTTGATATTTTTGTCGCGCCAAAAAAAGATCCGGTGATGCCACCCAACAACGCAGCCACAAAAAACGGAGCCAGCGAGACAAATTCCAGTTGCGAGTTAATCCATCTACCGGCAAGACCGGCAAGTGAATTAAAAAAGATAAATGTTGCAGCGGTAGCAGCTGCGCGTTTCACTGTTGCCCATCTAGCCAGGACGAGAATTGGACTCAGAAATATACCACCGCCAATCCCAATCATTCCGGATACTAGACCAACCACCAGACCGATGGGCGATGTGATAAATTTCGATGGTACCCGGTCAGTAGGAATCTCTTCCGATGGTTTTCGGTATAAAATCATGATTGCGGCTACAACTAATAATGTGATGCCTAGAATGATTTCATAAGTGTGATCGGTCAATTTTAAATAGCCGCCGATAAATGCTGCCGGTACCGATGTGATAAGGATGGGTAGGATCAGACGTCGGTCGAAATGACCTGCGCGGGAAAAATTATAAAATGCAATCGATGAAACAACAATGTTCAACACCAATGCAGTCGAAGCCATCGCTTTCGGAGCAAATGAAAAAATTGCCATCACTGCCAGATAACCCGATGCACCACCGTGCCCGACCGAAGAATAGAGTGCAGCGACTAGGAAAATAAGTAATGAAATCGAGACGATTTCCACGATTAATCCTCACTATTCGCTTGGATTGTAATCGTATCGCCAACCTTGATCGATCCACCGGTTAGCACTTTGGTAAATATTCCTTCGCGTGGCATCACACAATCGCCAGCGATTTCGAATATCGCGCATCGCGAATGACACTCTTTCCCGATTTGTGTGACTTGCAATAGACATTTACCAATTTGAATCAGGTCGCCAATAGCAAGATTGATTAAAGAAATACCCTCAGTGGTGATGTTTTCGGCAAAATTGCCGGGTTCGACCTGCGCTCCCTTTGCCTGCATCGATCGGATACTCTCAATTGCAAGTAAACTAATTTGACGATGTCCCGAGCCGGCATGCGCATCTCCGATAATTCCAAAGTCGGATATCAATTCAGCTTGAGCGACATTCGATTTCGGAATGCCTTTTACTTGGCTTATCGAGATTGCAACCACTGTACCGGATTGTCGTGTCATGGTCAAACTCTCAAAGGAATCGTCTTGACGACTGTTCCTTCCGATATGACAGTCACATCGGAAGGAATTCTCAATAGCGCATTTGCTTTCGATAACGTTGATATCATGTGCGATTCTTGTCCATCCAACGTACGAGCGATAACACCGGTTTCGGTAAATTCAAGTAGACCGCGGACAAACTCTTCGCGACCGGCTTTTTTTGAGTAACTATTGGCAATTCGTGCGGGTATCAAGGAGTGTTCGGGATCAACTTCGCCGAGTAGTTTCCGGAGGGCGATACTAATGAATAGTTGTGCCGAAACCAGCGCTGAAACCGGGTTTCCGGGTAATCCAAAAACAAGACAACGGGATTCGTTCGATCGAGAAAAAGTACCGAAGTAATTAGGCTTGCCCGGTTTCATTGCAACTTTCCAGTAATGCTCACGGATTCCATTTTGTGTGAAAGCGCGTCTCATAAAATCCAAATCGCCGACTGAAATACCACCGACTGTGATCAAAATATCGGATTGAATAAGTGCGTCAGAAATTGTTTGGGATATTAAGGCAAGATCGTCGGGAACATGTTGTACGATGATATCCTCACAAGGAAACTGTTGCAGCCAAGTGGTTAGTCCGGTTTGATTCGAATCGTAAATTTTTCCGTCTTGTAGTTCTTGACCGGGAGAAAGCAATTCATAACCGCTAATTAGAATCGATATTCTAGGTTTCCGGTAAATCGGCACTTGATCGTAACCGAAAGCGGCAATCATCGCGGCAACAGATGGCGTGATCGTAGTTCCGGTAATGAATATTTCGGTTCCAGTTGTTACTTCTTCACCGCGATATCGAATATTCTCACCCTGAGAAATGGGTTGCGAAAATGTGACCGAAGCGATCTCTTCCTGCACATATTCTCTCATCACAACGGCATCGGCGCCTGCTGGTATTACCGCGCCTGTGAAGATCTTGCGACAGGTTCCGGGTAAGAGCGGCGTACTTGGTCGATCTCCAGCTGCAATCGTATCAGCGAGTGGAAATTGGATCGGTAGATTTTTCAGATCATCGCAGCAAACACAGAATCCATCTACCGCTGAGTTGTCGAAGCGGGGTAAATCGAATCGTGCAGTCACCGGTTTCGCGAGGTGACAACCGATACTTTCTTGCAGTTTCAGAGTAACAACTGGAAGTGAGTTGGATTCCGATTTGATGATCTGAATCGCTTCGTCGAAAGTAATCATTTCGCCGTCTCGGTATTGTCGTGACGTCCGCCTTCGAGCATCGCAAAACTGTGATGAAGACCGGGAAAAAGCGCATCCAGCGATTCCGCAACACCCCGTTTCGAACCGGGCAGATTAATGATGATCGTATTTCCGCGGATTCCTGCTTTGCCGCGCGACAGCATCGCATACGGCGTACGATCCTGACCATATTGCCGAAGAATCTCCGGAATACCTGGTATCTCGCGTTCAATCACTTTTTCAGTGGCTTCGGGGGTATTGTCGCGGAAACTAAAACCGGTTCCACCTGTTGAGACGACAAGATCCAAATGATTGTTGTCGGCATATTGCGATAGCAATGCTACAATTGTCTCAGGATCGTCGGGAATAATCTTGTATTCGAAGATCTCGAATGCTTCGGCTTCCAGTCGGTCGACGATCATTTTACCGGATTGATCGTCTTTCTTCCCAGAGGCAATAGAATCGGACATAACAACCACAGCAGCCCGCAATTTTCGTGGATGTTTCGTTCGGTAGTCCGATTTTCCACCACGCTTCTCGACCAGTCGAATGGCTTCGATTTCCATCGCTTCATCGATCATTTTAAGCATGTCGTAAATTGTCAGTGCCGCGACAGACGCACCAGTCAGCGCATCCATCTCGACACCGGTATGATAAACCGATTTCACGAAGACCGTGATCGTAATCCGATCGGTACCTATTTCAAATGATACATTGATATGATCGATCGGTACCGAATGACAGTAGGGAATAAGCGTACTGGTGTGTTTAACGCCTAGCGTTGCGGCTACTTTGGCTACCGCCAGTGGATCGCCTTTGGGAATATCGCCAGCTTGAACTCGTTTGATCGTATCCGGTTTCATCCGAACGATTGCTTGTGCGGTTGCGCTGCGGAGCGAATTCCATTTTTTCGAGACATCGATCATAACATATCCTGTTTGCGGTTGTTAGCCACCGATTGCGGTCATACAATGCGGAATATCGCCGGTAACGATCATTCCAAGCTCCGACGACTCCGGTTTTGATTGTAAAGATTCCGAGATTGCTTCGATAATTTGTCGATCATTACGACCATTGCGCAATAGTGACCGTAAATCGAGACTTGGAGAACGAAATAGACAAGTTTTCAAATGCCCGTCGGCGGTGATTCGCAGTCGATTGCAAAACCGGCAGAATGAGTGCGAAACCGGAGCGATGAAATGAATTGAACCGGCGTATCCTGAAATCGTGTAATCAGCTCCCGTTGTTGTTTGTGACGGATTGGTGGGTAGTGGTAATAGGGTATACTGACGTGCAATTCGCGAAATCATTTCGTCGGCAGTAACGACATTTTCTTGCTGCCAACGGTTTCCAGTAAACGGCATAAACTCGATAAATCGCAGTGCGATCGGTCGATTTTTTATCAATTCGACAAAAGCGTTTAATTCATCGTCGTTGAAACCACGAATGACAACAACATTCAATTTGACCGCTTGGAATCCGGTTGCGATACTCTCATCGATCGCGGCGAGAACCGTATGCAAATCGTCGCTACCAGTTAGCGCAAGGAAACGCTCTCGTTGAAGCGAATCTAGACTGATATTCAGGTGAGTGATACCTGCCGAATGTAGGATTGCGACTTGATTGCGCAGTAACACCCCATTCGTGGTAAGTGCCAATGCTTTCAGGGTTGTGTTGTTGGCAAGACGTTCGATCAACCAAATCAGGTTTTTGCGGACAAGTGGTTCGCCACCGGTTAGCCGGATTTTATCAATTCCATTTGCAATCAAGATCGTCGCGATCCGGTCAATTTCTTCCAAGGTCAGAATATTTTCACGCGGCATTAAATCCCGACCGGATGCAGGCATACAATAAGTGCATCGCAAATTGCAGCGATCCGTCACGGAGATGCGCAAATAGTTGTGAGTTCGGTGGAAATTGTCGATTAACATTCGATTACTTTCGATCGGTCAAAATCGTTGCCTTTATTGATAATACGAAGAAATTTTCGGATATAGAATTCGATTCCTGTTGAAATCGCCATTGAATTTGTCAAATCTCAGCGGAATTAAGCTGATTGCCGTGATTTTTCATATTATATTCGGATGAATCGGTTCGATAACAGTGAAAGAAATCGCTAGAGGTGAGAGTTTGTTCGATAAAGTAAGAGACGCATTGCAGACTGGAAAAGTGGTTCGATTTGCCACGATTGTCGCGACTTCAGGATCAACTCCGGCGCCACAACAATCGCGGATGGCAATCATCTTCGACGATGGATTGAAAGTGTACGGTACCGTCGGTGGTGGTTGCCTCGATGGTGGTATTCTCGGAAGTCTCGGTGCAGAATCAGATCATCCGCAAGTGACGATTGCGACCTATTATCTAAATGACGATGAAGGTGAATCCGGATTGATGTGCGGCGGTTCGGTCCTAGTGATGCAAGAGACACCGGTGTCCGGTATGCTGCCATTGTACGAGCAGATCTGCGAAGCGCTTCTTAGTAATACTCCCACACTCCTTTTGACGTACTGGAATCAACACGACCAATACCGTAAAACTCTTCTGGAATTGGATGGATCGATCCGGGGTGGAGATCCAATTGTTAACGAGCTTCAATCGGAATTAACGAAAGCACGTGAAAGTTGTATCGCCTCCCGTAAAACGATCGTTCAGGAAAGTAGTGAGTGGAAACTTGTATTGGAATTTCTTGATCCCCAACCGAGATTAATTGTTTTCGGTGGAGGGCATGTCGGAAAAGTCACGACGCAATGCGCGGCATTGGCTGGATTTCGGGTGACAATCGCTGACGATCGGATCTCATTTGCGAATCGCGATCGATTTCCCGAAGCCGAAGAAGTCGTCTGTGACGATTTCAGTACGATCGTCGATCGAATGCGCATCGATCAGCACAGCTATATCGTGATCGTTACACGTGGACACCGCCACGATGAATTGATACTGGAACAGGTAATAACGCGATCGCCACGATACATTGGAATGATTGGAAGTAAACGGAAGATCTTACTTACTTATGAACATCTGAAAGCACGTGGAATTTCCGAATCAGATCTTCAAAAAGTGCACGCACCGATCGGAATGAAAATCAACGCACAATCGCCAGGCGAGATCGGTGTCGCAATTGTTGCCGAATTGATTGCTGTTTGGCGCGGTGCATTAGATCATTGAAGAAGTTAATCGGTCGAGAGTATCGCGATCGTTAATATTTAAAAGGATCCCCGGATCGTTCACTTCTATCGGTAAAGTATCGACTCTCGAATTCCGCAATGCAAGATCCAATCTTCCCGCATCCAGCAAGAGTGTTTGAAAGATCGGTGTGGGGATGATGATCGGGTGACCGGATCGACCTTGATAGACCGGTTTGATCATTTGCTTCGGATTTGATCGTGCAAGTTCGATCAACTTACTGTAAGTCGTTTCTTGGATGGCAGGATAATCGACCGGGTTGATCAACACACCGCTACAGTCGCTGAATGAATTGCGACCGAGCAATACCGATGAATACATTCCGCGTTCGGGATGGGTATTCACGATAATTGTATCCTCAAGGCACCGGTCTTGTGCCCACTGAAAATACTCCTCGGAAACAATAACGCTCATCCGATCGATCCCCGCAGCGCGAAGTTTCGATCGAATGAGCGTTAAGAAATCAATACCGTTGATCGTCAATGCCAGTTTCGGTGTACCGATTCGTGTTCCGCTTCCGGCGGCTAGAATCAGCGCTCCGATGCTGGATCGACCACTCACGATAAATTTACTTCGGCGTTGAATGCTGCGATATCGGCATCAACAGCCGTTACCGCATTGACGATACGTTCACGCCAATACTCCTGATGCCACTGCTCGTTCAATTCTTCAGACGTCTTACCCTGCTGTTCGATCCAAGTGTAATACTTCAAATTGTGAATAGCTTTTCGGTCGTAGTAAGATAGCTCTTTGAAGAAATCGATCCGCTGATGCAATAATGATGCGGCATGATCCTGTGCTGCCGCGACGGGTGTATAGCTTCCGAGTTCGGTTGTCAGTTCCGGCAGGCGCGAGCGATACATATCGGCAGAATCGGTAAAAACCGTGAAGATGAAATCGTTTTCATCCATTTCGTAATAGCGTGCCGTCTTGATTGCTGCAAGCAGATTGCAGATACTGGAAATTCCCAGCAACGACAAGCGATCCAACGAAGAATCGTCAATTCCAAGTTTTGTCAGATAGGGTTTCGCAACAGGTTCGTTGAAGAGGCGCAGAATTCGCATGCAATCTTCATCGTCGATGGCAGCGATACCGTCGGTATTTCTGACATTGTGAACCCACGGAATATGCTTGTCGCCGATTCCTTCGATCCGATGACCACCAAAGCCGTTCATCAATAACGTTGGACATTGCAAAGCTTCGGTCGCGATAATTTTGACATCGCCGAATTGATGTTTCAGATAGTCGCCGGCAGCGATCGTCCCTGCAGAACCCGTTGCCGAGATGTATGCCGCCAGTCGCGAACGATCCGCACTCAGGGTTCGGTACACTTCGTCGATTGCCGGACCTGTGACGTTATAATGAAACATCGGATTGCCGAATTCGGCAAATTGATTGAAGATCACGTATTGCGGATCGTCTTTCAATTCGTTGCACTTGTCGTAAATCTCTTTCACATTCGATTCACAACCGGGCGTAGCGATGACTTCGGCACCGATTTCGTGCAGCCACTCGAACCGTTCGCGTGACATTTCCTGCGGAAGAATCGCAATCGGTTGACAACCAAGAAGCGCACAATCGAATGCGCCGCCGCGACAGTAATTACCAGTCGATGGCCAAACGGCTTTCTGATGTTCCGGATCGAATTCACCGGATACTAACCGTGGCACTAGACAGCCAAATGCCGCACCGACCTTATGTGCGCCGGTTGGAAAATACTTTCCGACGATCCCGACAATGCGAGCACGAACGCCGGAGATCGATGACGGAATTTCGACGTAATTGACTTTTCCGAATCGACCGGTCGACAAATCGTTTTTCCAACTGATCCGAAATAAATTTAAGGGATTGATATCCCACAAACCCAAACCGGGCAGCTTCGATTGAATCGATTCCGGAATTGTTTCCGGGTGTCGCATCTGATTGAATGTCGGGATGACGATTTTACGCTCACGGCACCGTTTAATTGTGCGCTGCCGGACTTCTTGACGATTTTTTTCTGATTGATTTGACATTTTTTTATCTCGATCAACGTTGATGGTTGCGTTGGATGATCTGGTCGATCGCTGCAACCGGATTGGCTTTACGGGTCAGGAAAATCATGGCGGCAATTACGAACGGTTTGAATCCAGCTTCGCGATAGGTATCGAACTTGTAGCGATCAAACACCGTTTGCGCAACTTCGCCATGTTCGCAACTGACTCCGGAAATGTCCGCGGGGAGGCAATGCATATACAACGCTTTCCTATTTTTCGTGGCAGCCATTTTCGATTCGTCGCATTCCCACGACTGGTATTTGGCATTGTTCGCGAGACACTCTTTTTCCAATTCTTTCAATCCCTGTTGGTCGCGATTCTTCAATAATTCGGTGCGACGAACCATCACTTGGAACGGTGCCCACGATTTTGGATAGACAACATCGGCACCTTCGAAAGCCGCTTCCATCCGATCAGCGACGGTGAACGATCCACCGGATGTGGTGGCATTCTTTTTAGCGATGTCGACAATTTCCGGCAACAGATCGTAACCGGTGGGATAAGCCAGTGTCACATCGGCACCATAGCGCGATAGCAGTGAAATGATTCCTTGGGGAACCGACAACGGTTTTCCGTAGCTGGGCGAGTAAGCCCAAGTCATGGCGATTTTCTTGCCCCGAAGCGCTTCCAGCGATCCGAAATATGATTTCAGGTGCAGTAAATCGGCAAGCGATTGTGTTGGGTGATCGTAATCGCATTGCAGATTTACAATGCTTGGTCGTTGCGGTAATACGCCGTTTTCGAACCCTTCCTGAACTGCGGCGCTCACTTCGCGCATGTAACGATTTCCCTCGCCAAGGTACATATCGTCGCGGATACCGATCGTTTCCGTCAGAAATGAAATCATATTGGCGGTTTCGCGAACCGTCTCGCCATGGGCGATTTGCGATTTGACTTCGTCTAAATCGGAGAGTCCCAATCCCAGTAAATTTACCGCAGATGCAAAACTGAAACGGGTGCGCGTCGAATTGTCGCGGAAAATTGAGATCCCGAGTCCAGTATCGAATACTCGCGCCGATACACCGGTTCGATGCAGTTCTTTCAAGATTTCCGCACACAACATGACTGCTTCGAGTTCCTGATCGGTTTGTTCCCATGTCAATAGGAAATCGCGATTGTAAAACGACTGTTTCAATTCCCGTAAGCGATTTACTTTAGTTTCAAGATTAGTGGTCATACACTATTCTCCATTAGGTTATTTAATTAGATCGTTTGTTTGATAAAATGGTGATGCCGCTTCGATTGCATCGACAATCTGTTGATAGCCGGTACAACGGCAGAGATTTGCCGAAATGGCTTTCCGGATTTCCGGTCGCGTCGGTTGCGGGTGCTCGGACAAAAATGCGTGGGCAGTCAGCACCATTCCGGGGATGCAGTATCCGCATTGGATCGCTCCCGCTTGGATAAATGCTGTCTGCAGGGGATGGAGAGCACCATCTTCACGAGTCATTCCTTCGATAGTGAGCACCGATTTGTCAACGATGTCGCGAACTTTGAGGATACATGCCTTCTTCGGTTTACCGTCGATCAAGATGGTGCAGGTACCGCAGAACCCTTCGCCGCATCCGTTTTTCGTGCCAGTTAATCTGAGTTCTTCGCGAAGAAATTCGAGCAGTGACTGGTCTAGTTGCGCTTCATTTAACAAGATCGACTGGCGATTAATCTGCGTGAACATGCGACACCTCCTCTTTCAGAATGGGTTGCGCTTGTTCGATCGTAATCGGCGATGAAAAATATCGTTTTCCTGTGGCGTGATAAATCGCATTGGCAATCGCTGGAGCCATCAGTTCATTTGCCGGTTCGCCAATTCCTTTTGCGCCCGAAGGCGAGAGGGGATCGTTATTTTCAATCACAATTGCCGTTATCTCGGGAACATCGGTAGCACGTGGAATGCGATATGTATTATAATTCAACGTCGAAATTTTGCCATCCTTCATCTTCACCTGTTCGTGCAAACCGTAGCCGATACCCATCGCGACACCGCCATAGAATTGCCCCAAAAGAGAATCGGGTTTGATCGCGCGACCGATATCGTGTGCCGCAACGGCATTGAGCAGTTTCACTTTTCCAGTGCGACGGTTTACTGTTAATTCGACTGCCTGACAGCCGTAGACCCAAGTGAAGTAAGCGTTGCCCTGTCCGTTCTCCTCATTCCAACTGACGCGAGGCGCTTTGAACACACCCATGGCAAAGGGAAATTCCTGTGCCTTTTGCATCGCAGAAATTGCGTTTTCAAATGATATCGATTCGTGCGACGTTGCGGAAATCAGTTGACCATTTTCGAAACGAATTGAGTCGGGGGTGCAATTCAGTTGCGTTGCAACGACGGTAGCGATTTTCTGTTTCAATTCGCGAGCGGCGTTTACGATCGCTCCGCCACCCATCAGCGTACCGCGCGATGCTACGGTTGTTCCGCTGTCGGGAATGGTGGATGTGTTCGGACGGCGATAGCGAATCCGGTCGAGCGAGATCCCTAATTCAGTCGCAAGCAAAGTAACAAACACCGATTCGGCACCTTGACCATTTTCGTGAATACCGACTTCGAGAACGACCGAGCCGTCGAATTGTACATTGATGATCGCCGCACAGAAGTCAGTGCCTTCGGCGCCAAGACTCATTCCCCGATAACTCATCGCGAGTCCGATGCCATACAATTCGTCGGATTCTGATTCACCTAATGAGCATCGTTTGATTTTATTGTCGTAGTCGGATTGCTTTATAACCGCATCAAGCGCTTGTTCCAAGCTGACCGTGTGGGCATCGAGTTTCTGTCCGGTGACGGTTACGCTGTTTTGACGAACCATGTTCAAACGGCGGAATTCGATTGGGTCGATATTGAGTTTCTCGGCGGCAATTTCAACCAATTGTTCGATCGCAAAGTTAATTTGCGGCGAGCCGAAACCGCGCATCGCCCCGGTAAAGACATTATTGGTATATACCCCGTACGTATCGCAGTGGACATGCTCCACCTCATACGGTCCGCAACACTGAACGGTAGAGCGCCACGTGACCCACGGTGTTACCGAACAATATGCGCCGCCATCGGCAACAATCCGGCATTGCACCGCTTTGATCTTTCCCGCTTCTGACAATCCCATTTTGTAGTGAATACGATAGGGGTGTCGTTTATAGCTTTCGCGGATCGACCAATCGCGGGCATAGGTCATTTTCACCGGCTTACCGCAAAGCTTTGCTGCTAATGCCGCACGGGCGCAGACCACTGCAGCAGTATCGTCTTTACCACCGAAGCCGCCACCCATCACTGTTCCAATTACTTCGACATCGGCTAATTGGACGCCTAATGTCGACGCGACAAAACGGCGGGTACTGAACGGATGCTGCATACTGCCATAGACTTCAATCACACCATCTGTGCGCGGAACGCAAACAGCTGATTCCGGTTCAAGATAGGCATGTTCGATCGTTTGAGTCTGGAAATCGCGCTCGATGATCAAGTCGGATTCGGAAAATCCCTCCGCAATATCGCCACGTCGAACACGATGTTCGTTAATAATATTCGAGCAGGATTCTTCATGGACGAGTGGAGCGCCGGGAAGAAGCGCTTCTTCCGGATCGAATACTGCCGGGATATCTTCCGCTTCGATAGTAACTAATTTTGCCGCATCGATCGCTTGTTGCCGTGTGTTTGCAATAACAATCGCAATGACATCGCCGTGATACCGGATTTTCGTATCGGCAAGTATCCGGAGATCTTTGCGGATTTGCCCGAAATTGACACTGCCGGGGATGTCGGAAGCGGTCAAGACTTTAACCACTCCCGGTGCTTGTCGAGCAGTACCGGTTTCGATGTGATGGATAATTGCATGCACGTGATCCGAGTAAACCGGCACGGCATGGAGCATTTCCGGAAACTTCAGATCGTCGGCATACTGCGCGCTTCCAGTCACTTTCGCGACGGCATCGTTGCGCCAACCGGGAGCGTTTAAATGTTGCATAAAATTGCCCCTTCCGGTTCATTTTTTGTGAACTGAAAATTCTCAATAACCGGTGTTCCCTGAACAAATACATAGGGAAAATTGAGTGTTGACATGAATCCGGGATAAGTTTCATACACACTCATCAGCGACGAAACGACTTGTTTCCGTTCTCCGTGCAGATCGATCACTGTCAAATCGGCATCGCTTCCGATTGCGATTGTCCCTTTTTGCGGGTACAATTGCAGCACTCGCGCTGGATTCTCGGACAAATGTCGCGCCATTTTCGGTAGCGACGATTCTTCGGCACCGAATAGTACGTACGCCAAATGCGGAAGCGCTCCGATCCCGGCAATTCCCTTCGGAGTTTTTCGTACATCATCGGGAAAAGCGCTTTTTCCGACTTTCGAAAATGCGCAATGATCGGTGGCAAATAAATCGATCTGCCCCATGCCCGCGCGAGCAGCCATGTTACTTACGTTCCGTTTGGGTCGCAGTGGCGGCGAGCAGAGCCAGCGATACCCTTGATCGGAATCTTGCAACATCCGGTCATCGAGAAACAAATAATGCGGTGCAGTCTCGCAAGTGATCCGGCAGGTTTCTTTCGCAGTCAATATCCGATCAACTGTACGAGCACAAGAGACGTGGACGATATGAACTGTAGCGTCATACTTCTCCGCCAATTCAATAATCGCTTCGACTGCGGCTAGCTCGACTACTTCCGGTCGTGTGTAAGCATGGGTAATTGGCTTCGACCAGTCCCATTCTTGTAATGTCGAAATTGTCTGTAAAGAGGCTTCGTCTTCGCAATGAAACAGAAATGTGATCGGTTGGTTACGAAATCGTTCCATGATATTACCGATCGTTTCGTAATCGATATACAGTCCGGCTTCGCGATAGGTGGTATAAAATTTGAAGCTGCGAAATCCGGAATCGATCAGATGCTCACAGACGCTCATCGTCTCTTCGTCGAACCGTGTCGGTGTAAGATGCCAACCGATTGAGCAGTAGGAATGACGAACCGCTTTATCGATGGCAGATTGAATCGCAGAACTAATCGGCTGTTCGGGAGATTGAGTAATGAAACTCCAGAGTGTGGTAATACCGTTGCGGACGGCAACTTCCGATCCCGAAGCGTAACTATCGGCAAGTGGAATACCGCCAATTACATCGTCAAGATGAACGTGAAGATCGATCATTCCGGGGAGAATATATTTACCGGTCAGATCGATTATCGGATCGGTGGTATCTATCGGCGTGGTTTCGATTGCTGCGATTTTTCCATCGGCGATAAGCAGATCCGATTGAATCAATCCAGAAGCGGTAACCAACGTTCCATTTTGCAACCACCGTTTCATGATCGTTCCAATCCCAATTTCTTCGCGACTTCGGAAAGTGAATCGGATGTCGGTTCAATCGGATCCGGCAACATTATCGATCGTTCGGCGGCTGGTATGTCTTTCAGACCATGTCCGGTTACAAGCAAGACAATTCGCTCGTGTCGATCAAGTAATTGTTGTTCACGACAGCGGTGTAATCCCGCTAAGCTGGCTGCTGCAGCCGGTTCGGCGAATATTCCTGAAGCACCGGCAAGCTGGTATTGCGCTGCCAGAATTTCTTGATCCGATACGATCACCGAGGATCCTTTCGATTCTTCGATCGCACGTTTTGCTAGATGAGCATTGCTGGGAATCGAAACCGAAATCGAATCGGCAACGGTAGCAGGATGCGAAGCATCGGTATATTTCCCGGTCGAGAAATAATGATGGATCGCATTGGATGATTCCGCCTGTACACAAATCAAGCGCGGTAGTTGATCCGAAAATCCTGCCGCTTTCCAGTCGCGAAATGCTTTATGCACACCAGCTAGAATCACACCATCACCGACCGGAATCAGAATTGCATCGGGAACAGATCCGCCTTGTTGCAAGATTTCGCAGCCGACAGTTTTCTTTCCTTCAATCGTCAATGGGTGATAGGCGGTATTTCGATTGATCCCGGGATATCGTTGGGTCCATTCCAGTGAGAGGCGGAAGGCATCGTCGTAAGTTCCCTTAACCCGAACAACTTGAGCACCGCAGATCAACATCTGTACCAATTTCGCTTTGGGTGCATTTTCGGGTACGAAAATCAACGCTTGTTTTCCGGCAGCCGCGCAAACGGCTGCAAGCGCACTGGCGGCATTCCCGGTGGATGCAGTTACCACCGTCGATTCCTGTAAGCGGTTCGCTTCGGCGACTACCAGATAGGAAGCACGATCCTTCAGCGATCCACTGGGATTTTGTCCGTCGTTTTTGATCCAGAGTTGATCGAATCCCGTCACCTTGCATAATCTGGGTGATCGAAAGAATGGCGTATGTCCCACCGGATAACTGGGCAAATATTCCGATTCGATTGGTAGCCATTGTTGCCAGTCCCGGCTGTGGGGATCGACTCGCCGGCGAAGTGCTTCCGGATCGAATTCTACTTCCAATACGCCACGAAGTGGAATTCCCGGGCGATAATTCTCTTCGCAATCGGGGCATAAATACCGTACTTCATCGCGCTTGAATTCGCGACCGCATTCGGAACACTTGTAGTGAAATGGTATCATTTCGTTTTATCCGATGCCATTCAATCGTGCAACCAATGCCGCATAAAAAGCGGAACAAGCGCTCAGGTGATCGACCGGACACGCTTCGTTGGGTGCATGGGCGAATACTTCGTTGCCTGGACCCATTCCGAGACAGGGAATTCCGTGCATACCGGCGATGGCGACACCATTAGTTGAAAATGTCCATTTATCGACTTTCGGTGGTTTCGATAAGGTTTGCTCATAAGCAAAAATGGCATCTTTCAAGTATGACGATGTTTCAGGCATTACCCACGTTGGATAATATTTTTCGGTAGGATAAATCTTACCGGTATAAGCCGGCTCTTCATACGTCAATACTTCGACTTCCGCATCGGGATAACCAGCTCGGGCTGCGGCATCTTTCACTTCAGCAACGGCGATATCTTTGGTCTCGCCGTAAGTGAGTCGTCGATCAAGCTGGATGCTCGCGGCATCGGGAACGGCACATTGCGATGGGGATGAAAAGAATACTTGCGTTACGGTTACCGAGCCTTTACCGAGGAATGGATCGTCGGCAAGACGTTGATGCAATTTCTCGATTTCGAGAGCGATCTTGGAAATTTTGTAGATCGCGTTGTCGCCGCGTTCCGGTGCAGAACCGTGCGCGGAAAGACCTTTCACCTTAATCATAATCTCCATCCGACCGCGATGACCGCGATAGAGATTAAGATTCGTCGGTTCCGTGATCACGACCAATTCCGGTCGGACGTTGTCTTCCTTGATCAGGTGTTGCCAGCAGAGACCGTCGCAATCTTCTTCCATTACCGTGCCGGTGAACAGCAGCGTGAATTCACGATTCAAGCCGAGTTCGCGAATGATCTTCGCAGCATACACCATGCTTGCCATACCACCTTTTTGATCGACGGTACCCCGACCCCATATCTGTCCATCTTCGATTTTCGGTTGAAAGGGATCGAAATTCCAGAGCGACATATCGCCGGGGTAAACCGTATCGATATGTGCATCGAATGCGATTATGCGTTTTCCATTACCAACGCGACCGATGATCGAGCCAAGGGCGTCGACGCGGACTTCATCGAATCCGACGGCGGTCATTTTCTTTGCAATGACATCGATCACCGCTTTTTCCTTACCCGAAAACGAAGGGGTACGGATCAAATCCATTAGAAATTCTGCTGTTTCCAGTTCGTATTGTTTTGCCAATTGATGAATTTTCTGATACACAGTGATTTTCCTTTCCAATTTCGCTTAAAAGCGTTCCCACAATCGACTTGCCGCTTCACTCGATTTCGCCGCGACCTCCACTTCGTCGATGGGGATAGTAATACGTTTGTCGTCCATCAGGATGCGACCATTGACAATCGTCGTATTCACTGGAGCATTTGCGATGCCGAACACGAGATGCCCCATCAGTGTCTCATTTGTCAAAGGTGTCGGAGTACAATAGTCGACCAAAATGATGTCGGCAGGTGCTCCTTCGTGGATTGTACCGATCGGCAGATCCCACAGTCGGGATGCGATTTTACGATTATTTTCGAACAGTGTTTTTACGACTTCGACAAATCCTACCGAGGGGTTGCGATGCGAAAGATGCTGCAACCACAATGCCGTTCGCAGCTCTTCCGGCATTCGCACGGTCATGGCGTCGCTTCCCAGCCCGACGATGATTCCGGCTTGAGATAAAGCGATGATGTCGGCAGCGCCTACGGCATTGTTCATATTCGATTGCGGATTGTGAACAACGATCGTGTTGGTTTCCGCGAGCAATTCGCGTTCGCGATCATCGATGTGAACGCAGTGGGCGGCAATAGAATTGCTACCAAGAATACCGGCATGATACAAGCGTTCGATTACGCGTTGTTTGTTCGCCTGAAGCGATTGTTCCTGATCGGCAAGGTCTTCGGCGACGTGTATATGAAAACCAGTGGCAAGCGAGTTACCGATGGCAGACGCTTCCGCCAGCGTTTCGTCACCGATCGTGAAAGATGCATGAAGACCGAACAATCCCCGTAGATAAGGATTATTGGATTTCTGACAAGCAGCGATGAATTCGGCATTTTCAGAAAGTCCTTCGCGAGCGATCGTTTCACCGTCGCGATCGGATACTTCGTAACAGAGACATCCGCGAATACCGAATTCTGTCAGTGCTTGCGCGATTTTATTCAGTGAGCCGGTTATGGCATGTGGACTGGCATGATGATCGATAAATGTCGTGGTTCCGCTTCGAATCGCATCGAACAGAATCGCTGCGGTAGAATAGTACACGTCGTCGAGTGTGAGTGCCTTATCGAGTCGCCACCACAAATTATTTAATACTTCGAGAAAGTTCTTCGACGGGTTGGCTTTTCCAAAACCGCGCGCAAAGGTGCTATAAAAATGCATGTGTGCATTGATGTAGCCTGGCATTACTAATTTATGTTTGGCATCGATAGTCCGATCGTATGTGCCGGTAAAACTTGCATCCGGTCCGATTCGACTCACGACACCGTTTTCGATCAGAAGCGAATGTCCTTCCAGTACCGACCAGTCGCCGCCAAGCGGTAGGATTGTTCCATTTCGAATTAATATCGATTGATTAAGATCATGTGAAGACATTTAATTTTCCGATAACATTTCGTGTTCCTCAGGCGAACGATTGCGCATCGACAACGCACCGGAGAAACATTTTTGAACACAGAATGAGCAACCGACACACCGGGATGGATCGGTAACCGGCGTTAATTTATCTGAAAGCATGATTGCCAGATAGGGACACCGAACGCAATTTCCACAGTGTTGACATAAATTCTCGTCGACGCTGGAAATTTTCTTTTGTGCCGGTATTTTCTCAAAGGATAAAATTGGATCGGGTAACGCCGAACCGATATACTCCGCCACCGATTTATAACCATTTTCTTGAAGTAGATAGCTAAATCCGGAGTTCAACTCGTCGATAATTTCCACTCCGTACTTCATCGCTACCGAGCAGAATTGAACCGTCTTTGCACCCAATGCCAGAAAATGCGAAGCTGCCAAATAATCCATTGGACCGCCATTTCCCGAAATGGTCAATCCAATGTTCGATGCTTTTGCCAGTGTCAGGAAACTGATTGGTGCAACACCGGCACCGGACATGCCGACGATATACCCAACGAATCCACCATTTTCCGAAGGTCGGAACGACAGCGCGGGAAAACTGTTCGCGAGCGTGACACCGGCTTTCTTGTGAGGATACTTAGCCAGCACTTCGCGGATCGCAATCAAGATCGGTTGGATCGCGGTTACTGCACCAGTCAGTTTAAATAATTTTGGTACTTCCGGATCGGAGATCGACATTACCCAATCGATAATTGTCGCAGTCAATTCCGCATCCTGCGAAACAATATCTCCCTTCGTACCGTCGCCACCTTGCGGACAAGAAAGCGAATATTCCACTGCCATCGCTCCGGCTGCTTCCAATTTGCGAGTATTGGATTGCCAGACTTTTTTATCGGACTCGTCATTGCCGGTAACGGGACCGCCAGTTGAACCGATCGTCAAGCGGTCGGGGAACAACTTAACCAGTTGTTCGATTTCCCGGCAGACCCGGTCGAGAGCATGTCCGGAAACATTATCGCAATTTGCAAAGGTTTGCTTATCGAGCACGAACATATACTCACTGGGAATATGGATCGGTAAATTGTCGAATGCCGTTTTCATCACACCGCCAGCCCAACCGGCGCGATAGGCACGGATCATCTGATCCAATCCATCGGTCGGCGGTGCGGCTGAAAGCAGGAATGGCGAATTTATTTTCCGTCCGAAGAAATCAGTTTCCAGATTAACTGGAATTAGATTTTTGCCGAGAAGCTTCACGGTGCTCTTGATGTTTTTCTCGAGCTGAGGTTCCGGTAACGATTGGCAGAAAGCATCGACGGCGATCGCAATATTTTTTCCGGAAGCCACTGCTTCAACTACAGTCGTCGGACCGTTGATTAAATCACCGGCATAATAGATTCCGGGATGTCCTTTCCGCTCGATCGCCGATTTAGCACCAATAGCGATAATGATTAGATCGGTTGTCAACGTTTGTTGAATGGCATTTTCCAGTGGCACGATTTTCCGAGGGTGAAATTTCTCCCCTTCCGGTAGATCGACGGGTTGAAGCATCACAGTTCGTCGATTGCCTGCTTCCCTTACTTCGGTAATTCGTGACCGACCGATAATTTCGATTCCAGCTTCGTGAATCCACTTCCATTCGACATCAGTTAACGGCATTTCCGATAATTTTTCCAATGCGATCATTGTGACTTTGGTAGCACCGTTCCGGCTGGCAGTCACGGCGCAATCGGTAGCAATTGCACCACCACCGATCACAATCACATTTTTGTAACGAGTGGAATAGAATTCCGGATTTTCGAGGTATTGTTTCCAATCTGTCGTTAGATTTTCGCCCGGAATACCGAGTGTAAAGGGCACATTCAAACCGGTTGCGACGATTACCGCTTGGTAGCCCTGATCAAGAACTTCAACAGGATCAGTAATCAACGAGTGGTACTTAATCTCGATATTGCCAAGTTCTGTAACAAGTTCGATATCGTCTTGGAGTACGAAATGATTCAATCGGAATTCCGGAATCAAGTTGCACATGCCGCCGGCTTTCGGTGCTTGCTCGAAAATGGTAATGGCATAGCCCAACTGCGCCAATACCGATGCAGCACCCAGACCAGCGGGACCGGCGCCGACAATCGCGATCCGCCGATTATTCGGAGTCGGTGTTGTAAATACCGGTGCGTGTTCCGATTCACGTGCCCGAGCAATAATTGCCGATTGAATTGAGGGAATCTCAATTGGGCGATCGAAAATTCGTAATGCGCACGCTTTCATACAGTGATAATCGGGACAAACCGAACCGCAAATGCCACCAAGGGGATTACTGCCCAGAATGATCGACGATGCGCGCTGAAAGTCGGTATCTGCGCCAAGTTTTGCTGCCATGATAAAATCGGCAGGTGAACAATCCGCTGGACAGGCGGTTTTGCATGGTTTCTCTAAACAGAATTCGCACTTGGCGATCTCGCGTTTAAGTTGAGCATCAGTCAGAAATAACGGATATCTTTTCATACATTCCACAAAATTCTACTTACGATTAATCGACTTTTTGGCATGTTCATGAGCCAATAAGACGGCATTAGGCGTTGCTGGCAATGATAACTGAATCGGAACACTGTGATTGACCGCTGCCGATAGCGCATCTTTAATTGCAAAGAAAACGGCTTCGCCGTAAATCAATGGTGGTTCACCGATAGCTTTGCTTTGGTAGACACTGGCATGCTCGCGATCGCAATCTACCATATCCACTATAAACGTTTCCGGTAGATCTTTGATCGTGGGGATTTTATAGGTAGACGGCGATACCGCTAGATATTCACCGGAGACCGGATGAAAAGCGAGTTCTTCGAACGTACACCAACCCATGCCTTGAATGAACGCGCCTTCAATTTGACCGCGATCAATTTCCGGATTAAGCGATCGTCCGGTTTCGTGAACGATGTGTGTTGATACGATGCGGAAGGTTCCATCCATCAATTTGAGTTCAACCACTGCTAATGCACAACCGAATACAAAATAAGCGAACGGCGAGCCATGGAATGCGACTCGATCGAATACTAGGTTCGGGGTTCGATAATAACCGTGTGCACCCAACGCAATTCGATTCATGTAGGCATAGTGAACGACTTCCGGAAAAGTTAAGATGTGCTCGGGAGCAGTTCGGGAGTAAATCGTATCGGCTTCGAAAACGATTTCATCCGGTGAAACTTCAACATCCCATTTCTCACGATAGAGCAAAATCGCTTGATCAGTCAGTCGGTCTCGGAGAATCTTCGCGGCGATTCGTGCCGCGTTCCCATTGATATCCGACCCGGAAGAGGCTGCCGTTGGCGATGCATTGCCTACGCGTTTCGTATTGGCAGTTTCAACGCGAATTCGCGAAAGCGAAACACCTAATTCGCGTGCAACCACTTGCGCCACCTTCGTATTGAGTTCTTGACCCATTTCAATACCGCCGTGGCTCAAGGAAATCGAACCATCGGTATAGATCCAAACCAGTGCCGAACCCTGATTCAAAAACGTCGCAGTAAATGAGATCCCAAATTTGGTTGGCATTACGCCAATACCGCGCTTAACGTCATGGTGCAATAGGTTGAAGTGATTTACTTCGGTTGTCACTCGATCGTATTCGGCATCAGTACGCAATCGCTCCAATAATTCGACGGTTGCCGCCTCGTGAACTTGCTGACCGAAGGGAGTAGTCTGACCTTCCGAGTAAGAATTCATAATCCGGATCGTGAATGGATCAATCTTCAGCATTTCTGCAATGCGAGTAATTGCGCTCTCAATCGCAAAAATGCCTTGAGGTGCGCCAAAGCCACGCATCGCTGTATTGGGTGGAAGATTGGTGCGGCAAGCCCGACCGGTGATTTTTACGTTTGGGATGAAATAGCAGTTGTCGGCGTGGAGAACAGCACGATCGAGAATTGCCAGCGATAAATCACAGTAGGCACCACCATTCGCATTCAATTCGACTTCGTACGCTGTGATCTTGCCACTCTTGGTAAAACCGATGCGGTAGCGGATATCGAAGGGGTGTCGTTTCCCGGTCCAGCGCATATCTTCGTGCCGGGTCAATATGAGTTCGGTCGGTTTTCCGGTCACTGCCGCTGCCAGAGCTGTCAAACACGACCAAAGCACCGGAGTGCGTTCTTTACCGCCAAACCCTCCACCAAGACGCGGTACTTCGATTGTGATATCCTTGCTATGTTTACCTAAGACCTTCGCACAAATCTCCTGTACTTCCGAAGTACTTTGTGTCGCCGATTGTAAAACGATCTCGCCGTTTTCACCCGGGATCGCAATACAGCGTTGCGTTTCTAGATAGAAATGTTCCTGTCCGGCAAGATGCAATTCGTCTTCCAGAATATGATCCGCTGCAGCAAATCCTTCTTCGATATTGCCGCGAAGAACATGGCGTGCGGGAACATACAATAAGTCCCGTTCGATTGCTTCGGCAGTGGTCAGAACCGGATGTAAGTTTTCATACTCGACGTTAACCTTACTTGCCGCGAGTTCGGCGATGCGAGCGGTCTCTGCCACAACCAGTGCGATCGGTTGTCCGATATATTGAACTTCATCGACTGGAAAAAGCGGTTCATCGAGTAGTACATGCCCGATCATATTTTCGCCGGGAATGTCGCGGTGCGTGAGTATTGCAATCACACCCGGAATTGATTGGGCTGCGGATGCATCGATCGAGCGGATTTTCGCATGAGCATACTGACTTGGAACTGGTTTGAGAGCCAAGCATTGTGGAGATGGTAACATCTCACCGATGAAGCGCGACTGTCCGGTAACGTGAAGATTTCCACTCAAGTGCAGCGGTGTATTCGATTGCTTGGACGTCGGAGGCGTTCTCATTTCGACTCCTTCCCGGAAAGAACCGCTTCCTGAAGTTTAGTAAGGTGTTGTACTACGTGATTGCGGATCAATATTGAGCGGTACTCGGCACTCCCGCGGATGTCGGTCATTGGCGTGAAGTCATCGATGGCAAGTTGAGCGCATTGATCGATTACCTCGGTTGTCAAATTTTTACCTACCAGAAATTCCGAACTCGGGAGCGACAAGCGGGGAATTTTATCTACGCCTCCAAATGCGAATCGACTGGATATAATCGACGATCCTTCGATTTGAATGGAACAGGCAGAATTTACCGAAGAGATATCGACTGCGATACGCTTGCTTGATTTAATGAAATTCGAAAATCCGGTTTTGATCGGAAGAATGATCGCGGAAATAATCTCCAGTAATTGCAGCGCAGTTTTGCGATAATCGAGGAAGAATTGATCGATCTTCACGATCCGAATCCCGTTCGAAGAACGTAGCTCCAATTTTGCATCGAGCGCCAGTAGCGCTACCGTTCCATCGGCGATGGGTGAAGCGTGAGCGACATTTCCTGCCAGCGTCGCCACATTTCGGATTTGTGAAGAACCAACCCACGTCGCGGCTGTGACCAGCATCGGGAAATGTGTTTGCACGAATGTGTTATCGATAATTTCCCGATAGGTTGATGTGGCACCAATCCGAATCTCGGTTCCGTTTCCGGTGATCCTTTTTAATTCCGGGATTTTGTCGATATCGATAAAACATGCGGGAAATCGTCGTTGAACATTCCGTTCGACGTAGATATCAGTTCCACCGGCGATGAGCCGGAATTCATCCGGTTTCGAAAATGTATCGAGTAGTTTAAATAAATCATTAATTGTTTCTGGAGTATGGTAATCGGTCGTCGAACGCTGTTCGTGATTAGAGGTAGGTTTTGAACCGATATCAATATGATTATCCAATAGAAAAGATTTTGCCGCATCACACGATCTCGGATAGAGATTTTCTTTTCCATCGAAAGTGGAAAATGTTTCAGCTAATATCTCGGCAGCTGCGAGAATCGACCGATAACCGGTACAGCGACACAAATTGCCTTCCAGTGCAGTCTTCAGTTCCTCAACTGTCGATGTCTCGTGGGTCGTGAAATGGCAAAACAACGTCATAATAATACCGGGAGTACAGTATCCGCATTGAGTTCCATGTTGTTCGAGTAGAATCTGCTGTATTGGATGGAGTTGAGTTCCGGCAGCGAGTCCTTCGACGGTTAGGATATGCTTTTGATGCATCCTTGCTGTGGGAAATAGGCACGAATTAATCGCGCGATAGCGAAGTACTCCAGTCGAATCAATTTCGCCTACTGCTATTGCACATGCGCCACAATCGCCTTCCGAACAAACTTCTTTTGTTCCAGTTAAACGCAATTTGTCCCGGAGTAATTCCAACGACGTTTCATCGGGATTCACATCGCAACTGACCACTCGGTCGTTGAGCATGAAAGTGATTGTCTGTTGAGTAATTGAATCGTTCATTGCTATTGTCCGATTCCTGAAAAAAGTAAATAAATAGAAAGAATTCAATTCGAATAGGTATCACAATTACACTCCGAGGAATCAATCTCGAAGTCGGATGGATCGCGGCTCATCGATGTCCATGATTAGGGTAACGCGGTAAGTTCCGTTGAGAGGCATCCGTAATTAAATCACAAAATAGTTGAATATTCTTGTAAATACAAGGTTTTTTGGTGAGTAATACGGTTTTTATACCGCTTCATTTGGGTCATTTTCAAATCTTTGATCGAGTGTTCCACGTCACAAATTTAAATAGAAGCGGGTTTGTAATTTGCTAATATTCAATTAGATAATATTTAACTAAGAAATTATCGACACGAGTGCGGAATTTCTTTGGTAGCATTTTGCGATAAAGTATTTTACAGTAGAAAGTATTTGCACTGAATTCGGCTATATTAACTGGATAAAATGAAAATTCCATTCGCACTCATATCATTTCTAATATTGCTAAGCGTAGGATTATCCGGATGTCAGAAAGCATCGGTCGATCCAGTCGCATATCCGATTCAGTTTAAGCAGATTCGTACCTTTTCGTCGGATGTAACTGATCTACAACTGATTGATTGGAATCATACCGGAAAACGACAAATCCTAATAGGCTATTTTGGAGTGAATGAAGAGGCGCCTCGCTTCCGGGTCGAGAATTGGAATGGTCGATTGTTCGATGGTCGCTTATCGCGTAAAGTGTTTCAAGTTCGAAATCAACGTCAGAATCCAACCGACACGATTCGGTATCAATGGATTGAAACCGAACTCGACAGCGACAACGATGGTCGGTTTGAGTGCTTTCTACAGGAATCGACGCCTTCTGCGGTTTCATTAATCGAGTTCGATCCCGATCGAAAGAATTCCTCTTCTTTTCGCGAAACCGATTCGTCCAAATTGCTGCAATTATCGCGTCCGGAATCGTTACCGGCAGAATTGCCATGGATTGTCACGATCCACGGACCTTACCCCTTGAAAAAACGACCGAATGAACCGATTGCCTGGATCTCCATCGATTATGGTATTACCAATCAACCTGGAATGTTGATTTTGTTGGATAGTATTCACCCTTGGAAAGAACGATTTCGGTATACTGCTCATTCCGTTCCTCAATTGGTTACTTGCTTTGACCTCAATCGGGATGGCGTAAGCGAGTACATTGTTGCGATCAATCCCAGCGATCAACCGGTATCGGATGATGATTCAGTAAACAATGTTGCCAGTGTTATCGCTTTGAATACAACCGGAAAGAGACTTTGGCAAACGGTTGTAAGTAGACATTCCCATAAAATATCGACACAATTCATAAATGGATCCGTTCCGAGAGTTGCGGCAATCGAAATAGTCAGCGATTCTTCCGGAGCCACACAATCGCATCTCGTTGAAATGCAGCTCGGAACCGGAAAAATTGTCGTCGATACGGTTCTATCCGGGCACATTATGATCCCCGATCCTGCTTCCAAAATAGCACGTAATTGGGCATTGCTAGTGAATGAAACCGCGAACTCGATTCAGTGGTTGGATCGTAACTATAAACCCTCCGGAAAGATTCAATATTTCAGTGGTATTACGCGTGTCATCGGCAAAATTGACAATTCCGATCCCGAGATTCCATCGTTATACGAAGTCGTCACAAATGACGGGGACAATTCTGTTTACTTAAATCGCGATTTAGAATTGATGGCAATCGCTCCGTTTTCCATCTTTCCCGATGAATATTCATATTTGAACTGTATTCCTAATGAAAAACGATTCGTCACCGAGGGGGTGATCGATGGATCGAGACGGCAGATTTTAAAAGGAATTTCCGGCGACGAATTTACGTTTGTGTATGCCTCGAAGAATCATTTTTGGCTGATCTGGCGTTACCGTTGGTTGATGACGATCGGTGGTGGTTTAATCGTAGGCTATTTTGGATTATTCTATTCACTGAAGTTTTACCGGAAACGTCGGGAACACCGAATTGCCGAGTTGGAAATACGTGAATTGTCACGGGAGTTAACCGGTGCCGAAGAGCGCGAACGACAGCGTATCGGTCGGGATTTGCACGATGGAGTCGCACAAGAATTACTGGCGATCAAACTCAATCTGGAATCGCTTCGCGATGCGAAATCGTCGGATTGCTCTGCCGATTCAACGATCCAAAAGACCGTCGATCAATTGCATCACACCATCCAAGAAGTTCGAAGTATCAGCCATCGGTTACTCCCTGCCGGATTGGATACCTTTGGTCTATTGATCAGTATTCGCTCTTTGATCGACGATTTTCGACAGGAGACGCATCTTACTGTAGACTTTGAATCGATTGCATGCGAGGATTTAGAACCACACGGTGATTTGGCAATATTGATTTATCGCCTAGTACAAGAAGCTCTAAACAATATTCAGCGGCACGCTGAAGCGACCAAAGTCCGAGTTAGAATGGAACGCAATTTTCGATCGGTTTGTATCGTCATCGAAGACGATGGAAAAGGCTTTGAAGTGGTACAACGCAGGATCGCCGCGGTCGCCGATAAACGTCTAGGACTTTACGGTATGACTGTGCGAGTGCGACAACTGAATGGTACAATTCAAATCGATTCGCAACCGAATCTTGGAACCCGAATCACAGTTACAATTCCAGTGTGAGTGAGTTATGACGGTAAAAAAACGAATTATTGTTGTCGACGATCATCCGATGTTTCGCGATGGTGTCAAAGCGCGACTTAGGTTGGATGACCGGTTTGAAATTGTTGCCGAGGCGGGAACGGTTCAAGAAGCTTTACGGATCATACGCGCAAAGAATCCCGATGTCGTATTGTTAGATATCTCGCTTCCCGATGGAAATGGCATCGAATTGGCGAAAGAAATCAAATTTCTGCAACCGGACGTGAAAATCCTTTTTTTGAGTTTTCTGATTAAACGAGAATTCATTGCATCGGCGATTAGTGCCGGAGCAAATGGATATATCGGGAAAGACGCCGTAGGCGAAAACTTGATCGCCGCGTTGGATGCAATTCTACGAGGATCGTTGTATATCGATAGTTCCATCCCTTTTCAAGTTGTTAAAAGCTTAACCGACGACAAGCAGAAAATTGAAAAAGGCGATTCGGTAGCTTTGTCTGCGCGCGAACAGGAGATTCTCAAGTACGTTGCCGAAGGAAAATCGTCGAAGGAAATTGCCGACGCTCTAACAATCTCGGTAAAAACCGTCGAGAATCACCGAACAACCATCATGACCAAGCTGAAGTTGAATAATGTTGTCGAGATGGTCTGGTATGCAATAAAAATTGGATTAATCGATCCCGAATCGAAGCGTTAACTTCACAAATTCCAGCAAAAAACCTCCAATTGTGTTATCGTCGGGATTTATTCCCGCCGACTAGGTAGAAATCCCTATAGATCCGTGTTTTTAAAAAGGTTACCCTATAACTAGGGTGACTGAAGAACGTTAGTTTGTCGGGAATCGATACCGATATCCGGAACAAATAGCAGAAGTTCTTCCGACACCATGATCGAATCTGGGAGGTTCAAATGAATACTGCAGTACAAACTTTTCCGAAAGAATTCGAAGTTCATTTCTTTCGTGATGTCGACAAAGAGTTGCTACTCATCGTTGTCGTATGCTATACCATAACACTGCTGGCTTGTTCAGTAATGATGAATATTCGGTTGCCGGGAATTACCGTAGAAGATGCAAACAAGTGGCTGAACTCGATTGCGCCGGTGCGAGTCGATATCAGTCAAATTGAAACGGTGAAGCCGAATAAAATTATTTCAGTGCAATCCCCAACGGAACCATCGGGCAATGGAAACAATCTTATTTCGGGAATCAGCACCGAGGCACAACAACAACAATCGATCGATGCGATGACGGCAGTTCAGTCGGTGGGAATCTTCTCGCAGGCTGGAGGTCGAACCGATAGTCGAAAGGGAAATGGTCAATATGGTGGCGGTGCGATGGAGGGTGGTGGAAGTCCAACTGGTACTGGTCTTGGATCGGGATATCGAACTGGCTTGAAGTCGATACAATCGGGAAGCGATCTCGGAAATCTGTCGCACATTGTAATGGATCCAAAAAAATCGGAAGCAATTGCACAACTGAAAGCCGGTGGAAAAATGCTTTCGGGATCTCCAACTCAACAGGGAAAACGCCTCACACTCTCGCAATTGCGCGAACTCCCGCTGGAAAAACTAATCGAACGTGCAACAGTTCACACCAGCAGCGCTTTTCAAATGGCGAGTCCCGGTCAAGCGATTTCTGCAAAGGGTAGAAGTAAAGCAGATGTATATATGATTGTCTCGAGCAATGTCAACCAGATTCGTTCTTGCTTTCAATCCATGCTGCGTCGCGATCCCGGTTTGGAAGGAAGCGTGACACTTTCATTTACAATCCAACCAAATGGAAAAACGAAAAACGTTAGGATACTGGAACGAACTTGGACCGATACTGCGCTAGGAAAACTAGTCGAAGCGGCAATATGCGAGCGGATCGGAATGTGGCAGTTCGGAGCAATCGATCCTACTGCCGGTGACTTAACTGTCTCTTCGATGAGTTATGTCTTTACTCGCTAATAAAGCTGTGTAAATCGAATTTATCACAAAATCTCAAGGAACGAGGTTATCATGAAAACGATATATAAATACTCTATAGCTGTGCTGATCTTGGTTGTGAGCTTTCAACTGTTTGTTGCGTGCGGCAAAAAACAACCTAAACCAGTACAGGATCAATCGGTTTCGCAGAATTCCAATCAACCCAATCCGACTCCGCAAAAAATCGAATCGAAACCTCAAGTTCATGTCGGTGACGTATCCGATCATGCGGGTGGAGTTGGTGGTTCGGGAAAACTGGCATTAAACGATATGAATAGCGTTCAAGCCGAGCAGTTGTTGAGTTCGGCGCCGATGAGTAAAAAGTCGGTCGGTGTATTCGCATCCGGCGGGTTGGGTGGATATAGTGGCAACGTCAATCAAGGCGGTGCCGGTTTGGCGTGTCGGATTGCACCAAATTTTTGTCCACCCACTCAGGGACATTTCAATCGGGAAGAGTATACACATATCAGCGAAGCCGATTTTCTTCGGGTGAAAGATAATCCACTATCGACTTTCTCGATCGATGTCGATGCGGCATCGTACAGTAATGTGCGCCGATTTTTGAGAAGTGGTCAGCTTCCACCGAAAGATGCCGTTCGAATTGAGGAACTGGTCAATTATTTCCCCTACCACTATCCCGAACCGGATGGCGACCACCCGTGTTCGATCACCACGAATTTGGCAGAATGCCCGTGGAAATCCGATCATCTTTTATTGCATATCGGCATTAAAGCTAGATCGATTTGTGTGGAAGAAGCGCCGGCAAATAATCTAGTATTTCTTCTTGATGTATCAGGCTCGATGGCAGATTACAACAAGCTTCCGTTGGTCAAACGCGCCTTCCAATTGTTAGTGGAAGAATTACGACCGATCGATCGAATCGCGATTGTAACGTATGCGGGAAACAGCCGATTGGCATTACCATCAACTTGCGGATCGAACAAACGACATATACTTCAAGCGATCAATGAACTGGAAGCGGGTGGTTGCACTGCAGGTGCATCTGGCATCCAGTTAGCGTATCGGATTGCACGCGAAAATTATCGATCAAATGGCAATAACCGAGTGATTCTTGCAACCGATGGTGATTTCAATGTCGGTGTGTCGAGTTCTAGTGATTTAGTGCGAATGATTGAGGAAAAGCGAAAATCCGGCATATTCCTGACCGTTCTTGGCTTTGGCGAAGGGAATCTGCAAGATGGTAAAATGGAGCAACTCGCCGATAAGGGAAATGGACAATACCACTATATCGATAATATCCTAGAAGCCAGAAAGGTATTTGTCAACGAGTTAGGTGGAACGCTCTCGACAGTGGCGAAGGATGTGAAGATCCAGGTGGAATTCAATCCGAGTCGGGTGCAGGCATATCGCCTCGTCGGATACGAAAACCGGGCATTGCGAAACGAAGAATTCAATGACGATAAAAAAGATGCCGGCGATATGGGTGCAGGACATACTGTCACTGCATTGTACGAGCTAATACCAACCGGAGTAAAAACGAATTTTCCGTCGATCGATCCGTTGCGTTACCAATCCAAACAAGAAACTCGAGAGGATGAATTCAATGGTGAGTGGTCGTTGGTCAAGCTCCGTTACAAAGAACCCAAAGGGAATGAAAGTCGATTGATTACCCAACCGGTCACCGGAATTCCATATTCGATCAATCGAGTGCGGGAAGATACCCGATTTGCAGCATCGGTTGCCGCTTTCGGGATGCTCCTCCGGTCGTCTAATCACAAAGGGCATGCATCGTTTCCAATGGTGCTAGAGTTGGCGCGAAGCTCCTTTGGAGACGATCCTGAAGGGTATCGACATGAGTTTATTCGACTTGCCGAAACTGCTGAATCATTAATGAAATGCGTTCCTGAAAGCGACTAGTCATCTGATTTTTTTAATAATCATTTCACCCCACTCGATAAGTACTGTGATTTACAGATGTTCGAGTGGGATGTACTGCGTCATAGAAAGATAAAATGCGATTTTTGTGAATCGGTGATAAAAATCACATATAAATACCGAAAAACTATGGCGATTATTATGGAATTCGAGTATTTTATAGTAATTAGCTTTCTAACCTGACTCTTTGCCTGCTACGCCTCGATTACCGGTTTGTCATTTTGCTTGAATTTCCCACCCACTCTGTTGATTCGCCAAGATGGCAACTTTCAGAGTGGATTCCATTGAACGGAGACGACCATGAGCAGCTCTCCTTATTATCGATTTTGTTTGATTGCACTGTGGATGTTATGCGCGGCAATCAATGCTTTTGCTGTCCCACTGACCGGTTCGTATTCGATTGGGGCTCTTGCATCCGATTACCCCTCATTTTCCGCAGCGGTGAGTGCGTTATCCACTTCAGGTGTTGGTACCGGTGGTGTCGTCTTTTCAGTACGAACCGGAATCTACCGTGAGCATGTGACTATTCCACCGATACCGAATGCGTCACAAATGAATCAAATCGTCTTTCAAAAAGAACTAGGTCCGGTAGAGATCCGCTATACTGGGACTTCGGGTACAAGTGATGCCGTTGTGACACTGATGGGGAGCGATTGGATAACCTTCGACGGAATCGATGTTCGCGATGGCGGTGACAATAGTCTCAACTATACCGAATTCGGCTATTACCTTCAAGGGGCATCGGCGACCGACGGTGTTTCGCACAATCGCATTCAGAACTGCAGTATTATTCTGAATCGAGTCAATTCCTACTCACGCGGTATCTACTCTGAGCACACCGTGAGTCCTTCTTCGCCGGAAGGGGGTAATAGTTACAATGCAGTTCTTAATATCGTTATTTCAAATGCATTCTATGGGATCTATCTGAAAGGATCGAACACCAATTACGATATCGGTAATGAAATCGGTAGCAGTATTGCCGGTTTGACCAATACCAATCGGACATTTATCGGTTCGGGAGGAACCGATGATATTGGTGGATCGTCCGTTGTAGTGCAGGTGCCGGCAGGTGTCCAGTGTCAGTATCAAAGCGAACTCAATATCCACGATCTCGATATTGGCAATGTCACCTCAACCACCAATTTTGCCGCTGGAATTTCAATTCAGAATGCTTCGGGAAATGTGACGATATCCGGAAACCGGATCTTCAATATCCGGCATAATTCAACGACCACCGCGAATTATGGTGCTTATGGTATCAATGTCAGCGCGAGTACACAAGCGACAACCAAGATATTTAACAACATCGTTGACAATTTAAATACCTCGCGAACGGTCGAGACAGCGAGTGTCTTGCTGCAGGGAATCTCTGTCAATACCGGTACGGTATATCTGGATAACAATACGATTTACCTATCACCACTCACAATCGGAGCGAGTAACTGTTGTTTGATGCTGCAGGGCGGCAATCTGGCGATTCGGAACAATATCCTCTTTAACGGAACGCTTCCTCAGACGACAGCCAAACATTATGCGATACTGTACAATGCCGGTACACTTGCACCATCGAGCAATAACCTATTTTCTTGCACACTCAATGGAAATGGTTTTGTCGGTCGATCGAGTAATGTTGATCGAATGTATCTAATGGATTGGTCGAATGCGACCGGTCAAGATCTGAATTCATCGTTTGCCAATCCGCAATTTATCAACCCATCGACAAACGATTTTCATATTCAGGCAACAACCTCATCGAATGCGATGTTCCGGGCAGTACCAGTGCCGTGGGTTGGTCAAGACATCGATGCCGAAGCGCGAAATCTGAACACTCCCGCAATCGGCGCCGATGAACCGTTGGCACTTCAATTAATCCGTCCGAATGGATTGGAAGTATTTACGATTGGAAATCCTGATTCGATCCAATTTAAGATGTCGGGTCAAACCCCAGTACGGATTGAATTAAATCGCAACTATCCATCGTCGACTTGGGAGATTCTCACTGCCGGTGTTCCCAATAACTCGATGCAATGGATTTGGAGTAGTGTATATGGTCCATCCACCAATTTGGCGAGAGTCAGAGTAGTATCGTTATCGAATCCCGCAGTTGGCGATACTTGCGATAACAATTTTTCGATTATTGGAACCGCACGATTGCAACTATCTCGACCGAATGGCAACGAAGTTTTTGTCATAGGACAATCCGATACGACCCGGTGGATCGCAGAGTATGTCTCAGGATTGGTCAGAATTGAATTGAATCGAAATTATCCGAACGATGTCTGGGAAATACTCGACTCGAATACCGAGTTGACCCAACAATTTTGGGTTTGGAACCCGGTCGGTGGTATGCCATCATCGACTGCTAGAATTCGATTAACGGCAATTCAGAATTCAACCATCAGTGCGATTTCTGAAAATGATTTTACGCTCATGCCGCCAATGCTCCAGCTTTTTCAACCGAATGGCGGTGAATATTTACCGATCGGTCAGCAGTGGACGATCGGCTGGATGTCGAATCTTCCCGGATTCTATCGATTGCAATTAAACCGCAATTTTCCCGCAGGCACATGGGAAATCATTCAAGATAATCTTCAGAATGTCGGATCTACTGTTTGGAATGTCTCGGGAGCTGCAACTACTAACGCGCGATTTAGATTACTATCGATAACTTATCCAGCGCTCGGTGATACTTCCGACGGTGACTTCTCAATCGTTCAACCTTATATCTCGATCCTCTCTCCGATCGGTGGCGAAATACTTCCGATCAATCAAATTGCAACGATTAATTGGGCGGGACGCTATTTTTCCGGTAACGTTCACATCTTACTGAATCGCACTTATCCACTGAATAACTGGGATACCCTGTTCGCGAATATTCCCAATAACGGGTCAATTGATTGGGTCGTATCCGGACCGTCATCAGTTCTCGGTAGGATAAAAATATTATCGGTGGATAACCCATCCATCAATGCCACGAACGGCAATAATTTTACAATTCTGTCAACATCGTTGAATGTAACCCCCAATTCCATTGATTTTGGTAATCAAGCGGTGAAGACAATCGATTCGAGCTTGATTGCAATCTATCAACCGAATGGATTGGGATTCAGTTATCACTCGATTTCCGGTGGAAATTCCGGCTCATTTTCATCGCGAATTGTCAATCGGGATACTATGATTCTTGGTTCCGATTCACTGCAAATTTGGGTTCGCTTCAAACCGGATACTGTTCTTACTTATCAAGATACTGTTCGGATCGAATGCAATGCACCTTATGGATCAATAGCGATTCCTATTTCAGGAAATGGTATCGGGTACTATCTGACAGTTTACCCCGATATTGCTCAGTTTCCGGGGTACACCGCCCCCGGTAATACGGGAATCCAATCGTTGATCGTGCAACATTCCGGCAATCGACCATTGCTGAATGGTCACTGGATCAATATCAATGGTCCATTTCGTGTAACACCCAACGAGATTCAACAGTTATTAGAAGGAAGCGCGAATACTTTCAATCTTTTGTTCGAACCGTTGGCACCCGGTTTCTACTACGGCGCGGTAGCATTGGTATCGAATGCAATCAATGGCGATACGCTTGTCATTCCGTGTCGTGGAATTTCACCTTCTATCAACTTAACTAGTCACAATGTTAGCGATACGCTCGTCGTTGGCTTCCCCGATACGATTCGATGGACAAGTCAATTTCTAGGTGAAACAGTACGGATCGAAATCAATCGCAATTTCCCGAGTGAAAATTGGTCGACGATCGTCGATAACCTTGAAAACACCGGTCAAGCAGTATGGTATGTGTCGGAACCGAGTTCGAATACGGTTCGATTTCGGATTTCCTGTTCGACAAATCCGACAATATTCGATCTTTCAGATACCAATTCAACAATTATTACGCCACTGAAAATTCTACATCCAATCGCTTCCGACTTGTGGCGGATCAATGCTCTCGATACGATACTTTGGCAACCAACCGGGATTAGCGGGACCGTACGAATCGACTTGAATCGAAATTATCCTACCGGAAGTTGGGAGACAATTGTCGTTTCCGTTCCCAATGATGGACAGTTTCTCTGGTGGCATGTGACGGGTCCAGCTACAAGCACTGCACGGATTCGAATTTCTTCAAATGAATCTGCGGGTATCGCGTCACTCTCGCCGGGAACGTTCCAAATTTATGCACCCTTGCAGCATCCGAATGGTGGTGAAACTCTACTGGTCGGTACTCCCGACAGTGTTCGATGGCAATATACCGACATCACTGGAACACTAACGATAAAGTTGAATCGATATTTCCCTCGAGGTACATGGCAGACGATCACCTCATCTGCTCCGATAGAGACCGGATGGTTTCCTTGGATACCGAATGAACCGGTATCATCCGAAGCAAGAATCGCGATCATTCCGAATTCGGATAATACTGCTGCCGATACATCCGACGCGAATTTTATCATTCAGCAACGATCATTGTCGATTATTCGACCGATCGGTAACGAACAATTTCTTGCGACTCGCGCCGATACTATTTGGTGGAATTGTTCCTATCCCACCTTGCTAACGATTGTCTTGAATCGAAATGGGCGAATATTCAATACACCGGAAACACTGGCAACCAACGTGAACTCGTTGTTGGGTATGTACCACTGGATTCCCACGTTACCGGCAACCGATAGTGCATTTATCCAAATCATCGATCAATTGTCACCAACAATCACTGGATCTCTTAATCCATTCCGGATCAGGAATGCAGTTGTCGCATTGACCAAACCAGCAGTCGGGGATGCGTTCTATTTTGGGGTTCCCGATACAATCCGGTGGATCGGTACTTCAAATTTAACAGGCGCATTAAATATCGAAATTCAACGAATCCCCGGTGGACCGTGGGTACCGTTAATTAGTAGTTCCGAAAACAATGGCGCTTATGTTTGGTCACCCGATGGCACGGAAAGCCAATTCTGTCGAATGCGAGTTCGATCGTTAATGAATACGGCAATTTCCGATTCCAATAATTTCGAATTTCCGGTGAGATATTGGAGTTGGTCGATGCAGCCTTATGTAGCACGCAATCCGAATCGATTGACGAGTGTTCAAGAATCGTGGTCGCCGGCATTTCCCTTCGATCCCGGAACCGCATATAAACCGCCGGTTGAAATCATCTACACACCGCAAATGGGTACACGACACAATCCCGATTCGGTGCGAGTAACCTATACTCCGTTTTCTACCGACGATTTGACCGATGCAACGACGATCAATCGAATATGGACGATTGTTCCGAGTAGCGAGGAATTTGAAGACGCGACTCTAAAACTTCGATTTACCGAGACTCAAGTACCGATCGGAATTCCCGATCCGACAACGGCAGACCCCGAATTCTACAGTATCAAATCTGAAGATGAGGGGATGACATGGATTTATGTCCCGGGTGGTAGTTTCTACCACGATCCATCGGCTCCTACCGCATTCATCTATGAAATTCCTGGATTGGATAAATTCTCGACATGGACAATCACCAATAGTGGATTCCAGCCGGAAGTTTCATATCCCGATGGTGGAGAGAATTTAATCGTTGGACAGACCGACACAATTCGTTGGGGAAACAGTATTAGTGGCGGCAATGTCACCATCGAACTTAATCGGGAATATCCTGTCGGGGAGTGGGAAACTCTGTTTGCTTCGACACCAAACGATAGTGCCGAAGCATGGGTTGTTACGGAACCGATCACGTCACAGGCACGAATCCGGATCGTTTCCGATTGGTTCAGTACCGATGGCGATACGTCAACGTCGAATTTCACGATCAAACCTACAGTAGATTCTTCACCGAAATCGCTTACTTCGCTAACCGTTCTACCGGATAGTACTTCAATGGTGCTTAATTGGAACCGGGTGGATAGCACTGTCAGCGGATTGCGGATGATTATCGATGGCTATAAAGTCTATTATAGCTCAACCTGGAACACTGCGACCACTTTGTTGTCGACATTGTCGAACTGGCGCGATACAGTTTATACCGACACGAACGTCTGCAGTGGTACTACACAACGGTATTACATCGTAAAAGCCTTTATGGGGGCGAGTAGCACTTCGGTTTCACGTCCACTTGAAACCGCCCGCAGAAGTTATCTGCAACCCCGATATCGGAGTCGATTTTACAAGCGATAACTCAATTAAATTCTTTAGTCAAAGGATTTCATCATGTCGGACAATTGGCTGTCGTCCATCACTGAAGATATCGAGAAACTGGCACAATTAATTGCGCCAATCGAAACAAAATCGCTCAATTTCATTGAGGGTGAGCGCCGTGAGGTTGCGATTCTCTTTCTGGATCTTCAGGGTTTTACTACAATGTCCGAATCGATGGATCACGAACAACTTCACAAACTGATTTTTGGTGTAATGAGAACACTGGCAACGGTGATCGAACAACATGGAGGATACGTCGATAAATTCGAGGGAGACTTGGTGATGGCGCTTTTTGGCGCGCAGCACGCCTCGGAAAACGATAGTATCCGCTGTGTTCAGTGCGGACTCCGGTTGTTTCAAGCACTCGAAGATATCAATCGACTGTTAAAAGAAAAATTGGGATTTACCCTTGGGGCGCGGATCGGTATCAATTTCGGATGGGTTACGGTAGCTCCCGATCCTTCTGGACATCTGACTGCGATCGGCGATGATGTTAATCTCGCTTCCCGGATGGAATCATCAGCGACTGTTAACACCATACAAGTGACGGATTCAGTTGTAAAGCAGTGTGGCGAGTATTTTGTTTGGCAGGATTTAGGACAAATTTCGGTTCGCGGTAAACATGAACCGATTCATGTTTATCGTCCCATCGGGTTTGGCAAGACTGTGATCGAGCGCTGGGATCGCTCTAAGCGGGTTCAGCAAGTTCCTTATGTCGGTCGGCAGTTATGGTTGGATCGTCTACTCGAAATTTGGTCTACAAGATCGGTGATCGAAAATCCACGTAGTTCGCCAAAGCACTACTGGGTTGGTATTCACGGCGAAGCCGGTATCGGAAAATCGCGACTGGCGTTTGAATCCGATCAGTCGATTCGGAAATCAGATCCCGAGTGTATGATCATCAAAGGGCAAACTACCGCGATTGCGCAACCGCCATTTTGGCTGTGGATTACATTACTGAAAAGTTATTTCAAATTCAACGACGCGACTCCCGATTCGGTCCAATTTGCGCAAGGGATTTCCCGTTTAAGATCGATAAATCGTACACTCGAACCGGCAACCTTCGATCGAATGGTCTTGTTGTTGGATTACATTTTGTCGCTTTCCAGTCCCGATGCAAGCATAAAAGCGATGGATGAAAAATCGCGGCGAACCGAAATTACGCTCGCAATTCGGGATTTTATCCGGTTGATAGCCCAATCGGTAAACCAGTTAGTTCTGATTTTAGACGACTTGCAATGGCTCGACAGCGGTTCGCGAGAAGTGCTAGAATTCATCGTATCAAACTGCGAAACCGAAATGCCGATTTTTTTTGTTGGGTGTTACCGTACCGATCGCGACGACGGTCAACCAGTATCATTTACGATGAACGATCAGTATCTGATCAGCGAAACGATACGATTGAATTACTTGCCCGAACCGGAAATAAAACAATTAATCAACAACATTCTGACCTGCTCAGATCCGTCAACGATTGCAATTCCCGATCAAATTGTCGACCAATTGACCAAGTATTCGCAAGGTAACCCGTTTTATCTGGAAGAACTGCTGCTCGATTGGATTGAAACGGGTAAATTAACTGTTAGCGATGGCAAATGGATCGTCGAACAACCCATCTCGGATTTTGGAATTCCTACTAGTATCGCCAGCTTGATTCGTGCTCGCATGGATCGCTTATCGAAACAAGAGCGCGGTGCTTTGCAGCAGTGTTCGGTACTCGGCTTTGAATTTACACAAACACTCTTTCGTAAAGTTAAAGAAAAAATCGCCGAGAAGTATGCCGAAGATGTTGTACTGAAAGAGTTGGAGTTTCGAAAATTTTTAAGAAGTCTGGTCAATCTGGAAAATCTATTTTACCGGTTCAGGTTGACGACCACCCGCGTTGTCGCGTATGAAACCTTGCTAATGCACAACCGGAAAATCCTTCACCACTTGACTGCAGAGACGATGGAAGAGATGTTCAAGGATGAATTGGATATTGTATCCGAGATGCTCTCGATTCATTGGGAATTATCTGAAGAGTGGGATAAATCGATTGAAAGTGGTATTCGTGGATTGACATTTTTGTATCAATCCTACCAGAACCGGGAAGGATATTTTCTCGCAGAGCGGTTGTTGGAGTTGCTCCACAATAATTCCAACAAAGTCTCCGATTCAAAAGCATCTGAAATTGCGATTCTATTTGCGATGGAGCGATTCTGCAATTTTCAGGGAATGCGCGATCGTCAGCAATCGATATTAAATCGCCTATTGGAATTGGTAGATGTTAATTCCGAACAATTTGTCGACGCGAAGGTCCGAGAAGGCAACCGCTATTTATTGACCGGCGAATATCGCAAAGCTGACGAGATTTATAACGAAGTACTTCCGATCGCCGATCGGCTCGAGCTAAAACAATTCGTCGCTTCATGCAAAGGGAATATTGGATTACTGCAGATATTCGATAAAAAGTATTCGATAGCCGAAAAATTGCTGATTGAAGCAGTTGAAATCTTTCGGTCGATCGGCATGAAAGCTTACGAATCGTCATTTTTAATGAATCTCGGCGGTCTGTTGGCATCGCAACGTCGGATAAATGAAGCAATTCCCTGTGTCGAAGCGGCGATTATTAATTTTGAGGCAATGCAAAACCGCCACGCTATCGCAAATGCGATGTCAAATTTATCTTTTCTAAGAATGCATCAACATCAGATCGATGATGCAATCGATCTGGCAACGAAAGCGCAGACAATTTTTTATGAAGTCGGGGATCGAAAAGCGGAAGGAGTTACGCTATCTAACTTAGGTCACTTGAATCTGAGAATTTCGAAATTCAGTGAAAGTGAACACTATTTGAAACAAGCGCTCAAAGTGTTAACCGAGGTAAACGATCTACCTACGATTGCCTCTGTGTATATCAATCTGATCGATCTGTTCGAACAACAAGCACGAAAAATCGATGCAATTGCAATCGTTGAATCCGCTATTCCACTTTTCGAAAAGTTGGGTCGGGCGGATGATGTTGGCGAACTGAAAAAGAAGCTAGTTTCGCTATCTTCTTAAAACTCACTGACATGAGAGTCATGTATTGTAAGGGAAATTTTGGTAAGTGTAATCGCGCACAAACCGTAATAATTTATTGTGTGTTAAGTTGTAATAGCAACATGTAATAATATTAACAGGGTAAATATTCATCTAAGAATTATATGTATCTATATTATAATGAGATATAGATATTTTAGCATTCACAGTATTGGCGATCAGAACTAAATTACATTTTCTCGACTTCTCCAATTGTAAATCACACGTAATTCACTTACCATAATAGTGTAAAGAATGCGGACAATGAATTGTTAAGTGTCTTAACAATTCGAAGTGCTACTATCGGTTCAATTGATCGTAGATATTGACTGCGTACTTCCTGCCCGTGACTAGATTTCCATAGAAGATTCGCGTGATTGAATATGACAAATTCAAACTTAACGTTTCCGGACTATTTTGCACATCGATACCGAGTTGAAAGAATATTGGGTAGTGGTGAAAACGGAACCGTATTTCTTGTCCGCGATATTTTGCAGCATGATCGATTACTAGCCCTCAAACGATTCCATCCCGGATCAATATCCGAAAGCGCTTTTCATTCGACAGCCAAACATCTCCGAGCTATCCAGAAATTGAAATGCGATGGTTTACTCACTGCCATCGAGTTCGGCTTCGATCAACATAGTCAATTCTTTTATACTTCGGAGTATTGCGCCCACCCATCGCTGGAAGAAGAGTGGTGGAACCTTACTAACCCAGAAAAGATAATTGTGTTATACGATCTTGCTGACATCATGCTTTCTCTTCATGATCATCAGGCACTTCATTATCATTTACACCCACGCAATGTTTTCATCAATTTGTCAAACTTACGTAGTGACAATCGTCAGGGAAAAACGGTTCTGATCGGAGATTACTGCTTTCTGCCGGAAGAAAAAATCAGTGGCGGTTGTGCCGGGTATCGAGCACCGGAATTTGTCAATGATCAAAAATTCGACCACAAATCGGACATCTTCTCGTTCGGCGTGATCGGGTATTCTCTGTTAATGCAGCTTCCTCCGGACTTATCAACTTTAGCTGATAATATTAACAGTTTTTCGACCTCAGATGCTGAGATGGTTTCGAATAATATGATTGATAATTTATCGAAACTGCTGGTATCGCAACTTTTCCGCTGTATGAACCCCGTACCTAACTTTCGCCCCTACGATTTTCGCGAAATAATTTCGATTTTTCAGTATTCTCGTCAACGACCTGATTGTAACGAAAAGTTGATTGTATCATTTCCATTTACCGGTCGAAGCGGTGAATTAAGGTTTTTAGGATCGATACTACACGATACGAAACAAGGCGAGCAATGGGCAGTAAATATTTTCGGTAGTAAGGGTGTTGGAAAGAGTCGATTGATTGACGAGTTTGCTTTCAATTATCAATTTAATGGTGGAATCGCTCTGTTTGTCGGCTCATCACTGATCGATACGCTTAAACGCTTCAATCCCAATCTATCGAGTAGCGAAACGGATCGTCAACTGACTAATCAGGCGATGCATCAGCATTTTAGTGACACACTAATTTCTATTACTGACCACAAACCGATCGTAATCTGCTGGAATCAATTCGATCGTGCGGATACCGCATCCATAACTCTATTCAAAGAATTGCTGCTGCTTTATCCATCGCTACCAATTTTCTGGTTGTTGGAGAGTGAGTTGCCGGCACTGAGTCTCGATGGATTAGGTTTTACCGATCGGGTTATTCGTCGCGAATTATTGCCGTTTTCTATGGAAGAAGTTGAAAAACTACTTCAGAACGTATTTCCTCGAACCGAGCATACTGGTAATTTAGCAAAATTATTGAGTACACATTTCGGGACTCGACCGGGTTGGTTTGAATATGCAATAAATCGATTGATATCAAACCGCGCGATCAGTAACAACTTTGGTCGATGGGAAATCGATATCGGATTAACCCAAAAGCTACTGCACGAAGATGGGGAATTAGTTCGAGTCGACCTTAGCAAGCTTTCGCAAGACGCTCAAACATTACTGGAGTGGATGGCAGGACGGTCGAAACCGTGTCGAAAAGAAGAACTGCAATCGGCTATTAGCTTGACGGAGAGTGGATACTTTTCGGCAACGAATCAGTTGTTAAAGATCGGGTTAATTGAGATTCATGGACCCGTGTTGAATATCCGATATTCGGCAGTGCGCGATGAAATCATCCGCTGCCTTTCGGAAAATAAGCGCAAAGTACTACACAGTTGGATCGGTCGCTGGTTGGAAGAAAATATTTCGAATACTCCGAAACAATCCGAACTGTGGGAGATCGTTAAACATTATTATGAAGGCAGCGACCGGTCATCATTCTTGAGAGTAATCGAAGAGTTGATTGCGAGATTTTATCGAAAACCGTCTTTGATCATTGACACGGAAATAATTCTGAAAGCGCTGTTAGAGCAGGATAGTCCGCTTCAGATGGAAAACCAATATCGCGGGTATTATCTGCTAGGTTTGTTGTATATCTTTACCGAAAAATTTGAGAAAGCGGTATGGGTATATCGAACGGTATTAAGTACGAAAGCCTTCAAACCATACTACACTCTCTACTGGGCGCACAATATGTTGGGGCAGGCACTTTATGCCATGCAGGATTTTGCGAGTGCCGATCGAAATTTCCGACTTGCCATACGGTTGAATAAATCGCAATCGATCGATGAATTACCGCAATCGTTGCGAGCGCTGGCAACAATTTGTCACAACCGAGCCAAGTACGACGCTGGGATCGAGTACATCGAAAAATACTATCAATCGATTCAACAAATTGAAGATTTAAATCGGAAGTACGACGAATTGTTCCGGTGTGGGCGCCTCTACTACATGTACAATATTCGCGAAAAAGCGGTCGAGCTTCTTCAGGAAGTTTACAATTGTACTCAATATACATCCAGTTTCATGAGACACATATCGTATGACACTATTATCAAAATTACGATGATGAAAGGTGAATTTCGTCTTGCCCTGCAAATGCTACAAAAGTATTTAATGCAACATAACGATCCGCTACCTAGTAATCTGCAGTATAAGTTCGACTACACGAGAATTTTGTGTTATATCTCAACTGGGAAAGCCGACCAATGTTGGTTGCTGGTAGATACTTATCAAGTACAAATTAAAATCTATCTCAATGTTTCAAGTCGCTTGCTCATTTCCATCGATTTAGTGCAACTTTTTTATTATTTCGGAAAGTTTCAATCGGGTTTGAAAGTTTTGCGGGAAGTCTTCTTATTATTCCGGGTGAGCAAACATCATTCGAATCTGCCGATATATTTAGCTTGGGTAGCGCAGTATTTCTATTTGATCAAACCGTCGAAACCGAAATTCTACGAACTCATCGATCGATACTTGATCAAAAATAAATCCCAAACCACGGCTACTTTCGGAAATCAGATCATGTACGATCTTTATTGCGATCTGAATCAACCGATCCGGGCAAAAGCCGCACTAGAGCGAATCCCTAGAAAAGTCGGAATGAAGGATGTCGATATTCCCGATGAATTGATAGTTGCGATGCAGTTCCGGATGGAAATCGAGTTGACTAAACCGCAATCGATCGACGAACCGAAATATAGTGAAATAGAAAAAAGTGTTCGAAACTTAGCTGATGTTTTCAATCAAGTACAGCTCTATCGCGAATTGATGAATGCCGCAATTGTGCAAACCGCGATTTCGTTGGCTGATCGATATTTCCATCGAGCACTTGAATTGTTATTGTATGTTAAAGCTGACCTGTTAATTGCTCAATTGTATGAGAAATATGGATCGGCATTATATCGCTGGAATCGATCGCCAGTTGGAGCCGATTATCTGTCCAAGGCAAAGCGAATACTGATCGGATTGGGAATGCCCTATCGCGGAATCGACCCACAAAATATCGAAAATATCTCAGTGAATGGAGATGACGAAATGAGTCGAATGATCGAACCATTGCGAATGATAACCAGATTAGTCGAGCGATTCAATGAGTTGGACGACCCAAGAACAATTATGCGACAACTGCTGGAAACGACTGTTACCGGTTTGAATGCAAAAATTGGGTGGGTTATTCAACTGAACAAAAATAATCAATTGTCGAAAAACGGAATGATTGCTACCGACTCGGGGGCTTTACACGACGACTTATTGGAGTTGGGATCGAAAACTCTAAATCTTAATGAAGCAAAATACATCGAGCAGTTTACCAGAATTAATGATCGTAGCGATTCGACGTCAAATTACGGTATCTGTTTACTACCGATTTCGACTCGGGGAATTCGATCGGGAGTACTCTTGGTCGAATTCGCACAGATTCATGAATTCAATTCTGAGGAAAAGTGCGTTCTGGAACTCGTAGCTCAGATTTTCGGATCGATGTTCACTTTTGAAAACCAACTCGAGATGACTAGAAAAGATACTTCGCTAACACAAAGCGTGTTACTGAACGATGGGTACAGCGAATTAAAAGGGAATTCCCCGGCAATGCAAGAGGTTTACCGAATTCTGGCATTGCTTCGTAAACAGGATTTACCGGTACTAATTCTTGGTGAAAGTGGAACTGGAAAGGAGTTGGTCGCGAATATTATGTATCGGCAGAGCAATCGGTCCGATAAACCGTTCTATGCATTGAATTGTGCTGCTTTCCCCGATACACTGATCGAGAGTCAGTTGTTTGGTCACGTCAAAGGCGCTTTCAGTGGCGCAATGTCGAATCACGATGGGTTTTTCAAAACAGCCGAAGTAGGAACAATCTTTCTGGATGAAGTAAACCACATGAGTCCGATGATGCAAGGGAAGTTGCTTCGTGTGTTGCAGGAAGGCGAGTATTTTCCCGTCGGTTCGACGAAAGTTCAAAAGACCAATGCACGAATCATTTGTGCAGCCAAAAACACATTACCCGAGATGTTGCGAAGCGGGCAATTTCGCGAAGATTTATTTTACCGCATCAATGTGATCGAGGTTAAAATCCCGCCGTTACGCGATCGAAAAGAGGATATTAAAATCCTCGCCGAATATTTTATCCAAAAATTCAATAAACAATTTTCGGCATCGGTAAAAGGGATTCGGAACACAGCCATGCAGTCATTACAGAGTTATTCTTGGCCGGGAAACGTTCGGCAGTTGGAGAACGCAATTCGACACTCATTTTTATTTGTTAAGAAAAACACTTGGATCGACGCATCGCACCTTCCTCAAGAAGTCGTACAAAACACACTTCCACTAATTGATCAATCGATCTCGCTGACCAAAAAGATTGAAGACCTTGAACGGCAATATCTTTTACAGGCACTTGAACTGTCTCATTGGAATAATTCCGAAGCCGCGAGAATCCTGGGAGTCAGCCGACAAACGGTGATTCAAAAAATCAAACGGTACGGATTGTCCCAATCGAACACATAGTTTTTCGATCTCCAACACGATCCTGCATACAACTTAACTTATTAATAATCAATAAGCGTTTGAGATCTGTATAGATATCGATCAAAACGTTGATGCTGGATTCCGTCTAATAATATAGTTGTTGCCGAAAAGATTATATAAGCATTATTTATATATAATTACGGTATGTATTTTCTTGGCACATATAATGCTTCTCTACATGTGAAAGTAGGATCCAAAATTTCTAACGTTCACAATCGGGAGAATCCATTATGAAATCGCAGTTTAAAGCTTTGATTTGTATCGCCGTAATTCTCTGCCTTTCAATACTACCGAAAATAGGTTTTTGTGCTTGGGAATTTCAAGATGAGACTGGTGATGCGATTGTTCTCACTCGTACCGATCAAGTGAAGCATGAGATCAATAAAGGGATTTATTGCTTTTATGATGCCGGTGTAAACAAATGGATTACCATTTTGGATTTTTCACAATCACCCTACCCACTAGTGTCGATTCCGGGTTACACCCTGGTTTGGAAACCAGATTCAAATTACGATTTCTAACATTCGGTGACGTTCATTTTATGCTTTCATTTTGTGTCGTCGAGTCAATATGTCAGTGAGAAACGAATATGATCAATACTCGTCAAGCCGTACCTGATCAAGTCCAAGCGATTTGGGATCGTCTCTTGAATGAAGAAAATGTTATGGGAATGCGCAACCGAAGACCGGCAAATGCACGTTATGCGATCTTTCGTGCAAAAGAGTTGCTCCCGATCGAATTCAATAATTTAAGATCGGCATTTGATCGATCACCAATCAATTTTGAGGAAAACGAAGAAGATCAGTATCAACACCTGTCGTATTTGGCAAATATATCCTATTATGTCGTATTTCGCATTATTGAACATTCGGAATATAGTGCAGATGCCGTATTGAATTAATTCTGGGACAAATATGGAAACCCAATTGTTGGAATTAACCAAGAAAATAAAAAAAATGCCGGATGGTGATTTTCGCTCTCAATTGCATCTTACGATACCGAAAGAGAACAAGCGAAATCAGTCATCGCAAAAGCGAATTCTTTACAGTTTTCCGGAAGAACCTCGGCTGCAGGTTCAACAATTGGGATATCTCATTAATATTCTTCACCAGCATCTTCTGGGGAGTACTATTGAAAGTCACCGCGATTCAATCATTTCGATTCGATCTTATGGTGTTTATTATCTGATCAGTGAACTGTTGGAAAAAGTCGCAGCGGATGTAATCTCGGATCAAGAGCTTAATGTGAATTCGATTGCCTGGTGGGTGGGTGCGCTGCTTGACGACCAAATTGACTGGAATACTTCCTTTGATCGGATGTTGCAGCTCATTTATTATCCAGTTGATAATGGGTTAAATGACGTTGAATATTTGAAACAGAACTCCCCAATCTCGATTTTTCTTTCAGATGTTTTTAATAACAACATTTTAGGATCGACTTCCGTTGCATACTCTACTACTCCAATCCAATTTATTACCTCTGGAATATTGTGTGACAATGAATTAATGTATTTTTACCGAAAATTGTCGAGCTGGCACAAAAATGGTATTCATCCGTGGATTAACTTATTGGATTACCGCTCTTTGGTGAAATGTGCAATTAGCTGCTATCAAATTCAACGATATCTTGAAATCCATTCGGGTTGGAAATGGCAGAAGATCGCGGAGGTGTTGAATGATATCCGAGCGATAAGGATCAGTTTAACAACGGAAGCCGTCACGTTAATTACTCGCCCGAATGTTGAACAAATGGAATTGTTCTACCGGCTAGATATACCCCCGCCAAAATCTGTGATAACCGATTAACACTTTTTACTCGCTTTAAATCACATCAAATTTCTTAATGCTTGAATTTGTTAGCATTAATCTCCCCTTAGCGAACTTGTCGTCTGTCAGTTGTATCGAAATTCGAGATAAATTTTTAAATAAGTGACTGTTGCGTGGTGCTTTCAGATGTAAGCTGAATTGTTTTTCGTGTGAAAATATAACGACATAATGCAATATATTTGTAAATCTAAATAATTTACTCCAACAACTTCGATGAAAGAGATGGTTGGACGATTGGCGTTGAGAATACAAAAAAAATAATTTTTTCCCCCGCGAACTGTAGAAGCTCCTGTTTTCTTCCTATATTGGTTAAGTTCTTGAGTGCAACGATTCAACAACATCATTTAATGAGAATCATCGATATATGCATACTTCCAAAAGCGTCATTCCGGTGCTGAAACTATTCGATTATTTGATCGTTACGATCCAAATCGATATGGACGATCTAACCGCCAATCTCTTTCGAAACGACATTCTTAAGCAAATCGAAAAAACCAATGCAAAAGGTGTATTGATCGATATTTCGGTGATCGATTTAGTAGACAGTTATCTCGGTCGGGTTTTAGGCGACACGGCACGAATGGCAAAATTAATGGATTGCGAAGTCGTTCTGGTCGGTATGCAACCTGCAGTAGCATTGACTTTGGTCGAATTAGGCTTAAGTCTTGAATCGGTTCACACTTGTTTAAATCTGGAAGCCGGTCTAAAACTGTTGAACCGGTTAACCAAGGATCGATAATGGATCCCACTATTATCGAAATCATAGAAGAAAAAGACATTGTAGTCTGTCGTCAGGAATGCCGCAATCAAGCGCGGTTGCTGGGCTTTTCCTTAGTCGATCAGACGCGAATTACCACTGCCGCCAGTGAACTCGCCCGAAATATTTACGAATACGCCAAGAAGGGCGAAGTGCGGATTGAAAAGATTCAATCGTCGAACGGTATCGGATTGAAAATGTCGTTTATCGATCACGGTAAGGGTATCGAGAATGTCGACCTAGTGATGAAAGACGGGTGGAGTTCCCATCAAGGTATGGGAATGGGATTACCCGGATCGAAACGATTGATGGATGAATTCTCGATTCAGTCTGAAATCGGAAAAGGAACGACTGTAGTAGCTGTGAAGTGGTTGCACAAGGTTTTGATTTAGAGAAAGGACAACGATGGAAGCGAAATTGGGATCACTAGAAAATCTAAAAGGGTTAATGGATGCAACAACCGGATTTTTGCGTGTAACCGATATCAATCAATTGTGTCAATTGACGGCGGATTCAATTATCAAGTTTTCACCATTTCAGCGGTGCGTTGTTTCTGTATCTGAAACCGATGGAACATTCCGTCGAGTAGGCTTCAGTGGAATCAACAAAGCGCAAATCGATGAACTACTCAATATGCCCCGCCGCAAATTGTCCGAAACACAATCGCAACTGCAGGAACGCTTTCTAATCAGTCGATCCTATTATATTCCTCACGATGTTTCGAATTTGGTTGGTTTGAAAAGTACGATTACTTACGATACCAAAGCCGAATGGCATCCGGACGACTTCCTGTTCATTCCGTTGTACAATCCCGATAATTCGATCGTCGGTTTAATCAACGTTGACGATCCATCGGACGGTCTCCGACCCACGGTTGCCAAATTATTGCCGTTGGAGATTTTTGCCAACCAAACGGCTGCAGCGTTGGAAAATATTCGCGGGATCCAGAAACAGCAGGAATTAATTCAACGGTTGCGCGATCAACAAAATGTCGTGCTGGAATTATCAACTCCGGTAATTCAAATCACCGATCAAATATTGGCGCTACCGTTAATCGGAGCTGTGGACAGTGCCCGTGCGCAACAAATAATGGAAAATATTCTGATCCGGATTACCGAAACGGAAAGTGCTGTCATCATTATCGATATTACCGGAGTACCGATTATCGATACTTTAGTCGCTTCGCACTTGATCAAGACGGTCGCTGCGGCGAAACTGCTTGGTACGGAAGCGATTATCTCGGGAATTAATCCGGAAATAGCTCAAACGTTGATTCATCTTGGAGTTGATTTGACGAAGATTACAACGAAATCCAAATTGTCCCGGGCATTGGATACGGCGTTGAAAATGACAAATCGAAAAATCGCTCCACTATTTGTTGAAAAAGAGAATGATTAATGGCACTTGAAGGTTTGTCGCCCGATATCTTTTCAGTATCGGTGGCGCCGGGCGAGAAACTGAGGGTGATATCGTATCAATCGTCGTACGATTCATCATCGATTATCGCTGTAGCTTGTGGATTTGGGATTCAATTCGGATTTGTCGAACGCGACATTCAGGAACTTGAGATCGTAGTTCGCGAGTTGCTTGCAAATATTTCACGTCATGGAGGTGGAGAAGGCACGATCGTTTTTTATTCACGGGAATTGGCGGATCGTCTACCGACGTTGATTATTGATTTTATGGATAATGGTCCCGGTTTTCCCGATTACGATCTTTCGCTTCACGATAATACAATCAGTGGATTTACACCGGGAGGCGGATTACCATCGGCTCGACGGTTTTGTGATCGTGTCGAACTAATGCCGAATTCACCGAAAGGCGCAATTGTTCGAATCACGAAATCCAGCAGTCGGTCGAATCCACACCGTATCGGTTCGTTTGTTGTTTTGTCGAAACCGCATCTGGGTGAAACGCACAATGGCGATCAGGCGACAGTAATTCACACCAATAATTTTACATTGGTCGCACTGGTTGATGGATTGGGTCACGGTTTAGTTGCTTTTCAAGCGGCAAAATCCGCGATCACGATCATCGAACAAAATTATCAAGTACCACTTGATCAATTGATCAAAATTATGCATATCGAATTGATGAAAACGCGGGGTGCAGCGGTTTCGCTGGCAAAGATCAATTACGATCCACAGACGATCGATTATCTGGGTATTGGAAATGTAAATACGGCACTGATTTCCAATACAGCGAATCACTTAGTGAATTACAACGGTACTGTCGGGCTTGATATTTCCCGGTCGCATGTTGTAACATACAAATATGAATTGGGCATGCGATTGATTATGTATACTGACGGTTTGGCGAGTAATTGGATGAAAAATCAAGATTTGAACATTGAGTGCGATGCCTTGCAACAGGCACACACCATTTTGTCCAGTCATGCCCGACCAACCGATGACGCAACGCTGGTATTGGGTAAATTGATGCTTTGGACTCCGGAAAATGGATGAGAACGATCAAATCATTGCCGGTCTGAAAAACGATATTCAATCGCTCCGCGACGAATTGGCTGAAACCAATCGAGGAGTAATTGCACTATACTCCGAAATTGAAGACGCCAATCTTCAATTACAACAACAGCGAAACGAATTGAAAGCTAAAAACGATCTCCTTGAAGCAACGATGGTGCAGTTGGAAGAGGCGAATCGCGAAATCTCCAAACGTGAACGTAATGCCGCCATCGGACAAATGGTCATTACCTACAATCACGAAATCAACAACCCGCTCTTTGTCATCCAAGGGACACTAAGTTTGATGCAAAAATTCCCGCCCAAGGATGAGGAAAAGTTGAAAGAAAAAATTCGTATTATCCTTGATAATTGCGATCGAATCAGTCGCGTCCTACTTCGGATCAGAGAATTTGACAATCTCTTGCCGAAGAAGTATTTGAATAGCGAGTTGCTTGATCTCAAATTAACTAAAGATTTAACAACCTGATCGATGTTCGATAGAAATAAAAAAACCGGCTTATGCAAGCCGGTTTTTTCGTTAACCAATTACGGTCGCAACCAGTAATCGCTGGGGTATACCGTGTATACCGGTAAATTGGGTTCGAATTTTGCGATTTCGGTAGCAAGCGATTCGAATTGTGTTTTTGGTCCAATCACAAAGAAATTGGGATCCACTGCATTGACCTTCGAATTCCCCATCCCGACGATCACCGAGCCATATACTCGATCGATTCGCTTATACAATTCAGGGATTAAATTAGGTGTTTTACTCACTGTCAAAATTTGTTTCCGGAAAGAGGCAACTCGTTCCGGTGTGATACCATCCGCTAAATTTGCGGCAATCTTATAACCACGCGATTCGTAACGGTCGGCAGCTTGACTGTCGACAAAATACTGTGCGACGATATAATCGGAAAGTGATGAGTCAACCGCGGTTTTACTTGCCTTTAAGTAATCTGCTACAAATCGAATCGTCGCAGCGATATCCGGACATCGTTCGGCATAATAACTAGCTCGCCCCTTCGATTCGCCGATGCGAAAACCGTTACTGTAGGCTAATCCGGAGCCCCATGTCTTCATGAATAGACCGTGAGCGCCACTACCGCCGAATAGACCACCAGTGAGGTAATCCATTGCGGCTTCGCGGCTGCTGTCCCATGGTGCAGTTAATTTGCATGTGAGCATCAGAACGCCGTTCCGCGAATTTTCATTCAACAACCCCACATACACCGGTTTCTTCAGACCGGGATTGCGGTCGCAAATCCGTTGTTCGATTCTTCGAATGTTGGAGTAATGCTGTTCGATCGGTTGTTTGTTCTCCAAGCATGAAACTAAATGTTCAATTTTTGGAAGCATTGCTTCACGATCGATGCGACTGGAAACTAGATACATTCGTGCATTACCGGAATTCCGCAGCGAGGCGAGAATCTGACGGAAATCGGCGAGTGTGCGATCGGGACCATAAGCTAGATCGGATTTTACTAGCTGGCACAGAGCGATAAAATCGGAAGCGGCGGTTTCCGTAGGTAAATCGCCGATCATCGAACCAAGTTCTTTCGACAGAATCTTGATAATATCGGATGCTGAAGAAGTCAATTGCTTCGGTTCTGAGCGATCAAGTAATGTCGTTAAGTTTTCACGACTCATACCTGCAGAATGCGAAATTAGATCGTCAAGATACTGATAAACTTCCGATCGTGCCTGACTCTTTTCGATTTCTGTGAAACGGCACTTCAAGCGAAACATACACGCTTTTTGCGTTAAAAATGAGTTGCAGACCAGAAACAATGGTTTGTTTTGGAGATAGTAAGAGATCGAGGGATTGCGTACCCAATTCTCTTCCTTTCCAGTCATCGAATTTCGTAAACCGTCTAATTCTTCATCGATGACATCGCGAATTCGAGGAAGATTCTCGTGTGCGAGATAGGGTGAAGTTAATCCCAGTTCCATCCACTTTGCCGAATTTTCGAATTCGGTGCGATTACCGCCCATTCCTGTCAACAGTAATTCAAACCGATCCGCGACTTCGCTGACATCTAGCGAAGCACCGAAATGTAATACTTCTTCGTGGAGACGCTTCTCCATCTCTTCGTAACTGACCGGTTTACCATTATCGACGACTCCGATCTGATTGATTATCGATGGGAGCAAAGGAACGTAAAACAGCAGCGACTCGGGTATGACCGAAAGCCGTAACGACAGACCGGTTGTGATTGACGTGATATTATCGAATGTAGACGCAACCACCGGTACACCATTCGATAACTTGATTGTTTCATAATTCAGCAGAGGATCGGGTGTCAGTGGCGGATTTTCGACAAATTTCGGAAGCTTCAATCCAACATATTGCTGATCGATTTGTTTGGTTGTTTCGTTGTAATCGCGTTCGAACAACACTAACGCTGAATCGGTAGAAGAAGCGTGGTATTTGGACTTCAGCTTATTCAATGCTTTTGCCAAACGCGCCTCTTTTTCGGCAACTGCCGTCTTAGCCAATGTCGTATTCGGAACCGAAGCAAAGGCAAATGGTGGTCGCTTAAGTAGTTTGCTACGATCGATCAACGACCTCCAGATATTCTTCCCGCTCTTTACTTTGGCTTCAAGTGCATCGATATCCGATTTCATTGCGAGCGATTTACTGAATGAATTGCTGGATTTTTCAAGTTGCGATAGATAATAGTACCAATTGGAAGCACCGCCACCACCGCGTTCACCGAATCCGGGAGGTGAATTGAGATAATACCGGATACCTTTCCGGAATTGCTGAATTCGTGACAAAACATCTTTATTGAATTCGATCAACTCAGGCGAACCGTCCGGATAAGAAGACAGCCGTTGCAATTCGGTCGAAACAATTAACCGGAGCGAATCTATCATCGTTTGATTGATTTTATTACGGGCAATTCCCGTAAAGATAAAGCCGAGCGAATTTCCCGGATCGGAGTTGATGTAACCTGATACGCTTGCAGCGCCAGTTTCGATAACACGAGTTTTCGATCCGATAATTTTTTGGTGTAAAGGGGATGATTGTGAATTGACGAATGAATTGATAAAATATTGCATTAATAGATACGTGTCGAATGAAAACTCATTATCCGCTGGATACAAAAAGTAAACTTCGCAGCGATCGTTTGGGTTATCGCTCGGATACTCGACAGGTATCAATTTACCTGAAGGAGATGCCGGATGAATTGTCGGCAAATTGGGTTTTGTCATTCCGTTGACAATGCCGGTATGTCCATTTGGTTCGATTCGATCCAATATCTCGGATAAACGAGATAGACTTGCTTCGATTGGAACATCGGCAGGTAATGCTACGATCGCGCCCATCTTGTCCAGTCGGTAATTGTCGGAATGGAATCGTCGAATATCGTCGGTTGTCATCGTACGATTGGCAGGAGGATAACCGCCTGTCTCACTCGATAGCGGGTGATCTTTACCATAGATGTGGTAATTCGCCATTTGAAACAATAGCGAATTGGGTTTTTCAAAAGCACTGAGCATTTCGGTATAGATCGTGCCCTTTTCTTCCAAAACTCGCTTCCCGGTTTTCGAGTCGATACTTACACCTAAATGATAATCTTCTCTGACTTGTTCTGCATCGGAAAAGTCGGGGTGAAGCAGAGCATCCAATTTCAAATCGAAGAGACGGTAAAAGGATCCCGTGTCGGCATTCGTGTTGAAATGATAAGCAGTATAAAGTTGCGAAGTATAGGCGGTACTCGTGGCAAGCGTCATATCTTCGAAAACGGAGATAATCTTTCCCTTCTTGCCTTTACCGAGAACTAGATGCTCGATCGAATGCGGTTCGCCTTTTTCACTGCTTGTTCGCGTGTTTACCCAGATAAAAGCTTGAGGTACCGATTGAATTGGCAGTAAGTCGAGAATGAAACTATGCTTGATGCTTTGAAATCGTGCACCGATACGCACATCGGCATCGTTCGTATATACATTCTCAACTTTAAATCCAGCGATGATATCGCCTTCACGAAATTGATCGAGCCGATTAGTAGATTCGGCGATGGATATTGTACAGAAGATTGCCAAGAGGAGCAGGATGGAAATTCTTTGATAAATGCGCATAGGAATCCTTTCAGTCAAGAAATTCATCGATGAATGTCGCTTACAAGAGACAATTTAACCAAAATCAACGTAGTTTCAACCAATCGTACAGTTTGTGATTGACGCAATCGAAAGGGTTGCAGTCGCATCATTCGGTGTGTGTTTCGATACAAAACAGTCACAAAATGAAGTGATGAATTACGCAACACTTCATTCGATTGTGTTTAACAATTGTGCAGATGGAAGGGATGTTCTGTTATTTTGGAAATAAGCTGAATGAGTTGCGGTCTCGAATCAGTGAAATTATCGTTTCCGAGCCGGGGTCGAGTGGCGGTAAATTGATAACATATTGAGAATAATCCCCAGAACCCTGAATCCCGTCTTTCGAAGCGTTCAATTTAATCTTGGATTTCCGATAACTTCGTGGGAGTTGGAAATTTAGTGCTAAGTTTTCAGAAAGAGTCGCGTGTTTATTGTTAATTGTTATTTGAAAAGCCGTGTCCAATTCAACTGTTTTGATTTGCAAGTCGTTTCGTTCGAGTACCCATGATGAGATTTCTGCCAGTGTCGCGATCCAACTATTTTCTTTGGTGATATGCGCCAAAGCAACATCGACCGAACCGATGAATTCCGCTTTCGCAATGTATTGACTGTGATAGTTGAATTTATAAAGTCCACCGCAGTCGGCAATCAGGTCGTAATTGGCAATTGCCATCTCGCCCATTCGTTGTGCATCGGTTAGCCCGAATCTAGCCATCAGATCGTAATCGTCTAACTCACATTTTGGATAAACTACAATATTGCCATCTTGCAATCGAGCGCTGTCGTACGGAATAACTCTGGGATAAAATTGATTGGGGTCTTCATCGGCGGCAACATAAATCAGATTGCACGCTTTCGCAGCGAGCAATGTATTGCGATCGTATGAAATCGTCGGCGGTCGAAGTCCTACCGGGCGCGGTCCAAACCGTTCAATAAAATCTTGAGCTGCGGTGATGCGGTTGATTTGAACCTCGATTGGTTGTCCACCGAATGCGTCATGAACATCGCCATGAATTCCCAATTCACTCCCGATCGCCTTCATCTGATTGATGACATCCGGAAATTTTGCACCTAAACAGACCAACACATTGAACGTCGTCTTGATGTGATATTTGTTAATGATCGGGAAGATATTGGTTACTTCATCGAATTGATCTTCTATGTCACCATGAATCAAAATGCCGGCTTTCTTGCCATTAGGCCAAGGCATCACACCACTGACTCCATGACCGGACAGCCAATAAATCTGGTCGCGGATCATCGTTTGAGCAAAGGATTTGTTCCGCGGATCGTCGCTAAAATCGAGAAGGTCGGCGCCAAACCAGATGACGCGTCCACCGTCGGAATTTTCGCGGTAGATCATTCCAGTGAGACGGGGCATCGAAAATGGGTCGGACTCGACATATTCCACTTCTTCCGCCCAATATCCGATCGGTTTCGTTTTAGATGACGTATTGAGAAACAGCACATGTTTCGAGGGTGTGAAGGTCATCATCAAACCCGGGGGAATATTAAGTGTGCCCGGAACACCATAGCGCAAGAGAATCGATGTGGAGATATCCGGAACCATATCGCTCAGTTCGGGCTTCTCGCCGATTAACTTCGAAAGTCCGTTGTAATTGGTAAACTTCCCGTGTACATCGTAGCAACCGATTTCACCGGCAAGATAAAGACCACCGCCGTCCTCGACGAATTGTGACAATGCATTCAGTTGGGTTGGAAGCAGATATGCGGCATAATTGACAACCACTACATCGATATTTTTCTTTACTTCTCGAAAGGTCGATTCCCGGGTGTACTCATACTTAATCGGAATACTGGAAATCTCACTTGGGGGGTAGAGATGAAATGGATTTGCATTTGCCGGAATTGTCGCACCATTCGTGCGCCATTCGGTGACGTCTGGCTCGATAATCAGTACCCGAATTTCGGAATTCGCTGCCGCGAATACAACGCATGGCAATACCAGTCCTACCATGACCAGTAGACCAAAGATGAATATTCTAGATTGCAATTGTTTTCGTTTCATTTCGATAATACCGATTACCAGTTCAGTCGGATATTGGCTGATGCGGTTCGTGCGATATAGATTTCGGTGTTGTGCAACGATTCTGAATAGATATAATTGAGACTAACTGCTACAGTCGATCCGAAGCGATATTCGCACTCCACATCGCAAGATCGTTCGACCGAAGAAGTATGAAGTACTGCACCATATAAACTGCGAATGGAATAATCGAACCGATCGGAATACCCTGCAACGGTCAAGACTCCTGAGTACGTATCGTATTCGCGAATAGCCCAGTAATCAGTCGATGGTTGAATAAATCGAATCGACTCCCGACGTCCGCCAATTGTCAACCACGAAAATAGATCGACACCTAACTCGCCCCACATCTGATCGCGATGATTTTTATCCGATAGATCGCAATAGGAATAGTCACCTTCTACCGATACGATACTTTTTGTGAGTTTTACGTGACTACCGGCAGTGCAGGCAACTAACTTGGATTTCAATGTTCGTAGACTGTCGGTTGAACCTACTTCGAAATAACCATCCCGCGCAGAACCGTAGATCGATAGTTTTAAAGAATTCAAACCGATCGATCGGGAGGTTTCAAAGGCAATTTCGGTCGATCCGTTGAATGCTGCACGATTGCGCCAACTGTACAAAGATACGGTAGAATAATTCCACAGATTGGAAACGATCTTTAGGTCTGTTGCAGCCGAGATAAATTTACCTTCTTCGACTTTGGAGTTTTGCCTGATACTGTTTACACCGAATTCGATACGATATTTATGAATCATCGATAATCCGAGTTCGATCGACCCTTTATAGATACGCTCTCCAAGGTGCTCATTATTCTCGGTGAATTGGTTAGAAGATGTTGTCGATCGAATCGTCGATCCCTTGATATCGTGCAGCGCTTGAGTTGCCGGTAGATAATCGGGATATTGACGGAGGATATTGTTGTAGGCTGAAACCGCGCGCGCAATCTCGCCGTTTTGATAATACATTTCCGCAATATTAAGCAAACACTCGGTCGCATCCGGTTTCAACGCGATAGCTTTTTCATATTCCATGATTGTCGCATCGTCGTTATCGAATTGGCTCATCGTCTCGGCATAGCGAAATCGATATTCGTAGTTTGTCGGGTAGGCTTCGACCATTTTCTTGTAGATCGCCAACGCTTGTTCGTATTGGTGATCCAACAAATAAACCGACGCAAGTGCCAGCGTTAAAGTAGGATCGTTGGGTTTCATACTGAGACCAATCTGATACTGCTCGATGGCTCCGGCGTAATCTTCCTGACCGCAAAGAAAATTAGCCAATTGAAGACGCGCGTCGATATTTTCCGGGTTATTCTCGAGATTCGTGCGTGTAGTATTGTATTCGTTGTATTGCCATCCGCGTTTTCGGCGTTCGAGTTGGTGAAGAGAATTGGCAGCAACCCCATCATCCGGATTCAATTTAACCAATCGACGATATGCCTGTTCAGCCTCTACGTATAGTTTAGCTTTTACCAGTCCTGCTGCAAGATCCGACAATGCCGTAGTATCGTCAGGATCGTCTTTCAGCCGGTCTTCGGCATTCTTGATTAAGGGACCGAAATCCTCAGTCATATAACTCAAAATGAAGGGTACCCATTTATTCGATGAATCGGCTTCCAGTATTTGATTGTAAATTTCTCGCGCTTCGCTATATCGACCTTGGAGACGAATCGATTCCCCGAGTCGAAGCAGCACAGTCTGATCTTCCGGATCAATTTCGTTCGCTTTCCGGTAGATTTTTTCGGCTAATTTGATATCATGCTGCGTTCGCAACAATGCTTCTGCGAGATCCAACTGGACATTAAGACTTTCCGGGTAAAGAGAGTTCATAAACAATAAATACTTTTCGGCAGCATTGAATTTCCCTGCCCAAAGCAGTGTGTGTACATAATCGCTTTGAGCTTGGTAGTCGTTCGGACGCTTCGCCAAATATTGTTCGTAAATTCGCGAAGCGATCACAACTGAATCGGGATACTGAGCCATTAATTGTGCGTAGTAAAGTAAAACTTCCGGATTATTGGGATCGTTTAAGTACTGCTGTCGTGTTTTAACAAATTCGGAAAAGATGCGGTCATTCCTTCGAACTTTCAACAGTGAATCGAATTGAATGGCTTGTGGATCGAGCGATGTGTACGATAAACGAACCCGAACCAACGAATCGGCAAGATCGTCTTGATTCTGCTCAATCAATCGTTCGACTAGCTCCATTCCGATTTTTCCGGTAGGATCGGCTTTTGCGCGAGTATATAAATCGAGTTCATGCATTCCGGGCGTTTGCAACAATCGATTGATCTTAGTATGTAATTCCGTTGGATTTTTTGCGAGTTTTGCGCCGTGACGATATGCTGCCAATGATTTAATATCGTTTCCACTCCAATGTTCGATATCGCCTAATACACTGTATACATCGGAATTCTTCGGGTCTTTAAAAATTAATTTTTGACACTCTCTTCGACCGGCATCGTATTGTTTTGTCCAGGAATAAAGGCGCGCTAGTTCCAATCGCGCTTGATCGTCGCGCTCGCGAACCGATAAATACAGTGAGTAGACTTCAATCGATCGCTGCAATTTATTGGTTGATGTTAAATATCGACCGTATTCAATCAACATGTCCGGAGTAATAGTACCGTTGGTGATCGACGCTTCGTATTCACGCGCCTTAACTTCGTTGTAGTTAACCTTTTCTTGGGCTTTCTGAGCCGATTGCGGAAGTTTGATCTGAAGAAGTCGAGGATCTTTGGGTGTTTTCGATTTTATGAATTCTATATGTTCGGGTATTTCGTCGTAACGTCGGAGTTTCTGAAGCAATTCGATTAAAATCCAGCGAGTTTCAAGATCGTCTGGACATAAATTTAAATATTCTTTGTAATTAATGGCAGCTTCGAGTAACACACCTTGGTCGTGGAGTGTTTTCGCTTTAAAGAGAATTTTATCCGATTTGAGTGTTACTGCGTGAGTTACATTTACGATTTGGATGAAACCGCAGGCGTAAAACAAAATCACAATCAGTAGTCGTAGTCGGCGCAGAAGATCCCCACACTTCTTGAGTAAATCTAGGAAATACATTGGTAGTTTAAATATACCGGATAATATCCATCGCAATCCTAATGATACATTTTCAAACAGTATTTTTCAAACAATTTCCTCCGGAAATGAGAGCTGTCGATCGGTCCAAAAGATCGCGAAGGTCGCTAAGATAACCGAAAGAACTCGACAGACGATTATATCAATAGAAAATTGCTTTCAAGTAACTGCTGTTATTATATCTATATGATTAAATAATAATTATTTGTAATTAGGTGCTGTAATGTAACGATAGTCGCCAGATCGCTATCGTATATTGCGATGATGACGACGATGCGATTCAAAACGAAGATCGGATTGACCCGAGGAATCATCAACCGTGCTTGGTTCAGTTGGTTGTTCCTACTCGCGATTGTCGGAATTACCCACATTGCCCGTGCTTCTGACCTATTCGATGTTTCCGAACGCGCCCTCATTAATGGAATTGGACGTCCACTCCCGGTTGGAGAGTTGATTAATCTTAAGCGCTCTCCGATAGTACTGCCGAATCCACCACAAATAGAAGCAGGAAAATTAGTTTTTGCCGATCCAGCACAACGAATCGCTCTTCGGTGGCGGGTCGAACTCGATGAAAATCTTTCGATCATATTGAAACGAGCGACTCAAGAGGCGATCGCAATCGAGAACCAATCGAAAGCGAGTGATTTAGCACACTCGGCTTTGTTACTTGCACTCACCTCGATCGCATATAGCGATTCAATAGCTGCCAATGAAGCATGGACTCGATTGCAATCGCTTCCACCCGTTCCTAAAAGTGGAGGACCTTCCGAGAACGACTCCGGACAACCGTGGGGCGATTTGCTGGATGGATCGTCGGCGTTGGCAAATGCAGCATTGGCATTCGATATCCTCCGCGACCGAAGACCATCACTCGAACAAGTCGCATTTTCCCGAACAATAGTTGCAGGTGCCGAGCGGATTCGAAATGGTATTGAATTTATCGGACCGAATAATCACGCATCGTCTACGGGAGCCAATCTAGCCGTAGCGCTTTGCGCAATATCGACCGAGGAGTGGAAAAATTATCCCGGAAAGCGTTTGCAATTATGGCGTATCGCCGAACGCCTGCTGCAAATCGGTTTGGCTCAAATAGGATCCGACGGGGTTTATCGCGAAGGTCCTGGATATGCGCAACTGGTATTACGGGATCTTTCCCGTCTATCGTTGATCCTTCAAAGCAAGGGGCTGGGTAATCTGCTCGCAGAAGCTCCACTTCGTAGATTTGCTAAAGTGACTGCACAATTGTCGGGCAATCGAGGTGAACCACTACCCTTTGACGATTCGAATCCGATCGGTGGAAATCTGTGGCAGCAGGTTGCGCAATTACTACCGAACGAAACAGAAATATCTCAGTATGCTCGCGCACCGGTTACTCTAGCGAATTCGGATGCATTGCTCGAAATAGCGCGTTATACTTCACCTCCTAACTCGGTAAAATTGCTCAATCGATCAACTGCGGCGTTATATCGTGACGGTGGAATGGCGCTTCTCCGGCATGCCGGATCATCACCTTGGTTATTCGTGGTGGCTGGTGAACCGCAAAATCGCTGGACAGGACGGCATGAACAGATTGATCCCGGTAACATCGTCTGTCAGGTTGGATCGAGTAATCTGATAACATCCGGAGGTTACGGTCCGGGTGGGGTGAATGATCGGGATCGCGCTTATTGGATGTCGGGGAACGCACAAAGCGGATTTCTGGTCGATGGCGACCCGCTTCACCTATCGATCGATGATAATCCCGATGAGTGTTCTCCTACATGGGATGGAGTCGTATGGAATGCCAGTGAATTGTATGCGCGTGCAACTTGGATGCAGAGTGGAGTGAGAATTTCGCGGTCGGTAATCAGTGTTGGTGAGCGCGTAATTCTATTCGATCGAATATTTTTCAATCCCGGTATTGCTAGCAAGCATATCGAAGCGCAATTCCAATTGCAGGGAAGGGTTGAGACGATTCAGTCGGGTAAATGGCGGGTCATTGGATCAAATGGTCGGGATACTCTCCAACTATCTTCATTCCCCGAGACTTTTGGCGAGCAATTTCGGGGAAAAGCTTCACGTGATGTATTCGGAACTGAACCGATTGTATCGCTTCGATTACCCATCCAATCGTTTCGCGCAACAATTCTAACACCCGGTGAGACCCATACTCGATCACTGATTTCAGTGAAAACCGATTCATCCGATAAACTTCAGTGGGAAGATTCGGATGGAACCAATTGGTCTTTACATTTGATCTATACTTTCGGAAAACAGAAAATTGAAATCTCGGGTCGGCATCCCGATGGAAGCGAACAACATTTCATGGAGTTGATTGAGAGTGATTCGTCGCCAACTCGACAATTGCATCTTCGCGATATGTTTGGTGAAGCGTTGTACCCGGTACCCGCTTCACTTGATTCTAGGGGAGTGTTGGCTGATTCGGTAGAATTATTGACCTATCGATCAGTCCCCGTATCATCAGATAATCGTGCGGATTCTTTATCGCATCATTATCTCCCAACCGACGATCGAGATGGTTGGTTCGTTGTTGGTTCACCTCGGTTTCATCTGCAGGAAACACTTTCACCACCGCTTCAATCGCGACTCGAGCGATTAACAACGACCCCTTCCCATGAATCGATGTCTCGTCGGCTAGCGACGTGGAATCGCGAAGACCGCGCTGCGCTCGAAGCCGAAATCGCCGATTCGCTTGCGAATAATCTAAGCCGCGGTGTCGATTCACTCGGAATCGGACGTCCGCTATCGATCGCAATAGCAGCGATTGATGCGACAACCGACGGATTTGCACCGGGTAAATTTAGAATTCCATTTGATCTCGATGAAACGATCACTGGTTTCAATCAATCGGATGCTCGAATCCGCGCCAAAGGGCGATGGGGGAGTGGGCTATCACTCGATCGATTGCGGTTCGATCAAGCGAGTGATCAATCTGATTGGGCAATCGAGCGATCTGCCCCTTTTATGGGATATGAACGATATCGTGTTGAGTGGAATAATCGAATCTGGTCAATTCGAGGAAATCATTCCGATGGTGTTCAATCAGATCTTGCTGCCGATTATCGCGATTCTACCTGGACTATTGGTTCGACACTGCAACGAACACGAGATGATCATTATGCGCTGCAATCGATTGGTTCCGGGCGTGTATGGGCGTATGCTGGACGAGGATCCGATTCGTTAATAAATCTGCAGGGTCAAATTAGGCTCGCAAATCGATTAGGAACATCTTCATTCGGTGGAGCGGTTTCACATCGGACTCAGCAAAATTCTGCTTCTGCCGATGGATGGTGCGACATCGCAATTAACCAGAATACTCGAATTTGGTATCTGGAAAATGGGATCGAAGTGAAGGGTCGCACGATCAGGATAGTTCGAAATTTATCCCCACTGAATTACTGGTCAGTGCAATATCGATCATTTGATTTTCAGACCGGTGATTTTTGGATGAGGGGTGGGTTGCCTGCAGCGACTCCATTGTTAGACCCCGATGCATTTCAATTATCTGCGCAGTGGCAAGAAAAAAGTAATCCTTGGATTCAAGCAATGCGCGTTCAACTTGCCAATAAAAAACATGGAATCTGGTCGTTCTTCACCGAAAAATCGGTTCATCGGATTTGGGGTAGCGAATGGCGAAACAAGCTGTTTGGAATAATGATTTCAAGTCGTTTGGCAGCGACTGATCGGATCGACCGCGGAAACCTATCGCTCGGATACATTCAAAATAGATTTTCCGGATTATGGGAAGGATATCGAGATCCTGAAATTGGTGGTACTACACTCTCAATCGGGTACTTTTCTGAAAGTGGATCTTATTGGCGTATTTCTTCTGGGTGGGAACAACCGACAAATTGTTGGTTTCAAACACCTGCAAGAGGAGTGACATACGGCACAATTGAGTGTCAAAACAATAAGTCATCGTTTTATTCTCAAAGACTTGTATGGAGAATTGGTCAGGATTTAGACAAATCTGCCGAAGGAGGAATTACCTTACGCTGGTGACTCAACATCGTCCATCTTTATTCGATATATTATGAATAGATTCACCTTCCTCGCTTTTGAACAAATCAATGGTTACACATTTTGGAGCTTTCCCATGATGAAATGGTATTCAATAATCATTCTCTTCTTCACAATCGCTACACTTGCAGTTGCTCAACCGATTTGGGAACCGACCAACGGTCCGTACGGGGGGGATATCAATGCAATAACAAGAGCTGAAGATGGTCGTCTCTTCGCCGGTACTTTTCTCGGTGGGTTGTATCTGTCGAATGATTCCGGATTGACTTGGTCGTATCAGAATTTTCGAGGAGAACCGATCAATGCATTGGCGATTTCGTTCGATGCCCAAGTCTTAGTTGGAACCCAATCACACGGTTTGCTCTACCAGCCCAACGGTCGAGAATGGGTAAACATGATCGGCTCTTTGACCTACCAGAATGTCAGTGGAATTGCCGTCAATCAGGATAACGGTACGATTTACATCCTCGCTGGCGACCAGTACATGATTTCTTTCTCGGTTTATCAATCGACGGATTTCGGGGTGACATGGACTGCAATATCTCAGGGTCTGTCCAATGCATATTATTTTCAGGGACTCAGTATTGCTCCTAACGGCGACCTGTATGGTGGTGGATTCGGTGAAATCTACCGACGCGCGAATAATGGCAGTACTTGGACGACTCAACGCTTAACACCGGCATCGGCTACAATTGATTGTTTCGCATTTCAGGGCACTTCGATTTATGCCGGTGGTACCAGAGTATTTGCATCAACTAACAATGGCACCTCTTGGGTAGAGCGCGACACGATCACTGGACGACCGATGGTGTACGCTTTGTCGGTAACACCATCGAACGAATTGTATGCCGCAACCAATCGTGGAGTGCATCGAAAACTCGCCACAACTGGTTGGAGCGGATCGCTAACCGATCACGGATTCTATGCACTCTATGCGCAAAATGCGGGCTGGATGGTTGCTGGAAGCCGAGCTGATGGTATCTTTCGTTCGATCAACGGAAACACTTGGACAATGTCTCCCGGAATAACCGCAAATTCACCATTTACGATCGAATATCGAGGAACAAACGGATTGTATTTAGGAGCGACCAATGGTGTGTTCCGATCGACCAACGATGGTGGTTCGTGGGCGCGAATTAGTTCACCGACGAAGGATATAAACTGCTTTGATGCTGCGGGAAGCGGTACACTGTATGCCGGCTTTTCTTATGATGGGCTTTATCAATCTGCCGATAATGGCACGAGTTGGACTCGCGCAGGATTGGTCGATAGTAATCTGACCTTCGTCGTTACTGCTCCGATGGGGAATCTGTATGCATCAACCGGGCGTACAATTTTGCGTTCATCCAACGGCGGAACATCTTGGACCACCTTTACCAATACAGTCTCTAGTGTTTACACCATTTACGTTGTACCGTCGTTGATTCCCGAATCGTGGGGATTGTTGATTGGAACAAATGCCGGTATCTATAGCTGTTTGGAAGATGGGCGGAATTGGGCTTTCTCCGGCTTGCAAACGGTGGCAGCATATCAAATTACGATGAATGGTGAAATGAATTTATTCGCTGCCACATCTCAAGGTGTTTTTCGATCGACTAATGGCGGTCAGAGTTGGAGTCAGACACCATTTCACCAGGCATCGACAAGAATTGTCGGTACGCAAGAAGGAGTACTCTTCTTTAATAGTGACTCTGGCGTCTACCGCTCGGCAGATAACTGCGCGACTTGGTCACTGATGAATCAGGGATTGAGTTCGCATGGAATTTCTACGATGTGTATCACTCCGACGGGAAGATTATTTGCAGGAATCATCGGTGAACCGGTCTATCGTACCCAAGGATCGGCTGTTGGTGTTCCGGAACCTGCTCTTACAGAATTACCAACTCGCGCAATTCTCCGTCCGAATTATCCCAATCCATTTAACTCGACAACAATGATTTCTTACGATCTACCGCAAGCGAGCATTACTCAGTTGGAAATATTCAACGCGAACGGTCAGTTGGTGACGACGCTTCATGCCGGAATGCAAACCGCTGGCACACATGAGATTGCGTGGCACGCGACCAATCTCTCTAGTGGGATTTATTGGTCGAAATTGACGGTAGGAAGCAACAGCTATTCACGGAAAGTATTATTATTAAAGTAGTAATCACTTTAAAAAATATCTTGCGATTGAACCCCGAGTGTTCTATAGTGGTTCTTGAATATTAGTTGTTATCGGTAGTAGGGGCGGATCCCCGCATCCGCCCGCAGGTCAGGCGAAGCCTGACACCAAATCGTGTCAAATTATTTTCATGAGTTTCATCTCGCAGGGGTAGTGTCGATCTCCGAATCGGCGATTTTCCCTTTTCCCTAGCTTGAAAATCGATACTTTAATAACAGCGATCTTCAGAAGTCTCCGACTATGCAATCATCAACAGCCTTTTACAAACACTTGATTATTTATGAGATTTCATATACATTGATTTTACAATAAACAATCCTCATGATAAGGTGATAAATGACAAATACTGATCAAAACGCTCCTAACAGTCCTCTTCGGCAAGAGTATACATGCGAACGGAACTTATATATCCAACTTATGAGTGAGCAGTCCAAACTATTTGATAATTCCATTTTAACAATATCCTCAGCAGCCATCGGTATTGGTTTTCTCCTAATTAAAGATCTCCAATTCCGAAGCTCGATGTGGCTTATTTGGGTTAGTTTAGTACTCTTTGTTGTGTGCATAATACTAGTACTTTATTCTTTCCAAACAAGTCAATCTTGGTTGAGCCAACGAATTAACAATCTTGATAGGAGACTAGAGAATGATAAAGAACTGCCAGAAAGTGAAGGCATTACAGATCTATTGAATAAAATATGTTGGAGAATATTTATTATAGCCGTTTTGCTGGAATGCTTTTTTGTTTACGTAAACGTAGGAGAGAAAATGTCGAATGAACCAAAGCCCGAATCGATATCTAAGGTTATATCAAATGATCTTAATCGAGGGCTACCACAATTTCCAAAACAGGTTCCACCCAGTCCTTCTACAACCACTACCGCAACTACCACTACACCAACACAAAACACGAACTCCCCTTCGAGTTCTCCACAGGGAGATACACCCAAGAAATAATCATAGTTAACTGAATTTCTAACTCCACTTCTAAAACAGAACTACCCGTGAAAATCACGGGTAGTATTGTAAAAGTGTCCGGAGGTTGAATTAGAACCGTCGTCCACCACCGCCGCCGCCGCCGAAGCCGCCGCCGCCGCCAGGACGACGATGTCCGCCGCCACTGCCGCCACCACGAGGTGCTTCACTACGCGGGCGTGCTTCGTTGACGATCAACGAGCGACCCATGTGCTCTGCGCCATTCATATCTCGGATTGCATTAATTGCTTCCGTCTTACCCGGCATTTCCACGAACCCGAAACCACGGGATTCGCCACTATACCGATCCTTTACTACTGTAGCCGAACTGACGGTTCCGAATGGCTCAAAGGCCGCTCGTAAATCGTCATCCGTCGCGCTGTGCGACAGATTCCCAACATAAATATTAATATCGATCTCCTTTATCGATTCAATCCGCTCACCGTTGAGCGGCGATAAAGCAAGGTACAATGATTTTCATCGATTCCAAATTGTAACTCAAAAGAACAATTTTCGCCTCCGATTGGAGTAGAACATTGTGATCAATTCACAGTTTTGTGAAGTTTGTCACGATTTAGGCGTTCACCCAAACGGCTAAAAGGGGCTGAAACTTGACCGGATTGAACTCTACAATCCGATGAAATGCCACATTTTGAATAGCATACGGATCATTTTTGAAGTAATCCTCGATTTGCTCGAAGTTTTGTGATCTTCCGATCACAATTCCGCCGTCACGAGGGTTCTTTGGTCCGGAACAGAGCAGAATCCCCTTTTGATAACCAATATCCAAAAAAGCACGATGTTCGGCGATAACTGGTTCAACTTCATCGAATGGAACAGTAAACGTTATTTCAATCAGAAAGTGTTTCATTGGGTTCTCCCGAAAAAAGGCGCGATTAAACGCGCCTGAATAAAACTATCAACATTTTTTTTGAGTATTTACCACTTGATGTCCTCGGCATAACTGAGCGCGACCGATCGATCTGGACTCGAGATGCCGTTCCGATTGCCCAATACATCCTTGCATTCGAACTGGATATAAATCTTATTAATAGCCCAACGTAATCCCAAATTCAAATATCCTTTACCGCGTCCGAGTGAGACAAACTGACCATTGTTTTTCTTGTTATCGTCGAGTGCGGCATTGTATTCAACCAATGCAATCAACTCTTCGTTCAACGAGATATCGGCACCGAGTGATCCGGTCAAACCGCGATCGTCATTGGTTTCGACGCTGTTCCAGTTGACTGTGGCATGTATTCCAAAATTACGATCGGTACCAAATTTGAAGTTCTTCGATGCCGCGATAAACAGTCCGGGTGCCTTGTATTCGTAACGACTCAAAGAATCGCTCCAGCGACCGCTTCCCTGATTGTCGTACCCCAATGCGAAGGCAGGTAGAGGTTCGGTTTCTTCCCAGATCCGATACTTTACCAAGACGCCGGGTTGCTTGTTACCGGTGATTTTACCGCGTCCAACGACATTCGTCCCGCCGTAGGATAAACCGAACATGGTTCGGCGAAAGAGACCGATACCCATGTGGAGTTGAATACCACCTTCGGGATACACTCGCAGATCGGTATTGAATTCCGAGCGGTGATTGAGTCCCGCAGTTGGCATGTCGATCACCCGCAGTGGTTCGCGTTGCGCCGCTTCCGGGGCTTGAGCAAAGGCAGGGATCGTGACCATGAAAGCAGTGGCGAGAATTATCCAAAAGAAATAAACGGATCGAATTGGCGATAGTCCGATCGCAAGGTTCCGATTCGAAGCAGTCATCCCGTCTCCTGTGATTAGAATAGAAAAAGCTACGGATTTCGCAGAGAGCTGTCAAGAGCAGATCGTTCGTTTTTTTGTGAAAATCAGGCTTTCTGGTCAATATTTGAGATTGAACCTGCTCCTTACTACTTTGTTGGGGAGAGCTAACCAGAGGAAAGTTGCGGAGTCATCATGATTTCTTTGAAAGACAAGATCGTATTTATCACCGGCGCCTCGGCGGGTATCGGAGAAAGCTGTGCTCGGGTATTTGCCCGTGAAGGGGCGAAACTACTGCTTACCGCCCGTCGAATCGAACGATTGAAGAAACTCGAACCCGAGTTGCTCGCACTCGGAGCAACCGCGGTTCATTCCTTTGCGCTTGATGTTCGAAATTGGAACAGTGTTTCAAAAGTACTCGATGGACTCCCGGAAGCATGGCGATCGATCGACATCCTCTTGAACAATGCCGGACTATCACGCGGTCTTGACAAAATCCACGAAGGAGATCTACAAGATTGGGAAGAGATGATCGACACCAATATTAAAGGTCTTTTGTATGTGACGCGTAAAATAACTCCGGGAATGGTGGAGCGTGGTTCCGGACATGTTATTCATATTGGCAGTATCTCCGGTACGGAAGTATATCCCGGTGGGAACGTCTATTGCGCGACAAAATTCGGTGTCCGAGCCCTGACGATGGGTATGCGCGTCGACCTGCTTGGTACCGGTGTCCGGGTCAGCAGTGTCGATCCCGGTCTGGTCGAAACTGAGTTTGCCACCGTTCGCTATCATGGCGATACCGCTCGCGCGAAAACAACCTATAATGGAATGATCCCGCTGAATGGTGACGATGTCGCCGAAACTGTACTATTTGTCGCAACACGCCCGCCACATGTCAACATCAACTTCTTGAATGTCATGCCTACCGATCAAGCTGGCGTCGCATTCGTTTATCGTGGACGGAGCGCATAGCAGAATGCCAACCTACGACCAGGAACTCGTTGATCGGATTCTGGCTGCCACCGACATTGTGGCGCTAGTCGGCTCGGTCGTACCGTTGACCAAACGGAGCGGGGATAACCTGTTCGGTCGCTGTCCATTCCATAAAGAAAAAACCGCATCGTTTTCGGTAAATCGACGCAAGCAAATTTTCCACTGTTTCGGTTGCGGTGTCGGTGGCGATGCCATCGGTTGGTTGATGCGGTATGAGAAAATCAACTTTCCCGAAGCGGTACGTCGTCTTGCCGAACAAGCCAAGATTGATCTCCCGCGTTACCGACCTAGCGGCGAAGACTCGCTCAACGAATCCCTATTTCGGCTTCATGAGGTTGCTCAGAAATTATTTTTAGAGCGACTTCGCGATTCCTCCAACACCAAAGCACAATCGGCGATGGATTATTTACTCGGACGGGGACTGACCCCGGAGACCATCGATAGCTGTGGAATCGGACTTGCGCCGGATAGTTGGGATACTTTTGCGCTGCTGGCAATGCGGGAAGGATTTCGGATCGAGCAACTGTTGGGATCGGGTTTGTGCGGCAGGAACGATTCCGGCAATGTCTACGATCGGTTTCGAGATCGCATCACTTTCCCAATCCAGAATCTCTCGAATCGCATTGTCGGATTTGGCGCTCGTGTTCTTCCCGGAAAAGACGACGGCGCGAAATATCTTAACTCGCCCGAGACTGCAATCTACAAGAAGAGTGAAATCCTCTACGGTCTTCCATGGGCGCGAGATGAAATTCGGAAGCAGGATTCAGTCATTGTCGTCGAAGGGTATCTCGATCTGATTTCATTGCATCAATTCGGAGTACAGAATGTTGTCGCAACCAGTGGAACCGCTCTGACCAACCGCCAAGCACGTCTCCTTCACCGCTTCTCGCCGAAAGTATTTTTAGTGTACGATGGCGACGAAGCCGGACGGCGAGCTTCGTTGCGCGGTGGTGACGTAATGATTGCCGAAGGACTCGATGTACATGTCGCCTTTCTTCCTGAAGGTGAGGATCCCGATACTTACGTTCAGAAATTCGGTGCCGAAGCATTTCATGGGTTACTGCTTCAAGGACAGGGATGGTTGGAGCATCAGTATGCTCACTTTGTGAGACTCGGAGCACTCAACTCACCTTCCGATACGGTTGCCGCTTTGCGAGAATTGATTCGGGTGTTGCGCGAGATGTCCGACTCGACGATTCAAAATTTCTGGGTGAAAAGAATCGCACAGCGGTTTCAGATCGCTGAATCGGTCGTGCGTCACGAATTGTCTCGCGGAACAATTGCTACCCGAAACGATGATGATGAGACCGTCGATACACAGACTGAATGGAATGAAGACGAAGCGCAAATCATCGCATTTCTAGTAAAGTATCGCGAAACTCCGGAAGATTTCGAGTATCATAAACGGATTCACCGCTGGCTAAAACCGGATATCTTCACAACACCTCCACTACGAGCGCTGTACGACTTGTTCGTTCGCAAATGGCTTGAAGAAAACGAATTCCCCGAGATCAGCGATTTAATAGCAACAGCGAAACTATTTCCCCAGCTTGAGGATTGGGTCAATTCGGTGCTGATGCAGAAGCTTTCGAAGATTCCCCATCAACCAAACCCCTCGGTTATCGATGAAATCGACTTTTTTGAACACGATTTGGCAATGACCGAGGAAAAGATCCGTGTGCTGATGGTCCCGGTTTACGAGCGTCAAATTGAAGAGATTGAGTTTAAAATTGTGCGAGCATCGCAACAGGAATTACCAGAACTATTCCAATCGAAACATCAAGTGAACCGGATTATTAAACAACTTCAAAAAACAGGATTTTTGGCTATCTCGACCTCGGATCTTTAATCCTACCTCTTCCTATCGTATTTTCTTCTGATGCACTCACTCGACACCAACTGCGCTCATTGCGGGCGACCGGTTCCCCAAAATCTACTGGGAACGTTCAACCCCAAGCAGGCAAATCATTCGCCCGATTCGACGCGACTGGAATTTTGTTGCTCCGGTTGCGCAACCGTCTACGCCATTTTACATGAATGCAATTTGGATGATTACTACCGATTACGAGCTGAATTGAGCGATTCCAATCCTCAACCGGCAAAAGTTTCGGACAAGGATTATCGCGGATACGATGATCCAATATTTCTCGATCAAACCGCTCGTAAATTAGCGGGTGGATTACTGGAAGTTGAATTGTATGTCGAAGGGACTCATTGTATCGCATGTGCGTGGTTGATCGAAAAGATTTTGGTCGAACGTGCCGGGGCAATTACCGCACGCCTTGACCTTGGTCGAAGTGTCGTTTCCCTAACATTCGATCCGGTGAAAACACCGTTAAGTCATCTTGCACGGCAACTTGACCGTATCGGTTACCCGCCGCATCCCCTCTTCGATACTGCTCAGAAAGGATTGCTGAAATCCGAGCGGACGCTTTTGACCCGAATTGGCGTTGCCGCTGCTGGCGCGGGAAACATCATGCTGTTGGCATTCGCTTTGTATGCCGGCGAGTATTCGGGAATGGAGCAGCAGTATACTTCACTATTTCGCTGGGTTAGTTTAGTACTGACCCTTCCGGTACTGTTATACTCGGCTTTTCCTTTTTATCAAGGTGCTTACCACAGTATTCGCAATCGAGTGGCAGCCATCGATCTGCCGATCGCACTCGGTATAACGATTAGTTTTCTTGCTAGTACCATTGCGACGATCTTTCACCGTTCCGAAGTCTACTTTGATAGTATCACCAGCCTGATTTTCTTATTGCTGGTTGGAAGGTTTGTGTTGGCACGAGCCAATCGGTGGGCAAATGAAGCGAGTGTGTCGCTGTTGGGAAATGTCCCGAAGTTGGTGCGAGTGCTTCGCGGGGAAAGCGAGATTGAGCTACCCATACAAGAATTGACAACCGGAGAGATTATTCTTCTGAAACCGGGTGATGTTGTTCCGGTCGATGGAATTGTTCTGGATCACCCAGCAACAGTTTCCGAAGCTTCGTTGACGGGTGAAGCAACAATTCAATGGAAGCAACCTGGAACTATAATATACGCGGCTAATCAGGTTGTCGAGCGATCGCTGAAACTCCGCACCGAAGCTGTTGGCGTAGCGACACGACTCGGACGCCTGACTGAGATGATGCGTGCGGCAAAATCCGACCGTGCGCCGATGACGATTATGACCGACCGTATCGCTGGATGGTTTGTGATCGGTGTTATCGCGCTAGCGATTGTAACGATCGCAATATGGTGGCATATCGATCCGATGAAGGCACTCTGGTTTACGACAGCCATGATGGTAGTTACTTGCCCTTGTGCGTTGGGTATTGCGGTTCCTGCCACCTATGCGTCGGCAATCGGTTTTGCCGCGAAACATGGGATTTACATCCGCGGTGCCAGTGTTCTGGAAAAAGCCGCTTCAGTAAATACAATTCTGCTCGATAAGACCGGTACACTGACGATGGGTGAGCCCGTACTTCGAGAAATTGAAATGATCGCAAACGTGTCGAGCAACATCGACCGCGAAATGCTGTTACGAAAAATTTCGGCAGTAGAACGACAGTCGAATCATCATTACCGGAAATCGTTGCTCCGGGATGATGATCGCGAGTTTACAATCGACGATTTTATTCAAGTTCCCGGTGCTGGAATTTCAGGTCGGATCACAGCAAATGGAATTGTTGAACGAATCACGATCGGAACCGAGCAATATGTTACCGGTATCATTTCGACACCGGAACCTCACGCAAAACATCTCGATTCTACACCAATTTGGGTTGCAATTGATAGTACTGCGGTTGCCAAAATATGGCTTCACGATCCTATCCGTCCTGAAGCTAAGACCGTGATTGAAGAATTGAAGTCGCTCGGCATGAAATTGGAAATTGTTTCGGGCGACGCATTCGAACCGGTATCATCGGTGGCAAAAAGTCTGGAGATTTCGAATTTCTTTAGTCGAATGACACCCGAAGCAAAATTGGAACATGTAGCCAACATGTCGAAGACTGCTCATGCATGTGTATTGATGGTTGGCGATGGTGTAAATGATGCGGCTGCACTGGGTATTGTCGATGTCGGTATTAGTCCCGCCGGTAGTGCTGAAGTGACTCGCGAAGCCGCTGCGGTGTTTCTTGTGAATCCCGGTATCGAACCGGTGGTATCATTACTTCGACTTGCACGACGAACTTCAAATCGAATTCGGTTGAATTTAGCGATTGCCTTCTTGTATAATATTCTAGGAGCAATTCTTGCAATTACTGGACACGTAACACCACTAGTCGCAGCGGTTCTAATGCCAATAAGTAGCCTGACATCGCTCTATATTGCAACTCGGAGAGGGTTTTTACAGTGGAAATAATTTACCTGCTCTTACCACTGTCACTGGGATTGGCATTAGTCGCCGTGGCGGGATTTCTCTGGGCAAATAAAAACAAGCAATTCGATGATATGGAAACTCCGGCAAAGAGAATCCTGCTTGACGATGAACGTGTTGAACCAAAACCCGAACCGAAACCGTAAGTTGCCTTTTATGTTTTTCAATGTAAAAACCGGAGTGCAATACACTCCGGTTTTTTGTTATCATCTGTAAAAAATCACCGTTTCATTTTGTCAACTGCATTCTCCGTACTTGCACATCGTGTCCGGATTCCAACCGATAAAAATAGGTTCCCGAGGAAAGCGCGTTTCCATCGAATGTGACAGTATATTCGCCGGCTGGTTGTTGTCGATCTACCAACGTTTGAATTTTGCGACCGGTCACATCGAAGACTGATAGATTGACGGGTGCGGAATGATGTAACGAGTATGATATTGTCGTCGTCGGATTGAATGGATTGGGATAATTCGCTGCCAGTCGGAATGAGTGAAGCAGCTCTCCCCGTGGCGAAATTACTGGTGTTTGTCGCATACCGAGGTACTCGGCAGTATGCATGTCGATAATATGATCTTGATAAATCGTGTCGATTCCGATCGAAGCAACGTAGGACACAATACATAGCCTTCGACTCGGATTCGCAGGAACTGCTCCAAAAGTTGCATATGCTACGTAAGTCCTCACATCGAAGTGCGATGATACAAATGCAGTTCCACCATGAGCACTGGCGATCCAAATTGCAGTATCGCTATTCACAAACGGAGCAGTCAGGATGTTATACTGCGATGGGAGTCTTTGCGAGAATGGAGTACTCACGACGATGTCGCGGACTTCGTCGCAGAGCGCTGCAACCAAGGTGAAGTTATTTGAGAATGGAGAGTAGTACACATAATTCCAACCACTACAGCTCCCATCGCTGGAAACCGGACCATTGCTGATGATGTAATGAAGTTCATTGGAATTGTCGAGGCTATCGGCGTAATCGCTCACTTGACTAAAACGATCGAATGAATGAACTTGAGCAAACCCTACCGATGCGACAAGAAGCGAAACGAATATCGCTAAAATTTTTCTATATGACATATTGCCTCCAGAGCAACTTGCGTCGAGAATGAATCATCGAATGATAATGTATTCGAATGAATGGAAAGTCAGTTGTTGTCACTTCCGATCGGTCTTATATCGGTAGGACGCAATGTCGCTGGTTGAAGTTGCAGTAGGGTTTTGGCGAGTTATTTAAAACGATACACAATGTACAGATCTGTATCATTGGGTTGTGTGACGAATAGAAAAGTGTCTGAATTTAGTACACAAATTTCTACGGTATTTACTTTGAAAAAACGAGATCAATTCGTGTAGTAATATTATCAAAGATATAACTCGAACTCCGAAGAGGCTTTCAGAGTAGTCCAGTAAAATTGCTCTGTTTTAATCGGGTTAATCGATATCACTCTGGGATAGAATCGGATAGATGTACCGATCTTCGGCAATTGTGAGGAATTGCCGTCAGTGCTAAGGGTGTATTTGCTTGAGCGATTTAGTTGGACAATCGTCGCTGACTGATCGATTCCATCATTAGCGCAGTGGTACGATAATGATTGCTCGCAGCAATATCGCCTTTTTTCTGGATCGCACTCGCCAATACCGAAAATGCTTTCGGTAAGATCGGAACCTGTTCGAGCGAACTCTCAATCACGGTTTCAATACATTGAATCGATTTTTCAATGTCACCCATCGCTAAGTATGTATTTGCTAACGCGATGCGAATCTCCACTCGTTGAGGTTTTAAAGCGAGAGCTTTTTGATAATTGACAGCCGCTAAATCGAATTGGTGTTTGCGAAAGTAAATGTTTCCAAGGTGTAAATAGGCAAGTAAATAATCGGGATCGAGGGTCAATGATCGTTGATAAAATTCGATTGCAAGATCAACATCACCATTTGCAACCGCTTGGTCACCCTTGACCGTATACATTTCGGGCCAGACATGCCACATGATAGCCTCCTGGAATGGTTGTGTCAGTTGTTAATCGAAGTACACTGTTGTATGGTTGTCATGATAACGCACGATTGTAATACTCGCAAGTATGTTTTGAAATATTATTGTAAATTCCGTGAAACCAATTTTATTCCTAACTTAGACGATTGTTTTGTTCTATTATAAACAACGCTTTAAATGTTTTTTATTGTTATGGCTGTTTGGTCAGTTTTATCACTCGCAGCGAGCGAGAGTCGGTTTATTATGGCACTTACGTAAATATGTAAGAGGGGATTAGAGAGCTGAAAATCAAAGAAATCAAATTTCTTGTCTTTTCAGTTCTTGTGTCGTAAGTAACGCTATATATTTAACAATTCAGTAACAATTGCTTCAATTGCACTACATCTTCGGACAATAACCCGTTTGAGAATCTGATTCGGAGTTCGGTATGGATACCTTCCGCTACGATGATGCAATCGTTCGGAAATTTGTAATTGCCACTGTGTTCTGGGGCATCGTGGGGATGCTGGTCGGATTGGTTGTCGCTACAGAATTGGCGTTCTGGCAAGTCAACGCCGGCATTGCGCAGATTACCTTCGGTCGGCTTCGCGCACTTCACACCAATGCAGTAATCTTTGCCTTTGCTGGAAATGCAATCTTTGCTGCAGTCTATTATTCAGCACAGCGGTTGTTGAAGGCGCGCATGTTCAGCGACACCCTGTCGAAGTTGCACTTCTGGGGTTGGCAGCTCATTATCGTTGCTGCGGCATTGACACTTGTCTCGGGTTATTCTGTCGGTAAGGAGTATGCCGAGTTGGAATGGCCGATCGATTTGGCGATTGCCGTTGTCTGGGTAATCTTCATTATCAATTTCTTCGGTACTATTTTCAAACGCCGCGAACCACATCTCTATATCTCGATGTGGTATTACATTGCCAGTATTCTCGCGATCGCGATCCTTCATATCGTCAATTCCATTGAAATTCCTGTCAGTTTCCTGAAGAGCTATCCGGTATACGCCGGTGTTCAAGATGCGATGGTGCAGTGGTGGTACGGTCACAATGCCGTGGGTTTCTTGCTCACTACCCCCTTTCTGGGGATGATGTATTATTTTGTCCCGAAACAAGCGCAACGCCCAATTTTCAGCTATCGTCTGGGTATTGTCAGTTTCTGGGCACTGATCTTCATCTATATGTGGGCAGGCCCGCACCATTTGCTCTATACCGCCCTGCCGGAATGGTCGCAAACTCTCGGTATGATCTTCAGTTTGATGTTGCTCCCCCCGTCATGGGGCTCGATGGTCAATGGGTTGTTGACGCTGCGTGGCGCTTGGGACAAACTCAAGACCGATCCAATTCTCAAATTTCTTGCAGTCAGTGTGACTTTCTACGGGATGTCGACGTTTGAAGGTCCGATGATGGCGATCAAGTCACTCAATTCGATCACCCACTATACAGATTATACTGTCGGACACGTTCACAGCGGTGCCCTTGGCTGGGTTGGGTTTATGGTGTTTGCGGCACTTTATTTCATGATTCCCCGACTTTGGCGTCGACCGTTGCACAGCAAACAGCTTGCCGAGACTCACTTCTGGTTCGGTACAATCGGTATCATCCTGTATTACATCCCGATCATCACTGCCGGTATCATTCAGAGTTTGATGTGGAAGGCGTTCGATGCCGAAGGGCTGTTGAAGTATCCGAATTGGATGGAAACTGTCAATGCGATCATGCCGTTGTATTATCTCCGTATTTTTGGCGGGACGGCTTATCTGATCGGTGTCTTTTTGATGGGCTTTAACCTTTGGAAAACAGCTCGCGGCGTAACCAAAGTAGAGCTAGCCGATGAACTGGTTCAAGCACAACCCATGCCGCAACAAGTCGATATTAAGAAGGGATCGTTTTTCCATAATTTCATCGAGACGGCTCCGATCACTTTGACTTTAATTGCAGCCGTACTCGTCAGTATCGGTGGAATCGTTCAGATTACACCACTCTTAATTAATTCCAAACCTCAACCGGTCTTCCAAAGTATTGTAAAACCGTATACATCACTCGAGTTAACGGGACGGGATATTTACATTTCAGAAGGGTGCTACAATTGTCACAGTCAGATGGTCCGACCATTACGCGATGAATTGATCCGATATGGTGAATACTCGCGTCAGGAAGAATCCATTTACGATCACCCATTCCAATGGGGAAGCCGGCGAATTGGACCCGATCTAGCTCGTGTCGGAGGAAAATATCCGGATAATTGGCATTACTTACATATGAAGGATCCGCGTGCCATCACACCCGGTTCGATCATGCCGCCTTATCCATGGTTGTTGAAAGAAAAATTTGATCTCTCCATGATCAACCGGAAAATGGCAGTGTTGCGAATCGAAGGGGTACCTTACTCCGAAAGCGATATCGAACAAGCGATCCCCACGGCAAAGATTCAATCCGGTGAAATTGCGGCGAAGCTTGCGAAAGATGGACACCAGAACACGCAAGACAAAAAGATCGTTGCTCTAATTGCATATTTGCAACGATTGGGAATGGATTTCCGGAATCTTCGGGTAGCTGAGAAATAACGATTTGTTCCGAAAGTTTTTTAGTGATTGCTTCAACTAGAAATTGGGATAATCAGTGCTGCAACAGATAGCATCGAAAATCGATCCGATCTATGGTATCATAAGCTTGATACTCTGTTTCATTGCCTTTGTGGTCGTGCTGATTCAATTGTTTTTGGTTCGCAAAGAACGATGGGATCAGCAGGCATTGTTAGCACTAGATGAAACCGAACGGCAGCAAACCGAGTAAAGCAAATTTGTGATTCGCACCGATCGACAGAGACGTCTAAGTCTGTTTGATCTTGACACTGTTAGACAATTCACTGAATATTAAACCATTCATATGAAAATTCGATTATGAAAAACACCACAAACCCCAATGAACCGGAACAGCATTCGGAAGAACACCTTCCGGTTTTCGACGACGATGTGACCGAAGCGGATAACCCGATTCCACGCTGGTGGCTGGCTTTTTTCTTTACCATGATCGCAGTCGCGGTATTTTATTTCGGGTACTATCAGATTTTTGCCGTCGGGTATTCGCTTGAGGATGAATTGCGCATTGATGTTCAGCAAGCGAAAATCGAGCAGGATATTCGCGATCGCGAACTGCAAGCCAAAATGGAATCGACGATGGCTCCGGAAGCGATCGGAAAGAAGTATTTCAAGACCTTCTGTGCGAGTTGTCATGGTGCCGAAGGTGAAGGCAATATCGGACCGAACTTCCATGATAACAGTTGGATTCATGAACCGACGCAAGCCTCGCTGATCAATGTTGTGACCAATGGTGTTGCAGCCAAGGGAATGCCGACTTGGGGTCCGATTCTCGGCGATAAGAAAATCAAGTCGTTGATTGCCTATGTGATGTCACTGCGTAATGAAACATTAACTGTTGCCGGAAAAGCTCCGGAAGGAAACGTGTATTCCAAAGAACAACTGGAAGCGTTAATGACCGGTAAAGCTGTCGAAATGGCGACCAATACTTCACCGAGCCGCGATAAACCGGCAGCAGAAAAAGCGAAATCAACATCGAAACCGAAAGGGAAGAAAGGGAAGAAGTAACATATACCGATCGAACATAAACATATCGATCTGTCTCAAATGAAATTGTAAATCGCATGGCACAATACAACACGGACCAATCTGTTCACGGTTCCCTCATCTTAGGCGGGAAACGAAAACGGCAGTATCCCGATCGTGTTCCCGGGCGATGGACCATCCGACGAGAGACCGTTGGTTATTTCTTAATGTTTCTGTTTTTGGTTTTACCTTGGATTAATATTGCTGGTAAACAAGCAATATTGTTTGATATCGCTGACCGAAAATTCACTATTCTCGGATCGACTTTCATACCGGAAGACTTCTTTCTACTTGCCTTATTTCTCTTGTTAAGTACTCTTGCCTTGTTTCTTTTCAGTGCACTATTTGGTCGGATCTGGTGTGGGTGGGCATGTCCGCAAACGGTCTTCATGGAGAGTGTTTACCGTCAGGTTGAGCGATTCATCGAGGGCAATTCCCGCAAGATGTTGGTGCGCGATCAAGCCAAATCTGCCGGGACACCGCCGAAAGATTATTATCCCGTAAAGATAATAAAACACCTTGTGTTCATCGGAATGTCCGGTTTTTTTGCACTCAACTTTATGACCTATTTTCTCGGTCGCAAACAAGGATTTCAATTACTATCAATCCCGACCGATACCCATCCTTACGGCTTTGTCGCATTTCTAATTCTAGCGGCGTTCATGTATTTCGTCGGTGCGTTTTTCCGCGAAATGGCGTGTACCTTCGTTTGTCCGTATGCGAGATTTCAATCGGTATTACTGGATCGACATAGTATCGTTGTCGGTTACGATAAAGTGCGCGGAGAACCCCGCGAAAAAATCACCCGGAACGTCGAACGTACGGCTGGTGATTGTATCGATTGCAACCGATGCGTTCAGGTATGTCCTACCGGAATCGATATCCGCAATGGTCTCCAACTCGAGTGCGTCAATTGCACTGCTTGTATCGATGCTTGCGACGAAGTAATGGTTCGTGTTGGTAAACCGAAAGGGTTAATTCGATACGATTCAACTGCTGCGTTGGAAGGGGAAAAGCGCCGAAAAATATTTCGAACCAGAACGATTATTTATCTGGTGCTATTTACAGTTATTGTTGTCCTTTCCGGACTGCAATTGCACCGTCGGGGCGATGTACAAGCCAGTGTCCTCCGCGCTCCGGGAATGCCATATATCAAACAAGCGGACAATCGTGTTCGAAATGCCTTTATCGTGAAGTTGGAAAATCGGAGTAACACCCCGCAATCTATTTCAATCCGACCGGATGGGCTTCCCGGTGCGGAGTGGATCATCGCAGGCGATCCATTTTCGCTCATACCCGAGAGTGAATTGCGCGTGAATGTATACGGCGTTGTACTACAAACGAGTGTCAAACAGGAAGAAATACCGATTCAATTCCACATAATCCAGAATAATCGGGAGATCATGATTCTGAAGGCTAAGTTTCTCGGACCCGAAGAATAGTATCATGACCGAACCCACTCATCCTCCCAAGAAAATGCCGCTAGGTTTTAAAATCCTGATTGGAATTTTGATTGGGAATGTGTTATTGATGATCGGTTTAGTTCTACTATCGGAACAAAACAAACCGGAATTGGTCGATGAAAATTATTACATAAACGGTAATCTTGATTCGGTAAAATTGACCGCTCGCGAGAATGCGAAAAGTGGTTGGAAACCAATTATTCAATGTAACGGAGTTGATTCCGGAGCGACTGAAATTCGGATCTGGTTGAACGTTTCCCCAGCCGATACGGCATCGATGCTCGGTGTCACGGGAACGATTGCTTTGTTCCGCCCATCGGGAAAACAGTGGGACCGAAGATCGATCTTACTTAAACCGGATCGACGATGGTTTTTTACGGCACACTTCGAACCTGAACTCGAACACGGTCGGTGGCTGGCTCAGTTGGATTTGCGATCAACTACCGGAAAACACTTCAAAGATCAGATCGCTTTTGAATACAAGCCCTCTGCTCTCGGTAATAAATAGCAATTTTAATTCTAATGGATCGAGACCGTGGAAAAGTGACAATGTCGAATATATCTCTTTCCTCTCAACCAGCTTCGATTACAATCTCACTTGCAACAACGCAGCACAATATTGCAATTGCACGAACACTATTTATCGAATATGCCCAGAGCCTCCATTTCAATCTCTGTTTTCAAAACTTCGATTCCGAACTGGCACGGTTACCCGGTGAATATGCGCCACCATCGGGTCGACTCTATTTGGCGAGATTTCAACGTAAAGTTGCTGGGTGTGTTGCGTTGCATGCATTCGATCGGGATATCTGTGAAATGAAGCGATTGTATGTTCGACCGAATTTTCGTGGATTTCATTTAGGTCGCCTCCTCGCGGAGAAAATCCTACAAGACGCGAAAACCATCGGGTATCGCTCAATGAGGTTGGATACGATCGATACAATGGTGGAAGCGATCCGATTGTACGAACGGATGGGATTTCAACGGATTCACCCATATCGCCCCAATCCGATACCGGGTGCAGTGTTCATGGAAATCACGTTATAAACACAATTTGAATTATATATATTGAATGTAAAAATTTATTCTCGTGAAATGGTTTTGTTCAGAAGACAAGAATGAATAAATTAACTCCATTATTTTAGCGAACTCAGTTAATACACGAATGTGAATGATTGAAAACCCGTTTCACAGCATCGATTTGACACTCAAACCTGAAACGGATCATCACTCGCATTTGAATCATACCTTTCGCACATCAGAGTATCGGTCGAATTCCGGATCTCGATCGAGTTCAATTTGGATTTCGCATGAATGATGTTGAATATCAAGATCAAGCAATTACGGTTGCTGATTTAGTGAATACTTCCCCCGACGATTTCTCAGCGTCGAAATCAGCAGTGGAACCGGGATTTTACGGTGGAGCTGCGGTTTCGGAGATTTTAAAGCGCGTTCAACGCCATACCCTGAAGAACGGGATGACATTGCTGATGGTCGAGGATCATCAGGCACCTGTCGTGACCGTCCAATTCTGGGTGAAAACGGGAAGCCGGAACGAACGACCTGGAATTACCGGAATAAGTCACCTGTTCGAACACATGATGTTCCGTGGATCGATTAAGTATGGGCCGGATGAACATGCGAATTTAGTCAAGCGTCACGGTGGTGTGCTCAACGCTTACACTTCCTTCGATCATACCGTCTACTACGAGACAATTTCCAGCGATCAGTTGGAGTTAGTATTGCATCTTGAGGCGGAACGGTTTGCCAATCTCAGACTTAATCCTACCGTGTTGCGCGAAGAAAAGAAAGTCGTTGCCGAAGAACGTCGGATGCGTTACGACAACAGTGTCCAAGGTGCATCACAGGAACAGTTGATTATCAATAGCTATCGCTCGACTCCATACAGTTGGATGGTGATCGGATGGATGCACGATATTCAAAACTACACTCTCGCCGATGTTCAGGAATATTACCGGTTGCACTATGCGCCTAATAATATTGTCGGAGTTATCGTCGGTGATTTCGAATCCTCGAAAGCACTCCGGTTGGTGCGAAAATATTGGGGCAAAATCCCTCCGCAACCCACACCTCCAGCCCCACCAATGATTGAGATCGAACAAAAGGGTGAACGTCGGATTGAGTTCAAGTATCCTTCCGAATTGCCGATGATCTATGCCAGTTTCCGAATGCCGCCGTTCGATCATCCCGATATCGTTCCGCTGAATGTCGTTGCCCGCGTCTTGTCGCGCGGACAATCTAGCCGTTTTTACCAACGATTGGTATATCAGGATCGCATGGCATTATTCGCCGAGGGGGATATTCTCTCGTTGATCGGACCTGGACTCTTTATTTTCTCACTCGGTATGACCCCGGGATATGAGCTGGCACAAGGGGAACGAGCGATGTGGGAAGAAGTCGAGCGGGTTCGTGCGGAAGGAATATCCGAGGCTGAGTTGCAAAAAGCCAAGAATCAATTGGAAACTGAAATGGTCGGTGAATTGGTAACTTCACGCGGTATTGCTTCCGAATTGGGACGGTACGAAGCAGATGGCGGCGATTACCGTAAAGCAACGGCTTATTTGGACGGGATCAGACGCGTGACGAATAAGGACGTAATTCGAGTTGCTCAGAAATATCTAAACCCCGATCTTCGAACAGTCGTATTGGTAATTCCGACTAAAAACGGAACCGGAGGTGAACAATGAACCGCTCCAAATCCAATGCTACTGCTGCCAAAAAGATCGCTAAACCGGTAGTGAAGAAAACGAAGAAAAGCACTATTGCAAGTAAACCATCTGGCGAATCGAAGGCTGATCACGTTCCCGCATTCAATCCAAAGAATGCGTTGAAAACGCTTCCTGTAAACGTACCGGACTATTCGACTTACGATTTACCAAATGGAATGCGAATTTTGCTGTTGCCGCGTAAGCGCATCCCGTTGTTCGAAGCGATCTTGATGATTAAAAATGGCGGTCAACACGATCCTTCAGGTGCGGCTGGCTGCTCCTATTTAACCGGAGAATTGCTGACAGCCGGAGTCGAATTTAATGGGCAAAAGCTCTCGAAAATCGATATTGCCGAACGGATCGATTCAATTGGTGGAGCTCTGAGTGTTGGAGTTACGCATAGTCGCCTTCAAATTACCGCCTCGGGTTTATCGAAACACGCTCATACGTTGCTTGAACTCTTGACCGCGATTGTCCGCTATCCTCTGTTTCCCGAGGAAGAATTGGAACGTGAACGGCAGCAGATGCTGGCGTCGCTGGTAGCAAAACGGGATCAACCCAGTTGGGTCGCGAACGATGTTTTGATGAAGACGATTTACCCGGATCATCCTTTTGGGGAGCCGATCGACGGGACAATGGAATCAATCACTGCGATCGATCGCGATCTGATCCTTCGCCAATGGGATGCTCTGGCAAAACCGAATGGGATAACACTTGCCATAGTTGGTGATTTCAGTGCCCGAGATATCCGGCATAAAATCGATCTGCTGTTTGCCGATTGGCAGGCGGGTTCTCTTCTTCCGCAAATCCCGGATTGCGATCGAATACCTGCTGGTAATCAAGTTGTAATCGTGGAAAAATCGGGTGCTGTACAAGCGAATATTCAATTGGGTCACTTTGGCGTTGCGCGAACGCATCCCGATTATTATCCATTATTAATTCTCGAACAAATTTTGTTTATCGGGATGTCGAGCCGGTTCTATCGAGTGATTAGAGCGGAACGGGGTTTGACTTATTCCATTGGTGGTGGTTTCCAAATGGGTAAGCAAGCCGGTCCGCTGGTAATTCACACGTCGACAATGAGTGAACGAACAGGGTATATGCTTGCCAGTATCTTTGAAGTGATTGAGAAGTTTCTGGATCAAGGACCTACTGTTAAGGAATTGGCAGACGCAAAATCGTATTTGAACGGTAGCTATCCCCTTCGCTTCGAATCGAGCAGTTCGATTGCCGCAGTGCTGCTGGGTCTCGATCTGATGGAATTACCCGATTCGACGATTTCGGAATATCGACAACGGATTGCAGAAGTGTCTCGACAAGATGTCTTGCGAGTCGCTAAGGAACATTTGCATCCATCGCAATTGCAAATGGTCGTTGTCGGTGAATCCAAAGCAATCGAACCGCAACTGAAGGAAATTCCTCGAAAGATTTCCGTGAAGATTGTCGAGAACGTTTAGGCTGAATTTGTTTTCAATTCAGTAGTTAATCGGTAAGGAAGTATAGTATGACGATGCAGGAACAAGTACTGGCAATTTGGCCGGAAATTGATTGGATCCAGAATCCCGAATTACGAAAGAAAACGTTGGACGCGTGGGTATATGCGATTGAAAACAGCGTTTTATCTCCGGAAGATCTTGAAAAAATTCCGTTCTCGTTGTTGATAAAACAGTACGTTTCATTCATGAATCACAAGCGTACTTGCGTTCATCTTTCAGTCGATATGGCAAAACGGATGCTGGCGAATTTCGGTGAAGCCATCAAAATCGATATGGATATCCTGATTTCTGGAGCGATCCTCATCGATGTCGGTAAACTGTTCGAGTACGATCTCGTCGATGGAAAATTGACAACGAGCAATGCCGGAAAATTGCTTCGTCATCCTTTTAGTGGAGTCGCGATTGCCGGTCGGTTCGATTTACCCCCGGAAGTGCTACATATAATCGCCACGCACTCTAAAGAAGGCGATCTCGGGGCAAGATCAGTCGAATCGATTATTGTTCATCATGCCGATTTTGTTAGTTTTGAACCGTTTAAATAACGAATTTCGAAGGTAGTTAGCGAAAATTAGGTTTGAATAACAATATAATAACCAGTTTTCAATGACTTCAGTAATGTTTATCGCATATTTTGACTTGCACTCGCTTGAGAAACACTCTACTTTTCAAAGTTGCGTAAACTTCACTTTGCACTTCCGATTGGTTTCGGTTCGTGCAAAAGTGGTCATTTTTTTATTTAGTTACTTGTATAGTAAGAATTAACCTACAATTGTTTTGTCAGAGGGCGTTTCGCTATGATGCAGACGATGCGCGAGAACACGAAGAAAATTCTTTGGATAGTAATCCTCGCGTTCTTGGCTACGATTATTTTCGCTTGGGGTAAGGGTGGTTTCGACCGTAACGGTCGGTACAGTGCCGGTGTGTTGGCTTCCGTCAACGGTCACAAAATCTTCCAAGATCAGTTCGACCGTCGTGTTGAACAACGGGTTACGCAGGAACGCGAGAAGAACAAGGGTCAGGAACTCGACGAGAACAAAGTTCGAAGCCTTCGCACCGAAATTTGGGATCAGGCAGTCAATGAAGTACTGCTTTCCGATGAGTTGGATCGACTCGGTATCAAAATCGGTTCCCGCGAAATCGCCTATGAAATTCGCAATAATCCTCCGGAATTCGTTCAGCAGGCGGAATATTTCAAGAATAACGGGCAATTCGATCAACAGAAATACGAAGATTTTCTGAAGAATCCGCAGGCTGTTAACGAAGTGATCATGCTCGAACAGGATACTGAAGCGCGTCTTCGACAACAGCGGTTGATCGATCAAGTCACCGCTGCTGCTGTTGTTTCGCCACGCGAATTGTGGGATGAATTTACCGATCGGAACACAACGATTAAATTGAAATTCGTTCGATTTCCGGTCGAAGTACTTCCCGCCGACACCACACTGGTGACACAAGAAGAGATCGAGAAAGATTATAAAGCGCGGTCTAAAGAATTCGAAGACCCCGAGCAGCGGAAAGTATGGTTTGTCACTTTTAAGGAAGTGCCTACCGCGGCTGATAGCGCTCACGCCAAGGAAATGGCTGACGAAATTTATACCCGTGCGAAACACGGTGAAGATTTCTCCGAATTGGCTCGCACTTACTCCGAAGATAATAGTGCACAGAATGGTGGCTCGGTCGGATATTTTTCCCGTGGTCGAATGGTCAAATCGTTTGAAGAGACCGCCTTCAATACCCCGATCGACAGCGTTGCTCGCCCGGTTTTATCGCAGTTTGGCTGGCACGTAATCAAAGTAACCGGACACAAAGCTACGGTTGCCGCGAAGAAGGGGAAGAAGGGGCAACCCGACACTCCGGCTCAGGAAGAGCAGGTTGAGGCTTCACACGTATTGTTTAAGTTCGCTCCGTCGGTTGAGACCAAGGACAATATTCGCGAACGAGCGAAAGAATTTGCTACTCGCGTTCAAGCCAAACCGAATGATGTGCAGGCAATCGCCAAAGAGTACAATGTAAAACCCGACACCAGTGGGTTCTTTAAACTTGAGGGTGGTTCGATTTCGAAACTGGGTCGTACAGTTGTCGGTGTTGGCTTTGCTTTTGACAATAAATTGCATGCGATCTCATTCCCCTATTATATCCGCAATAGCTGGGTAATCCTTGGGGTCAATGAAATCAAGAAGAGCGGTCTGCGACCGTTAGCTGAAGTACGACGAACGATTCAGGATAACCTCGTTCGCGAAAAGAAAATCGATAAGGCATTGGAAAAGGCAAAGGGCGCTCGTGGTATGGGCGTGACGTTGGAGCAGATTGCCGGTGCGGTAGGTCTGAAAGTCGACACTACCGGGATGATTCGTGCGAACGACTACCTTCCTCAATTAGGTCGTGAACCCGATCTTACTCGCACTGCGAAAGATGCCCCATTGAATACTTTACTCGGTCCGGCACGGGGTCGATCCGGTGCGTTCTTGTTCACAGTTGTCGATCGGGCAAAAGCGGATTCGACGCAATTCAATTCGCAGATGACGCAGCAAATGAATCAGACGATGCAACGCCGTCAACAACAACTGTACAATGACTACTTGGCGAAGCTGAAGAAGAATGCGAAAATTCAGGATTTCCGATACGTGATGTACAGCGACTTTTAATCTATTCGCGTTTAGAATGAAGGGCACCTTTTCGGTGCCCTTTTTTTCTTGTTTAACCAGAACGGGATCGCACGAATGACAATTGAGAAGGACAACGTACATTTTTGCTTGTTTCTTTCTACTTGAACCGATACCTTATACAATTACCGAATTGCAGCTTTTATGACAAACCGAATCGATTCACCTTTGCTCAGAATATTTACTAAATACATGATCCTGATTGGGATCGTTATTGCTGCGCATACAATTGTGATTTCCAAGGGTTGGGCACAAGGATCGGTCGTTCCGTTAGGCTCCCCTGCTTATCGATTATTGGAACGAGCTGACAATTTAGGACTACTCCAAACACCATTTCCTCAACTTCGACCACTTTCTCGTAAGACTATTGCATTGTATCTATTTCAACTCGATTCCGTGAAAATGTCCCTCTCAGTTAGCGATCGTAACCGGCTGCATGAACTTCTCCGCGAGTTCACCTTTGAACATTCCGGAACGCTCTTATCGAATTCCGATACGCGTGTGAATTGGGTTCGAAGCAAAGCATTCAAATGGTTGCCGAATTGGATCTATCGAAATGGAGATGATCTCTCGCAATATCGGGAAGATGATTTTACCCTTCGAATCAATCCCAAATTCCGGTACGATGTCGGTCAAAGCCCGATTGAATCTTGGAATGGTTTACGTCGGATGGGGTTTGGATGGTCGATTCAAGCCGATTGGCAACAAAAATTAGGTATAAATTTCAGGTATATCGATCATTTCGATGCTGCCAACAGCTCTAGTTTCAATCACACTTTTCACGATTGGCAGACCATCAGCAGCTCTGATTTATTGGTATCAGGTGAGTCACCCAGCAGCATTACTCGAAACCCGGGTGATTCTGCCAAGCCAAAGACCAGCGATGAATATATTGTCTCCGAAACATCGCTTAGTTATCAAGTCGGTCGATTACATATCCTGTTAGGTCGTGAACCCATTTCATGGGGACCGGGTGTTTGTCAGCAACTGACGCTAGGTCGTCAAACAGCACCAATGGACCAAATCCGCCTGGACTTTGAACTCTCGCGCCATTTCCGGTTTATGTATATCCATGGGTGGCTATATGCTCAACCACAGGTAGTGGATTCGATCTATGACCCGAACGATGCACATCCACGGAAACTCGATCGTCCGAAATACGTTGCTGCACATCGCGTGGAATGGACGCCTAATAAACGAGTGACGATTGGAATTTCCGAATCGGTTATTTACGGCGATCGAGCACCGGATTTACCTTACCTAATTCCAATCAATTTATTCTTTGCCTCGGAAGAAAATCGCGGTGACAACGATAATAAGAGTCTAACTGTCGATTTTAAATTCAGACCGATCGATCGCGTTACTACCTATGGCGGGGTATGGGTTGATGACCTGACTTTCGGTAAAGTTGGAACCGGTTTTTTACAGAATAAATTCGGATATCTTGCTGGAGCGGTTACCGACGATCCGTTCCGTCTTTCCGGAACTCGATGGCTATGCGAATATACGCGAATGGACCCCTATGCCGGTGGACATTTTTACGCGATCAACCGGTACGATCATTGGGGACGCCCGCTAGGACTGGATTTGCCGCCAGATGCCGATCGTCTGACATTGAGATCCGAGTACACGCCAACAGCTCGATGGCAACTGGCGATCGAATCGCAAACCGCACGACATATCGATTTTGCTTATATTGATAGTATCTTAGTATATCCGGGCAGTATTCTCAGAATGTATCCCTACAGTGTTCAAGAGCGATCGTTGTCTTGGGGAAGTGGTGCTGGAAGCTTTCAACAGGTTATTTCGCTGACAGCGCGCTATGAATTTCTGGAGCACTTTTGGGTTTCATTTGCATGGCAACAGAACCGTACCGGAACGTTTATTTCGCAATCGGAATTCCGAAAGGATTTTCCGAAGGGGTATAATTCGCAAGCGCGCCCCGGCTTGTTTGATTGGGCAAGCAAGAAGTTCGACAATACTTCTACTTTGTGGACGCTATCGGTGATGGTTAATCCGGATCGATAGCTGTTTGATCACTTCATGCTTCAAAATTATGAATTCCGTCGATATTATTGATAATGCAATACTTGTCGGTGGTAATTCAGTTCAGCCCCCATTGCATATTATTGCAATCCTGATTTAAATCGCTAGTAAGACCATTTGGATGGTTCGACATCTTGAAGGTGTCGAATTACGATAGATCTCAACTCCGAGACCGTAACGGGTGGAATATGTTTCCGGTACGTCTTTGTGGAAAACATCACAAACTTGAACCATGTTGGTAGGACAATCTATGCGTTGGTTGGAATCATACAATCGTAAGAAGATGACTGCAGAAGAAGCAGTTCGGCTGATCAAAAGTGGAGATCGGGTTTACCTGCATCCGGGGTGTGCTGTTCCTGAATTGTTGGTAGATGCGATGGTCGCTCGGGCGAGCGAATTGCACGATGTCGAAGTGGTTCACATTCTTAATATGGGTAAAGCACAATACGCTACTCCCGAAATGGAAGGTCACTTCCGGCACAACGCATTGTTCATCGGAACGAATGTTCGCCAGGCAGTCAATGAGGGTCGTGCCGACTGGACGCCAGTATTTCTCTCCGAGATCCCGGAATTGTTTCGAAATGGTACTTTACCGATCGATGTGGCGATGGTACAGGTCTCACCACCGGATGAACACGGTTTTTGTTCTTTCGGGTTGGGAGTTGAAATTACCAAACCTGCCGCCGAACACTCGCGGATCGTAATTGCCATGGTTAATCCGCGAATGCCGCGTGCTTTGGGCGACTGTTTTATTCACATCAACAAGATCACCGCTATCGTCGAAGCGGATATGCCGTTATTCGAATTGCCGCAATTCCGCTCCAATTCGGAAAACGAAGAATACAAAATCGCGCAAAAGATCGGCCAGCATATTGCCGGTTTGATCGAAGATGGCTCGACGCTGCAAATGGGAATTGGTATGATTCCCGATGCAGTATTGAATTTCCTTGAGACCAAACGCGATTTGGGAATTCATACCGAAATGTTTTCAGACGGTGTCGTCGAACTGGTAGAACGCGGTATCATCAATAATGAAAAGAAAACCCTACACCGTGGAAAAATCGTTGCTTCGTTTGTGTTGGGTAGTAAGCGTACGTACGATTTCCTCGACAACAACCCACTGTGCGATTTCCATCCATCGGATTATGTGAACGATATTTTTATTATCTCGCAACACGAGAAGATGGTCGCAATCAATTCGGCAATCGAAGTCGATTTAACCGGGCAGGTTTGCTCGGACAGTATCGGATTTCGGCTGTTCAGCGGGTTTGGTGGACAAGTCGACTTTATCCGGGGATCGGCACGATCGAAAGGTGGCAAACCGATTATAGCGTTACCCAGCACAACCCTGAATGGTAAAATTTCCCGGATTTGTACGCGACTGAAAGACGGCGCCGGTGTTGTAACAAATCGCGCCGATGTCCATTACGTTGTGACTGAATTTGGTGTTGCCTCGTTGCACGGTCGTACAATTCGAGAACGTGCGAGATCGCTGATTAATATCGCACATCCGGATTTTCGTGAGGAGCTGGAAAAATTTGCTTTTGAACGGCGCTGGTTTAAATAGAAAAATTATAGTACACAAAAAAAAACGGGGCGCCAGAAGCGTCCCGTTTTTTTGTAAGAAATCGATTTATTGTCGATTAGGCGTAACAACCATTCCAAAAATCTGAGATAATACTGCACGATTGTATACTGCAAGATTGCCGTCGTCGCGAACAGCGATCATGAGACCCCAAGGATAATCGGCGATCGGATTATGGCACATGATAACTTCCTGAACTTTCGCGTAGATACCGGTTTGAAGCATCGTTGCAAGCGGACGGAAGGTAACGCGATCGAATACGCGAATATTGTTGAATTCGTCTAATGCGATTAGATAGCCACCCTGTGCATTGTCCCAGAGTGAAAGTGCCGTAACAGGCGACTCGAACAGATCTTTTCCTAGGGAAGTAATGAATGAACCGTCGATACCATACACGTCGACCCGACCGTACTGCTTGTCGATTAATGAAGTATAGATTCGGTGGTGGCGAGGATCGTATGCGATGTCGGTGATTTTGTCGGCATTCTTTAAATTACTCGAAGCAAAAGCGATTGGTGTCGATCCCGAGATTTTATTCTCGTTCCAAATCAGATCAATCGATTTGATCGATGCGTTAGTCGTTCCAAAATTGTCAAGAACCCATGCCGAATTTTCCCCGACGGCAATAACATAAGGCGCCTGCAATGCGCCATTGCCAAGATACCCAACTAGTTTCAATCCGGGAAGTGTCATTACGCAAATACGCTTGGTTCCGGAAGAGGCAACGAACAAATAATCTTTGCCTTCATGTTTTACTACTGCAATGCTCCGCGGATGATCCACTACGACTACTTGCTCGAGATCGGCTTTAATTTTAACTCTGATCGAATCGCAAGTAGAACGCTGTGTTGGTAGGGGTTTACCTTCGTCGGTCGCTTTGGCAAGTTTTTGTTCCGAAGCGGAAGCAATCATTTGTAACGAGGTAACAACTGGATCGATTTCCGGCAACCTTGTCCGTTTCGTATCGTAAATCGGTTGCGTTTCAGTGACGACTTTTTGCGCTTGAGCAATCTGGGCATTCAATAGCGGAATTTGCTCTTGACTTTTTTTAAGCACGACTTTGATCGAATCGAGCGATTTCTTCGTGGCAATTATTTTCCCGTCAGCTTTCCATTTCACCGAATTTTTCTTGGCGGTATCCACAATCTGGGTTTGCTCTTTGATGATATTCTTGAACTCGGCGATGGAGGCTTCGGCGCTGGAGATTTGGTCTTGTGTCTTTGCCAATAATTCCGTTTGAGACTTAACGCTTGCCTGATTATCGGCAATCCGTTTTTCTAGAACAGGAGTTTCTTGAACAAGAGTTGTCTTTTCAGCTTGAAGGCGCACGATCACCTTCTTTGCAGAATCGGCGCGGCTCGATTCATCGAGTTTGAGCTGTTCGAGTTGAGCGATATGCGAGTTAATTTCTGCTATTTGGGAGGAAAGTTCGGCATCGCGACGATACACTCTGATTGATTCCGCTTGGAATTGCTCGATTCCAACGAAAGGAAGCGTTGACAACGTCTTTCCAGTTACCGGATCGATCGCGATCAACGAATTTTTTTCCGGATCGGTCAGAAGAATCTGAGTGGTTGAATCGTTTACACTCCAAGTCGTTCCGGAAACGGGATGAATTGGGAGCTTTAAAGTATTGCTCGGTTGGATTTGAGTTTGCGCCCAAGTCATAGTTGCCAACAACATAACCCAAAGAAGTATTAAACGTGTCACGGACAAACGGTTCATATTTTCCTCCACTGTATCAAGGAATTTGTTGCTAAAAAAGCTGATGTTCAAGCGAATGAGAAAGATACTACGGATTTTTTTACCCTGATCTATCGCTACTGCCTCAGTTGATAAAAGAAAAAGAGCCAACTGCTTTAAATTTAGGGGCAAACTGAACAAAAACAATGCAATAATGATTATGTACAATATAGATACGAAACTTGGAGTATCAGCTACCCTATTCTTGCTTCTCGGAGTCAGCCAAGAAGTTTTAGACTGTTATTGTTTTTTCAACGTTACGATCGTGGCACCCCCTGAACCTTCGCCATATAGTCCAACTCGCCACTCAGCAACAAAAGAACACTTCTTGAGAAACTCCGCGGTCGCTTCCTTTAGTACACCCATCCCTTTCCCGTGAATGATCTCAACTCGGGACCACCCTTCGGCGGCTGCATCGGCAATGTAAGTTTCGAGGGTTTCCAGCGCTTCTTCTCGCAACATACCTCTTAAATCGACGCGATTTCCAACGCCAGTTGATGTACTACGGGCAGAAGTTGTCGCGGCTGGGCGAGCCACCCCTTTTCCGGGAAGAATACTGTCGAAGGAGAGGCGTATTTTAACGTTTCCAGCTTCTACCTGCACATAATCATCGCCAATTGCCGTCACCATAGCTTCGTTTCCACTGTCGCGTAATTTGACCAAATCGCCGACCCGAAGCTCTCGAGCCGGTTCGACAGGTTGAACATGAATCGGTGTTGGCGTTGCTGAAGCGTTATTTGGTGTTGGCGAAATAGTACTGATCGATCTCTTTTTGGGTGAACTATTCGTTTTGCTGCGCAATTCGTCGCGTATTGCATCGATTGTTGCATGGGCTTGTCGAATTGCTTCGGGAGTCGCTTGTGTTTCACGCAATTGACGAACTTCAGCTTCGATCCGTTTGTTCGCGTCTCGTAAAATCCCCTCGGCAAGGGTCGATGCTTCCCGTTTGGCGTGTAGTAATTCTGCCTTTGCGGTTTCCCGGTCGGTTTTCGCGGCTTCAGCCTGACGGTCAATCTCGGATTTTTCTTTTAACGTTTCCCGTTGAAGGCGCTGAGTCTCCTCTCGAATCGTTGAAATCTCTTCCAGTAGCCGTTCGATTTGCACCGTTCGATCGCCTAATAGCGATTTTGCCCGATCAAGCACGTTGACGGGAATATTGACCTTCGCAGCGATTTCCAGTGCATAACTGGATCCCGGTACGCCCAATCGGAATCGAAAAGTCGGATGAAGACCATGCTCGTCAAAAGTCATCGACCCATTAATCATTCCCGGTTCTTCTTGTACGAATAGCTTTAGTGATGATTGGTGCGTCGTACAAACCACAAAGCAGCCATCGTCACGCCACCGTTCCAGCAATGCGCGCGATAGCGCACTCCCTTCGGTGGGATCGGTTCCACTACAGATTTCATCGACCAGTATCAGCTTATTCGATTGTCGGCTTTGAAGAGTTCGGACTAAACCCGTCAGGTGAGCACTGAAAGTCGAGAGGTCAGTCTCGATCGATTGATCGTCGCCGATGATGGCAAATAGTTCGGTAAGGAACGGTATTTCCGCTACATCGCAACATACCGGAAGACCGGAAAGCGCCATTGCCAGAGTTAAACCAACAGTCTTCAGAGTAACGGTTTTACCGCCGGCATTGGGTCCGGAGATCAACAACACGCGACCGTCCTGCTCGGTTAAATCGAGATCGAGCGGAACCACATGGTCTCTACCGATTCGTAACTGGAGCAAAGGGTGTCGTGCGCCGCGCAGACGTAATTCTCGAGTCGGTGACAGCGTGGGAAGACACCCATTGACGGCTTTACCGAAAAATACCCGTGCCGATAGGTGATCGAGTTGAATGGCTGCAGCGACCGACTCTTCGATTTGGACGATTTCTGGCTGGATTTGATTCGCCAGCACCTTGAGGATTCGTCGAATTTCTTCTTCTTCCTCGTGTAACGTGGCTCGCATACGATTGCCCAACTCAATCACTGCGATCGGTTCGACGTAAACGGTATTGCCGCTTTGGCTAGTATCCTGAGCTACGCCACGGACGCGATTTTTAAAATTGACCAACACCGGAATGACATAATGACCATCGCGAATCGTGACGAGTTCGTCCTGCAGATACCCCTTACTCGCCCAGTCTTTCAGAGAAGATTCGAGTGAATCGCGAATCAACGATTCGAATTTTGCCAGTTCGCGGCGGATTTTCCGAAGTTCGACCGAGGCATCGTCGCGTACCCGACCATTAGGGTCAATGATGTCGTCGATCGCTTCTTCGAGATCGGGACGCGCTTGAATTCGATCGACGATCGCTTTTAATTCGGTCGATCGGTTTCCGCGATCGGTAAACCATTTGCGAACAACTCGCAACCCGTGGAGTGAATGCTGTAACTGGAGAAATTCATCGGTATCGAGACTGGCATCGATCGACTGCAAACGTTCAAGTACTTTCCGCGGATCGCCGATTTCGAAAAACGGAGGAGATCCCTCTTCGAGTAAATACCAGAGTCGTTCTAACCAAACTAATTCGCCAGCGAGAAACTCCTCATCGGTGTGAGGGGTTAACCTGCGGAGCAAATCTTCTGCAATCGGCGTTCCGGCATAATGCGCAACGGCGTCGAGGAGTCTGCGAAATTCTAGGGAATCGGGAATGTTCATTTGAATCGAGGATCGGGACGAACTTCAGGTGTTACAGCCCGTTGGTATTCTTGTTTCGAGACAATTAGTTGCCAAATTTTCTGCGATTTTTTCTCATTACTCAGAGAATCGGTGGCAACTACCACTTTGATTTGGTCATATAGTGAATTATCGACTGGTATGGCAACACCAGGTGTCGGTCTAGTTTCACCCTGTTTGATTAATTCCTGCATCAGCTCCGGGTTGCCGAACAGCTTGTCGATTGCCGAATGGCTAACGCCCCATTTCAAGAGCATCGATGATAGTTGGCGAGTGATTTCGTCGGTAAAGGTGCGCGCGCGATTGGCTAGTAATTCCGAACCGGAAGTAATCATCGGGGCATAAGTACCTTCATTTGCCCAGATTTTGAACCGCTCCGATGAGGGACTCAGAAGACCGATCATGACGAGCAAAATGAGTAGAACAATCCCTTGCACTACACCAAAGAAAAAACCGAAGACGCGATCCATTCCTCCGAGCATTGTAATTTCTGCACCTTTGTGAATCATCGCGCCGATAATTTTAACGATAACATAGCCGATGAGAAAAAGTGCGATGAACATTAGGCTGCATCGAGAAAGATAGGAGAGTGGAATCATGTCGGCTTGAATTGCCGATTCGCGAAAGAGAAATGTTGCTAAAAGAAAGCCACCGATCACCGCCAACACTCCGAACAGCGAGCGCATGAACCCCTTAACCACTCCTCGAATTCCGAAGGCGCAAAGTAACACCAAAAAAATTGTATCGGCGGACGACCAATTCTCCATGAATAATTTCTCTCGAATGATTAGTCAATAAACGATCGAATGAAGGACGATCGGTTCTTTTCAAGGCATAATTTACGACAGGCAATGAGCCATGTAAAACACGATTCTCGTGGTTTGATCAGTTAGACGCGATCAAAGGAACATTTACGAGAGCAAACTTTCACCCGGAGAATAGCGCAAAACATTGACTTTCTCCAGTGTGACCAAACCTTCGTTGAGCATTTCGTCGAGTTGTGGGAGAATTCGGTCGATATTCTCCTTGGAATCGACGACTTCAATTACCAGTGGTAAATCGCCACTTAACCGGAGGATGTGATCGGTATGCAGATGACTCTTTGCACCGAAACCCATAATTCCGCGTACAACCGTTGCACCGGCGATGTGTTCGCGTTTGAGAAATTCGACAATTGCCTGATATAATGGTTGTTTATTGTATCGATCGGATTCGCCAATAAAGATTCGCATCAGAAAATGATCGCCACTCAAAGTGCGCATCTCAGTTTCCTCCCAACAGTGCTTTAGCCGCCACAATTCCGAGCCAACAAGCCAGTAAACACCCCAATAGATTTGCCGAGGAGTTCAACAATGCGGTATTCCACATTCGGGTTTCCAACAATTTTACGGTCTCGTAGCTGAAGGTGGAAAAAGTAGTGAAAGCACCCAGAAAACCAATCGTTGCTGCGACTCGGACCGTTCGGGGGAGCAGTGTTGTCGCCGTTCCCACTTGCATGATGAAGCCAATCGCAAAACTGCCGAGAACATTGACAACCAGTGTCCCGAGTGGAAACTGATCGGAATCGACAATTTTGTATACAAATCCGGTCAACCCGTATCGGCAGAGTGTACCGAGTACACCGGCGATACTAACCCAGAGAACTTCAGTCATAGTAAAATATGCTCTGTTACCAATTTAGAACTACGCACCAAGTGATGTTTTGACGAGTGTTGCGATTTTTCCGGCATCGAATCGACCTTTGGTCTGAGGCTGCACGATTCCCATCACTTTACCCATTTCTTTGATCGACGTTGCACCAGTCTGAGTGACCGCATCGGCGATAATTTGTTTGACCTCTTCTTCGGTCAAGGGAGTGGGGAGGTACGATTTAATGATTTCGATTTCAGCCTGTTCGCGTTCGACCATATCGGCACGATTCGCCTTCTGATACAGAACAATCGATTCTTCGCGCTGTTTTTTGGCTTTTTCCAATACCGTCAACTCTTCGGTGGGACCGAACCCTTTTCCCATCGAATCGATCCGAGCTTTTTTGACGGCTGCAAGAATCGTGGTTAAAATTTCACGGCGACGGGCATCGTGGTTCTTTAACGCTTCTTGAGCGTCATGTGTCAAGCGTTGTTCCAAGGTTTCAGACATGTTCTTCTCCGAGTAAAAAGCCCCCTCGGCAATGGCAGAGGGGGCGGCGCACTACAAAAACCAATATTATCGGCTCTGGGATAGCATCTTGCGCATTTTACGGCGAGCTATGGCAGATTTGCGTTTCCGCGCTTCAGACGGTTTTTCATAGCGTTCATGCTTCCGAATTTCCGCCATCAGACCACTCTTCTCACACGATTTTGTGAAACGGCGATAAGCGCGTTCAAACGTTTCGCCATCGCGAACTTTAACGTTCGGCAACCGACTCACCTCCTCCCGGTGCCTATAAAACTCAACAATAGCAGTGGTCTAAAACCACTGTTTCATACAACTTTTCAATTTACACCGCTGCAACACAATCTGCAAACCAACCGATCAACCCGGAGGCCACGACATTTTTCTGCCGCCAAGTAGATGAAAATGCAGATGCATTACGCTTTGACCGACCCGCTCACCGCAATTTGTTACAACCCGGTAATCGGTCAAATCCATCTCTTTAGCTAGCTTTGCAATGCGAAAATGGATGGCTCCGATGAGACCATTGTCCTGCTCGGAGAGGTCAGCCATCTTCGAAATGTGTTTAACTGGGATAAAAAGGACGTGAGTGGGCGCAGCCGGCTTAATATCGTGGAACGCGACCATCATATCGTCGCGATACACTTCTTTTGCCGGGATTTCGCCAGACACAATTTTACAAAAGATACAGGTATCCATTCGGATCTCGATTTTTCTTCATCCATAATAGCAAATCATATTTGCAGGCGCAAACTGAAATCAAATAGATGGCGCCAGATAATTGTGAAGCACTTGCCAGCACCGGTTTTGCGACTCAGTTCGACCTTTACTTCTTGATGTAAGTACCGATTAATTCTGTTTGCTCTAAGATGTGTCCTTTCATTTTTTCCAGAAGTTCATTCTTTGTCGGTTTTTTTAAGTCAGAGAATACCGTATCAAGTGCATAAAGTTTGAAAAAGTAACGATGGCGACCGATTGGCGGGCAAGGACCGTGATACTCACAATCTCCGATGTCATTCTTTCCCGCGATAGTTCCTTTTGGCAACGTTTTTTCAGTGACCCCCTCGGCAAGAGTATCGATTGATGCCGGAATATTGAACAACACCCAGTGTACGAAAACCCGCTTAGGTGCAGCGGGATCCGGGGCATCGGGATCGTCGACAATCAGCGCAAACGATTTTGTCAAATTGGGGGGATTTTCCCAATGCAATGGGGGTGCGATATTAGCTCCCTCGCAGGTATACATTGATGGAATATCGGACTTATCCGAAAAAGCAACCGATGAAATCTGAAAATTCATGATTTTTACCCCTTCTAACTTATTCTTCGCAGTGGCTAAACCAAGACCGAACAAAAGACTCAGTATTAATAATAAGATATTTAAAATGTGATGCCGACAACCAAAGGGCGATGTTTTCAATGTTGCTAGGTCCATGTACTTCTCCTTTACTTCGATAAGACAAGATAGAATGTATTAACGATCAATGGAATTGAGTTGGAGGTGGTCGTTTTTTTTTGGATCGGTGATCTATTCTCAATAACTTTACTGTCTTATAGGAGAATACGTGTGCGGATACTGATCGTTGTATTGGCAATAATAGTGGTTGGCATTGGTGGTTATTTTCTCTACCAACAGCTAAAAAAGCCGACACCAAAGCAAGTTATTGTCGATCCCTATTCGACGTATGGAAAATTGATGCGAGAGTCCGAAGAGTCGGTGGCTCGGGGAATTCATTTTTTAAATCAAGGTGATGTCGGTCAAGCGAAATTTGAATTCGAAGACGCGATTCGCTTAGATACTAACAACTATCGAGCGTATTATAATCTAGGTATTATCTATCGGGCGATGGGCGAATTCGATCGGGCGGAAGGGTACTACCGCACTGCTATCGAATTTGCACCGCAGTTCTACGTAATATATAACAATCTGGCAAATCTGCTGTTACTAAAACATGCAGCTCCCGATAGTGCGTTAGTATATATCTCGAAGGCCGTTTCGGCTTACCCGGATTGTACGGATTTTGTCGATACGAAAATCGATGTATTGTTAGCTTCCGGAAAAAAAGCGGATGCTGAAAAGTTATGGCGACAGGCTATTGCCAAGGATTCCACCAATCGGGGATTGATCAACAAATTTGATATTTTCGAAGCACAGAGGGGGCAACAATGATCGGGAAACGCTTCAGTTTCATTTTCATCCTACTAAGTATATGTACTGTTAGTTTCGCAGTACGCGCACCATCAACTCCTACCCAAACCTATCCGGCGTTCGCCACCGAAGCGCAGACTCAATATCCTGCTCTGCCAACACAAGCTGCAGGAGTTCTCGCGACTCTGAAACAACAAACCGGTCACGATTGGAAGGGGTATGCTCGAAATGACGGTTTTGCAAGCTGGCATCTGTTTGGTGCCGGTTTAGTCGGTTATAATCCGGTTTCAGAGAGTGATGCCTTCGAACAATCGGAAGCGATTCTTGCTAAGATTCTCCCATCGCTCTATAACTCGCCGATCGAGCTTCAACGCGCTACGGCAAATCATGCTGGCGCGCGCTGGTATGTCGAATTCCGGCAGATTATCGGTGGAATTCTCGTGCACGGTGCAACCGTCGCGCTGCGCTTCGATTCACAAGGTCGAGTCACACTGCTTCAACTGGGCGCTGTCAATCCGCTGAATGTTCCACCATTCACTGGAATCGGTGAAAATTCTGCTAAATCGTTAACCGAAGCGACTATAAAAGGAACCGTTGATCATGTGGAATCGGCTTGGTTGGTTCGAGACGGCGATTTTAGTACTGGTCCCAAATTAATTCCCACTTATTACGTTACTGCCGATGTCGCATCTGATAATCGCCCGGCGCTTTTTATCGATGCACAATCCGGAGCAATTGTTGCCGGGTGGAACCGGGTGAATTTCGATCGTGCGTATGCGAACGTGAAAGGTGTAGTTCGACCGGCGCACTTAAACGATTCGATCGTAATAAACACGTTACGGTTCGATTCAGTGAGATTTAATAGTAGAGTTTGGGCAGTTACCGATACGAATGGTAACGCATCAGCGAATTTTACCGGACGCGCCGACTCGGTGTATGATACTGCCCAAGTTTATCTCCGCGGTCGATTTGCTAATGTTCGACCATACGAGAGTACGATAAGTCGAGCACGCATTACAACACGAAGTACCGACACGATTCAAGTGTTATTCAATAGTACGAATTCGCTTGCAGCCGAACCGAATATGTATTGGCATTTGAATAATGTTCGTACTTGGATGAAAGGACTAAATCCTGGATTCGATAGTTTGGCGTATGCAATCCCGGCAAAAGTCGAGCGACTTAATTACGATAATGCCTATTGGGATGGCAGAGGCGTCAATTTCGGTGATGGTGGTGGATCATTCTACAGCTTTTCGATGTTTTGCGATGTAATCTATCACGAATATCATCATGGAGTATCTCAATTTCAATACATCGGTTCCGATTTTCCTTATTCCGGTGAAACCGGTGCGATGAATGAAGCGTGGTCGGATTATTTCGCATGCTCCATGACCAACGATCCCAATATGGGTGAAGGTGGATTGTTCCGCGATGGATCGGCATATATGCGTTTGTTAACCAACGTTTTTATGTATCCGCGAGACATCATCAATGAAGTACATTACGATGGCATGATCATCAGCGGTGCAATGTGGGATTTACGCGCTAGCATGGGAACCCATTACGCGGATTCCGTGTTACATTTTTCAAAATATGCCCACGCTGCTTCGTTCGTCGATTATTTCGTCGATATTCTCGAATACGACGACGACGATGGCGATTTAACCAACGGAACGCCTAATAGCAACCAGATTTACGCTGCCTTCGGGCGTCACGGTATCGGTCCCGGAAGCACGGTACGATTGAAGATCAAAGACTTAACTTATCGTTTCGACGGTCTAGGTGGCTCAATCGGCAATGGCAATCGTTATTTCGATCAGGATGAATCCCTTGCTGTAACCTTTACATTGCGTAACGATGCAATCCTTTATCCACCACCCGCGCAGAATGTCAGATTACAATTTTTCACGCTCGATAGTAATCTGGTGCTGCCGGTAATCGATACTGCATACACCTTGGCGGCACATGATAGCATGCTTTGCGGAACATACCTGATCCGCAATTCTTCAGCTACTTCTCGATATGCTAAGATTTTTATCGCCGCGACTGCCGATGGTGGTTTTTCGACGCTGGATTCCTTCCGGTTGCTAGTAGGTCATCCCAGAATCTTAATGGTTTCGAAAGATACATCGAGTTACAATGTTCGATTTGTGACGAATACTCTCGATTCATTACATGTCGGATATTATCTGGTTAAAGCCGGAAGTAATATTGATCCGACAACGATCATGCCCGATCACGATCGTCTAATTTGGATGGGTGGCGACAATCAAACCCTTATGTCGGATAATGACGCGGCTGCGATTGTAGATTTTCTTAATCGTGGTGGAAAAATGGTTTTGAGTGGTCAGTACATGCAAGCTCTGACCAATTTTCCGCCGCTGTTGGCGCTTCTACATTTTTCGTTGGGAATTCAAGTTACTCCTACTATCCAGATCACACATATTGATCCTATTCCGGGTTCACCTTTTGCCTCTGTGAGAACTTATCTCACCGGCGGAGAAGGTGCGGGAAATACCCGATCACCCTCGGTCTTGTTGCAAGATAGTTCGGCGTTGCCGGTTTATCGCTACGATCAATGGAACAATGAGACAGCAGCATTTGTGTATGGTGAGGAATCCCATCCCGAACGATATCGGGTATTAGTAACCGGGTTCGGCATTGAATCGATCAATCAACCGTATCGTCAACCCCGGCTCTACGAACTGTTCGAGCGCACTTTTGCCTGGTTCGATGGGACGTTATCGGCACCGGAAATTGCTCCGCAATTGCCGATGACCTTTAAAGTATCGACATATCCCAATCCGTTTAACTCGGAGTTGAGGGTGAACGTTCAAGTTCCAAACCGCGGCACATTGAAAATGCAGTTGATCGATGTTCTTGGACGAACCGTTTGGACGGAGATGCAACCGGTCCAACCGGGAAATTTCACGACCACAATCAATGGATCGAGACTTACCAGCGGTTTGTACTTCCTCCGAATTGAAACCGGAGGACGGATGCAAAGCCTTCAAAAAGTGACACTGTTGAAATAAATGAACGGAAGAGGCGGGGATCAACCCCGCCTTTTTACTGATATCGGTTGACGATTGACCGATCCGGTTGTACTTTGCAGAATGTTTATGCAAGGTACTCTTCTATGGCAGAACCTGAACACAGTTCCCAGACGACCAATACCTTCCTGATTGTCGCTGGATCAATCCTTTTCGCGGTTTTTCTATATAGTATTCGATCGGTGTTGATTGCACCGATCATGTACGTGGCAATTCTGGCGTTGCTTTGGCAATATCAATCCAACCGAATAATCACGACGGTCATTTATGTAACAACCGGTTTGTTTGCCGCGTATCTAATTGTCGAATTGAAAACACTGATTCCGGCTGCAGTAGTCAGTACTTTGCTGATTGTTTTATTACGCGGTCCGGTAGAGTGGCTCGTAAAACGTAATATTCGCCGCAATTATGCAGTCTTGATCGTGATGGCAGTGTCGTTTGCTTTCCTCTCGCTGGTGTTGATTATGGTGATTCCTGCCTTGGTCGAACAATCGCGAATTCTGGTTATTCTCCTCCCGACCTATTATGATCGACTTCACCACCTGATCGTCACTGATTGGCTACCGGCACTGCAGTCGATTCCCTTTTTGAAGCAAGTGGATTTAGCATCGATTCAGGATAAATTGCCGGAAATTGCTCAACGTGCTTTACGAGTCGTATCGCAGACCGGAATGGCGTTAGTTGCTTCTAGCGGTAACGTACTTGGGCAGCTTGTTAATCTCTTTTTGGTTCCGATTATTGTGCTGTACTTGCTTTTGGATGAAAAAAGTCTGATCGATAGTATCGCGAAAATTCTGCCATCTGAACAGTCGAAAAATTGGCAAGCCCGCGGAAAGCATATTTCGACAATTCTGGGAAAGTGGTTAAAAGGTCAAATTATGGTATCCACGATAAATGGCACGTTGATTGGGATTGGGCTGGCAATTATCGGTGAAAATTATGCGTTAATGCTGGGTACGATAACAGTGTTTCTCTGTTTTATCCCCTACATCGGATTACTGACCAGTTTCTCATTGGCAGTGCTGATCGCATTAACCGGTGGGGCTGGTTTCAGTTTTATAATGCTGATTGCACTCGTTTATATTGTCGTGCAATTGGTCGAGAGCAATCTGATCACACCCCGGGTAATGGGGAAAGCGGTCGGTTTATCGGATTTAGTAACGATCATTGCAATTGCTATCGGTGCCGAACTGTTTGGCTTTTTTGGAATCATATTCGCAGTACCGGTTACTGCGATTGCTGTCGTGTTTATCCGCGAATGGTGGTCGACACGAGAACGGATAGAGATTAATGACTGAAGAAACTCCCGTTGAACGGGAAGGATGGTTGTTCGGACGGCGCGCAATTATCGAAGCGTTGGCGGCAGGTCGCCCGGTAGAGCGTATTTATCTTGCGCAAGAAACTTCTGGCGCGATTTTAGCCGAATTACGTCATGCTGCGGCAGCGATTTGCGAAGTAGATCTCGTTCCCCGAGCAGCGATCGATCGGTATGCACGCGGCGTCCATCATCAAGGTGTGGCGGCGCGAGTCGCGATGGTTTCCGCTCTCAAATTAGCCGATTGGTTAGAATCCACAAAGAGTGAGACAAATGTTCAGGCAATTTTGTGCGATGGAATCGTCGATCCCGGAAATCTCGGAGCAATCATTCGATCAGCGACCGTTTTTGGTGCTTCTGCAGTCTTATTGGGTAACAAACACGCCCCGCTATCGGCAACAGTAGCGAAAACCTCGGCAGGGTGTATTTTTCATATGCCCATCGTTATTTGCGACAATCTTGGAAGCGCATTAAAAGATCTAAAGGATGCGGGATATTGGGTGTATGCAACTGCCGAACAAGCAGAAGAATCGATTATCGATGTAGAAATTCCCGCGAGGTTAATTTGGGCGATTGGAAGCGAAGAGCTAGGTGTTTCGAGGGTGGTTACATCCTTAGCCGATAAAACTGTTTCGATTCCAACTGCTGGAAAAACAAAAAGTCTGAATGCATCAGTCGCCGCTGGAGTGGTATTATTTACTACCTTATCGGCGCGACTCATTCCCTGATCCGCTTCGAATGCTATGATACTAATTATTAATAATATGTAATGATAAATAAAAGAACCTGAGTGCAGACTTTGATCGTTGGTAATTCTTTATTATATAGTTCCATGTGAAGTCAATTGTCGGTAACTATGATTAAACGAGGCGGACCTCCGCCAGATTCGCAAGAACCGCATTATTCCTTACTTTGGATTCCCCCCGATCACCGTGAACCGACCTCGTTGGTGATGTCGGTACAGGGATGGTGGTGGATTCAGCTCGGTTTGGCGCTTCTGGTCGTATTAGTCATATTGATTGTAGTGACTTGGGGGGTGTTTTTACACCGTGCACTCGCATACGACCAACTGATTCGGGAAAACGAATCGCTCCGACAAAGCACAGAGAAACTCGAATTACTCAAAACGCGGGTCGAACAAATGCAAATTCTCGACTCGCAAGTCCGACGAGCATTAGGGAGTCGACCTGGGTTAACACCGGAAGATCGCGCTCTGTTGCGGGAACGCTTTCGAAATCGGCTGTGGGATAATGGCAGTCAAACCAATAGCGGAATTGTAGATCCTACTGCGATCCCAACGCTGATGCCGGTTACGGGCTTTCTATCGCGAAAATACTCCGACGATCCGCTTGCCGGTGGGAGAGGACATCGCGGCGTCGATTTTGCCGCGACTGCCGGGTCTCCAATTATTGCTTCTGCGAGTGGTCGAGTACTATTTGCCGGATGGACTCAACAATACGGATATGCGATTGCGATTGGGCACCGGTCCGGAAATACGACGTTTTATGGTCATATGAATGCGCTTTTTTACAGTGCCGGCGATGATGTCAAACAGGGCGATCCAATTGGTCTCACTGGTTCGACTGGCGTTTCAACGGCACCACATCTGCACTTTGAATTATGGAAAGACGGCATGCCGGTCGATCCATTCACTTTATTGAAAGCAAATTCACCGGTGGCAACCGGTAAAAAATAGATTTGGCGGAGGAAAAATGATTTCGCGAACCACAACAACAACCGGATCGGAATTAGGAACTGTTATTGGAACAGAAACACTGATCAAAGGCGACATCACGGTACCTCACTCGATGCGCTTGGATGGACGTGTGCAGGGACAGGTTCAGGTGAACGATACTTTAACTGTCGGTCCAAACGGAGTTGTCGAAGGAAATGTGCAAGTTCGATCGGTCATGATTGGTGGAAAAGTAGTAGGATCGGTAACCGCTTCCGATAAAATTACTTTGAACTCCACTGCGGTGATGAACGGCGACATGGTTTGTACGAAACTTGTTATTGAAGAAGGGGCGACTTTCGACGGGATGTCGAAAATGCGGGGCGACAAATTGCCGTTGATGATGCCGCAAAGTGAACCGCAAGTTGCCGCGGCTCCTGTCACTCCGGTACGACCGGCAACTGCACCGACACCGCCTCCGAACAAACCGGGTGGCGAAGATTCCGATTTACCACGGTGGGCAGAACGCCGTCGATAAATTTGGTTTTAACAACTCCGATCTCGGGTAAAGAAGATACATGTTTTTATCAAATAATGGTTTCTCAGAACGATTTATAGTGAGAGTGAATCATGCCGATACTCGATCCAGAGGCGATGAAAACGTTTCGATCCGTCGGCGACATCAGCTCGATCGGTATCGGATTGGCGGCAACCATTATTTTTTGCGGTGCGATTGGTTGGTGGATTGATGATACATGGCAGTGTAAACCGTGGGGAACCCTGATCGGGTGCTTGATCGGAATCGCCGGTGGGATGTATAACATGATCCGTATCGTGATCAAAGCCAACAAAGACACAAAGTAAGATCGTATTAATAAGTAGTTTTCGATTTATTTTGTAACTGATTTCACGAACACGATCGTGCTAACTTAAGTTTATTACAAATATTATTTGCATCATCCGGGAGAATTGTTATTTTACCGGAAACGACTGAAAAAGAGCGGTTAGTGATAAATAAATCCACAGTGAGGTGGTTCGCAATTACGGCTGTGGCTGCGATTCTCATCTTTTTTTTACCACCCCAGGGTTTATTCAACGGTAAGTTTTTAGCGGCACTTCTATCTGGTGTCGGTGTCGGTGCCTCCGGTTTATGGCAACTAAGTATCCTGAAACGGTATCCGACTCAGCCGTTGCGCGCCGTTGCAATTGGCGCTATATCGCGAACCGCAGTCGTTATTGTGGGAATCATTATTGTTTACTTCGTGCTACCAGGCGACCAATTAGCCGGTACTGCGATATCGATCGTGGTTATTTATTTCGCTGTGCAGATGGCGGAAATGCCATTGTTACTAAAGAGTCTTAACGAACAGAAACCGTAGCGATCCAATCGAGATAACTGTCTAATGAACCTTTTCAACAAGCATTTTACTCGCGCTTCAACGCTTCTAATGTTAGCTGGTACTTACGTTGCTCGAGCCAATGAAGCTGCTGGAGAAGGCGCTGAATCCGATTCGCTTTCGAATGTCTGGAACGGCAACAAACTGGTTGAGAATTTGTTGGATCACCACCTCCATTTTCTCCCCGATTGGGGTACGTTCACCATCACGAAGCACGCTTTTATTCTGATTATCGCCACTACTGTATTTGCGATCATGGCAATTTTAGCCGGTCGATCGGCAAAGAAAAATCTTGGCAAAGCGCCGCACGGTCTAGCGAATTTCATGGAAGTCATGGTGAAGTTTATTCGCGACGAAGTCGTCTTTCCCTCGATGGGCGAAAAGATGGGTCGCCATTTACTGAATTACTTCCTGACGGTCTTTTTCTTTATTCTGTTCGGCAATCTTGCCGGTGTCTTCCCGGCGTCGAAATCACCCACGATGAATATCTCGGTTACCCTAACCTGTGCATTGATGACTTTCACGTTAATGATTTATGCCGGTATTCGCGCCAATGGCGTATTAGGGTTCCTTAAGCATTTCACGCCGCCCGGAATTCCGTGGCCGGTCTATATCATTTTAACACCGATCGAAATCATTGGTCTCTTTATCAAACCATTCGCTTTGACGATCCGTCTTTTTGCGAACATGGTTGCCGGCAAAGCGCTGGTCTTGAGTTTCATCGGTTTGATCTTCATGCTCGGTTCGGCGCTAGGCGTCGGCGCGGCATTCGGAATTGGAATTTTGCCGTTTCTTGGCGGATTGGGTATTATGCTGCTCGAAATTTTCGTTGCAGTACTGCAAGCATTCATTTTCACGATGTTGTCGGCGCTGTTTATCGGTCAGCTCTCCTATCACGAAGAGCACGATGAGCATCATGGCGAGGCGCATTCGCACTAATTGCCGACTGTCGTTCTTTGAGTTTCGTCCCTCGGGACACCCTGCGCATTCACGGAACATCCCTGATCGCAGGTTTTTCGCGGAGACTTTGGCTCCGTACCGATGCTAAAGCGTGATGCGGCATTGGATTGTTCGTTGTCGCGGGATAGACGCGACGAAAAGAAAATCGTTACAGGAGAAAAAACTGATGAATCCAGGAATTACCAATGGCGCGTATGCGTTTATCGCCGCCGGTATCGGTGCCGGATTAGTCGTAATCGGCGCCGGTCACGGTATCGGTCAGTTGGCAAAGGGTGCAATGGAAGGCATTTCGCGACAACCGGAAGCCTCGGGCAAAATTCAGACTGCTATGATCATCGCCGCTTCGTTAATCGAAGGTGTCGCGTTGTTCTGCTCGGTGATCTGTTTGTTGCTGTACCTCAAGGGCTAAGAACTTGTTCGAATCCGGGCGGTCGATTTCATCTCCGCCCGGATTTCTCAGGATCTCTGATAGCAAGTTTACGATGAAGCAATAAATCGCGATTGCATACCGATGCAGCGCATTTCAAAGAAAAACTATGAACGCAATTGATTTAGTCACCCCGAATGTCGGTTTGGTTTTCTGGACGACAATGTTGTTCCTGGCGGTTCTGATTGTGCTCCGCAAGTACGCTTGGGGACCGATCATGCAGGGCTTGGAGCAACGCGAGAAAACCATTGCCGACGATCTCCGCCGTGCCGAAGAGGCACGGGTTGCCGCCGAGCAGGCACGCGACGACTTGCTGAAAGAGCAAGCGAAGCACTTGCAGGAGACCAACGACCGGATCGTACAGATGATGCGCAATGCCGAGAGCCGCTCGCTGGAATTGGTCGAAAAAGCCAAGGGCGAAGCCGTGAAGATCCGCGATGCCGCATTGGCGGATATCGAATTGGAACGGCAGCAGGCAATCGCGTCGCTGCGGAACGAAGTCGTTTCGATCGCGATCATGGCGGCAAGCAATGTGATCGGTCGCGAACTCAAGCCGGAAGATCACCGCCTGTTGATCGAAAATTCGATCCCGAAACTGAATTGAGGGACTTACAGTGAACTTACTGGTAAGCCGATACGCTGAACCATTTTACCGCGCGGCGAAAGAAGCCGGCGAAATCGACCGGGTTCGTGCCGATTTGGAATCACTTGCGACGCTATGGAACGAACCGGCAATGCATGCGTTTATGCTCTCGCCGCAGGTTCCGGATGCGGAAAAGATTGCACTGGTAAAACAGATTTTACCCGATGCGAGCAAGCTGACAATCAATTTCTTCAAGCTCGCTTTCGAGCGCGGTCGTGAAGAAATCCTGCCCGATATTCCGGGTGAATTTTTCCGTCGTGTTCGTAGCGATTCCGGTATTGTCAAAGCGATCACTACTAGCGCCGTCACGTTATCGCCGGATCAACAAACCGAATTGGCGAAGAAGCTGGGCACCGAATTAAAGAAGACCGTGGAATTGGAAGTGACGGTCGATCCCAGCCTAATTGGCGGGATGGTGATTGAAATCGAAGGGAAGCGTTACGACGGTTCGATTATACGACGCCTCGACAGTCTGAAACACAAGATGGTGTCGTAATTGCAACGCAATTTTTTATATGCATTCATAGTGAATCATTAACATCTTGTCTTCGAGGGAAGTCATGCAAATCGTCAAACTAAAAGATGGTTCATTCAGCTATCAAGGTCTTCCTGAAGAGGACTTTCGGATTCTGGAAAAGCTCGTCGAGAAGAACAGCACTGTAATGTTGTCCAATTACTTCTTGATCCAGCAAGCGATCGAGCTGGCATTGAATGAAGGAATCGAGAAACCTACGGTAAAAGAGATTCAAGAAATCGTCGACGAGCTGGAAGAGATGATGGAAGAAGAATTTACCGATTCGGAAGACGAAGCGGACGGGGAAGCGGAAAAGAAGTAACTGTGGCGGATTGACATGACTCGCGAACAGGCACTTGATATTGCACGTGAATTGAAACGCCGCTTGGAACCCTTGTACGGCGACCGGTTGCAGCAGGTGATTGCGTATGGTTCGCAAATCCGCGGCGATGCAACCGACGAGTCCGATCTCGATGTAGCGGTTTTGCTCGATCCATGTTTTGAGTTTGGAACTGAGTGGAATTTGGTCGCGAATGAATTAGTCGAGATGGGTATCAAGAATAACGTTGTGATTGATACCAATTTTATTCCATTACAGGATTATAACACCGGAACTGAGGCATTGTATCGATCGATCCGAAGCGAAGGCGAAGTATTATGAATCCGGAGATCGAGCGTCATTTTGAACGAGCAGATTTGTTCTTAATTCGATCTGAGCATCATATTCAATGTGAGTTTTACGACGATTCGATTAATCGTTCATACTATGCAATGTTCCATGCAATCACGGCACTGTTGCTGACAAGAAATATTGTGCGAAGTAAACACTCTGGTCTTATTGCATCATTCAATCAAAATTTTATTAAGTCCGGCGAATTCGATATTCGTTTCAGCGGAGTGGTACAAAAAGGTTTTGAGTTGCGTAACAAGAACGACTATTTATCAGCACCCATCAATAATCTGGAAGACACGCAACAGTTATTGCACGATGCGAAAGACTTAGTGAAAGCGTGTCGGGAGTATTGCAACCGGTAGGAATTAACCCTTGCTTGCATTCATGGTTTTATTAATCAATTGTATTGGTAAATTTTCATGACTCGGGAAAATGCGCTAGAGATCGCACGAGAACTGAAACGCCGTCTGGAACCCTTGTACGGCGACCGGTTGCAGCAGGTGATTGCGTATGGATCACAAATCCGCGGCGATGCCACCGATGAATCCGATCTCGATGTGGCAGTGGTTCTGTATCCGTGCGGCGATCAGTGGACTGAATGGACTGCCATTTCAGATTTACTGCTCGAACTCGATATGAAACTGAATGTTCTTTTGGATGTTTTTATCGTATCTCAGCAGGAATTTGCGAATGGTACGTATGCTTTGCATCGAGAAATGAAACGTGAAGGTGTAGCGGCATGAAAACCGAAGTCGAAGACTATCTCATTCGTGCTCGCGAGACTCTGATCGAATCGAAATTTGCTCACGGTTCTCAGTTCTGGAATATGTCTGTCAATCGAAGTTATTATGCCATGTTTTATGCTGTGACCGCTGTATTACGAACAAAAGAAATTGTGAGAAGTAAACACTCGGGTTTGGTTTCGGCATTTATTGAGAATTTTGCGAATACTGGACTATTTGAAGTAAAATACGCGCAATCACTGAATAAAGGGTTCAAGTTTCGCAATGTGAACGATTATGTTCAACATCCGATAGCGACTGAAGAAAATTCGAAATTGTTGTTAGAGGAAGCGATCGCGTTGGTAGAAAAATGTGAAGAGTATTGCAACCGGTAGTTGCTTAGGCAATTTGCCCGGAGGTGGGGCTTCAGCCCCGCCAAGTATGATCTTTAAATCGTTTTGGTTGGAGCGGTTCGCGAACCGCCCGTGTCAGGAAAATCTTGAGATCACAAATTGTGATCGCAAAGTTCATTGGATTTGAATCTTTTCTTTCTGGTAGTTCTTTGAAATCATTACCGTAGGGGCGTATAGCAATACGCCCGAAATAAAATGAATAATACTTGCAAAGAAGTTCTATTTTATTGTTAGTAGGTTTGAATAGTGGCAAAAAGCAAATTAAAATTGATTGAAATAATCACAGTCATATTATCTGCAATTGCAATATTAGTTGCGGGTTACAGTGTATGGGTGACCAAACAAACATCGATAGAGACCGCTAAAATTGCTGAAAAAGTGGCTCGTGAAACTACCGAACTACAACTTAAAAAACAGATGGCACAATCGATATTTGATAAGTATTACACTTTGTTACCAAAAATAGATAACCTTAGAAAAAAGACAGAGAGCTTAAGAAATAGAATTAACGTAATGAATTCAGAGAGTATAACCGGGTTAAATATAGAGTACTTTGATGATGCGAGAATGAGTGAATTAGATTCTATTATTGGCAACATCGCAGCACAACTACCTTCGTTGAGCGATTCTGCTGAGATGAGAACAGTAAATTTATGTAAATCTCGTTTAGATACGATTAAATTTATTGTTGATGATCGATACAAAGTCATCTCTAACTATAGTGAACCAGTGAATCGAGAAAGAGCTGTTAAATTGTTTCCAATTGATGTTAAGAACATGTTGGGGTATTGTTCTGAAGTAGATAGTTGTTGTGATGCAATAGCCAAAAACTTGCGAAGCAAAAAGGATTACATCGAGTTATCGTTAATGAGTAAACAGTAAGAAGTGTTAGATAAAACCCGGGCGTATTGCCATACGCCCCTACTGAGATTTGATAGAATTGGGCAAAGCTGTTGCCCGCGTGTGTATTGAGCAAACAGGCATCATATATGCCTCTACGAAGCAACGTAGGAATTGTAAATGCAACTTAGACCAGATGAAATTACCTCGATCCTCAAGGAGCGAATCCTCTCCTTCGAATCGCAGGTGAAAATGGACGAAGTGGGGCGTGTCCTCACGGTGGGCGACGGTATCGCCCGCATCTACGGCCTTGAAAACTGCCTCGCCGGCGAATTGATCGAATTCCCGGGCGAAGTATACGGCATGGCGTTGAACCTCGAAGAAGACAATGTCGGCGTCGCGCTGTTCGGCAGCGACGAGAACATTAAAGAAGGCGACATTGTCAAACGCACCGGTCGCGTCGTCGACGTACCCGTCGGCCCCGAACTGTGCGGTCGCGTGGTCAATCCACTCGGATTCCCGATCGACGGCAAAGGTCCCATCGACGCCAAGCAGCGCAACCCGGTCGAGCGTAAAGCCACCGGCGTTATCACGCGCCAGCCGGTGAAAGAGCCGCTGATGACCGGTATCAAAGCCATCGACGGTATGATCCCGATCGGTCGTGGACAACGCGAATTGATCATCGGCGACCGTGGTACCGGCAAGACCGCTATCGCAGTCGACACGATCATCAATCAAAAAGGGCAGAACGTCTATTGCATCTACGTGGCAATCGGTCAGAAAGGCTCGACCATCGCCAAGGTGGTCAAGACGCTGCAGGATCACGGCGCAATGGAATACACTACGGTGATTTCCTCGACTGCCGTCGAAACTGCGCCGATTCAGTACATTGCCCCGTTCGCCGGTGCCGCCATGGGCGAGTATTTCCGCGACAAGGGTATGCACGCGCTGGTGATTTACGACGATCTTACCAAACACGCCTGGGCTTATCGCCAGTTGTCGTTGTTGCTCCGACGTCCACCGGGACGCGAAGCCTATCCGGGTGACGTGTTCTATCTGCACTCGCGCTTGCTCGAACGTGCGGCGAAGCTCTCCGATGCCCTTGGTGGCGGTTCGTTGACGGCACTCCCGATCATTGAAACGCAAGCCGGCGACGTTTCGGCGTACATTCCGACCAACGTGATTTCGATTACCGACGGTCAGATCTACCTCGAACCCGACCTGTTCTATTCCGGCATTCGTCCGGCAGTAAACGTCGGTATTTCGGTTTCGCGAGTCGGTTCCAGTGCGCAATATCGCGCCATGCGCGCGGTCGCAGGGTCGATGCGACTCGACTTGGCACAATTCCGCGAACTGGCGGCATTTGCTCAATTCGGCAGCGATCTCGATGCTTCCACCAAACAGCAGTTGACACGCGGCGAGCATTTGACCGAATTGCTGAAGCAAGGTCAATACATGCCGTGGTCGCTCGAACGACAGGTGGCGATCATGTTTGCCGGAACGCAGGGTCTTGCCGATAATATTCCGATTTCGGCGTTGCGGAAATGGGAATCGGAAATCATCTCGTATCTCGAGAGCAATCATGGCGACTTGATGAAGGAAATCGTCGATACAAAGCTTTTGAATGAAGCGCTGAAGACCATGCTGAGAGCAGCGATCGAGTCGTTTAACACTACTTTTGTCGTGTAATCGCTATGCCATCACTCAAACAAATCAAACGGCGGATCAGCAGCGTTAAATCGACGCAACAGATCACCAAGGCGATGAAAATGATTGCCGCGGCGAAACTGCGCCGTGCCCAAAACAACATGCTTTCGGCACGACCGTATTCGCACCGCTTGCGGGATACGATTGCCGAAATGGCGGCGCGCACGACCGAATCGCATCCACTGCTCGAAGTTCGTGACCCGAAAAATGTCGGATTCGTCGTGGTTGCTTCGGATCGCGGTATGGCGGGCAGTTTCAATGCGAATGTGATCAAACATGCGGTTGCTGCCTACAAGCAGCACGAAAATGCCGACAATCGCTACCTGATCACGGTAGGTCGCAAGACGACCGACTTTTTTACCAAGCGCGGGTACAACGTCATCTCCAAGCACCTCGATATCTTCCCCGATCCGACGCTAGAGTCATCACGACGGATTGGTGAACGGATTATCGATCTGTACAAGATGGAGACGTTGGGTCTTGACCGGGTCTACTTGGTGTACAACGAATTCAAGAATGTTGCGCAGCAGCAAGTGATCGTCGAGCAACTGCTTCCGGTCGTTCCGGCAAAACTCGATAGCCCGATTCATCAGGATTTTGAATTCGAACCGGATCCCATGACGATTCTCGATGTCATTCTTCCACAATATATCGATGTGGAAATCTGGCATGTACTGCTGGAATCGTTTGCCGCGGAAATGGCGGCGCGAATGACGGCGATGGAGAATGCGACCAAGGCGGCGACCGATCTAATCAAGTCGTTGACGCTGCAATACAACAAAGCGCGGCAGGGAGCGATCACGAAGGAGCTGCTCGAAATTGTCGGCGGCGCCGAGGCGTTGAAGGGGTAAGGTTTAGCACCCTTTCACTGTTGGAGTAGAAGGAATGCTGGAAGTCACGCATCTCGAACGGGCAATCAAGTCTTTAGAAGAAGGCATCGAATTGTTCGAAAGGAGTCGGACTCTCGACTCAATCACACAAGAAGCGATTCGAGACGGAGTTATTCAGCGTTTTGAATTTACATATGAATTGTGCTGGAAGTCTTTGAAGCGTTTTCTTGTTATTTTTGGAGCCGATATACCTCCATCAATGACAATGAAAGACATTTATCGAGTCGGATTTGAGCGTGACTTGATTCGTGATGCGGAGTTGTGGTTCGGTTATATGAAGTACCGAAACCTCTCGTCTCACACGTACGACTCGGAGACTGCAGAAGAGGTATATAGTCATATTGCAGATTTCCTTGTCGATGCCAACTATTTGTTGAATCGCTTGAAAGCGATCGAACAATGATCGACATCTCGGAGAAGCATCTGGAGATTGTCAAGGCAATCCTTCGCGAATGGTTGCCAAATTACGAAATTCAAGCATTTGGATCGCGAGTAACTGGTAAGGCGAAACCGTATTCCGATCTTGATTTGGCAATCGTCTCGGATGAACGAGTGCCGTTTCGGCAAATTGCGATGGCGTGTGCGGCATTCACCGACTCCGATCTCCCGTTTCGAGTCGATCTAGTAGAACGGTGTAAAATCAAGGATTTTCCTATTGAACCGACGGAAGTGATAGTCATGTAGTTTTCTGTGTCAATCGTGTGGTAGAAGTCCGGTAACCTATTCAGGTATCGAATTGCACGTCGATCACAAGATTCCGTTTTCGCTGGGTGGAAGAACAATCACCGAGAACTTAGAAACGAAGTGTTCGGATTGTAATTTGGGTAAGAGAAATCGATTTATTGAACAGTAGGGGCGTATGGCAATACGCCCGCATCTTGTGAGCATGGAAAACAAGAGCCATTTCATTCAACGTCAATCGATGCGTCAATCCATTTTGGATTATTCGGTGGGGTTCTTTTTCATCACAATTTGTACGGATCGACGCCGGTGCTATCTTTGTCGCATTCGCAACGATGAAGTCGCACATAGTTGGATTGGTCAAATCGTCGAAGAAGAGTTGAAAAAATCGACCTTGATCCGATCCGAATTGATCCTTGACAAGTATGTAATCATGCCGAATCATCTTCACATGATCTTAGGCATGAATCGCGATATTCCATTTGGATCAATCAAAAGCTTTACATCGCCTGCCAAAAATTTTGGCGCGTTTATTCGTACTTTGAAAGCGGTGACAACAAGACAGATTCGAGAACGAATCGGAAAATCCGATTTCATCTTATGGCAAAGGAACTTCTACGATCACAGCATTCGGAATGAGGACGATTATCGCAAAACGATTCAATACATCGATCTGAATCCATCGAGATGGAGTTGTGATCGAGAGAATCCGGTTTTGATTGGAAGAGAATAAAGAATTCAGAGAACGGGCGTATTGCCATACGCCCCTACTGAATAGCGAGATCGCTAGTCAGAATTTCATGATCGATCGTGCGAAAATGAGATCGAAAATCGGAAGCTACTTAATTGTGATCGAAAAAACGATACGCAATTATTCAGCGTATGTACCCGATTTGCCGGGGTGTGTCGCTACTGGCAGAACGATTTCCGTATTGTTGAATCGAATGAATATTGCCATCGAATGGCATGTCGAAGCAATGCGCCAAAGCGGTCAAGCGATTCCGATGCCGACGACATCGTCATACTGGTCGGGCAAAAGAGAGTCAGTGAAACAATCAGTAAATGTACATTCATACCGAAGAAATACAGGAAGATCGAATGAGCAATAACGGACAACCGACAATTGCAGCACAAGACGGCGAAATTCGCCAGATCATCGGCGTCGTCGTCGACGTGGCGTATCCCGAGGGGACGCTGCCGAAGTTGTACAACGCTTTGACCGTAACCCGAGGCGACGGCACAGACATCATTCTCGAGGTGCAGCAGCACCTCGGTAATAATACCATTCGCGCGGTTGCGATGGACAATACCGAAGGGTTGAAGCGCGGTCTGAAAGTGCGGGATACCGGACAACAAATTTCTGTTCCGGTTGGACAAGCGACGTTGGGTCGCCTGATCGATGTCATCGGTAACCCGATCGATCAACTCGGACCGACCAATGAAACCGAACGCTGGCCGATCCACCGCCATGCTCCGAAATTCGAGGATCTCTCGACTGCCAACGAGATGTTTGAAACTGGGTTAAAGGTGGTCGATTTGTTAGCACCTTATGCCAAGGGCGGTAAAATTGGTTTGTTCGGTGGTGCCGGTGTGGGTAAAACCGTATTGATCATGGAATTGATCAATAACGTCGCGAAAGCCCACGGTGGTATTTCGGTCTTTGCCGGTGTCGGTGAGCGTACTCGTGAAGGAAACGACCTTTTGCGGGAAATGATTGAATCCGGTGTGGTCAAATACGGCGACGACTTCAATGTCCACGATTTCGATTTATCGAAGGTCAATCACGACACTCTGAAGGACTCCAAAATCGCACTAGTATTCGGTCAGATGAACGAACCGCCGGGATGTCGCCAGCGTGTCGCACTCTCGGGTTTGACCGTCGCTGAGTATTTCCGCGATGTCGAAGGAAAAGATACCTTGTTGTTCATCGACAATATTTTCCGATTCACTCAGGCTGGTTCGGAAGTATCGGCGCTGCTCGGTCGAATGCCGTCGGCAGTAGGGTACCAACCGACACTCGCGACTGAACTCGGCGAGCTTCAAGAACGTATCGTTTCAACGAAGAAAGGCTCGATTACCTCGATCCAAGCGATTTACGTTCCCGCAGACGACTTGACCGACCCGGCGCCAGCGACTACCTTCTCTCACTTGGATGCTACCACGGTGCTATCGCGGAAAATTTCCGAAATGGGAATTTACCCTGCTGTCGATCCATTGGATTCGACTTCGCGCATCATGGATCCATTGGTAGTTGGCGATGAACATTACAATGTCGCCAAGCGAGTGCAGGAAATTCTCCAGCGTTACAAAGATTTGCAAGATATCATTTCGATTCTCGGAATCGACGAATTGTCTGATGACGACCGACAGACTGTTGAACGCGCGCGAAAGATTCAAAAATTCCTGTCACAGCCGTTCTTTGTTGCCGAGCAGTTCACGGGTAAACCGGGACGCTTTGTAAGTGTCAAAGATACGATCACGAGTTTTAAGACGATCATCGAAGGTCATTGTGATCACATTCCGGAAGGTGCGTTTGCGTTCTGTGGCGCAATCGACGATGTATTCGAGAATGCGAAAAAGATGGGCGTAAAAGTCTAACGGAATTCTCTATGTCGCTATTATTCGAAATCGTTACACCTCGCGGAGTAGTTTTTCAGTCCAGTGCCCGGCATGTAAAACTGCCGGGCTCTGCTGGCGAATTCGGTATTCTTGCGGGACATACTCCGTTCATGACAACAATGCAAGCCGGAGTAATCGAACTCACCACTCCTGACGGTCAAATGGCAAAATTTGCCGTATCGGCAGGTTTTGTTGAGGTGTTACCGGAAAAAATTGAAGTACTCGCCGAGACTGCCGAGACGGCATCGAGCATCGATCTGGTGCGTGCTGAAGCCGCCAAGAAGCGAGCCGAAGATACTTTGAGGAATCCATCAGACAAGGTTGAAGCAAACCGGGCACATCTGGCATTAATGCGTGCAAAAGCCCGAATTAAAGCTAAAGGCACAAACTAATTTTTATTCCCGATCTAGTTTACATTTTTTTTCTTGAACGGTCAAAGCGGTTCGGAAAGCTTTGATCGGTTATTTATATTGTTGAATGAATGATCTTGACAAAGCCTCAATCAGGCTTCATATTCTATGTAAACCTAGTTGTTTCAAGAGTCACTATTCCCGAACTGGTCAAATAAGATCGAATGTAGGGGTGCAAGAATGATTCAAACGGCGAAACGCCTTGCTGGACAGGTCTGTCTGGCAGCGACCGTTTATGCGTTGACCACATTTTCCTTTGCCCAAGAAATGCCCGCCTCGTGGGTAGATCGTGTTTTTTCACGCGCCAAAGCGATTCACGTCGCAAAAGAAATGAGTGGATTCACCGCCAATCTTCAATTGCGGGAAGCCTTCTTATCGCAGATGATTACCGGAAATAACAAAGAAATCCGGCATCGCAGTCGTTTAGGTGGGCAAGTTCCGAATATCAATTGGCCGAAATCAGACGAACTGGATTATTGGAAGCTACGAGATACGTTGGATTTAATCGGCAGCTTTGAAGATTATCGGAAAATTGCAATTAAAGATTATAACGAGAAATTAGTAGCTGCTCGGAAGCTAAAACTCGATTTGATCAGTACCGGTTCTGCCCTTGATTTAGAGCGGATGCGCGATAACGATTGGACCGTTTTCCAAAGTTATATTTCGGGCGATAATGGGGACAATAAATACCCGTTTGACCCTACTCTTAGCTTGATGCTTTCCGATGAATATGCCCGAAACTATCCCCAAGCACTTGCTGATAGCTTCTGGTTCTATCGCGGTGAGGCGGCACTTTCTGGCGGTTATTACGACGATGCGATCATTGCATATGGTCGGATTGTCAATCAGGAAGGGTCGAGTTTCCGGAAGTTCTCCTTTACTCGATTAGCATTTCTTTACTCCGAAATCGGTGATCAAGAACGGTCCGAAGAGAACTGGAAGGCGTGGATAGCTGCAGGAAAACCAAATGCTTCCGAGGGGAGAATTCAGTTCTTCACCGGGCGCCTAAGATATGAAAGCGGCGATTATTCCGGCGCATTAGAAGCATTGCGGGAGATCAATTCCAATAGCATTTATGCGCTCGAGACTGATTTACTTCTTGGTATGTGTTATGGTATGGTCGGGCAATACGATGCGGCATTGAAATCGTTACAGCCGATTGTCAGCAACAAATTGTTGAACGAAGTGACAATTACGGCTGAAATGAAGATCTTTGCGCAGATCAAATTCGCCCAAATTCAGAATTTAGCCGGACATCCGGACGACGCTTTAAAAACGCTGACACCGCTTAATTCTCAGGACATGTTTGGGGATCAGGTACTCATTTCCCGGGCATGGATTTTCCGTTCGATACCGAAGTATTCCGAGACGATTTCGACATTGGACACATTAATTACCCGCGCAGGTTGGAGCCCATACGTACCTCTAGCATCGGCTTGGAAAGCAGAAATCGCCGAATTGGAAAAAGGTACTTTAGCGGCTCTTCCAGCGTACGAAAAACTATTGTCGATGGTCGATCAAAATCAACAATTGTTGGCGTATTCTGAGGAGCGATATAAGCTTTACGAATTGGACAACAAGCTCTCATTACTCGAAGGAGATATTCTCCGAGCCAACGATATCGGTTTGTTTGCTAAATTCCTCGATCAGCGCAATCGCAATCGACTACTGATTCAAAAAAATCGACATGGCGCCGCGTTAGTTGCCAATCCTGCATTAGCTGCACTATACGAAGAAGAGATTGCCGTTTCGAAGATGAAACGGGATTTGGCGGGTGCACGCAAAGAAATCGATTTTGAACATCAGGGATCGGTAGCGAAAAAGTACTTTAAAGTCGAAGCGAAAACTCACGATCTTTCCACCAATCTGGAAGAGATGATGAGTCGCGCAAGCCAATTTACACCAGCATTACAACGTCAAGCCGACGTCGCAGCCTTTAACAAACAAGTTCGGATTTTGGCGCAACGTTCGCGCGAATTGATCGATCAATATCGACCCGATCAAACCTTCAATGTTCCCGACCGAGCCGTGTTAACCAACATGCATTTCGACGAATTCAATGCAAAAATGCTAACGTCCAAATTGGACGAAGTAGAAACCGATATCAATCGTGCCGCTGGATTCGCGTTAGCGCGATATGCTTTGGGCGGCTTCGATTTCGATGTCTTGCAACGCGAACGTGAACGAAGCGATGAATTGACGAATTATATCAAGAAATTGGAAAATGCGCTGGCGGAAAAGAAAGAAGCGGACGAAGAAGCGAAATTAGCCGAACCGACCGAAGAACCGAAACCAAGCGAAGTTTCGGAACCAGTTTCACCGTCCAATCCGACAACACAACCGGAAAAGAAGTAACCTGTTCGTTCGGACAGATAGGAGCCGTAGCTTATGCTTCGCCAACAGCCGAATCGTTTGTCGATAGCAATAATCACCGGAATACTCTTGTTATGTATCGGGAGCGTGTATTCAGCTACTCCTGCAGCACCTGCTGCTGGTACTGAAACAGCTCGCGATACTGCTTATGTCAAACAATGGCAACAAGAGCGTTTAGTGATCGAACGACAAATTAGCGAGCTTTCGCGAGTCGCTTCTTCCCAATTGTCGGATCCAAACTCCCCGGCATCCAGAAGAGTAACCGATCTTCGCGATCGCCTCAGTGCGATCGATCTGAAAATTAAGGTTCTTGAGTGGAATGCGTTACCAATCGATTCATTATTGGCAATGGAAACCAATTTCCGCAAGGAAAAAGAAGCAGTTAACGAGCAATATCGTGCTACCTGGAAAGCCTACATCGGAAAAGCGGAACAGTTTCTGATTAATTGGAATAAAGACCCGAGCTTTCAGGCTTTGCGCGGTAAAAAAGAAGCGAACGCCGATCTATTGGCTCAAGTTACTTTGCGGTTAGCGGAGCTTTATGCAATTCAGGCTGTTGATACGTTTGGTTTGTTACAGGAAAAATGGTTAGCATCCGGTGCTCCCGCGAGTATGGAACCAAAGCTTGATTTTGGCAAAGCGGAGCAGATGTACCGAACCGTGTTAACGGAATATCCCAATTCTCAATGGGCTTCTGATGCTTTATATAGCTTAGCATACATCCGGGGTGAAGAAGGCGAACAACTCGAACAACCGGCACTTGCCAGTCAAAAACGAGAAGAATCAAAATCGAAGTATCAGACCTTATTGAATGACTATGCCGACAGTAAATACCGGGAAGACGCGATGTTTGCACTCGGTAAATACTGGTTGGTAACGCCGCCGAAAGGTATTCCAATTAAACAGCAGTTGGACTCGGCACAGCATTACTTTAGTCAAATTTTATTGACCCCTGAATCGAAACGAAGCAAAGACGCACTCTACATGTTGGGGTGGACTGCTTTTCGCCGACCCGATTATCCGACAGCGCTGGATTATTTCGTCCGCACAATCAATTTTGATTATGAACGCGTAGCGACAGAAGATACAATTGGAAGCGCACGGTTCAATCAAGACGCTATTGCCTACATGGCTGAAATCTTCTCGGAACCAGTCAGAACCTGGGATGGCGCTGGCGTTGCCAAGGCAATCGAGTTTGTTGGCAGTGATACGATTAAGCTAGAGCGCTTCGGCATCAAAATGCTCGAATTGATTGGCGATCGCAATCAAAAAGTATTGAATGAGTACGACTCCGCAATTTACGTCTGGAAGGGTGCGATTACATTAGCACCGATGCATGCCCGGGCACCGTTTATTCAGCAGAAGATTGTTGAGTCTGCGTTGAACGATAAACATGACATGAATCTCTGGTTTGCCGAGGGCAAAACCCAATTCACCAACTATCGGATTGAAAGCGACTGGTGGAAATCAAACCGGAAATTGTCGCTGCGTAAAGAAGTGAAACCGATTGTCCGTGATACCTACAATCGCGTCGTTGCTTATGCCGTCGATCGATCGATCAACAAAGACCGACCTGATTTCAATCCCAAGATGGCGGAAGAAGCCGCGCTCGTGAGTGCGGAATATGTTAAAGCGTTCCCGTCGGATAGTATGGCGTACGAATGGAATTTCCAATTGGCGAACCTGTTAGCCAACACGCCTAATAAATCCGAAGCAGCCTACGCCGAGTACAAGAACGTAGTTGGTAATAAGCTGTATACGAAATACAAACAACCGGCAGCGCAACAAATGCTCGCAGTTGCTGACGAAATGGCTACGAACGATGAGAAAACTCGTCCCTTCACTCCGTTCGGCAGCGATACAACAACTGGTTTACCAGTAGCAACAGTTGACTCCCTTACTCCCGGTGAAATGTTACTAGCCAATGCCGCAAACGAATATGCGACGATGTTTTCCGATGATAAATCGATTTCTCCTGCTTATTTATACAAGGCTGGAAGAATCAATTATCAGCGTGGTCAAATTGCAGCAGCAAACAGCTTCTTCGATCAGATAATTACGAAGTATCCGCAGACCAAGGTGACTGAACGTGCATATCAACTATATGTAGAAGGATATCTTGTTCAGCGGGATTTCGCCAATGCGGAGCGCTTGACCAAGGAAATTCAAACATCCTCGGTCAGCGATACTTTGAAGCGATTTGCTCAGGAACGTCGTGCCGCAGCAATCTTCTCGTCGGCTACGATTGCATCGAACACTGCCGATGTCGCAGTGGCAGATACTGCCGCGACCGAGCAGAGCAAAACCGACCGGAAAGCGCAATTTGAAAAGGCTGGCGACGATTACGTTCGGGTCGTTACTGAAATTCCCGACTTTAAAGATGCCGATATGGCGTTGGAGAACGCTGCAGTCTCTTACCGAAAAGCCGAAAAGCCGGAAAAGGAAATCGATGCTTACATGATGTTGGCGCAGCGCTTCCCGTCTTCGAAACGTACGCCACGAGCACTGTTTAATGCCGGTTTGATTTATCAAAATGAACTTAAGAAACCGCTTGATGCCGCCAAGACCTTCGACCGGTTGGTTACATCCTATCCCGAAGGTGAACACGATGTAAAGCAAGCGATGATTAATGCATCTTACAACTTCGAAGCGGCTCAGGATTATGCCGACGCAGTTCGAATTAATCAGCGATTTGCCGACAAATATACTGGCGATGAAGTCGCGACAGCACTGCTGTTTAAATCTGCTGCCTTGTATTTGAAGATGGGTGATGTCGCTGCCGCAAACCGTATTTACGATGATTTCTCGCGCAAGTATCCGGATCATCCGAATGCGATTTTGGCGAATTACGAACGTGGTAAATATGCGCAGGAACATGGCGATCTAGCTCAAGCGAAAAACGAGTATTCTGCCGCAGTCAATCGCCACAGCACGTTGGTGAAGGCTGGTAAGCCGGGTAATCCCGAATATGCATCGAAATCGTTAGCACAATTGGTTACTTGGGATTTGGATAAATACAAAGCAATTCAGTATAGCTGGCTGGATAAATCTGCTGAAGGCGCGACTGAGCGCAAGGAAAAAGCGAAGCAACACGATGCAATTTACGAGCAGATTAAAACCTTGGTTGAATTTGGACAACCGGAACAGTTTGCTGCGCTTTACTGGGCGGGTGAGGTTGAAGAGAACTTAGGTACAACCTATCTCAACCAAAAAATGCCAAAGATAACGAAGCCGGAAGACGAATTCTTCAAGCGTCGCGACGTTATTTATAGTACGATTCAGATTTATGTCAAGGCAGTAAACGAGTACGCATCGTCGTTGAAGCGCTTCGAACAAACGATCAAAGCATTGGAAGAGTTCCAAGCTAGCCGTGCTTCGGCTCGTGATGCATTGCAATCGTGGATCGATGCGAATACCATTTCAGCACCAGCGGGACTTTCCGATTCTACTACTGTGCTGGATGGAATAAAGAAAGGTATCGGCAGACTTGATGCCGCATTGACTGAAGCCAGACGGTGGCAAAGTGCTACCCGCGAAAAAGCACCGGAATTAGCCAATCGCGCAGCCAGTCTAAAAGCTGAAATCTTCCGAATGGCATTGGCACTACCTGATGCCGCAGTGCCGCGCCTCGATCCGTTGGTCGGTCGCGCTTTGTACCGACAGCAAGTGTTGCGCGATGTCGTTGGTCCGTCGACAAAGGATTTATTTGACGATTATCTAGCGGCAATTCAAGTTGCACGCGACGCCGGATTTGAAGAAAAATGGGCAGTTCCGGCACGCGAAAGCATGAGAAATGCACTGGATACGATGATGCAAGCTGCCAGTGAATTGAACAACCGCTGGTTCACCGTATTCGAGAAAGATCACAACGCGTTACAGGAATTGTTACCAAAGGGTCCGAATGGACGCGATAGATTGAATCGCGACGTGTTGTATTACACTGCCGAAATGATGCAGGTCATCGAATTTTACGGTGGTGAAAAAGGCGTTTCCAGCTTAATGAATATTCTGATGGATAGTCTTTTCGTGAAGATCGCCAAAGATGCGCCGGGTATACCAACTCTCCAACCAGCGATCGACCAAGTGGTCACATGGTATTTGAGAGAGTCCGATCGCGCAGAACAATTCTTCAATGTGGCGAAAACTGCTGAAGCAACGGCACGAGAGAAAGCGAAGGAAACGAACGAGCAGCAGTATACCGACGCTTTTACCGGTTACGAAACTGTTAAGTTGACCTTCCAACAACAAAATCGCGATCTGTTGACTTCCATCTACGACTTGGCAGAGCGGAACGGATTGAAATCTGCACAGATGCAGCCAGTATTGCAGAAGCTTGCAGTGATCGATCCGGAAACTTACGGACCGAAGATTGGTTTGCAGTTGACTGAAAATTGGATCGGTTCAGATGATAGCTGGATTGGAATTGACCATCCGGTAGATAATTTCCAAGAACCGAATCTTGACGTTTCAAATTGGAAATATGTCGATGCAGTAAGCCAGATTGATGCTCCGCTAGATAGTTTTACTGTAGCGAAAGCTATTCCTGTTTCCACATTCCGACCGGGTGAACCATCAAAAGCCGGAAAGCATTGGTATCGTAAATCTGTTTGGATTCCCGAACGAGTTACAATGGCTGAAGTCCGCGTGATCGCTGCCGGTAAAGTATCGATCTATGTGAATAAGGACTTCATCAGCGAAACACCTGAGGGCGCGGATTGGAAAGCACCGATTATTCAAGATGTATCTGCTCAAGTCAAACCCGGATACAACGTTATTGCGTTCGAAGTTGCCGACAGTCTGAATACAGGTGGATTTCTGGTCGCAGCGATGAAATATCGAACTGTGCCCGGTTCGGTGACTCCGGTATTGCCGGAACCGCCGAATGCGATTACAATCCAAAAGGTAGGTAAGAATATTGAGGTGACTGCGCCGGCTCAGACACCACCGGTTCAAGAAACTCCAGCACCTGCTCCGGCAGAAACGCCTGCAGCAACGCCACCGGCTCAAGAGACTCCGGCACCGGCACCGGTTGAAACTCCGGCAGCAACGCCACCGGCTCAAGAGACCCCGGCACCGGTCGAAACTCCGGCAGCAACGCCACCAGCTCAAGAGACTCCGGCACCGGCACCGGTCGAAACTCCGGCAGCAACGCCACCGGCTCAAGAGACTCCGGCACCGGCACCGGTCGAAACTCCGGCAGCAACGCCACCAGCTCAAGAGACTCCGGCACCGGCACCGGTCGAAACTCCGGCAGCAACGCCACCGGCTCAAGAGACCCCGGCACCTGCACCGGTTGAAACTCCGGCAGCAACGCCACCGGCTCAAGAGACTCCGGCACCGGCACCGTTTGAAACTCCGGCAGTAACGCCGCCGGCTCAAGAGACACCGGCACCTGCACCGGTCGAAATTCCGGCAGCAACGCCACCGGCTCAAGAGACCCCGGCACCTGCACCGGTCGAAACTCCGGCAGTGACGCCACCGGCTCAAGAGACTCCGGCACCTGCTCCGGTTGAAACTCCGGCAGCAACGCCACCGGCTCAAGAGACTCCGGCACCTGCTCCGGTTGAAACTCCGGCAGCAACGCCACCGGCTCAAGAGACTCCGGCACCTGCTCCGGTTGAAACTCCGGCACCAGTTCCGACTGAACCATCTGTTCCAGTAGTAACACCGGAACAAACGCCACCTGCGACTGTTCCGGTAGTACCGGATACGACTAATCAGGCTGTTCCGGATACGACTAAGAAGTAATCGTTTTACTGATTGACCTCATTCCAGAGGGGAGTTTATATATGAAAAAGTGGATTGGACTCTTAGCAATAGCAGTAGCGTTGCCAATGAGTGCGAAAGCACAACAGGCTGCGCCGCAAGTTATTACGCTACAACAGGAAACGATCAAAGGGGATGTGGTCATCCCCACGGGACGCACGAAACAGCGTCAAACACCGCAATTTCCTGTTTCTTCAATCGAATTGAAACCGAAGGAACTTCTAGCTCGGGTCCCACGGTCTTTAATCACGGTAGAGAAAATTGAGCGAGTTCCGGTCAACAGTCTTGATGTCAACCTTCGAAAAAAGGTTGCGAAATAACCACCAAAGCTCTATATTCGCAAAAGCTTTGGGTATCCTTGACGAGTTTTTTTTTACAAAAATCATTATGCAAGATCTAACTTAATCGACGGAGGAAAGAATGAAGGTATTCTTGCAGTCGTATTTTGCTGCATACAGTTTAGACAATGAAGCAGCTTTCTTTATGTGGTTCCTTGCCCTAGTTGGAACGTGGGGTTGGATCATTGTGGTCGAACGCTTTTACACGATCTGGATGAAGGCAAATGTTAACCCAGCTGCTTTTATGGCAGAAATCCGCAAACTGGTGATGGCTGGCGACATCAAGAAAGCATTGGCACTTTGCCGTTCCGGTAAAGACCGTGCATTGCCCTATGTCATTGGAGCAATTCTCGAACAAGCTGATTCGAAAGGTGCTTACGATTTCCGTGCACTTCAGAACGCAGCCGACGAAGCAATTTTGGAAATTAATCCGAAATTGAACGCACGAACTAATTTCCTTGCGATGATTTCCGGTGTTTCGACACTTGCCGGTTTGATCGGAACGATTTACGGTTTGATCCTTCAGTTTAAATCGATGGGTCATACTGGTGGCGGTTCTGGCGGATTCGCAGTCGGTATTTCGGTCGCAATGATCGCAACGTTCGCCGGTCTGGTCAACGCTATTCCAATGCTGATGTTGGAATCCGTGATCAAGAACAAGACGAACTCGATTATCGATGCTATCGATGAGCATTCCGTTAAGCTGATGAATTTACTCACCAGCGCCAAGTAGTTCGGTTTCGTTCATCCACACGAGGAGTGAGAGATGGCGTTTAAACCGTCAAGTCGAGCGAGAGGAAGCGCACACGGCAAGGGCGATTACGAGGATCCCGATCTCGTACCCATGATGAATATCATGTTGCTTTTGTTGCCGGTGATTCTATCCTTTATCTCGATCATCAAGTTTACCGAGATCTCGTACAACCCGAGTCCAGAGATTATCGTTCAGGGTGATCCTAACGACCGATCAAAAGGTGGCGGTGAGGGAATCAAGGTTTCCAATAAACCACAGTTACAACTGTTGGTTAATATCACTGAGGGTGGTTTCCAAGTCTCAATACAGGGTGGATTACCCGGTGATAACGAGCATTATTGGAATGTCCCGGCAATTGTCAATTCCAAAGGTAAAATCGAATACGATTACGAGGGATTGAACAATCGATTGCACCTGATACGTCGCGATATTATCGGAAAGGTCGAAAAGCAGGAGATTACTCCCGACCCGGTCACTGGAAAATCGAAATACAAAGTCGAATTCCGGTTTGCCGATGCTCACCAGATCCGGCTATCTGCTCAATCGCAGATTCCTTGGAAGGTGATCACGAGAATTCTGGACGTGATACGCGTGTATAAGTACGAGACTTTCAGCGACGGGGCTCCGATGCCTCTGTTCCAAGAGCCAATATTCGGTCAAATTTAGCGTTCCGAGGGAGAATAGCATGGCGAATGCCCCGACGAAACGACCGTCGAAGACCAAGTCGAACGAGTTTAAAAGACCACCGTTAACTTCGCTGATCGATACCGTTACGATCATCATGTTTTATTTGATGACGCAAATGGGTACTTCGGCGATTACCAATCCGATGGTGCCTTCGGTTCCTTATTCGAATTCGAAGGAAGAGGCGCAAAAAGGCGTGACATTCGGTCTGGATAAAACGGGTTTGTATCAGGAAAAAGTCGATTTTAAAACCAATAATCCGTACAAAGAGAAGTTGGCGGATGTTGAGACATTACAATCGATGGATTTCGAACTACCCCGATTTCAGGCTGTGTTGGAAGAGGCAAAACTTACTGCCGAACGCCTTAAAACGCCGTTACCGAACCTGACGGTTCAGGTCGATTCGATGATAACCTACCATTGGGTATTGAAACTGATGAATATCGCCAGTTCAATGCAGTATAAAAAGGTAGATTTCATCGTCGTCAATCCTAGCTTATAAGGTTCGGGGGAAAGGAAATCTACATGGCGACAAACACGATGGTATTTCCGAAGGAATTCGAACGCCATTTCCTGAAGGATTTGGATAAAGAACTTCTCGGAATAATCGTAGTTCTCTATTCTATATGTTTGATCGGTTGTACGGTCATGTCGCAAATTGACCTGAACATCACCGAACAAGACATTTCGATTCCCGGTTTGCCACCTGTTACCGTTCCGACCAATGTCGAAGTTACAAAACAGATGTCGACTCCGGAACCAAAAGCACCGGTTACTGTTAGCGATGCTGGTGAAGCAACTGGTGGTAAAGGTGGTACTGGTGGAGCCGATCACGGTGCTGTATTGGGTAATGTCAAAGCTGGTGCTGCAAAAGGTTATGCTGCTGTAGGTGCAGTTGGTGTCTTCCGTCAAGCCGGTGGCGGCGGTGGCGGCGGCGGTGGTGGCTTTGGTGGCGGCGGCGGCGGTTTTGGCGGCGGCGCTGGCATGGGCGGCTACGGTAGTGGTGGCGGTGGCGGCGGATACGGTGTTGCCGGTCTCGGTGGTACTGGTTCCGGAGCCGATCTATCAAAACTGAATGTACTTGGTACCGGTGCTCGTGAAGCAGCGATGGCGCAAAAGCTCGGACCGGGTGGTAAGTATGTTGCTCAAGCTGCAGCAGGCGGTAAGCTCCGCTTAACCGATCTGAAACCTGAAGATATCGATGCAATCGTACGCAAAGCGCAAGTTCGCGTTTCGAATGCCCCCGGTATTTCCGGTGCACAAAAAGCTACTTCTGCTAAAGGTCGTGCGGCAGCAGATATTCAATCGAAGGTGTCGGGATACTCGAATCAGATCAAGACTTGCTTCCAGACGTTCCTCCGTCGTGATCCGAATCTGGCAGGTGAAGTACGGTTTGCCTTTACAATTAAACCGAATGGAACCGTCTCCAGTGCAAAGATCAACGAAAGCAACTGGTCAGATACGAGCCTTGGTCGACAGGTCGAAAGCTGTATCCGTGAACGTGTCCAATCTTGGCGATTCGATCAGATCGATCCGTCGAGTGGTGATATTACCGTGAATTATTCATACGTATTTTCACGGTAGGAGGAGCTTCGGTCACGTTTGACCATGGGTAAGAGACCCTAAGAAAAATATATGACCGGGAACCGAAGCTCCTTCGGTTCCCGGTATTGTTTTATCCTATCGTTCCTTTTTTCGAAGATTGCAGTCATCATAATTCAGAATGGTATAGGGATCATGTTACGAACACACTACTGCGGGGATTTGCGAAAAGAATATACCGGTAACCTAGTAACCGTATGCGGTTGGGTTGATCGAATCAGAAATCTGGGTGGACTACTCTTTATCGATTTGCGTGATCGCGAAGGTATAGTGCAAATCTCCATTCCAACTGGCGAATTGACTGCAAAAGCCGAAACAATCGGTCGCGAATATGTGATTCGAGTCGATGGTCGGATTTCAGTTCGACCAAATCCCAATCCGAAGCTCTCGACTGGCGAGATTGAAATCATCGCTTCCAATTTGGAGATCCTTTCGACTGCAGATACCCCGCCGTATGAACTGGACGAACCGAATATCAGCGAAGAACTTCGACTGAAGTATCGATACTTCGATCTCCGGCGACAGGAATTAGCCCGAAATTTACGACTTCGATCGAAAGCCGCGACAATCGTTCGAAATTACTTCGATGAATTAGGTTTCGTGGAAGTGGAAACGCCGGTACTGATGCGCTCGACACCCGAAGGTGCCCGCGATTATATCGTTCCATCACGGATTCATCACGGCTCGTTTTATGCCCTTCCCCAGTCACCACAGCAATACAAACAGTTGTTGATGGTTGCGGGAATGGATCGCTATTATCAAATTGTGAAATGCTTTCGCGACGAAGATTTGCGTGCTGACAGGCAACCGGAGTTTACCCAGATCGACGTCGAGATGTCATTTGTCGAACAGGATGACGTACTTGTGGTGGGCGAAGAGATGATTCGCAAGATCTTGCGAACAATCGCCAACTATGAACTCCCTACAATAGGACGAATGACCTATGCCGAAGCGATGATGCGATTTGGCAGCGATAAACCCGATCTGCGATTTGGAATGGAAATCGAAACAGTAACGGAACTATTCCACAATTGCGGTTTTAAAGGGTTTGATGATGTAATATCCGCAACTGGACACGTAGCCGGTATTAAGATTCCCGGCGCGGCTTCGGCGTCGCGAAAAGTAACCGATGGTTGGCAGGATGCTGCTAAGAAACTAGGTCTTGCGGGTGTCGTTACTTTCAAGAAGACCGCCGAAGGGGTTACTTCTTCGATTGGAAAATTCCTGACTCCGGAGACAATTGCTGCAGTGGAACATCATTTTGCGATGTCGGAAGGCGATCTCGTGGCTTTGGCAGCAAACATTTCATCAAAGCTATATCCAGCGCTGGGTACTTTACGGCTACAATGGGCACGCGAATTTAATCAGATCGATCGCTCAAAATGGGCAGCGTTATGGGTAACAGATTTCCCGTTATTGGAATGGGATGAGGAAGGTAAACGCTGGTCCGCGATGCATCATCCGTTTACCTCGCCGAACAATCCCAGCGAGTTTGTTGAATTGGTTAATTCCGGTGGTGACTTGAGTAATGTGACTGCCAAGGCATATGACATTGTACTAAATGGAAACGAAATTGGCGGCGGTTCGATTCGTAATCATCGTCCCGATGTACAACAGGCGATGTTTCAGGCAATCGGAATGTCCGAGGAACAGGCGAAGAACAAGTTCGGATTCTTCTTGGAAGCATTGACCTATGGCACGCCACCGCACGGTGGTATCGCATTCGGTTGGGATCGGATTGTCGCATTGCTTTGTGGCTGCGACAATATCCGCGACGTAATTGCTTTCCCAAAGACGACTGCGGCTTCGTCATTGATGGATGGCTGTCCCTCTTCAGTTTCGCCTGAGCAATTATCCGAATTGGGCATTAAAGTAGTCGAATAATTTCTGAATAATACTAGAATATTCAATAATATCGATATGAATTCGCGAAAGACAGCAACACCAAAACGAAACGCTTTAAAATTGCAGCGATGGGAAATCTCGCTGGGTGATGTCATCGGTCCTGAATTGTTGGGTCCAAACGATAGCCATATTCGCTATCTCGAGCAGTATTTCGTTTCTACCTTCTCTGTTCGAGGCAACAAATTACTGGTGAATGGACCGGTTCAGGAACGCGAGTTGATCGAAACTGTGTTCCGCGACTTGTTAGCGATTCGAATCGATCGTAAGGAGTCGGTACTGAGTGATGATGTAAAAACCGCAGTAGCATTGGCATCGGAACGCCATCAACGAAAACCTCAGGAACCAGATTTACCGCCAGTTGCGACGATTGTTGAAGAAAATGCGATGGTTCGGATTTCACCGTTGTTGCGAAAACCGATTCAACCGCGAAGCAAAAATCAATATAATTATCTCGAGTTAATTCACGATTACTCGATCGTATTCGCAACGGGTCCTGCCGGATCGGGAAAAACCTATCTAGCCGTTGCAGCAGCCGTTACAGCCTTGCTGGAAGGGGATGTTGAACGGATTATTTTAGTGCGTCCTGCGGTCGAAGCAGGAGAGCATCTCGGTTTTTTACCGGGCGACTTGAAAGAGAAAGTCGACCCGTATTTTCGTCCGATCTACGATGCACTGATGGATATGCTACCGGCTGAGAAACTGAAACGGATGCTGTACAGCGGGATGATCGAGATTGCACCGTTGGCGTACATGCGCGGTCGAACGTTGAGCAATGCATTTGTGATTTTGGATGAAGCCCAAAATACTACCAGCGCACAGATGAAAATGTTCTTAACCCGGATTGGACGGGGTTCGCATGCGGTAATCACCGGAGATTTAACGCAAATCGATCTCCCAAACGGTGTTTCGTCGGGATTGCCGGAAGCGCTTTCGATTTTGGATCGGGTATCGGGTATTGCGGAAATTGAATTATCGTCTGAAGATATTGTGCGACACGGTTTAGTGATCGAAATTGTGGAAGCATATAATCGTCAAAAACGATTGCGCTCGAGCGAATAGATTTGTTGCACTGAGTAGGTCCGGAGAATTTGTTGGAACAACTGAATGAATAGCGTACCATCCTTCAAACCGCTTTTTTCCGTGTCATGGCGAACTCAATTCGTCCGATGGATGCTATTACTCGTTGTAACGCTGCTATTAACCGTTCTCTTACCGAGTCCCTTTGGCAATGAATATGCCGATCTGCGCGAGGGTGCAGTCTCCTCACGCGATGTGGATGCCCCGTTCGATTTCGAAATATTAAAAGATGCAGATAAGTTGGCGCAGGAGCGATTCGATGCACGTCGAACGGTTCCACCGGTTGTTGAGTTTAACGATTCGTTAACTCGAAAATTAAAACAACAATTTTCGGTAACTTCCAATCGTCTCGAGACCGAACTACACGACTTGTCGGCGTCGGCGACTCTATCACCCGATACTGCCGTTCGAACCATCGTCGAGTCGATCTTTACCGAATCCCGCTTTTATTTGCCCCGCGAAACAGCGGAATGGTTAATTGAGAAATATCTTAGTGATTCGCGTTCAATCGTTGATGCTCTCCAACGCTGGCGGCAACTGCAGTCGGCGATTTTAGCACAGGGAATTTTTCACGATCGATCCGAAACCGCAGATTCAGTTGTCATGGCGAAAGATGGCAATACTACCAAGCGCCGATCGATCGACAGCTATATTCTCGAAAGTGAATTGCAGGAAACGATCCTGTCGAAGCTCCGCGAGCAAGAACCCTCGGAGGAAATGATTCGCGCTGCCTATGCGCTTCTTCGACCGATGCTGGTAGCAAATTGGAATTACAATGCGGAAGAGACGGATCGGTTGCGTGATGCCGCAGCAGTGAATGTACCATCGGCGCAAGGAATCGTCTTAAAGGGTGAGCGTATCATCGATCGTGGAAAGCGGATCGATGAAAAACAGATTTCGGTTCTCCGTTCGCTGCTGGTTAAACGCGATGAATTATACGCTTATCGCGGTTTCTGGGGACAATTTCTACCGCGATTGGGAATTGCCCTTTCAATTTTCGCAATTTTCTTCATTTGGTCGTCGTTACTGTTACTGATGCGCCCGCATCGGATGCGACGAATATCCGACCTGTTACTGGCACTGATGTTGTTAGCGGCTCCGATTTTCATTCTGGCGCGAGGAATTTTACCGGCTGAATGGTCGACGCTCTATTTCCCTGCCGGTGCATTCATTATGTCTATTGCGATTCTGTTCGATGTTGAAATTGCCTTAATCGCAGTCGGAATGCTAGCCGGATTAGCGGGCATCGTCGGTGAAGGACGATTGTCACTGGTGCTGTATGCGGTTTTTTCCGGTGTAACACCATTGGCGATTGTCGGACGGGTAACCACGCGCGGTCACTTATTCCGTGCGACTCCGGTCGTGTTAGTAGCTTCGACAATCCTGGTCGTTTCCCGAGCTGCTTCGGAAATGATGTGGTCGCTTGAGACGACTCAGGATGTGATCGCCGGGGCAGTCATGTCGGCGGCAACGCCGTTGCTAGTATTTGGCATCGTTTATCTTGCCGAAAAAATGTTTCGCGTAACAACCGATCTTACCTATCTAGAACTTTCCGACTTCAATCGTCCAATTCTAAGACGTCTGGCGTTCGAAGCGCCGGGCACTTTCCATCATTCGATCCTGGTAGGCGCATTGTCCGAAGCCGCCGCACGTGCAGTCGGTGGTAATCCTGTTCTAGCTCGTTGTGCCGCGTATTATCACGATATTGGGAAACTGGATGCTCGCGACTTCTTTATCGAGAATCAATCCGAGAAAAGTAATCCCCATGAGGAACTGACGCCGGTGGAATCGGCAGAAATTCTTCGAAATCATGTTCTGCGGGGAATCGAAATGGCGCGCGAGTTACATCTTCCCAGTGAAGTCGTAGCCGCTATTCCTGAACATCACGGAACAATGGTGATGACATTCTTTCACAACCGCGCTTTACATCAACAAAACGCTGTTGATGAAAATGATTATCGTTACCGCGGTCCTCGACCCCGCTCGAAAGAGACCGCTATCCTGATGCTGGCTGATGGTTGCGAAGCGGTCAGCAGAACGCTGAAAGACGCTGGAAAAGAAGAATTGCGGAAAGCGATCCGGTCGATAATTCGCGAGCGGATGGGTGATGGTCAGTTAGATCACGCCCCCTTGACGTTTTTAGAGTTGCGTCGAATTGAATCGGCATTTGTGACGGTCCTGGATGGGATTATGCACAAACGAATAACTTATCCGCAGCCGGCTCAATATTCACCGAAGGCAGTAACATGATCGACATTGCCAATGAACACCCCTGCCGACGGGTCGACCGAAAAATATTGGCTTCGCTGCTTACAAAAACGGTAAGAGCGGAACGGCGAAAAGCCGGTACAATTTCGGTAATATTGGTTACTGACAAGAAAATCAGTGAATTACATAGTAAATTCTTACATGATTCATCGGCAACCGACGTGATTACCTTTGATTTGTCACTTTCTGAAGAACTGGAAGGTGATATTGTGATTTCGTTGGACACTGCGGCTCGGCAAGCAAAGGATTACGGTGTTACATTACGTGAAGAAACCGGACGATTAGCTATTCACGGTATTCTGCATTTGTGTGGGTATCGCGATCGATCGAAACAGTTGCGTGCAGCGATGCACCTGCGTGAAAACTTCCATCTGCAACAAGCAGGTTGGTTAACAAGCAAAGAGTAGATAAGAGTTATAATTGTGATCGATGTAATTTTGGTCGTGACAATTGTCGTAATGTTAGGCTGTGCAACGTTTTTTTCCGCAGCCGAAGTAGCATTGTTTTCACTCTCGCGTCAAATGATTGCCCGATGGCGCGATGAGAACGACAATACTTCCCGACGCCTGGCAAAACTCTTGGATCGACCGCGTGAGTTGGTTTTGACATCATTAGTCGGGTATTCCGCTTCGATTACTGTAGTAGTCATTGCAGCTATCTTTTTAACCCGACATATTTTCAGTGGCTTTGGTTTTGAAAAACAGATCTCATTGTTTTTCTGTTTGTTAGTGATTATTCCGTTAATCGTGCTATTTGGAAATTTGATTCCGCGTATCGTTTCGCTATCGAATCCGGAAAAGATTGCCAGGAAGCTTTCTTTACCACTTTTGTTCAGTTACTTTGCATTTACACCGATCACTTGGTTCTTTGGGATAATTTCGGGTGGGTTGGCTCGGATAATGGGAATAGAGCGGGAACGCTTGACGATGTCTGCCAGTCAGTTGGATGCTTTGATTGAAGTGGAAGAACAACACGAGGAAATCAACGCGTCGGAACGGGAGATGATCCAAGCAGTGATCGAAATCCGCGACAAGCCTACTCGAGAAATCATGGTTCCGCGGATCGATATGGTTGGAATCAGCATCGAAACAACTCTTCCGGAAGCAATTGCTGTGGTAAGAGAGTCGATGCACAGCCGGATCCCAGTGTACGATGGAACCATCGATAATATCGTTGGCGTGTTGTATGCAAAGGATTTATTGAAAGAAATTCCCGAAGATGCAACGCTTCGGAATTTCTTGCGGGAACCTTACTTTGTTCCCGACAATAAACATATTAACGAATTGCTGAAAGAATTCCAGAAGAAACGATTACACTTGGCAATTGTCGTCGATGAATACGGTGGTGTTGCAGGTGTTGTTACTCTTGAAGATATTTTAGAAGAGATTATCGGTGAAATTCAGGATGAGTACGATCAAGAAACCCCATCCGTGATGAAAGTATCCGATCGGGAATGGTTGGTCGAAGGGCGATTGTCTGTAGCCGATTTAAACGAGACGTTCGGCGAAACTGTAATCTCTGAATCCGAGGACTTTGAAACGATTGGTGGATTCCTGAACTCGATTGCAGGTCGAGTACCGAATATCGGCGATTCTTTCTTAGAAGGGCAATGGCGATTTACAGTGGATAAACGTGCGGAAAACCGAATTCAATCGGTTCGTATTGAGCGTGAATCGGTGGTAAACGAGGCATAGAATGGGTTATTTTCGCGATTTCTGGCATCGTTATGGTTATCGTTATTTTTTTAAACGATATCGCTCGGTGTGGGGTGAACCACCGAAGTTTGCATATCGTCGAGGAATTCTACCATCTAAGATTTTAGTATGTTTACCGCCGTTGAATGGACCGATTCAAGAGGCGGTTCGAGCTATCACATGGCTCCCCAATTTTTTTCCCGCAGCCGAGATACGCATCGTTCATTACGACGAAGTTGCGGGAAGTATTCCGATTCAATTCCGGTCTTGGGGAGTTCTTGAGAAGAGTCATTTCAATTCGTTCGGGTTACCGAAACGATCTTTTTTGGAAGAAATTCGGAGCTGGGAAGCGGATTTATCGATCGATCTTTCCGATCCCGCGAACGAAGTAACCGATTTAATTTGTGCGACTTCCGGAAGCAAATGGCATGCTGCACTCTTGAGTGAAGCCAGCCGGTTTGTTTCATCGGGCAATATTTTAATTTTCCCGTTACCGAATACTTCTCGTCAAGAACGGTACGGTGTATTACTCCGGTATTTAGCACCGGAAAAATAAATTGAATTCAGATTTTGGATTCAATCAATCGAAGTTTACTTGAACGAGTTTTTGATTCGTCTCAAGCGGAGTGGACACCTGTTCGACAAGAGCAGGCTGGGTAAATAGTGAAGCCAATCGGCTTCAGTGGAGCAGCGGATGAGCTGGTTCTGGTTACGGACGATTCTAATGATGCTTCTGCCAAGCATGGCTGGAGGAGCATTCCAAGCAGTTACCGAATCAGGCACCGCTAGAACGGGGAGAAAACGGCACCAGCCCGGTTGGCTGCGGCATGCCTGCGTCCCCCGGAGAGAAAATGAAGAAGGAAATTATCATCAACTCAACGTCGAGCGAGACCCGCATCGCCCTCCTGGAAGACGAGCAATTGGTCGAACTCTTCGTCGAACGCCCCGAGAACGAGCGGACGGTTGGCGACATCTACCTTGGGAAAGTCCGCAAGGTCATCGAAGGAATGCGGGCGGCCTTTGTCGATATTGGATGGAATCAGGATGCATTCCTGCATTTTTCCGATGTCGGTTCCGGTGCGCTGTCGCTTGAAAACTTAGCCGATTCTCTTTCCGAAGAGGACATCGAACTCGATGATCGAGGGCGTGCCGAACGAGCCAAGCTGAATGTCGGCGAGAACATCCTCGTCCAGATCATCAAAGAACCGATCGGAACGAAAGGTCCCCGAATAACCAGCCAGATTGCGTTACCCGGTCGATTTTGTGTGTTGATGCCGGGAGAGAAATCGATCGGTGTTTCACGTAGAGTTTCCGATTATCGCGAACGTCGACGATTGAAGTCTACTGCTTCAGAACTTCGCCCCGAAGGGTGCGGATTGATTATTCGAACCGTCGCTGAGAACAAAGACGAAGCCGCTGTTCGAGCCGATGTCGACGCACTCTATAAATTCTGGAAAATGATTGAGCGGAAGTCCAATAGCGCACCAGCCCCCAGTCTCATTTACAAAGATGTATCGCTAGCTAGTTCGGTTATCCGCGATCTATTTACCAGCGACATCGATCATCTCGTTGTCGATAGCAAAGCACTCTACCGCGAAATTGAAGAATATTTAAAGCACGTCGCTCCCAATTTGTTGGACCGATTAAGTATCTACAATGGACAAGCCCCGATTTTCGACTACTACCGGATCGAAAGCGAAATTGAAAAAACGATTGCTCGAAAAGTCTGGTTGAAGGGGGGCGGGTATGTCATCATCGACCACACTGAGGCATTGGTTACGGTCGACGTCAACAGTGGTCGCTATGTCGGCAAAAAGAATCACGAAGAAAACTCGTTACAGGTAAACCTGATGGCGGCAAAAGAAATTTGTCGACAGCTCCGGTTGCGAGACATTGGCGGTATCATCGTGATCGACTTCATTGACCTGTGGGAAGACAAGAATCGCAAGCGGGTCGAAGATGAAATGCGTCGCGAACTCAAGAAAGATCGCGCAAAATCCGATTTAGCGCCAATCAGTCAATTTGGTCTATTGGAAATGACTCGGCAACGTATCAAACCATCGTTGATTTACACCTTTAATTCACCCTGCCCCACCTGCGAAGGGAGTGGCTTGGTTGCATCGAAAGAGACGGTCATGACTGCAATCGAGCGCTGGGTAAAGCGTTTCCGCTACTCTACTCGCGAACGTCGACTGAGATTGCAAGTCCATCCCGATGTTTACGGTTACGTGACGGGTGGTTTGAAGAGTCGAATCAATCAATTGATGTGGCGAAATCGTGTTTTAATTACTATGGTCGCGGATCCAACGGTAAAAAACGATACATTTCATGTCTGGAGTTATCGACAGAAGCGCGATATTACCAACGATTATCTTCAAGGCAGTTAATCGCTCAATCAATCTGGAAGTTGGAAGGGGTGGGGTAATCCACCCCTTTTATTTTATTGTAACATTATTAATTGTGTCGGTAATATTGTAAAATAAATAAATGTGTTTTTCCACGGATGCGATCCATCGATATAGATTATTGTTAATTCAACTTGTTACAACAAAATTGTGAAAATCTTGCGTTAGTCGTTTTATAATAAACTTAACGAGTCGCTCTCCGAGAAGAAAACATAGCACCGAGAGTTTTTTTCTAACATCTCCTTGATATCGCTGTTTTTGTTTCCCTAAGACTCGGCGAAGGCTCAGGCGGATTGCCTATGAATTTTTACATCGGGTTGCCAAGCACACCCACTCAATGTATGTTGATAGTACCCTGTGAGGGGATTGCCAATTCAATTCGAGCCGCCTCCCTGCTCCTCGGGGGGGCGGTTCTGTCGATAGCTTTCTGCAACAAAACAGGTACATATTCTTTTTTTCAAGTCTACAGTTTTCCCCGTTCATTCCTAGATAGAAGTCAAAGGTTAGTGTTACGCGATGCTGGACAATCCTCAGGCAACGTCTCCCGATCCATCATTGATCCTGTTATGGGATCGTTTTTGTACCGAATTGACCAATCTTCTGGGTGCCGAGCATGTTCGGACTTGGTTCCAATCGCTTCAACCGATACGATTGGATCCGGATCAAGCGCAATTCGTGATCGGTGTTCCTGGTGCTTTTCATTTAGAATGGATTCAATCCCATTACTCGGATTTTCTTGATGAGTGCATCGGGCGAGTGATCGGCGATGGCTTCTCGATTCGGTTTGAAATTGTGGAAACACTTCGAAGCACTAAAGTCGCAACGCCGCCCATTATTACTTCACCCACTGAAGATCTGGCACCAATAACCGTGAAACATCCGGGGAGTCCAGTTTCTTTAAAAATCGATCCCGATTATTGCTTTGAAACGTTCATTGCGGGTGAAGGTAGTCGCTTTGCGCGTTCTGCGGCAATGGCAGTCGCTCAGTCGCCGGGTGGGAACCGATTTAATCCACTGTTGATTCATGGTGGGGTGGGTCTTGGCAAAACACATTTGCTTCATGCAATCGCCAATCTCGGTCAAAAAAATCTTAGTGCACGTAATCCAATTTTAACTACGAGTGAGCAATTTACTTCCGATTTTATTCGCGCGGTTCAACGCGACAAAAAAATTGACTTTGCCGAGCAATATGCCGAAACAAATTTATTGCTGGTTGATGATGTGCAATTCTTTATGGGGCGTGAGCAAACCCAGCGACAATTCTTCCACACTTTCAACAGTCTGGTGAATGCAGGGAAACAAATTGTCTTGACATCCGACCGTCCTCCAAGAGAATTGGATTATCTGGACGAGCGTTTACGAAGTCGATTTCAACAGGGATTGGTTGTCGAAGTCACACCACCGGAATACGAAACGCGTGTTGCTATTCTGCGAGTTTGGGCAGAACGCGATGGCGTAAAACTTCCTCCCGACGTAGAAGATTTTCTCGCGACCCATATCGCCTCAAATGTGCGAAATTTGCGTGGAGCGGTCATCCGGCTGCTGGCTATCGCCACTCTCGAACGATGCGATTTAACAGTTGCAATCGCCCGTAAAACGATCCATGACCTGTTAACAAGACCCCGTGAAGTGGTTACGATTGATCATATCATAGACATCGTTGCCAAGCACTACCACATACCGATCGATCAATTTGTGGCAAAGACCCGTAAACAACCGGTAGCAGAAGCGCGGATGATTGTCATGGCGCTGGCATGCGAACTAACAGGTATGTCTTTATCTGCAATCGGAATCAGATTGGGGAATCGAGATCACACAACGGTACTCCACGCACGCGACTCACTCCGTGAGCGAGCGGAACACGATCGAGAATTTCGTCAAATTTTAGAGCAGTTCAAGCGAGAGGCAGAGCACGGCATTACAGTTTGAATTATTACCAGTTAATAAATTGTATTAATGTTAATAATGTATAACAAATAATATTATATAATACCCACAGCTTTATTTGTATACTTGTTTGATATATAATAACTTATAGTGTGTTTGTGATGATACTTGTTTTGTTTTATGTTATACTTGAGAATAATTTCAATCGATCGCGCATTAGGAAAAGTAATTAAGGAAAAAGACGCTAAGTAATCGCAAATTCATTTGCTATTTAGAATTAATCGCAATTACTCTCTTCAAGCGCGTAGGGTAACTCGTACCTCATATGTTATTTACAATCGAAACCTAGCTTGAACTTGACATCCAAGACTATCGATTGTATACTATTAGCAGTTAATTAGAGGAAACGTCTGTCTGAAATTGTAAGTGCAGCTTTAATACACAATTGTGCTCTGTGTCACGGCTAAGAAAAACGGGAGCTGCGAGCACGTTTTTTCTTTTTCAGTCAGACTAGTATCATTTTTTAGCAACTCGCAATATAAAACATAAATGCGGTAGAGGTGTTTTTTAGCGGAGGTAATGATGTCCTTGAGACAGTCAAGAAATTCTTTATTTATCTTTCTCGCCTTATTGGTGGCTCTGTCACTAACTGGCGAGGCATTTGCACAGGTTTACTCGTATGATAGATTCGGTTTATCTGCCAGTAACTCTGCTGCAGTGAGTACGACGACACGCGGTAGTCGGATCTACATGAGGATGATTTTACTCTGCGACACAGAAGATCAGATGGCTGACGTCGTAAGCTTATGGGGTACATCATCGGTATCCGATAGCTCTAAAGTCCGTTTAGCACTGTATACATCATCCGATGGTACTGGATCGCCGACTTATACGACAGCACAAAGTTTCACGCGGACTTCGCATGGAATCATCGATGCGACGCACGGTGATATTGCCGGTTACGTTACGATACCATCCGATGTCGACGCTACGATCCATTCTGTTGCCGTTCGAGCGATTGGACAATACGACGACCTCGACAATGGATATACCCGAATGGGTTCTGCCAAGCTTTCTACCTCCGCAACTCTTCCCGGTGGAACCTACAATTACAACTATATCGTCTTGCAGGCAGCGAGTAGCACACCGAATTTGGTGTATCCGTCCAACGGTTTCCAGAGTGGTCAAGATAATAATTCGATGCGCTTCACGTTCGTACTCGAGAATACATCTGCAACTGATACAGTGACGATGGATATTCTCAGTGGTTCGACTGTTGTTCAGCGGATTCGATATAGTAGCACACTGACTGGCGGTACGCTTTACAGCGGTGTGTACACATACGATGGCTCGCTGAATGGTGGTTTGGGTGGTTTCAGCGCTTCGGCAGCCGCCGATCCCGACACTACCGGTGAAACGGTTCCGACCTATACTCAACCGGATCTCAGCACCAGAGCTGCATTAGTTAGCGGTAATACTTACACCGTAAGACTCACTACTCAGGAAGATGGAAACGCTTCTGCATCGACCAGTTTCGCCAGTTTCAAATACGATTCAACGGTTCCCACTATTTCGTTAGCATATCCTAGCGCAAGTTATCAAAGTGGTCGCGATGACGACACAATTCGTGTTCGTTTCACCACCAATGAAGTTGCTCGTGCCAATTCGTTAACGATGCAAATTCGAAGCGGTTCAACAGTTGTTCAGGAAGTCGTGTTTTCCGGCACTGCTGCTGCCACTTACGGTGGTATGCTTGCATACGATCCGACGTTCCCGTCCGAACCATTCGATGCGGTTCCCGGATCGAATACGAGCGGCTCGACACTGCACATAATTGCCAGTCAGAATACTTCGATCACACCAGCTGATTTGGTTGATGGAACGACTTACACTGTCCGTGTTTTCTATACCGATATCGCCGGCAACACCTCTGCCAACTCCGACTTTGCGATGGTGTATGATCTCTCGACTTCTGTTCCGACGCTGTCGTCTCCGGCAAGTTCGTCTTACCTGACGTTGTCGAGCCAGACATTTACTTGGAATAATTCCGAACCGTATTCGGTGTTAAATCTTTACATCGAACGAACCGGTGGCACTGCCGATAATAATTCACCCCACGTTTTCACGATCGCAAGCGGTAACGCTTTATTGAATGCCACGAATCCTAAATCGATGACCTTGGATCTTTCCAACTTGGTTTCCACGGCAAACTATACGTACACCAATACGGTGACCGGTGAAGGTGCTGCGTTGGTTGTAGGTACTTCTTACAAGTGGTATTTCAAAGCGAATCATGTCGTTGCCGGCGATCCGACATTGCAACAAAGCGCGTTCCGATCATTTAGTGTGGCAAGTAGTGCTAGTCCGTCGGTTACGTTGGTGTATCCGAGCGCATCCGAACAGGGTGGGCGCGACGACGACTCGTTGCACGTTCGATTTACCACGACGACTGCTGCTCGCGCAAACACAATCACTCTGCAATATCGATTGGGTGGTTCGGTTGCTCAACAGATTGTCTTCTCGAATACCGATGCTGCCACTTATGGTGGTGTGTTGTATTACAATTCAACGTTGAATCCAGCACCTTTCAGTGTTGTTCCTTCGTCGAATACTAGTGGCGCGACTCTTTATTCTATCAACAGTCAGACTGTGACGACCGACCTCGTCGACGGTACTACTTACACCGTTCGGGTATTCTATACCGATGTGTTGGGCAATGTGTCGCCGAATGCCGATTTTGCAATGGTGTACGATGTCACTTCGAACGCTCCAACCCTTTCGTCGCCGACTAGTCCTACGAATCTGACGCTTGCCAATCAGACCTTCACTTGGAGCAACGCCGAAGTATATTCCGGTTTGCAGCTATATATCGAACGAACCAGTGGTACCGAAGACGGTAACTCGCCACACATTTTTACCGTCGCAGCCAGTAACGCACTATTGAATACTTCGAATCCCAAGTCGGTGACTTTGGATCTCGGTCATTTGGCGGGAACTGCCAACTATTCATACAACAAATCCGACAATACTTCGCTAATTGGTGGAACCACCTACCGATGGTATTTCAAGGCTATCGACCTTGCCAACAACCCGCAGGTTACCAGTTCGAACCGGCAGTTCTCGATTGCTAGCGGAACCATTCTCAATGTCTCTGGAACTGGTTTGTTAACTGTCGTGAGTCACAATCAAGTTGACAAGCCTGTGTATCGAATCACCTGCGCAACCGCATTGGGTTCTGCAACGTTGACGGCAGCGGTTGGTGACTTCCGCGCTTCAACGGCGATCGCTGCGGAAATCACGAATGTGAAACTCTGGTATTCCACCGAGGCGACATTCGCGACGGGTACTTCCACACTATTGTCTACCAAGACCTATGATGGAAATTATACCACGTTCAATGGTTTCTCGCGCGCATTCAATACGGCGACAGCATATCTGTATGTGACGATCTCAGCTAGTTCAACGGCACAGCACCACCGTATTAACACTGCGTTCCAAACCGGAAGCTTTACCTTCTCGAATTCGAACGATGTCGTTGATGGATTGCCGTTAGCCGGCTTCAATACTTCATTGCCGGTTACGCTGAATAAGTTCTCCGGTGCCTCACGCAACGGAAGCGTCAGTTTGGCATGGACGACAGAATCCGAATGGGATAACGCTGGTTACGAAGTGATTCGCCGAATCGCTGGTAGCGATGCATTCGAAACGATTGCAACGTACAACGATGTCTCGGATCTCCGCAGCAAATCCGATAACGGTACTTCCGAAATTCCGTTGAGCTATATCTATACCGATCGCAATGTTCAGGAAGGCGTTTCATACGAATATCGTCTGCGCACTGTCGACCTCGCTGGCTCACCGGCTGAATTGAACATGACCGTTCAAGTAACCGTTACGACGCTACCGCGTGAATTCGCATTGCGATCGAACTATCCGAATCCATTCAATGCCTCGACCAATCTTCGGTTCGAAGTTCCGTTTGCTTCGAAGGTAACCTTGAAGATCTACGACATTAGCGGTCGAGAAATTTCAACGTTGCTTGATAAAGATGTCGAAGCCGGATCGCATGTTGTGATGTGGCAGGGTAAGAATGAAGCCGGCAACACAATGGCATCTGGAACGTATTTTGTCCGGATGACTGCTGGTAAATTTACCTCGACTCAGAAGATTGTAATGATCAAGTAATCGATCAATAATCTGTGAAGATGGGGTGGCGCAAGTCACCCCATTTTTTTTAAAGGTGAGTTATGATTGAACCGCCTAAAATCTTACCGGATTTAACAACGGAGCGATTGCTGCTGCGGATGCTGAAGGCAACTGATGCAATCGACATCTACCAATATGCCTCCGATCCGGAAGTCACCACACATCTTCTTTGGGAAACCCATCAGTCAATGGAAGACACGTTGGAATTCGTGGCGAAAGTGTTGATGACGTACGACAATGAGGAACCCGGAATTTGGGGTATTGTCGATCGATCTATCGGTAAAGTAATTGGAACAATTGGGATTCATAATTGGCGACGAATGCATGATGCGGTAGAAATCGGATATGTGATTGGGAGACCTAATTGGAACAAGGGTTATATGACCGAAGTCGTTGAAGCAGTGATTACGTATTTATTTAAGGAGCTTCACATAAATCGGGTCGATGCTGTTTGCGCTGTGGAAAATAGCGCTTCGGAACAAGTAATGAAAAAGGTTGGTATGCAATTCGAGGGCATTCAACGCAAGTCTTGTTTCATCAAAGGCGAATTCCACGATATGAAAATGTATGCAATTCTTAGACAAGATAGATTCACACAAAAGGAACTTCATAAATGAACGATTGGTCGATCACACTGCCTCCTTGGTACGGAATGCATCCGATCGTCACGCATTTTCCAATTGCGTTGTTTCCCACGGCGCTCTTATTTATTGCGCTATCGATCGTTTGGAAGCGTTTTCGGTTGGCATTTTGTATCGTATCAATGATTCTTTTAACAATTGCTGCGATTGGTAGTGTCGTTGCTGTCGCAACTGGATCCGAGGCACGAATTCATACAGCGATTCCGTTGGAAGCGGATACCGTGATGTCGCATCATGCGCAAATGGCAGCTTCGTTCCGAACCTTCAATTCACTTTTCACTATTGTATACGCAATTTTTATTTTACTAGCATTGGTGAAGACAAAGCTTGGTGAGAAAATTTTCCTACCCGCATCGATTCTCTTGCTGGGAATTGGCTGCTTGTTGCTATGGCAATTGACAGTAACCGGACATTTGGGGGGACGACTCGTACATGAGTTTGGAGTTCATGCGAAGATTTATTGAGAATAATTGTAATTTATTAAGAGAACGGAGCGATGCTGTCACTCCGTTTTTTTTGTTAATAATGCGCGTGCAGTTAAAACGCGATTTGCGGCATCGGACCCAATCGCAGTTAGATGTCCCATTTTCCTTCCGGGTCGCGCTTCGGATTTTCCGTAAAGATGCAGATTAACACCCGGACAACTCAATACCGAGGACCAATTCGGTTCACCATTCCTCCACAAGTCGCCTAGAAGATTCACCATGGCTGCTTCGCCGGCAATTATTGAAGGATTGCCTAGCGGTAGCGATCCGATTGCACGCCATAGTTGCTCATACTGCGAGATCGAAGCCCCTTCAATTGTCCAATGCCCACTGTTGTGTGGACGTGGAGCGAGTTCGTTGATCAGCAATTGCCCGTCAGTTGTCTCGAATAATTCAACGCAGAGTAAACCGATGAGTTGGAGTTTTTCGGCGATACCGATTGCTAGCTCGTGTGCTTGTTTCGAAATGCGTTGATTGTCGGGAGCTGGAGCGATCGTGAGGTCAAGAATGTGATTTACATGCCGGTTTTCTACTACCGGAAAACAGCGGGAATCGCCAATTGAATTTCGAGCAACAATCACCGACAATTCCCGAGTGAATGGAACAAAAGCTTCAAAGATGACTTCGGATGAAAATGCCTCAAGTGCAGCTTTTATGTCGGTAATCGATGTTACTTTACGTTGTCCCTTGCCGTCGTACCCCATACGCAGTGTTTTCACTACTCCGGGAAATCCAACGATACTGACGGCATTTTCCAGTTCGGAATCATCTGTTCTAGAATTTAGAATTCGAAAGGGAGGGACCGGAAAGCCATTGGATTGAAGGAACGATTTTTCTTGATCGCGAGCCTGACAAATCTCGAGAACTTCTGGGGAAGGCATTACTGGACAAACAGAAGATCGAAGTGCCGATGCCGAGAGATTTTCAAATTCAATTGTTAATACCCGGCATTTTTCCGACATCTTTCGAATGGTATCGCAATCGGAATAATTCGCTACCTCTATTTCAGCGCAGGCTGCCGCTGGGCAGTTCGGATCGGGATCGAGGACTAAGACTTTAAGTCCGAGACGAATTGCAGCGATCGCAGCCATGCGACCTAATTGTCCACCTCCGACAATGCCAACGGTATCGCCCGGTAGTAACGGCTTCATACGATTGGTTCGTCCGTTACAGAATTTGTTTGCCGTTCGCGCCATGCCCGAAGTCGCTCACGTAATCCAATGTCTTTTAGGGCGAGGATTGATGCCGCTAAGAGTGCCGCATTTTTCGCTCCGGATTGACCAATTGCGACCGTTCCAACGGGTACACCACCCGGCATTTGAACGATCGACAACAGTGAATCGAGACCTTTCAGGTGACGACTGGGTACGGGTACTCCAATTACCGGAAGGATGGTTTGAGCGGCGGTCATTCCCGGTAGATGGGCTGCCCCGCCGGCTCCGGCGATAATGACACAGATGCCGCGCTGCTCCGCTGATTTAGCATATTCGAACATCCGGTCGGGAGTTCGATGTGCCGATACGACACGCCATTCGAATGGTACTTCCAACTCAGCAAGAACATCGGCACTAGCCTGCAAGGTCTCCTTGTCGGAGATGCTACCCATAATGATACCAACCAAAGGTTGAGTCATTTCTTTACCCCGGTTTGACAAAAAAATATAGTGAATTGGTTATTAAATTCGAAACGATATCGATCAATCTAAGATTTGCGCACGAGTTCAGTGAGTTGTTTGCGGGGATCGATATCGGATCCGAGGATTTGAATGTCCGATCGAAGAACGTAAAGCTGGTTTGATCGAAGTTCTGGGGGCAATTTAACCAGATCTTTTTCGGTCGTCACGATTAGATCGGCATGTTCGGAATGCAGTAATCGAGTGATTCGCGCCAAGTCGTTCGGGCTATAGTCATGATGATCGGGGAATGAAAGAAACTGAACGACTTCGATTCCAGTAGAGCGTAGCGAATCGAGAAATCGCGACGGATGGGCAATTCCCGCAAAGCCGATACAACGTTTACCCGATAATGCTTCCAACGGTAAACGATTGTCACCCGATAACCATGCGCTCGGTGAAAATGCAAATGGTACAATCGGTTTATCGAATCCGAGATTACGAATCGCTTTTTCCCATTTCGTAGCGTGCTCGGTATCGGATACTTTGAGCCATAATAGGTGAGCGCGATGGATGTTGGCGAATCCTTCGCGGAGATACCCCCACGGCAACATTCGATACGATCTGCGTGATAAACCTGTATCGAACGAAATCCAATCCAGATCGCGGACTAGTTTGCGATGCTGAAATCCGTCGTCAAGCACAATCACGTTACACTTCGACTCTGCGATGAGGGCTTTCGCCCCGCGAACACGATTGCTGTCGCACAGCACGGGAATATTTCGAAAACGATTGGCAATCATACACGGTTCGTCGCCAGCGAGTTGTGATGCTGCAATTGGTGTATCATCACCCCGAGAGACCCAAAACAACTGCTTACTTTTCCGATTGTACCCACGGCTGAGCAATCCCGGTTTTGCACCGATTTCCAGTAGACGATCCAATGTCCACATTGCCAATGGTGTCTTACCCGCACCGCCTGCCGTAATCCCACCGATACTAACTACCGGAACCGATACTCGATCAGATCGAAACAATTCGCTATCATAGGCGTGGTTGCGAAAATTGACGATACCACCATACAAAATCGCCAGCGGCATGGCGATCGGATCGAGGAAAAATGGAGAAGAAGTGCGGGACATTTATTGATCCTTAAAATTGGGATCAAGTTCGCGCTGACACTGTTCGTCGCAAGTGCGTTCCAGCTCATTTAATGACTGTTCGAGTTGTCGATTCGCGTGCTTTACTTCGTCGTTTCCGTTTGCACCAACCGAAATTGGCTCGCCGATTGCGAACGTGACTTTGGCAAATGGTTTCGGTACGAGGAAGCGATCCCATGATTTAATAAATTGCCAACCGCGATCGCACGAACCGCTTACCGGTATTATCGCGGCATTGGCTTCTCGGGCAAGCCATACCGTTCCAAGCTTTGCTTTGTGACGTGGTCCAGTCGGACCGTCAGGAAGCATTCCACCGATCTTTCCGCGTCGAATGGCATCGACTGCACTCATCGCAGCTTTTACACCACCTCGAGTAGAACTACCTCGTACCGATCGAAATCCCATCCGTTCGACGATCCGGGTGATGAGTTCACCGTCCTCGTGATCGGAAACCATCACATGTATGTCGTAGTTGCGTAAAATGCATGCGGTAATTAATAATCGACCGTGCCAGACAGCGATTATTCTACGGTCTAGCTCGAATTCGTCGATCGAATTGTGATTCAGGAATTGAACCCGCCAGGACATCGTCAGCAATTTCAAAATTGGCGCAGCTACGCGTGGTGCCAGTTCCAATTTTAGCCAGCGTTGTAGTCGAGGATTCATTTTCGGGATAGTTCCACAATCCACTCCGCTACTCGTCGAGAGGCACCTGGACCACCCAATCGATCGCGAAGCGTGGAAAATTTCGCAACCTGTTTTTTACCGCTTTCACCAAGTAGATCGATGATGTCTTGCGTGAGACGAGCAGGTGTCGCATCGTGTTGAATCCGTTCGGGAGCGACCAGTTCGTTCATAACCAAGTTTGCTAGTGCAATATAGGGAACATGAACAACTCGTTTCCCAATCGCATAAGTGATTGGCGACGTTTTGTACAGAACAACCATCGGAGTGCCGAGTAGTGCCGTTTGTAAAGTTGCCGTTCCACTGGTCACTGCGGCACAATCGGCAGCCATAACCGCGATAGTCGCATCATCGAAGATTAATCTGGCACCGACTGCTTCAAGCGGTGCATAAAGCGATCGCGGTTGCTGAGATAATGCCGGAACTAAAGCAATAATCCCAGGATATCGTTGTTTCAGGAGCTTCAACGTGGTTGACAATAGTTGTGTGTGACGCTCAATCTCTTGTTTCCGACTACCGGGAAGCATCGCAACAACAATATCGTTTGGCAATAATCCTAGAGTCTTCCGAGCTTCAACGAAGGTTCGCTGCGATGGTAATTCTTCCAATAGTGGGTGACCGACGAAGCGGACATCGAATTTGACATCGCGATAACTATCCAACTCGAATGGAAATACGACTGCCAATCCATCGTACCGTTGAGCTATCGTAGGAATTCGACCGGCTTTCCATGCCCAGACTTGGGGACTGATGTACCCTAGGAGTTTCGGACGGCGGGGATTTCCAGTGAAAGCTTTATGTACCCAATGTGCAAATCGAAGATTAAAACCGGGATAATCGATTGCGAGTATTACATCGGGTTGCCGTTCGAGCACAGCTCTTCGGAGCCGTTCCTCGTTGCGGTAGATCGTTGGGAGGTGTGATAGTACCTCGTAAAATCCCATGACCGACATTTCGCGAGTGTCGACCACTGGCTCGCAACCAACGGCTTGCATTGCTGACCCACACATTCCCCAGCAGCGAACCTCAGGAGCGATTTCGCGAAGTGCCGCAACAACTCCAGCGCCATGTAGATCGCCCGATGTCTCGCCGGCTAGGAAGCAGATATTCATGGCGGTGGGGTATTACCAGCATTTACCACGCCAGATGGCGTAGCAGATCATGAGCACGAGCATCGAACCAGCGCTAAAAAACGTCGAACGTTCACTCCGAAACGACTCGCTCCAATCCGATTCACGTTCCGACTGCGGTCGAGTACGACCTCGGAGGGGAAACAGTGAGGGTACCGATTGGCGATAGGTGATGTATTGTTCGCCGAATAACTCCACGAGGGTATCCTCTTCGAGGGAGATAATCAATTTATATTGAATGGTAAAATATATTAGAGTCAAGGGTAACAACCAATACAACTGTTCTCCACCTATGGTTGCGACTCCCAGATATATCACCACGTTTCCAAAGTAAAGCGGGTTGCGAACATAGGCATAGGGTCCACTTGTAACCAAGTAAGGGGCACCCACTGATCTTGTCCGGGTGGCACCACCAGCGTGTGCTACCGCCCACAACCGGATCGATTCCCCAATAATCATCAGGATAACGCCGATTCCCATCGAGATTGGAGATGGGTGGGCAATGAACAGTAAAATGATGACAATTGGAATTGGGGTAAACGATCGCGTTCGGAAGACAAGATCGCGAATATCGGGCATTCTATTCTCCTGTACGGTTTTCACCGAAATCGACTAGATACAATTGGAAGATAATATAAGCCGGAAAAATGACTACAGGTATCTTTCGAATTGTGATTTGCATTTCTCTAATGTAATATTGGAAGACATAGTAAAGAATATCATCAATTTTCTGTGGATATTATGACTCCTTTACCCATCGGGACAATCGAGCGCCGCTTTCGGTTGTTTTTACAAGGACGGGGTCTCAGGGTAACGCCTGAGCGCATTCAGATCCTATATGCAGTTTTAGAAACAGAAGAGCATCTTCAAGCCGATGAGCTGGCTTTTCGCTTAAAGCGAGCCGGCTCGCGCGTGTCGAGAGCTACTGTTTACCGTACGTTGGTGCATTTAGTCGAAGCTGGACTCGTCCGAAAGGTCGATTTCGGCGAGGGTCATGCCCATTATGAAAATGCCGTCAAAGGAGATGGACATCACGATCACTTAATTTGTGAAACGTGCGGTAAGGTGATTGAATTTCTGGATCCTCAAGTGGAAAAAATCCAAGAGGAAATTGCTGCTAGGTATCAATTCCTGTTAACCGGGCATCAATTCCAATTATCCGGGACCTGTGAGGACTGCCGAAAACAGTTGGTAAATAATACAGATTAAGTAGTTAGCGACTATCTTTTTCGAAAGATATGGTGTATATTTCCAAGTTATTCAATTGTTCTCTTGCGATCGAATTTTATTAGCAGTTATGAAATTAGCGAATTGATTTAATAGAAAGGAAAAGAGAATGGCACCCATGCTTCGCAAGGCGTTGTTCTTTTTGGGGATGTTGATCGGAGCGATCGCATATGCCCAACCGGTCGATTTCGATATTACCAACTTAAATGCCGAAACTGGTGACCCGGAGCACTTGATTTTCGATCAACTTGGTACTGCCCTTCCCGAAGGCTGTATCGTTTTCGCAATCATGGACTCCCTGAACGATGGTATTTCAACACCACTCGCCAACGGTTTTCCCAGTGCCGACGATGATGTTGTAGCAATGTTCCGCGTGTGCGATGGTACTGATCCAGCTTATCCCGGTACATACTGGAAGACGCTAGCATCATTCCGATCGACGGAATGGACTCCAGGTACTTTCCTTTGGGGTCGTAACATTTATCTTCGAGCTTTCAATACGACAGATTCTCTTATTCCTGCAGGTACTTGGTATAGCGACGCTACTCTTCACAATGGCGTTTTCGCGACCGCACCATCCGCAGCAGCCATTATTGACGGATGGGAGTGGCCGGCTACGATGACCCATCGTACTGCAGGTGTTGCGCCACGTCGAATCGATGCTAGCGGATCTGCATCCTGGACGATTGGAGCGGTGGTAGATATCCCGTTCCTCGCCGTGGGCTTAACCGGAAGTATTGCAATCGATATCCAGCGCAATAATCCTAGTACTACGTGGTCGGAAATTGGAACGGCATTGGTTACCGATACCGTGTTCCATTGGACAGTTTCCGGTCCTGCGACATCGAATGCTAGATTGCGTATTCGATCAGTCGAACAACCGACATTGGTCTCTCAGTACACCGAACAAATTTCCATTTCTGCTGCCTCAGGTATCACAATATCGCATCCGCAAAATGGCGATACGACAATTGTTGGTCGCACATTTAACATCCGGTGGCGTGCGAGCGGTCTAACTGGTAACGTAACCGGTCAATTGGATCGCAACTATCCATCAGGAACGTGGGAAACCCTCTTTACTTCTCCAATCACCGACACGTTATATACTTGGACGGTAACTGGACCAACGACCAATATGGCTCGCGTCCGATTGATTTCCGTTACCGAGCCGACGATGGGTGACACTAGTTTCAGCGAATTTTTGATTACCGCACCAGCGATTACCGTTACATATCCCGCGGCATCGTATGACACAATCGGTGTACCGATTGCATTGCATTGGACGAGTCAATACATCACTGGAAACGTTCGCATTTCGGTGAATCGTCGTTATCCCAACGGCGTGTGGTCGACGATTATGGCATCCACTCCGAACGATGGTATCGAAGCGTGGATTCCTGTAGGTCCTGCCACCGATAGTTTGAAAGTTCGAATCGAATCGATCGACAATCCAGCAATTTATACCATTTCCGATGTATATAGTCATTTGGTCAACCCGACGATGATGTTTACATCTACAACGTTGGGTGAATCGCCGTCTCCGACAATTGATTCGGTGATTATTGGTCGTACCGTTAACATCGGTTTCAATCTGCAACAAAGTCTTGTAGGAACCGTCTCGCTGAAACTGAATCGGACGTATCCGACCGGAACTTGGGAAACGATTGCTTCGAATATCCCGGTGACCGATACGTTGCGAACTTGGGTATCGAATCGTCCGATTTCCAATCAAGCTCGCTTCCGTTTAGTATCTTCCTACGATACTTCGGCACATACCTCTAGCACACACAACTTCGTCGTTTATGCACCAACCATTAATGTTACATACCCCAATGGTGGTGAAACCTTTATCGTTGGCACGAACGACACGATTCGCTGGAATAGTTTCCAAGTCACCGGCAACGTTCGGATTTACTTGAGCCGAACTGTTGGTAACTGGACATTATTGGCTGACAACGTACCGAATACCGGTGTGCTTGGTGGAACTGTTACCGAACCGGCATCGACCACCGCGAAAGTCAAGATTGTTTCGATTACCGATACCCTCGTTTCTTCAACCAGCGCAAACTACTTTACGATTGCACTTCCGACGATTGCACTTAACCGTCCGGCAGGCAACGAAAACTTTGTGATTGGTCGCCCTGAGAATGTTATTTGGCATAGTTCGCATCTTTCCGGTACGGTTCGGATATTGGTGAATCGTAACTATCCCTCGGGAACTTGGGACACCGTGGCAATCCGTCCTGCCGCCGATACGGTATATTCATGGTTGGTCTCCGGTACTACAGGTACATTCTTTGCCAGAATGAAGATCGAGTCGGTTGAAATGCCCAGCGTCTTTGTGGTTGGAGCGAATAACTTCCGAATCTCGATTCCAACTTTGACCTTACTCCGACCGATTGGTGCCGAAAATTATGTTATCGGTAGTACTGAAACAATCCGTTGGTCTAGTCTGAACATTACCGATAGTATTCGTGTTGATATAAATCGATCATATCCGGATACCGTCTGGACGACATTGGGTACTTACCCTGTCACTACCACTACTGTGAATTGGGTAGTCACCGGTCCGGCTACGTCGACGGCACGTATCCGCTTGACGTCGCGCGAAATTCCCAGTCTTACGAATATGTCCCCCGCCAATTTCGCGATTGTTGCACCGACGATCAGTGTAACTCGACCCAATACCGCTTTGACTTTTGTCGTAGGTCATACCGAAACAATCAATTTTAACGCGTCGTTTGTTTCCGGTAGTATACGAGTTCTGCTCGATCGGAGTTATCCGTCAGGAACTTACGACACGTTGGCAACAGTTGCGAACACTGCGACTTCGCTTCAATGGTTGGTTACCGAACCTGTGACTACTACTGCGAGAATCCGAGTTGAGTCAGTCGACAATACCTCGGTATTCGCTGTCAGCAGTTCGAATTTCTCGATCGTTCTGCCGATGTTGACGTTATCAGGTCCGAATGGCGGCGAAGTATTAATCGTCGGTAAGAACGATACGTTGCGTTGGGAGCAAACCGATTTAGTAGGTCGGGTATTGATTGAATTAAATCGCTCGTACCCAACGGGAACTTGGGATTATATCGATTCAGTGTTAGCGACTCAAGGAAATTACATTTGGAGTGTTACGGCACCGGTGACAACGACTGCACGATTCCGTATTTCGTCGCTGGCAGTACCGTCCATTGGCGATACTTCGAACAACAATTTCCAGATTCGATACCCGAGTATTACGGTAACTCGCCCGAATGGTGCCGAACAGTTTGTACTGTTTACAACGCAACCCATCACTTGGACGACTCAGTATATCGACACCGGTTATGTGAATATTCAAATTAATCGCAATTATCCTACCGGTGCTTGGGATTTACTGGCATTGGTGCCGGCTACTAGCGATACCTTCAATTGGCTTGCAACTGGTGTTACATCGATTCGTTCCCGAATTCGAGTGATTTATCGTGGTATGCCTACGATCGTAGGCGATACTTCCAACGCCAACTTCAGCATCGTTTATCCGACGATCACCGGCATTCAACCGGGCGCTGTCGCAAACGACGTATTAATGATTGGAAAACCATTCCCGATTAGGTGGTTTGCGCCGAATCTTGACACAACGGTCAATATTCAAATTAATCGCAACTATCCATCAACGACATGGGAACAAATTGCCCGAGTGCCTGGTCGCGATACGCTGTACAATTGGACAGTAACTGGACCCATCGCAGCAAGTGCAAGAATTCGTGTTCAATCGGTAAGAAATCCATCGATCGTTGCCGATACGAGCGACTTCAACTTTGCGGTCGTTAAGGGTCTAACAATCACTTATCCGAATGGTGGTGAACAGGTCAGTAACAACATCACTGTGCGTTGGACACATGCGGCTCAAATCGCAGATACATCGCACGTCGTACTTGAAGTGAACGAAGCGTATCCGGGAACGAATTGGCGCTCGATCGGTCGCCCGCTTGCCGTTACCGATACTTTTGCATGGACAATTCGCGACTCCGCTTGGACTGAAACCGCACGATTCCGAATCTCATTAGTCGGATTCCCGTTGGTAGCAGATTCCAGCGATGCGAACTGCTTCATTCGTGGCGTTTCGGCACCGGAACAATTGGTTGTGTTGCCGAAGGAATTTGCATTACAAAATGCATATCCGAACCCGTTCAATAATTCGATCTCGTTTGCAGTTGCCGTTCCGCGCGAAGCCGAAGTGAAGATTCGCATCTTCAATATGCTCGGTCAGCAGGTGGCAATGGTACATACCGGTCGAATCAACGCCGGTTACCACCGCTTCATTTGGAATGCCACCGGTAATGCTACTGGTACTTACATCGTCAGGATGGAAGCGCCGAACTTTACCAAGGTTCGTATGATTCAATACATTCGGTAATAAAATTCAGTACAATGAAAAAGGCGGACAGCAGTGTCCGCCTTTTTTTATTATCAAGAACCACTAAAGAAACCTAGACTAATGGAACATTGTGCTCGTAATCGTATGCAAACGGCAATTCTTTTCCCATCAACCGCAAGTACACGGAAAGCTGTCCTCGATGATGAAGATGCTCGTCGTAGGTGAATCCGAGCATTGTTGCCCACGGGAATTCGCCGTAGAAAACATGGATGATTTTCTGTAAATCGGCATCGGAAGCATTCTTGACAGTATCGACGTGCAATTTGCGCATCTTTTTGGAATACGCGACAAGTTGAGCGACGGTGTAACCCTGCAACTCCTTCGTAATAGCTTCCTGATCTTCATTCTTGATCTCACCCTTCTTGACGCAAGTGCAAGTGAGTTGAATCCCTTCCAGTAAATGCACGACAAGGTCGCGTACCGTTCGCATATCGTCGCGCGGTTTCCAATTCAAGTCTTCATCGCTAAGCAATTCGAAGTACCGTTCGGTGATACCGCTGAACATAACAAAATTGTCGGCTAATTGATGTAACAGAGGGTCAGGCATAATATATCCTTTCAGATTAATTATGATAAAAAATGATTTGTTCCGATCGACGATTAAGGTGTTGGGTACTTGATTTGATAAATCACCGCATCGAAGCTCGGATTATACTTCGGATTCATTTTATGCAAAATCTCGTCGACAAACGATGGTGGAATCCGTTTCATTTCCTGCAGCGATTGGCAATACTGCAGCCATTGCTGTTTACGTTGTTCACGATTTTTATCGAGGTAAATAATCAAATAATTGGGTCGTGCCGCATTTAATTTCAGATCATTGCAGACACTCTGGAAATTTTCATCGTTTTTTACTTCGACGAAATACTTACTTTTTCCCCAAGCATCACCCAAGTAAAACCATGGTGCGAGAAACCCTTTTTCACGTTGGTCGAGAATCGCGCCGGTAACGCCAGGTTCATGCTGTAATGCTGCCAGCGATACGATTTGAGCATGTTTATTGTAGGTAAACAATACAATTGTCATGACCGGGAGGTTGAGGATCCAGAAGGCAATTAAACTACCCCGTAAAAAACGTGGCGAGAGTTTCCAGCGCTCGGATCGAAGCCAGTAGTAGATTCCGACTACCCCCAAAATGATTAGTTCCGGGAGAATGGTCGCGATAAAGCGTTCCTGCTTGTTCGGGATCGCTGAATGAATTGCTAAAAAGACAATCGTTGCGCCAAACATGAGCGGTACTTTTCGCCACGATTTAAAAAATCCGATGAGCAGCAGAAAGCTGAATGGCGGAAGAAACACTCCGAGAATTAATAACAAATAGTTGTACCATGGGCGAGTGATGTAATCGCCAACCGCGCCAGCGTTGTAAAGAAAGTATCGAACGGGATTGGCATAGGGTGTACCGAATGCGAACCAGTCGGCAAGTCCTAACGGAATAGTACCGATTAATGAACCGACAGTGAACCATAATGCTGCCGTATACCGTCTGGTGAGGAGTAGTGCGGCAAATGCACCGACACCGCAAAATCCTGCCTGATAACGTAACGTGAAACTGATTCCGAGAAAGATACCTGCGGCAATCCAGCGTTTTGGATTCCGATCTTGTCCAATTCGTTCCGCCATTGCTAGCGATAGCAACAGCGGTACCGAAGAGACCACTTCCGGAAGCTGTCGGACGCTAAAATTCGGAGCGATCCAAAGCAGTGCTAGCAGCCAACCGGCTAAATTGGCAAATTTTCGGTCGGTCAGTGTTTCGACCAGTCGATATCCAACCCAAATGACCGGTAACGACCAAAAGACATGCAGGATACGAACCAATGTCATCATCACCAGCGTATCGGTGAGACCGATTGCATGGCAGAGCTTGAAGAACAGGAAGTGAGCGCCCGGGTAGAGAATTGAATGACCGGAATAATTAGGATCGGTTAACCATGCAGGATCGCCATTCAACCACTTCCAGGCGATGTGTACGACCAGAAAATGATCGTCGGAGGCGATATAACCACCACTGAAAAGCGCAGCGAGTAAGCGGGCAATAAAGGCGACACCGAGAATTACATATAGTGGGTTTCGGCGATACCATTCGGAAATCTGATCGGTCATTGAATGTAGTGGTTTACTCATATTCGGTTCGTTATCTTTCTTCCATTGGAAAACAGTCGATCGATTCACATCGAATTAAAGTAATTGTCAAAAGTATTCGTTCAAAGGGGAAGTTATGCCTCGAATCATCCGCAAAACCTATCGATTGAAAGCTCCGTTGTATCGGGTGTGGCCATATTTTGCCAGCGGAACCGGTCTATCATCTTGGTTTTCCGAACGTGGTACACTTCTCGAACCTCAAGTTGGCGGACGAATCGTGATCTATTTTGCTGGAAAAAACGAGATCGCCTCCGGTACCGTCACTGATTATGTACCGGGTAAAACGTTGGCATTTCGCTGGGAATTAGGGAATCTAACCGGTCGCGACGAATTTTCGAATGTTCGCTTCGATCTTTCGGAAGAAGTACAGTCAGACGGTTCCGTTCAAACAGTGGTGAAAATGGTGGATGAAGGGATTCCCGAAGATCCTGCATGGATTGAATACTACGCTGGAACGCAGTCAGGATGGAGTGTCTACTTGATGAATCTCAAATCAGTTGCCGAAACCGGATACGATTTGCGCGATGTAATGCCGACATGTTAATCAGTGAAGCATTTTTCAGAAAGTAGTCAATCGAAAAATGCTGTGAGGTGCTAGCCACTTCCATTGCGACTAAATCACATTTACCAGAATTCTCCCATTTTATTGCTTTTCGCGTTCCTCTGCAAAGACCTCTGCTTGCAAAAACCGGCTTTTCAGTTGTATTTTAGTCGAATATTTACGACTATCGGCTTTGCAAGGAGTCCCCGTTTTGTTGTACCCGCCATCTGCGCGAAGTAATGCGCTGTCGCCTTCGCTGACGCTTGCTATTGTCGCCCGGACTGCGCAACTACGCGCCGAAGGGAAGACTGTTCTATCTCTGTCCGTGGGTGAACCGGACTTTGCTACTCCGGAACCGATCCGCGAAAAAGGGAAATATGCCATCGATCACGGTATCACCAAGTATACCGCGGGGCGTGGTACGATCGAATTACGGAAAGCAATCTCCGAGAAACTCTATCGCGATCAGAAACTCCGTTACAATTTAGATCAAATTCTGGTCTCGAATGGCGGCAAACATAGTATTGCCAATCTGCTGTTAGCGACGATCAATCCCGGCGACGAAGTCATTCTTCCCGCACCCTATTTTCTGGCGTATCCCGAATTAATCAAATTGGCAGGCGGTATTCCGGTAATCGTTCCGACCGAAGCGCGGTATCGCTATATCTTGAAGCCGAGTCAGTTGAAAAAAGCGATCACTCCGAAATCGAAGTTGATTGTCCTTTGCAGCCCTTCGAATCCGACGTCGACAGTGTATACCAAAAAAGATTTTGCCGCACTTGCACCGCTGATGATCGATGCCAATCTCTGGATTCTGTCGGACGAAGTCTACGAGCATTTGCTCTACGACGGTCGCGAACAAGTTTCGCCGGCGCATTTCACCGATCTGTTTAAGCGCACACTCTACGTCAGCAGTTACTCGAAGACATACGCAATGACCGGTTGGCGATTGGGGTATTGTTGCGGTGATATCAACATCATTGCCGCGGCAGCGAAAATTCAAGAGAATATGACGTCATCGCCGAGTGCAATCGCACAGTATGCCGGGATCGAAGCGGTATCGAACGATCAATCCGATCGCGAGCACATGCGTCAGGAATTCGAGCGCCGACGCGATTTAATGTATGGCATTGTATCGAAATGGAAGCATGTCACTGTTCCGAAACCGGAAGGGGCATTCTACGTTTTCCTGAAAATCGACGATGTCTGGAAAGCGAATGGGAAAGCGTATCCCGGATCGCTGGCGGTAGCGACGCAATTATTGGAAGAGCAGTTGGTTGCCATCGTTCCCGGCGCACCATTCGGCGATGATCGTGCGATCCGGCTGTCGTTTGCCGCGAGTGACGAAACCATTATTGAATCATGCAAGCGGATTGAGCAGTATTTGAAGAGTGCCGCAAAATCTGTGTAATTTGTAGTAGATCTTTTTCAGGGCGGAACGTAGTGTCCGCCCGTATTTATTTCAATCGAGAGATCAATTCGGAAGTAACAACCGAATTGAATAGGGTTCGTTTGCGAAACGACCTGTGGACGATATAAAAAACTCGACCTTGAATTTTATGAACGGGACCGTGCAGTAGTCCCATACCGTAAGGAATGCAATATGTCCATTTCCCTAATTGCACGTCAAATCGGTGCTTCACCGACTCTGGCACTCAACGAGCGCGCCCGAATCTTGCGCGAAGCCGGACAAGCAGTCATTCATCTTGGTGCGGGCGAACCCAAGAATAAGACTCCGATTGCAGGTATTCTCTCCGCAGCGGGACGACTTACTGACGGTGATATCAAATACACTCCGACGGAAGGTATCCCCGGTCTACGTAAAGCGATCGTTCGCTATACCGAAGAGAATTACGATAAGATCGTCGCACCGGAAAATATTCTCGTCTCCGGCGGTGCTAAACAGGCATTGTACAACGTGTTGTACACGATTCTCAATCCGCAGGACGAAGTGATGATTCTGGCACCGTATTGGGTCTCTTATCCCGAAATGGTGAAGATGCTGTATGGCGTTCCGGTAATCGTTACCCCGGAAGACGGCACGTTCCATCCCCGGATGGAAGACATCAAGAAGTATGTCACGTCCTACACCAAAGTGATCATCTGCAACAGTCCAAACAATCCCTCCGGGTTTGTCTATCGCGATGAATTCATTGCCGAATTGGTCGACTTCTGCGAAACCAAAGGCATCTACCTGATCATGGACGACATCTACCACAAGTTGGTATTCGATGGCACCAAAGCCGCTTCGGCATACAAGTTTACTACCAAAGATCTCGAAAATTCGCACATCATCTCGTTGAATGGCGTTTCGAAATTGTACGGTATGACCGGTTTCCGAATCGGTTGGGTGGTAGCGCCGAAGAAGATGATCGATGTAATGATCAACGTGCAGGCACAGACAACCTCGTGTGCGTCTGTTGTCTTGCAAGCCGCAGCGGAAGGTGCGTTGACCGGTGTTCAGAGCGTGATCGAAGGACTTCGATTGATGCTCGAGAACAATCGCAATGTCATGGTGCAGGAATTGAAAGCGTTCAACGGAATCCGCATCCAGCAGCCGCAAGGCACGTATTATTGCTTGCCAGATTTCAGCGCGTACGATAAGGATTCCACCAAACTGTGCAACTTCCTGCTCGAGAAAGCGCTTGTCGTCACGGTTCCCGGTAAGGAATTCGGAATGGAAGGTCACTTGCGACTTTCTTATTGCGGATCGATCAAGGATATCAAGCAAGGTATCGAGCGCATCAAGTGGGCACTCGATCCGGATTCTCCGAATGAAATCTTTATCGGCGAACGTAAACTTATCCGCGATTGGATGTAATCGATTTTACGGGCGGACTTCTCTGTCCGCCTGCTTTCAATCTTGTTCATTGATCATCTTTTGGATCTTTAGTAGGGGCGGATCCCCGTATCCGCCCGCTCTTTGATCCTTTTTTTCGTTAGGGTGTATTATAATCCGCCCGAATCTTTTTTCCGATTTATCGCAATCGAGGGAGTAACAAACAGCAGTATGAACCAAAGCGATCGACCAAGTCATCGTGGATTCGATATTCTGAAACGATGCTTCGATTTTCTGATCACCTTCATCGCTTTTCTGATCATACTGCTCCCGATTGCGCTGGTAGCACTGGTGGTCAAATTGACATCGCCGGGCAAAGTGTTCTTTTTACAGGATCGAATCGGTCGCAATCGGAAACCATTCAAGATGATCAAATTCCGGACGATGGTCACCGATGCTCAGAAGATCGGACCGTCGGTCACCAGCAAGGACGACAACCGGATCACCGGGATTGGTCGCATTCTCCGGCGCACGAAGCTGGACGAATTGCCGGAATTGTGGAATGTGCTGGTTGGCGATATGAGTCTGGTCGGACCGCGTCCCGAAGTGAAAAATTATGTCGATTTTTATCGACCGGAATGGGAACGTGTATTCGATGTTCGACCGGGCATTACCGATTTGGCGACGTTGCAGTTTCGCGATGAAGAGTCGGTGCTGGCGGGTGCGAAGGATCGCGAAGCCGCGTACATCCAGATCGTAGTGCCGATCAAAATGAAATTGGCGCTGGAGTATGTCGACCGCCGGAGCATCGGATTAGATCTGGCGATTCTGTTTCGCACGGTGTGGGGCATCACGTTGGGTCGAATTCTGATGAAACCGAACGACGATCTTGCGGAAGCTGCCCGCAAGCAGGTCGAAGAAATGAAGTCGTAATTTTTGTCATTGCGAATCCGTTAGCTAACGGATATGGCAATCTGCGACGGTAGATTGACATCTCAACATAGCTGTTCGAGATATTAGAACTCTAATATTATTGAGAAAAATTTATGTTGGGTAAGACAATCCTAATTATTTTTGTTTCTCTAACTGCAACAAACTGTTTGCATGCGGATGACTGTCTTCATTTGTTTTTTAGCAAGAAATATCAGGACGCAATCGATTGTTACCTAAGTAGAAATGAAACAGAAAGATCTAGTTTTGACGAGGAAAGAATCATTCTATGCAATATTCAACTAGGAAATTATGAAAAAGCTGAATCGCAAATAAATAAATTTTTTATTAAAGACTCTAGCAATTCAAGTTTTTGCTCTGAGCTTTCTTTTTCTTTCTTCGATAAACAACAATATCAAAAAGCGATTCAATGGTTAAAAAATCAGATTAAAATAGAAGTAAAGGATCAAGAAAGAAATAAATTATCTCTTTGTAGATCGCTGATTTCAATTGGAACAATCTATGAGCAAAATCTAAATGATCACAATAAGGCAATTGAATTTTTTAATTTTGCAAATAAACTAGGGTACCCGTATCCATTAGAATACGTGTTTGAAAATGAAGGCTGGTATTATATCACTAAGAACAAAACCGAGTATTTCTATTTTCTGAAAAAGAGCATCCAAAAAAAAGATACGAATTATCTTTGTTGGATAATGACTTATTGGGATGGTAGAAAATCAGGAAATTATTTTCTTGATGATCTTATGGATTGTCGAGTGATAGATTCGACGTATTCTTTATTTCCTGATTTGAATATTGATTCTTGTATGAATTTGTATTATTCATCGGTGGCTGCCATCGCAAAAGAAAAAGAAAATCATGTTAAAACAAAAAATCTATACGAATTTGATTTAGTTAATTCGAGATTACGATTAATTCAATTTATTAATTATGATGCGTTGGAAGAGGTTAAAGCAGGCAGTGTAATCGATCTTAAAAAAGAACCGAATGAGGGCTGGGAATATACAACGCCGAATAGCATTGGCGAATTATGGTTGGATTGCGTAAAAAATCAGGTTCGAAAGAAGAAATGAATTCCACATCTTTTTTTGCATTTTATGGGGCATTTGTAGCTACTGCGAATGTAGCGTGGAATATTTATTTATATATTAATGAAAGACCCCAATTAAAAATCACTGGTATGATTGCATGGGTAATTCAAGGTGGAGTAAGACAAGAAAAAAAAGAGTTTTTTATCACGATAACGAATTTGAGTAAAAGACCTATTACGATTAGTAGTGTTGCGGGTTTGAATTATGATGGAAGTACAATAGTATCAAAACCTGCAATGAATGAATGTCCAAAAGAACTGTTCGAGGGGCATCAATTAAAATTCACATTTGGTTATGCGGATTGTATAAATGAAAAATTAAAACAAATTCGTGTTTGGGATACTAAAGGCAAATGTTGGTTATTTCCAGAAAAAGAGCTCGAGTTGTTGAAACACCAAAATCTTATTGCTGTGAATCAAGATAAGTGAATTTTATCGCAGAGATTCAATAAAACTAATTGTTATTGTGAATTGATTTTTCCATCGATCATTTTATGAGGTTCTGAATGAACAATCTCTTAAACATCGTCACTCCTGCCGAGAAGGAAGCGCAGGCGCTGAAAGCCGATTACGGCTTGAAGTATCTCGGACTGGACAATCTCCGCAAGGTCTATTGGAACCTGCCGATGGAAGCGCTCTACGAAGAGATCGTCTTCCGCCGGGAAGCGCGCATTTCGCACGAAGGACCAATCCTTGCCTTTACCGGTAAGCATACCGCGCGCGCTGCCAACGACAAATTTGTCGTCGCCGAACCGACCACCGAAAAAAATATCTGGTGGGGTGAATACAATCGACCGTATCAGCGCGATAAATTCAATGAGCTGTTTTCGCGAATGCAGGGCTTCTGCCAAGGTCGCGACCTGTTCGTGCAGGATGTCTACGCCGGTGCCGATCCTAATTACCGGATGCCCGTCCGGGTCGTGACGGAACTCGCGTGGCACAGCCATTTCGCACGCAATATGCTGATCACGCCGACTTCGTTGGATGAATACAAGCGCTTTGTCCCGGAATTTACCGTCTTCTGTATGCCCGGATTTCAGGGCATTCCGCAGATCGACGGGACGAATACCAAGACCTTTATCGTCCTCAATTTCGAACAGAAGATGTGCATCATCGGCAACTCGGCATACGCCGGCGAAATCAAGAAATCGGTCTTCACGATTCTGAATTTCTTGCTGCCGTTCCAGCAGGTGATGCCGATGCACTGTTCCGCCAACATCGGCAAGGACAAGCGTTCCGCCCTCTTCTTCGGTCTCTCCGGAACCGGTAAGACGACGCTATCCGCCGATCCGAATCGCAGTTTGATTGGCGACGACGAGCATGGTTGGAGTGAAGAAGGTATCTTCAATTTCGAGAATGGCTGCTATGCGAAAGTGATTCAACTTTCCGCCACCGCCGAACCGGAAATCTACGAATGCACGCATAAATTCGGCACGATTCTCGAAAACGTCACCATCGATCCGATCACTCGTAAAATCGATCTTGACGACGAATCATTGACCGAAAACACGCGCGCGAGCTATCCACTCGACTTCATTGCGAACGCCGTTCCCGAGAAGATGGGTGGACATCCCAAGAACATCATCTTCCTGACCTGCGATGCCTCCGGTGTGATGCCTCCGATTGCGAAATTGACGATCGAACAAGCGATGTACCACTTCATCAGCGGTTACACGTCGAAGATTGCCGGTACCGAAGTCGGTCTTGGCACCGAACCGGAAATCACGTTCTCGACCTGCTACGGTGGTCCGTTCATGGTGCATCATCCGGCGAAGTATGCCGACTTATTGAAGAACAAGATTCTTCATTACGGTTCCGATTGCTGGTTGGTCAATACCGGTTGGGTCGGTGGTCCATACGGTGTCGGTCATCGAATTTCGATCAAGTATACCCGCGCGCTTTTGAATGCGGCACTCGACGGCAAGTTGAACGACGTCGAATTCTACAAGGATCCGATCTTCGGTTTCATGGTTCCCAAGACTTGCGACGGCGTTCCCGAAAAGGTGATGTATCCAAGTGAAGAGTGGCACGATAAGAAGGATTACGATCGACGTTATCGTTCGCTCGCGGCACGATTCATCGAGAACTTCAAGAAGTTCGCCGACGGCTGCACCCCCGAAGTGATTGGTGCCGGTCCGAAAATTTAATTGACGTCTTTGCGATAAATGAGAATGGACGGGTTTTCACCCGTCCATTTTCGTACAAAAAAAAACAGCGAAGAATGTTACTTTTCTTTTTTCTTCTCGTCGTACATATTCGAAACATTCCCAACCATTTCGGCAGACGGAGTCAGCGTTGCATCCCCTTCGTCTTTCCACTTTGCCGGACAGGCTTTTTCCGGATGCTTCGAGATCATCAAGCACGCCTTGAAGCGTCGCATCAATTCGTCCATATTGCGACCGAGCCAATCAATGTGCTCTTCCTTGACAACCAACTGTCCCTGCGGATTGATGATGTAAGTACCGCGACGCGCATACCCTTGATCGGCAACATAAACACCGAACAATTCCGCCAATTCGCCGGTCGGATCGGCACCCATCGGGAACTTAACGCCATGTAAATGTGCTTCGTCGCGTTGCCATGCCAAATGCACGAATTTCGTGTCGCAGCTAACGGAAATTACTTCGGCGCCCATTGCCTTGAAACGATCGTACTGCTCGCCGAGTGCGGTCAATTCGGTGGTGCAAACAAACGTGAAATCGCCGGGGTAAAACACCAGGATTGTCCATTTTCCGGCAGCTTTCAGATCGGCATAATTGATATTTCCAAAGCCCTTCTTTACCGGATCGAACACATCGATCGAAAAATCAGGTACATCGTCGCCAATTGCCAACGGTTTAAGTTCTTCGCAACCACAGCAGGAATCGTCGCAACAGCAGTTTTGTTCTTCACTCACGCGTTATCTCCTTGTTTGAAAGTGAATCCAACTAGTTAAAAATTAACAAACATTCACAATAAAATACGGATCAAAATTACCTTTTGTTCCCTAACTGATAAGCGATACGTAATCAATTACCCGGCTATTTGAATATGATTTTCGATCCAGTACCACTTCTTTTTATTTCGTTTTGCATCGTATCGTTTCATTGATAGACAGAACTAATTAGATTCCTTGCAACAAGAGTAAAGAAAATGGGGGAGGACTAATAATGTTTGTTTCATTGTTAATCAGTTCGTTGCTGCTCTCCGCGGCAGTATGTATCGTGATAAATCTAATTTTCCGGAAGACCGTACACGGATTACTCCAACGGACCGTACCGGAAGATTTAGCCGCTGCATTCCAACGCTATCTTCAGTTTGCCATTTATGTCATCGGTATCGGCGGTGGCGTCAGGTTCTACCAAATCGAACGATACGTGTACCCATCCGATCCCGATAAAAACGGAAAAATTACCCAGATTGTACTGAATAGCGATCGGTGGACGCTGGAAATGGTCCGAACGGTAATCGAAACCTTACAATCGATCGCTTGGTTATTGTTTCTTTTCTTCCTCATCATGCTGATTGCGTATTTGATTGTATCGAATCGAAAACAACACTAATTCAATCTAAAAATTCATTCGTAACGCTTACCCTCAGTTTGGTTTCAGTGATTGGGCTCTGAAGTACATGGGAGCACAACCAACAAATCCGAAAATGTGTTCGTACCATAAATAATCGACTTCGAATAATTAAAGTTCGAATTAATTATTGGCATTGTTTATACAGGATTAAGATCAGACTGAGCAGGTCTCGGAGGGTAAAATGAAGAAAGCTTCTCTTTTCGCAGTACTTAGTTTCGCAATAATGGCGAGTGTGGCAGCAGCTGCCGAATGGCAAATCGATGTGATGCATTCCAATGTCGGATTTTCGGTCAAACATATGATGATTTCCACCGTTCACGGAAATTTCGGAAAGTATGCCGCTAAGGTTGTATTTGACGATGCAAAACCGGAAAACTCGACTTTTGAAGCGACGATTGACGCGAGTTCAATCAATACCGGGGTCGAAATGCGGGATAAGCATTTGAAATCTCCCGATTTCTTCGATGTTGAAAAGTATCCCTCGATTTCGTTCAAATCGACCAAAGTTATTGCCTTGGGTGAAGGAAAATTGAAAGTACTCGGTGATTTAACCATCCACGGCGTCGCCAAGTCGGTAACCCTTGAAGGGGAAGGTTTTTCTCCGGTGATCAAAAATATGCAGGGCGGTCTTTCAGCGGCAGCAACTGCGTCGACCACGATCAATCGAAAAGATTTCGGGTTAGTCTGGAATCGAAATCTGGACAATGGAAACATGGTCGTCGATGAAAATGTGAAGATAACTTTAGAGCTGGAATTGGTGAAAAAGTAAACCAGCAATCGAGCAATGGAGAAGGGCGCTTCTTGCGCCCTTTTTTAATTTTGGAGCATATTTTCTTCTAAAGCCAGATATTCGGTTCGGAAGTATCGAAAAACAGTTTGGTTCCCTCGAAATTGTTGCTTATTGTAATGTATTGTCACGGTTTTCATCGCTTCTATTCAAGGACAAACATGATTCCCCCGAAAGAACGATTTACCAGTCGTGTCGAAAATTATGTGAAGTATCGACCACACTATCCGCAACAATTACTCAGTTTACTCCGCGTCGAGTGTGGTATCGATTCCTCATGGGTGATTGCCGACGTCGGGAGTGGAACGGGAATCTCGAGCGAACTTTTCCTCTTCAACGGCAATCGAGTGATCGGTGTCGAACCGAATTCCGCGATGCGCGAAGCCGGCGACGAATATCTTGGACGATACCACAAGTTTATTAGTATCGACGGGTGCGCCGAACAAACGAATCTCCCCGATGAAAATGTGGATATGATTATTGCAGGGTCGGCGTTTCATTGGTTCGATTTGGACGCGGCGAAAGTCGAATTCAAGCGAATTTTAAAGCCAGGCGGCTTGGTCGCACTGATGTGGAATTCCAGTATAAAGAACGAACCATTCATGATGGATCTGATAAAGACCGTTAAAAAGTACAATGTCGAACACGATGTCGAAAATAAATATCATCACGAGCGTGAGAAGATCGTACGTTTCTTCCATCCGAATGAATTTCGAGAATTCAATTTGCCGAATCAGCAGTATTTCGATTTCGATGGTTTGATTGGTCGTGTCTGTTCAATGTCTTACTCACCCTTACCGGGTCACCCATTTTTTGTGCCGATGTCGGTTGATTTAAAAAAAGTATTCGGTAAATACAGCTCGGACGACGAAGTGAAATTCGAATATTCGACGAATATTTATATCGGTAAGATCAAATAAAAAAAACGGGCACAGCATCCTGCGCCCGTTCGCTATACGTAGTAAAATATCTTACTCGGGTTTCCGGGAAATACGAAGCAGCCAAACGCATAAAACACCAATTGCAATACAAGGCACGATCTCACTCCACGGCGATGAATAATTCCAAGCGAGACTATCCCCTATTGATGGTAACGCCGCCGCCCATTTCGATCCGGCATTTTCGAAGCCTTTTTGGATCGCCCAGAAAATTCCCCCAATCGCACCACCAGCGATCAATCCTGAGGAATACAACACACCTGGCGACGATTCTTGTTCACTATTCGATTTATCTTTTTGCTTTCGATCGACAAACCAGCGAATAATACCGCCGATGAATATTGGCGTGGAAATTTCCATTGGTAAATAAGCACCCACGGCGAATGGCAGCGCTTCCACTCCACACAATTGCATCGTCAATCCGAGAAAGAATCCAATCCAGATTAAATCCCACGGAAGTTTTTGCTCCAATACTCCACTAACGATCAATTGCATTAATTGTGCTTTGGGCGCGGGAAGATTTTTGCTTCCAACTCCGAGTGTCGAATGAAGGTATAACAACGTTAATCCGATGACGATCGAACTAGTGATAACACCAATGACGAGTGCAAGCTGTTGTGCACGCGGTGTGGCACCAACCAGATAACCGGTCTTCAAATCCTGCGAAGTGTTACCGCCATTTGCTGCGGCGATACAGACAACTCCTCCAACTAGTATTGCCACGATTGCATTCGAGTGTCCCGTCCATCCCAATGCGAGAAAGATTAGCGAGGTGAACATCAATGTAGTGATCGTCATTCCGGAAATTGGATTAGATGAACTACCAACCAATCCAACGATTCGCGACGATACTGTGACAAAGAAAAATCCGAAACCCACGATCAGCGCAGCAACCATCAGTCGCAAACCAATGCCACCAGGAATTTGCGGTAGTATCGCAATGAGTAGAACCATAACAAATGCACCGACGATTGTGACCATAATGGGAAGGTCGCGCTCGGTGCGCGGTCGCCGATCAACTGCAGAAGATCCGGATATTTTCTCGCTTGCGAAGTTTTCGCGGAATGCCGACCAAATCACCGGCAACGCTTTCAACAGCGTAACAATTCCCCCGAAAACAACAGCACCGCCGCCGATGTAACGAATATAATTCGACCAGATCTCATCGGGTCCCATCATCGCAATCGTCAAACCGTTTGCCGGTGGGAAAACATCCGGTAAACCTGAGCCGAATAATTTGATCATCGGAATCAGAACCAACCACGAAATCACACCGCCGGATAACATATATCCTGCGATCGATGGACCGATGATGTATCCGACACCAAGCAGTTCCGCAGCCATCTCACCGCGAATCGAAGCGCCTTTGAACCATTTCGGATTATACTCCGGAACATTTTTCCAAAGTGTAAAGACCTTCATCAAAATGGTATAGATGAATCCCATCCCAAGACCGACGAAGACATGTTTCGCCGTTGTTCCGCCTTTATCGCCGGAGATCAATACTTCCGCACAAGCTGTGCCTTCCGGATACGGAACTTTGCCATGCTCTTTCACGATTAACGATCGGCGCAAAGGAATCATGAATAAAGTGCCGAGGATACCACCAAGGATTGCTAGTGAAAAGATCGTGATGTAATCGAGTTTGTATCCGAGTAAGATTACCGCCGGTAAAGTAAAAACCACACCGGCACCGATCGACTCACCGGCAGACGCCACTGTTTGAACGATGTTGTTTTCCAGTACCCCAGCTTTTCCCAGCCAACGAAAAACCGAGATGGCAAGCACCGCTACCGGTATCGATGCGCTAACGGTCAGCCCGATTTTTAACCCCAGATAGACTGAAGTAGCTGCGAAAACAAAACCGAATACTACCCCAAGAATGATGGCGCGAAGTGTGAATTCCGGTTCATTTCGATCGGGTGAGATATAAGGATGGAAGGACATAGTATCTCCGGTCGAGCAACGGTTGATAAACTGTCTTTGGATTTTGAAAAGATAAGCAATTCTTCGGGCGGGAAAGAAAGAATGTTGAAAGAATTGGAAATTGATCGTTCGAGAAAGAGGAGACCTAAAACAAAAAAAGCGGCGACCGCCGCTTGAATGAACAAATTATACCGATTACAACCGTGTGGAAAGAAAGGCAGGAATACGCACGAGTCTGCTTCGGTGGAGCTTGAAGGACAATACCGCAGGTACTGTAGATCGTTTGAAAATAGAAAGCGACAATTTGGCAATTTGGAAAAAGACATTCAGAATAATCGCCAAATTAATCAGAATGACCAATCCGATCGTAACCAGTGTGGCACCATACAACAGGCTGCCAATTCCGGGTAATGATTGGATAATATGAAGGCATACGAACACTGAGACGAGAATAGTCGAAACCATGAGCAACACGGTGAACGAAACGAGGATTTTCTCCCATTCGTTCAAATTTGTGCTTGCTTGAAGCTTCATTTCGACATCGCGTTTCAATTATACTCCTTACCGCTTGTGATATGTTATCACCAATACCACAGGTTACTGCTATCTAAATATCGTGGTATTCTTCCAAAAAGTCAACCCATTTCTCAATCAAAGGGTATTTTTATCGAGTTTCGTTTTGAATAACAGATGTGAAATCTATATCATATCACAAATGGATGTTTATTTCCTTGAAAACACACAGTTTCAGCAAAATAACCGTTCTCTCGGAGATAATAGCGATATTGATACTGACCAGTTTTGCTTAAAAATACGAATAAATTGGGACCCCTGTGTGCTCCAGACAACATTTGACGGATCGTGTGCGATCTAGATCACAATATTGCTAAGCGAAGATACTCCTCGATTAAATTGGAATGTAATAAAAGCGCTGTTTGACACCATTAATCGAGGTTTCACGGATCGACATTGATATTTCAATTTGTGTGGATGAATTCGTCTCGAAGAGTATTTTTGCGGTACAAATTAAATTCCGCAATTGATTGTGTAATAAAGAATTGTAGATGAATAATTATTGAATTGAATTTATCGAAAAACTCTGAGAGAAATCGATAGTATCGCGTTTCTCTCAGAGTAAGTGATCTCTTCGAGAAAAGCAATTTCTTCGCCCTTGTTATAACGCTTGTAAATGTTGAACTAACGGTGTGTTATTGAAAACATACCGCATGCTCAGTTTGGGATTGTGCGGGCGGTCATAAAAGTTTTACTAAAACTTTGGTTTTAGTAGTTGCAGTGCCGATTCTTGAAACTTATGTTAGCTATACGCTTATGTAGCTGAATCCGAGTTTTGTAGTAACTAGAAACCAATACGAATCGTGTTGGAAAATGTTTTTTTATTGTTTGTATCAATTTAATAATTAATGGTTGACTAGAGTTTCACAAGGAGGAACCCTATGAAGTCTTTGTCAAGAAGTGTGTTGTTGATGTTGCTGTTGCTGCTTGTCGCATCAATGGCAATGGCAACGGCGGTCATTATTCCATCCGGTAACCCATCTACTAGCTCAAGTCGGTATCCAACCGGTTTGTACTATGGTTGGGAGAATACCGCGTCACTGTATACTTCGGCAGAAGTCAGTGCGACCGGTGGAACGATTAATACGGTTGCATGGTATGCTACCGCAACGTTCTCGGGCGACAATATCGCGACTAAGCCGCTTAAAATCTACATGAAAGCGACGACGGATGCGACGATTCCGGCAGGAACCTTCAGCACTCTGATAACGGGTGCGACGTTGGTTTATGATGGTACCGGTCATTCGACTACCGCCTCGACTTGGAATACGTTTACGCTTTCTACCCCGTTCGCCTTGCCTGCAGGTTCTAACCTGTACATTTTTACCAAGACGAATTTCGGATCAGGCGGCGGATCCAGTAGTTCCGGTGCCGGGAATCGGTATTATACGTCTGCCAGTAAATTTGGTTACAACCAAAACGATAGTGGCGATCCTGCTGGTAACGCGCTTTCGATCGGTGGCAATCGTCCGAACGTCCAACTCGATGTCACGACAGTAGTTTTGCCATGGGCATACAGTGTCAGTTCACCTACTGGACAAGAAGGTGCTGCTGGCTCGACGTTGACTTATACTTTCACGATTAACAACATCGGTTCGAATGCCGATAATTACACGGTCGGACTCTCCGGCAACACCTGGACTTCCGCTCTGTTCCAGAGCGATGGTGTTACCCCGTTGTCTGCTCCGATTTCCATCGCTGGCGGAGCGAATAGCACATTTAAGATGAATGTGACTATTTCTGGTACTGCTCTATTTAACAGCACCGACACTACAACGGTTACAATCACCCCCGCTGGAACAGGATTATCTGCTTCAACGCGGAAGATTGGATCGAAATGTAATCTCGAAAATACTGTTTCCGGATTACCCTTTACTCAGAATTTCTCCGGAACGCAATTTCCACCTTCAGGTTGGTCGGTACAGAATCCCAATGGCGATGCTTATCAGTGGGTTCGATATACCGGAACCAATGCCGGCGACGGTATGGCTCGCATCAATACTTACAGTGAACCATCAGGTTATATCGATTACCTCTGGACCCCAACGTTTGACATGGGCGGTTTCGCTGCTGCAAACTTCCGGTTCCAACGGTCATTCTCATCTGCAAGCGATCGCTTGATTGTCGCTTACACCGTCGGTTCCGATCCGACCCTACATGAAATTTTCAATGCTACTTCTACGGTATTACAGGGGAGCACAGTTGGTGCCGGTGGAACCTCTCCCGGTACAGCATTAGCCGACACGACCATTTCACTTCCGGCTGGCGCATTACAAAATCAAGTTAAGTTCGTCTTCAAAGCCGTCAGTGCTTATGGAAACGACATTTTTGTCGACGGGATTAGCATTTACCAAGTCATTCCTTATGCAATGGAAGCGACTCGCGTGACTGCAAATTCGAGTTGTGTTGCTGGTAGCTCAGTTTGGTACACCGTCAATATCCACAATATTGGATCTACCGACGACGTTTACCATCTGGAAACTTCCGGTTTGTGGTATTATGATATCGCCGATGTGATCGACGGTGGACCGATTGCCGATATTCCGGTGATGGCTGGCGCTACCACACCGGTGTACGTCAAAGCAACCCCGAAGAATGAAGCACTCGCGAATTCAACCGATGCGTTTACCTTATCAATTACTTCGAATGGCGATCCAGCCGTTCACACGACAGTCTCGGGAACCACAACCGTGACCCCGGGTTTGACTGTAACCTTTGAAAATAGTAAACGCGGTGCTACAGGCACAGACATTTACTATACTTTCACTGTGAGAAATGTCGGATCCAATCCGAACGTCTTCTCGATGGAGTTTTCCAACGCGCCGTCGTGGACAACGACAATTTGCGATGCGATGGGTAACCCTGTTGGCGATACTGGACCGATCGAACCCGCAGCGACTTTCTCCGGTCGCGTGTACGTTTCGATTCCTTCTAGCGTTTCTCCGTGGAGTCCGGATAATTTTGTGTTCCACGCTTTTTCACCAGATTTAGCAGCGAATAGCGTTTCCGTTTCTCGCTTTACTGGCGTCAATTACACGTATCCGTACGTTGCTACTTCGCTGGCAACCAGTGGACCGGCACCGACGTATAGTTACGTCGATCCAGTAACTGCTGGACACACCGAAATTCCTTATGTATTGAATTTTGGTTCGGAAGACGATGGCGCCTATAAGTATGGCTTAGGTGAATCATTTAATTACGCTGGTTTGAATTACGATTCCGCTAAGATCGGTACGAATGGCGAAATCTATTTTGTCGCTACGTCGTATTCATCGATGAATGAAGGTATTTCCGTTTGGAATCGCGATCAAGGTGGTGCAACCGGTTCGCGACCGACGACAGCAAAGATTTATACCCATTACGATGCTACTGCTCATACCACTACAATTACATGGTATAACTGGTTGAACTATAACTGGGTGGCTGGTTCGGAACATAAGTATCAAGTGATTTTAAATCATGCTGATCACTCGATTACTTTGAATTATGCCTTGATCCCCGCGTCAGAAATGACGGCAACCTACGGTATCAATAAAGGTATCGGTTTAGTATTAGGTGCTACTGCCAATACTTCGATCATGAATATTGTCACCGCCGGTTCGGCGACTATCAATCCCGAATACGGTGGCGGTACAGTCGTGAATGGCGTAACCATCAAGATTTACGGCGTTGCGCCGAATCCATACGGATATACGCCGGGTGACGCTGCACTTGATGTCGCACGTGACGCTCAATTGTCATGGACTGCACCAGGTCAATCGTCGTTTGATGTTGCATTCGGTACATCCAGTTCCCCGTCGATTGTTGCTTCCGGTTTAACTGGAACGACTTACAATCCAGGTTTGATGGGCTTCAGCCAGACTTATTACTGGAAAGTCTATCATCATCGTACCGATGGTTCCACCGTGGAATCCCCGGAAATGAGCTTCACCTCGGTTAGTGCTGCAGTTCCAGATGCACCGACTGCAGGCGCAATCGATCCGGCTTCGATTACGAATCACAGCATGGTTGTCAGTTGGACCGACAACTCCATTTCCGAAACCGATTTCTACGGATACACCTCTACTACTCCGTTTGCCGTCGATTTCGCACCACATACTGCCACTCCTGCATTTATTATTCCATCGAATAATGCTGCCGGAATTGGTGATGTCTATACCGATACGTTGTCTGGTCTTTCACCGGACGCTGTGAGTTACGTTCGAGTCTACGCAGTCAACAATACTGGTAGTAGACTACTTCGTAAGAGTGTTATCGTAAGCGACGAACTGTCAAGCATAACCGCCACGACAACGCGGGTATCTGCCAAATCATTGGTAAATACTGGCAGTGCGCAGATTATGACTGGTAGCTTACATTTCTCTGCTAGCTTTGTCGCAGTATCTGCTTATACGCTTGCTAATGCAGCCGGTCATCTGACTGCTCACCAAACTGGTTACACCACCGCAACAGTCGATGGAATCGGTGTCGATGGCAACCCCGCGACCACGAATTATCGCGTGTTGATTAATGGTGTGTACGCCGGTGGCGCATTGACACCGACGACATTGTCGCGTGCTGCTTGGGCAGCTCACGGATTAACCGGTTTACTTTCCGGCTCGGCAAATGCGTTAGTACCAGTTGCTGTAAATCATGACTTGATTGAAGCTCCCAGTGCCGACACAACGATCGTTACTACTCCAGATCCCGAACGTTCGAATCCGGATGGTTACGGTTACCGCTTCATTACGAATCGCAATGCCCACGGCTTCGCGTATGCTGAAGTTCCGTTAACCAGCCCGACGACTGCTCCATTTGTGGCAGCTTCGACTTACTCAGTTGGCGATGAAGGTCGCGCAATCATTTACATGGATGGTTTCCACTTCCCATTCTATGGAAACATCTACGATTCGTTGACTTTAAGTACAAACTATTTCATCGGTCTTGGCGCCCACGCAAATACCGGTAATTCTTGGACTGCTGGCTCGTTGCCGAACGTCGGCATGCTGGGCTTCGGTCCTGCCATTTCATTGTTGTGGTGTGATGGTGAAGTCGGTTTGGCAACAACGTGTGCCATTACCTACCAGAATTTCGGCAACAAGTTCGTCATCAATTACAAAGATGTTACCCCCTACGGTAACGCAGCCGCATTGGCGAATTTCCAAGTAATTCTGTATTCTGACGGTCGTATTCAGGTTATGTATCGTCACGTAGCATCTGGTTGGTCACCCACGATTGGTATTCAGGGTGCAACTACCGGTACTAATTTCTTGCAGTACATGACCTCTGGTTCGATCCCGAGTGACAACCTTGCTCTTACCTACTACCAGAGCTGGTATCAATCGACTGCTTCGGTTCCGCCGCAACCAGTTGCCGGAATCGGAAGTCTGCCGTTACCAACCGTTGGTGTTCACGCTGGTATCGTATTCAATACGCCATTGGCTGGTAATGCCGGCGACAATGGTAATCCGCCGTTCATCAGCACGAACCACATCAGCAACAACGTTCCGAACTCCGACAATACCTTCGGTCACGCACCGGGTTGGGTTGATGGCGACGTTATCGCGTCCGGTATTGCAGCCGCTGCCCCAATTGGACAGATTACTCAGATTAACTCGAATGTGCCGGATGGTTCACTCGACGCATGTTTGACATTTGACGTCCCAGTTGGCGTGGATCCGTCCACTGTCCGTGTTATTTATCGCACGGGATATTCTGGTCCATGGTTGATTATTCCGAATGTGGCTCCATACAGCTATTCCTTCAACATGATCGACAATACCGTTACCGTATGTGGTATTACGCACTTCTCGCAGTGGTCGCTCGCTGGCAATAACGACTTGTTGCCGGTTACGTTAAGCACGTTCACTGCAACCGGTGCCGACAATCGCATCGTGTTGAACTGGAAAACTGAATCAGAAGTTGACAACGATTTCTTCCGCATTTACCGCTCGACTTCGTCTGAAGCCACCGGTGAAGTGATTGCTGAAATTCGTGCCAATGGTTCGATCAGCACTGGTTCGACCTATCGCTTTGTCGATGTCCGTACGACTAATGGAACGACGTATTACTATCGTATTTCCGATGTAAGTCTTGACGGTGTTGAAACCACTCATCCGTTGGTTCGCACTGCCACGCCGACTTCTGGTGCAATTGGCGTTCTTCCGACCGAATATGCACTCCAGCAGAACTGGCCGAATCCATTCAACCCCACGACGGAAATCCGTTATGCGTTGAAGGAAGCCGGTAAAGTTGAAGTGAAGGTCTTCGATGCCAATGGTCGTGAAGTTGTAACTCTGGTGAATGCATACCAACCGCGTAATGCCTATTCCGTGTCCTTCGATGGCACGAAGTTGGCTAACGGTGTGTACTTCTATCAGATCCGCGTTAACGACTTCTACTCGGTACGCAAGATGGTACTCGTGAAGTAAGTACGCTTCTCAGCTTCATCGAAACGGGCGATCATTTGGTCGCCCGTTTTGTTTAACCCGATTAGGACAATCGTTTCATTGCCATGAATGGGCATTGTTTTATTTCGAAAGCGAGTTATTCGAGGGTACTGAACCTAAGTTGGTATTGCTTTGATCCCCGACTGGGGTTAACTATTGTACTATCAATGATTAACTAGATTACGATAGTCGTCTAGTATGAATCAGTGTGTTCATTAGTTAAGGTCAATAGAATTTACTAGTAGCTGGAATTCTTGAAGCGCTGCTGATACGTGATTGAGAGTAAATTGAATTATGAATTCAGCAAAAAAAAACGGGGCGGTTGCCCCGTTTTCTCATCAATCCATCTCCCGTTAAAGTCTGGCAAATCGCCATGTAACGAAACCGGATGCATTTTGACTGTTGTAGTAGTCATCAAAAGAGACCTTCCAAACGTGTCCGTTCTGACGAACTAACAATGTCTTGTCCCATGCATAAAGTCGGGTATTGATGTAATTAAAAATTCGACCAATCTGAAAGCCATCGTCGGGGTCGGTGGCAAAAGTAACACCAGTTGGAACTGCGCTTACTTGGTCGTAAGCCTGATTGATCCAAACAGCTTCGGTTGTGGTCGACCGATTCAAGCGACCATACGGGAATTTATAGCCATTGTCGAATGCGGCGATCAATGCAATTTGCCATTGATTGGATTCAACCATGCCGGAATTGAACCGATACATCTTTGGAGTACCTGTTACACCACCGGTGATGCTGTCAAGATGAATCGTTGAATTCCAGTATACACGTCCTGAACTCCCACTGATACTATCGCTGAATGTATACTGAAAGCGGGCGATTCCTGAACGGCAAAAGAGCCCTTGAAATTTGATCCAAGGATATGCGTCGTATCTCAAGATGAATGATACAGAATCAAATCCGGCAATGGAGTAGTGATCGTTTGGATTGAGTGTCGATTCATCGACCCATTTCGATCCAATCGCAAGACCGGACGTGTCGTTGACATCGACCATCCAGTTTAAACCAGCGGTATCGCTGAAACTGGCAGTCATTGATTGCGCTAATTGGGCAACGTGAAATCCTTTACTACCCGAAGAACCGCAATTAACGCGAAATCTTTGATTTTCACCGCGTACATAAGCAATATCCCATACTTGTACGCTATCACCGGTCTCTAGATTCAGATAAACTGGTGTTGTCTTGATATTGTTTGTGTATCTGCTCTCGGGTGCAGTTAACGAACTCTGATCCGAATCGCTTTTTTTACATCCGATTGCGAATAGTACGCCGATTGAAATGGTCAATACTAGTACTTTCTTCATTGAAATCCCCCTCCGGATATGTCCGGTTAGACTACTTGAATTGGTTTCACTGAGCATAATTATAAGACAAAGAAATGAACGAACGGCGACCGGTAAACGGTCCGTAATATTCATTGGTGTAATCGAGTAAATTGGTTCCCCCGAGAATGAAGCGAATTCCCTTCAATCGTGAATTGATCGAATTGCCATTGAGCGTTAAGGTCACATCGAGAATCGGTTTTGGTGTTAACTTGGATAATTCAAAAGTGTACAATCCGTAGGTTAGATCGTAGCGTTGATCGTAGCGCTGGAAAACCCTTCCGCGAAGCGCGAGACCGATACCGTCGTCGGCACTGTGAAAATCGAGTCGAACATTGCCTGTGTGCCTGGGGTGCGGTAAATACGAGTGTGCGGATAAATTGTACGCCTCCAGATATTGGTAACCGGCTGAAGTCGTCATATAACGCGATTGGTACCATTTCCAATTCGATTCGAAACCACGCGTATAGCTTCGACCAATGTTCGTGTACGACAAGATTCCAACACGTACGGTCGTGTCTTCGATCTGGTCGCGAAAATCGTTGTAGAACGCATTTACCGTCCATAACAACCGGCGATTGATCAGTATTTCGCTGCCGAAGTTGTATCCGGTCGATGTTTCGGGTTTTAAATTGGGATTGCCATAGGCTTCGTAACCGACAGCCGGATGGGGAAAAGTTAAATACAATTCAATCCAACTCGGCGCGCGGAATCCCCGACCAACACTACCACGGAACTTCAGCCAATCGTTGGGCGAGTACATTGCCGCGATCTTTGGCGAAAGGAAATTTCCTTTCGATTTGACAAAATATCCTGTGAGAAATTTCGCGATCGATTGAGTGTAATTGTCTTCGAAATTCTGGAATCCTTGATTATGATCGAACCGAAGTCCTAACTCGGTTCGGAATTGATCCGACCATTTTTTTTCCGATTGTGCAAAGACCGACCAGACAATATTCTTTTTGACTGCGCCCCACGCGACTCGAGCTGCATCGAAATCCGATTGCGCAAGCGACAATCCGAAACTTGCCGTGTAGTCGGCGGAGAATTGGCGATTGTAGTCGAGTTCCGCCGATAACAGACGCTCGCGGGAATCGTTCGATTGCGACATATCATGATAACCACTCTTGCGAACGAAGACGTCGTAAAGGCGATCGTATTGCGAGAATCGACTCTTAAACTTTACTTCCGCCCACGGGCGATATCGGAATGATACCGAAGGTCGGTAATCATACCGCAGTACCCGGGTTTCGTACCGGATGCTTGCGTCTTTCGAGATTTCACGGTTGTTCGTAAAACCGCCATCGATTTCACCCGACCAAAGTGAGTTCTCGGGGTGGAATAATATTTTACCACCAAAATCAGCACGGTCTTTACCGATCATCGTAAGATAATCGCGCATCGGTGTTCTACCTTGATGCATCGACGAACCGTTAAGCAGAATGCTCCAGTCATCGTGATGGCTGCTGATGGTTTGTGAGATTTCCCCTAATTCGTATTCGCCGCCTTTCACTTCTGTCGATAGCTCAAGCGGTTTTTGCGGTCTCTTCGTAATGATGTTGATAACGCCACTCATCGCTTCACTGCCATACAGAGAACTGCCAGGTCCTTTAACAATCTCGATACGTTCGACGCGATCAAGCGATAATGATCCTAGTTCCGAACGATCGTCGAATTTTCCAACCAGTGGTTCGCCATCTACTAGGACCAGTGCATATTTTGGATCGGCTCCGAGGATTTCCGCCGATTGACCACCTGTGCGACCACCACGGAGATCTACACCTAGACGATCCGAGATCGCTTCGGCAACATCCTTAGCACCGTTTTCGCGAATTTCTTTTTCCGTAAGGACAATCGTAGGTACGGCAATTTCTTGTGAGGTGCGTTCAGTGCGGGTTGCTGTGACGACAATCTGATCAAGCATTAAATAGTTTTTGCGGAGTTTGATCGTAATATTTTTCACATCATTGCGTGACAAATCGATCCCGATAATTGACGGTTCATATCCAACGTAGCTGGTTTTTAACCGATAACTTCCACTCGCTAGTTGTTGGAACTCAAAATTTCCATCGAAATCGCTCAGTGTGGCGCGTTTCGTACCTTCGAGCAATACCGATGCTCGAGGTAGAGGAGTTCCGTCCTCACCGACGATTTTACCGGAGATCGAATAGTTGGATGCTAAGGCGATTAGATATAGAGAAAAACACAGTCCGAGCGCGAAAATTTGTCGCACCATTACCTCCCCCCCACGAGAAGGAACTGAAATATCACAAAGATTGAAAAAATAACACAGCTAAGACGCTGTGAAATAGGATCAAATATACACTATTTGTAGTACGAGAGGAAATTTGAAATTGCTATTTGATTATCAAACAAATTGGTGGGTTTTGACAGTGTAGACACAAGAGCGTTGTTGGGTAATCGAATGATTTGTGACATAATTAACGAATTATCAAATGAGTGGTCAGGATTTAGCCCCCTCAGAGGCGAATTCAGCCGTCGGTCGCGACTGGAATATTAACGGGCAAAAATCATTGATCCGATTAGTTAACTTTCAAATCGGGACGATACTTTAGCAGTTCTTGATAGAGACGCCACTGCTCAAAGTGGTAAACTTCTTCGTGTCCATCGGGATATACGTATTTATTTCCGGTCATGGTTCGTTTTAAAACCGGGGCATTCGGATCGTCGGGAACCAATAACGCTATCAGAGTCAATTTTTGATTGGGGGTGATAACCTTGATCGAATACAGACCTTGTCCAGCCAATACTTTTTTGAATGACTGAATCTCATCCCAGCGAATCAACGTTTCGTGACCCGGAGTCAAGTTTTGAATACCGATATCATTGATTTCCACTTCGGCGTTCAGCGTCTTGCCGATCTCGCGACGCGCCAGGAGAAAACCGATCGCATCCATCGCGAGCAATCCAACGATAATCGCGAATAGCATCGTCGGCGAATTCGTTTTGAACGAAACAAGGTAGAGAACTCCCGCGAGAATGATCGGGAGTATTAATGATAGTATTAATACTAACCGCATCATAATTTGAATTGTTGGCATCTTGCGATAGACTGAAATGAAACGCATTTTAGCTCCGTACAAAAATGGGCAGGTTACAATTAATGTATTGTCGTTACCGTATTGACTACAATACTAAGGATGAAGATCAAGAATGGAAGTGAGTATGTTCGATTTAAAATCGGAATTTGAAAAACTGATTGGCTCTTGGGAACTGGCTGGTCCGAAAAAGATGTTTGGATACGAAGTGTATGCTGCTAATCGAAAAATGTTCGGATGGCTGGAAGAAGATGGAATTGCACTGACGGCGTTACCGGAAGAAGCTCGAGAAATTGTAATGAATACCTTCGATACTTATCCTTTTCAACATGGCAATCGAATATTCAGAAGTTGGCTGATTGTGTCAGTGTCCAATAAGAGTACATTTCGGAAATTGACTCCATTTATCGAATTGAGTTACCGAACGGCATTCGAAGCATCACTCAATCCAAAACCGGAAAAAACGTCAACAAAAAAACGATTGCGCTACTACTAGGAAAATCGATCAAGAATTCGATCTAGCTGTATCGAATGAGGATAAACAATCGAAATGATAACGCGAAAGTGCGAATCAATCGACGTTCTACCTATTACCTGGGTGAATATTCGACCTGTCAGTGGATCTGAAAGTATAGTTACGTAACGGCTTTCCATCGGAATCGGGAAGACGATTGAATGCAATCAATCCCAAATCGATCAACCACCAAATCCCCAACCCTCCGATCGAGAAGAACTTCAACATACCTAAGACCGTATAACCAAGGTAAAATCGATCAATCCCAAATCCTCCCCCGAAAAATGAAATAAGAAGTGTAACAAGATGATCGCGGTCGCTTTCATTGGGATCGTAATCAGGAGAATAACTTTCCTCAGATAACGCAATTGAATTGCATTGGGAACACTTCTGTTCGCTAGACACAATTTCCGCACCACATTGGGAACAATTCATGTTTCTCCATTTTGAAACAATTATAATTTGTGTCAGTTAGTATTAAAATCGATAAACTGAAATCAATCGGTGAAAATTGATTCCGACCGGTAATGGTTAAGTTGGCAATTTGTCTACATACTAACACTTCCAATCAATTTGATCTTGCCAGAACTAAATATGGGTTTGTTTTACTGATCTAAATCTAACTAGTGAGGTGGTACCCTCAGTTTGGACAGTTTTGTGCGAATCTTAGTTAGATTGCACCGCCCACTGTCTGCTGTTTCTTGTCAGGCAGCTGCCTGACAAGAAAGATTTCTTAGACTATCGGTGTAGACTTCATCTGGGGTTTGATAGCCCAAGCCTTGGTGCGAACGTTCGCTGTTGTAGAACGAAAAATACTCACCGATGCTACGCTCTGCAATGCGAACTGAATCGTACCCTTTCAAGTATACTTCCTCGTACTTCAACGACTTCCACAACCGTTCGACAAAACGGTTATCCATCCACCGACCTTTACCATCCATACTGATCCGAACGCCTGCCTCTTTCAAAACATCCGTAAATGCGATGCTGGTAAACTGACACCCTTGATCGCTGTTGAAGATCTCAGGCTTCCCATACTTCGACAACGCATCCTTCAATGCTTCCACACAGGAATGCGTATCCAGCGTATTCGAAAGTCGCCACGACAGTACTTTCCGGCTGTACCAATCGATCACCGCCACCAGATACACAAAACCCCGAGCCAATGGGATGTACGTGATATCGGTTGCCCACACTTGATTCGCCCGATCTACCACAATATCGCGAAGCAAGTACGGATAAATCTTGTGTTCCTTGTCAGGAACCGTCGTACGCGGCTTGCGGTACAATGCTTCCAGACCGAGGAGGCGCAGCAGGGAACGAACCTTTTTCCGTCCAACGTCGATGCCCTGCTTCGATAACTCCACCACCAGTTTACGAGCACCGTAGAACGGAACTTTCAGATGAAGCTCATCCAATGTTCGCAACAGCATCAACTCGGTCGAATCAAGCGGAACCGGACGATAGTAGAAACTGCTGCGTGGAATCTGGATCAAAGAACACTGCTGAACCACCGGCAAACTGGCACCAGGATCGATCAGCGCTTCACGCTCAGAACGCCCAAGCGACTGAGCCCCCGTGACAAAAAATCGTTCTCCATCGTTAACTGGCCAATCTTGGCGCGAAGCTCCTTAAGGTCTACTTCTTCACTTCCTGACGACTCGGTCTTGCCAAACACCGATGCAGCATGATCCAAAAGCTGCCTCTTCCACTGGCTGATCTGATTCGGATGAACCTGATACATACTCGCCAGTTCCGATACCGTCTTTTCACCCTTGAGGGCTGCTAATGCTACCTTCGCCTTGAAATCAGGCGATAAGGTCCGTCGTAATCCCGACATTGTAAACTCCCTGCTTGCTGTCAAAATATCGGGCAAAGCAATCTAACTAACAAACTGTCCAGGAAAACGGGACCACTTCATAGAAAGATATCGATCACACACTTGTTTGAGAAATTTTTCATTACATCCCAATGCTGATGAAAATAGTTGATCAATTTTTTTGAACAAGAGGGCGGTACTGATCGATTTAGAAGAAGTAAATCTTTCTCACAAGGATTAATTGTTGCATTAATAGTCACTGTTGTTGTGCATAACTGTATATTTCGTGAGCATTGAACGTTTCATCTGATACCAGAAGAAGTTGATCAAAAAAAAATTGTGTGTGATTTTGGTACCTGCAATTTGATGAAACGTTTGCTTGACGCTGAAGCAAACAGTAAATCGGAGTTTTTGTAACGACTAAATAATATTTCGCAAATTCTTATTCATCCCAATTCAGTCAATTTGTTGTTGAATATCAATCAAAGATGATTTGATTTTTCTGCGTTAATATTTGAACAGTTTTCACCTAAAATTGTCATTTCAATGCGAAGAAACTCAGGGAGGGGGAAGCGATAACTCTAAAATTGTTCAAGTAACGGTGTAAAATTAATACAATTTCAACGCTGAAACAGAATTATTTTGCTCTTGATCCACTCAAGTTATTCTTTGTTTATTATTACGTTAGTTATTTATAAGTAAAAGAGTGATGTATGAAAGATTTCCGTGAAACATGATCAAATATATTTTATTGCCATCATTATAAATAGTTAATATACTATAGTATACGGCATGTGCTCGTTTGACAATTCCCATATTATCGGTGTAATTAATTGTTCTTAGTAAGCCGCTGTAAATTATGGTATTAACTGAACTGAAAGAAATCGCCGAAATCATTTTACAATTTACCAATAAACAATGATATGAAAGTTTTCAAGTGAGAGACTGTGATTTAGTTAGATAAATTGTTTCACGATATGAGAATATTTACAGCGTCATGTAACATAATGTTAATGAAAGATATAGCGCGAATGGCAAGATTGTTGTATTTATTGTCGCATAAATAAGCTATGACAAGCAATTAGTCTTGCAGAATTAGCTTTTGTTACGTATCATTAGTGAGTTTCTACCCATGAAACATTAGTAATCTTTTTTTTTTCGAAAGGAGAGCAGTAGATGGCAAGTGATAACTTGAAAGAGCAAGTCGATCAAATTGAACGATTGATGTCTGCATTTCCCGTATTGATGTCTGCAATGCATCGATATGGCGCAACTTTTGCCCGGGAACGGGAATTGTCGGTTGCTCAATTTAAAGCATTGTTGCTTTTGGAACACCACGGTCCATTGTCGATGAGTGAATTGGCACACTTACTGAGCATCAGCCCGTCCACCGCTTCGTTGACAACCGAACGAATGGTGAAGCACAATCTCGTCAAGCGACGGCACGACCTTCCCGACAAGCGAATGGTTCGCGTTCACCTTTCTGCTGCTGGTTCCGCATTCTTGGCTGCACACCGGGAACATGCCCGCGATGTGTTCAAACAGACATTGGATCGGTTATCGGCAGACGATCGGAAACGTTACGTTGATGCGTGGGAATTTCTCGTAGATACAACTCAAAAAGTTACAGACGAGTATTTCGCCAATGAGCGTCGCAAACACGGTCGCGTCGGCGAAAGTGGAACGCCAGCTTATGACGATGAAGATTAATCGATCATCATGAATTTTCCATTTGTGAAAATAACCCGTCGGATAGACGGGTTATTTTTTGTTCGATTCAAATAGAGATTGAATTTATTGGATGGAGGAGGCATATTGTGGTTCATATTCAATCCATTTCGAGCTGGAACCACAGTGAAACGGCGATTTTGAATTCACCAGTCGAGAGAATTTATTTTTTTGTCGAAACGAAGTTATATTATCGAGTAGGAAGTTTGATTGTTTTTTTGCAAAGGAAGTAACGACAGTGGACCTTACTATACAACTCACACTATGTTTGGCGGGAGGATGGGGAGTCTTACTGTTTGTTACCATGGCGAGATGGTTCTCGATCGCTCGCGATACTCTGGATCTGAGTTTACGAAAACATCGGTTGATGTGGTTGCGTTTTCGCTGGTACTTGGGGTTGATCGTCGGAATTATTCTCATGGCAATCGTGGGATTCATTCTGTACAAAGATGCCAACGCCACGATTCCGAAAATTGCTTGGGCAGGATGGAGTTTAATTACCCTCATCGAAATTTATTTTCTTGTCAGGTTTCAACTTCTCTACAAGAATTTCCGAAAACATGCAGTTTATTTACACAACACTGATTTATTTTCCTCTATGATTGCATTCGTCGGAAGTTTTCTTATTATCTTCGCTGTAATTTAGAAAACAACTTTTTATACAATTTGTCTTCAATCCGTTCCTTCCGTTATGCAATAACGGTTAACAGTGAATCTGTCGAATAATAATCGGGATAGGTAAATACATATGATGAAGTGTAGAATAAGTATCGCTTTCCTGTTGTTTTCACTGATAACAATTTCTCTGGCAGAATCCAAAATGACAATAGGAAGTATCCATGGATTTGTCCGCGATCGAGTAACGCAGGAAGGAATACCCGGAGCTACCGTGCGGATCGTTGGATCGAAAATCGGTGGTAAATCCGATCTATCGGGAAAATTTCAGATTGATCAAATTCCAGTTGGAACTTCAACGATTCGTATTTCCGTTATCGGTTACGCCGAAGCAATTCGATCGGATATTCAGATTACTGCCGGTCGTTCAGCATACTTATTGGTCGAGCTGGAGACATCGTCCATTGAAGCCAAGGAAATCGTTGTAAAAGCCGATCCGTTTCAACAAGCTCCTGAAATCTCTACCAGTACCCAGCGAATGGCACAAGAAGAAATCCGGCGTGCGCCAGGGGCGCGTGAGGATCTATCGCGAGCAGTTCAAATTATGCCCGGTGTTCAGATGAATAGCGATGATCGCAACGATTTAGTTGTGCGTGGCGGTTCTCCGACGGAAGTGCTATTTCGAATCGACGGAATCGAATTTCCGAATCCCAATCATTTCGGTACCCAGGGAGCAACCGGTGGTCCCATCGGAATGATCAATAACGATTTTGTTGCCGATGTTAATTTTCTGAGTGGTGGATTCCCGGCGCGATTTGGCGATAAGTTATCGGCGGTAGTCGATGTTAACTATCGCGAAGGCAACCCAAAATTTACGGGAAATACATATTTTGGTTTCGCCGGTGCAGGTGGAGTTATTGAAGGACCGATCGGCAACAATCAATCCGGTTCGTATATTTTTAGCATTCGCAAAAGCTGGCTCGATCTAATATCCGGGATGATGAATTACGGTGCCGTCCCGCATTATCAGGATGCACAATTCAAATTGTCGAATGCACTCAGTCCAGTCGATCGAATCTCCATTCTCGGAATTGCTGGTTCATCGGATATAAAAATGGAACCGAAACTGAGCGATTCGGATATCCCGCAAACGGAACACATTCTGGATAAACAAAACAGTGGCGTAATCGGCGTCAATTTTACACATATGTTTCCAAAAGTCGGTTATACGCGGTTTATTGCTTCGCTCGATCGTGCACAATTCGATGTCGATGTCGACACTCTCGAATCCATTGCTAATCCGGTTTATCATCGCGCTTTTTATAATTCATCAATTGAGACCCAGAATGATTTTCGCAATGAATGGACACTTCACACCAACGCAAAATCGGAATGGAATTTTGGAATACAATATAAACGTGTTGGTTTTGACTATCGCGTGTATTCGCATGAACCACTCACTTCCTTTGATTCTTCATTGGTACCCCCTCAACTCACTACGAGGGTTATTGAACACGATGCCGATTTAAACCAATCTTCATGGAAAGGTGCCGGATATCTTACTTATTCGCAGAATCTGGGTATGAATTGGGTGTTCAATCTCGGTGGTCGCTTCGATTACTTCGACTTTACCGAGCAAAGCGATTTCTCGCCGCGAATCGGAGTCACTTATCGGATCGGAGCCGATACCCGCATCACCGGATCATACGGGTGGTTCACGCAGGCTCCGCCACTCTTGTTACTGAATGGGAACGACGAAAATCGTCATTTGAAAAACATGAAAGCCGAACATATTGTGATTGGGTTCGAGCATCTGCTCGATCCTTTCACTCGTGTATCACTAGAAGTTTACGATAAAAAGTATTCGCGAGTTCCGGTATCGCGAGATCGCAACAAGTGGGTAAGTATGATGAATTCAGGAACCGAATATGGTGGACTCGGTACTTGGGATCCTTTGGTATCGGATGGGGATGGTCAGAGTTACGGAATTGAAGGGATGATCCAAAAGAAATTGCAACAGGATTTGTATGGTATCGCTACGGTGTCATGGTCGCGGACTTTTTACACCGCATACGATAAAATATCTCGTCGCAGCAGCTTCGATACTCCGATCATCATAAACTTTGTTGGTGGTTGGAAACCGAATGATCGGAACGATATCAGCTTTAAATGGTCCTTTGCTTCCGGAACACCATACACACCGGTCAACGAAACTGTTTCGCGGCTCTACAACTACGAAATTCGCGATACACTTCAAATCAATTCGCTCCGTCGACCACCCTATCACCGGTTGGATCTTCGATACGATTATCGAACATTCTTTAACGGATGGAATTTGGTTTCGTGGTTTTCGATAGAGAATATTTACAATCGGCAAAACCTACTCTCCACGGTGTGGAATCGAAAAACTGCCAAAGAAGAAAAATCCTATCAAACGGGATTGTTTCCAATTGGCGGCTTCACAGTCGAATGGTAATACTGACCAGTGTACAGATGCTCAAAAATAAATTCTTGTTCGTATGAGCGTCGGTGAGCGTTTATTAAATTCCGAACCAGTTGTCGTCGGCGAGGTCGGCTTCCAATTGTTGACGATCTGCTTCGTCGGGGATTTGGATACCGGCTTCGCGGGCTAGCTGTTTGTAATGAAATGCTTGTTTTGCGTTGCCCGCGCAAGCATATGCTCGTGCCATTGCCTCGTACGAATATGCTAAATCGAATCCTTGCAATTGATACATTAGAGTCATCGATAGACAGCGTTCGGCATGATGTAAAGCCGGTTCGGGTCGATCAAGCAGCGATGCCACATGTGAAATCATCCATTCACCGCGAGTGATGTTAATCGGTTCGCCGATTTCGCTCCAATGATAGAGCGATCCGTAGGCAGCCTGAAGAGCACGTTCTTTTTCTTCGGGATTCTCCGAAGCTGCCATGAGATGTTCCCAAGCCCGATTAAACAGCGTGACGGCAAAAAAACGATGACCTTGTTTTAGCTTCTCTACTTGTTGATCGGTGATGTCCGACATAAAAAACCTCAATACTTCTATTCAGTCAAATTTACTTCGATTAGATCGATTGAACTGGATATATTGTACGAAAAAAAACTCAATAATTGAAGTATCGACCGGCAAATATGCGAGAGATCGTGATTGCAAACAATCTGCAGATGTGGAAAGATTCCGGCACAAATTGATCAAAATCGACCGCATCATTTACCCCGAGAATCGATTGAAAATAGTGTCTAAAATCGCTTGGAAATGCTTTACTGCAAGCAGTTGCAATACCATCGCATTAAACGTATTATATAAGGTTTAGTAGCAACACGAGGTACCGCTCTAACGGTAAGCAAGTTGATATATCTAATTGATAATATTGGATATTAGGAAGGTTGTCGAAAAAATGTCTGAGCAATCGAATCTCGGATCTTCTAATGGATCGAAAGAATACGGCGCTGAACAGATTCAAGTACTAAAAGGGCTTGAAGCTGTACGGAAACGTCCGGCGATGTATATCGGCGATATCGGAGTCCGCGGATTACACCATTTAGTATATGAAATCGTCGATAATTCTATCGATGAAGCGATGGCGGGATATGCGAATCAGATCGATGTCGAAGTTCTCCGCGATGGTTCGGTTTTAGTACGCGATAATGGTCGCGGTATTCCCGTAGATCGTCACGAAGGGGAAGATAAGTCGGCATTGGAAGTTGTCATGACGGTGCTGCATGCCGGTGGCAAATTCTCCAAGGGAACTTATAAAGTTTCCGGTGGTCTTCATGGTGTCGGTGCTTCGGTTGTGAATGCGTTATCCGAATGGTGCGAAGTAAAAGTTCGTCGAGATGGCAAAGTACACCGACAGATGTATCGGCGTGGCGATCCTGTGGGCGATGTTTCGATCGTAGGTGATTGCAAATCGTCGGACTCCGGAACAACGACGGTTTTCAAACCGGATTTCGAGATCTTCACTTCGACTGAATTTGAATACGATGTGATCGCCGATCGATTACGCGAACTGGCTTTCTTGAACAAAGGTTTGAAAATTACGCTGCGCGATTTCCGAACCGATCAGTTCGACGACTTTATCGCGGAAGGCGGTCTCGTTCAATTCGTTAGTTACTTACAAACCGATCGCGAAGTGCTTCATTCGCGTCCGCTGGCAGTAGAAGGTGCTGCCAATGGGATCGAAGTGTCGATTGCATTGCAGTGGAACTCCAATTATAGCGAACAGATTTTATCCTACGTAAACAACATCAATACGGTCGAAGGCGGAACGCATGTTGTCGGTTTTAAAACGGCGCTTACGCGAACGATCAATAGTTACGGACAAAAAGCCGGGTTGTTTAAAAACGAAAAAGCCGGTTTGTCGGGTGACGATTGCCGTGAAGGTTTGGTGGCGGTGATTTGCTGTCGAGTACCCGAACCACAATTCGAAGGACAGACCAAGACAAAACTTGGAAATAGCGAAGTCAAAGGGTTGGTCGAGCAGATTGTCAACGAGAAACTATCGATCATTCTCGATGAAAATCCTCAGGTCGCCAGAAAAGTCGTTGAGAAATCGCTCCAAGCCGCTCGCGCCCGTGAAGCCGCTCGTAAAGCGCGAGATCTAACCCGCCGGAAAGGGGCGTTAAGCAGTGGAACATTACCCGGGAAATTAGCCGATTGTTCCAGCGAAAAACGTTCCGAATGTGAAATATATCTGGTCGAAGGCGATTCCGCAGGTGGTTCGGCAAAGCAAGGACGAGATCGAAAATTCCAAGCAATTTTGCCGCTTCGTGGAAAAGTTATCAATGTCGAAAAAGCCCAACTCGACAAGGTTTTGTCGAATGAAGAAGTCCGCACGCTGGTAACAGCAGTCGGAACTGGAATTCTTCGGAGTGGTGCGGACGATGCCGAAGATTCGTCGGATTGGGATTATAATAAGCTTCGCTACGAACGTATTATCATCATGACCGATGCCGATGTCGACGGTGCTCATATTCGCACGTTATTGTTGACATTTTTCTACCGCAATATGAAACCTTTGGTTCGCGAAGGTCATATTTACATTGCGCAACCACCGTTGTACCGCTTGAAAAAAGGGAAACAGGAACGGTATGCGTACAGCGACTCCGAACGCGATCGCGTGCTTGCCGAACTAGGCGAAAATGTGACGATCAATCGCTACAAAGGTCTTGGCGAAATGAATCCGGAACAACTCTGGTCGACCACGATGAATCCGCAAGTTCGAACATTGAAGCGCGTTACGTTGGAAGATGCCAAAGAAGCCGATCTGATCTTTGAAAAATTGATGGGAGAAGCGGTAGAACCTCGTCGGCAATGGATCGAACAACATGCGAAGTATGTGAAGAATCTCGATATTTAACTATTAAAAAGTGACGATCGAAATTCATTTCAGCAATTGTTCGGAATTATTAGATCGCTGTGAACTATTGAATATTCAACCATGCAAATCGGGAAACCTGCGTATTGATTTTATTATTATGTTTCAATGAAAACCGCCAAGGTTTTATTGGAAGCGTAGGTGCTGAAATAAGGAGTTAGTGTGTTCAATTTTGCATTGATCGGTGCATCGGGATATATCGCACCTCGTCATTTGCGTGCGATCCACGAATCTGGAAATCGATTGGTTGCGGCGATCGATCCACACGATTCGGTTGGTGTTCTCGATCGCTATTTTCCTGAAGCACGGTTTTTTACCGAAATTGAACGTTTCGACCGGTTCCTCATGAATCTGGTTTTAAATAACGATGAGCGAAAAGTCGATTATATCAGTGTTTGTACTCCAAATTATCTCCACGATGCACACGCTCGATTGAGTTTACGCGTTGGTGCCAATGTTATTTGCGAAAAACCGCTTGTCGTTAATCCATGGAATCTAGATCAATTGATCAAATTGGAGCAGGATTACGGAAAGAAAGTATATACCGTAATGCAACTGCGTGTTCATCCCCGATTGATTGCACTTAAGGAACAAATCCAACAGCAACCCGGAATGAAACACGATGTTACCTTATCCTATATCACCCCGCGCGGATCGTGGTATCAAGCATCATGGAAGGGTGTACTGGAAAAATCCGGAGGCGTTGGTACGAATATCGGGATTCATCTCTTTGATTTGATGATTTGGCTGTTCGGCGATGTTACAGGTTATGAAGTGCATTATTGCGATTTGCATAAAATGACTGGCGTTATCGAGTTTCAAAATGCCCATGTTCGATGGTTCTTATCTATCGATAAAAGAGACCTTCCCCGCGAATACGATTCCTCGGGTTATACCGCATACCGGTATTTGTCGATTGACGGGATCGAAACGGAATTTTCGGAAGGTTTTGCCGATTTACATACACTGGTATACAATGATATCATCGCCGGTAAAGGGTACGGAATCGAAGATGCTCGACCTTCGATCGACCTGGTTTATCATCTTCGGAATTTTAAACCGATCGTTCCGGCTGGCGATTGTCATCCGATCTTGGAGAAATTGATATCAAACTAGTATCGTCACAATTCAAAAGGCTAGATATGTTGGATTTGTGGATCGTTTTGTCGTCTTGAGGGAACAATGAGTGAGAAATCATACTTTGCTCATCCTACAGCAATCGTTGATGAACCGGTTGAGATCGGTGAAGGGACGAAAATCTGGCACTTCTCTCACGTTATGAAAAACGTTACGATCGGAAAACGATGTGTATTTGGTCAGAACTGCAATATCGATAGCGGCGTAATCATCGGTGACAACGTTAAAGTGCAGAATAATGTCTCGATCTATACCGGAGTGGTAATTGAGGACGATGTATTTCTTGGACCATCCTGCGTATTAACGAATGTTACCAACCCGCGATCGCAAGTTAATCGGCATACCCTTTACGAAAAAACGATTTTGCGACGCGGCTGCTCGATCGGTGCCAATGCCACTGTCGTATGCGGTATTATGATTGGTCGATATGCTTTTATCGGCGCAGGAGCAGTTGTTACAAAAAGTATTCCCGATTACGCATTGATTTTAGGAAATCCGGGAAAACAGCGCGGTTGGGTTAGTCGACACGGATTGCCGTTAAAAGACCCTGATACAAACGGTATTTTTACTTGTCCTGAAAGTGGTTTGCGGTATCGGGAAGCCGATGCCGGCAAATTGATTTGCATCGATGTCGATGAAGACGCTCCACTTCCAGAAGAATTACGAATGGGTGCAACATACTATGACGATATCGTGCATCCCGGTGAGCGATTGAACTGATCGGTCATTAGAATTGGTGTTACTTCGTTTTATCGAGATTACGTGATAAGGTAGCGAATGCAGGTTCCCATTCTGGATCTGAAGGCACAATATCTTTCGTTGAAAGAAGAGATCGATAATGCGATTCGAACTGTTTTCGATTCGCAACAATTTATCAATGGTCCGCAAGTTGGAGAATGTGAAAAGGCAATTGCAGCCTACTCACAAGCGCTATTTGCAACCGGTGTTTCTTCTGGTACGGATGCGCTGTTAATTCCGCTGATGATCGAGAAGATCGGTCCCGGCGACGAAGTGATTGTACCGAACTACTCGTTTTTTGCGACCGCTGGAGTTGTCGCACGCGTAGGTGCAAAACCGGTGTTCGTCGACATCGATCCTGTAACCTTCAATATCGATCCACAAAAAATTGAAGAGAGTATTACCGCCAAAACAAAAGCGATCATCCCTGTACATTTATTCGGACAGATGGCGGACATGATGGCGATCGGCGAACTCGCCGATAAATATCATCTGATCGTAATCGAGGATGCTGCACAAGCGATTGGCGCCGAGTGCAATCGAAAACGCGCCGGATCGTTCGGTCATTACGGAACACTCAGTTTCTTTCCCTCGAAAAATCTTGGTTGTGCCGGGGATGGTGGAATGATTATCACTTCGGATCCGAAGCGTGACGAATTGTCCAAGATCTTTCGACAACATGGATCGAAAGTAAAATATCGACATACGCATATTGGCGGTAATTTTCGATTGGATACGCTTCAAGCGGCAATACTATTGGCAAAGCTTCCACTGTTAGATCGGTGGACTGCAGCACGTCAAGAACACGCAAAGTATTACCGGGAATTGTTTGAACGTACGGGGTTGCTTGGAACCGATCTAATCGCACTTCCGGAAGAAACTTGCGATCGACATATTTTCAATCAATATGTCGGCCGATTTACTCGTCGCGATCGTCTAATAGCATGGTTGCGGGACCACGGAATCGAATGTGTGGTTTATTACCCGATTCCATTTCATCAGATGGAATGCTTTGCCGATCTAGGCTATTCGATCGGTGATTTTCCCGAAAGTGAAAAAGCTTCGGGCGAAGCTTTGGCGATACCGATTTACCCTGAAATGACTTCTGAGATGCAAGAATACGTCGTCGATACGATAGCTGAATTTTACCGAAAGTAGGTAATATGATGTGTTCCAGCAATTTTCGAACAATTGCAATACTATTGTTGTTAGCGATTTCTACGATTGCGTTTGCTCAGGGAATACAATTACCTCAAGATTTTGGCTATTCAAATCGACATGCCGAATTAATCGATGCCGGGATTCTTTGGCATTCTAATTCGACATTTCATCCCGCAACGATATCGAACATTGATGAACAATCTCTACTTTCAAATTCCGAACCGGGACCTCGATGGGTACAAAAGTACTTAACAGATTTTACCGGTTGGTGTAACAAGGCAAAAGACGGTAGTGAAAAAGGAATCTCCGCTAATTTTCTAGTTCGATTAACTGCCACTGCTCCCGGTGGTCCCAATCGGATTTATGAAAAGACTGGTATCACACCCGAACTTTGGATGCATATTCAAATGCACCGCCATTTTTATATCGATTTCGACGCACGATTTACGAATGAAGGTAAATCGCTTGAGCATTTTAGCGGAAGACCGAAAAGAATCTCGCGAGCCAGTTTCAATACTTCGGAAATCGATCATGCTGTTATCGGATATGAAAATAATTGGATCAAAGTCGATTACGGTCGATCACGGGAAATTTGGGGAGCCATGCCGGAGAATAATCTACTCCTGGCGGGATCTTCGCCTGCATACGAACGGTTACTCTTCCAATTGAACCACAAGCGATTTAGTTATCGCTGGTTCTACGGCTATTTGGAATCGGTTTGGGATACTGCAAATGCAGTCGATATTAATCGATATTTAGTTGGTCGCTGTTTCGAATACAACAACCACAAAAATTTGGTCTTGAATCTAGGCGAAACAATCATTTATTCCGGTCCCAACCGTGTTCCCGAATTATCGTACTTAAATCCGATTTCGGAACATGTCGAAATCGAGACGAATGCTCGCGACAACAGTCATTACAATCAGCAAAACTCCGTATTCTTTCTTGGTGTAGATTGGCTGGCACGCAAAAATTTGCGGATCTCAACGACCTTCGGTGCCGACGAATACCGCATTGATCGTGGCGAACAAAAAAAATTCGGGGAAGCGCTGCTTTATTTTGGTCGGGTGGCTTGGACACCGACTTACAATCCTGCGTTGATCACCCTCTTTGCACAAGGCTATCGAATTGATACTTACTCCCAACAGCATCGATATCGCTGGGATAATAACCTTACTCATGGTCAATTAATCGGTTCACCGATCGGAAACGATGCCGATGATTTCTCCGCTGGACTACGAATCATTCTTCCCGTTCCAGTATCGACTGAGGTGTCGTATGGTCGAATGCGATGGGGAGAGAATTCAATGATCTTACACCCATATACTGCTTATGTTAAATTTGATCGACCGGTATTCCCAAGTGGTGAAGTGCGAACCAACCGGTATCTTGCAATGAAATTGGATTCGCAACCATTCTCATTCTTCTCGCTGCAAGTTGCTTCACACATCGACTTGTCCCACAGTGGAAGCGGAAGTGCGATGGAGCGATGGACTGTTACCGGACAATTCCAAGTCCCATACTTCACCACAAGTAAGTTTGTTGAGGAATAGCCCTTTACGTACGATCGTTATTGTAAGAGAATCTTTCCACTGAAGGTGCGGTACGCTTTCTAATCGAGGGAGGTTTGCCAATGCTATTCCCTTAGAAATCCGATTCAATCTTATACGCGATCTCAGCCTCGTAAGACACAATCTCCGGGCTTCCCACATGTTTCTTTATCCTAATTGTGGAAAGAAACACTTTAACCGATAAATCGTCATTAGATGCAACGATTGACATCTTCTCTGGTGGAATTTTATTGGTGGATTCCGTGCCATATTCTGCAATAATATTTGCTAGATGATGTTTAAAGTCAATCTGAAGCGAAGTTGCAGGGAGTGTGTCGTGCCTAACTGATACAGTTAACGTACTCAGATCCTGTCCGATTTGATAGATAATTCCCTGGTCTAAGAATTCGCGATTCTTGACTCCCGAGTGAACTCGTTGTCCACGTAATAAACGATTATAGCCCTTAATGTCCAACGCTTTTTCGCGATCGATCGATAAAGTGATGGTCCCATCATCGGAAGCTTGCCATCTTCGAACGAACGGCACACCCATCCGTTTTGCGATGGACTCCGATTCGATAATGGTGTTCCCAGTACCTGCGGATTTATTTTTCAGACTTTCACTAAACCATGGTTGGATTGCATCGAATCCATGGACTTCGGATAAATAGTCGAGGATCGAACTGATTTGCCGAGTTGCTTCAAATTGTAGCGAATCATGTTTATTCTGCACCCGTCCATTAACAAGAATGTGATTCTTTTCAAGTAGTATCTTGAGACGTTGAACCTGATTTTTCTCCGAAATCGCAAAAACTCCCCATGGACCGCAGCTAACGATAAACACCGTTACACATAGAGAAATTGGAATGAAGAGTATTTTCTTATTCTTGCTGAAAATGAAATACGGTGTAAAGACACAAAGCCAGACTACTGTTGCGATGCCAAGATATCTTCCCTCGGTGATTCCGTACTCGGCAACACGCTGCCAGACGGCTAGGAAAAGCATGATTGTTAGTGGGATAATGACCACATAAAACCATTTGGTAGCAATTTTCATCCAGCGATTCTCGATTCGCTCTCGAATAGGGTATACTAACAACACAGATACTAACCCAGTTGCGATGAATCCAAGAATAAGCCGGCTCACCCACCCTCTTGGCCAGTCCCATGCTAGAATAATTTTACCCAGATAGAGATAGAGGATGATGAAATAGATGAGTACTAAGGGAAAGAGGATATACTGGGAAAAGATCTTGAGTTCTTTCGGATAATCCTCAATATTGTCAAGACTTTTCAGATCTTTTGGAACGCCAGTCAGAAAGAACCAAGTTGTAAATAATCCATTGACTAAAACGATCAATTCTGCGTACCGCTTGCCAGGGATATCGATATCAAACAAGTAATTCAGTGCCGCGAGCGCGATTGCCAGACCTCCGCTCAAGACTATGGCATATAGTCCTGTGGTGAAAACTCTCTGGTACAAAATTTTACAGAAATTCCAGTACTCTAATTCATTTTCGTACTTATAGAACGGGGCGGAGAGATTAAATAAAACCAATCCCAATGTTAGTAGAAATAGCCGAATTAGATGGATGCTAGGCGCATTGTGGAGATTCTGTGGGACTGTTAACACATACAGACCGACCAAGATGATCCCGGTAAATTGCACACCCAGTGTAACCGACCGACTCCATTTCCATTTTTCAGAAATAAGTGCTAGACCCGTTAGAAGTGGAAATCCGAGAATTGCACCAAAGATCAATTGTATTAATACCGTTGGTTCGGAAGCTGCCTGACTGTCGATCAACAATATCGTGCACGTGGTTCCGAAAATAGCTACTAGTATGGCTAAAGGAAAGCGTGCGAAAGTTTTGCGTGCGTCGACCAAAGTTTGAGTGATGGATAGGAGTTTCACTTTTGTCTCATTCATTTACTAGTGGAATATACAAATTGTAATTAAATAAACGATCATATCTCATTTCATGTAACTCTCTTTATACACGTAGAAAGAAATTTTAGTTTCCCTCATCAGAACACCGATCACTAAAGTTCGAATATTGAATTGATAGATGGATTGATTCAAATAGATGCAAATCGGGCAACTATATCAAAATAACTCGTTTTGCTTTTTGTGAAAAGAAGATTCGGTGTTTCAGGATAGCAAGGTCACTTTAAAGAGCAAGGATACTGGATGCGCCAATTGATCTTTAAATTATCAGAGTTGAATAACATCATTCCAAGTGAAGTGCTCTGCAGTATGTTTCACTGATGGTATCGATTGGTTCAAAGAGATCGCGATTTTTACTATGTGTTGATCCGAAGGGCAATCAATAAACTGGCACTCTTCGGCACCGAACGTCTTCCGTGACAACAATGAACTTATTTCTGAATTCATTACTGCTTTGGGATATGTAATGTGAAAGTTGCGCCTTTCCCCAATTCAGATCGAAGATCAGCAGTACCTTGGTGAGCGAGCGTGATATGTTTGACGATAGCGAGACCCAAACCGGTACCGCCGAGATTGCGACTGCGGGATGCGTCAACCCGGTAAAACCGTTCGAAAATGCGCTCTTGATGCTCTAGTGATATTCCCGGTCCATGATCGGTTACTAAAATCATAACCTCGGAATCGATCAACTTTGCCGATAATTCCACCGGCTTACCCTCGCCATACTTGAATGCATTATCCAGCAGATTCATTACCGCTTCTGGCAGTAGCCGGGGGTCTGCATGAATAATTAGGGTCTCGGGAATACTGACCGAAAAGACGACCTTCTCTCGTTCGGCACGAATTCGAAATTCATCGATCATCGGTTCTAGTGCATCGAACAGATTGAATTCACATAAATCGATGGTATAATCAGCGCGCTCAATCCGCGATAAACGTAATAAGTCTTCAATGATTGCATTAAGCCGATTGGTTTGTCTAACCGCTACATCAAGGAACCGTTGCGATTGCTCAGGATCCGATATATCGCCAGTTTGCAGCGCCTCTAAGTAACCTTTGATCGAAGTCACCGGAGTACGCAACTCATGCGATGCGTTCGCGATAAATTCCTGACGTATCTTTTCCAAATGATTCAATTTCGTTACATCGCGTAACACGATCAAAGTGCCATTCCGATGTTGATCATCCATTTTTAGTTGACAACAATAGGCACTTAACAACTTTCCATTGGGAAGTGTAAGAAGCGTCTCTTCCTGATTTGAACCGGGTTGTGCTGATTGTGCCAATGCAAGTAACGGTGCGTTTCGAATGCATTCCACTAGTAGTTTTCCCGATACGTTTTCGGTGTCAACTCCAAACCATTCCGAAGCTGCTCGATTGATACGAATTAATCGACCTTCATCATTCAGCGCAATGACCCCTTCCACCATATTGGCGAGCAGCGCTTCCAGTTCATTGCGCTGCAATTCGATCTCTTTGAACCGTAGATGTAGTTCATCGGCAAGGCTGTTCATTGCCGATGCCAGTTGTCCTGCTACGGGTTCGGAGAATCGGGGGTAACGGTATTGTAGATTGCCAGTAAAGAATTTCGGCGAGTCGGTAACCATTTGCTGAAGTGGGTGAATCAAGATGTGCGACATGATCCATCCGATCAGAAGCACCCCGATGAATACGATAAGTCCGATTCCGATCAACTTATTTCGAAGCGGTAAAATCAACCGGGTGACTGCTTCACGCGGTTCGCTTAATCGTAGCACAAGCGTTTGCTTGCTGGGTAACGATACCCGTTTGACGAAATAAAGATCGGTGGTCTGATCGGAAGTACTGTAGCGTTCAATGGTTGCAGTTCCGTTTTTCAATGCTTCGACAATCTCTGGTCGATAGTCGGTTGTGACAATTTTATTTCCATGATGACGCGAGTCGCCAATCAATTGACCCGTCGAATCGAAGAGCGTTAACCGGCTTTGAGCCCGGAAACTGATCATGTGGAGCAACGAATCGATTTCGGAAGGAGAAAACTGATAGATGTTATGCGGTATCACTTCTTCCAGTAACTCGGCACGTAGGCGCATATCCGCATAGAGTTGTTCGTGCTGGATCTGCTTGAAATAGAAGTGGACAACCAATAAGGCGATCAGAACAGCGCCACCGAGTGTAATAGCAAAGAATAGGCGCAGTTGATTTAGTAGCGTGAGTCGTGTCATGAGGGTTCTTTCAATCGGTACCCAATACCATGCACCGTTTCGATGAGCGATCCGCTAGATTTGAGTTTCTTGCGTACGGCGGCAATATGCACGTCGACCGATCGATCGGTTACCATGGAATCGCTTCCTCTGGCAGCATCGACAATTTGATATCGAGTGGAGACTCGACCAGGTTTTTTTAAGAAATGACTCAGAATGCGGAACTCGGTTGACGTCAGTTTGATCAATTCGCCACAGACTTTTACCAAGTGAGAGTCGACATCCACTTCAATTTCTCCAAAGCGAATAATCGAATCAGTATTGTCACTGATTCCGACAACCCGACGCAACACTGTTTTTATCCTAGCTAACAGGACACCTGCTGCAAATGGTTTGACAATATAATCGTCAGCACCAAGTTCCAGACCACTAATAATGTCTTTCTCTTCACCCCGTGCCGTGACCATAATGACTGGCACGTTTTTTAATGCATCGGTTGCTTTCAATCGCTTACAGATTGTCAACCCGTCCATTCCCGGTAAGGTTAAGTCAAGTAAGATTAAATCAGGTGTATTGGTTTGAAGGGTTTGCCATGCAGATATACCATCGGAGGCAATTTCACAGCGATACCCCTCCCGCTTAAGGTGGTATTTAATGAGTTCAGCAATATCGTGTTCATCTTCGATGATGAATATTGCTTCATTCATCCTGTGCATCCTCTTCGGTACTAAGTGCTTCCCGTTCGCGAATATGTCGGACGATAATTCCATCCACAAGATAGATAACATCTTCGGCGATGTTAGTCACTTGATCGGCGCATCGTTCGAGATAGCGTGAAATTGAAACCATTTGCAGCACGGTCGCGACCGACGATGGTTGAGCTTGGATCAACTCCTGAGCAGCATGATAACATTCGCGATGCATTTCGTCTACTTGATCGTCTAACAGGCACACATTACGGGCTAGATTACCGTCGAGTTTTACCAGCGCGTCAAGTGCTTTACGCAGCATTTCCTTGACTTTATCCGACATCGCCCGCACATCCACAATCGGAGGCAAGTGATTATCACCGTGAAGATCGGAAACGCGTTGAGCGACATTTACTGCTAAATCGCCAATCCGCTCCAAGTCGTTATTGATCTTCAGAACTGCTATCACAAACCGCAGATTATTGGCAACCGGTTGGTAAAGAGCAAGAATCTTCAAACAATCTTCCTCGATCCCAACTTCACGCAAATCGATCTGTGCATCGGCATCAACAACTTGCTGTGCTTGCGAACTGTTACCTAATAGAAGTGCATCGATCGCAAGCCGAAGCTGCTCTTCGACCAGAGCGCCTATCTCCAGAATCTCCTTTTTCAGGTGTTCCAGTTCTTTTTCCAATCGCCAGGACATACTCCTCCCAATCAAATATACCAAATAAACGGAATGAATGTTAAGAGAATGTTAAGACTGGAAAACTTGCCTTCTCCGAGTGTATTAACAAATTCTTAACATCTCCTTCATTTATTGTTAACATCGAATTGCTTTCTTGGGATACGAAACGAGTGGAACCACTCATAAGCAAAGTCAACCCAAGGAAAGGAAGAAATATGAAGAAGATGATACGGACTGTGGTTTTGCTTCTCATTGTTATTGGTATTGCAAATGCAGAATCAGTTCAAGACTCATTATCAAATCGAATCGCCGATCTAAAGGGACAGGTCGAGGGAATAAATGAAACGGTGCTTGCTATGCAAAGCACTGTCGATGCGTTATCGAAGATTAAATTCTCTGGTTACCTCCAAACACAATTTCAAGTAAATGGGATGGATGGTGGTAAAAATGTCGCAGGTGGAGATTTTACAGCTAACACGCATTCACGGTTCCAGCTTCGCCGCGGTCGGTTAAAGGCGATGTACGATAACGGTCTTTCGCAGTATGTGATCCAGATCGATGTGACTCCTGCCGGTGTCGGCATTAAAGATGCTTATGTCACGATCAAGGAACCATGGTTGAAGTGGGTATCGCTGACGAGTGGTGTTTTTGATCGACCGTTCGGATTCGAAATTTCGTATTCCTCGAGCAGTAGAGAAGCACCTGAACGCTCCCGTCTATTCCAAACGATGTTCCCGGGAGAACGAGATCTCGGAGCCAAAATCGAAGTTAATCCCGATAAAGGTCTACTGAGTCACTTTAACCTAAAGCTTGGTATCGTAAACGGTATGGGTCCGACGACTACAAACCTAACAACTTATACTAGCACCAGCACCCCAAATCATACAAATTCTTCTACTGCAACGGACTCAATTAAGTCGGTTTCAACAACAACCGTAACGAACTCATCTTCGAGTGTTTTCGAAAACGACAACATCAAAGATCTGATCGGACGAATCGGTTTCACCGCACCAATGGTAGATCAAAATCTCGAAATCGACGGTGGTGTGTCTTGGTATCAAGGAAAGGTAACATCCAATTCACCGGATGTTTACTCTTACGAAAAATCTCAAAAAATGTATGTCAAAAAGTCCGATGCAGCGAATATTAACAAGCATTTCGATCGTAGCTATCTCGGACTAGATGTACAACTTTACTATGACTTACCATTCGCTCAGAATATGGGATTTTCGCTGCGCGGCGAATATATCTCCGGCAAGCAGCCCGGAACCAGCGGATCCAGCGGTTTTTATAACCCATCTTCAAAAGCAGATGTGCAAGCCCTTTACAATCGAAATTTCATGGGCTATTACGTCAATTACGTGCAGAACCTAGGTCTAAAGAATCAACTGGTTGTCAAGTATGATGCATATGATCCAAATACCGATGCCAGCGGATCGGATATCGGATCGACCGGTTCCAATTTGAGTACTACCGATATCGCCTACAACACTTTGGGAATCGGATTGGTACACCACTGGGATAGCAATGTCAAGTTCACGCTCTACTACGATATCGTAAAGAATGAGACCGTGAATAGTGCTGCTTCCGGAAGTTTAGCTACACTTAAAGATGATTTGAAGGATAATGTCTTAACCCTGCGCATGCAATATAAGTTTTAAACTGTGGGATGAAAGGAAATTCTATGCGATCATTACTTTTAATAGCCGTCCTGCTGATTGTCACTTCATTAGCGATCAGCGGTGAAACGATCACTGTCAAAGGTTCCGATACGATGGTGATTCTGGCGCAACGGTGGGCGGAGCGATATATGTCTGCCAATCCGGATGCTACCATTCAGGTCACTGGTGGCGGTTCCGGTGTGGGATTGTCGGCACTGATCAATGGAACAACCGATATCGCTAATTCATCGCGACCGATTAAATCGAGCGAACGTGAAAAACTAAAGCAGCGATACAATACTCTTGGTGTCGAAGTGAAAGTTGCTCGCGATGGTCTTTCACTTTATCTGAATGAAACGAATTCCATTAAGGAATTGTCACTCAGTCAGATTAAGGATATCTATACCGGAAAGATCAATAATTGGAAACAAATTGGCGGACAGGATGCAAAGATCATCCTTTACGGTCGCGAGAACAGTTCTGGTACTTATGTCTATTTCAAGGACAATGTCCTCGAAGGAGCCGACTTCACATCTACGATGCAGTCGCTTCCCGGTACGGCAGCGGTAGTGAATGCGGTATCGAAAGACAAAAATAGTATCGGTTTCGGCGGTGCTGCCTATGCGAAAGGCGTTAAGTATGTAGCGGTCAAGAAAGATGCTGGCTCCCCAGCATACGAGCCGACCGAAGCCAACGTCCGCAATGGCAACTATCCCATCAGCCGGTTTCTATTCATGTATTTGCGCAGCAAACCGACTGGTGCTGTGAAAAAGTACATTGATTGGATCTTGAGTAATGATGGTCAGAAAGTGGTGGTCGAAACCGGTTACTTCCCGATTCGATAATCCATGAAATTTACAACTGCAATATTTCGCAAGCCGATATACCTAATCGATTTCACTGCCGAAGTGGTGGTGAAATCGGTTGCGTTTATCTGTTTGATCACCATCTTTCTGATTTTTGTGTTTGTCTTTCGGGAAGCATATCCCCTATTCTTTTTGAAGCAACAAAAAGCAACTACGCAACAAGTCGACCAGTCCGAAAACTATGGCGAAGACAGTACAACGGTTTCTGCAACCACTATCCAACGTGATGATCGGGAATCGTCGGAACCGAGATTTACGGCTGGTCAATTGGCTGGAACCGAGTGGCAACCGGTATCGGGAAAGCCTCTCTTCGGTCTTCTACCCTTGCTATGGGGAAGTTTCAAAGTCACGTTGATCGCAATTCTGCTAGCGGGTCCGATCGGTATTCTTGCAGCATTATATACTACTCAGTTTGCTCCAAAATGGATGAAAGAACTACTAAAACCGGCAATCGAACTGTTAGCCGGGATCCCATCGGTGGTGATCGGTTTCTTCGCATTGATCGTGCTTGCAACACTGTTTCAGAAATCATTGGGACTCCAGTATCGACTTAATGCATTCACCGGTGGTGTTGCTTTATCGTTGGCAGTCATTCCGATTATTTACACAATCACTGAGGAAGCTTTGAATGCCGTTCCGAAGAATCTTAGCGAAGCGGCTTTGGCACTTGGTGCGACGAAGTGGGAAACGGCTTTGAATGTTATTCTACCGGCAGCAACTCCCGGTGTAGTGGCATCCCTTATTCTCGGGTTTGGTCGCGCGTTTGGTGAAACGATGATCGTTCTACTCGCTACTGGAAATGCCGCAACACTTTCCTTATCGCCATTCGAACCGGTTCGAACACTAAGTGCTACGATCGGTGCCGAGATGGCTGAGGTGGTGTTCGGAGACACGCACTATGGTGTATTGTTCTTCATTGGAACCTTGCTCTTTCTTATCACATTTACTTTGAATGCCGTTACCGAGTTCTATGTCCGCAAGAAATTGTTAAAACGGTTTCGGGGGGCATAACGAGTGCGATTAACTACCAAAAAGAAAATCTATGGATCGCTGTTGCTTGCAATCAGCGCTGGTTCGGCATTACTAGTAATCGGTGTCGTATTATTCATCTTGGGAGATATCGCCATCGGTGGATACCGACACATCACCTGGGAATTTCTGACTACTGTCCCAAAAGAAGGGATGACTGAGGGGGGAATCTTTCCCGCGATCATTGGGACATTCTTACTAGTACTAATCATGTCGATTGCAGGAATCCCAGTAGGTACGATTACGGCGATTTACTTGAGTGAATATGCGAAACAGACTTCAATTTGGGCACGATTGATCCGATTTTCCGTCAACACTTTAGCTGGTGTTCCATCCATTGTCTTTGGATTGTTTGGACTCGGTTTCTTCATTCAGTTTGCCGGGCGAGGAATCGACTCGGTTTTTCTCGATGGAAAACTCCATTGGGGACAACCCAATATTCTCTGGGCAAGTTTGACGATGGCGCTTCTAACACTCCCGGTAGTTATCGTGTCGGTGGAGGAAGCACTTCATAATGTGCCTCGCGAACTTCGTGAAGGTGCATTGGCACTGGGAGCAACTAAGTGGCAGGTGATTTGGCATGTGGTCATTCCCAATTCTCTTTCCGGAATTATGACCGGAGGGATATTAGCTGTTTCGCGAGGAGCCGGGGAAGTTGCGCCGATACTATTTACCGGTGCTGCTTACTTTCTTCCGAAGCTGCCAAAATCATTCTCGGATCAGTTTATGGAGTTGGGGTATCATGTGTATATCATGACCACCCAGTCGACCGATGTCGAAGGAACGCGCGGTATTCAGTATGCGACTACACTGGTGTTGCTGCTGTTGACGTTTTCCCTCAATTTTTCCGCTTTTTTTCTTCGCTATCGGATGAGGCAAAATAGAATTCAGAATATTTAGGAGTGGAACACTTGACGAAATCGAAACTCGAATTACGGATGAGCAGTGATAAACTATCGGTATTCTACGGCAAGAAACAAGCGTTAAAAGAGATCACTCTCCCGATCTATACCAATCAAGTTACTGCGCTGATTGGACCTTCCGGTTGCGGTAAATCGACTTTTCTACGGACTCTTAATCGGATGAATGATCTAATCGAGAATATTCGTATTGAGGGAATCATTGAACTGGATGGGTCGGATATCTATCGTAGCCAGATCGATCTTGTGAATCTGCGGAAGCGGGTAGGAATGATCTTTCAGAGATCGAATCCATTTCCAAAATCGATTTTCGAAAATGTCGCATTCGGACCGAAACTATACGGAATCCGCGATCGCAATGAGTTGTATGAAATTGTCGAGCGAACTTTAAAACAGGCAGCACTTTGGGAGGAAGTCAAGGATGATCTGAACAAGAGCGCACTTGCGCTTTCAGGAGGACAACAGCAACGCCTTTGCATCGCCCGGGCGTTGGCAGTGGAACCTGAAGTATTGTTGATGGATGAACCTGCTAGTGCACTTGATCCCATCGCAACAGCTCGCATCGAGGAACTGATTGGTCAATTGAAAGCAAAATATACCATTGTCATCGTGACTCATAACATGCAACAGGCTGCGCGCGTCAGTGATCGAACCGGTTTCTTCTATTTGGGTGAATTGATAGAATTCGATGAAACCGTTAAAATCTTCACACATCCCGGCAAGAAGCAAACTGAGGACTACATTAGTGGTCGATTTGGGTGATCTATCACATAGTTAATCTATATACCATTAATGAGCTCAACAGAGACCTAAATAGTCCATGATTTATAAATTGGTTCTGTATCAAGAAAATTAATTAAATTCTAATGCTAGCTTTTTGATAAAAAGTGCGCATATCCGTTCCAGATTCTCGTGCGAGTAATTGAATTATTCTTCGCTTTCTATTGAATGGAAGTAAATTTTATCCCGAGAAATTGAAGACTAGGTTGCATCACTTCATCAAGATTAGCTTCCTTACTGCATGGTTTTTACCAGCATGGAAAGACAACCAATAAATACCACTGAGATGATCAGCACCATTCCAGCGAATAGAGTGTGAACCGGCTGACAAATACCCCTGCAGTAAAGTACTAATCAGTCGTCCGGTAACATCATAAACCTCAATCTTGACAGCAGACTGTACCGGTAGATTGAAACGAATTGTTGTTTCTGGATTGAAGGGGTTGGGGTATGGGTCATGCACAAAAAAAACGGTCGGGAGTTCATCGGTTTGCTCTGCAATTCCATCAACTGAAGTAATAAAATGGTTCGTCGCTGAGTACTGTCCCTCGCCGCTTGCATTTGCGCCACATACGTTCCAATAATAGTTCGTATTGGATTGTAACAAACGGGTCGAGAAGGTTAGATGCGAAGTAGTATCGTTAATTACTGGGGACCAGAATTGCGGGTCATCATCAACCTTGATCCGGTAGTAATTAGCATTCGTAGCAGCTTGCCATGAAAATTGCGTCGGATTAATCGCCACATTACTTGCACCGTTGGACGGCAAAGTAAGTATCGGGACAACTGGTAACGTTTCCGAGATGGTGGTAAAATAGAACGCTTCAGACCAATTAGAGTAGCCTACCCGATTTCTCTCGCGGACATGCCAATAGTAGGTCGTTGAATAGGATAAGTTAGAACAGGTAACATTGTTCGATCGAAGATTTGTATAGTTCCTTACATTCAGATCAAATGATGAAGATGTCGCGATTTGTAGTTGACAAGTATCGGCAGTTGGTATCACGCTCCAACTTAACGTTGGTTCAAGCGATACATCGGTCGCTCCATTCGTCGGTGTTACTAATGTTGGCGGATTAGGTACCGTTACCGAAACTGTCGTAAAATGAAATGTGTTTGACCAATTGGATAAGCCGATATGATTTCGAGCCAGAACTCGCCAATAATAAGTCGTCGAATTTGCAAGGGTGATTGAAGAGCATGTATAGGAATTATTATTGATATAATTTGAATTAATCAAAATCGAACTAAAATCTGGTGAACTTGACAATTGTAAATAATACGTACTGGCATTGTAAATTCGATTCCAACTTAACGTTGGAGACAGCAATACACTGATAGAGCCGTCTTCAGGCGAAACTAGCTCGGGAGGATTCGGGGTAGTTTCAGCGTTCGTTGTGAATTGATAGACTATGGACCAATTAGATGTGCCAGCAGAATTTGTTGCTCGAACGCGCCAATAGTAAGTCAATGAATACAATAACCACGAGACATCGTAATGAGTCTGTGTTAGACCTGTAACATCATATGGTAAATATAAAAAATCGGATTCAGTTGAAATCTGAAGCTGATAATTCTGAGCATTAGCAACTGTATTCCAACTCAATGTTGGCCAATTCAAGATATTTGTCGCGCCATTCGCTGGTGAAATCAATATTGGTGGGCTTGGAAATCCAATCGGAAGTGTTGTAAAATGATCGCTGGTCCACCCTGAACTATCGGTACTGTTTACCGCTCTTACACGCCAATAGTATGTAGTCGAGTTATTTAATGTCGTACCGGTATAACAGGTATCCGTTAGGTTGGCTTGATTGATAATTAAATTCGTAAAATTCGATGATGTTGATAGCTGAAGGCGGTAATTCAACGCACTTATCATAGCTCGCCACGAGAACAATGGAATAATAGGAGTGTTGATCTCATTACTGGATGGTGCAATTAGGATCACCGGGTCCGTTGAAATGTGTGGTGGTTCTATTACAAAGTTAGTACTAGAAGTGGTGCCACTCCAGATCGCTGCAACTTGATTTCTACTGTTGATGACAGTTTCCAGAAACGAATGATTGGTACTGGAAACACCATTTCCCTGAGACAATGTTCCGTTATTTACCCAACTAGAACCATTATCCGTAGAATGCCATGAGGAAATCGATGAATTGATCGCCCGAAAATAAGCAGTAAGCGCTAATTTTCCAGTAGAACCGATAGCTAGCGACGGCTTCCAATAAGGATCAGTCGAGCTGGAGAAGGGCTCTGGAGTTTGCCACGAATTTCCATTATTGCTACTCACTGCACACAAGACTTGTGAGTAGGAAGCGCTAGTGTATTCGGAAGCAACAGCTACGACACCTGATTTCGCACCGATCGAACTTGATTGTGCAGTACCATCAGAGTTATATATGACTCTAAAGATAGACCAGGAAGACGCCACTATATTTTTTGAAGCGACATAAACTCCTCCGGGCCATGCTGAATAGATCGTGGAAAGAAGAATCCGTCCATTGGTTACTGCAATCGATTTGGATCGTGAAGAATTTATCACCCCATTCGTGACGAATTCCAATGCTGACCAGGAATTACCGCTATCGGTAGTGCGTGAATATAATAGTGAGTCGTGAGCCGTTAGCGATAAATAAAATTCAATTTCGTCACCCGAACGCTCGAGTTTGTTGGAACAGATTGAAACAGATGGAATAATTGTTGTGTTATGGCTGTAGATCGTAGTGGCATTCACGTAGTTACCGGATGTGTCCCAATGAGCGATCATGACACTCGTTGAATTATTCGTAGTATCGTTGATCGCCAGCGCTACCAGTAAAGTGTTACGACCATTTGAAATTTCCACTGCGGGAGTACCGACAATATTGCCATTAGGGGCATTGGTTGTACATAGCAAATTCCATGATTGACCGAAGTCGACCGATTTATAAATTTTAAGCCAGGAATTGTGAGCGTGTATTCCACCATACGTGCATACAGTCGCATACATGACATCATTTTCGGCAATGGCAATATTTGGTGCATAACCGGTTGTGTCTAAAACAATCACATTTACTTCATCAGTCGAAGTGACGGTTTGAGAAGAGGAGTGAATTGAGTGATTCGAGCGAGATTGCAAGATTGGATTGAAACTAGATTTCGCAGGAGTCGATTGGGATTGGGACATCACCGATGACTTTTTTGTATTCCGGTCGACAGGGATTGATTGTGAGACCGGAATAATAGCGAAAAGACCAATAGCTGAAATTAATAACATCCATAAATTCGGCGACAATTTCATTCTACACTCCTCTATGAAGTGAGTAAGGATTCATTGATAATCAGAGATACCCTTACTGGATCCGCGGCTAGTTTCTTATCGCAACCAGTTAATCACCAAACATTAACTTCAATATAATATTCTCATGTAAACTTTAAAACAGAATTTTAGTTAAAACGAAATAATTATTATGGATTGGGATAAACAACTAGTTAAATTCCTGTTCAATATACTTTTGGTAGTATTCCTTGAAGCATGAATGAACACTGTGTTGGAACAATTATAATAAAGGTTATCGCTTAATGGAAAAAGAATGCCCGCACTAGAACCTCACTAACGCCATTTTGCACACGCAGAATTATCATAATCAATGAAGTGATGGCATCCGAAATGAATGACTTAGTAAGCTACGCGGTTCTGAATACTTCACCGATGCTCTGCACCTGAAGTGATGTCACACTGGTCACATTCCTGCGTAGCGTAGCCCAGCAGTTGTTAGCAAGCGTTCGATTGTATCAGTTGCTGTGATTCTTTACTTCAGTAATATCGCTTTCTTGGTGGCAATAAAACCCGGTGCCGTAATCGAGATAAAATACACACCAGTCGAGTTGCGATCGGATTTCCATACAACCAAATGTTGTCCGGCAGTGGTCATACCTTCGTGCAAAACGGATACTTTTTGTCCGAGTGAATTGTACAACGTGATCGTAACGAAGTCTCTTTCCGGTACATCGAATTTGATATTTACCGATGTGTTGAAAGGATTGGGATACGCCGGGAATAACTTGAAGCTGCTGGGAATATATTTGCTGTATCCGCTTACTGGAATCCGTAATGTATCGCTGTCGATCGCATTCGATACGATTCCGACGACTCCGGTGAAATACCCCGGCGCAATCGGTTGGAAATAAATGTGAACCGTAATCGAGTCGCCCGGTTGAATCGTCCATGAATCGCAACGGATGTAAAATGGTGGAGAGTCGATCATACTAGTAATCACTATAGGAGTATTACCGCTTGCACGCAATTTAAAGCTGACGGAATCCGCTTGCGCAGTATCGGACGCGGCAGGGAATTCGATCGACGGTATTGATGCTTTGGCGTAGCTTCCCAGTCCCAATCCCGTAACTGGTAATGCAATTGACTGGTAAGGACTCTCAAATGTTAATCTCACCGTATCGACCGATTGCAGTGAACTGTCAGGTGCGAATATTACCCATATCAGCAGAGAGTCGTTACTCACTGTAAGTGAATCGGTGTCGGGAATCAGCACCGAGAAGATTGCAGGATAATTGCATGAAGCAGAATAATATCGGAATGGTAAATTGCTTCGATTGGCGATCTTGAACATCAAAGAATCGGTAGTACCAACGCGTGTACCGGTAAAACTCAGCGTATCCGCCGATTGATATAGATGGGCTTGCGGAATGATCGCAAAATCGTTATCGGAAGTATCGCCATAGGCATATTGCGTCATTCCACGTGCCAGCGCGCGAATGCGTGACGAATTGGAAATTGGTGCCGAAACCGGATCGAAGATCCATTGCCCCGCATCGGTTGCGACCGAATCGACCAGTGTTTCCCACGAGCCAAAGGGGTAGTTTCGATTCAATTCGATGGTGATCCCGTACGGTAGATAAGTTCCGCTAAAGTGAATTGTATCGCGCAGACCAACCGCGAAGTGTTCACCGCCATTCGGTCGAATGAGACTCACCGAACGTTGTACGATTGAGAACGACGAGTAGGAAATCGCGTTAACATACGAGTACTCATTACTTCTAACTCTAATCCGACAGTTGGTAGATGTTACCACAGGAGTCCAACAATAGTAATTGTGAGCCACATCGATTGGGGAAGCTAGAGTCAACCATGTTCCCGTCGGATAGTTGGAATTGACTGCGATCGAAACCGTGCCAGTAAGATTTGACGCTGTCCATCGGATCGTATCCTGTTCGCCGCGATAGTAAGTTTCACCGCCATTTGGTTGAATGAGACGCACCGAACGTTGAACGATTGAGAACGACGAGTCGGAAATCGCTTCAACACTAGAGTATTCATTACTCCTTATCCTAATCCGACAGTTGGTTGATGTTACTGCAGGAGTCCAACAATAATAATTGCGAGTGACATCGACTGCGGAATCCAGAGTTAACCATGTTCCAGCCGGATAGTCGGGATTGAATGCAATCGAAACCGTTCCGGTCAGATTTGGTGCTGTCCATCGGATCGTATCCTGTTCGCCGCGATAGCAAGTTTCACCGCCATTTGGATGGAGTAGAGCGATCAATGAAGAGTGAATTCGAACATTCGTAACAAAAAGATCCGGACCATAACCATTACCGGAAACAAGTGCAAACTGAACATACGGTTGACCCAAGCAACCGGTTCCTGCAAGCGAAATCGAAGCATGACCCCAGGTACCAACTGTCGCTGGTGCGTTATAACTACCCCCTGTACCGGCTGGGAGCGAGTCATCGCCAGTGCCGCGTCCCCAGCGCTTCCAGATGGTTGACCAGCTAGCTCCACCATCCAGTGTGTATTTGATCATTAACGAGTCATTATAACTATAATTGTACTGATGTGACCAGTCGAAATCGAAACTGGCGGAAGTAACGCCAACTGTCGTAACAATCGGGGTTATCAGATAATCCATCTGATCTTGTGAAGAATACATCCACCAGTTCATATGTGCACTGTACGGAGAATTATACTGAGTCCAAGTAATGGCCGAATCGGGATTGATAATCATCCATTCCGCTGGTGGAAAAGGACCGCTGAAGTTTTCTATAATCGGTAGGTTATGGACTGCCATTGCCGTACCGGTTACGTTGATTATTACCGGGTTATTGATTGCATTGGAGATAAACGTTAAAGTACCGGCAATTGCGCCACCTTGAGTAGGCAACCAGATGAGGTCAATATTCTGAGTACTACCGGGAGCGATCGTTTGCGAATTCCAGCTCGTGGTTACTGCGGGATTGCTGGAAGCGACATAGGAAATTAACAATGGCGTGCTACCGGTATTTCGAACCGCATAGGTTAACGTTGCTGGCATTCCAACTCTATGAATTCCGAGATCCGCAGAAGTAATCGGTGTCGCCGAAGATGTGGTTGTGAACGCTAATGTCGGTAATGACAAGGTCGAACCGTTCACTGCGGCAAATCCAGTGGAAGTCGCATTTGCATTGGTTGAGAATACACGATACCAGTAATGAGTATTGGTCGTTAAGCCCGCATCCACAAACGTGACTATACCCGAACCGGCATGTGCGGGAAGAGTTGAATTGTAATAAAAAGTGATACCATCTAATGAGCGCTGAACGATGAAACCAGTTTCGTTAGCCGAATTATCCCGGAATGAACCAGTTATCGTAGACAAGGTTGCTGCGACAAATTGACCATTATCTGGAGCATTCGGTGCAATACCTCGACCGGATTGGAATGACCAGGGAGGACCGGTCATAACTGTCGAACCCATGCGGGAAGCAACGCGCCAATAGTACATAGCCATTGTGTCCAAAGTTGCTGGCGTGTATGTCAACCCGGGTTGATTCGATGAAACCAACGGTGGAGGATCCGATCTGCCGAAATAGACATCGTAACCCGTAGCATTGGCATCGCCAACCCAACTCAATGTGGCATTTATCGGAACGCCAGTTGAGTTGTTGTCAGGAACCGGAGACATTGGTGCAGTCAACCTGAAGAATCGATAGGTTCTTAGCGAATCCGGAACCGGAGGACCGTATTGGAGACATCCGTTTATGCCATTTGTGTCTTGAATGGCAGCCGCAGCAAATTCGCTTTGGGTTGTCGAGTTACGGGGTCCGTAATTCACATCCACCCGACCATCTTCGTAAATAACAACTTGAGCCGCAATTGGACCCGTGCCGCCAAGCGTGGCTAGGTTTGTATACGTTACTACCAAGCGGTTCGGAGCAGTTCTGTTTTCGTACATGACAGTAGTCCCAACGACCGACATATCATAGTTCCAGAAGTAAACGCCGGCGGGATATCCACCGGTCAACGGGAACGTCGCAGAGGTATAGTTGTATGGGTTTTGACCGCCAAACTGAATTCGACCATTACTTCCGGCATACCACGTTGTATAGGTGCGACCATAGAACGAGAAATTGAAGCCGATGTTGTACGGACCTGCGCTACCGTCGTCGGTGTTGTTCCAGCCACTGACAGTGATAGCCGAGGCAGAAGGGGTAATCCAATTGTAGCCGGTACCGTTTGTGGCAATCATGCGGTAACCATAAGCATCCGGTCCGAGATTGAACGGATCGCCGGTTGTCATGGAAACTGCCGGTCCATAAGCGGTTTCAACATTCAAACCATTCCGCGCCTTCACGGCAAAAGTATAAGTAGTGGCTTGGGACAAACCAGTTACGGTTACCGTTCCCCACATTGCCAATGATTGCCAGACAGCGGTTGAGCCTAATGCGCCGGTTGCCTGAACGAACTGGTTGGTGGTGGTTTCGTGAATTGCATAGGTCGCCGCAGAGGGATTAGTCGGGAAACCATTGGTTGGCGTCAGTTGAATAGTTCTGAAACTGGCGCCAGTAAACGTTGGGGCACCAGGAACACTGGCAAGCGTCCAGCCATTACCGGAAGCATAACCGGATGAAGTTCCCTCAGAGTTAGTTGCATATACCTGATACCAGTATCGAGTCGAAGGGATTAAACCGCTATTGGTATAGAAGGTAGCATTCGCTTCTGCAGTCGTTAAATCGGTAAATGTAATTCCATTCAACGAACGTTTAATCACAAATCCCGTCTCGTTTGTGGAAAGATCCACCCAGTTAAATGTCAACGATGTGGTCGTAAGGTTGGTGATCGGTGATGTGGCAGTTCCCGGCGCATTCGGAGAAGCGCCGGTACCGGTCGTGAATGACCACGGTGTTCCACTTGAAGTGGTACCGAAATCGTTAATGGCATTGACGAACCAGTAGTACGTCGAATTCGGTTCCAAATACGTGGCAGGCATATAGCTTGGATTTGTTAACCCGGTAGCAATTGCAGTGGTCGGTGGATTGGTTGTTCCGAGATAGACATCGTACGAAATCGGTGTAGAACCACCCGATGCACTCCAACTTAGTGTTGGGTTGATAATCACTCCAGTCGCACCATTTGCCGGAACCGGGTCGGTCGCGGCAGTGGGTATACTCGTTACAAACTGACCTTCGTCTGCGCCGATATCCGGTGTCATTGGGTTACGGGCTTCATTGTCGATATCCGTCATAATCAGTGCCTCACGAGTACCATGATTTTCGACCGGCGAGTAACTCTGATGCAGCATTATATGCGGATTCGAAGTTGAATTGATGAATTGAGGATCGCCGAAAGTCGAATGTTCGTCGACACCCGGATACACACTTCGCCATGAAGTAGAGTCTATCCGATATACGGCCCCACGCACGCCAATATAACCTCCAGTTGTGTTTGGAATGTAATAGTTGTTGTAATCGCAAAAGTAATTCGGTGCGGATGGTAAAGGCATATACATGCCGATGTGGTACGGAGTGTTTGAGGTTTGGTTACCAAGGTTCGCGAAAATATTGTTCTTGCACGTATCGTTGAAATTATAAATCGAACTATAATAGAGACAAGCCGAAGAGAAATTCTGCGTCCCGGTTTGATTCAGCATAATCGTATTATTCAGAATCGTCGGGTAGTAATAACCGACATAGATACCGTACGTGTAATACGCTGCCGAGGTCGAACCGGTAAAGGTCTGCTGCAGATTGTAGATCATGTTGTTAAAAATTCGCTGATAGCCATATGTGTAGTAATAGTATGAGTAGATCCCGTAGATGGACGAAAAACCGTTGTTATACCTCGCCGTAAAGTCATAAATGCGATTATTGTAGATCATGGTAGGAGTTAAAGTCCCGCGGGTATAGGGGCAATAATATAGATACAGACCGTACATCGCATAGCTCGTACTGTAGGTCTTCATGTTTTTAATATCGATATCGTGTACAGTGAATCCATTTTGATAAGCGGCATAAATGCCATATGCAGCTCCAGCACCACCAATCGTATCATCTTCGGCATAACCGATGGTAAACCGATTGGGATTGCCAAGACCGGCGACTTCGCTACCGATTTCCGTTCCAAAATCGGGATATGAGGAATAGGAGTAGCAGTAGACTCCAGCACGAACCTTCGAAATCTTCAAGTTCAGATAGCGGTTGTAGCTCTGGCTTCCCAATGCGGAAGTCGGGTAAAAGGAAGAATTGCAATATTGATACACACCGTAGGTTGTATAGGATGCTGAGATACGCATTTGAATCGACGCATTCTTGACGGTGTTGTATTGTGCTCCTTGTGTTGCAGAACTGTTATTCACCCAGTAGCCGTAGTATAACGAATATGTACCCGTACTAGTATCGATCACATTGATGCCATCGAACGTCACATACTGCACACCAGAGAGTTTTACGCCATACTGAACCGTGGTTATTACGGTCGGGCTGATATTGACACCCGGACCGGTAGCATGGAATATGACCGGACTGGAAGCACCCATACCGGGAAACGGTCCATTCATTGTTACCGATGCGACATAAGTACCCGGCGACACATTGAAAGTGATACCTCCCATTCCGACACCGATATTGTATAGTGTCGAGATCGCGTCAGAGAAAGAGGTAAAATTGTCACCACTGGTCGGGAACGCTGGATTGATCGTCTTAGTGCCAGTGAGGGCGGAAATTGTGTTAAATGTCCAGATAGGTGAAGTAGAAATTGATGGTGTAGTACCATATCCCACAACTTTCCAGTAGTATCGATTATTGGCGCTAATAGGCATGAAGTATGTAGTGTCCGTACCGGAATAAACCAAAGCGGTCGGAACACTATTCTCAACATCGGACTGATTGGTCGAACAATAGAGCTTACAACTGTCGACACGAGGACCAACGGTCCAGGTTAACGCAATGGAGTCTGTGGTCAAACCAAGTGTTTGATTTGCAGGGGCGACTAGTCTTACCCAATTGTTCGGATAAATAAATAGAATGGCACTTTGACTTGGCGGGCATGTTATACTGTACTGATACTGACATGCAGTTGTACGGCTATCATTTTGCAAACCGATCGTACCGGTATTTGTGGACGCAGTATTGTATTGCATTTTAATCGAACCGCTCGCATACAGAAGCACCTGATATCGTTCGCCCGTGTCGACAAACCACTGCACGATAAAAGTAGTGTCATTGTACTGTTGATATTTTATGTAACGATCCCCCACAGTAACGTAAGAGTCGCGGTACAGCACGGCAATCAAAGATCGCGGCATACTGGTCGATGGCATCAAGTATTGCGAATAATAACCGCTCGTTAAATTTGCAAATGTGCTGTTGACCGATAGCCAACCGTCGGTACTCATCGTTACGGAGGTGTAGTTGTTACCGTAAAACGGGAAAGTGAATCCGAGTGGAACCATTGCCGAAGTGTAGTCGTCACCCGTTGGACCCGTGGTACCGGACTCGCTAATATCGATCCATTCGTAGCTCGGACCCGGAGGATTGGTTTGGTTATTATTATCAATCCACGTATAGCCAAAGCTATCCGGAGCTGAACTATGAGTATCGATGGAGCTTATCGACGGAATACTACCGCGCAACGACTCGAGATACGGTGTTACGGCAGCCTTATCCTGCGGTGTGATCGGAAGTCCCAATTGCATCCGATGGATGATCGAGTCGCGATATACAGAGGAGAATTGCGATGCGATGAGGGGTGCATCAACTACATTTGCCGCAAAGGATGTGCAGCATAATAGCAAACACCCGACTGCGATTAGAAGGATATTATGAGAATTCATCTTACAATCCTCCACATGTCGATCATTGTCAAGAAGCACTTTTTAGGTAGGAATCACCGTAAAACTGTAATTACTTAATGTTTAAAATAACGTGGGCATAACATAATTACAATATAAAGAGTCAATATATTCAATTTTTTTTGATCCTAACTTGATGAAGCGGAAAATCGAATTTGAAATGACGAAGAAGATGAAGAAGATAATGATATCTCACCGTTAGAAAAATCTTATTGCATGTAAAACGATTGTGTGTCAGCTAGACCAATATGCTGTAATCGGAAACTTATCTCTCTGCAGTGGACCGAAAAAAAATTATCCATTCCTCCGAATATCGCCCCTAACTCAAGTGAGCATTCTGACAGGAATTCGGAATTCTAGTGAGTGATCGGATGTTTGTGTGTGTACAGATTTTATACAAGTTCTTGACTAATATTTTGATCCGTCTGTTCTCGACTTTTCCCGAAAAAGCGCTCCCAGAGCCAGTTTGCCCTTTGTTAGCGGTTTCTAGTTTTCTTGGCAATTTTTTTCAATTGAAGATATCACATTATAATTCGTCATGGTTTAATCCATGTTCCGAATTTTCTCCACACCTATTCTTCTACCAGGAATTTCACATCAATCACGTTACTTGATCGAAAGCGGATTTGAATGCATCAAATGTTCAACGAACAATGAACCGGAAGTTTTTCTGTTTTGCTGCGTCTAACCATCGGATATGTATTCTTCCACTTCTGGCAGACACATCTAGCAGCAAAAAGTATAAACCACTTTCTCTTCCAATAATTTCTCAAGCTGGATTCATTGTCAAGAGTATGGACGATCAATCTCAATCACCACTTGTGCCGATTGGTTAGCAGTTTCGACTGCTTTTATTGGGTTACTGTGATCAATGGCTCGAGTATCGATCGAACGAAGGTAAACGAGACAATTGTTAGTAGCGGATATGTCAAGTGTAATTCTAAACTAAAATCACGCTCATACTGTCTGTTTCATGACTAGATTATTTATTATATCGTAACTGAGGGAAAAGGATGAAGTGGCATCAAGCAATCTTTCCAGCAAATCGCACTCAATCACTAGCATGCAATCAATTGATTTCCTTACAGCGACAATTACTGTTTTTAGTTTCTACTTTGGTTGTGTTTCTCTTTAGTGAGGCACATGCGGTCTTTATCGGCAATGAGTTGTTGGGAAGACCAACTCCAAGCTCCGTCACGATCAATGCTTGTACTGATTCGGTGTATCAAGTGTACTATGAGTTTGGAATCGATTCGACCACATTCACGCGAAGAACTTTGACGATTAGCTGTCAGGATAGTATCCCATTTGTAACTATTCTCGATAGTTTGAATGCGAATACCCGATATTATTACCGGCTACGATATCGGTTTGATAGCACATCACAGTTCCTTTCCCATCCAATCCGACATTTTCGAACTGCCAACACCAACCGCAGTACATTTACTTTCGCGATTCATGCCGACCCACACATGGATACTGCTTCCAGTGTTGCCGTGTATACACAAACATTACAAAACACACTGAATGCCGATCCTGATTTCATGATCGACTTGGGGGATAACTTTTTCTGCGAGAAATTACCGCCTTATACGCAGCCGAGAATAACACAGCGACACCAGTATTTGCGATCATTTTATGACATCGCCGCTCACTCAGTTCCATTATTTCTGACCCTTGGTAATCATGAAGGGGAACAGGGATGGCGATTGAACGGTACTGCAGATTGTCTCCCGGTGATGGCGACGAATACCCGAAAGTCATATTTTCCCAATCCGGAACCCGATGGATTCTATTCCGGTGATACGACGCATGAAGCATTTGTCGGACGTCGAGAAGGATACTACTCTTGGGAATGGGGAAATGCACTGTTTGTCGTACTCGATTTATACTGGTATCCAACGCAGAATCCGCAACAGGATTTGTGGCGGTTTACTCTGGGTCAGACACAATACAACTGGTTTGCGAATGTTCTTCAAAACAGTCAGGCGCGATTCAAATTTGTTTTCATCCACCAGTTAGTTGGTGGCAATGCGAATGATCCTCGAGGTGGCATTGAAAGTGTACCATTCTTCGAGCAGGGAGGTAGAAATCTCGATACAACGTGGGGATTTTCTACCCATCGTCCCGGTTGGGCACTACCTCTGCACCAATTGATGGTGCAGAATCATGTATCGGCGCTATTCCATGGTCACGATCACTTCTATTGCAAACAGGATCTTGATGGAATCGTCTATCAGTTGGCACCACAACCAAGTAACGTCAATATGTCAGCTGCCAATTCCGCAGCAGGCTATGGCTATGTAAATGGCACAATCCTTCCGACTCGCGGTTTTTTGAATGTGACGGTGGCGGATACTGTCTGTCGAGTGAATTATGTTCGAACTTACTTGCCATCAGAAGAAAATGCAACGAGACACAACGGTGATATCGGAGATACATACACGATCGTGCATACCGATTCCGGAACAGCATCGATCTTTAATGAATCGATCATCCCAAATTCCGCACAACTAAAGCAGAACTATCCGAACCCGTTCAATTCCGAAACCAATATCTCGTTTGATCTCGTAAAACAACAACAAGTGAAGCTGGAAATCTTTACTTCTACAGGTCAGTTGGTTCAACGGCTTATCGAGGAAAGTCTTCCCGCTGGTCGATATAAAATTCATTACCGTCCGGCACATCTGGCTAGCGGTACATATTACTATCGTCTGACCAGTGGAGTTCAAATCACTACTGCAAAAATGATATTATTGAAGTAGTGATAAGAATAATTCAATGAATATTCTCTGAAAGTACGGAGTTGATAATCGACCGTAAGTGTTATGAATGATCCGCTGATAGCAGCGCTGAAAGCGGGATCACCAGTCGCGTATAGGCAGTTTGTAAATGATCACTTGAAACAGGTGATCAATATCTGTTATCGCTTTATCGACAATCGCGCGGAAGCGGAAGATCTGGCGCAGGAAACATTTATTGAAGTGTACGAATCGATCGGAAAGTTCCGGGGCGATTCCAGCATTTCTACGTGGGTTTATCGCATTGCGGTTCGTAAGTCTATTGATTATTGCCGAAGAAAAAACGCACAAAAACGAAAAGGATTGCTAACCGGTTTGCTTCGATTGGGAGATTCCGGAGTTGATAATTTAGCATCAACGCAATTTGATCTTGAAAAAGAAATGGAAGAAAGTCAACGACGAAAAATGCTGTTCGGTGCTCTGGCATCTTTACCGAAAAACCAGCAAACTGCATTTTTACTGAGTAAGTACGACGATCTTAGCTATGAGAAGATCGCTGAAATAATGCAAGTTACGGTGTCTGCAGTCAACGCTTTAATGCATCGTGCAAAGAGCAATCTGCAAAACCGTTTGAGACGTGTACTTACTGAAGATGGTTGATGTTGTAAGGTGAAGAAAGTTTTTACTTCAAATTGCGTCTAAGTAGAGAAGTGTGGAGAAGAATATGAAATCCCAACTTGATATCGAAGAGAATATACAGCAGATAATCGAGTGTCTTGATGGTCGTGAAAATATCGATGCCAGCCCTTTCTTCCAGATAAAATTGGAAAAGGCAATACTAGTTCGATCATCATTCCGTGACACATGGCTCTACCGATCCACACTCGGTTATAAACTTGCTCCCGCTTGGTTGGCACTAATTCTCATTCTTAACATTGTCTCTTTATCATTAAGCATTACTCATACGCACAGGGATGAGAATACTTACTCCCAGAAATTTAGAAAAGCCGCTCTTGAATTGTACTCGTATCCCGGAAGTGGTTGGGAAGGTGAAAGTAATGGAACTGGGAATTAGGAGGAATCAATGAACCAAAAAGGAGCAATGAATTGGCAAACCTGGATCATAATTATCCTCGTCTTGCTGAACATTGCATCACTTTCGGGATTGTGGATCTTATATTCCAATCAGGCTCCCCCTCCACCACGAAAAGAAAATGATCGTACTCCACTTGAGGATGTCATCATTGAAGGAGTTGGACTGGATGAGGCACAGGCTCTACAGTTCAGACAACTTCATCTGGTTCACCGAAAACTGAAAGACAGTCTTGATGCTGAGACATTCAAACTGAAAGGGTTGATGCAAAAGGAACTGTTTGCGGCATTTCCCGACACGGCAAAAATGTCGCAGATGGTGCAACAAATTGCTGCGCTTCACGCTGAGCACGAACGGCAGTTATATAATCATTTTCTTGATTTGAAACGGTTGTGTAGACCCGATCAATTTGAGAATCTTGAAAAATTACTGAACGAGATGTTGGTGGTAATAAAGAAACAACCTAAATCAAATTCAGAAGATGGAAGATCGTCTCCACCTGATACCAATCACAATAGTAAACCGCCACGTCCTAAGAATGATCGTGGTCGAAGACCACCACCGGGCGAAGGGAATTAATTAAGATGAAAAAAGTGCCTCCGTTTTTCGGAGGACTTTTTTTTGCGGAAGATTAAACAGGTAATTACGTCAAAGAGTAAGATGAAGGAAACGAACGAAATATCTGACCCTGTATCGGAGAATGATTATGATTAAGCAACGACTTTTATGTTCTGTTATGCGAACAGTCTATCTAGTTCTGGTTATTGGGTTTGCGATTCGGCAAATCGGCGCGTCGGAACCGCCTCGCAAATTCCGATTACCAGATACCGGACAGTCAGTAAGTTACACGGACACTTTCGGTGAAGATGCCGATTATAGTTTGAATCCTCCTGTACTGACGAATAATGGCAATAGCACAGTTACAGATGGTGTAACGGGTTTGATGTGGCAGGCAATCGATGGTGGTGAGATGACTTACGAATCTGCCGTCGCTTACTGCAATAATCTAGTGCTTAGTGGTTTCAGCGATTGGCGATTACCGACACCCCATGAGTTATTTTCGATTCTGAATCTGGGAAGACAGAATCCTGCTATCGATACTCTATATTTTCCGAACACTCAAGCAGAATATTGGTGGTCGAGTGATCGACAGGTCGATGATACCACGAAAGTTTGGGTTGTGAATGCCGGTGGTGGAATTGGCAATCATTCGAAAAGCGAAACGATCAGTGCCGGTGGTATCCGGCGTATTCATGTTCGCGCAGTGCGAGATGTTCAATCCAAAATGATTGGCGATCGCCACTTTACCGCAAACACTACAACAGGCATTGTTATCGATCAATTCACCGGCTTGATGTGGCAGCGATTGGTTTCACCAGATACCCTTACGTGGGAGGCTGCCCTTCAGTACGCAGAATCGCTGACACTCGGTGGGTACTCCGATTGGCGTCTTCCTAATATTAAAGAATTGCAATCGATTAGCGATGAACGGATTCATCACCCTTCACTCGATACAAATTACTTCACACTACCAAATCTGAGATATTACTGGTCTTCGACGACGCTTCGCGGAACGACAACCCGTGCTTGGTATCTCGATGACAACTACGGTATCACTACGTACGCCGAAAAAATTCGAAGTCTAGGTGTTATTTGTGTTCGGGGAACATCTACTACACCACAGACGACACCGGAGATGATTTACCTGAATGGCGGTGAATATGTAATGGGAGATCATCACAACTACGTCGACCCACAACATCCTAGTGATGAGCGCCCTCTCCATACTGTTGTTGTCGACTCATTTTACATTGCGAAGAACATGGTCACCAATCAGCAGTACTGCGATTTCTTGAATTCGGCGTACGCACAAGGATTACTCTCAATTTCCAATGGACGAGTAACTGGAATAGGTGATACGAATACGTATTTTCTAACCCGCATATTTGCAGACTACAGCAGCATCGGGTGGGATGGTACGCAATTTTCGGTTATCGACTACCGGAGCAACCATCCAGTGGTGGGTGTGCTTTGGTTCGGTACGATTGCCTATTGCAACTGGCTAAGTGGACAACAGGGTTTCCAATCTTGTTATACACTTTCCAATGGAGATTGTAATTTCACACGGAATGGTTACCGACTGCCGACTGAAGCCGAATGGGAGTATGCGGGGCGTGGGGATCAAAACAGTCCCTATTATATCTTCCCGTGGGGAGACGATTCGACTTCGCAAAATCATGCGAATTGGCCCAGTTCAGGCGACCCTTATGAGACAACTGCGAATCCGCAATCGACTCCAGTTGGATTTTACGATGGCACTAGGCACTACAAGTATGAGTTTAACTGGCCGGGTGCCGCAACCAACTATCAGACCTTAAACGGTTCCAATCCATTCGGGTTGTTTGATATGGCGGGAAATTGCTGGGAACTAATTAACGACTGGTACGGACAGAATTACTACAGTGTCAGCACTTCGAACAATCCCACTGGACCGACTAGTGGTTTTATCATGCCCGATGGTAAACCGTATCGCGGGATGCGCGGCGGCAACTGGTACAACGGACAGTGGGGGCACTCGCGAGTTGCCAATCGCAATCCCTCTTACTACCGCGGTCCACAGGATCCCAATCATCCGTGGTACCATGTCAGTTTCCGAATTGCAAGAAAAGGTGCACCGGTATCTGATGTGAAGCAAACCGGAACGCAGATTCCGTGTTCCTTTGCGTTGCTACAGAATCATCCGAACCCGTTCAATGCCACAACAACAATCTCGTTCAATTTACCTCACAGTGGTAGAGCCCGATTGCTCGTCTATGATATCACCGGTAGAGAGATTATGACTCTATTAAACGGTGAACAAACATCAGGTAGTCACCGGATTGTATTGAATGGATCTTCCCTCAGCAGTGGTGTCTATTTCTGCAAGCTGACTCAGGGTTCAAACGAGCAGATGATTAAAACTGTTTTACTGAAGTAACAAAGCCTTGCAGAGCGACATCACGGAAGGAGCCGATATTATGAGAAATTTGCATCGAATAATTTTTGCCATTCTGGCAACAGCCACATTTTCATTGGCACAACCACGAACAGTAGGTGTGATTGTCAATGATACATCGCTGGCATGGCAGGGATATACTCTGCTCGCGCCGAAACTCAATTCTGCGACCTATCTCATTAACAATGAAGGTAGAATTGTTAACCGATGGACACGATCCTCCTATCCTCCCGGACAGTCAGTGTATCTGCTTCCCAATGGGCATCTTTTGCGTACTTGTTTTGTTCAGGGCTCATTGAGTTCCGGTGGTGGTGAAGGTGGAAGATTGGAGGAATACACTTGGGGCGACACACTGGTCTGGTCGTTCGACTATACCTCACAAAACTACGTCTCACACCACGATATTCGGGTCTTACCGAATGGGAATATTTTATTACTTGCGATTGAGAAGAAAACCTATGCTGAGTGTGTTGCGGCTGGTTTCAATCCCGCTCGGATTCCCGATGTACAATCACGCGGATACATGCTTCCGGATTATGTAATTGAGGTTCATCCCACTCTCCCTACCGGAGGAACGATTGTATGGCAGTGGCATACATGGGATCATCTGATCCAGGACTTTGATGCGACAAAATCGAATTATGGAACACCTTCTCAACACCCGGAGTTGATCGATTGCGATGGCGATGGCAGAAATCTCCCGGTGTTCTGGAATCACATGAATTCAATTACCTATAGCCCTGCGCTTGATCAAGTATTGCTCAGTGTTCGGGGTAATAGTGAAATTTGGGTAGTCGATCACAGCACAACAACCACTCAGGCTTCATCTCACACTGGTGGTACACACAATCGCGGTGGTGACTTGCTTTATCGCTGGGGTAATCCAACTTGTTACGGTTCAGGAACTGCCACCAATCGTCAACTTTTCGAGCAACATGATGCTGAGTGGATTCCTGCCGGTTCACCGGGAGCAGGTCATATTACGATCTTCAACAATGGATTGAATCGTAACTACTCTTCCGTTGACGAGTTCATTCCGCCCGTGGACAGTGCTGGAAACTACACCTTCACTGCTCCGCGATTTGGTCCGACATCGGCAACGTGGACGTATACTGCCTCACCGCCATCAGCGATGTATGCCGCGGATATCTGTGGTGCACAGCGTCTACCGAACGGTAACACACTCGTTTGTTATGGAACGAAGGGCAACCTCATTGAAGTAACTTCCACGGGTCAAACCGTTTGGTTCTATACAAATCCGGTAATCAATTCCGGACCGGTGATGCAGGGTGATTCCATCACTGATGATCCGACTCATCCCGGGGAACGATTGAATATGGTTTTCCGTGCAAACCGCTATGCACCGACTTATACAGGATTTCAAGGTCGCGATTTAACACCGGGGAATTTCATTGAAAGGTACCCCAATGCAGTCGGCGAAAGTAGTACTAGAATACCTACTACACTGTCGCTGAACAGTTGTTATCCGAATCCATTCAATGCCGTAACGCAAATCTCGTTCACAGTTCCTAAGACCATGTACCTCAATTTGCAGATTTTCGATATGCAAGGACGAAGTATTGCCACATTGATCGATGCCAATACATCCTCGGGATCTCACCGCATTGCATTTGATGGAAAGCTGCTGTCAACCGGTATCTATTTTGTTAGACTGAGTGGATCCGGCATTGTGGATACCAGGAAACTTGTGCTACTCAAGTGATGTAACGTGAGAGGAGATGATCATGAGTAACGATATATGTAAAATTGCATTGATGATCGGGATACTGCTATTCCTATCGTTCGCAATGCAATCAGTCGCGCACTCACAGCCTCGTACGATGGGACTAATGCTGAATGATACTGCATTAGCTTATCGTGGATACACTTTGTTAGTACCCAACAAGTATTCGGATACTTACCTGATCGACAACGATGGTCGATTAGTACATTCTTGGACGGCAAGTACCTATCCACCTTCTCAGTCGGCTTATATCCTGCCAAATGGTCACTTGCTTCGAAGTTGTAAAATACCGAGTGCGATCAACACCGGTGGTGTAAGTGGTGGGAGGATTGAAGAATACACTTGGGGTGACACATTGGTGTGGTTTTATACCTATTCTACCGACACTACTCTTCAACACCATGATATCCGACCGCTTCCCAACGGAAATGTTCTGATGCTGGCGGTTGAGAAAAAAACGTACGCGCAGTGTATCGCAGCTGGTTTCGATTCGGCACGAATTCCCCAGATTAGAACAACGGGATATATGCTGATCGATATGGTAGTGGAAGTACAACCGACTTATCCATCAGGTGGAACGATTGTGTGGCAGTGGCATACTTGGGACCATCTAATTCAAGGTCGTGATTCGTCTAAAGCCAATTATGGCAATGTGGCTGCGCATCCGGAATTGATCAGTACCGCAGGAAATGGTGGTAATCTCAATGTATTCTGGAACCACATGAATTGCGTGACCTACAATCCACAGTTGGATCAGGTGATGGTGAGTGTTCGCCAAAATAGCGAATTGTGGATCATCGATCACAGCACTACTACGGTTCAGGCAACATCTCATACCGGCGGTCGTTACGGACATGGCGGAGATTTACTTTACCGCTGGGGTAATCCGGTCTGTTATTCAAATGGAACAAATGCCAATCAAATGTTGTTTCAGCAGCACGATACTGAATGGATTACACCAGACTGCCCCGGAGCAGGTCATATTACCATCTTCAATAACGGTCAGGGAAGAAATTATTCTTCTGCCGATGAAATAACTCCTCCGATCGATAGCCTCGGTTTTTATTCGCGTGGAACTGGAGCTTTCGGACCGACGCAAACAACATGGTCTTATACTGCAACTCCGAATACTGCTTTTTATGGTGCGAATATTTCAAGTGCACAACGTCTCCCGAATGGAAATACGCTCATCCTGAACGGTCCGAAAGGAACGATGTTTGAGGTGACTACAACCGGGCAGATGGTTTGGCAGTATATCAGTCCGGTAACAAATCTGGGTCCCCTATATCAATACGATACGATCCCGGACGATACCTCCAATGTTGGAACGAAACAAAATCTCGTGTTCCGAGCAAACCGCTATGCACCGACTTATGCAGGATTTCAAGGTCGCGACTTAACACCAGGGAATTTTATCGAAAGGTACACCACTGCAGTTTCGCAGCCGGAGCATGAATTACCTCAATCGATCAAGTTATTCGATTGCTATCCCAATCCATTCAATGCTACTACTGAAATTAGATTCGATGTACCCAAATCAACACAGGTTTCACTCCGAGTATACGACATGCTTGGGCGAAAAGTTGCTGAACTTGTGAATGATCGAGTGGCAACTGGAACACATCGAGTCTCATTCGATGGAGGTAAAATTGCGACCGGTGTGTATATCGTCAAATTGGAAGCCGATGGAAAGTTGGCGGTAAAGAAATTGGTACTGTTAAAGTAGGATTTCCTTGGGGAAGATTCCGTGAGAACATTGTTCTTGGCGTTTGTTGCGATTTTTCTAATTGCAACGACTACTTCGATTGCTCAAACTCGCACAGTCGGTGTGATCATCCACGATTCGTCACTCGCATGGCAGTGTTACACTTTGATTGCTCCCAAGCTCAATACGATGACCTACTTGATTGATAACAATGGTCGAATCGTCAATGAGTGGACTAATTCATCTTACCCTCCGGGTCAATCTGTTTATCTGCTTCCGAATGGACATTTACTTCGCAGTTGTATGACACATGGTTCTCTTAGCTCCGGTGGTGGGGAGGGCGGGCGGATTGAAGAGTATACGTGGGGGGATACGCTTGTACGGTAAATGATACAGTCATGTCGCACCATGATATTAGACCGCTTCCTAGCGGCAACATTCTCGCGTTGCAAACAGAAATCCCTCATACTACCGTGGTCCCGACGATCCGAACCACGCATAGTACTATGTCGGATTCCGAATTGCACGAAGAGCCACGATTGCTGTTGTTTCGGCACCAACAACACCAGATAGCTTAACAATCGTTGTTTCGAAGGGAAGCGTGACCCTGTCATGGTTACCTGCTTCCGGAACGATCACTGGATATCGAGTTTATCGAAGTATAACCGGATACTTTAATCCACCCGAGGCTGGAACGTTGATCGGAACAACTGATGCTGGCGTCACCACATTCACCGACATTACTACAGGTACTGAAGCATGTTACCGAGTAACTGCTTTTTACGGGTACAGTTTAGTCAACACCGCTATTGGTGAAAAGGAAATTGGAAGAACAGTTTTTCCTGTGAACCGGAAGAAATAATGAAAATCGCTAATTGATACAAATCTTCGACAATTAGAAAATTGGTAAATTCTTGATCGATTAATGAATTTTTCGGCTGTAACTCCGTAACTTAAAAAGCAGTTTATCAACCGAAAACCACTGATAATCTCGCTAGAAAGTTTAGTCAGTGCAACGAGTCGCGGTGGCTCCCTTTACTGTCTTTGAACAGCTTTTCATTGTTTTGGAAATGCCAATTATCAAAATCATGAAAACTGAAGGCGACACTGACCTTATGTACAAATTTCGATTCTTTCTACCCTGATTGATATAAATGAATGATTTTTCTACCTGCCAATCAAAATAGAATTTTGATGAATTATCCTGCCATTTGTGTTAGATTTGTCTTTTTCGTTCGTCACGCCGAATAATCGATCTTACTTCGATGAATTCAATAAATTCAAGGATTTTGCTTGAATGTACCAGATGCGTTATCTTTAAGTTATATAAATAGGGTTTCAATGTTTCCTCCCAACAAATTTCACGACTGGTATGATCCACGGTTCGATCAACCGTGCGAAGCGATAGAAATAATCCTGTTGTAAGATTACCCAATGCAAGATTGCGTTGGGTTTTTTAATATGTTTCTGCTAACTCGTGTTATCATAAGTTGAAAAGCATGAGTAGAAAGAATAATAGATATTGTCTGCCCTCTGAAACCTTGACTCTTAACATTTGAACTAGGGTACGTTCTGATATGAATTGGGGGAACTATGCGTTTGTCCATATCAATCTACCTAGCTATGCTCCTTATTTCACAACCACTCGCTTCCACGCTGAAACCGGGCATCGATTATATGCCGAATCTCATCGAATTCAAGCTGACAGCCGAATTCAATCGCACAGTCAATAAAGCATCCGACGGGCATATTAACTATCCCACCGGCAATAAATCAATCGATGTAATGATGCAGAAATACAACATTAAACAACTAAAACCGATCTTTACATTCGATCCGATTTCACTCAAAAGCGAGCACTTTTGGGCACTAGGAATGGATCGGTACTACCTCTTCCGCAGCGGTCTCAGCAAACCATCGGCATTCGGTTCCGAGACGGTACTGGATGTGTCGACTGCGCTCAAATCATTGACATCGTTGATAGAAGAAGCCGATCCGGCTGCGATCTATCAACCCTGCTACACGCCAAACGATTGGACGATTCAAAGCAACCCGTACAGTCCTGGCGATCCCATGTGGGGACTCGATTCGATGCATTGTCCTCAGGCTTGGGATTACTGGCGGGGCGACCCGAACAGTAACCCAGTCTTGGTGGTAACGATCGATACCGGTGTTGACCTTTACCATGAGGACTTGGTAGCAAACTTCAAAGTCAATACCGCAGAAGACCTGAATCACAATGGTCGCTACGATGAAAATGATCTCAACGGGATCGATGACGACGGCAATGGTTTTGTGGATGATGTTGTCGGTTACGATTTTGTCGATAACGACACATATTGGCTTTCCGGTGTCCAAAATGTACCGGGAGAAGATTATTCGCCGCGCGATGGCACTCCGATGGATTTCAATGGTCATGGTACACACGTGTGCGGTACGGTTGCCGCTCATACCGACAATACTGTTGGTGTCCCATCTGCATCTTACAGTGTCAATACGATCGCGGTTCGAGCTGCACTTGCATGTCGACTTAACGGTACGAATAATCTGACCGCACGCTTCGTTAGCTCGGATGTAGCACCAGCAATTCAGTATGCCGTCAATCGCGGAGCTCGTGTCCTGAGTTTGAGCTTTGGTGGCAGCTCAACATCGCATGCCCAGGAAGTCGCCTTAGGGTATGCTCATCATCAAGGAAATTGTCTCCCGTTTGCTGCTGCTGGTAACGATAACACATCAAATTCAACTTATCCGGCGGATTATCCCGAAGTTTTGAAGGTCGCGGCATTATCGTTTGGTAATGTCAAAGCCGACTATTCGAATTATAGCTCGAACGTTGCTGTTTGTGCCCCCGGCGATGTAATCCTGTCAACCACAGTGCGTAATTCTTACAATGTAAACAACGGGTATGGGCTATCGTCCGGTACTTCGATGGCGTGTCCGAATGCGGCGGCGGTGGCAGGTTTCATTCTTTCGATGGTTCCCACTTTAGACCACGATACACTTGGGGTCGTGATGATGCGAACCGGACACGACCCATCGCAATGGAACAACTCCAGTTACAACGGAATGCTGGGAAAGTTAGTTGATGCAGCGGCTGCGATTCGAAGTTTACGTCCTCTCGGACTAACTTCACCGGTTTATGATTCGCTGACGCTTACGGTCGGGAACGCACTTGTGCTCCAGTGGACTTCGGTACCAAGCATCACTACAACCCGCGTCGAAATCAATCGCAACTACCCGACCGGCGCATGGCAAGTCATCTGCGGGAATGCACCCAATACCGGGTCTGCGGTCTGGATCGTCGATGGGATCGCCGGCGACCACATGCGATTTCGAGTGCTTGATGCCGATAACCCGAGCCAGAATGGCGATACGACCCGAGTCGACTCGCGCGTCATGGCGCAGCGGCAGTTGCCGTTGATTGAAAACTTTTCTCTTCACTCATTTCCACCACCGGGATGGACTATCGTACCGACACCCGAGATTTTATTATCGGGTTGGAGCCGGTACGATGGCAACAATGGAAATAACGGCGTCGCCAGTTGTCCGACCAACTACTCGGTGCGACGAAGATACGAACTGTGGTCACAGAGTTTCTCAACGATAGGTGTTAGTGCCGTTACCGTAAGGTTCAAACTATCCTGTTCGCTCTCCGGAAATGATCAGTTGGATGACTCGTTGATGATCGCGTATGAAGCTAATCCGCAATTGCCTTATCAGGTCGCCGCGGTTAAGCGTACACGTGGCACCGGCGACGAATGGATTTTCTATGGTACCGGAGGCGATGTCAATACTCCCGCGAGTTCGGATTGGGGAACGTGGGAAGTTCAACTGCCGAATTTCGCAACGCAATCAAGTTCGGTTCGCATCGGACTACTCGGGACCAATTACCGAACCGACCGACCGAATTTCTTTATCGACGATTTTGAAGTTCAACCGTTCGCGCTGGTCGTCGGACCTTCAATGTGTTGGTATACTGCGCTTACCGGTAACTCGGTTTCGCTAGCATGGGACAATCTATCGAACAACGAAACCGGCTTTCTAGTGCAGCGTTCGACGGATGGTGTGAATTTTGTTACGCGTGGAACAACGAATCCGAATGTAACATCGTTCACGGACAACACGCTCATACCGGGTACCATGTATTACTATCGTGTTTTTGCGCTGAGTGGTACGATGCAATCGACGCGTTCGGCGGCGTTAACACTCACAAGCCCCCCGGCAATACCACTGGCACCAATTCTGGGAAATGTCGGTACGACGATGCTCGAGTTGACACCCCGTAATGCAGCGAACAATGCTAACAATCCCGGTATCGGATACATGATTTATGTGCTGGATGATCAAAATAACTGGTGGGTACAAGGTGATAATACGCTCGGCTATACTCCCGTTGCACTACAACTTTCGGAATGGGGAACGCGGAGGATTACGGGCTTGACGCCCGGACATACAGTGCAAATTGGTGTCCATGCTACAACTACCGATCATGTCTCATCAGCAATGTCGCCGACCGTTACCGCACAGCTTGTCACCGCGTGGAACCCGCCCTTAGTGCAGAACTTTGGGACAACCGATTTTCCGCCTTGGGACTGGGAACTGCGAGGTTCCAATGCCGAACGGATGGACTGGGAACCATACCGCGACTCGGTTGAGCAGTATAGCGCGGCAGTTTTCCGCTGTTACGAGGACAATATTGGAAATCGCGCGGGTGAACTGGTTTCGCCACCCATGGAGCTAGGGGAAGCGGCGGCAATCCGACTCACATTTCAGATCAGTTATACGCCGCGTGCAATATCCGGCAACGATTCCTTGATTGTGTATGCGTTCGACAACGTCCTCTATACCCGGACACCATTGATCACTCTGGCGACGAATGGTTCCGGATTAGATGGACTGACTGGTGGTAGCGGTGGTACACCGGGAATGCCCGCTCCGCGATCGACTTGGCGGACGATCGAAAAGACTTTCCTAGCGAATCAACTTCCAATCAGTTCATTCCAATTTGAGATTTATGCCAAGAGTGCGCAGGGGTCAAACATCTACTTTTCAGAACTTGGTGTCTATCGGGACTATCCTCCCGGTTCACCCAGTAACGCTTATGTGGACAATCGGTTCGATACGCGCCTGCGAGTGAGTTGGGTCGATCAATCGTATAACGAGACCTCATTTATTTTAAATTACTCAACCGACAATTCTACTTGGTCACCGGACTTCTCCGTTGCAGCCAATGAAACTACGCATACTTTCAATTCACTGCAGGCGGCGCAGCAATATTATTTCCGCATTCGCGCCGATCTCAATGGTCTCTCGTCGGAAACCTTCGCCGCGGCTTCCGGTTGGACGCTGCCCTCAATTCCGAATAATCCCATGAGTCGCTTTGCCGGTTGCATGACCGTCACAATCCAGCCGGTGAACAGCCTCGCAGTACCTAATTCATCACTAGCCGAGTATAACATCCAGGAACTGACTACCAACAGATTTGTTCAAAGCGATGGAACGCTGGGAATGACAGCAGTATGGCAAACACTGGAACAGTGGACTGATTCAGTTGTGGTGCGTGATCTATTCGCATACAATAGTTATCAATTTGCTACTTCGGCGCGTAATCCCAATGGCGATGTTGCGGCAATGCCATCCGTACCGCTGACGATGATGACGCGACCATTGTTCCAGTTACCGCTTAGCCGTGATTTCAGTACCGATGAATTTCCACCACCGCTATGGGAAATTGAAAACCCGAATGATCTCATCGGCTGGGAACGACTCACCGGTTTCAATTGCAACAACGGTGTTGCAATAATTGAGCAATATCATAATTCGGAACTCGGAGATCGTGATATCCTCTGGACACCGTTTATTAATATGACCACTGCCGACAGTGCGCAATTTTCGTTTCGGTGGTCCTACACACGCTGGCTAAACTTTAACGATTCACTCCAAGTGATTGTTCAGGATCAATACGGTGTGTCTTGGATATTGTTAACGATGTCGGCTTTGGGTAGTGGAGCAGACTCGCTTCCGTCTGGATTTGGTGGTAGCGCGCAATTACCGGCGAATGCAGGCACGTGGCGGCAAGCGGTAATCAATATCCCGCCTGGAATTTTCGCACAGCGTTATTTACGGTTCGGAATTGTTGCAATCAGTCAGTACGGAGCAAACATTTACATCGACGACATCGCTGTTGATCCGATGCTGCAGCAATCACCCGGCGAGCCAACGAATGTTACGATTTCATACACCAATCCGAATGCTGTTATTTACTGGCAGGCACCTTCGTTTGGGACAGTAACCGGTTATCGCATCTACCGCAGTAACACTGGTTATTTCACTCCACCAAGTGTTGGCACTTTAATCGGTGCAACGACAGCTACAGTTCATGAATTTACCATTACAAATGTGAGAGGGCAGTATTACTATCGTGTGACTTCAATCAACGGAACACCTTGAGGATTGCGCTATATTCGAATAGCAGAAAATTAATTTTACCTTTTGTCATTTGAATCAATGACGAATTGATAATCTCAAGCGAGAGTAATAGCTTCGTTAGAAGCTCGATGGTTATATCGGATGATAACCGTCTTGAATACGATAGCGATGAAGTAATAAAATACCGCTATTCGTGAATTTTCGCCCGTTTCGCTATTGCGAAGCGGGCGTCTTATTTCAACCACAAAAAGAAATCATCAGATATTGAATTAATATTGTCACTCTTACCATCTATGTCAGGCAGTGGACGTTTCTGACATCCACTTCCATTTTGCACCGCTAACACCAATGAGGGTAACAGAATGGTTTACCGAACGATCACGATACCCATAGTTACCACTCGGTAGATTACTTACATTCTAAATGCGATCCGAAAATCTGACTGTTCGATCTGAAGCAGATAAGCTCTACACAGTTGTTAACAGTAGGAAGGTAAAGAAGGTTCGACTCATGAGTAGCTCCCTTCGGGTTTGTTAGAATTTCTATCAGCGATTATTCTCATTTAAGAAGAATCATTTTTTTTGTTACAGTATCGTGAGCCGTTTTTAATTGGTAAAAATATGTGCCCGATGAAAGCGATTTACCATCAACTAAACATACATATCTGCCCGGTTTAAAAAATTTATTGAAGACATTTTTCACTTCTCGACCCTGTAAATTGTAAATATTCAAACTGACGTGATCTGCCCCCATTATTTGTACCAGTGTCTATGTCACACTGGTCTCATTCCTGCGTAGCGTAGCGGAGCAGGAATGAGTGGTAACTCTGTTTCCGGTGCCGGCGGCAGATAGCCCAAAGAGCTGTGCGGTCGAATCGTATTGTAATGGTGCCGCCATTGTTCGATAATCACCTTTGCTTCCAATATGGTATCAAAGATTTCACCCTTCAGCAACAGTTTCAACCGACAGTTAAAACTTTCGATGTATCCGTTTTCCCACGGGCTGCCAGGCGTAATAAACAAGGGTTGCACATCAACCCGGGGCAGCCACGCTAGTACCTCATTCGCCGTAAACTCAGGGCCATTGTCACTACGAACATGAATCGGTGTACCTCGTACTACAAACAGTTCTTCCAGTACGCAAAGAACATCATCCGCCTTGATCTTCCGGGCTACCAGGATCGCAAGGCATTCCCGGGTGTATTCGTCCATGATCGCAAAGATCTTGAACGAACGACCATTCGACGTATGCCACGTGACAAAGTCGAAGCTCCAGACATGATCCGGATGTTCCGGACGTAGACGGATGCAGGAACCATCATTCAGCCACAGTCTTCGACGCTTCTTCTGCTTCTTCGGGACCTTCAGTCCGGACTGTCGCCAGATCCGTTCCACCCGTTTGTGGTTTACCCGCCAGCCGATGTTACGGATCATCGCCGTTACGATCCGGTAGCCATACCCGCCATACTGGCAAGCCAGAAATACCACCAGCGAGACCAACGGGCCTTCGTCGGCACGACGAAGCGGTGCATACCGGTGACTCGTTCGTGGTTCGCAAAGAACCGTACAGACCCGTCGTTCCGAGACCCGATCAATGCCCAGCGAATGGCGAACAGTAAGCGCAGTCTCGCGACGCTTCGCCGGGCACACTATTTTCCCTTGAGAGCCTCCTGCAGGATCTCTTTGTCCAAGGTCAGATCAGATACGACCTTCCGAAGACGGCCATTCTCGCGTTCCAGTTCCTTCAAACGCTTCGCCTGATCCAGCTTCAAACCACCGTATTCCTTGCGCCAGTGGTAGTAAGTATGTTCCTGGATGCCCAACTTCCGGCAAACTTCACGGACGCTCATCCCCTTCCCAATCTCAACTTCCGCTTCACGAAGCATCGGGATAATCTGCTCCGCAGTTCGCTTCACTCCACGCATGAAAACCTCCCATAAAAGGTACTACTCTGACATAGAGAGTGGTACTACTTTCGGGGGCTAGATCAATGAAAGAAAAAAGAGCAATACAAAATGATGAAATCCAGTAAAGACATGGGCTCCAATAAAAAAAACTGCGCAAACAAGCCCGCGCTACCGGTTTCAGTTTCGAATACGCAAGGAAGCGTAAATGAGAAGCAGACGTTGAATGGTGCTGTGATCTGTGGTGTGGTTTCGAAGAAAGGAAGCCCATGCAGCCGACCAGCAATGGCGAACGGACGTTGCCGTTTTCATGGTGGAAAGTTGATCGGTGCAATCATGGTTCGACCTGGAAATCGCAATGCTGTCAAGCATGGTGCATTTCTGCCTGATATCCAAGACGAGCGCGAACAGAATGCGTTCGATCTGTTCCTGTCTGATCTGTACGAAGTCTTCCCGGATTTGAACAAAGCAAGCGATCTCCGGCATGCGCAGCTCGCTGCCATTACCTATATCCGTTTGCTACGTGCGCTTTGGGGCGAAGCGTCAAGCTCTACGATAGACGATCTATCCCGAGCGTTCACGCGGCACCTGGCGGCAATACGGGTAAACCGTGACCAACGAGTGAGCGAGACCGATGCCCACGCAGGTCCGAGATCGCCTGCCGAATATGCGGTCGAGATCATTCAGCAGGTTCGGATGTATTCGAAGGGGGGCGCTGCTCCAGTTTCAATCGATCCAGTTTTACTCGGGTTGGACGTAGAAAATGACTGAGATGCTTCAGGGGCTAAAGTGTCATAATCCTATCGCTTACGTTTTCAAAGCGATAGGATTGAATGATTCTAATCAGGATTATAATAATCTGGATTATAATCTTTCAGCACACAAGCGTGCCAGGTGGGCTGGTCAGAATAGCCAAATCAAGTGTCGCCAGAAAAACGGAAAATACCCATCGCAGAACATCGCAAATTCGCTTCGAGAAATCGAGACTTACGATCTAACTCGTGAATTTGTCAGCACTGAATCGGTATTCTACGATTGTGATCCGCTCGGGTTGGCAGCTGCGTCGTCGTGGAGTTCTGTTCAAATTCCAACGTGTGTCTGCTGTGTCCAGAACGTGTCAGAAGGTCGCTCTGATCGAAAATACAAAGACTTAGCAGATTTGCTGGTATGTCACTACGGCGAATGTGTTCAAACGGCAAATGTGGAATATGGAAATAATTATGGATCGAACAGCACAACTCGCGATAAATCAAAGAGTTGGCGATCTGTTCGAATATGTTCTGTCACCGCAGTGAAGCTTCGTCGGCCCAAGGTCTGGATCGTTCAATCGCAACCACAAAACGCAACCGGCAAAGCTCGAAGCGAAAAACGCAGGGTAGCCCCAAAGGGGGTGTCTGGCACGGTATTAGGGTCGAAAATCCGAGTCACCAGTGAAACTCAGGTTCGAAACTCAGTGGGCGAGCTTCTTCAGCGTTTCCTCATGCTCTTTCCTCAGCTGTTTCGTTGCGCTGGCAACCCTTTTATCGTGGCTCCGATGCACTGGTCTGATTATCAGCTCGGTTCCATTGGTGGTTACATCCAACACAGAATCTTCGTCGATTTTCAGTATTTCGAGGATGGGACGCTCAATCACAAGTACCAAGTTATCTTCGATGGAAACCAATCGCTTACGCATGTGAAGCACCTTCTTAGACTTGCGGATTGCTCTTTTCACCTTTGGTATAGTCCTTATCAATTGTTACTGGAGTTACAGCGCCCCAAAAGGCACAGCCAGATTTCCATTCCCCAATGGTATGATCTCATTACCGAGATGAATCACATATCCGGGCTGCGCTTGATCACCGTAAATACTGCGAAAGGTCTCGATACCCTTTGCCATTTCTGGTCGCGGGGTAGAAGTCTGTTTAATCTCTATCGGAATCAGTTTCATTCCGGATTCGATCACGAGGTCCACTTCGTTCCCTTCCGATGTGCGCCAGAAATAAAGACGCGGCTCGAAACCTCGATGAGCATACCGGCGGTAGATTTCGCAAACGACTGCCGTTTCGACAATCGCTCCACTCATCACATTGCTCTTGGCTTGTTCTTCAGTCTGGAGTCCAGCAAGATGGCAGAGCAGTCCGGTATCGAGGACAAAAAGCTTAGGACTTTTAACCAAGCGTTTTCCAGCATTCCTGAAGTAAGGTGGCAGGATCAGAACTTGGTAGGTGGCTACCAAAATCGAAAGCCATGCCTTGATCGTGTTCAGCGATACACCGAGTTCTTTGGAGATTTCGGACAAGTTCGTGAGCTGAGAACTCCGAAGCATGATGGTTTGCAGGAAAACTTGAAACAGGTGCAGGTCACCCAGTTGCCTGAGTATTCGGACATCCCGCTCGAGGTACGTCTGGACATAACTGTCGAACCAGAGTGCAGCATTGGCGCGTGGTCGCAAAGCAATGTCGGGATAACCACCACGCAGGATCGACCGCCAGTTGTCATTCGGAATGACTTGACCGGGCTTGAGTGCCTTCTTTCGCTCCCAAGGAAAAGTGTCATCTTCATCTTTGAGCAGTTCTTTTCTGGTGAAAGGAAACAGCCGAAGGATGGCGATACGACCCGCGAGACTTTCGGTGACGTGTTGCGACAACAGCAGATTTTGCGATCCGGAGAGAAAGTACTGTCCCTTCAGAGCGCGGTTTTCATCAATCCGATTCTTGATGTCCGGGAGCAGTTCCGGAACATTTTGGATCTCATCGAAGATGACTGGTGGCGAGTAACTGTCAAGAAAGCCAACGGGATCGTTCTTCGCGGCGACTTTATGCAATGGGGTGTCGAGGGACACGTACTTAGCGCTCGTCCCGAACACATGCTTGAGCATGGTAGTTTTGCCAACCTGGCGCGGACCAGTCACGCTGACTGCGGGAAATTCTTCGGCAGCGCGAAGCAGTGTCGATTCCAATGTTCGGTGATAGTACATGGTCGTTCCTTACTCGAAAACACCTGCAATATTGCATTTGAAATGCAATTCTGCAAGTGTTTTCAGCTTGAACTCAAAATACAAAGCAGTGACAATCACTTAGTTAGCGTTCGTCGTGCGGCTTTCCATCGCATCTTCCAACGACTCGTCGGTGACGTGGGCATAAATCTGCGTATGGACGATACTGCGATGCCCGAGCGCTTTCTGGACTACGAGGATATCGTGGTTCTTAGCATACAACGAAGTTGCGAAAGTGTGCCGGAGTTTGTGGGGAGTGACTTGCTTCTGGATACCTGCTCGTTTTACCCACTTCGATACAACGACTTGAAATCCCCGGGTAACCATTCGACCGTATTGCTGGTTGACGAAAAGAGCATGCATGTTGCTGTCAGGTGCGAAGTGCTTTCGTTCACCTTGGATGTATTGATCAATGGCCTCGCGTGTAATCGATGGCAGAAATTTGCGAATGGGGTTACCCCCCTTTGCTCGCTTTATGAAGAGATGTTTGTCGACAATATCTGTCAGTTCGATTTGTGCCAGTTCACCTACCCGAATTCCGGTATCGAGCAGCACTCGGATAATTGCGTAGTCCCGTTGCTGGTGAACATTGCGTGTATGATCTCGCAGACATCGAGAACAACGATACGACTCTTTCCGATAGTGATATCGATGGATTGCTTGCAGAGAACAGTAAAGCGGGAAGCTTTGTTCAAGACAACTTCAAGGGTTTGTTTTTCGCCAAGGGTGTGCATGCCGCCATTGATAATATCCGCACCAACATTGACGATCTTCGAGGCTACAAAAAAGACATTGCACTCTTTGCACTGGCGAAAGCGTGTATCAGTGGCAAGGGGGGGTTCGGACATTTCCAGTCGTCGGTTCGGTACGGCAAGTTCGAAGATACTCTTGCTGAGTTTACGAAGCGATTCCGTGATAACTGTGTAACGATCAATCAACTCGTGTTCGACAACAAGAAAGAAAATCGTGCAGAAAACTCTACTATCGATGAGTTGCTACCGGGTGTTAAAGTTGATCTAGCCTATTTCGATCCACCGTATGCTACTGAGTTTTCAACAACGAATTATGAGAGTTCTTATCACTTTATCGAAGGATTGATGACCTACTGGAAAGGTCTTACGATCAACGACGATAGTGCTACCCACAAATTTTTTGAAATTGAAGAACAAACTGTTACCCAGAATAGCGCTGATACATTTTTTGAAATATTCCTGAGAGGCGCACAAGGGATCAGTTGTTGGATTATCTCATACCGTGATCACGCATTTCCAAACGAAGCGAAGATCAAATCGCTCATCTCGGATTCTGGAAAAGTATCTAGGATGTTCTCGAAGGATCATTCTTACCAATTGGCTGGAAACGATCGTCATGGTGAAGCATCGCAAGCGAAGGAACATATCTTCGTATGTGGTCCTACCGAAACCGCGATCCGTTCGCAAGCAGATTGGGAAGAGGAAGCAAAGTCGATTTCTCAATGGCAGCCAGTGACTGCCTCGTCGATCGCTTCAACAAGCAGATTGCATTGCTCGACTATAAATGCTGACATCAAACTGGTGTCTGAAGCAGAAGATAGTATTGAGAGTCCCACCGATCCGGAGTTTGTGTTCGTTTTGACTCATGTCGGGACGAATCTAAACGGCGACAATTTTACCCGTGACGAACTGATTAAAGCTGCACCGACAGCGATTACCCGAAAAGTTGATCTCAAGCATTCGCAGGATCTCACTGACATCGTAGGTGGTATTACCGATTCCCAGTGGAAAGACGAGGATGGCGGTCTCGTTGAATGTACCGGTCGTCTCTTCGTTGCTGACAATCCGCACGCACAACTCGCCTACCGGCTCATGAAGGAAGGTATTGTTAAGCAGGTCTCGATGGAATGCCAGTATGATGCTGGTGAATGTTCGATCTGCGGCAAGAAGTTTTCATCGAAGTCCGATTACTGTATCCATCTTCGCAAATACAAAGGTGCCATCTATCAGGGTAAACCAGTATTTGAAATCCTTCGCGGTGTCGTGTTTACCGGTGTGGGATTGCTATCCGATAAAGGTGCCGACGAGCGTGCGGTTATCCGTTCCATTGCGGAAACAGGAGTCAAAATGAAAACGCAGGCATTGTCTTTTTCTGAATATTTCCTCCAGCAACAGCGTAGCATGACGCTGTGGGACATCGTGGGATGATTGCAAAGCTATCTCAACGATCTACTAGGCAAAGTGAAGAATGAAGACCTCACCAACGACCAAGCCTTCGAACTGATGCAGAGTGGCGTTGAGCAATTTCGTTCCTCGCTGGAGGAGCTGTTTCAAAATCCAGCCGATTTACCAACTGTGGAGGCAAAGAAAATGACTGATCCAAAACCACCGGAAATCCCTCCGGCGAGTGCGGCAGCTCCGGGAAGCGAACAGATTAAGACGCTTGAACTGGAGAATGCTGATTTGAAAAAGCGCGTCGATGAGCTATCGAAGCAACTCGATGCACTGAAGAAAGCTGCTGCTCAAGAAAAAGCGAAGTCGAAAGCAACGGAACTAGTGAAGCGATTCGAACTCAAAGGTCGGACGTTTGCCAATGATACCGAGCGTGAAGTGGAGATTGAACGATTGGCAGCCCTATCTGATGAAGCGCTAGCGGCAGTGGAAATCACTGTTTCGGCAATGCCTGATCTTTCCGCCCAGGCAAATCGCCAGCCAATACTCAAGACCGATGCTGGTGTAAAGCCGGTCAATGTTGCCGACACGGCGCCCGGCGACGAACTCAAAACTGGTCTCAAAGACGGCTTAATGGCGGCTTACAAACAGAATCGCGGCGAAGCGGTCACGAACTGAGAAGGAGATCTCGATGGCAAATTACCTGAATGCCGCCTTGCCTGGCATCGCATACGGCAATGGCGAACTGCAGGGTCCGGGAAATCCCGGACAAATTGTAAAACTGGTCGGTAATGATCTGTTCGAAGTGGTCAGTAATGCGAATGACGAACCGTTCGGTTTGCTGGGTCGCACAAATCGGCTCAAGAGCGGACCAATCCCGACATCCACCGACAAAGTACTAGCGGTTGTATTCGTTGGCGATGGAATCTACGAAACGGATAACTTTTCCGGGTCGATCACTGCCGGCAATACACTGACATTCGATGCATCGCTCGGCAATCTGAAAGGTGCCGGAGCCGGTGCAAAGATAATTGGTCGTGCGCTGTCAGTTTCAGACGGCATGCTCAAATTTCAATGGACGAATCACGGGACTAGCGTCCCCTCGACGTAAGGAGGTTTCAATGATTAGCACCGAAGTGAACTCTCGCGAATTCATGGAGAAAATGGGTCAATTGATGACCCGTTCTCTGGAAACCCCGGAAGGAATGCATGCAATGGCGGAAGCGATTGCTCCTCCGATTGAAATGGAAATCAATCGCCGGATCATCACACCGTTATTGCTTACTGAACACCCATTACCGCCTGGACAACCGGCAAAGTACCAGAAAGTACCCGGTATCAAAGCACATTGGATCGCCACTGGTGGAATCGTTACATCTACCGATGTCGCTGATTTCGATGAAGTGGAATTTCCAATTGACCGCATTCCGGCAAATCCGATGGTTGATGTTTCGGCATTGCAGAGTGGTAACGTCGGTACACTCACCGATCACCAGAATAAAGCGGCAAACGCAATCCGGAAGGAAGTCGACAAGCGAACAATGTCGCTATTTTCGGCTTCAGTTTCGCAATCGAATACCATCACCATTACCAGTGGTGGCAAGCTGACCGAAACCGCCTTCTATCAGGCAATTGCCAAAGTTGAAGACCTCGAGCTGAATCCGAAATTTATTCTAATGCGTGGTGCGAGAATGTCAGATTTGAAAAGCTGGTCGAATCTTGATCCGCAGACCAACCGCGAATTGTTCGAAAAGGGCGTTGTCAAGACAATGGGTGGAGCAGGTTTAATCAATACTGCTGCTGCATCGTTATCGGAAGTTATCATCGTTCCGGACACTGAGATCGGTAAATACGCCATTCGAAGTGCAATCACTGCTGAACCCTACAAGGATGTTCCACGATTCAAAGTCGGTTGGGTGGTTTGGATGGAATGTGCGCTCGGTATTACCCGTCCCGATCTGTTGTTCAAAATCGTAATCAACGGGTGATGATATGGCAACACTGAAGAATATTTCGGGAATGACACTAGCATTTCCGTCAGGAGTTATCCTCGCACCCGATGCAACACTCTCAGTAAGTAAACCAAATGTGGAACAGAAGGAAGCGATGAGTCTCGGCTTACTAGTGGAAGCGAAGGGGTTGGAACCTGCAGGCGATTGCGAGAATGGAAAGCAGCCGAATCCATGACGTTAGGTTCTGAACTCACCGCCAAGTTGCGGCTCGACTATCACGATACGCTGAGCGATCCGGAACACGATCTATCGGATGAACAGCTTTGTCGGTGTATCGAGCGCGGATTGTTGTTTCTGAATCGAGATTTCGCTGCGGTCTACACAGTATGTGGCGATGGCATTGATCCGGCGCTCTCACAGGAACATCGGGAAATGTTACTTCTGCGGTCACTTGCACTAGTGTGCGAACTGATGGCAGCGAAATCATCACGTCATGTTTCATTCTCTTCCGGTGATAAATCGGTGACCCATGGCGATGAAGCAAGGATCTGGCTCGCACTGGGTGAACGCAGTATGGCACGATACGATGCCGCAGTGGAAGTTTGGACGGGTGGAGTCGGTAGCCTGCAGCCCTTGCTGTATGGTGATTCGGAGTCATGACAACCTTTCTGACCATCGCACAAGCGAATCAGATTCGTGCCGATATGAAAGCGCTTATTGAAAGTAGTGGCGAATCGGCTACACGTTCGCGGCAAGTCTTAACACCGGTATTGTACGGTGGGCAACCTATCGGTGAATCGGTCAATCAGATCACTTTTCCAGTGTTGCGTAAGCCGCTCCCGGAAAACGATCTGATAAAAAATGGCAATGGAATGGTGTTGTCGGTATTGCCGGATGTGGATGTTCAGGAGATTGATCTCGTGACAGTGGATGGTGTGCACTATGGTATCGCAGAGATCACCGAATTCAATTTGTTCGGTGTAGTGACACACCGGGAGATCAAGCTCGAACCGTACCGGAGTCATACGTGAAAATTGTCATCGACACACGTGCGTTTGCAAAGAGCAAAGCTGTGCTTCGGAAGCATCCGTTGTTGCTACAAGCGGCATTACAAAGCGCGATGGTAACGCTTGCCGAGGATGTTCGCAAGGTTGCAGTAACGAAACTGCGCGATAGTGGTGCAGTCGATTCCGGTTTACTGATGAACAGTATTTCAGTAGTGCCGGAAAGTAAACGCAAACTGATCGTTGGAACCAATGTCGCTTATGCAGCTGCGGTGGAATTTGGTGCACGTGGTCACTGGCTCCATATCGATTCAGTTCCCGGTATGCGGCTCTGGCTTAAGCGTCATGGAATTTCGGGGTGGAATTCGCGGAAGTTTTTCTATGTCGCACCCAAACCGCGTCCGTACTTCGAACCGGCATTTGTACATGGAAAAATGATTGCACCGAAAGTAATCGAAGTGGCACTTGGTAATGTGTTACTGGGACTCCATTCGTGAAGCTGGAACTCGCATTAGCGCAGTGGATTACGAGTAATCATCCAGAGCTGCATGTGTTCAAGGATGATCTCGCGCATACCGCCGCCGGGTATCCTTATCCGGTGATGCTGATAACCGAGATCGATGCCAGGCGAAGACAGATCGGGACCGGACCGTACGATGCAGTCGATGTTGTTGTTGAACGGAAATGGTGGAACGTCGAGCGAACGCTGCGACTTACGGTACGCTCACCGGCGGACAAGCAGTGCGATGGTAACACGATTGTTCATGCATTGATCGAACAGATCGATAACACATTGCAGTCACTGTTTCGTATCGGGTCGGTGGATTTGCCACTGGGAGAGGATACGGTACATGTCGCAATGGCGAATCATGCTGGTTTTCATGAGCTACCTGCCATCACTGACAAGTTGCCATTCGTGTATCAACGAGCATTATCGTGGCGGTTTCAGGAAGTTACGAGTCAGGAATTTGAAATGGTGCCGCTGCTGATTCCCAGTGGAGTATTGCATTAGCTGTGGATGTCAATTCGCTGGTAACGGGTAGTGGCAAAACTTTATCACAATTGGCGGAGAGTGAACGACAAACGCTGAGTATCACCAAACAGATCGAGCGAGAACAGGTAACGCGGGATTTATCCGAACAAATCTATACTCTACAACGTGCCATCGCTGAAGCGCCGACACAGGAGCAGCTCGATGCAATCGCCAGCACGATTAGTACGGGAGCTGCACTCTGATGTCCGATACCATTCTGAATTTATCGGGACTGCCACCTCAGCGCGCAGCGACGCTATACGATCTGCTGGCACGTACTCGTCGCGATAGTAATTGGCAATCGATTCCGGTGCGGGCAGTATTAGTACCAGACGATGGAACGCTCACCATCAATGGTCTTCGGGATAGTCGGTATGCGTTGCTGTTTTCAGATCCGACTGCAATGTCGTTTTCCCGGTTCAAGCTTGAAGTTGGCGATAAATCAAAGTACCGGACGATCTATCTGAGTGATCCAATTCCGACACCAGTATTGCAATCCGTAGTTGTTTCCGTTCGGCTGAATGAAATCATCGCCCGTTTGAATTGGTCGATCCAAAGTGATGCCGCAGTTGTCACATTCGATGTTTACCGAAAGTGTGTGAACGAATCAGTGTTTACTCTCGCGCATACAGTTGCCGATCGGACTTCGAGGCATTGTGAATTGACCGGACTACAAGCCGAGAGTCGGTTTCACTGGTACATCGTGGCACGTGGAGCGGGACAATTTGTTCGAAAGTCGAACACTGTAGAAATGATAACTCCGGTTTCGCCGGTCGCCGAACCGAATCTGATCGTGAATGGAAATTTTGAGACTGCCGTCTGGTAGTCAGGAGAATGTTGTATTATGGCACAACCGATTAAAATCTCGACCGTCGAAAAACTGTTCGGCAACCAGTCAATGGAAATCAATCCCGATGGTACGTCTGCAACGGTGCTAACTGACTTAACCAAGACAAATTATGTGAATCTGCAAGGTCTGACTGCGGTTACGGTTTCTTGCTACATCAACGCTAAGGCTTACTCCAGTGGTTACATCGTAGCCCGGGCAGTATTCTTCGATATCAATGATGCGCAACTTGGTACACATGACTGGGTAACACTTTCTGCGGTCACAACTGGATTTTCACGGTTTTACCAGACCTATTATCTGTCACAATCGCCGGTTCCTGCCAATACGGTTAAAATGAAATTGCAGTTTGGTGGCATCCAGAAAACCGGGGTTAATCCGAACTTCGATACATTCATCGATGGCGTAAAAGTTGAGCAGGGAGACAAGCTCACTGCTTATACCGACTATACGCTGAAAGAGAATGATTCGCTTGATCTGGTTGGCGATGGTGTCATTTTCAAAAAAATAACCGGTGTCAGCAACAGTAATCAGGTGACGGCAGATTCGATCGAAACTGCAGCGGTTACTAGCTTAAAGATCGCCGATGGTGCGATAAGTACGTCAAAAATTGCCACTGGTGCTGTTACAACTAACGAATTGGGTGCAAATGCAGTTATAACGTCTAAACTCGCAAGCGGAGCGGTAACTAGCAACGAGTTGTCAGCTAACGCTGTCATTGATACGAAAATCGCTAGCGGTGCAGTAACGACTGCAAAAATTGCTTCAGGAGCTGTGAATTATTCAAAGTTGGCTGCGAATTCCGTCATTACGTCTAAAATTAGTGCTGCAGCAGTTGATAGCTCCAAAATAGCTATTGGTGCTGTCGGAATTAACCAAATTGCAGCGAATGCCGTAGATAATACGAAGCTCGCCGATAATGCCGTGACTAGTTCGAAACTGCAGGATGCGGTAGTCACAAATTCGAAGATTCAATTCGGTACGGTGGCCGAGGATCGACTCAACAATTCTCTCACCACGAAGCTCTGCAAACTTCAATCTGATGGTACCTTCAAGGGCGATGTCTATTCCAATGATGGTGTAGTCAAGCTGATCGATTCTGCAACAGGTATGGTAACTTCTGCTTTACAGACGAGCAGTGGCGCTTCCCTAAATGATCGAGTCGAAGCGATCTATACAGATGTTTACAACAAAGATGTAGCATTGCCGATTCTTGACAGGAATGTCAATAAATCCTTAGTACATGGAACTTTTAAAACTTATCGCCCTGGTACGACAACTGCAGATCTGAATATCGGTGTAATCGGTGACTCATGGGATGATTTATTTGAGCTGACCCGCGCGGATAACGGTGAGGATTTACTCGATGAAACCGGAGCGCCAATCAAAGTAGTAGCGCTCTGGGGAAAGCAAAGTAAGGTGAGTTCAATTATTGCTGGTAATGATCCCAATGGAGTCGGAGCCGGATGGTCTCGCACCGATGGCGATGGCACGACCAACTCGACTTGGGTAGAACTCTCGGCTCTTCCAACTGCAAATTTCAACATCGTTTATTCTATCAGAAAAAAACTGTCAACTCTGCAAACGCGAGACCTAGTCACCGTCGGTGTGATCAAGGGGGGACAATCCGATGCGAACATTACCGGCGCACTGCATGATCTGAAAGGTACGACCAACTGGAATGATGCGGTCCCAAGTGGTAGAAAACTTACCGATCTGACCACAACGAAAGATGCCGGGGCGACTTATATCATCGCCGATGGTAAGGTAAAGGGAAGCTCGATTGTCGCCGGTGAAGTAGGCACTACCCAGCTTGCCGACAATGCGGTAACCACCAGCAAGATTCCCGATAACGCTATAAGCACCCAGAAAATTAATTCTGGATCGGTTACAGGTGATAAAATCGCACCTACAACCATCACAGCTTCGAACATAGCTAATTCAACCATAACCGGAACGCAAATTGCCTCCAGTACAATTACCGGTAGTAACATTGCTTCTGCGACAGTTACACAATCGAATCTCGCAAATAACTCTGTTGGTTCGGCTCAAATTGCCGATGCCAATATTACCAACGAAAAAATCGCGAATCTCGCTGTCGATTCAACAAAACTTACTAATGGGGCCGTGACGAATGAAAAGATTGGTGCCAATGCTGTTGATTCCTCTAAGCTCGCCAATGGCGCCGTTGGAACCACTCAACTTACCAATCTAGCGGTTGATAATTCGAAGTTGGCTGACGCGAGTGTTATCACCAGCAAGATCGCGAATCTCGCAGTCGATTCGACCAAGATCGCTGATAGTAGTGTTACCACTGTGAAGATTGCGGCAAATGCTGTCGACGCTACTAAAATCGGTTCTGGTGCGGTTGGAACCACACAGCTAGCCAATAGCGCAGTCGATTCCACTAAGCTTGCAAACAATGCAGTTGTTGCTGGAAAAATTGCGACCAACGCTGTTGTCAATGGTAATATCGCCGATGGTGCAATTACCGATACAAAAATTTCCGACGGATCGGTAACGACTGCCAAGCTCAATGCCACTGCCCTTTCAGTATTCGATGGTCGCAATATGGTGCAGAATCCATCATTTGAATCGGGGGCATGGATCTGATGAGCTATTTCGATACTGATAATTCTCATTCTGTATTCGGTGGTTCTTCACTGCGGCTGGTCGGCGACTCGACCATGCCGAATGTCATCACTGGACACAGCAATTCCATAACAGTTATTAGCCGGGATTCGATAGTGATATCCGCATATGTTTTCGCACCGGCAATTAGTGCTGGCACAACCTTTACCGGTCGAATCGAATACATCGACCAGAACGGAAGTTCACTGGGAAGTGGGGATTGGCTTAAACTGACAGTTTCAAACAGCCAGTTTACTCGGTACTATGCGATCAAAGATATTACCACATTTCCCAATGAAACCGATGCAATTCAGCTATCATTTTCTCTGACCGAAGCTGCAGGGAAGCCGACAGGTACGGTATATGTCGATTGTGTGAAATGCGAGTACGGAAACAAGCTGACCGGGTATTCCGAATCGGTGTTTTATGAAGAAATCTGCCAGCACATCGGTGGCTTCGGGATTCCGAAGATCGGAACATCGCAAATCGAAAACGATTCTATCACCAGTGAAAAGCTGGCAATCGACTTTACCAGTCTTGAGAAAATAACCGATACTGCAATACAGTTCGATGGTTCAACACTGACTACTAATAAGCAGTTAAGCATTTGCAATGGATTGGCAGCTAATGGTAAACCCGGCATTACACAGACAATCGAAGTTCCGGATGCTGGTGGCGGGATATACACCATCGCTATTACCGATGGCATCATTACGAGCATCACATGAGCGAACCGGAACACATCGAGCATTCGCTGTTAGAGCCACCATATTCCTGCCAGTACCACTTGGCAAAGATGGAACAGGTATCGCAGCAACTAGCCGATCTTCGCGATGCGGTGAAAGAACTTAACTCGTCGATCAAAGGAAATGGGAAAGAAGGTATCATCGTAAAAGTGGATCGTAATACCAATTTCCGGTTGTTGATGACGAAGCTGCTCTGGTTTTTGTTTACACCATTGTATGGTGGATTGATCGCATTTGTTTTTCAACATTTTGTGGTACATCACTGAGGTAAGTATGAGCCTTTTAACTGCTGTTCCGATTGTAGGACAGATCATCGAGAAAGCCGCCGGAATCATCGACAAGTGGGTCCAGGATAAAGATCTTGCTGCAAAATTGAATTACGATTTGCAGGCGCAGATGTTGTCGCTCGACTATAGTGCACTCGAAAAGGAAATCGATGCCAAGGCGAAAGTGTTGGTAGCTGAGGTACAGGGTCAGAGTTGGTTACAACGCAACTGGCGACCATTGCTCATGCTTGTATTTACCTACATTGTTGCGCACAACTATGTGATTGCACCGATCTTCAGTATTACCTCAGTGCCGGTGCCGGAACAGATGTGGACGCTCTTGAACATCGGTATTGGCGGTTACATCGTCGGTCGCAGCGCCGAGAAAATTGCATCGGTCGTGAAAAAGGAAGATTCGAAATGACACTTAATGATATTGAATTTGTACCCGCAGCTGTTGGAAATTATTCTTCGCGTCCTCGTGGTATAGTGATCGATACTATCGTCATTCATTACACGGCGAACGGCAGTATCGAGGATACCATCGCATGGTTCCAGAATCCGGTGAATAAAGTATCGGCGCATTATGTGATTGGTCTCGATGGTCGCATTGTTCGGATGGTGCAAGACGCGAAAAAAGCTTACCATGCCGGTGTATCACAGTGGAACGGTCGTACCGGCGTCAATGAATTTTCCATCGGTATCGAACTTGTCAACTGGGGTCCAGTCAAATTGCGCAATGGTGCGTTTTTCGCATGGCCAAGTGATTATTCACATCCTTATAAAGGGGATATGCCTGTGCTTATTGAGTCTGAATACTGGCAACCCTACCCGGAACCGCAGCTAATTGCGCTCGAGCAACTGGTACAACTCCTCTGCGAAGAGTACCCAATTCAGTGGGTGGTAGGGCACAATGAGATAGCACCCGAACGCAAGATTGATCCAGGTCCAGCATTCCCGTGGGAGCGTTTTCGCTTTAAAGTTTGACACAATCGAAACATTTAACATTCTTCAATTTGAACTCCAACACTCTCATTTTTCCCTCTAGATTTGGTGAAGATTTACTTCGAATGTCCTAAGTAGGTATACATTGGTATTATTCCCTTTTCTCCAGCATCGATGCCAAGTCGATTGGCAGAACTGCTCATTTTGTGGTCTCCAATTTTCGAAAACATCGACTTGCTGGATCGCTTTGCTGCCCAAAGTCGATCAATATTTTGCTGACACCTAATTTTTATGTGGCATACAATTACTCGTGTAATGAAAGAAATTTACTAAATATCAACGCCTAAATTTCACTAATACTATTTTCAAAACAATGTGAGAAATTGATAGCTCTAGGAAGATTCTGCAGAATATTTTATTTAGTATTGATAGCGGATGTCAATGATCTTACTTTATGACTAATTACAACGGATACATACTTGGGCGGCTTGCAGTGATTAAGATCGATGTAACCGAAAATCTTACTGGTTTACTGAGTATTCTGCGCCCATGCTTGAAGTGCTGGGCGTTTTCTTGTATGCTGAATTAGGTTAGAGGGAAGTGGAGGAAAGATGCGAACGAATAGATTGATCCAGACGATCCTCGCAGTCGTTATCCTGATCGGTTCAGTATATGGTGTCAGTGTGCAATCGACGCGATTGCCACACCCATTCCAGTTTACCGAGAACAAGGGGCAATGGGATTCCGCCGTCCTCTATAAGTGTGAAGTGCGGCGCGATGGCTTCACCTGGTTCCTCGAACGCGATGGTGTCACACTGGTTACGTCTGTGATCGATTCAACAAAACCCATTGACAATACCCGATTCAATCCGTTGGATCGCGATCTCCCACCGCGCTATGCGTTAAAATCGCATGCCCTCAAATTCAAATTCATCAGCGAATGCACGACACAAAAGGATGTCGGAATAAATTCCGACCTACGAAAATACACTTGCGCAAAATCCATCGATGCACAAGGTGAACTATCGTGGCACAATAATTATTTCCTCGGAAATGATTCGTCGAAGTGGGCACCGGATTGTAGGAACTTTACATGTATCGTGTATCATGATGTCTGGGACGGCATCGATGTCGAGTGGTATGAGAGCAAAGGTCATCTTGAATTCGATTTCGTGGTACATCCCGGTGCTGATCCGAAACAAATCAGGATGGTGTGTGAGGGATTGGAAGCGCCAATAGTAGGCGGTGGACGGACACTCTTGTCCGTCGACTCAATTAATTCTATCACAAAAAGGAGTCGGACAGGAGTGTCCGACCTCCTCTTATCAAATGAACTTTCGCTTCCCACCTCCCTCGGTGAATTACGGATGTCAATTCCGGGTGCATACCAAACCATTACTGATGGCACTCATGGAAACAATGTCACGGCACAATTCAAACTCGTGACGGGAAACGTCTTCGCTATCGATTTGCTGAATGGGTTCGATCCCTCTCAAACACTCAGAATCGACCCGCTGGTGTATTCAACATATTTGGGCGATACGGGACAAGATAATGCATATTGTGCAACTGGAAATCGATCTACTAATTTATTCATTTCAGGCCTCACTTATAGTACAGACTTCCCGATATCTTCTGGAGCTCTACAAAATTCAATAAATGGAACTGAAGATGCATTTATTACACATATAAGTAATAGCGAGGCAATCGAATATAGTACTTATATCGGTGGATCAGATTTTGAGGAAAGTATCGCAATGGTTTCCGATGATAGTGGAAATATCGCTATCACTGGACAAACACGAAGTACTAACTTTCCGATCACCAATTGGAGCCATTTTTATGGTGGAAATTATGATTGCTTCGTAACTAAAATTAACCATCTCGGATCTCAAATATTATTCAGTACATATATCGGCGGTCCTCATGACGAGGATGGAAGAGGAATCATCACCGATGGAAATGGTGGAGTAATTATCACAGGTAAAACTGAAGGATTATCCGAAGGATTCATCTCACCGAACGCATATCAACAGACTCAAGATGGATCCAATGATTGCTATCTAATTCACTTAAGCAATACTGGTAATCAAATTATTTATGGTACGTATCTGGATGGCTCGACATTATCTGAAGGAAAGAGTTTAGTAGTTGATAATATCGGATCGATATCGGTCACCGGTACAACTTATAGTACTGATTTCCCGGTAACTACGGGAGCGTTTGACACAACCTATAATGGAAGTAACAATGGTGATTGTTATATAACAAAATTAGGCCCAGACAGCTCATCATTAATTTTTAGTACCTTCCTTGGAGGGTCTGGATTCGATTGGGGGAATAAAATTGTTAATAACTCCGATAGTACTTTTACCATTCAAGGATTTACATCTAGCGTTAATTTTCCAACAACTCCTGGTAGTTTCGATACTACTTTTAATGGTGATATCTGGGGTGACAATTTTATTGCAAAATTGAACGCTGCTGGTTCACATCTAATTGTTAGTACATTTTTGGGTGGTTCCGGTTCAGAAGGTGGTTCGATGATTGCGAACGATCAAAATAGCTTTATTATCGCCGGGGGCACATCCAGTGTCGATTATCCAACTACGGCTGGATGTTTTGATTCAACTTATCATGGTGGTGAATTCGATTGTTATGTGACTTGGATGAATAATTCTTGTTCGAATATTGTTTATAGCTCGCTATTCGGTGGTTCTTCCTATGATGCTGTACGGGGATTGATAGATCTAGGAAACTCAGAGTGCTGTTTAGTGGGAACGACCAACAGTTCTGATTTTCCTACAACAAATAACGCAATTGATACAACTTCTCGCGGTTCTTACGATGTATTTATTACTCGTTTTCTATTATCGCCAAACTCTTTATCGCCGGATCAATTAAGAGAATTTAAACCGAGCAGATTCACACTTTATCCAAGCTATCCGAACCCGTTCAATAATTCGATAAATATTCGTTATGACATACACCAGAGTTGTAAAACGTCATTCGATTTGTTTGATTTAAATGGTAGAGAATTAATGAAATTAGAAAATCAATGGCAAGGACCTGGAAAATATAAATATCAATTATCTGCTAAAAATCTTACTTCTGGAGTTTACTTTCTTCGTATGAAAGTTGACAAGCAAATCACAACACAAAAGGTTGTTATTGTAAAATGAGGTGGTACCCTCAGTTTGGACAGTTTTGTGCGAATCTTAGTTAGATTGCACCGCCCACTGTCTGCTGTTTCTTGTCAGGCAGCTGCCTGACAAGAAAGATTTCTTAGACTATCGGTGTAGACTTCATCTGGGGTTTGATAGCCCAAGCCTTGGTGCGAACGTTCGCTGTTGTAGAACGAAAAATACTCACCGATGCTACGCTCTGCAATGCGAACTGAATCGTACCCTTTCAAGTATACTTCCTCGTACTTCAACGACTTCCACAACCGTTCGACAAAACGGTTATCCATCCACCGACCTTTACCATCCATACTGATCCGAACGCCTGCCTCTTTCAAAACATCCGTAAATGCGATGCTGGTAAACTGACACCCTTGATCGCTGTTGAAGATCTCAGGCTTCCCATACTTCGACAATGCTTCCGTCAGCGCTTCCACACAGAAATCGGTGTCCAGCGTATTCGAAAGTCGCCACGACAGTACTTTCCGGCTGTACCAATCGATCACCGCCACCAGATACACAAAACCCCGAGCCAATGGGATGTACGTGATATCGGTTGCCCACACTTGATTCGCCCGATCTACCACAATATCGCGAAGCAGGTACGGATAAATCTTGTGTTCCTTGTCAGGAACCGTCGTACGCGGCTTGCGGTACAATGCTTCCAGACCGAGGATGCGTAGCAAGGAACGAACCTTTTTCCGACCAACATCGATACCCTGCTTCGATAACTCCACCACCAGTTTACGGGCACCGTAGAACGGAACCTTCAGGTGAAGCTCATCCAGCGTTCGCAACAGCATCAATTTGTTCGAATCAAGCGGAACAGGGCGATAGTAGTAACTGCTGCGTGGAACCTTGATCAAAGAACACTGCTGAACCAACGGTAAACGGGCACCCGGATCGATCAGCGCTTCACGCTCAGAACGCCCAAGCGACTGAGCCCCCGTGACAAAAAATCGTTCTCCATCGTTAACTGGCCAATCTTGGCGCGAAGCTCCTTAAGGTCTACTTCTTCACTTCCTGACGACTCGGTCTTGCCAAACACCGATGCAGCATGATCCAAAAGCTGCCTCTTCCACTGGCTGATCTGATTCGGATGAACCTGATACATACTCGCCAGTTCCGATACCGTCTTGTCACCCTTGAGGGCTGCTAATGCTACCTTCGCCTTGAAATCAGGCGATAAGGTCCGTCGTAATCCCGACATTGTAAACTCCCTGCTTGCTGTCAAAATATCGGGCAAAGCAATCTAACTAACAAACTGTCCAGGAAAACGGGACCACTTCAAAATGAGGCCACTCTTACTATGCTCATCTTTAAAGAGTTGTCGATCAATTCAAGGAGGAAAGATGCCCCGAATAGTTGGAATTATCGCTCTATATTTATGCATTTTTTCAATTTGTTACTCACAGACGATTCGATTTCACGGTCGTCAGTGGCAACATTATTTTAATCATCGCAATTCAGAGGCAATTCCTTATCAAAAAGTCACTTTTAATGATGGTTTTATATCAAATCAAGTTAGGTTAAATGGTCTGAAGCGCGATAATTGGAATCCTGATCAACCGTATTGGTATGCAAACGATGCAGCATTGGTTTTTTCTTCAGGAAATCATGATAGCATTATGGTTAATGGAATTAGTGTTTATTGTGACACTTTGCATGTTAAATATGTTAAGCGTATCAATAGCTATTATTACAATCCAAATCATCAGGGACCACTGCCTTTTGATTCAACACGATGGTCTTGGAATCATCGGTATTTTGACACTTTAGGAATTGATTATGAAAGATTTGTGTCGAATTTTCACATTCTTGAAAGAAAACGTATTTCTACTAATGATATGAATGGAAACCTCTGAAAAAATCACTTTTGTATCACTCTCTTTTGCCTCATCAGTCTGATTTCGACGATTTTCGAAATGAATTGCAAATTTTAGTGTAATTGGGGTCGATTTTGGTTGGATTTTTTGATGATTTTCGGTGATTTCTGCTGCTTGGGCAGAGTTCACTCTCCGATTTATCGTTTTTCAGGTTACCAGCACCAGTTTGCAGGCCCGTTTCAAGTTCACTGCCATGGCGGTAAAGTAGACTTGTGTCAGATTCCGTTCGATACCGTAATAGCGCAAACGCGCGAGGTGTCCCCACCGCTTCAAGTCGTTCATCTTGGCTTCGATCCGGCTTCGGATCCGTGAGTTGGATCGATTGCGGCATCGCTCATGTTCCGTCAAGCGACGATTGCGTCTTGCCTTGTGAAGAATGCCGTCGTACCAGTGGCGGGCGTGAATCAAGTTGCGGTGTGCCGTCGAATCGTACGCCTTGTCGGCAAACACGCCACCGGTGTCGTCGGGAAGCAATGCCTCGAACACCTGCGAGTCGTGAACAATATTCGATGTCAAGTCGACTGCTTCGATCAGCTCGCTTTCATGATCCATCGAAACATGCACTTTCATCCCGTCGACCGGTTTATCTTTGCGGACCGTGATGGTTACATCGGGGTCGACCGGAGTACCGTCGGCACGGGTGGAGCCCGCAGTCGTGGCACCCTTGACCAATGTCGCGTCGACCAGTGTACAACTGCGAACGAATAGACCGAACGAAGCCAACTGACGGTTCAATTCATTGAACAATTCCTTCTCGTAACGAAAGTCGCGCAACCGTTGACGGAACCGAACCAGGGTCGAATCGTCCAACAGATAATCGCGAACGGTAAAACCGATAAACCGTTCGAAGCTGCGTCGGTCGTGGATCTCCTGCACCACTTGTACATCCGACAGACCGTACCATTGTTCCAACAGCAACGCTTTGAACAACATCAACGGCGGGATCGGGGGGCGACCGCGGGTGCCGCGGTACATCCGCATTAGCAGCGACTCGATCGGACGAAAATCGATCAACCGATCGATCTCATCAAGCATGCTCTTCTTGTGACGGCGACACTGATCGTCTAGTTCACCGAAGGTAATCCATTCGCGGGTAGAGGGAACGAGGGACATTGTAAACTCCGTTATAGGCTCTAACGGCAATACGAGATAATCATCAAAAACGTGGGATTAAATCAGAGGTTTCGAATGCTGTTCTTGATCCTGATGACTACAAAAACGATTCAATTAATGCAGTTATTTGCGATTTTATGCGTCGCGCAATTTTGCAAGAATATGTTTGGTACTCTCCAATTGGAGTTGCTACAAAAGACTCATTAAGGTGATCTAGCCCCCGAAAGTAGTACCACTCTCTATGTCAGAGTAGTACCTTTTATGGGAGGTTTTCATGCGTGGAGTGAAGCGAACTGCGGAGCAGATTATCCCGATGCTTCGTGAAGCGGAAGTTGAGATTGGGAAGGGGATGAGCGTCCGTGAAGTTTGCCGGAAGTTGGGCATCCAGGAACATACTTACTACCACTGGCGCAAGGAATACGGTGGTTTGAAGCTGGATCAGGCGAAGCGTTTGAAGGAACTGGAACGCGAGAATGGCCGTCTTCGGAAGGTCGTATCTGATCTGACCTTGGACAAAGAGATCCTGCAGGAGGCTCTCAAGGGAAAATAGTGTGCCCGGCGAAGCGTCGCGAGACTGCGCTTACTGTTCGCCATTCGCTGGGCATTGATCGGGTCTCGGAACGACGGGTCTGTACGGTTCTTTGCGAACCACGAACGAGTCACCGGTATGCACCGCTTCGTCGTGCCGACGAAGGCCCGTTGGTCTCGCTGGTGGTATTTCTGGCTTGCCAGTATGGCGGGTATGGCTACCGGATCGTAACGGCGATGATCCGTAACATCGGCTGGCGGGTAAACCACAAACGGGTGGAACGGATCTGGCGACAGTCCGGACTGAAGGTCCCGAAGAAGCAGAAGAAGCGTCGAAGACTGTGGCTGAATGATGGTTCCTGCATCCGTCTACGTCCGGAACATCCGGATCATGTCTGGAGCTTCGACTTTGTCACGTGGCATACGTCGAATGGTCGTTCGTTCAAGATCTTTGCGATCATGGACGAATACACCCGGGAATGCCTTGCGATCCTGGTAGCCCGGAAGATCAAGGCGGATGATGTTCTTTGCGTACTGGAAGAACTGTTTGTAGTACGAGGTACACCGATTCATGTTCGTAGTGACAATGGCCCTGAGTTTACGGCGAATGAGGTACTAGCGTGGCTGCCCCGGGTTGATGTGCAACCCTTGTTTATTACGCCTGGCAGCCCGTGGGAAAACGGATACATCGAAAGTTTTAACTGTCGGTTGAAACTGTTGCTGAAGGGTGAAATCTTTGATACCATATTGGAAGCAAAGGTGATTATCGAACAATGGCGGCACCATTACAATACGATTCGACCGCACAGCTCTTTGGGCTATCTGCCGCCGGCACCGGAAACAGAGTTACCACTCATTCCTGCTCCGCTACGCTACGCAGGAATGAGACCAGTGTGACATAGACACTGGTACAAATAATGGGGGCAGATCATGACGATACAGCATCAACGCTTCGTTAATACTTCAACAACGGCTTTATGTCCATTATATTTTGCAACATTTAGCGGCGTATCTTCATCGCTAGTTCGAATGTTCGGGTTAGCACCTTTCGACAAAAGAAATTCAACTACTTCCGCATGACCATTCATTGCCGCCAAGAATAATGGAGTTTGTTCCATGAATCCACTTTTTGCATTCACGTTTGCCCCCTTGGAAACAAGAAATTCAACGACATCTTTACGAGCATTAAATGCTGCTGTGTGAAGCGGCGTTTCCTTTGCGGGTGTGTTGATGGAATCAATCTCAGCTCCAGATTCTATGAGAAATTGTACGTAATTTAGTTTTCCATGCTCAGCCGCCACGTAGAGCGGCGTCCAATTGTCCATATCCTTAGATTTTGCATTCACTAAAGCTGGATTGTTTGTCAGAATTATACGCAGAAGTCCAAAATCCTGACCTTTTACCGCATCCCATATTTCCATTTTGATGGCCTCGTTTCTGAATGCTCTTGAGATTTGATCGTTTTACTATTAATTGTACAGCCATTCTTCCGCTTTCCGCATCGATTTGCTTGCGGAATCGGAATAACCTACATAAGAAAAACCGGAATACTCGACTTAGACCTCACGCGAGTGATGATTCGATTCTACGCCGAACCCACTCACAATGACAAGTGCCTTCACAACGACAAATGACACAATCGCCGTCACAATCACCCTTGACACATAGAATGTTCGGTAAGTCCGATTCAATCTGCTGAATACTGATTATCTTACAATCGCTTGTATTCGCAAGTGTGGTGGCATAAATCGACGATAAAGAGTAGTCGATCTCATTTTGGTTCGATGATTCCATTTTACCTCCGATACGTAATTAGCCTAAAATAGAATTTGCGTGAAAATAATTAAATTCTGTATTACCATTTGAAATCTCTTTTAAGTAATATTCCATTAATCCGCGTGCGATCTTGCAATGATCCAATTTTGTGCCATCGTATGCATCTCCGAGTCGCATTGCTTTAACTGGACAACCTCCAGAGCAATGCCATTTTGCCAAGCAAAGACTGCATTTAGGCATATTGTAAATAGATCGAGCCGTTAAAGGAATTCTAACATCATTCCAAATGTCAAATTTGTTCGTTTCGGAATTATATTGTCCGATAAAGAATACTTTTGACATAGGATCTTCAGACATTGAAACCTCTGTACAAGAGGTAACAAAACCTTCAGGCGTAACGTAAAAATTCTCTCCGACTGCTCCACAAAATACAGACGACAAGGTTTCTATCCTTATAGCAGAACATAATAATTCAATATTCAGATTAGATGCTATCGAAAGACATTCAATAAACCTGTCGGTGAATGTTTTAGTATCAGGCATTAGTTCAGGCGATGTACTACATCGTCCACATGCAAACAACGGCTCAAAGTGGACCCTTTTTATCCCTAATGAACCAAAGTATTCCAAAATTGATGGCATCAAATCTACTGAGTATGAAGATATTGTAGATCTAATTGTTAATTGAAGCTCACTTTTAACAAAATCTTTGATACTATTTTCAATTACTCCGAAAGACATTTTGGAATTACGTGTCGGACGATGATAATTTTGTATATCCTTAGTACCATCAAAAGAAATACTCAAGTGCTGAAAGTTTGCAATTGTCCAATTTATTTGTCTTTTTGTTAGCAGACCATTTGTGACACCGCTAATAATAACTTGAATACCAGTGAGTTTCTCTTTCTCTCTGCTATATTTAATAACTTTCTTCATTAATTCCCATGCTAAAAATGGCTCACCTCCACCCAAAAAACTAATTCTTACTTTTGAGCCGCTCTTTTCCAATGCATTAGAAAAAATATTATCAATTGCACATTTTGCAATTTGCCATTTCAAATACTTTGATGTAATGCCTGCATTCGCATAGCAATAAATGCACTTTAAATTGCAATCAGATGTCGGAAGTAGCGTTAAACTTGTTGGTTTATATTCTGCAGATGAAGATTTTATGTCATCAGGAATTTGATCTAAAGAATTAATAATACCCAAATTTTCTAACCTTAATAAAATTCTTTTGGTATAATCATCGTTAGGTAATGTTTTATTTGAATTTACAAGTTGCAACAAAGCTACAACTTCCTCATTTACTTTGAGTACGAGACGTAGAAGAGGAGCGTAAATTATGAAACAATCCTCGTACGGAAGTACATACATTTCATTTATCACATTCATGAGTTTCCAACTCGTTAATTGTACAACCACGTTTCTGCTTTCCGCAATGCTTTGTTTGTGGAATCGAAATGACCCACTAGAAATCTGACAGCAAACGCAACGAAAACTTCGTTGGTATTTTGCCAAAAATCCGCTTGGACAAAGCTCAATCCTTTAAGTATACTTTTTCGTGGTGAGATTTATCATGGCTACCACATTCGGGACATTTTTCTCCACCATTACTGCCATGACATTCATGGCAATATTTTTCACCACACTTTTCACATTTATAGATCCAAAAATGCGAAGTAGATAATCCGGCTTTACCTGAATGTCCACAACGTGGGCAAGAATCTTGCGACATATTTTCTCCTCTTTTCGATATTTGGGGCACTGGCCGTTCTTGTTAACCAGTTGCCTACTTTAACTTGTACCTCTTACCAATGAGTGTCGAGGTCCCCAATGGAGTGTATCCATTGTCAACAATTGGATCAAGTCCGATTGAAAGGTTCCTGTACTTTGAAGAGCGGCGATGTTACGAACATGTATATCTGCAAACGCTGCCACAAAACCTTCTGTGACCGCACTGGAACTGCGTTGTATCATTGTCAGCTTTCGAAACAGGATGCCGCTTCGAAACTTGCTGGTAAGCAAAAAAAAGGTCGCGCAACACACAACGAAGATCTTAGTGAAATATAATTGTTCCCATGGGATGGTGCTGCGAAATTGGGAAATAAAAAAGCCCAACGCAATCAAGCACCGGGCATTCACCAGTTGAGACGAAGCACTTCCACACCGTCAGGATCATCGAACGGGATCTTTAACCAATCGTGGTAGTTTTCTGGAATCTTCATCGTCTTTCTTCTTTTCCAACTTTCCAAGATAACTCTTTTGAGTTTTGCAAACAACTCTCCTCTCTTGGTCAAACTAAGAGGAGCGGGTAGTTCATTCCGACTCTGTTTCCAGTATTCGTTCAACACGCCCTACCCGCAAACCCGCACTGAACGCAGTCATCTTTTTCGGCGTAGCGGGGTTATGATTTACATCACAAATAACGCAAAAAAGACCTACTGTTTTAGTAGGTCTTCTTTTTGAGTGTAGCGGGGGTAGGATTTGAACCTACGACCTTTGGGTTATGAGCCCAACGAGCTACCAGACTGCTCCACCCCGCGTCAGTGATATTGCTATCAGCCTTGCAATATATGCAAGTTCCTCAATCAAATGCAAATAATCGCCGTAAACCTAGATTGTACAACGTTAATCGTGGTTTCCGCCCATGGAATAATTAGGTGCTTCTTTCGTAATGATCACATCGTGGGGATGCGATTCCCGTAAACCTGCCGAAGTGATCTTAACGAATTTAGAATTGGAAATAAAGTCTTTAATTGTCGGCGCTCCGCAATAACCCATCGCAGCACGCAAACCACCGACCAATTGATGAACCGTGTCAGCAAGCACGCCACGATACGGAACACGTCCTTCAATACCCTCCGGAACCAACTTCTCCGGTTCGCTGTCCTTTTGAAAATATCGATCCGACGAGCCTCGTTTCATTGCTGCCAATGAACCCATTCCGTGGTATACCTTGAACGAACGACCCTCGAACAATACCCGCTCCCCCGGTGATTCTTCGACACCCGCAAAGAGCGATCCAATCATTACGGTCTCGGCTCCTGCTGCCAATGCTTTTGCGATGTCGCCCGAGAATTTTATCCCGCCATCGGCAATTACTGGAATACCGAACTTCGCCGCCGCTTCGGCACACTCCATCACTGCTGTGACTTGAGCTGCCCCAACTCCGGCTACCACACGGGTAGTGCAAATCGATCCGGGACCTACGCCGATCTTAACCGCATTAACCCCGGCATTTACTAAATCTTGAACCGCTTCACGCGTAACAATGTTACCAGCGATCAAATCGAGATCGGGAAATATTCCCCGAAGCGATTCTACCGTTTTAAGAACACCAGCGCTGTGACCGTGAGCCGAATCAATCACAATCACATCGCATCCGGCATCCACCAGCATGGTAGCCCGCACCACAGTGTCTTCGCCAACGCCGACTGCAGCCCCCACTCGTAACCGACCACGATCGTCTTTACACGCAATCGGGAATTGCCGACGTCGCAAAATATCTTTGACAGTAATCAATCCGACCAATTTGCCTTCGTCGTCGATTAACGGCAGTTTTTCTACACGATGACGTTGCAAAACTTCCACTGCCTCATCCAGCGACATTCCCGGTCGACCGGTAACCAATTTCTGCCGCTTAGTCATGACGTCTTTGACTTTCCCATCGAATCGGGTTTCAAATCGAACGTCACGATTCGTCAACATACCCACCAGCTTACCACGATCGACCACTGGAAATCCCGAAACACCGGTTTCAGCCATCATCTGTAATGCTTGTGCAATGGTTTTCTCCGGAGTGATCGTGATCGGTCGAGACACAATTGCCGATTCCGACCGTTTAACGCGATCCACTTCGACAGATTGTTCCTGCGGTGACATATTTTTATGAATGATGCCGATTCCGCCTTCACGAGCCAGCGCAATCGCCAGTTGGGAAGTAGTTACTGTGTCCATCGCAGCAGAAACCAGCGGAATATTGAGGCGGATGTTCGGTGTCAGACGCGTCGTTATATCGACATCGCGTGGAACGATTTCCGATTTCGCCGGCACCAATAATACATCGTCGAAAGTTAAAGTTTCACCGGTAATTTTATTAGCGTATTGCGACATATCAACTCCAGACTTTCGATCGCGAGTATTTTTTTGTTGGCTGTAGACAATAATCGCTTACCAGCCTGCTGCTCGGAATGAAGACCAAATCAATCCAATCGCTTTAACCTTAATCAACCAATACCACAAACTAAATCCAATACCGCCAAGCATCAGAATGAGCAAAATTGTCGCCGCTCGAGCGGTATTTCGGAATGCGATTAAAATAGCTGCTGCACTTCGGTAAAGACTCCAGACGATGAATACACCACTCACAAATAACCAGCCACCGCTGATGGATCGTTCCGACAGAGGACCAACCAGCAGCAACGTCAAAGGCAGCAACAGCATGTGATTGGCGAAGCCCCAAGTCAAATAAGATAGCGCTTTGGCGACACCCATCCGTTGTCTGGTAAACATGGATACGAGCGAGAGTAGAATCGCAAATAGTGAACCGATCACGGTGAAGAAGATAAAAAAGAAGGCAATCGATCCCGGTGGATTCCAAATAATTCGATTTGCCCACACTTTCACCACCGGTGAACCAAGTAGTGTAGTAATAAATAAGTCGAAGGTGTAATTGTGCCGTAGACCATAGGTCGTGGCAGCTCCCAATACCGCTGCGATCAGCGAAATCAGAATCCCGACGACTACTGTTTCACCGAATTGGAAGTATCGCCCTTCGCGAACATCGGTAAAAAATCCACCCGGATGAAGCATACTGCGAATGACGTGCGATCGTAATACTTTATTTTGTCCGATCGAGACGGCAAATAACATCAACACGATCAAACCACCGATAATGAAACTGGTAGCATTCGATGTCTGAGCGATACCGACGGGTGCCGGTTTAACGGTGATTCCGTTAAGATAATCCCTAAGTGTTACAAAGGTCGTTCGCTCATTGCGCTGAAAGGTTACCACACCGACAGGAAGCGTAAAGGGGGCGTTATCGGGAGTCCGATTGAGTAACGGGTAATGCGTTTGATAATCGACCAATCCGCCTAAAACGAAACCGGCACATGCGCGAACCGATTCCTGATTGAGCGATTTAACCAATGAAAGCGATTGACGTAATTCTGCCGCCGGATCGCTTCCCTTCTGCGGTAACGGATCCAAAATGATGCCAACAATACCAGCTAACAGGGGACCGTTGCATTGTGGAAAAGCGACAGTCTCAGCGTTTAAACTGGGAAGTCGTTCCCAAATTTGAAAATCGGCGATGCGTTCGTTCACTGGAGCTGGAGTCGATAAATAAACCCAGTGTCCGCAATCGCGACGGATCTTCGTGAATAAATTTCCGAATTCCTCTTCTAATCCTTTGACCGGAAATCCGTAACCTGTTCCAACTGCGAGCAGTGACGGGTGATTGCCTTCCCGCTGTGTGAATTGGAGCAAAACCGACGCGATATATTGCCGGAATTCGTCACGTTCAAGAATATGTCGCGGGGGTACAGTGACGGGAGCATCGACCAACAACCACAGACCATAACGATCGGCAAGTCTCAATAAGTAGGGGTGCGGCGCATTACCCGTAATACGCAATGCATTCAAGCCCAAAGCTTTTGCCGACAAAATATCGCGTTCGAGTTGATATGCAGTAGCCGACCAACCGGTCGCGGAGAATTCTTCGACATAGGTTGCTGCTGCAATTCGAATCGGGATACCGGAATGAGTCGCAAATCCTGTTGCGGTAATACGAATATCTTGGAAACCGACAAATTCAGTTACTTCGTGTAATAGTTGATCTTGATCGTACAGTCGAACCGAGATCCGGTATAAATTCGGCTGGATCGGACTCCAAGTTTGAACGTTGGGAATATTGTAAGCAATCGTTCCTTGTTTGATGGAACGAGTCGGTACTTCAATATCGACTTGATTTGTTGCGATGATTTCATCGGAAGAATATGGTGTTAAACTCCAGCGCAGTTGCAGGTTGGCTGGGAAGCCTGCAGGGAGGGTATAAGAGGGCAACGGTTTGGCATCGCGAACTAAATAACCGATTTGCAGTCGTCCACCACCGGGAGTAGCTTCGGCTTTGAGATTCAACGACTCGATTCGGCGTAGTGGTAGCGCCAATAAATACACATCCCGGTAGATTCCGGAATATCGTTTTGGCGAGAAAAAGCCCGCAGCGAGCGGAAAATCTTCGGGACGAGTAATTTCCGGCGATAGCTCAACCTCAATTGTATTGTCGGTATCGTAACGGAGTTGATTGGGCGGTACATCGATCACCAGAGCATCGGATCCCCGACCCAAAGCCAGAAATTCACCATTTAATGCAACCGATGCATCCTGTCCAATCCCCAGAAAAACTACTCGAAATTGGCTATTTGCCAAGCGGGATGGAACATGAAAGACGCGGGAGAGTTTAATCCGGTCGGTGCTTTCGGTACAAAATGGAACACGTACTGAGGAGGCGTTACTACCACTGATAATTTGCCAGTCACCATTCAGTGAAACCAATTTTGTGCTGTCGTTTGTCCCATCGATACCTAATTTCGCATCGAATGGACGAGGATCGCCCAATTTGAATTCTTGAGCGAACCCGATCGATGTAATTAAGAACAGCAGAATGATAAGTATTTTTTTCATGCAAGTATGTATCGTGAAGAGTCCAAATATGAAATAAGTCGATCCTGACCTATAAAACCAGCGTTAACATGGAGCGACTATTAACCGTAATTGATGTTCCGATTTTCATCAGCGAATGAATTAAGCTAGGATATTAGCCACAGTACTACAACTCCGACAATTATTCGGTACCATCCGAATGGCGACAATCCACCGCGTTGTAAATATCGGACAAATCCTTTTACTGCAAGGGCTGCAACGATCGCACTTACAATCATTCCGACGGTAAAGACCCCGGGGCTGGCATGGTGAAACACCTCTTTATAGCTCTTAGCCAACTCGTAGAGTGTTGCCGCAATGATCGTAGGTAATGCCAAGAGAAACGAATATTCGGCTGCTGCAGACAATGATAAGCCCGCAAGTAAAGCACCCAAGATCGTTGTCATCGAGCGCGAAGTACCCGGCCAAAGCGAGGCAATCTGGGCAATTCCGATAATCAGAGCAATTCGCCAACTCATTTGCGAGATTTCAAGTCCACTGATTCCGTGTTTTCGACGGTGATGCCACTCCAGCACAATCATCAAAACGCCGCCAACAATCAATGCTCCAGCAATTGCAGTCGGATTGAAGAGCTTTTCCTTGATTGCGTGATGAAAGAGCAATCCGACAAATGCGGCAGGACAAAAACTGATAATCAAATTAATCAATAATTTACGACCAGAAGATGCAGCATGAAAGACACCGTTCCACATCTCGCCGACACGTTTGCGATAGAGACCAATAATTGCTAATATCGCTGCACCTTGGATCACAATATTGAATGAATCGACAGCATCCTTGGCATCTTTCGAATCCATCTGCAACCAATACGAAGTCAATTCCAAATGCCCAGTACTGGATACTGGCAAAAACTCCGTTAAGCCTTCGACAATTCCCAAGATGATGGATTCGGAATAAGTAAATTGATAGGGTGCTTTTGTCGAATCGCTCGGAACAGCTTGCGCTGCCCATTGAAATGAAAGCAATACAATGAATATGAAGAGGAGCTTTTTCATTGAAACCCTTATAGCAGTGATCATTTAATTATTCCCATTCTACGGTAGCTGGGGGTTTTGATGTGATATCGTACACTACCCGATTCACTTGCCGAACTTCGTTGGTGATCCGGTTTGCGACACGCGCCAGAAATTCCCAAGTGAACCGCGAGAAATCCGCCGTCATAAAGTCGGAAGTATTGACACTGCGTATCGCAATCGTTCGCTCATAAGTTCGGTAGTCGCCCTGGACCCCGACCGAGCGGATTGGCAATAAAACCACGAATGCTTGCGATACCTCTTGGTACAACTCGTCGCGGCGAAGCTCTTCGATGAAAATTGCATCGCATTCGCGTAGTATTTCGAGTCCATCCGGTTCGATTGCGCCAAGATATCGCACCGCCAAACCCGGTCCCGGAAAGGGGTGGCGATCGACAAGATGCGATGGCAGACCAAGTGCACGACCCACGTTGCGGACTTCATCCTTGAACAACTCCCGCAACGGTTCAAGCAGTGGAAATGGCAGTAATTCCGGTAAACCACCGACGTTATGATGTGATTTAATCGTTGCCGATGGACCGCGTACCGGTGAACTCTCGATTACATCCGGGTAGAGCGTACCCTGTGCCAGATAACCAATATTATCGTATTGTTTCGCAGCTTCGGTAAATACTTCGATGAATACGCGACCGATAATTTTTCGCTTGGTTTCCGGATCCGTCACGCCTGCTAATTGACTCAAAAATTCATCTTGGGCATTGATCCGTTGAATCGAAAGACCTAGTTCGCGAAATGCCGTTTCTACCTGATCTCCTTCGTTCTTACGCAATAAACCGTTGTCGACGAAGATGGGGAGGACGCGATCACCGATCGCTTTACCCAGTAATGCGGCGGTAACGGAAGAATCGACACCGCCGGAAAGCCCTAAAAGTACTTTTTTATTGCCGATACGATCTTTCAAGGTCTTCGTCGCACTATGGATGAATGCCTCGGCATTCCATCCCCCTTTGGCACCACAAATCCGATAGAGAAAATTCTGCAGAATTTTCGAACCTAATGGAGTATGTGTGACTTCGGGATGAAATTGTACGCCAAATCGCTTTTGGTCGCGGTTTTCCACCACGCAATGGGTAGTATTGCCGCTGCTTGCCACGCTTTGATACCCGGATGGGAGTGCTAAAATCCGGTCACCGTGCGACATCCATACTTCGAATTTATCAGGTAACTCCTGTAGCAATTCGGATGAGGCTGTGCTTTCGACAAATGCGCGTCCGAACTCCCGCTGAGGACAGGATTCAACCTGCCCGCCGCTCTGCTGTGCCAGCGTTTGCAAGCCGTAACAGATACCCAGCATCGGAATATCCCATGACAATACCGAGGCGTCGAGCGCTGGTGCGCCGGGATCGTAGACCGACGAGGGTCCGCCAGATAGAATCAATCCGGCAGGTTTGTGCGCTTCTAGTTCCGCGCGCGTATGATTGTGACGTACAATCTCGGAAAAGACACCAAGTTCGCGAATACGCCGCGCAATCAGTTGGGTATACTGAGATCCAAAATCGAGCACCAGAATCCGCTCATTTGGTTTGGCAATCGCTTGGATATGGTCGGTTGAGTTCGAGTTCAAGGGGGTCGCTTTCATTAGCTATTCGATGAGACACAATCTAAAGAGAGGAAAGCGGGAATGAAAGCGGCAACAAGAAATCTACCCGGTGAATCTAGCGGGTAAGATTTACTCAATACTTATGCGAAATTACTCCAAATTTGTTGCGTAGATATTTGAATATTAATAATTTATTTGATTAATACCAGTTTCCGCGATTGAAATGCCTTCCCGGTTTGCATCCGAATAAAATAAACTCCAGATGGTAATTCCTTACAATTCAAAGTAATACGATGGAATCCCGCTTGTTCGATGCGATTTACCAAAGTACGAATTTCTCGTCCTTCCAAATTGAATAGCTTCAGTCGAACCAGCGATCCAGTAAACAAATTGTAGGAAATCTGTGTAATTCCATTGAATGGATTTGGATAGTTAGGGAATAATTCAAATTGATCGGGGCAGGAAGCCCTCGTTTCCGAGATTTGATTGGTACCGTCGTTGTAATACCGGAGAATGCTTGCTTGTTCGCCAGCAATCCACCCATGTTGTGGATCGGGAAATGTCATTCCCGATAATCTTCGATCCATCGCGATCGTTTCTCTCGTCCAATTTTCGCCGCCATTGATCGTATGCAGAAGGATGCCGGAATCGCCGCAAATCCACGTTTCATTCGCACCAAATGCGATGACTCGACGCAGCGAATTTTCGGTATTGCTGGTCAGGGCAACCCAATTCTGCCCTCCATTCGTCGTCCTCAGTAGTCGACCCAACTCACCTACGGTCCAACCATGGATCGAATCGCCGAAAGATACACTATATAGATCGTATGGTGTACCGCTCCGTTGTGACGTCCAGTTCAAACCACCATCAGTCGTATGAAGAATTGTTCCATAGGAACCCGTGACCCATCCATGACTCGAATCAGTCATCGCAATTGCGAACCGGTGGTGTAACGAACCACTATTCTGCGACTGCCAACTGTTACCGCTATCGGCTGTGTGTAGAATTGTCCCGTTCCAACCGACAATCCAACCATTTCGAGGATCACTAAAGGTGATTTGTTCCAGTCTGTTCACTGTTCTGGAGTATACCACCGCCCAAAGATCGCCACCATCGGTAGTGCGCGCGATAAAACCGGAATCGCAAACGATCCAGCCGTGTGTCGTATCGGTGAAGAGTACATTATTCAACCCGGTAGCGATGCCATCAGCTTGAGTAACCCAACTTTTACCGCCATTTCTTGTCCGGAGAACAGTTCCCAGCGAATCGATCGTCCAGCCATTCAGCGTATCGCAGAACGAGATACCTGAAAAATTGGGTATAGTATAGAAAGACCAAGGATACCAATTCAGACCATCGATTGATCGCAGTTGGATGCCATTTTGACCCAATATTCGATCGTTACAATTTCGATAAAGATTTCGATCAGTTCCCGAAGCAAGTGGTTCCCATACATCGACATTCGAGTGCAAAATGGTTCCGGAATCGCCCACCGCAATATTTCCCCAATCCCCCCAATTCAAATTCTGAGAAGTAGAAGAATACATCGGTTGCCAACGACTTCCCGGGTCGAAGATGGTCAAGATGGTTCCAAAGTCGCCAAAAGCGACAGCACCGTAACCATTGATTCCAGCCGAGACACAGTTCAATCGATTGGTGGTACCGCTATTTTGTCGCGTCCAGTTAACACCGCTATTCGAAGAAAAGAGAATGATGCCGGAATCTCCTACAATCCATCCTTGTGCTAGCGAAACGCTCTGTAACAAACTAATTGATTTCAAATTCGCTATCGTGCCACTGGTTTGTCGCGACCAGATGATGCCGTCGGTAGCAGACGTCAGGATCGTGCCTGAGTCGCCGACGATCCAAGCCGATCGACCATGAAAAATAATGTCGGTGAGATCAACTGTCGTGTTACATTCAATCTGAATCCAGTTACGGTCGTTAACACAATTTAAAATTGTGCCATGATCGCCAATCACCCACTCGCAATTTTCGGAGATTCGGTTTAAATCGAATTGCGTCGGAACTGTTTGTCCAAACCAGGTAGCACCGGAATCGTTTGTTCGCAGTATTCTACCGTTGTGACCAACTGCCAATCCGTGTCGATTGCTAAGGATACGTAAGTCGTTAAATTCGGTTCCAGCTTCACTGTTTAAAAAAGAATTTTGCCATAACCAATTTTGAGCAAATGCGAATGGAACAAAAATGAGGCACACAAAAAGCGAGGGTATCAGGAGTTTACGTACTCGAAACATCATTGCCTCCACATCTCATCGGTACTCGTAATGTAATTTCGAATCGAGGTAATTAAAAGGTGTTAGTTATTCATTTGTAAATATCTATTAAATAAGCGCAAGATGTCAAGATTTAATTAGATACACTCTTTGATTCTTTCCCCTCGCCAGAAATCGACTGATACCTGGTTTTCAGATTTGTTCTTGAGATCTTCATCGGCGCGGTATATAAAAGTCATTGTCATCTGCTTCATCGAACTGAAGCCTCGATCTTTTGCTTTCATAATGACCGGAAGATAGGTTCCAGTGTTTAAATAGCATTGTATCGAACCATCGGTTTGAGTACTGAACACGGTTGATTTGGCGGCGTGAGTATGCCCGTAAATCACATATTGAAGGTCGGGATTGGCAATAAATTCACTACGTGCACCTTGCTCAAATTTGTCGCCTTCTCTGGCAATTCTATCATACTTTTCTTTAATATCGTCGATGATTTTTGTGATCTGCAAAATCTGATTGAATGATGAATTCTTGATCGCATCGAGCAATAGTTCGATTGTATCGATAAAATCCCGGTTGAAAATGAGCAGACTGGTATTCATTTGATCCCATTTTTTCGCCAATTCCGTGTTAAGAAAATTCTCGACTGCGCGTTTTGCAGCATTGATGATGTCTGTTTTCACTGTCGACGATAGATTTCCACGATTGATCCAAGTCAGCCATTCGAGAATTAACGTCATGGGGCGAACATTATTGACTTGTGTTAGGAGTTTCATCGTCGCTTGATCAATACTGGGATATTTACTGCATTCGAAAATCAGTCCGCTCATGATCTCCGATGTGACTACCTCACCAATCGTTTGAACACAGTTTATCCGCGCATCGAAGCGATTGGTATAGTTTTCCTTCAGTACTTTTTTTCCAAATTCAAATCCGTAGCAGACATCATCCCATTCATGACCGTGACGACATAAAACCTTGTAGTTGGGTTCAAGATATTCGGATCGAAATTCAAGCGTCACACCGGTGGGTAATGCGTCAATCAGGATCTGTTTCAGCGATTCGAAATTGTAAAATGCACGATCATGATTTCCGATTACATAGATCACTTGAAGCGGAAGTTCTAAGCTTGATAACATACCAATTTCATTGAAAAATCTTTTACACTCTTCGGTCTGAAGGATGTTTTTCAAGATCGTCTGGTAGTGCCCTTCAATGATGCTATTCTTTGAATTCATGGCAGTAGTTGGATCCAGCTCGCCATTCCATGGGCGATCTAAGCGAGGAACATTTCTTTGCCAGTGAATCGTCCGAGCTAAATCGAAGATATCACCGAGTAAAACAATCTTGATTTCTTTTACTGATTTACTGATGGCTTTTTGTTGAATCGATTTGAAAAGATATTCCGAATATGCTGACGAGGATACATTTGTAGAGGTAGAACCATCGGAAAAATGTAAATCGCTTACCACAGCAATCATAACAATCTCCAATATTCACTTCAGATGAACTTTTATGAGCTACAAACGCAACATGCGGTCGATTTCCAGTCGTTTATTTAATTCCCACAACGCTGTTCGATTGGAATCCCAGTGGAATTTTCGATAGATCAGATCGTAACTACCCCAAACCAATGCATCGTGTTCCGATGAAATTATTAATTCGATGCCGGAACAATCGATGGCGAATGAATACTCGGGAATCACGATTATATCGGCAGACCATAATTCACTTTCAGGAAAAATCGATGCCGGAATCGAGGCGCGATTGTCTAGCTGGTAGAATCTCAATAGTTCTGAAACACCAATCTCTTCTCTGCTCTCGCGAATAGCGGCTTCGGCAGGTGTCTCGTCGTCCTCACCACCTCCGGCGACGCCTTGCCAGACTTGACGCTCGGAACGTCTCAACGCACAAAACTCATAATTTCGAATTCCAATCATCCGGAATGGCAATACTAGAACTTGAAATGGTGCACGCGCCATTTTCCCTCTTAATTTTATGTGATCGAAACCAATCATTGATCAAATCTAACAAGGATCGTTGGTTTTATAAGCTGATTTATATTAGTAAAATTAATACTCTATTGCAATATATTGTTATTGCAAACAAAAAAAGACGAACCTTCCGGTTCGCCTTAATTTCACTCTGTCTGTAGATGTCAATGCTTGAAAAAGATCTTGATCCCTACCACTACTAACACGATACCGAAGATCTTCTCGATTACATTTGCCGGAAGATTGTTGGCTAGCTTCCCGCCGAAATAGCCCCCGAATGCAAATCCCAATGCAAGAAATGCGGCGACTTTCAAGTCAACATTTCCGTGTTTGTAATATTGCATGACAGCGAAAATTCCTACCGGAGGAATCATCATCGCCAGCGAAGTGCCTTGTGCCTGCTGCTGACTGAAATGAAATAGAATCACTAGAATTGGCACCAGTAAGATTCCACCGCCGATTCCAATCAACCCACTGACGACACCCACCAGTATTCCGGTGACAATCAAAAGTGACCATTGTGGCATTATTCCTCCCGACTCTCAAATCAAATGTACGAAAAAAAACACTATCGTCGACTGGATCGCTTCACGACTCTTGGTGTCGCCTTCTTCTCTTTCTTGGTCTTCTTCGATTTACTATTCTCGTTTGTTTTCGGTGTGAATTTTGAATGCGAACTCGGCACGATCGTCGATTTCAAATGTTGTACTGGACTGCTTTGCGATTCGAGAAAAGCTTCAAAGCGATGTCGGCGTTGATCGACACGATCGATCGTGATCCGAATTCGATCGCCTAGTTTGATCGAGACTACACCGTTGCGACTGCGCAATTCGTGATGCCGGGGATTGAAAATCAAATATCCTTCGCCAAGTCGATCCACCGGAATAAACGTTTGAGCTAAAGTATCGATTAATTCTACATGGATTCCACGCGGTTTCACTGCAACGACAATTGCATCAAGCGACTTTCCAATGAATGTCTCAATGTACTCAACTTGTTTCCATTTGATCCCTTCGCGCTCGGCACCGGTAGCCGCGCGCTCACGATCGGAACAGTGTTTACAGAGATCTTCCAGGATCTCCTGATAATTCTCAGGAATTTTTCGACGCTTTCGCTCAATCAAATGGTCGATCAACAACCGATGTACCATAATGTCGGGATAACGCCGGATTGGACTAGTGAAATGCGTGTAATCCGCAAATCCTAAACCGAAATGTCCGACATTGTTGGTGGAATATTCCGCCCGCATCATACTGCGAATCGCCAAGTCCATCAATACTGGTGTCTCGGGATGACCGAGCAACGAATGTACGAACCGCTGGAAGTCTTTCGAATTGTCCGCTAAACCACCGGTCCACTCATAGCCCAAGTCTTCTGCTAGAAAAATAAATTCGTCGAGACGAGCATCATCCGGTTTTTCATGAATTCGATATACAAACGGTAATTTGTGTTTGGTCTGAATATGGAATTGTTCAGTAACAGTGCGATTCGCCAGCAGCATCCACTCTTCAATAATCCGATAACTCTCGATTGACGGTCGAGGAGTAATCGAGGAAGGTTTGCCGTCGGGTGCTAATTCTATCTCAACTTCAGCGGTTTCAAATTCGATGCCGCCGCGATCTAACCTCTCAGATCGTAATTTTCTGGCAAACCATCGTAACCCTGTCAATCGTGCTTCCCATGGATTCGAAATTCCGGCTTTTATGCGTGGAATCCATCGGTCAGGTGCACCGCGCTTACGATCGTACTCGTCGAGTATCTGTTGCACTTCTTCGTAATTGAATCGATGACGCGATTTTATCCATGATCGAACGATTTTAGTTTCGCGAATATCCCCGTCGGATGTCAACCAGAATAGCGCCGAAACCGCGCGACGTTTTTCATTAGGACGGAGAGAACAAATATCCCCAGTCAAGCGTTCCGGAAGCATCGACGATGCCCCTTGCGGCAAATAAACCGAGGTGGCACGAAATTTTGCTGCTTGATCGATTACATCGTCCGATTTTAAATAGTAGGACACATCGGCAATGTGGACCGCAGCAAACCAGCCGTCTTCATCAGGTTCCAGCGTCACAGCATCGTCGAAATCTTTCGCATTCACCGGATCGATCGTACAACTAACCAAATGAGTAAGATCTTCACGTTCATTGTCTCGAACCGGATCGGGATCGATCGATAGTGACTCGGCTGCACTGATGGTTTCGGAATTGAAATTCAACGGAAAACCGTACATTCGCAATAATGTCGCTCGCTCAGTTGCCAATTCACCCGGATACCCAAGGATATCGACAATACGTCCGCGCATCGTTTCCTGCAACGGGGTATTATCGGGAATCTCTACTTCTACTTGTTGATTGTCTTTCGCTCCGGCAGTTTGTCCACCGGCAATCACGATTCTGCGAACTCCAGCGAGCGATTCCGGAATTACATATCCACCACCACCGCCACCGACAAACAACCCGATGATAGCGCGTTGAGATTTTTCCAAAACTCGTTCGACATAAGCTTCAGTGCGACCACCTCGGAATCGTCGAACCTCCGCTAATACTTTATCGCCATTACGAGCAAATCCCATCGATTCGCGCGGTACATAGAAGTCTTCTTCCGACTCTGTTTCAGTAACAAGGAACCCATACCCTTCGTCTTTGACAATCAATCGTCCGGAAACTAATTCGCGACTTTGCGATTGGATATAAGCATCCAATTTTTTTCCAGATAGATTATTCCGGTCGTCGATATTGGGATCGGTAAAAACTTTTTTTGGTGGTTTGCTTGTTTTGACTGGTTGCGGGGGTTCAACCGTCCGCGATTTCTGTTTGCTGGGAGGTTGATTCTGATGTTTGCGAAGTGCACTATTCAATACGACTTCACTTCCAACCCAACTAATTTTTCCCGCATCGTGCAAATCAGCCAGAGCATTGAACAAATTGTGAACGCGTTTTCGGGGAATTCGCAAGGCTTGGACAATAAAGCTTGGTGCAATCGGATCGCCGTGCCGTGTTGCCAGAAATTCCAGCACCATCTTGGTTAATTTCATTTGAGAATTCCTCCGACAACGCGGGGAAGCCCGGCTAGATCGTTGCGTACAAATATCGATCGACTAATTGGTGATAGAATATTCTGAATATCGTTCGATTGATCTTTGCCTATTTCAAAAGTAAAAGCTGTTCCCGAACGACCCCATTCCGGTAATCTCTTCGCAAAACTACGATAAGGATCGAGACCATCTTCGCCGCCGAACAGTGCTTCCGCCGGGTCAAACAACACTTCGGGGGTGAGGGTATCGCGATCGCGCAATGGGATATAGGGTGGATTGGATACGATGAAATCGAACTTGGGTGATTCCGCCGATAGTTGAAATTTTCCTGCTCGGAGTTGTTGCAAAGAAAGTTGATCGGTAATTCCGAGTTGATCGGCAATTGATTTTGTCGTGGATATCGCAGTATCGCTGCAATCGATTCCTACTGCCGACGATTCTTGCCACTGTTTCAATAACGAACAACAAATTACACCACTCCCGACACCAATCTCTAGAAATCGTCTGGGAGCAATTTGTTCCGGGAATAATTCTAATGGAAGTTTTGCGACCCAATCGACCCACTCTTCGGTTTCCGGTCGTGGGATAAATACCCCTTCGCTAACGGGAAAACGACTGCCGAGAAAATCTACTCCACCAAGTAACCATTGAAGTGGATGATGAAGAGTGCGTCGTTTTAACCAATCACGCATCGTTAGCAGATTGGAGTCCGATATCGGTTGATCGAAACGGAGATAGACTTCCAATCGTTTACAGTCAAGGATCGTAGCGAGCATATCTTCCAGCTCGCGACGAGCATCGGCAGAAGGAATTTGATTCGCTTTCGCTAAATATTCCTGTCCCGATAACAGCACATCGCGAACGGTTTTCACGAGGACTGCTTTGCTAATCGCGCCATTCGCTCCGAACGGTCGGCTAATACCAACGCATTCAACATTTCATCGATGTCGCCTGCAAGAAATTCGGGAATATTAAAAATTGTCAAATTGATCCGGTGATCGGTCACGCGGCTTTGAGGAAAATTATAGGTTCGGATCTTTGCCGATCGATCGCCGGTAGAAACCATGGCACGGCGAACTGCGGCTTCTTTCTGTTCTTTTTCTTGCAGTGCCCGGTCGAATAGGCGGGTGCGGAGAATCTGCATAGCACGTGCGCGATTCTTGATTTGCGATCGCTCGTCGCTGCAGGTCACTACTAAACCAGTAGGAAGGTGGGTAACGCGAACTGCCGAATCGGTCATATTTACGTGTTGTCCACCGGCGCCACTAGCTCGGTACGTATCGATTCGCAGTTCTTTTTCGTCAATCGTGACATCGACTTCTTCGGCTGCCGGAAGCACTGCCACACTGGCAGCGCTGGTGTGAATTCGACCCGAAGCCTCGGTTGCCGGAACGCGCTGGACACGGTGAACGCCGGATTCATATTTCATTTGCCCATAGGCGCCATCGCCGGAGATTGCAATAACTGCTTCTTTCACACCGCCTAGTTCACCTTCGGACATTGAGAGTGGTTCCCACTTGTAGCGTTTTCGCTCGACCCAGCGTTGATACATCCGGAGCAAATCCGCGGCAAAAAGCGCAGCTTCGTCGCCACCGGTGCCGGCGCGGATTTCCAAAACGGCGTCGCGATCGTCGTCGGGATCGCGCGGTACCAACAGCGGTTTCAAAGTATCCCAAACTTGTGGTAGTGCGGTCTCAGCTTCGCTCAATTCTGTTTGTGCGAGTTCCTTCAATTCATCGTCGCCACTATCGAGTAACTCTTTCGCTTCGTCAATCTGTTGTTCGATCTTTTCCAGTTGAGAATAGAGTTCTACTAGTGGTTGTAATCGACGTCGCTCGCGCGATAATTCGCGAAGTTGTCGTTGATCGGTCAATACTTCAGAGGTTGCAAGCAATTGCTCTAATTCCGCAAATCGGTTGCGCAACGTTTCTAAATGCGATCTTACATCGGGGGTGATTTCGTCCATCTGATTAAATTCTTCTTTATTTTATTGGAATCCACAATATATATCAAGAAACTGACAATTTCTGTATCAGCCAGTTCGAAAGGTAAGTACAGAGATCACAACATACCGAACAAGGGAAATATGAACAGAGACTATTATTCGATATGAATTTTCCCAATATCGCTAAATTGACTGAAATACTGTAAAGATATAACGTATTTGTCATAGTGATGTTATATATACTATTAATAATAAATGTTGTATAAGTAATGATCGTTGTGTTATGAAAAAAAAGACCTCGAAGTGACCGTATAAATTAAAAATTCTGGTAAAATCTGCCCGATAACAAATCTGATGCGTTATATTATACCTGACACAAATATCGATAGGATGAAATGACGGCAATCTTCCGACTCTGGTTTCCTCGCTACATGCTTGCCAATGTGTATGCAGTCATCTTGACTTCGCCGTTACTGTTCGGTGGTCTCGATATGCCGTTCGGGATGCCCGGTTTCACTCGCGCGATTGCTATCGGCTTTGCTTTTTCTGCACTAATCATGATGTTGGTCGATATCGGTGGTACGACATTTTATCTGCGTCACCGAAAACTTTCGCAATTCAATTCCGCGTTACTTGAAGAATTTCCGCTCTTCACCATCTATCGCTCAATGACAGTCCATTGGCTCGGTTTCTGTATTCCACTTTCGATTTTCTGGCAACAAGCTTATCATCGACTGGGATTGCCGATTATCGGAGTCGATCAAATTTACTTCATCGTCGTATCGCTGCTAACATCGTATATCCATGCTATCCTCGAATACTATTTTGTGGTCACGCAACTCGAACCGAAATGCCTCGGGTTCCGACCTCCGGATTTCGAACGGAAAGTGAAGCGAATATCGCTCGCCGATAAAATCTCGCGAATCACTCTCTTTGTCGGTGTTATTCCGCTGACGTTGCTCTCGTTCACGCTATATTTGAAACTAGCCCACGCACGTCAACTCAACATTCCGATCGACTTGTTGATCCGGCAAATTTCGATTTGGTCCTTCGCATACGTGATGTTGGCGGTTGCAATCTCGCTATTGCTCGTTCGGATGCTTGCTCGCGATATTGCCATCGGTTCCTGGCGTCTTACCGAAGGTTTCGAACGACTGGCTGCCGGCGATACGACTCACCGATTGGAAGTTGCCACTGCCGACGAATTCGAAAGTCTTGCCGATAGCTTCAATAAACTGGTAACCGAACTGGAATCGAAAGACACGATCTATCGCGAATTCGGTAGACATGTCGATCCATCTATCCGCGACGAACTACTATCCGGTAGATTGCGACCGGAAGGTGAACTCCGGCAAGCGGTGATCTTATTTTGCGATATTGCCGATTTTACAATTTTATCCGAACAGATCAAACCGACCGAATTGATCTCGTACATGAATGACTTGCTCAATCGATTGGTCATTAATATTACCAATCATAAAGGAACGATCAATAAGTTTCTCGGAGATGCGATTTTAGCCTTTTGGAATGTCTCGCTAGACGGTGAAAGTGTCGAGCGTAATGCTATCCACTGTGCCATTGAAATGCAGGAAGAAGTCGCCCGGTTTAACGCCGATCATCAGCAATGGCGCGAGGCATACACACCACCGATACCACCGTTACGTCTCGGAATCGGAGTACATTCCGGTTCAATGATTGCTGGAACGATCGGTAGTGAACAGCGGCGGGAATATTCAATTTTTGGATCGAATGTTAATTTAGCTGCGCGATTACAGCAGCAAACCCGGCAGGTTAGATGTAATATCCTGATTAGTGAAACGATTTTCGACGATGTGCAACAGCAAATGGTATCGGCTCAGGAAGTAATATTCATTCCAATGGGACATGTCGCAATGAAAGGCTTCGCCGATCCCCAGAAAATATTCGGGGTCGTGAAACGACCCCCGGAATTACATGATTAATGTTCGAGAATACTACTGAGTTACTTTTCAGTGAAGAATTGAACCCTTCGAATACTCATATCCTCAGAAATCCACCCCTCACTCCCGTTTGAAATTAATTGCTCGGATGTTTGACTGAGTAGACGTTAACCAACGGTTTCTTGCTGGAATAAACCAGACGATCGATCGGTATATTCGATGGTACATAGTTGTAGTAATCGAAGTAGTATTGCGCTGAATCGGCAATCCATTGAATATCCTTGACGCCGTTTCGTCGGTAATCTTCGAAGTATCGATCAGAAAGCGGAATTTTCCGCGCAACACCGGAGTCGGGTTCGATAAACAATCCGTAGCTTCGGGAATGAAGAAGAAATGCCAACTGTCCGGTGTTGATCCGATTGTTGCCGACGAAATTACCTTGAACATTTTTTTCTTTCAGCGCCGATACAACCGCAGAATAATCGGTTATATTTCTGCGTCCTTTGATAAAAAATATCCCTAGCCCTGCGGCTGCATTTATGAAGGCAAAACACAATAACAGATTCAAAATGGTCTTCCGGTCGGAAAGTTCTTGCGCCAGTAAAGCGAGCAAAATGACCATCAAGTAGACATCGATTTGAATATATCGGAATGAGAGCTGGAAAATTAAATGAGCACCCATGTGAATCACAATAAATGACAGCAACAGAAAGAGCGCGTAATGTTGTCGATATCGCGAATGCCGACAATAACGAAATAGAAATAAAATCAAGACAATCGGTAGTAAGACACCAGTGAACAAAAACTCTTTGGTAAAAATCTGTGCATTGATTTTAATTTTCGAAATAATCGTTCGCAAGCTACTTGGTTTGGCTTTCGGAACACTGACCTGTGAACCTGTTGCGAAATTGTAATGCATGTAATTTGTCGGATCTTCCCAATAGTCCCACGCGACAGCACTCGGTGGTGCTGTCATCATCATAAAGCGATGGGTATGATTGCACCCTTTATTTGTGGCAAGTAAGACATTGATCGGTCCGGCACTACTGAGATTGAAAATGCCGTATTTCGCATAAATGATTCCCATCCACCCGATCGATAAAAATAGGAAAATACTAAGAGTGATCGCGATCTCTTTTAGCGAACGCTTCGTAACGATCGAATGGATGAACAGTACGATTAAATGGAATAAAACGATGTAAAACGCAATTGCTTTAGCGAAATAGGCTAGGAACGCAACAGCGCCCAACAAGACAAATTGGATTACCGACTTTGAAGATTGAAATTCGATTAAAATTAAAATATAGAGCAGGAGACATACAGCATTTAACAGGTCGGGTGTGACGCCATTGTAAACAAAAATAGTTATCAACGGAATCAGAACGATGGAAATGAAATTGACGATTTTTTCGGTCAAAGCCAATTTGATCAAAATCCGCCGAATCACCCAAAGAGTTACAAGTCCTAGCAGACCCTGAACGATATAGCCAACAAACAAACTGTTTTCATTGAGGAATAAAAACGGTGCAACAATAATAGGATATAGAGGTGACCAATAAGCGCTAAAGCCGTTGGAGAAATCTAAGTGAGACAATTTTCGGGCAAGTGAAAGATATCCGCCGGAATCATATCCCCATTGCCATCTCATCGTAAAAAACAGTCCGATGATTGTAATTGCCAAACCGAAAAAAATCGATAGCTGCAAGATTTTTGAGCGGTTGGTCTGCGATTTGTCGTTCATTGGATAGACTCCTAGGGAGGATCGTAATCAAGATTTTGGATTTTTCTCCATGCGCTTGAGATATAAAACGCCGCCCCACATCGCCCAGAGATAGACCGTCATTCGCATGTACAATGCGATCGCAGCGCCCATACCGCCCAGATTTAACCGGATAAAGATTTCCGATGTGACCGATTCGCCAATTCCCAATCCACCAAGTGTCAACGGGATCAGATTCGAAACGGTAGAAAGTGGAACAACAATGAAGGGTACCCAAATCGGGATATCGACGGAGAGCGCCAAAGCCGCAAAATAAAATAATAGTGCGTTGACAATGGCATTAATCAATGAAACAGAGTAAATCGGAATCATGTGACTTCGGTTTTCGCGATATGCCTCGACCACCGAAGAATAGGATGTACGAAAACGGGTCGGTACGAGTGGATACATCAACTTGCTGATCCGTCTCGAGAAGAAAACCGCAACCATCAAGAACATACCGACTAACAGCACGCCAAAGAATAGCCAATTCATCCACGTGATTGTTTCAGTCGGGTCTACTAGAAAAGTATGGCGGTAAATTAATACGACCACACCAATAACCAGCATGCTGTGAAATCCGATGACCCGATCAAGCAATACCGATGATACCGCAGACATGCGACCGGCTTGTTTTCCCGAAATTAAATTGTAACCACGCGAAACGTCGCCACCGATTCCACCCGGAGTGAATATCGCGAAGAACATTCCAATCCAAGTCCACCGTAAGGTTTGGCTCACCGGAATTTTTGTGCCAACATTTCGGAGCAACAAGTTCCACCGCCACGATGCAAAGAAAATGCAACCGAATCCAGCGATGAAACTCAAGACGATCCAAATCAATCGATCGGTAGAGAAAGCGGTAGATAGGATTTCGAAATCGATTCGTTTCGTGGCAATTAACCACCAGAAAACGCCCACTGTGGTTGCCAACTTGACGATTTGAAACAATCGCTTTTTAAGTTGCGACTTCGATTCGGGTTTGGTGGTTTCGCTCAAGATCGGTTCGGTCCTGTTGTCGTTGAAAAGTAACTTACTTAAACGATCGGATTGCATCGATCGTAAAGTCGATCGCTTCAGTTGTGAGATATTGTTGAACGGGAAGACTCAAAATGCGATCGGACTGTCGTTCGCATTCCGGGAAATCGCCCTTTTTGTACCCAGTACTGGATGCCGCAGGTTGCAAGTGAATCGGTATCGGATAATGGACCTTTGTGTCGATTCCCTTATCAGCTAGATATTTCTGCAATTCGTTACGACGATCGTGCAGAATCACGAAGAGATGGTACACCGCATGAATATTCTGCTCGGGAACCGGTAAGACCAACCCCGAAATACCCACCAATCCTTTACGGTAGCGCTCGGCATTACTGCGACGCGTATTGTTCCAATCCGTCAAGTGGGGAAGTTTTACGCGAATTAAAGCTGCCTGTAAGGAATCCAACCGGACATTGTAGGACCAGAATTCGCATGTGTCGCGATCGCGTAAGCCGTGGTTGCGCGCCTTGCGGAACCATTCTGCCATCGTGGCATCGTTGGTGATAATCGCACCGCCGTCGCCGCAGGCATTCAGATTCTTCAACGGGTGAAGACTGATACAGCCGACATCGCCCCAGAGCCCAACATGACGATTTTCGTACGAGGCGCCGATCGCTTGCGCACAATCTTCAATCACACGAAGATTATGACGTTTTGCCACAGCAAGTATTTCCGCCATCTTTGCCGGTCGACCGGTCAAATGCACAACGATAATCGCTTTGGTCTTCGGAGTGATTCTTCGCTCAACATCGACCGGATCCAAGTTGTAATCATCACCGACATCGGCGAACCGAATGGTCGCACCAGCCAACCAGATACTCGATGCCGAGGCTAAAAATGAATTCGGCGCTGTGATCACTTCATCGCCGGTTCCGATTCCGAAATATTTCAACGCCAAGACCAATGCATCGGTACACGAGTGCAGCGATATCGCATGTTTGGCACCGGTAAATGCGGCTAGTTCGGTTTCCAGTTTCTCGACTTCTTCACCGAGAATAAACTGACCCGACCGCAATACTTTTTCGGTAGCAGCCAATAGATCTGGCATCAATTCATTGTGTTGATGCGGTAAATCGATAAATGGAACGCGCATTGAATTTCTCCCTGACCAGCTATTGTACGTTCAATGCTTGCATATGCTTCACATTGTAATAACGCGTATCGTCTAAGTTGGGGAACTTGCCTGTTTCCAATGCGTCTTTCAACGATTGCACTGCTGCATCAAGTGAGAAATGTGGTTCCCAGTTCAATTCGCGTTTAATTTTTTCGCCGGATGTATGGTAGCTGCGATTGTCCCTCGTTTGAGTAATTTCCATTTCGACATTATCGAACATCCCGGCAACCAATCGCGCCATCGTACCCACCGAATAGTTTTCGTTCCGGACGTTCCAGACTTTACCACTAAGGAATTCGGGATCCTTATCGAGCAACAACGCATACAATTCAATCATATCGTCGATTGTCAGACTCGGACGGAGTTGATCGCCACCGTCGATACGCAAATGTCGATGACGCCATGCCTGCAGCGTAAAAATATTCACCGTTAAGTCGAGTCGCTGACGTGGACTATAACCGCATAACGTACCGGGATGTAAAACCACCGGCGCGATCCCCTTATCTTTCAGCGCAAGAACATACGGCATCGTTTCCGATTTGTATTTTCCGTAAAGTGTCAACGGTTCATGCTTGTCTTCTTCAGTGACGTTCGGATTTTCTTTCAACCCGTATACCGAGGAACTACCGGCGTAAATGAATCGAGCCAGTGGTTTCTTAGCCGCTTCTTCAACGTACATTAACACCGCATCGAGACTAACTGCTTTGGTCAATGTCGGATTTAAATCTGCCGATGGATCGTTGGAAATGCATGCCAGGTGAATGACGTCGGTGGCGCCTTCCAAACTTTTTTGCACCAGTTTGCGGTCGCGAAGGTCGCCTTTCACAATTTCCAAATTGGGATTACTGCGAACTGAATCGAGTACGTCATCGCCGAACCAAAAAGTATCGACCACTCGAACACGATGACCTTTTTCCAATAGCATCGGAACAAGCCGAGCGCCTACATATCCGGCACCGCCGGGAATTACTACTAAATCGTTCTTATTCATTTGAATGCCTTGATAATTCCTACTAGTAGCAGTTACTATAGCAACTGACTCTTCATGTTTTCGATAGCCTCGTGACGTTCCAGCAATTTCTTTGCTGCTTTTAACGTCGGAGGAGAAATAAACCTGCCGTCGACAATAACAATTCCAGTACCCTTTTGAGTTGCGATTTCCGCTTCCCTCACGAACGTTTTTGCTTCTGCCACATCTTCCGGAGAAGGAGTATAAATTTCGTGAACGATATCGACCTGCTTGGGTGACATGATACACATACCGCTCATCCCGATGTCGCGACCGTAGTTAGCAAATGCGCGCAGGGCGTCCATATCGTGGACTCTGACGAATGGCGTGTCGATCGCCTCCAAACCTGCTGCTCGAGCGGCTAAGGCGATCTGTACCCGAGGGGTATGTAAACTCATTTCGTTAACATTGTGGCGACCTTGTTGTTCGGCGAGGAAATCTTCGCAACCGAACAATAAGGCACAAGCACGATTCGATGCTTTTGAAAGTGCTTGAGCGTTCAAGATCCCTTCCGGTGTCTCGATCAATACGATCAGCGAGAAATGACCGATCGGTAATCCCAGCATCATCTCTTTCAATCGAAGTTGGGCATCGAAATTGGTAATATCAGTAACCGTCGCTGTCATCGGATAGACAAACCCGTTAAGCTCTTCACAACTGACGGCATCGAGATCGAGTAGCGTGTATCCGGTATCGAGTGGATTGATACGAACGAAAACCGGCTTTTTTCGATACATACCCGAGGTTAGAATTTTACGGATTTTAGTGCGCGCTTCCGCTTTATTCGGCTCCGGAACGGCGTCCTCTAAATCGAGTACAACGGCATCGGTGGCTGAATGAACGGCTTTTTCGGCTAACGCTTCGTTATGTCCGGGTGCAAACAGAAGTGATCGGAAAACCCACGGACCTTTATACGGCTTAGACATTGAGATTCCTCCGGGATGGAATTAAAACCTTGCGGCGAAATGTTAAAACTAATTCGTCATTTTGGTTATACGCTTTCGTTTCAACATATAATACACCGCGATCTGGTTTTTTCGTCGAAGGAGTGATGGTCAGTACTTCGGTTTCGGCGCGGAGCGTGTCGTGAATGAATACTGGACCATTGTGAACGATGCGTTCGTATTCCAGATTGGCAATTGCGGTACCGGAGATCTCCGGTACTGTCATCCCGACGATCAAGCTCAATACGTATGGACCAGCGACTAGTATCTGCTTGTGCTGATGTGCTTTGACGTATTCAATGTCGTTGTGCACTGGATGGTGATTCATCGTCAACAAGCAAAACAGATTGTTGTCGCTTTCGGTAATCGTTTTATGAGGCCAGTGATGAAACACCTGACCCACGAAAAAATCTTCCAGATGCCGATGGTAAGCGAGATTTTCTTCAGATTCTTTGCTCATATTCGACTCACAAAAAGAGTTAGATGCGTATTATTGACGGTATTTTTCGCTATCGCCAATAATTTTCGCGGGATTGCCCACGGCAATTTTTCCGTCGGGAACATCGTTCAGTACGACAGCACCCGATCCGACCAAAGCGCGATATCCAATCCGCACTTTTTCGCGCAAGGTTGCATTCGTTCCAATATGTGCGCTTTCGCAAACTAAAACATTAGCGCCTAATACGGCATTAGCAGCCACAACTGAAAAATCTTCCATGTGGGCATCGTGACCGACGAAGCCGCCGCCGTATACATGACAGAAATTGCCGATCTGAGCACCAAATGAGCAGTTTGCCAGTGGGGCGATGAGAACACCGTGACCGATTGATTCAGCCATACCCGTATATGCCAGGGGATGGATTAAATTCGGGAAAATATCCAATGGCAAACCCATCTTCTTCACCCGTTCAGCGCGTGCCGGACCCATTTTCTGGTTATGGAGAGCAAACACCAATTGATATCCCTTTTGCGCGAAATCCGGAGCTTCATCGGTGCGACCTACGACCGGATATTTTCCAATCAATCCACCGATATCGGTACCGTCATTCAAAAAACCGGCAATTTCCCAAGTCGGTTTGATCTTATTCAATTCTTCGGCAATCGATATGGCGATTTGTCCGCCACCATTGCCACCCATCACGACCAATTTTGGTAAACTACTCATCTTTCGACATTCTCCGAATCGATAGGTTGAGGTTAATGCGATTTCGACTTTTCGTCCAATTTAGCTTTAAACGCTTTGTATTCTTCTTTTAGTTTTGGATATTCTGAACCCGGTCCGAAGATACCCGGTCCTTTGATTTTCCACCAGATCCCCAGCATCTTGATCACATCCAGAATATTCCGAAGAGGTTTCACTGCTTTGCTCTTGCCACCAATGCGGTCACGCATTCCGAACGGCAATTGCATGTAAGTGATTCCGCTTAACACCATTCGCACGTAGGTTTCGTACGAACCCAGATAGCCGCTCCGCTTCGATGCTAGACGCCGCATCAATTCGACTGGAGCGACTTTCATACCTGCAAGATAAACTACCGTAACATTGAACAGAATCACTAAGTATATCCGCCACAGATACGACAATACCACCCGTTTCTTGCCGCGAACACCTTCGTTGTTGGGAAATCCGAAAATGACGTCGTACTTCCCGATAAACGGGATGAATGCCAAATACGATGACATCAAAAACTGATTGTCGCCCGGAACAGTGGTGTAATAGGTTGTGCGCGCGAGTTCCAACCCTTTCCGCAGGTTGTAAAACTGACCAACGTTTTTCGGATGATGGAATGCTTCGACCCATGCAAACTCTTTTACTAACTTATCGGCAACGGCTTTGGTGCCATCGGTGCTGCCATCGTTCAGAATCAGAATATTCGCTGTGCAATTGACCGATTCCAGCATCTTGTTGATTTCAAGAATCGTGTCGCGTAATCCACCCTCTTCATTGAAACAGATTACTAGAAAGGTTAAATCTAGTTTTTCCGGTGGTTGATTGCTCATGCGAGGAGTCCTCTGACGGACTTAATCAATGCCGATTTGGTAACGGGTTCTTTGTTACCGATAATCGCGACCGCGAGCGCGCCGACCATATTTCCTAGGAACGGCATAATTTCCGCGGGAAAGCCCGATCTCCACGCCAGTGCAGTCAAAGTAAATACTGCGTCGCCCGCGCCAACGGTGTCGACGATCTGCGTCGCCAAGGCTGGTGCACGGTGAAAAGCGCCATTTGAATAGAAGACCGATCCGGATGGTCCAAGTGTCACATTGATTTGACGACAATGGATTGCTTCGGTCAATTTCTCGATCAAGGGATCGATTGGACCGACTTTGGTTTGGAATGGAAGGCGTATTTCATTTTCGTCGATTGATAAGAAATCGGCTCGAGCATATCGAGTAATGTAATTGAACCCGAAATTACTGCTGTTTGTCTGGGCATTCACACAAATCGGTACGTTTTGTTTGATCGCGAATTCGATGATTTTTGGAGTCAACAATCCGTGACCGAAGTCGCCGATAATCAGTAAATCGGCATCGCTTAGCACCGAACGTAAAGTTTCAATGACCTCTTGTTCGAGTTCGGAGTCAATTGGATCGTTCTTCAGAAAACCGACTTCGAACAGTTTCTGATTGTTCGAAGTTAAAAATCGTCGTTTAGTAACAGTATGACTTTCTTTTCGCACTAAGAGATGAGAACCGATTTTAGAATCTATTTTCGTGCGAGCAAATGAGTCGTGATCATCACGATCGCCAACTACCGTAATCAATGTTACATTCTTGGCAAATTGCGCAGCATGATTGGCAATTGCCAAGATTCCACCGGCATACCGTTCTTCTTTGACATATCGAACGGAAATGATCGGTGCTTTTTCGACACGACCCATCGGAACACAATAGCAATATTCATCGATGATCGTATCGCCGAGAACAACAACTTTCAGCTCCGCGAATCGTTCGATCAACGCTTCCAAGTCATCGGAACTATATTCCGATCGGAGTTGTTTTACATAATTTTGAGCTGTTTCAGGTAACAGCGCAAAATTTTGATTGATCAATTTCGTCGAGCTGAACACGATGTCGTGCGTGTAATACACCTTACCGCCGTAAGCCTCGACGGCATCGACTTCGCGTTTAATATTACCGGAAATGTCTTTCGAGTGATCCTCGTATTCACCACCTTTGATGTAAATATTCGGATGCAATTCGGTGATTGTTTCAATCGATGTCGGCCATTTATTCAATGCCACATAATGAATCATCCGGAGACTAGCCAGTTGTTCCAAGCGCAGTGCTTCCTTGAACAAGGGTCGACCTGGACCCTTGTTAACAAAGCGGTCGGGAGTTACCGTGACGATCAAGACATCTGCTTGTTTTGCCGCTTCTTTGAAATGGCGAACATGTCCCGGGTGAACTAGATCGAAACAACCGTGGCAAAGTGCCACGGTTTTTCCTTCTTCTTGTAACTTTTCAACTAACTTTTTTAACTCATCGAACTCAACAATCCGTTTTAAAGAAGGCATTTGTCAATCCTTATAATTCTACTAATATCCGTTGAATATAATCCCAACCCCTAAGCATGTCAAGGATTTAAAACAATAATAGTACTACCAAGCCCGTGTTAATTATTCGTTTCGAACTTGGTCGTACTACTCGGAAGAATGAACATCCAATCGCTACACCGGTTTGAATACTAGGTGAAAAGGGTCCGTTGGATCGGTGCTTGTCGATCAGTTTGTCTCGGAATTTTTTTCAATAATCCGATCGATCCAATAGTGAAGCAAGGCAGCGTGAGCAGATTCGACAAAACCATAACTGAGATCGGGAACAAAAATTGCCAGATCGCTAAGGACTTTTAACTTGTTGTCTGGTTTGAAGCCAGTGAATGATGTCACGAAAACGCCGATTTCGCGTGCTTTTTCGGCAGCTTTCACGACATTGGGAGAATTTCCGGAACTACTGATTCCAACTAGCATATCACCTGGTTTACTGAACATTTCCAGTGGCGCGGAAAATACTTGATCGTACGATAAGTCGTTCGATAGTGCAGTGACCTGACTGATATCGAAGAAAGTCGAAGCACGGACTTTACCATTCTTCCAAAAGTCAAGTGCATAGTGGCTTGCCATTGCAGCGCTGGCGCCATTTCCGCAAAAATAGATCGTTCCTCCAGCTTTTTTGACCTTAAACGTTTCTACCAGTAGTTCATTAAAGCCCTGTTGAAGCGAAGATATCGAAGATGCTCGGCTGGTAATCACAGTCTCGGAAAGCTTATTGGATAAGTGTTGCAACCAGTTTTCGATTTGAAGCATTGGAACTCCGTCGAATAATGAATTCAATATATTACTAGAAGCTACATTCGCAAAGTTAAAGCGATGAATGTGAACAGTGATACGAGAGCTAAATCACATCGATTTAATTGTGATTGAGTAGAAATTCACCAGTAAATACAATGATTGATTAGAATTAAATCGATACGTTTGTCTAGTCATGGATAGACAAAAAATCAATTTCTGACTGTTGGTAGATCTGAAATCAGATCGATTTCTTACAAGAAAGGGCGGAACTTTCGCTCCACCCTTTGATTCTGATCGGTAAAAATCGATTATGGATCAGGTGCCTTCTTGCCATGCGGCGAGATATTCGACTTGTTCCGGAGTTAAGATGTCGATCGTGATGCCCATCGACTTCAACTTCAGAGTTGAAATCCAATTCTCGATATCAACCGGGACATCGTGAACTTTCGGGGTGAGCTTGCTGGAATTGTTCTTGATAAATTCCGCCGATAGTGCTTGAGTTGAGAAGCTCATATCCATCACAGAAGCGGGATGACCTTCTGCTGCGCCAAGGTTGACCAAGCGACCTTCCGCCAATAAGTGCAAACGTCGACCGTCTTCCATCACATAAGTATCTACAAAACGACGAGTTGGAATTTTTTCTTTCGCCATCTTTTCCAAACCAATAATGTCAATTTCGATATCGAAGTGACCAGAATTCGCCATGATCGCACCGTGCTTCATTACAGCATAATGTTCCGGACGGAGCACATGCTTGTTACCAGTCAAGGTGCAGAAGACATCGCCAATCTTGGCAGCTTCCGACATCGGCATCACCATGAAACCGTCCATCGCCGCTTCAATTGCTTTGATTGGGTCGATTTCGGTGACGATAACATTCGCGCCCATGCCCTTCATACGTACCGCAAAACCGCGACCGCACCAGCCGTAACCTGCGACCACCACAAATTTTCCGGCGATCAAGACATCCGAGGCGCGAATAATACCATCGACTGTGCTTTGTCCAGTACCGTAGCGGTTATCGAATAAATTCTTGGTTTTAGCGTCATTTACTGCAATTACAGGATACTTCAGAGCGTTATCTTTTGCCATTGCCTTGAGACGGATCACTCCGGTAGTGGTTTCTTCACAACCACCGGAAATCTTGGCTGCTAATTCCGGATATTCTTTGTGAATCAAAGAAACTAGATCGCAACCATCATCCATCGTTTGGTTTGGATTGAATGCAATTGCTGCATGTAAATGCTTGAAATACGACGCATTATCTTCACCTTTGATCGCCATGGTCGGAATATCGAATTCTTTGACCAATGCCGCTGCCACATCGTCTTGCGTCGACAATGGATTCGAGGCGACTAGAAATACTTCGGCACCGCCTGTTTTCAGGGTTCGAACCAAATTCGCGGTTTCGGCGGTTACGTGGAGGCAGCAAGCAATGCGAGAGCCTTTCAGTGGCTGCTCTTTCGCAAATCGTTCACGTAATTGTAACAATACGGGCATGTCTTGTTCAGCCCAGAGAATACGTCGCTTACCTTCGGTGGCAAGACCGAGATCGCGAACATCGTATAAATCTGTCATGATGAAAGTGTAACTTTCTGCGGAATATGGGTCATCATCCCGAACCGGACCGCACAGAATCGGGACGGCAACTCTTCACCCGCGGCTTTTTGAGCCGATGAGAGATAGGTGTTGAGTTGGTGCCTGTCCACGACGGTACGGGCGACTGACCGACGGGGCTTGAATGGGTTGTAGTAATAAGCGGATTAGTATACAATGTAAAAAACCGGATTGCAAGAGCTGTTTATCCCACGAGTGAAAATATGAATTCTTACCGACCGGATCTCGAAATTGAACTATCTAACACACAATAATTAATTAACAATACATAGCTTGTTTTCATGAAATTAGATGACAACGCCTCTCTAAGGAGGTGGAATCGAGAGATTTGTGAATTAGATTGGGTTCGAGGTCGTAAATCTCGACCATTCGTGTTGTTAATCGGGTTTGATGTTTGTATTTTTGCGAAATATCACTATGGAGGATATAAATACCGATGGCGACAGGGTCGCGCGGCATGAGTACCCGCGTTATTTTGCTTCCAGGCATGCTCGGCACGATTGCCAATGATTGGAAGCCCCACTTTGAAGCCATTCTCGATGCAGGTTTCGAACCGGTCGGAATCGACTGGCCCGGCCATGGCAACGAAGATGCCGACCTCGAAGCATTCACGTTGCAATCTCTGGTCGACCATGTTTTGGCTAGAATCGACACAATCACCGATGAGCCAGTATTAATCTGGGGTTATGACCTCGGAGGATATGTTGCGCTCGAAATTGAGCGACAGCTCCCCGGACGTTGTTCGGCAATCTGGATGCATGCAACGAAGTTCTTTTGGAACGACGACGAGATTGATGCATTTCATGCCAATAACGATCTGGCAACAATGTCTTCGCACCGCAAAGAGACGTTGGTAAAGATCCACGGCGATCGATGGCAGAAATTGTTGCAGGTTAATCTGGATCTTTTCGAGGAAATCATCGAATTCGGTTTGACGCTCGACGATTTAGAAGGAATTCGATTACCGGTATTGGTTTCAACCGGCAATCAAGATGAATTTGTTCCGACGGAAGACATCGAGCAGTTGGCAGATGAGTTGATTGCGGGAGAACCATCCATTATTCCCGGTGTTCGGCATCCACTGCATTCGACGCGATCGTCGCTGATTATTCCGGTAGCGGAAGAATTTTCGCGTCGTGTATTGGTGTGATGAGTCACCGCGCTATGATCGCGAAGAGCTAAAACAGCGAATAAAACTGTTTGACGGCGATGCTCCCAGAGAAATTGATCTGGATGCAACGCCGTTTGTTGTATCGCTGTGTCGGGAATTTCAAGTTGGGGTTTCATCGCACTTAATCGGAAATTCACCGTACAAAGTTGCCAATACGATTTTTTTGGATTTTACCGTCGTTCCCGAACGTCAGAATTGGGCTTTCTGCCATGAATTGGCGCATCTTCTTCTCGGTCACGACAATTTAACTACCCCCTCGCTTGCAGAAGAAAATGCGACGAACCATTTAGCCGCCGAACTACTCCTACCGCGTGAACAATTCGGTCTGATTGCGAATCAACCATTGAGTCAATTGAAGAACGAATTTCCGCATGCTTCATGGGAAGCGATTCTTCGTCGGAAATTACAATTTGTTTCGGGAATTGGCACGATCTTCGATGAAGGAAAAATGACCTTTCGCAGTGCCTCTCCAGGGTTATCTTGTCCGCATCAACCACTACCCGATGAATGGCAAACCGCACGAGACGCATTCAATCAAGCGCAGTCGCTCCAGCGACTTTATAATGCGCTGAAAGTCAATGCCGATTATGTCGATACCGGAAATGGAATACGACGTGTGTTGTTGTGGACAGAGAGTTTGGAACAATGGGATTAAGTAGTGAGTCACTTAATTGGTGGGAATCAGTTATTTCTTCCAGTTACTTGGTAACGGTAGTAGATCTTGTTCGATTCCCGCATTTTGTAGCTGCTCAATCAGGTGTTTCAATTCCAAAGATCGAAATTGATGTGGATTGATGTTGTTCGCCTCGAACAGCGCTACGATTTTTCGAAAATTTTCGATCGCAGCTTCGAACTGATGATCGGAGAGTACCCAAAATGTTTCGGAGAACAATAACGACAACTGGTATTGGAATGCTTGATTCAGTCCGACTTTCTGTTGTAGCTCAGTGAGGTATTGGTTTGCAGATGGATCGAGAACGTCGCGTAACACAATCACTAAACGCGACAAGAGGTTGATATGTGTATAAGTATCGTTATCATTGTCGATATTAATCAAAGCATCCCGGTAGTGTCCAATTGCCTCGATCTTTTCACTAGTCAATTCGTGCACCATTCCCATCTTGAAAACGACACTCGCAGCATATGAGTCAAGATGAATGGATTCGGCAGCTTCGCGCGTGATAAAATAATGATTAATCGCCGCCGAATAATTCCCTGCGAAAAACTCGATATCTCCGAGTAAATGATGGACATTGACTTTTGTGCGGATACTTTCCGTTTTACGGTAGAGATCAATCCCTTCTTCAACAATTAAACGTGCTTCGTCCAATCTTCCGAGATTGCGATAGACCTGTCCCAAAGTTATTATTGCAGTACCTGTTATACTCGGTAAATCGGTCGATCGAGCGATTGCCAATGCGTCTAATGCATGTTGTTCTGCTCGGTCGAATTGTTGAAGTTGGATGAATGCATCGGCTAGTCGAGCATTCGCATATGCCGTTTCTTTTTTTAGCTGATGGCTGTTGGCAACGTTCAGTGACTCTTGCAAAGCAGTTATCCCGACGTTGATATTGCCCATTCCAATGACCGCTTGCGCATAATCGGAGAGATGAGACGACAACATTCGGGCATCGCCGGTTTCTCGATCGAGTTCGATTGCCTCCAACATCATTTGGCTACCTTTAACCAAATCGGTCCGCTCGATAGCCATCCCCGCGAGATTTCCTAAAACAACTGATGCACCGGGTTTTAAATCGATTGATCGAAAAATCGTCAATGCCTCAAGCAGTGCTTCTTCAGCTTCTGATGCATACCCTTGCCCGCGATAAAGATTGGACATATTGCACAGAGTTGCGGCAATCTGACGCGGTTGCCCGATAATTCGAGCGAGATTCAGCGATTCGTGGTACAATTCAAAAGCACGATTAGATTCGCCGGAAGATAGTTCAACACTGGCGAGATCGTTTAATGCGCGGGCAAGTTCCATACTATTTTCTTCAATCCGGGCACGAGCGATTAAAGTCTGGAATTGATCTCTTGCAGCGCCGAGATTGTCGTTGATCCAGAGCTTGTGTGCAGATTGATAAAGCGCATCTAGCGATTGGGAATTATTTGATTCTGTGCTCATTGAAGAAGTTTCACCCGATTAAATCGAAACAAGATAATCTGAATTTATTCAATATTCGAGTTACATCAGTATCTGAGGCATTCCGATTTCTTAATCGGTCAATATTTATCATTATTTGTATTGAAATTATTTGCATTACGTGGTTTATTTCAGTCGAAGCGAGGCGACCTCGATTGCAACAGGAGATGAGTCGATTCCAATCCAATTTCGACCTAATTTCCTGGCGACTATACATGTAGTTCCGCTGCCACAGCAAGGATCGAGGATGATACTTTCAGGTTCCGACCAACCGAGAATTATTCGCTCTAGAAGCGCTTCCGGTTTTTGAGTTGGATATCCCGAACGTTCGATTGCCATCGGATTGAGTGCCGGGATTTCCCAGACATCGCTTGGTAGTTTGGTCGTGTTATCAGGATCGATCCGGGCACCTTTCGGGTTTTGAGCACGAAGTAGAGCTTTTTCGGCACGGGGTTCGGGGATTCGTTCCGGGTGAAAAATCGATCCGGTTTTTGACTTGGAGTACCAGAAGATGATATCGTGCTTTTTTGCTAGAACACGTTTCCCGGCACCACCAGTGGAATATCGCCAAACAATCTCATTCCGAAAATGACCATATCCAAAGAGATAATCGCAGATTACTTTTAAGTAATGACTCATCGTCGGGTCACAATGAAGGAATAGGTTGCCTCGATCCGAAATTCTTTCATGACAATGGGCAATTCGAATCGCCAAATGAGTTAGATAAGTGATTGCGGATTTTGGGATTATGTTATCATTCCAGCTTATGAACAAGGATGTCAATCGCGGAGCGATTTGCGTGAGTGCAATCTGTTCCGACGAAAGATCGGTATCATGCCACACATCCGAAAAACCAATTTCACTCGGCGTTAATCTTGCCGATTGGGTTTTAAAGACTCGTTGAGTATAAAATGGCGGGTCGAGATATACTAGATCGAATTTGATGCTTGAGCCAGTTAATGCAAGCTGGTTGAAAAAATCGAGGTTGTCGCTGTGGATTAATTGATTCATTACAATTCTTTAAGTTAACATCGCACTGTCACAGGCGAATAGAATAATTTACTACGTTTTCAGGCGGAGACAATGCGATTAGATCTTTATTGTAAACTGTGATCTTAAATTTGGTTTAAATCTTAGTTCAAGTCCTGATTTCATCAGTGAGAATCGGTTGTGATTTCACAATCGCATTTCATTTCGATTTTTTCGTTTTTCGTCGACTTCTCAAAGAATTTGAGTAGTATACACAATTATGTGCAGATTATTGCGATATTTATCTAAAAAGAAGCAATAATCAAATCAAAACCACATACATTCGTAGATTTAGGAAGTTGTGATTACATTTCCGAATTGCTATCTTCGAGATGGTGTTTTGGATTGATCCGCTTAGTTGATTGCAATCAGATTGAATCATTGCCGTTTAAGACACGTTTTAATCTGGTGGAATTAAGGTGCATCAAATAAGTTAAATTGATGTCGCGTAATCTAAATGAGCGAATTGCCAGTTTTACCTGTTCGAGAGAAGAGTTGACGCGGCGCATACTTCGGGATTGCATTTTATCGTATTTTATTCATCGAAGTAACGAACACCTCAATTAAATTCGTCAATAAAGCGAATTTCTAGTTTTTCTTGTGGTATTTATGTGAAGTCGTACGAGCGTGGAGATAATTTTAATGTGTTGTGAAATAGTATTATCGATGGTCTGGAGCGTTAAATGAATGTAATAGAGAACAAGAGCAATAAAAAAAAGGTACAGTTATTCTGGTCCGCAATTTTTAGTATTTATCTCTTTATTCTCCTTTTCGTTGGTCGATTTGAAGCAATGACTTTTTCGATAAATAAAATATTGAGTCCACTCTTTGTGCTTATTATTACATTAGTCTTTTTTAAACAAATCTATCACTTGCCAATGGAAATGGCTTATTTCGCTGCGTTTGTTGCTTGGTGTGCAACGGGTATCGTTGTTTACATGATTCCTCAATTTTTCTGGCAACAATATTTTAGAATAATCGGTGTCTTTTTTCTAACCCTCATTGTCGTACTAATTGTTTCGAGATTTGGAGAAATTAAATACCCTCTGCTGGCAATTTTTCTAGTAGCAATGGCTTTCCGGTTCCACAGTTTTTTAACTGGATCAGTTTTAGGTCTCGAAAATAGCTCCGAAGCCATCCGAGAGCGAGGTCTAATCGGTAATGCAAATGGTTTCGGATTCATTATGTTTACCGGAATTATTAGTATTTTCTACTTCTGGCGAACATCGAAAATGTTTTCGAAAACAATGATAATAATCGGGATGATTCCCCTTAGTACGGGCATTTTATTATCTGCTTCCCGAAAATCATTTATGACCTTGTTACTTTTCTTTGCGTTGTGGCTCTGGTTTTGCGCTCGAAAAATGCTCCTCAGAAACAAGTACTATTTCATTCTCAGTGTGTTGTTGATCATTGGCGCCTATCAAGGGACTGGGTATGTCTTGCAAAATACTTACTTAGGTGTCCGTCTTTCGAAAATGCAAGAAGATGAAGGGTATTTAGGTCAAACCCGCATGAAACTCTATCGTGAAGGGTTTGATATGGTTAAAAAATATCCAATCACAGGGGTTGGTCTCGGTAACTATGGATACCATGCATCAAAACAAACCTATGCTCACTCCGATGTCATGGAAGTCTGGTCTACAACTGGTTCGATTGGATTGATTCTCTACGTTTCGATGTACATTATGCTTTGGATAAGGATGAATCGGTTGTTAAGAATGAATCTTGATGAAGAACAGCGCTATACGATCAACTTTTGGAAGGTGCTGATTGTCTCATTTATCATTTTGGGAATCGGAAGACCGAATTTCTCAGATTACATCTTAATGACATTTATGGGGTTAATCATCGGATATGTTCGATATGTCGAGATCGAAGTACGTAGGAGGATCGCCGCAAAACGCTTTCAATACGAGAACCGTCCCCAACTATCAACAGCAGGTGTACTAAGTAATGCGTAACCGCGATTTACTTCGATATTCGAGGGAATGTACCGAATGACAATTAAGCAGTATTCACCGGATCATTTAACAGTTTGTCATATTAGTAGTATGCATCCGGTAGACGACGATCGAATTTTTCAGCGCGCTTGTTTTGGTTTGACGAAGATCGGTTGCAAGGTTACTTATCTTGTGACAAATCCCAAATCGGAAACTATCCTTGGGGTAGATATTGTCGCATTAACTCCCAGAATCGGTTGGAAACGCCGACTATTTAGCTCGTATGAAGCCTATCGAAAAGGCCGCAAAATTCCGGCCGATATATATCATTTTCACGATCCCGATCTATTACCTTGGATGTTTTTACTCGCAATTCAAGGAAAACCTGTTGTTTATGATATTCACGAAAACTATCTTGACCGATTTACGCGATTCCCATTAACTAAAGTAACCTCTAAGATTTTCAAGCTAGTCGAGAATTTCATCGTTAAAAGGCTTGCCGGTGCAATCACTGTATCAGATTCTTTGGCTAAATATTATTTACCTGTCGCAAAACGGCACTGTATTGTTCGAAATGTGGTAAGTTTAGCCCGATTGCAGATGGTCAATCTCGATGTTCCGAAATCCCCAGTTCCATTAATCTACACTTCCGGTATCATCAACGATCGACGGAATTGTCGACAATCGATCGAAGCAATGCCCTACTTGCTTAAACGCGTCCCCAATGCTCAATTGATGTTTGCCGGATTTTTCGATCCCGACGATTACGCAGAAACCTTAATGAATCTGGCAAAAAAACTGGGCGTCGCCGATCATCTAATTCTCGGCGAACCAATGCCGTGGCTAGAGAATTTTCAACGGACAATCCGAGCGCACATCGGATTGGTTGTTATGGAAGACACACTTAACGCTAGAGTAGCACTGTCGAATCGGGTATTTGAATATATGTATTGCAAGATACCCGTGGTTGCCGACGATCAACCCGAATTTCGAAAGCTAATCGAAGAGACTGAATGTGGTATCCTCACGAATTCTTGCGATCCTGAAAGGTATGCCAACGATATTGCAAACCTTATTGAAAATCCACAACTTGCTGCCAAATTGGGGGCAAACGGAAATAAAGCAATTACGACCAAATACAATATGGAACATGAATTGGAAAATATGATGGAGTTTTATCGTCAGATTTTAACCGATGCGGGAAAGAAATAATTTGCTGCTGGCTCGCATTGCTGGGTTCGACATTTCAGAGGATTAATGAATGAATAGTCTATTCAACTGGGTGGCAAAAAATAAGAATCTTCGAAAAGCTGTTCCACCTTGGCTTCGGCGGTTAGCGCGAAAATCTTCGGTAATTTATCGCTACAATCAATTTCAATGGCGCGCTGACAATCCGTATTATGGAACTCCGACCGAGTGGCACTACACCGGATCAACCGGAAAAAGAATCGGTATTGTTTTCAGTTTGCAACATGACCATCGGAATTTCATGGCAGCTTGTCAGGAAATGGGCATCTCGTACGAAGTAGTTGACATTTTTTGCGATGACTGGATCGAAAAGATAAAGCAAAGCAATTGCGAGGTCTTTGTTGCCTGGCCTACTGTAGCAACGACCTTATGGAAAGAAATCTTCGACGAACGTATTTATACGTTAGTTAACTTCCTTGGAAAAAAAGTTTATCCTACACTTCCCGAATTCTGGGCATACGAAAGTAAGCGTCGCGAGCGGGATTGGTTTGTTATTCACAATATCGAACATCCCACGACATGGGTATTTACCGACGAAGATGAAGCATTGAACTTTGTGGAAAAATGCGATCTGCCAATCGTTTTTAAAACCAATACTGGCGCCAGCTCCAAAGGGGTTTTAATTCTTCGCGATCGAAGTAAAATTAGAAAACTTGTTCAAAAGACCTTTAAATATGGGTTTGTTGTTGAGCGAGGAGATCCACGCGATCGACAATGGGGAGTAGTCATTTTTCAACAATACTTACCCAATGCGAAAGAATGGCGGATGGTCAGAATCGGCGATGCATATTTTTGCAGAATTAAAGGGAAAGCCGGCGATTTCCACAGTGGTTCCGGATCGCTCATTTGGGGCGATCCGCCACGATACCTCTTGGATCGAATCCGTAAAATCACGACCGACGCTGGTTACACTAGCATGAACATCGACTTCTTCGAAACCGAAGACGGTAAGTTTGTGGTGAATGAAATGCACACTGTTTTCGGTGGAAATCCGGTCTGTGGAAATGAAAAAATGAAGGGACGATTCCTGTACAATCAGGAAACCGACCAGTGGAATTTCGAGCCCGGTGATTTCTACCGCAACGCTTGCGCAAATGCGCGAATAGAATATGTGCTTCAAACGATGCTCAAAGACTAATCCAATTGATAAGTTCTGTCTTGTTGAGAATACTATCATCCAGCAAGTTGTAGTGTCGCGACAGTGATTCGCAGATCAAGTGAGATAACAACGAAAGAACGGCAACGACTAAAAGTCCTCTTATTGGTAAACGGTTTTCCAACCGAGGATTCACCGTCGCGCGGTGTTTTCAATCTGCGTGCTGCGAAAAGTCTCAAACCGTTAGTTGACCTAAAAGTGCTCCAAATTCGGTATTGGCGTCCGGGACGAAAAATCTTTTCCATAGTACCCATCGACGATATCGAACGCGGCATCCTTACTGTACCGGTGATACCACCGATCGGATATACCCCCCTCGATCACTCTACTTACGCGCTTGGTCTGCGCACCTTCCGGTTTTTCGGCTCGCGAATTCTGAAACAATGGCTGGCGGAATGCGATATCATTCATTCGGTTGGAGCGCAAGAATCCAGTGTTATTGGTAGCTATTGGGCAAAATGCAGTGGTAAACATCACGTTGCGCAAGCGATTGGAACCGATGTCAATTCCGATTTCAAATTTATGCATCGTTGGTCTACTGTAATTGGTTGGGATAAGTGGGTCCAGGGTGTGTCCTGCAATAGCGCCGCACTTGCAACTGAATTCTTTAAATATTATCCGAATGTACCCAATGTCCGAGCGATATACCGCGGAGTTGATGTCGAACAATTCCGACCCGATGGTGACAAATGGGGGCCGTTGGCGCAGATCGACCATCCCACCCGCTATTTGTATCTAGGTGGATTGCCAAGCTACAATCCCGAATTCGGTGCGAATATGAAGGGTGGTGTCAATCTAATGGATGCATGGAAACAAGCCGAATCTGACGACCGAACGAAACAAACCACCTTGTTATTCGCTGGTCCGAAAGCCGATTGCGAGCAGTCGCGGCAATGGCATCTAACGCTGAAACATCCGGAACGAGTCTTCATAACGAATTCAATACATCCAAGCAATTTATCAAAATTGTACCGGTCGGTCGATGTCGTTATTGTCCCGAGTATGGCAGAAGGAACGCCAAATGTCGCATTAGAAGCATCTTCTTCAGGATGCGCAGTAATCGGAAGCGATGCCGGAGGTACCCCTGAGATCGTCGAACATGGCAAAACTGGACTTATATATCCTAGGGGAGATGCTATACAACTTCGCGAAATACTTCTAGCCTACTCCGATAATTTCGACGCGATCAGCCAAATGGGAAAAGCCGCCCGTGACAGAATGGTACAGCATTTTAACAAAGATAACTTTGCCCGAATGATCTTGGAACTCTATTACGATGCAATGAAGCTCCCATTACCCGTCAAGTAAGAATTGTACGTACTTCCTTCAATAAAAAAGAATACTAATCTTACCCGATTGTTTCCATATTGAATCCCTATTTCCATTCTCAATTTAGAATCCTGTAAATTTCGAGGCATTCTGTTAGGATTATGTGTATATTAATTGAAACGATTGATTGGGTGACTGCATCGTAACTGCAGATTGGTCGATCAATCGGAGTAAACTTCACTACATTCGGTTCATCTGTTCTCGATACCGAAATTATTCGAGATCAATCATGGTTTTCGATCAATCAGAATTCGATATCCGCTGCGAGTGGGGTAGCCACGGTGCACGCGAGCTGGCACCAATCAGCGATGCAGTGATTATCGTCGACTTGATGTCGTTTTCGACATCGGTTTCGATCGCGATCGCTCGCGGTGCGCATGTCATACCATTCCGCCGCAATGACCCCACAAAATTTAGTTTCGCCAAATCGCAAAATGCCGAATTGGCAAAATCGCGTGGTTCCGGACCCTATTCACTCTCTCCGGCATCCATCCAAATGATCCCATCTGGAACAAGATTGGTGTTGCCCTCACCGAACGGTTCGGCGATTTCACTCTCAACCGGAATGACGCCAACATTTGCCGGATGTTTAAGAAATGCCAAAGCCGTGGCTCTGGCAGCCCAAAAGTACGGACCGAAGATTGCGGTGATTCCAGCCGGAGAACGCTGGAGTGACGACGATAGTATGAGACCGGCATTCGAGGACTTAATCGGTGCAGGTGCTATTATACAACACTTGACCGGTCGATTGTCGCCAGATGCTTTCGCGGCTGTGGCAGCATATCGTGCTGTAGAAATGAATATTTTTGAAGTATTGATGCAGTGCAGTTCCGGAAAAGAGTTGATCGAGCGAGGTTATGAAAGCGATTTGGAACTGATCGCGGATCTGGATGCCGATACTAAAGCGCCTGTGTTAAGAGATGGTATGTATGTGTCGGCGAATCCCTAACCTAAGTCGATCCGGTTCAAGAATATCATCGGACAAAACGAAAAAGACGCACAATCGTGCGTCTTTTCAGTTGGATTGGATAATTGGTTTATTCGTATCGTAACGCTTCAATCGGATTTGAGGCAGACGCTTTTTGTGCGGGATAGATCCCGAAAAAGATCCCGACTGCTGCAGAGAATCCGACTGCGATTGCAACCGATTGCGGCGATACGAAAACGACCCACCCGGCAAATTTCGAGATGATATTTGCTGCAAGAATACCGAGCATCACACCGATAAAACCACCAGCGATCGACAAAGAACTTGCTTCCAACAAAAATTGAGTTCGGATCGCACTTCGACGCGCACCCAGCGCCATCCTCAACCCGATTTCGCGCGTTCGTTCCGCGACACTGACCAACATAATATTCATAATCCCGATACCACCGACTATCAATGATATTCCGGCGATCGAACCCAGCAAAATGCTTAAAACACCACTAGTTGATCCGGCTAATTGTTGAATATCGGTTTGCGATCGAAGCGAGTACGGCGACGATTCTGAACTTGGAACCCGATGCCGTTGCCGAAGTAAAGCATCGACATCCTCGGAAACTTGAGTGATCGCTTTGTCGTTGGCGGCTGAAATCATCATCCCGCGAATATGATCGTCGTGCGATAATCGGCGCATAACGGTGGTGTACGGGGCGAGAATGATGTCGTCCTGATCCTGACCCATTACATTTTGACCCTTTTTGTCAAGGACCCCGATAACTTTAAAAGGTATCTTTTTGATTCGAATGGTCTGACCCACTGGATCGTTGCCGTCGGGGAACAATTGATCGACGATTGTCTGACCGATTAGGCATATTTTCGCTTGATTTCGTACATCGGAAGCGGTGAAGTTATCGCCCGATACGACTGTCCATTCGCGAATTGCGAGAAAATATTCATTGGCTCCTTGAATCTGCGTCTGCCAGTTGAGTGCTCCTGCAACAATTTGACCACCCGCGCGGGTTTGAGGGGTAACGAGCGAAACATTCGGAACTTCGTTTAAAATTGCATCGCAATCTTCCGCATCAATCGAAAAAGTACCCGATCCCGCGCCACCGGAAAAGCCGCGAAAATTGCCACCACCTGGAAAAACCATAATCACAGAGCTTCCCAGCGAAGCAATTTGATCGGCGACTTGTTTTTGTGCACCGGCACCAACTGCACCCATCGCTACGACAGCACCAACGCCGATAATAATGCCCAAAGCAGTCAAAAATGCTCGCATGCGATTCCGATTGAGGGCTCGGACTGCTTCTTGAATGATATAGAATAAAGCCATAATGTTAATCACTCGCTTAAACGCCAATTTCACTAGCGATTCATTCGCGATACAATTGAATATTTTAATGTCCGCTTCGACCGCCACCCGCTGGTGGACCACCCGGACCGCCCGGACCGCCCGGTCCGCCAGCTCGACTCATGGGATTCAATGGATTAGTACCTTGCGAAGCAGTTGCTTGCTCACTCGCAGTCAGCGTGCCGATTACAATCGAGTCACCTTCTGCTAATCCTTCAGTCACTTCGATTTCGGATGAAGTTGTCAAACCTACGCGAATCGGTTTCTTGAAGAGGACATTTTTTGGATCAGCCATGTAAACCGTTGCCCGAGTTGGATCGTTCCGCTCGCGAACTCGTTTTTGAGTAGTGGATTGTTGAGAATTTGTCGAATTAGTTGGCTGTTTATCTGCCGTCGGTCGAAAGCGCGTTGCCGATGCTGCGATCTTCAAGACACTTTCTATTCGAGCTGTTTCGATTGATACTGTTGCAGTCAAGCCCGGCATCAATTTTCCAGTCCGATTTTCCACTCCAATAACGACGGTATAAGTAACGACATTCGAATTTACTTGAGGTGCTAGTCGAACTTGTTCGACTTGTCCCCGAAATGTCACATCTGGAAACGCATCAACAGTAAAAGTAGCAGGATTACCTGTGGCAATTTGTCCGATATCCGCTTCATCGACCGATGCCATAAGTCGCATTTTTCCCAAATCTTGCGCAATTGTGAAGATTGTCGGTGCACTCATACTTGCCGCAACAGTTTGACCGACATCGACATTTCGGGAAATAACGATACCGTCGATCGGGCTGTTGATGTGGGCGTAGTTTAGGTTCGTTCGAGTTCGGGTTAACCCAGCGCGAGCTGCGGACACATTGGCTTGAGCTGTTTCGTAATCGGCAAGCGCACGATCGTAATCGACTGGAGCAATTAATTTACTGTTCGCAAGCGACTCGGCGCGCAAGAAATCGCGTTTGGTTGCATTAAAATTCGCAATCGCCTTCGCTAGATTGGCTTCCGATTCATCGACTTGAGTGGCAAGAAACGTGGTGTCGAGTAACGCCAATTTCTGCCCTTTTCGGACAACATCGTTAAAATCGGCATATAGAGCCGCTATTGTTCCACTCACTTGAGATCCAACAGTTACCGTCGTAACTGCTTCCAAGTCGCCAGTTGCATTAACGGTTCGAACAATATCGCCCCGATTCACCCTAGTGTAACGGTAATGAACTTGGCCATTGCTTTTTTTCTGAAAGACGAAAAAGAGCGATACACCGATTGCTAACACGATAACAGAAAGAATAATCCAGCGTTTCATGAGAAAATCCTGAGAAGGAAATGAAGTTGATCTAGTGCTCGCAAATTAGATAGTCAAAACTCGAGATCCGTTTAATCGGCGAGAAAGAATCGGAAGGAGTTGTGAATCCATACATCAATGATTGAGTTGAAGTTACCTAGACCGAAACAATCAACCAATACGATTCGCTAAGCAAAGTGTTGATCGTTCGGTTGATAAATATACGCTCAACAATCGAAATATGTTTCATTATGCAAGCACTAGTAAAAATCGCTACTTGGGTCACTGAAGCTGAGGGTTGCCTCAGACTGTGGAATTTCGTAGCTTTACCTGAATTTGAAACCTGCCTGCGGACACCGCTGCAGTTCGAACATCACTCAAAGTGCATCATGGTATGGCATTTTCTCCACAAATGAAAGGAAAGCCGATGAAAGCGTACTTCCGCTGGGGATTCATCGCTGTGATCGGGATCGCACTCCTTCTAGCGATTTCCGGATGTAGTACTAAGAAGAAAATCGAAGTAAAACCGATGGCGATCAAAACCGTCACCGTGATTACTCCTCCCGGAGCATTACCTGATGTACCTGCAGAAAAAGGTGGTGCCGGATTTGAAAAGATCGCTGTCGCCCAAGGCTGGAAAACACTTGGTGAAGACGAATACCCTTCCGCGTTAGACACGACTGCGAAAAAGGGGGGTAGCATCCGATACGCAATGACGGAATTCCCCACGAATCTCCGACATGAGGGCAAAGATGCCAATACCACTTTGAATCGAATGCTCGCTGGTATGTGCTACGAGTCGCTGCTCGGTACCAATATGCTCCAACAGTATGTACCCGGACTCGCAAGCCATTGGAAAATCTCCGAAGACAAAATGACGTTTGAATTTCGTATCGATCCTCGAACGCGGTGGTCCGATGGAACCCGCGTGACTTCGGAAGACGTGATCGCGACTTGGAAACTAGCTGTCGACCCCGGTTTGATTGATGCCTACAGTAACCAACTGTATACCAAGTATGACGAACCCGTTGCCGAAGGTCCATACATGGTCAAGGTTCACACAACTGAACTGAATTGGCGTCATTTCCTTTATTTTGCTGCATCCCTGTCGATTCTTCCGGCGAAAGAGCTGAATCAACTTGAGGGTCCGTTCTATTCCGATTGGAAAAAGACCGCCAAAAAGGGTGAGAAATCCCCACGAACCAAGGGCTCTGATTACTTGAACAAATACCAGTTCAAGATGTTCATGGGTTCAGGTGTGTATGTAATTCAACCCGAAGACATTATCAAGGATGTTTCGATCACCCTAACGCGCCGGTCCGACTATTGGGATCAAGAATCGAAGGGAACCAAGTACGGTGCCAATTTCGATAAAATCAAATTCCTGGTTGTCAAAGACGAACGCTTGACTTTTGAAAAATTCAAGAAAGGTGAGATCGACATGTATTATGTCGGTCGGGCACAGTGGTGGAAAGAGGAATTCGAATTTGACCACATCAAGCGCGGTCTGATCCAGAAACGCAAAGTGTATAATTACAATGCCCAAGGCGTGAACGGATTTGCTTTCAACATGCGGCGCGAACCGTTCAACGATCTCCGAATTCGAAAAGCGACTGCTATGTTGGTGAACCGTCCGAAGCTGATCGAAAAGTTATTCTTTAGCGAATATCTCCCGCTCGATAGCTATTACCCGTCGACGGTATATGCCAACCCCAACGATCTGAAGATTAAATTCGATCCCGAAACCGCTCAAAACCTTCTTGCCGAAGCGGGCTGGAACAAACGGGACAAAGATGGCGTCCTGTTGAAGAATGGCAAACGGTTTGAATTGGATCTGATGTTTACTAAAGGCGAAGAACGATTCTTGACCGTTATTCAGGAAGATCTTCAAAAAGCCGGTATTAAAATCAATTTGAAGGAAACGACCGGTGCCACCGCGTTTTCGATGATTAATGAACGTAAATTTGACCTTTACTTCATGAATTGGGGTGGTTTGTCGATTCCGAATCCCGAATCGAGCATGCGTTCCAATACCGCAGATTCGATGTATACCACCAATCTTCCCGGTATCAAGGATAAACGAATTGATCAACTGTGCGATGAATACAACATTTGTTTCGATTTACCGCGACGAATCCAGATCATTCGCGAAATCGATTCGATTGCTTGCTCGCAGGTAACCTATGCATTCGGTTGGTATGGTCCCTTTAACCGAATCGCATTCTGGAATAAATTTAATATGCCGCCTTGGATCCTTTCTCGAACCGGCGATTTCTTCGATGCGATGTCGCTATGGTCGTACAACCCGGAGAAAGCAGCGGAAATTGAAGCCGCTCTAAAAGATCCAAGCAAGAAACTCCCCGTCGGAGAGACCGAGAACAAGTACTGGATCGAGTGGACGAAGCAGAACGAAAAACTGTTATCCAGTTCGCTGTAAATCTTTTATGTTGGGAAAAAGAAGGCAGGGACGCCTCGTTCCTGCTTTCCCCAACACCATACGTAGTTCAAAGAGCGGCGATTGGAGTGCTTCGATCAATTCAGTGATCATTCCAACTTTCCCGCTTGGCTGTGTATCCAACTGACCCATAGTAAGAGACGCCTATGTCAAGCATGACGACGTATTTCATCCGACGATTACTGCTAGTTATTCCCACTTTTCTCGGAATCACTGTGATCAGCTTTTGCATCATGCAAATCGTTCCTGGCGGTCCGTTGGAGCAGGAGATCATGAAGATCCGCTCGCAAGGAATGATGGGTGGAGAAACCCAAGGCGCATCAGGTCGTACCGGATCGACCCAAATTCCCGAAGAAGTGTTGAATGAAATGAAGAAATTCTACGGTTTCGATAAACCGATTCCGCTTCGCTATGCAACATGGCTCTGGAACATTCTCCATTTGGATCTGGGTCGCAGTTATGTCTACGGTGAACCGGTATGGGATGTAATCAAGTCGCGGTTCCCGGTTTCGATTTATTTCGGTCTGATTGGTTTTACGATCTCTTACACGGTCTGTGTCCCGTTGGGAGTCTGGAAGGCAGTGAAACACGGGAGCTCTTTCGACTTCCTTAGTTCATCACTGGTCTTTCTTGGCTATTCCTTACCCGGATGGGCATTAGGCGCAATCTTACTGGTTTTGCTCGGCGGCGGCAGCTTTTGGGACGTCTTCCCGTTGGGAGGTTTCCGAAGTGAAGGATGGGCGGATCTGCCAGTGTGGGATAAAATAATCGATCAGGTCTATCATACTATTCTTCCAATAATGGCGATGACTGTTGGCTCGTTCGCAACTTTGACCGTATTGATGAAGAATGGTTTGATGGAGCAGCTCGGACAAGATTACGTTCGTACGGCTTTTGCGAAGGGGCTTTCGGAAAAACGAGTCATCTTCCTACACGCATTACGCAATAGCTTGATCCCTATCGCGACCACGATCGGTGGAATGATCGGTATCATTCTCTCCGGCAGTTACTTGATTGAACTAACGTTCAATATCAATGGCTTTGGTTTGCTCGGTTTTACCAGCATGGTGAATCGGGATTATCCGATCGTTCTGGGCGAATTGGTCATCGGAACCTTGATCGGTTTAATCGGGGCGATCATTTCGGACATGGTTCTCGCAATGGTCGATCCGCGAATTCGTTTCCGATAGAATTAACAGCACGAGGTGATCGATCGAGCTGATGGAACAGATCCGATCGAATGCCTTGAACGAAATAGCTTTCAATACCCATAGGGTTTCACGATGAGTGTACAGACCAAACCGACGGTCAGTGTCGGCACCGAAGAGATTGCATCCGGTCAGGAAATTGCATCGATTTCGCTCTTCCGAAAACGGTTGAAGAAATTCCGGTCGCTCAAGCGGGGCTACTACAGCTTTTTACTGATCGCAACTGCCTATGTTATGAGCTTTTTCCTGATGTTTCTGGTGAACAGCAAAGCGCTTGTGGTGCATTATAACGGCAGTACGTATTTCCCGGTCTTCAAATATTATCCGAAGGAAACGTTCGGTCAACCGGGGTATGGTGAAACGAATTACCGTCAACTGAAGAAAGAATTTGCTCAGAGCGGAGCGGGAAATTGGGAGATTCTGCCCCCTTACCCATACGATCCCATTGAAAGCTTACTGGATGAATTGGAAGGAACACCACCGCATCCCCCATCGTCGCAACACTGGATGGGAACCGATGATCGAGGTCGCGATGTGCTGGCACGAATGGCGTATGGGTTCAGAATTTCGATCTCCTTTGCTTTATTACTTGTCCTCTTTGATTATATATTGGGTATTTCTGCAGGTGCTTGTCTCGGGTTTTATAGCGGAAAGATCGACTTGTTCGGTCAACGCTTAATGGAACTCTGGGGTGCCTTCGGCGGAATTTACATGCTGATTATTTTGACATCGATTTTCCGTCCGAACTTCTTCTTTCTAGTGTTTTTCCTTTCGGCATGGGCATGGATGGGAATTTCATATTACATCCGCAGTGAGTTCTATCGCGAGAAAGCCAAAGACTACGTTTCTGCCGCTATCGCGATGGGTGCAACCGATCGTCAGATTATTTTCAAACACATTCTCCCCAATGCGCTAACGCCGATTATCAGCTTTGGACCATTCGCCATCGTTGGCGGTATCGGTACGCTAGTATCACTCGATTATCTCGGTTTCGGTCTTCCACCACCAACTCCGTCATGGGGACAAATGGTGTCGGTCGGACTACAGAATATCGAAAAGTGGTGGCTGGTGCTGTTCCCGTTGGGAACCGAGTTCGTCACACTGTTGTTGGTAGTTTTCATTGGTGAAGCGATCCGTAATGCATTCGATCCGCGCGAGTATTCGAGGTTGAGATGACAGAAATTGCTCAAAAGGTCCTACTGGATATTCGCGACCTGAAAACTTATTTCTATATCGAGAAACAAGCCGCTCCTGCCGTCGATGGTGTTACTTTCCAAATTATGGAAGGTGAAGTCTTTGGGTTGGTCGGCGAATCGGGATCGGGAAAAAGTGTAACGGCGCAGAGCATTATGCGGTTAATCCCGGATCCCCCGGGAAAAATTGTCAACGGCGAAATCCTGTTGCGTGGTGTCGATTTGTTGAAATTGCCGTTGACTGAAATGCGCAAATATCGCGGCAAAGAAATCGGAATGATTTTTCAGGAACCGATGACTTCGCTAAACCCGGTTTACACCATTGGTTACCAGTTGCGCGAAGTGGTGATTGCCCACGAAAATATGACGAAAGATCAAGCGAACGACCTCGTTGCTGCTGTTTTGGATCAAGTGGGAATCTCAGATGCCAAGAAACGCTTGGAAGATTTTCCGCATCAATTTTCCGGTGGTATGCGGCAACGTGTGATGATCGCAATGGCACTCGCCTGCAATCCATCGTTACTGATCGCCGATGAACCGACGACTGCACTGGATGTTACTATCCAAGCGCAAATTCTCGAATTGATGTTGTCGGAAAAAGCGAAACGAAAAGAAGCTGCGATTCTGCTGATCACCCACGATTTGGCAGTGATTGCCGAAACTTGTCAGCGAGTTGCCGTGATGTATGGCGGGATGATTCAAGAAATCGCACCGGTATTCGAGCTATTTGAAAATCCATCACACCCTTATACACGTGGTTTGATGGGCTCTTTGCCTTCGCCGAAAACGAAACATCGTTCGAAGTTAATGACCATCCCCGGAACGGTTCCCTCGATTTTCGAACTACCCAAAGGGTGTAAATTCTGTACCCGGTGCACCGAGAAAATTCCGATTTGCGATTCGGTCGAACCACCATTGCATAAAGTCGCCGACGGACATTGGTCGCGTTGTCATTTAGTCGATCCGTACAAGGGCGCGCATGTGGCAGACAAAGCCAGAGCCGCAGCCGGGAAATGAGGTAGATCGTGAGCAATGAATTATTACTATCGGTGAAAGATCTGAAGGTCTACTTCCCAATTTTCGGCGGTATTTTTTATAAAAAACAGGGTGAAGTAAAAGCCGTAGACGGCGTGTCGTTCGACATGTTTCGCGCGGAAACCTTGGGTCTTGTGGGCGAATCCGGTTGTGGTAAATCGACTACCGGTCGCGCCATTATCAATGTGCTTCGGTTCATTTCTCCCGACGTTCATCTTGGTGGGGAGATCAACCTAAACGAAAAAGGTCAAGGATTTGTCAATCTTCTTGCTTTGAAAAAAGACGAAATGCGTCCTTATCGCAGCCGAATTCAAATGGTTTTTCAAGATCCTTACAGTTCACTGAACCCACGTATGACCGTCAAGCAGATCGTCGAAGAACCACTGAAAATCCATACGAACCTAACCAGTGTCGAACGCGATGAACGGGTAGCATGGTTGTTGAGTAAAGTCGGATTGCGACCGGAACAGGCGCGTCGTTATCCCCATGAATTCTCCGGTGGGCAACGACAGCGTATCGGCGTTGCACGATCATTGGCGACCAATCCTGAAATCATTATCGCCGATGAACCGGTTTCGGCACTGGACGTGTCAATTCAAGCGCAGGTTCTAAATCTGTTACTGGAATTGCAAGAAGAATTTAAATTAACCTACTTATTTATTGCCCACGATTTGTCGGTAGTTCAGCATATCAGCCATCGTATCGCAGTAATGTATCTCGGTAATATTGTCGAAATTGGCACTTCGCAACAAATTTTCTTCGAACCGAAGCATCCGTATTCGAAGGCATTGATCAGTGCCGTTCCGCTACCTGAACCACAAAAGACTCGTCCTACCCGACAAGTGTTAGTTGGCGATGTCCCGACACCGTTGGCGAAACCATCCGGTTGCGGATTCCGTACGCGCTGTCCGATTGCCAAACCCGATTGTGCACAACGCATACCCGATCTTTTGGATAAAGGAAATGGGCAACTAGTTGCTTGTCCGTATGCTTGATCTATCGGATGAAATTGAAAAGCCGCACTGTGTGTCAGTGCGGCTTTTTTTTATTAGAATCGATTGGATTTGCTTCTGCCGATTTGATCGAAGTTGTAGATATTTTGAATGACCTCCATTTCGGATATTCCGGGAGTGAGGAAAGGCACTACCCGATCGAATGAGTCGGTATTTCCAATCCAAGCACGAACCAGATAGTACATCGATTTGCTGTGACGAATCACCGATTGATGCACGTAGGTCAAACTGTCCTGATGATAAGTTGCACCAAGAAAATTCCAATAGGGTGAGCTGTATGTGTTTTTGAAATAAACTAAATACCTCTGAACATCTATGGGATTTCCCAAAGCAGTTTGAGACACTCTGGTCCATGACAATCGAACATCTTCACCAGCGGCATTCGCTTGCAGTGATGTCGCTCGCGGTGGATCGGGCGCGCTCTGGACATCGATGTAGAATGTATCGCGTGCAACTTGATTGCTGTCATCGGTTGCAGTGACAATGAACGCTGTCACACCGCTACGATTGGCTACTGGATCAAGATTCAACCACCGGCCATTCATGATACCTGTGGCTGATTGTCCATCGACAAATACGCAATAACGTAAAGAGTCACCACGAACCAAATCGTTATCCGAGAAGATCGTATCCAGTCGAATCAACATATAAGGGAAATTCATCGGAAGTGAATAATCTGGTATTGGATGCTGAACGAAGGGTTTGTAGTTACCTGCAAGGGTAATAGTATCGACTTTAACAATCGACCATTTACCGAAAGCATCCTTAGCACGAATATACAAGTGGTGTTCACCGAGTGAATACTCCGATAAATCCACCGTAAAGTTTACTGTGGGTTGCGAACTGCTACTAACTGGAATCGCTAGTCCCAAACCTAATCCGGGATCGTCATCGAGATAATACTCAATTCCAACGATATCGGGTACAGTCGGTATCGGTACATCGGCAATAACGTGAATCTTCTTTGAATAAGGTATGCTCCATATACCGTCGGCGTTTCGCGATCGAACGTAAAGCGTATGGAAACCCGGCGAAAGTCCGGTTACATCGACAGTCAGAGTTTGATTGAGCACCGGTGAGTAATTAGCAAACTCATTGATTACTCCGTTTCCGATTCCAGGATCGAGATCGAAAAAATATTCTATCGCGTTAGTATTCGGTGACGCTACGATTGGTTCGGTGAATACATGAATCGTTTTAACAAACGGTATTGACCATCGACCGCTATTATCGCGGGCACGGATATACAGTCGATGGAATCCTGATGTTAATCCGGATGTATTGACGGAGAGCGTCGCTGATATTTGTTGACCGTAATAGTAGGAAACCATTGTTCCGTTTCCTAGACCGGGATCGGTGTCGAAGAAATATTCAAACCACCAATAATCCTGAGCAAAGCAATTTGAAACAGTAATGGAAAAAAAGCATAGAATCACTGCCGCAACCGCAAATCCAGGAGATCTGGTAATAATCATAATCACTCCTTTTGTTGTTGGTTCGATTTCGATTGCTTACGGATGCGATGTTGCTTGAATCGTAATGCTCAGTCCACTGGTCGGTGTCGCGTGACTGTAGCTCGAGTAACTACTGATGCTTGGGATCGGAGGCATTCCCGAATTGACATACGGATTCGCACCGCCAAATGCACCACAAGCAGTACCGTCCGTACCCGCTGAATTGGCAACTGAAGTTGGATTCAATCGATATTGATTCTCGGGGTGAGTCCCGCCTTCGATCAGGCTGACACGCGAGAGATTGGAGATATTATTGTTGGCACTGCCGATATTTTCGGAACTGACATTGTTATATAAGTTGGCTGCAGTAGCGATCGTAACGGGTGCCATAATAACATTATTGAAAATGTTACCATTGGATAAGAGGCAAGACGATCCAACGATGATATTATTATAGACGGCAGCATTGCCATCGGGGGGGACACTTATTGATTGTAAAATATTGTTGCGGATAATCGTACCACTACCATATGCAAAGATGTAGGCACTAGGAATACTGCCGTCAAAGTAGCATTGTTCAACAATTCCACCGACACCGGTTTCCAAGCTGCGACTAACTGACATGATGAATTTACATCGTCGAAATGTGACATTGTTGGCTTCAATTATCCAAATGGTAGAAGAAGTATTGAAAAAATATGTCTCGATGACAAATCCTTCGATAACAGTTCCACTGGCTTCTGGATAAATCAGCATCTGATAAATTTTCGCTACGTTAGTATCGGCTTGAGTACCGCTGGAATTTGTCAGAAAATATCCCGGACCGATCCAAACCAATCGCTTGGTCAAAGTAAGCGGATTGTCGCCATCCTGATAGACATTTGCGTTCCCTTTGACGTAAACTGTATCACCGATATTGGCTGCAGTATGCGCTTCAGGTAGAGTATGATAGACGTTTCTGGAATTGTTGCTGTAATCGGGATCGACAAATAAAATAGCAGCACTCGCAGTACCGACCAGAAAGGACAGACAGGCGGTCAATAAACACAGTCGACAAAAGTTCATAGCGATTCCTTTCGATTTATGAACCTGATGTTAGGAGAATTTAGCGCCGATCAGAGTTAGCAGAGTGGATTTTTTTAAAAGAAAACCAGACAAAAATGTGAACCAACTAACAATATAGTCGAAGAGTGAAAAATTAGGAATTAATTTTAACATCAATAACAAATTTTGTGTGCGAAAAGTCACATAGTATCTTAAGATAGTTATTACTATCGCACTGAGAAACCTTTTTCCGGTGATTCAAGTTCTAATTCTGACGTTATCACTCAATTTAATTTTTTGGAACAGCTATGGACATGGAACAAATCATTCTCGGAAATCCCGTCGAGCATTGGTTGACGACATTTGGCGCAACCATCGTTTTTTGGCTCGCACTCCAATTCATCAAATATATCACCGTTAAAAAAGTCGGTAAGCTCGCTGAAAAAACCGAAACAAAACTTGATGATCTTGCCATTACACTGCTCGATAAAACAAGATTTTATTTTCTGATTTTCGTAGCCTTCTATTATTCGTCGAAATTGCTGGTCATCCCACCGCGTTTCCTTCTCTTCTGGCAACACTCGATCATTGTTGCAATTGCCCTTCAAGTGGTGGTTTGGGGCAACGCGACGATCGAATTTGTGTTCGGAAAAGATAGCAAAATCATCAGTAAAGAAGCGACCAATTCCGCTAGTTACGGAGTATTGGGGTTTGTTTCCCGATTGGTAATGTGGAGCACGGTACTACTGATCACCTTGAGTAATCTTGGGGTGAATATCACTGCGATCGTAACCGGTCTTGGTGTCGGCGGTATTGCTGTTGCCTTGGCGGCGCAAAAAATTCTCGGTGATATTTTTAGCTCATTCATCATCGTACTCGACAAACCGTTCGAAATCGGCGACTTTATCGTAATTGGCGAATTTCAAGGCACTGTCGAGAAAGTGGGAATCAAAACCACGCGTTTCCGAAGCCTCACCGGCGAACAAATTATCATGCCCAATTCGGTTGTAATCGATTCGAAGCTACGCAACTTTAAACGAATGGAAGAGCGCCGTGTATCGTTCAAGATCAACGTCGAGTATGGTACACCGAGCGATAAATTGGAACAGATTCCCAAACTAGTCGAGGAAATACTTGCTTCGACACAACAAACCCGTTTTGTCTTTTCCGCTTTTCGCGAATTTACCGACTTCTCACTGATTTTCGAGACAGTATATTTCGTGGAGAGTTCAGACTATAATCTTTACTTGAATGTCCAAGAAAAAATCAACCTGGCGATCTACAAGAAATTTGCCGATTTGGGTATTCGCTTTGCCGTGCCAGTACGAAGAATGTTGACAGATAATTGAGTAGATGAAAATAATTTTCTAATAAAATAGCGGTCGCAAGACCGCTTTTTTTTATTGTCGATTGCTCAGAAATTGAAGTCCCCACCTTGCGTAATCTGCGACCATCTCCGAAGTATCAGTCGAAAGCAATTTGAGGGCTTCGCGCGCTTCGGACGATCCCCAATTTGTCAAAGCGATTGCGACATTACGCAGAATGATTTCGAAACCTGCCAATTCAACGGGTGTATCACGAAATCGGTCATGGAAATCTGTCGGAGACATCTCTACCAGATCCAATAGTAGAGGTGAATATCGATCGTCAGTCTCAAAATTCTCATTTGCTGCTTGGACCGCACTGTTGAATGGACAGCACAGTTGACATTCGTCGCATTTAAAAATCCAGTTTTTCATGAGCGGACGCAATTTGACTGGAATCGACTCTTTATCCAATGTCGAAAGGTAGCTGATACACTTGCGGGCATCCAGAACATGAGGCGACGGAAATGCTTGAGTAGGGCATCGGTCAAGGCATAAATGACATGCTCCGCATCGATTTTCGGAGTTAGGATCGGAGATCGAGGTGGAAGCGAGATTGGCAGTCGTAATAATTTCGCCAAGCAAAAAATAGGATCCTTGACCCGGAACGATCAAGCAATTGTTCTTGCCGAAAAATCCGATTCCGGCTTGTACTGCGATCGCGCGCTCTAAAATTGAACCGGTATCGACGTAAGCTTTAGACTTCGTTCCGAAATTTTGATCCATGATCCGGGACAATTCTTTCAATCTAGGCAACATTGTGTCGTGATAATCTCGACGATGCGCGTACAGCGCGATTTGTCCGCGCGTCGGATCGGAACGATAGTGCGGTGGCGGGATTGGGATCGAATAACTCATCGCGACGGATATGAACGATTGAGCGCCCGGAAGAATGGTTCGCGGATTGAATCGTCGATTTCTACCGCGTTGTAGATAATGCATCGATCCATAATAATTATTTGCTAGCCACTGATCGTAATAACCAATTGTCGCCGGTGGCGACTGAATGGGTGTGAATCCAATCCCATCGAATCCGAGTAGTTGAGCGGTTGATTGTAACCACTCGGTAATCGAAGTATTATTCGGTGTCATTGGGCATCTGAGGTGTTGGTTGAGGCTGGGGTGGATATTGAATTCGATTGAAATGAAGCGCTTGAAGCGCTAGATCCAACGCGTCTTGGATCACTTTACTCGATTCCTGGTTGCCTTGCTCGCGCGTCTCTTGCAGTCGAGTCAGCATGGTTCGTACAAACTTCGCTTCGGTAGTTTTACCTTCGGAAAGTGATACCATGTCCCAAGGAGATTCCGTTTCGTCAATCCATTCACAGAACGCACAGATATCGGAAAGTGTTGTTTGAGGTGGTTTCCGAAGCTCACCGAAAGCACGTCCAGTTACGGTAATGCGGACGATATCGGTTCGAGTACATCCTAATGCGTTTAATTGCTGTAATACTTCGGTAAGCAATTCGGATTCAGTTGCTTTAATCGGAATAGAAACTGAGAAGATACGTGTTGGATCTAATCGGATCCGGCACCAATTGTCAGGTGTAACGCCACCGGATTCGATATCTAGTAGTAAGATGCCCGTTTCGCCCAGATCGGAGCGGCGAAGTACTCCTAATGATCCGGAATAAGCCGCTTTCATCTTTCCGGATTTACTCCAATACTCTTTACCGCGGTGATAGTGTCCAAGTGCGACATAATCGTAATTCGATTGCTCGATCTCACTTTCTGTGATCGGTGCCGTTCTGGTTTGACCCGATGGAACATCGCCCAAACTGCCATGAATGCAAATCAACTCGATCGGTTTTATGCCGCGTTTAGGTAAATCGGAAAATGGTGAGATCGATTGTACTGCATGAGAAATGAAAGATTTCGAACAGACACTGAATCGATCAAACTCAAGTCGTTGCCACTGATCGCCAGCTAAGACAATCGGTAATGATTGATCGATTTTCGCACTCCGAATCGAAAGGCGACGATTGTACTGCGAGAGTGCATCAAGAGGATCATGATTGCCGGCAGCAATAATTACCGGAATGGGAGCAAACATGGCGATTGCCGACATCGTTCGCTCGACTTCTTCGATTTCGACGTCTCGATTCTGAAACAAGTCGCCTGGTAGTAGTACTACATCGACATGACAGCGATGTGCGATCTCAGGAAGTTGTTCGACATATTCCAACATCCGACTTCGACGCAGCAATTTTTTCCCTTGTCCAATTGAAAAATCGCCACCAATATGCCAATCGGACGATTGCAGCACGCGAACACATCCGTCTTGGGGTTGGGTACGAAATTTTTCGGGAATTGTGTCGATAATATCAGTCATGACGGTCGCTTGCTGCTTTCCTTTTGTTCCAATTGTAACGGTAACCACGCGATTTTGACGTTTTTATCATCAACCCATTTACGATGTCGAAGTTCGTGACAAGTTAGAATGATGATCTGTCGTTTGGTCGACTCTGCTAGTAATAAATCCATTCCGGAATAAAATCGAACGTCGTCGGAGCTAGCAAAAGGTTCATCGCAGATAATCGGTAACGTCGAAGTCCCGCTAAGAAAATCAATCAATGCCAATCGTAGCGAAAGATAAATTTGATCGCGAGCACCCACTGATAGTGCCAATAATTCCTCTTCATTCAGCAATCGCCCATCAAGTAGTTGTGCTTTGACACTTAAATCAGTCCCAAAATGAATCGATTTTACCGAACCCTGAAATTGATCGATATAGCGATCGGCAATATTATTGAGCTGTTTCGACCACTCGCGATGCGTCTCTTCCGAAAGTGATCGAAGTACATCGATCGCCAATCTGGTTGCGGTTTCGTAATGACGTGTCTGGTCTAAAGCATTATCAAGTTCATGTAACTTACTTTGAAGCGTACCAATTTGACTCCAGCGACGTTGAAAATCAATCAGTAATTGATTTAAATCGGAGCGTTCAGCCTCAAGTTCGCGATGCTCATTTTCGATTTTGATAAGGGTCGATCCGGGGTTGTCGAGATCGAATTCGGGAAATCCAATATTCTCGGACGATCGGTCCATCGATTGTTCGAGAGCATGTAGTCGCTGTTTCAGATGAGCAAGTTTCATCGGTTCGATCAACTGTTCCGATAATTTAGTGTACTCGGCTTTTAACGTATTCCATTCGAGTTTATGTCGACAAGCCGCAGCATACCAATCGCGTTGCTGATCCAATGGTAACGATGAATTCGCGCCAGCTTTCAGTAGTTGATTGGACAGTTCCTTTTCAATTTCCACAACCCGATGCTGACGATCTTCATATTCAGCTTCTTTGGCGATTCGTTGTCGACGAATCCGGTTCAACTCATCCTGTTCTATCAAACATTTATCGATGTAGCGAAGGGATTCGTCGATCACATTAATCGACAGATCGGTAGGATCGATCGATTTACCAAGTTCGCGAAGATTTCGCGAAATATCGGATAGTGCGAGTTGCTGTCGATCAGAAATTTCTTGCTCACGTTGACGAAGATTAATCCATTCCAGAAAAGTACTTTTCGCTCCGTTGCGTTTCTGTAGTGCAATCACTAACTCTTTATTACCGACAACGCCAACTTGTTTACCTAACGTTTCCAACTTCATATTGAAATTGCGGTAGTCTGTTTCGAGTTCGGAGAGGTTCCGATCATTTTCATCGATTCTTACTTGCATGTCCTCAATCGTCACGCGATTGCGTGTAGAAGTACTCAGTCGAGACCGATAGTTGACGATCGAGAATGCAAATCCTGCAACTGCTACTCCAATTGAAACCCAACGATATTCGGGAATGAGCGTCGCCAAAACAGCCCCTGTTATACCAATAAGAATCCCAATCGAGATAAAAGCTAATCTTGTCTTTTCTTGCTTCAATTGTTGTGTTTTACCATCCAGCAAATTCGCATCGAGTTCGCGTTTTTGTTGTTCCAGATTTCGTTTGGATTCGATATAATGAGCGATTTTTTCCATTGAAGTGAGAATCGCTATCTCGTCTTCGGAACTAAGCGAGATCCATTTCTGCTCGGCTAACTCGAATTGTGTTGGTTCAATTCCCTGTGATTGTAGTCTTGATTCAACTCCACTGAGTTGAAGTTGGAGGGTTTGCCGATCGCGTAAATATTCGGAATACGAAGCTCGCAATCCCGTCAGTGTGTCGTGTTGAGTTGTTGTCGCTTTATCGATTCCCGCTAGTCCGATTTGTTCCTGACGGTTTCGTTCCTCTTTTTTGATCGACAATAAAACCGCTTCATCGGTCCGAACTGTGTCGGTCAAATCTTTAAGTCGAATGAGGTTGTCATCGATCGGTCGTGCTAATTCAAGCGGAATTCTAGCAAACTCATCAAGTAATTCGATCCGATTTCGGCATTTTTCCCATTCTTGATAGACCCGTTCCGATTGTTCCACCATCTCCCGTACTTGGTCATACTCACGGGCATCCTGTAATTTTCGCATCGCATTGGCGGCTTGATCGAGGTACGACATCCGCTGTTCGATCGCTTGTTCTCGATCCAATAGGTGCAGGCACCGCTCCCGCTCAGTCTCTCGTTCGACGATGGCGTCCCGGCAGCGAGCGATTTCTTGCTCGAGCTGGGTAATTTCATAGCCGATCTTTGCACCCTTCGAGATTTTTGGGAATGGGTATTTTGTTAGCGATTCTTCCAGCACTGAAATTGCGCTGGTCACAGTATTGTCGCCTGCTGCCGAAGTGGCGATCCGTTGGATTGTGTTGGTGAGTGACTTTCGATCGTCCGATAAAGTCATTTCCGATTGCGGAATAAACATCGTTTGCAATGCTTCGGAAGATGTTAATCCAGTGATTGTTTCACCGATTAAGTCTTTTCGACCGGGCATGAATTGTGAGGTTAAATCTTCGAATGTGTTGGCATCGGATACCCGGGTTGTTCGCTTACTTCCAAATTCGCGTGTGATCCGAACCAGCCGATCGCCGGTGTGCAGAGTGAGTGACGTTCGAAACGGTTTTCCATCCCACGGAAGGTACCGGTTCGCGATCCGATAAAGATCTTTATCGCGATTGCCATCCGGAACACCGAACAGCGTAAAGAAAAGCGCATTGGCTAGAGTTGATTTACCAGCTTCGTTGCGGTCAACCATCAATACAAGGGATTCCTGCGGGAACTTGATCGTTCCCGAAACGGAACCAAATCCTTCAATATCAAGTTGAACGAGACGCATATCTATCGCATAATCACTAATATAAAATTCGATTGCTATTCGTTATTGGCTGTATAAGTATAGCTGATCCAGTGTGAAACGTTGCTCGGATCGTCGGAAAATCGTCGAATCGAGTATCCGAGTACCAGTCCAGTGCTTTCTGTGGAATAAGCCGCGCCGGCAGTTTCGCCAATGTGTCCCTGTTCCATAAATCGACCAATCCGAACGGCGGTGTTGTCCAATAACTGGTAATTCAGTCCATAGCCCCAAGTCTTTTTTCCCTGACTGATCATATGTTTCCCGACCAGATCTTGAGTAGAAGATCCGGCTGTTACTAATAAATCAGTAAGTTGAAGAGCGACACCTGCTTCAAATTTTCGGGGTTCGGTGATGGTCCGCATTCCACATAAATTCCGAGCGGCACCTCCAATGCGGAAATTACCCAATGGGAGTAAAAAGCCAACGTCGAGCGAAAAGCCATAGACCCACCCGTGACCTTTACCGTTTTGTTCCCAGATCAATTTGGCGCCGGCACCAATCGGTAATCCAAATTTCTTGTCAGTGAGCGCGAAAATTGCTTGTGATGACCGAACCTCGGACGTATCAACGGTGATTTTACGGCGCAAAAACATCAATCCGACAGCACTTGAACCCGTTTCACCCGGTTTTCGAACCGCGACCCCCCACGTTGTCGGCCACATTGCAGTCGAGTCTGTAGCGAATGCTTCAATTTGCATTTGACCATCGCTTGCCGCAGTGGCGGGATTGTAATAAATCGCCGATGGATCGATCGAAAGTGCCGCAGCATGAGCACCCATAGCAACGATTCTACCGCCAACGACCGGTTGGGCAAAGGCTGAGGTAAGGCTGATTGCAATCAAAAACGCAAAATAGAGACAGTTTTTCATAGATTCTTTCATTTCAAACGGTATATTCGATAACTAAATGTAAGGTAGTACTCGATGATGAGTTTGGCAACGTTTTGCACCAGTTTTGGGAGACCGCTTTTCAGTCGCTACATTTCGTACTATGAATGAATTGTTCCCCGATCTTCTACCTGAAATTCCCCGCGCTTTCGTTGAACCGGCAGTGGATGCTCCGCTAGCTGAACGGATGCGCCCTCGAACGTTGGATCAATTCGTCGGTCAGCAGCATTTGGTCGGTCCTAACGCGGTTATGCGAAAACTTATTGCTCGTGGGAAACCGATTTCGCTGCTCTTTTGGGGTGATCCCGGGATCGGCAAAACCACATTGGCACGGTTGTTAGCCAACACCTTCGACCGGGAATTTGTCCAGATGTCCGCAGTTCAGGTGGGATTGTCCGAAGTACGGGCGGTAATTGCCCGGGCACGAGCGCTATCTGCCACGGGTCGGGGATTGGTTTTGTTCCTCGATGAAATACACCGCTTCAATAAAGCTCAGCAGGATGCCCTCCTACCGGCGGTAGAAGAGGGTTCGGTGGTATTAATCGGTGCAACGACCGAAAACCCCTCATTCGAAGTGATTGGCGCGCTTCTGTCCCGTTGCCGGATACTTCGGTTCTATCCCCTGAAAAAAGAAGATTTGGATCAATTACTTACTCGTGCTCTGGTGGAAGACACTGTTTTAAGCAAATGGTCGATTCAAATCGAACCGGAAGCCCGTGAAGCCCTGCTCGATTTGTCCGGTGGCGATGCCCGATCATTCTTGAATACGGTCGAATTGGCATTCGAATTATCAGCATCGGGAAAACCTGAAGCCAGTGAAGTGTTGATCGATCAAGCAGTTGTTGCGCAAGCAGCCTTGGAACGAGCAGCTAAATATGACAAAGCAGGCGAGCAACACTACGATCTGATCAGCGCATTTATTAAATCGGTGCGGGGGAGCGATCCCGATGCCGCAATCTATTACATGGCTCGGATGCTAGCAGGTGGGGAGGATCCGCTGTTTATTGCCCGACGGTTGATTGTACTTGCGAGTGAAGATATTGGCAACGCTCAACCGTTGGCACTGCTTGTCGCTACCAATGCATTCGATGCCGTACACCGCATTGGCATGCCCGAAGCGCGCATCGTATTGGCACAAGCAGTTACCTATCTTGCTACTTGTCCCAAATCAAATGCTAGCTATATGGCAATTTCCGCAGCTCAAGCCGAAGTCGAAACTTCCGGCGACTTGCCCGTACCATTGCACCTGAGAAATGCACCCACTTCATTGATGAAACAAATGGGGTACTCCGAAGGTTATAAATACGATCACGATTTTGGCGGTTTTTCCGGACAGCAGCATTTACCGGATGCAATTGCCGATCGGGTTTTCTATCTTCCAAGGGCAATCGGTGCTGAAGCAAAAATCGCCGAGCGAATGCGCCAGCTTTGGACTGAACGGTATCCAAAAGATCAATCCAATCAACCGACAGAGGATGCGCAGTAATGAATCATTTTGCCAAGACGCATCCTACTAAGATTTTTCAGAATCGCAGTTTTGAACTCTGGCTGATCGCTGTCATAATTATCATCAATTGCTCGTTTGTTTTCGCCCAACCGAAAGTAATCAAAAACACTCTGGTAGCGAATCCCGATACCAGCAAAACACCTATCATAGTTGATTCCACCAAAGTGATCACACCGAAGATTTTTACGATTGTTTCCGATACTGCGAAAACAAAACCCGACTCACTTAAGGCCGATAGTCTCAAGAAAAAATCGGATCTCGATACAACCGTGACCTATAGTGCCGATCGTATCGATTTGGATGCAAAAGAAAAAATTTCGATCCTCACCGGAAAAGCGATTGTTCGATACAAATTAATGGAACTTCGGGCATACCGCATTCGAGTCGACTGGAAACGCGACATGGTGTATGCCGAAGGTCGACCGGATACGCTCTGGACCGACACGACGGCAACCAAAATCGACACTGTCGTGTTTGTCGATACTCCGCTCTTTCTCGATCGATCTTCCGCTTCGGATAGTCTCCGGGGTTTGACGATGGAAATGAATTTGAAAACGCAACGCGGACGTGTCTTTACGGGTGCTTCGGCGAATAATCAGGGGCATTATCGCGGGGAAGTATTGAAGCGCATGGAACCGCAAGTGATGTATGTGAAGTCGGGTGACTTTACTTCTTGCGATCAGAATCCCCCGCATTTCCATTTTCACTCCACTGCAATGAAGATGGTCTATAAAGACAAGTTGATCGCTCGACCAGTCTACCTCTACTTTGGTGAAGTACCGGTCGCCGCGTTACCGTACGGTATTTTCTCGATGAAGCCGGGTCGGCATAGTGGTTTGGTTGTTCCTACTTATGGTGAATCGGCTTCCCGCGGTCGTTACTTCGAGCACCTCGGATATTATTGGGCACCTAGTGATTATTGGGATTCCAAAGTCACCATGAGTTACTATGAACAAGCCGGAACGCTCTGGCGTATAGACAACAACTATGCCGTGCGCTACAAACTGAATGGGTCGGTATACGGCAGCTACTCAAACTTGGATGGATTGTCACACTGGGATGCTCACTGGAGTCATGCCCAACCGATCGATCCTACCCTCTATGTCAGCGGTAATGTGAATTACGTGAGTGACGAATCATTCCGGAATTATTACTCCCAATCGCTGGATGAGCGGTTAAACCAGGAAGTTCAATCCAACCTAAGTTTGTCGAAAAACTGGGTCGATAGCCGTGCTTCACTCTCTGCCGGTTTCTCGGGACGTCAGAATATTCAAACTCGAAATTACGATATTACCTATCCCTCGCTCTCGTTTCGGTGGGGAACTGGACCGATCTTTCCCAAAGCCCGACGTGACGTCCTAGAGGGTTTTGGTGGACCTCCAAAGAAGTCGGAAACTGGCGAATCGCAAGGCATAGAAAGTAACGCTAACGAACCTAGTTTTTGGGAGACATTCACTTACGATTACAACATGCAGTTAACCAATAGTGAAACGGGAGTTCTTCAACAAAATTTATATCGACCTGATTCGAGCTTGTACAATCACTGGGAGCGCGTCAAATCGCAGCGGGTGCTCCATACGTCGAATTGGAATGCTCCATTCAAAATGCTGAAATACTTCACGGTAAATCCCAATCTTCATATTTCTCACGATTGGGTGCCAGAATTAACGAAATACTCGATTGTCTCGGTCGATAGCAACCAAAATGCGATTCTCGACTCTACCAAAAACCGCGGCTTCTTTACCCGAACCACCTTTAATACCGGTATTGGTATCGGTACAAAGTTGTATGGATTTTTCGATCCCAAAGGATTATTGGGATTAACTGGCATTCGTCATGTGCTAACACCGGGGATTGGATTGAATTACACCCCGAACTTCGCCGATCGACAATTTGGTTATATGCAACGACTGACCAATCCTGCGACAGGTGAAGAAATTGTGAGGGATCCTTGGGTCAGATCGGGTGCTGGTGCAACCGGAAGAAATAAATCGGTGAATATGAGCCTGAATCTTGATAACATCTTTCAAGCACGGTACGAATCGGGTGACGAAACCAAGAAAATCGACCTCTTTACTTGGAACCTCTCGACAAGTTGTAACTTGATGGCGGATTCATTGCAATGGGCGCCGATCAACATGAGTTGGCGTGCAACGCCATTTTCCGGTGGATCGGGATTGATTTCCAGTGTCGGTGTCGACATCAGTTCGACCTACAGTTTATACAAACACGATTATTACAACGAAACAGATCTGTATGGTCACGAAGTAAATCAATATGTCTGGGATTTTCCCCATTCGTTGTCGCCATTCCGGTTTACCAATGGCTCGGCAAATCTTTCATTCCAGTGGCAGAAACCCAAACCAAGCAATACCCCTTCGATACCAGATACGACCAAACTTCAACCGTCATCGGATCTTCCGCAATTGCCTAATCAACAACAACGGTATATCGATCCCTACACTGGTGAAGATACCCGTGCTTTTGGCGATAGTCGATCAATGGTCGCAGCGCTGGAATCGAGTTGGAGTGGTTCGACCGGGTTACAGTTATCTACCAATCGCAATAGTCCGCGAGTGATCACGAATGTTGCGACGCTGATTAGCTCGATTAGCCTCAGTATTACCCCAACATGGTCGATCAGTACCGGCGTGAATTTCGATCTTGTTACGCACGAAGTAAATGCATCTAAGATCGTGACCCGGAAAGATTTACACTGTTGGGAAATCAATTTTGAATGGAACCCGCGCGGCGCATCGCAGGGTTTCATGCTGCGAATTAATCCTAAGAGCACAGACCTACGCGATCTAAAACTGGAAAAGAAGCTTGGGTATAGCAGCTCCAGTGGTTCGCTCTTTGGCTGGTAATTCGAAATATTTTCGGGAATAACCACTTTTACCTTGATACCGCAGATTGGGTAGAGTAATTTGTTGGTTACGGATAAATTGAAAGGAGTTCACTTTGTCACACGATAAAACACTTCAATCGTACTTATCGGCAGAAGATCAATCCTTGCTTACTCACACTTGCCGTACGATTCCTAAAGAAATGATTTCGTTACCGGGATCGGATTATCTTGATCGTACCCTTGTCTATTCCGACCGCAATCCTCAAGTATTACGCAGTCTGAATCAACTCTTTTCCAACGGCAGATTGGCGAATACTGGCTATCTTTCGATCCTACCAGTAGACCAAGGGATTGAGCATTCCGGTGGCGCATCGTTTGCCCCCAATCCAATCTATTTCGATGGAAAAAACATCGTTGAGTTGGCGATCGAAGGTGGTTGCAACGCCGTTGCTTCGACCTATGGTGTATTGGGAAGTGTCGCTCGTAAATTTGCGCACAAGATCCCCTTTATCGTAAAGATCAACCACAATGAACTATTGACCTATCCCAACAAGTTCGATCAGATTCTTTTTGGAACCATCGAAGAAGCTTGGAACATGGGAGCGGTTGCGGTTGGTGCAACGATTTATTTTGGTTCACCCGAGTCGGCACGGCAAATCGTGGAAGTCGCACAAGCCTTCCAAATGGCGCATCAACGAGGTATGGCAACGGTGTTGTGGTGTTACCTTCGGAATAACGCATTCAAGACGGATAAAGATTATCATGTATCTGCCGATCTAACCGGTCAGGCAAACCATCTTGGTGTCACGATCGAAGCCGATCTGATTAAGCAAAAGCTACCGGAAAACAACGGTGGATTTGCTGCGTTGAATATGGGTGACTCGAGCTACGGTAAATTCGACAAACGAATCTATACCGAACTTGCCAGCGACAACCCGATCGATCTGACCCGGTACCAAGTAGCAAATTGTTATATGGGTCGCATCGGTTTAATCAATTCCGGTGGTCCTTCTGGCAAAAACGATTATGGTGAAGCCGTTAGAACCGCAATTATCAATAAGCGTGCCGGTGGAACGGGTCTGATTTCGGGTCGAAAAGCATTTCAGAAACCGATGGCAGATGGCGTGAAGCTCTTGAATATTATTCAAGATGTTTATCTCTCGTCGGAAATCACGATCGCCTGACAAATTGTGTCGCTCTTATCGTCTCTGCTCGTGCTGTACTGGTCAGTCAGCAAAATGTTTGTAGTATCACTTAACTTGAAGTGGCAATGAAGAAATTCGCAGTCGCAACTAGATCATTTTGGACACTATTATTGGCGGGTATCGTTTTATTGCCGATACTGCTAGGTTGTCCAAGTTCGAAAACGGAGTATTTTCCCGATTCCGGTCCTGTGATCCGCTGGGTAGTTGTAACACCTGCTTTTACAATTCTACCCCCGAATGGTCGAGTTCAACTTCAAGCGAAAGTATACGCTGCCGACAGCACGATCTTGACCGACCGTCATGTGGCTTGGACAGTGGGAAATACCAATATTGCTACGATTTCTAGTACGGGACTGGTCTCGGCGGGATTGGAACGAGGAAACACGTATATCAGTGCCACACTCGAAGGTGTGACATCCAATTTAGCGATCATTAATGTCGCGTACCCACCATCTTCACTGGCAGTATCACCTGATTCTGCTTCGTTATTGGTTGGTGGTACAGTTCAGTTGCAATGGACATTTCGCGATTCGACATCGTCGGTGTTAAATCTAGTTCCCACTTTCACCTCATCCAATCCTGTGTCGGTGCTGGTGGATCCATCAGGACTGGTGACTGCCCGTCAACAAGGGATGTCTTACATCGTTGCTTCGTACAATCAGCTTCGAGATACGACAATTGTTCGAGTGAATACTGTATTCGATTCACTTCGAATCGTTCCCAATTCTGTTGATTTGAATGTCGGTTCGTCGGCATTGCTTTCGGCAATCGCATGGTTCCAAATGCATGCTTACTACCCGACCGCAGTACAGTGGAACTCACAGAATTCCGCCATCGCACGAGTGAGTCAACAAGGTGTCGTAACAGGTGTTGATACCGGAACAACAACAGTAAATGCTGCATTCGGCAATTTGATTGCCCCACCGATAACCGTACGGGTTACGGGTATGTCGATACGGGCACAGTCGTTGCTTGTTGCGGATGCCGATTCGCTTTGGATGATCGATATTCAATCGCGCCGGTTTCGAACTTTACAGTTGGTCGATTATCGTATTCGATCGATCAATCGAAGTGATCAGACACATCCAATTGCACTATTGGATGAAAATCGGACAATCCATTTCATCGATCCGCTTACTAGCGCTTACGTTGGCGAGTCGGATGGATGGATGGTTGATAGCAACACGATTGGCTGGTCGAATAACTCCGATCGATTGCTTGCGAAAGCGACGGATGGACAGATTCACGAACTGAATATTTCTTCATTCACGCACCGACGATTGTTGCCGGATTCGATTATTACAACCGATTACCGATTTTCGTCTCGTCCATTTATTGATGACACGACTTGGTTAATTGCCGCAAAAGTGAATAACACGTGGAATTACTATGCGATCGGCTTTTCCGGTACGATCATTGCCTCGTCGGTGGTAAATGGACAACCGACCGGACCGATAAATGTCAACGATCTTGGATTTGCAGTCGACCTCGAGCGAATACATCCAACACGCATCACGATAGTGAACAATGCAATTATTCAAACTCCTGATTTCGATCTGACAATTCCGGATGATTATACTGAATGGGTATCGGTGTCGCAATCCGGATTGATCGCACTTGCCCGTCGTGCTTCAGGAGTGCTGTCGTATTTTACTTTCTCTTCATCAAGTATTCAATTCAGAATCAGAGTATCGGGAAATTATCAAGGGTATTCAATTAATGAAGATCCCGAAACACTATATATAATCAACAACAATCGGATCCTTCGAATGGTTCCGGAACAGGATCCTGAACCATACACTTGGATTTCGTCGGGTGCTACAATTCTGGCGATTGAACGGTAAGTAAATTTAATCGAATAAACAGACAGGTCGGGAATATTCCCGACCTTTCTGTTTTGCAGAACCCTCAATTCAGTGATCAAACGAAGTGACGTACTAAAAAAAAGTAGGCAATCACCAAACCGATTATCCAAGTTCCGATAACTAATACAAAACCCGTCGATTTCCATTTATTCAGAAGTACTCTATCATCCTCGATCAATTTTGTATTATACTCGCTGATTAACTCGAGTGGGATTAACTTCCATGCTAAAAATAGTATCGCAGGTATCAGTACCAGATCGTCTAAGATCCCCAAAACCGGAATGAAATCGGGAATTAAATCGATCGGACTAACTGCATAAGCAATTGCTAGAACAAGAAGAAGGCGTGCCAGTAGCGGCGTTAATGGATCAGATAATAAACATCCAGCAAGAATCAATTTCTTACGAACGATCTTCGCTTTCCGCGAGATCTGTTGCTTGATCGTGAGGTTATCGCGATCGGCTTTGCAGGGAAGATCATCATGTATTGGTTCCATCAATGAATCATCCACCGGCACGCTTCACTTTGGCGTTCAATTTCGATAGTTCGGTAATGGTTCGATCGCGGACATCACCCTGTAACAATAGCACCGGTTCATTTTCTACCGCTTCCAAACTACCACCGATTCCCAACCGACTTTTTAACAAGTGCAACAAACGGTGAGCTTCGGAATGGTCAAGCTTTAAGTTGGAAATCAATGTGACGGTTTTACCGGCATGCCCTTTGGAACTCCGCATGATGATCGCAAGCTGTCCACTCAAATTGATCCGGTGATTCTTGCCGTGCAGGTTGGAATTATTCCCTGAAGCGGGAAGATCGTGATGATTCAGTTCAATTCCCGGAGGTGATTCCGGTTCGCGGAGGTGATTGAGCGCGGCAAACGGTCGGTCATCGGGAGCGATTGTTCCGACGGAAAATACTCTAGTGCTAGGTTTTTCCTCGTGTTTAGGCGATTTCGGATTGGTTTTCATATTCGCCTCCTAATTCGTCGTAAATTGATTCTTCGTTATAATGATAACGATTCCTTGACAAGCTCACAATGATTTTTTTATCATTCGGTGACGAAGATTGGTGATAGCGATCAGAAAGTTGGAAGACGCGCTTAGAAACATGACCAACACCCATCCGATATGATCCGTAATTAATGACCGCAATTTTCGTTGTTGCCTACTCGCACTGAAAAATCGTTTGGTTTGAAGAATATAAGTTTTTGAGACAGACCCTACGCCGGGTCTGTCTCTCTCTCTCAGATCCCTTCGGAGTTCTAATGGAAACACTTTCCCTTCATGATTCAATGCTGATGGAAGAAATCTTTCCAGTTCCAAAATCTGAAGTTCAGGTTATGATCCGTGTCAACCCGGAATCAAAATCGACTTTTATTCCGAATTTCGAAATATTTACCGATTGTTTCGTGGGTGGTTCGCGGGATCGTACTAAAGAGCGGAAATTGTCACCCGGAATGATTCGCTTTTTATCGGCAGTAATGAAGGTGTCACCGGAAGTCAAAGTCAGGTGGATTCTTGCTGAGTGGAATTCTGTGATTGTTAGAGGAAATGAATTCACGATCAAGCGGCTGTTGCAACACGATCAGGTGGTAGACTACAAATATAATTTGCGGATGCAGAGTGTAATGCTCGATTAATCTAGATTGAAGCTTTTATCAGTGATGTAAGCGGAGCGCTTAGGCTCCGCTTACACTTTTTTAGCCTTCAGAATCATCGTCAATTTCGTCATCCGAATCAGTACTAACGGTCTTTTTCTTTAGCTTAGTAAAGTACTGTTCGTCCTTCACTTTCTCACGTTTACCCGGAAGTCCCCAACCGCCAAGCTTACTTAATTCGTTCGTGTAGGTCACCCATTCTTCCGGCGAGACAGTTTGTGGACGTCGCGTCAAGTCAAGTGAACATTCCGCGAATCCGTTAGGCAACGGAGGACGGATCGATGGAAGGGTATTGCGCAGCATTTTTCGTCGACCGGCATACGCAGCGCGAATAACCGCATTCAACAATGGCCAGTTGGCAATTTCTGGAGCTGGTTTATCGAACGTTACGCGAATGACGGCACTATAAACCTTGGGAGGTGGTTGAAATGCCGACGGGGGAAGTATGAAGAGCTTCTCGACCGATCCAAACAATTGCATAAACGTCGATAGCACGCCGTATTCACTGTCTCCCGGTTGTGCCGCAACGCGTTCGGCAACTTCGCGTTGCAACATTACGACCATACCGAGTAACGGTGGTTGATCGGGTATCGGGTGATAGCGTTGCTTTCGAATTGTTTCGATTGCGCCGAATAAAATCGAACTTGACAAATGATAGGGAAGATTACCGAACAGTACGAAGGGGCGATTGAACTCTTTGGTCCAATCGAACTGGGTAATATCGTTGTGTCGAAGAACAAAACCGGGATGACCTTCGTAAGTACGCCAGAGATGATCAACCCACCGTTTATCGACTTCCACAGCTACCACTTTTTTTGCATTCTTCAATAAATAGCGAGTCAGTCGACCGTCGCCGGGACCAACTTCAAGCACATCCAACTTGTCCAATCCAGACCAGGATCGGGCAATCCGTTCAGCATCTTCTTGATGACGTAAAAAATGTTGACCTAACGATTTCAATAACTGGTGTGACATTCCATTCCATTCAATTCAGTTCGATATCCGGGTGAGAAAGGTTGCGTTCGCGACGTTCGATAATTAATCTGGATGCCATGTGAATTGCATCGCTCATCTTTGAATGATCTGCAATCATTTTACCGGCGATGTCGAACGCAGTACCATGTCCCGGAGCAACTCTTAGAAAAGGCAAACCGAGGGTCATGTAGCAAGCTTTTCCACCACTGATGATCATCGAAGGTGTTACCCCTTGATCGTGATATAATGCAAAGAGACAGTCGAAATTCTGCCAATTCAGAAACATGACATCGGCTGCAAGTGGACCTGTGACCATAATCCCTTCGCGTTGTGCTTTTTCTACCGCTGGTGCCAGTGCGGATATGTCCTCGCGTCCAAACAGTCCGCCATCGGAAGCGTGGGGATTCAAACCGCACATTCCGATTTTCGGATCGACAATCCCGAACCAATCCGTGATCGAACTGTCGATAACGCGTAATTTGCGAACAATTTTATCCCGGTCGATCAGTTCCGGCACTTTTCGTAACGGTTGATGTAGCGAATACAATGCACAGCGTAGTTGTTCCCACACCAGCATCGTTACTGCTTCTTCTACACCGGCGACATTTGCCAGCAAATCGGTGTGACCCGGTGCTGGATACCCATCCATCAGCAATGCTTCTTTCGATACCGGTGCAGTGACGATACCATCGACCCGCCCCTTCATCGCTAACAGACAGGCCTCTTCAATAGCAATTCCCGCGACATGTCCACCGATGCGGGTGATCGCTCCCGGTTCGATTTCGTCTTCGAAATTCGACGGTTCCCAGATCGGAACACAATCCGGATCGGACGGAATCAATTCGGCAGAGATGAGTCGCAGAAATTTTAATCGATTGTCTAGCTTTTGATTGTAATAGTTAAAGACTTCGAGTGGTCCGACCAGTAGTGGTTGACAAATCGCACGAATTGCTGGATCGGACAACGATTTCAGAATGATTTCCGGACCGATACCGTTTGGATCGCCAACGGTGATGGCAAGGATTGGTACGCGAGACATGGTCAACCCCTTGCGATATTTCGAACGGCGTTTTGCTGCGCTTCGTAGAATAATGCCAAATTAAGCGCCATCCAAAGTGCAATGCCACTCCCGGACGGGAGTGCTTTCGAAAACAGAAATTCGACACCTTCGCGATCAAACCAATGTGATTGCTCGGCACAAGCCATGAGACGGTCTCTTGCACTTGCTCGCAACTGTCCGGAAAACCAACTATCTAGCGGAACCGGAAAACTGGTCTTGGTTCTGGTGCGAATAGATTCGGGAATGCGATTTCGGTAAGCTTCACGTAAGATTAATTTGGCAACATCATGTTTTTGAACCGCTTCCGGTAATGGTAGTTGAAATGCACGAGCTTCATCGTCTTCTGATCGAAATCGAACTTTTAATGAAGCGGGTAGCGATAACCCATATTCCACCACAGGTTTCCCGACAAACGGAACTCGACCTTCGATCGATGCCGCCATCGTAGTGGCATCTATGCGACCCAACAATCCCGGTAGATGAACATTCCATAACAGTTGAACGATCTGGTCGTCGTAACTGAGGGTCGAAATCCGTTCGAATTGCTCGCGCCAGAATGTATCGAGGAATGGGTCTTCTTCGTAATGTTTTGCACGATCGATCCCAAACAAGATCACCGATAACGGTAATGGAATCCAGCGATAAGCCCGAAGAAAATGATCCAGAGGGCTTGGAAAACTACTACGACCGTAAGCTGCCGATAGTGATTCGCGGATGAGTTCAGGTTGAGAAAATAAGCCCGGATTATCTTGCAGCAGTCGACTGCGATAATAATCGAACGGTGCACGCATCAATAGTGGATAGCCACCGAATAGTTCATCGGAACCTTCACCGGTAAGGACGACTTTTACCTCTTTTGCCGCTTCGCGAGCCAGTTGAAGCAAAGGTGGTTCGTTCGGAACCGTTAGCGGCATACCCCGTTGTTGAATTAAATAAGTCCAATCGGTCAGGTAATCCGATAGATCGTAGGTATACTGAGTATGTTTTACCTTCAGAGCGCGAGCAACCAATTCGGCAAACCGGCGTTCGTCGAATCCGGATTCTTTGAAACTAATTCCAAACGTTCGTACCTGATCCGGTGCGACTTTTACCATTTCTGCCAGCAGGATCGAGGAATCAACGCCACCGGATAAATAGGCGCCTACAGGAACATCTGCCCGGAGTTCGGCAGCGACTTCAGCCGCCAATAATTCTTGTACTCGCTGAGCAATATGCTGTTCTTGAGCCGGTTTCGGTGAGATAACATCGACCGGTGATCGCCAAAAATAACCGATAGAGATCGATCCATCTGACGTTAAGCGTAACCATCCACCCGGAGGAACCGCTAGGAGATTACCCCAAAGAGTACGTGTTCCCAGTACCGGTTGTGCGTGACGGATGTATTGACCTAAGGCGTGTTGATCGATCCGGGGAGGTACGAGCGAACTGGCAAAGATAACCGGGATTTCCGAAGCGAAGACAAACCAGGCAGGCTGTTTAGAATAAAAGAGTGGTTTGATGCCGCCACTATCGCGTGCCAGCAACACTTCTCCGCTATCGCGAAACCACGCGGCAACTGCGAACATCCCGGCTAATTTCGGCAAGGCATTCCACCCATCGAGCGCGAGTAGTTCGACCAGAGTTTCAGTATCGGAGGAGCCGCGAAAACGCACACCTCGACTTGCTAAGTATCCACGTAACTCGGCATCGTTATACAATTCACCATTGTAAGTGATCGTTACACGACCATCTAATGAGGTCATCGGTTGCTTGCCGGTAGGCGATAAATCGACAATCGACAATCGTCGATGAGCAAATCCACAATTACGGTCTTGAAAAATGCCCTCGTCGTCGGGACCGCGATGCGCCATCGCGCGATTCATCGCTGCCAACCATGGAGCTGGTGGATGAAGATCGGGAGATAACCCGACGATGCCGGCTATACCACACATTACTTGGCTTCAATCAGTCGCGCCGCACCGACGGCTGGTGGATACATCGATTGGACAACTTCCATCGTCCCGATATGTTCGATTTCAATAAGCAGCTCCTGATACAACGCGGTTTCGTTTGATAACAATCCACCACTGAATGCGACTTGACGAACCGCTTGTTCACCACCCAGTCGGTCTTGTAGTACGGTCAGATGCCGGACTAAATGATTCGAAGCCAATCGTACTAATTTTTTTGCTACGGGATCGGTCTTTGCCGTTTCCAATACAAGTGGTGCTAATTCACCGTATTTTGCTGGTGTCCATTCCGTTGAGTAAATGATGGGAACTGAATCGACGATCGACTGAATATCGAAATGAGTATTGATTTTTTCGGTAAGCTCTGTCTTCTCGCCACGACCGTCGTGTGCAAGCAAGCAACAGCGAATTGCTTCCCGACCTAGCCAGCAACCACTCCCTTCATCGCCTAATTGCCAACCCCAACCACCAACGCGCAATGGTTCGGAACTATCCGACGATTTACCGTATGCAATAGAACCCGTACCAGCGATGAGTAACATCCCCGGACCACCATCGAAAGCGCCGTGAAGTGCGATTGCGGCATCGGTCTCGACTCGAACCGGCAATTTCATCGTTTCGGCAATGAGTGAGCGCAATTGATCGCGTTCTCCATATTTTCCGGCACCCGCGATACCAATCGAAATAGCTTCAGTCGGTTCGGATACAATATTGCGCAATTCTGCGCATAACGAGACGACTAAATAGACTGCTTCAACGTAACCAATTCTTTTCAAGTTACCGACACCGCCATTTACTGTCGCCAGCACGTTACCATTTTTGTAAGCTACTGCAGTAGTTCCAGTACCACCACAATCCATCCCGACAATCATTTGAGATCCTTTCCAATCGTTTCGTTCAGCCGAATCCGCCGTATCAAGGCGCGTTTCCGCGATTCGGTTTTCGACCAGATTTTCAAGCTGTGATGTCGCAACGCATCGGTATTGTCCGGGTGTCTGCGATAATGGTACAATACTTCACGGATTCGATGAACACGATATCGTTCACCGCATTTCAAAATCATATCGTAGTCTTCACCGTAACTGCCGAAACTCAATTCGTCGAATCCGCCGTTTGCCAATAACACACTGCGTCGCCAGATCCGCGCAGCACCAGCGCCATCGCGCCGGAGCACATTATTTCGATTGTATGCGGCGTGCGTTATGATACCGATTTCCGGTAATGGAGTCCCGGCTTCGTCGACTAGATCGTAATAACTGATTGCGACTCCGATCTTTCGATCGCCGTCCAACGCTTCCACTGCTCGTTGCAATGTTACTGGAGCGTAGGCGTCGTCGCTATCGAGTTGCGCCAGATATTTGCCACGCGTAGCGAATAGCCCGTCGTTCAATGCTTCGCCGATCACATTGGTCGTTCGTCTGATCAACCGGATCCGGGAATCGGTTGCCATCTTGCTTTCAACTACGGCAATTGTGTTGTCGGTAGAGGCGTTGTCGACAACAATGATTTCAAAGTTGTCATAAGTTCCGGTTTGAACCGATTCAATCGCAGTGCCGATAAATCGCGCACGATTGTATACCGGAATCACAACACTAATCACTGGATCACCTGGCTTCAGTTCGGGATCCGGCGGGCATTCGACAATCCCTTCTTCACCTTCTAGCCATGCACCTCGACGTTTTAACGAATCGTAGAACACCGATTCAATTTCCGCTTCTTCGGCTGGGTCGAGGAATAAATACGAAAATCCGCCTAATTTTCCTTGTCCCGGAAAATATAGCTTTGCTGCCCGTTGTCGTTCTTCCTCGGTCATGATGGGTTGTTCAAGCGATTGCCGAATAAGCGGTTCGGCGATATGTAGTGTCTGGAACCGTTCCCCAAGTCGTAACCGTAGATCATACAAAGGAGCAAATCGCAGACCATTGCGAATTCCGTGAACCGCCTGCAGTGCATCGCGTGAAATCCAAAGGCATGGGCTACGGTCTTCCCGTTCGGTAATATCGCCGTGATCGTCGATTAAATCGACGCGTCGCTCGGTACCATTTTCTACTAGCAGATAGTCTGTGAAACCCCAGCCGGTATCGCGACGTGAACTGAACAACCGGTCGATCCGCGATAGGCAATTCGGCAGTATGGTCACAGTTGTCGGCAGTAAACCGAGCCATGGGGCAGTTGCTTGTTCGAAAAAAGCTTCTAGAAGATCCCCGGCGGAAGCGTCTTCCGGGAGATTTATCCGCTGAATTCGGGAATCGTCTGGTGCTCCGACGATTGTGGGTGGAAGGTAGACTGAAAACTCGATGCTGGTTTGCTGTTGTAATGATTGCCAAAGTGCCGAAAAATCGCCGGGAGCGGGCAAAATGAGAAGATCGAACCGGTGCTGCATGAACTACTCCGTTATTCAAACTGAAATGGTTGCAAGGAGATGGGAACGACCGTTATTTTACGACAATGTAACTCTTCGAGCAAACCGAATTGAAGATTTCGAAAACCCGATTGGCTAGATCTCTCGCCTTGTTGATTTTGTTCGCTTTCCACATTCCACTGCTTTCCGCCGCGGAATTATGTGTTGATTCCCTTAAATACTCTCCTGATCGTCCACTGGTTTTGGTTTTATCTGGTGGTGGAGCACGGGGGATTGCGCATATCGGTGTGCTGCGCGAGTTGGAGCGAAATCGGATCGAACCGGATCTAATCGTCGGTTCTTCGATTGGAGGAGTCGTCGGTGCACTCTGGAGTAGTGGTTTTAGCAGCGACGAAATTGCCGAATTTTTTAGAAACTTCGATTGGTCGACTATGTTTTCCGATAAACCACGTCGAACGGCAATGTTCCTGAGCAAACGCGACTACGATCAGCAAGGGTTACTTACACTTCGCTTTGGTCCGGGAGGTCGACCCATTGTTCCGACGGCAATCACCAATGGACAAATGCTGTTCAACAACCTCCGGCATCTCTTCGAAAAAGCCCCGTTCCAACCCAATCCGTCCTTTAATGCGCTTCGTTATCCTGTGCGGATCGTCAGTTGCGATTTGAATACCGGTGAACGGAAGATTTTCGATCAAGGAGACTTGGCAATTGCCTGCCGGGCTTCGTTGAGTTACCCGTTATTTCTCTCGCCGGTGCCGTTGGACGGACATTTATTTGTGGACGGTGGCGTTGCGGAAAATATTCCCTCAATTGTTGCCCGTGAATTGTCGCCAACGGGATTAATATTAGCAATCGATTGTACCGCACCGGTTCGTCAGGATACTCCACCGTCGACTCCATGGGAAGTTGCCGATCGAGTGACGACAATCCTCCAGATTGACCGCAATATCGAGTGTCAAACGAAAACTGATATTATAATAAAACCTTTGTTAGATAAAATATCCCCGACCGACTTTTCAACTGTGGATTCCGTGATTGCACTCGGAGAGCAAGCAGGCATCGCACTGATCAAAGATCACCCCGAGTTATTGAAGCGGCAGCGAGAAATACCCGGTGCCGACAAAGTCTACGTGTTGGGTGACGATATTACCGGTCAGACTCGCCGAAAGTTGGAACGTCCATTATCGGATCGATGGGAACAGTATTATCGATTGGCGAATATCTATCGCACCAATAATTGGATCAACGGTTACGTGAAGGCGGTCGACCATTTTGGCGACCGACTATACTATACTGTTCAGCCACCAATCTTAAGATCGCTGGCGGTGGTGGGAACCTCGCGTAATTTCTCCGACCTGATGAAAGGTGAAACTGGACTAAAAATCGGTGAACCGCTGCAAATTAGGGATCTTGACCGAACCGTAGAATATCTCTATGGTTCCGGTATGTTCGATATGGTTTATCCCGTTCGTGAAGCGATCCCCGGTGGAATCAAATTGACTTTTATCGTTCAAGAGCGGACACTTCCAGTTTTGAGACTTGGTGCCGGATATGACAATCACCGCGGTGGCAGCGGGCAAGTTCAGTTGTTGTATGACAATATTTTCGGAATAACGACTCACGGTGCCGCGACTTTTCAATTCGGTGAGAAAGATGCGATCGGAAGTTTGCGTTTTCATGCCGATAGATTAATCGGTCGAGTTGGCGCAATCGATTTCGAAGTCAATGCGACCCATACTGCGTGGCCAAGATTTGAACAGAGTAATCTATCCGCAATCAGTTATAATCGGGTGGGAGGAAGTGCCTCGCTTGGTCAATCAGTCGGGAGATGGAGTGTGGTTGCTGCCGGATTGCGAGTGCATAATCTTCGGGTCACGGAAGCCGATACGTCGCGAAAGTATCAGATTGCACCGTTTTTCATCCAATATTCCATCGATACCGAAGATCAGTCGCCATTTCCCACATCAGGTACCCGCATCATGACCGCGTGGGAAACAGCACAGGGTAAAAATATCACCGATTATAGCTATAGCCGCTTTTACTATTATCAATCAACGTCGTTCAAGATTTCTAAACGTTTAGTTCTGACTCCCCAAACGATTGGTGGATTTAACAGCTCTTCATCGCCTCGATCGGAATGGTATCGGATTGGGGGACCCTGGGACTTTTGGGGGCTTGCCACTGGTGAGCGAGAGTCCAGAAACTTAGGTGTAGCGGCAATTACCGGGCGGTATGATTTGATCTCGCGTTTGGTCGCAGATACGTACATCGAAATGCGTGCGAACATCGCGGTTTTGTCCGAAACCCACGATTTGCGCTGGCAGCAAGGGCAAAGAGTAATCGGGGGCGGTGTCGCCGTGGCAATGTCGACTTGGTTAGGTCCTGTTCGATTAGTCTGGGGATGGGCAGGGGAAGAAGTTGCCAAATCAATCCCCACTGTCTCAGTATCTTTGGGCAGTTCGATCCCCAATCCCCTTGGACCGAGAACAATATTCAAATGAGGGTGAATTCCTAACTATATTGGGGTCAAAGTGAAGGTGTTTATTGTGATTAGAATTTCTCTAATAATTCTTATCCTGATGGCATTATTCGTGACCATCGCAACTGCGGTTCCCGAACTGCCTGATGGAGTTTGGATTCACTATTCCGGCGCATTACGCGGTGCAATCGACCCTTGTGGATGTAAAATTCCTATGGGGGGAACTGCACGGAGAATGGGTGAGATCGATCGAATGATGAAAATTGCCAGCTCCGATGCCCACCTTGTCGTCGATGCTGGAGAGTGGCGCGATTTAGGGGATCCGATCGATGGCAATACCCGTACAGCAGCGTTGTTGAAAGCGCTAAAAACTGGTCATTTGGCTGCGGTGAATGTCAGTTTACGTGATGTCATGTTGAATAGAACATTCCTCGATTCGATTGCGATTGCCGATTCAATCCCATTTGTCTCTGCCAATCTTCGAATTGATTCGATCATGGCTCCGCTGTTTCCTGCCTATCGGATTGCTCGCGGTAAAGTTATGAATAAACCGTATGCGGTTGCTTTTATCGGCTTAACCGATCCAACCTATACCCGGTATTCTAATCGGAAAATTGGACTCGTCGCGTTAGATTGGACGTTGATTTTACGTGACGTGATGGATGAGTTGAAAAAAGAAAAAGTGAATGCGATCGTGTTGCTAACCGATGCAGCACCAAGTCGACTCGACACGTTAATGGGGAAGGTTGCAGTTCAATTCATTGTCACAACGAACCCGGAATGTCAGTGGAACCGCATCACGAAAACCGACCATGGTTACATGATCGCGCCGATGACGATGGGAAAACATTGGGAAGCGGTGAAATCGATGGCTACCGGACCCGATCCGTGGATCGCAAACCGCACGGAATTGTCAGCTTCGGTACCGGAATCGGAAGCGGCACATAAAATTATCGAAGAGTATCGCGCCAGATTTATTAGAAAGCCTGTACCGGCACCTGCAGTTCCGCCACAAGTAATCAAGTCGGAATTATCACAACCCGCAAGTGCTGCAACTCCTACACCAACGCCGAGTGGAAAGTGAGAATTTGATGATTGCTATCGACCGTGACGAACTGTTTCTGCACGCCACGACCGTACGCGCGAATGCACGCGCGAAATACTCCGGGTTCGCAGTCGGAGCCGCGCTTCAATCTTCCGATGGCAAAATCTACGATGGCTGTAATGTCGAGAGTAGCAGTTATGGATTATCGATCTGTGCAGAACGAGTTGCGTTAACGAAAGCGCTTTCCGAGGGTGCTTCAAACTTCTCTAGAATATTAGTTGTTGCCGACACGCCGACACCGGTATCACCTTGTGGTGCATGCCGACAATTACTCCACGATTATGCACCCGATGCGGTAGTGATTATGGCTAATTTAGCTGGCGATTCGATCGAAATGAAGGTCAAGGAATTACTTCCTGCTGCATTCGACGATTCTTTCTTGTCCATACAAAAATAATTCACTGTTTTTCACTGCGAGGATAGTTTGGAACGAGGAATTTTGATCGGTATCGCCGGAGGAACCGGCAGTGGAAAAACGTTAGTAGCGAAATCGATCTTCGAGCGACTTAGCTCGGAAGATGTAATGGTTATCCAGCAGGATTCCTACTACCGCGATTTATCCCATCTACCCACCGAAGAACGCGCGAAATTCAATTTCGATCACCCACAGGCATTCGAACGCGAGTTGATGCTCCGTGATATCGAAGAGTTGCTTGCAGGTCGGACAATTCAATTACCGATTTACGATTATTCAAAACACACTCGCAAAACCGAGACGGTTTCGGTTGGACCGCACCACGTAATTGTGCTCGAAGGCATTCTAGTGCTGGATGATCCCGATCTTCGCGATTTGATGGATATTAAAGTCTATGTCGATACCGATGCCGATATTCGATTAGCACGACGAATTCTGCGGGATATCAAGGAACGTGGGCGTGAAATCGATAACGTACTGCGGCAATATGAATCCACTGTTCGCGTGATGCATTTACAATTCGTCGAACCATCCAAACGCTACGCCGACATCATTGTTCCCGAAGGGGGTTACAATCTGGTGGCAATCGATTTATTAGTCACTAAGATTCGCGATCTGTTATCGAAACGGGAGCGATCATGAACATTATTCACACCGATCACGGCTGGCTCGAAGTAATTGTCGGACCGATGTTTTCCGGAAAAACCGAGGAATTGATCCGACGAGTTCGTCGCGCGGCTATTGCGGGACAGACTGTTGGAGTATTCAAACCGGCTATCGATCAACGGTACGATGTATCCGATATTGTTTCGCATTCCGAAATCCATTTCCCTTCGAATCCAGTCACCTCGGCTGATGAAATTTACCAGCAATCGCAAAACTTGAAAGTGGTTGGGATCGACGAAGGACAATTTCTCGGTAATGGGCTGGTACCAGTAGTGGAAGCAATGATTGCCGAGCGCAAACGCGTGATTATTGCCGGTCTTGATTTGGATTATCGCGGCGAACCGTTCGAACCGATGCCATACTTCATGTCGACTGCCGAGTATCTCGACAAAATTCTGGCAATCTGTATCCGGTGTGGAGAACCCGCTTCACGTACTCAACGGATGAGAGCTGGTGGTGAACGAGTCGTCGTTGGCGCAAAAGATCTTTATGAAGCGCGGTGCCGAAGTTGTTGGACAAATCCAGATGCAATCTCCAAGCCTGTTGACGCACCCAAAATTCTCTAACCAGTCAATATACTGATTATTAAAATATTATAGCAAAAAGCGCTGTCGTGGTTACAGTGCGTATTACATGATGTACCTGTTTTATTTACTGAGGATGTAATGGTAAAATTGGAAACTACAGATCATCCCGATTTGACGCCTATTCTGTCATATATCAAGCACAGGTTTGAGCTAGAAAGAAAACAACTGTGGAAACCGGTTGAAATTGGAGTTGTACTTGGTTCGGGATTGGGTGCTCTATCTGAACAAGTAGAAGAGCCTGTGGTTATTCCAACTTCTGATTTACCCGATTACCCGGTATCGACAGTACCGGGGCATGCCGGAAAGCTATTCATCGGGATGCTCGCCGGAAGGCGCGTCGCGCTCTTTTCCGGACGTGTTCATTATTATGAAGGGTATACTCCGCAACATGTAGTGATGCCATTGCGAGTACTGCATGGACTTGGAGCGATGGGATATCTGGTAACCAATGCGTCCGGAGGCATTCGCGACGATCTTGGTCCCGGAACACTGATGCAAATTACCGATCACATCAATCTGATGGGTATGAATCCACTACGCGGTCTGCACCAGCCGGATTTGGGTCCTCGCTTTCCCGATATGTCGACCGCCTACACACCGGAATGGGCGAAAATTGCTCATGAAGTTGCTGTCGAATTAGGTATCCCATTAAATAGTGGAGTGCTGGGGGCGTTAAGCGGACCAACTTACGAAACGCCAGCCGAAGTTCGCATGTGGCGAGCAGTCGGTGTCGATGCCGCATGTATGAGTACCGTTCCGGAAGTCATTGTCGCTTCTTCGCTCGGGATGAAAGTATTGGGAATTTCCTGTATCACCAATAAGGCTGCAGGACTATCCGATCAACCGTTGAATCACGCCGAAGTGACTGAGGTTGCGAATCGTGTGCGTGATCGCTTTATCAAACTCCTGCTGGGAGTATTGCCACGCTTGCAATAATCAAGCATCGACCAATCTTCGTTAATCTGATCGTTACAATGATGGTTGCGATCGGTTTCGTAGGATCGAGTGCCGTGGCGCAAGGACGCTACCCGCCAAATTCTTGGGAGACTTGGCGAAATCCCGGTAGAATCGACCGGATTGTCGTGACCAATTACGAAACTTTCGTTGTTGCACAAAATGGAATCTGGGTCTGGGATCGTTTGCATGAACGATGGGATGTCCCTTATACGATTGTTCAAAGTTTTTCCGAAGCGATAAATTTATCCAATATTCAAAGCATTCACCTCGAAGGTACCGAACACCTCTTTGTAAAAACCAGAGACGGCGTGATTGTTCGCGAGGGACGTGACCGAAATTGGTCGCGGATGGTATTTTCCGATTCCATTCCTTACGATACATCACTAACGATCCCGATCAAGCCCCATTTGGAAAATTGGATGGCTCCTCCACAGTGGACCATCTTTCCCGATGGTCGTGCATTATACTCCGATGATAATTGGTACCATTGGAGAAATGCATTCATCGACAATCGAAGCGATCTTTGGTCGATTATCGACAATGTCGGTGTCGTTCACGGCAGGGATCAATCGCACCGGTGGTCGATGAACCAACTTGGTCCATCGGTATCAACGATAAAATCCATTGCTCGGAACCGTAATGGCTGGGTAGTCGCGAGTGGGGGAGCGGGAATTTCTTTTTTCATCGAATCCAATCGCGAGTGGACTTGGTGTAAACCACTGGCAAATCGGTTTCAGTTATCATCCCGAGCGATTAACGATGTGGCAGTTACCGATGGCGATACCTATTGGTTAGCTACTAATATAGGTGTATTGACTGGACGACAGGATAATCCCGATTGGGATTTAATCGACGATTTTCGCTCGATTCACGTTTCTAGCATACTGCCGACACCCTATGGTATTGCTTGCGGAACGGATCGCGGTATCGAAATGATCGGACCCAACCGATCGATACACATACTCTATGAATCGTCTAATCGAGTCCTGAATGTGAATCAATTGGCTATTGATTCCGATACACTTTTTTGTGCCACTAATCTGGGTATGTTAAAAATTATTTTGACTTCGGGTCAAACGTCATTCCTTCCCGGTCCACCCGGTATCGCTAGCGACAGTTGGATGTCGATCGCCGTCACACCCAGCGAAATGTGGGTCGGGGGATATCGCGGTGCGGCGGCGTTCGACCGTAGCAGTGGAAAATGGGCTTCTTGGTCGTCAAGCACTTATTTCAACGATTCTTCGATCAATGCGATTGCTGCAACCGATAGCACGGTTTGGTTGGGTGGTTCCAAAGGTCTCTTTCGAATTGACCGCGATCCTAGTGGTCGGCTGGAAAATGATCCCAATGCGAAAGTGTCACCGAGAGTGAATCGCTATACGGTCAAAGATGGATTACCTGAGAATGAGATCTACCGTATCGTTCTTGACGGAAACCGTCTGGTGATGGCGACACAGGGTGGTTTTTGTACCTTCCGGTATCTTCATGAGGGTCGGATTCTGGAATGAAACGCTGTATTGTATTGATCGTCGTTATCTTGGTAATCGTCTGTGGCACTCTTTCGCAAGCGATTGCTGCTTCCAATTCCTACCCGGTATCGCTCGATGTCGATCGGATTATGCGCAGTGCAATCGACGATGTTATCGAGCAGCATTATACTCACGCGTTTTCTCTTGCCGACAGTATTGCCAATATTTCGACCGGTCCCGAAGCATGGGCACTCCGCGCGATGATTTATCAAGCTTGGATCATCGACTATGAATCATTCGATCGTGTCGATGAGTTCTATCGAGCGGTCGATTCTACCGAAGAACGCGCGAATCAACTTCTGAATAGCTATCCTGCCTTTGCTTATCTCTCACTTGGATTGGTTAATGGATTTCGGGCTTCGATTTTGCTTCGGCAGGATCGCAATATCGCCAGCGTCAAAGCTGCAATATCAATGAAATCGGCATTGGAAAAAGCCATAACCATCGATCCAACACTGACCGATTGTTACGTCGGACTCGGGAGCTACGATTATTGGTCGTCGCGAAAACTGAATTTCCTTCCGTTTTTTGGTGATCGTCGCGATCGGGGAATCAGTCGGTTGAAAACGGCACTGGAAACGAGTAAGCTGCATTCTGCTAGCGCGGCGACGGCACTAATCTGGATCTATATTGACCGGGGTGATGGACGAATTGCGCTCAAAATGGCAGAAGATCAACTCCAACGATACCCTTCGGCGCGAAGTTTTATGTGGGCGGCTGCCGAAGCGGCGTATGCCATCGGTGATTGGAAAGTCGGAATCGAATATTACCAAAAAATATTAGCGAGTTGTCTTGCCGATCCTATTCAAGGAAATAATTTTAATATCATGAGTTGTTACCACAGTTTGGCAGAGATGTACCAAAAAATCGGTGAACCGGAAAACGCGAAAGATTGTATTCGAAAGGCAATGAAATTGCACTTGACCGATGAAATTAGAGATCGCAAAAAGATTGATCTAGCCGATTTTCAAAAGTGGTGGCTGGAATTAACTGGATCTGATTATCGTGATTGATTTTCTTACAGAAACTGAACGAACGTTGTTGCAGCGAATCGCCAACGTAGCAACCGAGCGAAATATTCCGCTCAGGATTGTTGGTGGTTTTGTGCGCGATCGCTTGTTGCAAGCTGATAACCGATTGCTCACTCCGTTGAAACCGGAAATCGACTTTGTCACAACCAGTAATGCGATCGAGTTTTCCGAAGCATTGGCGGCAACGCTCCCCGGATCGCGCAGCTATACCTATGGTCACTTCGGTACGGCTCGCGTTGATTGGGCAGGATGGGCGCTTGAATTCGCAACGGCACGTACCGAATCGTACCACACCGACAGCCGGAATCCAGAAGTTACTCCCACCGATTTCGAGACCGATACTGCGCGCCGGGATTTCACGGTGAATGCGATATCGTGGGGAATTACCGGCGATGAATATGGTGTCTTATTCGATCCCTTCGGTGGACTGCGCGACTTGGAGCAAAGGATACTTCGAACTCCACTTGATCCCGAAAAAACTTTTTCCGACGATCCACTCCGAATGATGCGTGCCGCCCGATTTGTCGCGAAACTTAACTTCCAACTAGAACCTGACACTGAACAAGGTATTCGCGATCAAGCGGACCGTATCCTGATCGTTCATGCCGAACGGACACTCGACGAATTTCTTCAAATGATGAGTGCTCCAAAACCGCATCTGGGACTTCAAGTACTCATCCGTACCGGAGTGTTGCAACAGTTACTCCCGGAAATCATGGCTCTCGATGGAGTCGATCAGCGTGGTCGGCATAGTCACAAAGACGTACTAGCGCACACTCTGCAAGTTGTTGAGAATGCAGCCTCTCTCACCGACGATCTCGTTGTTCGATTAGCGGCGTTATTCCATGATGTAGCGAAACCTGCGACCAAAAAATTTGTTCCCGGCTCCGGTTGGACTTTTCACGGTCACGAGATCCTCGGCTCTAAAGTGATCAACCGCATCTTTCGTAGATTACACTTTTCCAATCAATTAACTAAACAAGTTAGTCGTGTGACGCGTCTGCACATGCGCCCCGTTTTTTTGTCGCAAGAAGGAGTGACTGACAGTGCAGTTCGTCGGTTGCGGGTGGATGCCGGAGATGATCTGGAACGGTTATTGAAACTCTGTCGAGCCGATATCACCAGCGGAAATCCGCAACGGGTGCAACAATATCTCCGAAATTATCAACAAATGGTAATAAGGTTGGATTTGGTCGATAAACGCGACCATCTTAGTACGTTCCAATCGCCAATACGTGGCGATGAGATTGCCGAACTGTTTGGAGTTCCGCCCGGACCGCGGATCGGAATGATCAAAAGCGCTGTCGAGGAAGCCATTCTCGATGGTGAGATTCCGAATAAGTACGAAAATGCGAAACAGTGGTTGATGGAACGTAAGGAGTTTTTCTTGGCACAACCTGAAACACGCGTCCGTCGCAAATCGCTCGACGATCTCGACGAACGACAATTGGAACGAATGTTACAAGTTACCAGGGAGCAACACCATGGAAGAGATGTTACAAACGAGTAATAATCCTGTGGAACCGGTCATTGAACCAGTGAATCAATTGCCATCCGATCCACCATCCACAATCGGGCAAATGCTTGGTTACGTATTTTCCGACCCGATGAAGTTGGGAAATGCAATTATGATCAAATCGCACTGGTGGGTGCCGTTTTTGATTTGCGGAATTCTTTCCGGTATTTCGGCTTTCTTGACGCAAGATCAGGTGATGGCTTTGTCGGAAAAAGCCATGCGCGATTCCTTCAGCAAACAGAATGTGCAAATGACCGAAGATCAGATTGAGACAATTGTCAATGCTTCGAAGACTGCCATGAAAGTTATCCTGCCGTTACAAGGATTCATCGGTCCGATGATCATGGCGTTGGTGGGTGGATTGATTTTCATGTTTGTCTGCAATCTGCTGATGGGTGGAAAAGTAAAATTTGCCCACATCTTTGCCGGATTAATGTGGGTCAGTTTGCTATTCACAGCAAGTACGGTCATCAAAACACCGCTCATTATCATGCAGAACAGCGCGATGGTTGCAATAGGACCCGCTGTGTTACTCCCGGAAGGGACGACATCAGGATTTATGTTTGTGCTTTTATCCGGACTCGATTTATTCATGGTCTGGCAAGTTTTAGCATTCGGTGTGGTGTTATCTGCCTTCTACCAGTGGAGTAAGGGTAAGGGAATGACCGTTTCGGTGGCTATATATATGGGCTTCATCTTGATCGCCGCAGCACTCAGCGCGATGGGGAGTGGTGGCATTAAAGTCGGATAATTCGACCTCGAAGATGCGATCGATGGGGCGCATTACAGCGCCCCATTTGCTTTTTTATCTGCTGAAGTACATTAACTAGCCTGAAATCATGCAATCTGAACCGGTTCTTGTCGTCTAAGAATTAGATGCTTAGGGTTGATTTGTCGATTTTGTGGTTGATTTCGACAATCCGATGTTGCGGAAGAGTACAATCGGAAACTAATCGATCTTGAGCGCTGTTTATTAAGTGTCCAAAGTTACTAAATTACCTGTGATTGATACTTGAATCGATAACCTTCTCCGTGTAAAGGGTCAAAATCCCATTTTACCAGTTTACCGATTCCACTGTCTAACTGAAGAACAAGATCGCACTTTCTCAAAAGAGAGGTGATGGCTTGTATATTCTGCAACCTTTTTATTCACCATCGTCACTTACACTTCGAACGACGATGATCTGTAACTCAGTGTGATATTCGCTTCACACTAGCTGAGATTTCGGGAGGAAACGTTGATTCGGTTTACATTACTCTGCTCAATTCTTGTCATAGCGGTTTTAATTCCCGCACTAGCTTTTGCCGCTGACCCAGCGCGCTTCGATCGCGAAAATCCGCAGACCTTCGACGATTTATTCCGACAGGCAACGAAAACTAATCAATCGTATCGCTCGTCGTGGGAAGAACAAGTGATTGCCAAGTACACGCTGATGAAAGCGTGGGGCGATTTTATCCCCAGTGCCAGTACCCGTGCGAATTTCTCGAACAGTCATTCTTCTTCTCCGAATGCTCTGGGAATCGTTGGCTCGGACAATAGCAGCTCTAGCAGTTACAGTGCATCGTTGTCGTTGCCGATTTGGGATGGTGGTGCACGATACGGTGTCCTTAATAATGCTCGAATCGGTGCGAAATCCGCTCCGCTAATTCTTACTCAAGCGGAATGGCAACTTGCCTATTCACTCCATGCGGCATTGAATGCGGCAGTGGCTGCTACGGAAATGGTGAAGACTGCTCGTAGTTCGGTGTCGTTGAAACAGGAACTCCTTCGTTTAGCCGATGCGAAATACCGTTTGGGTGCAACGACCGAAATCGATGTATTGTCGACACAAGTGCAGTTGAACAATGCCCAGACATCGTTGTTGCAAGCAGTTCAAGATTCCATTTTGTCACGAGTGAAATTAAATCAGGTGATCGGTGTTGCCGCGAATAGCACCTATCCATTAGCCGAAATCGAAGATCGAACTTACGTGATTCCCGAGATTGAAAGTATCGTATCCGAAGCGAAACAGCATTCTCCGCAGGGAATTTTGGCGAATTATGAACTCGAACGTTCGAAAAATGACTATCGTATTGCGAATGCCGCTTGGTATCCCCAAGTCGACTTATCGCAATCGTTCAATTGGTCGAATTCCGCCGATGAAGCGAATAAGTGGACTACTGCTACCCAAAATAAAAGCCAGACCTTAGGTTTATCAGTAAGTTTGCCAATATTCACTGGTTTTCAGCGAGTAGCGACGACACAAACCGCGAAAATTGCGAAAAAAACTTCGGTATTGGATCATCAAAGTAAAATGTTGCAAATCGACGAATCGGTTCGCGACTACTATTATCGATTAGTTCGTGCGAAAGAACAGATAACCAGCGCACAGTCTAATGTCGAATTAGCCAGAAGACAACGGGAATTGGAACAGGAACGGTATCGCGTCGGTTCGTCGACGTTGCTGAATGTTCAAAACGCTCAGGATGCCGAACTTACGTCGCAGGTTCAATTGATCAATTCAAGATTGAATGAACGAACGACGAAAGCCCTTCTGGAATCGACCATCGGACGTGCATTACAATAGAAGCGGAATGCATGATGCTGAAGAATAAGAAAGTCTTGTGGATCTCACTCGCGGTACTACTGGTTGGTGGTGCAGTTGGCGCTAATTTTTACCGTCAGCGAGACACTGGACCCGAATCGAAGTGGGCAGTTGCGAAACAGGGAACACTGGTTGAGACCGTCTCGGGCAGTGGTCGCGTACAAAGCGAATTGGGCGTGAAGGTCTCGGCACAAGTCGCAGGGAAAATTATCCGCCTTGCTGCAAAAGAAGGAGATCATGTAACCCGTGGTCAATTCCTTGCCCAGTTGGATCGCGAGACCTATCAGGCAGTGCTTGATCGAACCCAATCGTCACTTACTTCGGCACGTGCCAATCTTGTCAAAGCTACGGCAGATGTTCGTCGATTACGCGATTTGTCAGAAAAGAGATTGGTCAGCACCAGCGAACTCGAAACGGCGGAAGCGAATCTCTCGCAAAATACCGGAATGGTTGAGCAGGGTGAAGCGGCATTGAAAGAAGCGCGCGACGCATTTTCGAAAACGACGATCGTTGCGCCGGTCGAAGGGGTTATCACCGACATCCGGAAAAAAGAAGGTGAATTAACTCTCGGTGCACAGTTTCAGGAAGATGTCATTCTGGTGATCAGCGATCTCGGTCGGATGACGGTCGAAACCAATATCGACGAAAACGATGTAGTGAAAGTCAAAATCGGTGACTCGACGCGAGTTCTTGTCGATGCATTTCCCGATACAATTTTGATCGGGCACGTCACTGAAATTGCGCATACGGCACAAGTTTCCGGTGCAGGAACGCAGGACCAAGTCACGAATTTCCTAGTCAAGATCCGCTTGGATCAGACGCTCCCAACGCTTCGCCCCGGTATGAGCGCGACCGTTGACGTTGTTACGGATGTTCGCGACGATGCGATCTTCGTGCCGATTCAATCGATTACCGTCCGGCAGGAAGCATTGGAAAAAAATCAAATTGAAACTGGTTCCGATGTGACAACTCAGGCACAAAAACGTTTATCCGATCGTTTGAAGCGTGAGAAATTGCCGGAAGTCGTGTTCCGTTACGATCATGGAAAAGCGGTAAAAGTACCAGTGATTACCGGCATCGCATCGAACCTCGATATTCAGATCAAGCATGGAGTCGCAATCGGCGATACCATTATCACCGGACCCTATCGCTTGGTTTCGCGCGATCTGAAAGAAGGCGATAAAGTCAAATTGGAAGATCCGAAGAAAAAAGAAGAAGAGCGGATCAAGCGGATGAAAGAAGGGAAGTAATCGCATGATTATCGAAATGCGCGGAATCGTCAAACGCTACCAGATGGGCGAAACCGTGGTGAATGCACTTCGAGGTGTGGACTTTGCTATCGATCGCAGCGAATATGTTGCCATCATGGGTCCGTCGGGTTCCGGTAAATCGACATTGATGAATATGATCGGTTGTCTCGACACACCGACTTCCGGCTCATACTTCCTTGATGGAACCGATGTTTCCCGGATGAGCGACGATGATCTTGCTGCTGTTCGCAATCGGAAAATTGGTTTTGTATTTCAGACTTTCAACTTGTTGGCTCGCGCCGATGCGTTGCATAATGTCGAACTCCCCTTGATTTATGCCGGTGTTCCTGCAGTAGAGCGTAAGCGTCGCGCGCAAGAGATGTTGGATCGCGTCGGTCTTGGCGATCGAATGCACCATCGTCCGAATGAGTTGTCCGGTGGTCAACGGCAACGTGTGGCTATCGCGCGCGCATTGATCAATAATCCATCAATTCTGCTAGCCGACGAACCGACGGGAAATCTCGATTCGAAAACCGGCGATGAAATCATGGCGTTGATCGATCAACTTTATGCCGCCGGGAATACGATTGTCCTGGTGACTCATGAAGAAACCATCGCAGAGTATGCTCGTCGTATCGTTCGACTATTCGACGGTATGGTTCACTCCGATTCACCTAATACTGTTCGACGCACCAGTACAGTTGAAGCCTGATTATGACCAAACTTGACGTCATCGGTTTCATCCTTCGCGAATGCTGGGGTGCCGCGATTAAGTCGCTGCGCGCCAACAAGACTCGTACGCTGTTGGCTACTACCGGTATTATCATGGGAGTGGCAACCGTCTGTACGATGCTTGCAATCATTCAAGGATTGAACAAAGCGTTTGCAAGTCAATTTGCTACGCTCGGAACCGGTACGTTGTACATACAAAAATGGCCGTGGGTTGTCATGGACAACTGGTGGGTCTATATGAATCGCAAGGAAATCAAATACGAGAATTTTAAATTTCTGCGCGAAAATTCCGAACTTGCGCAAGCAATCACTGGCGTGAATTTCGTCAACTCCAATGTGAAAGGACGCGACGTTACTTTGTTACGTGTTGCCTGTTATGGAGTAGATGAAAAATACCTTGATGTGCGCGGTGGCGATGTCGAGAATGGTCGGTTTTTTACTGCCGAAGATGTGAACAATTCACGTGCCTTTGCCGTGATTGGGCAGGATGTTGCCGATGAATTATTCGGCATGTTCGACCCGATCGGTCGCGAAATTAAAATTGGACCCTTACCGTTTACGGTAATTGGTTTACTGACAAAGCAGGGAAAATCGTTTGGTGAATCACTCGATAAATTTGTAATGATTCCCTATCAAACCTCGCTTCGATATACCGGTCGACACTCATCGATCGCGATCATCGCCAAAGCTGCCGATCCCGCCGAAGCCGATGAATTGGAGAGCGAGTTAACCGGTCTGATGCGGGTTACCCGTAAATTGAAACCTCATCAGGAAAACGACTTTTCGATCAATCGCCAGAATGCACTGGATGAATTCTATAAAAGCATCACTGGTGGTGTCTACACTGCCGGTATCCTCATTGCCGGGATCTCGTTGCTCGTCGGCGGAATCGGTATTATGAATATCATGTTGGTTTCGGTAACGGAACGAACCAACGAAATTGGAATGCGTAAAGCACTCGGTGCGACTCGTGCATATATCCTCCTCCAATTCTTGATCGAATCTGCAATCATTTGTGCGGTAGGCGGTTTTTTCGGTCTATTGATGTCGTTTGGTTTCAGTGAGTTGATTTCAAAATCGCTACCGACTTCGATCCCGATTTGGTTGGCGTTGGGAGCAATCGTGTTTTCGGCATTTGTCGGAATTCTCTTTGGTTTGTATCCCGCAGCTCGCGCAGCCAAGTTGCACCCGATTGATGCGCTCCATTACGAGGCTTAATCGATTGCTTCACCTTCTATCTATTGTCGATCGTATAAAAAAGAAGAACCCAAGATGATTGTTAAAGAAATGATTAACCTATCGCTGACCGCCATCTGGTCGCACCGCTTACGAAGCGGTTTGACACTACTTGGCGTGGTGATCGGAGTCGGTGCAATCATTTCCATGATGGCAATCATCACCGGACTGCAAAATAAAATCGATGAGGAGTTGAGTGGCTTGTCTGCGGGAACCTTCCAGATTCAACGCTTCGACGCCACCGTTGGATTCGACGAGCATCATCGTGATCGCTATCGACCGCCAATTAAATGGGAGTACATACGGTATATCAGCGAGCTTCCTACGGTATCATCGGTCGGTGCCGAATCGTGGCAATGGGGTCAAACACTATCTTCCGAGAAAGTCCAAACAAATCCGAACGTTAGTGTTGCCGGCGGTACGACGGAATTTGCGATCAACAATGGCTATGCGATTGACCGGGGGCGTTTCTTTACTGAATCTGAAGTCAACGATCAACGGCAGGTTGTCGTCATTGGAAGTAAACTGGCGGATAAATTGTTCACATCCCATGAGGCGCTGGGGCAATGGATTCGCATTACGGGAAAACCATTTCAAATCATCGGAATTTTTCAAGAAAAGGGTGAGATGTTCGAAGGGGGAAATAAAAATTTCTTTGCTGTAATCCCCTTGAGTAGTTATGAACGAATTTTCGGTCTTCCCCGCGGTGTGATGATTACGGTCAATGCCAAACACGCTTCTTTGATGGATCAAGCAATGGAAGATTGTCGCGTGATGTTACGTTCGTTGCGCCATTTAAAACCACAAGAACCGGATAACTTTGCGATTTGGAACAATCAGCAAATTCTCGATGCCTTCAACAACTTTACGAAATGGATCAAGATCGCCGCGGTGGGTATTGTTGCGATCTCTTTGTTAGTCGCTGGTATCGGCATCATGAACATTATGTTGGTTTCGGTTACCGAACGTACCCGCGAAATTGGCGTTCGCAAAGCGCTAGGTAGTACTCGTCGAGATATTCTTACGCAATTCTTAGTCGAAGCCGTCGTGCTTTCGGAAATCGGTGCGATTCTAGGAACGATTTTCGGTATCGGTTTTCCGCTTCTCTTGGGAGCGGCAACCAAATTCCCAGTTGGTATTCCGATCTGGACAGTCGTATTGGCATTGGTTTTCTGCAGTGTGGTTGGCGTGGTTTTTGGTGTCTGGCCTGCAATCAAAGCTTCGCGCCTCGATCCAATCGAAGCATTGCGGTATGAGTAAGACCCACTAAACTTAGAGAATTTTGACAATCTGTAGCGAGTGATTAACCAATCACTCGTTTTTTTATTGCTAAAGCCAACTCTGACAGAAATTTATCTACCGAAACACCTTTTTATCAGTCGTATTCGATTAAATTTGGAATATGAGGGATTGTTTCACAGTAATTTGCGGTGAATTACACCACTTCGGGCAATCATAGTATGGTAATTCAATTCAGGAAATCCTTGATTTTGTCGATCTTTAATACGAGTAAGTCGTTTCCGATTCCAATGATGCTGTCCTAGTTTCCAGAAATGTGCGATTTCTAATTTGGTGTGCAAAGTTTGTTGGTGGATGGTAATCGAGCACCTATTTTAGTAAAAAAATCGAGACCAAAATGAACTTCCATGATCATATAAAACAGATCAATCATGACCGGGGCTATCTTTGCTTAGGGTTAGATCCCGACCCCGAGAAGTTGCCTGCGGGATTGTCCGGAACAGACGGATTGTATACTTTCTGCCACAATGTATTGGTTGCGTGCGCCCCTTCGATTGCTGCCGTGAAACCCAATCTTGCTTTTTTCGAACAATTCGGCGCTCCGGGCTGGCAAGTTCTTGATCGATTGCGCGCGAATGGTCCATCCGACATCTTGTGGGTATTCGATGCGAAGCGCGGTGATATTGGCAATACTGCTAAAAGTTACGCTCGTGCGCTATTCGACGGTTTGAATGCCGATGCTGTTACCGTGAACCCGTATCTTGGTACCGATTCCGTAACTCCGTTTCTTTCGCGAGACGATCGCGGCGTGTTTCTCCTAGCGTTAACTTCGAATTCGGGTGCAGCCGATTTTCAATATCACGGAAATCCTCCCCTTTGGCAGCGCGTCATCGAAAAAAGCTGTGAATGGGATAATAACAATCTTGGTTTTGTGGTGGGAGCTACTCGCGAAGAAGAATTAGCCGATGCCCGCATGATCGCCGGTTCACGACCGATCTTGATACCCGGTGTCGGTGCTCAGGGAGGATCGCTAGCGGCTGCGGTCCGAGACGGATTGGGTAACGGTAAATATACCGGTCTGATTAACTTGTCGAGAGCGATTTTGTACGCCTCGTCTGCCGGTGATTTCGCCGATCAAGCAGCGAAAGTTGCCGAGCAATACAATTTACAGATTAATGAACTAATCGGGAACCATGTCTAAAAAGACTGCACTGAAATTACCGCTCCCTAAAGTGTGGGATCGTATCGAATTGATACCGTTGGAAATGCCGTCGGTAACGCCGCTCTCGTTGCGCGTTGCAGAACTTCTTACGATCGACAATGCCAAATATCGGTTTGTATTGACTGCACCGGAAGTGAGAGCCTCGGGACCATTCTCGATCGGTAATCGGTTCCTCTTACGGTACAATGTGCCAAATGGCGTTGTCGAAGCGAAAACCACACTTTTAGTTGCCGAAGATCAGACGAAAGTTCGACATTGGTTATTCGAATACCCGGACACATTTACAATTTTACAACGTCGAACTTCGATTCGTGTTTCAGTATATTTGAATGGCGAGATCGATCTAGTTCACGAATCGATGAGTGAGAAGCGCATTGCACAATTTTTAGGATCGGTGACTGAGTTATCTGTTGCAGCAGCGGTAATGACATTCAACTTTGATACCGATAATCGTCTTTCGGCGCGTGCGAAAGTGTATTTTCGCTTTTCATTACCGGAAATTGGTCCGATGGGTGAATTGTCTGCCAGAGTACTCCGAGTTCAAAAAATTCGAGTCAATATGCAGATTCAGACAATCGTAACCATCCAGTTCGTTAAGATGCCCAACGTCGTGGAAAAAGCACTCGCTGAATACTGTAAAAAACGCGAGAAATTTTTGTTGGAACGACTTAAATGAGGATACTATGTCTTTGACTCAGGATCAAGCAGTCGCATTACTCGAAAAATCCGGTGCACTTCTGACCGGTCATTTTATTTTAACCAGTGGATTGCATAGTGATCGCTATGTTGAGAAATTCCGGTTGCTGGAACGCCCCGAATTTTGCGCACCCTTTGCCGAAGCAATTGCCGAGCGATTTCGCGATTTGAAGCCAACAGTGGTCGTCGGTCCTGCCATGGGCGGTATTATTCTTGCCTATGAAGTTGCGCGGTTCTTGGGTGTTCGAATGGCGTTCCCGGAGCGGGTCGAAGGCAAATTCGCATTCCGACGTGGTTTTGAGTTCTCTTCGGAAGATCGAATACTTGCAGTTGAAGATATTGTAACCACTGGTGGATCGATTCAGGAAGTAATTGATGTATTGACCGAACAAGCCGGAAAAGTGGTTGGTTTAGGGCTTATTTGCGATCGTAGTGGCGGAAAAGTTCAATTTCCGGTGGAAACATATTCGGTTGTTCAGCTAAATATCCAAGCTTGGAAAGCAGATGAATTACCTCCTCATTTGGTGAATACTCCAGCGGTAAAACCCGGCTCAAGAAGTTTGAAGCAATAGAAAAATCGTATAATTTAGAATGACGGTAGCGCAGATCTTCCGATCTGCGTTATTCGTCTCTGTTCACAATTCTGATTGCCAGATTCCTGTTTCGGTTGAAAGCTGTACCTTAGTTAATGAGTATCGGTAAATGAAAATTTGTGTGTTAGCCAGTGGATCGAGTGGAAATTGCACCTTCGTTGAATTGGAGGGGGTGCGCTTCTTAGTCGATGCCGGGATTTCTGCCAAGAGAGTTGTCGAAGGACTCCGCGATATCGATGAACGGATCGAAGATATCGAGGGAATTCTATTGACCCACGAGCATTCCGATCATATTGCTGGAGTGCACCGTCTTCTTGACAAATTCCATCTTCGACTCTATTCCAATCGTGAAACCTTTCGCCGGCTCCATCTTACCGTTCGCTCTGGTCAATGGATTGAACTGACACGCGAGGCATTATCGATCGGTCCGGTTCAGATCCACCCATTTGCCGTAAATCATGATGCCGCCGATCCATTTGGGTATCGGCTGGCAAATTCACATACTTCAGTCGGCGTCATTACCGATTTGGGTTCGGTCACTAATCTCGTTCGTGAACAATTGGCGGGAGTCACAGCGCTAGTAATTGAGGCGAATTACGACCATCAAATGCTGATTAATGGACCCTACCCTTGGGATTTAAAACAGCGGATTGCCTCGCGATTGGGACATTTATCGAACACCGATTGCGGAACGTTGTTGGTCGATCAGATCCACGATGGACTTCGGAAGATTTTTCTTGCGCACCGTTCGGAACACAATAACGATCCGATTTTGTCGCTTGATACCGTTCAAAAAATCTTATCTGAAGCAAATGTCGATGCACCACCCATTTCGATTTCGCATCAACGAAAATTGTCCGATCTCTGGGTAGGATAATCAATTACTTGAATTTGTGAGCGAATCTGGGTTTATTCGAGTTTCGATTGTATATTTTTTTGTGATTATCTAGTAATAGGTTGTTTGTCTATTTAATCGGAGGATTCCAGCGCATGCGCATGATACCTATCGCAGTCTTGTCTGCAACATTCCTGCTGGCAAGTATTGGTTGTGCAAAACAGGAGAAACCAGCAGTGAGTGATACATCGAAAGCCACACCGGAAGTGGCGCAAACTTCTAAGATTGACAAATCAAAGATCGAAGCTCCGGCAGATCAAATGCCGAAATCCGATGAAGTCGCAATTATCGACGTTCAGGGATTTGGTCGAATTGTACTTGGGTTCTTCCCTGAGAAGGCACCGAAACATGTCAAGAATTTCATCGATTTGGCGAAGCAGGGCTTCTTCGATGGTACGACCTTCCATCGCGTGATTCCCGGCTTCATGATTCAGGGTGGCGATCCTAATAGCAAGGATGATGATCCTAATAACGACGGTATGGGCGGACCGAGCACCCGCGTGAATGCCGAATTCACCGATCTGAAGCACCTTCCCGGTACTCTTTCGATGGCGCGCTCGCAGGATCCTAATAGCGCTGGTAGTCAATTCTTTATTTGCCACAAGGCAGCAGCATTCTTAAACGGTCAATATTCGGTTTTCGGACAGGTATTGGCGGGTATGGATGTTGTAGATAAAATCGCGAATGCACCACGCGGTGCAGCCGACAATCCTTATGCGATGAACTGCTCGAATCGTCAGAAAATCGCAATGAAAGTGACAATAGCTAAGTGGAGCGAAGTCATTCAGTAACACCTGCCGAACGGTCGCTCAGTCGCGCGGAAATTCGCGAACTGACGGCACTGGCAATCAAGAAATATCGGAACGAGCGCGGTCGTACAATTGCCGAAGGGGAGCAATTGGTGGCGGAAGCGCTCGTTTCGGCTTGGTCTGTACATGAAGTCGTAGCAACCCCACAATTTATTGCTAGTAAAGGGATGATCAAGCTCTTCCCGCTGATGGCTGAGCGTGAAGTCGCACTACGATCCGTTCCCGAAGAAGTGTTGAAGAAAGTCTCGGAGTTAGCTACATCGCCCGGTGTTCTAGCGACGGTCTCGCCTCCGGTATGGGGCGACAAACCGTTCCGAACTGGCGTAGTACTCGCGTTGGATCGCATTAGCGATCCGGTCAATCTTGGATCGATCGCTCGAACGGCTTGTTTCTATGGGATTGAGCGGCTATTATTGTCGGAGGAGTGTGTCGACGTACTCAATCCGCGTGCTTTACGAGCCTCGATGGGCGGTCTGTTTTTTCTTACGATTCTGACGACGAAATCGTTGAAAAATGAATTACGAAAATTGCAGCATGACGGAGCCAAAATTGTTGTTGCCGATGCCGTAACCGGAACGGATGTACAACTGAATCCATCAGAGCTACCAATGGTTTTGGTGATGGGTAGCGAAGCGCATGGAATTCGACCGGAAATTATTGAAATTGCCGATTACCACTGGCGATTAAACCCGATCGGTCGGGATTTGACACTAAATGTCGCGGCTGCGACTGCCATTTTGCTGGATCGATTTTCCCGGATGACTGCTCGGAGTATCCCCAGGGATTTTTCATGAATGATGCGCCGGATCGTCAGGAAGAAGAGAAAATCCCATACAGTCAATACCCGGAATTGTTTGAATCGACATGGGTGCTTATACTTACTTTGATTTGGGGTGAATTGATGATTTGGGGATTGAAACAGCTCCCCATCAATGAACCTTTTTCACTCTGTCTGAGTACGGGTGGTTTGATCTTACCGGCACTAGTATGGACGATGCGCAGTCGATTCACACTAAAATCGATTTTTCGGTTGCAATATCCCGGTTTTTATCATTTATTGCTTGCTATCCCATTCAGTATCGGGGTATCGATCATTGTAGATGCTGTAGATCGATGGTGGTCCTTGTTGATTCCCCCCGATCCGGAATATGTTGCTGCTTTGTCCCGAAGTGTGACTGGTAATACCGTATACGAAGTAGTCGCGATTGTGATGGCTGCCGGATTTCTAGCACCACTTTTCGAAGAGATGCTCTTTCGCGGGTTGTTACAGGGAGTGATGGAGATTCGCACCTCCTTCTATTCCGCGATTCTATGGACAGCCGCAATATTCAGTGTTTTTCACGGTAATTTTTCGCTGCTACTGCCACTGATTCTGCTAGCGATCGTATTGGGTGCAATGGTTTGGCGCGTCGATTCGATATTTCCAGCCGTCGTAGCACACAGTGTGAATAATCTCTTGATGCTGTATTCGATGAAGAAGCCGGATGGAGCGATATTTCCCGGTTATTTGGATGGACATCATGTCGCCCTGATTTGGTTGAGTGTCGCGATAGTATTAGCAGTAATTTCCGGTTATTTGTACTTCCGCTTTCCCGATGAAAATAGTCTTACGGAGACAACCGAATGAATGCGCTTCCCTTCAAATTCAATCCTCAGCGCCACCGTCGATTGCTTCGATTAACGAAGATCAGGCGTATCGCGATGATGATATATATCGTTTGTCTGTCATTCTTCGGTACAGCGGCTGTATTTACATTGATGGCCCCGAAAAGCTGGGATTGGGTATTGATCGGTGGAGCCTTGTCAATCTTGAGTGGTATGTTCTTCTATTATATCTCTTCAGAGCTGAAACGGGAACATGAACATTAAAGTTTCGGTATTGCGAAATCAATCGGAAATCGTACTTCGCTGCAATTCCGGCGAATACGAATTGTGCTGGAACGATCAATCGGCGCGGTTGACACTTGGTGCCGAACGCAAACTGACTTGTTCCTCAGTCATTCGAACACCTTGGTGTCGTCGCACCTATTTGGGTGATCATCCGATACCAGATAGTTTCCCGGTTGGTGTCATTGGTAAGAGTGAGAATGGAATTGTCAGCTCGCGTCGGTGGTTGTGTTTGGAGACAACCGACCAAATCGAGAGTACCGATCCGTTATATACTCAAGCTTGTGCGATTGCGAATTCCGAAGCTACCGACGCGATCCTATCCTATCGGGATGAACGACCCAAGAGCGAAGATTTCATCACAATGGATTGGCAGAAAATTTCCACTCCCGTAGTATTTCGACCCCTTACTGACGATGCAACAATCGAGATTAAAAAAGTGCGAGTCGGTATCGGGTTTCATTGGGATACCTCACGCGATTTACTATATCGCGGAGAAATTTCCATTCACCTTCTCGCTGATGGTTTGTGTGCAGTTATTTCGACCCCTCTGGAAGAGTATCTTGCAGTAGTGAATAGTTCTGAAATGCCCGCCGACTTACCCCTCGAATTCTTGAAAGCGCAGACCGTTGCTGCGCGGAGTTGGTTACTGGCAAATTTGGGAACTCACCATCCCGGTGCTCCGTTCGATGTATGTTCGGATGATCACTGTCAGTGTTATCATGGTGCAATTAAGATAAAAGAGCACAGTTTACAAGCGGCGCGGGAAACCGAAAGTGAAATATTGGTGACACGAGATACTGCTGACAACCGACGTATAACCGACGCGCGCTATGCGAAAACATGTGGGGGACGGTTTGAACCGGGTAATCGAATCTGGGGTGGAGAAACCCCTGGATTGCTCTATTCCCACGATCATTCCGATTTATCTCAAAAATCTCCGATTGCCTCGGAAACCGAAGCTTCATCAGTGATTTTGGACGAATCGATACCCGATTACTGTAACCCAAAAAGGTTTCCCTATCCCGCATCATTAGCGTATTGTGAACCATTTTACCGCTGGCGTAAAGAACATTCTAATGCTCAAATTGCCGAATGGATTAAACGATCGACTGGAATTGAAGTAGGTTTCATCCACGCGATTGAACCACTGAGACGTGGACCATCCGGACGATTACACCATCTCCAAGTGGCAGGTCATCTGGCAACGGTTGAATTAAAGGGTGAATTGGCAATCCGTCGGGCGTTATCCGATTCTCATCTTCCCTCTTCCGCATTTGTGGTCGAAATTGTTGCCGATCGAATTGTTATAGCGGGCGCGGGATGGGGACACGGAGCCGGTTTGTGTCAGACCGGAGCAGCCGTACGAGCTGGTTTGGGACAGGATTATCGAACAATTCTGTCGGCGTATTACCCGGATTCGCAAGTCGAAAAAGTACTTCAGGTAGAGCGATGAACATTCCCGACGACAAACCTTTACCGCAGCTCTCGTCGTCAAAAGTCGAGCGGTTAGAGAAGTATCGCCGCTGGAATACCAGTTGGCTGGGGCGTGTCGATAGTTATTTGATTACTGCGATTGTTGCGTCGATCATGGGTTTGTTCATGCGATTGTTTCAACGGACAAGAGTGTATCATCGCGAACGCTTAGATTTTGTAAAACTTCCCACGATGCTGTTGCCAAATCATGTTTCGATTGCTGACGATTTCTTCTTGTGCCCTCCGATATTTTATTGGCGAAGCATCTTCCGCTATGGCTGGATGCCGTATCATGCCCCGGAGGAAAAGAATTTTTTCAAGGGTAAAATTCTCAGTTACATGATGCGGAAATTAAAATGTGTACCGCTAACGCGTGGTGCCGGATTTATGCAGCCAGGGCTAGTGCGATTGATGGAATTAGCGCATACCGATAATATGCTGTGGATGTATCCCGAAGGCGGTCGCACCCGAACTGGCGATATCAACCGTGGAAAAGCCGGTGTGGGCATGATTTTGTATCGGACGCACGCCCAAGCCATTCCGATTTATCACACCGGTCTGCACGAAGTACTTCCAATCGGATCCAGGTTTCCTAAGTTGTATAAGAAAATCGATATCATCGTCGGCAATCCGATCGATTTTGAGGATTTGTTTCTTCTCCCGGATGAACCGAAAACCTGGCAAGCGATTGCTGATCGAATTACGATTAAACTCTCCGAGTTACGCGATGAATTGGATGAAATTCTCGGAGTGAAAAAAAATCTGATTTCTGATTCGAGTGTCGACGATACCGTTGGAGAACAAAGAAATAGTGGAAGAATACCAATCCCGTTAATAAAGAATATTGCTCCACGGGTTCGCTGGTACGACCTGAAATGGCAATCGACGCTTGCTAACTATCTGACGGTGCTGCGATTAATTCTGGTGCCGGTATTTGTTTACTTATTCCTCTCGGAAAATTTGTTTACCCAGATTTCGGCGACATTAGTTTTTATTTTTGCCGCGATCACCGATGCAATTGATGGATACGTGGCTCGGAAACGCAATGAGGTTACCAATTTTGGTACTTTTGCCGATCCACTGGCAGACAAGCTCTTGACAATTACCACTTTTTTTCTGATTGCATTTCGAAAAGAATTCTCGGCATTTTTCCTGAATCTTTTCGTGTTTATCTCTTTGATTGCTACACGTGAAATTGGAATTACGATGTTGCGAATTTGGGCAATCGATCAAGGGGTACCGGTCAAAACATCGGTGTGGGGTAAAGCGAAAACCGGAATTCAACTCGGAACATTGATTGGAACACTGCTCTATTTTAATGTGCGCGATATCCTCGAAAAATACGGAATCGAAGTAGAGTATTTAAACGATAAAACGATGGTTCCGGTATTGCACGGTTTGTTTTTCCTTTGCCTTGTGATCACGATAATTTCGGGTTTTCTTTATCTCAGGAACCTCTCCTTTCAGAAAAAGAAAAGAAACGATCAATAGAATTTTATTATTAATTTTACGGTTTGTTGATTTTTACTAACAATCTTGATAATTGACAATATAAAACATGTTTAACTACTGATAGAATGTTAATTATTCTTGCACTCCATCCGTTACTTCATCTTGCTCCTTACTTAAATATTCTTTAATGAGGATTGCAATCCCCTGCTGCTACACACTATACAAAAAGTAAGTAAAAATTTATTGAAGATTTACACTGATCAAATGATGAATATCATTTTGTCAGTTATCTTTGTAACGATCCTAGTCGCTGATTATTCCTTGGAAACGATACCGATAACTGGCTCTAATTCTCATTAATTTCTCGATAAAATATGCCGAAATAAAAAATGAATGTCGAGTAGGCGTAGTGTTTTTGAAGCAGTTGAACAAACGGACAGTAAAAAAAAATCCTCATCGAGAACTCTGCAATTTTCGAGAGATTTATATGTATTTTGTGAGTACTAGATCGTGAAGTTGGGGTTGTCTAATATAAATTCTAGTACTCTTTTTTCAACGTTCCCATTCAATTACCACCGACGCTTAGTACTCCGCATCATTCAATCAACTACGATGTAAACAAGCACTTCTAGATCGAAATTCTTGAACAAATTAACATAGAATGGAGGCAGAATGTCAATGATTGGTAACAGTATCCAATCCTGTCGAATCGTTAACGCACTAATCGTGATCTTGATTGTTGCGATCGGTGTGGGAACCATTCAGGCATCCACTGGCATAAAAACCTATGGATATTTTTCGGTCAATTATGAGGATGTCGGGAAGCTACCTGATAAAACGAATAGTCCCGGTGAGTTTACCTATCCTCATCTAAATCTTATGTTTCAAGCGACTTCGGGGAATAATTTTCGAACATACGTCAACTTATCGGGTGATGATGCTGATGTCATCAATGTGAGAAATTACTGGGGTGAGTACGTTTACCGCGATTATTTAAAGTTCCGCGCGGGTAAGATCTATCGTCCCTTCGATCTATTCAACGAAAAACTCGACGCAGTACCAACATACCTTGGTATTGAACCTCCGGAATTGTTTGATAAAGATCATTTACTGCTTCCTCGAACCGATAACTTTCTCGTTCACGGAAACATCCCGCTATCGGGTAACATGTTGAAATATGCCGTAATGACCGGGAATTCTGAAATCGTATCCAACTCGCGACCGGTCTCATGGGATTTGAATTATAACGTTGAAAATTATCTGATCGGTACTTCCGGATATTATTCCAACGAAAAAGATGGTCCGGTGATGGGAGTTGGTGAAGGATCCCCTAATGGTGGTATTCTTCCTTGGATGGCAAGTGATAAATATTCTGTCTTGGGTGGCTATGCGCAAGCGAAGTTTGGTGGTCTATTAGTCCAAGGTGCATATTGGACAGCCAAGCACAATGCCGTTCGTGATCCAGCGAAAGTCTTGTCGATCAATCGCGGTAGATTGAACCAGCGTCAATTGGAACGATTCGGTCTGGATGTTGCTTCGCCAACGACCGCCGATGTCAAGACAGAAGCAAAATATGATATCAATACGTATTACATTCGCTTCGGCTATACTCTACCCGAAGGTTTCATTCCCGGTGTGACTTGGGAATTGACACCGTTCTTGTTCCTCGATTATTACAGCAATCCGGAGACGATCGCGAAGAAGTCGGATGGCGGCGATAACGAAGCTGGTGTGTCGGACGATGGTAAATTTACCAAGCCGACCATCGGTATTGCTATTCGTCCCAATTCAAGCGTTGCGTTGAAAATCGACGCTAGTACGCATCAATATAAATGGACCGATCCAGCAGATGTTGCAGCCGGTTCGAAAAATGTCCATTATGAAGAAATCCGCTTCGATCTATCTTTCTTCTTCGAATAAGAAACAATGAAAGGGAGAACATGAAAATGTATCGGTTTATCGGTTGTTTATTGTTGGTGGCAGTGCTGTCAATGGCTGCTTTCGGTCAAACTGTGATCATCGTGAATAGTGCCAATCCAGTTAAGGCTGCAACTCGCGCAGAAATTGCCAATTTCTATCTTGGCAAGACCACACAATGGAGCGATGGAACGAAAGCAGTGCCGATCGATCAAAAGAAATCGTCACAAGCTGGAGCTATGTTTCTCGAGAAAATCGTCAAAATGAAAGAAAGCGATTTCAAGAAAACATGGGTCGAGAAGATGTTATCGGGCGAAGCCGAACCATTGCAGGTGAAAGGTTCTGACGACGAAGTTGTCGAATTTGTAAAAGCGAATACCGGTGCGATCGGGTATATCAGCGCAAAGTCGGTTGCAGATGGTGTTAAAGTCTTGCCAATCGACGGCAAAAAAGAGTGGTAACAACGTTAGTTAACAAGTAGGTACTGTAGGAAGTGGATTATCGAATTGGATAGTCCACTTCCGAACGGTAAGTCGAATAAAAAATCTAGGTGATCCATGATCCAGGAAAATTCGAAACTCTTTTCCATCAAGGGAAAATTGATTGTATTGATGACAACCTTCACCTTGTTGATCTCTACTTTCACATTTTTTTATTTTCCTGCCAAGCAGAAAACGGTTCTTGAGCAGGAAAATCAAGCACGAATTAGCACTGTAACCGAAATGGTTGCATTGGGTGCTGGCATTGGACTTGGAACGGATCAGCTGATCGTCGTCAAGAATGTTTTCGATTGGGCGAAACTGGACAGCAATTTGAAATATATCGCGGTACTGGATAAGTCCGGTGATAAAATTTCTCAATTCCCCAAAGATCTTCAATTGGATATTGCAGCACTGAAAAATGCTGGTGATATCTCACGCGATAACGGCATCATTCGCGTCGTTAAAGAAATCAAGTACAATAATCAAATGATCGGTACCGTTCTGCTGGGTGCCGATTTGTCCGCGTTAAACAATGAACTATCGAGAACGCGTGTCGCTGCTGCGATCGTCAGCTTAGTTATCCTAATCTTTGGTGTCATCGTATCCACACTATTGGGCGGATATTTTAGTAAGCGGCTCGGCAAATTGGTATCTCTAGCCGACGCAGTTAAATCGGGTGACTATTCGACTCGTTTGGACGATTCTGGACAAGACGAGATCAAATTACTCGGCAATTCCATGCTGGAAATGAGCACTGTACTGCAATCCAAGGAACAAGAAGTCAATTCCGCTTTGAATGAAGCCAATGAAGCAAAGGAACGCGCAATGTCGGCACTGCTCGATTCCGAGGCGAAAGCCGCTTCGTTGAATGAGATGGGTCGGGAATTGCAGGAGAAGCAAAGTGAAATCGCCGGTGCATTGGAAGAAGCAAATGTTGCGAAAGAAAGAGCTGTTGTGGCACTACGCGATTCCGAAGCAAAGGCGACATCGTTAAATGAAATGAGTCGTACTCTGCAAGGTAAACAAGATGAAATTGCTTTTGCCCTCAAAGATGCCGAAGTCAAAGTTTCATATTTAAACACGATCCCTGCACCGATCATGACGATGGACACCGAGTTGAATCTGGTATTTATGAACAAATGTGCATTGGATGCCGCTGGTACGACAATCGATGTCATTAAAGGACGAAAGTGTTTCGACTTTTTTAAGAATCCACACTGCAACACCGATCAGTGTTGTTCGATGAGAGCAATCCGAGATCAAAAAGTTCATTCCAGTGAAACAACTGTGACAGCATGGGGAAAACAAGTTCCGATTATGTACACCAGCGCGTCACTTACCGATCATAACGGCAATGTCACAGGCGCATTAGAGTACATTAGCGATATTTCCAATATTCGCAAGGTTGTCGACGAGGTTAGTACTGTCGCGGCACGGTTGCAAAAAGGCAGCTTAAAGGATCGAGTCTACGTCGAAGGAGCTGAAGGTGATTACAAACGCCTAATCGATAGTTTTAATTCCGCGATCGACAATATTCTTAAGCCGATCGATGAGACGATTTCGTGTTTGAAACACCTTGCCGAGGGCAATCTAACTGTTCGCATTACCGGTGACTATTCCGGCGACCATGCTGCGCTCAAGGAAGCATTGAATTCTACGCTCGAGCAATTGAACGAGCTATTGATCGAGATCAACGTTACAGTCGATCAGGTAACAACGGGTGCAGAGCAGGTTAGTTCTGCAAGTCAGTCCCTTTCGCATGGGGCAAATGAACAAGCGAGTTCGCTCGAGGAAATCTCGTCGGCGATGACTGAAATTGGTGCCCAAACGAATCAAAATGCTTCGAACGCCACCTTTGCCAATAAGCTTTCCGATGAAACCAAAGAAAAAGCCGAGTTGGGCAATAAACACATGAATCAGATGTTGAAGGCGATGAATGATATCAATGAATCGTCCTCGCAGGTTTCGAAGATTATTAAGGTGATCGATGAAATCGCATTCCAGACTAATCTCCTCGCGTTGAATGCCGCCGTTGAAGCTGCCCGTGCCGGTGAGCACGGCAAAGGCTTTGCCGTTGTCGCAGAAGAAGTTCGAAGTCTGGCACAACGGAGTGCGAAAGCTGCGAAAGAGACTTCGGAGCTGATTGAAGGATCGAAGAGCCGTGTCGATAACGGAACTAAAATTGCCCAACAAACCGCGAAAGCGCTTGAGGAAATTGCGTCTGGTGTACGGAAAGTATCCGACTTGATTAACAATATCAACTCCGCTTCCAGCGAACAGGCTGCCGGATTTGCTACGGTCAATACCGCCTTGTCGACTGTCGATCAAGTCACGCAGTCGAATTCCGCAATTGCCGAAGAAAGTGCCTCGTCATCGGAAGAATTGACTAGTCAGGCGTTGCATGTACGCGACTTGATCTCGCGATTCAAAGTGAGCGACAGCGATGGATCCAATCGACCGATGCGTACCCGATCAATTTCCGCATCGACTAATCGCGGGTTAAGAAGGTTCTCATAAAATAACTCTTATCTTCTGTAGAAATATTGAGTTAACTGGGCGGTGTTATCGTCAAACACCGCCCTTGTTTTATTCACTCGTAGCCTACCAACGGATTGATTGAGCCGGTCGTATCATTAGTAGTTCATATCGTAAACTATAATGGAAGGGTACGGCAATGGTACAGCATTTAACCAAAGCAACATTTTTAACGCAAGTGTTCGATTTCGAACATGAATCGGCATGGCAATTCAAAGGAACAAAACCGGCAATTATCGATTTCTACGCCGATTGGTGTGGTCCTTGTAAAGCGGTTGCTCCGGTTTTAGAAAAACTTGCTGGAGAATATTCCGATAAAGTCGATGTCTACAAGATCGATACCGAAGCAGAACAGGAATTGGCTGGTGCTTTCGGAATTCGAAGTATTCCCAGTATTCTCTTCATACCGATGGAAGGAAAGCCGATGATGCATGTCGGTGCTTTGCCGAAGGAAGCGTTTAAAGAAGTTATTGAACGCGATCTACTTGGTTCGACTAATTCGGTTTCTGCATAATTCAATATTAATTTGAAGATTGTAAAAGAATAAGGGCGACCCTAATGGTCGCCCTTATTCTTTTACAAAGAACCAACTACCAATTTCTAAGTACTACTAATCTACTGGTGTTGATACGAATAGGTCGTCGAGAAATTATCCCATTTCAATTGATAATATCCGACTCCGGCAGAATCAACTTCCGCTTTCATGAAGATCGAGTCGGCATAACTGAATTCGGTATACCAACTTCCACTGCTATTTCGCAGCGAAGAGCCGGTAATTGCCCAGCGAATCGGAGTCAAGTCAAGCGCAGTACTGATGCCACTTCCGGTCCACCGGTAATATGCACTATCCAACGCTACCGGTTGAATAAAAGTACCAGTGAGCCAATAAGAATAATCGTTCAATGCCCCACCCCAACCGCGACCAAAATAGGTCAGATCGAAGCGAGCTGTACCCGACAATTTCGCAATCGAATCGGTTGTCAATCGCTTACTGTTTACTTCGTAGCTATATTTCCCGTGATGCACCGTATCACCACCGTAAAGATCCCAGCGATACCAACTCGAATCCTGAGTTCGCGTTGGGTAGCGCCAGATATCCGGATTGAACCGCACGCTCTCCGCTAATGTATCTGCAGTGGTCTTTTTGTAATTGCCATTCGTTTGCCTGAGAAATTCGGTCGTGTCGGGATACGAATGAAGTGCACCATAGCCGTGTTGAAATTGATCGACTAATAAGGTGATTTCGTATATCCGATCTAGTATCGGGGGGGCAATCGCTGTCTGATCGCCTTGAGTAAAGGTGTGAATCACCACACTGTCAGTATTGGTGTAGGGTGAATTGCCATAAGAATTAAAGGCATACACCCGGTAATAAGTGAGCGTGGTTAAATTGACCGTCGAATCGGTAAACCGAACGACATTGGAATCGACGACACCTAACACCGAATAGCCAGTATCGCTTAACACTTTTCGATCAATCCGGAATCCGGCTTCGCGTTGCGAATTATCCTGCCAAACTAGCAATACCCGATGCGATGAGATAATTTCTGCTTGAAAACTAGTTGGTGGAGCCGGGATCGTTGTGTCGGGATAAGTGGTAGTTGTATCGGTATTATTGTGATTCGACACCGGATTCTTATTGCTTTCTTTTTTACATGAAGAGAACGCCAGAATCAGTAGGATAGTGAACAATGTGAAAACACCGAACCATCTGGATTTCATGTAATACTCTCCTGCCCGTCTGATTTGCTAATGTTTTGATTTACTTTTTGAGAATCGGTCGACGATTACCGATAAAATGATCGATAAAAATAATGTAACTGCAACAACCACCAGACTGGTTTGTGCGGATATTTCCAGCCAGTGCTTCACGAGCATCTTCACCCCGATGAATGCCAAGATCAAGGCAATTGCCAGTTTCAAATAGCGAAAGAGCGGTAACAGTCGGTCCAACACGAAAAAGAGTGAGCGTAATCCCAGAATTGCAAATATATTCGATGTATATACCAGAAACGGATTGGAAGTAATCGAAAAGATTGCTGGAATCGAATCGACTGCAAAGAGAATATCGGTAGTTTCAACTGCAATCAAAACCAGAATTAACGGCGTTAGCATCCGTTTTCCGTTTTGCTTTGAAAAGAACCGTGCACCATCGTAGTAGTCTATCACTGGAAAACGTTTGCGCATCCAGCGGAGAATCAAATTGTTTTCCGGTTTTACGTTGGCATCTTCTTTCGCTAATACCATTTGAATGGCGGTATAAACCAGAAATGCCCCGAAGATATAGAGTATCCATTCGAACCGGGAGATTAAAATGGCTCCTGCTGCCACAAAAACTCCCCGGAAAAACAAAGCTCCGATAATGCCCCAGAATAACACACGATGGCGGTATTCGCTTGGAACCGCGAAATAACTGAACAAAAGAACGAAAACGAACAAGTTGTCGACCGAAAGCGAATACTCGACGAGGTAACCGGTGACAAACAAGATTGCTGGTTTTGGACCATATTCATTGAAGATCCAAAGTGCAAACAATCCGGCAGCAGCAACATAAAATCCCACCCAAGCAATCGCTTCCCAAAACTTCGGTGAATGAGCTCTTCGTTGACCGAAACCAAGGTCGATCGACAATAAAGCGAAGACGATGACATGGAATACAATCCACATCCATAAGGGAGGAGATATTTCCGACATTAATTGTGTTGTTGGTTCCATTGTTTACCTTTTTCTGCTAGTATAATATACGGAGAATCCACAAATTGGAAAATTGAGAAAAAAGTAACAAACTGGTCGAGTGAATTTCTGCTTGGGTGTGTCGATAGAGTGGTAATGTGTGAAAATACGCGCGTTCACGTTTGATGATGCAAGACATGTGATATGCGTTCGAATTTGCATCGAATCATTCTGATTGTTACCTTATTCACAAATGATGGTACTCATAACTGAAGTATTATCCATTAGTTGAAACGCTGTTGTATCGCGATGCGACATTTGGAAACGATCCCCTTGTTACCCTTGCTGGACGCCACTTGCCGAAGTACTTCTATTTTCGCATACCGACGTTTTTCATTCAATATTCCGGTTAAATTGCGAATTCCGATACGTGGATCGTAGAGAGTTCGTTGTAGTTGTTTTCGTCACAACGTCTCATTTTCCGGATTGATTTCGACACGATTCTTATTGTAAGGAGGACGCAACGTGTTGAATTATGTCAAACCAGCACCACCATCGACCGATAAACGATGGAAGTTGGTTCAAGCGGAGATGCGGAAATTTGGAAATTCGCACTACGCGTTGATTCAAACACTACACGCTGTTCAAGACGCCTTCGGCTTCCTCGATGACGATGCCTTGACCTATGTCGCAACGGCATTGCGAGTGCCACTCAGCCGCGTGTACGGTGTCGCAACGTTCTACCACTATTTCACACTCAAGCCTGCCGGGCGACACACCTGTACAATTTGTACCGGTACCGCATGTTACATCAAGGGAGTGCCGGATCTCCTCAAAGCGATCCAAGAACGATTCGGTGTCAAGTTAGGCGAAACTACCGAAGACAATGCAATCTCGTTTCTCTCTGCCCGGTGTGTCGGAGCCTGCGGTTTAGCGCCCGTTGCGGTGATCGATGGTGAAACCGTCGGTAAATTGACGGCTTCCACTCTGATTTCGAAACTGGAGGAGGTAGCTGCGAAATGATTCTTGAAGATCTCAATATTCTCGCGGAAAAGTCGATCGAAGAAGTTACGAATGCCACCCATCGCATCCATGTCTGTATGGCTGCCGGATGCATCTCCTCTGGCAGCGAAAAAGTTCTGCTGGCGCTTCGCGAAGAAGTGAAGAAGCGTGGTAAGGATGCCGAAATCCTCGTCAAAGGTGTCGGATGTATGGGTCCCTGTTCCGGTGGTCCGGTGGTAACGGTTGAAACCGAAAATATCATGTACTGCCATGTCGAACCGACCGATGTAACCGATATTATCGATCAGCTCGGCGATCAACCCGTCGAACGAATTCTGAATCCCACCAATGTCCCCTTCTTCGAACGACAAGTAAAAATTGTGCTCGAGAACTGCGGTAAGATCGATCCTGATCGGATCGACGATTATCTCGCCGCGAACGGATATTTCTCGTTGTATCGCAGCATCTCGCACCTTTCGCCATCGGAAGTGATCGATGAAATCGTGAAGAGCGGTCTGCGTGGTCGTGGTGGCGCTGGTTTCTCGACTGGACTGAAATGGCGAACCGTTGCCAAAGCGAACAGCTCAGCTAAATACATCGTCTGCAATGCCGATGAGGGCGACCCCGGTGCATTCATGGATCGCAGTGTCCTCGAAAGCGATCCGCATCGCGTCCTTGAAGGCATGGCAATCGCTGGCATGGCGGTCGGAGCGCACAAGGGTTTCGTATATGTACGTGCCGAGTACCCGTTGGCAATCAAGCGACTGCAAAATGCGATCAAGCAAGCGGAACGGAATGGAATCCTCGGCAATTCGGTGATGGGTTCAACGTTTAACTTCAGCGTTGAGATTCGGCTCGGTGCCGGTGCATTCGTCTGTGGTGAAGAAACCGCGTTAATGGCATCGATCGAAGGACGACGCGGTACCCCGCGACCCCGTCCACCGTATCCATCCGAACGCGGTCTGTTTGGGCAACCGACATTAATCAACAACGTCGAAACCTATTCCAATATTCCGACGATTATTCGCAACGAAGCGGCATGGTTCCAGAAGATCGGTACCGAGAAGAGCAAGGGAACGAAAGTTTTTGCGCTCGCTGGACAAGTTGTCAATACCGGATTGATCGAAGTACCGATGGGTATCACTTTACGCGAAATCGTGTTCGATATCGGTGGTGGTATTCCCAATGGCAAGCAGTTGAAAGCAATCCAAACCGGTGGTCCTGCCGGTGGGTGTATTCCCGTGTCCTGCATCGACGAACCGGTCGATTACGAAACCTTGACTCGCCTCGGATCGATGATGGGATCGGGGGGAATGATTGTCATCGACGAGACTTCGGATATGGTCGATGTCGCGAAGTATTTCATGGATTTCAGTGTCTCGGAATCGTGCGGAAAATGCGTGCCGTGCCGGGTTGGAACAGCGCAATTGTACGATTTGCTTGAGAAAATCCTACGCCACGAAGGCAGTGAAAAAGATGTTGCAATGCTGGAAGAGTTGTGCGACTTGGTTGGAGCGACCAGTTTGTGTGGTCTCGGTCAAGGCGCGCCAAATCCGGTGAGAAGTACATTACGGCATTTCCGTCACGAATATGAAGCGCATCTTCAGAGTGAAGCGGAGATGGAGGGGGTGGTTGAATGAACGGTCAACCGGTACAAGTAATCACGATGTTCATCGACGATCGGGAAGTCGGTGCGCGATCCGATGAGACAATTCTGCAAGTCGCGAAAGAGAACGATATCTATATCCCGACACTCTGTTTCCTCGAAGGACTATCGTCGGTCGGTTCCTGCCGAATCTGCGTGGTTGAGGTGGAAGGTACAAATCGGTTGTTACCGGCATGTGTCACGCTAGTATCCGAAGGAATGAGAATCCGCACCAGTTCGGCACGGTTATCGGCATATCGCCATAAGATTCTCGAATTGCTGTTTTCCGAGCGCAATCATATTTGCGCGGTATGCGTATCGAACGGTCATTGCGAATTGCAGCAGATGGCGGAAAAACTCGGCATGAATTTCGTGCACTATCCCTACCGCCATGCACAGTACAAAGTTGATGCGACCCACGACCGGTATGTTTCCGATCAGAACCGCTGCATCCTCTGCTATCGTTGTGTTCGTGTCTGTGGTGAAATCGAAGGTGCTCACACACTCGATATCATGTCGCGCGGGATCAATACGCGAATTATCTCCGATCTCAATACCGATTGGGGAATTTCCGAAACCTGTACCCGCTGTGGTAAATGCGTGCAAGTCTGTCCGACTGGAGCACTAAGTGAGCGTGGTCGATCGGTCGCGGAAAATGCCAAACGACGCGCCTTCTTGCCGTACCTCACGATGATGCGGAAGGAGGATGCGGAATGAGCAAGCCGAAATTTGCCACCATCTGGCTCGACGGCTGTTCCGGTTGCCATATGTCCTTCCTCGATATCGACGAGCGCATCGTTGCACTATCCGAATTGGTCGACGTGGTCTACAGCCCATTGGTCGACAGCAAGGAGATGCCCGAGGATGTCGATATCACTTTGGTCGAAGGGGCAATCAGCAGCGTGGAAGATCTCGAAAAGATCCGAAAAGTTCGTAAGCGTACTAAGATTCTCGTCGTCATGGGCGACTGTGCAATAACCGGCAACGTTCCTGCGATGCGCAACTCGTTCGGTCCGGAAAAAGTACTTGAGCACGCGTACCTCGAAACGACTTCGCACCATCCGATGATTCCCAATGAAGTCATACCGAAACTGCTGAAGAACGTCCGTCCGGTGCACGATGTAGTAAAAGTCGATGTCTATCTTCCCGGCTGCCCGCCGCCGGCGGATGCGATTTTTTATGTTTTGACTGAATTGTTGGCTGGGCGAGAACCGGAAACAACCAAAGTTTCCCGGTTCGGGAAGTAGGGGGAAAGACAATGCCGAAACAGATCGTAATCGATCCCATCACCCGGATCGAAGGGCATTCGAAAATTACGCTGCAACTGGACGATCAGGGCGTCGTTCAGAAAGCCCATATCCATACGACACAATTCCGCGGATTCGAAAAATTTTGCGAAGGTCGCCCGTTTTACGAAATGCCGTCGCTCATGGCGCGTACCTGCGGTATTTGTCCGGTATCGCATTTGATCGCTTCCGCGAAAGCATGCGATGAAATGCTCTCGGTTCAGATTCCGCATACCGCGATGAATTTGCGCCGCATCATGAATCTTGCGCAGATCATTCAATCGCATGCGTTGAATTTCTTCTACCTGTCTGCTCCCGATTTTCTATTTGGAATGGACGGCGATCCGAAGAGCCGCAACCTGTTCGGGATGATGAAAGAGAATCCTGAATTGGCGCGCGACGGAATCCGGATGCGTCAGATTGGACAGCAGATCATCGAAATTCTCGGTGGTAAGCGCATTCATCCCGCGTGGGTGGTTCCTGGCGGTGTCAATGAAGCACTCTCGCTGGAACGCAGTGGGATCATCATGAAAATGATTCCGGAAGGAATCGACATCATGAAACGAACGCTCTACTGGTTCCGCTGGATGATGGAAAAATACCAACCGGAAATCGGCACGTTCGGAAATTTCCCGTCGTTGTTCCTCGGTCTGGTCGATGCCAATGGCAACTGGGAACATTACGATGGCAAATTGCGCATCGTCGATCCCGCCGGGAATATCATCGCCGATCATTTCGAGCCGCAGCAGTACATGAAGATCATTGGCGAAGCGGTTGAGCCGTGGACCTATATGAAATTCCCATACTACAAACCGATGGGTTATCCGCATGGGATGTACCGTGTCGGCCCGCTGGCGCGATTGAACATCATCGACGCTTTCGGAACGCCGCTTGCCGATCAGGAACTTGAAGAATTCCGCGGTAAAGAGCGCAAACCGGTACTCAGTTCGTTCCATTATCATTGGGCACGGCTGATCGAAATTCTTCATGCGATGGAGAGTATCGAGAAGATGTTGAACGATCCCGAAATTCTCAGCAAGCATATTCGCGCCACTGCCGATCCGAATTGCTACGAAGGGGTTGGCGTATCGGAAGCGCCGCGCGGTACGTTGATTCATCATTACAAGATCGATGAGCAGGGAGTGGTGACTTGGGCGAATCTCATCATTGCCACCGGTCACAACAATCTGGCGATGAATCGCGGAATTCTGCAGGTCGCGAAGAATTTCGTCGATGGCACCAATTTGCAGGAGGGGATGTTGAATCGCGTCGAAGCGGTCATTCGTGCATTCGATCCCTGCCTCAGTTGCTCGACGCATGCCAATGGCAAGATGGCAATGACCATCGAACTTCTGGACTACGAAGGGAATCGCGTCAGTACGCTCGAGCAATAAGACGCGTTCGAATAAACTCAAGTAGGGGCGGGCTCCCACGCCCGCCTGTTCTTGTATCTTTTCTTTGGTTTCATTGTATCCTGTTCTGTCGTTGCGAGGACGACGCGAAGCGGCGGACATGGCAACCTACTCTTTTCGTCTTTTCCCAATACCCAATCCCTATCACCCACACCCTATTCTGTTGGTGGCGCAGGCCTCCGAGCCTGCGATTTTCCTGTAGTACTACCTAACTCCGAATCGGCATTTTTGATCCTTATCTGTCATTGCGAGGACTGAATTCACCGAAGGTGAATGAAGGACGTGGCAATCTATTTTTTTTTACACGATACACTGATTAAACTCCGTGGCACAAATTCTCCTATCACTCATCAATTGCTTGTAAATACTCTCCATCCACATTATTATTGATATACCACCTGTCCGACCGGAGCCACTATGACTTTCCGCTATCGTACTCTACACCAATACCCGCTCGCATTCGCGACGATGCTTGTCTTCGCTCTGTCGATCCTTCTCCCGCAAATTTCTTACGCTGTCACGGTACAATCGACGCGATTACCGCACCCGTTCCAATTCACCGAGAACAAAGGGCAGTGGGACAGTGCCGTCCTGTATAAATGCGAGGTGCGCAGCGACGGCTTCACTTGGTTCCTCGAGCGCGATGGTGTCACCCTCGTCACCTCCATCATCGATTCTTCTTCTTTGGTAGGGGCGGTTCGCGAACGCACCGATCCTTTTTCCAGTAGGGGCGGGCTCCCACACCCGCCCGCAAGCGGCAACGACGTTGCCGCCGTAGGGGCGTATGGCATACGCCCTGATCATGAATCCTTTCCATTAAAATCCCACGCGCTCAAATTCAAATTCGTGCAACCATCCGGGGACACGGGCGGTTCGCGAACCGCCCCTACCATGAATAAATACGCATCCGCAAAATGGATTGATGCATAAGGTGAACTATCGTGGCACAACAATTATTTCTTGGGGAATGATTCCTCGAAGTGGGCGCCGGATTGCCGCAATTTCTCGCGCGTGGTGCATCACGATGTTTGGGATGGCATCGATGTCGAATGGTATGAGAGCAAGGGACATCTCGAATTCGATTTCGTGATTCATCCTGGTGCCGATCCCAAGCAAATCAAGATGGTGTGTGAAGGGTTGGAAGCGCCAATCACAGGCGGAGGACGGACACTCTTGTCCGTCGGCTCAATAATTTCTGTCATAAAAAGGAGTCGGACAGGAGTGTCCGACCTCCACTTATCGAATGAACTTTCGCTTCCCACTTCCCTCGGCGAATTGCGAATGAGAATTCCGGGAGCTTACCAAACCACTGCGAATGGTACACACGGAAATAATGTCACGGCACAATTCAGACTCGTGTTAGAAAATCTCTTCGCGATCGATCTGCCGAATGACTACGATGCATCTCAGGCTCTCCGGATCGATCCGCTGGTCTACTCGACGTTTGTCGGTAGTACAGGTGACGACGAAGCATTAGCACTTGGAGTTACCAGTACGGGATCTGTTGTCATTGCAGGATCATCCAGTGGATTTGACTATCCTACTACTCCGGGAACGATCGAACGGATGAATGCCGGATTATCGGACTGTATCATTTCCGAGTTGGATTCAACCTTGTCACTCCTGCAATTCAGTACTTATCTCGGTGGTGTATTCAATGATTTCAGCAATGGATTGACAATTGATTCACAGAATTGTATCTACGTGACTGGTTCCACTGAGAGCGACAACTTTCCAACGACAACGAATGCATATTGCCGTTCGCATTCCGGATATCGAACTGATGATTGTTTCGTGTTACAAGTGAATTCCACTGGTTCGCAATTGCTCTACAGTTCAATGATAGGAACAAGCGCTCAAGATGTTAGTAATGATATCATAGTTGATGAATCGGATAGTAGTTGTATCATAACCGGATCTACCGGTGGTACAAACTATCCAATAACGGCTGGTGCATATACACCTCCCTTCAACGTAGGAGCAGTCATTACTAAATTCGATATGTTCCATCCAACCTTACTATTCAGTACTTACATTGGTGGCACAAACGGTGCTGAAGGCAAGTCTATTGTATATATTCCGCTAGATCAATCACTAATCATTGGAGGTTATACTTTCAGTTCCAATTTTCCATGCTCAAGCGATGCATTCGATTCATCTTTTCATGGAGGAGTAGATGCCTTCATATCACGAGTGAGTCACGATGGTAGCATTTTAATGAAGAGTACTTATATCGGTGGTTCCGGTGGGGATAGAATTCATGATATAGCATTGTCGCAGGATAGTATCATTATCGCTGTCGGTGTTACTGCAAGTAGTGATTATCCCCATACTGAAAATGCATTCGATACAACCCAAAATGGAAATTATGATTGTTTTGTTACTGTTATAAATAATAATTTGTCTCATCTATTATATAGTTCATTTTTTGGTGGCACTGATAACGATATTGGTATGGCAGTTGCTCGTAATTCTTATGAAATTATTGTTACTGGAACAACTTCTAGCACAAATTTTCCGACAACAATGAACGCGTTGCAACAGTCTTATAGTGGAGGTTCAAATGACTGTTTTGTCGTTCGTATTTCATTAGATAATCCCAATCATTTTTATAGTACATTCCTTGGAGGATCGAGCGACGATGGCGGAGAGGATATTTGTTGCATATCAATCAGTAAAATATGCGCCATTGGCTTAACATCAAGTGCTAATTTCCCAATTTCATCATCATGTTTTGATACATCGAGTAATGGTCAATATGACTGCTTCATCACCCAATTCACTATCGATACTACTTCGGTTCAGGAGTCTTCACTTCACCCAAATTCCACACTTCTAGTTAAGAATTATCCCAACCCCTTCAACGCCACCACCACTCTTTCCTACACCCTCCCGTCCTTGTCTCGCGTCGATCTTCGTCTCTACGACCTCACCGGTCGCGAAGTATCGACGCTGGTGCAGCGTGAGCAGCGTGCCGGCACCTATCGCGTGTTGCTCGATGGGTCGCGCTTAGCCAGTGGAACCTATTTTGTGCGGTTGCAGGCGGGAATGTTTTCGAAGACGGAGAAGATTGTGTTGTTGAAGTAATTCATAGTGTGAAGTAGATGCGAACATCCGTGTTCGCCCGTATCTTCTTTGGTAGGGGCGGTTCGCGAACCGCCCGAAACGTGATGTCTGAAAGACATCACGCGGATATGAAAAATAAATCAATGAATGAATCCGGAAATATTTCTGCGTCATCAATGGATTAGGGCGGTTCTCGAACCACCCCTACCACAGGAAGCATGATTCAAAAAACGCAGGCTGAAGCCTGCGGCTACACAAGAGAAGGTTGCCACAGCCCCTACGGGGCTTCGCAACGACAAAGCAGGATACAAGAATCAAGATACAAGCGGTGGTCAGAACAAGTTCTGACCTACGGAAAAGAAGGAATTCGCCCAAGCGGAGTTGGGCAGTACTACGGAAAAGAATGAATATGCCCAAGCGGAGTTGGGCAGTACTGCACAATACAATACCTACCTCTCACTAATATCATGTTTATTGTAAAAATATAATTAGTCGTCTGATATACCCCACCCCAATTTCGTATATTATTTGTTCTTGTTTACCGAAATCCGGCGTCGATAAATATTCACGCCAACAACTCAAAGGTGTACCATGATTCCGTCATCCGAAATTCGTCGTCAATTCATCGAGTACTTCGAACAACGCGCCCACACGTTCGTGCCGAGCGCGCCAGTCGTGCCGCGCGACGATCCGACCCTGCTTTTCACCAATGCCGGAATGAATCAATTCAAGGATGTGTTCCTCGGTCAGGGAACCCGCACGTATTCCCGCGCCGTCAACTCACAGAAGTGTTTGCGCGTTTCCGGAAAGCACAACGACCTCGAGGAAGTCGGCGTCGACACCTATCATCACACCTTTTTCGAAATGCTCGGCAATTGGAGTTTCGGCGATTACTACAAGCATGAAGCCATCTCGTGGGCATGGGATCTGCTGACGAATGTCTGGAAACTGCCGAAGGACAAGCTCTACGCGACAGTATACGAAGACGACGACGAAGCGGAACAACTTTGGAAAGAGCTGACCGACATCGATCCCACACACATCTCGCGCTGGGGTAAAAAGGATAATTTCTGGGAAATGGGCGATGTCGGACCGTGCGGACCGTGCAGTGAAATTCATATCGATCGCGGAATCGAGTACGATGCCGACCCGAAAGCTGGCGTCAATACCGGTTCTGCACGGTATATGGAAATCTGGAATCTGGTATTCATTCAATACAATCGCGACGAAACGGGCACACTCACGCCGCTCCCCTCGAAACATGTCGATACCGGAATGGGCTTCGAGCGCCTCTGTTCTGTAATGCAGGGTGTTTCTTCTAACTACTCTACCGATGTTTTCCAGCCGTTAATTCAGAAAGTTGCCGAGCTATCCGGCGTTGCCTATAGCGATGGTCCCGCAGGCACACCGCACCGAGTTCTCGCCGACCACGTTCGAGCGGTATCATTTGCGATCGCCGACGGTGCGCTTCCCGGCAATGAGGGGCGCGGTTATGTCTTGCGTCGCCTGCTCCGTCGTGCTGCCCGCTATGCCCGTCAGTTGGGCGTTACCGGTCCATTGGTGAATGAACTGGTGCCAGTCCTCGATGCGACCATGGGTGAATTCTATCCCGAACTGCGCGCCAAGAAAGACCATATCATCCGGGTGATCCGCGCCGAAGAACAGAACTTTTCCCGCACGCTGGACAACGGTATCGAACGGTTCGAATCCGAAATTGCGAAGCTACCCAAAGCTGGAACACTCTCCGGTGAAGTCGCATGGCAATTGTACGACACCTTCGGTTTCCCGCTTGACCTGACTGAACTCATGGCGCGGGAAGCTGGTTATACCGTCGATGTCAGTGGATTCAATGCGCAATTGAATGCACAACGCGAACTGGGTCGGGCATCGACTAAGGTGAAGCATCAACAAGCGGTTTTGAGCGAATGGATCATTGAGCGCGAAGGAAGTTCGCATTTCACCGGATTCAACCGGATCGATCAAAAATCGGATGTCCTCCGCTGGCGATTGGTGAAAGAGCAGGATGAAGACATCCTCGAAGTAGTATTATCGGAAACCCCATTCTATCCCGAGGGTGGCGGTCAGTTGGCTGATTTCGGAACTCTGGCGGCGAGTGGTTTTTCCGCCGAAGTCTTCGATGTAACCAAGTCCGATTACGGTCCAGTACACCGTTGCCGGTTGTTGGAATGGTCGGAAACGATGCCCGAAACCGTCACAGCGGAAGTGAATCGTAATCGCCGTCTCGATCTGGCGCGTAACCATACCGCGACTCACCTGTTGAATCAAGCGTTGCGCATCTTCTGCGGTCATCATATCCATCAGGCGGGTTCGCTCGTACATCCCGACTATCTTCGCTTCGACTTCACGCACTACGAAAAAGTGCCCTTGGATAAAGTTGTTGCCATCGAGAAATGGGTGAACGAACAAATTCTTGAAAACCTTCCGGTCGAACCGACCGAAGAAGCTATGAGTGCGCTGAAAGCCGATATCGAAGCGGGCAAGATCGAAGCGATGTTCGATGAAAAGTACGGTGATACTGTACGGGTTGTGCGTGTTCGCGATCCCTTTACCCGGGAAGTTGTCTCACAGGAGTTGTGTGGTGGAACTCATGTTGCGACTACCGGCGAATTGGGCTATTTCGCCATTACCACTGAAACCGGTGCCGCTGCCGGAGTGCGCCGTATCGAAGCTGTTACCGGTCGTGCTGCGCTGGCGCGAATCCTCGATCAGGAAGCGCAATTGACACGGATGCAGGAACTCCTCAACAGTAGCGGCAGCGATATCGTTGACAAATTGACCAAAACACTCGACGAGAAGCGGGCGCAGGAAAAAGCTTTTGCCGCCCTCGAAACGCGTTGGGCACAGGCAAAGATGAATGAACTGCTAGCCACTGCTCCAATGATTGGCAGCGTGCGGGTGATCGCTGCCGAAATTGAAGGGGCATCAACCGATACATTGAAAACGATGTGCGATGCCGTCCGCGAACGCGAGCGAGGGGTTGTGGTGGTGCTCGGTTCGCGCGCGATGGGGAGTGCTTCCTTTGCTGCCGCAGTGACCGAAGATCTCCTGACACTGGGTAAACTAAAAGCGGGCGATATTGTGAAGGAGGTCGCCAAGGCTGCCGGTGGTGGCGGTGGTGGCAAGGCGCACTTGGCAACAGCTGGTGCGAAAGACCCGGCACGCCTATCGGATGGCTTGGCTGTAGTCAAAACAACGATCGAAAAGTTGATTGGGTAACAGTATTTATGAATTGGGGTATCGCTACGATGCCCCAATTTTTTTTCTACCGATAATCGGAATCCTCGATTTTTACTCGAAAAATGTCGATATTCCTGTATCGACCCTAATATCGAAACGGGGGGTAGTATGCCATTCAAATGTTGTTCGCTATGCAATAAATGCTGGGAAGAGTTCCTTGACTTAGTGAAGGACGTTTCCTTGCATCTGAATGGTTATCAAGCCGGTTTTAAGAATCCCGATGATGGTCTGATTTATCTTACTCACGACACTGACGGGTGCCATTCCACCATTGCGATCCGAGCTGCCGATCTCCGACCGTTGTACAAAGGACCCGATATTCAGGTCCGAAACACCGGTCAATCTACTTGCGAAGGACGATGCTTAAAGTCGGACGATTTCGATGTCTGCAACGCTGAATGCGATTTAGCTTGGATTAGGCGTGCCTTGCAGTCGTTTAGATCGCACCGAGTACCTGATCATTTACTGCCACCGCCCCCTGTTGCTCAATAAATTGCGCCTCAACGAGACGATGAATAGGAAGTTCCTGCCATTTTGATTGATTAAGACGTCAATTTATTCTTATTTTTGTTCCCAATCACTTTTTTTTTGTGGGATGCTTCGCTTTGCATGGATTTCGTTGTATAATTTAGTTCGTATCGAAACTTCTCGATCGACATGATGGAGTAGAATGCCGACCGAAACCGTCTTTCAACGACTATTGGCTTTCCGCCGGGACCGGGGTCCCGGGCTGATTGTGCTGCTTGATCCCGACCGCACTGATGCGACCGCGATGGCAGCACTAGCTGCACGCGCCGAAAATGCCGGTGCCGCGGCGATCCTTTATGGTACGAGTTATTTGACCGGGAACCACTTCGAAGAATCGCTCCGGAAAGTAAAATCAGCAACAACCTTGCCGGTCGTACTATTTCCGAGTAATTCCCGTCAACTGACTGCCGAAGCCGATGCTGTCTTGCTGCTTTCGCTCCTTTCTTCACGAAATCCCCAGTATTTGATTGGTGAACATGTAATTGCTGCACCCATCATCAAACATCTCCGTTTGGAAGCAATAGCCACCGGTTATTTGCTTATTTCCTCCGGTCGGATGACCACTGCCGAATTTATGAGTGGATCGCCGCCGATCCCGCGCGACAAACCCGAACTAGTTGCCGCACACGCTTTGGCTGCCGAACAACTCGGTATGAAATGTGTCTATCTCGAAGCTGGCAGTGGTGCCGAATTTCCGGTTCCGGCGGAAGCTATCGCGGCAACCCGTCACGAGATTTCACTTCCAATTCTCGTGGGTGGTGGTATTCGAACCCCCGAACAAGTTCAAACTGCCGTTAAAGCTGGTGCCGATTTCATTGTCATTGGAACCCTACTCGAACAAGTACCCAGCACCGAATTAACATCTCTTCTTTAGATATCTACTGGTATTACCAAGACAATTTTTGAGATAAGACAAACCCGCATCAACGAGAATGCGGGTTGACTATTACATATAAAATTCTCTCTTGATTAAAATTCCGCTTCCACCCCGAGAATCGGGAAGAAAGCGTACTGGTACTCGGTTTCTTTAGTTCCATCTGTTCGATAGCTGTAGCCGAATATATTTTTCCGGTTCGTCACATTCTGAATTGCGACCACCGTATTGAGATCCCAATTCGAGAAATGATAGCGGCTGATCCATTGTAAATCGAGTCGTGAATAATCGGGATACCGGATACTATTAATATTCGGGGAATCGATCCATGCGCCGCGCGACCATGCCATTCCACCGATTCGATCTTGCCGCCACGTTACAAATTCTTGCGGAGTGTAGGTTTTACCTGTCTGGTAGCGATATTTGAATCCGATTTCCATATCGTTGGAGAATGGTAAAATATAACTTGGATACTTTACAAAAAACGGCATATCGTTCAGTCGATTCCGAAAATTTTTAGTGATCTCACCCGTTGAAACCACCACGATCCAAGGAAAATCGTATTCATCCGGAAATTCATCCGATACTTTCGGTTTGCGGGGATCGAGATCCCGCGTCTTTGACCAGGATACGCTGAGCGTTCCATAGAAATTCTTTACCTGTTTCTGCTGTAAGAAAAATTCCGCTCCGTAGGAGTACTTCTCTCCGACATTATGCCGTTTTTCCGACCGGAGTGTATCGGTGGCTTGATAGATGAATTCCTCCGAAACCGCAAAATCGTTGTATTTCTTGTAGTACCCTTCGATTGAATACTTCAACCCTTCGCCAATAATCGATTCAATTCCGGCTGCAAAATTTCGGGCATGAATATTTTTCAGTCGAATATTATAACCGACATTGTTCCGATCGCCATATTCCGGAAACGGCTGAGTCTGGTAGTATTCACCTACCGCGAATTTTAACTTGGTGGTTCTTGGTACGAGCTGATATTCTAGATTCAATCGCGGACTAATATTTCCCTGACGGGTGTAGCTGAAGTAATCGTATCGAACACCGACAGTCACTTTTAATTCGTGTGTAATGTGAAAATCGTCGCTCAAGTAGCCGTAGGATCTGTTTGCATTGCCAAATTTGATCTGTTGCTGAAAACTTCCCTCTGGTCGAACAATTGGTCCCGTCTCGAATACGCCATCGCCGTTTAAATCGTACCGGCTGGTATCGGCTTGGACATAAACATCGGTAGTCCACTTTTGAACCGACTGAATCTGACCACCAAGCGATACTTCGTGTCCTCGGTACGGTGGGAAGTAGTAGTCGAATTTCGCCGATACAAATGATTGGTCAGCTCGTTCGCCAAAATGAGGAAATGAATTTAAAATCCGGTAATTGTCAACATGTCCGTTGGCATCGAATTGTCGTTCGGTATATTCGCGATGTACCGAAATATTGTAATTATTCCCAATTGTCGCCAGTGTAAAATTGGAGTACCCTTTATTGCCCCACAGACTTCTCAGAGTGACGCCGTAAGCATATTGTTGAGATCGAAAATTCGTCGTATTGATTGCCGAGGAATCGGTTACGCTCTTTAAGTAATCGCTATCCTTTTTCGGATCCCCTTCGAATAATATTCGGTCGTCGCCGAATATTCCGTTGAAAACCAATTTCTGCCGTGGTGACAGGTCGTAAACGATTTTCGATTGCATATCCCAGTATTTCGGTACCGCCGTTAAGCCCAACGCATCGGCACCCACCACTTGATCGAAAACTTCGAGCAGACTTTGTCGTGCCGAAAACATCCACGATCCGCGACCGCCGTTAAGACGCCCTTCCATCAATGTACCGGCCCCGGCAAAATGCATCGATGTGTTCGACGCAAATCGGACATTCCGATCCCCTTCACGCAGCGTCACTTTCATCACCGAGGAGATTTTATCGCCGTAACGCGCCGGAAATCCTCCGGTCGAAAATTCGACATCTTCGATCATATCGGTATTTACCATATTGATCGGACCAGCCGAATTGTATTCGTTCGGATAGTGATTTGTCGATGGGATTTCAATCTCATCGAGAACCGTCAAGTTTTCAAATGGAGCACCGCCGCGAACGATCAATTCGTTATTCATATCCTGTGAATTGGCAACGCCCGGAAGAATTTGAACGATTCGCTGCATATCCATCAGTGAACCGGGATTTCGCTTAATTTCGGATGCATCGATTACTGCTGAGCTCATTGCTCCTACAGTTCCACCATCGCGAAAGTAATCCGGCTTCACTGTCATCTCGTCTAGATGCGATCGAGTGGCTGTCAGTTTAGCCTTTACTTTCGCGCTTCGACCGGTTGAAACGACGATATTCGTCACTACCGATGGTTGGTAACCGATTGCTGAACAGCGAAGTGAGTATTCTCCGACAGGTAATTTGGGGATTATGAATTTTCCGGTAGTATCGCTGATAGCACCGATTTTTTTTCCGACAATCTGAACGGAGGCGCCAATTAATGGCTCTGAACTATTTTCATCGATAATTTGCCCGCTAATCGATCCTTCACGTACTTGAGCAATTGCCGCAATCGAAAATAGAAAGAGGAGTAAAAGAAGAGTTGCTAGTTTCATCATTCGCCCGGTTTGATGGTATGAAAATTTCGTGTGAATCAATATATTCAATTTCGATTTCATTTGTAAGTGTTGTAATAAAGCCGAAACGTTGCATTGAAGACATCTGCCGGTCATTTAATCCTTGAAAATGGGTTTTCAGTATTCACAAAGACTTATGAATCGAAATCAAAGATCAAAGTGAGCCATCGACAACCGAAAACAATTGGTTAATTCGAACATTTTTTGTAATTTCGATCCGTGAATTATCAGCACTATTGTTAAGTTTCAAATTTTTATCGCTAAAGGGGGACAGATGTCTTCAAGCTCGCGTACAGCCTCTAAATTTCTTGCAATTATCGCTTTGTTGTCACTTTCATCGCTGGTTTGGTCTGAAGAAGCAAAACCATTGAAATGGAATGATTTAATCACGTTGTCTGGCGATTTTCGGTATCGTCATGAACTCATCAATTTGGAAGGAGATCCGATGCCGCGAAACCGCGAACGAATTCGCGCGCGGTTAGGGTTGGCTGCTCAAGTGAATGAAGACTGGAAAGTCAATTTTCGGCTTACAACCGGTGAAACCGAGAACTCGACTTCTGCGAATCAAACATTGGCAGATTCAGTCAACAAAGGCGATGGCGAAAGCCGGAAAATATTCTGGTTGGAAACCGCAAATGTCGAATGGAAACCCGCTGAAAATGTGAATTTTTATATCGGTAAATTCCCGATGCCGTTGTTTCTCACCGATCTCGTATTTAGTCCCGACCTTAGTTTCGAAGGTGGTTTCGCCAAATCCGAATTCAAGATGAATGAGAAAATGACGATGTTTGCATCATTCGGTGAATCGTGGTTGCGAGAGAATTCCAAGAGCAATGATCAGAGTTTGATGATTGCGACGTTGGGCATCAAAGGCAATTGTTGCGAGTATGGTTACTGGCTTGGCTGCGCCTATTTCGATTTTTCGAATGTGAAGGATTATCCGCTCTTTTACGGAAAGTCGTTGGGTAATACCCTCGATTCCAATCGGTCATTCGGTAGAACATTTGCTGCCTACAAATACGATTACGACTTAATGGATGTCGCCACCAAATTGGAATGGAATGGACTCAAGGGGTATCCCGTCAATGTCTTCGGTGAATACGTGCAGAATGGCGATGTTGGCGAAAAGAATACGGCGTGGGTAGGGGGGTTCCAATTCGGAAAAGCGAAGAACCCGAAAAATTGGGGAATGCTTTATTCCTATCGGAAAATTGAAAGTGATGCTATTGTTGGTGCATTAGCGGAACCAAGCATCGGTGTATTAGGATCAAATTACAATTGCAATCGCATCGAATTCGAATATTGTCTCGCAAAAAATGTCAATACCACCGTTCGAGCCTACGATGTCAAACTCGATCCCACCGGTGCAAACAAAAAATTCCGGCAATATCAGCTCGACCTCGTGCTGAAATTCTAATCTCAACTCGATTTAAGCGTACTGAGGGAGGATTGATGATCCTCCCTTTTGTTTTTATCCTGAAGCGCCCCACGATTTCCAATAATCGGGATTTTCAATTCCTTTAGCGGTGTCCGTCATCTGTAATGGTCGCGAAGTATCCAGCATCACTGCCATTTCGTCGGTGTGAGATTTTTGTTGCGATGCTATCCGTGCCTTTGGATGAGGTCCGTGCGGAAATCCCTGGGGATGGAAGGTAATCATCCCGGCACGAATATTGTCGCGTGAGAAAAAGTCACCATCGTGATAAAACAGTACCTCGTCGTAATCGATATTGCTGTGATAAAACGGCACTTTCACCGCATCCTCATCGGTTTCCAGTGGTCGCGGTAAAAAGCTGCAGATTACAAATCCCTTCCCGACGAAGGTCGTATGAACTGGAGGGGGAAGATGTTGTCGGTGTGAATTAACTGGCAGATACTGATCGATATTCAATCGCCAGGGAAATAGATCTCCTTTCCAACCAATCACATCCAAGGGATGATGATTGAAGAAAAAACTCGTTGTCTCGCCCTGTCGAATTACCTGCACTTCATATTCGCGATTTGGCTCACTAGGATAAGCCATCGGTTCGGGGATGAATACGGCAGCCGGATCGTACAATGCGTGTTGTCCCAGTATTCCTCGCGATGGTTGTTCGATTTCACCACGGTATGCTTCGATTTGTAACAGTGTCGATGGGTCAGAAGGTACGATCCGATGCAACAATCCACGGGGAATCAGCAAATAATCCCCCTGTCTATACGGCATCGGTCCGAACAGTGTCTCGCAGATCCCTTTGCCGCGATGGACAAAGTATATCCGTTCCGCATCGCTATCGCGAAGCCAGTAAGGCATCGGTTCCAATATCGACAATATTGAAAAAGCGACATCGTCGTTGTACAACAATTTCCGGCAATTATCCGGGCAGGAGGGAAGTGATGAGGTATCGAAACTTCTCGGTTTCAAGGTTCCCTCGATTCGTTGCCAGTCGGTAGGAGGATGGGTGTGAGTCAGGTGTGCTACCCGCGAGAAAAAACCCGCTCGACCATATTCCTCTTCGAAGGTTCCATCTGGTAGATCCTTGTGGGCTGTGGTTGCCACCACCCCTTTGACCAAGTGTACATTGCGCGATTCGTTCATCTTACTCCTCCCTTGAATAAACATTGTACGAGAGTTATATCCATTCAGTAATCCATTGATTTCCTCCGTATCTTATATTCATTCTGTTGAAGTGTGATTCTGTAGCCAGCGCCTGTTATTGCGTTCACTTTTTTTATAGCCGCAGACTTTAGCCTGCGTTCCGTTTCTTTTGAGTAGGGCGTATGGCATACGCCCTAAGGTTCGATCGCGATCGAACCCTTCATTACCAGAATAGTGGACTAATGGTTATTACTATCAATCTTTACATCTTTTGTAGGGGCGGTTCGCGAACCGCCCGTAACAGTTGAATTGGCAGAATGCGCAGATTGAAATATTGAATCAAAGGATGCGGGTGTCTTACTTTCGGTGAGCGCTTTGCGGTTGCCATACGCCCCAAGGTTCGTTCGCGAACGCGCCTTTCATTACCAGATTAGCGGACTAAAGGCCGCCGCTACCATGCGGTTAGTGAATAAAATGAAATGCCATTAGTCAGTATTTGAATCTGAATCTTGTATTGCAATCTGTCGCTATTATTTCGCGAGGGAACATGTCCGAAAAAAAAATCCGCATCTACACCCGTGTCGGCGACAAAGGGCAAACAGCGCTGTTCAGTGGTGATCGAGTTAGCAAATCCGATCCCCGCGTGGCAGCATACGGTACCATCGATGAACTCAATTCTTTGCTCGGATGGACTCAGGTTGCGATTGCGATGCTTTCCTGTGAAGGGGCTGCGCGGTTGGGAGCAATGCTCGATGCGTTGCAGCACGAGCTGTTCGAAGTAGGTGCCGACTTAGCAACGCCCCCTTCGAATAATGCCGACACGTACCAAATCAAGCGGATTGGTGAACCGGAAGTGAAACAGCTCGAACACTGGATTGATGAATTGGAGACTGCGTTACAGCCGCTCCGCGCTTTCATTCTGCCGGGAGGAAGTGAAGCCGCAGCCCGACTGCATCTGGCACGTACCGTTTGTCGCCGTGCCGAGCGCGAAGCCGTCGCCGCACTGGAGTCTGTCCCCGATATCAATCCCGGTGTCATCCAGTACTTGAACCGGCTCAATGATCTTTTCTTTGTAATGGCACGCAATGCCAACAAAATCCAGAATCGCGATGATGTTGTTTGGAAAAGGTGATTGATCTTGAATTTTATGAGCACCAAAAAACGCCCCTTGCGGGGCGTTTTCTTTTACGATTCACTGATACGCTGCGAATTGTTAACTTGCTGACCCACTCGCGGCGAACTGCCGCAGCATTCGATCTGCAACCTTCTCCGCCAACCGTTCCAACAGCTCGGTCCGTCCTTCCGCCCAATCCTGGGCGACAGTCCGAATCGCGCCCTGCAATTCAGCCGGTTGATGAGCAGATTGAGGGTCTTCCAATTGACGCTTGGCACCATGAAGCGACATCCCGTGATCAAGTATCATTGACTTCAATCGCTCGACACGTTCAACCACATCCGGTGCGTATCGCTTGTGCCCGCCAGGGGTACGAGCGACCTGCAAGTATTCGCGAAACTCACGTTCCCACTTCGATAATGTCGGAGGGGGAACGCCGGTGATCGCATGGACCTGAGAAGGGGTAAAACCATCCCCGGTCGGTATGTTCGGTATTCGCTCCATTAATCGGTCCTCGCGATGGACCAGATCAATGAGGGGGCGCGAGCCCCACGACTCCGGTGACCTCCCCGTCGCCGACGGTTATGCCGTCCAACTTTGGGTTCAATACTTTATCGACAACTCCAAGTGAAATATTTACAATCTATTAACGGTTGAGAAATAGTTAAAGCAAATGTGACGGATTGTTACTCTAACACCTTAACGAAAATGAGACGCTCCTGAGATTTAACCAACGTGAAATCGAATTTCGACCGTTCAGTTTCGTGATTGACCCGATTTCACTTATTTTACACCCAATTATTCGGAGTATGAGAGTGGAGTTAATTTCCTTCATTACCGATTGGATCCTGCATCTTGACGTTCACTTAGCACAGGTGATACAGCAATACGGTAGCTGGACTTACGGAATCTTATTTTGTGTGATCTTCTGCGAAACTGGTTTGGTCGTGATGCCATTTCTACCCGGCGATTCGTTGCTTTTCGTCGCTGGTGCCCTAACTGCGAAGAATCCCGATGTATTGAATATCGGTTTTCTGTTTGGGTTACTTTATTTTGCAGCGGTTGCAGGCGACAACACCAATTACGCCATCGGTCGATTCCTCGGGTTGAAACTGTTTACCAAACCCGATAGCAAATTCTTCCGGAAGGATTATCTTGATCGCACGCACTCCTTTTACGAGAAATATGGCAAGAAAACCATCATTCTTGCTCGATTCGTACCGATCGTACGGACCTTTGCGCCCTTCGTCGCCGGTCTTGGGCGAATGAGCTATCTTACTTTTCTCACGTTCGATTTGCTCGGCGGGGCGCTCTGGATTGGCTCGCTAACTTTTGCGGGTTACTTTTTCGGTAATATCGAATTCATCCAGAAAAACCTGACCGTCGTTATTTTTTCCATTATCTTTCTTTCGATTCTTCCTGCGATCATTGAAGTTGTTCGCGAAAAATGGAGTAAGAAATGAACCGGATATACATCTCACTTCTGTTATTGTTGACATGTAGTTTTCTGGCGATTGCCGCTACGCCGAATCCCCCCGCAGTATCGCATAAGATTGCGTTTACGCTGAATCCGACGACTCAAATGCTAACGGGAATCGATACTATTTCCATTCACCACGGCAACCATAAATTCTATCTTGCGAAGAAATGCGATGCCAGCATTGTCGATATCACCGACAAAAAAAACGAGCCGCTGAAACTGGTGACGGCGAATCTGTTGGCGAAAACCGATGCCGAAGAGTGGGAAGCGAATGCGAATGCAATCGAAATCAGTGGACCGAAAACAGTAGTTGCGAATTGGAGTGGCGTTTTCAACGATTCTTCCGCCAACGTGCAATTTTCACGCGAACAAGTCGCCGGTGTTCCTGAAGGGGTTATTGCCAAACAAGGAATTTTTCTATCGACCTCGGCGCTGTTTTATCCGATCGAATTCAATACTGTCCATGAATATACAGTGACGATTTCGACTCCGAGCGGTTGGACACCCATCACGACCGGGTTACGAACTAAAATCGGTCTTGCTCCGGAAGGTTTTGTCAATTGGTCGTTTGGTGGACCGTGGCAGAACGAAGGTTTGAGTATTGCTGCCGGTGAGTTTATTGTTCGATCTACCGACACACTCGGCATCTCCATCGAAACCTGTTTCTCGCCTGCACGCGATTCGCTTGCACCAACCTACTTAGCTGCGGCGAAAAAGTATATTGCACGTTACTCACGCGAATTTGGAGCTTACCCTTGGCCATCATTTGCCATGGTCGAAGCATTTTTTCCCGCTGGTTATGGACTTCCGGGATACACTTTCCTCGGATCGGAAGTCATAGCATTGCCGTTTATCGTCACAACTTCGCTCGGTCATGAAGTTTTGCACAATTGGTGGGGGAACGGCGTGTTCGTTTCCAGTAGCGGAAATTGGTGTGAGGGTCTGACGACATTTGGCGCCGATTGGGCGTACAAAACCGATCGTGGCGAGGATGCCGAGTATCGTCGTGGTTTGATCAAAGATTATGCCAGTTATGTCAACAATGGCAACGATTTTCCACTTCGCAAATTTACCTCGCGTTCCAGTGGCGCTACCCGCGCAGTCGGATACAACAAGTGCGCATTTCTGTTCTATGCATTAAAAAATCGAATCGGTGACGATGCCTTCAATCGCGCGCTACAGCGATTCTACGCACAGTACCGGTATCGGTTCGCCGGATGGGACGAATTACGCGAGTGTTTCCAACAGGAAGCGCCGCATGAATCGTTGAAGTATTTCTTCCGTGATTGGATCGACGAGACTGGTGCGGTTGAGTTGAAGAATTTATCGATGAAGAATGTCGGCAAAACGACCGAGATTTCACTCGCTGTTTCCGGAAAACCATTCCCGACATGGATTCCCGCCAAATTAAGCAATGGCGATAGTTCCCGGATCGTCCAGATCGACGGAAGAACCATTCGCAACGGGAAATTGACTTGGAGTAGTGCGATCGAATCGACCATTCACAATTGGCAACCGAATGAAGTGACCATCGATCCCTATTATCAAGTCTGGCGTAAACCGGCTCCGGGCGAGATCCCCCCGTCACTATCTGATCTGTACGGTGCGAAAAAAGTCGGTTGTTGGATCGAGGGAAATGGCGATTGGCAACTCGATTCTGCGTTGAGAAAATTAGCCGTGTCGCTGTTCGATACCACCGTCGTCTGGCTGAAAACAACCGAAGAATTTCCCGAGATCCCGATTGTCACACTTCGGAAAGATATATCGAAAACAGCACTCTATCTGCACGAACCGACACCCGAGCAGAAATTGCTGTTCGGCAAACCGCTCTTTGAAGTGAAAAACGAAGGGAAGCGAATCGTCGGTTTGATCTCTGTTGACAATCTTGCCGGTGTATCCTACTTGCAGCGCAAGGCACCCCATTACGGGAAATATTCCCGAATCGTCTTTGATGAGACTGGTAAGAACATTATCAAAGATCTGGCTCAACCCGGGAAACACGCGCTTCACTACGTATTGCCGCAAGCTAAATAGAGATATGATCGAGTCTTGAGAATTTGGGGTGGTCGCAACCACCCCTTTTTTTTTGTTTCGAATTGACAATCGTGAAAAATCTTGCAAATTTTCAATTTTCTATTGCACAATCAAAATTAACCCATTATTCTATAGATAGCTTACATGGCACTGCCGGCATGATTGTTGGTGAAACAAAATCAAATGGGGCAGGATGATGGAAACGCAAATTGAATTTCAGCCGGCACTTCAAGTAGTCGATCTGAATATCTTGAAAGATGCAGCTCAGCATTTACTGCAACTCGGGTACCCTTCGCAGATTAAACCTTGGGAAGAAGTTACCCCTTCCGAATTGGAAGAATGGATGAATCCTGCGCAAGGGGGATACCTCCTTTCGCTTCCCGCAGATAATTTTTTCCAAGCGATGAATGAACTGGGTAAAATCTATAAAGCCACCTGATAGAGGAGGATTTTACTCTAAGAATTGTAAGTATACCCCGAAATTGTTTTTAATTGATCGGAACCTTTTACTTCGAGGCGGTGTTTATATGTTGAACCCGCTATATCGAGTAAATCTATATTATTTCATAGAATTATTTAGATCGCTTTCTCATCCTTGGAGTTGCTGCTATGACTGTCGCACCATTGAAGCGATACCGAATTCCCCACTTCCCAACCTATGATTTTTTGCTCGAACATCCCATACTACTGGAGAAGCTACCAGACCGCTGGTGCAACAATAAGCTAGTGATGCTCGCGCTCGGAACACTGTCTTTTATGATGGGAAGCTGCAAGCCGGATGAACCAAAATGGGAAGGTGGAATTGTTGTACCAATTTTGACTGAAAATGAAGCACAACAGATTATCCGGGAAGAAGCGTCAACTGCTGGGATCACTTTCATCACCGACTCGCTCACAATACCTAATGTGAGAATTCCCATAAGCTTTATCAGATACTCTCATCCATCGGATTCAGTTCATCTCACTCCCGAAACCAACTTAACGCTCGACGGTCACGACACATTACGTCAGATCAGCTACGAATTCATATCGGAAACAGATTTATCCCAGTGGAGAATTCAATCGGATACGTTATACGAAATTTATAATATTAACCGCTCGAAAACTGCTAGGGAGCTTCAGACTGAACTCCGGACGCAGCGACCGGATCTGCATGTGGGGGTATTTTCTGAGCAAAATGGCAACCCACAAGATCTCCGCCAACAGGTACGGGATTTCATCTCGTGGCTGCATCAACAAGGAGTTTACTAGCATGTTGGTTGAACCACTTCGAAGATACGATACTCCGAAGTATCCAAACTTCGAGGGCACCGTGCAGCATCCGGAAATACTGCAAACAATTCCACACCGGTGGCGTCACAATAGCTGGGTATTTTTTTCTCTGAGCACGGTTGTTTGGTTCTGCACCGGTTGTCCTTGGGGAGGTGGATTTGCTACACACGGCATACCGCCCTCTGAAGCTGAGATGTTAGCAATTATCAACAGCGAAGCTCGAACAGCCGGAATTGTATTCAAGGGCGATACGCTAACGTTACCGAATGTGTCGTTACCTCTGCACTTTTCCACTCCTCATCACACCGATACTCTTTGTCCATCGTCGCCTATCGGTTTGAACATGGATGGATTCGATTCCACACATTCAATCGCCTATGAATTCGTCGCATGGGAAGATCTCGACGCGTGGAACCGACTCGTATCGATTGAAGCATATCAATCCCTAATGATGAGGCAAACGGCAGAAGCGCTTCAAACGCAATTGCGCGCGGATCATCCCGAATTGAAAATCGGTGTATTCCATGAGCCGAATTATCAGGGATCCGATACTCTTAATATCCGACAGCAAGTACAATCATTTATCGCTTGGATCCGGTCACAGGGAGTGATGTAACGATGTTGATCCAACCGGTACGAAACTACCAAATTCCGAAATATCCCGTCTTCGCGGAAGTGCAATACTATCCCGATTTAATGGAGACGATGCCCGCTTGCTGGGGGCATAGTAAATTCGCAATGTCTTCTTTCAGTGCCATAGCGATGTTGGTGTTGAGTGGCTGTCCCATTTTTTCCCGGACTGCCGGACCACCTTCGATACCACCAGTGATGACCGAATCCGAAGCTGCGCAAATTATCCTGCAAGTTGCCGATTCCGCCGGTGTTCATTTTAACGGCAGTCAGTTGACGTTGAACAATATTAGCATTCCTTTGCATTTCTATAGCGACACGACCACAACCGATACCCTCCATCATACCGCGATCACCAATCTGGTGTTTGATGGTAACGATACAACGCATCACGTAGCATACGAATATATTTCATCGGAAGACTTGTCGATCTGGCGCAATCTGGATACTAGCAGGATATACCGATCAATCGATGGTGTGAAAACTGCCAGAGATCTTCAAAGTGAACTGAGAGTTCTTCGACCGGATTTACACATTGGTGCGTTTTATCCCTCCAATTACGAAGACGAATTGCGCCAACAAGTACGGGATTTCATCGCATGGTTGCGAACCGAAGGGGTGATTTGACAATGCTAATCGAACCGATCAAACGCTATCCCAAACCCAATTACCCCATCTTCCAGTTTGTGCAGGAACACCCCGAATTGCTCGAGAAATTGCCGAAGCAGTGGTTCAACAATCCCGTGCTGCTAAGTGCTGCATGTGCTGCCGGAATGCTGATCGGTTGCGATCACGGAACCACCAGTCCCTCGACGATGAGATCCAGTAGTGTTGCTCCGGTCTATGCCCATGGTGAGGGAAGAGCGATTTGGGGCGGAGTCATTTTCGGTGCGGCGTATAGTTTTTTTACCGAAGCCGAAGCGCGGCGATTAATATTGGATGAATTTACGGCTGCGGGGTATTCGATTACCGATACGACAAAAGCCATCGAAAATGTGAAAATTCCGGCAACGAGCTATTTCGAAACGTTGGATAGCGTCGTTACGTATTTTCCGACCACAGTATCGCGATTGCAGCTTGATGGTTACGATTCGACTTTGTCGATTGGTTACGAATTTGTTTCCGATGACGATTTCTATAATTGGCGGAGATCGGATTCGGTGCTCAGCACAGTCTATGTCGAAAATTTGAAAACGACTGCAGAACGTCTGCGACAGGGATTAATGAAGAAACAGACCAATACACATCTTGGTGTTTTCTACGATCCACTAACATATTACCTGGGGTATGACGCTGCCGATTCGGTAGTAGCAGCGCAAAAGAATAAAACCGAACTGCAACGCCAAGTTCGAGATTTCATCGGGTGGCTGCGGTCACAAGGAGCTTTATAATCATGCTAATCGAACCGGTTAAACGTTATGAAACTCCGCAATACCCGGCGTTCGAATATGTGCAAGAACACCCGGAAATCCTAAAGAAATTACCGAAGCGATGGCACGACCACAAACACGCAATCGCTGCAGTATCGATATTTGCATTAATAGTGGGAATCAGCCAAAGTAAAAATGTATTCAGCCTAAATGATAACATGACAGATAGTTTAAGATCCAGTTATCGAGATGGAAAATTGTCTTGGGGAGGAGAAGGTTCTATGCAGCCTCAATCAAAATTTTTTACTGAAGCGGAAGCGAAATGTATTATCGATGACGAAGCAGCAAAATCGGGAATACAATTTAACTTGGGTACACGCGTTTTATCGAATGTGGAAGTACCAAAAACTTCGACCTATCTAAACTATCCTTCACAACGACAACTGGGAAATAGGATACGAAATCTTGAACTTGATGGCTTCGATTCTGTCAAGAAAATAGGATTTGAATTTATTTCGTTAGACGATTTCAATGCATGGAAAGATTCGAGTAATATTAATGGAAGCACTCGCGGCGAAATCAATCTGAAACAAACCGCGCAAGAATTACGAAATGGGTTAGAAAAAAAATCGTTACACATGCATATCGGCGTTTTCTACGATCCGATAGGGTCGGAATATTCTAAGTACACTCATTTCGCCGATCCTTCAATGAATACTGATAAAATGAACCGGAAATTAAGTCAAGAGACGGAACAAGCACTACGAATCCAAGTCCAAGAATTTGTTAAGTGGATGAAAGAGCAAGGAGCGCAATAACCGATGCACCTGACGCTCCACCTGACCGGTCAATGCAATTTTCGCTGCAGCTACTGTTATGCCGAGAAGAATCCAGTCGATATGAGCTTTGAAACGGCGCAGAAAGCCATTCAGATGTCGCTGCGGATGCTCGAAGAAAAGCAGAGTGATAGTAGTCTGGGCATAGTTTTCTTCGGTGGCGAACCACTTTTGCGCAAACCGTTGATCCGCGAGATCATGACCTATTGCAAGCGCATCGAGACCGAAACGAAACGCCCCTTCCATTTCAAAATGACCACCAACGGCATGTTGCTCGACGAAGCATTTCTCACCGATCCGCTCACCTCACAAATCATGATTGCATTGAGTCACGACGGTATCCCGGCAGCACACGATGCTCACCGCCACGATGTCGGTGGACATCCCACTTCGCAAAAATTGGATCCGGTAATCGATCTACTGCTGAAACATCAACCCTATGCGCTGGTGATGCAAGTGGTTTCACCGGACACCGTGCCGTATTATGCACAATCGGTTCGCTACCACTATGCGTGCGGTTTCCGGTACCTAATCTATACGCTTGATTTCAAAGCGGATTGGAATGATAAGTCGTTTAAAGACCTTGCAAAGCAGTATAAGGAGTTGGCAGAGTGGTATGAGACCATGACATTGAAGGAAAAGAAATTTTATTTCAGCCCGTTCGATAAAAAAATCGCCAGCCATATTTTTCCGGAAGAGTGTAACGGCGAACGTTGCGACTTCGGAAAACGACAAGTCTCGGTCGCTGCAACCGGAAGGATCTTTCCCTGCATTCAATTTGTCGGCGATGGGAGCGACTCGCGGTTCTGTATCGGCGATGTCGAAACCGGTATCGATCAGAAGCGAAGCGCTAAACTCTACTTCGAGAATTTCGCCGAGAAAGCATCGTGCTTCGATTGCGCCATCAAAGAGCGCTGCAATCAGTACTGCGGCTGTATCAATCTTCATACTACCGGCAAGATCAATACCGTCTCACCATACCTTTGCGCACATGAACGAATCGTCCTGCCGATTGCCGATCGGTTAGCGGAGAAGCTCTATAAAAAACGGAGTGCGATGTTTATTCAGAAACAGTACAATCATCTTTACCCGCTACTGTCGCTGGTCGAGGATCGGACACGATAGGTGATGGGGGGTAGGGTGTGGGGATTAGGAAAAGATCGGGTGGACATATTCTTGTTCGCCCATTAGATAAACTGTATCTGAAAACATTTTGTGTCTTGATTTGTCGTTGCGAGGACTGCAACGAAGGAACGTGCAAAGCACTTCCGAAGCGGAAGGACGAAGCAACCTCCTCCTGTGTCTTGTCAATAAGACGATTGTGAAATGCCCGCAAGTCAGGTGAAGCCTGACACACCTTTGTGAAGATCTCCTGCCGCAAACGACTGAAATCGAATTAGATACTACTTCAACAACACGATCTTCTGTGTCTTCGCAAAATCTCCAGCATTCAACCGCACGAAATACGTTCCGGTGGCCAGCGACTTCCCATCGAACTGGAAGGTGTATTCGCCGGGATCCTGATGGAAGTCTACGAGCTTTGCCACTTCTCTTCCAGCAATGTCGTACACCCGCAAATCGACTTTCCTTGTCTTCGCAATCGTATATCGAATCTCGGTTGTAGCGTTGAAGGGATTGGAGTGTGATTATTCAAATTTGCCGTCTTCGGAATTTTCCATATCGTGGACGATTTTCATCGTCTCGACACTGACGGTACAGACACGCTGCAATAGATCGATTACTTTATCTTTGTAATCGGCAAAGCGATAGGTATTGAATAACTCTGCTATGGTTGGGTCGGATGGTTTCTTCTCTTTGTATTGATCGAGAATCCATTCGAGCGCACTGCGATTGCCAAGTTTGTATTCCCACGCCTCGGCCGGGATTCCGGTGAGCGAAGTCATTTCGTCCAATTCGATCGTACCGTGCTCTTTATCGGCCTTGAGTTTCACTTTGAGTTTGGGGACATAATCCGTCAACGTTCCCGGCTCGGTAACGGCGGGAAAAGATGTGGTCTGCTTGGGTCGCGAGGGTTGCCGGGGAGCTTCGACGAGTTGCAACCCGAACGGTGCGGCCGCTTCGAAGCCAATGTGCAGTTCCATCAATTGTTTGCCCCACTGCGACCACAACGAAAAGTCTTTGTAGAAAGGAATCCGGGGAAAGTCGCATTTCAGATTCTGAGCGTACTTTTTACGATACGCCGGGTTGTGCAACACTGCATAACAGTAGTGGAAAATCTGCTCGCGGCTGATCGTCTTATCTTTGTAATGCTTCTGGAATTCTTTCAAGCCCCAGTCGGTGAGGTTGTCTATAGGGTTTCCCGCTTCGTCAAATCGGAACAATGGAATATTCTGACACCCACCTGGAAGACAATTCAAATCGACATAATATTTACTAGATAAACTTAAGAATTGATTTGCATGAGCAGAACCAGAAATACAAATAATTTTGTTTTCAGAAGTCGTATGTCTAATTTTTGACCACTTAAACGTTCTTCCTGTTAAGTATTTATCACAATAAAACATTAAATAAGTAAAAGGTCGATAGATACAACCACTAACTTGAGAATGGTTAAATGATATATGGAGTCGTTTCTGACGACATTTGTCAAGCTTTACGTTAAATTTAATTTTTGAGTCAGAAATGTTAGACATGTTCATCGAAATTTCATATTGTTCAATAAAGTATTTTACTTTGTTTTTTAGTAATTCTGAACTATAGTCATACATCCAATGATCACTTTTCGTCTCAATTCCTAATGAAAAAGTTTTGAACAGTGCGCATTGCCCTTTTTGTGATTTAACTAACTTGTCAATTAATGGTATTAAATGTTCCCAATCATTGTTCACAAGATCAATCCAATGATGGTTCTTATCTGGAGTGATCGCTTGAAAATTGATTTGATGCAATGGATTTGATTTTAAAAATTCAAATTTTTCTTTTCTAGTTGCTCGTATGTTGCAAGGAAGTGCATAAAAGATGTTACATTTGTCATTTACTTTACATTTTTGTTTTATTAAAAATGCAATAGAAATACCGACTGCTGCTGATACACCAAAAATTGTATGTTTCTCATTCAAGAAGATACCGTCTAAACCAGATAAATCGTGAATGTTCCCACCTAAGTCGATAAAGTAAGCAGAATCAAATTCTGTTTGGATGCATTTGCGGAAGCCATTAAAGGCACAACCATGCAAAAATTTATTATTTGTTATGAAACAAATTATTCCACCATCATTAATCCTATCTGAAGCCCACCGAAAAAATCTTACGTAAGGGTCATATAACATATATTGTGTTTGTGCAGTCCCATTTTTTACGTAAGTATCTTTTATTCGCTTGTCAATTTCAAAATATCTTTTGTTGCTATTTTGATAATTATAGTTTGGTTGTTTCGCGTTATACGGTGGATTCCCAATCACGACCGAGATTTTCTTGTTGTTTTGTTCGCAAATTCGCTTGGCATTCTCGCTGCTGATTCCAAACAACGTACCCTGTTTCCCTTCGTACCCAAGCGCGGCAGTATTGTCCAGCGTATCGACAAAGCAGAGATTCGGAAACTCTTCGAAGGCACCCATTTTCTGCTTGTAAGAGTATTCGATATTCAAATTGGCGATGTAATACGGGAGGATGGCAACCTCGTTCGCCAGCAATTCGTTCTTGTATTTATCGAGCAGATACTGCTTGGGAATGTGCTCGATAATCTCGCAAATGAATGTCCCGGTTCCAGTAGCAGGATCGAGAATTTCGACATTCTTCGAGGCGAGTGTTTTCCCGAAATGCTTGTGCAGCAGATAATCGGTACTCTCGACCATGAACTTTACAATTTCATTGGGTGTATAGACCACGCCCAAGCGGTCGGCCGCTTTCGGGTTGTACACTTTATAGAAATTCTCGTAGAGAACTTTGAGAAATTTCTGTTTTTCGTGGTGGTCGGGAATACCGGAGGCCGCTTCGTGAATGGTGCCGTAAAAATGCTCGATATTGCCCAGCAGTGTTTTCCGTTCCGGGTAAGTAAACAACTTTTCGATCAGCTCTTCCAACTTGCGCGCGATATTGTTGTGACGGTGGAAGTCCGGTTCGTCAAAGACTCTATTGAATATATCGGCAGTTAGGATATGCTGAATCATCATCTCGCGGATATCGTCGGCAGTAATGGCGGGATTGATTTCGGTCTTGCATAAATCGTGGAATTCTTCGAATGCGTCCAAATACGGCTGATTATTTTTGCTCTTGATGTCGATTTGCACGCGGATGGCCACCAGAATCTTGGGAATATCGGTTTTGAAGATCTCCAGTGCCGCTTCGAATTTTCGTATGATTTCGCGTTTGAATTCGATAAAGGAGACAATCAAGCGGTCGAGTTGTGCCGGTTCATGAACATTCGCCCGCCCGACCAATTGACCGTTCTGAAACAGTACGGCACTTTGGCTGTCTTCGAATAAAATGTTGGTGAGTGGGTATCCCTTTTTTATTTTTATATCGATCTCTTCGTCTAAACTGTCTTTTTCGTCTTTACTTTCCCAATACCCGATATCCAAACCCCAGCTATTTCGCAAAATGCCGTCGGGTTTGACGTTTTTTCCGGTCGTTCCAAGTACAAATACTTCCCGCACTACTCGTAAATTGCGGTCGTCGGCGTAACGATTCAATAAATTACAAAAACATCCTTTGATAGTATCTTCATTGGCTGTTTTCGCAAACTTAACAGTTTGATCGTATTCGTTGTAGTATTCTTGGATATAAAGCTGCGACATATTGGTTTCCGTTTATTCAGACAAAGCAATATAACCATTTTTGCGGCTTGATAGTATGCATTTCCATAATTATTTCGGTGCTTGCGACCCGAGTTGCTCGCGAATAATACCGGTTACTGTCCGGCTACGCCGGACTCCCGGGCGCTTCGCGAAGCGCCCCTACCAATAAATTGCCACATTGTGCGTGCAAAAAAATGCATACGAACGACCGAACAGGATAAAAAACAATTGATGGTCGCGGAGCGATGCGCGATTGCCCTGAACGAAGCACCAAGCACCATGCACCACCCCCATTTTCCCCACCGCAAAAATCTCGCTATCTTAAGGCTTGGCTGAGGGCAACGTCTTGAATGTATTACGTCCCCCATTTCGCCTCACCTTTTCTTGGAACAAGTTACGCTCCCAACCCGCTTATGGAAGCAGGAGAACCGAATGAACGAACCGAACGAAAACCGGGTATTGCTGTTCGGCAATGAAGCGATTGCTCAAGGCGCCCGCGAAGCCGGCGTCTATTTTGCTTCCGCTTACCCCGGAACCCCGTCGACCGAAATTCTCGAAGTATTCGCGACCTATCCCGGCGTCTTCGCCAAATGGTCACCCAACGAAAAAGTCGCCCTCGAAGTCGGAATTGGCGCATCGATCAGCGGCACCCGCACCCTCGTCTGCATGAAGCATGTCGGTGTCAACGTCGCCATGGATCCCCTGATGACCTTCACCTACACCGGCGTTCGCGGCGGTTTCGTGTTGGTCAGTGCCGACGATCCCGAGATGCATTCCAGCCAGAACGAGCAGGATAACCGCATCATCGGAAAATTCGCCAAGATCCCCGTATTCGACCCATCCGACAGTCAGGATGCCCACGATTTCACGATGCTCGGCTATGAAATTTCCGAACGCTTCAACACCCCTGTGATGTTGCGCGAAACTACCCGCATCGCCCACGCTAAAGGTCTCGTAAAATTAGGACAGTGGCGCGACCCGGTACGTGGCGAAAAATTCGTACCCGAAATCAGCCGGTTCGTCATGATGCCGAACTTCGCCAAGCCGCGCCACACCTTTGTCGAAGCGCGTACTCTTGAATTGGCGAAATTCTCCGACGAATGGGAAGGGAACAAACTCGAACTGAAGAGCAAGGAAATCGGTATTATCACCGGTGGTGTCGCAGTTCAGTACATTCGCGAATTGCTGCCCGATGCCAGCTTCCTGCAAGTCGGCATGGTATGGCCGTTCCCTGCCGAAAAAGCGAAGAAACTTGCCGCACATTGCAAGCGCATTATCGTCGTCGAAGAACTCGAACCGTTCCTCGAAAATGAAGCGAAGATTCTCGGAATCGAATGCGAAGGCAAAAAATATTTCCCAATCGAAGGGGAATTGAATCTTGATAAGGTCGCGAAAGGCTTATTTGAAGCCGGTCTGCGCGACAGCCAGCCAGTTTATCCCAAACAAGCCGAAGTGATGGTTCGTCCTCCGGTGCTCTGCCCCGGTTGCCCGCATCGCGGTATTTTCATGGCATTGAAAGAGGTCAAAGCGCACGTCTTCGGCGATATCGGCTGCTATACGCTCGCCGCGCTGAAGCCGCTCGAAACGCTGCATTGCTGCTATTGCATGGGCGCCTCGATCGGGAATGCGATCGGCGTAGCACTGTCGACCACCGGTCAGAAAAACGCGGTGACGGCAGTACTCGGCGACTCGACGTTCCTGCATAGCGGTGTCACCGGTTTGATGGACATGGTCTACAGCAGTGCCAACATGACGCTCGTGATTGTCGACAACGACATTACCGCCATGACCGGCGGTCAGGAAAATCCCGGTTCCGGGATGGACTTGATGGGTAAACCGGCACCGAAGATTTTGATCGAGGATATCGTCAAGGCATGCGGGATCAAGAAACTCTTAATCTGCGATACCTATGACTATGATAAAACACTCGCCGATTTGAAAGACGCGATTGCATTCGAAGGTCCGTCGGTAGTGATCGCTCGGCGTCCCTGCGCGCTGTTCCCGCGGAAAGTCAAGATCGATCCCTACATCGTGAAAGACGATCCCTGCACCGGTTGTGGCTTGTGCCTCAAGATCGGTTGTCCGGCGCTGTCGATCACCGGTCGCAAGACGGCGAAGGGGCTTGACATTCCGATGATCGATCCGACGATTTGCACGGGTTGCACATTGTGCGTTCAGGTCTGCAAATTCGATGCGATTTTCCAGAAAAGTGCGGAAGGGGTCACAGCATGAGCGACAATATGACCAATGTACTGCTCGTCGGAGTCGGCGGACAGGGTGTGGTTCTGGCATCCAATATTATCTGTGAAGTAGCGCTCCGTGCCGGTTTCGATGTAAAGAAGTCGGAAGTACACGGCATGAGTCAACGTGGTGGCGTCGTATCGAGTCATGTCCGGTTCGGTCCGAAAGTTTATTCCCCGTTGATTGCCGCCGGTGCGAGCGATGTGGTGCTCGGACTCGAAGCGGCGGAAGCGTTGCGCTTTGCCCATGAAGTCCGCAAGGGAGGTACGCTGATCGTTTCGACTCAGACGATCAAACCGCCATCCGCATCCGAACGCAAAGGACCGCGCTATCCCGACGATCCGATTGCGAGTGCGAAAGAAATCTGTGCCGGTAACGTGGTCTCGATCGCTGCCGAGGACATTGCGCTGAAGCTTGGCAATCCGCGTCTCTCCAGCACGATTCTGCTGGGTGCGCTGTCGACCAATCTTTCGATCGACGAAAAAACGTGGAAGGATACGATTGCGGCGATGGTTCCGAAAAAGACCATCGACCTCAATCTCGCTGCTTTCGATGCGGGTCGGAATGCGGTGAAGTAAGTAATTCACCAAAAAATGACAAAGCGCCTCCACAGGGGGCGCTTTACTTTTTATATTTATCTTTGATAAATTTTATCTCTGCCTCATATACTCCGATAGCGTCTTTGGATATTTTGATTTCTTCTTCCATTGTTCTAACCCCAACAGAATTTCCTATTAATTCATCATGGTTACGATTAATCTCGCAAATTTCTATTTTCTCTTTAGCAAACTCGATACAATGAAGAAGTTTATTCATGCTTCTAACATCATCAAGGAACATTTCACTGTAACACATAGTACTCTCCTGTTAGTGATAACCTAGAAAAATAATTGTAGTTGATTTAAATATAAAGTAACGTATTAATTTTACACAATCAATATAAAAATTGATTGTTACCTAATAATGCTATGAATACTAATTTGTAGTATGCCACTGCCCTGCGGGGCTTCGCAATAACATACTAAAGAATCGAAGTTGGTTGGCACAATTTCAGCGTTTCACCCACCTGTCGTTGCGAACACAGTCAGCCGCCTCGGCTGACGAAGTGTGGCAACCTTCTCTTGTTAACTCCACAGAAATAAAAAAAGAGCAGATTGCCACACTTCGCTTCGCTTCGTTCGCAATGACAGATCAAGACAAAAGATAAGAAAAGCGTCGAAGATGGTGGGTATAATTTCAGCGTTTCACCCACCTGTCGTTGCGAACGCAGTCAGCCGCTTCGGCTGACGAAGTGTGGCAACCTTCTCTTGTTGACTCCACAGAAATAAAAAAAAAGCAGATTGCCACACTTCGCTTCGCTTCGTTCGCAATGACAGATCAAGACAAAAGATAAGAAAAGCGTCGAAGATGGTTGGCACAATTTCTGCGTTTCGCTCACCTGTCGTTGCGAACGAAGTCAGCCACCTCGGCTGACGAAGTGTGGCAACCTACTCCTTTTCACTACCTGATTTGATCGCTAATATCCTTCCATTCGGGATTCATCGATTCGACCAATGCATTTTTCCTTGCCCGATTCCAATGTTTGATCTGTTTCTCCCGCATGATGGCTGAGGTGGGATTGTCGGTTACTTCGGTATAGACCAATTTTTTTACAAAGAATGTTTTCGTGAAGCCGGCTACAAACCCTTGTTGGTGTTCGTACACGCGGCGCGCAAGATTACTAGTAACACCGGTGTAGAGGACGGTATTCGTGTAGTTTGTCATCATGTACACGTAATATTGCTTCATAAAAGAAAATTAATACAAAAAAGAGTGGATAGCCACAGCCCCTACGGGGCTTCGCAACGACAGATCAGGATACAAGACAAAAAAATAGATGAAAAGAGTAGATTGCCACACCCGCCTTGCGGCGGGTTCGCAATGACAGATCAAGATTCAAGATAAAAAAAAGAATCGAAATGGGCGGTACAATACCAGCGGTTCACTTACCTGTCGTTGCGAACGAAGGCAGCCGAAGGCTGACTAAGTGTGGCAACCTGCGTTTGTAGTCGAAATCGGTATACTAAATCTCAGACCTCTACTTCCCAGCAGCGTCATGCAAAATTAGTTACGCTATAACATGAAGCCGCCTTCCTCACCGTCGATTAACATCCGACCATCCTAATTGTCCATTCGGTAGATCCCTGCAGTTCAAAATCGACTATCAATCAATCGAATATTTGGAGGCATTCTGCCACAATACTAGAAATTTTCAATTCTTCCGGTTTACTGCTAAAAAATCTATTCAAGAATTACTATCTTGATTGCCATAGTCGATGATATTTCTGGATATATCCTCTGAAGGGTGTCAAATGAACGAAAAAGCAATTTCACCAATCATATTAGTGATCTTTATTCAATTGGTACTCGCCGTTGCGTTGTTCGCTCAGCCGAAAATTGACAGTAGGCAAATCCACTCTTCAAATAAATCAATATTCCCCGCGCAATCTATTTCCTCAATCAATGAAACCGATTGGACGTCATTAGATACCAGTGGCTATACCCCCGATCTCACCATGACTGAGAACGGTGTTTTCTATGCCTCTCTGGTTGTAAACAGCGGCACATTCCGAGTGCTGAAATCGTCCAATAACGGTAGTACCTGGTCGACCATTTGCACAATGAATTATCCCAACGGTTATATCGATGGAACGCCGGTAATTGAAGCAATCGACGCGAGCAATTCCATCGTTGTAGCAGTTGCCTTGAAAGATACGATCAGCGCTGCAACTTACCGGACTTCGGTGAAGGTCTTCAAGTACGACACTACCGGTGCGAATCTGGTTCAGAACACGGTCTATACAAACAGTTGGTTAGCCGATGCTATTTATCTATCGCTCACAACAAATAAGTTCGAAACAGAATATCCAAGTCACACCGGTAATTATTATCTGGCAGTAAATGAATTTGTCGGCAACCGCGGTGTTAATAACGATATCCTCGTTTACAGCAGTACTAACAATGGTAATTCCTGGAGTGCCGGTGAAATGGCTGCTACCGATGTTCGGTATGCCTCATCGGGCAAATCGATTGCCGCCAGTTATGGCACGATATACCTCTGCTATCTGGAATATGCTGATGCGACTCAAGTAAGAGTCAGTCAAAGCAGTATGAATGGATGGACCAATGCGGTGGTATTGTCGAGTGACAACGGAGCGGTACGACATTGCGCGATCGCTGCGAAATCGGGAGTCATTATCGTTTCAGGAACAAAAAGTACGCCCGACGATCGAATCTGCGTGAGCCGTTCCACTGACTTTGGTTTCAGTTGGTCGACCCAACAGACTTTCACCAACTTGGATAGTGCTTGTTGGCAACCGTCAGTGGCAGTAAATCGAACCGGACAATTCAGCATTTCAGCTTACAACTACCGAGTGAATACCAATATTGTCAGTTGGAGTTTGCCAACGACGAACGGCGCTTGGGTTTACAATGGCGTACTAAGTAGTGCCAATGGCGTGAATTTAGCATGGTTGGAATCGGCACTTACCAACACCAACCTGACCTCGGTAGTATGGTCGGATGCGAGTTCAAGAGCACAGTTCGCGCTGGAACAACCACCACTACCACCCACTCTTAGTACCCCGATGAATAATGCGACCAGTGTAGCTATTTCTCCCAACTTTACTTGGCAAGCTTCCGAAACTGCTCAGAGCTATCGTTTCCAGTTATCCACCAGTTCGAATTTCGGCACGACACTGATCAACCAGACGGGAATCACACAAACACGATATTCTGGTACTTCGTTATCATACTCAACGACATACTACTGGCGAGTTTGTGGCGATAATCATGCTGGAACGGGCGAGTGGTCTACTGTCTGGCATTTTACTACAGTGGGACAGCCACTTCCGATCGCACCTTTATTGCTGGCACCGATCAATTCAGCGACCAATGTCGGAACCAGTCCAACACAATTTGTCTGGCAACAAACCTCGAATGCGAGTTCATACCGTATTACCGTCGATAACGATCCGTTGTTTCAATCGCCCGAAATCAACGATACAACGCGAAATTTATTCTATTCATCAAATCTGCTGCAACCAAACACAGTGTATTACTGGAAGGTTCGGGGAATCAATGGCGGTGGACAGGGTCCGTACTCTACCATCTGGTATTTTACTACTGCCGCTTCGGGTGTTGGCGACGAATCGACTCAGGTCACAGATTTTCGGCTCGACCCTGCTTACCCGAATCCCTTCAATCCATCTACGACCATTTCGTACAGTGTGAAAACCGCATCGCCGGTCGATTTGCGCGTCTTCACTCCCACTGGTGTCGAAGTGGCAACACTGGTTCATCGGCAGCAGCAGCCCGGTCGGTACTCAGTCTCGTTTGATGGATCGCAGCTCCCGTCGGGAATTTATTTTTATCGGATGGAAGCGAATCATTTTTCGATGATTCGTAAAATGATCTTAGTTAAATAGGGTGAGTAAAACGATCCAATGGAAAAACTGGTTGAGTTAAAAAAACAGCACCCCCATCTGGATGTGCTGTTTTTCTTTCAAAATGTCGACTGTACTTACCGCTCGAGCATTACAGCATACCCGCCATTCGTCGTGATCGGTAGCGGATTATTGTCGTACGCAGCACCGACACCCCCGACTTCAATCCAACCACTCGGGCGTAGTGTCTGCGGTGTCAAACCAGTAAAGGCAAAGAAGCCCCACGAATTCGTCGTAGTGGTTTGCAATACCACTTCGGCGGCATTCAAACATCGTACCGTTACACCAGACACACCGATCCTGCGTGTCATGGCATTCTCATTATAGTCGGCACACACTCCGGCAATCTTCACATCGCTACCCATCCGGGTATAAGCACTGTACGTAATCAAATTCGTCGAGGATCGACTCGCGGCAATCATCACACCATTGCTGTTGCTAAGGGTAATAGTCTGTTCTTGTGAATCGCCGACACGAAACGTATCAGGACTAGCACCTGATTGATAGACTGTATCGACCGTCATATGTAAAGTCGGTGGATTGTAATGTCCGTGTCCAGCCATACGCAACGTAATGACACCATTCGTTTTGTGCTCATACACATAATAGCCGCTGGAGTCGATTCGAAGATAAGCTGAATCCGCAGAAAAAGCGGAAACGGTATAGTTTGACGTTCCGGAAACTTGCTGCGCCCACACGGCATGTCGCCAATTACCAACTAAATCGTTGCTGGACTGCGTGCTAGATGGATTACTGGAGCTGTCGGAAGAACAGCTCAACATCGTTATACTCATCAGAATTCCGATGATACTAATTAGAAGAAAACGTGACATCGAATACCTCAATTTTATGAATCACTATATCAATAGTACGAGAATACGGATGAATACTCGATTTCAAAATAATAATCTGGTACTATTGTAAATAATCAGTGATTTACTTCACTCTTAAAAATTCACCCACTTTTCGGTTTTGTAGATCGGTAAATTTGGGTATTCCGGTGACAATTAATGGTCGATCGGGAACCGTTTCCGTCCAAGCTGCGATATAGGCATTGATTGCCGACAAATGTCGACCGCACCGTGTTTCCAACGAAATCCCGGTTTCCGGGTAATCCACTTTGAGCAATCCTGTTGCTACCGCTTTGAAATAGGCAGCATCGGCTCCTTGAACAATCATTTCATTCGTTGTTTTCCCGCGAAGCCGCCCTTGTGCCACATTCGCCGTCTCTACCAGAATCGGCTTCGTATTGGTATGATCGCCCAATTCGCGATGCGACAGTCCACGCAACTTCTGTGGCGACGGCTCGAAACTGTATTTCAGATCTTCCCCATCCAATTCCATCAGAGCTGTCGATGCTAACTCCATCGAATTCTCGTGTGCAATCAGAGCATTGATCACCGGATATTCTAGCGACGCTTCGTGCATGTCGATCGTCAGATCGATCTTTTCTGCCATAACCATCGCTGTTATTCCTGCCGTTACCCGTTCGGTAAACAATCCACAACTATCACCGGGAAAGCAGCGATTCAAATTTCGCAGATCTTTACCTGATAACAATTGACCACTCGGCACGTGTGGTTTTACATCCGGTGTCGGCCACTGATCCAGCATATTCGTCAAGCGCGAGCCGAACTGCACATGAATTGTTTTGCCGTCCGCCACCGGCAACGTGTAAAAGGGTGGGTGTCCTTCACCAGGTTCAGTAGTCGAAAATCCGGAAGCATTCGCGCGCGGGATAATAAAAAGTCGACCCCGTTCCATCTTCGCAGTCGATAACGCCACCATCGCCGAAACATGTCCTGCCGGTTCATCGGGATGAGTGCCGCCAAGTAGCAATAACGATCCGCTATTTTCAGCAGTAGCACCTTCTGCAGCGAGAATGTATACTTCCGTATCGCCGCGCGTACCTTTCAGCCACGGTGCCCATTCCGACAACAAATGAAATTTAGCGTTGGCGGGAATCGCGATCGGTAATGAATGCTCGGCGCGTTGCCGATAAAGCGGAACGCCCCCAAGCACCGCTAGTGCCAGCGCCATCGTCAGCCAGAAGAGACCTTCCCAGTGATGCCAAAACTTGTTCATTTTACACCCAACAAGCGAAGCAACAATGGTACCAAAACTAGCGCTGCAACTAATTTTTCCTGAGGAAGTGCCGAACGTAGCGGGTTACCCGCAATCGGTTTGCGCAGCAATGACCACACTACCGCTATTAATAGTAAAGCAGTAAATCCGTAATAGACATAGTAAAGAAATTGGTACATGTTTCAATTTTACCGTTAATTCATACCCAATAATCCGGTGACAAATTTTGCATTCCACAAAATCACCAGCGCCCACCCGACTCCGATAATGAGCCACGGTAGTGCCGGTTTCAATAATGTTAAGTAGTTCTTTTCGCCGACAATTTCCGCCGCAAACGTTCCCGCCAATGCTGTTGGCGGCATCATATCACCTAGACCAGCATACAACGATAGCGCAGCGCCGACGACGATTTCATTGCCGCCCAGCATCGCTAATAAAATCGGAACACCGAGTACTGTTGCCGAGCCAAATGCCGATAGCGCACCGAAAAGCGGCATTACGATTGCTGCTGCTAAGGGGAGTAATGGTTTCGGTAAGAGCAACGTTGAAACAACCAGATCGCCACGTCCGCCAATCAACGCCAATGCTTGCAAAAATGTCCCGATACCAACCAGAATTGCCGCAACCGGTAAGGTTGATCGATATGCTAAAATTGCGGCTGCAAGTTTCCGTTGTTTCGGAACAAACGGCAGTGTCAGTGTCGTACCGAGTAAGAACAGCGCCGGAATTCCGGGATCGCGAACCATATTTGGAATAAACCGAATGACCATCAACAGTGTAATCACAATGACGAGTGGCAATAGCGCAAATAACTTCGTCGCTGATACCGGTTCCGTGTACTTCTCAAGGTGCAATGTTCCTTGCGCTTTGAGTGTCCGGCGTAACGCCGGGTATGCCATCCCGAAGGCGGTGATCAGAGCTGGTGGAATCGTCAATAGCAATAATGGTTTATCGAAACCAAGGAACGGCATATCGACGCCGTTGGCGAGCATCATGACCGGAAGATTAATCGGAGGTGCAATCATGCCGTAGATTGCGAGGAGCGCAATCAGTGCTCCGGTTTTTCGTCGTTCGACACCAAGATCGATCAGTAGCGGAGCGGTCAATGCACCGGTTGTCAAGACTGCGGAACTACTGAGACCGGTAACTGCCCCCGGCATCAGGAGAAAAAAAGTAACGGCGACAATAAATGCCGCTGGTGAGCGCGAGGTTCCACGCAATAGCAAACTGCGCAATGTTCGTAATGCGCCCGCTTCTTCCAGCATCCGCAAAAATAGCAGTGCCGCTGCTACGATCAGTAGCGGATCGATAAAAACGAACATTCCTTCAACTAAATCGCGCCAAGGGAGACCGTAGCCACCGATCAGACATCCTGCCACACCGGCAAGAAACAGCGCAATACCGCGAGGTAATTTTACTGCGAACGACAACACGCCGAAAATGGCGATCATGACAAGTAAGTAGATCATGCGATAACGAATCTTTCGATGATTGCTGCGATTTTACAGCTAAAAGGTACGCTGTAAATAGGTTAAGGCAAAATCGATTTACTTTTACACTTGGTTGAAAACGGTTGGACTTTCGACGTGCGACAAATTACCTTGGGAGCACGTGAGTTGTAGTAAAATTAGGAAAGTTGGAAATGGTCATCGATTTATCGGCATTACAAACAGCGGTGGGATCGTTAGAGCGAGCGCTAACTGTCAAGCACAACAAAGCTTTTATGGAAAAGCTTTCCCCTGCTGAAGCCGAGACGATAAACTACGGTGTGATACTCTGTTTCGAGTTTACGTTCGATTTATGCGGTAAATTTCAAAAACGCTGGATGGATGTTCACTTTGGATCAGCCAGTACCGAAGGGATTCTTCGGAAGGAATTCTATCGCCGTTGTGCTGAAAAAGGTTTGAATATCGACGTAAAACGCTGGATGGAATTCTACGAGGCGAGGAGCGCTACCGGACACACTTTTGATCAGGCAAATGCAGAAGCAATTGCCAATGTCGCGACCCGATTCTATACCGATGCGCGGCGATTTCTGATTTCGATCGTAGCCGCAAATAAATGAACGTCGGTTTCCCTTTATCACCTTATCATATTTGAATTCAACCACCATAAATCAAACTCAATGCCGAGATACTTATATGACAATTGATACTGAATCAAACCGAATGTTTCTCCGTCATATTCTTGCCACGATTGCCTATCGGATCCGGAAACCACTCACCAATATTCCAGACAGTTATCCCGGGTACCGTGTCGGCGAGCAATCGATGACGCCACTCGAATTGTTTTCGCATCTAGCTGACCTCTTTGAATGGGCACTATCGATGGCTCGTGGAGAGAACAAGTGGGAATTTAACAAACCGCAATCGTGGGAAGTGGAAGTAGAACGATTCTATTCGGCACTAAAGAATCTTGACGACTATCTGGCTTCCTCGGAAATAGTGCACTGCTCGCTGGAACGACTTTTTCAGGGACCGATTGCCGATTCGATGACACATGTCGGACAACTCGCAATGCTTCGCCGGCTTGCAGGATCGCCAATTCGCGGTGAGAATTATTTCGTCGCCGATATTGAAGTGGGTTCGGTAGGAAAAGACCAAAAGAAGGCGGTGAGGGAGTTTTAGGAGATAATCTACCCACTTTGTGGTGTTATGAAATTTAGAGTTATTCTATACTTTTCTGTTAATTAAGTTCGACATTAAATACTTAACATTCTCTATCGACGGATTAAAAAAATTCATACGTTGTAGGATATACTCAGCAATTTCTGAAGCATTGTCGATTGGCAATATTCTCCAATTCGCGATGCTTTTGCTTGCATTATACTCAATATCATTTTCCGATGAAGAAAATCTTGTCATTCGAGAGAACCCAAGATTCGAGCTAGTTTTAAGAAATTTATCTTTTACTCCTTTCAAAGCAAATTGTAACGAGACTTCTTGTTCGATATTTTCAAACTTCTCGAAAAATTGATTTAATAACAAAAGACACTCGATTGCTGAGTATGCAATAATTTCGTAAGAGATATACTTTTCTTCAATGCCTTTCAAATCGCAATACCTATCTTCCCACAGTTCTTCAATGATATAAATTAAACCAGATTCTTCCAGTTCCCAAAATTGAATACCCGCACCAAATAAATCATCTTCTCGCGAAATTATAACACTCCTGATTCCCTTTTTTACAGCCTTCACTAAATTGGTGTCAAATTTGTTACAAAAAAGCATCGGCCACCCTCTATACTCGACACTGATTTGCTGCGCCAATTCGGTCAATTCCTTAATTTGGTATCTTCTCTCAACATATTGACTTGGATAGATGATTATTTCTCTATAGCTTCGATTCCTATTTTTATAGGGATTCACGTTGTCAAAATCAGCTCTTAGTCTCTCAATGTCCTTTAAATATCGATCTTCAGGTTCTGTTGGTAAACTAGTTATGCCATGTTTTAATATCGAAGAAAACATTGAAACTAATTGATTCGATCTGTTTCGAATAGCTTTTTCAATAAGCTCAGAAAAATCTTTTGTGGAAACGATTTCAATCGATTCGTTGTTATCAGAACGGATGTATAATGCCGCTTTTCGAAGAATGTTGGGAAATTCGGACTTGCAAAGATGAGGCGTTGATTTGAACTGTGGAATCTGCAATATTCCAAAAAATTTCTCATTTTCATTTTGTATTTTGAAATACGTGTTAATTGGAGGCTCAGAGTACTTTTGAAGAAATTGGTTTATTTTAGTTGTATCGAAAGTTTTCAGTTGATCTGGACTTAAACCCTCCCAATTATAGGTCTTATTTTCATTTTCACTGACTCCAAAAACAATTATTCCACCGTTAGTGTTTGCCATTGCAAGAACATCTTTAACTAACTTACATCGCTCTTCTTTGTTACTGTCATCCCAAGACATCGGTCCTTTGTAGTCGAATTCTTTTGTTTCATAACCATGCCGTATGTTAATTGTGTCCATTCTATCCTCTCAAATTTTCGAATTATCAGTGAACATATAGAAACAAAATATAACAACAATAGATACAAATCAACGTTATTATGTAATTTGCTTCATTTTTCAGTCAAGCAAAGTATTTCTTGCTAGCGTCATTACTCATATATAAATTGCTGATGGGTAAATTTCTGATAACAAAGGTCGCTAATGCAGAAAGAAAAACTGTTCAAGCGGATTCTGAAACACCCAGTAAACGTGTCGTTTGCCGATTTCGTACTTATTGTGGAGGCTTTTGGGTTTCAGTTGTCACGCATTAGTGGAAGTCACCATATTTTCAAACATGCAAGTATTCCTGAATTAATCAATATTCAGGATGTTGACGGGCAGGTGAAGCCCTATCAAGTAAGACAATTTCTTTCGTTAGTCGAGCGTTATTCGCTGAAGATGCAACGGGAGGTACAATGACCGATTACCACATTAACATCTTCTATAGTCAAGAAGATGAAGGGTATGTTGCCGATATTCCCGATTTGCGATTCTGCTCGGCATTCGGTCATACACCTGAAGAAGCATTACAACAGATTTTGATTGCGAAAACCGCGTGGCTGGAAGCCGCGAAAGCGGAAAATCGACCCATCCCGCGCCCCAGTTATCGCCCGGCGATTTATCAGACGGCGATCTGACCCGAATATTCAATAAAAACAACACTGGCGCAAACCATCGGTCTGCGCCAGTAAATTGTAATGAATGTAATGATGACTATTTGGCGGGTTCGTATTGATGCCGCCACGCTTCGAGAACAGGATCGCCCCTGTCAACACTGCCAGCGCGAATGCCACAACCACCCACTTCATCGGGCTGTCCTGCATCATCACACAAGTCGGTGCAACCAGAATTGCGACTAAGTTCATCACCTTGATCATCGGGTTCAATGCCGGACCAGCCGTATCCTTTAACGGATCGCCTACCGTATCGCCAATGACGCCAGCTTTGTGTGCTTCGGAACCTTTGCCGCCGAGGAAACCGTCTTCGATTTTCTTCTTGGCATTGTCCCACGCACCACCGGTATTCGACATGAACACCGCCATCAACTGACCGACCAAAATCGCACCAGCTAAGAAACCACCGAGTGAATAAGCGCCCAACCAGAAACCGACGAAAATCGGAGCAAACACTGCCAGCAAGCCCGGTCCAAGCAACTCTTTCTGAGCGGCTGCAGTGGAAATTTCCACGCATCGCGCATAATTCGGCTTACCGTAATCGCCGACACCGGTATATTCCCAGATGCCCGGAATCGTCTTGAATTGGTGCCGCACTTCTTCTACCAACTGCACTGCTGCACGCGAAACGGCGCGAATGGCGAAGCTTGAGAACAGGAACGGAACGGCACCACCGATCAACAAGCCGATGAATACATCGGGCAGGTTGACTTGAATGTTCTTCACCAAAATCGAGGGGTCTTTCACAGCGACGGTATCAAGGAACGAACGATACAACGCCACTGCCGCAATCACTGCTGTAGCGATGGCAAATCCCTTGGTGAGTGCTTTCGTGGTGTTACCAACCATATCCAATCGCGCGACGATGTTGTGTGCTGCCTTGTTTTCCGAACCGTCGGCATTCTTCAATGCGCCCGACATTTCGAAAATACCGTTCGCATTGTCCGAAATCGGTCCGTACGTATCCATCGCCAACACATAACCGGTCGTCGCCAACAAGCCGAGACCTGCCAATGCGACTGCGTAGGAAGCAAACGCCGGATCCGGGAACAAGATGAATGCGGCATAAATCGTACCGGCAATAGCGAGGATACCCCACACCGCCGATTCGAGACCTTCCGACAGACCTGCCAGAATTAATGTCGCGGCGCCGGTCTTAGCCGAAGAGGCAATTTCCGTTACCGGTTTCTTGTCGTCGGCAGTAAAGTATTCGGTAATTTTTCCAATAATCTGCGTCAGTACGATACCGAAGAATGTTGCCGCAAAAGCCAGGATCGAGAAATTATTGATCACTTCTGCAAGCTTCGGATCGGCACCAGCCGGAATTGCCGGTAGATTGCCGAACACCCAACTCGAGACCCCGAAAAAGCCGATTGTCGCAATAATCGAAGAGACATAGAAGCCGAAGTTAATCGGTTTCATCGGATTCATCTTCGGATCGTCTTTACCGCGAACTGCCATCACACCGATAATCGATGCAAAGACACCGACGGCGCGGACGAGCAATGCGTAAATCACCAGTTTCAGTGTGAAGACGGAGGTAAACGATCCAACGCCAAGTACCGGACCGAAACCAGCATTTGCCAGTGTCTTGCCGACTGCCGCCGCGAGAATGATCGCAGCTACCAACGTTACTTCGTACGATTCGAATACGTCCGCTGCCATACCGGCACAGTCGCCAACGTTATCGCCGACGTTATCGGCAATGGTCGCTGCGTTGCGCGGATCGTCTTCGGGAATGCCAGCTTCCACTTTACCGACCAGGTCGGCACCAACGTCGGCTGCTTTCGTGAAAATACCGCCGCCAACGCGCATAAACAGCGCTGCGAGCGATCCACCGAACCCGAACCCGACCAACACGAACATTGCATTCTCTTGGAATACCATGAACGTAATTGTAGCACCCAACAGACCGAGACCGACGGTAAACATACCCGATACGGCGCCGGCTTGGAATGCGGTTTCCAATGCGACTTTGAAGCTTGATAGTGCCGCATTCGCAACGCGCACATTACCGCGCACTGCCACACCCATCCCGACATAACCGGCAAGATAGGACGCAGTCACACCGAGTAAAAAGGCGACGGCAACACCGAGAGCCAATTCATTCGATTCATATTGATTCTGATACAGGAAAAAGAGCCCAATCCCCATAACAATCACTAGCGGTGCCATCGTCTTTACCTGACGTGCCAGATATGCCATCGCCCCTTCTTGGACGGCTTTGGCAACACCCTGCATCCGCTCGCTTCCGGGATTCTGCTTGATTGTCTTTTTCCACCAAAATACTCCAAATGCCAACGCCACTAGAGCTGAACCTAAAACGATGAACAAAGGCGCCCAGGCATCTTCGCCGAAGGGGAGCTGAATTGCTTCGCCACCATGTGCTTCGGGTTGTGCCGCTACCACCGCAGGTGGTTGTCCCGGCGTTTGCGCGAACAATTTCGGTCCCGCGAATAAGAAACCCAGCAGAGCAAGCGCAATTCCCGCGATGAACCATGTTTTCAAGGATTGAAATCCCGTTTTACGGTGGTTAGGATTCCGGTTCGAAGTCATAAGGTTGTTGTTCCTCCATAATGTTAAGAATGTTGTCGATAGTAGCGAATTTCGCGTAATAATGCAAATCAAACGTTAACAATAACAGAGTTTAGGCGATTCTCCCACGATACAATACCCATAATATACTCGGTTATTTTACATATTTCTTGATACGAGTAACGATCTCATCATGTTGAACACGATTCTCGTATACTCCCAGAGAGTTCGACAAACTACTTCGATTTTGCTAGATAAATATTATTTTCACAATATGAATGAATTCCGCGAATCGCGATCAAAATGACTAGACGATTATGTCGATGGAAATCGATAATTTCATGATACCGTAATTGCAATAGAACTTCAACCGTATATTGAGTATTGAAAAAATATCTTGGAGACGAATGATCGCAGGATTGGGACTTCGGCAATTTTTAGGGATCGCGCAGACTTCGCTAGCGCGACCATCCCGCTATGGTCAATTGCTGTCGCAATTCTGGAAGCGCTCGCACCAGCCTACTACCGACGCTGCCCCTATTCCCAGTTCGGCGATGATCGAACCGATCGCGCGCTGCAACCTGAAATGTCCCGAGTGTCCAGTCGGACGTGGGGAGTTGGGACGGACTGGCGAGCTGTCTGCGGAAGCATTCGCGGAAATCTGGAAAATGCTCCGCGGAAAAATTGCCCACGTACTGCTATTCAATCAGGGTGAACCGCTGATGGTGCGGCATTTCGATCAAATCGCGAAAATCTGTGCCAGTACCGATAGCTATTCGGTGACCTCGACGAATGCGACGCTGCTCAGTCGCGAAAATTGGTCGGAGCGGCTAGTAGCATCCGGTTTGAGTGAATTGATTCTCTCGATCGACGGGATAACGCAGGAGTCTTTTGAACAATACCGGGTGGGGGGGCGACTCGATAAAGTAATTGTGGGAGTCAAAGCGCTACGTGCCGCCCGCGACCGTGCAAAATCTCATACCCCGATTCTGACGATGCAGATGTTGCTGTCGAAAACGAATGAGGCGGAATGGCGGGATGCACCGGACTTTGCACAGAAAATCGGTTGCGACGGGATGGTATTCAAGACGATGCAGATTGATCGGTTGGATAATCCAGCGGTGCAAAAAATCTTCCTACCGACCGATCCGAAATTCTGGCGGTATCGCGAGAGTGCCGATGGCAAGCTGGTGCTGCGACGCGAGTGGGCAGGATGCCGACGACTTTGGTGGCATCCGGTGATACATGCCGATGGGGCGCTCGTGCCATGCTGCTTTGATAAATCGTCGGAACATGCTTACGGCAATGTGTTGGAATCCGGGTTCGACGAAGTCTGGAATGGTAGCGCGGCGAAAATGTTCCGAAGGCGATTCATCGACAGCAAGCAACCACCTTTGCCGATTTGCCACAACTGTACCGAAGGGGTCTGGCGGGTGGAACTGCTCCCCTCCGAAATGAAGAAAATTCATGATCGTACTTAGTTCTTGGTGCTTAGTGCTTGGTGGCGCAAGCTTTTGAGCCTGCGAGTACATTATTTCAGTAGGTCGGAATTTCTTCCGACTACATTTTGTATCCGGTAGTAGGGGATGGCTCGCGAGCCATCCCGTTTTTGTTTCTTGTATCCTGTTGTAGGGGGTATCCCTGCATGCCCCTGTTTCTGTATCCTGTATCTTGCCGTAGGGGCGTATGGCATACGCCCTGTGGGCGCGAATGCGCCCAGATGCGGGAGGGCGTGGGAGCCCGCCCCTACTTCACAATATGAATTACTTCAACAACACCATCTTCTCCGTCTTCGAAAACATTCCCGCCTGCAACCGCACAAAATACGTTCCACTCGCCAACCGCGAACCATCGAGCAGCACGCGATACGATCCGGCACGCTGCTCACGCTGCACCAGCGTCGAGACTTCGCGACCGGTAAGATCGTAGAGACGAAGATCAACGTGAGAAGTGATTGGGAGAGTGTAAGATAGTGTGGTGGTGGAGTTGAAGGGGTTGGGATAATTCTGTACTAACGCGAAACCGGATGGTCGTATGAATCGTTCCGGTGTACTGGCTGACGAGTCGGGAACAAGTGTCAAACGCGCAATGAACCCATCAGTAACCCCGTTGAAACTCGTGTCACCGACCTCCGGTGTCGTTGGAAAGCCTGATCTGCAGAGACCAGTAAAAATAATCCCATTAGAGTTGTGCTTTATACATGCATAAGCGACATCATTGCCATTTCCACCAAAATACGTGCTGTAAATTAATCGAGATGTATTGACTTTAAAATGAGTAACAAAACAGTTTCCTGTTCCGCTAAGGTGTTCTGAGTAAGCACCTAACGTTGTTGGAAAATTATCACTTCTCGTTCCTCCAACTAACGCAATGCTTGTATCTCTAAAAAATACCATATCCCAACCAGCATCAGAACCTGAGCCCCCGAAAAAAGTACTGTATAATAGATTGGATCCGGTACTATCTAAATAAGTAATGAAAGCATCTCCAGATGTGGTTGATCCCCCGTTATAGACTGTATCAAACGCACCGACTGTAATAGGAAAATTGGGACTGGTAGTAGAACCAGTTACAAAACAGTTTCCTCTTCCGTCCCCTTTAATCCCAATTGCCCACTCTTGATCGCTTGAACCACCGAGATAAGTACTGTACAGCAACTGCGAGCCGGTCGAATTCAAGCGTAGCACAAATGCATCCAAATCACCACCATTAAAAGTCGTATCGAACGCATTGGGGGTTGTTGGGAGTCCTGAATGACAATATCCAGTTGAGATAATTCCACCCGATCCATCAGGTGTAATCGAATAACTATTTGTCATAGGACTTATAATTGTACTATACAATAAACCAGAGCCCGAGTCGTTGAGATGAATTAATACACCACCAATTTCTGCCGAATCGAATACTCCCGGTGTGGTTGGAAAATTCAAACTATTAGTAATGCCTCCAATAAACACACTTCCGCTATCACCAGACAGAATGGAATGTCCATCATCATAGCCATTACCACTGATATAGGTACTATAAACTAATCTCGAGCCAGAGCTATTTAATCGAGCTACAAAACAATCCCACTCTGAGCCATTGAATATTCTGTCAAATGAACCACTAGTGGTCGGAAACAGAGTATCGGCATACCCGGTGATCGTGCAATTACCCAAAGAATCGCAGACAATACTTTCCGCGCGATCGTCACCCGGTCCACCTAGAAAAGTACTGTAGATCAGTTGAGAAAAAGTACTGTCCACTCTTGTAATAAAACAGTCGCCGATACCGACCGATGCACCATTGTAGCTAACATCGATAGCTCCAGTAGTGACTGGAAAATCGAAGCTGTTTGTGCAACCACAAACGATGACTCCCCCACTACCGTCATCGACGATGCCATCGCCATAATCGTTTCCACCACCTCCCAAATACGTACTATACACCAGCGGATCGATTCGGAGCGTTTGCGATGCATCGTACCCATTTGGTAAATCGATCGCGAAGAGATTATCTGACACGAGTCTGAATTGTGCAGTGACAGCGTTTCCACGAGTGCCATTCGTGCTGGTTTGGTATGCCTCCGGAATTTTCATTCGGAGTTCGCCGAGGGAAGTGGGAAGCGAAAGTTCATTCGATAAGTGGAGGTCGGACACTCCTGTCCGACTCCCTTTTGTGACAGAAATATCTGAGTCGACGGACAAGAGTGTCCGTCCTCCGCCTGCGATTGGCGCTTCTAACCCCTCACACACTATCATGATTTGTTTCGGGTCGGCACCAGGATGAATCACGAAATCGAATTCGAGATGTCCCTTGCTCTCATACCACTCAACATCGATACCCTCCCAGACATCATGATACACGATGCAAGTAAAGTTCCGGCAATCCGGTGCCCACTTCGTTGAATCATTCCCCAAGAAATAATTGTTGTGCCAGGATAGTTCGCCTTGAGCATTGATCCATTTTGCGCAAGTGTATTTTCGTAGGTCGGAATTTATTCCGACATCCTCTTGTGTCGTGCAATCGGTGATGAACTTGAATTTGAGCGCGTGCGATTTTATTGGGAAATTATCAGACACAAGAGGATCGCAGGCTCGGAGGCCTGCGCCACCAGACGGATCAAAAGATAGGTTGCCACGTCCACCGCTTTGCGGCGTCCTCGCAATGACAGCGGAAGAATCGATCACGGAGGTAACAAGGGTGACACCATCGCGCTCGAGGAACCAGGTAAAGCCATCGTGCCGCACTTCGCATTTGTAGAGGACTGCCGAGTCCCATTGTCCCTTATTCTCGGTGAACTGGAATGGATGCGGAAGGCGCGAGGATTGTACCGACACGGCGTATGTTCGTTGCGGGAGTAATGAAAGCAAAAGCGAGAGGACGAAGACGAGAGTCGTCACGAATGCGAGCATGTATTGTGGAAATCTGTGATGGCAGAAAGTCATGGCGCCTCCGTTCAGACAGGTGGTATCAATAGTATAACAAGCATCATGTCTGTTTACAAACAAAATGGAGTGTGATGAAAGAATTTATTTGGGTGATGGATTCGGTGATATGTATGTTCTTCAATTCATGACACAGGAGGTGGTCAGAACAAGTTCTGACCTACGGGAACGAAGAATATCGCCAGAAAACAAATCGGAATTATTGCGCCGGTGAGATTTTCGGTCTGCGACCGGGTAGTGGAATCTGCACAATGAAATTTGCGAGCAGAATCAACGTACCGCCTGCTAATTCAAAGTTCGTGAGATGTTCGCCAAACCACAACCAGGCGAAAAGCGCGGCAAACACCGGTTCTCCGGTATAGATCAGCGACGCCGTTACCGCATTTGTGCGTGGTTGAAATTTATTCATCAATCCAAGCGCGAGCACCGAGCCGCCGATCGTTGTATAAACGACCGCGACCCACAGCGCATTCGACCACTTGGTTGCAATCATCGCATCCCAATGAAATAGCCCGAGTAGCGGCAGACTCATTAGACCGGTGAATAGCGACGGGTAGAGAACCATCGCCATGAAATTGGTGTCGCGACCGACCCGACTCGTCCAGACTATCTGAAAGGCAAAAGCGAATGCGCACGCAATCGTAAGCAGATCGCCGACATTCCACTGCCCGCCGATATCGAGCCGCATCATCAGCGCCGACCCGAGTACCGCAATCGGAATTGAAACATAACTCGTTTTCGGGACATGGTCGTGCGCGATCTTCATCGCAAACACCGGCACCCAGATCACATACAACGACGTGAGAAATCCCGATCGTGAGGCACTGGTGTACTGCAATCCGTAGGTCTGCAGGATAAATCCGAGACCGTACGAAATAATCAAACCCCAGCCGTGCTTGTCGAATTTATATTTGAACGAAAAACCGAATGCGAGCATGATGATAATGATGACCGGAACGACGCAGAACATTCGCAACGCGATAAACAGCATTGCCGGTGCATCGTTGAGCGCAGCTTTGATCACCGGGAACGTCATGCCCCATAGTGCGACTGTGGTCAAGAGCCAAAGATTAGCGCGGCGCGCCTCAGCGTGGAGTTTCGGAGGAGTGGACTTCAAGGATTGCGTTCATCGGGTCGACAAAAATGATTTTCGCCTCGACCGGTTCGTTGGACCAAGTGAATGCCATGATAATAATTTCTTCACCTGGTCGCATATGATGTGCGGCAGCACCATTCAAACAGATCTCGCCGCTACCGCGTTTACCAAGAATGACGTACGTTTCCAGTCGGGCACCGCTCGTTACGGAAACCACGAGCACATGTTCGTGATTCCAAAGATCGACGGCTTCCGCCAGAATCGGATCGAGCGTAATCGATCCGACATAGTCGATATTCGCCTCGGTCAGACGAGCGCGGTGAATTTTCGATTTAAGCTGTTTCCGGAGTATTTCGTTGGGCATCGTTATCTCAAGTCAATTCATAATAATATACGTCGCGCCAGCCGCCGACTGCACCAAAATTCTCTTTGAACCGAATGAGACCGGGTCCCGGCACGCCGTTAACCGTTGATATTCCGAAGTCGAGCCAGATTGCTCCTTCCGCTTTCGCCTGTTGAATCGAGTAGTTATTGAGCGGAATCACCGCTTTCAGGTCTTCCCGATCGCGCAAATGAGTGATGTAAAACGTCAAATGGAGGCGAGCGTTCGCGACAAAGATCAAAGTACCGGCGACGACATTGCCCTCAGCGTCGTAAGCGAAGTACAACCGCAATCGTTCCGGCATCAATTGGGTCAGTACTGATAAATCTTCACGGCTATGTGCCGGAGTTACTCCATGTTTCTTGCGATTTTCGACGAGCATCGGGTGGAATATATCCCAATTTGCATCGCATAATTCCACCGAGCGGACTTCAACACCCAATTTCGCGGCATGTCGCAAGGCACCGCAGGATTTGTTGTCATAACGTTCGGCAGGATCGCCGAGCCAAAGCGGCACGACTTGTGTATAGTCGCGCTTGCGGTATTTGAAACCGAGCTGCATCATTGCAAAATGCCAGACATCGGAAGGGATTGCGTGATATGCCAACGGTACCGGCGTAATTTCGATACCATTCAATCCCTGATTTCTGGCGGTATCGAGAAGCATAGCACCAGCTTCCATCGCTTCGTCGAAATCAAGAATTTTTTTCGAAACGATACCACCGTAGCTGGCACCGGGGTGCGAGATCAACCATTTTTCGGTATGCTCGCCGTTGGCGCGGTCGCGTATGGCTGCCGGGAAAACCCCGAACAGGTTGCCGCGCTTGGTCAGTGCAAGCGAACCATCGACAAATTTGCCGGCGGGATGATAAGCGAGAAAGCGACGCGTCTGAAACATCGTCCCTTCGTTAGCGGCTTCTACCAAACGATCCCACTCATCGTCGGAGAATTGATTGCCGGAAACCCACTCGTATGTATTACTCAAAGTTCTGTTCCAAAAATTACTTGCGTTCCGATAATGGACCCTGCGCACGTCGGGCACGGTACCATTTCACATATTCAGCCACCCCTTCGTCGAAGCCCATCGTAGGACTCCAGCCCAGCAGTTCGCTGGCACGGCGATTGGCAAGCGAAATGCGCAACACTTCGCCGGGACGGAAAGGGGCGTAAGCGTAGTTGAATTGACTATCAGTCGCCGCTTTCACGGCGGAAAAGACTTCGTCGTCGGTGACTTCGATGCCGCGACCGATATTGATCCAACGATTGTCGCCGCGTTCCAGTGCTGCCATTAATGCCCGAACGACATCGCCGACATAAATGTAGTCGCGGGTTTTTTTACCGTCGCCGAAAATCACCGGCTGTTTGGCGCTTTCCATCTGTTCGGTGAAGATTGCCACGACCCCGGCTTCGCCCCACGGATTCTGTCGCGGTCCGAAGACATTACCCAGTCGGCAGGAAACAAATGAAATCGGTTTCGTTGCTGCTGTGGCTGCAAGATAAAGATCGAATGCCATTTTTGCAGCGCCGTACGGTGATTCCGGTATCGGGGGTACAGTTTCGGGTACTGGCAGATGATCGGGATCGATCGATCCATAGCCCGCGCCGCCACTGGAAGTGAAGATAAACCGTTTCACGTTGTGGCGAGTCGCTGCATTGAGCAGCGTCACACCACCGGTCATATTCACCGAAAAGTCGAACATCGGATCGGCGACCGATTTCCGGACATCCATCTGAGCAGCGATGTGGTATACAACATCGGTGGGATGTTCGGTAAAGAACCGATCCCAATCGATCGTAACGATATCGTCTTCGACTAAGGTGGCTGCAGGATTGAGATTTTCTCGGAAGCCAGTCGAGAAATTATCGACGATTACTACTTTGTGACCAGCAAATAGTAAAGCATCCACTAACGTGGAACCGATGAAACCTGCCCCACCAGTTACAAGAATGCGCAAATTCATGAATAATCCCTGAAGATCTGAAAAAGTAATCAGTGACTGTTTCGAAGTCGATCCAATAACGTGCTGATAAAGATCTTACGCGTGAACAACACAATTGGTTCAATAGATTAATCGCGAATACTGGAATGTCGCGTTGGGTAAGATACTAAGTGGTAGGCAAAAACGAAAACCGGTTAGCAGAACCGGTTTCGAGCAGAATAAATGATGAACTGATGTCTAATAGTCGAAAAGAGATTAAATATTGCTTGCGGAATCATCATACGGATCGAGGTGGACAATCACATTTGCACCGGGAAAGTGTTGCATAATTTCGGAGCTGATTTCGTCACCACGGGTATGTGCCACTTCGACGGATAGGAGCGGGTCGACTTCAAGATGGAATTCGATGTACCGGGTAACGCCTACTCGACGTGTACGTAATCCATGATACCCATTTACCGGATTTGGAAGAGATTTCAGATATTTATCCAACCATTCTTCCTCATCCTCAGGTAAGCTCGTGTCGAGTAGGGTATCGATTGTCCGTTTCCCGAGCCGATAGCAAACGGAAAGAACAATCACTGCTACAACCAAAGCTGCAACCGAGTCGACCCAATCGATATTGAATGCAACGAATATTAAACCGATCAGTACTACGATCGAGCTGGCAACGTCGCTGGAAAAGTGCAATGCGTCAGCTTCGAGCGCTTCGCTATGATGTTTCTTTGCAGCCCGGGAAAGAGCGATCGATCGGCTAATATCGACGAGGATCGTAAATATGATGACGACAAAACCCCAAATACTGGAATCGACATCGGAAGATTTGTAGAAAATTCGCTGAATGGCTTCCCAGATAATCCACGCACAAGTGACGACAAGCAACAGGGTTTCGAACAAAGCGGAAACACTTTCGACTTTGCCGTGTCCATATGGGTGTTTTTTATCGGCAGGGCGATCACTCACAGTAACTGCGAAATAGGTCATTGCAGCCGCGAGAAAGTCAAGCGCAGAATGAGCCGCCTCGGATAAAATACCAAGGCTGTTCGTTTGGATACCAACAACTAGTTTTAAACCAGTGATGAATACCGCTGCGACAACTGAGGAAAGTGCTACTTTCCGCTTTTCATTCATTGCGACCTTAACTGGGAAGAGTGTGATTCAATTGAATTTCTGATCTCACAATTAGCAAAGATACGGAATTAAGTATAAGTCTAGCAAACTCTTGCGATTAAGTTTCAGTCCCAGAGTGCACAAAAACAAAGATGTCGGAGCACTTGGAATGATCCAATAGAAAAAATATCTTCTGAAAACAGATCATCAGGATTCTCTCAGAGTAACAAGATTTGCAGACATCTTTGAAATGATGTATACTTAGCTTTTGCTTTCGAGTAGGTAAAAAGAAAGGCTTAGCTCAACATGAAGCGCACGTTTCAACCATCGAATCGTAAACGACGTAACAAACACGGATTCCGTTCCCGAATGGCAACTGCCAATGGGCGTAAAGTACTTGCTGCACGCCGTGCCAAAGGTCGTAAGCATTTGACTGTCAGCGATACTATTGCAGCATAATCATCTTTGATTCTGTAATGTATCACTTCTCGCAGAGAGCTATTGAGAAAATCTCGATAGTTTCGATTTTGTTAATTCCCCGCGTACAGCGGGGTTTTTTGTTGTTTTTTGAAGATGTTATCTGAAAATTCACCATTCAAACCTACCTATCCTTTCCCGCGCAGTCGTCGGGTACACGGACGCACGATTTTTTTATTACTCCGAAAATCGGGTCGAAAAAAGTATAGTAAGAATTTAGGAATCAATTATTTAAAATCGACAGAAGATGTGCAGATCGGATTTGCCATCAGCAAAAAAGTCGGAAATTCGGTAACAAGGAACCGAATTCGCCGAATTATCCGGGAATATCTTCGAACACATCCCGAAATTCTACCGAAAACCGGCAAAATCTTACTATCTGCTCATCGTCGATTTAGTGGTTGGTCTCTCGAACTCGAGCAACAACTGAGAGATTTGCTCATTTTTACTACAATCGATTGACTCACCTTGAATCCGGAAATATATTCCTAATACTCACTTGATAATCCCGCAATTGGTTGTAATTTTCCTGGTTAAATAGATGTATCGGCAGATGTTGCCGATTTGTTCGGAGCAATCGATGGAGCTACCGGTACCCGGTTCCCCTGATGAAGCACTCACGGTTGAGAGATTAGTGGAGCTTTTTCGCGATTTTTCCGAACAATCGACTTCCCTGCGGTCGGCATATTCCGATCTCGAACAACGTGTCGTGGATTTATCCGCTGAACTCGCAAAGAAAGATCGTGAGATTTACACGGGTTATAACAATCTGTGGGAATTCCAAACGTATCTCGACAGCATTTTGGAATCTTTACCCATCGGCTTAGTAGTGTTCGATTTGCAATGGCAAGTGACCCGGATCAACCGTACCGCTCGAGAGATATTAAATCTTGCACCGGAAGAATTACCCACCGGTACCGTCTTTCTCGATCAAGAACCGCTCATGACATTACTGGATGAACGGAACGAGAACACCGAACTCGGTGTACCCATGGAGCGCGTGATTGAACGTCCGCAGGGATCGATCGTCGTTCGTCAGATTGTGTCCTGGCTCTACAATCGTTCGCATGAGCGAATTGGATTATTGCTTTCTTTGGAAGATTTGACGGCAGTACACGAGTTGGAGCGGCGGATCGACGAACAAAAGACGCTGGTAGCGTTAGGAGAGATGGCAGCTCACGTAGCCCATGAACTACGCAATCCGCTCTTTGGAATATGCGGATTCGCACAAATCCTACTCGAAGAGACTCCGGAAACCGATCAACGTTATCGGCTAGTACAGAAAATTAATGAAGGGGTCGATTCGCTAAATCGAATCGCAACCACATTACTCAATTATACAAGATCCGGCGAACCAACCTTCGAACGTACCGACTTACAGAGTCTCTTAACCGATATTTCCGAATGGACACGCACTGATAAAACCGACCGAACTTCACAAATCAACATTATACTCGATCTACCGCAGGAAAATATTCCAGTTAAGCTGGACAAGGAATTGATGCGCGAGGCGCTACTCAATATCGCCAAAAATGCCAAACAAGCCATGCCCAAAGGGGGAACACTACAATTCGGTATGAAGTGGGATCTGTTAAAAAACCGGGTCATGATTATTATTAGCGATACTGGTGTCGGTATTTCACCCGAAAATCTTGATAAAATATTCAACCCCTTCTTCACGACTCGATCAACCGGAACCGGTCTAGGGCTAGCTGTCGTACACAAAATTATCCGATTGCACCGTGGTAATGTCACGGTCGATTCACAAGTCGGAAGCGGAACCAAATTTACTGTGGAGTTACCGATCGTATGAACCTATTCGAAGGACGTCGAATTGCCGTTGTAGATGACGAGCGGTTGAATCAGGAAATGCTGGAAGAGTATCTGACGAGAAATGGTGCCGAGGTAGAACTGTTTTCCAGCGCCGAAGACGCACTCAAAGGATTGGAATCGATCGAAGTCGATGCTGTAGTAACCGACATTAAACTCGGGGGAATGAGTGGTATCGAACTGCTACGGTCGTTACGGGTACGCTATCCCGAATTACCGGTGCTGCTAATGACGGCTTACGGTACAATTGAATCGGCAGTAGCCGCTATGTACGAAGGGGCGTTTTATTATCTCACAAAACCATTTAAACTTAAAGAATTTGGCGTATTAATTAATCGTGCTCTCGAACATTCTCACTTAGTTGCTGAAAATGATCGACTCAAACGCGAACTGAGTGCTCACACCAACTCACACGGAATTATCGGTGGTAGTTTTAAGATGCGCGACATTCTGAGCTTAATTGATACTGTCGCCCCAACTTCATCCAATGTTTTAGTGTTGGGTGAATCAGGTACGGGTAAAGAAATGGTTGCCCGTGCAATTCACCAGAAATCGCTTCGTGCCGAAGGTCCGTTTGTAACGGTAAATTGTGCCGCTATGCCGGAAGGGTTAATTGAATCGGAGTTGTTTGGACACGTTCGCGGATCTTTTACCGGTGCGATCAAAGACTACCGCGGTAAATTTGAGACTGCCGACAACGGGACGATTCTACTCGATGAGGTTTCGGAAATGCCGTTAACCCTCCAACCTAAACTGTTACGGGTAATTCAGGAGCGAGAATATTTCCGGGTGGGTAGTTCGGATGTTCGAAAAGCAAATGTTCGTGTTATTGCAACATCGAATCGTAACCTCGAAGAGGAAGTATCCGCTGGACATTTTAGGCAGGATCTCTATTTCCGGTTGAATGTGATTCCGCTCCAACTCCCACCCCTTCGTGATCGGAAAGAGGATATTCAAGATTTATCCCTTCATTTTGTAAATCGTTACGCAGCAGAGTGTAAAAAAGACATCAAAGGGATCACGGAAGAAGCATTTGGGGTTTTGCTTAGTTATTCTTGGCCCGGTAATGTTCGCGAATTGGAAAATGCGATCGAACGTGCGGTCGTACTCTCCACCACTGGTGAATTAGAAAAGAAGCATTTTCAACATCTTCTCGGTTCCAGCCTGCAAACTCAAAGCAATCCGTTATCTGGCACGAGTGGTATCTCACTTCACGATCTAGAGAAGAAACACATTTTGGCAACCCTGTCAGCAAACAATAATAATCGTACTCGAACTGCAGAAGTTCTTGATATTTCAATACGTACACTCCGCAATAAATTGAATGAATACCGTGCGGATGGGTCATTCATTGATGATCGGGACGATACCGATCTAGGTGAATAGGCATGCTCTGCCTATCCTGACGTTTTCTTCCTCTCGATAACTCGTTATCGCACTTTAACTATCTATTTTTCAATAATCGATCCATCAAAAGTCTTCGGCATAGTAGTTGCTCTCAATGATGTGGAATTATGGAGCATATCATTATGTCATTAAAAGATATGATCTTCGAGAAAACACCCATTCCGGTATTGGCGAAGGGACTGGATGCTTATACCCGTCGGCAGCGAACAATTGCTCACAATGTTGCCAACATTGAAACCCCCGGGTATCAGAGGAAGTATGTCAAATTCGAAGATGAGTTGAAACAGATTTTGGATACCCGTAATCAAGCGTTGAAGGTTACATCGGAGAATCATCTGCCATTTACCCGTCAGCAACTGGAAAAGCTCGAGGGTGAAATCGTCGTAGACGATGTCACTGGACCGCTGAATGGTGTCAATAATGTTTCATTGGATCGCGAAATGGCAGATTTGGCGACGAACAATATGCAATATCAAGCGGTAACGAAACTGATGAAAACTTACTTCGATAGTTTGAAAAATGCGATTCGCGGTGGTGGTGCTGCTTAAGCAGGAGAATAGATCATGATTAGAGGCATTTTTTCTTCCATCGATATCAGTTCAAGTGGTTTGATGGCGCAACGCCGGCGATTGGATGCCGTCGCACAAAATCTTGCCAATAGTGAAACAACACGAACTGCGGAAGGTGGACCCTACAAACGTCGAATCGTAACCTTTGGCGAAGATTTACAGAGCAGCACGATGATTACTTCGGAGCAAACCGATAGCTCGAAGTTAAAACTTGACTATACCGACCTCGATCATTTAAACACCAGTGGCGCTGCTGGCGACAGAGCGCATTTGTCCGGTGTGATGGCGCGAGAAACGCGCGATACGACCGAACCACCGGAACTGGTATACGATCCCGGTCATCCCGATGCCAATGAACAGGGGTACGTAGCGTATCCCAAAATTAATCCTATTCAGGAAATGTCCGATCTGATTATTGCGGCACGGGCATACGAAGCGAATTCCGCAGTAATTCAATCTGCCAAGTCAATGTTTCGCAAAGCACTGGAGATTTAATCGATGCCGTTTCCGATTCAACAACTCCAAGCACAAGCGATTGCACCTCAGCCAAAATCGAAATCGAATGCGGCACAATTTATCGCAACGCGTCGAAATCGCGTGGAAACTTTCGAACGGTTGCGTGAACAAAGTGTCTATGAACAACAGACTGAAATGGAGATGTCGCGCGCATCAAGCGAATTACGATTGGCGCGGATGCAAACCGAAGTCGAATCCAAACTTCAGCAACGAGGCGCACTTCCAGTAGGTACGGCGTACGATCCCAGTGGAAAACCCGACGCTGCAAAATTCGTCGGTCGCCATATTGATCTTTACGCGTAGGAGATCGGGATGAATATCAATGAGTTAGGGCGATTTGCTCAAGACCTTCCGGGAATGACCAATCAGGTTGGTAAAACCGAATTGGATGAACTCAAACGGAAAAATCTGGTCGATAACGCAAGACCGGTCAAAGATGTCTCGGGAATTAATACCGAAATTTCGAATGCACCTTCGCGAATCAATCCCGATCGCGGTTCATTCGGTGATACACTTCAGGGAATGTTGCATGAAGTGAGTAATCTGCAACAACAAGCCAATACTGGTTCACAGCGATTGATGACGGGCGAAGTGGAAGACGTGCATCAAGTCATGGTCGCAGTCGAAAAAGCAAGCACTAGTTTTATGCTGATGATGGAGATTCGCAACAAGCTGGTGGAAGCGTACCGCGAAGTTATGAGAATGCAGGTCTAATAACACACAATTTTTTTGCGAAAAGCTGGTTAGCCGGGAACTCGAACGATGAATGGAAAAGAACTAATCACCCAGACAAAATCGACGCTGAATCGGTTGTCGAATCCACAAAAGTTGTTACTGGGAATCCTCGGATTTGGTGGAATCTTTGCCATATCGCTGATTCTTTGGTGGTCAGCTCGTCCCGATTACGTTGTCTTGTTCTCCAATATGAATCAACAAGACGGTGGCAAAATCCTTACTTTTCTTCAAGAATCGAATATCCCCTATCAATTCGAAGGTGGTGGATCGACCATCAAAGTTCCTCAAGAAAAAGTCTATGAAATCCGCTTAAAATTAGCCAATCTGGGGCTTCCGCAACAAAAGGGCAATGGCTACGAATTGTTCGATAAAGTCAATTTCGGCATGAGTGACTTCATGCAAAAATTGAATTATCGACGGGCGCTGGAAGGGGAATTGCAACGAACGATCATGTCGATGGAAGAGATTGAAGCAGCGCGTGTTCATCTCGTGATTCCTGAACAATCATTGTTTGCCGATAAAGAAAAACCGACGACCGCTTCGGTGACACTCAAGTTGAAAGCCAATTCGACACTAAATCAACAGCAGGTCCAAGGTATGGCATTCTTGGTTTCAGGCGCAGTTGAAGGTTTGAAAATGGAGAATGTTATGATCGTCGACTCGCGCGGAAATGTATTGTCAAATCCGCTGGAGCGCGATCCAATCGTTGCATTATCTGCTACTCAACTCCAGATGCAAAAACAGCTCGAGCAGTCGATCCAAAACAATGTGCAATCGATGTTGGATAAATTACTGGGAAGTAATAAATCGATTGTAAGAGTCACTGCAAAATTGGATTTTCAGCGGATCGAGGAGCAACGCGAAACCTACGATAATTTAAATCCGGCAATTCGCAGTGAAGAACGGAACGAATCGACCAGCAACGGTGGATCCGATGGTTCAACCAGTACAGAAAGTACCGTCACCAATTACGAAGTAAGTCGAACGGTTCAGAAGCTCCAGAACAGTGTCGGTGGTGTTCAGAAATTATCGCTTGCGGTAATCATCGATGGTGCTTACAAGAAAGTAGGAACCGGCGACAATGCCAAACTGGAATATCAACCCCGCTCCGATGTTGAATTGAAGAGTATTGCCGGCGCGATTCGCGGTGCGGTCGGATTTGATTCTTTGCGTGGTGATCGATTGGAGTTATCGAATGTACCATTCGATGTAACGCAGACCGAACAACAGAATGAAGAATTCCGTCAGACTGAGAAAATGGAATTCTGGCGAATGGTGATCGAGCGAAGTGTGTTGGTTCTGGGTGCGTTGGTCATACTGTTGATGGTGCGTGGATTATTGAAGCGGCACGCTAAAGCTTCCGAAGCGGCACTTGAAAAGACGATGGTCGAAATTCGACCGCAACCGCCGGAACAATTAAGTCCAGGGCACCATGTTGCCGGGGCATTACCGTCTGGAAGCTCTGCAGTACGGCAAATCGAGGAGCATCAACGCAGGATGTTGAGTGGATTACCTGATTTGGATACGCAACTTTCCGATGAAGTGGTCCAGATGAAACAGTTGCAAGAACAACTGGAAGAGTTTGCGGTAAGTAGTCCGGAAAACGCGGCTCGGTTGTTGAAAACCTGGTTGATTGAGGGATAGTCATGGCACAAGTTGGCGCAAAATACCATCCCGGCAATATCTCCGGTAAAATGAAAGCCGCGATTTTTCTGGTCGCATTGGGCATCAAAGCCTCAAGTGGAATCTATCGCTACTTGAGCGATTCCGAAATCGAAATATTGACGACTGAAATCGCTCGACTTGATAATGTACCTTCTTCGGTGATACAAAGTATTATTGAAGAATATCACCACATGGTCCTCGCGCAGGAATATATCGCAACCGGTGGTTTGGCGTATGCTCAGGAAATTCTCGAAAATTCCGTGGGTGAACAACGTGCGATGGAAATTATCCGGAAAGTTCAACTATCGTTGCAAGTCAAGGGTTTCAATATTCTACAAAACGTCGATAGCAACCAGTTGCTTGCATTCCTTCAGAAAGAGCATCCGCAAACAATCGCACTGGTTATGACGCAACTCAATCCGATTCAAGCCGCTAATGTTATGCAAGATTTTCCACCGTCGTTACAAGTCGAAGTTGTATATCGATTGGCGCAAATGGAACGTGTTTCGCCGGAAACTATCGCAGCAGTGGAACGCGTCTTGGAATCCCGTATCGATTTCTCACAGAGTACATCGAAACTGGGTGGTGTTAAAGCCGCTTCCGAGATCTTGAACCTGATGGGAACTCGGCATGAGAAATCGATTCTATCCGGGATTGCACGGGATAATCCAACGCTTGCTACCGAAATCAAAAACTTGATGTTTGTTTTCGAAGATCTGATGAATCTCGATGATCGATCGCTGCAGAAGGTATTGAAAGAAGTCGACAACAAGGAACTCGCGATGTCGTTGAAGGCTTGCAGCAACGAACTCAAAGGTCGAATTCTCTCGAATATGTCGAAACGTGCTGCCGAAATGATCGAAGAAGAGTTGGGATATATGGGTCCGGTTCGTTTACGAGAAGTGGAAGAAGTGCAACAGCGAATTATCGATATCGTTCGACGATTGGAAGAAGAAGGTCAAATAGTAGTTACTGGCTCGACTACGGAAGATCAGTTGGTGTAATATCAAAATGAATCGCAAAGACCCGTTGGAAGCAACATCGGTTAAATCGCGCAGAATCTCGGCGATCGAAGGGATGCCGATCGATACCGAACCGATGTGGGTCAGACCGCAACCGATAATAAAACTACCAAAACGCGAAACCGAGCCGCGTAGTAATGTGTTTGATATAGCTAAGAAATTGGCATCGGAACGCAATGAAGATCGTAATGCCGCTGTCGAAGATGCTTACCAACGAGGATTTGACGAAGGGTATGCCACGGCGGAACGCGAGTGGCAAGAACGATCGGCAACAATTGCCCGAAGATTCGAATCGTACGCATTGCAAATCGACCAAGCAGTCTCATCGATTTACCGGGAATTGGTCGATCCGATGACCGAACTGTCATTACTGATTGCAAAGCGTGCATGTGCAACGGAATTGCAGATCACTCCGGAAATAGTCGCGAAACTAATCTGGAATGTGTGTAAAGAAATCGGTGATCGATCCGAATTGAATATTCTCATTAATCCCGATGATTTAGTCGCGATGCAAGAAGCTGGAGTTGATATACTTTCCGGTGTTGCCGCGACTAGTAAAATTAAAATTACACCGGCAAAAGGAATGACTCGCGGCGGATGTATTGTCGAGACTCCGCAAGGCACTTGGGATGCCCGTTGGGAAACCCGCTGGAATGAATTAGTCAATACGATGTTGCAACGAGGATCGACCTTATCGGAGCGAATCGATGCGTGAAGGATCGCCATTTGCCGAGCCATTTGCACCTGCGTTTCAACGGGCATCGGAAGTAAATCCGGTCGTCCAGAGCGGAAAAGTCGTGCAAGTTGTTGGATTAGTAATCGAAGCGAATGGACCATCGGCTACGGTCGGTGAGGCATGCCGTATCGTTACGAAAACCGGAATGGTACCTGCCGAAATTGTTGGATTTCGCGAAGGTCGAGTGTTATTAATGCCGCTAGGCGAACCAGAAGGCATCGCACCCGGTTCGGAAGTGATCGCATTACGACATCACTGGACTGTTCCAGTAGGCGACGAGTTATTAGGACGAATCCTGGATGGTCTAGGTCATCCGATGGATGGTAAGGGTCCACTCAATTGCATGAAAGTTCGTTCTTTGCGTGGAAGTGCGCCGAATCCATTAACTCGATCCCGGATCAATGAGCCATTCATAACCGGACTAAGAGCAATCGACAGTCTGACAACAATCGGTAAAGGGCAGCGAATGGGCATCTTTGCCGGTTCCGGTGTCGGAAAATCGGTATTGCTCGGACAGATTGCCAAATTCAGTAAATCCGATGTAGCAGTAATTGGTTTGATCGGCGAACGCGGTAGAGAAGTACGAGAATTTATTGAACGCGATCTTGGTGAAGAAGGTTTGAAGCGTAGTGTTGTGGTTGTGGCGACTTCCGATCAGCCCGCATTGGTAAGATTGAAAGCTTCGTTGGTCGCAACGGCGATTGCCGAGCACTTCCGCAGTGAAAGTAAAGATGTCGTATTAATGATGGACTCGGCAACCCGACTCGCAATGGCGCAACGCGAAGTAGGTCTCACAATCGGCGAACCACCGACAACAAAAGGGTATACACCGTCGGTTTTTGCGATGTTACCGAAATTGTTCGAACGTGCCGGAAAAGATGAACACGGTTCAATCACCGGTCTATATACGATTCTGGTGGATGGAGACGATTTAACCGAGCCGGTTGCGGACGCAGCACGATCAATTCTCGATGGTCACTTATGGTTGTCGCGAAAATTGGCGGCGATGAACCGCTACCCGGCAATCGATCCGTTGCATTCTATCTCGCGCGTGATGCCGGATGTAGTATCGAAAGAACACTACAAAGCCTCCAAAGAAATTATCTCGAATCTTGCCGCATATGCCGAAGCAGAGGATTTAATCAATATCGGTGCGTATGTGACGGGTTCGAATCCGAAGATTGACCGTGCCATTTCCAAATATTCTGCGATTGTAGAATTTTTGCGACAGGGAATTTTGGATGTTTCGTCGTTCGAATTGACAATTGAGTCATTAATGCGATTGGCACAATAGCACGATAGGCGAGTGTGATGGAAAAATTCAAGTTTCGCCTCGAACGGGTACTGGATGTCAAACGAATTCGCGAGAAGGAAAAGCAACGCGAATGGGTGGTTGCTCGAATGGAGCGTGAAGAACGTCAGCGCGAAGAACATGAGCTGAAACTGGATCATCAAGCATTCAACAATCGTCGGAAAACCAACGCCAGTATCGGTGAGATGAAAATTGAGGCGGAATTGTCACGAGGAATTCGCTTCAAAATCCGCAAACAAGCGATTAAAGTAGCTCAGGCAACACTTCTAGAAGATCAGGCAAATCAGCGACTTCTCGAAGCAATGAAGGAACGAAAAGTGCTAGACAATCTTCGCGATCGAAAGCAGGAAGAACATCGCATCGAAGAAAATCGACAGGAGCAGAAATCGATCGATGAAGTCGCATCGCGAAGATACATCGATACGCTTCATAAAGGTAGCCGATCATGAGTTTGCGACAAATGATCACTTTATTCTTGATTACACTGTTGTCTTTGATCCTTTTGATATGTGTCGGATGTGGCAAGAAAGAAGCAGAAAATCAGGAAACCAAAAAAGACGTAGACACTTTGAGTGTGGTGAAAGCCAAGAATCCGATGAAAGTATCGTTGGATACAATTCCCTTTCGACCACTGCCCAATCATGGATTAATGCGGGACTTGTCGTTGCAGGATGATTCTACTCTGGATGCTCAAAATGCCGCAAATGAAACACCTGCGATTGATTCGTTTGTCGTTCATGTTCCTGCAGATACCCAGAAAATTTTACAATTATCCGGATATCCTCGCAAACTCGATTCGTTACTCGCAGTGAAGCGAACGATCGAACAGTCTTCGATCAATCTAAAGGATTCGCTAGTTCGAACAATAAGCAATTTGACCGATTTACGCGATGGTCTGGGTAAGAAAAAAGTCGACGACGAGAAAGCTGAAGAAGCTCGATTAATCAAATTGGCAAAGCTCATTGAGGGGATGAAACCGCAACAAGCCGCACCGATGTTGGATAAACTTCCACCTAAAGTTGCCGCTCAGATCGTTGCGAGACTAAAGGAACGAACGGCAGGTCGAGTACTGGCAGCAATGCCATTGGCGAAATCATCGCAGATCGCAATGCTAATTAAATCGGGTGATTATCAAAATTAGAAATTAGGTTGATCGTTCGGCACGGATTTGGCTCTCTATCGAGCTGATCAAAAAGTATCAGGAAAAATGAGCACACAAATCGGAACTGGAGTGACATCGAAAAAGCCCCGTCGGGATGCCGTGGGGTTACCACTGTTTGCTGCAACGCGTCCGTCGCGAGTAGGCAACAGTACATGTCAACTACTCCCGATCGGATCGAAAAAGACCGGTAAACTGGTTGCAAACTCACCTATCCCACAAAATTCGATGGCAACATTCACAAAGCTGTTATCGGATAAATCGCGCGAAGTGACTCCACATGGACGCGATAAAAATATTGCGAACATTCAACTTACATCCGAAAATCGAGCAGATATTCCGAATTCTTTTATCGATCCGTTGCAGAAAAAGCTGCAGGTGCCAGTAGAAAAAGTTGCCGCTCGACTTGAAGTTTCCGATCCACTCGGTCTACTTGGACAGACAAAACACCTTCAGAAGAAGATGCCATCGATCCTTCAATCTGAAACTTCTCAATCATTTACACTGGATAACTCGAAATCGCAATTCAATAAACTGCTAGATGAAGCCGGTACTCGAAGAGTGAATCGGAAATCAGATGCGGAGGATGCGTCAGTTGATGTAACTCGATCAAAAGCGACTCCTCCGAAAGAAAAGTTCGCTGAAACTCCAATATCGATGTCAACTCAACGAGCACCTGTCAATGAAACCAATACGTCGATCTCGCCATTGATCCACACCAATCGAAATTCGGCGAATTTACATTCGACCAAAACCGAAACCACATCGAAATCTTCTGCTCCGAATACCCCCCCTGTCAATTTCTCCGACCTCTTGGTAAAATTGGGAGCGGAACTGAAGCAACGGATGGTTAATGGCGATCGCACGTTGGACGTCATGATCGCTACTCCCATGCTCGGCAAACTGAAAATCGAACTCGTCGAGCAAGAGGGTAAAATGCAGGCGACGTTTATTGCCGAATCGCCTGCGTTACGCGATCAATTATTGCGAGATCGCGACCGTTTACAATCGCTGTTACCGGTAATCGATGGAAAAACGGCTGAAGTATTTGTCTCGACCGACCCCTCGTCGCAACAATCTGCACAATATCAGTCCACCTCTCGTGAAAGTCACGAAACAACTTCGAATCATTTCTCCGATATGGCACGAAATTTGAACCATTTTGAGCCGGTAGCAGAGCGTCGCGTCCTTTCGCCGAATGCTACCCGTGAATGGATTGGATAATTCGTCACCAACTCAACACCAGAATCAACTATTTGAAGTAATTGTCTTTTCAAACTGGTTTCCGTTGGTGTAATCGGAGGATTTATGGAAACATCTCAAATTAGTTCGACCTCTCCTCCAGTATCGTTGCTTCAGAGAACGTCAAGTTCCACGTTGGGAAAAGACGATTTTCTGAAATTGTTAATGACGCAAATGTCGCATCAGGATCCGCTATCGCCGATGGATAGCAACGAAATGATGTCGCAAATGTCGCAACTAGGTCAGGTGGAACAACTCACAAATCTCAATACGGCAATTCAACAATCATTGCAGAATGATGCCGTCTATCAACAATCGTTGCAGAACCAGCTAGCTGCTAACATGATTGGAAAACGCGTTCGCGGTACTGGCGATACGATCAAGGTCGAAGCGGAAGCAACCCAATCGTTGGGATACCGGTTCGAGAGTACGATTTCGAGTGGGAACGTTGAAATTTACGATTCCAATGGAAAATTGGTCAGAACCTTGGCATTATCGACCCAAGCTAGTGGCGATCACACCATTTCGTGGGATGGTAAAGACGAAAGCGGAGTGGCAGTAACTGCGGGAACCTATACAGTCAAAGTAACCGGAACCGATGCCAATGGCGATAGCGTTTCCGGAACACCCTCCAACTGGTACCGGATTGACGGTGTTACTTATCGAAACGGCACTGCTTATCTCACCAGCGGTACGAAAGAAATTGCATTTGCCGATATCCGCGAAATCAAAGAAGCATCCACAACATTGCTGAAGCAACTCGGATTGGCAGGGCTATCGAAATGATCGCTCCTATCGATGCTCTCCGTGCTGTCGATCGCTATCAACAATCGGTTTCGGCAATCGATGGCGGTATCCGAACCCGCCAACTCGATCCGGCAACGATTCATCGCAATAAACCACAACCCCCACCGGTTGCTGGCGAATCATTTTCCGAAGTACTGCGTAAACGGGTCGACCTCGATAATCGACCAGTTGAATTCAGTCGTCATGCGATCGATCGCATTGCCGAGCGCGCAATTCCATTTGGGACACAGCAGCTTCAACGATTGTCGGAAGGAATTGATCGTGCACAGGCAAAAGGGTCGCAGACTGCTGCAGTGATGGTCGACGATGTTGCGATGGTGGTGGCGGTTAACAATCGAACAGTCATTACGGCTGTACCAGTGAACCAATTGAAAGAAGGGGTTTTGACCCAGATCGATTCGGTTCTGTTCGTGTAATTTTTACGAAATCTAATTGGAAAATTTAGCGACTTGGAAGTAGGCTGGACCTCAGGGGAGCCGAACCGGTGGATCGACTGAAGCCGGTAGGAGTCGCGAAAGGAGAAGTCATTATGATGCGTAGTCTGTTTGCTGCAATGAGTGGTTTGCAAGCTCACCAAACAATGGTGGATGTCACTTCGAACAATATCGCCAATGCGAATACCCACGGATACAAGCAGAGTCGAGTGTCGTTTGCCGATCAACTCTCGCAGAATATTTTTGGCGGCAGTCGACCGACCGAAAATCTCGGTGGAATCAATGGAGTACAAGTAGGACTTGGCGTACGAGTCAATTCGATCGATCAGATCATGTCCCAGGGAAGCTTGGAGCAAACGGGAAATACGTTGGATCTGGCGGTTTCCGGTGACGGTTTCTTTGTCGTATCGGATGGCGCGAAAAATTACTATACCCGGAACGGCGCATTCGGTATGGACGGCGACGGCTTTATAACCCTGCAAGGTTCAGCGTATCGCGTAATGGGTCGGATGGCAAGCGAAGATGGAACGATTACCGGCACGGAATCTACCGGCGCACTTAAACTCCCGCTACAGATGAAGATTGCTGCGAAGGCAACATCGAGTATCGACTTTGCCTGTAACCTTGATGCCGATGCCACGAATTCAATTGCGACACTAGGTAGTGCAGGAACAACCGGGTTGTCGCAAGTCAGCGGTACTGCTGTTGACGGTGCCGGTGGAACGCATGCCCTTTCGATCACCGGAGCCAATGCTACTCGTGATTCGCTCACTTCTACGCAAACCACGTTGACTACCGATACAATTTTAAGTAGTCTAGGTGTATCCGGTGCTTCGTTTACAATTACAGTAGATGGCGGTACGGCGCAAACGATAACTGGACTATCGAGTGGATCATCGATCGGCGATTTGATCAATGCAATCAATACTCAAGTTCCCGGTGCAGTAGCACAATTGGTCACTTCAGGATCGCCGGCCACTACTAGCTTGGTGGTCGAACGGAAGACTTACGGGGATCATGCGACGCACAATCTCGAATTTGCCGATGTGGCTGGTGGCACCAATAATATCGTTGGTGTGTTGTTTGGAACGAATACTGTCACATCTGGTGGCACGAATTCGACTTTGTCTGCGTTGGATACATTTACCGCCACCGGTTCGACGACCCCGTCGTATACCGATCGTGCTCTGACTCTATCCAGAAATTCCGATGGATTAGTGATTGGAATCGATGGTCTTGGAAATGGTGGAGTTACGATGACTGCCGCGAACGGTCTCGCGAGCGGCACCGCTTCTATCACTACTACCGATACTAGCCACTCGACTTCGATGGTGGTCTACGATTCACTTGGTGTCGGGCACAATTTAAACGTAACCTTTAGTAAGAGCGGAAATGCCAATGAATGGCGTTGGGCGGCAACGCTTCCGTCGGAATCGAGTGCGACACTTGCAGGAAATACCGGAACGATTAAATTCAATTTGGATGGATCGTTAAATTCATTCAATTACGACGGTGGTGCGAGTGGGGTATCGCTGCAAGCCAGTAACGGTACCGAAGCGTTGAATATCAATTTGAATGCCGGTTTAATCGGTTCGCTCAAAGGGATTACTCAAACCAGTGCCGCATTTAGCACGGCCGCCGTCAGTCAAAACGGGTATGCTTCCGGTAAACTCGATGGTATTAGTGTTGACAATTCGGGTAAAATTATCGGTTCATTTACTAACGGTTTGAATCGAACACTCGCCGAGGTCGATTTGGCAACTTTCAGTAATGCCCAGGGATTGACCAAAACTGGTGGAAACCTGTTCGAAGTATCGGCAAATTCCGGCGACCCGAAAATCGGTGCCGCGACCACCAATAATAGTCAAATATATTCGGGATATCTGGAATTGTCGAATGTCGACCTGACGAAAGAATTCACCAATCTGATTATCGGACAGCGCGGTTTCTCGGCAAATAGCCGTGCAGTGCAAAGTGCCGATCAGATGTTGATGGAAGTTCTGCAGATTAAGCGGTAATTGAATTAACCTTCCCCCCGCCATGGCGGGGGGATTCAAAGGGTACGCAGATGGCGGAACCAAAACGCGAACGCGCGAACAAGAAAAAACGAATACTCTTCTTTGTTACGATTATCTCGATGATTCTGATCGGAATGGGATCGTTTCAGTTTATCGGATGCAGCAAATCGTCCAGTAAAACCGAGACGAAGAAGACCGAAGAGAAAACCGAGGGGAAGACCGAAGAAGGGGGTGGCGAAGTTGGTGAAATCGTTACCATCAATGAACTGGTCGTGAATCCGAAGAATACCCGCGGCACCAGATTTTTCGTTGCTTCGATCGGAATCATGTGCGGTACGAAACCGCAAGCCGACGAAGTGAAGAAAAAAGAGCCGTTGATTCGCGACCGATTGATTCTGTTCTTCTCGTTGCAGACGTTGGAAGTATTGTCGGATATCAGCCGACGTGAGCAAATCAAAGCTTACGTGAAAGCGATTATCGATCGTGAGATTACGACGGGACCGGTTAAAGAAGTCCTCTTCTCGAGATACATCGTTCAATAGGGTTACACCATGAACAAAATACTCTCACAAGAGGAAATCGATGCCTTGCTGCAGAACGTCAGCAAGGGCAAATCGATTGATATCGCTACCAAAATCGAACGAAAGGTCGCTCTATACGATTTTAAACACCCCGATCGTATTAGCAAGGAGCAAACCCGGTCGCTGCGCGGCATTCACGACAGTTTTGCGCGACTGTTTGCGACCTACCTTTCAACGACTCTTCGAACTTTGGTCGATGTCAATATGTTATCGATCGATCAGGTGACTTACAGCGAATATACGATGTCGCTTACCGTACCAAGTTCGTTGTTCATTCTCAATCTAAAAAATATCGACGGGAAAGCACTGCTCGAAATCAGCCCCCAGTTCCTATTGTTTGTTGTGGATCGATTGTTAGGGGGACAGGGCGACACCGATGTCGAAATTCGCGAAATTACCGCGATCGAACAGACGGTATGCCGGAAAGTTATCAATTCATCCATATCGATGTTGAATGATGTTTGGCATCAAATCGTCGATTTGGGTGCCGACTTTGAAACATTTGAAAGCGATCCACAGTTTGTTCAAATAGCGCGCGGTTCGGAAACCATTGCGATTGTCTTTTTTGAAATTCGGATGCGTGGAACCACGTACACCATGAATTTCGGTTATCCGTATTACGTACTGGAACCGCTGCTCCAACGACTATCGACCCAAACCATGATTCAATCGGGGAAACGGCGACCGACCGAAGAAGACATGGTGTCGATCCATACGCGTGTAAAGGCGTCGAAAGTGCCAATTACCGCCCAACTGGCACGGACCTCGATTTCAATTCGCGATTTTATCGATTTTAAAGTCGGGGATATACTTCAATTGGAGCAACCAATTCAAGGCGAAATGCCGGTGCTTGTCAGCGGTAGACTGAAATTTTTCTCCGTACCGGGAACGCTGGGACGCAAGCGTGCCATTCGAATTACTCGCTTCCTGGAAGCGGACGAGGAGTTGATCTATGAGTGAAATGACTAGCAAAACCATCCGACAGATTTCCGACACAGTCGGACAAAAAATCGGGGAAGTTTTTGGTGCGATTCTGGGAAAGAACGTCAAAGTTTCCACTGGCGAGATACAAAAAGTTTCTGCCAATATTATGGATATTGAGTATTCCAGTGGTTTGGTCACAGCCAGTGTCGAAGGGGATCAAATACCCGGTTCACTCACATTCTGGTTTACTCCCGAAGCCGCGGCGGCAATTGTTGATTTGATGGTGATGGGAGACGGTACCGCGCCGTTTCGACCGGAAGAGCATTTGGATGGAGTCTCTGAAGCAATTCATCAAGTGGTTGAGTCGTTGGCACTGGATTGGCGTAATGAAGGATTCCCCGTTTCGTTCAAATCAGTCGTATCGAATGTGCACGACGATCCCAAGAGTTATAGTACAAATTTCACCGGTCAACCGATTATTCGGCTGGAAATCGAAATCGATACTTTTGGAGAAGCCGGAATTTGGTTGCTAATTGACCCACAACTTGCGATGTTATTAGTACCGCCAACTGTCAGTGACTCTCGCGGCGCACAAGCATCGGCAGGAGGCGTTGCCAAGCAAGCTCCAGCGGTGAATGTCCGACCCGCGGTATTCGCGCCGTTCGACGGTTCAGCCGGCAATGAAGCCGAACCTCGAAATCTCGATTTATTACTGGATGTATCACTTCCGGTTACGATCGAATTAGGTCGCACATCAATGTTAATTCGAGATGTACTTGATCTAGGTCCCGGATCCGTCGTTGAATTAGACAAATTATCAGGCGAACCGGTGGATTTATATGTAAATGATCGTAAATTTGCTCGGGGAGAAGTTGTGGTGGTCGATGAGTATTTCGGAGTTCGAATTACCGAGTTGATGCATATTGAAGACCGGTTGAAGTCATTGCGAGGATAAACGCTAGAAGGAACAAATGCTCGATACTAATTTGGTCGTAGATACTGCGCGTGTCCTTTCGCAACCGTATTACCCAACATCGGTATCTCCGGACTTATCAGTTGGGTACACAATTCTTAGAATGACGGTCGGAATGGCGATCGTCATTGCCGTTTTATGGATTGTGTCGGTTACTTTGAAACGAACCAAGAATTTTGGGCAAGCGGGAAAAAATGTTTCGGTGATCGAATACCGTTCTTTGGGAGGCAAGCGATCTGTTGCGCTGGTCAGGGCATTGGATAAAATTGTACTTCTAGGTATAACCGATCAGGAAGTAACGAAACTATCGGAATGGGACGATGCCGATCGGTTCAAGGAACAGATCGATCCTCAACCGGTAGAATCTTCGTTTGAAAAAATCTTATTTCGAAAACGTCAATCATGAACGAAACCGACCGAGCAGCAATCGCGCAACCATTTATCGAAGTATCCAACGATGGTATGCAGGCAACTCTTCGTATCCCGAAATTAGGTTTTCAGGTGACCGATAAGCATGTGCGAACTGCACTATCCGATGCCGGTGTGACGTTCGGTATTAATGAAGTAATTGTGAATTGGGTAACTCGATCTCCGGCTATGACCCTCGAGATTATTGTTGCCAATGGAATACCACCCAAATCCGGACGGAATGGGTGGATTGAATACAAATTCAATCCTGAATTGGCGACAGAATTCGGTCGACCGGACCAATTGCATCAATATTCTTTTCAGAATATTGAAGCGGGCACCCTGTTGGCTATTCATCATAACCCTGTTCCCGGTGAAGCAGGCAAGACTGTTCGTGGAAATCGAGTAGAACCGGCGCCGATCAAGGATATTGCGATATCAGCCGGTGAAAATACCAATTTCCGAAATTCCGATAACAACGAATTGCTCGCAAATAAAGCGGGTTGTACCCAAATCGACGATCTAGGGAAGATTTCAGTATTGGATCACATCTCGTTGATGCGCGATGTCGACAACAGTGTTGGAGATATCGAGTATTTTGGCGATCTCTATATTCGCGGTGATGTCAAATCGGGATTCTCGATTAAAACCCGAGGAAAACTCCATGTTGCCGGTACGATCGAAGATGCCAATATCGAAGCAAACGAAGTGGAAATTCAAGGCGGATTTACCGGGTCAGGGAGTGGTGTGTGTCGGGTAGAAACCGATTTTCGAGCACAATTCGTTGACAACCAGACCGTATATGCTAAAAATGAAGTACACATCAATGGTGAAGTGCGGAATGCTGTTATTGAAGCCGGTAAAGCAATCTTCATTACTGGATCGAAAGGTGTGTTGATTGGTGGTCGAATCGAGGCGATCGAGCGAATCGAGGCGACCGTTTTGGGAAATAATATCGATCTCTCGTGTAAAGTAAATGTCGGTAGACCCAAAGAAATGTATGTCCAGTTAGACGCTTACGAAGAAGAAATTTCGCAGATCGATCAACGCTCGCTCGTCATGCGGCGTCAATTTGGAATTCCCGACGATTTCGATTTAGTCAATGATAAAACCATCGTGAATAAAGATACCCCCATGGCACGGAGTATTGGTCTGTTAAAGAAAATTATGGACAAGCGACAGGAAATTTCGACCAAACAACAAGCATTACTCGATGAAATCAATCGATTGGCACAGAATTCCTGTGTCGTGGTGTACAAGGCTTGTCACCCGGGGGTTGTAATTCGGATCGGGAATTTAACCAAGACGATCGATACTTTGATTGGTCACACCATCTTCAGGATTATCGAAGGAGAAATTGTCGGTGTTAAAGAATAATCGATTGGTTGGAATCTTCGCCATCGTCTTGCTAGTTGCCGGACTATTGCTCCCGATTGCAGCATCTGCGCAAACAGCCTTTCCGAAAGTTACCGTTGGGATCGAAAAAGCGAAAGATGCCGGTGATTTATCGATTACGCTCCAAATCCTGATTTTGATGACGGTGCTTTCGCTAGCACCATCGATTTTGATCATGATGACCAGTTTTACCAGAATTCTAATCGTCTTGCATTTTTTACGACAGGCGATCGGTACACAGCAGATGCCTCCGAATCAAATCATTGTCGGGTTATCGCTATTTCTCACTTTCTTTGTGATGGGTCCAACCTTTACTACGATCTACGACCAAGCATGGACACCGTATCGAGATAAACGTATCACTGCCGAGGAAGGTTACGACCGAGCCGCCAAATCACTACGTGAATTTATGCTGCGAAATACCCGCGAAAAAGATCTACAACTCTTCGTGAAATTGGATCATAGTCCGCAGCCGCGGAATGTGAAGGATCTTTCGATGCGTGTCGTTATTCCCGCATTTGTCACTTCCGAATTGCGCGTTGCCTTTCAGATTGGATTTCTACTCTATTTACCATTTCTTGTGATCGATATGGTGATCTCATCGATTTTGATGAGTATGGGGATGATGATGTTGCCACCGGTGATGATATCACTTCCATTTAAGATATTATTGTTCGTTCTGGTCGATGGCTGGTATTTAATCGTCAATTCATTAGTACAGTCATTTCATTGAGGCACCGGCGATGACACAAGAATTTGCACTTTATATCGTAAAAGAATCGCTTTGGACGGCGCTGATCCTTTCTGCTCCGATGATTCTAGCGGGACTCATCGTCGGTTTGATCGTTTCGATTTTTCAGGCAGTCACGTCGATTAACGAAATGACGCTGTCGCTGGTAGCGAAAATTATCGCCGTTATTTTTGTCGGACTGTTAACGTTTCCGTGGATGGTGACGACTATGGTTAGCTTCACGCAGACGATATTCAATTATATCCCTGTCATGGCAAAATAAATAAATTCATTCATTCCCAATTCGAATTCTCACTCGCAAGGAATCGACCTCATGCTCCCAATCCCAATGCAATTATCTTTTCGGGAAGTGGAGTTCTTTTTCCTAATTTTGGTCCGAACCGCAACCATGTTGATGCTCGTTCCGTTGTTTGGGTATACGACCAACCCGGCACCGGTAAAAATCGGCTTTTCAATTCTACTCGCGATGATTCTGTTACCCATTGTTCCGATCGCAAATTTTGCACAGAGTACGGGTCTTCCGGGATTTGTCGAACTAATCATTAAAGAAGTGACGGTTGGATTGATTCTCGGGATGTTGACGTTATTCCTGTTTGTCGGTGTGCAGTTTGCCGGGGAATTGATTGGGATGCAGATGGGTTTCTCGATGGCAAGTATGATGGATCCCACGCAGGAAACGAATTTATCGCTCATCGGACAGGTGAATTTTTATATTGCCATGATGCTGTTCTTAGTGATGAATGGTCATCACCGTTGGATTGAAGCACTTTACTACAGTTACCAAATAGTACCACCGGGAGCGGCAAAAATCTCCATCCCGCATGTAATGAATGAATGGATCGGTTTAACATCGGGTGTTTTCGTCATAGCGATTAAAATCGCCGCACCGGTCATGGCGACGCTCTTCTTAACCGATGTGGCATTAGGTCTTCTCTCACGCTCTTCCGAACAATTGAATATCTTCTCCGTCGGTTTCGGGGTCAAGATTTTTATCGGTTTATTCGCTATCGTGTCTGGTATTCCACTATTTGCTTATGCTTTCGGCAAGATATTTGCCGAGTTAATGAAGAAAATGGAATTTTTCCTGTCATTATTGAAGGTTTAAGCAGTGGCTGACGAATACGGCGAAAAAACTGAACAGCCCTCAGCACGGCGAATTAACAAAGCGCGTAATGAGGGTAATGTCATCCAATCACCAGACTTGGCGAAAGGTACCGGTCTGGTGATGAGTTGGCTAACCTTGCTTATTTTCGGCGGCTGGGTTTACGATAATATGTTTGTTAGTACCCGCTATATCTTCGCCAATCTGCATTCAATCAATTTTACCAATGAAAATATATCCGTTTTTTTGGGACAAGGTTCCTTTTTCTTGTTGAAATTGATCCTCCCCTTTTTCGTGATTGCTGCAACTACTGCGATTGTGACCGCGGTTTTCGAACATGGCTGGAATTATACTCTCAAACCAGTTATGCCAAAGATGTCGAAGATCAATCCAGTTACCGGGTTTTCGAAGCTGTTCAAAGTCCGAGCACTCGTAGAGATGCTAAAGGGTCTGCTCAAAGTGTTGATCGTTGGATTGGCAATCTGGGGTATCATGTCGAAAGAATTGACTGAGTTTCAATTCATGGTCGATATGACAATTTCCGACATCTTCAAGAAAATCATGTGGGCAACGACTGTGCTGTTTGCGCGCGTCACATTTATTCTCCTGATTTTAGGTATTGCCGACTATTTTGTATCCAAATATCTGTACATCAAAGATTTAAAAATGACTAAGCAAGAGGTAAAGGAAGAATATAAAGAGCAAGAAGGCGATCCCAAGATCAAACAAAAAATGCGGCAAGTCGCATTGAACATGGCTTACGGTATGACCGTGAAAAATACGAAGAAAGCCACTGTTTTAATCACAAATCCGACACATTTTGCAATTGCATTGCAATATGAACCGGAAACGATGTCGGCACCGAAAGTAATTGCCAAGGGACAACGTCGAGTTGCCCTGAGAATGCGGGAAATAGCCACTGAGAACAATATCCCTATCGTTGAGAATCCGCCACTGGCTCGCGCATTGTATCGAAGCGCAGCTATTGGTCAAGAGATTCCCGGTAATTTCTATCAGGCAGTGGCGGAAGTATTAGCCTATGTCTATCGCCTCCAAGAAGAAAAGCGCCACCCCAACAATATGGAACAGCCGATCTAGCAGTTGGCACCCCTTTTGCATCTAATCATGATGACACTTGCAAGAGGAAAATGTGGCAGCTGGAACAACCATCGCTAAAAAGCCAGAAAACAGTTTCTTAGCTCATCTAACCACCAAAGCGGACATCTGGTTCGCTGCGGCGGTGATAGCGGTTCTTTCCATACTTATTCTGCCCCTACCCGCATTCATGATCGACTTAATGCTGACGATTTCGATTACAATTGCACTCTTAATTTTGATGGTTTGTACCTATACCGAAGAACCCCTCCAATTCAGTGTTTTCCCCGGTTTATTACTTGTCGTTACCCTATTTCGTCTGGCGCTGAATATCTCAACCACACGATTGATTTTGTCCGAGGGAACCGGTGGACGGATTATTGAAGCATTTGGTACCTTCGTCATCAAAGGGAATTATGTAATTGGACTGGTGATCTTTGCGCTATTGAACATTATCAATTTTGTGGTAATTACGAAAGGTTCAAATCGAATTGCGGAAGTCGCTGCCCGGTTTACCCTCGATGCAATGCCGGGTAAACAGATGGCGATTGATGCCGATTTGAACAATGGTTTGATTGGTGAAGAAGAAGCCAAGGAACGGCGTGATAAAATTACCCGGGAAGCCGACTTTTACGGTGCGATGGATGGTGCTTCGAAATTCGTCCGGGGCGATGCGGTTGCCGGATTAATTATTACCTTCATTAATATCGTTGGCGGTATCGTTATCGGTGTCGTGCAACGCGGAATGCCGATCGAAAAAGCGGCTTCATTATACACGACATTGACCGTTGGTGATGGCTTGGTCGCACAGATTCCCGCTCTTATTATTTCGATCGGTGCCGGTATTCTGGTGTCTCGTGCGGCTTCGAAGGAAAATCTGGGTAGCGGTATCGTCAAGCAGTTATTTGGTTACAAACGTTCGCTGTGGTTGGCTACGGTCGTATTGGTGCTATTCGGGATCGTTCCCGGATTTCCATTAATTCCCATGTGGTTACTCGCGGGTGGTTTGGCATGGATCGCTTCGAAATATAATACTGCTGAAAAGAACGATGCTGCAGCGGTGCTAACTGCAACCAAAGAGACGGCGAAACCGAAAGAGAAACCCGAAGAATTTCTGGCAATCGATCCATTGGAATTGGAAATTGGTTACTCTTTAATACCATTGGTTGATACGGCTCAGGATGGGGATTTACTTTCGCGAATTACTTTGATCCGTAAGCAACAAGCGATTCAGATGGGGATTATTATTCCTCCAATCCGGATTCGCGACAATATTCAATTAAAATCGAACGAATACTCAGTAAAGATCCGGGGGAACGAAGTGGCACGCTCCGAACTCCGGTTAGGTCATTATCTGGCACTGAATCCCGGAACGGCAATCGGTGAATTGGAGGGATCAAAGACCCACGAACCGACCTATGGCTTACCGGCGACTTGGATCGCTGAACGGGAGAGGGAGCGAGCGGAATCGAATGGCTTTACTGTGGTAGAGCCGCCGGCAGTATTATCGACACATTTAGTGGAAATTATTAAGCGGAATGCCCATCGGATCTTGACGCGACAGGATGTTCAAACGTTAGTTAACGTCTTAAAACAAGACAGCTCCGCCGTAGTTGAAGAATTGATCCCGAATATGATGTCGATCGGAGGAGTTCATAAAATTTTGCAGCGCCTCTTGAAAGAAGGTATTCCAGTTCGCGATCTTGCTACTATCTGCGAAGCGCTGAGCGACTATGCACCATTGACGAAAGATCCCGATTTGCTAACGGAATATGTCCGGTATGCGTTAAGTCCGACGATCACGCAAAAATTCGTCGATAACGACGGTAAACTTTACGCGTTGACGATGACCCCGCAGGTTGAAGATGTACTAGCAGAAGAGGTTCAATCGGCAGGCGGTCGAATGCAGCAGATAAACCTGAATCCACAATTTTTACAGACGCTTTACCGGTCGATACAATCGAATATCAATATTGTGAAACAGCAGGGTCGGCAGCCTATTATCATCGTTGCCCCCTCTGTTCGCCTGTATGTCCGTCGCTTGCTCGAACCAGTATTGCCGGAAGTAACTGTGTTGTCGTTTGGCGAGTTGGTAGCAGATGTGTCGGTGGAAAGTTTAGGAAAGATTTCGGTGTAAGTCATGGGAATGCGAATCAAGAAATTTGTCGCTAGCACGATTAACGAAGCCATGGCGATGGTTCGCAAAGAACTCGGCGAGGATGCGGTCGTCCTCAAAACCGAGAAATTGGAGCATAAATCTCATCTCGGTCTCCGTAGTAAAACCGAATTTGAAATTACCGCAGCGACTCATGACAACTCGTTACCACCATTAATTGATCGAATGACCCGAAATGCGCAACAAGTTCAGGAGCATATTCGCAACCGACCGACTTTGACTGCGACAGGAGAACCCCGATTGACACTGGATCCTGCCAAAGGTAAACCAAGTTCAGGCGTCGCACCTCTCAATCAGCCTTATGCATCGGTTGCCGAACATCAAACGGTGAGAACTCTGAAAGCCGAACTGGAAAGTCTGAAGGGAACCGTCCGTGAACTCTCCGATCAACTTCGCGCAGCTCGGTTACCCGATGTGCCACCGATGCTTGCGGAGATTATTGGTGCGCTGGACGAATCCGGATTGGAAGATCCGGAACGTACTGAACTAATTATCGAATGCATGCGCAGCAATCCGCATATCGATCGGATGGAGCGCTCGGAACTGATGGGGTGGTGGATTGAGAAACTTGCTACTGCGATGCCGGTAACACCCGTACCCCAAGATCAAGTAGGACAAGTAGTTTTTGTAATTGGTCCGACTGGTGTAGGTAAAACAACGACTCTGGCAAAACTGGCAACTCATCATCGGTTCTGGGGTAAACGAAAGGTGGCTCTCTGCTCGATCGATACCTATCGGGTGGCTGCCATTGAGCAACTTCGGGTCTTTGCCAACATTGCCAACATCCCAATGACGACCGCCTTCACTCCAGAAGAATTAAAACAACACGTGACTCGCTTTATAAAGCAGGGTTTTGAAGCGATATTTGTTGATACGCCCGGTCGGAGTCCAGTCGATGGCTCGGCTCTACCGGACTTAGTCGATTTCTCAAATGCCGTAAATCCTGAAGAAACAATGTTATTGTTATCTGCGTCGAGTGGATTATCGGATTTACAGGAGCAATTTAATCGCTATCGCGAATTGCCGGTATCACGAATTATTGCTACTAAGATCGACGAAACCAGCAAACCCGCTCGATGGTATGGCTTTTGTCGGAGAACTGCACGCTCGATTAGTTATTGGACGGTCGGGCAGAATGTGCCGGATGACATCATGGTTGCCGATCCCCGTTTGTTAGTGCGCGGAATGTTGCAACCGGATTTGTTCAGCGATTTGAAAGCAGCGCGCTTTAGATTGCACGCAGTCGGCGACGACAATGCCAATCCGCGGGAACGAGAAACAGCACGATGAAGGTAAGAAAGAGGCTCCGGTGAACGATCAAGCCGCAAAACTCCGCGACCAATTTAACACCCCTAACTCCAATCGAGTGGGGGCACGCAAAATTGCGATTACATCCGGTAAGGGCGGAACGGGTAAATCGAACACCTCAGTCAATCTTGCGATCGCCTTGGCTAAGTTGGGACAAAAAGTAATTTTAATTGATGCCGATAGTAATCTGGCTAACATTGATATTTTGTTGGGAATTTCTCCGAAATTCAGTCTTCTGGATGCCATTAACGGAACTGCAACGTTAGAACAAGTGGTGATGGATGGTCCGGCTGGCATCAAAGTTCTTCCCGGAACCTCAGGAATCATCGATCTCGTTGGTAACGACGGTATGATGCGCAACGAGATCATGAATGCGTTATCGGTATTTGAAAAAGAGATGGATATCATGATCATCGATACCGGCGCCGGAATTAACGAAACGGTGGTTCATTTTGTTTCGGCAGCCGACGAAGCGATCATTGTCACTCACCCCGAACCGACAGCGCTTGCCGATGCGTATGCATTGATCAAAATTATCTCGGCACGATCGGTTCGAACACGAGTGTATGTGATGGTCAATGGTGTTCGACGTCCCTCCGATGGTTATGAAGTCTTTGAACAACTGCAATTGGTCGTTCAGAACTTTCTGAATTTGCAAATTCATTTTCTCGGTAATATTCCATTCGATCAGAATGTTCAAGTTGCCGTGAGTCGCCAGCAACCATACTTATTGCATGCACCGAAAGCCGAAGCTTCGATTGCAATATCGGGTATCGCGCGGAAATTATTGAAACATCCGCCGATTGCTCCCGATGGTAAGAAGGAAACTTTTTTTAGTCGGATTCTGAAAGCGAACCGGACATGAAAATCAATGCGATCGCTCAGCGGATTTCGATATTAGTCGCGTTATTGGTGATGGTCGTATCGCTACTAGCCCGAAAACCATTGGAAAAAGCCTTGATCGCAATGATCGGGACCTGGGTGATCGTATCGATGATTATGTATGTGGTAACGATAGTTACCGGACGTATCGCTACCGATCTACTGATCAAAGAGAAAGAAGAGCGCGAAGCGGAAGAGAAACGCCTTCAGGAAATGGAAGAATCTTCCAAACAAGGCGAAGCAGTTACGGGAGGATAAGCCGTGAGAATGACAGATGAAGCACTGACGGCTTGTTGGATTTCGTACCGGCAAAGTCTAAGTGCGGTTTCGAAAGATCGATTGTTAATTCATTATGTGGAATTAGTACATCAAATTGCCGGTCGGATGAAGATCACACTTCCTTCGTCAGTGCAGTTCGACGATTTGACATCCTGCGGAACAATGGGATTGATTCGCGCGATTGAGAATTTTGAACCGGATCGTGGTTTCAAATTCGAAACCTACGCCTCACAAGTTGTTCGGGGTGCAATGCTTGATGGTTTGCGCGAGTACGATTGGTTACCGCGAACCCAGAGGATTAAAAACCGACGTTTGGAAAATGCGATTCGGGATTTGGAACAACGGCTTGCACGATCGCCCGATGACGAAGAAATTGCCGCTGAACTTGGGATGACAGACGATCAATACCGGCAGTTGTTGTCGGAAGCTGGTGCGGGAGCGTTACTTTCTCTGGATAATGAAGTATCGGCATTCGAATCCGATAGTGGTAGTTTTCATGAGGTGATTCCCGATACAGAAGCGGATAACCCGCATGAATTGATCGAACAGGCTGAAATCAAACGGATCGCTCGAACGCTCTTGGACGAATTACCCGATCAAGCCCGCAAAGTGATGGCATTGTACTACTTCGAAGAGTTGACGCTGAAGGAAATTGGTCAATTGCTGGGAATAACCGAATCTCGCGTTTGTCAGATTCACAGTAAAATAATACTTCAATTGCGTGCTAGACTCCGAAGAGTGTTCGAAGAAGATGCCGACGATCCGGTAACTCCGGCAGCAAGACCTCGGGGACGACCGCGGAAAATTATCGAACCGCTAATGGAAGTTGCAACTTCAATCTTGGAACGGTCTTCTAAGGATTTGTCGCCGTGAAGATTGCGATGTTGCAGGATTTTTTTTCGAAGCTGCCGTATCTCTCGCAATTAAATGCCAAACATGCGGTAGAAGCGATTGCAGCAACCGAACGGCAACTTCGCAATACCGACGAGAAAGCTCGAGTAGCTGCGCAGTTGCAGTTACAAAATTCGCAATCGTCGATTCAAACCGATACAAATCGTCGACACAGTCGAAAATGGTTTCGCTTCGGTTCCCATGACAACAAACAAGAAGATGAGTCAACTGCATCCACCGAGCAATCGGCTACCGAACAACCAAACACTCAGAAAGGTGGAAAGGTAGACCGTTACGCATGAAGTCAGCAATGAACATTCGACGACTGTTACCAATATTCTGCCTGACAATCGTGATGAGCTTTGTTCCAAAGCTTGTGTTGGCGCTCGCTCCGATCGACCGAGTGGTTCAAATCAATACTAACGCGAGCGAGGGATTGGAATTTCGAACCACGGGTACTTTGCTCGTGCAGAAAACCGCTACAGCCGGCGAATATATTTTGACCGGTACTCTTCCAGCAAATGCAAATACAGCCTATAGTTTTCTCTCCGGTAATTCGGTTACACTCACTCAAGTGTCGAATGGCGTCAAGGTAAAACTTACCGGGCAGACCAAAGGCACCGTTTCATTGGCGCCATCGAGTCGAGGAATGGTGTTGCGATGGACACCAATCAACGCCAAACCAGATGAACCGGTCGTTTCGGCTGCGAAATCGAATGATCCAAAAGAACCGAAAAGTAAGAAAGTGTCGGCAACTGATTCGTTGTCGGTGACCATGCAGGCACAGCACTTTATCAATTTGCTCCACAATATTCAACCGACTGGGATGAAAGAAACCATTCTCGATCAAGGTCGAGAAGCGCTGCAGAAACGCAATTTCGGTCAAGCAATAAAAATCTTTACAGAAGCGAGTAAGGATTCCGGATTGGAAACGCAAGCCTTGATGTTGTTAGCGCAAACCTATCAATTAAAAGGTGAAAAGAAGAATTACGAAAAGACTTGGGCGCAGTATCTGGAAGCGGCTAAACGCAGTTATTCTGGCAGTGGCAAGGATACACTCATTTCCTTATTGAACTTTCATCCACCGGTGATGAGTTCACTTCCACCACTGGAGTTACCGGAGGGAATGAAAGGATTGAAAGTACCCGGTCAAGAAGAACTCCCTCCTCCAGACACCGTCCAAAAGACCCACTCTCAGGGGAGTGTGGTATCGGAAAATGGATCCGATAGTGTCGAAAATCGCACAAGTTTCACACCATCTTCGAAAACTGACGCTGCCCATAGTGAGGTGAATAGTCAAGAAACTGCGAATATCCACTACCTGGATTCACTCAAAAAGATCGCTGAATCCCATTCTGGTTTTCCTTGGATGATTGTCGTCATTACCGCAGTAGTAAGTTTGCTGATTAGCTTCGCAGGTTTCTATTTTTGGACGCAACGCAAACCGAAACAAGCAGCGGAAACTTCGATCGAGACATCACCGGAAACACCGCGAGCTGTCCCATCGTTTCTGGCACCACAGGAAAATCCTGAAACTGTGAAACAACCTGCGGTTCCATCGGGAATGGCGAATGTTGCTTCTTCCTATTCGGCAAATAGTAAATTATCTTCTGATAATAAAACCGGAGCCAATGAGACTGCGGCAGGTCTTTCCGAAGAAGATGAAGCAGAAGAAGAAGCTGAACTTGAATCGGACGGTAAACGACAGATGATTTACGAACTTGAAGCTAGTGGTTTATCGATTCGTGAAATAGCGCAGAAAATGGGAATTGGACAAGACGAAGTTAGAACATTTTTAAGTCTTCGAAAGGTGTAGGTGATTAGATGATTGAGCCAACAAATCTGAATTATTCCGATTGGCCTCCTGGAGAAGCGCTGGGATTACGTCGGTTGGCACACGACCTAATGACTCCGATTACCGTTTTAATGGGTAATTTACAACTCTTTTTAATGCGTAAAGATTTGCCACCTCCCGTCGCTGCGAAAATAGAAGACTTGTACAAACAGGCTCAGCACCTGATGAAAATGGTCCAGGATTCATCGCAACACGCATACGACACAGTATGGTCCGGCACCAGTGGTTCGATTGCCGAACGTTGGGAAGCTGGTAAGGAAGTCGCCAGCAGCGTATTGACTCGTGCTGGAGTTGCTGTCGACATCATGCAACCAACGCCGACTGTTATTTGGAATGGTGAACCGGAAGCTTGGCGCGAGTGGATGGGTTCAGTCTTTGCATCGGTTGCCAATCGTATGGAGCGCGGTGGGAAAATCGAATTATCTGCCACTGACCGCGGATGGAAATTAACCGCTTCGCATTTGAATCTTGAATCCAATAATTTTCCGGAATGGTTAGCCAGTCTGCGAGCAGAGCAAAGTGATATCAATCTTGCCGGCTACCGACGCTACTGCGAATTATTAGTGATCAACTCTTGTATTCCACAGGTCAACTTGGAAGGAAAGAACTTGACGATCGAGTACAATCTCGGCTAGTAACCCTTTCTTTATATTTAAACCGGTTGTCGTATTCAAGGAATTGAATACGGCAATCGTTGCCTATAGTAGTCCCTCCATACCTAATATTCCCCCATTATCATCTATAAGTAATTAATTATCAACTCCGCCGATGGTGCTCTCGGATGGCACAACCCTTGCTCACATTTAAGTGGACAATCAGGGTGACTCATGGTTAAAGGGTTTTATGACGCAACTGCAGGATTGCACGCGAGATCGATCCAACAGGATACAATCTCGAACAATCTTGCCAACGTGAGTACCGAAGGGTATCGCACGCAACGGTTGGCATTTCGCAATCTACTGGATCACAAATTGGTTGTGGATCGTCCCGGTGGTACAGTCGAGGCTTGGAACAAATTTGAAGAGGGGCGATACGATATCACCCAGCAAGGTCCACTCCGTTCGACCGGCAATCCACTGGATATCGCAATCGAGGGGGAAGGGTATTTCTCGATCGAGACTGCCGACGGTCCTGCGTATACCCGCAACGGATGTTTTACCCGCGATGTCAATGGTCGACTTGTCGCCGCTGGTGGCAATCCGGTACGGATGGAAGGCGGTGGCGAACTGCAACTTCCAGCCGGTTCCGAAGTATTGATTGGCAAAGACGGTACGGTTCGGATCGATGATTCCGTGGTGGGAAAGTTGGAATTAGTGAATTGGCGTGCGGATGCGAAACTGGAGCGCTTGGGTGAGAATTTAATTCGACCGATTGATGATACTGCTACTACCGGTGGTGTAGCTGTGCAACAAGGGATGTTGGAAGATTCGAATGTGAACTCGATGCGGGAAATGGTGGATATGATCATGACGCAGCGAATGTTCGAGTCGTTGTCGAAGTCGTTGACGACGACTGACGACACGCTTCGCGTGGCAATCAACGATATCGGTCGAACACAATAAGAGGTTAGGAGTTAGTCATGATTCGGGCATTAAGAACAGCAGCCAGCGGAATGTATGCCGAGCAATTGAAGATTGACACCGTTGCCAATAATCTTGCAAATGTCAATACTGCGGGTTTTAAAAAACAGTCAGTGCAATTTCAGGATTTGATTTATCAATCCACACTCGCTGCTTCAGCGGGTCAAGGCGACGGCACGGTCGCGCCCGTGCCGATTGCCGTCGGACATGGTGTTCGTCCGATTTCTACCGACCGGATCTTTGCACAAGGGACGCCACAAGAGACGAATAATTCACTCGATGTGATGATTGAAGGTACCGGATTCTTTCAGGTTCGTCGGGCTGACGGGCGAATTGCCTACACCCGCGACGGCACCTTCAAGCTGAGTTCCGATGGTGCATTGGTGACTTCCGGCGGGTATCACCTCGAACCCGATGTTCAAATTCCCGAAGATGCTGCCAGTATTGTGATCGGTCGCGATGGCACGATCGCAGTAACGACTGCCAGCAATCCTCAGACACAAACGGTGGGTCAATTCGAATTGGCAAAATTTGTGAATAGTGCCGGATTGAAACCGATTGGACAAAATCTATTCGAAGAATCGGCTGCCTCGGGTACATCGACGGTAACTTCCCCCGGTAAAGAAGGGAATGGAGAATTAGTGCAGGGTTTTGTCGAGGGATCGAACGTGCAGGTTGTCGAGGAAATGGTATCGATGATTTTGGCACAACGAGCCTACGAAGCGAATACGAAATCCATTCAAACTGCCGATTCGATGTTGCAATTGGTGAATTCACTGAAACGGTAGCGCAATGAAAGCACTCGAGACACTCATTCTAATTATGGTAAATGCACTTTTGCTGCAAGCATCCTCATTGAATTCGGATGTAGTCAAGCAGACGATCGAACATGCATTTTCCTACTCGAATTCCGGGAATGGTGTCACATCGTGGAAACTGATCGAACCGGTTCCGCAACTTCCACTATCCGATAGTGTCACGGCGCTTCCTACAATCATCCACCACAGTGGAATTCACACAGTCTGGTTACAGACTTGGCGAAAAGGATTGCGCTGCAAGACAGTCGGTGTCAAAGTCGATGTAGTGAAGCAAGCAAAAGTCGCAGTTGTTAAGAAACCAATTAAGTCGGGTGAACCGTTGTCGGGTGCCTTCGATACAATCCTTAGGGAAATCGGTGTATTGAATGATCGTGCAATCAAACCGGAAGATGCCAATGGAATGGTCGCTGTTCGCGATATCAATGCGGGTGAAGTCGTACAGGTCGGATGGGCAAAACAACCGTATGCCGTGCGACGTAACTCGCCAGTAACGGTGCTTTCCGGTGCCGACAATGTCTCCGTACAAGTCGACGGTATCGCTTCGATGGACGGTCGAGTCGGCGATCGCGTGGCAGTAAAAACGAGTGTTTCGAAGCAGTCGCTATGGGGTCGTGTCGAAGGTCCCGGTGTAGTTCGAGTGCAGTAGGAAGAAGGAGCATAAAGATGCGTCAGATCGGTTTAGTATTGCTGTTACTTCCCATGATTGTGCTGGGACAAGGTCGTGCCGATTGGGCAAATGGGTCGCCGTATTCCGACACTCGATCGATGCAAATCGGTGGAATCCTGACCGTGATCATCATGGAATTGTCGCAGGCAACGAACGAAGCGGGATCGAACACCAAAGCCGACATTAAAAATAATCTTGCGTTTACACCGAGCGGTATGCTTGCAAAATCAATGCAAGGCGCCGGATTCGATCTACCGCTGAAGCACGAGACCAATAACAATGGCGGTACATCGCAACGCGGAAGTGTAACCGGTAAACTTACAGTTTTCATAAAAGGGGTTGATTCGACTGGGAATTTTATCATTGAGGGAACGCGGACAGTGAATGTAAACGGTGACAAGCAAATCATGACATTGACTGGAAAAGTTCGCCCACAGGACATCAATCCCGATAACACCGTTTATAGTTACAATATCGGTAATGCCGATCTCAATGTAACCGGTAAAGGCATCTCGCATAGTGCATCGCGTCCCGGTTTTCTGTCACGATTATTCGCTTGGATTCTGTAATGAAGAGGATGAACATGAGGAATAATCCGACCAGTCGAATATTTTTTGCAATAGCACTGGTTTCTGCGATTGTCGCAGTTGCCGGAGCGGCGACTCGTGTTAAGGATATCGCCGATGTTCTTACTGGTCCGACGGTAACGTTGCAGGGATACGGTTTAGTGATTGGTTTGGAAGGTTCGGGCGATGGATCGCGAACAGTTTTCACACAGCAATCGCTTGCCAGCTATCTCGACAGGTTGGGTATTCGCGTCGATCCCAATGTTGTCCGAGTGAAGAATGTTGCTGCTGTGATGGTCACAGCGAAGATGGTGCCATTTTCACGCGCAGGTCAAAAATATGATGTCGTGCTTTCATCATTAGGCGATGCCAAATCGTTGAATGGCGGCAATCTGATGGCGACACCGTTATTGGGTCCCGATGGTTTAGTATACGGCAATGCGCAAGGTCCGGTTCTTACTGGTGGTTATTCGGTTGAATCCGAAGGGCAGCGCGAAGCCGTAAATCCCTCTGTAGTCGGTCGCATCGTGAGCGGGTTAACACTGACGAGAACCCCAGCTTCTTCGGTTGCGACCGACTCGGTTATTTTCATGTTGAAAACGCCGGATTTTACTTCCGCCAAGAAGTTATCCGATCGTCTGCGAGCCGCGACTTCTCTGTTGTCCGGCGGTTTCACTGCCTATCCGGTCGATCCCTCCACAATTGTGATGATGCTCCCCGATACTCTTCAGAATCCTGCCGGTTGGATGACCGCGGTAGCTGCAGCGGAAACGTTGGAAATCGAAACTGATGTTACTGCGCGAGTAGTCATTAATGAGCGCACTGGAACGGTTGTTGTCGGCGATCGAGTTCGATTGTTACCCGTCGCGATTGCACATGGCGCACTGTCGATCCGGGTAAAGCAGACACCGGTTGTATCGCAACCGAATGCATTTGGACAGGGAACGACCGCACAATCCAATCAAACCGAATTGAATGTATCGCAACAGAATTCCGGATTGCAGGTGTTTCAACAGTCCGCGTCTGTGGGCGATGTTGCCAATGCATTGAATAAGCTGGGTGTTACTCCCCGCGATGTTGTCGCCATCTTTCAAGCATTGAAAGCTGCCGGAGCATTGCAAGCGGATCTGGTAATCATATAGGTCGTGCCATGACAGCAATACCCTCGAAATTCGATAAAACTGAAATCGCACCGCTGACCGCTGCGAAGCATGTTCAGACTACTGCTGACCGGAAAAAAGCCGAGCAAGTCGCCAAGCAATTCGAAGCGGTTCTGGTGGCGACGATGGTGCGCGAGATGCGTCAGGGAACAGAGTTGTTTGGATCAAGCGATCCTTCGGCAAAAATGTTCGACACCATGTTCGATGAAGCATTGGCGACCCAGATGGGAAGTACTGGCAATGGTTTCGGTATCCGCAAAATGGTGCTGGATGCACTGGATCGCACGCAACACAAATTTGAGCCGACCAAAGACTTTAAGCCGGGTGTGAAGCAATGGGATCCGATGATCGAAAAAATCGCTACGGAAGAGGGTGTCGATCCTAATCTGGTGCGCGCAGTGATGGAACGCGAATCCGGTGGTCATCAGACTGCGAGATCGCGTGCCGGTGCTTGCGGTTTGATGCAGTTAATGCCGGATACCGCCCGGTCGCTGGGTGTCAAACAGATTTTCGATCCCGAACAAAACCTGCGCGGCGGCGTCAAGTATCTCAAAGAACAAATCGATCGCTTCGGTCGCGTCGATCTGGCACTGGCAGCCTACAATGCCGGACCAAATGCGGTTGAGCGACACCGCGGTATACCACCTTTCAGCGAAACACGAAGTTATGTGAGTAGTATCATGAACCGACTCCAAAGTACCCTACTACCAACTCGAGAGGAGGACGCAAATGACTGAGCAGATTAAGGAATTAATCGAGTTGATTCGTTCCGAAGAAAACCTGATGCAGGATTTCTTAACCGTTCTTGATCGCCAGAAAGTACTGTTACTCGAAAATCGACACGAAGAATTCGAAATGACGGTAACCGAACAGGAACGCTTATTAACCTCCATTCAACATCTCGAACAGAAGCGGATCGAAGTAATCGTAATGATTGCGAGTGGTCTGAAGATCGAAGGTGAAGAACTCACACTGGCACGCTTGATCGAGATGACGCTGGGTGAATTCGACGAGGAATTGCGCGAATTAAAACGATCGCTGAATCGCTTGGTCGATCGCATTCGTAAAGCAAATCAGGTCAATGCGCATCTGGTTCATCGCTCGTTGAATTATCTCCAGAAATCGGTTACGTGGTTGATCGATTCCGGCGACTTAAGCGTGACTTATTCTCAAGCCGGTGAAATGAATCAATCGGCAGTCGGTGCCGTGTTGTTGAACAAGAAACTGTAGGAGCCTAAATGCCGTCGCTATTGTCTGCACTGCTGTCAGCACGCTCCGCATTATTGTCGAATCAGTCGAGTATGGCTGTCATTTCGCACAATATGTCGAATGCGAATACCGATGGCTATACCCGTCAATCGGCGGAAATGGTGGCAATGGCTGGCATCGGCGATGCCAATGCCGCATACGGATTTGGTGTTGATGTCGCTTCGGTGACGCGGTCGCGAAACGATTATATCGATCGAAGCTTGCGTTCCGAACAAGGCGAATTAAGTCGCAACGAATATCTGCACGATCAATTATCGCAACTATCGCAAGCGATCGGTGATCCGACCGAAGGCGATTTTGTTACTTCGATCAATGAATTCTGGTCGAGTTGGCAGGATTTGGCGAATGCGCCGGAATCGATTGCTGCCCGTGCTTCGGTACAAACCGCCGGTCAGGAAATGTGTGGTGAATTTCAGCGCATTGCATTAACGATCGATGACTTGTCTTCCAATGCAAATTCGACGATTGATTCCGCAGTAACGAACGTTAATCAAATTTCGGCATCATTAGTCGAGCTGAATCGACAAATCGCTCGCGAGACATCGCAAAGTCGGCAACCCAACGACTTGATGGATCAGCGCGATAAACTTCTCGATCAACTTGCCAAACTTGGCAATGTTTCAACTTCGACCGGCACCAATGGTGCATTTCGGGTACAATTCGGCGATACGATCCTCGTCGAAGGTGAGAGCGCTATTCAATTGCGCTCGACTCAATTAGCTGGCAAAACCGTCGTGATGTGGGAAGGCGGCGATCGGGAAGTAAAGCTCTCCTCCGGACAAGTTGCAGGTGCGTGCGATACATCGAAACAGCTAAACGATTGGCGAGCAAACCTAGATACAATTGCGAAAACCATCGCCGACAAAGTGAATGAAATTCACCGGGTTGGTCGCGGTCTCGATGGATCGACCGGAGTCAATTTCTTTGCTGCTAATATTACCAGCGCCGATCAAATGCGGCTAGATCCTTCGGTTCTTACTAGCGTCAATCGGATCGCTGGTTCAGGTGCCCAAGGGACAGGCGACGGTTTGACCGCGCGTGCTATCGGTAAACTATCAACGCTCTCGATCATCGATGGCAAAACTGTATCGGCATCCATTTCAGGTTTCATCGGTACAGTCGGAACGGTAACGGCAAAAGCGGAAAACGATCGCGCGCAAGCCGAGGCGGGTGTTCAGCAAATGGATACCTGGCAAAAGTCAGTTTCGGGTGTAAATGTTGATGAAGAATTGATGAATATGATGAAATATCAACAATCGTTTGCGGCAGCAGGAAAAGTGTATACCATCGTGAATTCGATGATGGATACTATCCTCAAATTATAGGTGATGACAATGCGAATTACCCAATTATCGCTTTATCAGCAACAGATGTATGAGAATCGAAAGCAGTACGCCAACCTGGCGGAATCGCAACTCGGTTCAACTACCGGTACACGAGTCAACACCGCCGAGGACGATCCGAATAATGCAGCGCAATTGGTTCGATTGGCGACCGATAAAGAGCGTAGTAAACAATATCAGCGGAATATTCAGGATGGTCTGGATCGATTGCAGACGACCGATAATGCCTTGTCGCGTATCGATCAAATACTTACCTCGGCACGTGCTAAAGCTGTTTCCGGAGGTACCGATTCGATTACCGACGATGATCGTCAGAAGATTGCAACCGATTTGGATCAAATTCTAAATGATCTAGTTGCAACCGTCAATCAGCAATCGGATGGACGATACCTGTTTGGTGGCGCCACCAACGATAAACCCCCACTACAGATCACGAAAGCCGATGACGGTACGATAACGCAGATTACCATGAATTGGGAGGAGATCGCTACCCCGGTGTTGCGCGATATTGGCGACGGTGAGGAAGTGTCGGTGACTGCTAGCCCACTGATGTTTCGATCGGACGATTCGGGAACTGCTCCCGATGTATTCACGGAATTAATTCGGTTGCGCGACGATTTACGCGGGAACGGCACAACGACACAAGTTACCACTCACTTGGATGCCATCGATAAATACCGCGCGAAAGTAAACGGAACGCAAGCTCAAGTTGGTGAATGGGTTAATCAACTCAATGCCGCCGATATCCGGTGGAAAGATCGCGATCTGCGCATTACCGATCAAACGAGTAAACTGCAGGATTGGGATACCGCTGAAATCATTATGAAGTACAAACAGGCGGAAACTTCATATTCCAGTTCGCTGCAGATGACGTCGCAGATCTTCAATTTGTCGTTGTTGAAATATCTTTCCTAGCTAGTTGACTAAGGAATCCATATGCGTGCTCCGGATATCTCGATATTAATTGCCACCTATAATCGGAAAGATCTCGTACAGGCGTGTCTGGATCGAGTATTCGAACTGGCACCCACTGAACCACCGTTCGAAGTCATTGTGGTTGATAATGCTTCGACCGATGGAACGGCAGAAATGTTGGAAGCATACCCAAATCCGATTGTATTGGTTCGGAATTCGGTGAATCGCAATTTTTCCGGGGCAAACAATCAGGCTGCCGAGTTAGCTCGGGGCGATTGGTTGGTCATGTTAAATGCCGACACTTTGCCCGAAGCGGGCTGGTTACAGGCACTTTTAGCCGAAGCGAAACTTGATCCGAAAATTGGGGTGACAGGCTGCAAGTTGCTCTACCCAGAAGATCGTACAGTACAACATGCCGGAGTGGCAATCGGAGAGCAAAACCATCCGTTCCATATTTACCGCAAAGCGCAGGAAGACTCCCCGATCATTAATCATCGCCGGGAATTGCAATCAGTGACTGCCGCGTGTTGGATTGTACCGACGAAATTGTATCGCGAGTTGGGGGGATTTGACGAACGATATGTGAATGGCTTCGAAGATGTCGATTTTTGCTTCCGGGTTCGTGAAGCCGGTTTGAAAGTCTTTTACACTCATTTGGCGACGGTGTTGCATTTCGAAGGGGCGTCTCCGGGAAGAAACAGCAATAACGGTGATAACTGGCAGATCTTTCGCGATCGATGGGAGGGAAAATATTTCCCCGACATCTTGATGATTTATGCGCGAGACGGTCTCCGCGCGATCCCAATCAAATTCAATACCGTACGTCTTATTTCCGACACAGCCCAGCGACAATTCGAGATCAACTATGTTTGGGATCTGATTAATCACCAGCAATACGAACTTGCAGCTCAGCAATTACAAATAGTTAAGGAAAAATACCCCGATGAATTTAATGTTCGGGAATTCGAAATCAAGTTGTTGATTGCAACTGGGCATCTAGTAGAAGCGATTGATTTAGCTGAAATGCAAAGTGCATCGCTACCGATCTGGTATCATGCCAAACGCACCATCACACTGGCTAAACGTGCCGGTCAACTGGAGCGTGCTACTCATTTACTCACCGCTTGGGAAACAAAGCTCGAAGAGGATGAAGATCGAGCCGAATGGTGGGCGTTGCGAGGTGATGTATTTGCCAAACAAAGCGATTGGGTATCAGCCGGTGAGTGTTATCAAAATGCTGCACAACTGCGCCCGACACTGGAAGAAGTTATGGTCGGGAAAGCGAATATCTTGTTGGCTCAATCGAAGGCTCCCGAGGCTGAATATGCGTATCTGGAAACGATCCATCGACACTGGGAATCGAGCCGGGCACACCTCGGATTGGCACTGAGTTTGCTTATGCAAGGTAGGAAGCACGAGGCATTGGATGCATTTGTTGCATCCCGGAGATACGATCCTACCGACTTGAACTGCACACTGTATCTGGTCTCGTTAGCACAAGAACTAGGGCAGTTGACTCTTGCAGAGAAAACTCTGCAAGACGCGCTGAAGCGAATGCCAAATCATACCGAATTAATGCTGTTTCTGGGTTCGACTAAAGCCAGCGCAGGGGATCGCGACGGCGCTAAAGACATATCGAAGAAAATATTGAAAATAAACCCGGGTGATCAAGGCGCGAAGAAATTGTTGGCATGGGCGGAATCGTCGTGAATATAGGCGTTTTACAGTTGGCAAGAATGGGCGATTGGGTGCAGACGATGCCTCTAGTCGCCAATTTGCGCTCAAAATATCCCGATGCGAATATTACACCTATTTGCGATCGTCGCGTCTCAGATCTGGTTACGGAAATCACGGATACAACTCCGATCGCGTTACCGATTCCCGAGCGGATGCTGGCTCGTGACGTACCGGCGATGCTTTATTCCATGCTTCATCGATTTTTAGCCGAAGTTCCGCAATTCGATCTGATCATTCGCTGTAACGATACTCCATTGGCGCGATTATGGCAGCATATCCTTGAAAATCCGTTTCGACAAAATACTCAAGATGCGAATCTTCGTACCGTTCGTTCGGAAGCTTTGATTCGAATTTTACCGTTGATTGATTCCCGGTTACGACTCCACATCAGTGACCTCTGGCGCTGGCGTGTTGCCGATTCTCAGACAATTCCACGATCGCATTGGAATGATACCGTTCGACAGATCGCTATCGCAGTCGGTTCCGGTGGTGTGGAACGTGCTTGGGGTGAGGATCGATTGCTTCGCACCATCCAGATTGCCAGTGATTCAGCGCCAGTAACACTAATCGGAAGCGAATCGGAACAGGATTTTGCCGGAAATATCGCGCGCCAAATCGATCTGAATCGAAATGTTACCAATAAAGTTGGATGCTGGTCGATAAAAACTTTGAATAGTTGGTTAAGTCAGACGGGCGTTGTGTGTGTTGCATTGGATACCGGATCACTGCACTTGGCAGCGCTATCGGGAGCAGCAACTTTTGGATGTTATGAGGGTGAAGCGGTTCCCGAAACGACTGGTGCCGTCGGATCTTGCAGTGCTGGGGTCGAAAACGAAGCATCGATTCCGATCGATCAATGGGAAATAAGCTTACGACGATTCCTGGTTGCTCCGAATCAATTTCTTCCAGAGAATGACAGCGAATTTGTGATGGAACAAACCGACCGAATTCGAGTTCTTCGGGCAACATCACTAACTGAAACAGAAATAAAAATTGTCAACTGGTTAATCGACTTTGTGCACTGTAAAAGTAACTGCACAATGCGCGACTTGCGAGATCCGTGGCGATCGCTCGAGCAGTGGTTGACGAATTGGGAAAACCGATCGAATGAACCGGGTTGGGAGTTTAAAGAAGTCGTTCCGGAATCACAATTTGAGCACATTTTAACTGCACTCCATTGGTCGGTATTGGAAAGTATCAATCGACCACCTTCACTTTTCCAGCGCTCGTCAAATAAACAAGAGGATCGACATGCGTCCGTCGCACTGGCACGTTGAAAAAATCGTTGCGTCGGATGGCAATGTAACCGTTCGGGTGAACGGCAAATTACTGCATAGTAAAGTCGCTCCATTGCGTGAAGCGGATAAATGGGCATCGCAACAACCGGAAGCACCAGCGTATGCGATTGTCGGTGCTGGGATGGGGTGGGGTGTTCAGGCGCTTCTCAAACGCTTTCCCACTTCGAAAATTGTTGTCCTCGAACCTGTTCCCGGATTAATACCGGATCTCCAGTCGCAGTTTAATGGTTATAACGGGTCCATTCGAATCGTCTCACTTGCTAATCGAATCAATGCGTCAGTCGCCCTTTCGTCGATCCAGCAACATCTTGGATCCGACTATCGCATCGTCGAGGGATATCCGAATGCTGCCGAGTGGGATAATAGCGGTATTGTCGATCGATTGCGATTTCGATCGAAACTATCGCAACAACCGCCTCGGGTATTGGTTGTTACCCCAATTTACGGAGGTTCGTATCCGATTGCGCAGTATTGTGTGAATGGACTGCGAATGCTCGGTTGCACTGTCGAATTACTCGATAATGCACATCTTGACCCAGCACGGCAGGAAATTGATACAATCACCGACCGACCCGACCATAAACAGCAATTGACTGGAATACTGGTTTCGTTTGCTGCAGAACGAATCGCCGCGAAAGCTGCTGCCATGAAAGCCGACTTAGTATTGGCGTTGGCACAAGCTCCGGTAACATCTCGGGTTTGGGATGAGTTGCGAAATGCGGGTGTAGCTACAGCATTCTGGTTTGTCGAAGATCATCGATTGTTTCCCTACGGATCGAATATTGCCCCACGCGTCGATGCATTCTTTCCAATTCAATGCGATGAATGGACCGATGAACTATCAAAGCAGGGTGCACACCTCCATTACTTACCACTTGCTGCAGACGAATCGATACACAGTGAAGTTGAATTGAACGAATTCGAACGCGGACGATTTGGTTCCGATCTATCGTTTGTTGGTGCTGGATACTATAATCGCCGGAATGCGTTTCTCACGTTTATCGATCAGAATATGAAAATTTGGGGTGATGGGTGGCGGAGTGCCGACGGTTTATCACGGTTGGTGCAAGAGGATGGACGACGAATCTCGACCGAAGAATCGATTAAAATCTTCTCAGCATCGAAGGTGAATATCAATCTTCATTCCAGTACTTACTATCAGGATGTCAGTCCGGATGGCGATTTTGTCAATCCCCGAACGTTCGAAATAGCCGCTTGTCGCGCCTTTCAAGTAATTGACGAACGCTCGCTATTACCGGAGTTGTTTTCACCCGAAGAAATGCCGACAGCCGGCACCCTTGATCAATTCCGAATGCAAGTTAATTCGGCACTAGCTGATTCTGGTTATCGACAACAAACCACCGAACTCGCTTATAACCGAGTTGTTGCCGACCATCTATACACCCACCGGATGGAAGAATTACTGGGCTATGTCTTTCGAAACCGTTCTCCACTGAGCCACTCCGCAATGGGTCAAGTGTCGGTTGAGAAATGGATCGAGGAAGCTGGAGACGATCCCGATCTCGTCGAATATCTTACGCGATTTCGCGATCGAAAGCGATTGACGTTATCCGAAATTGCCGAAGAAATTGAATCGCGACGAGAACGTTTGTCTTCTACAGAATCGGTTTTCTTATTGATGAATGAATTTTACAAGTGGGGAAAAGAGCACGGTGTTATTTAGGAGGAATCGATGGAACCGTTGATTGGTATTGTAATGCTTACGCATAACCGGCTACCGATGTTGAAAATCGCGTTGCCGTCCATGTTGCGCTCCTTGACGCTTCCTGCCGAAGTGATCATTGTCGACAATGCATCAACCGACGGAACTGGCGAATTTTTGAAGCGTTTTCAAGCGCGCTACTCCTTGCCGAATGTGTTTTCGTTACGAGTTGATCGCTTACCCGAAAATATCGGAACAGCCGCCTATAATCACGCGATGAAAGATTTAACGGCTCCGGTATTGATTGAGGTTGATGATGATGTGGTGCAATTTCCCAATGAATGGGATCGAAAACTTGTTGACGCATTGATTCACGGCGATCGCATTGGATATGTCTCTACCGATGTCGTGAAAGACGATTGGACCGATGGAAATCGAGCGGATGGTATAACCTTTGGCACAACCTTCGAACAGCTACCCGATGGCGGTAAGTTGGAAATTGGGGTTGTGGGCGGTTGGTGTGCTGCGACTCCGCGAACGCTGTTTCAAGCACTGGGTGGATTCCCAATGCGTGGTGCGGGGCTGTTTGAATTGGAAGATGGTGCTTACGCAAATCTATTGTTTCAATACGGGATGCGATTTGCAATCCATACCGATGTTAAAGTATATCACGCCAGTGGTCCGAAGATCGCTAAGGCGATGGGATTGTGGCAAACCTGGTTTGCCAAATACGATCCCGAAGTCGATCCCGCCTATGCCGACATGCGACTGTTTGGTGAAGCGCAATCAGGCGACGGTGAATTACCAGAGATTCTGCAAATTGACGAATCAGTCAATGACTTAATTCATCTGTTGCGTCAAGAAGAACGGATGTTGTTGCGATTTGTCGGAATACTTGATCGACAAAAACTGCTTCTGTTCGAACATCGGTACGCCGAGTTCGAAGATTCAGTTTCTGAGCAGGAAGCGTTGTTGGTGCAATTAAATCGCGTGGAATCGGAACGTAAACGAACGATCCTTAAAATTGCAGAAGCACTTCATATCGGTCACGAAGAGACAACGTTAAACGATCTTATCTCATCGACGATGGGTCAATTCGAAGAAGAGTGGAGCGAAGCAAGGCGGTTACTTCATCGTATTTCCGAACGATTAACGCGAATTGTGAGTGACAGTTCGGTGAAGACTACCAATTCCGTTCAGAATTGGAAGGAATCGATTTCATCATTAATTGCTGTGCGAAGATCGAAAGCGCGTACGACGCCAGTATTTCAATTACCCAATGATCCCGATTTGGGTATAGCAATTTGAGTGTCTGTAAATGAGCCCGATAATTTCACCCAGTCATGCGACAAGGCATTACCGAAAAGTATTGGTAGTGTCGTGGAATCGTATGGGCGATATGCTCCAGTTGACACCGATATTCGAGTCGTTTAAAAAGTACTCGCCGGAAACTGAACTGCATCTGACCGTTTCACATAAATTCGAGGACGTTGCAAAGCTGATTGGTGGGGTTTCGAAAATAATTCCCTTCAATTTGAACTGCGTTCTCGAGCAAGTTCGCAGTACCGATCATACAATTCAATTGCATCGGATGCTAACGAAATTTGTCGATGAATTGCGATGTGAGCAGTACGATTTAGTCTTGAATGTGACGCACAACCGGTTAACTGCCCTTTTTATGCATCTGCTGGGTGTTCCCGAAAGTCGGGGACTACTCTACGACGATCACGGATATCGCGCGGTGCGAGATCCCTGGAGTCGCTTCTTTTTTATTGCCGATCTGATTCGCGGACAAAGTCGGATCAATTTGGTTGAAATACAACTCGGAATTGCCGGATTTCACCCCGACCGACCGATGCGAATCGAAATTCCCGAAGAAGTACAACATCGAATTGATGCTGAAATACTTAGCTGGTCGATTGCTACCGACAAGATCGTAGCGATTCAAATTGGTGCATCGCTGCCGAACAAAGAATGGAATCACGCATCATTTGCCGAAATTGCCCGACGACTTGTAGCGAATGGATTTACACCGATCTGGGTGGGTGCACCATCGGAATTGGAAAAGATTGAATCGGTTGCGATGAATGTTCCGGGATCGATCAATCTTGCCGGTAAAACCTCTGTTGCCGAATTAGCCGCAATAATGAAACGATGCCGGTTGTTGTTAACGAACGATACCGGAACGATGCATGTTGGTGTGTGTGTTGGAACGCCGATCATCTCGCTGAATGTGGGTACACCACTGTCGCATGAGACCGGACCGTATCAAGCGGGATCGACAGTGATTGAACCGAAGATCTCTTGTTATCCGTGCAGTTTTCACGTCGAATGTCCCCACTATCGTTGTCATGATGAAGTCGATGTCGATTCCGTCTGGTCGGAAGTAGCTAAATCGCTTGAGATCGCAGTGGATTATGCAATATCAGATCGTGTCCGAGTATGGCGAACAGCATTCGATGAAAATGGTTTCTGGGAACTTCGTCGCATCAAACCTGAAGCTGCAACTGCCGACGAATTGGCTGCCGTGATGTGGGCTGAGATCTGGAAACGATTTCTTGCACACCGACCGATTGAGAAGTCATTGATAGAAGCCATTCAACTGCGCTTCGCTCGCGAATACACGAACGATTCGATAGCACCCGCTTTCGCCAATTTGTCGGAACGGATGAGCCATCTATCGAAAATGGTTTCGATTGCCCGAAGTGGAATCCAGATTGCCGAAGCATTACGGCGATTGGATCCGATTCGCGATGTCGCGAGAATCGTCGAATTGGGTAAACAACTTGAATCAATCGAACAGAATCTTCAACTGGTGGGATTAGTGCACCATATCTGGCGTCCGCTGTTTGCAATTTTTGTCTTTGGAAAAGACGCGATGGTTGGCGATTCGATCGATGTGTTGGCGAAACAGACAAGTGAATTGTTTCAAGATTTCGTTACTATTGGCGAAACGATGCTCGATCAGTCTACGAATTTTTCAAAGCGGTACAGCCGTCCTTTCGATGAACCGGTGCACGTATGCCTTCCGCAATAATTACCTGTGTCGAATCGGCGAAAAGCGGAGATTTAACCGCTTATTGGAAGACGCCCTCCGGTGGAAAGCGATATCTTCATAGTCGCGTCGATCCAATCCACGAAGCGCATCAGATTGCCGCATCGCTTGATTGTTCGTTTAAAGAAGAATTGGTAATCGAGGGGATCGGACTGGGTTATTTGGTCGAGATACTACTAGAAGAAAATCCACAATTGATAAAAGTCGAACTCTATGATCCCGATCCCGCTATTACTGAAATTTTGAAACTATTTCGACCAAAAACATCGCTTTTATCCGATCCGAGAATTATCTGGCATTCTGGTGAGCAACCTTCGGTAACAGTCAATTACCGGTCACCGGCGGTTTTGGGACTGCAATACAAGGATTCGAAAACGACCCAATCGAGAGTAATGTATCCTCGATCGCACCGACCTACGGTTATTTATCTCAAATCGGGATACTTCATTGAACGAGAATTGCTCGCAGCATTGGCTGCCGAAGGTATTCGCACTTTCGCATTGGATTACAAAGAGGGACACAGCTTTATCGAGCAGTTACTGGAGATTGCGCTCCATGAGCATCCGGATTTTTTATTGACGGTAAATCATTTTGGATTCGATTGCAACGGCGAACTAATCCGGCTGCTTGAGAAAATCAATTTGCCGGTAGCAAGCTGGTTTGTCGATTCACCGAGTTACATCTTATTGAATCACACCGAAAATCGGTCCGGGTTGGTGACCCCGTTTCTCTGGGAAGAAGCGTATGCCGAGCGGTTAAAGGGATGGTTCGATACCCCCGTTTGGCTCCCCTTGGCGGGTGATGAAACCCGATTGGTGAAAGACATACAATTCCATGAACAACCGGGTATTTTTGTCGGAGATAGTCAACTGGTAGCCGCTGCCGGATGGCGGAAGATGTTGCCTACCGATTCGATTTGGGATATGCGAATCGAAACCGGTGTTCAAGCGATTCGGAGTTACCGACAACCTGTGTGGAATGTAACGGACTCGATCAGGTGTTCGAACCTAAAAGAACAACTCGATCTCGAGTCGGCAATCGTATTGGAAGCAACGCGACGTCAGCGGTGGGAAGGCGTGAAGGATCTTTCTGATGCGGTAGCATTGACCGTGGTTGGTGACGAAGGATGGTTGAAAGTACCCGGCAATATTTCGATCCACAACACAGTCGATTTCTACGAGACGCTCCCGGAGTGGTATGCTAATGCAGCCTTTGTGGTTAACTGGACTAGTTATCAAATGCCGACTGCGGTTAATCAGCGGATTTTCGATGTACCGCTGTGTGGTGGCTATCTAGTGACTGATTCACAGACTGATCTAAGTCGGTTGTTTTCACCTGAATCGTACCCAGTATTCAATCATTCGGGTGAGTTAGTTGGATTGGTACAATGGTTGCTCAGGAATCAAGCAGCAGCGGAGACGCTGCGTCGAAAACAGGTCGAGCAGATTCTAAGTAATCACACCTACCGGCATCGCATTCGATCACTGTTACGAACAATGAGTACAAAAAGATCGCACTCTACAACTGTATCTCATTGGGAAACCGTTGGTATTTAGAAGCATGAAAAGAGGAAAATATGAAAATCAGCGTTGACAATCAGCTTCGTCAAATCAATCTCGATCCCTCGATACAACTCCGAGTGGGCATCAAAGAATTGGTGGATAGCCTGACTGAATCGCGGAGACGGGTTGTTCGAATTGTCGTCGATGACGTAGAGATCACCGGAAAATTCGATCACGAGAAGTACGATTTGTCGTTTTCGGATGTCGAGAAAATCGAATTGTTCACCGCCGATCCATTTGTATTAGCACTCGATTCAATTCCGATGCTGCAAGACTTTATCATGAAAATGAAGCTTGAAATCGGGTCAGCGACTGAATGGTATCGCTTTGGAAGAGTTGATGAAGCCAGCAATTCAATGGCTCGAATCGCCGATGGATTGACATTGATCACTCACACGATTGAACGACTTCGCAGCTTGTTAGAGCTTGATTTTTCTTGTCTGATTTTCAATGAGAAACCGATTCTGGATCATTATTCGAAACTTGCCGAAATGATCGAAGAGTTGATCGGTGCTCAAAATGAAACGGATTGGATTCTCGTAGCCGATCTGCTCGAGTATGAATTACTGCCTGTAATTGAGGACTGGGATGGTATCCTCGGTCTGTTGTCGCAAAAAGGATCGGAACTGCTCAATGTCGCAGCAATTGCTTGAACAGCAGTATGAAGCTCTGACTGATCAACTGTTGTTAGCCGCTAGAGCAGCCGACTGGAATCTGTGTGCTCATCTTCTCGAGGAGCGCGAGCGATTGATTCCATTGAAATTGTTAAACAATCGCTTAAAGGTAATTCAATCGGATCAGGCGATTCTCACTCTTCTAGAGAACGAAAAAAACACAATCGGTAAGCGAATATCGTGTCTAAACCGCGGATATTCATTAATTGATCGGTACTTGTCAGGATCGGTGATGAATGGACGGCGCTTCATGGTTGAAGGTTAGTTGTAATCTTACTTGAAGAAACGGATAGGTAAGTTAGTGAATAAAGGTTATTCAAAGAGTGGAATTACTTTACAGAATTGAATCGATAATTTCAGAGAAACACTATAAGTATTTATAAATCAATATATTACTGTAAAGTTTGGTTCTCCTCCTGTCGAAGGGATTGGTGAAGAGGGGTCACCACCCGAGGAGGAGAAAATGAGTACCCGTATTAATCATAATATTCTTTCCCTGACAGGTCAGAGGAATATTTATGCAACTCAGAAGTCATTAGACACTGCAATCAATCGCTTGTCGAGTGGCTTACGTATTAACAATGCCTGGGACGATCCAGCAGGTTTGGCAGTATCCGAGCGTTTCCGTGCTCAAATCTCTTCAATGGACGAAGCAGAGAAGAACATGGAATATGGCACGAATCTGTTGTCGACGGCTGAAGGTTCGTTGTTGATCCGCATCCGCATGCGATCGTTGTCAGTTCAAGCCTCGAATGGCACATTGACTGGTAACGACCGAGCAGCACTTGACGTTGAGTTCCAACAGCTCAAGAGCGAAATCACTCGTATCGCCAATGTGACGAATTATAACGGTCTCTATTTGCTGAACGGAACGTATTCCGGTTCAGGTCAAAACGGCATCAAGCTGCATATCGGTACGAATAATGTCCAGAATCAGGACTATTATCACGTGTCGATGGGTAACATGACTGCCTCGGCGCTCGGTCTGAGCGCGACGAACGTGTTGGACACCGTTGCCAGCCAGGCTGCGATCGACACTTTGGATACGGCAATCAATTCGAAGGATACAGAGCGAACTCGTCTCGGTTCCTACGTCAGCCGTCTCCAGAATTCGATCACGAATATCCAGATCGCCCATGAAAACGCTGTTGCGTCCGAATCGCAAATCCGCGATGCCGACATTGCCGAAGAAATGTCTAGCTTTGTTCGCGCGCAGATTTTAATGCAGACTGGCATCTCGATGCTGGCTCAGGCGAATCAGACACCACAGCAAGTAGCGCAGTTGGTGGGATAACACCCAATCGCATTTGACCGGAGGGGCGCGGTGCGGTAGGGTGGCGCGGATTACGCGAGGCTCTGCCGCACCTCCGGTCTGATTACCGGAGTTGCGGCTTTTGGAAACAGTCTTTCGGCAGTTCGGAAGTACGTGTAATGTTACACGTACGATTTTTCGCAACTGGTCCGAGTCTTGATACTAATCAAGGGAAAGATTGTATCGGGTTCCGGAGGTCGTATGGCAATACAAAATATGTCCGGCATTTCGTCCGGGTACGATTGGCAAAAGCTGATCGATTTACAGATTCAACAAAAATCTATTCATCTTAACAATCTCCAACAGACTAAGTCGGATGATTCGTCCAAACTCACCCTTTGGAACTCAATCGAAGGGGCAATGGGTTCGCTGAAATCGTCTGCCGATGCAATTGCCAAATCTTCCGGGTTCATAGCAAAATTTACCACCTCCAGCGACTCCGATAAAGTTGCACTGGATGCTTCCGACACAGCCGTAAACGGAAATCACTCGATCCTGATCAATCAATTGGCTAGAAATAACGTGCAAATGCATGCCGGATGGATCGATAGCGATACTACAGCGATTAACACTAGTGGATCCGATCAAGTATTCAGCTATTCTTACAAAGACATTACTCGTAATATCACGATTCCCAATGGCACGACACTCGAAGGGCTGGTGGGATTGATCAATTCGGATTCGGCATCGGTCGTATTGGATGAAGAAGAGACTGAAACCAATAAGAACCTTGGTATTTCGGCGTCGATTGTAAACGATGGAACCGGAGGAGCAACAGCCTATCACCTTGTCTTATCTGGAAATAATACCGGAGGCGAGTATTCGATTACGATCAACGATGGTGCAACGACACTGGGGGGAGCGGGGTGGCAAACCTCGGGATTTACTGTAACGCAGACATCGCAAAATTCAAAGTTTCGATTAGATGGAATTCCTCCGGGATCATGGATCGAATCGATCACGAACGATGTCTCGGATGCTGTACCCGGTTTAACTTTTCATTTGAAAGCAGTTACCACGGAAACTGATCCGGTTTATCTGACAGTGGCACAAGATGACGGTACAATCAAAAATCGAATAAAAAACTTTGTTGAAGCCTATAATACCGTCGTCCAGCAACTTAGAAACTTGTCGTCGTATGATACCGAGAATAAAAAAGCGGCTGCTTTATTCGGCGATGCAAATATCTCTTCGATCAAAGCGGAATTGAATTTTCTTGTTTCAAGCACATTTCCGGGAATTCCGGGGGGGTCGAATTATACAAGCTTGACGGCGATCGGAATTTCGCCCAATACTGACGGGGATTTGGAAATTGACAACAAGAAGTTATCGGATGCATTGACCAGAGACCCGACAAATGTGGCGAATGCGTTCGTTTTCTCAACTTCTACCACCAATCCCAATCTAAAACACTTATATCACAACGATATGACTGTCGGGGGAAATTACGCAGTCGTAGCGTCTTACCTCGGAACCGGATTGCTCGATTCTTCGGGAACGAATACGATTGGTGGATATCCAGCGACGATCGAAAACGGAAAGACGCTTGTCGGAAAAAAGGGTACTCCAGTAGAGGGATTACGAATTTCCTTCAGCTATCCCGGAGGCGGAGCCGGTTCTTTGTCCGGTACGATTCGGATCGGCAAAGGCGCAGCGGCACTTTTCAGCGATACATTGAAACGCGAACTAGATTCCGATACCGGAACTACGACTTCGGCAAAAAAAACACTCAATAGTGAGATGGATTCGCTCGATACAAGAATAGCAGACGAGCAAAAGCGAATCGAAGAGTATCGCACCATGCTCCAACGCAAATACCAGGCGGCGGAGGAAATGATTTCGAAAATTAAGAATCAAATGAGTTCTGTAACTGGTTGATATTGAGGTAAGAATGGCACGGTTTAACCCTTACGAACAGTATTTGAACATCGATGCGGAAACTACCGATCAGGTCGGATTAATCATTTTATTGTATGACGCCGCGATTAGGTATCTCCGCGAGGCGAGGGGTAATTTTGACCGAAATGAACCGGCGACTGCTGGTGCATCCTTAGAAAAGGCACGAGCGACGATTTCCGAACTACGCGCCACCCTGAACCTAGAAAAAGGGGGAGAGATTGCAACTAGTTTGATGAAGTTGTACAATTTTGTCAATCACGAAATACTCTTGACAAATGCGATGCGCGAACCCCATCGTTTAGACAACGTCATAAAAGTCTTGGCGAATATTCGCGAAGGCTGGTTGAGTATTGCCAAACCGAACTCACAACCACAACCGCGCGTCGCGACGAATTTCTCGGTCTGATCCGGGCGATTCAAGGATAATAGAAGGAAGTAGGAGTAATCATGGCTATCACCCCACTGCAAGGACCACTTGACCCAAGACGCTTGCGGGAGGCGGCAGGAACTGCGCAGACCGAAAAAGTCGCAGGAACCGAGAAATCAACTCGGGAAGTTGGCGACCGATTGGCGGCAAGCACGGATCGTACGTCGTTTGCGCAGGATGCAATCGAACTTCAGCACGAAGTTACCGTAGCCAAAGCTGCACTGGAAAATGTTCCCGATGTCCGTGCCGACCGAATGGCTGCGGTGCAGGAGCGACTTGCGAATGGTTTTTACGATCGACCCGAGGTGCTGGACGAGGTCGCGAATCGAATGGCGGGCGATCCGGCAATATATCCAACCGATGACGATCTCGACGAGACAAAACCGCAGCAAGCTGCATCGCGAGGGGCAATCGAAAAACGTTTGGCAACCGGTTATTACGATCAAACGAAAGTGAAGAATGAAATTGCCGAGCGGTTGGCGCAAGACGTTTCCAATCGGGTTGACACGAAATCGTAACATCTTCTTTTTGGAAGAAAAAAAAACGACGGAGTTTCCGTCGTTTTTTTTGTTTCAAATTTCTCGTCAAAGCGTTATTCACCTAATTAATCCCGTATCTCCGTGCTCAGAATAGATTACTAGTCTCGGTAAATTTCTTAGTTTTTGGAATTTTGAATTGTATGTAATAAAATATTTGTTTAGTTTATGTTCTTAGTAATCTTCCATTTGGGTCGCTATGAAACCGCTCTCCTTTCAATTGCACCGTTTCGCAATGATAATATTTCTTTGCGTTACACTGTCATCATCACTATCCGCTCACACTATCCGAGTCAGCTCGCTCAATCCCGATCGGTCAGTCAATAGCACTCTTCATTATCAAGGTCTTCCAGTTCCGGCAGGAAATTTGATTCAAGTGATTAAACCGGATCCTGACGGTGTACTCAATCCTCCCGAGAATAATGGATATGTTTCGAGACACAACCGACTGGTGGGAAGTTACGCGATGGGCGATTCCGCCGCTGGTGACGGAAACTTCGATTTTTCGCTATTCGGTCATAACACTTATACCAAATTCCTCTACTTAACTGACAATGACGGCAGTAATATCCGATTTGTTACCGGCGATACGTTAGATGGTCCCGTCCATACTAACACCTATTTCACGATGGATGGGCGACCAGCGTTTTTAAGCGCGATCTCGAGTTCCGGAGTTTATTCCAGCTCAAGTCCATATAATCGATATTCGACTTCGACTGACCCCTACTTTGCAGTTACACCGGTGTGGGGTGGAGCAACAATCTACCTTCCCGCAACAGTCGATTCTTTTCGCACTGCGGCGCAAAATGGTGGAATAGTTTACACCAATCAGACATTATATGTGCAATTCAACGAAGACGGAACATATTCTACAAAAACCACTTCAACTGGATCGTGGATCGTACACACCCGACCTTGGAATGGCATCATTTTCGTCGGTCCTGCAGACGGCACTTCCACTACATATACCGGGTATGTGCAGGGTGTTGTTCGTGGTAGCTATACCCTTGCCTGTCAAGGCAATATCAACATCACTGGCAATCTAGTATACTCCACCGATCCAAGCAATTCCAATTCAACCGATATTCTAGCGCTAGTTGCGCAATTGAATGTTGCGTTGACGAACAGTGTTGCGGATAGCGATCGAACGATCATGTCATTCATTATGACTATAAACGAATCTGCCGTCAACAATACCAGCAATTTTTATAATAGTCAGTACACTTCTGTCAAATCCGGCTACCTTCACTTATATGGTGGACTGGCGATGAGAAAACGGGGTGCGATGGGTCAGGGTACCGGCAGCACACGAACCGGTTACTTGAAAGACTATCATTACGACACCCGCTTATACCAACTTGTTCCGCCCGGATTTACCAATGACTCGCTTACTTCGCCATATCTATCCTCTGATCAACAATTCTACTTGCGCTGTTGGGCGGATGTGCCGCTATCGGGAGTATTTCAACCCAATTCTCACTATACCGATATCGGACCGTTTACTTTTGGGATGGCGAATCTATATAGCATCGATCTGACGACACCCGTTTGGCATAATCTCAAAGGTATTAACTTAATCAATACTCACAGTGGCGATACATTGATCATTGGCACGAGTACGAATATTTATTGGTCGGCAGATACCTTGATTCCGCGAGTTAATATCCTACTGAATCGCCACTACCCCGTGGGGACTTGGGATACGATCGCGACCCATATTTCTTCCACTACCAGCTATTGCACTTGGCAAGTGATCGGTGAATCGACCAATGAAGCACGAATTCGCATCGAATCCGCCGACGATCCCAGTGTGTTCGATATGTCCAGAAACAATTTTTTAATCCAACCGATGCTTACATTGATGAATCTTCAAGGTGGCGATTCGATCTCGGTGGGAAACACAATCATCTTTTTTTGGGATGCACCGACTTACGTTAACCATTTCCATGTTTTGTTGAATCGCCACTATCCCGAAAGTACATGGGATACCTTGGCAGCAAACTATTCCTATAACACCTCCGGACCTTTCACGTGGCAAGTTGTGGGTGAATTAACAAATTCTGCGCGCTTCCGCATCGAATGGGCGAATAATCCCCTCGTCTACGATATGTCCTCTTCCAATATCGTCATTCGCTGCAGTACTCCCGCACCACCCGGCAACCTCACGATTTCACTGCATGACAATGACGCGATCCTAAATTGGGATCGTGTGGATACCACTATTCTCGGCGATCCGGTGTATGTCTATGGCTATGGGATCTACTACCGATTCCAATCGGATGAAGGCTGGCGCTATCTTGATTTTGTCGATGCACCGACATTGACCTTTATCCTCGTAGGGGCTGTGCAACTAGACTCAGCGATGTATTATCGAGTGAAGGCGTATGTCACTCAAATGTCAAGTGACTCCTTCGAACGAATACGCCAAACGATCCCGGTGGATCCATTGAAACTCGAAAACACACATGGCAGACAGAGTGATCCGATCCGTCGGAAGTAGGTTTTACAGGATGTCTCGAAGTTTACGCCATTCGATCAATTTGTCTTGATAGGTCAACCCAACTCCACCGGTGCTTCCAGCTCGACCGCTGCTGGAGGGGAGTATCCAGATCCGCGTAGTCGTATCGCCCAATAGCCCAGCATCGCCGTACTGCTTTAAGAGTTTCTGCTGCGTTAATATCCGCCCGATTCCTAATCCATTGGCTGCGAGCCACACTGGATGCAATTGGCGAACATGCTTTAATATCTTCTCGCGACCGGAAAGTAGTTCCGATGTTGTTAGTTCGTTACCACTTACCGTTGGGCGATCCACTAAATCGATCAATCCCAACTGATATTGATTCAATCGCGATACTTCACTCGGAATGAGTAGGGTTTCAGTAAATCCAGCATCGAACAGCAACCGCCAAAATCGATTGATGGGATGTGCATAGGGGCATTGCGTTTCAAATGATCGGATGCCAGGATTGTAACCGACAAACCAGCATCGATCTGATAAAGAAATATGGGGCTTCCAAACCGAAAATTTATCACAGTGTATCATTATTAACCACTACCTGACAAATTGGATAAAATATAATCACTCTGAAAAATACTCTCACGATCTTTAGACACTTGATGATTTGATGCGAAGTAAAAAAAATTCCAATTACCGACCAGACTGTTGACTTGGTTCATTACAATGGGTACAATATAGAGCAGTTATGATGAACTGTCGAAAAGGAGATGGTAACGTGAAACGATTAGTTGTATTTGTTATTTTGATGCTGCTGGCTACAGCAGCTCTCGCCCAAACGACTATTTGTGGGTATGTTTATTTGAATGGTCCGGAAGTGCGCCCCTTGGCACGACCGCTACCGGGAGTCGTGGTCACTCTTTCATACCGAATCTCGCCGTCAGGTATGACTCGGATGCTACAAACGATCACGCGTGAGGACGGATCGTATGCTTTCCCCAATTTAGGTCCGGGAAATTATATGTTAGCGACTGCTGCACGCGGCTTGGTTTCGCGACCAGTTGTCGTAACAGTCCGACGACCTGCACCAGCGCAACGAATGATTGTCAACCTGTATATGTATCGTTTGATTCGACCGATTGTACCTGAGCCGATCGACGCAACACAACCGATTATTACTTCTTCGACAAATACCCAATAAGAGTTTTTCATTGAGTAAAACAATAAGGGGCAGCAGTGCTGCCCCTTTTGTATTGATATCGAATTGACTACTTGATATCGATCAGTTCAACTTCGAACACTAGCGTTGAGTTGGCGGGAATTAATCCACCACCGACATCGCGATCGCCGTATCCGAGTGTTGGCGGGATAAACAACTTACGCACGCCACCCTTTTTCATCGACATGACGCCTTCGTCCCACCCTTTAATGACTTGACCGACGCCGATCTGAAAGCTAAATGGTTCATTGCGGTCTTTGCTGCTGTCGAATTTCTTGCCGTCCTTCAACCAGCCGGTATAATGCACGACTACATTCTTTTCCGCGACTGGAGATTCACCGGTTCCGACTTTGATGTCTTGCCATTCCAAGCCACTCTCAGCTTTATGCATTTTTAATTTCGGTACGGCTGCTGCTGGATTCATGTTCTTCTTTTCCGCTTTCTTGGTTTCGGTTTTGGCTGCTTTTTCCGCTTGGACATCGACCTTGGGGGTCTCTTCCGTTGCAGTAGTTTCTCCAGCCCCTTCGGGATCGCCTGCTAATGCGATGCCACCGGTAAATGCGACTGCTAAAGCTAGAATTGCGACTTTCTTCATGCGATTTCCTTTCTGGTTGAATTTCGAACGGTAGAATATAATGAAAAAACGTTACCGGAAGACAAAAATGAGATTGATGTCTGATTTCGCTTGTTGCGAGACAGACTTGGTGTCTATCTTACAGAGTCGGTAGCGATCGGGAAGTGTGCCCCCCGATTGCTGAGGATGCCGTTCGACAAGCACTGTTTAGCGAGATATAACCATGAATTCGAACAGTCGTTTTCCGGTATCGGTGATTATACTGATAACGTTCCTACTGGTTCCCGCGGTTTTTGCCCAGACAGACAATATTGTTTATCCAACCGATTCGCGACAACTCACGATTACTCCTATCGATGGAAAGGGTTATCGACTCGAGTGGACCCGCGAATCGAGCGAGAATGGCTGGATTGTGCAATCGTCGACCAATCCTTATGTGTCTTCTCCGCAGTGGCAAACCGTACTGCGAACCAGTGCACTGACTTGCGACTTGGATCCATTCGATAGCACTCTCTATTACCGCGTCGTAGCGGATCCTTCGGCGGCGGTTATCTCCGAATTTAACTGGCTTACAATTGATTCATCGATCACGCTATCGAGTTATGGTACTGGCGACGTCGACACGGCTGCTTGGTCGGTGGTTCCGGGAGGGGACAATGGGCTTGCCCTGCGACTGACCGGAAATTCGTGGAAAGTCCTGCAATTACAGACACCTCGACGAATCACGCGCGATTTTGCAGTCGGTGTCTCGGTGAAGCGCGAAACCAAATCGGAATGGCAAGCAATTGGATTTGTCGATAGCAGTGGACATGCCGCTTGGTTCACTTTTGGTGGAAAAGAGACCCGCTGGGGTGATTCGATTTACAATTCATGGTCGGAAGTACCGCCATTTAATTACTGGTCACGGTGGCGGTTACCAGTGGGCGAACAATTCGCTTCGTTCTATCAGCGCAATGGCTACTTGACTCAAATTGTTTTCGTCAACGACAATGACACGACCAATCCTGACGGGATCTGGCAGATCAGCCGATTAACCGATGCCACCGGCGATCAATATCTCCAACCGGAGCTATCTGCGCGAATTTCTTCGAGCGAAAATATGAGTGTATCGCTTGAAGCATTGAGCAATGGTCAACCCATTACCCGCGGGGTTGTGACTTGGGAAGGGGATGCCGAAACAAGAGCGCAAGGGCAGACAGCACAACTTTCTTTCCGACAAGGTGGCGATAAAAAAATACTCTGCCGCTGGATTGATGTCGACCGAGTTGAACGCTGGATCTGGTTATCGGTTCATATCGATGCGACACCACTACCGAAAACATCTTTTACCTATTGTGCTGTCGGCGATATCATGATTGCCCGCCGAATCGTGGATGAAGGGGTTCTCAACCGTGTCGGTCTCGATGGATTATTTGGTAGAGTGAGTTCGTATCTCCGCGGATTCGACTTAACCACCGGTAATACCGAATGCGCCTATTCGATTGTTGCCAACCAACACCCCAATAAGACCTATACTTTCAAAGGTCTACCAGATTATGTGCCGGTTTTTACCCGCAACGGGATTCAGATTGCCAGTCTCGCTAATAATCATACAGGAGACTATGGTGACGATGCATTGCGCGAAACCTTCGATCATTACAATGAGAACGGATTGATGTACACTGGTGCCGGGTTGAACGACGGCGAAGCGTGGCGACCGGCGATTGTTTATCGAGGTGGTCAGCGGATTGCCGTTTTTGGGTATTGCACGTTGACTGGACGCGATCAAAACCAAGCACCTTACCTCGACGCAGCACCTCATAAAGGGGGCTTCAACTGGGCTCGTCGTGATATTATCGACGAACAATTCGCCAAAGTACGACCCTATGTCGATTTCATTATTGTTCAATTCCATATCGGATTGACCGAATATGTAACTGATCCCGATGCCGGTCCGCATACCAGTATGGTTCAAGATCCTGAGGAAGATGCTTACGAATTGGCTAGCAGCGATACGATGGGTGTCAACCTTGCCGATTATATGCTCGACCACGGTGCCGATTTGGTGATCTGCCATGGACCGCACGTTCCGCAAGGTGTCGTGAAGCGTCCCAACGGAAAGTATATCGCTTACTCGTTGGGAAATTTCCTTTTCGATCAATATCTACCTGAAACGTTTCCATCGATCTCATTCGAAGCCGATGTCAATCGCTTCAGTCGTGTGCGCGAGGCACGGATTCGTCCGATCTATATCGATGGTTATCTTCCCGGTCCCGCCTCAGGTAGAGTGGCGACCCGGATTTTAAATCATATCGGGGCATTGTCGGTACAATTCGGAACAGCTTTAGTCGAACCAGCCGATGGATCGCAACTTCGGGTCATTGGCGATAGCGCGTACTTTACCAGTATTTCACTACCCAACGATACTCTGACTATTCCACTCGATACGTCAGGATCGATCCGGATTTCAGCACCAATTCAATTCAGCGATACCGGTGTCGTAGATCGAGTTGAACTGATTTCTCCCGATACTGGAACAGTGAGTTATCGACTCGGTACCGACCAATTATACGGTGTCGGCGATATGGAAGATGAAGGGTCTCCAACGTTCCTCACGTTCCCAACAACGGGTGCGTTACTCGACGATTCGCTATCGTTTGCCGGTAGACGTTCGCTCCGGCTGCGAAGAACTTCCGGAACATCGACATTATCAATTCCGACCGTCCAACGCTGGGTGATCGATCGCAACAGCAACTATACCGTGTGTCTCAGAGTACTACCGGGCGCTGCTGCAGGAACGAACCTCCGATTGGATTGGTGGCGAGCACGGGTCGGCGATTATGGCAATGGGAACCTGCTTATCTTCCAACCAGCCCCAGGCAATCAATGGCTGTATATGTATGCCGATCTTAATTCAAGTAATATTCCCGACCGCACAAACTGCCTGCAATTCCGTTTCCGGCAAGCTAGCACCGGTGTGACGTCGGCGTATTTCGACGATCTTGCGTTTGTGCTATGGGGTTTCGATTGGACCAGTCAGACAACATTCACATTACCCAATCCACATGAATGGACGCATCTTCAGGTGCAAACTTCCAATTACAATTCGACTTCGATGCGTGTGATTCTGCATCGATCGAGATTGGTTGCGACTTCCCGCGATTAAGAGACTATAGGCGTGAATCAAAAAGCCTTGAGCAATCAAGGCTTTTTTTGTAAGTAATGATGGGGTAGTAGCGCATAGGGGGTTCGAACCCCTGTTACCGGCGTGAGAGGCCGACGTCCTAGACCACTAGACGAATGCGCCAAAGCTTCGAGTTGTCAAGGTACATTATCCTGTTGCGCCTGTCAAGCTCGATCTTATCTCTCGTGCAACTCGAGTTTTGTCGCTAATCGTCGATCGAAACATCACAATGTTTCGATTCTAAATAAATGAGAATGCTTCGGAAAGATACCGGTTTATTGCCTTGGTGGTATCGATTCCCGAACAGCTTTCGCAATTTCATCGGCTGGAAGTGAATAGTGCATCATCACGTTGATCCACTTGCCTTCGCGCTTTTCCAGCACTCCTGTCCAACGGGCATGAACCCAATCGGTCGGATGCCCATCCCATTCCCCCCGATCGTCCAAAATACAGGCATACCATGCGACATTCCCCGAATACCAGATCTTCAGATCCTTGATCTCGGTGCCTTTGGCTTGGAATTTGGGATTGAGATAGACCTGTTCGGCAAGTTGATGAAATGGTTCGAATCCATCGATAATGTCGGTCGAATTGGGCATGAAAATGAAAAACGAAGTATCTTTTGCGCAGACATTATACAATCGATTGATGTCTTTCGTCGGATACGGCCACATGACCACCGATCGAATAGCGGTTTCGATTTGAGCCAGCTCCAGCGCATCGGTAGGATTGGAAATTGCTGTCATCGGTACTCCTAGAATGAAGATAAGTGAAAGCACTAGTATTGATCGAGAAATCATATATAACTCCTTCTGCAGATCGTATCTTCGGCATGAATTTATTGCCTTCAGAAATAAAGTAATTGCAATGCAAAGGAATGTATAATTCGGTCATTCACGATTATGACCACTTGATTCGTTTGTGCTGTATGAATTATCGACAACGTTTCGGGAATTATACTTGAAATTATATTTCTTGAAAATAAGTTGTTATCGGTAGTAGGGGCGGACCCCCGCGTCCGCCCGCAGGTCAGGCGAAGCTTGACACCTAATCATGACAACTTATTTTCAAGAACGACTATAGAATAACGAAACGCCCGGTTTTTTACCGGGCGTTTAATACAACACGGAATATATTGATGCGATCAGTTATAGCGACCGAAGCGGAACATTGCCTTGATAATGTGACCCGCCATATCTGGATTTTCTTTCAATCGACGTACGCTATACGCATACCACTTCTCACCGAATGGGACATACAATCGCAAGGGATGACTCTGATCGACAATGCGTTGTCCTAAATTCGGCAACACGCCAAGAAGCATCTGGAATTCGTATTTCTCTTTCGGAATATTCCGTTTCTTGATCTGCTGAATGGCATATTCGATTAAAGGTTCATCGTGAGTGGCGATACCGACAGTAATGTCAAGATCGAAGATGCGATCGAGCGACTTCTTGTAGTTATCGCGGACCGGCTCTTTTCCCTTAAATGCAATCGCTTCCGGTTCGACATAAATTCCCTTACAGAGGCGAATGTGCTTGCCACCGGAAGCTTGCTTTCCGGACATCAAGTCAGCGAGATTTTCGATGTCGGATACTGTTCGTTTCAGATAAGCCTGAAACACCATACCGACATTGGTAAAGCCTTCACCGCGCAGTGACCGATACAGTTCGATCGTTAAATCGGTAAATGGCGAATCTTCCATATCGATTCGAATAAACGAATTAATATCCTGAGTGCGTTGCAACAATTTTCGATAAATGTCAAGGGCGAATTTCTTGTCGATCCCGAGACCCATTTGAGTCGGTTTGACCGAAACATTGCCGTTGATTTTATCTTTTCCAATCCGATCGATCACTTCGAAATATTCGGCGGACGCTAAATCGGCTTCGCGAAGATCGGCAATGTTTTCTCCGAGTACATCGATCGTGACGACCCGTTTGGTTGCATTCAGCTTTTTACTTTCGGAAATGGCATCGTCAAGTTTTGGACCAGCAATATAGCGTTTCGCGACTGCATACACGATCGGTTTCGGAACTAGCGGAAGCGATTTTGCTATCAATGAATTGATCATGTTATCCTCTCACAGCTCGCGGGTTGCCCGATAATCGGAGGGGGTGGTGCGGGTAAAATCGAGGAGCTGATTCGAGCCTAAATATGCAACGAAAATCTGGTTATTGCAAAGGTTCCGATTCGATCCAATCGGCGATTCCCTGGCGTAAATCGCGAAAATGAATTCCCAGTAGTCTTCGCGCTTTGGTCGACTGAAATGCCCAATCGCATTGAGCCATGCGCATTAAAGTGGGAGTGATGGGAAGTTCGATTCCAAAAAGTCCCGCAACTTGAGCAGGAAATTTCAACCATTGCTCTAGTTTTCGAGCGGAGAGTTGGATGGACGGTGCTTTTCCACCTGTTTGTCGGGCAAGTTCGACAAAAAATCCTTGCAGAGTAGAAATTTCTCCACCAGCGATGAACTCATCCTCTTCGCGGCGTTTAATCATTTCAATCGCTGCTTCGACCACATCTTCAATGTGCACAAAACTGGCTCGCGAGGAACCGTTGACAAGTGCTGGTAGCCGTTTGTGTGCTACTGCTCGCGCGTATTTCGTCAGCGAACCGTGGGCTCCCGGACCATAAATGATGCCCGGATGCAGGATACCGCAGCGTTTTCCGTTCATGGCAGCATCGCGAACAAACATGGTTGCAGCACGCTTGGTCACTTCGTACGGCGAACGGTAGTCGACCGGAAACACTTGGCGTTCGTCCCCGGGCACATCACCGGTCGGACCATACACAACTACCGATCCGATATAGAGAAAATACGTCGATGGCAAAAGTGCACGAACCAGAGCGGAAGTACTTTCGACATTGGTTCGCTGCATTGATGAGAGACGCGTTTCGCGAAGACTGACGTGTGCGGCGGCATGGATGACGATTGAGGCATCGGAAAGATAGGGAGTAACGTCAACCGATTCAGAACTAAAATCGATTTCTACCAATTCAACGGTATTTTGATCAGCGAATTCAGGAAATGCTCGATGAAAGCTAGATGTCGACCGAACCAATAATCGAATCGGCTCTTCCCATTCCATCAGTCGTCGGAAGAGATTCTTTCCAAAAAAACCTGTTGCACCAGTCAGTACAATCATCGAAAAAATTACCTGCTGTAGATTAGTATATTTGGTTTCGTGCACTAAGGTAGATTGCGCGAGTGGCTATTGCAACAAGTTGTATCGGGGAACTTAAGCGAGAACTTAGTGGATTCTTATAAAAACCAATTGATCGAAAATCATTATTTATTCGCTGAGCTTTTTAGGGTGACTCAGATATGAATCTAGCAGAAATCACTAATTGATCATCCCCAATCACATCAGCATACTACTTGTCTCACCGAGGCGCATCATTCTCTTATGATTAATCTCGGATGTGTACAGCAAAAACTACTTCATTTTTATCTGGTAGTTTGTTATACTCATCAACAGCTTGAAGTGTTTGATAAATTTCAAGATGAATTTCTTTCTCCTCGATCGCCAACCGAATATTCGGTGAAACCGAAAGCATTCGATAGAGTCCGTTTGCAATAATAATTCGTTTCGGTTTTAGTGCAATGGCTTTCGACAGGTCGTCCAACTGCACACGCATTCCCTCTTTACGCCACCAGGGAGTGATTTCGTTATTGGGATAAATGATGATATCGCTGTCATAAGTCTTGCCATCAACTTTGATTACGCCGAATTTAATTTCATCTATCATGATTGCCTCAAATAAATATTTGTATTGATTAACTAAGAATGAGATTGCATTACACAACAATTGTTGATAATAAGAGACTTTAATTCTCGATTTCGGATCTAAGGAGGAAGAAGCTAGGTTCGAATAGAATGATGATAAGTCTAATATAATTAGGGTACTGATTAAAGATAGAGCTTCTTCGTAGCATAGTCAAGAAACGTTTTGCAGACACAAATAAATTATGGAAAATTTGAGCTGAATTCAGATGACCAAGACACAAGTAGATGTGAGATAAGATTGAATTTGATTTTATGAGTATGATAATTAATGAGTTGTAAGAAAACAGAGTAGCCCAAAATTCAGGATGTGAGTATGGTTTTTAAAGATTATTTACCAATTGTTTACATTTGTTACTGGTTTTTGAGAAATGACTTAGTTACTAGTCAGTAGGTAATATGTTTTTTGAAAATCGGGATTCAGATTGACAGTCTGGGTAAATATTACGATATTTAAATTTGTTATTTTTTACATTGCACACGCAATTTTCAAAAATTTTATTGATTCTGTTACGAATGCAACATGAAAGCGTAAGCTTTTTGGCTGCCGTAAATTGACATAGAAAATCATCTCATCGATTGATGACAAACAAATAACAATTATTCCCTCGATTTCGAATTGTGCCGGGGGGGAGAGCTAGTGAAATCGTTGAATACGGAATCCATTCGGTTCGGTCACCCGATGTTCGATCCCAACGAAATGGATACATTTGCCGATTTATTACCCCAACCGGTTTTTGAGACCGACCGTTCCGGTCGTCTACGATATGCCAATCGCGCTGCGATGAATTGTTTCGATTTTCCCGTCGAACAATTGAACAATGGATTATCCGTTCTCGAAGTTATCAGCGAAACCGATCGCGATCGTGCATCGCAAGTTTTCCAGAAATTGGTTGACGGCAAAATATCGCGAATCGATTCAGAATTTACGGTTCGAAATTTTCGCGGTGTTACATTTCCGATCGTTGCGATTTTATCTTCAGTTATCGTAAATAATGAAACGATTGGTGTTCGCGGTGTTCTAATCGAATTTTCAAAAACGGGTCATTCCAATCAGTTGTACACTCAATCCGATGATCGATACCGGTCATTGTATGCGAATCTCGCGATCGGAACGATTTACCATACCGAAAAAGGCTTAATTGATGCAGCCAATCCAGCTGCTGCGGCGATATTGGGTACAACCGTAAACGAATTGATCGGTCGATCCAGTTTCGATTCCCGAACATCGATTTACAGTGAAGTCGGAGCGACGATTGGTTCCGATGAGTTTCCTTCAACTGTAGCGTTAACGACCGGAAAATTAACCGAACGTATCTGCGGAGTTCGGCTCCCGAGTTCAACTCACACCCGCTGGTACAAAGTAACTGCGATACCGCAATTACGGTTTTCCGAAGAGCGTGCCTATCAAGTCGTTACAAGTTTCGAAGATATTACCGCGCGCAAGAAATTAAGTGAAGCCGTAGCTGCAATTCTGGGAAAAGAAAGCGATCCATCCGGAATCGAATATCTTCGATTTCTAGCCCAAGAACTTGCGATAATTCTCGAAACGAAATACGCTTTCATTGGTGAATTGACGACTACTGTACCTGGTCGATTTTCAACAGTTGGAATTTGGTCGGATGATCGCTTTGCCGAAGATGAAGAATTTTCACTGAAGAATACGATTGTCGAAACGGCAATTAAAAAGAAATTGTTTTATCAGAATAAAATCAACGCTCAAGATTTCCCGAAAGATAAATTCTTAAAACAGTTTAATGCCACTGATTTTTGCAGCCAAATTCTAACCGGTCATAATCACATTCCGATTGGTCTAATTGCGGTATTGAACGATCGACCGATCGCTGAAATTGAAATTGCAAAAAGCATTATGGCGCTGTTTGCGTTACGAATTTCTTCTGAGATCGAACGACGACGTATCGATGAAGAACTTCAAAACGCCAATTATAAGTTTAAGACCCTGCTCAGCGAGATGACTGAAGGGGTAGCATTTCACGAAGTAATTTACGATTCCAGCGGAAAACCAATCAATTATCGCGTCATCGAAGTAAACACAGCGTTTTTGAATATCCTCGGGTTTCAGCGCGACAAAGTCATTGGAAAATTGGCTACGGAAATATTCGGTGTCGATTATCCGCCGTATTTAAAAGAATATTCTGCGACTGCTGTATCGCGCGTACCGTACCGCTTTGAAATTTATTTTGAACCGCTTCGAAAGCACTTTGATATCAATGTTGTATCGATTCAAAAAGGGTTCTTCACCACCATCTTTACCGATATCACCGATCGAAAGGCAACCGAATCGGAACTTCAAAAAAATACCGAGTATTACACCTTTTTGACTGACAGTATCAACGATATCGTTGCGCAAGTCGATCGCGATCTGGTCTATACTTTTTTAAGTCGGTCTTTACTGATGATATTGGGGTTTGACAATAAATCACTAATCGGACAAAGTTTTACTGCCAACATCCATCCCGAGGACCGTCCTCGGATCGAATCGACCATCCGGACATGTGCTCTAGCCAAAGCCACTCGACTTACATTGGAATACCGGCACTTTACTGTCGACGGTGATTTGAAATGGATTGAGAGTACTACCAGAGTTCTTTACGATTCCAACAATGAATTTGACGGCTGCGTTCTGAGTTCTCGCGATATCACTGATCGTAAGCGCGCACAGCAAGCTTTGAAAATGTCGGAATCGCAATTCCGGGCACTGGCGGAAGGCGCAAAAGACGCAATATTTATTAAAGACTCGAATCTTCGATATGTTTTCGTTAATCCGGTAATGGCTAGTCTACTCGGACTTGCAGTTGAAAATATGATCGGAAAAACCGATCACGAACTGCTCGGAGAACGCTCGAATTCCTATGAAATTGCCGATCAAGAAGTATTGCTTGGGAAAACCGTAGAAACCGAGCCGACCGAGCGGATTCATGGCGTGTGGAAAACGATGCACACGATCAAGGTTCCGCTCCGAACTTCGCAAGGCGAAATTATCGGTATCTGTGGTATTGCCCGCGATGTCACCGAGCGCAATCAATCGGAATTGGCTTTGCGAGAAAGCGAAGAGCGCTATCGATTATTAGTCGATTCACTGCCCGTTGGAATCGTTGCGCATTGCGAAGGAAAGATTGTTTTCGTCAATCAAACCGTCGTTAAAATGATCGGTGTCGAATCGGTTTTGGACTTGTTGGGTAAGAGTGCGATCGAATTTGTGCATCCCGAAGATCGACAGCGTGTTGCTACGCGAATGCGAGCTGTAATAGAAAATCGCGAAATGCAGCCATCGATAGAAGAACGATTTGTCCGATCCGACGGTTCGTTATTCGAGGCTGAGGTCACCTCTGTTCCATTCATGTATCACAATAAACCAGCAGCACAAATTGTGTTGGTCGATATCTCGGAACGCAAACGTGCCGAAGATGAACGACGCAAGCTTGAATCGCAAATTCAGCATACTCAGAAATTGGAAAGTTTGGGAGTATTAGCTGGAGGAATTGCCCACGACTTTAACAATCTGTTAGTCGGAATTCTCGGTAATGCCGGTTTGGCATTAATGGAACTGCCCACTGACTCGCCTACGCGGAAATCGATCGAATCGATTGAAACAGCCGCCATTCGCGCATCTGAACTAACAAAGCAAATGTTGGCATACTCCGGTAAGGGTAAGTTCTTAATCAATCAATTAAATCTATCGAAAGTTGTCGAAGAGATTTCGCATTTATTGGAAGTGTCGATCTCGAAACGAGTCGTATTGTCGTATCATTTCGCCGATAATTTGCCGAATATCGAGGGGGATGTTACACAAATTCGTCAGGTTGTAATGAATCTGATTACCAATGCTTCCGAGGCGATCGGCGATCGGAATGGAATGGTATCAATTACGACCGGTAGTTTTTATGCGGATCGTGGGTACTTCGAGAATTCGTATGTCAGCGAGAACATGACCGAGGGTCATTACATCTTTATCGAAGTGAAAGATACCGGGTCAGGAATGGACGAAGAGACCCTGAAGCGAATCTTCGATCCCTTTTTTACCACGAAATTTACCGGTCGAGGGTTGGGTCTTGCAGCCGTGATTGGAATCGTTCGCGGTCACCACGGTACGATAAAAGTCACTAGCGAACTAGGCGTGGGAACTACGTTTCGCGTGCTATTTCCGGTATCGAATGAAGAGTTAAAATCGGAAAGTACTCAGTCGTCTACGAACCATCCGGAATGGAAATCGACTGGATCCGTTTTGGTGGTTGACGATGAACCAAGTGTCTTAGTATTGGCAAAGCAATTATTCGAGATGAAGGGATTTACCGTTATCACAGCTAGTGACGGATTAGAGGCAATTTCGCAATTCCGACAATTCATCGATCAAATACAATTTGTTTTACTCGATTTAACCCTGCCAAAAATGAGTGGCGAAGAAGTATTCCGGGAAATTCGTCAACTCAAACCGGATGCCCGAATAATTCTTTCCAGCGGATACAACGAACAAGAAGTAACTAGTCTGTTTGAAGGAAAAGGGATTGCCGGCTTTATTCAAAAACCGTACCGGATTCAGGAATTGTTGGATAAAATTCGCGAAATCTTAGAACAATAATTTATCGATGTTTTCCTGATCTAGTCCATTTTACGATAATTCACTCCTAATCGGTCAAGCAGAGGAAGATGTCTCACTAGACGTCGCTTGAAATCACCGAATTCCCGATTGGATTCCTGACTCCACAATACTTCCGACATCGCACACACGCGCGGAAATAGCATATATTCGACTTGTCGCCAATCAGGCATGTACTCAGTCCATAGATTTCCCTGACCACCTAGGATATGTTTTCGGTCGATATCTGATAACTCCGCTGGAACCGGTTCGAATGCATATACTTGTTCCAATGGTAAATCGTTCGGAAATGCTTTCGGTTCTGTTTCACGGTTTCCTTGATAGTAGTCGAAATAGCAGTGTCGAGTTGGCGACATTACGACATCGTGTCCCATAGTTGCCGCAGCAATTCCCCCTTCGAAACCACGCCACGACATCACTGCGGCTTGAGTAGCTAATCCCCCTTCGAGAATTTCATCCCAACCAATTGCCCTTTTTCCGCGTTGCGACAAAAAGGCTGCGATCCGTTTAACGAAATAACTCTGTAGTTCATATTCGTTTGCTAGTTTCTCTGATTTGATGCGATGCTGGCAGAGTGGACACTCTCGCCACCGGGTTTTCGGACATTCATCGCCGCCGATATGAATAAATTCATTCGGAAACAGATCGATCACTTCGTCCAACAGCCGTTCGAGAAAAGTGAAGGTATGATCATTACCAGCACAATATACATTATCGAAGATACCCCACTCGGTTGCAACTGAAATTGTCGATCCGGTACAAGAATACTCCGGGTATGCCGCTAGTGAAGAGGTTGCATGACCGGGCATCTCAATCTCGGGAACGATTTCGATGAATCGCGAAGTGGCAAATTGCACAATCTCTTTGATATCGGACTGCGAATAGTAACCCCCGTATCGCGATCCATTAGCTTCAATTCGCCAGGCTCCGATCTCAGTTAATTTTGGGAATACCCGGCTCTCGATTCGCCATCCTTGGTCGTCACAGAGGTGCCAATGAAATCGATTGAATTTGTATCGCGCTAGATGATCGATGAATCGTTTAATGTCGTCGACTGGGAAGAAATGTCGGGAAACATCGAGATGCATCCCGCGCCATGAAAATCGTGGTGAATCGACGATGCAACATCCTGCAATAGAAATTGAATCGTGGTGAATGGGTGAATTCGAAATCAATTGAAGAAGCGATTGAATTCCGTGAAAGATACCGATCTGATCGTTGGCTCGTATGTTAATATTCAGATCACTGATTTCGAGGTGATAACCTTCCCAGTCAATTTCCGGAGATTGATCAATAATTTCCAACAAAATATCGTTGGAATTTGTATCGCCAATCGAAGCGATCGGCAAAGTGAGTTGCGTTTCGGTCGCAAGCTTCTCTTGCAGATACTTGGCTAGATGTCGTATCGAAGATTGAGTGGTGATTTGGCACGCAGAATTTAGAGAGTAACTACAATTGCGTGTTTCATAATGTTGAGGTTTTGGAATAATCATCTCATCACCTATTCTGCCAGAGATTCGGGATTTTATCCCATCCCACGAGATATGCGGAAACTCGCCAGTAACCAAAGTCCCCTTTTTCGTTTTTGGGACGCATTCTTTCAATTGCGAATTTAATTGAGTGTTTTCCGGTGGTAAGAGCATCGGAAAGATCGATTTCATAAGGCTTCACTTCGCAACCGGGACACCATCCACTGCGGCTATAGTCGGATGACCAACTCCCATCTGCCCAGTGTGAAGTATATGGATTGCGTTCGCGATATTGTCGGCAATCGTCCCGCCAGGGATAAAACCGCTCGACGACGTTTCCATCGACCCGAATCACATTCGCTTTCGATACAAATTCATCTTCATTGGTTCCATCGGTACAGTGACCGGTGGTAAAATAAATCATCGCAACACGTTTCAATCCATCCGGTATCGAGATCTCGGTTTCAGCACCATTAGGTTGATCTTGTTGATTAAAGGAATCATTATAATAGACCGGAGTTGCCCAAGTGGCATTGTCGTAGTCGCGTGATGTCTCGTAGCGTAACGAGAAGCTAACGATCCATCCCGGAGAAGTCCAGGTATCGATAAATGTGCGAAAAGTTTGTTCGCCTTGTAATAACGGTGCAATATAACTAACATCGGTTTCATGTTCAGTTCGTCCGCCATACGATGTCATGAAACGCATGATTTCTAGATCGGGCTTCCCCTCGATTGCCAACCGGATATTTCCCGCGCGGTCCCATCGATCGAACACCGTTCGCTCGTCTTTGTAGATCGGTTGAAGGATCACATGCGCAAAGATTCGAACCGATGAATCGGGGGAAGGTAGCTTCGATTTGGTTGATAAGATCCGCCCGTTATCACTTGCGATCAGACCTTTCTCCGCATATTTGGATGCGGAATCGGGTTGGAAATGAAGAGTGACAGTTTGAAAGATCGGAATCGTTATCGTATCGGGATTGGAAACGGCAGAACAGACGCCAGCGAGGAACAACAAGAGAATGGTCAAATTGAATCGACCGAAATTCCTTAACATAATCACCTCAGTGAATTCAATTTGAATCCAATTCAATTCTTGAGTGAAGTTGCACTTCGCTAAAAGTAAGCTCCCGTCTAATTTATTCCAACAATGATCTTTCAAATATGGATTTCACTGAAAATTTCTTCAATTTGCTCTTCAGCATGATATTTGATTGAAGTGTGTTGTATCTTGTCTTTGAAGATGTCACATCTACCCGGAACAACCATGAATCGAGTTCAGAAGATCAGTTTATTCCTTATCCATTGGAAACCCATAGAAGCCGAAACGCACATTCGGCATTTGGAACAGCTTGGATACACTGTCAAAATACTGGAACAAACAGGACCGAAAGGACTGCAATGTATCGATGCGTTGCAACCGAAAGCGATTCTCATCGATTTAACTCGCCTCCCATCACATGGACGCGAAATCGGTATGGCGCTGAGGCAACGAAAGACGACTCGTACTATTCCTTTGCTTTTTCTTGAGGGTGATCCTGAAAAAGTCGACCGTATTCGATCGGTTCTGCCCGATGCGATCTTTTCGTCCTGGGATCAGGTTGATTCAGCGATTACAGTAACTATAGCCTCACCCAACTTACAACCGATTATTCCCCCCAATTCGATGGAATCTTATGGATCCGTTCCGTTGTGTAAGAAGTTAGGAATTCGCGAGCGGATGTCGGTTGTACTCTTGCAGGCTCCGATGAAATTTAAATCTCTAATCGAACCACTACCTGAAGGGGTGAAAATATTCACACGTAATCGCAAATCGCGAAATATGACACTATGGTTTGTTCTCGATCAAAATCAATTCAAGAATGATTTTGCTAATGTCGCGGAGCAGGCTGCCGGCGCACCATTGTGGATTATTTGGACGAAGAAAAGTAGTAAGTATGCAACCGATTTAAGTGAAACGATCGTGCGTGCAACCGGATTGGCTGCAGGATGGGTCGATTATAAAATCTGTCGGATCGATGACGATTGGTCGGGTCTGCTCTTTAAATATCGGGGTTAAGTTTCTTGTAGATTCCAGAAAATTATTGTGGTTTTACCCAGATTATTCATTATATTTCGCGATTATTAATATCAGAGGATCCTGTGCGAACTTATCCAGATAACCGTTATTTATTGTTACTATTATCTTTTGTTGCACTGGTCATGTTTTGGTCGGTGGTTCAACCAAAAGACCTTTACACATGGTTTCTGGAAGTGTTTCCGATATTTATCGGTCTTCCGATCTTGTTTTTTACCCGAAATCGAATGCCACTTACAACCTTTACTTACACAGTGATTTCGCTACACTGTTGTATTTTGATGGTAGGTGGTCATTACACCTATGCGGAAGTACCACTCGGAGAATGGTTCAAAGATTGGTTTGGATTTACACGCAATCATTACGATCGCATCGGACACTTCGCACAAGGATTCGTCCCCGCGTTGATTGCACGTGAAATTTATTTGCGAAAAACATCGATGCATCCCGGTGGCTATCTGACTTTGACAGTGGCAGCAATTCCATTGGCAGTCAGCTTACTTTACGAATTACTTGAATTTGGAGTGGCGATTGCATCCGGCGCTGCTTCCGACGCCTTTCTCGGTACGCAGGGTGATATCTGGGATACGCAGAAGGATATGCTGCAGGCAAGTATTGGAATGATAGCGGCACAGCTTTTCTGTTCCCGGTACCAGAATCGAGTCGTTGTCAGGGAATTGATGAAATAACGAGAATAGATCGGCAGCCATGGAATTACATTACCATAATTCAATTTGTAAATCTATACGAAACAATATTGTACACTCATTTTCGGTTTCCGGCTCGGCGATGTATATTAGTCAAGTATTGGAAGGATCGATATGGCAATGAACTTAACGACTCGCGCACTCTATTTCCGTGATGGAAAAAATGTGATTGTGCTATCTCCGGAATTGGGTGTTACTTCTTGGGGCACTTCAGTCGATGATGCGACCCGCAATTTAAAAGAAGCGGTGAAACTATACTGCGAGACGGCTCGCGATCAGAATGAACTGGAAGATGTATTGGAAGAGGCAGGGTATCAACATGAAGGAACGATGTGGGTACCACCAGCGCTCGTCGATCAACAGGACGTGGAAGTAGAGATCAATGAGTAGCAAAACGATACCGGCAAAATTCGTGCTTCGCGCATTGGAAATGGATGGCTACCTTCCGAAGCGGGGTGAAGGAAATCATGTGATCTATGCCGGACGGCATGGCGGAAATCTAATCGTGTTACGCAATACGGGAGATACGCCTACGATTCAGATTCGCTGGATCCTCGAAACGGCGGGTATTCCGCGGGCACGTTTTCTGGCAAATGTCGCAAAGGCTAAACAGGAACCACGTCGACGCTATACCTTGTTGGGAACGATTTTTGCCAAACCGGCAGAAACGCTTGAGAAGAAACAGGAACCGGAAATTCCGATTCCGCCGCGAAAAAAATAGGTGTTCGGAATATTGTTAGAAAACCGGCAACCCTCTCGGATTGCCGGTTTTTCATTTTGTTAAATGAACTAATTACATCAAACTGTTGCTTGTTAGCTTACCGGGATCATCCTAGTCACAATTTCAACACCCATCTGCGTTAAGAAATCATTCGGCGACTCGCCACCGAGTAGTAAGAACGAATAGTCGTTTGGCACCGATTTTTCGCTCCCGTCTTTCAACTTCAAGACGACATCTTTCTCATTTATCCGAATCACATTCGATTCGAAATAAGAGATAATTCGTTTCTCACTGATTGCGCGGTCGATTGCCTCACGGTTCCGTGGCATGATCCGGTCGAATTTGTTGCGACGATAGCTGATTGATACCCGATTCGATTTCTGATTTGCCAGTCCAACTGCCGCTTCGACAGCGCTATCGCCACCTCCCACGATCAAAACATCGCAGTTTGTGTAGTCATTGGCATCGTAAAGCTGGTAAGTCACTTTCGCTAAATCTTCGCCCGGTACATCCAACTTCCGCGGAGTTCCGCGACGCCCGATTGCGAGGATCACGCGTTGACTGATCAGGTTTCCGTGATTGGTTTTCACTGCGAAAGTGCCGTCCGATTGTTTCATGACGCCTTCGCAACGGGTGTGTTCGCGGACTTCTATTCCGGTGTTCGCGACGATTGTTTGCCAGACTGTTAGCAACCCCTCTTTCGAGCTGTCCTGAACCCAGAGATTACCATAGAGTGGAATGTCAATCGGTTCCGCCATCACGAATTTATTTCGGGGATACTTCCGAATGGTCGATGCGAGTTCTTCGGCTTCGATCGTGATTGTATTGAAATTGTATTTTTTTGCTGAGAGCGCTGCCGACAGACCCGCCGGACCAGCGCCAACGACGATGATATCGGCGATTCCTTCGCGCGGACGAAGGTTGCTGCGAATGCGTTCGACTACGTTTCGTCCTTCATTCACAGCATGCTTGATCAGTGCCATCCCACCTAATTCACCAACGATATAGAGACCTTCAACATTAGTTTCGTAATTTTCTTTTACAAATGGTACTTGAATTTTTCGACCACTACCTACTCGAACAAGGACTAACGCACCCGTCGGACAGACGGTGCCGCATTTGCCGGCACTCGTACAGAGATCGGCATCCGGTAGCACTGCTTTGTGATTAACCAAAGCCAAGGCATTTTCCGGACAGACCGAAACACAAGTACCGCAGCCAATACAACTGGAGATATCAATCGCTGGTTTTAGCGGAGCCGACTCATCTTCCGGAGCATTCGGATCGACAATCGGTGCTCGCTTCAGATCGTACATTGCGAGTGGAGTACCGCACTTGGGACAAAAGATCGTTCCTTTCGGAATCGGTGTTGAACACTGTGCACACGGAATCGAGGGCAAAGCCGTCTTCATTCCGGTGACAGTCGCCGATTTACCGCTGTTGGTGGGTGCTTTCGCAGCTTGGTCCCGCAATTTCTTTAAGTGAAGATGAATCGGGATTGCCATCAACATCAAGGCAAATACAAAAAATATCAAAGTTTCCATCGGTACAATCCTTGAGCAAGATCGACTAGAAGATCCAGCGATAACCCAGCAAGACAACGACAATTACATGAACCATCAATGTGCCATACATCAGGAATGTGAGTGGTTTGTGGAACACATGCCACCAATCGAATAGTGCATGTGCCGCACCTAGTAATTGAATTTTACGCATCAGTAGCGATTTCCGTCGAGCGAGAAGTACAATTTCATCGACTTTCGCTCGATCCATATTTTCTTTTTGTAAAGTATGGCGCAATTCGCGAATCTGTCGGAACCGGCTGAGATCGTCTCGCATCATAAACTTCAATGCACCCAGGGCACCGGTATCTGCAATATTTTCGTCGACCGACGATATTTTATCGATGTGTTCGAATACTGGATGCGTTAATCCAAGTTCTTTACGCAATGCACCGACCAATCGGCGGTCTTCAGTTTCCAGCTCTTGCATCGATAATTCGGTACCAGCGAGTGTTTTTGGAATTTGACTATACAACCATCGACCGATGATGCCTGATAAAACTACTCCGACCATTGCCCAAAAGCTCAACGCGGGAAGCTGTGAATCAAGTTTTCCAGTGGAATGGTACAAAACAAACATCGGACCGCATAATCCCATCGTAATATGAAGCTGTAACCAAACTCGCAACGATCCCCAATTCCGCATGAATTTCAACCGTTTCCGCGCAACATAAATATAAATCGAGAGCATCATCAGTGTCCCGATAACACCGAGTGTATGTCCGATCGAACCGCGTGAACTCCACTGCGCGTGCATCGGATGAAACATCCGTCCGGGAGCGTCGGGTGTGTCGAAGATTGGAGTTAAATAATATGCCTTACCCTTCAACGCGAGGATGACGAAGAACAATGTCATCACCACAGTTAGGATGTAAGGTAAAACTTTCACGAATGTGACTGCTCGAGGGGCAGTGTCGGTTCTTGGATTTGCCATAGATTGAATATAAGGTATCTAGTTGAAAGAGTTCAGTAAATTTCTTCGAGTTGACTGATTTCTTGAACTATCTCCTGAGATAATAATAAATTACTTCTTGTGACTAGGAATCCGATATCCGAGATCGAACAATATGACTTTGTCTTGTTGAGAATTGGCAGTTGTCAATTCCCCGGTAACTCCTGCGCTCCAATCGTTCAACCAATACCACAATGATAGCTCCCATCGGTTGGAGTCATAGCGGCTCTCACCACCACCAAATCCGCTTTTGTACTCGTTACGTTCAATATAATATCCGAGTCGTGGTGATAAACCTGCCAACAACTCTTTCTCGAGTGAGATTGAATAACTGGAACCGCGATAATAGAGGTTGTTATTGAATCCAGCATCAATGAAGGTATACAACGGTTTAATCTGCTTTGTATTGGCAGTCAGACCTAGTCCATAAGATGTACCGTTGTCGTTGTTTTTTTCGCGTCGTTGGAAGCGGACATTACTATGCCAGTCGATTTGCGGGATCATCCGATAATTGATGCCCGCGGAATAATCGTAGACCGGTTCCGATTCGAATAACGTATCGGCGATGTCTCGCATCGATCTGAGTAATTTGAAACCGCGCCGAAATCCGACCGATTGTTGAAATCGCCACTTCTGACCGGAAGATTCGCTGGCGTTAATCTGGAAATTGGAAATGCGAATACCCGACTTGTCGGAATTGTTATCGCGATAGGCAAAGTCGAGTTCCAGCGTTTGATAGAGGTAGCTTCGGGCAAATGGCGTGAAGGATAGATTTTGTGTTAACAATCTGCGATCCAGTTTTCCCTGACACTGTTGTTCTAATATCGAAACACCCCAACTGTGTGAATAATCGATCGCGTGTCCACTTACCGCAACACCAAATTTGCTGATATCTTTTCCTAAGCCGAAAGTGTTTAAGTCTGGTTCATTGCCACCATACACCGAAAGTTCAAGTTTCGGTTCCGGCGAATAAATGATCCGACCGCCATCGAGAAACCCGATCCCACCGAATCCCCTGCTACCCAATCGACCGGCTTGGACATCCCATTTCGGTGAGAGTCGCCACCCGAGCCATGCTTCGTATACTCGCGATTGTTCGATTTTCGTTGAAACATCATGGCGGATTCGCGCATCGAGTGCGCCATGGATCGATTCTGTGAACAAATGATCGACATTAACAAATCCGCGAAACGATGGCTCGACGCGTTTTTCACCGATGTCCGGGTACAATGAGTAAACACCGACTCCGAACCGACCGGAAAATTGCGGTGGAGTCTGACTAAAGCAAAACTGCACTAGTGCGATGATAGCTAAAACAACAGTGATTAATCGATTCACTTTCCGAGCTTGGAGGATCATTTATTGGTTCCTCCAGTTGGAAGTTTAGGAGCTGTAGGCGATATTCCGCGCTGTGGGAGTAATCGTCCTCCACCACCACCCCTACCGTGACAAGCAGTAGTAATGCATGAATTGCTGTTGCAGATAAATCCGGAAACTCCGTTGTGTTGGTTCTGTAGCCGGGTACATCCGTTATGGCATGTGATGCAATCGAGTTGGATATAAGTGGCAGTGTTCGGATGACATCGGTCGCAGGATACATTGTGATCGCCGGTTAAAATAAACCAACTGTGGCTTGAGAGACGTCCTTGTTGCCAAGTCGTGTTCGACACTCCATGGCAGGGACTGCAATTGATTCCGAAGACTGTTGGTGAAGCGGTATGATTCGCCGGATAAACCGGTTGCTGGCAATAATTCGAAGAACTTGAACTGTGACAATAGCGACAATCCGTCGTCGCCCCGGTGATTGTTCGATTTTGGTGACAGTTTACACACGTTTGTTGGGCATGAATACCTTGCCCGAAAACACCGTCGTTGGTGTGAGTCCAGCCGTGAGTAGGTGTCCAACCATTGGTTGCGGCAGGATCATGGCAATTACCGCAATTATCGCCAATCTGTCTACGCCACAGATCGTCCTGACTTCGAGTCCAATGACACGTGAAGCAGTCGGTCGGGGTATTGGAATACTGATTGTTCACATGACATTGAACGCAAGTCGTAGTGCTGTGCCGACCATTCAAAGCAAATACCGTGCTGTGATTAAAAGTTGCCGGTCGCCAAGCGTCCCTTCCGGGATGACAGGTTCCGCACTGAGAAGTCGGAAATATCGTCGGATTGGCGTGATGCGACGGATTGGATGTTGTGTCGTAAGCAGTAGTATGGCAGCGATAACAATCGGTCGGAGTATTCGAATAGGTTCCGTGATGACAGTCGTTGCAAGCTGCGGTAGCATGTCTTCCCGACAGTGGATAGACGGTTGTGTGGTTGAAATTCGCTTGCGTCCATTGTCCGCCGCTGGTATGACACGTTCCACACTGCGCGGTTGGAAAGATCGTCGGGTTGGCACTATGCGATGGATTCGACGTCGTATCGTATTCGGTAGTATGACAATGATAACAATTAGTCGGAGTATTCATATAGGTCCCGTGATGACACTCATTGCAGGTAGCGGTAGCGTGTCTTCCCGATAGTGGATAGACGGTTGTATGGTTGAAATTCGCTTGCGTCCATTGTCCACCACTGGTATGACAGGTTCCGCACTGCGCGGTCGGAAATATCGTCGGGTTGGCACTATGCGATGGATTCGACGTCGTGTCGTACTCGGTTCGATGACAAGAGTAGCACACCTGCGAAGTAGTATTATAGTTTCCGTGATGACAATCGTTACAACTTGCCGTGGCGTGTCTGCCTGTTAACGGATACACCGCAGTATGATTGAAATTCGCCTGCGACCATTGTCCACCACTGGTATGACACGTTCCGCACTGAGATGTCGGATAAACCGTCTGATTGGTACGATGTGTTGGATTAGAGGTTGTATCGTATTCGGTTGTATGACAAGTGTAGCAATCGGATGAAGTTCCTGAATACCGCGTGGTGTGGCAACTATTGCATGCCGTCGGTTGCGGAGATGCATGACGACCGCTTAATGGAAATAAAGTGTGAGCGTAATTCGCTGCAAACCAAGTTTGATCGGCGTCGCTATGGCAGGTTGCACATTGAGTGTTGAAGCCAGCTAACTGATGGTTTGGATTTGCTGAGCTATTGTAGACAGTCTGATGGCACCCTACGCAATTCGTTTTACGCGAATCAGAAGCTGGCGTTCGAGTCGTATGGCAATCGATACACAATTTTTGAGCATGCTTCCCTTGAAGTTGGTAATGTGCAACAGTGTTGTGGTCAAATTGCACATTTTGAGTCCAACCGCCGGTGTTGTGACATGTTCCGCAATTGGTACCGTTCGCCAATCGCCAGAGGTCGGATTGCGTTCTGGTCCAATGACAGGTATAGCAGTCGGTGGGGGTTCCGGCATACTGATTGTTCAAATGGCACTGAGTGCAAGTAACCTGAGTTGCGTGCCGTCCGGTAAGTGGAAAGTTGGTGTGAGTGAATGTGGTTTGCTCCCAACTGGACGCCGATTGTTGATGACAGGTTGTGCAATCGCGGGGATATGTTAGATGAGCAGGATGTTCCGCACCGGCGCGAGTGAAATCGGAGGAATGACACCCGTTACATTCTCTTGTCGTTCCGCTATAATGTCCGTTGACATGGCATTGTGTACAAGAAGTATAGGCAAGACTATGTTTTCCGACCAACGCATATGAAGTGTGGGAAAAATTCTGTGCACGCCAGTCTGGACCGCCATTACGATGACATTGTACACACTCTGTTTTCGCGAATCCGGCAGCAGCATGATTCGGATCCGTCATCCGATCGTATTCTTTCTGGTGGCAACTGTAGCATTCGGTGGATGCATCGGCAAATCGCTGGGTCTTGTGGCACTCAGTGCAATTTGTGGTCTGATGCTTATTCTGCAGCGGAAAATTCGTTCGTGTATGAGAGAATTGCAGGTCATTCCATCGCGAGGGTCGATGGCAATCGGTACAGGTTTGCGATAAATACCCTTGATGCACATCGGTATGACAACGATTGCATTCCATCGGTATTCCGGCATATTTCCCGGAACTATGGCACTGTTTGCAATCTACTGACTGATGTGTCCCTTCCAGTGGAAAACGGGTCAAGCGATGATTGAAAACTATGCCACTCTTCCAACCCATCGGAGAGTGACATTGTTCGCAATTCTTCCCGAAAGTACCATTGTGGTGATCGTTTTTCGCGTGGCAATTGTTACAACTTAATTCACTGGCAGCGAATTTGAATTTGCCATCCTTGTGGCATTCGGTACAATTTGTCGTTGCATGTTTCCCGATCAAAGCAAATTGTGTGGTTGCGTGTTGTGTTACACCGAAATTGGATGGTTTCCAGCTTTGATTGGAATGACATTGAGTACACTGCGAACTTAGTTGTCCCTTGTGCTGGTCTTTATGGCATCCCAGGCATTCACGTTGCTGTGCGGTAAACGCAAACCGGTTGTCTTTATGGCAATCGTTACAGGCGAGGGTTGCATGTTTCCCGGCTAATCGAAAATGCGACGTGTCATGCTGCGTTTGGGTAAATGTCGAGGGTTTGAAGTGATCGACCGTATGACAAATCTGGCAATTCGTCGATAATTGACCTTTGTGTTGATCTTGATGACAACTGTTGCACTTCTTTTGATCGGATGTGAATTTGAATCGGTTTTCCTTATGACATTTATTGCACGCTTGATCCAGATGTTTTCCTGCCAGTTGAAAACCGGTCTGATTGTGTTTAACGGTAGTATAAAGCGATGGAATAAATTTTGTCTCGTTGTGACACGTCTTGCAGTCGTTGCCGAGCTGTCCTTGGTGACGGTCGGTATGACAAGCCACGCAGGAACGCTGATTGAGAACTGGTTTTAGTTTTGGATTATGACAGGCATCGCAACGTAGTAGCGCGTGTGCTTCATTTAACGTAAAACCGGTTTTTGTGTGATCGAAACCGGCTAACTTATTCCATCCACCGGGAGAGTGGCATTCAGTGCAATTTTGGTTGAATTTTCCTTTATGTGGATCGTTGTGACAAGACCGGCAGTCCTTGGATAGCGAATTCCACTTGTTTTCCTTATGGCATTGCGCGCAGGCAACTTCAACATGTTTTCCTGTTAATTTCCAGGAAGTCTTACTGTGATCAAATTGTGGCGCCGGAGTCTTCCAACCGAGATTGGAGTGACAATCGAGACATCCTCGTTTTAAATCAGAACCATGTTGATCCTTATGACAACTCAGACATTCGGATTTTAAACCGGAATAGCTGTCTTTTTTCTTATGACATTCGGTACAATTCAGGGTTTGATGTTTTCCGTCTAATTTCCATCCGGTTTCTTCATGTTTAAATGCTTTGGGGTCCCATCGAATTAACCGTCCACTTACACCGATGTGTTCTTTATGACATGTTGCGCAATTGCGCGATTGTTTGGCGTGGTATCCACGATTCTTGTCGATACTGGTTCGAATCCCATCATGGCAAGCAAGACAAAGATTCGTCGATATTCCTTGTTTCCCGGACCCTTCATGACATGCGACGCAATTATTGGAACCCTCCAGCGAGGAGTGAACTTTGGTCAACGGTCCCGGAGAAATAACACTGGCTACGCTGAGTTTTATTGCTACTGCAGATAGCAGCAGTATAGCATAAAACAAGTATACCTTGGATCGGTGGAACGGAGGTTTCATATAACACCACGAGCTGATACTGGATTTAGGGATTTAAATGAATGATTATCGTACAAGTAACGAAAAGATCTTCCACTCTGCAACGATTTATGTGATGATTTTGAAATAGAATTCATATCATTTAACCGTGAATTCTACAAAACACATGTTAACAAGGTCGTCACTCGTTTTCCGATAGTAAAGAAGATTGAAAACTGTTACTTTGAATTTGGATTCGTAAAATGCGTGTTATTAATTGTTGATGTTTGTCACTTCAGAATGATGAAGAAATATATTGTATATATGTAATTAATTATTCAAAGTATAAATGAATATTTGATAGGGAACTGATTATGTCGAAATTCGGACTGCTTGGAACCGCTCACCATCGCGAACCGTGGGAACGCTTTCTTCATGAGTCACAAATTGAAACCGTTGCTATCGATCGTGCACCACTCCAATCGTTACACGAATTAGAAGTTGTGATTGTCGTCGATACCGATTTTCGATCATCGGTGTTACAAAAAATTTGGTTATTCGAAGCGCATATGGATCCAACTGCACCAATCTTTGCGAATCTGGTTGCCAGCAATGCCGCACATCTTGCTGCACTCTGTACGAAGCATCCCGAACGTGTTCTGGGGTTTGCCTGTTGTCCGCCATTGGGTAAGTATGCCATCGAAATTTCTCGAACCGAATTGACAAGCGAGACGACTTTTCAAGCGGGTTTGAACTATCTGGAACAAATGCATCTACCGATACATCTAGTTGCCGATCGTGCCGGAGGGATCTTTTCTCGAACCTTGGCAATGTTAATCAATGAAGCTTGTGTGATGTTACAGGAAGGAATTGCAGATTCTGATAGCATCGATTGTGCAATTCGCCATGAATCCGATTTGCCGCATGGTGCACTGGATTGGGGTGAAGCGATCGGCTCCGCGTATCTTCTAGACGTACTGCAAGGTATTTTCGATGAGACTGGAGATAGTCGTTATCGACCGTCTGCCTACTTAAAGCGTTGTGTCGATCTGAATATATCGTTGAAGCATTGAGATTTTGGTAGGATTAAATCGCAGATAAATCGTCAGAAGTCACTTCGGAACTAGGCTTATCCCACAAAATAGTTCCACATTTAAGGGCGATGATACGGTTACAGACTGTCATGAGTAATTCATGATCATGACCGGCGATCGCATACCCTCCCGGATGCTGTGCGAGTACTTTCGCAATTGCGAGACTTCCTGCCGGGTCCAGTGCTGCAGTCGGTTCATCCCACAGCAAAAAAGTATCTTCCGAATGAAGCGTTGCTGCCAATGCCACCCGACGTGCCTCGCCACCCGAAAGGGAATAGGGATCGCGATGCAGAAACTGTTCCGGTTCCAATCCAAATTTCAGTAGTCGCTCGCTGGCAATCTTTTCGCTTACGACGGGATCGGGTCCGCCGATCTCTTCCCGAACATTCATCGTCAGAAATGCTTGTTCCTGAAATTGGAAGGAGAGCGATGTGAGGGGAAATCCGGATGACTTGTCAATCCTGCCACGATCCGGTTTCAAGATACTTCCCAACAATGCGAGCAGCGTCGTTTTACCTGCGCCGTTATCGCCAATGATGCCGATCCGCTCGCCAGCGTTGATCGATAAAGCTGAGATTGTTAGTCGCGGTCGCACTTCGCCTTTAACTTCGATATCAATCAACTCAATTCGTTCTGAGGATGATGAATTGGACTTCGCTATTGCTGTTATTTCGATGGACAGCGATGGCAATCCCCACTCTGCCCAAGTTGTCTCATCAGTTGGTAAGTCAATAGATGCGCCATTGAAAACAACTTTACCATCACGCAATACAACTGTGCGGGGAAACTTGTTTGCTTCTGCGCGTTGCGGTGTAATCCATAGGACGCCACAATTACTCAAAAGAGCATCGGATAATAATACTGCCCGGCGACTGGGGGATAGATACATGGCTGGTTCGTCGTAGATTAGTAATTTTGGCGACAGCAAGCGTAACGCTTCGCCAACCACGCTTTGTAACTCACCACCGGAGAGTTTTGTTAACTCCCGCTCACCTGATAATGCCAATGATTGAATCGATTTATCGATTTTGTTTGCTACCAATTTGCGATCTGTCGACTGTAAATCGAGACCGAATCGTAATTCTTCTTCAACGGTAGTACCTAGTGTCTGTAACGAGGGATTTTGCATCAACAGTTGCACTTCCGCTGGTTCAGGGATTTTGTTCCAGCGAACGTATCCGGTCGTCGGTGATAGGACCCCGGCGAGCAGCAGCGCCACTGTCGTTTTTCCGCTACCATTTGCTCCTAATAGCGCTACCTTTTCGCCTGGTGCGAGTGCAAGGGTGACATCGTCTAGCCCCGCTGTACCGTTGGGGAGTATGTATCGAACAGATTGCAGTTCGACGTAGGGTACCATTATCGGTTCGAGTAATTCGATGGGGAGGTGAGTGAGTAGATCATCATTTCTTCAAAAGAGCTTCGATCCACTGCACAACTCGTTCAGTGGCACCAGCCTCTTCGGCAATAATTTTCAAGGATGCGTCGGCAGCTCGTTTGCGAGATTCGGGATCGATCAACCACTGCTTGAGCATCTCTTTCCATTCGGAAGCATCGCGATCGACTACTATGCCGCCGCCACAATCGGCAAACAGGCGTGCTTCGCGCGACATCGTGATATTGGGTCCGTATAATAGTGGTACTCCGAAGACCGCCGGTTCGAGCACGCTGTGAACGCCAGCACCGAAACCACCGCCGACCCAAGCAATCGCCGCGCCGCGATAAATCGACGACAATACCCCTTGTACATCGACCAGGAGTGCATCGGCATCGTTCAATTGCGAAAGACCATTTGAATAGCGGACGACATTGAAACCTGAGTTCTGTAATCGCTGTTCGGCACCCAGGATATGTTCTTCATCGCTTTCGTGTGGTACTGCGATCAGTCGGAAAGGAATCTTCGCTTCGCGATAAGTTTCAAGAGCTGAGCAAAGCAACGTTTCGTCCGGTGTCCAACCACTTCCGAGTACAATTGTCGGAGCTACTTCGCACCATTTTCGCAATGACGGGTCGCGCGCATCGGCTTTTGCTGCAGCCGCTCGAACACGGTCGTAACGGGTATCGCCAGTAATACGGATTTCCGTGCGATGACCGATCAAAATGCGAAATCGTGCAGCATCTTCTTTGGCAATCGCGCCGATACCACTGAGCGAACCGAGTAACGAACGTTGGAATGATCGCGCGATGGCAATATTGCGACGTGAATCGGTACGGAAATTTCCGCTCTGCAAGATGACCGGAATCTTCCGGTCGCGCGCTTGCCAAACAAATTCCGGCCAGATATCGTGTTTGGTGATCACAACGGCGAGTGGTTTTGCAGCATCGTAAAACCGTTTAACATCTTTGTGCAAATCGATCGGTGCCCAATACCACGGAAACCGCGTATTCCCGGTGTTGCTCCGGCGACGGTAAAGCGAGGGTGAACCGACCGTTAGAATTACCGGAAATCCTAATTCTTGCATTCGCTCCATCACCGGACGCGCGGCTTCGAATTCACCGACCGAGGCGCAATGGAACACGATACCATTCTGGGGAATATCTTTCCATGTTTCGTTGCGACGACCGCTGATTGCTTCTTCCAATTTTCGATCGAAATGCGAACCGAATTTGGCGGCGCCAAACAGAATAGGACCGAGGATGCGCCAAAGCGAGCGCCAAGCGGGATGTGGTGCGTGTCCGATCATGGTTCCTGTAACATTGTTGATAACTGGTTATAAACCATCTCTACGCTAATTTCCTTCATGCAGCGATGATGCCCCAATGGACAGAATTTACCGCCATGTGCAGAACAGGGACGACACCACAAATTGCGCTCCATCACGATTATCCGAGAACGAAACGGTGCAAATCCAAAAGCCGGAATGGTCGGACCGAATAGCGCAATACCCGGTCGATTGGTGCCTGCCGCGATATGCATTGCCGCCGAATCGTTACTGACTATCGCGCGGCAGTGCGAGATCTCGCTGATCAACTCATCGATCGATAACAGTTTCTTTGGAATGAAATCGGCATCCGAACCAGCACGTTCCTGTTGAATCCGCTTTCTGGCTTCGGCTTCTTCCGGTCCGAGTATCCAGAAGATGCCATATCCTTTCATTGAAAGCAATCGTGCCAATTCTAACCAGCGATCCAACTGCCACTGTTTGGTATAATGCTTCGATCCCGGTGCCAGTCCGATATATTCGCGATCAATTGGTAGGAGTCGTTCGGTTTTATTCTCGGAAAGTACCGGTATTTCCAAACCGCGACTATCGTCGACCACACCCCACGATTCAGCAGCACGTAAATACCGCAATGGAACCGGTGGTTCATTATCCAGCCAATGCCCTTTGAAGAGAATCTGCAGTGTTCGCTGCCATCGTGGTGGTGCTGCTTCCGCTTTATTCGGTGCCGGAATGCCGCGCGCCAATTGCCGCGAGCGACGCGAGGCTTGAAGATCGAGAACGTACTCAACATGTCCGTAAGAATCAACCCGGTCGATCGGTAGATCTTCGTGTTTCTTCCATGCAATGATAACATCGAGCAGATTGCTCGAATGCCAGATTGGCGCATTTTCCGCTTTCGTCACCCACATGATGCGATGATTCGGAAACCGGTTGCGCAATCCGCGAAACACCGGACCCAGCAACAGGCAATCGCCTAGCGATGAGAATCGGATCACGACGACGATTGGCAGCGGTGGCATTGGAATTAGTACTCGCGGGTTACGACAAATTGCACGAACTGGGACAGGCGGTCGCGAGCCGGTCCGGCAGGGGCATTGGTTTCAAGGATGTGTTGTGCTTGGTTGGCGTAATCATCGGCGCGTTTTTGTGCCGCATCGATCCCGCCATGATCGGTGACGAAGGCGACAATATCCTTAATGTCGCGTCGTTTCAAACCGCCGCGAATCCGCCCGACGATGCCGCTAGCATTCGTCTCGCCGGCATTCTGCAAGGCATAGATCAACGGTAGTGTGATCTTCGAATCTTTGATGTCACCAGCAGTCGGTTTACCGAGTAGACCGCTGCGACCGGAATAGTCGAGAATATCGTCGCGGATCTGGAAGGCGATTCCCAGCGCTTCGCCGAATGCTTTCCACTGCTCCAGCGGTACATCGGGTCCCGATGTGGTCAATACACCGAGTCGGATGGCACCGGAGATCAGTGCGGCGGTCTTGTCGGAAATCATCTCGATGTATTCGGCTTCGGAACCGTTCAGGTCGCGTGCTATCGCTGCTTCGTGCAGTTGCCCTTTCGCCATTCGTTTCGCGATTTCAGACAACACCGCCAATGCTTCCTGACGATGGAGTTCGATGGTGGCGGCAAGCGATCGTGCCAGTAGAAAATCGCCGAACAACACGCTGATCTTATTGCCCCAAACCGCTTTCAGCGAAGCGAAGCCGCGCCGGGTATCGCTGTTGTCGACGACATCGTCGTGAATCAGGGTCGCGCTGTGCAGCAATTCCATTACCAGCGCCGATTGAATCGTCGAGGCACTCGGTTCGCCATATACTTTTGCCGAAAGGAAGCAGATTAACGGTCGCAGCCCTTTACCGCGTTGATCGGTAAGATAGCCGATCATTTTGTCGATCAGCGGAATTGAACTGGTGAGTGCGTCTTTCCAGCCGGCTTCGAATTCGATAAACTCGTTGGTACATTCGGCGCGAAACGCTTCCAATTGCTGTTTAGTATCGGACATCTTCGACTAATCTTCCGGGTAATTGCCGTGACGTGCCGCTTTGACGGCTCGATCCAGCGTACGTACTTCTTCCCGTTCGGCGATTGCGGCGCGCTTATCGTGTTGCTTCTTGCCGGTGGCAATCCCGATTTCGACTTTTACCAGACCATTTTTCAGATAGACCGAGAGCGGTACGAGAGTCGCCCCTTTTTCGTCGACTTGGCGTTGGAGTTTGTTCAATTCGGAACGGTTCAGCAACAATTTCCGGGGGCGTACCGGTGGGTGATTGGAGTAACCACCGTTGTCGTACGGAGAAATATGGACGCCGACTAGCCACAGTTCATCTTTGATGAACCGGGCGAAGCTGTCGCGCAGTTGAACACGACCATTCCGGGCGCTTTTCGCTTCGGATCCGGTCAGAACGACACCGGCTTCCCACCGGGCACCGATGGAAAAGTCGTGAAATGCCTTCTTGTTTTGCGCTAAAATGCGATTTTCGGTACTGTCCATAACTCAGTAAAGTAAGATCTCTCTCGGTTTCCCGCAAATTGGGGGTATATGGTGGAGAATAATGCTTTGTTCTTGGTGCTTGGACAAGATACAAGCTGGACGGTGGGGTGTAGACGAAAAATTCGGAAGTACTGTATTGCAGTTTGTAAATTTTGCCTTTTTTTCTGGTGGTGCTTTGAGTTTGCACATTGTGTTGGCACTTTGTGGTGGTACATTGTGGTGGCGCAGGCCTCCGATCCTGCGTTTTGTTATCTTTTTTGTCTTTCTGCCCAACTCCGATTGGGCATTTTCAATCTTTCCGCAGTACTTCCCAACTCCGATTGGGAGAATCCCTTCTTTTCCGTAGGTCAGAACTTGTTCTGACCACCGTTTGTTTCTTGTATTCTGTAGTAGGGGCGCCTCCCCGCGGGCGCCCATCTTTTTTTTATCTTTTCCTAATCCCCATCTCTACCACCCAACACCTATTTTTGATTTGTCGTTGCGAGGAACGACACGAAGCGTCGGACGTGGCTATCTTGCTTTTGGTAGGGGCGGTTCGCGAACCGCCCGTGTCTGATCTAGATAAACGATCGTAATCGGATTCACACTTAAAATAATACTGTTATATCCCGAACAAATAATTAAATTTGTGCTACCTTCAGGCGATACGGGCGGTTCGCGAACCGCCCCTACCAAAAAATATGCGGGCGGGCGTGGGAGCCCGCCCCTACTTCACAATATGAATTACTTCAACAGGACGATCTTCTGTGTCTTCGCAAACGCACCCGCCTGCAATTGCACAAAATAGGTTCCACTGGCTAATCGCGAACCATCGAGCCGCACGCGATACGATCCGGCACGCTGCTCACGCTGCACCAGCGTCGAGACTTCACGTCCGGTGAGGTCGTAGAGACGAAGATCGACGCGAGACAAGGACGGGAGGGTGTAGGAAAGAGTGGTGGTGGCGTTGAAGGGGTTCGGATAATTCTTAACTAGAAGTGTGGAATTTGGGTGAAGTGAAGACTCCTGAACCGAAGTAGTATCGATAGTGAATTGGGTGATGAAGCAGTCATATTGACCATTACTCGATGTATCAAAACATGATGATGAAATTGGGAAATTAGCACTTGATGTTAAGCCAATGGCGCATATTTTACTGATTGATATGCAACAAATATCCTCTCCGCCATCGTCGCTCGATCCTCCAAGGAATGTACTATAAAAATGATTGGGATTATCTAATGAAATACGAACGACAAAACAGTCATTTGAACCTCCACTATAAGACTGTTGCAACGCGTTCATTGTTGTCGGAAAATTTGTGCTAGAAGTTGTTCCAGTAACAATAATTTCATAAGAATTACGAGCAACTGCCATACCAATATCGTTATCAGTGCCACCAAAAAATGAACTATATAATAGATGAGACAAATTATTATTTATAACAGTAACAAAACAATCATAATTTCCATTTTGGGTTGTATCGAATGCATTTTCAGTATGGGGATAATCACTACTTGCAGTAACACCGACAGCGATAATGATACTATCCTGCGACAATGCTATATCATGAATTCTATCCCCACCGGAACCACCGATATAAGTACTCTTCATTAAAATGCTACCATCGTGACTCACTCGTGATATGAAGGCATCTACTCCTCCATGAAAAGATGAATCGAATGCATCGCTTGAGCACGGAAAATCAGAGCTGTTTGTGTAACCAGCGAAGACTATCGATTGATCTAACCGAAGTTGAATTATCGAATTACTTACTTCATCATATGAGCCACCGAAATATGTACTGAATAACAAAGCAGAACGATTCATAGATAACTTTGTGATGATACAATCGTAACCACCATTCGTTATCGGATTATAGGTGCCGGTAGTAGTAGGATAATCAAGACTTAATGTGCTTCCACATATGCTACAGCTACTATCCGCTTCATTCGCGATAATAGAATATCCTTCATCTACGTACGAACCTCCGATGAAACTACTGTAAACAAGCTGCGTTCCGGTAGGATTTATTTTTAGTACAAAGCAATCATCAGTTCGATATCCGGAATGCGAACGGCAATAAGCATTCGTTGTCGTAGGAAAGTTGTCACTTTCAGTGGAACCGGTCACATAGATACAATTCTGTGAATCAATTGTCAATCCATTGCTGAAATCATTGAATACACCACCGAGATAAGTACTGAATTGCAGGAGTGACAAGGTTGAATCCAACTCGGAAATGATACAGTCCGATAATCCGGCATTCATCCGTTCGATCGTTCCCGGAGTAGTAGGATAGTCAAATCCACTGGATGAACCTGCAATGACGACCGATCCCGTACTGGTAACTCCAAGTGCTAATGCTTCGTCGTTACCCGTACCACCCACAAACGTCGAATAGATCTGTGGATCGATCCGCAGCGTCTGCGATTTATCATACCCATTCGGTAAATCGATTGCGAAGACATTCTCAGCCACGATTGTGAATTGTGCTGTGACATCGTTTCCATGAGTGCCATTCGTAGTTGTTTGATATGCTCCCGGAATCGACATCCGGAGTTCGCCGAGGGAGGTGGGAAGCGAGAGTTCATTCGATAATCGGAGGTCGGTGCTTCCAATCCTTCGCACACCATCTGGATTTGCTTCGGATCGGCACCGGGATGCGCGACGAAATCGAATTCGAGATGACCTTTGCTCTCATACCATTCGACATCGATTCCATTCCACACCTCGTGATACACAATGCGTGTAAAGTTGCGGCAATCCGGTGCCCACTTCGAGGAATCATTCCCGAGGAAATAATTGTTGTGCCATGATAATTCACCTTGTGCATTGATCCATTTTGCGGAGGCGTATTTCCGTAGGTCGGAATTTATTCCGACATCCTCTTGTGTCGTGCATTTATCCGTAGGGGCGTATGGCATACGCCCTAATCTTGTATCTTGAATCCTGATTTTGTCTTTGCGAGGAATGAACGTAGGAACGTGCGAAGCACTTCCGAAGTGGAATGACGAAGCAACCCCGAAGGGCTCACCGAAGGTAATCTCCTCCTGTGTCTTTGATTCATTTAAAGAGTAGATTGCTTCGTCACTTCGCTGCGGCTTTCCGCCTACGGCGGACGATCCTTCGCTGCGTTCCTCGCAACGACAAGTGAGAGCATCTTGATCGGATAGGGGCGAATGCGATTGCCTTCGGCGAGCACTTTGTGGTTCGCCCCTACGTTCGCAGGCTCGGAGGTCTGCGCCACCAACAGAAGCGACGAATTTGAATTTGATGGCGTGCGATTTTAAAGGGAATTTTCCGGACACAAGAGGATCGCAGGCTCGGAGGCCTGCGCCACCAACAGAATAGGAGTTGGGTGGTAGGGATTGGGTGTTGGGAAAAGATGAAAAAAGTGGATTGCGACAGGCGCCATTCGGCGTCCTCGCAATGGGCATAAACGCAAAAATGTGTGCTGGGATCGCTACTTAGGTGTCATTTGAAAGTACCATTTGAAGTAATTGAATCGTTTCTGTTCTTTGAGTCCGCGGTGGTTCCGATACTTCGCTTTCAATCGCGAAAAGTATCCTTCCAACGCATTGGTTGACGTTGGTATGGTTGGTTCGTCGAGATAATGGAACATATCCGGGATCGCCTTTAACAGCATACTTCTGGCACATTTCAGGTCGCTTGCGATCCAACCGCCAGTCGGTGCCGCGACCGCTTTGCCATAGCGCTTTTCCCATTGTTGTGTTTTTTTTATAAAGCTGTCGCGTTTGGCTTTAGTATCGATCTCAACGACCGTCGTAAACAGTTCCGCTAGTTTCCTGGCATCGGTTCTTTTAGGATTGCGACGACACCACCGTAATCCCTGACGTTGGATGTGTACAAGGCAACGCTGCACCTTGATCTGCGGCCATAATTCGCGCAGAATCCGTATTACATGCGGGTTTCCGTCGACAGTGCAACTGATCGGGTTCAGGCCGCGTGCGATAAGAGGTTGCAAGAAGCGTCGAACCTGGTCGGCAACGTTTTCTTTTACATTGTAAGAACCGTCGACGATCGTCGTCGACGCGCCATCCATCAAAGCGACGATCGATGCGCTCCGTGTCAGAAACGTCCCGTCGATCAATAGATGACGGTGATGCGAAAGCGAACCGAAATCGTCCGGCGGTGGCTCCGACAGCCTTTGTTGGATCGTGTTCCATAACGAGCGTGGACTGCAGCCGCTTTGGCAGCAGAGTTGACGGATCGAATATCCTTCGGCGATCCAAAGCTGAAACCAGTCGGGAGATCGACGCTCATGGCGGAATGAATGCCGACAAGTACGACAAAACCAGCGTTGACGACCGTTACTGTAATGACCGTTTTTTTAGATCCGTGCAGAGGCAAATTGGACAATGTCGAAGAGCCATGAAAGTGCACCTAAGTGATTTACGTTAGCAAATGGTTCTTATAATAGCAAAGAAAATCTTGAGTTACTAGCGATCTCAGCACACATTTTTGCGTTTATGCTCGCAATGACAGAATTAAAGGACACGGGCGGGCATGGGAGCCCGCCCCTACTGGAAAAAGGATCGACGGGCGGGCATGGGAGCCCGCCCCTACTAGCGTCTATCGTTTTTGAGGAATCAATTACGTTCGTGACGAGGGTGACACCATCGCGCTCAATAAACCAAGTGAAACCGTCGGGCCGCACCTCGCATTTATACACCACGGCGGAATCCCACTGCCCCTTGTTCTCGGTAAACTGAAACGGGTGCGGTTATCGCGTGGATTGCACACTCACCGCTTGTACGGTAAGAAAACGACCAAATAAGAGAATCATCGTTAAGCAAACGACGAGGAAATTTCGATTCATGTGCTGTGATCTAATCGTCATTGCCGCTCCGGCACAGTTCTAAAACATCGATTTGTGTGATCATACCGAATAATCGTAAAGATAATGCTGATATTTGATTAATCAAACGAATATTGCCGGTATTGGTAAATTAATCGTTGAAAACATCGAATAATCTGCCCAAAAATCCCCGATCGACCCAATCCTACTATGAGGGTTTGTTGCGAGCGTACTATATTCAATGAAATTTGAATAGGTGAATTATGGCTGAACGTTTCGAAGGCGTCGATTTTTACGATACCGATTCGCTGCTGACTGAAGAAGAAATCGCGATTCGCGATACCGTCCGCGATTGGGTCGAGGATCAATTTCTCCCGATCATTCGCAAACATGTCGCGGCGAAAACGTTTCCGACCGAGATCATCCCGCAGCTAGCCGAGATGGGGTTGCTCGGCGCGAACCTTCCGGAAAAATACGGCTGTGCCAATGTCTCCGAGACCGCCTACGGCTTGATCAATCAGGAGCTGGAGCGCGGCGATAGCGGTTTGCGCAGCTTCTCATCGGTGCAATCGGCGCTGGTGATGTATCCGATCTATGCTTTCGGCAGCGAGGAGCAGAAATCGTACTGGTTGCCGAAACTTGCGTGTGGCGAGAAGATCGGTTGTTTCGGATTGACGGAACCGGATCACGGCAGCGATCCTGCCGGCATGATCACCCGTGCCGAAGACAAGGGGCGGCATTACATCCTTCATGGTGCGAAAATGTGGATCACCAACAGTCCGCTCGCCGACCTGTTTGTCGTTTGGGCACGGCTCGACGGCGTCATTCGCGGGTTCCTGCTGGAACGCGGTATGCCCGGGCTTTCCGCACCGGAACTGACCGGAAAGTTTTCACTCTGGGCATCGGCAACCGGTGAGATCGTAATGGATCAAGTCGAAGTTCCGAAAGAAAACATTTTGCCGAATGTATCAGGAATGAAAGGTCCGCTCTCGTGTCTCACGCAGGCACGCTACGGTATCGCGTTCGGTGCGACTGGTGCGGCGATGGCGTGTTTCGACGAAGCCCGAAAATATTCGCTGACCCGTCAGCAATTCGGTAAACCGATCGGCTCGTTCCAAATCACGCAGGTGAAATTAGCCGAGATGTTGACTGAAATCACTTTGATGCAGTTGCTCCAAATCCAGTTGGGACGGTTGAAAGAGCAAGGTAAATTGAAACCGCAGCAAGTCTCGCTGGCGAAGCGGAACAATGTCGCGAAAGCGCTGGAGATTGCCCGTTCCGCTCGTACGATCCTCGGCGCGAATGGCATCCTCGATGAATATGTTTCAATGCGTCATGCCTGTAATCTGGAATCGGTCTTGACATACGAAGGAACACACGAGATTCACACGTTGATTCTCGGACAGGAAATTACCGGCATCGCGGCATATTCGTGAACGAATAAGATACAATATTTACAACGACCCACTAGGGATATATCTCCCGGGAAATAAATCGAATGTCGCTGAAATCGATGATCAAAGCCATTTTGCCGAAACCCTTGCACTACGCGTACAACCGGCTCGTATCGCGTAAAAAAATCCGTCAACTCCACGGCGATTGGTTCGATCTTGAGTGGAAACATCGCGCGGCAAACTGCGACGACGAAACTTGGCGAAAAGTCTACAATGAGTCATGGGAGAATTGGTCGCAACAGGATCTCTCTCCGATCGATTTACAGAAAATCGATGCACTCATTCCGGAAAATGTGTCGGTGCTGGATGCCGGTTGTGGCGATGGTTATTTGCTGGAAGCGTTACGGGGAAAAGGGCGGACGTTATCTGGAATCGACCTGTCGGAAGTCGCGATCGTCAAAGCGCGTGAGCGTTTGGGAACAGATATTTTATTGCAAGCAAGCAAAATCGAGCAGTTGCCATTTCAAGACAAAGCGTTCGATGTGGTGGTTTCGGCACATACCCTTGAGCATGTCCGTGAATTTGAAGTCGCGATTGCGGAATTGCGGAGGGTTTGCACAAAACGCTTAATTATCCTTGTTCCGTCGCAGGAATATCTCCCGTATACTGAAGATTACCACCTGCACTTCTTTCCGCATGATGAGGATTTGTTACGACGCGTGAATTATCCCGGAGCACATCTAGAGCGCTATACCGTTCCGACGGGGATCTGTGCTTATAGCGGAGATATCCTCCTGCTCTGGATTGATTTCGTTTAGTGGATCTTCGATCGATAAATTTCGATTACACTTCTTCCGGAAACCGTTCCCGAACCAAACCGTGCCGTAAACCCTGCAGACATACTTTGACTTCTTCGACACTCCAATGATCGAGTAATAATCGGACAATACTCGTCCCGGCGAGAATCACATCGGCGCGAGCCGGATCCATTCCCGGAATCTTTTTTCGTTGTGCGATTGTCTGAGATTGAAACATGCGCCACTGATATTCCAGCTCTTCGCGATCGACCACGAATCCATGAACACTTGCATCAAAATGCTTCATCTTGATTGCGATCGCTGCGATACTGACTAGTGTTCCGCCAATTCCAACGACACCGGCACCATTCGACAATCGTTTCCCTTTTGATAGAACCCGGCTGATTTCCGTTTCCATTGCTTTCATCGTACCGGGTGTCGGAGGATCGGAATGCGCTAGATACGTTTCGGTCAACTGAACAGCACCTATGGGATAACTCTCTTGCGAGAGAATATCGGAATTGTTGCCGATGATTATCTCGGTACTGCCGCCACCGACATCGAAAACGCCGATTTGTCCATCGCTACCGACAAATCCGTGTCGAGCTGCGAAATAGGCTAATCGGCTCTCTTCGGTTCCCGAGAGAATTTCAATCTCAATCCCGAGCTGTTCGCGCGCTAGTTGTACAAAGTGTGACGCATTTTTGGCGATACGAAACGCCATTGTACCGACGATACATATTCGGGTAATTTCGCGGTTGTGAAGGTCGGTCACGATCTCATTGAGTTGTTTGAGATTTCGTTCGATGGCAATCTCGGAAAAAATACCCGTTTGAGTAGTATGCTCACCGATCCGAGTGGGGTATGATGTGTCGGTATCGAAACACCAACCGGACGAATCGTGATGCGCAATCAAGCACTTAATTGTATTGGTTCCAATATCAATTACTGCGACGGGAGGTGTCATATTCGTGACTCCGTGGTAAATGGTTCCGAAGGTGAGGATTTAGTTGTATTTTATTGCAACAACGGAAAGTATGCAATGATGAACACGAAAAACGGTCGATTTTTTCTCCTATTATGGATCACCCTCATTAGTTTGACGGGACTTGCCTTCGGACAAGTCACCAATGTCTCGGGTCGAGTTCTCCGAGGAGGACATATCCCTGTTCCCTATGCCAATATCACCTACACGCATACTGGATCGGGACAAGTATATGTAACACAAGCAGATGCTGACGGAAATTACCTAATCCGCAATCTTCTCTTGTCAGTTACCGAACAATCTGTTCCGACTTCCGGGTTGTCATCACCGAATGTTGTAACGAACAATGGTGGCGCATCGATCAATTTTCACATTCTACTCGGTCAGATAATCGATCACGCAGCAATTTTCAATATCCTCGGTCAGCAGGTTGTATCGATTTCACTGTCTTCGCGCGACGTAACTGGAAACCAACGAATTGCTTCCGGTTTCTGGGACGGTAGGACAAGTTCCGGAGTACCTGCGAGCAACGGTTTGTATTTTATCGTTTTGAAACTGGATAATCGGCAACTCGTGTTAAAAGTTGTCCTCAATAGAACGGGTAATCGTGTTGGACAACAACCGGTTACGGAATTGATTCAACGAAATCTAACGAACTCAATTCAATCGTTATCAAAATCCCGGGCGACGATTGCAACCGAGACATCCTATCTGGTTCTGCTCGAGCCGGACAGCATCGGGATGCGGTTTCAACCGATTCATTTTGCGCGACTGTTACACGACTCGAACAATGTCTTTATCGATACGGTAACCGGACTTCCACCGCAGAGCATTCTCTTCATCGGCAATAGTTATACTTTTTTCAATGGTGGCATCGATCTTCATCTCGCGAATCTTTGTCGGAATGCCGATTCGTTGCAACCGGTGATTACCTCCAATTCAACCTTTGGCGGATATACGTTCGAATTGCACTGGCAAACCCCTTCGACCCGGGATTCTATTCGATCGCGCCGATGGGATGTAGTGATTTTACAAGAACAGTCTACCCGTCCGGTCGACGATTCACTGTTGATGTTTCAATATGCCGATTCGCTAACGCGGATCATTCGATACAATGGCTCCGAAGCCGGCTTCTTCATGACTTGGGCACGTCAGAATGATCCACCGATGATCGAGGGACTTGCTTCATCTTACAACCACTGTGGTCGAGCGAACGGGGCAATGGTTGTGCCGGTGGGTCGCGCGTGGCAGCTTTCCTTGACCCGCAATCCAACACTGACACTGCACATCTCCGATGCCAGTCATCCTACTGTGTATGGTACTTATCTGACAATCTGTGTCTTTTACGCCGCACTGTTCGAGCGTAGTCCGGTTGGCTTGACCTATGTCAACGATCCGTCGATTTCCGCCACTGATCGGGATTTTTTACAGCGGATCGCGTGGGAAACGGTTCAAATATATCCCCCCGTTTGCACCGACCCGTAAATCCAGCTATAATTAATTCGGAATTTGGATCATCAGTCGGGCGCGGATCGAATTCGCGCCCCTCATTTTGTTATCTGGAGTAGAAAATGTCGAAGCGAACTGCATTCGAAGAATTACAGGCACGGGGTTTGGTCAGCCAACTCACCCACGAAGAAGAGCTACCGAAACTGTTGACGACGCCGGTGACCTTTTACGTTGGATTCGACCCGACTGCAAAGAGTCTTCACGTCGGAAGTATGCTGCCGATGTTTGTGATTGCTCATCTGCAACGCTTTGGGCACCGTCCGATAATCTTGGTCGGTGGTGCTACCGGCATGATTGGCGATCCCAGCGGACGTTCCGAAGAACGCTTGCTGTTGATGCAGGATAAAATTTCCGAGAATCTTGCCGGGATCCGCAAGCAGCTCGAAGCGTTCGTCAGTTTCGAAGGCGATAATGCCGCAATCATGGTCGACAATTACGACTGGACCAGCAAATTCAGTTTCATCGATTGGCTCCGCGATGTCGGCAAGCACTTCACCGTGAATTATATGATGCAAAAAAAATCGGTGCAGTTGCGGCTGGAAAATCGCGAACAGGGCATCTCTTATACCGAATTCAGCTATATGCTGCTTCAGGCGCACGACTTCCTTCACTTGTATCAGACCTATCGCTGCAAATTGCAGTGCGGTGGCGACGATCAGTGGGGCAACATCACAGCCGGAATGGATTTAATCCGGAAGAAGTGCGGTCAGGAAGCCGAAGCGTTTGGTCTGACTTGGCCGTTATTGACGACTGCCAGCGGCGAGAAATTCGGTAAATCTGCCGGGAATGCGGTCTGGCTCGATCCCGAACTCACTTCGCCCTACCATTTCTACCAATACTGGATTCAAACTACCGATCAGGATGTGGAGAAATTGCTGAAATATTTCTCCTTCCTCTCATTGGAAGAGATTGCTGCGATCTGTGAGGAACATCTGAAATCGCCGGAAAACCGCTTGGCGCAAATTCGTCTAGCCACAGAAGTGACGCGCTTGATTCATGGCGATGCCGGTCTACAGAAGGCGCAATTGGCTACCGACATCTTCTTTGGAAAACCGATACAAGGGTTATCCGATGCCGACTTGCTTGCGGTCTTTGCCAACGTACCCTCGTACACTTTCCCACGGCAGCAGATTGCCGAAGGGATCGCGTTGGTCGATGCCAGTGTCGCAGCAGGAGCCTACAGTTCGAAAGGGGAAGCGCGCCGCATGATAACGGGTGGCGGTCTGTATGTCAATAACAATCGGGTAACCGATGAGAAGATGATCCTGACCAGCGAGCACTTTGTCGGTGAATCCTCAATCGTGCTTCGCAAAGGGAAAAAGGATTATTTCTTGCTCCGGTTTGAATAGTTTGGAAGAGTTTGTTACGACACGAATCGAGCCGCTGTAACGCGGCTCGTTTTATTTTACATAATAAATCGTTTGATATAAATGCAATATTTTGTAGATTACCGCCATCTGAAAGTCGATCACGGCAAACAATTTGTGAAAGGTCGTGTTCACATCAATGGTCTCGAAGGGTTCTGGAGCTGGGCAAAGGAACAGTTGATGAAACACCACGGCGTGTCGAAAAAGACTTTTCCGCTGTATCTCAAAGAGCTTGAGTTCAGGTAAAATAATCGCGATCAGGATATCTTCAAAATGATCGTAATATAACTGTCAACTATTGTGCCAAACCACCACTAATTACCTTTTTTTATCGTTTACAATGCAATTCACTCGCTTTAACTCAAAGATGCGTGTTGTTAAAGTAAGTCTTAACGAGGAATTGAATAATGGCAAAATATTCGAATATTTTTATGGTTATGTTCCTGTATTTACTTCTTCATACAAATGCGTTTGCGATGACAGAAGTACACGTTAACAGAACATCTGAAGGTTATGGTCCACGGATTTGGGTGGGTAATGGGTATGCACATTGCTTTGCCCCGTATAATTCGCCAATTGAATTCAATGTTCAAAACTCAACTCGATTTTCCGACACCCTTTCGCTTCACATTTATTTATCGTCGGGTATTCAAAAATTATCTGGTGACTTAAATTGGCAGGGATATGTATCAAAATTTAAACTATATGGTGAAACATTATCCCTTCAGATAAATTCCGATGGGCTACACACGGTAGTCACAACGATCCAATTTCCACTCGATACGATTGTTTACCCGTATATCGACACTACTTACTTCTACGCTAAGGATGGTTTTGTTCGTTACGTCCGAGGTTCATTTCAAGAGCGAGACCGCGCATGGATCGATAGTGTTGTACAAATTGAAAAGGTTAGAGGTAACCTTTCCGATATGATGAAAGTGAATGATATTAACATAATAGCTTACCAAACTGCAGCTCTTCAATGTGTGATTGGAGGATGGATAAGTAATTACTACGGTTCGGGATACCCGGATTCAATTTCCAAAATAATCTGCGAAAACCAACTACTCGCATCACCACCGCGACTTGAATTAGTGGATGCATACTTAAATCGGGATTCCGAACCGTATTATTCAAACAGCAAACATACCGAATTGATCGCATTGGTTAAGCAACAATTGAGTGATTTATATGCGCTCGATCAGCAAATTATTGGAACTACGAGTGATACAGTACGGCGTCAATTGCTGCTACAGCGAAATGGTTTACAACAAATTCAGTTAAAAGCTCGGCAGAACTTACTTAATGAAACCTCTGATTTAATCCCACGTTTTTGATGATTATCTCGTATTGCCGTTAGAGCCTATAACGGAGTTTACAATGTCCCTCGTTCCCTCTACCCGCGAATGGATTACCTTCGGTGAACTAGACGATCAGTGTCGCCGTCACAAGAAGAGCATGCTTGATGAGATCGATCGGTTGATCGATTTTCGTCCGATCGAGTCGCTGCTAATGCGGATGTACCGCGGCACCCGCGGTCGCCCCCCGATCCCGCCGTTGATGTTGTTCAAAGCGTTGCTGTTGGAACAATGGTACGGTCTGTCGGATGTACAAGTGGTGCAGGAGATCCACGACCGACGCAGCTTCGAACGGTTTATCGGTTTTACCGTTCGCGATTATCTGTTGGACGATTCGACCCTGGTTCGGTTCCGTCAACGGTTGCGCGACTTTCGTTACGAGAAGGAATTGTTCAATGAATTGAACCGTCAGTTGGCTTCGTTCGGTCTATTCGTTCGCAGTTGTACACTGGTCGACGCGACATTGGTCAAGGGTGCCACGACTGCGGGCTCCACCCGTGCCGACGGTACTCCGGTCGACCCCGATGTAACCATCACGGTCCGCAAAGATAAACCGGTCGACGGGATGAAAGTGCATGTTTCGATGGATCATGAAAGCGAGCTGATCGAAGCAGTCGACTTGACATCGAATATTGTTCACGACTCGCAGGTGTTCGAGGCATTGCTTCCCGACGACACCGGTGGCGTGTTTGCCGACAAGGCGTACGATTCGACGGCACACCGCAACTTGATTCACGCCCGCCACTGGTACGACGGCATTCTTCACAAGGCAAGACGCAATCGTCGCTTGACGGAACATGAGCGATGCCGCAATCGATCCAACTCACGGATCCGAAGCCGGATCGAAGCCAAGATGAACGACTTGAAGCGGTGGGGACACCTCGCGCGTTTGCGCTATTACGGTATCGAACGGAATCTGACACAAGTCTACTTTACCGCCATGGCAGTGAACTTGAAACGGGCCTGCAAACTGGTGCTGGTAACCTGAAAAACGATAAATCGGAGAGTGAACTCTGCCCAAGCAGCAGAAATCACCGAAAATCATCAAAAAATCCAACCAAAATCGACCCCAATTACACTAAAATTTGCAATTCATTTCGAAAATCGTCGAAATCAGACTGATGAGGCAAAAGAGAGTGATACAAAAGTGATTTTTTCAGAGGTTTCTTAATTAGTATCGTTTTGTTATTCCATTGTATCGATCATCTCTGAAACAATTTCAACATCCAGTTACTTGCTCATCCAGCACTCAAGCTTTCTTTTCGCTTCTGACTGATTCATCTCAATCAGAAAATCGAAAGGAAGTTCGCGGAAGATTGCTTTTCAAAACTTATCCGAATGGGGGTTCTCTAACAGAAACAGATGCTGGATTGATCGCGTTAGTCAAGCAACAATTGATGGAGCTATATCAACTCGATCAGCAGATTATTAATGCGACTAATCCGACGACTCGTCAACAACTTCTCTGGCGACGTTCCTCGCTCATCGACCAACAAAACCAAGCCCGTCGAGATTTTCTTAAATGAGGATCCAGTGCAAAAATAATTTGTCGGTACCGATGATAGAAGAGACGCATCATTCCCTTTCTCATTGATCTGTAAAGTGAGTGAAATTAGAAAGATTCATTTAGTAAAAATTACCAACTCTACTAGATCAGCTCCTTTATATTGGTTACTCACTCTTAAACACGCATCTACATACTTCGACAGCCAATGCTCCATAACTGTACAATAATGTAACATTAATAGACACTCGCAAGTACTTAAAAACGCAACCGACTATTGATTATTAATGATATAGAGTTGTGGAACAGACTTTGCTCTCCAAAATGCATCTGGAGACAATACATGGATCGCATCCTCGAAAAAAAGAAGTGGCACCAGAAGCGGTCATTTCGCATCGGTTTACTACTGACATCAACCATTCTGATTCTTTATCTGGTCGTATTTGTTTACTTCCGAATGGGGCAACGCGTATCGGTGGATCGCTTGACCATTTCCACCGTCACCGAAAGCGAATTTCAGGAACTGATCGCTGCAACTGGTATCGTGCAGCCGATACGAACGATTTATCTGGACGTGGTCGAAGGGGGACGGGTCGAGGAAATCTTCGCCGAAGATGGTCAGGAATTGAAAGCGGGACAACCAATCCTGCGAATGGCAAATTCCAATTTGGTGCTCGATATCATGTACCGCGAAGCGCAACTCTACGAACAGGAAAACAATCTTCGCAACACCCGGATCTCGATGGATCAGCGCCGTCTCGATCTCCAAATCCAACTGAACGACCTCAATTACGAAGCCTCGAAACAAGCACGCGACAAACTTACTGCCGATGCGCTCCACAACAAAAATTTGATTTCGACACAAGAGTATCGCGATATCGACGATAAGGCGAGTTATTTGGCAAAGCGCCGTGATCTACTGACGGAGAGCGCATTGAAAGATTCCTCCTTCCGCGCAGAACAGGTTCGACAATTGGAAGAATCGATGAAGCGGATGGAAAATAATCTCGAATTGGTGAAAAAGAATCAAGAGAATTTAATCGTCCGGTCACCGATCGACGGACAATTGTCGGCGCTGAGTGCCGAAATCGGTCAAACGAAACCTCAGGGGCAGCGCTTGGGTCAAATCGACGATATGACCGCCTTCAAGATTCGTGCGACGATCGATGAACACTATGTCGCGCGCGTGACGTTGGGAAAGCGAGCATCTTTTTCCTTCAATGGCAAAGAGTGGCAATTGGAAGTAAAGAAAATTTATCCCGAAGTAAAAAACGGTCAATTCGAAGTCGATCTGGCGTTTGTGAAAGAAGTACCTGACGGTATTCGTCGCGGGCAATCGGTGCAGTTGTCACTCGCGCTAAGCGATCCTGCGAAAGCATTAATCCTTCAGCGCGGTGGATATTTCAACTCGACCGGCGGACAGTGGGTATTCGTCCTTGATAAAAGCGGAACCCGCGCTCACCGACGGACGGTTAAATTTGGACGGCAGAACTTAACGGAATATGAAATTCTAGACGGATTACTAGCAGGCGAAAGTGTCATCACATCGCAATACGATGGATTTCTATCCAGCAATCAATTGATTTTGACTAAGTGAGGATGTAACCATGTCAATGCTTCAAATTAAAAAATTAACCAAAATCTATTCCACTGAGGAAATCGAAACGGCAGCGTTGAACGAAGTCGATTTCGAAGTCCGGCAAGGGGAATTCGTCGCAGTGATGGGACCGTCCGGATGCGGTAAATCGACCCTGCTGAACGTATTGGGACTCCTCGATAGCCCATCGACTGGTGAATATCTCTTCATGGGTGAGGATGTTGCGAAGTACAATGAGAAGCAACGCGCAGTCGTCCGCAAAAAACATATCGGATTTGTATTCCAGAGCTTCAATCTGATCGATGAATTGTCGGTTTTCGAAAATGTCGAACTACCATTGCTCTATTTGAACGTTCCTGCCGATGAGCGCAAGAAACGAGTGAATGAAGTACTGGAACAGATGCAAATCATGAGCCGGAAAAATCACTACCCGCAACAACTGTCCGGTGGTCAGCAGCAGCGAGTCGCCGTCGGTCGTGCGGTAGTCGCGAAACCGAAATTGATCCTTGCCGACGAACCGACGGGAAACCTCGACTCATCCCACGGCGATGAAGTGATGTCGCTATTGTCGGAGTTGAACAATGCCGGAACTACGATCGTGATGGTCACGCACTCGCCGTCGTATGCCGAGCGCAGTCATCGCGTTGTTCACCTGTTCGATGGTTCGATCGTTACCGAAAATACTTTGTCGAGACCTTTGATATAGCAGATATACGGAGGAAATAATGCCGGATATCACCATTCCGCTACCGAAATGCGGTAACGGTAAAACAGCGGAAATTACTATCGAAGTAAGTTGTAAATCGACGCGAGAAACTTTCAAAGTAATGATGGTTTCACGCGAAGAGGAATCCGAAGAAGGTCGAATTCAACGGGTGCAACAAATCGTCGATACCGAAACGAAAGAGTGGCAATTGATCACAATCGGCGATCCAGGCATTACCTGTATTCCGATCTTGTTTCGGCATCGCGATACGACCGATAATCCAACGAATGCATGATCCTGGGATAACGACGATGGGAGCAACGATTTTATGAATGCACACTTTATCCGGGTAGCAATCCGAAATATTCGGAGAAATCTAACGTTCTCGCTGATCAACATCGCGGGATTGGCGATCGGTATGGCAGTTTGCTTGACGATTATGCTCTACCTCCAATTTGAATTGTCGTTCGATCGTTTTCATCCCGATCTAAATCGAACATACCGCATTATTACTCGTGACAATACCCCCGGTTCGTCGTTGAGTTACATCGGCTTGGCACATGTTCCGCTCGGTGAAACCGCACAGCATACTTATCCCGAAGTCGAAAGTATGTGTCGTGTGTCAAAACCGGTTGAATTGGTCTTAACTCTTGAATCGAATCGGCAAATTCACATCGATCAATACCGCTCAGTCGATTCTAATTTCTTTCAATTCTTCAATTTCAAATTATGGAAGGGTTCCCCCGACAAAGTATTTCTGAGTCCTTCGGCGTTGGTTATCTCCCGAAGCATGGCGAAGAAAATGTTCGGCGAGGAAGAGGCATTTGGAAAGACGGTAAAATCCGGCGACGGCAGAAGCTGGAAGATCGACGGAATCGCCGATGATCCACCAGCGAATAGTCACATCCAGTTTGAAGCAATGACCAGCTTTGTCTCCTACGATACCGAAGTTCGCAAACAGCCGAAAGAAATCATCGATAAAATCGAGAAAGCCAATTGGAAAGTACTTGGGTATCCCACCTATCTAAAAATGAAACCGGGTGCTTCGATTGCTGGTTTCGATAAAAAGATGTACAAAATTCTCAACGACAATGGAGTTGAAAAAAAATTCGTACCCTTCTTACAACCGATGAAAGAAACGCATCTATTTTCCACCAATATCGTTTACGACTACAACGACAAGAAAAACGATGCCTCACTCATTTACACGTTAGCAGGTATTGCAATATTGATACTGACTATTGCTGCCGTCAATTATATCAATCTTAGTACTTCGCGTGCCTCGCTTCGGGCAAAAGAGGTGGGTCTGCGCAAAGTAGTCGGTTCCGATCGCAAGCAGCTCATTCAGCAATTTCTGGGTGAATCGGTATTCATATCGCTGATTGCTTTGCTGATTGCGATTTCGATTGCGGAGTTATTACTCCCGTGGATCAATGAGATCACCGGCTATCAGTTACACTTAAGCATCTTTAAAAATGGCTGGTTGGTGCTTTGCATGGTGGGTATGGTTGCGTTTACCGGTTTGTTGGCAGGGTTGTATCCGGCATTCGTCATGTCGTCTTTCAAACCGGTGATCGTGCTGAAAGGAGCGTTTCACTCCGGTTCGAAAGGTCGAATTCTTCGAAGGCTGCTGGTTGTCTTTCAATTTGCTCTGTCGATTGGAATTATCTGTAGCACGATCATTGTCAATCGTCAGATCCGCTACATCCAAACCAAAGATCTGGGGTACAATCGCGAGCAAGTATTAAAACTGAATATGACGCATCCACGGTTCGGGCAATCGATGAAAGCGTTTAAAAACGAATTGAAAGCATCACCATACGTTGTCGATTGTTCCAATTCGCAAGTTGTGCCGCCAATGAATTACTTTCATCTGCAAATTCGCAATGAGCATGATAGCAAGTATGAAGCGATTTTGTGGAATCAATACCCGGTCGATTATCGGTTTATCTCGACTTTGAAAATGAAAGTCGTATTGGGACGCGAGTTTGACCCGAACCTTCCATCCGATACAACCGATGCAGTAATGATCAATGAAGAAGGGGTGCGCAACCTCGGTTTGAAAGACCCGATCGGGAAACGAATCTATGCCGATGCCGATACGATCCCGCTTCGAATTATCGGTGTGCTGCAGGACTTTCACACGGCTTCAATGCGTCAGAAAATTGAACCGATGGTCATGTTCCTCTGGAGCCAACCGATGCAATTCGTGAGTATCCGACTCAAGGGTGGTTCGGTAAAGACTGCAGTTGAGAATGTTGAATCGATCTGGAAGAAAGTATATCCCGGTTTTCCGTTCGAATACAAATTCCTCGATGAAGAATTCGATCGGTTGTACCGGCAAGATATCAATTTTGCTAAGATCACCAATGCCTTTTCGATTCTGGCAATCTTTATCGCATGTCTTGGGTTATATGGTTTAGTATCGCATACGACCGAACAACGTCGAAATGAAATCGGTATGCGTAAAGTATTGGGCGCTTCTTCGGGACAGATTGTTTCGATACTGGTATTCGATTATTTGAAATGGATTGCCTTGGCAAATGTCATCGCATGGCCGATTGCGTATTGGGTAAGCGAACGGTGGCTCTCCGGATTTGAATACCACATCGTTCAGCCGCTCGCAATCTATCCGTTAATCGGTATCGGGGCATTGGCAATATCGGTTCTCGCAGTCTATTCGCATGTATTGCGTGCTGCTTCCGCCAATCCCATCAATTCATTGCGCTACGAATAGCAATACGTTTCAGGATCACTGTCGATGAAAATTGATTAAAAAGTGAGGATCCAAAATTGATTAAGCACTATTTCACGATTGCCACTAGAAATCTGATGAAAAATAAACTGTTTTCACTGATCAATCTCTCGGGATTGGCAATGGGAATGGCGGCTTGTATTCTCATTTTACTTTACTTGCAATTCGAACTCTCATTTGATCGGAATATCCCGAATTCGGATCGAGTATATCGTATTCTGACAATCGATAAAGGGCAGGGTGTATCTAGTCAGTATGTGGCGATCGCTTTGCCTCCATTAGGACCAACGCTCGTACAATCATTCCCCGAAGTCGAATCTTATTGCCGTCTCACCGGTGGTGGACCACAAGTATTGGAGGTCACACCGACTCGTCAAATCGAAGTCAATATTCAACGTAGTGCCGATTCAACGTTATTCGATGTTTTTGGATTCAAATTATTGAAAGGGAATCCCAAAACTGCTTTGACAAAACCGTATACCGGAGTGATCACTGAATCGCTTGCAAAAATTGTTTTCGGATCCGCCGATCCGATGGGAAAAACCATTAAATTGAGTTCGGGTTTGCAAGCGACAGTCACCGGAGTTGCCGAAGATCTTCCGGAAAACAGTCATATCACATTCGATATCGTGCTTTCGATGAAAACGCTTGAAGCCTTGCAAAAGGCGGGTTTACCACCGGGAAACACCGGACCGACTTTTCTTGAAAGTTGGACCAATTTAGGTCTTCCGACATATGTCCGGTTGAAACAAGGCAGCTCAGCGGCAACGTTCGAAAAGAAAGTTAACAAGTTGTATCGCGAAAAAGGGGTACCGGAACCATGGATCCCTTCAGTTCAACCAGTTCAAGATGTCCACTTGAAATCGACCGGAATCATCTTCGATACGAATGCGTTAAAAGGAGATGCATCGTCAATCTACACGCTGTCGGCGGTGGCAATCCTTATCCTGTTGATTGCATCGGTTAATTACATGAATCTCAGTACCGCAAGAGTCACATCCCGAGCGAAAGAAGTCGGTTTAAGGAAAGTTGTCGGATCGGAACGGGCGCAATTGATTTGGCAATTTATCGGCGAATCGATCCTGTTGGCGACTCTCTCAATGATTGTGGCGATTGCATTCGCAGAACTCATGTTGCCCTGGTTGAATGGATTGACTGGTTATCACCTCAAGATGAATTACTTCCATAACCCGGTATTAATTCTCTGCGAAATTGGATTGATTTTGATCGTGGGCGTATTGGCAGGATTTTACCCGGCTTTGGTACTTTCAGGTTTCAAACCGATCGATGTATTAAAAGGTGCTTTCCACTCGTCTCATAAGGGTCAATCGTTACGACGGATACTAGTGGTTTTTCAGTTTACACTCTCGATTGGGCTGATCTGTGGAACGATTGTAGTGAATAAGCAATTGCACTTCATCTGGACGAAAGACCAAGGGTATAATCGCGAACAGGTATTGATCTTGAATCTCGGCAGTGCAAAAGTAGCGCCGCGAGCGTCAGCAATTCGGGCAGATCTAAATGCATCGTCATTTGTGGTTTCCACCGGAACAACGGTTTCCACACCGGGTAGTCAATTCAGTCGAAATAATGCCAGACTAGAAAACGATCCAAGTACAATGACGCGCATCTGGAGTCAAACTGTCGTCGATTACGATTTCATGAAAACACTGGACATGAAAATCATCAAAGGGCGAGGCTTCTCCCGCGATTATCCGGGAGATTCGCTTCAATCCGTTGTGATTAACGAAGCAGCTGCCAGAGAGATGGGTACGAGCGATCCGGTAGGAAAGAAAATTTATCAAGGTAGCGCAGATTCGGTTGGCGCGACTGTAATCGGGGTAGTAAAAGATTTCCATTTCGCTTCGATCCGCGAAAAAGTCGAACCGATGATCATCTTTCTCTTTCCTCGCGAATTAAACCTACTCTGTGTAAGACTAAAATCCGGATCGGTAAAGGCTGCGATGGTAAATGTCGAATCGATTTGGAAAAAACAGTGTCCGGGTTATCCATTCTCTTACCGATTTATGGATCAAGATTTCGAACGGATGTACCGTCAGGAAATCAACTTCTCCAGTATCGTCAATGCGTTTTCCGGTCTGGCAATCTTTATTGCCTGTTTGGGTTTGTACGGTCTTGCATCGCACAGCACCGAGCAACGTCGCAAGGAAATCGGTATTCGAAAAGTCATGGGGGCATCGGTTATTACGATCACACGATTATTGATTATTGATTTTATCAAGTGGGTTCTACTTGCCAATGTGATTGCGTGGCCGGTAGCATATTGGGTGTCGGACCGATGGTTGGCAAATTACCAATATCGAATCGATCAATCTTTACTCATCTTTCCGTTAGCAGGAACGATAGCTTTGTTGATTGCGATAATCTCGATTTATCTCCATGTCTGGCGCGCTGCGCGGGAGAATCCAATCAAATCGATACGCTACGAATAAGTGTGTAACTATTTGATCCATTAATCATCTTATTTGTATTAAATCAGTTAATATTTAAAGAGTTGTTGTTTATCCAAGATTTAACACGTTACTCCGGAAGTGCGGAATATGTGAGAAAGGTGCAACGTTTACTATGTTCGATACATCTAACGTGATAGATAGAAAAGAGCGAGTCAATATGTCCCACCGTCTTCCCGAAAATGGTAAGATCCTTATCGTCGATGACGACAAAGACATTCTAACAGCAGCTCAGCTCCTGCTAAAGCGTCATGTCGCTACCGTCCATGTCGAAGCACGTCCCGAAAACATTCCCGCTCGTTTGAATGCCGGTTCTTACGACGTCATCCTCTTGGATATGAATTTCGAGCGTGGCGAGATGTCCGGTGCCGACGGTCTCTATTGGTTGCGCGAGATTCTGGATTTGGATCCGACAGCTGTCGTAGTATTGATCACAGCTTATGGTGATATGGATTTGGCAGTGCGCGCGATTAAACAGGGTGCAACCGATTTTATCGTCAAGCCGTGGCAAAACGAGAAATTGGTCGCGACCCTAAATGCTGCACTGGAATTGCGGGCATCCCGGTCGGAAGTGGAAGCGCTTCGCTTCCGTCAGCAAGCGCTGAAGGAAGATCTCGATCGCAACTATCACCCACTGATCGGTCAATCTCCCGCTTGGCGAAAAGTGATGGATATGATCGGAAAGGTTGCCGCTTCCGATGCCAATGTTCTGTTACTGGGCGAAAACGGTACTGGGAAAGAGTTAGTTGCCAACGAATTGCACCGCCGGTCGAATCGTGCCGATGAAGTATTTATCTCTGTCGATATGGGTTCTTTGACCGAATCGCTGTTCGAAAGTGAACTATTCGGTCACGTCAAAGGTGCATTTACCGATGCCAAGCAGGATAAAGCCGGTCGCTTTGAAATCGCACACCGGGGATCTTTGTTCCTCGATGAAATTGCGAATTTATCGATGTCGCAGCAATCGAAGTTGCTTTCGGTGCTTGAACAGCGTAAAGTGATTCGTGTGGGGAGCAATATTGCACGTGCCGTCGATATCCGGTTAATTTGTGCTACCAATCGACCATTGCTCCAATTGGTCGCTCAGGGTAGTTTCCGGACCGATCTGTTGTATCGGATTAATACCGTTGAAATTCAAATTCCGCCTCTGCGTGAACGGAAAGAAGATATCGGTAGTTTGGTCGAGTATTATCTCGACATTTTTGCCAATCGCTATCATAAACCCGGTATGCGGCTTGCACCCAATACATTGCCGGCGTTGACCGAATATCCTTGGCCCGGTAATGTTCGCGAATTGAAGCATACCATGGAACGTGCGGTGATTTTAGCCGACAACAACTTATTGCGTCCGCAGGACTTGTTCTTGACAACGACCGAAAAAATGGAAAATGCCGATTCAATTCCACTCGACTCGTTCAATCTCGATATCATCGAACGGCATGTTATCGAGCGTGTGCTACGACGATTCAGCGGAAATATCAAACGATCGGCTGAGGAACTCGGAGTAACCCGTACGACACTTTATCGAAGATTGGAGAAGTATGGTTTATAACCGCTATCGCGCCCAGATCGTAGTTCGCAGTATACTGATCTTCGCAACAATAGCGGTGGCAATATGGTTGTTTTTATCCGGAGGTTTCGTAGTAACCGCGATCCTTCTGGGAGTAATTACAATCGTTCAAATTGGGCTTTATGTTCGATATTCCGAGCGAACCGAGCGAGACTTGGTTCGCTTTTTCAATGCTATCGCCTACGACGATTTCGAGGAAAATTTTCGCTCGAATCGAACCGTCGAATCGCGTAATTTAAATGCCGCTTTCGCTAATATTATTGGTCAATTTCGACGGGTACGCGGACAACGCGAAGCGCATTATCGGTATTTAAAGGCGATTATCGACCACGCCGGTACCGGTTTGATTGCGTTCGATCGCGATGGTAGAGTCGATCTAGCGAACCACTCCGCTTTACGTCTATTTGATTTGGATCATCTCACCAATATCAAGCAATTGGATCCGAAAGCCCCGGGAATTGTGGAAATATTATCGTCGATTAATGCCAATGAACGTAGAATTCAACGACTGACAAATTCCTACGGTATGACTGAAGTGGTTATCGATGCGATCAAATTTCGACGCGAAAATAACCTGTTGACATTGATCTCACTCCAGAATATTTCCACCGAATTGGAAGCACGTGAAGTAGAAACCTGGCAATTGATCTTGCGATCGATCACGCACGAAATCCGCAATTCCATGACGCCGATCGCATCGTTGGCAACAACCGCAATATCGTATCTAGATACACCAAAACAACTGGCGAATGATCCTGAGATTGTTTCCGATGTAAAATTAGCACTATCCACAATCGAACAACGCAGTCAGGGTCTGTTGCGGTTTTGCGATGCATACCGAACCTTAGCTCAGGTTCCAGCACCCCGACTGAAAGAAGAATCGATGTTGGCGATCTTTGAGCACATTCGCTCTTGTTTTCAAGCGCAATTCCGGCAACATTCGATTTTTCATTTCTTCAGTGTCGATCCACCCGATATGTCTTTGATGGTCGATATCGATTTGATTGAACAAGTCATGATCAATCTGATTGCGAATGCGATGGAGGCGATGGAGAACCGAAGTGATAAACGAATCGAAGTAAAAGCTCGATCCGATGATTTCGGTAACATTATAGTGGAAGTAAGTGACAATGGTCCCGGCTTGAAAACTGATGTTGAGGCAAAGATCTTCGTACCCTTCTTTTCGACTAAGAAAGAGGGATCTGGCATTGGATTAAGTCTATCGCGATTGATTCTGAGACAACATAATGCATCAATCACTGTGGAATCGATTCCGAATCAACGCACCACTTTTACAATTGTTTTTCCCGCTTCGTTAAATCTGCACTCTCAAAAACAATCTACCGAAAATTCTAATTTTATATCCACACAATAACGAATACATATTATTGAATAATTCTATTTACGTTTGTTTAAAATGATTGGGACCTGCAGATTGATCGGTTCGGCAGCCGCATACTTTTGAATTTCTTCTTTTGGAATTTGCAGTGTAACCCGCTGCGGAACGATCTCGATTTGAGAGGGTTGTACCGCAAGGGATGTTCCGAAGCCCAGCGAAAATCCAATCACTAGAATGGCTGCGATCTTCAACGCTAAAAATCGATTATGATGGACTATTTTGATGGCAGGATAAAGTGGTGGCTGCACCGGTATCGATACACAGGCTATCAAATCCAATTCATTACGGATTTTACCCACTGCTTCCGAGCATTCCTCACAGCCAGCCAAATGGAATTCGATCGCAAGCAGCTCATCCGTCTCCAGTGTTTCTAATGCGAATTGCAGCAACGTGTCTTGATCGGGATGCTTCATGGTAGAATTCCTTTCTTGAATAGGCTGTCACGACATTTCTTGATTGCATAGAATAATCTCGATTTTACTGTTCCCAGCGGAATTTCGAGTAGTTGTCCAATTTGATCCAAACTCATGCCGGAATAAAACCGGAGCACCAATATATCGCGTGAGTTGGAATCTAGCTCTTTAATAGATATTGCCACTTCCATCATTCGTTCATTACCAATTAATGTGTCTAGTTGATTGATTGACGGTTCGGCTATTTCGAATTTGGATACGTCGTAATATTTTCGGTTGCGGAACTTCTCCTTTAGGGATAACCGGTAAGCGATCGTTGCAACGTATCCGCCAAGACTACCATTGGTATGTTGATTGTGTGATTCAATTAGTGATAGGAAAGTCTGTTGTGCAATGTCTTGAGCTGCGGCAATCGATCCGGTAATCAGAAATGCGGCATTGACTGTCGATTGATAATACTGGTCGACTAGCCACTGCCACGATTCTTGATCGCCGGATCGCGCATTATTCAGATAGTTCCATTCCAGAGAGATCAATGGATACCCTGTTTCGTACACCATTCGCGAATTTCCGGAATCTCCGAATAGCGATTCCAGATCTCTAAGGCAGCTCGTTTGTTCTCTTGCGAAAGAACCGGCTGTAAATGTGTCCGATACCAACGGAACATTGCAATACGATCGGTTGAATTTAATGTTTTTCCGCTATCCAATAAACCATTCATTCCACCGAGATATAAACTCGTCATCATGAGTCCGGCATCGCTAGGTTTCGCATTGCGAAGTCGCCAGCTATCTAGACCACCGGTACGGAATTCATTGAGCCAAATGCCGAAATTGTGTTTCACTACCGACTCATTTTTATCTTGTGATGCTGTCAATCTGATTGCCAATCCAACGTGAAAACCATTGTCAATAAACGGTTTCAATTTCGGTGTTTCTTCCAGCGTTAGTGCTGCATAAACCGGGCGATTTGCCAATTTTGCCGATTCGATCAAACGCACTATTAGAGTATCGCTTGAGAGTGCGACTGGGTTCCCTTTCCGATCGGATTTAATGAAATTTTGAATACATTCGGCTTGGATCTTGTCGACTTCGGATTTTGTGATGTAGTCGTGAACCCCTTCTTTGATGATTTCCAGAGGGTACCACGGAGCGTTCATCAACGATCGATTTACGATGATTACATCCGGTCGATACTTGACGATTCGCGTGAGAATCCAAGCCGGATAAGTATCGTTGTCGCCATTCGTCAGCAAAATCGCATTGGAATCGAGACACGCTAGCACATTATAGTTTAAGTCCATGATGTCTTCGGGAATGGCGGCACGTTCAAGTAACTGACGAAGCATCGCATTGGTTCGTTCGCGGTCGTTATCAGCCATGTAATCGACAACCAATGCGAAAACCGGATCCATATATGTCGGGTCGAGTTGAATCGCGCGTTCCAGCGCAGCTTTGGCTTCGATGTTGTCTGCTCCGCCGTGTGTCAGCATCGAGTTTAAGTACAACAGCGTTGGATTGGCGGGATATTTTTTAATACCGGTTGCCAACAATTTTGGGTAATCTTTGAGATCTGCATACCGTGCAGCCATCATCCAATTTCCATACGCATCCTCTGATGGGTAGGATTGATAATACTTGGACCAAAGCGCTGCGAGCTTTTCGTAGGTTTCTGTATCGTAGATTACGATTTTCTTACTCACGACTGGTTGCGGACGATCGATTGATGCAGTGGATCGATTGCATCCTGCAAGAAGCAATATGCAGGAAATTGAAACGAAAATTGTGATGACAATAATTTGACGGATCATGATGAACTCCCGGAAGGAAACTTGGATTCAGCTTGAATTCATCGACGAGAAAGATGCGGGTCGTATTAATATAATCCGTAAGCAGACAAAAGGTTCATTTATGATTGTTCGTGAGTCTATGTTATTGACAATGGATGAAATATTTATTGTAAGTATAAAAATACTATTCTATTAGGGTATTTCTCTTACTTGTTATCGATGATAAGACTGGTAATTCCCTAATTACTATCAGTATCGAGAATTGACGCGAACTAATTTACTACGTATCATATATCGACGAAAAAACTGAAATGGTCGAAGAATCGAGATGAGAAACAAATTACCGGAACTAACTAGACAACGTGAACGCAAGATCCTTGATGCCGCACAACTGCGGTTTGCCGCCTATGGCGAACAGCATGCGACGATGGATGAGATTGCCGCCGATGTCGGAATGGGCAAAGCAACGTTGTATTACTATTTTCCGTGTAAAGAGCAACTATTTCGAGCGGTAATTGCCCGTGAACAAGAGCAATTCTTGTTGCAACTCCGAAAAATTGCCGCAAAGACAGATGAACCGTCAGATAAACTGCGCGAATATGTACAGCATCGAGTTCGGTACTTTCATCGCCTGGTTAATTTAAATGCGTTAAGTATCCAATCGATCCTTGAGATGAAACCGATCTATCGAGAACTATTTCAACGATTTGCTGTTGAAGAACGAAAACTGATCGCAAAAATTATTACTGACGGCAATCAATCCGGGCATTTTGAGGTTGACAATCCCGATGAAGTCGCTACTGTATTGCTTCACGCTTTGCACGGACTTCGATGGCGAGCACTGCGGATCGCTTCACACAATCCCGTTCCTGCGGTCGATCCCCGGGAACTCTTATGTGAAATGAGATTGCTGGTAGATTACCTGATTAAAGGATTTGCTAATGTCGAGCGAACACGAATCGAAACCGAACCATCGCGAAAACCAAACCGGAAAACCCATGGATAATCCTGTCAATACTCCAAATCAAGGTAATAGCGATTTGGTCGAAACCACGCTCCCACGTAAGAAATTAGGATGGATCATCGCACTGATCGTTCTCATCGTTGCCGGTATTGTCGGTTGGATGATCTATCGCAATTCGCTCGGTTTTATCTCAACCGATAATGCATTTATCGATGCCAATCGCATGACCGTGAGTGCGAAAATTCTCGGTCGGATTGCAGAATTATCGATGAAAGAAGGGGATCCGGTTTCCTATGGACAAATTCTTGTCAAATTGGATGACAGCGATCTGAAAGCGCAACTGGAGCAAGCGAAGACTGCGATTGTTTTGGCATCGGAGAATATCAAGCTAGCCAAGGTTAGCGAGGCGCGTGCCGAAGAGGATTTATTGCGCTCGGAAAAATTGAGCAAGGACAACGCGATCACTCGCGAGCAACTCGATCATGCGAATAAAGAGTTGGAAGCAGCGCATGCCCGCAATGCAATCGCCATCGCGCAGGAGAATTCTGCCAAATCGCAATTGAACGTTGTGGAAACACAATTGAAAAATACTACTGTCGTATCGCAAATGTCGGGTATTGTCGCGAAACGATGGTTGCTGCCCGGCGATGTAGTGCAACCCGGTCAAGCGATTTATTCACTCTACGATCTGGAAAATGTCTGGGTTACGGCGAATTTCGAAGAAACGAAATTGCATTCGATCAAGTTGGACGTAACTGCTGAGATGATGTTAGACGCCTTTCCCGGGATTGTCTGGCACGGAAAAGTATATCAATTGGGATCGAATACTGCATCGCAGTTTTCCCTCATTCCGCCAAACAACGCTTCCGGTAATTTTACTAAAGTGACACAACGAGTGCCGGTAAAGATATCGATCGAGCATGAAAACAATAGTACTGATCGCAGATTATTACCCGGAATGTCGGTCGAAGTGAAATTGAAGGTCGGATAAGCAATGCCGATTTCACCGCATCACGCCCTGAAACGGCATATGCACGGTCGATTTGAATCGTTGCATCACGAGCACTCCAACTATAAATGGTGGGTGCTTTTCAATGTGATGATCGGGACCTTTATGGCGGTGCTCGATGCTACGATTGTCAATGTGGCATTGCCAAAAATCATGGCGACATTCGGCGTTTCCGTCGATAAAGTTGAATGGGTAGTAACTGCCTATATGCTGGTGTTCGCTGTGATGCTTCCGACTTCGGGTTGGATTGCCGATCATTACGGATACAAGCGAACCTATTTTGGTGCGCTATTTTTATTCACTTTCGGATCGTTTCTGTGCGGTATGGCATGGAACGAAGATGCACTAATTGTTTTTCGAATCGTCCAGGGTGCCGGTGCCGGTCTTCTTATGCCGGTCGGAATGGCAATTGTTACCCGTATCTTTCCAGTCGAGGAACGGGGGATGGCACTCGGTTTCTGGTCAATATCGGCGGCTGCATCAGTCTCATTGGGACCACTCGTGGGTGGATATCTGGTCGATAACTTCAATTGGAGTTCGATCTTCGATGTCAATATCCCTGTCGGGATGTTCGGAATGTTGGCAACACTGATTATTCAACGAGAATTCAAAACATCGATCACGAGACGCTTCGACTTTGTTGGATTTACGTCGATGGCTGTGTTTCTTAGTTTCCTGTTGATTGCGCTTTCGGACGGCAATGCTGCCTGGAATACCGGTGGCTGGACTTCACCCTTTATTCTAACCTGTTTCAGTATTTCATTTGTCAGTTTTGTCATATTTATTACAACTGAACTGACCATCTTACATCCGTTAATCGAGTTGAATCTACTGAAGAACTTTAATTACTCTGTTACGAATGGCATTTTATTCGTCTTCGGGCTGGGCATGTTCGGCAGCACTTTTTTGATGCCGCTCTATTTGCAGAATTCGCTCGGTTACACTGCACTACAAGCAGGAGCAGTGTTTCTTCCTGTCGGTATTGCGCAAACACTTGTCTCGCCGATTGCAGGAATCGTTTCCGACCGTTATTCCCCGAAAATACCTTCGGCGATCGGAATCGTGCTGCTCGCGTATAGTCTCTGGCTCAGTAGTCAGTTGTCTTTATACACGGAATCGGGTTTCATTCTGTATATGATGGTGTTGCGCGGTTTTGCGATGGGATTGCTCTTTACGCCGCTTAGTGCGTTAGCATTGACAGGAATTCCACGACAGAAAATGGCACAGGCGTCTGGATTGTTCAATGTAATAAGGCAGCTCGGTGGAAGCTTCGGAGTTGCGATTATGGGAGCGATGCTGACACAGAGGATGAATTTTCACCTCACTACCTATGGACAAGCAGTCGATCAACAATCGCCGGTATTCATTCAAATCTCCTCACGATTGCAATTATTTGCTAAAACAGCTTTGGGAAGTAATACGACCGATGCCGTTTCTCGGGCAAAAGCAATGATGATGAGTCATTTGTCGGCGCAATCGTTTGTCGATGCTATCAATGACGATTTCCTCATCGCTGCTGCAATAACTATTGTTGGCTTATTTCCAATATTCATTCTCCGGAGTGTCGCGAAAAATCGGAGCATTAAACCGAAGAAAGTTAACTAGTTTCTTATAATCGATCGATTAAGTATCGGGTGCAAGTATGAAGATCATTAGGGTTTGGTTATTCTTTACAATATTGATGTGTTCTAGCGTATTAGCCGAACCTCGCCAGACGGATTCGTTGACTTTATCCGAAGCTTTGCGTATTGCGGTAGCCAACTATCCGACTGTCGAACAATCGTTCGAGAATTGGCAGTCCGCGCGTTCCCGCGCCGACCAAAGTAGCACTAGTCTGCAACCGGTTATCGATCTGGAGGCTGGTTATACTTGGTTGAATCCGATCTCAGCAATCGAGATTCCACATTCTCCGCCAATGAAGGTCTATCCGGAGGACAACTATGACATTCATTTGGTCGGTCGATATTTAATCACCGATTTTGGTAAAACGACTTCAGCCATCGAATGGAATCGCAAGCGCGCAGCCACTTCCAAATTCAATATCGATATTGCCAAAGCCAACATCGCCTTTTGGACCGCGCAATCGTATTTATCGATAATTTTCTACCGGAACTCTATTGCGACTCAGACACAATTAATCGAAAACCTTGAGCAACATTTATCACTCACTGAAAAACTGATTGCGGGAGGTGTGGCAATCGATCTCGATCGCCTTTCGACATCGGTACGAATCGATCTAGCAAAGAACCAGCGATCCGATCTGGAGAATAACATGCGAAAGCAGGAAATCCAGTTGAATCGCTTATTGATGAATGTTCAGGATTCGTATGTCAATCTTGTCAATTCGTTTCAAGCAGTCGATACGCTACCGGACGAAGCGCAAGCTGTCGCGATGGCATTGCGATTACGACCGGAACTGATTGCTGCCCGTGAAGAAGAAGCGAATACTTTGCTTCAAATTCGATCGATTTCCTTGGGAAATAATCCGAGTGTTGGTGCGTATGCTCAATGGGGCATGAAGAATGGTATGGAACCGAATATCTATGCGATCCGCGGAAATTCAATTGTAGGATTGAAATTTCAACTTCCAGTGTTCAATGCTGGAATTGTGAATCACAAAATAGCCGAAGCGAAAGCGATACAAAGAAGCGCATCGGCAAGAACGCGAGAGCTAGAGCGTCAGATTGCTGCGGAAGTGCGTCAATCGATCTCCGATCTCAAAGCAGCAATTGTGAAACTTCAAACAGTAGATCGTCAAATCAGATTGTCGCAATCCGAAGTTGAAACTGCTACAGCACGATATCGCGCTGGAACAATTCGAAATCTCGATCTGCTGGATGCTGAAACGACTTTTGCCCAAGTCAAATTGTTAAAAACTCAAGCTGAGTTTGCTTATACCATGACCCAGTACGCGCTAGCCAAAGCAGTTGGTACCGAGTATTGGAACAATCAATCCAAATAGCGTTTGCGATCATTTTCGGTCGATCGAGGACTCATGAAAAGCAAAATGAAATACGTCTGGTTGTTAATAGTGCTGATCATATTAGGTTCGGTGATTTTTTGGCGAATTAAATCGCGAACCGATCCAGTCGATGCGAAGCGACAAAACTCAGTACAAGTAAAAGCAGATTTGCCAAAGTCTGACACCATTGTCTATACGCTGAATTATACCGGCGATGTTGCATCGATGCAACAGGCGAACATTTATGCGAAAGTCACCGGTAACATCGAAAAGATATTTGTAAATATCGGTGAATCGGTCAAAGAGGGACAACTGTTGGCGCTGATCGATACGACCGAACTATCGCAATCTTATATGCAATCGCTGGCAACTTTCGAAAATGCGCGGTTGACTTACAACCGGGTTAGCGGTCTCTTCGATCAGAAATTAGCTTCGAAACAGGATTTCGATAACAGTAAAACTGCATTCGATATCGCGAAAGCAAATTTTGAATCGACGAAGTTACGGCTCAGTTATGCTTGGATTTGTGCGCCGTTTTCGGGAGTGATCACAAAACGGTATTTCGATCAAGGTGCGATGGTGACTTCGACAAACACGATCCTATTCAATTTGATGGATGCAAATTCGATGAAGTTGACAATCGAATTGTTGGAGAAAGATATCGCGCTGGTAAAAAGTGGAATGCCCGTCACAATATCGGTCGACGCATTTCCGGGTAAAAAGTATTCCGGTATTGTGAGCCGGTTCAGCGAGGCGATTGATCCTGCAACCCGAACGATGGATACCGAAATTAGAGTTCCCAATGTTGGAAGAGAGTTGAAACCGGGCATGTTCGCTCGTGCCGCGATTGTCGTCGATCGTCATGAGAATGCCTTAACTATCCCGACACAGGCGATTGCGAAAAATGAATCGGGAGCGACAATCTTTACAGTATCGAATGGCATCGCGAAACGAGTTAAGATTGAAGTCGGAAAAGAGCAAGGCACAATTTCCGAAGTGACCAAAGGAATCGATGCTGAGGATAGTGTCATTACCGTTGGGATGCAATCCGTCCGGGATGGTGGTAAGGTTAACGTTCAGAAATAGAAAGCAGTCGCATTATGTGGCTTACTAGATTAGCGCTTCGTTATCCGATTTCAACCTTTTTGTTCGCTGTGACGCTTGTCGTACTGGGACTCGTCTCGTTCGGACAGTTACAAGTCGATTTGTTACCGGATATCTCGATTCCAGTTGTTAGTACGGTGACTTATTATTCCGGTGCCGGTCCATTGGATATGGAGCAATCGGTAACGGTGATTACCGAACGAGCCGTGAGTTCGGTGAATGACGTCGATTATATCCAATCTACCACCCGGGAAGGGGTTTCGCGGGTTCGCATCAATTTCAACTGGGATGCCAATGTCGATGTCGGGGTTGTCGACATTGTGCAACGCGTAAACCGAATTATCAATCAACTTCCAACCGGTGTATCGCAACCCACCGTTCAACGCTTCGATATCACTTCGCAACCGGTCTGTACGATTGCACTATCCGGCGAAATGGATGAGCGAGATTTGTATGATCTTGCCTACAATATCATCGAACCGCAAATCGAACATTTATCAGGTGTGGCATCAGCCAACGTTTCCGGTGGTCGAATTCGCGAAATTCATATTGTACTGGATCGAAATCGACTTCAAGCGTTACAAATACCCGTTCAATCGGTGTTAAATGCAATCGCAAATTCGAATTTAATTATCCCATCTGGCGACTTGAAGGTTGGAAAATACGACTATTCATTGAAAACCGAGAGTCGTTTCAATATGGTCAAACCGATTGAATCGATCGTCGTTAAGAATATGAATAGTGTTCCAATTCGGTTAAGCGATGTCGCTAAAGTCGAAGACAGTTATATTGAGCAGACGCAATTGATTCGGGTCGATGGAAAACCCGGGATCATGTTCGAAGTACAAAAACTTTCCAAAGCGAATACGATCGATGTCGTCGACCGTGTCATGCGTGCAATTCCCAAATTGAATGGCATCCCGCCGACAGTTCGGATGTCGATCACCTTCGATCAATCGGTATACATTCGCCAGACGATGACCGGTCTTCAGCACGAAGCCTTGATCGGTGCGCTACTGGCAATGGCAATCATCTTCTTTTTCTTGCGCAATATCAAGGGAACTACAATTATTCTGGTAGCAATTCCGCTATCGATCTTGTTTACCTTCATCTTTTTCCGGTTTGCCGGCATTACATTGAATATCATGACTTTTGGCGGATTGGCACTCGCGATCGGGCGGTTGGTTGACGATTCGATTGTCGAGCTGGAAGCAATATCGCGCCACTACAATACCCGGCAAAAGGGGCAATCGAAGCTTCAAGCCACACTCGATGCTGCGAAAGAAGTGGCAGCGCCGATTTTTATCTCGACACTTAGTACGATTATTGTTTTCCTACCGATTATTTTCTTAACCGGTATCGCCAAATTGTTGTTTATCCCATTAACGATAACCATCGCTATCGCCTTGATGGGATCATTCCTAGTCTCGCGAACCGTTACACCGTTACTCTGTTTGAAATTTCTCCCACCCGAGAAACATCTCAACCGTGAATCGAAGCAGTTCTGGGATCGCATGCAAGTATGGTCATTCGAATTGATCGAAACACTCGATCGCATCTATGAAAACCGTTTGCGATGGGCTTTGGCGAATCGAAAATTGATGGTGTTTTCAATTGTACTACTAGGGATTATATCTGCTTGCCTATTTAATTTCATCGGGTCGGAATTCTTCCCCGATCAGGATGAAAGTCAATTTACCGTCAATGTGAAATTGCCAGTTGGTACGCGCGTGGACGAAACGGACAAGTTCATGCGCATCGTCGAAAAAATTGTTCGCGATAATGTACCGGAATTGAATACGATTATTACAAATATCGGAGTGGCATCGTCGCGTGGCGGTGGGGGAGGTGGTCGTGGTAATTCGGGGTCGCATGCCGGAAATGTCCAAGTATCTTTGAAACCAGTGAAGGATCGCGATCGATCGGTATTTGAAATCGTGAAAGCGCTCCGACCGAAACTGAATCGCGTTGCCGGTGCATCGATCATGGTCAATACCGGTGGTATGATGAAATTCCTGATGAATTTTGGATCATCGGCACCGATCGACGTGGAAATTCGCGGTTACGATCTCGAAACTGGAACTAAACTAGCTAAAAAAATCCTGGGGATTGTCAATGAAACTCGCGGTGCAACCGACGCCCAAATAACTCGCGAAGATAATTTACCGGAATTGCGGGTAAAAATCGATCGCGAAAAGGCAGGTGTACTCGGGGTAAACGTTGCCCAAATTGCAAATACGATCAATACTTGCATCAACGGTTCGGTTGCTTCGTTATACACCGATCCGGTATCGGGAAATCAGTATAATATTCTGGTACGGTTGAGTGAAGATTATCGCAATGAACTTGACGATCTTGGCAACATCGTGCTAGCTAATAGCGACGGTCAATCGATATTATTGCGCAATATCGCAACGATTGAACGAACGAATTCGCCGGTTCAGATCGATCGAAAATATCAGCAACGATTGGTCGAAGTCACAGCCAATGTTTCCGGACGTGATTTAGGAAGTGTCGCGAAGGATATCAAAGCGCGGTTGGATAGTCTGGTCGTACCACCCGGATTTGAACTCAAGTTGAGTGGCAATGTCGAGAAGCAGAAGCAAACCTTTTCGGATCTACTGTTAGCATTTGGTCTAGCTATTTTATTGGTGTATGTGGTGATGTCTTCGCAATTCCAATCGTTGCTAGACCCCTTCATCATTATGTTTACCGTACCATTAGGTTTAATTGGGGTACTGTGGACGCTTTTCCTCACGAATACGACACTTTCAGTTACATCCTTTCAGGGGATTATCGTGATGGTAGGTATTGTCGTCAGTAATGGAATTTTGTTAGTCGATTTTACTAATCATATCCGACGTACCGGCGTACCGCTTGTCGATGCAGTGGTCAAAGCAGGTGTAACCCGGCTCAAGCCGATTATCATGACTTCGCTTGTTACCGTTCTCGGACTATTACCCATGGCACTGAGTATCGGCGGTGAATCAACTCAGGCACCGCTTGCACTAGCTGTGATTGGTGGATTATCTGTTTCGACCTTACTTACCCTATTCTTCGTACCAGTGATGTATACGATCTTTGAAGAACGGGTAAAGAGTAAAAAAGTAGTTGAAGAACAGGATGAAGACTGAGAAGTATTTATTCAAGTTAATTGATAGTAGGCGATTACTATGACTCGATATCCGTTACTTTTCCTTGCCCACGGTTCACCGATGAATGCCATCGAGTTGAATGAGTGGAGTCGCGGTTATCGCAGTATTGCCGAAGCGCTCCCGCGACCGAAAGCTATTTTGGTGGTGTCGGCACATTGGTTTGTTCCGGGATGTTATGTTACCGATAATGATCATCCCCGCACTATCCATGATTTTAGCGGTTTTCCGCGAGAGTTGTTTGACGTTCAGTATCCAGCACCGGGCGATCCAAGATTGGCGAAACGAATAGTCGAATTAATCGGTTCGGAAAATGCGAGTCTTCGATCCGATTGGGGTCTCGATCATGGTAGTTGGAGTATCTTAAAACACCTTTTTCCTGCCGCCGATATTCCCGTAGTTCAACTCAGTATCGATCGACGATTGCTGCCTCATGCACATCTGGAATTGGGACGTAAATTGAAACCGCTGCGCGAAGAAGATGTTCTCATTATTGGAAGCGGAAATATTACTCACAATCTCCCCGTCGTTTTTAACGATCTGCAGCAGGGCAATCATACTACTCCCGATTGGGCAAAAGAATTCGATGACCAAGTCGCAACGGCGCTCGGTAAATTCGATACCGATTTCTTGTTGAAATGTATTTCAGGCTCATTAGGAAAGATGTCGCATCCGACGGTTGACCACTATTTACCGCTATTATATGTCGTGGGTGCAGCCGAAAGAGACGAGCGAATTCAATTCCCAATCGTTGGTTTCGATCTTGGATCGTTATCGATGCGCTCGGTACGGATTGGCTAGATAAAAAAAATCAGCTTTCCCGAGTTCTCGATAATTCGTGTTTGACTGCCATACCGATTCGATCCAGCAAATACGGTTTCCGAACATATGCACCGGCACCAAGTTGTTGGGCTCTTTTCACACGCTCGGTTTCGGAAAAACCACTGACTAAAATCGCTTTTTGATCTGGGTTGTGTTTCAGAATTTGGATATAGGTTTCGAGCCCGTCGATCCCGGGATCCATAATCATATCCATCACCAATAAATCGAATTTCTTCGCTTTCACCAATTCAATCGCCTTCTCGCCGGATTCTGCCGTTACTACTTCATAACCTAGATTTGTTAACAATTGTGCCGCCAAATTACGTTGACCTTCGACATCGTCGATCACCAATATCGCTTCACCCTTGCCCTGCATCTCTTCGATCGAATGTGGAAGATCGGTTTCAGTAACTTGTTCACGGCTCATCGGGAAGTACAAAGAGAACGTACTGCCGATCCCCGGTTCGCTGGTTACATCGATATATCCATCGTGATCTTTGACTGTTCCCCAAACGACGGCAAGACCGAGACCGGTACCACTGCGACCCATTACCTTTTTAGTATAGAACGGCTCGAAAATCCGATTTAAGTCGTTTTGAGAAATTCCGGTGCCATTGTCTGTTACAGTGAGTAGAACGTATTCGCCTTCTTTCGTGTGGTCGTATCCGCGGATCGGACGATCCACGTAAATGTTCTCGGTTTTAATTGTAACCAGACCTTTGTCGGGGATTGCTTCCATCGCATTATTCAATAAATTCATCACCGATTTACTAAGATGAACCGGAGATCCTTTCGTATTGCACAAGTGCTTGTCCAAATCCGTTTTTACCTGTACATCGGGATGTAATGACTGAATTGATTCAAATTCCGGTGATTCGATGAATTCCGAGATTATCGAATTTAAATTTATAATTTGCGAGACCGCAACGCCTCGTCTGGCAAGCGTCAAAAGGTCCTGAATAATAGCCGCGGCACGTTGTCCACCGCGCAATATTTGATGTGCATGGTCGCGCATCGGGTTGTTTTCGGGAAGTCCCATAATCAGTAGCTCGGAATATCCCACGAGAATTCCTAAAACGTTGTTCAAGTCATGTGCAACGCCACCGGCGAGTGTCCCCAACGCCTCCATCTTCTGTGATCTTTGCAATCGCTCTTCAAGGTTTTTGCGTTCTTCCTCGGTATGTTTTCGAGCAGTGATGTCGAGATGCGTCCCAGTCATGCGGGTTGGAATTCCGTGTTGATCCCATTCGGTTATTTTACCACGGTCAAGAACCCAAATCCACTTTCCACTCTTGTGAAGAAGCCGTATTTCACATTCGTAATTTGGCGTTTCACCCGCAAAGTGTTTCTTTAATGCCGATTCCGAAAGTAACAGATCGTCGGGATGGCAGAGTTGATGCCAAATCTTGGATCGTAAATTAGATATTTCTGACAACTGGTATCCAACAATCTCTGCCCAACGTTCATTGTAAATCGTTTCGTCGGTGGCAATATTCCAATCCCATAAACCGACCCCCGAACCCTCAATGGCTAGTGTTAAACGCTCTTCTGAGACCTGACGTTTGTGATCAGCTACAACCCGTTCAGTTATGTCGCGAGCGACGGCATAAATTAGTTCACCTTGCGGATAGGAACGCCATTCAATCCAGCGATATTCGCCGTTCTTGGCACGGTATCGATTTGTAAAGCTTAGAACCACTTGTTGATTGGATAGCTGGCTGATCGCATGTACTGTCGACTCAAGATCGTCGGGATGAATGAAATCGAGAAACAACTGACCTTCGAGTTCCGATAACGAGTAACCCAGTGTCTTTTCCCATTCGGGATTTAATCGACGAAAATGACCTCCAGTATCGGCGATACAGAGCAGATCGAGACTGGAAGAGAAATACCGATCCAGCTCTACGGTTTTGGCGCGAAGTGCGTCTTCGGCTTCTTTGCGTTGCGAAATATCTTTCGCAATACAAAGAACACTAAGTACTTCACCGGAATCATTCTTGATCGGTGTGATCGTCGTGAGATAGAACGAAGAACCGTTCGTCGTGGGTACTTTACCTTCAATGAATGACGTTACGCCACTTTCAAATACTTGTCTAACTGCTTCAAATCTTCGATTTGCCTCTTCAAACGAAAATATATCCCAAATTTTCTTGCCGGTTATCTGTTCTGGTTTGGCGCCGAAGGCTGATGCAAAGGCATTGTTCACGTAACGGTAGGATCCGTCGCGGTTGAAGCTGAAGATAGGATCGGTTGATTCCTCTAGTAGAATCCGATATTTTTCTTCGCTTTCGCGAAGTGCATTTTCGATGTGTTTTCGCTGAGTGATATCGCGACCGATAATTACAATCCCTTTGCGAGATCCATCCGGGAAAAACATCGGGACTTTGATGATGTCGAAGATCAAATCCCAACCATTGGGAAAAGGAATGATCGCATCGAACCGGATTGGCGATCCTGAAATGAAACATTGTTCGTCGGTAATGGTTGCACGAAGGAACGTCGAGCGGTGAGTTGGAATAAGGTCGGCAAATTCGGTGTCGGTATGATATCGATAGCTCGATGGATCGATTCCGTATAGCGATAGAACGAAGTTATTCGCTTCGATCCATCGACATTCAGCGTCTTTAAAAATTACAATATCAGGTAACGAATTGATCAAAGTACGTAATTGTTCTTCGCTCTCACGCAATGCTTCCGATTGTTGGTTGCTTTGAACTAAAATTCGTTTCAATTCAGCCGTGCGCTGTTCGACCGTTCGACGGAGCGTTCGATTCCAGATAATCAGAATCACAACCAATAGACCGACAATCGAAACAATAAATGCAAAGTATTTCAAGTATTCTTTGTATTTTGTTTCGGTGCCATACCATTTTCGTTCGATTGCACGATATTCCGCGGGATCGATTAACGAAAACCCATTTTCGATTTTCTGCAGAAGAGCGCTATTGCCTTTTTTAACAGCGCGATGAAACTCGCCAATATATAACGGATTGGTGTATCGAAATTGACTCTGAAGACCCATCTTATAGAGATAATACAACGCCGGGGGCTTATCGATACAGAAAACGACAACTTTTTGTGCTTTCACTGCCTCGATAATCGCTTCGTAACTATTGTACTCAACCAATTGCTCGACACCGTGGCTTCGTAAATAGCTGATAGCAGCATCTCCGGATTTGACGGCAACAACAAACCCTTTCAATGACTCAACTCCGGTTATACCGGAAATGTTCTGATTAAAGAAAATTGGTACTTCGATTTGGGCATATGGTTTCGAAAAATCGTAGATCAGGTTTCGTTCGTCGTTTTGAAAAATGGTTTCGATGATGTCGTATTCACCCGCACTCATCAACCGGAGGGCTTCACTCCAATCCATCCCTTCGATGATAATAGGCGTTCCAGTGCGATTTTCCCAAAGATGCCAATAGTCGATCGATATCCCTTGTAGTTTACCGTTGGGATCGCGAAAAGTAAATGGTGGGTAGTTGTCGTCAATGACAATTCGTAGTGGTTTTGTGGTCAGTGAATCGGCATGAGAAACCGAGCAGAGAAAGCAAAGTATCCAGCATAACCAGAATAAGCTTTCAGAAATACGAGGACGGAATATTCTCATGGAATAACTCCGGGTAGAGAGAGTACAACTAAAACACTGATTCGATATGTCACCTAATATGGTTATATCGAAAAAAATCGGTTCCAAGTTGAATGAATCTGCAATAATTAATCATTTTAACCGATGAGTTCGCGGAATACAAGGAGTAGTGATGAAATATATGGTTTGCTATATAATGTATATTAATATTAAATATAACAATTTTACACCAATCAAGACCAGTATAGGCGTGGAAACAGAAATTGATCTTCTTAAATATCACTATGTTAAAATTAAATGCTTGAGGAGTAATTGGTAAAAATGTTCCGCTGCCTGTTTTTCACGCCAAGGTGTATGACCGCACTTGCCTAGTAGGATAAATTCAAAGTTATTTAAGATCCGTCGTAACGGCTGCTCAACTCCTTCGAAAGGTGTTGGGTCGTAGTCTCCATGGATTGCTACGACTGGACATTGAAGAAGTTGAACTGCAGTTAACAGTCGTCCATCGCTTCGCATTGCTGCTGCTTCATTCCATACCGATTGAAACAGTGCTCCATTAATTTCAAGGTCTTCAGCTTCAGATTTCACATCTAGTAAATCGTATGAATCGGTCTTTTCACTCAGTTCACCTAGCCGAGATAATTTCTCATCAGTATTTGGATTTGGAGCTGTTGAATGTAACACAGTCAGGAGTTCTTCAAATTCCCGACGTTCTGCGGATGTCAGCCGGTTCATGCGATTAGAATGTAATGCTGCGACATATTTTGTCTCGAATGCTCCGGAAGAAACCAGAATCAGCTTTGATACGAGCTCTGGATACTGCGCTGCGACAAAAATCGATAACCAGGCACCCCAAGAGTAGCCAATTAATTGGATTGGAATGGATCCTGCAGATCGTAACGTATTGCTAAGTTCTTCGATTTGTCCGGTGACAGTGATAGCTGTTTGGAGTGGTTCAAGTACACCGAACTGGCTGGAAAGCCGATGTGCGACCGGTGACATTTCACCGGCGGCACCCGGACCACCATGAATTACTGCAATTGTATATGGCGGTTCACCGTAGCGCCGAAGATTGACCATGAATTCAAGATCCTTTATTAGAAGTCCAGGACCATTCCACCCCAGGTCAGACCAGCGCCGAAACTGGCAAGAATTATCGAATCACCACGGTGCAATTTTCCGTCGCCGATAGCGTCGACCATTGCGATTGGAATCGTGGCGGAAGATGTATTCGCGCGACGGTCGATATTCAAATAAAATTTTTCGAATGGAATTTTGGCTTTGTCGCAGGCATATTCGACGATCCGACGATTCGCTTGGTGAGGAATAATCAGGTCGATATCGTCGATCGATTGATTAGTACTTTCAAGCGATTTCCGAATAATATCGATCAGAATGTCCGACCCGAATCGAAAAATCGCTTTGCCGTTCATCGTGATGTAATCCAGTCCAGCGGTACCGACCGTTAACAGTGGTCGTACCGAACCACTTCCGACCAGCATTAACCACTCCTTGGGTGGTTGCCCGTTGGCGCCGAGATGAAAGTGATGAATCGATTTTGTCTCGGAGCGCGATAAAATCGCTGCTCCGGCACCGTCACCGAACAAAACGCAGCAAGTGCGATCCGACCAGTCGAGGAAGCGAGACATTGTTTCAGTACCAATGACCAGAATGTGTTTCATCGATCCGCTATGGATGAACTGATCGGCGATCGATAATCCATACAAAAATCCCGAACAGGCAGCTCCGAGATCGACAGCGGCGGCATTCGAAGCCCCAATCTTTCCTTGTACTTGACACGCGGTAGAAGGCATCATCATATCGGGAGTTAATGTCGCCAATAGAATCATATCCAATTCATCGGCATTTAAATGCGCATCTGCCAGTGCTTGAATTGCTGCATTGGCAGCTAAATCGGAGGTCGATTCTTCCGGAGCAATGATATGGCGTTGTTTAATCCCGGTTCGACTGACAATCCATTCGTCCGAAGTATCGATTTTTTTCGCTAGATCGTCATTCGTGACGATCTGCTGAGGTAAGTATGCTCCTAATCCGGAGATACGGGAATAGTACTCTGACATTCGAAAAACCAATGATTTATAGTAAGAAAGATTAGTACGTATTGAGATGGGAGTCGGTAACAGCCAGAGACAGGAAAATGTGCATAATTTTTTCATCGGAAAAAAATCCGTTTGCAACATCACATGCTTTGATCGCACGCCTGACCGGTTCGATTTGTTCGACGATCCAGAATTGTTCTACAATCTTTCGTAATGAAGCTGAACCAATGCAATTCGTACCGGTATCGGTGACAATTGTGAATTGACTTCGGTCAGCAATTAATAGTAATTCGAACGGCGGATTGCCGGTTCGTAAAGCAGAATTTATTATCTTGAGCAGAACTCAATATAAATGATTTATTCGTATGCTGCTAATCGATCTGAATGAGGTTCATACAACACATGCGAGACAAAAAAAATCACCATGAATTCTAGTCAGTTAGAGATCGACATTTAACCTTCGATTAAATGCGGTACAAACCGACTTGTGTTGGTCGTGATAAGCGTGTTTGATTCGCGAATCCCAATCCCAGCCGCTTCACCACCGATGACCCATGACCCGATAACGGGATAGTTTTGATTGAAATTGGGTAATTCGCAAAGCTGCTGCACAATAAATCCTTCTTCACCGTATTCACCACCCGATCCCGCGAGTAATTTATTTTGCTTAATCAAATCGATATTGGCACCTTCGCGAGAAAAAATCGGTTTGCGGGCATAATCGGATAGACTATGTGATTCGCTATCGAAATATGCAGGAAGTAGATATGGACAGCTTTTATGCATCCGATAGAGAATCGGTAAAAATCCTTTATTACTAACGATCATTTTCCAAGCTGGTTCGATCCAATATGCCTTATTGATATCCTTCAAGAGGTTTTGACCGAATTCCTCATGGATCAACCATTCCCACGGATACAATTTGAAAATATTCTTGATCGAATCTTCGTTCAGGTCGGTAAATTCGTTGCTCGATCCATTCCAACCGATATCTTCGACCGCGATATATTCAGTCAACAAACCCGCTTGGATCGCAGTATCCCGCATGTATTCAGTGGTGATAATATCTTCGGTGTTGTCTGATACCGAAGCGAAATAGACTCTTCGAACGCCAAAGTACGGTTTCAGTTCAGTCCAGTATGCGATCAATTTCTCGTGAATCGAGTTAAATTGGTCGGCATGTTGATTGAAATCTTGCAACCAGTGCCATTGAACAACCGACGATTCCAGTAGTGATGTCGGAGTATCGGCATTGTACTCCAACATTTTGGGTACGCCATTGCCATCAAAACGAAAATCGAACCGACCGTAGATCGAGGGTTCGTCTTCATTCCATGATCGCAAAATAATAGGTATAAATTCGTCCGGGATGCATAATTGGCTATACAAATTGTGATCGATAATCTGTTGAACAGTATCCAAACACAACTCATGCAGCTCGTTAGTCGCCTTTTCCAAGGTGAGAATTTCATTCATCGTAAAGCTGTAATAAGCCGACTCGTCCCAATACACATCGCCAAGAGTGTGAAATGAAAACCCGAGTGCTTCGACCTTGGACTGCCAATCTTTTCGCGGAGTAATTTCAACACGTTTCATGAACCAATTCCTCGACTTGACCCGCCAAAACCGCCACGGCTACTGATCGCTGATGTTCGACTCGATGTGTGTCCTCCCGAAAATGCGTGCGAAGAACTCCGGAAACGGGATACTTCGGGTCCGTAATAACCACCACTCCGGTAGGGGGAAGCAAACGAATTGTGAAAAATGAAAAATGGCAGATAACCCATTCCATAATGATAGTAAGGGCGATAAACCGTCGAAATCGTATCCTGAGAATTTGTCCACCCGTGAACGGTCAAATCGCGAGTTGTCTCGTCCTGCTTTTTCGAACAGGCTGCAAGCGAGACAGTGGTGATCAAAACCAGTGCGACTTGTCGAGACTTTTTCATCGATGAATCCCCTTCATTTGGAAGTAGATATCGAATTCTTTGTTGACAATCGTATCGCGTTCACCGTCCGGTGTTTGCGTTTTTTCTGTCCCTAAATTGGGAAGCGTATCGCTAAAGACGAACTCTTTGAGTGTCAAATGCTGGGAGTAGATTCTTTGTGTCGTCGTTAATAACGTTCGACCGTCGGGAAGTCGATAGGAATCAGTGTAATATTCGACACTATTTTCATGTGAAATCGAAGGTGGAATCGCTGTCTCTTCAGTATTGGTCGAAACGAAAATTGCAACAATGATAATAATCACTGCGATTGATATAAACCCGATTATCAGCAATTTGCGGTTAGTAAATTGCCTGTTTTCACCCATTCTTCCCATGGTTCCCTCGTCGTTTCGTTATTTCTTGATGGATACCCAGCGCTGTTCGGACATATATTGGGTAAATGCGGTTTGACCTTGTTCTTTAATCCGATCGATACACGCTTTTCGACTGGTATGCGAGAGCCATTCGCCCAATCGGATGATCATCGGATTAAACGGTGTACAGTCGGCAACATTGGGAAACTTCGTGCACTCGAAACAGCCGTTGTACCCGTGTTCGCTGTTGCAAGGTTTGACTTTGCACCAGTTCGATCCGGTAGTAGTATGACAGCCGGGGCATTTTCCCTTCAGATGCCTAGGACATGCTCCGCAATATAAGCCACAATAAGCAATTAACTTTTCGCTGCATTCGATTGTCATCGATTCATCCTGTCTCTAGTTAGATACACACGGAACAGAAGCGGTTGCATTCTAAAACACTGAGTAAAAAGTATTGCAATGAATCGATTGGATCAATACCTGAACCATAAAAAAGGGTTATACCATTGGTATAACCCTTTTTATGAAATCGATTTCAAGCCTATTCAAACACCTTCTCTAGCCCCAGATAGGCTGTGTGCATTGTTTCAACAGCCTCTTTGATCTTCTTTTCGTCTTTACTGGGTATTGTCTTCGCCAGCTCCTCTACCGATGTTGAAAGCGTCGCGCGGGCAGCGATAAAACTGTCGTTTCGTTTCTTCATTCGCTCGGGCAACACTACTTTATTCAATAAATCCATCTGTTTCTGGAGTTCAGCTACATCGGATTGGACTTTCAATTGATCGAATTTTACAATGTGATAGTGGTATAGCGGGTATAGCGCTTCGTGAAATGACTCCATCTCTTTCAAGACGGGAGTGACAATTCGAACCAGCATTTCGTAATTGCGATGTAATTTTTCGGCAGCGTCGAGGATGGCTTGATCGGTTTTGGAATTCAAGGCTTTCTTGTATTCGATAACCGTCTCTTGCATAGCCTGAACACCTTTTTCCCATTTGACTTTTTTGTCCCGGAGAATTCCGGGAAGTTCGGATTTTGCTACGGCATCGGCGTTTTTTTCGATATCCGGGAGCAATTTCCCGAACATCTCCATATCCTTATTTGCCCATGCGACATGCCACATTGGATAAATCACTTCATGCATTTTTTCCAGTGCCGGTACTTCAGCTTTGACTTCTGTCGCTAATTCGTGTGCTTTCTCTTCCGCGTATGAAAATCCGCAAGCCAATAATACGAGCATTCCGATGAATACTTTTTCAATCGATTTCATATTTGAAAATCCTCGGTTGATGATTAAAGAGCTGCCATCGACAAACAGTCGTATCTGCAAGAAATGGCAGGGTATACAATTACAATACCGCTTTTTCGCAAATAAAAAAAGGAAGCGGTCAGTTGATTGAACTAATTTCCAAAGTAAGACACTTCAATTACCGACTTGTTTAATCGCTTCGTAATACGGAAAATAGCGCCATTAAGAGTGCAGTAGCTCTTGTTTCTGGCAGCCACATACTTCCGGCATGAGCGTACAATGATCGATTTTCCAATGATGATTCAAGTGTTCTTGCATCGTATTCAACGTGCATTCCGCTTGTGTTAGCGATTGATCGTCCATTTTTACGTGTGCTGTCAAGAGTCTTCCACCGGATCCGATCTCCCAAATATGGATATGATGAATACTTTGGATCGGAAACTCCCGCTCGATTTCGGATTGTATCTGTTCAAGATCGATGTCGTGAGGTGTTCCCTCCATCAGGATATGGAGAGCATCGCGAACGATGTGCCAACCGCTGAATAGCACCATTATCGCCACTACCAGCGAGGCGATTGGATCAAAGTATTGCCCATAGGGTAAACTGACAAGGAGTGCCGAACCAATAACCACTAGCGAGGAGATCGTATCCTGTAATAAATGTAGAAATGCGCCCTTCATGTTCAAGTCATCGTGAGCATGAGTTCGGAGCAAAAACATCGCTGCCGCATTGGCGAGTAGACCAATTGATGCGACGATTAGTACGATTCCAGAGGCGATCGGTTGTGGATGGAGAATCCGTTCAATCGCCTCACGAACAATAAGGGTTACTACAATCAGTAGGGTTGCGCCGTTGAGCAGTGCCGCCAGCACTTCTGCGCGTTTCATGCCATAGGTATACTTCACTGTCGCCGGTCGCTGCGATAGCCGAATCGCAAATAGTGCGATCCCAAGTGCCGCTACATCGCTCAAATTGTGCATCGAGTCGGATAACAACGCTAAACTACCAGAATAGATTCCACCCAGGATTTGTGCAATGACAATTACAGCGTTTAACCAGATACTGAGTGATAGCCGTTTTTGCAGCGACATTCCTCCATGAGGATTATTTTCAACATGATTGTGATGATCATGGTGATGATGACCTTCGTGCTCGTGATGGGTATGCGACATAGAGTTTTCCGATTGGAGTTTATACAAAACCTTCGGTGTAATATACAAACATCGTGATATTGGTTGAAACACCGAAAAATTCGAACGGAAGACACACAAAAACGAGTAACGCCCACTAATTGCAAGTGGGCGTATTCGAACAATATCGGTTGTGAAGATTCTTATCGATGTCTACGATCGTCGTCTCGACGTCTGCGATCGTTATCGTGCGAGCCTGCGCGTCCGCGATCATTGTCGTGTCGCTCAGGTCGATCCCGGTGTGAATTAAATACGAACGGTGCAGGATGATGTGGGTGGCGGTCCCCAAGAACGATTCGAAACAATGGGAAGGAAATCGATGCCGGACGCCATGGGTGACGAAAATGGTGAAAAGGTGGATAACACGGACGATCGATAATCCGTACGACTCGCTCCTCGACAATCGGTCGTTCGGTGTGAACAATCACCGTTTTGTTACTTGCAACAGTTGAGCGATTTTGGTCATACGTATCCAAGTAGATCGATCCGGATCTTGTTTCGACCAGGATTGTTCCATCGCCATTTCCTAACCGACCAGATGCATAAGTCTGACGGGGATTGATGGAAAGCGACGAACCGAAATATCCACTGGAAACGGTACCGTAATCGGTACGAGCCGAAACCATCGACGAGACATTGTCGGGGAGTTGTAGATGAATGGACCCATTTTCAGTCTTTGCTTTGATACGCCCGTTATCATCTAGCGCTAGATACAAATTCAATTCGCCATTGGTTGTTCGAATGGTTGCATCGCTGGTAGCACCGTCAATGGTGATATTGCCGTTCATCGTTGTCGTCGTTAATTTGCCGAAACAATTCGCCAGTTCGATATCGCCATTGGTCGTCTGAAATTGAATGTCGGCTTTCCGATCGCGACATACAATATTACCCGAAACCGATGTGACTTTTAGTTGTACTTCGTCGGGTACAGTGATCGAGTATTCGATCGAACCATCGTAATCGGACCGATTGAATTGCGATGATTTGATATCGATTCCGCTTGCGGAATTGACAACGTGGATTTGCAGTTCATTCAAATAATTATCGCAAAGATCGCTTACCGGACCGATGATTTTTTTAGTAGCATGAATTGTGATCCGGTTGTCGGAGCTAGGGAGAATCTCCACATCTCCATTCGAATTCGTCAAGGTAAAGTATCGGATATTGCCGACAGATAACTCCTTGTCGAATGTCGTCTGAGCTTCGGCGGCGAACGCTAGTGAAGACAGACTGATCGTCAGAGCGACGATTGACAGAGTTAAAGTTGTCTTAAACATGATTCCCTCTTCGTGAGTTACTCATTATACGCATAGGTTCCAAAAAAAGTCGACACTGTTTCCATGAGGTACAAAGTATCGAGTATTCAAAGGTGCTGGAAGCGGAGTGGTAAAGTCGACGGTAATTTGCGAATAGGGAGAGCGCAACCATCGACGAATAGTTAGTGTGAGTGGATCGAAAGAAAGTTGCTCTTACTAGTGAGATGAGAGGAATTTCCAATTCGTTTAATCTCGCTAAACGAAAATTGACGCGATCTCCCAAAAAAACAAATTGCACATTCGGTACTGGAAAATCGCGTCAAAAATTTATTGAAAGAACAGTCTAGTATGATTCGAACGAGAAATAGAAATTAAAAAACCGGTAGTAACTCTCGTTTAATTGCACGGGACCGACCGATGGTTTTGGAGATTGCTCTGGCGGCACGATCGATTGCCAGATCGACTGATTTCAACAGTTCGCTGCTGATGTTTTCAACAAAAACATTGCTGTTGGATTTTAATCGTACTTCCATCCGACAACTTTTGTCTTCACCCCCCCGGGTACCGTTGAAATTGATCAGTTGGATTGTAACTCGGAGTATGTGTCCGGCATATTTCTTTAGTTTGTTCTGGATCATCGTTTCGATCCGAATTCGGGTCGAATCATCCATATTGATGTGCAAGTTACGAATGTAGATCTGCATATCTTTCTCCTCTGAAAATCGCGCTAGTTTTGTTTGAACGCAGATAACAACACTAGGTTCCCAAGAAAATTTTGAACTCTACGGAAACAGAAAACCGCTTTCAATGATTAGATGTTATCGTCGATAAAATCGTTGCGTTTGTTGAATAACTCTTTCTAAAGGTGTGAACTGCAACACATGATTTCATCGGTTGTATCTTGTCAATTCATTAGTTCGATTTTGATCCTGATGAATATTTGTACCTATCCATATACCAGTTCTTCGCCGCGTAAAGCGAAAACATCAGGTTACATTCGATGGTCTTGAATACTGAAAATTCTCTAAAAAAATTCAATTAGTGCTGATCGGCTTGATTCGAAAGCTTTCGCTCGATGTGAATGATCGAGCTGTAAGTTTTTTCAATGAACTCGCTTAAATGGAATTAAAACCGATAGATAGAGTGAATCAGTCACTCGTCACTAAAAGTACGGAAACCAGCATGCACTTTTGCTAGGATTATTGAAAATTTGTATTTTTTTTCTCATTCTAATTAAGTGTATGATTGGTATGAATTAAGATTGAATTTCGAAATTATGTATAGAATAAGGCAATGTGTTGCTATTCACATAATTTGCTCATAGATCGAAAAACGATTTTTATTTTTGCTTGTTTACAAATTGAGACACTTGTCAAAAATCGTTACATTATGCCGTCTAGTATTAGTTTGTTCAATCCTACGGAGATCATTATGAAGCAAAATGTTATCGTTGGCTTGGTGATGCTTCTTACAGTAGTATTGGCCGGATTAGGTTTTGCCTATCCGCGCACAGTACTAATGGAAGACTACACCAACTACTCTTGACCTTACTGCGCGACGGGTCATAATTGGCTCGTTCCATACCTTGCGGGGCAAGGTAGTGTCCAATACATCCAATATCACGAAAATTATCCGGGTCCCAATGATCCGTGGTATCTCGCCAATACTCCTCAAGCCGATTCATTGCGTTCCACTTATGGCGTAACCGGTTACCCGACTTATGCGATTGATGGTACGACGATTGTCGGATTCGGTCTCTCATCGACTCCCAACACGATCACAACCCGAGTTAATACCCGGTTGGCGATTGCGTCACCAGTGTGGTTGAAGGTATCGATGGATCCGACCACGAACGATACGATTATCGTGACAGTAAAGGCTGTGGCGAGTTCAGCGATTACGAACAGCTCGCTGAAGATTTACTTGACCGAAACCCTGGAAACATGGGCAACCCCGGCACCGAATGGTGTGAACCGTTGGGAATTCCCGTTCGTATCGGCTTCACCCTCGGTAGCCGGAATTGCATTTACCCATACCGGTACTACGACCGATACACTGACCTTTACCGCCCGGTTTGCACCACGAAGAACTGGTACGGAACCTTATAACAAGGATAGTTGCAGCGTGATTGCATTCGTGCAGAATAATACTTCACACGAAGTATACCAGTCTGCCCGATGCCACACCATCGTGTCACCGACCAATAACCGAACCTATTTGATCGGTACTGCACTCCCGATTATCTGGAATCCATACTATACTACCGACATCATGAACATTCTGATCAATCGGAGTTATCCGTCTGGCACTTGGGACACCATCGCTGCCAATATTCCGAACTCAGGATATTTCGATTGGACTGCTACCGGACCGATCACCTACAACGCGCGTCTACTGGTGAAATCGACAACGCATCCGCTCAATGTCGATACTTCGATCATCACGATAACCAGTAATACTACTTTGCAAGTGTCACCGAATCCTATTTCGATGACTGTCGCTGCTGGCGATACAGTGCGTACTAACGTACTGATCTCGAACAATGGGAGCGCGCCGTTTACCGGTACGCTTGCCGCGACTACTGGATCACTAGGTTATACTTCACTCTCTTCATCACAAGCGTATGGTCCTGAAGTAGGCTGGTACGACACGGAAGCCGGGGATCCGGGAGCGCACGGCGACGATTCATTATCGGGACCTTATGTGCTGCCATTCAGATTCCCGTTCTACGGTACGAATTATACCAACGTCTATATGTGCACCAACGGATATCTCTGCTTCTCAACGGCAGTTGGAGCGTTGTATACAAATGCATCGCTTCCATCCGGTTATCCGATGATTTGCCCGTACTGGGACGACTTTGTCGTTAGCGGTACGGCTGTTACCCAAGTCTATGTAGATGCCGATAGTGGTTATGCCATTTTCTCTTGGCAGAATGTGCCGCGATACGTGACAAGTGGTTCAGGTGGTAACTTCAATTTTGAAGCGATCCTTCGTTCCGACGGTACAGTTGAATTCCAGTATGATGTGTTAACTGGAACCCTCAACTCGGCTACAATCGGTATTTCGAATGGTACCATTGCCACGCAGGTGATTTACAATCAGACTGCCACGCAGTACTTCGCATACAAATTCACTCCCGGTGTGATTTGGTCGTCACCAAGTACTACGGTGTTGAGCATTCCGGTCGGTCAGAGCCAAACGATCAGCACACTGTTTGACGCGCGGCGGTTGACTGCCGGTCAGACATTGAATGGTACATGGGTGATCACAGGTAACATGGCAGCTTCGATTACCGTGCCAGTTTCTATTATCACTACCGCGACTGGCGTTGCTGAAAACGGAGCAATGGTTCATCGTTACAATCTTGAAAATGCATATCCCAATCCGTTTAACCCGACAACATCGATTCGCTACGAGATTCCGCGTGCCGATCGAGTTGTGCTGAAACTATACGACAGTAACGGTCGATTGGTCGAAACACTGTTTGATGGAACCAGCATTGCGGGGAAACATACTCAAATGATCGATGCAACCAAGCTTGCATCGGGTATGTATTTTGTCAAGATGAATTCTGGCAATTTTAACGCTACTAAGAAAATTATGTTAGTGAAGTAAGCTTAGTAGTATCACATAAAAAAACGGAACCTCAGTGAGGTTCCGTTTTTTTTCTATCAATTTCTTTGGTCGGGGCGTTCTTAGCGTCTGCTCGTTCAGTGGTCGAAACGTATTCCGCTTCCCTCTTGTATCTTGATTTGTCGTTGCGAGGAACGAAGTGTAGTAACATGCGAAGCATTTACGAAACGTAGAGACGATGCAATCTCCGCTTGTATCTAGTATCCTGATATGTTATTGCGAGTGACGACAGCTTATAGTTGACAGGAACAGATTCCAGTCAGCACCCTTCCTTTTTCTTCTTGCCGCCACTTGCTGCTGGTGCGGATGAACCACCACCACTTGGCATCGGCTTCGGAGGTTCCATTTTCGGAGTTGTGGCTGGATTGCTTCCGGTTTGTGGAGTTCCACCGAAGAACTTACTCACTTCGCTCATTTTAGTGAATTCTGATTGTTGTTGTGTCGTTGCATTCACCGCAATCTTTGGAAATAAGATACGGTCATTCCACTCTTCCAGACCTCCGAAAAGAATATAGACCGCTTTATATCCTTTCGACCGCAGTAGGAACCATGCTTGTGCCGAATGGATCCCCCCTTCGGAATAAAGTACGAGCTTCTCAGTATGCGAGAAATTAGCGTCGGTAATTTTCGCCGTCGGAATATTCTCGGAAGTCGGAATGTGATAGTCACGGTATTCTTGTTCCGATCGCAGATCGATCAATCGGTAGTCTGCACTCCTCTTCATTATCCAATCGGTGAGTTCGGTTACATCGATATGATCGACTTTGTTGTCTACTATCATTGCCAGTTCTTTTGCATCGATTGTTACCGAAGTACCGTGATAAGGATTTCCCGCAAATACCGCCAATAATCCCAAAGTAAAAGCTAATAGCGCGAGTTTACGGTTGCGTGAAAGCGATTTCCAGAAAGTCATTTTGACCATCCTTGTAGCTATCGAAGATTATTTCGCAAATTTATTTTCGACCCATTCCGCACCGGCAAAACCACCAATCGCCATGAGGACTACAGCGAATACTAGTACTCCGTAAGGGATATTGAGTAGCTGCGATAAGGTGATTTGTCCCATCGAAGTCGAATTGTAGAACGATTCCAACATCGGGAACATTTCACCGAAAACGAATATTCCGAAGAATATTCCCAGCAGATAAATCATCCCATCGATTTTTCCCGTTGCTGCTGCAACGCATGATGTACCTGGACAATATCCACCAATCACGAATCCAATACCGAGTATCAATCCACCGATCGTCTGAGGAAGGATGTATGTAGGTGTCAAATACACTTGCGATAAATCCATGAAGCCGATCCACGAGAGCCAGAAAATGCCCAGCATCGCAGTAATGATTGCGGTAAACATTACTTTGAATACGGTCAAGTCGGTAAAGTAGAATTGAGCAGCTAACTTACGACCACTGCCGAATCCGGCGCGTTCCAGAAAGAAACCGAAACCAATTCCGATAGCAAATGCGAGAATTAAACTAACTTCATCGTTGAACATTCCGAATTTGTAAAAGGGTGCGTTCATTTCCACTGTCTCCTCATGAAGTATGCCATCGCATAAGCACCGGTAAATACCATCATCATAAACGACCAGCTCCCGACATTCAGTACCGATCCGCCGGTGAGTGCTTGTCCGCTAGTACATCCCCGTGCCAACTTGGCTCCGAATCCCATCAGCGAACCGCCGATGAACGCAAAAATCAATCGTCCGGCAATCGAGATATGCGGTCCTTTCTCGACTCCTTTCCGTACCCGATTGGCTAATACACCCGAGAAAAATCCTCCGACAAACACGCCCAACACCTCGAATACCAACCAATCTTTGAATGGGCTTTTCGATCCGTCACCGAGGTACTCGGAATAGAATCCATTACCGGAAGCATGAGCAGGCGCTAGTTTACTGATCGTTACCGAGGTGGCGGTCGAGAATGCACCGGAGGCTCCCAAGCCGCGACCCATGATGACATAGGAAAGCAATAGCACTAACCCCAAACCGATTCCGGCGAGATAAGGATTCCAATACGGTTGAGCGACTCGTTCGACAGTCGTCTTAATAGTACTGGTAGTAGTTGTCGTTGATGAAGCCATATCATTGCTCCCGCGATGTATCGCGATAGATGATTCCTGATATTAATGAAATAAATTTACATGATTGTGTATTGTGTTGATCCAGCTACTCTGCTGCCCGGCAGATACAATAATGAATCGTAAAAATAGACCGCCTAATATTACCGTGACCGGTGCAATTGCTGTATGATTCACTTTGTGATTGACTGCAAGCAACTGAATAATGAGTGGAATGACAATACCTATTCCCACCACGAGCACCCAAAATGGTGCAGCAAACGAACCATTCAACAATAAATGTGCTGCGGCTTGATGAGCCTGTGTCGAACTGAGCAATCCTATCAGATAAAGACCCAATACAATCAATTCGAAAATTAAAAAACCATTGTCGGCTTTCGCCAGTAACTCCCGTTCGGATTTCAAACTGGCAATCATGTGTACAAGTGCTGCTGCCGACGAAAGTCCGGATACGAGGAACAACACCCAGAGCATGGCGCTGTTCCATAACGGGCGCGCTCCGAACGCACTTAATAAAATCCCGGTATAAATACCCAATGCTGCCCCGATCAGCATATTTCCGACTGCCAGCCACCGGATCGAAGCCGGAGAAGATAGTTTCGCTGAAAGCGTATCGAGAATTGGAAACAGTTTGCGAATTGATTTTGGAAAATGGTCATGGACGTTCATGAGTACTGTTCCAATCAGAATTGGATACACCAGTAGCAGAATCCATGCACCCCACGACATCGGCGATGTGGGTTGAAAGGTGGTATACAGTTGCCAGACATACCATTTGTGTTCGAGATCCAGAAACAATGCAAACATACCGACACTTATCAACGCCAGTGATAGTAATGGTAAATGAAAACAGCTTGTCTTGCTTGCCTTGTCGCGACCGCTGAGTAAAAAATATCCGGAGATGATCATAATTCCGGCAACCAATCCACCTAGAAATAGGTAGACCGGTATCTGCCAATCCCAGATCCCAAGCATCGGATCGATATGAGGATTATGACGGGTGAATGTCAATTCGTGCATCGATTTCTCCTCACATCAGGTAGAATATTTGTGGTTGCGTTCCCGCTTCCGGAAGCACCGTGTGGTTCTTATGTGCCGCGATCAAACGGCTAACTTCGCTATGCGGATCCTCGAAATCTCCGAACGTCATACAATGTGTCGGACAAACCGAAACACACGCAGGATCTTTCGCATCCTCGATCCGGTGCACACAGAACGTACATTTATCGGCATACCCGTCGGGGTGAATAAACCGGGCATCGTATGGACAAGCTGCCATACATGCTTTACAACCGATACACTGTTCATGTGTGACCAAAACGATGCCGCCACGTTCGTGGACATGACTCGCGCCAGTCGGACAGCAATACACACACGGAGGATTGTCGCAGTGATTGCAGCGCTCACTCCGTAATTCCATCGATAACGTCGGAAATTTTCCAGTAACATCTTGTGTCAGCCAATCCCGATCGTATCCTTCGGGAACCCGGTTTTCGGTTTTGCAGGCTGCCACGCAATCCATACAACTGACGCATTTACGGGTGTCGATCACCATTCCCAGACGGCTCATCTTATACCCCCGATTCGATCGTTACAAAGTTGACGTTCATCCCGGTTCCACCCATCAGTGGGTCAGTCGCGTACCGTGTAATCAATTGCGAATCGCTGGCTCCCTTTCCGAATGCATGACGCAATCGTCTGGAAGTGTGTCCGAATCCGTGAACCATGTACACGCAGTCCGGTCGAATCCGCTCGGTTGCTTTCACGCGAATCTTATTTGACAGCACACCATCTTGATTCTTCAGTTTCACGTAATCGCCGCTTTTCAAATCCAATCGATTCGCTACATCATTATTGATCCAGATCTCATTTTCCGGCATCATATCGGAGAGAATTCGATTCGTTTGCGTCCGACCAAACGAGTGCATCGGCGCACGTCCATACAATAATCGGAATGAACCCGGTGGTGGTTCGACTGGGCGTTTATATTTCGGAACCGGATCGAATCCCGCTTGTTGCAACTGAACGGAATAGAACTCGATCTTTCCGGATGGTGTGTCGAATATCGGTGGAACCCCTTCTTCGTAATAATTCGGTTGCTTAGCACCGCGGATAATTCCGCTTTCTTTCAATGCCGCAAGCGAATAACCACCTTTTTTCAGACGGGAATCGAGATATTCCTCGATATCCTGCCACGGGAAATAATTACCCAACCCCAATCGATTTGCCAACTGCTTGGCGATCCACCAATTCGGTTTTTGGTCGTCAGGCGACTTTACTACTGGTTGTCGTAGGGCGATAAATGGATCGCGGAACCATTCCACATTCAGATCGTCGTACCGTTCGAGATAGACCGATTCTGGCAATACGACATCGGCCCAACCTGCGATCTCACTCGGAACCACGTCGATCACGACCAGCAAATCAAGTTGCTTGATCGCTTCGATCGTTGCTTTCTCATTGGGTAATGCACTCATCAAATTGGTGGCATAAACCATCCACCCCTTGATCGGATAAGGTTTGCCGCTGATTGTCGCTTCGCGAATTCCAGTCGTTATCGATTCGTGTGCAAAGGGGTATTTGTTTCCCGGATTGTCAACTTTTGCCTTTTCTGAATGAGGGTAGGGAGGGTAGGGATAACCGGGCAATTCCATACTTACCGGTGTAAAGAAGCTCCCTTTGCGTCCCCAGCTTCCGAGCAGTGCATTGAGCAGTGCAATTGCCCGACTCCGTTGCGCATCGTCGCCGTACCATGTCGCATGTCGACCCGGATGAACTAGTGTTGCCGGCTTGTGTTGCGCCATTGCCCGCGCGGTTTCACGAATCGTTTCCGGATCGATATTTGTTTCGGGGTATGCCCATTCTGGCGTGTAAGGGGCAATTTCCGCAGCGAAATTCTCAAAGCCGAAACCGTACTTCTTCACATATTCTTCATCGTACAGTTTCTCACGCACTATTGTGTTCATCCAAGCCAATAGCAGTGCGAGATCGGTTCCCGGTTTGATGGGAAGATACCACTTCGCCTTGCTCGCTGCGATAGAAAAACGGGGATCGGCAACAATGATTGTCGCGCCATTATCGATTGCCTCGGCGAATTCTTGTACCTGACTATTGTGCATATTTTCGCCGAGATGAGAACCGAGCAGGACAATGCACTTTGAATATTTGATATCGGTGCGTTCCGGTGATCCGACATCTTCGCCGAATGTCAAGCGGAATCCGACATCCCGAGGTCCCCGGCACTGAGCAAACGATGGAGCGGTGATATTGGGTGAACCGTACGCCTTGATGAGGTGTTTTAGAAAATTTCCACCGATACCGTGACTGAATAGCGCAACCGATTCTGGTCCAAAGCTAGACTTGATCGTTTTCATTTTATCGGCGATGAAGTTCAGTGCTTCATCCCAAGTTACTTCCACCCACTCTTCGTTTCCGCGAACACTTTTCCGCAATAGCGGTGCTTTCAATCGGTCTGGATCGCTTTGCGCACCGACTCCGCCAGTACCACGAGGACATAGCCTTCCATTACTCAGTGGATCTAAAGGATTACCTTCCAGTTTCCACAATTTTCCATTTTCTACGGATGCAATGGCACCACATTTCCAGAAACAGATATCGCAGAATGTGGGAATTCGCTGAATGCGGTCGGAAGGTTTTCCTTCAAGGGCGAAGGCTAGATCACCGAAAAGGCGGGTGGGCTGCATTACTTTTGCTGCAGCAGCTACCCCGATCGCGGTCGATGAAATTTGTAGGAATCTTCGTCGAGAAATTGAATCCATAGTTCCTCGTCAAGAGTATGAGTAGGAAAGAATCTGGCGAACTAATCTACAAGATACAACCAAAATATCGGGAATCGGGACTGGTATTGAGTGTTTTGAAAAAATGCAAATAATGTTTTGAATTATAAAGTGATAGAACTGATTATTGAGAATATAAGTGATAGAATCATAACCAAAAAGTCTTTTAGGATAAGGCGATGATAAAATTGTCTAATTGCGGGTATTATATTAATCACGGGATGTAACATCGATCATAAGAAATTTATGACTTGCTGTTATAGTATTTCTTGATAATAAGTTGTTATCGGTAGTAGGGGCGGACCCCCGCGTCCGCCCGCAGGTCAGGCGATCCTTGACACCGAATCATGACAACTTATTTTCAAGAAACACTATTGTGATATTCCGCTAGTTTTGCGCATTATGTTCTACGACGAATACGAATTGATCAGGAAATCCGAATGAAAATTGCAGGTGTAATCTTAGCAGGTGGTGAAAGCAGTCGGATGGGGATGAATAAATCCCAAATTGTATTGCGCAATGGTCGAACAATGCTCGAGCAGATGATTGCACAACTACAACCCATCGTCGATGAAATCATTGTCGCGGGAGGCACAGAAATCAATTGTTCACTTGGAGGAGTAAAATCACTTAGTGATCTGCACCCGCATTGCGGACCGATATCGGGTATCGAAACTGCCCTTACGAGTAATTACACCGATGCATACTTGATCGTCGCCTGCGACCAACCATTACTGACAACATCACTTCTCGCGAAATTGATATCTGAAGTAAAAAAAACTGCATTGGTATATTTCAAAGATGAATCGGGAAATTGTTTAGACCCATTCCCCGGTCTATATCCTTCGATATTCTCTATTAATTATTCGACTGCGATTGCCGACCAGAATTTCTCGATTCGAAGAATAGCTGCATCGCTGCCAACCGAATGGATTGAAATATCAAATGAAGAAGCCGCACAGTTGAAAAGTTTCAATACCCCCCAAGATCTAGCAGATTACTCCGATCTCTTTTTAATTAATAAATAACTGTTATTGAGAATCGGAATCGTAAGCTTTCTTCAAGTAATCGACAACTTCCGTATCAATTTCTTGGATTGAAGAAATCCCAATCCGATGAGTGATCCGATCCCCTTTGTTCGCGCCTCCGGTATCGATTAGTCGTGTGGTTGATGGTGTATTATGCAATGATAATCCAAGATCAAGTCGGGTACGGGTACTCGGTTTGAGCTGAGCAAATACATGTGTCCGGTATAATGGAACAATCGTTTTACACGGACAAGCTTTCACATCGGATCCCAATGAAAATGCCATCTCAAGCAACCTATCGTAAATCGGCAGTAATCCCGATTTCGCACCTGAAAACATGGTATCTACATAGCGTTCGGCATCAGTGAGATAACTCTCGGGATGAGCGCCGAATTGATCCTTGCCTAATGCATAATCGACAATCCATCCCGCGCTATTATTGCCTAAGCCGAATTCAACTTTCAATTGGTCCCGGTATTCTTGTTCACTCAATATTGGTTGAGATTGGATGATAGCGATCCATTCCGGAAGTGTCTTACCGGTCTTCGCTTTGATTTCCGATATCCATTTTTCCACAATTGCGATCGATGGATGGATACTATATCCGTGTTTCTGCATACTGTTTGTTCGCTAACTTCTAGATCAGTTAATTCGAAAACTGTCGGAAATGGTGATCCAGATGTTTGAAAATTAGTCGTCCCCATTCCTCTCCGGTTAGCGATCCAAATGCCGGGTGAGGATACCATTTTCCAATTGATCCGCGTGCTTTCATTTCCTGAAGGACATTCAACAGTCTCATTTTCTCCGAATCGAATGTTTCCAAGCTAATCTCGACGTTGGGTTGCGAAGATTTGATATTGCGTTTGATCGGGATACTGCTCAAGGCGATCGGTTTGATGATCCACCGGGTAATAAAATTACTCCTGTCTTGAATCGTAATTTTTCCAAGTGCCATTTCGATACCGGAGGTTACATGAGCCATCATCTGCGCGACATTCATGGTGCCCCATTGTCGAATTGAGTCGCGCTGAATTGTTTCTACTCGCTGTAAGATTTTCAAAAAATCATTTTTGTCGAAGATTGAGTTCACGGTAACCTCGAGGTTAATCGGTGTTGAGAAAGTGTAATAATTCTGTTTTATTTTATTGAATAGGAGATGAAGAGAATATAAGCGTCTAGAATAGGATATTGAAACCAATTCAGGCTTTTGATTCGGATCTGAGCGTATTCTGTTTCTTGCAGTATTGCCCAATTTCGATCCGGCTTATTTTTTAATCTTTTTATCTGTCATTGCGGGGAACGCAGAGCGCAATCGTGAGCGCTCGAACTACCGATTAAACCTTTTTTCAAGAACCAATAACATCATTTATTTTGCTAATCATCGTTGCGTATAATCGATATGAATTGTCACCTTTATGAAACAAAAAAAAGGCGAGCCTCGCAGCTCGCCTTTTCAATACTCTATCGGAAGAAAAATTACTCCGCTGCTGGTTCTTCGCCAACAGTTTCATCCTTCTCTTCTTCCTTGTCTTCGTCTTTCTGTTCCTTCACCATGTCGCCGATGGTCGGTGCACCAGTCGGTAGCGGCATGGGCATTTCGTCGTCGGACGGCATCGTCAAATCTTTGGCAAATTCGACCGCAGTCAAAATCACCTTACGATTGTCCTTATCGAATTCTGTCACTTCCACGACCAATAGATCGTCGGATTTGAGCGATCGTCGTTTTGGACCTTCCGGCGAGCGCGACAGCAACGAATTCGGAATGAATCCTTCGATACCGTACGGCAATTCGACGATGATTCCCTTTTCAACCAACCGGACAACTTTCGCTACCGTGCGGGAATGAATTGGGAACGTATCGGCAAACACATCCCACGGATTCGATTCAAGACGCTTCAGCGACAACCCGATGCGGCGTTCGTCTTTGTCGAGCGACACAACCATCACTTCGATAGTATCGCCTTTCTTCAACACGTCGCTGGGGTGACGAATTTTCTTCGTCCACGACAAGTCGCTAATGTGAATCAAACCGTCGATTTCCGGTTCCAATTCGACAAATGCGCCGAACGGTACGAGATCGCGAACCACACCCTTGTGCTTGCTGTTGATCGGATATTTCTCTTCGATCGTCAACCACGGATCCGGGGAAACCTGCTTCATACCGAGCGAAATCTTGCGATTTTCGCGATCGATCTTGAGCACTGCGACTTCCACTTCGTCGCCGACCTGAACCAACTGCGACGGGTGTTTCACGTGCTGCGTCCAGCTCATTTCACTGACGTGAACCAAACCTTCGACACCATTTTCCAATTCTACAAACGCGCCGTAGCGAGCCAACGAGACCACGCGACCCTTGACCTTGGTGCCACTCGGGTAACGGGTTTCGATATCGTCCCAGTAATTTTCTTGCAATTGCTTGAGACCAAGCGAAATGCGGCGTTTATCGGGATCGTAGGAAAGTACTTTGACAGTAATGCGCTGATCGAGTTGAACCACTTGCGACGGGTGTTCGACGCGGCTCCAAGACAAATCGGTAATGTGGAGCAAACCGTCGACGCCACCAAGGTCGACGAAGACACCGAAGTCGGTAATATTCTTGACCGTACCTTCGATCACGACATCGCGGCGACCTTCTTCGATGATCAACTTGTGCAATGTATCCAGAATTTCCGTGCGGCGTTCGCTCAGACCTTCTTCCACCAAAACCTTGCGCGAAACCACGACGTTGCGGCGTTGGTCGTTCACCTTGATGATCCGGAAGTCCATCGTGCGACCAAGCAACTGATCGAAATCGCGAACCGGATGAACGTCGACTTGCGAGCCGGGGAGAAATGCGTCGATACCCATCAGGTCGATCACCAGACCGCCCTTGATGCGCTTAACGATTCTGCCTTGGACTGTTTCGCCCTTGTCGTGGAGATCTTTCACTCGTTCCCAAACACGGAAATGATCGGCCTTGCGCTTGGAAAGAACGGGGTGACCTTCGTTGTTCATCGCATCGAAAAACACTTCGATTTCGGAGCCGACTTTTAAATCGACCAAGTCGGAGAATTCATCTACCGGAATTACGCCATCGGATTTGTAATTCAACGAAATCGTGACTTCTTTTTCGCTGATCGATGTCACTTGACCTTTAACAATCGTACCCGGTTCGATATCGGATGCGGTCATGTTGATCAGGTCGGAATAATGCTTCATCTGTTCGATACTATGCTCGTCGGACTCGTCCGGCAGCACAAGCTTGGCTTTCTTGCCCTTGCGAAAGATGACTGGTTCTGGAGTGTTAGTAGTGCTGGTGGTTTCCTCGAACGCCATTACAAATTTCCTATAAGCCTCCCCGCGTTGAACGCGCTCTTCTGGTTCCAGTAGGAACGTTAGTCGGCGATACCTTATCGATAATTAACCAATCTTCATAAATCCCGGTATGATGTCCTCCGAGAAAATTTCCGATTACAGCATATCAAATTGTCGCGTCGACAAATAAAGAGTTAAATCAAAAGCGAGAGAGTAAAGGGACCGACTAGGTTACAGTGTTTGAACGGCGGTCCAATCCGAACAAAACAATACAAGTTATAACTATTCTGTGAGAAAATGCAATCTTTCTAGATTGAAAATTGACACACTCTCTGAGTACCAATAAACAGTATGTTCTTAATTTACTAGAACTTCGCGTTTGAAAGACAATAAAATGCTTAGTTATTAATATTCAATGAATTAATAAATTCACTCGGAATTGGCACTTTGTTACCCGAGAAGTCGGTTGCCACGTGGACGCTACTTGCCGTCGCACAAACCTCGCTTTGTTCGTCAAGAATACGATAGCCGTAGGTCATTGAACTTGCTCCAATCCGGATAATTTCCAGCTCGATTGTTACCGATTGACTGGTTTGGAGCGGTCTCAAAAAGTCCCCTTCCCAATGGACGACGGGAAGTCCCCATTTGCGTTCTTGCAGCATTTTTCCAATTGAAAATTGTATACTCGAGAGCCACTCTTCATTCACCCGATGGCAGATTCGAAATAGGTTCGCGTTGAAAATAATTCCCGCAGCATCGGTATCATCCAGATGAATCGTCTCGTTCTTTCGAAAGACTACCCGCGAGTTGGTTTTGGGTTCCGGTCGAATGCCATTGATCCAATTTTTCAAGAACCGTAAACCCTTACTGTAACTTGCAATACCATTGCCTTTAAAGGTTGCCACACAGACATCGGTTAGATATGAAGTGCGTCGAAAGAAATCGCGATTGGAAGGATCGGTCAGGTGAACTTCAACGACCGGATAGGATACTGCTTTAATCGTATCGTGCAGCGACACGCTGGTGTGAGTTAGACCACCAGCGTTGAGCAAGACACCGTCAGTTTCGGAGCGGATTGCTTGGAGTTGATCGATTAGTTGACCTTCATGATTCGATTGAAAATGTTTCAACCGGAGATCGAGTGATTTTGCTTCTTCGTCCAACTGATTTTGCAGTTCGGTAAGCGACATCGTACCGTACAGCTCGGGTTCGCGTTCTCCTAATAAATTCAGATTGGGACCTTGAATAATCCAAATTGTCGCAACCATCAGGCAACCCTCCCTTTGTGAAGATGGGTAATGCGGCTAGTGATAACTTCAGTTATTATCTCGCTTCCAATATCCTGTTGGATAATGGGTTTTCCAATTCCTTCAAGCATAATCCAGCGATTGGATCCTGCACTACGTTTTTTATCGTGACTCAAATATGAAATAATCGTCTCAGGATTGACAATCGCCTTCGGTACCGGGATCTTTCTAATTGCTTCGTTGATCGTTTTCCAGGTTGGTTCTGGTAAAAGGTTCAGTTTCAGTGAGAGATCGATTGCGACACCCAATCCCCAAAGAACAGCTTCGCCATGACGGAAGTAATTATACCCGGTGGCAGCCTCCAAAGCGTGTCCGGAAGTGTGACCGAGATTCAAGTATAGCCGTTCGCCACGGTCGTACGGATCTGAATTTACTACCGCAATTTTTTTGGATATACATTCATGAACAATGTCGATGGTTGGAGGTACAGAAATGTCTGATTCAATCACCTTGGTCCACATCGCATCGCCGATTAATAAACTGTATTTGTAAATTTCACCCCAGCCGCAATACAATTCCCGATTGGGTAAGGTTCGAATATAACCGGCATCGACGATAACATGTTCCGGAGGATGAAATGCACCGATTAAGTTTTTTCCAGCACTGAGATTTACTCCTGTTTTTCCACCGATCGCTGCATCTACCGATCCGATTATGGTTGTTGGTACTGCGATCCAGTGGATTCCACGAAAAACGATCGCCGCAAGAAATCCTACGATGTCGCTGATTACACCACCACCTAACGCAATGAGACACGAATTTCGATCAATCCCTTTGTGAATGCACTGCTCGGCGACACGTTCGATCGTTTGAAGGCTTTTTTGTTCTTCACCTGCAGGAAGTACAATCACTGCGGATATCTCTGACCTGACTTCGTTCCAGATCGCTTCGTAATGACTCCAGACGTTGGAATCGGTGATGATAATCGATCGTTGAGCGGAATCTATCAGCGAACAGACAGAGCTGGGAAAATTTCCATCGGCAAAATGGATTTCAGTGGAGTGAGTTCCGAAAGTGAACGTTTGAGTTAAGGTTTGTAACATCGTATACGTCACTGTTGAGTTTTGGCGGTATTGATTAATGCAATGAGACGCTCGGTGGTAATCGTTACCGGTTCGTCTTCATCGATGAATATGATCGCATCGCAACCTTGATAAACACGGTCGCGTTCTTCACGAAGCTTGCGAATTAGAGATTCGACTTCTGCCGGCGAATTACAGCCAGCGATCAAGGGGCGTTTGGGATTGTTGCCGACTCGTTTACATAAAACTGGAATAGATACATCGAGGAAGATGGAGAATCCGGCTCGATGAATCTCCGTTAATGCCCCTTTGATCGTTAATGTTCCCCCACCCAGTGCGACGACTCCTTTTGGTTCTCTACACACTAATTGAAGTTCTTCCCACTCTCGCTGGCGAAAACCTATCCAGCCCTGTTCTTGGACTTGTTGTGCGATAGGTATCCCGTACTTCGTCTCCAATCGTTGGTCAAGATCGTACACCGGAAGCCGGAAGGCGTAGCCGATCCGACGAGCCAGTGACGATTTTCCACATCCCATTAATCCCGCGAGGAAAATGTGTCCCAACGATTCCCCCAAGCAGCAAAATGACATTTCATCTCGGCGATACTATCGCCACCGATTTTCGCAAGGAGTTCTTTAGCTAGAACAAATGCTACTACATGCTCGCCGACAATGCTGGCTGCAGGAACGGCACAAACATCTGACCGTTCTTTCAACGCTTGAGTTGGTTCATTGGTCGCTAAATCGATCGATCGTAACGATTGACGCAGCGATGCCAATGGTTTCATCATTGCGCGGATGATAATCAGTTCACCGTTACTAATACCCCCCTCGATGCCACCGGAGTGATTGCTGGTTCGGTGAATTGAACCAGTTTCAGTCAAATTAAGTTGATCGTGGAATTGCGCACCGGACAGACACCCATCTTCAATATCGCCGATTGAAACCGATTTAATTGCCGGAATCGACATCACTGCTTGAGCCAATTGCCCGTCAAGACGGCGATCAGCCTGAACATAGGATCCCAAACCGATTGGAACATTAATGGAGATCACCTCAAATTCACCACCTAATGTATCGCCTTCTAGTTTGCATTTATCGATTTCTTGAATCATCTGGTGCTCGGCATTCGGGTCGATGCATCGCACTAATGAACCGTCGGCAATGGAGTTTATCACATCGTAGTTTGTCAATTTAGTTGTAGCAGATACTTTACCAATTCTCCGAACATGCGATGCGATTCTAATATCGAATTGCGACAATAATTCCCGGCAAATCGCTCCAATTGCCACTCGCATTGCTGTTTCGCGAGCACTTGCTCGCTCAATCACAGTCCGAATGTCGGTTAAATGATATTTAAGAACTCCGGCGTAATCAGCATGACCCGGACGCGGCATGGTTAATGGTTCGCTTGGGTTTGATACCGGTGTGATTGATGTTTTCTCGATCCAATTTTCCCAATCAAGATTCTTAATCAACAGACTGATCGGTGCACCTGTTGTGATACCATATCGAATGCCACTCAGTATTTCAACTTGATCGTGTTCGATTTTCATTCGATCGCCGCGACCATATCCCATTTGTCTTCGTTGAAGTTGCCGATCGATCAATTCAGAACTGAGTTCAAGACCTGCAGGAATACCATCGAGAATTCCTGTAAGAGCCTGACCATGCGACTCGCCGGCTGTCAGATAGCGCAGCATAGTTCGATCTCCAATTGTCTTAAACTTTCCTCAGGGAATGCCCGATCTGTCCAAATGGAGAAGGATGACATTGCCTGACCCAATAAAATTCGCAATCCGTTTTGTACGGTCGATCCCGATTCAATCAATAGTTTCATGACCGACGTCATTATCGGTGAATAAATTGATTCAAGATAATAACTTCCCGGTAGTGGAAGTAGATTGAATGGGAATGGAGATGATACTCCATCAGAGCCAATCGGTGTTGCATTAACAACTAACGAAGAATTTTGCCCGAGTGCAACGCGATCGACCCAAGAATGAATAGACAAGAGGTCTGGATATCTCGCGCAGAGACCTTTCCACTCCGGTAGAAAATGTCTCATCGATACGGCAACATGCCAATTATTTTGCAACAATTCCAATGTCGAGGCACGCGCAAATCCTCCACCACCAAGAATCAATGCATTGCGATCAATGGTTGATAAATTCCATGGTTTAAGTGCAAATTGAAGTCCGAAACCATCTGTCGAATCAGCGATCCAACCTTTCTCGCCTCGAATGAGTGTATTGGCAGATTGAATTATTTTTACCGTCGAACTGATATTTTCGCAATATTGAATTACCGCATATTTGAATGGATTCGTTATATTCAATCCTTGAAAACCATCGCGGAAGAGTTGATCAAGCGTTTCATGCAAATCTTCACTTCGGGTTGGAAGTAATTGATAACTTCCTTCCATCCGAAGTTCATCGAGTGCTGCTAGATGTATCTTTGGAGAAAGCGAGTAGTCAATCTGCCCACCGATGAGTCCCAGTTTCATGAAACAACTCCCAGCTTTTCGGAAAGCTCTTCGAAAAATCCGGGATAGGACACATCAACCGCTGTCGCATTAACAAGTGTGGTTTCACCTTTTGCGACTAAGCTGGCAACAGCAAAACTCATGGCTATTCGGTGATCATTCATGCAATCGATTTTTGAACCATGTAACCGTTTCGTAGCTTCGAAGGCGAATCCGTCGTTGTACTCTTCACACGAAACCCCCATTGCACGCAACCCAGCTACTAATGCCAGAATCCGATCGCACTCTTTTAATCGCAATTCCTGTGCATCTCGTAATTGAAATCGTCCTCCCGATCCGGCGGCAACGATTGCCAAGATCGGCAATTCGTCAATCAAATACGGTACGGATCCGCCGTTGATATCAAAAGAAAAGTGTCCACCGGAGGTAACAGAGATTATTCCGATCGGTTCACCATTACTTGTTGATTGTTGTTCGATCGTGATCTTTGCGCCGGCAAGCATTAGTTGTCGATAAAATTCTATTCGACTGGGATTGATCCCGACCGATTCTAGAACAAGTGCCGAGCCCGGCACCAAGAGCGCGATCGTTGTCCAAAATGCACCACTGGAAGGATCACCCGGAATAATCCCGTCGGGTATTGGAATTGTTGTATCGCGAGACACACGCCACGAAGTGACATTATCAACTTGAGTCGGAGTTAGTTGTAATAACCGCTCAGTGTGATCGCGTGAGGGAACGGGTTCAATGATCTCGGTATAACCATCTGCATGCAATCCGGCAAATAGCAATGCGGATTTTAATTGGGCACTGGCAATCGGCATCCGGTAACGGATCCCATGCAAAAGTGATGGATGAATATTGACTGGTAGTTTCCCATCCGTGGTCGTAATTTGCGCCCCCATTAGACGTAATGGGTCCGCGATCCGGTCCATTGGACGATTACTCAATGATTGGTCGCCAGTCAATTCAGCAGTAACCGATTTACCAGCTAGAACACCCATCAACAGACGACAAGTCGTACCGGAATTAGCACAATTAATTGGGACTGTCGGTTGGTGTTTACCTATCGGACCAATGATTCTGAAAGTAGAATGATATTGATCGATCTGAATGCAATCTGTCGATACACTTAATCTTTCCAAAGCAAACAAGGTTGAATAGAGATCGGCACCACAGCGATAGATGGTTAGGTCGATAGGTTGAGAAAATAAACTCGCTAAGAGCAGGCGACGGTGTGCAATGGATTTATCGGAGGGGAGTTCGATCGAACAGAGAAGTGGGTGTTTCGCTGCCGATATTTTGATCATGTGCTGGGAAACGCTCGATCAATCGCAGTTGCAATCCGCGACAGATCGTAGCTTAAAGACTTCAATTGAGTAGGATAGAGTGACTGATCGCCGTCGGAAAGTGCACAATCGGGATTGGTATGGACCTCAATCATCACGCCATCGGCACCAGCAGCAATTGCAGCACGTGCCATCGGTGAAACCAATTCGCGATCGCCGGTTGCATGACTCGGATCGGCTATGATTGGAAATGAGCAGATTTGTTTCAATTTGGGAATGATTGTTAAATCGAACGTACTCCGCGAGTAATCGACAAATGTGCGAATTCCGCGCTCACAAACCACAATCTGATCGTTCCCTTCGCCAGTGATGTATTCGATCGCACCTAATAATTCGGTTAAAGTCGCTGCCATGCCACGTTTGAGTAACACCGGTTTGCGAGATCTACCTACCCGCCTTAGTAAGCTAAAATTCTGCATGTTACGCGATCCGATTTGCAACATGTCAACGACAGGTTCCAACTCGTTGACTTGGGCAATATCCATGACTTCGGTTACCATCGGCAGATTTTCGTGATCCGCCGCTTCCCGTAGCCATTTGATCGCTTCAATACCAATCCCCTGAAACGCTGCTGGTGAAGTACGTGGTTTAAAGGCACCGCCGCGTAAAATCGTACCGCCCGATGCCCTGACAAGTTTTGCAACCGCTCTAATCTGATCGAATGATTCAACTGCACAGGGACCGGCAATCATTACTAGCCGATTGCCCCCAATTAACACATTTCCCACAGGAATGGGTTTGGTCGCGATGCACTGGTTAGACGTGTCGGTATATCCCGACTCTAATGGCGGGACAACAGAATTGCTGGGAAGTTTATTCGATTCAGGCATAGTATGATAGATTGATAATGATAATAAATTCTCGAGTTTCGGATTATTACCGAAACCTTACAATTTCGCTATGGATTGATACGAATGCAAGGAGGTACCGTTGGAGATTATATCTTGTTTCCGACGGACAATTACAGCTGACTTCGAGTAAATATCTCGAACAGGCGTTCTCGATTCGGTTTTCCGTTGGGTAAGGTAGGTATCTCATCAAGTAATAACCAATATTTCGGGATTTTAAAGCCGGATAATTTTCCATGTAAGAATTGCTTGAGATCGTCGATTGATTGGGTTTGAGTCAGTTCAATTGCAGCTACGACAGCTTCTCCCCAATCTTTGTCCGGAACTCCGAAAACGACTGCTAAGCGAATTAGACGATTGGTCATTAAGATTTGTTCAATTTCACTAGGGCTGATGTTTTCACCACCACTAACTATCCGGTCAACTTGTCGTCCAGCAACGATGAGTGTGCCTTGGGGAGTTAAATATCCCAGATCACCGGTTCTGATCCAACCATCCTTGAAGGTTTTTTTCGATTCTAGCTCATTGCCTTCGTATCCTATCGCAGCAGCAGGGCTCTTGACATAGATTTCGCCCGAAAATCCGGGTTGCAATACTTCGTCAGATTCATTCCGAATTTCTACAGTAACACCAGGAAGAGGTAGACCGGCACTTCTCCGGATCGATAATTCCGAATTTGGTGGTACAGTGGTAATCTGTGACCCTGCCTCACTCATTCCATAACTAGCCACAAATCTTGGATCTCGCTCTAGCAATTCAGTTGGGATTGATCCTCCTCCAATCAATACAAGCTGTACACAATCAGGTAGCGGCTGATTATTTCTGAAAGCTAGCAATCGTTGAAGTGTGGTTGGAACCAAAGACAGATGACTGATTGTGCCACTTTCAATTACATCGTTGACTTCAGTCGCCTCGAATTTATCCAATAGATGAAGCGATAAACCGGTCATCATCGATTTCATAAAACTACTAATTCCACCAATGTGGAATAATGGTAAAGTGATAAGCCATCGGTTAGTATTACTGAATAATAGGTGTTGCTCCGACATTTTCGCATGTGCCTCTAACGCTTGCCATGGAAGTACAACACGTTTCGGAATTCCGCTCGAACCGGAAGTGAAAATCACTAATGAAGAAGCTAGATATTGATTATTATACAAGGTTTTCTGACACTGTTCCCAGAACGCATCGAAAATGAATTCATCGATCTTAAATCGATACTCACATTCTAATTCTGTAAATTGTAGGTTATTATGTTCATCGAATAATATCAAATCGAATGGACAATCACCTAATGCCCTTGCTTGCTCTTCGGTCGTCCAGTATGTTGGAAGTAGGATCGTAGTACAACCACTCTTGAGTGCTGCCCCAACAGCGATTAAATATAAATCCGATGAACTGGAAAGAATCCCAACACGAAACGAATGACCCTGAGAAAACGCTAGAATTCGTTGTGAGACATTGTCAATAATTTCTGCAATCTCGAAGAAATCATATTGACGATCATGCCACAATAGGGAGGGTGAATTAGGTTGATTTGACTGATGAAGATCAAGCGGAAACATCGTTGATTCGCTTCCAGGAAAAGTCGATCGACGATTTCATCTGAAAGCCCATCCCATTGGAAATAGGATCGAAAACAATGACACCTCGTTGAACATGATGATCCGCAATTGTATCCGATTCGAGTAGGCGATTTGTCGATATTCCATGTGCAAAATGGTTGTTCGGAAGCGATGCTGCTAGATGGAAATAAGCTGCGGCTGCAATTCCGGAATCCATTGATGATGAGAATACTGCTTTGATTTCATTCTGTTCGGCTAGGAGGGCAAGATCGCGTGACCGCAATATGCCACCTAGAGTCATTGGTTTGAGAACAAATGAAACGTTTGGATGAATTGTAATCCATTTTCGACATTGAGTTTCGCTCGATACCGATTCATCGAGTGCAATTGAAACTGGAACATCGCGTATTCGATTTAAAAAGAGTTCAATATCGTAATCTGCAACTGGTTGTTCGATGTATTCAATTCGCAAATCGGCGAGTCTAATTGTTCGATCGATCGCATCTTCGAGTGTCCAGCTTCCGTTGATATCGAAGCGGAATTGAGTATCTGGAAAAGACTTAATTAACTCGGTAAGTTTCTTGTAATCGGATAGAAAATCGGTACTGGTTTTTAATTTGAATGTGCGATAACCAAGGTGTCGATAGGAATCGACAGTCTCCAACACGTTCTGATCGGTGTTCGATAACAATTGTGTAACAGGTATGATCGTATTGAGTTCACTGTTGAGGAGCATTCCGACTGGCAACTTTAAAAAATTACCAATTCGGTCGAGAACTGCGCTTTCTAGCGCAAACCGAAGTGCAGGGCGAAAATCCAAAACCGTATCAAGTGCCGACATGAATTCCGGTACCGATTCAAGTTCGTCGGGAAACGGAATTTCTTTGATAAAAGGTTGTAGATCATTCACTCCTTTTACAGTTTCGGCGAGTGTTTCAGTACCCCAATCTGGTAACGGTGCCGCTTCGCCAATTCCGAAAGTCCCATTGTTATCACTGACTCGAAGCAAAACAATATTGCGTTCGATCCATGCCGATCGAATAGCATCAACGCGATGTTGAAATCGGAGTACGATAGGTTGCCACTGAAGCCGAGTTATCATAGCGCGATCGCAAGTCCCAGCGATAATCCGAAGATGAGTTGCAATCGAGCAGTGAGGATGAGTGCTTGAATCAAGTCTTCGGGAATTGTTGTTCGAAAAACAATACTGATCGGTTTAACTGAAAAATAAAGTACCGGAAGAAGCCAATAGATCCGGTGCAACTGGTTAACTTGGTGCAATATAAGTATAGCAATAAAGAAACTGAATACAATGCTCAAAAAAAACTCAATTCGTCCAAATCGATATCCAAATCTTGCCGGAAGAGTTAATTTATTGGCTTCTCGATCAGTTGGGATGTCGCGAATGTTATTCACACAAATTAAACTGATTGACAATAATCCCGGTGCAACTCCTGCAAGCATTGCCAGTTGTGACCACTCCAGGGTGAGTAAATAACTGGTTCCCGATACAGCAATGATACCGAAAAATCCGATCAGAAAGAATTCACTTAGCCCTTTGTAGGCGATTGGAAAAGGTCCTGCTGTATAAAATACGCCACATAAAATTGATGTAGATCCGATAATAACAATACTCCAACCTCCTCGAAGTGCGAGGGGGATTCCCAATAACAGAGCAAGCGCAAAAACCAAAAGAAATCCATTTCGAACAGTTCTTGGTGGTATCAGACCCGATTGCGTTACTCGCATCGGACCAGAGCGCTTCACATCGGCACCTTTGCGATAATCGTAGTAGTCGTTTGCGATATTCGTTCCGACTTGGATCAAAACTGCCGCAAATAAAATCGGAATCACCCACCAACCGTTGAAATTGGGGTGTCGAAGTGAAATTGCAAATCCAATCCACACCGGAAGAATCGAAGCGATTAACGTTTTCGGACGGGCAGCAAGCAACCAATTGTGAATATTAGTTGTCACTACGGTAACCGCGGGTACTTGCCGAAATCGGGTTTACGTTTTTCTAGATAAGCTTTTTTACCTTCTTGACCTTCTTCGCTCATGTAATACAACAGCGTTGTATTACCCGCGAGTTCCTGGATCCCGGCTTCGCCATCAGTTTCGGCATTGAATGCGGCTTTCAGGCAACGCAATGCCATAGGTGAATGCGCAAGCATTTCCCGACACCACTCAATGGTGGTCGTTTCAAGTTGATCCAAGGGCACGACCGTATTCACTAGTCCCATATCCAATGCTTCTTGAGCAGTATATTGACGACAGAGGAACCAGATCTCTTTCGCTTTTTTATGACCCACTATTCGAGCCAAGTAGCCGGCACCGAAACCGCCATCGAAACTCCCGACTTTCGGACCAGTCTGACCAAATCGCGCATTGTCGGCTGCAATCGTAAGATCGCATACGATATGTAAAACATGACCGCCACCGATCGCGTAACCTGCGACCATCGCTACCACTGGCTTTGGTAGGCTGCGAATCTGTTTTTGCAAGTCGAGTACATTCAAACGAGGTACTCCGCTGGCATCGACATACCCTTTATCGCCGCGAATACGTTGATCCCCACCACTACAAAACGCCAAATCGCCTGCGCCGGTTAAGATGGCAACGCCAATTTCGGGATCCTCGCGTACATCCAGAAAGGCAATTTGTAGCTCTGCCAACGTTTGTGGACGAAACGCATTGCGAACTTCGGGACGATTAATGGTGATTTTGGCAATACCATCCAGCTTTTCATAAATGATATCGGTAAAAGTCCCGGCTGATTTCCAAGGATATTTAGATTGTGTCATTTCGAACCTATTTGAGTATTCGTTAAAAATGTGAACATGATCTGCATCAATGCATCAGGTTGTTCCGTCGGTGCATCATGACCGCAATTAGGGATCAGTTCCAATCTCGAATTCGGTATATATTGTACGTAATTTTTTATCGCATTGGCATATTTCAAATCATCTTTTCCAGCGATAAATAGCATGGGCGTGTCTAATTTTGACAAATGATCCAGCAAATACTCCTGTTTTCCAACCGAAAGTGTTCGTAGGCTCTTTGCCAACTGCTTGGGATTCTGAGCCATCCAGCTATCGCGAAGAGTGGATAATTGATCTATCGGCAGGCTCTGTCGGTGTTTAAAAATAGGTAAGTTCTCCCAATACTCTGAAAACCATTCCATTCCTCGATTTTCAATCCATTTTGCCAACTGCTCATCAGATTGGTCTCGTTCTAATCGGTCGTCTAGGTCTGAAATTCCTGCTGATCCGCTGATTAAAATTGCAGATTGGATCGGGAGATGAGAGTGCGCTAATAAATGCATTGCAAAACGAGCACCGAGTGAATATCCAACTAACTCTATTGGTTGATCGACAAGATCCCGAAGCTGATTGGAAAGATCGTCGACAACCTGATCCCAAGTCAAATTACATTTTTCTGGTAATACCGACTTACCGTGACCGGGCAGATCTGGTGTAAGACAATAGAACGTTTGCGAAAGTAACTCCAGAAATGGCGACCAGTACCGATGAGTTCCAGCAAAACCGTGGAGTAGAAGTAGCGGGGGATTTTTTTTCTCACCGCAATCGACTAGAAACCAATCGATACCAGTTTTTGTGGAATGAAGGATCATCGGTTGACAGTTTTTCGCAATTTCTGAAGGAAAGCTGTTACTTCGCTTTCAGTTTCAGATCGGTCGGAGTATATCTCAAACACTCGGGGAAAAGGAATCTCAACCAGATCATCAAGCACTTCCATCAGATTGGTATAGGATTTAATTCGATAAAAATAGACTCCTAAACCGTGACAAACATGTTTAAAATCGATCTGTTGTTGAATTCCCTGTATTGTTTCGAAACTGTCAACATCGGTTGACGATTCGATATCGGATGTTTTCAATGACTTTCGAGCAGGTAAATAGTGGAAAATTCCTCCGCCACCATTGTGACTAAGGAGGATTGTGATTGGTAACTTTAATCGAGAAATTAACTCAAGCGCATTGAGATTGTGGAAGAAAGCCAAATCACCGATCACGATGTATGTTGGCATATCCGAAGCGATTGCGATTCCAGTTGCAGTTGAGAGGATTCCGTCAATACCGTTAGCGCCTTTGTTCGCAAAGAAGTGCGTAATGGGGTTGCCTTGCGAAAACCAGTCAGCATACCGAATGGACATCGAATTCGACAGAAAACAGTTGCTATCGCGAGTAGCATAATCAATCATCGTTGGTGCGATAAATGCTTCCAGTGGTATATTCTCATCGATACTTTCTCGGTATACGATATCTTCTTGTATTGCGTCGATTCGTTCCCACTCTCTAGTAGCGTCATGCTTGTATTCTTGTTGAGTCCGACCAATCAACTCGTCGATCACAGATCCGATAGGTCTATGAATCGTTAATGTCACAATTCGGTCGGGATCGATTGTCTGCGAATGAGACTGTATTCGAAAGCACGGACATTTCTGTGAAGCCATCCAATGGAACATCGGATTGGAAGTAGGATAATTGCCAAACCAGAGGATGCAGTCGCTGTGAAGTGTCTCACTCGCTGCTCGAATAGCTAATACAGGATACTTCAACGATTTTGGTTTTCCTCGTAATCCCGAAACGATGTCAGCCAGAATTGGAGCATCGAATTTTTCAGCGAGCGAATTGATAAGAGTTCCATCAATATCCGTTTCGCAAGCATCGGGACCAGCGACGATTACGGGTTTTTCCGCTGATGTCAAGGCGTGAAGTAGTTGATCAATTGCCGATTCATCGATTTTTTCGGCAATCAATTGAACCGGGGCTAAATTCAAGATCGCTTTTTCAGCTTGATGCCACAGATTGACAATTTGCTCTGATTCAATACCAATCGGCTGTAACGGCTCTTCGAATGGACAATTGATATGAACCGGTGCGCGATTCAAACCCATCGCACTCGAATAGCTTCTAATCGCAAGATCAATGATTTCTGTTACGGATTGTTGATCGGAAATTTCCGGTAAACTAGTCTCCAGTGACACGTAACTACCGAAAATACCTGTTTGTTGAATCGTTTGCGGTGAGCCGCATTGTTGCATCGATTCCGGACGATCTGCCGTTAAGACGATCAAAGGTGTTCGACTGTAATATGCCTCAACGATCCCCGGTAAATAATTGGCGACAGCAGTCCCGGAAGTGCAAATGAGAATCGCAGGTTTTCGCGAAGATTTTCCCATACCCACTGCCAGAAACGCCGCATTTCGCTCGTCGACTTCCACAATTGATTGCAATCCGGAAGTATGAATTGCACAGTGAGAAAGGGGAGTATTGCGGGAACCGGGAGAAATGACTACAAATTCGCAACCAAGTTTCACCAAAGCTGAGAGTATCGTCTGAGCGCGTAGCCAGTTACGGTTCATTGGAATCATGATTCGTTCCCTTGGATTGCACGTTTCATCGTCTGCATTTTCCAGTTGGTTTCTTCCCACTCATTATCAGGATTCGATTTATCGACAATTCCAACACCAGCATAAATTCTTGCCTGATCGCCAGTAATCATTGCCGATCGAATTCCGACAGCAAATTCCGCTTCTTCATGACTAACCCATCCGACGACACCACTATAATACCCACGATCTTGTTTCTCCAGCACTGATATTTGATCAAGTGCTATCGATCGAGGATCGCCTCCGATAGCTGGTGTTGGGTGGAGCGCAGCAAGAATTTGCTCTAGTCCCGTATCGGATCGCAAATATCCTTGAATCTGGCTGTAGAGATGTTGAACTGTGGCGAATTTCCGTATCGAAGGTTCGGGTTTCGGTGCAACATTGCTACACAACCCGCGAAATGAACTTATCAACCAATCAACGACAACTTCGTGTTCCCAGCGGTCTTTATTCGAATGAAATAAAAGATCGGCAAATTTCCGATCTTCTTCGCCGTTGTTTCCTCGCGGTCTAGTTCCAGCGAGTGCATCGGCTGAGAGGAGATTGTTCGATACCCGACAAAGTTGTTCGGGAGATGCCCCAATAAAGCTGCCTTCTTCGGTAGGAAATTGAAATCGAAAACTGCTGGAATTCTCAGCTACCATATTCGAATAGATTTGCGAAAGATCCGAATCAGATGGAGAAGGAATCTCATCGAAACGCGCTAACACCATTTTCCGGATTTTTCCGGCGGTGATCCATGTTTGGATAGTATTGATGCACTGACGCCAAGTGGTTTGATCCATCGGTGTTACTGCTGGAGCAGTCGTAGTCCGGGAGTGAGATATTTGAGAGATGCTTGCGATGTCGCTCAACAGCATTGCATTCGGATCATGCAGGCAAAATTGTCGTGAACCGGTTAATATCGCTTCAAATTGGTTCTGTTTGTGCAAAATAGTCCATTTCGGGAGCAGCCACCGGTTTCGATGCTTCCACGTTTCGGTTCGGAAAGGCAATGCGGCAAAACACCGCAGGTCGCTGATCGGTTCAATAGAATTTGACTGCAGAGTTCGTAAATAGGATTGCGCATCGTCCGCTGACCGAAAGCTGTTCGCTTCATCATATCCGATCCATTCGGTATCAGAATCGCGGCCGATCCAGCGGGTGAGTTCAGCCGTTTTCGTATTCAGCAACGAATCGATTAACTTGGCATTCGGAATAAACCGAACGGTCGTGAGCGGGTGGGTTTCGGATTCGGCAAACATTTGCTATAATTTGGATTGGAAACGAGCCAGAAACAAACGGAAAGGTCGAAAAGTGGCAAAAGTCGCCGAAGGCAGGGAACAGGAAGCAGTTGGACAGATGTTCGATCGGATTTCTCGCCGCTACGACCTTGCCAACCGGTTTCTTTCGATTGGAATTGACCAGCTCTGGCGCAGAAAAACCCTCAAGAGCCTAGGGGATTGGTCGGGAAAAATCCATTTGGATGTCGCTTCCGGTACAGGAGATCTTGTACTGATGAGTGGTCGGTTGAAACATCCCCCCGCGCATCGGATAGCTTTAGATTACTCGCGGAATATGATGCTTTATGGTCAAACCCGCTATCCCGGCGAGCCGATCGAGTGGGTCCAAGCTTCTGCCGATGCACTTCCCTTACAGGATCGATCCGTCGATATCGTCACAATTGCATTTGGCATCCGGAATGTCGCCAAATATCCCGAAGCGCTACGTGAATTTCACCGGGTACTCCGTCCAGACGGAAAAGTCGCAGTGCTCGAATTCAGTATGCCGCAAAATCCGATTTGGCATGCGATTTACAGCTGGTATTTCCGAAATATTCTCCCTCGGATAGGGGGAATGCTCAGCGGTAATTTCGACGCCTATCGTTATCTGCCCGCATCGGTATCGCGGTTCCCTTACGGCGAAAGCTTTGCAAACTTGCTTACGGAAGCTGGTTTTGGCAAGGTGACTTTTGAACCGCTGACGGGTGGTATCGCTACACTCTATTTGGCTGAAAAGTAATTTGTACTCCTCAAACTGCCACAAAACATCGTTCCCTAGCCCGGAAAATCTCCGTATATTGTGCCATTACAAATCAATTCATATCGGCGATTCATTGCGGTCGCTTGGCGAACCGACTCCAATCGTTTAACTCAAACAGGTCTACCCATGAAGAATATCCTTATTACCGGCGTTTGCGGTCAAATCGGCACCGAACTGATCCGGAAATTGCGTATGGAAATTCCTAACGCGCTGATTCTAGCCACTGACATCAAAGATCCCCCGAAGTCAGTCCATTCGTTTGCCACATTCAAGACCTTGGATGTGACCAATCCGACCGAAATCGGGCAGATGGTGCGTGACAATCAGATCGACACGGTGTTCCATCTGGCGGCGCTACTGTCAGCGACCGGCGAACGGAATCCGGCGCTGGCATGGCAAGTCAATATGACGTCATTCTTCGAATTGCTGGAATTGTCACGGAACAATGGCGTGAAAATGGTGATCATGCCATCTTCGATCGGTGCCTTCGGACCGACTACTCCGCGCGACATGACGCCGAATCTGACAATCATGCGCCCGACCACGATGTACGGTATCACCAAGGTCACCGGCGAATTATTGATGGAATACTATTCCCAGAAGTTCGGATTGGATTGTCGCTCGATGCGATTCCCCGGCATTATCAGCAATGAAACCGAACCGGGTGGCGGGACGACGGACTACGCGGTTGATTTCTATTACAAAGCGGTGGAAGGAAAGCCGGCAACCTGCTTCGTGAAGGAAGATACGGTTCTGCCATTCATGTATATGCCGGATGCAATCGATGTATTGTGGCAACTGGCGAATGCGGAAGCGGCACATCTGACGACCCGGACGTACAACGTGACGGCATTCAGCGCATCGGCGAAAGAGTTCGAGAATGCGATCAAGAAAGTTGTGCTCAGCTTTGCCGTGGAATATGTTCCGGACTACCGTCAGGCAATCGCGGACAGTTGGCCGCGCTCACTCGACGACTCGCAGGCGAAGAAGGACTGGGGCTGGAACCCGAAATTCGACTTGCACAAGATGTCGGTGGATATGATCAAGCATCTCCGGTTGCGGCTGGCATCGCACCACGAATAGATCGGTGGGACAGGTTAGTAAGAATGGCGGATTCGCAAGGATCCGTCATTTTTTTTAGTGGTGGTTAGGCTATGAAGTTTTGTAATTGCATCATTGCTTCGGTCATGTTCGGGTTAGTGCTGTGCCGCAATCAAAGAGCTACTGGAGGAAATGGAATATAATGCTAGGTTCTTGATATATAATTAATAAAAAGATTGATCTTGCAGAAGATGAAATATAATTATCTCAGTCATCATTGAATGACTGTCGGTAATGAAATACCGTAAGTATTGCGCAGATCACATCTTCTTTTTTGAATTTGTATCTTATTGTATTGCAATAGCTTTTCGAATTTTGTACCGTGTGGAGTGTTTTCATCCCGTCAAATTATCCAACTTAGAAGCTATGTTTTAAGCCATTTATACTTTTCTAGATCCACTGATTCACATAAAGATTTAGAATTTTACAATCGAACTCGCCGGAGGTTGTATGAAATTTGTGCCTATTTTTCGATCCAGCTATGTGTTAATTTTCTCAATATTTCTTCCTATTTTTTCCTTTGCTACAGCCGTTCCACCCACCAGTAATTCATCCAGTGTTCGAGTAAGCATTTCCCAAACATTAGGGAATCAGCCACTCAGTTTTACTGAGAACAAAGGGCAGTGGGATGATCGGGTCTTATATCAAGGAAAAGCTGGCAATGGCATGACCTACTTTTTCGAACGGGACGGTTTTACACTGTTAACTGTTGCTCCCGATAAGACCAAACCTCCGATCCTCGATCCGCGCGAAGCCAGTTTACCCGAGGAGATGCGTAACCCGCTTGCCGCCAAACACTATCCCTTGAAGGGTCATGCTCTGAATCTGCGCTTTGTACGCGATCCGAATCAAGCGAGTCCACAAATTACTGCAACCGACTTTTTCGAATGGAACAACAATTACTTCCTCGGTAACGACGAGAAAAAGTGGGCACCCGATTGTAAAAATGCTGGTAAACTCGAATACAAGAATGTCTGGAATGGAATCGATGTAGTTTATCGCAACAACAACCGGCAGTTGGAGTACGATATCGTCGTTCAACCCGGAGCCAACCCTGCCAGCATGAAGTTTCGCTATGATGGTTTGTCGGGTGCAATAGAAACTGTTGATAACGGCAAAGCGATTCAACTTCCTACTTCGCTAGGCAATCTGCGTGAAGAAATTCCCGGTTGTTTCCAGATCGTGAATGGCATGAAGCGGGATGTTCGAGCAACATTCACCGTATTCTCAAACAGTGAATTCGGATTTGCATTCCCTGATGGGTACGACTCAAATTATCCGCTCACGATCGATCCACTAGTGTATAGCACTTATTTGGGCGGAAGTAATTCCGATGAACTCGAAGATATCGCATCCGATGGATCGGGGGGAGTTTATGTCGTTGGATTGACTCTTAGCTCCGATTTTCCGACAACTGCAGGCGCTTTAGATCCTACTTTTAATACATACAACGATGTCTTTATATCTCACTTGAACAGTACCGGTTCAGCGTTATTGTTCAGTACTTATCTCGGTGGCGTATGGAACGATTGTGGTTATGGAATTACGGTTAGTGCTGCCAACAATATTTATATTACCGGTACGACTGAAAGCAATTTATTCCCCACAACTACCGGTGCATACGATCAAACCTATAACGGAACTGGCGATATTTTTGTGTCGAAATTAAACTCTACTGGAAATGCTTTGCTGTTTAGTACTTTTGTAGGTGGTAATAGCTCGGAAACCCCAACCGACATCTACTGTAGCCCAGCGGAAGCTATCACCGTTTCGGGGTATTCCTCAAGTTCCAATTTCCCCATGATGAATTCCTATGACGATACCTTCAACGGCGGTGGATCGGATGGGATTCTGTTTCGTTTGATCAACAATGGCGCAACACTCATTAACAGTACGTATATCGGTGGTTCGGGCTTCGATGCCATCGATGGGATCGATAATAAAAATGAAACGACTTTTGGCGGATCCATGTTTGCGTGCGGTCGTACCACCAGTACCGATTTTCCAACGACTACCGATGGCTACGACCGAAGCTACAATGGCGGTACATCGGATGGATTTGCCTTTCAATTTAACAACAACTATAATTTGGTCTACGGCACCTATATCGGCGGAAGCTCGCTCGATTACTGTTCAGCAATTTCTGCCGACGGTACTGGTGGGGCTTACTTGACCGGATCGACCACTAGTAGCAACTTCCCAACTACTATGTTTTCCACTGATCGAACCTACAACGGCGATTACGATTCCTACTTGATCTCCCTTGGGATGGGGAATGGAGTTGGATTACAATATGGCACTTATCTCGGTGGTTCGAATTTAGACATGGGTGAAGAATTATATTCCGATCATCATTATGGTGTAACTGTAGTGGGATCAACCAGTAGTACTGATTTTCCGACAACTGAAAATGCCTATGATCGTTCTCAGAATGGCGGTTCGGATATCTTCGTCACCAGAATTGGTAATGTCTCAGGAAATTTCACGTATAGCTACAGCTCATTTCTAGGCGGAAGTGCCGACGATCAAGCCCGAGCGATCGCTTACGATGGAACTGGAGGCATTATCGTTGCCGGCAAAACGAACGGTGCTTTGTTTCCAACCTCGACGGGTGCACTCGATCCAAGTTGGAATGGAAATTACGATGGAGTTGTTGCACGCATCGATCATCTTATCCCGCCCAATGCACCGACCGCGCTGAATGCAAGTTCGATCACATCGACATCCATTAGCGGTACTTTTACCGACAATTCTACCTATGAAACCGGATTCAAAGTTTATTATAGTACTTACAATTCCGCTTATTATTTATATGGAACTATACCGGCACACCCCGGCACCGGCATTGTATCCTATTCACTGAATCTATTACCCTCATTGCGATACGACATTCACATCTATGCGATGGATGGTGATGTGTATTCCAATTCGAGTGACTTGTACATGCTATATACTCTTCCTGCCGTTCCGGCAGCACCGACTTTGGGAATACCGGGTAACAATTCGATACCGGTTACTGTGAACAACAATGCCACGACCCCTAACACCGATGGGGCAATTTATGCGATTCGAGTGAATGGATCGCAATGGGTTCAAGCCGATGGTTCTTTGGGTTCCGAACAGGTTTTTAGTTGGCAGTTACCGTACCAGACTCAAGTCAATGTCATCGGGTTAACACCATTCACTCAATATACTTTTGAAGTGGTCGCCAACAATGGATACGGTAGTACCTCTGGATTTAGTCCACCGGCTACCTGTTGGACGACGGGTATCTGGACACCTCACACTGATATTTTTACTCCATCTACCGGTGTCCTTCCTGCTACGATTACCGACAACAGTACTGTGAATATTCCGATCTATATCAGTGATACTCGAGAAATCACCGATTTAGACATTCGGATCTCGGCGACTCACAATTACGTTAGCGATGTGAGTTTTGTCTTAGTTCACCCGAATGGAACGACTATTGCGACACTGATTCAGAACCGTGGTGCAACTGGTCGTAACTTCAATTATATGGCTTTCGACGATGGTGCCGGTTCCAGTATTTCGGGAGCTACAGCGCCATTCACCGGGGTTTGGCAACCGGAATCTCCGCTATTTGTCTTCAATGGATTACCCGCCAATGGAACGTGGTTGTTACGTTGCATCGATCGCGCATCCCCCGATGCCGGAACGGTTACATCGATCGAAATGGCATTTGCGAGCAACACACCGCGTGTACCATCCAATCCGTATCCGACGATTGGACAAACGAATATTGGCGCTACTCCGACATTAATGTGGGACTGTGAAAACGGAACTTCGTACAATGTCTACTTTGGTACGGACAATCCTCCGACGAATATTGTTTCGTTCGAACAATCTCCGAACTCATATACCATCACGACACCTTTGACGGACTTGACGACGTATTTCTGGAAGATCGTTGCTTTTAACAGTTACGGTAGCACCGAAGGACCGGTCTGGAGTTTTACGACGACACCGACACCCGACTACCGGTTATTGGTCGAAAGCACTGGTGCCACCGGCTGTCTGGGTGGTTCGGCGATGCATTTGATTGTGATTACCAATACCGGAACGCTACGAGATTCGATTACCGATATTTTTGCAACATCTCCGCTATACGCCTGCGTAACCGACTCGTTCAATCCGGTGTTGCTGCCGGGTGAATCGGTGACGATTCCATTCCGGGTGGATTTGCGCACCGATGCGACAGTTGGTGATTTTGTTACAACAACTGTTTCGGTAACTACCGCAGGTCATTCAGAACCGTTTACTGGAACGGTTACTACCCAAGTAACACCGGCAAATACACTACCACTGATCGAGAATTTCAGTAGTGATCAGTTTCCACCGCAAGGATGGTCCTATATTAATTTGGATAATTCGATGCGTTGGGTTCGTTTCACTGGGTATCACGGAAACGATGGCGCGGCAATGATGGATTGTTATCATTACAACGTTCTTGAAACCGGGGATGCACTGGTACCTCCTCCAGTAACGACGATGGGTATCAGTACCGCTTTTATCGAATTCGACTGGAGCTATACACCTTTGACCGGTTATTCCGATACATTGACCCTTCTATACAGCAATTTTACGCTCAGCGAATCGATGGTTTTATGGAGTCGACCACTGGATGGACAATCGTTGGCAGCAGGAACCAACGGTAGCACTTCCTATCCGGGTGAGGATGGAACGTGGGGTCACGCATTGGTACAAGTGCCTTCTTATCTATTGAACCGACCGACTGTACAATTCCAATTCGTAGTAACCAACGGTCATGGATCGGCAGTCTTCCTCGATAATGTTAAGATCACTGAACCTTCGATGCTGGTCGAAGCCGATACGGCAAATGGTTATTTGGGCGGCTCGGCAATGCATACACTTCGTATAACGAATACGGGAACGCAACCGGATTCGATTGTGGACCTTTTCGCGACATCGCCGTTGTATGCCGTTGCTACCGAAGCTTACAATCGGGTCGTATTACCCAATCAAACTGTGACCGTCCGGTTCCGAGTCGATATCCTCGATACGGCTATTGTCGGAGATTATGTTCTGACCGAAGTTCATGTCGCTACCCGTGACCATCCGAATCCCTACATTGGTCAAGTGGTTTCGCTTGTTCAACCAGCTTTCCAATTACCATTATTCGAGGATTTCAGCTCGACGCAATTTCCTCCGGAAGGTTGGTCGTATATCAATCTTGACAACAATTTATCATGGAGTCGATACTCTGGTTATCATGGCAACAATGGTGTGGCGATGATGGATTGTTATCATTACAATATTTCCGATCAATCCGATCATCTGGCGTTGCCGCCGATTTCCACAATCGGTGTAAGTTCGGCACAGATCGAGTTCGATTGGAGCTATTCTCCCTACAGCAGTTTTTCGGATACTTTGATTTTAACCTATCACAACATGACATTGAATGAATCGTTCGAACTTTGGGTGCGTCCGGAAGCAGGATCTTCGCTGGCTGCCGGAAGCAATGGCAGCACCTCCTATCCAGCAGAGGACGGTACTTGGGGTCACGCGGTTGTGCAAATCCCATCCTTTTTACTAAATCGTCCTACGGTACATTTCAAATTTGTCGCAGTCAACGGTAACGGATCGTCGATTTTTATCGATAACGTTAAGATATCTGCTCCGATGATTTCCGTTACACCCGATCCGCTTGATTTCGGAACCAGTTCGATAGGGCATCTAGTGTCTCGAAACTTGACCATCTCCAATTCCGGAATCGGATCGCTGATCATCAGTCGAATCGATATTACCGGGGATGGATTTGGCGGAAGTACTGTTTCGAATGTATCGATACCATTTGGATCCTCTTTCGAATACCCGATCAACTGGACTCCGAATTCGATCGGTGTTAGTAACGGTACCGCAGTGATCACGCACAATGGACTAAGCTCGCCGACCACTGTGAATTTGGTGGGTGTTGCAATCTCGCCACCAACTGCACCGCAGAATTTATCAGTCACGTACACTTCTGCCACGCAGACGGCATTTTTGTCGTGGACGCAATCGAGTGGATCGGTCAGTGGGTACAATGTCTATCGATATCCGACAGGTTATTTTCTACCACCGACCGTTGGAACTCTTGTCGGGACGACGAATCCGGATTCACCGTGGTTCTACGACAATAATGTAACTGTGAAAGGATTTTATCGCGTGACGGCATTCTACACATCGTCAGGATCGAGCGAAATTCTATCGATCCCCGCGACGACAGTACGCAACCCAATCGGTGTTCGAAATCGTGAAATAATGAAGTAGTCAACATCATTTAAGTAAGGAAAAATCCCCTGCACCATCGATGCAGGGGATTTTCTTATTTCATTAATTGAGAATTGCGGAGAGTGTCCAGAATTTTCTGCAACCCATCGGGTAACGGAGCAATAAGATTTAGCGGAGCATGGGTTTCGGGGTGGGGGACGGTCAGTTCGTGGGCATGAAGGAACTGTCCAGCACAATGCGCGAGTCCGATCGCGGCAAGGTTACGCTGCGCGGCGGAGAGCCGTCCCAATTGACGGTTGCGACCGCCGTAGAGTGGATCGCCGAAGACCGGATGTCCGAGATGCGCCAGATGGACGCGGATCTGATGCGTGCGTCCAGTTTCGGGAAAACATTTGATCAAGGTCCATAATCCAAACCGCTCGACGACTTCCCAGCGTGTGATGGCGGCTTTTCCATCGGGTACGATCGCGAACATCGCACGTTCGTACGGGTGTCGTCCGATGGGAGCGTCGATTCGTCCGGTAGGTTTGTTGAGATCGCCCCAGACGAGTGCGAGATAGGTCTTGTGAACAGTGCGGTCTTTGAATGCTTGTGCCAATTTCTGTTGACTGTGGAGGGTCTTGGCAGCGAGCAGAATACCGCTGGTGTCTTTGTCCAAGCGATGAATAATACCGGGGCGGAGCCCTTCAGTGTCGCCCCCTTCGAGTCCGGGCGAGAGGTCCTCGCCGGTCTGTGCGACATGCCAGAGCAGCGCATTGACAATCGTGCCGCTTCGGAACGACTGTGCCGGGTGCACGACGATGCCCGCCGGTTTGTTGATCGCGATGATCACATCGTCTTCGAACAAGATATCGAGTGGGATATTTTCCGGGATCAACTCGGGTGCGGGAGGGAGAAACGGTACATAGAAGATTTGATCGCCCGGTCGCACCTGATACGAGGCGCGTGCCGGCTGATTGTTGACGATGACATTGGCAAGATCAATCCACGCCTTGACGCGAGAGCGGCTCATGCCGGTACGCATCGCGAGATAGATGTCCAAGCGCGTTGGCATCTGACCCGGATCGACGGTGATCGAGTGCGACAATTCGCCGGTGGATGCATCCGCCAGTTTCTTCGCCGATGGGTTTTGATGAATGTATTTTTTCTGAGTCAAGTGTCTTCCATGAGATTTCGTGATAGTAATGTAGTGAATCCGGTGGGGAAGAGCGAGTTGGTGCCTGGGAAAGGATGGGTGTTGGGGAGTAGGAGGTAGGGAATGGGAAAAGAAGAAATGATACGTGAATGGGTGGACACAAGAGGATTGCCGATACGGAGATCGGCAGTACTGCCCAACTCCGATTGGGCATCTTGTAATCTATTTCCATCTTTACCTATTGAAAAGAGAAAAGGATTAAAATACACAAGAGCCGATGCGGAGATCGGCAGTACTGCCCAACTCCGATTAGGCATCTTGTAATCTTTTTCCATCTTTACCGATTGAAAAGAGAAAAGGATTAAAATACACAAGAGCCGATTCGGAGATCGGCAGTACTACCCAACTCAGATTGGGCATCTTGTAATCTTTTTCCATCTTTACCGATTGAAAAGAGAAAGGGATTAAAATACAAAAGAGCCGATTCGGAGATCGGCAGTACTACCTCCGGTAATCCACAAAAATAGAGTCACAAAAGGCGGTCAGAATAAATTCTGACCTACAGCAATAACATTTGGCAGCAACGGGGAATCGCCGTATAGAGAAATAATTATTTCGATAGCACGATGTTGACGATTTCGGCGGAAATCTTTTTCGACCACTCGGCGGAGACGTGCATCGGTTTGAAACCGAATTTGCGCGTAGCGCCCGGCTTCAGCATCAGCGCCGGGTCGGGCTGTCCGACGACGCTGGTGGCGGCGACCGGAGAATAGGTGTCGGATGCAATCGGATGTCCGGCGGCATTGAGGAAATTGATTTTGATTTCGACTTTCGCGAGCGCCTGTTTGCCGGTATTGCGAATTTCACCATAGACGCTCGGTTCGTCGTATCTCGATTGCTGTGCGCGGAGATTCAGAATCTTGATTTTGGGGACATAGGCTTTTTCGTCGGGTGTCATCTCGAGGCGCACGGAATCGACCTTTGCCGTGACGCCGTTCATGTTCATGGTCGAGAGATTTTTGATCATCGTGTTGGCTTTGGCGACCATCTTCTGGTCGATGTTGTACATGTAGTAACACGCGGCGATGAGGCTCGGGACGAGGATCACGAAGCTGATTTTTTTGATCCGGACGATCGCCTCGATGAGTGCGGAGACAAGTGTCAGGATACCGATGGTGGCAGTGATTGCCATCAGGTAGATGAAGAATTTCGCGATGCCGGAGATCTCGCCGAAGTTCTGCGTAAAGGTCGAGCCGAAGCCGGACAGCAGGAACAGGATTAACTCGCCAGCGGTGGCGAGGATACAAATGATAAAAATCGTGACGCCGATGGATAGTTTCATGGTGATCTCACGATGGTTGAGAAACGATAGGAAAGATATAAAATTGTTTAGAATTTTCTATGGAGGATCTAGAAAATAGCAAACAAAAAATAAGATCATTGAATTTTTGAAAATTAGATTTCAATTTTACATTCAATTCCTAAACTTGCAATACCTAAACCATTTAAAGCCCAAATACCCATCTGTTTTGCATAGTCACTTGCAGAAGGCTCAAAACTGGTTGTAATCCAGTATGCAAAAACAACTGGCTTTAAAATGCTATCTTTGTAGAGAGGGTCTGATGGATTATTAATCCTGAAAATTGAACCGCCGACGAAAGTTCTTAATTCATTTAAACATACTTTATTATCACTTCTTTTATTTTTTGCTTGACCGATTACAGAAATACTACACCAATCAGGCATAAATCTTGAAAGTTTAAATTTCTTTGCAGAGAAATCAACTCCTCCATCATTTTTGCCACCCACTGTAACAGCTTCGCCACCTAATTCCTGTAATATTTTTGTACAGAAAATTTCAAACTCTGTTGATGAAAGTTGATTAATTTTGTTTAAATATTTACTTTCATTAGTATTATGTTTTGTGTAATATCCATCCTCATCTATGGAAAAGTCAGGATTTATTCCACTTTCCATACATTCGTCTCTCATTTCTTGTAATCGATTAATTATTTTTGGTAAAATTTTCTCAATATGTTCTAAACGCTCTTCGATTGAGCAATTGCAGGTTCTGGAAGATAGTTCAGCTTCAATGACAGAGGAGATTTTGTGAACACCGACATGCTCGATGTTACGAACCCACAGGGCAAATGTGTTTTCATTAGGAAGTGGCATTTTAATAATGAAGTTTGATGTTTGATTCTTCTATGGCAAGAATTCTTGATTTTAATTTTTCTAATACATCTTTCTGCTCTTCATTTAAATCCTTTACTATATCTACACTTAATGTTGACAATATTTTCTCAGTACGAATTACTTCCATTAACCAGTCAGTTTTATGGAAAAGCTCTAGCATTGTTAAAGCGTTAGAAAGTGAACCATCTTTACTTCTAAATTTGCTTAAGGCAGTTGGTTCACCAATTATTTTTGATAGTTCGCGGATGCTATGTGCAGTTGGTAATTTTTTCTCTTCTGAAAGTTGTCCATTATCTTGTATCTCACCTAGAATCCAAGTAAAAAACTCATGTAATTTGTCTTTCTGTTTAAATTCTCGGGTTTCATCATCCCATTCAAGCCAATTTTTTACTGAAGGTTGTTTAAAAACTTCTTCAAAATAACTGTAATGACTCGGTTCAACGAATTCTCCAAATTCTTCATCCTGTTTCATTTGTTCTAGGGCGTTGAATGATCGCCATAAAAGATTCGCCGCCCGAGTTGATAACCCTAGACTTTGGGCAGCGATCTGTGGACTTTCTCCACGCTTTCTAAGTTCTGCAATAGTTCTAGCTTTTTGATAAGCACCCCATTCTCTTATACCTGAAACATGTCGTAATCCAGGAAGAATCCACCTAGAGTTCTCAGGTGCATCGTCTACTAATAGAAGTGCTTCAAAATTTGTATAATTACGGATTTGTTCATCACTAAGATCAGATCGACCTGTTTCATGCAATTCCATTAGCCATTTCAAAGCAGTAATTCTTCTATTTCCCTCAACAACTACATATTTATCTGTTGGATTTTTTCCCGCCCATTTTCTTACTACTAACCTATCCATTGGAAGAAACCCGAGATTATATATTGTATCTCGTAATTCTGCCACTTCAAACCGTTTGTCTTTCATTCGCTCAAATGTACTTGATTGAACTTTATCCTCTTCAAATCGACGCTCAGGTATTAAATCAAATTCTTGTCCTAATTCAGCGAATCGGGGATTATTAGGATCTAATAGTAATTTTTCTAAAGATAAATTGATTGGTTTTAAAAAACTCGTTAATAGCATAACACATCTCCTTAATAAATATTTACTAATATTGATTTAGTGTGAACTAATGAAAATATATACTTTATTGTTGTCAATCCAACTTAAAGTATAACTGGTTAAAAAAATACTTTGTGAATATAGAAGTTTAATGTTGATTTAATATATTGCGATTAACATTCAAAGTCAACTTTTATTCAGATTACAGGCGCCCCTTTCGGAGCGCCTGTGGTTTGTGTACTGCCTGTCGGAAAAGATTATTTCGGTGTGACGGTCACGTAAGTCTTGGTGTCGCCCCGCTGGATGCGGAACAGGATCGCTTCGGACTGATTCTTCAGTTCGCCGGTCACCTTCCGCCAGTCGGCAAGATTCTCGATCTTCTTGCGGTCGACTTCAATAATGACATCCCCTTCGCGCAAGCGATTGTCCGCCGGTGAATCGTCTTCAATGCGCGTGATGACCACGCCGTTATCGGCAGTGATGCGGAGCTGACGCGCGCGAGTCGATCCGGCTTCGGTCACTTCGATGCCGAGCCAATTCTTCTCATTGTCGCGGTCCTTCACCGTTCCTTTGCCCGACGCGGCAATGTACTCGCTACGGTCGCCAAGGATAATCTCATACTTCTTGGTGTCGCCGTCACGCCAAATATCGACCTTCAACTTGTCGCCGGGGAAATGATCGGCTACAAAGAGGCGGAACTGTGTCGGATCGGTAAAGGTCTTCCCTTCGATCCTGGTAATGACGTCGCCGCTGTGCAGCCCGGCTTTGTCGGCAGGGGTGTTTTCCTGCACGTTGTCAAGGAAGATACCGGTGACGCTCTTGGGCGCTTTCATCGCGGCGCGTTTCTCATCGTCGAATGCGGTCGGCACGAGTCCAAGATATCCGCGCTCAACTTTCCCCTTAGCGTGAAGTTGCGCCATCACACGCTGTGCAAGATTCGACGGGATGGCAAAGCCGATGCCCTGCCCCTGCGTATTGACGGCGGAATTGATGCCGACGACTTCGCCGTGGATGTTACAGAGTGGTCCGCCGGAATTGCCGAAATTGATCGATGCATCGGTCTGAATGAAGTCCTGAAACGACGGACCACCGCCGGCAATCGGGAGATTCGAACGTCCTTTCGCACTGATGACGCCGACAGTGACTGTCCAATCGAGACCGAACGGGTTGCCGATCGCAATTGCCCACTCGCCGACGCGCAATTTCTCGCTGTCTGCCCACTTCGCCACGCGGTCTTCCGGAAATGTCTCTTTCACTTTGATCAATGCGAGATCGGTTTCAGGATCGCGCCCGACAATTTCCGCCGATAGTTCGGTGTCGTCGGTGAATTTAACGGTGATTTTATCTGCCTTCTCGACGACGTGATTGTTGGTCATGATCAAGCCGTCGGTACCGACGATGAAGCCGCTGCCGCCCGACTGTGTCTTCGGGGCTTTGCGCTTCTGCTTGTTCTGCGGGGTCTGCTCGTCGTCAAACGGGTTGAACGGATCGAATAAATTAAAGGGGTGGAAGTCCATCAACGGTTCTTCGGAGCCTTTTTTCTCGACCTGAATATTGACGACAATTGGTTTCATTTTTTCGGCAATCGCGACAAACGGCGATTCGCCATTGGCAATTATGTTCGACGCGGGAACTGCGCTGGCGACCCGATCCCAGCCATTCGACGCGGTAAACAACACGCCGGCAAGAAATCCGGCAGTGACGAACAGCGATAACGCAGCAATCCAGCGGTAACGGTTTTGTGTCGAACGGTTGTGTTTTTCCATTAGAATATCCTCCGATTTTCCTCTTGGTCATTCATTCAGATTGTGATACGTGGATTTTTCGGAAAAGTTCCCGGATCAGGGGAGAGACATCTGAACAACGCGGAATCCGCGATTGAGGTCGGTCATATACAGCAAGTTGCCGTCGGCTTCGACATCGGACGCCGTCTCAGTAGTACCGATCCGGCAACAGAATACCGGTTGCGACGGTCGGGCGATGTTGTATACAGCGACACCGTTGAAGTTGCAGGCGAGATATAAATAATTGTCGAAAACGCGGTTTTTCAGAATATAATCGTTGAGTGGAATGTTGATCAGTTCGACTGGTTGTGCCGGCACTGAGACATCGTAGGCACGGAACCCATCGGTACCGTAACCGACATAGGCAACATGATTGTGCACGGCAACGCTGCTGCAGAAGCCACTGGAGTTTGCTGGAATAACACTAAAGACGCGACGCGGGCGATCGGGCGACGAGCAATCGATAATCCGGAAGCCACCGGCACCGTATGCGAGATAGACGAAACTCCCTTCCACGGCAAATTGCTGCGGCGCGGCAAATTGAAGATCCTCGGTGTATTCACCGACGAATGTGGGATTGGCGTAATTGTGGAAATTGACGATCTGCAATCCATGAACGTAATCGAGAATATATCCGAGGGTTCCCACCATGATTATCGAAATCGCCGATCCGGTCGAGCTATACGACCCGACAATTCGCGGCTCCGCTGGATTTCCCACGGCAACAATTTGGATTCCCGATCCGCTGTTGGCGCAATAGAGTGTATCGTCTCGATAAAATACATCTTTTGTCCACGCGGGCAGAGCTAAACTTGCAACCAATTGTGGAGTTGTGGAATACGCGACATTTACAACTTTCAGACCGTTAATTTCGGAAGCAAGATAAACGTAGGTTCGGTCGCGAACGATCGAAACCGGACTTCCAACCGTGCTAAGCGATCCGACTTCGAGCGCGGATGAAGTCGTCATCGCAAACGATACGTTCGATGGAGCGGATTGGAGCTCGTTGTTTACTGCACAGACCCGGTAACCGTAAGTCGTATTCGGTTGCGGCGAAGAATCGTCGGCATCGTCGAGATGCGGTCCGACGTAGCGGAGGGTGGCGAATGCGCCATCGTAACCGACACAGCGTTGTATCATGAATCCGGTTTCATTAGTGGAATGGATCTGCCATGAGAGCGTGATGCGATTGGAAGCTACCGATCGTGCCACCAGATTGGTCGGTGCTGCCGGGATCTCTGCCGACGTGGTGGTTGAATCGATATTGGAATATTCCGAGAAACCGATCGCATTGATTGCACATACTCGATAAAAGTATCGGGTCGATGGCACGCAATTGGAATCGAGCCATTCGGTACTGTTTGCCGGAGGATAGCCCACAGGCATGAATGCCGACCACGAGGCGCGTCGTTCGATCCGGAAACTGTCTTCGTTAGTCGAATTGTCGTGCCAAGCCAAGTGCACCGAGAATGGTGTATAGGCGAGTGCTACCAGATAGCTCGGGGGATCGGGTGTGACATTCGAGGAATGAATAGTGATACTGTTGCTTAATTCGGATCGACCGTTCGCATTATAAGCGATTACGGCAAAATCGTAGGAGGTAACCGGAGCGATGGTGATATCGTGAAAGACGGTTTGATCGCGACCGGATTGTCCAACTGCTGCGAATGTATCGGTACCCGTGACGCGACGCATGATCAGGAACCCATCTTCGATGGCAGTGTTATCCTGCCACTGTAAGCCAACATAATGCGGTGCGATCGAATCGGAGCGGAGCATTGACGGTGCATCGGGAATCGGATTGGCGGTATTCGTGCGGGCTTCGGTAGAATATCCGGAACTACCGGATTGATTGAAGGCGCTGATGCTGTAAGTGTAAATTCGACCGGCAGCAACGGTAGAGTCAAGGTATGAACGGGCAGTACCAATGACGTTTGCAAGTGGCAGATACGATCCGTTCAGCACTTTTCGAACAATGCGAAAGGAATCATTTTGGGATGCGGTGCTGCTCCAGTTGAGTCGTACTTTCGGTCCGGCAATAGCAGTTGCTACAAGGTTTTCCGGTGTGTTTGGAATTGCCGGGAAAGTAATCGAGGATAGCTCGGTAGATGGTAGTGAAACTAAATCGCCATGATAGGCGAGCATACGATAGCGATACGACGTACCGGCTTGTAAAAGCGAATCGGTGATTGATCGACGATTGGAAGGAATCCAGCTTGATCGTTGAAAAGTAGTGTCACTGCCCAGTGCGCGTTCATAATAAAAACCGTCGATTTGTTCGGTAACGAAACTCCAATCGAGTTTAATGCGATTGGGGGAGATTGATCGAATTGAATCGAGGGTGGGAGCATGAGGAGGTACATTGACGACGACATCGGCTAGTTTGTCGGTTTTACAACCGATCAATGTCAGGAAAACGGAAATTGAAATAAACAATCCAAGTAGTAAACCGCGGGTCATTGCATCATTCCTCATTTTAACGCGGTGGATGAATTCGTTTTGCTGAATCCTACTTTACTAAACTGATGCGCGTAGTTTGTCCATTTTCAAAGCGCAGAAAATAGTTTCCCGCCGGGAGATTAATTGCTTGAAAATACGCACGCGACGAACGTGACGCTACTGGGATTGTAGCAATTGTGCGACCGGTGATGTCGAATACTTGAATCTTCCGGGTTTTGGATTCTGGTGCAAAGAAAAGCACAACCGATGGATTGAACGGATTGGGAAACGCGCGAATGGTGTAGCGCTCGGGTAGTTGTGCCGGAGTACATCCTCCCGGAGGACAGGGAATAACATTCAGTAACCGGGCAGAATCGACTGCTGCTGCGATATTCGGAACTCCCCAACCAAACAGGGTATCGGGGTGATTCGCTTGACTGGCAGTTGCCTTCATAATGCCCATCAATTGCATCGGACTTAGTGCAGGATTGGCTGAAAGTACGACTGCGCATGCACCTGCTACGATCGGCGTGGAGAAACTCGTTCCGGTGCCACTGGTAATCGTTTGCGAGTTGTTGGGATTGAGTGTGGTAGTCTGAACGCCGCAAGCGACGAGATCGGGTTTGATTCGACCGTCGTACGTCGGTCCGCGGCTTGAGAAGCCTGCATATAGCGAATCGTAACTGACTGCACCGATACAGAGCATCGAGTCGGCGTCGGAAGGGCAACTAACCCACGGAACCGAATCCCACCCGTGATTGCCGGATGAGTTAACCACCAGCACTCCCCGTGAAGCGGCAAGTGATGCGGCGCGAGAGGAAGCGGCAGTCTGACCGTCGCGGACATTGTAAGGGAGCCATGCGACCCATGAAACTGAACTACTGACGATATCGACACCCAACCGTTCCATCCACTCCAAACCGGCTACCCAATAATCCTCCTCGGCGGGAAAATCGGCACCGGCTGCTTGTTCGGTTTTCGCAAGCAATACCGATACTCGTGGTGCAGCTCCGATGTACAGACCCGGTAAGTAACCGGCAATACAGCACAGCGTCATTGCGCCATGGGAACCGTCGCCATTGTCGCCGTGATTCGTAACCAGTGAATCGTTATTCAGAAAATCGTGCGTAGCGACGATGTGCAGGCTGTCGAATAAGATGTGATAAGAATTGGTATCTTCCGGGGTATAACTGCGACAAAGACGACTGAAGCCGGCATCGATGACGCCTAGCAACACACCTTGACCGGTGTAGCCTTGAGAGTGTGCCGCGATCAGATTGATCTGTTGCAGTTGGCGATACGAATAGTTGTAATCGGCGGAATCCCATTGAATGCGCGCATGATTTTTAAATGGTGAATTGCTCGGTCGTGTATCCAAAGGCGATGTCGAAGATTCTAGTGACAGCTCTGGAAGCTTTCGCGGTAGTGGTTGCACTTTTACAACAAACGGGAGTGCTTCAAGCGATCTGACTTGGTCGTATGAGCCTTGGACGCTAACGGCACGTAACATGCGCGATTCGACGACAATTGAAAATCCTCGAGATCGAATGGAATCGAGTAAATTTTGCGGTAACGGGAGATCGAATTCATCGACAAGTTGATCGGAACTGCGGACTTTGGCTCGACGAGCTAGAGCACGCTCGGATAAATTCCCGCTACCTTTATTGATTTCGATCGCTAATTGTTCGGAGGAATATTGTGGTTCACGCAGAAATACCCAACAGCGATCATGATTGTCCGCTAATGCAATACGAACTGCGATCAGGATGAAGATCATGCTTGCGAATCGATAGAATTTCATCCCAGCCTCGTTTTCGTCCCAAATACAATGTTGTTGGTGACAGTGATTGTCACATGAATATTTCTTTCGACATCAGGATCAATAACAAAATGAATAACAGCAGTAAGAAGAATTTAATCCAGCCATAATTCCGTTTGCTCCAATCTCCGATCGCTTTCGAAGTAACACCATTATAAGCTAAGAAAAAGATCAACAACAAGGGAGCGGTAAAGAGTAAATTGTAAATTACTAGATAGAGCCACGCTTGCCCGCTGAGTTCGGGATCTTTCAGCAACATTACAATGGTGGGTAGATAAACCTGACCGGTACATACGGCTTCGAATAAAGTAACTAGAAATCCAATAACAATCGATCCTAGCGCTAACTTTCCGGGTTTGACATGATCGCGCATAATCGCGTGAATACGCTTTTTATAGCTGTCAGGTAGTTGAAGGATTGCCTCGCTGGGTGGTGCGCCGTTCAAATACGACCAGATATCGCGAATTGTCAGCAGGGTTAGAACCAAGAGCAAGACTGCCGTCAAGATGAAAATTACTTGAGCGACGAAGTGGTAAGTTGATAAACGGGTGAGAATTCCGAATGCGCCAACTCCCATTAACAAGTATGTGAGAAATACCGTTGTCGAGAAGCAAATCCCGACGATCAGCAAATCTCGCTTCTTTCCACCAACATACGTTATCATCGAGAGGAAAAAGATCAAAGTTGCAAAAGCGCAAGGATTGATACCGTCCAGCAGACCAGCCGACACAAGCGTCCAAAAGGTTACACTTCGCAATTTGGAACGGAGTATTTCCATTGGTGGTTGTGGTAGTTCTTCTTCTTCGATATTGTGATTGAGTGTACTGTTGATACTGAGGATCAATGAATCGAGCGAGACGTAATCAGTAAAATTCACATCTCCGACTGTCAGCAAGAACGGGTTTCCGCGAACTTTCCGCTGCTGTTGAATCGTGATATACCGAGCCAATCCACTATCGGTTTCCGTCAGATAATGTTTGACAATGACACGCCCACCGAAAGTGAGAGCTATCTCTTCGATTTTCTTGGTTGCTTTCAGGCAAATCGCGCAGGTGGCAGAATGGAAATATTGCAGGGTTAATGGCTGCTGTAACCGCGCTTTCCACTCACTTTCTGTCACCTCGGGTGGAACCCATTTTTCGCCGCGAAGTACTGCGGAAATACTATCGAAAGCGCGCTCAGTCAAATCCCCCGGTCGCCAAATGGCATTAGTGTCGGTAAACAAATCGTGATTAGTTTCCTCGGACGATCCAATATGAGTGGTATCGATTGTAGTGGGTTCAAAGGCTCTACGACCGTAATTCAGTAATGCATCTTTAAATACACTTTGCAATGAATCGGGGAGAGAATGGAGCAGTGAATCCAGTCGAGGGTCGGTCATCAATTCTTTTGCTTGACGTTCCCGTTCGTCATTCTCCCGATCTTCGCGCGAAATTGAGTCCATCGGTCCCGGTCGGGGCGTGGACATCATTGGTCCTTCTTGTCGCCCCTCGAACATTTCCGGAGGAAGTGGCGGGGCGGGATTGGTCCCGCCTTGTTCGTCGGTCCAGACGACTTTAATCGGTAGTCGAAGGATCGGTCGAACAGGATCGTCGGAAAGAAGGTAGATACTTGATCCATAATAACCCCGGTCGGTCGATTCCGTTCGAAGTATTATTGTCAATGGGATAGATGATTTACCGGGCAGTTCTTTCGGCATTCCCGATACTTGAAGACAAGGACAGGCAGCTTGCCATTGATCAAGCATTCGAGTATCGGAGCCGATGTTGCGCAATGGAACTCGTTGGGTGTATTCCCGTCCGGCAACTTTCGATCCGAAATCAAGGGTATCGGCATCGATTCCCCAGATTAGAAAAGGTTTGGATTGGGCGAAGAGCGAACCAGCCGACAACAAAACTAACAGAAGAAGAAACAATCTTTTTCTAGTTGGATTAAAACATTCGCAATTCACATCTCGATTTCGTATCATAACCATCTTATCATCCTGCAGAGATATCCTTGAATAGTATCGTTGAACTAATTGTAGCAAGTTGGTCAATCCTTTTGGATTCTGGGATTTGGCTATTACTCGGTTTTGCCATCGCCGGGTTATTCCATGTATTACTTCCGGTTAAGGTGATAGCTAAATACTTAACTGGTAATGGATTTAAGTCAACCCTATCAGCAGTAATTCTGGGTGCGCCAATGCCGCTCTGTTCCTGCTCAGTGATTCCCGTTGCCAAAGCACTTCGCGATGGTGGTGCCAGTCGTGGTGCCACCACGGGATTTTTGATTTCCGCCCCCGAGACTGGCGCCGACACAATTGCACTCTCCTGGGCATTGCTCGGACCGATCTGGGTGATAGCCCGACCGATTGCGGCGATTGTCACGGCATTAACTGCTGGTATCCTCCAACCTAAAGATGGTACGTCAGAACGTGAACGGCAAGAGATCGAGAACCAACCGGACGATTGTTGCTGCGATGATTGTCATTGTGGGTCGGTTGAGGCGCCCACGATTCCAGAATCTTCTAAGAATAAATGGTATCTTCAAGTAAAACAAGCATTGAAATATGGTTTTATTGATCTTCCCAGCGATCTTGCCCGCTACTTGCTGCCGGGTATTCTTATTGCCGGGGTGATCGCTTATCTCTGTCCTCCCGCTTCATTAGCGACCTACGGTCACGGTTTTCCGACTTATTTGGCGGCGATGTTGATCGGTTTACCACTCTATATTTGTTCTTCAGCCAGTACACCGTTAGCGGCGTCACTACTCGCGGCGGGGGTTGCACCAGGACCTATACTGGTCTTTCTGTTGACTGGTCCGGCGAGTAACGTAGCAAGTTTCGGTGCCGTCCGTAAAATGCTCGGTTTACCCGGTTTTATCATACAACTCATCGCGATCTGCGGTGTTGCGCTGCTTTGTGGATTCGCGTTCGATGCGCTTTTTATTCAAAAACCGGAATGGTTTTCTATTCCTCAAATAACGTCCTCGGAAGAATCGATCACATTGTATCACATCGTTGGCGCTGTCTTAGTTCTTGTTCTCTTAGTTATGGGATTAATTCGCGACTTAGTCTATCACAAACGCTAAATCTTCGTGTTCTTGAAGAATTTCACTACTTACACGCTGGATGATGTTCCAGCGTTTCCGTTTTCAATCGGAAATTGTAAATATTATCTTAAAGCACTTAAATCAGTAAGTCACAGTAACTGAATTTTGATCTTCCGAGAGCATTCCATGACACAGAACTTAATTGAAAAAATAGCACAGCGATTTGCGTTAGGACTTCTCGATACGCATACCATCCGAGCGGGCGATTATTTGTCGATTCAACCTGCTCATGTGATGACGCACGACAATACTGGAGCCGTTATTAAGAAGTTCCGGGAGATCGGCGCGAAACAGATGGCGAATCCGCGACAACCGGTATTCACGCTTGATCACAATATTCAAGATACCGGCGAAGACAATCGCAAGAAATATGCGAAGATTGCTGAATTCGCTAAGCAGATGGGAGTGGATGCGTATCCCGCCGGTCGGGGTATCGGTCATCAGGTGATGTGTGAGGAAGGATATGCCTTTCCGGGAATGATGGTGGTTGCATCCGATAGTCATTCGAATATGTACGGTGGTTTGGGCTCGCTGGGAACCCCGATTGTGCGCACGGACGCGGCTGCGATTTGGGCGACTGGAAGAACGTGGTGGCAGGTTCCACCGGTTGCTTTGGTTGATTTACGTGGAAAACTGTTACCGGGAGTCACCGGAAAAGATGTGATTATTACCTTATGCGGTCTATTCAACAAGGACGAAGTATTGAATCACGCGATCGAATTCGGAGGCGATGGTGTTGCAGCACTCTCGATCGATAACCGGTTAGCAATCGCGAATATGACTACCGAGTGGGGTGCGTTGACTGGGGTATTTCCGGTCGACGATACGACGATTGCGTGGTTGGAAGCACGAGCTGCAGCAGTTGCCAAACGCGGTCTGGAAGGGGTCGTTTCGGATGCGGATACAGTGTCTGGCACTCATCCCCGGATGAATCAAAAGCGCATCGATGCTCTGAAACAAAATCCGTTGCGCCCGGATGCGGATGCAGTGTATGCGAAACGGATCGTCCTCGATCTCGCGACGGTACGACCGCACATTTCCGGACCGAATCATGTCAAAGTAATGATGAGCGTGACGGAAGCGGATCGGCAGCATATCGCCATTCAGAAAGCATATCTGGTATCGTGTGTGAATAGCCGAGTCGATGATTTGGCGGAAGGAGCGGCAGTTGCTCGCGGTAAGAAAATCGCAGCTGGCGTGAAGCTATATATTTCAGCAGCATCGATCGAAGTACAACGTGAAAGCGAGCGACGCGGCGACTGGCAAGCACTGCTGGATGCTGGAGCGATCCCCCTGATGGCTGGGTGCGGTCCGTGTATCGGATTGGGTGAGGGGTTGTTGGAAGATGGCGAAGTCGGTATTTCGGCTACGAACCGCAATTTCAAAGGGCGGATGGGTTCGCCAAATGCAAAAGCCTATCTTGCTTCTCCAGCAGTAGTGGTGGCATCGGCAATCGCGGGATTCATCACGGCACCGACACCATTCGATGAAGTAAAGCCAATCGGTTCGATTGAAGTCGTTTCTTCGGGAGCATCCAAAACTCCTACCGTTCGCGTATTGGATGGATTCCCGGCAATAATCGAAGGGGAAATATTGTTCTGTCATCAGGACAATCTTAATACCGATGGGATCTATCCTGGAAAATATACTTATCAGGATGACATTACGCCCGAGCAACAAGCACAAGTGGTCATGGAAAATTACGATCCGGAATTCGGAAAGATTGCGAAAATCGGCGACCTATTGGCAGGTGGTTTCAATTTCGGGACCGGTTCCTCACGGGAACAGGCTGCGACTGCGTTAAAGTATCGTGGAATCCGATGTGTGGTTGCGGGTTCATTCAACCAGACTTATCAGCGTAATGCCATCAACAACGGTTTTCTAGTGATCGAAGCACCGGAATTGACGAAGGAATTGAAAGCGAAATTCGGTAGCGATCATCCTACGGTTCGAACGGGAATGACTGCAACAATCGATATCGCTCTTTCGAATATCACAGTGGCTGGAACAGATTACGCAATTGGACCGGTTGGTGAAGCGGCGCAGGAGTTGATCATCGCGGGTGGTTTGGAAAATTGGGTGAAGCAGCGCATCTAATTCGAGCAATCATAATTAAAACGATTCGGGTGGACAAATTCTGTCCACCCGATTTTTTATTCCCAGATTTTATTCGATCGTTTTTCAAATCCGGACGCGTACACGCCACCATCTGCTTCGATACCCTCCGGTTCGGGTTGCACAAGCGCCCATTCCAATGCTGTTTTGATCTCTGCCTCGACAGATTGTTCAATTTCGATTAATTCGGTTTCAGTCACGATTTCGTTTCGTCTCAGATACCGACGATAGCGTGGAATGGGATCGAATGCCGACCAAGCTTCCGTTTGTGCTTTCGGTACGTAGTCAGCGGCATCGTGCGCGCTATGACCTTTCATGCGCATTGTAACACACTCAATCAATGCCGGACCGGCACCGGTTCGTGCCTGATTCAGAAAGTGACGCGAAGCGGCAAGTACTGCAAGGATGTTGTTGCCATCAACCGTTACGCCAGGGATTCCGTACCCGATTGCACGGTCGGAGAGCATCGCTAGGGCGTGTTGTTTATGGGTGGGTGTCGAATATGCGAATTGATTGTTTTCAATGAATACGATAACCGGAGCCTTCACCACGGAAGCGAAATTCATCCCTTCGTGAAAATCACCGATCGAAACGCCACCATCGCCGAAGTAGGTGATGGCACAGCAGGGTTCATTGCGAACCTGACCGGCGTAGGTGACTCCAACAATAAACGGAAGCATCGCCCCGATATGACTGATACATCCGGCAATATTGTAATCGAAATTGGCAAGGTGAACCGATCCATCGCGACCCAGCGTCGGACTGGTCTTCCGACCGAGATATTGCGACAACACAAATTTTACCGGTTGCCCTTTCACAATTTGAGCTGCGATATCACGATGCAACGGTGCCACCCAATCTTCCGATTGAAGTGCGAAAGCACTGCCTACGGTGATTGCCTCATGACCGATTCCGGGATAGACTCCGCCAACGATTTTCCCTTGTCGATACAATGAAATTGTGGTTTCTTCCGTTCGCCGACCCAGAAGCATGAAGCGATATAGCTGCCGGTGTTCAGCGTGGGAAATGGGACCATAATCGAGATCGGGAAGTTCCAATGGGATTCCAAATTGATCGGGAGTGGTAAGTGGAAAAGATAAATCGGTCATCGATATTCCTTGGATGTTCTTTAGGAAATACGAGGATAAGTTCGAAATTTGAGAGAATCGAGTTAAGTGGGATTGTAGATAAAAAAAACGGCGGGGCTGACGTCCCGCCGTTTTCATTGAATGGAGAAAATTAGTTGGCTGCTTTGACGCGATACAGTTTCTTGACTGCTGCAGTAGCATTCAGATCGGTGTAAGTATTCGTCGTGGAAGTTGCGATTAACGACCACGGTCCGGTCTGATAGGTAGCCGAATAAATATTGTAGGATGTTGCGCCAGAAACGGTAGTCCAGTTAAGTACTGCATTACCGTTTACTGTTGCGGACAAGGTAATCGCCAAATCGGTCGGATCTGGTGGTGGACCGGCAATCGAAATGGTAAATACATTGCTGATCACATCTACCGGACTATCCATATCGCCTACGATCACTTTACAGTTGGTCGACGGGGTATTGGGAATCGTCCATTCGAACGAATGGGTATTGGCAATCGGTCCAAACAGATGGTTCCAAGACATCCCGCCATCCGTAGAATATGCACCATTCACCTGCGCGATACCATTATCCGTCCAAGTGATATTGTGCGTCGAACCGATATTCCAATTTTCGCCACCGACCGGTGAAGTTAGTGCGAGAGTGTGAAGCGTTACATAGAACCCTCCACCGTAGATTACGCTATGATTATCCGAAACCAGCTTTAATGAGACATGATGATTGCTGACCCATTCCGGTACAGTCCAGTCGTATGAGTGGGTGTTTGTCGTGAAATCGAAAATTTGATTCCACGAAGCACCAGCTTCGTCGGTCATGTAATACATCGCTACTTGCGCACAACCATCATCCGTCCAGGTAATGTGTTGCACTGATCCGGGGAACAGAGTGTCGGTTGCCGCTGGGAAAGTAGCCGAAGTGAAGTTAATATTCTGAACCATAAACGATGGGCTGACACCGTATGCACTGGTAAGCGGTGACTCGACTTTAATTGTCAAGTAAAGTACTTGCCACTCGAATGCGGTAGTATTGAGTGGTACTGTCCATGCATAGGTGTTGGTATTCGGTAGATCCGAAACAATCGAATGCCAATTTGTACCGTTATCGTCCGACCAGTAAAGGTTTACGAGATCCATGCCATTATCGGTCCAAGTAATGTTATGGACTGATCCAACCATCCAGAAGGAAGTGTTGGTTGGCGATGTGACAGTGACCTGATAATCGGAAATTGTGAAGGTGTTGCTAACTGCTTCTGCACCAGTTCCCGATGTGATTTTAACTTTACAAGTAGTCGATGGTGTAAACGGTAACGACCACGGGTAAGTACCGGTATTGGCGATCGGACCAAATATTTGCGTCCAGTTTGCACCATTGTCAACTGAGTAGAAACCGTTTGCTACCGTCATTCCATTATCAATCCACGTCACATTGTGCGTTGTTCCGACCACCCAGTCATTCCCGAAAGCCGGGCTGGTGACGGAAGCGATCGAATAATTCGCATTGACCGGCCATTCAGTAGACCAAACCGATGGAACGGAATTCTTGATGCTGCGAACCCGCCAAAAATAGCGAACCCCTGGAACAAGTGTAGTAAACGTATAAGATGTGGTCGTGATAACTGAATTGTCGACTGTTGTGAACAGACTATCCGAAGCAACCTGGAGATGGTATGTCGCAGCCAAAGGATCGGCAACCCACTCAAAAGTCGCATTATTCGGTACCACGGTAGCATTCATTGACGGACCCATCTGGATCGGTGCCGACGAAAAGCCCGAACTCGGCATTCCGGGGGTACCGTAATCGCCATTGATCATCTGAACGTTTGAAATGGACCATGAAGTACCAACTCGACGGTCGGCATTGAGGTCAGGCAGATAGATCGATTTGCCAAGGGTATTGGCATTCAATGGCCACAATCCGGAAACGGCATACGACAAGCTGTCGATGATCGTTCCCGAGCTGTTGGTTAATGTCATACGTGCAGTTGAATTCGACAGCGAGCCAGTGCGGGGATACCCGTAATTAGCAGTGATACCCATAAACCCGGACAGCGAATCGGGGTAGTTGGCGAAGACTACATATTGACCCGGTTGAACGATCAAATCGGTACCAATGATGGTATCGGCAACGCTGGAAGTCGACCAGTTAATCGTGACATGCCAGCCGTTGAGGTTGATCGCGGAAGATGTGGTATTGACCGCTTCGAACCATTCGAGCAATTGTTCGGATGAGGTTCGGTGGCTAGGGTGATAATTGATTTCGTCAATCATCATTACCGGTAGCGGGGTGGCAGTCCAAGAGAATACACCGGTCAAAGTACCGGCAACGTTGTTCGATGCGTCGGCAAGATTGCTAACCGATAAAGTGTATTCCACAGTGGAAACCATCGGAGTCGACGGATTTAAATAGACCGATACATCCATCAAGTTAGCAGCGAGACGAACGCTGTCGATCGTTAAACCGAAGATGGAATAATTGGTCCGAAGATTGGCTGAGGCAGTTTCCAACGGTTCGTTGAAGTGTGCAATTGCGACATATCGACCGGAAGAAGCGACCGACGACAATATCGGAGGGGTAACGTCGCTGCCACCGTTGGTGGCGCCTGGAGTACCGTATAGCGTACCCGAGATCAACCAGTTGGCACCGAGTGAATTGTCGTGACTCGGGTTGTCGAGCATGATGCTGTAACCGGCTGTCGCAATCGGCCACGGCGATGCATTGGTGTAACCAACGGCATTGATTTCGTTACCACTCAAATCGTAAATGCGGATCGAGTCGGTTGGCATACTCAATTCGAACGTGAACGACGGACCGACGATAGTTGTAGAGACATCGGGATAATCGGCAATAAACGTTGAAGTGGTGTACGGGAGAATGTAGTAACCACCGGCAGCGATCGTTGTACCGGCAGGAAGAGTATAACTGCGAACGGCATTGTCCGAGAACTGGAAGTACGAAAGATCGATTGTTTCAGCAGTATTGTTGTAGAGCTCAACCCAATCATGGGCATGTGATGCAGGCTCGGTACGGTAGTACATAACTTCGTTGACAACCAGCCGGGTATTGGTTAGCGGTGTTGCCAAAACGCGATAGCGGTAATCGGACGAGGGGAGCCGAACTGTGCTAGCACCTTGATTGGTCGCATCGACATAATATTCGACCAAAGTCCCTTCAACTTGTCCGGGAATATTGCCGGTCCAAGTTGTACCGGTAGTATTGGTCATGGCAACGGCTGTATAGGTGCCCGTGCCACCGGTGCGGTACTGAATATTGACGGTTGCATTACTCGTTCCGGATACATCGGCAGTAATCGTTACCGCACTGTTCGGAGTCGGGTGCGATAAACCGGCATTGTTGACCGAATTAATCGAAGCTGGCAAAGTGCCGCCTCGAAGCGAAGCGATCCAAGCGGTATTCAAACCGCCGTTGCCTTGACCCGGAGTTACATTCGAAGCATAATCTAAAGCTACTGGAACTGTATACCAATTGGCAGTATCTGCAACACCTGCGGCAGTATTTCCAATGTAATGAGTTGCTTTTGTATTAGTAGTACCGCCAAGTGGTTTTTTCGCTAAGAATCCTGCGTTATCGCCTTGATCCCAGTCGTGAATGACGACGCCAGCGGCATCTTTCAACATCGGTGCATCGCCAGCAGCAAAAGATGTTGAATTTCCATTATTGAAAGAGATCCAAGAACCACCATTCGTTACTTTGGTGCCGTTGTGAGCAAGTACGACTTTATTATCAGTGGTCCAATCGACATCCTCTGGTGGAACTCCAAGCGGTACATCGATTTCACCGGCATTATAGACAACGATGATTGTGCCTGCAGGAACCGAGGCAAACATTGCATCGCTGAACTGTACGTAGGCTGCAGAGGTTGCACTCGATGTGTAGTTATCGGTCAGGCGCCAGTTCTGCATGTTAGTGGTTTGAACTACTAGGAGTTCCACCCACTCTTTGGAGCCACTACCACCTTGCGTCCACTCATTGATGATCACCGACTGTGCAAACGACAGTGTGGTCATCAAGATGAGCGCAAAGAGGACAATTGCTTTTTTCATAACTTTCCTCCGAATAATCAATAGCTGAATTCGTGATTGTGAATTTTTAAACAGAAAAATGTAATAATCAGTTGTTAAGAAAGTGTGCAAAGGTACTCACTCGAGAGATTACTCTCAAGTGATTTCTGAAACTCGATAAAGTTTGATAAGTTAGGTACGGTTTTCACTGTTTTCAAACCAGTTTGACGGGAAGTAGAAATGGGAAAAAAAAATTACCAAATGGATCGCAATTGCGAGTTTTTTCGTTATAAGTTTAATATAAATTATTTATTATTAACAGTATTGTTGGTCGTATTGAGTGGCTGCCCGACGCATCGATTGCCGCAATTGTTATCCGATTCTGAACAAATGCGGGCGAAATCCGGTTTGGTGAAATTTCTTTCGAATAATAGCCGCATCCTCACTGAGGCAGGGATCAGCGAACCGACCGAGTTTTCGGTTGGCGCCAAACAAACCAATGAGATCCTGCCCTATGAATGCTGGGAACTTCAAATCAACGATCCTAAACGCCACCCCGTAAGACTGTTGCTGAAAATTTACAGTAACGATGAAGACGCACTCACTGAGGAAATCAATTACCGAAAGCTTCGCACCTTGAAGATGCCGGTACCGGTCGATCTAGTATGGTCGAAAGCGAAACCGTATGCGAATGCGCCCTGTGTATTAATGGCGAAACCAGTAGGTCGCACTCTGGGAGAAGCGATCGCACTGAAGATCAGCAAAAAAGAGCCAGAAACGGCGCAGAATTATACCGACTTGATCAAAATATTAGCCGATTTACACCGTACGACCTTGCTCGATACGGTGGATCGGTTCCCGGTCGGGGAATGGTTGCGCCAAATGGCGGAAATCGGGGTGTATCGCGAGATCTGGGATCAAACGGTGTGCGATTCGCTCAAGGCGATTGCGAGTGGCTGGAAACCGGAGCGGAAAGCGAATATCCACGGCGCGTTGAGCTTTCAGAATGTCTGGGTCGACAGCTCATTTAAAGTAACAGTGTATACCGATTGGGAACGAAGCGGGTGTGGCGAACCGATCATTGATGTCGGTTTTTTGGCTGCGGAAATGATGGTGGCGCAGCCGTTGGAATTGCGGGAACGATACAATCAGGCGTTCGATCCGGATTTCGATCGAATTGGCTTGACGAAAGCGTTCCTGGGTGCATACTTGAAGCAAACGGGTATTCCGAATACGGCTGAGTTGCAAGCCAATTTTCGTGCGTCATTTTACTTAAAGCTGGTATCGATCGTTATTTATCAGCAACGCGATCCGTTGTTGAAACGAGGGGTAGAGCAGATCCGATCGATGCTTTCGGTGCTTCTCCGGAATGATCCGACGCAGAAACTCGTTAATTTATCCGGTAAATGAAAGAAACTGATTAGTTAACGGGGATTGCGGCGGGTCGTTTCGACTTGGAACTGAAGAAATTATGCAAGGTATTGAATAAGTTTGACCTCAAAGAGGATTTGCATTTCCCGCAGAGGTTTTTTATCTTGCCATGCTCGTAAAAATACGGGCAATTTTGTTATGTTGACTCCATCGTCTAGTGGTTAGGACTCGAGGTTTTCGACCTCGCAACCGGGGTTCGAACCCCCGTGGAGTCGCAGTCTAGCGGTTCGATCAGACATGTTCTTTCATTCTTGTTTTGACCGGATTCCGATGGTACTATTCCATTGGTTTGGGGCATTAGCTCAGTTTGGGAGAGCGCTTGAATGGCATTCAAGAGGTCAGCGGTTCGATCCCGCTATGCTCCACGATAACAGTTGTTTACGTAGATAAGTCTGAAATAAGACGATAACTTGATTTTTCGGGCGATATAGCGTTATATTAAGCGCTTGCGACGGTTTTAATCGTTCTTTGCGGGAGTAACTCAGTTGGTAGAGTGCCACGTTGCCAACGTGGTTGTCGCCGGTTCGAGTCCGGTCTCCCGCTCTCCATCGGTTCGGAAGGGTGGCAATGGAACGTTGTGCCATCTTTACCCGCGATCGCATCGCAGGGCTGATGCCGATACCTCACGTGCTGGGCGGAGACGAATACGGTTCTCCGTTTTATTTTTTCGGCGAGAGGGTTACGGCGGCGTAGCCAAGTGGTAAGGCAGAGGTCTGCAAAACCTTTATCCATCGGTTCGATTCCGATCGCCGCCTCTTTGAGTTGGGAACCGCCGGGGTGGCGGAATAGGCAGACGCAAGGGACTTAAAATCCCTCGGGGTAACACCCGTACCGGTTCAAGTCCGGTCCTCGGCACGCGGGACATTGCAGTCCGCGCCAGTTACATGGACGGATCCTTGCGATGTCGGCAAGAATTTCGGGCGGTTAGCTCAGTTTGGTTAGAGCGCTTGCTTGACATGCAAGAGGTCGTTGGTTCGAGTCCAATACCGCCCACTGCGATACAATCGTACGCGCAAATGAATTTCATCGGCGCCGCTATTGCGGCGTCTTGTGTCAGAGACCGCTGGAGGAGTATACCGTTAGAGCACCGCAATCACTACCGTCCGATGACGGAAAGATTCGTGTCAATGAGATGATTCGCGTACCACAGGTACGGGTTGTCAATTTTGACGGTCAGCAACTTGGGATCATGGATACCAAGCTGGCGATGGAAAGAGCTCGCGAAGCGGAATTGGATCTGATCGAAATCGCGCCGAATGCGAACCCTCCGGTTTGCAAGATTCTCGATTTCGGTAAGTACAAGTTCCAACTGGCCAAAAAGGAGCGCGACTCGCGTAAAAAACAGTCGCATTCCGAAGTCAAGAAAATTCGTTTTACGCCGGTCACCGACGATCACGATTTCGAGACGAAAGTGAAGCAGTCGCGCGGTTTCATCCTCGAGGGGAACAAAGTTAAAGCAGTGGTGTTGTTCCGGGGACGATTGTTAACGCGCAAGGAATTCGGCGATGAATTGCTTCAGCGATTTTGTACAGCCTTGGCTGATGTCGCGAAAGTAGAAATCGCGATTCAGATGGAAGGGGCACGCAGCATGAGCGTGCAATTGATGAAGAAATAAGGTGGCTGACAATGCCCAAGATGAAGTCCAAACGTTCGGCTTGCAAGCGATTTAAAGTAACCGGTACCGGTAAAGTATCGCGCCGTCGCAACGAAATGCGTCACAAGCTCACGCACAAGAGTTCGAAACGAAAACGTCATCTGTCGACTGAAGCATTGGTAGCGCGTGTCGATGAGAAGCGTGTCAAGCGGTTGATTTTGGCGTAATCGGTAGATCCTGTTGGCGGGGGCATCGCGATGCTACCCGCAAAGTCGAAGAAAAGAGTTAGAAATGCCCAGAAGTACTAGAAATGTCGCATCGAAGCAGCGTCGCAAAAAAGTTTTAAAGGCTGCCAAGGGTTTTTGGGGTTCGCGTCATACCCGTATTCGCTCCGCGATGGATGCGGTTGACCGTTCACGTTTGTATGCCTTCGAACATCGCCGGAACAAGAAACGCGATTTCCGCGGACTATGGATTGTCCGTATCAATGCCGCCGTTCGTCAATTCGGCATGAGCTATAGTGTGTTCATGCATCTGTTGGAAGAGAAGGGCATTGCGGTGAATCGCAAAGTACTTGCCGACCTCGCATTTAGCGATCCAGTAGCGTTTGAGCGCCTCGTGGAGGCTGCCCGAGCCTAATCGCGCACCTTGCGAACAAGCTTATGGGGAACCTCCGTAAAAGAGGTTCCCTTTTTTTATATTTGAGATTGTTTTTATGAACGGATTGAGAAATTGCTGGAGTAAGAATTTCAATCTGTCATTGCGAAGCCCCGAAGGGGCTGTGGCAATCTACTATTGTATTTTTTTGACGTTCTTCCGTAGGGGCGTATGGCATACGCCCAATCTTTTTCATTGTTGTTTCTGAGAGGAAAATATGATCGAGAATGATTGGGAAGGTGTGGAACAAAAAGATGATAACGAATATTACACAGAAGTTTATCAGATCACTGCAGGTTTTTTTAGAAAACTCATCCCTAATCTGGATCGACTAAAAGATGTTTTGAATATTAAAATGCAGGATTATTGTAAGAAATTGCATTTACATCAAAGTCAGTATCCCAATATCGGGGATATTGAAGCTATCACAGAGAGATTTGGCTTAGTGAGTATGTTTCGAATGGTTGATGAATATAATGTTCTGTCGATAAAAAGTCAGTATAAGTATTTAAGGCTTTTAAAGGGTGCGATTTTAATGCAATATGAGGAGCTTGAAGAATTAAATAATAAGAATAGGAATCCTAATGACAAAAATTTAGAGATAGCATTGCAACAAGTTAAAGACGAATTAAACAAAGATATTTTCAAAGGACTCAGACCCAATCAAATTTTTCTTGAGGAGTTTTATCACCCGGATTCGAAAGTGACGAGGAATGTTAGTGAGAGTGTCTCAATAACTCCTGAATTAATTTCACAAGAATTATTTACTAAGAAATTACAGTATTTAAAACGAATCGTATCTCAGATTAACGCAAGTTATCGCTACGAACTATACGATTGCTGTGCAGTGATGTGTAGAAGGTTGCTAATACTCCTTATCATTGAGCTATTTGAAAGTAAGGAAAAGTTAAAGCTGATTTTTAATAACGACGAATATTTGCCATTACCAACAATGATTGATCAATTAAAAAAAGAGTATCCCGGACAGTTTACGAATCATAGTGGATTATTGCGATTAAAGAGTCTTGGTGATCGAGCTGCTCATCACAGAAGAGCATTTACTGATAAGGATAATATCGATAAACTTCACGATGATTTTAATACAAACATCAAAACACTTGTATCACTGATTTTAGATTAACCATGATTAATATTCGGAGTAATGATGTATCTCCAAACCGAAATTGACGATCTAAAGCAGCGTTTCAGCGATGCGCTGGGAACTGCGAATCCCGCGGCTTGGGAAGAGCTGAAGAACCGTTTCCTCAGTCGCAAAGGGGAATTGGCAGCGCTGTTCGATCAACTGGGAAAAGCTCCCGGCGACGAACGGAAAGCGCTGGGGATGGCGCTGAATGAATTGAAAAATGATTTCACCGCTCGGATCGAAACGTTGCGATCACAGGCGAGTGTCAAGATTGCGATTCCGCGACTCGATCCGACCCTGCCGGGACGTCCATTCGATCGTCCGACTCAACACCCGATCACGCAGGCGATGCTCAAGATTGCCGATCTCTTTGCGCGGATGGGATTCGTGGTCGAAGAAGGTCCGGAACTGGAGACGGCATTCTACAACTTCGATGCATTGAATACCCCGAGTTGGCACCCGGCACGTGAGAAATCGGATACGCTCTATTTGGAAACGAAGATCGGCGATCGCGAATTGCTCCGCACCGAAACATCACCGGTACAGATTCACGCACTCGAGCGGCGTGGTGTGCCGTTACGGATCATCTCACCCGGAAGAGTCTATCGCAACGACAAGCCGGATGCGACGCATAGCCCCGTGTTCTATCAAGTGGAAGGTCTCTGTGTCGATCGCGGTATTTCGATGGCGGATCTGAAAGGGACATTACTCGCATTTTATCGCGCATTGCTGGGTCATGATACCGAGATTCGCTTCCGACCGCATTTCTTCCCGTTTACGGAACCATCGGCGGAAGTCGATGTCACCTGTCCGTTCTGTCATGGCGGCGGTTGCAGGATTTGCAAGCAGAGTGGATTCATCGAGATGGGCGGTTGCGGGATGGTTCATCCGAATGTGCTGGAAGGGGTGAAACTGCCGGGCGGCGCGACGATCGACACGGAGATTTATACCGGTTTCGCATTCGGTCTAGGGATTGAACGATTAGCGATGCTGTTGTACGGCATTGACGATATCCGGTTATTCTATGAAAACGATTTGCGGTTTCTAAATCAATTTTAATCGGAGCGGAACACTATTTCCGCAAAATTATTCGTTGGGTCATATGGTGTATGCCCGGAGGTGGGGCTTCAGCCCCGCCACTGCTTGTATCATGATCTGTCGATGCGAAGCCCCGAAGGGGTTGTGGCAATCTACTCTTGTATCTTGATTTGGTGGCGCAGGCTTCCGAGCCTGCGATTCAAATAGTTAGGTCGATTATGATTCGCATTTCCTATCGTTGGTTGCAAGATTTTATTGAGCTTCCGGAAGCGCCGGAAGAAGTGAAGCAATTGCTCACGTTTCTCGGCTTCGAGGTCGAAGAAGCGCGCTACATTCCCGGTGTTCCCGATGGCGTGTATGCGGCGTATGTGCTGGAAGTGCTGCCGCATCCGAATGCCGATAAACTGCATCTGGTGACAGTGGCGCTAAACGGCGAGACCAAAACCGTAGTGTGCGGTGCTCCGAATATCGATGTGCATCAGTGGGTACCACTCGCGCTGGTCGGTACTAAAATCGGCGATATCACGCTGACGTCGCGCCCGATCCGTGGCGTGATCAGCGATGGCATGATTTGCTCGGAACGGGAACTCGGACGAAGCGACGATCACAGCGGCATTTGGGTACTCGGGGTTGGCGATTGCGACGAGTGGGATGCCGGTGAACCGCTATCGAAACGAATTCTCGACGACACAATCTTCTCGATCGAAGTGACGCTGAATCGACCGGATTGTCTGTCTCATCTTGGTATCGCGCGCGAATTGGCGGCGAAATTGAAACGCGAAATTCATGTACACCCGACACCGATCGACGAATTGGACGAACCGGCATCGAATCAGATCAAAGTTGTTCTGGACGATTCAGTCGGCTGTCCGCGGTATCGTGCAAGATTGATGCGCAATGTCAATGCGAACCGACCATCGCCATTCTGGCTGCGCGAACGCCTCAAAGCTATGGGGACTCGGTCAATTAACGCAGTGGTTGACGCTACAAATTATGTGATGTTCGAGGTGGGACATCCGCTACATGCCTTTGATCGATCCTTCCTCAAGGGGAATGAAATCGGGACACGAATTGCCGCCGAAGGGGAAATTTTTGTCACCCTAGACGATGTCGAGCGGACACTTAACGCTGGGGATGTGTTGATTCGAGATGGCGAACATGCAGTGGCGCTAGGTGGCATCATGGGTGGCAAGAACAGTGAGATTCGCGATACGACGCGCGATATCCTGCTCGAAGCTGCGTATTTCCATCCTGTAACGATTCGAAGGACCGCCAAGCGACTCGGCATTTCCAGCGAATCGTCGAAGCGGTTCGAACGCGGTGCCGATCCCGAAGGAGTCGTGTACGCAATGGAACGTGTCACTTCTTTGATCCAGATGTTGGCTGGCGGCGAGGTCTATTTTCATGCTGTCGATTCGTATCCGAATCCCGTGAAGCGGGATCCCGTATCGCTCCGAGAGAAGCGTCTACACTCGCTGTTAGGGTTTGATGCGATCTCGCTCGGAGAGGCAGAAACGATTTTGAACCGACTCGGTTTCTCAACCATCTCTAAAACACCGGATGAAATCACGGTTTCGGTTCCGTCGCACCGTCACGACATTTCGCGCGAGATTGATTTGATTGAAGAAGTGGGGCGGGTTTACGGCTACGAACATATTCCTACGAAGGGTTCGGCGACGATTCCGATGAAGATCGACGAATTGCCCGATTGGCGCGCACGCCAACGCTGGAGCGGCTGGGCGCGTGGATTGGGGTGTTCGGAAGCGGTCTCGAATTCGATGGTGGATCCGGACGATTTGGCACCGCTTGGATTGCTGGACAATGCCATCCGGATTGCGAATCCGATTGCTCCGGAACTGTCTGTATTGCGACCGAATCTCTTAGTTTCGCTTGTCAAAGCAGCGGCACATAATTTGCATCATGGACGGGAAAGAATCGCGCTCTTTGAAATTGGCAGGGTCTTCGGAAAAGGGTTGATTCCGGCGGATTCGACCGAACGGTGGCACTTAGGGATCGTTTTCGCGGGAACCGCACTACCGGAATGGTGGCGCGACAGCAAACCGCGACCGGTGGACAGCACCGATCTGACCGGAGTTTTCGAGGAAATACGCGCGCTCGGGCTTGCATCATTACGCTGGAAGGCTTATGATTCCGTACATTTACTAGAAGAGGCTTTTTTATTAAGCGACGGCGAGCGACCGATCGGGTATGCCGGTAAGTTGCCGGGAGCGGTTCGCAAAGACATTCTAAGACCGGAATCGCAAGCAGCGGCGAAACGATTCGATCTCGATCATCCACTTTGGATTATCGAAATCAATTGTGAACCATTTCAGTTGGAAGCGGCAATCCCGCAGTATCGAGCGTTTTCCCGGTTCCCGGAAGTAACCCGCGATTTGTCGTTCCAAATACCGGAAGCGATGGCGGCGGGCGAATTGCTTGAAGCAGCCAATGCGGCGATTGCGCAGCGAATGTATGTTACCGGTGTTACATTGTTCGACCGTCACGAAGACAAGACGACGAAATTGACCTCGCTCGGTATTCGTATGAAATTGAAAGCTGCCGACCGGACCTTGACGGAACAGGAAATTGCCGGTGCGGTAGATGACGTGGTTACTGCGATTACCCGATTGGCGGGCGTGGAGCTGCGAGGCGGAAAATGACATTGGAACTTTTTGAGGACCCCATGGACAGCAGTATTCTTGAAGCGTTGGAACAACGATTTGATCAATTAAAAAACAAGTTGGCAGCGACTCGCGATGAGTTGGCGAATGCACGACAGGAAAACGAAGTGTTGCGCGGCGAGATCGAGAAGACTCGTCAGGAGCGCGATCAGGCATTAGCCGAAAACAGTGTGTTGACTTCGAATTTGGACGATACGACAAATGCGAAGAATGCGTTAAGCAGCGAGCTGGATGCGTTGAAACTGGAACTGATTGAAGCGAAACGCGATCTTTCAGCCCGGGAAGAGAAGCAGGATAATTTCCGGGGAAAAGTGCAAGCCCTGCTGGCGAAGATGGAAGAGATGTAACCCAAGTCGAACCGGCACCGGAAGCAGTGGCAGAAACAATGCCCACGACTCCGGTACCATCCGAAAAGCCGGTAGGGAAGCGACAGGAGAAGGCGATGGCGGTACAACCTACGGTGGTAAGAGTCCGTATCTTCGGGCAGGAATACGGCGTGAAAGGCGATGCCGACGCCGATTATATCAAGAAGGTCGCCGAATACGTCGATGCGAAAATGCGCGACGTCGAGGAGACGCTCACGCAAGGCAGTTCGCCGCTGAAAATTGCGGTGCTTGCTGCGCTCAATCTGACCGACGAACTGTTCATGGCATGGGAAGAGCGCGACAAATTGAAAAACGATATCGAAGCGAAAGCGCGTGCTTTGACTGAACGGATGAACAAAGCACTGGACGACGATTAGACGTCGGTGTGATCGATTTCGTACAACTTGACTATAGGTTTGAAATGGCTTTGTCCGACCGGTTGATGATCAAAGGGAGGAACCATCACTAGAGAACCGGGAGCTTGACGTCGAATGGCAATGACACGCCCCCGCCGCATGCGCGACGCCAGGGGAAGTCAGACCCACGAGAGGAAGCACCCACCGTAATCCAACGGCGTGGTTCTCTCACCAATGCATGACTGGTCGGGCACGATTGTAAAAAAAACGGGTACACGAAGAGTGTGCCCGTTTTTTTTGCGATCGATGCACGATTGATGCACAGACGAAAAAAATTTACAGAATCTTATATCCCAAATCGGTGACTGCACTCCAGTAAATCGGTTGCTTCCTGCCATCGATTTTCTGGAAGCGGATGGTCTGCGTCAAGACGAATTTAGACGCGATATAGATATTCAGTGTTGAACTGAGGGATCCCTGTACGACGACGGCGCGCAATGATTTCAGATATATGTAATTTTGCGGTGGTAGCTGTTTGGACACATAGAGATTTGCTTGATTCGACAGGATGATATGTCGAGCCAGTTCGTAATCGAGTTCCGTAAATCCGGAAAGTGTATATCCGTAACTGTGGGTGCTGCGGATTCCCGTCCGTTTGAAGGAAATGGAATTGTTCCACTGCAATTTCATCGACAAGGGTTTGTAGTATTCTAGCGTTCCTATCACCACTGGACGATCGTCTTTCGTAAGCTCAGTAAAACTGGAGTCGCCGTCGTAATACGCTTTTGTGCTGTTATAACCCTGATAATCGAAGCCATAACCGGCACTAACCGCCCAGCCATGTTCGCGTGCATACCAACTTTCGTTCAAAACTTCGGAGATAATTCGCTCGCCGACACCACCTAACGCATTTCGATTGAATTTACCCGATGCAATCAGCACTTTCCCCATTGCATCGTACCATTCGAAGAGATAGGAACTGATGACACTGGTCGCTGAACCGGAAACTGTTATTAGGTTGGATTTCGAGTCACCTGAAAGAGAAGAGTTTATCACATTTGATTTAGGATCCTTGTATTTATTGATGAATTCATCGCGACGGTCGATCACATTCGCCAGATCAGTCAACTGCGCATCGGTCAAATCGCCACTTACGAATTCGATTTCCCGTAACCGATCGACGATTTCCACTGCTTTCCGCAATGATGTTGCATTCTCGACTCGGCCATACCCCATGCCGAGTGTACCGCTGAATGCCCGATAGTGACTGCGCGATAGCGTGCGGGGATGAATACTGTAGCGGTAGCGATCGTACGAGTACTGAAACGAGGCATTGAATCGACCGAACCAGTCGTTGCTCATGGTGTGGTAATGATCGAGGGTCACCTGATCGTATTGATTGAAATAGCTCCTGGTATTTGGATCACTCCGATTGAAGCCGCCCGAAGTTTGATGATAGAAATTATAGCGGTTTTTGTCCGACCAATATTTGCGGGTGAAATTTGCACTGGTATTGATATAGTACCCGACTTTCGAACTATCGGTTAATTCTCCCGAAAAGTCAGAGTGGTAAATCAGATTGAGTTCCTGCCACACCGATTTTGGATAACTGTATTGCGATAGATCGATGGAAAGTGCCACAAGTGGCAGCAGGATGATAATTAGTACGAGAAATATTACCGGTTTCTGCATGGCAAACTCCAAAGCATGAGGTCTAAGTGGTCGATAAAGATATTCTATGTATTGAGGTAAACGATATATCGTGACGACTTCTCGATTACTTCATTTAATTGATGGAAATTGATTTCTGAACTCATCTAGCGTCTTCTGCATAAAACAATGGCTATCTGCGTCGACGAAATCCGGTGAAGCGAAGCAGGTAGCTCATATCCGATCCTGTAATGAATCTCGATGAATGTAAAATTTGATGATGTAAAAAAAAGATATTAATTGTTAATCAGTAGTGCAAGCGAAAATGGTAATTGTTAAACCTGTCCGCTTCACTACATCAAGGTTTTCCTCGAAACGACGAATCAGGATACAAGATAAAAATAAAACGCCCAATCGGAGTTGGGCAGTACTACAAGATGAGGGATACAAAAACGGGGGCATGTGGGGATGCCCCCCTACTGCAGGATAAAGGATAAAGAAATTATAACGAATAAAACGCAGGCTAAAGCCAGCGGTTACAAATAAATTACCTCGTCATCCGTAAGCTAACGGATTTGTCAGAACGGAAACACCAAGCAAAATTAATTTTCGCTCAGCCGATTGATGTCGCGGTTCTCGTGGATGAGTCGACCTTCTCCCGATTTAGCAACGTGAATCATCGCGCGACCGACTTTCTCGGTAGTAGTAACATAATCGGGGAAGAGCATCTTCCAGACCGGATAGAGCGGTCCCAAGACCGCATACATGAAGCGATACAACAAAGTGCGCGATTTGATGCCGTAGAGCGGTTGGATGAATGCGGGTCGAAAGATATGAACCGATTTGAATGGAAGTTGCAGTAACGTCTGTTCCGTTATCCGTTTGACCCGTGCCCACATCTGCTTCGGGTTGTCGGCACCCGTGCCGGAGAGAAATATAAACGTGAGATTCGGATTGAATTTGAGCAACGGTTCAACAATCGTCATCGTCAAATCATGAGTGATTCGATGATACTCCGCTTCACTCATTCCGAATGCTGAAACCCCGAGGCAAAAAAAACAGGCATCGAATCCAGTCAGTTGCTCTGGATATTCGGGAAGCTGATTGAAGTCGGAAACAATCAACTCAGTGAGTTTGGAGTGATTCTGCGAGGTGTGATTTCTGCCCACCGCTAACACCCGATCAATTGCGTTGTCGGATAAACATTCCCGTAAAACTCCCTGTCCGACCATTCCGGTAGCACCGAAAATCATTACCTGCACGATGTCTCCTTATTGATTTAGATGGTATTCAACTCTACTGGAAGATCGTTCGAATCGACTCAGCGATTGCCACGGGAAACCATCAGCTCTAAGTCTTCACGAAGACTTTGGAGATCTTCCTCATGTTCGACTTCCTGTTCAAGTATCGTTAATGCGAGGTTGTAAGTCACCATATCCTTGTCTTTGGTGGAGTCCATCAGCGCTTTGTAGGCGGAAATGGCACATTGTTCGCCGGCGATATTCTGATCGAGTAAGACTGCGACATAGGGATCGGTAGGGTCGTCGTAGGCGCAGGGACTCAATTTGAACCAATCCATCGGATTGGTGACCGGAGTTCCACCCAACTGAAGAATCCGGGTCGCTAGCAATGTGGCATGGTTGAGTTCTTCGGTAGCATGCAACGTCAACTCAGCAATGACGGCGTCTTTCATCGGTCCTTTGATGATCTTGGCACCGATCCAATATTGATAATAGGCAAGCCATTCGCTGGCATAGGCTGCATTCAATAGTTTAAGTATTTCATCGACATCCATCCCGATGATTTCGCGTCCTCGAACGCCCATAACTCCTCCCGAATTCAGGTAATTGTTGATCGGAACTATATTATCGCTGTGAAGTGATACGGGCAATAGCGGAGAGTTCGAAGCAAGGGTTTTCAACGACCGTTCTTGTTTCTATATTGAAATCGAAGAGTAACGTTGTATGAAATCGAAAGTGAGCGAAGTGCCGATACAGATCTTATTTCTTGGCGATGTCGTGGGCGATCCGGGAATTGCGATCGTGGCAAACTGGTTACCGCAACGGTTGTCTACGCACCAATACGATTTGGTGATTGCCAATGGCGAAAATGCCTCGCACGGTCGGGGAATCACGATCAAGCAGGTAAAGGAGCTGTTGAAAGCCGGCGTCCAGGTGATTACCGGAGGCAATCATATTTTCGATCGCGAAAAAGTGGTTGATGCTTTCAATGCTTACCCGGAAATACTGTTACGACCGGCAAACTATCCCCCCGAAGTGATGGGGAAGGGTTCGACCATCTTTGAAACGACTTCCGGATATAAAATCGGAGTGATCAATTTACAAGGTCGCGCTTTCATGATTCCGATCGAGAATCCATTCAGTGTTGGCGAAAGCATTATCGGCGAAATGACGAAAATTACTCCGATCATTTTGATCGATTTTCATGCCGAAGCGACTGCCGAAAAATTGGCTTTTGCTAGATTTATCGATGGTCGAGTCAGCGCGATTATCGGGACTCATACACACGTTCAGACGAATGATGCCGAAGTCTTGCCGGGTGGAACGGCATATATCTGCGATGTTGGCATGACCGGTTCTCACGGCGGAGTGATCGGAATGGAGACGCAGGCAGCGATCTATCGAGCCCGGATGGGTGTAGCGCCACCGTCGGCACCGGCAGTTGGCGACGATCGAATCCATGCGGTAGAAATTTCGATCGACGAGACTTCCGGAAAAGCAATTTCGATTTTACCAATTCGATGGAGCGAGACCCAGCGATGAATTCAATTCTAATCTGCAACGTTCGGGTTTATCGTCCCGGAGTTCCACTGTCGCGACGTCCGCGCGCGTTCGAAATTCGACATGGTCGATTCTATCGTTTCTTCGACGAGCCGTATCCGGATGGAGGACATGATCGAATTGATATGCATGAGGCGTACGTCTACCCCGGATTTTTCGATAGTCATACGCATTTCGTCTGGGGTGGATCCGCACTGGGACCGTTGAATTTCAGTAATGTTTCATCGGTCGACGAGCTACGCGCTCGAATCGCGAAAGTATGTTACGAAATGGACAGTGATCCGGGGCGTGGGTGGATCGTTGGATTGGGATTGGATCAAAGTGTATTGAATTTGACGCGTGCCGATCTGGATGAAATCACCGGCGATTATCCCACGATCATTGAAACCAAAGATCTTCATTCGGCGATTGCCAATCGGAAAGCGTTATCAATTGCCGGTTACTGGGACAACGTGACCGATCCGGAAGGTGGTCGAGTAGAGCGCGTTGCTACCGGTGAACCGACCGGGTGGTTGCGCGAATTCGCAGTACACGCGATTAAGAAGCATATCCCCGAAGCAACCACTGTTGAACAACGACGGTGGTTCGAAGCGGCGGCGGAGTATGCTCTGGCAAACGGAGTGGTGGCTGTCGGCGAGAATGCCGACTGTTCGTTGGCGAAACAATATCACCATTGGGCTGAAGCAAGTGCGTTGCCTCTGCGAATTGATCTCTGGTTGAATGAAGGATGGCCTAACGACCGAACTTTGCATTTTCCGAAACATCATTCGGATCGACTGCGAATCGCGACCCAAAAACTCTTTTTAGATGGTTCGATGGGGAGTCAAACGGCATGGTTTCGAGAACCCTATTGTTCCAATCCAGAATCAAACGGATTTCCATTACATACCGATGAAGAATTGTTTGAAGTGTTAGTTGCCTGCAGCGAACTGGGTTGGGACAGTGCCATTCACAATATCGGCGATGCCGCCTGCGCACAATTATTGCGGGTTGCCGATCGGCTCGAATTGGAGGGCTACCGCACCAACACGATTTGCGGTGAGCACTTGCAAGTGATAACCCCCGATGCTGCCGAGCGGATGGCTTCATTAGGAATCACTGCTTCGATGCAACCAATCCATTTGGCGGGAGACCGACGGTGGATGGAGGCGCGGATCGGGAAAGATCGGTGTCGATTGGCATTTGCCTTCCGGAGTATCATTGATGCAGGAGTCACTTTGCGATTTGGCAGCGATTGGCCGGTTGAAAGTCTCAATCCGATCGCTGGACTTCGCACCGCAATTCTTAGAACGGGATATTCCAATGATTTAGGCGAATCATGGTATCCTGAACAAGGCTTAGACTTCGATCAAGCTTTAGCCGCATTCACGATCAATCCCCATCTCCGAGCAGGTTGGCGCGAAGCGGGTCGATTAGAACCGGGCAATTCTGCCGATTTTCTCATCCTTGAACAGGATTTAGCTTCAATCGACCCCCGAGAGTGGATTGAAGAGATTGTGGTTCAAACTTGGATCGGAGGAGAGTGCCTATTTAATAAGAATAGCCTCTAACTCTATCGGAATTTGTTAATTAAAAAAGGTAAGATTTAATCGAAGCGGTCTTTGACTCAGTTTGATAATAAACGTTACTGAAATTCTCATAAGCAATATGTAAGTTACTATTAAAATTATTTATATTATAAAACATGTTGAATTTTATTAATAAATCAGTCGAATTGTAGCAATATTCAACACTTTTCTACTTGATTTTCGAGATTACTCGTATTTAATACCACAAAGGTGCTAAATCTCGCAGTACGAGAATTTTCATTTTTTTTTTCGAGTGGTGGATATTTTGAATGGTATTTGGTAACTTTGACCGTTTGAAATGGAGTATCAGTATCAGTGTGGGATGCTCGTTGTTATTCTTTACTGACTTCATTCGTTATTCGCAGTGCTTCCGCGGATGCGGTAGCATTTTTTTTATGTCCGGTTCGATCTTCGGGGCGGTAGGTAATTCGGGAGTATAAGATGGGAAACTGGCGTTTGTTTTTGTTAACCGGCTTGTTGCTGATTTCAGCAGCGATTTATGCACGAGAGTGGACACCCGACGATGATGTCATCGACGGTATTCCAATTGAAGGCGCTGTCAACATTACCTCTCAGTCGTTTGAAGTGGGTCATCTCAAGATCCATTATTCCGACTTTGCAGTCAAAATGGATGCGCTTGACTATCAGAATCGAAAATGGACTCTAGTCACGATCGATGGCGAAACACGGTTGTGGGATTACGGTCGACCGGCATTGCCGATGATCTCTCGAACTGTACGATTGCCGAATAAAGGCAATGTTCAAGTGGTCGCAACACCGGGTGAGTATGTCGATTTTCCGAATGTGGATGTAATGCCACAGCAACTCACCGATCTGAAGCAAGTCGGCAATCATCTTGAACCGCTTTCGTATAAGTTCGATCAAGAGACATATAATAAGGACTGCTGGTATCCCGAAAATCCAGTACAATTGTCTACACCACAGATTATGCGCGATGCGCGCGCAACAGCGCTGATGCTGTGTCCGGTGCAGTACAATCCGGTTACTCGCGTTCTTCGCGTGTACCGCTCTTACGACGTCGAGACGATACCTACCGGTGGCGTCGGTGAAAATGAATTGGAATTAACGCGATCCCATGCCGTACCAAGTTATGCCGGGATCTACAGCGATATTATCGGTGCCGACGAGCTGACAACCGAAGCGTTGGCAGCACCTCCCGGCAAGATCATGTTGGTCTGTCGCAGTGCTAGCCAAGCGGCGTGTCAAGCATTTGCCGATTGGAAAACGCAATCGGGACATCCCACGCAATTATATGTGACTGCAACGACAGTTGCCGACACAATTCGTGCCGCAGTATTGAATGCATACAATACTTGGAATCCACCATTGGAAACGGTCTTGTTGATGGGGGATGGAGCAGGCGATTTTTCGATTCCGACCTATTCCTTTAGTTATGTCTATTCCGATCACAATTTCGGATGTCTCGGAACAAGTGTTGTTGCAACGATTTGGACCGGTCGTTTACATGCCGACAATGCACAAGAATTGCAAATCCAGATCAACAAATCGGTGAATTACGAACGAAATCCACCGATGGGAACCGCTTCAGTGCCTGATACCACTTGGTTTACTTACGGTTGGGGTTATGCGGGCACTTCTATGAACATCGTATCAAATCCTCCGAACATTCAGTATTGTCTTGAGATGATGCGAAGCCGCGGGGTTCGGAATACTGTATTCGATACTCACAATGGACACGTCGATGCCAGTTTAATCAATACCCGACTGAATAACGGTGCAATTTTCTGGGCACATCGTGCCGGATGGATTGGAGAAATAAACCAATCCGATGTAACTGGAATGAACAATATCAACAAACCGTTTGTGGGCTTTAACATTACCTGCTCTTCAGGCGATTGGTTTGGAACATCGGCTTCTGGCATTCATGTTGCATTAACGAAGATGGGTACGACAACCCAAGGTAAAGGGGCACTGGCAGCCGTTTCGACGCAAACCTCCGGAACCAATCCGGGACATAATAATGTGATGTCGGCAGGTTCGTTCCATGCATATGGTGTCAAGAAAGCGCGTCAACCGGGACCGATGTTTTTCGAGGGCAAATACCAGTTATGGCGTAATTACATTTGGAACGGTATTTCCGACTCGTCACAAGCGGTTCAATTTATTTATTGGAATAATCCACTCGGCGATCTTTCGGTGAACATGTGGTCGGGAGTTCCGCGGAAATTATTAACGACTACACCGCGAACGATGGGATTAGGTCAAAATCGGTTGGAATTGACCGTAACCAAACAGCAAGGTGGCACCCCGGTCGCAGGCGCGATGGTAACGGCATTCAAACGAAATGCTACCGGTACAATCACAGAAACTTATGCGCGTGCGATTACCGATACCTCAGGTCATGTGTTGTTGACATTGAACAATGCCACAGCAGGCAGTATGTTCGTAACGGTATCTACGAATCAGATAGGACAGAATCTTTATCCTAAGATCGATACGGTAAGCATTGTGCAACGACCGGTCGATTTATCAGTGGCGAATGTTGTCATTCAGGACGATAACAATAGCGGTCGCGTTGGCAATAACAATCTCACCGCCAATCCCGGTGAGACGATCGACCTAACAGTTTCGCTGCAAAACCGCGGAAGTTCGAATGCAACTGGAATTACTGGTAGCATCACAAGCACCGATCCTCGGGTGACTGTCGGAACTGCAACGGCAACTTGGCCGACCGATTCAGCAGGATCGACCGTTGCCGCAAATGCTGCGATTCGGATTTCATTGCTTAATGGATTCAAAGACAATGAAGTTATTCCATTGCGATTAGGGGTAATCACCGATCAAGACACGAATATAATCTCGATCCCGATTACCGTTCGAACGATCAAGATGGCATTTGTTTCCTATACTACGACACCGGCGGTGATCACTCCCGGTCAACCAGCATCGTTGTCTATCACGGTAAAGAATAGTGGCGGTTTAGCGACTGCGTCGACGAATGTCTCGTTGTTTACATTATCGCCGTATGCGGCTTTTAGTGTACCCACGGTGGCATTCCCGAGCCTGCCACTCAATACCAACGTTTCGAATCCAACCGGTCAACGATTTACGATCGTCAGTAACGGTCGAACGATTCCCGGGACGATCGTCACGATTGGTGCCGCATTCAGTGCCGGTTCGAACATCGATACAGTGTATTTCACGATGGCAATCGGTACCCGCGCGACCTATCATGCGACGGGACCGGATCCATACGGTTATATGGCGTTCGACAAGACTGATACATCTTACCGAATGCTTTGTCCTACATACCAATGGGTAGAAATTCTTCCTGCATCGGGTGGTCATGGTACTCGGTTGGCATTAACTGATAACGTAATCGCATCCAATCGCTCATCAAACGACGTGTCGCTTCGCGTTCGCTTACCGTTCACAGTGCGGTATTACGGTGCCAATTACGACTCAGCGACCATTTGCAGTAATGGCTGGTTGGCGTTCGGTTCGCAGCCGAATTATCAAAATAGTCGTAACTGGCATTTGCCGGCATTCGAAGGTCCGCGGAATATCGTCGCGGTCAACTGGTGCGATCAATCCAACGATGGTTCGAACGAAGGTACTTATGTCTGGAACGATACCGCGAATCATCGGTACATCGTTACTTGGAAAAATACCTCGATGTTTACGCCTTCTGCTCAGGAATATCAGTTGATCATTTTCGATCCACGATTTAATGAAACCGCTACCGGCGATGCATCGTTGAAATTCCAGTACAAAGTCTTCAATCCAGCGGCATACTCTGGTGGCGAGACTGGTGTTTCGTACGCGACAGTCGGTATTTGCGATAGCACCTATACTAGGGCTTTGGAATACTGCTACTGGAATATGTACAATCCCGGTTGTGCTCCGATCACGAATGGCAGCAATTCGAATTTTGCCATTATGTTTACAACCTCGAAACCGGTAACTGGACACGTCGGCGGTCTTGTAACGAAGGCTTCAGACAATACTCCAATTCGCAATGCAGTAGTTGCATTGACGAATGGCGGTCGTAGTGCGATTACCGATTCGAACGGTCATTATTCGATGCGCGACGTTCAAATCGGCGCCTATAATATTCAGGCAACGTGCTCCGGTTACAATGCCGCAACCGATACTTTGACGGTTGTTGACAGTCTAACGACTACCGTTAATTTCCATCTTACCGCACCGCGACTGGTAATATCTTTAAATCCGCAAGACACAGTTTTAGCACCGAACGATTCACTGGTATGTTCGTTGCCGGATACTGGCGATGCGACGACGTTGAAGATCTATTTACGGAACCGTGGTAATGGTCCGTTAACTTGGAATTCGGAATTGTTGTATGGTGGCGTATTCGATCGCGTTTCCCCACAGCCGCAACCCATCGATCCACGGCAACAAAATGGTGGCGATAATTCAACCGACGAATTAAATAATTTGTGGGATCGCGTTTACACTTTCGATGCATCCGCAGCGGTCGGTGGCGATCAATTATTGAACGGCGTCGAATTCGACGGATTACACATGTGGATCACTGGTGCAACCAATGGTTACGCTCGTCCGCATAAATTATACAAATTGACGCGAGCCGGTCAGTTGTTGGCTACCTATGATTGTCCCGATCAGACTGGTTTGATGGGCTGGCGCGATATGGCTTGGGATGGACATTACCTTTACGGCTCCTATTCCAACTATATCGACAAGATCGATACCTCGAATGGAAGCGTTGTATCACGATTCCAAGTGCAATCGATCAGCGTTGCTCGCGGTATCGCGATCGACACTGCCGCTGGCATTATTTATTACGCCGATCAAAACAGCGCCATTTACAAGATGCATTTATCGGACGGCACGGCAGCCGGCAGCGTTGCTTCGCCGGGTGGTTTGTTCGGTTTGGCATGGTATCCAACCGATCCGGATAATATGCCGTTGTACGCATTCTGCCGCGATTCTTCCGGTCGTACGCGTGGTACCCGAGTGTACAAGATCAATCCGACAACCGGTACGACGATATCATTGTTGTCGCTCGGTTCTTCGACTGAAAATGCCAATGGATTGGCAATCACACCGCGTTGGAATCCGATGCTTTGGACTTCGATTGCGATGCTTGAAAATCCAACTACTGGTGGCAACGATCATGTCGTGATCAACGAGTTGGCATTCAATACGGTTTGGATTCAATATTCACCGCATGCGTCGACTCTGGAACCGGGTGCGATGGATTCAATTCAGATTCATATCGACAGTCATTTTATGCCGATTGATCGATACCGTGTGGCAATTCGGTTGGTCACCAACTCCGTGACCGATACCGTTGTCGTTCCGGTAGTGATGAATGTGTATGATCATTTGATCAATTCCGCCGAAGAACCTACGGCAAAATTGCCCGCGGTTTATGCGCTGGAACAGAACTACCCGAATCCGTTCAATCCTACTACAGCGATCACGTTTGCACTACCTCGTGCCGAACGGGTGAAACTGTCGGTTTACAATGAATTGGGTCAGGAAGTCGTGAAATTGGTCTCCAATCGACCGATGAGTGCAGGAATGCATTCGGTTACTTTCGATGGCAGCAAACTGGCGACCGGTCTTTATTTCTACAAGATCGAAGCGGGTTCGTTTGTTTCGACCCGAAAGATGGTTCTGTTGAAGTAGACGCTAAGTAGTAAATTTGTTTCGATAAGAAACCGGGACTCGCAAGGGTTCCGGTTTCGATTTTCGGTAGTTTGCTTGGTTCGTCAAAGGGTATTGTGGGGTGTTTGCTTCCACGCGAGTTTTTTCCTAACTTTATCGGCTACAAAAAAGTAGTATGCTGGGGTAGCTCAGTTGGTTAGAGCGCCAGACTGTGGATCTGGAGGTCGAGGGTTCAAGTCTCTCCCCCAGTACTGATAAATAGAGATTTAAATCCGTTATCTCGATACCAAGTGCTAACGGTTTTAGGCAAAACTGCTAACGGTATTGTCACCTTTCCGAGGTCACTATGCCGTTTTCTCTTTTTTTGCGAGGCTCCAAGTGGTACATGAAAGTAACCGAGAGTGGGAAAGTTCGATGGAAGTCTACCGGATGTACTGATCACGCTGAAGCACAGAAGTTCCTTAGTGCTCATACTAGAAGTGTTTCCAAAAAACCAGCTAGAAAGCCACCAGAACCAATTCTCACCACGCAGTCGATCACTTTATCGACTTTCATCGAACAGTATCTCGTATGGTCTTCTGCGAATCATCGTTCTGGATCGGTTGAGATTGTACAGCGATCATTAACGAACTTCAAGAATGTGATTGGGGATCTCCCCTTAACAGCGATCAATAAACGACATGTCGATTACTTCAAATGTATCCGAATGGTTCAGATCAAACCGGTGACAGTGAATATCGAATTGCGTACGATTCGCAGTGCCTTGTATCAAGCAAAGCGCTGGGGATTGCTTCAGGAAGTTCCGGTTAATGGTAAGGATATGTTCAAGCTGAGTTCCGATACGATTGCATTATCTGAGCAGGAAGTAACTCTGTTATTGTCTTCGATCAAAGAACCGTGGTTGAAGACGATTGTACTTGTCGCAGTGAATACGGGTATGCGAAGAAATGAGTTGTGTAATCTTCGCTGGTCGGATATTGACCAAGAGAAAGGATTGCTCACTATTCATGAATCGAAATCGGGAAAAGCTCGCTGTATTCCAATTCCTCCCTCGCTGATCGAAGCGGTGAAAGCAATCCGTAACCACAGTGAGTGGGTTTTCTCGATCGATGGAAAATTGAAAGTGAAAGGAGTTTGGGCGAGTCATTTGTTCAAGAAGTACTGCCGAAAATTGGGATTGTCCGAGAAAGTTCACTTCCACACGTTACGCCATACTTGTGCATCGATCATGGTTCGCAATGGTGTCAGTCTCTACCATGCTTCCAAAGTGCTGGGACACTCCTCTGTGGTGGTTACCGAGAAATACTACGCTCACATGGGAGTAGAAGATCTAAGGGGTGCGGTGAATGTGGTGGGGGATAGGATTGTTTATTGTTAATTCAATTTATTAATGCAACAACTTTAATTGTTATATTATCAATCAAATAATTTACAGAAGGGGGAATTGGAATTGCTATCAATGGATTAAAGAAAAGGAAGTTAATACCTCTAGCACTTTTAGAATTATTTTGGCTAGAAGGATAAATTATTCCATCAAAACCATATTCGCGAATGGTTTGTGCTAAAAATTGAGTAACTAAATATTCAGTAGATTCGTCACTTGGTCGGATAGGTTCGCCAAACATTTTCCCTAAAGTTTCACGAGTTTCTAATACTTCTAGATATTTCAAAAATAGATCATAATGAGTGAACGGTGAATATTTTAGCGAAGTCTGACGAGGTAATAAGTCACATAATTTTACTTCTCTTTTTAGCTTAAACTTTGAAACAGATACAATATCTTTTTTCGCAGGACGTACCTCATTAATTGCAGTTAATACGCTATCAGCACAATACAAAAACGGTTGACCTAGAAGATTGGCTCGTCCAGCTCGCGCTTTTTCAGGAGGAGGAGCAATTATCGAAGAACCTGAATGATCTTTCCCGATTCTTGCACGCCACAAATCAACATTTTTTTGAAGAATAACATCAATCTTTTCCAAGAGTTCAATAAAGATTTTGAAACTATGACGTGTAGCATCATCTAGTTCAACAGTTGAAATAACCTTATTGAACGTCAACGAATGTCCATATTTTCTAATTGCTTTTTCTAGCAGAGACAAATAAGAGCTAATTGGGAAGTCTAATTTATCAGAATCATCTCTATCGAACCAACTATCGGATAATTTAGCTCCATTCTTTGTAATTAAACCAGAATCTATTAAGATATTATCCAACAATTTACGCTGAGTAGTTTCCGCTAAGCTTAAAGAAAATACACTAAATCTATTTTGAAATTTAGACAGCAATGTTTCGCCTTCTTGAAATTTTCGACGAGAAGATAGAGAATAGTCAAAATGAATAAAACTCCTATAGATTACTGGTGAGATCATTTCTCCTAGATCAGATGGCTCTAGACGATGAGTATTTATCTTTTTACAAAATGGACACTGTTCTTCTGAGAAAACACCATTTTCTCTAATAAATTCTTTAATACCTCTCTCTTGGAAACACCCATCGCAACATTCTACCATTTCTATCTCCTAAAATATTAACCATATATAATTATTAACCAGATGATTAAACTAGTAATTAAAACGATAGTAATTTCTAAAGTTACCAAGCAACCCGCCTTCGTTTGTTGTGTGGAAGGATCGCGAGCTGTAGGTGTATCATTCTCGAAAGCATTTTCCCCCAGTGGTGGGCGTTCTATTGGTGGAAGTTCTTCAGTTATTACCTTTGAAGTTGGACTCCACATTTCTGGATTTACCCCACTCTTAGTAATTACCCGGTATTTCATTCTGTGGTTACGACAATAGATTTCACCGGCTTGAAGTTTCCTTGTGGTATTTGCGTCTTGAAATAGATGCTCCCCTTTGACTTCCCGTAGTTCTTTGGAGCCATCTAAAAGCTCCACAAAGAAATCTGGTTGATAACGCCCGGAAGCACCCCACCATTTAGTATAGGGAATCTCTACTCCGTGGTGGTGTGTCCATTTTGCAACAAGCGGGTCACGATCAAGCTCATCCATATACTGAAGTTCCCAACCGGAATCGAACCATTCTCCCGCTTGTCCACGAGGACTCTTCCGCCAACCTCGCGACCATCCGCGCCGATAGCGAGCCATTATACCCGCCTTGAGACGATCTTAAAGATCATCCCACGCTTTCGGCAAAACTCTTCACCGGCTTTCAATTTCCGTTCAGTGTCAGGATTACCACGCAGGTGTGTACCTTTTACCTCATGTATTTCCTTTGAGCCATCCTCACGCTCAATAATAAAATCAGGATTATATGTCGCTTTGGAGTGATCGAGTTTTAGGTAGGGAATTTTCAAAGATCGGCAGCGCTCCCACTTTTTAACGGTCTCATCCTCATCGAGCAAGAGCATATAGTCACGTTCCCATGTGGAATCGTAAGGTTCACTTTTCCGGGTACACCGCTTGAGATTACTGACTATTCCGTGTTCACTCATGATTCTGGTGGATTGTCTAATATAGATTTTAAAAGCGTTCGGATATTAAACTCGTGTCGAATGTAATGTAAACTGTCTTGAAGCATTAGCAGTTGTGCTTCCCGATCACATTGACCGATTGTCAGTCCACCTAAGAACTTTTCGCTAATGTGGTATAGAAGTACTGAATAGATTATTCCTCTACCACTTGGCGGAAGCCCGTTATTGTATAGAAGTTCCTTAGCAATTTCAAGAAGTTGGTCACCGATTTCTGTTTGTCGCTGTTTGATCGAGAGCGTTTCCTTAGGAGTGTTAAAAAGATCATTAGAGGTACTTTCACTCTCCGAATAGACAGTAGATGTGACAAAGCCCGTTCCAGTTAAATCACGTTCACTTTCACCCGACCGAACCTCATTAGTTACCGAAATATATTGACGGGGGTATTCAATGGCGTGTAAGTAATCCTGCCAACTCCCTACGAAGGTTCTATCCTCGTCTTCGATAATATCAGGTAATTCGATTTCTTCTTCTTCCTCCTCAAGTACTGGTTCGGGTGTAATGATTGAATCGTCAGTTTCCTCCACAGTTTCGGGATTCCCTTCGTCAAGGTCGAGTGTCTCGGTCGCTCCAACATTCTCTTTTACATAAGCGTCAATTACCTTCCAAAGCCACCCGTGGTTAAGTTTCGGATGATCAACAACAACTAGACGTTCCTTTTCCTCCATATCTAAAGGAAACATTCGTCTCAGACCGCGCCCGATTACTTGTTGTCCGTATACCGGAGAGGAAAACTTGCGTAACAAAGCAATCACTGACACCGATCGAACGTCCCAACCTTCGCGTAACATCAGTACACTAACTACAGCATCGTAATTATTCTCGTCTTTCGGTGAACCGATTGTCATAGCGACACGTAATTCTTCCTTACGTTGTTCCGGGCTAATATCCGTTTCATCATCATCCTTTGAGGCAATGACAAAGGTATTCAAATGATGTTCCTCATCAAGGACTCGCTTTGCATTGTAAGCGTCTTTGATACTTACAGCGACCACAAAGAGAATCGGCTTGTATCTATCCTTTGCTCTTAATTTTTGCTCTTCAAGCCGCCTTACCGCCAGTTCCAATTGTTGTCGGAGTGGTTTGGGACTGGTTACCCACTTTGTAGCAGGAATTCGTTTGGCTTCAATTTCCTCCCACGGTATATCTTCCACTTTAACGACCGCTCCGGTTTCAGTATCGGTATAAGTCAGTTCCACAGTTTTTATATTCGGTTGACAAACATAAATTGTCTTTACGATACCGTCTTTTACGGCTTGTTTTATCCCGTATTCATAGATCATGCGACTACGAGGGTTTTCTTTGTCGGCGCGGTCTGGAGTCGCTGTAGTATCTACCCGTAGAAATGTTTTACCGGATTGTGAAAGAGAGTCAAGCAGTTCATCATACTTAGGCGCTACAGTATTGTGAGCTTCGTCATTGAACACAGCAATTCGCCCGGTGTGGTTCATAATGACTGCGAAATTCTCAGCGCCTTGGTCACTAGAGGTATAGAGTTGGTGAATGTTACAAAGGGTTATCGAAGCATTTCGGATACCGGCACTACCTGAACCAGACTCCAATACATGGAGCACCATATCGTGAACAAAGTGAGCGTATTCCGGGGGAAAGAACTGGAACCGTTTCCACACGGAATCGTCACGATCCGGTTTTTCAAAGTCCTGTCGGAGCCGTTCTCTAACTATAGTATTCGGAGTAATGACGAGGAAAGCTCGAATCTCGTGACAAACCCGCAAATACGCCATCAGCGCCGCTATGATTGCAGTTTTACCGCCTCCGGTTACCACATTGAGGAGTAAATCCTTCCACCCTCGATCAACAGGTTTCAGGAATTCGTTGGCGAAAACAGTTCGAAGGAACGCTTCGGATTGATGTTTCCACAGTATTGGATGGTCTGCTGTCGTTGTTTCCAAAGCTAGGTGAGACAGGAAATCACGGACAATATCCGAGGTTTCGGGAGTACGAAAGCCGGATGTTACCCATGCTTGATAAGTTCGTAAATGCGAAGCCGTGAAGCTATTAAACAAGGCAAACTCCTAGTGTACTTTGAGTACTTGGATTTTAATACCCTCACCACCAAGATCATCTTGAACCCGGCAAGCGATACTAACAGGTGTTCCGGGTTCCAGATCCTCGAAGGTGTATTCCACAGTCAGCTCACCTTCAAAGCCACGCTCACCTTTGCCTTTCTTTTCTTTCCGACAAAGTTGAAACCCTTGTGTCGCTGAGAAGATTCCACCTCGGAAATCAAAGTCCCATTGCACATTGATTATCTTACCACCCATAACCGAACGTGCCTCCGATACATCGAAGCGATATTTCATGGTGCTTAAACGGGTTACACCAATTCTGGGAATTTCTGGAGGCAAGATAAAACGGAAGAAATCCTTGTACTTATCGTGTTTTTTCGTGACATGCTTCTTTAGTTCTTCGCCATCCAAAGACCACAATTGAAGTTTGATGAACTGAATCGGTTTTTGTTTGCCCATTGCAACAAGTTTGTCGGCATAAGCCCGGGCACTCGGTAGAATAGTCCAACCAATCATAACAGCTTGCCGTTCTTCCTGTCTACGGCTTTTCATCACAGCGCTTGCAAAGCCCTTTACGTCATTTGCATTAATCGCGTCCGTTTCCTTTACTCCACCGATCCAGAGTAATTCTCTCCCTTTCACGCCATGAATATTCGAGTCGGAACCAGTCCACTTCCGAGCACCATAACAAGCTAGAACAAACGCCCGGAATTCATCGTCACTCAGCTTTGTAAGTCGATCGATCTCGTAGATACCCCAATGCTCTACTGAGTAACCAGTATCCCGTAGGATTGAGGATTCTACAGCTTTCTTCTTAGACGCCTCGACACTTGAAAGTGTAGGGTCTTCGATAATAAGACCTAATGGAGTAGAAAGTGTTTCTTCCTTCACTTTCTTTTTGGTTCGTTTTATATCTTGAAGTGAAGGAGCTAGAAGGCGTGCAATTCGGTCGGCAGTAAGAGCCACAGCCACACGGGATATATCACTTCCGATCCAACGTCTCCCGAGTCGGTGAGCAACGGCGCAAGTTGCACCTCCGCCACAGAAGAAATCGGCAACAACATCATTTCTGTCTGTCGTTGCATTGATGATTCTTTCTAAGAGTTGCTCCGGTTTCTGAGTGGGGTAACCGATTTTTTCAATTGCTTGTGAATTTACTGGAGGTATGTCAATCCAGATCGATCCGACAGGAATCCCTTTAGATTCATCGAGATATCTTTTATAGGAAGGTTGACCATTTTTTGTAAATACTATACGACCATTTTTTAAGTATTCATCTATTGTCTCTTGTGTCCACTGCCAATGTCTACCAGTGGGTGGGCTTAAAAGTTGACCATTAAACAATCTAGCTGTTCCTTGTCCCGCTGCAGTAGCATCACCTAATCGGAACCTACGACCATCCGGATCTTCACCCGTATAATGACTATCAACATATTTTGAAGTATGTTCACTGTATTGAGGATTGTGTTTTGGCTGTTTCGAATTGGAGTATAAGAAAATTATATCGTGAATATTTGCGAATCTTCTAGCGTCGCCGTGGATTGAAACTCTTTGCCAAACGATCTCGGTTATGAAATTGTCGTAACCGAATATTTTATCTAGTTCACATTTGACATAATGACTCGCATGCCAATCAAGATGAACGTAAATGCTTCCAGTTGATTTGAGAAGCCGTTTCATCTCGTAGAGACGTGTATTCAACCAAATCAAGTAACCGGGCATTCCCCCTTCCCAGATATCCGAGAATGAACGAATTTCGTTTTTGTCGCCGAAAATGATATTGTAGTTTCGACCGGAAAAGAACGGAGGGTCAATGTAGATAAGATCGATGGACTCACTGGGAAGCATTCTCATGACATGAAGATTGTCACCAAAAAAGAGCCGGTTACGACCTTGAGGAAATAGTTCATTAACTTTACCGAGGCGCTCGGCTTGGGTTTTTACCACATCTACAACTTGAAAAGGGAGTTCGATACGGGGGTAGTGGTGCTCGAAGCGCCGTTCCGGGTCGTAACCAAGGGGTATCTCTGCAACTGGTACATGACCGAAGCGAGCCGGAATTTTGAAGAAACCTTTTTGTTCAGGTATCTCTACTGGTGAGATTATAGGTTGTTCCGGGACTTCATCATCTAGGGGAGCCGACATTTTTAACCTCTGTGGTCTATGATGAATCAATATACAATAGGTTTCTATTCGATCCTTACAAACAAGTAACAATTTGTATTCTTCGCTTTATCAATCCCCCTACCCCTAAAATAATGCAATTCTAGTACCGACGGTACGAGCGGCGCGGGGGTTCTTTCACGCTAAATTCACGACCGGAAGCGATCAAGAATAATATTTTGCTAATGGTCGGATCATCGGAACGATTCGCGATCCGCTTGGTCATCCATTCTGGAAGTGTCCCTTTTATTCGACAGACCTTCAACTGGTTCAGGTTAATCGAACGGGATAACGAATCTATCAACCACACTGGACAATCACAGACACCACGTTCCACAGAAGAGATGAATTGCTGCGTTACTTCCAGCTTACGAGCGAGTTCGGCTTGAGTGTAACCGTGATCGATTCTCGCTTTCCGAATCTCTTTCCCGATAAGTTCCCGTGTCGTTTGATCCTCGGTATCCATGCTCTACCCCCTACCACAGTTGAAGTTCACCCTACCTAACAACCAATGAAGGATGAAGGATTCTCGCCCGAATTTCATTAGCACTTTATATACCCATTTAAAAAATCCGATGAAAAATAGGTCTAAATCCATCATCCTTCACACTGCTTATCAGGTTGACTGCTCCTCCGGTTTATTCAATGGTTTCAGTTGCAGACCCTTGAAGTAAATACCATCGGCTCTCTTGACCTTGGTGAACCCGTTGATCCTGACCAGACTCATCGAGAATGATTTCGGAGATATGCAAATCTCACCTTCACCGTACTCAGACTTCCACCATTCTTGAAAAGCAGCAAATAGATCAGCATGAGATACAGATCCTTGTTCGACGGTCTCACAGCATTCCTTCGTGAAACTGTAAACTTGATCGGTATCTTCCTGCCATGCCCGGGTAGCAAGTTGTACTTGTTCAGGCTCACTACCGAACCCCTTCTCGATGTGGTACTCATTCAATCCTTGAAGCGCCCACATGAGAACGCCATCCAACTCAGACTCGATGATTCTCTTGTCTAAGTCCATGATACGCTCTTGTTCAGGAATGTGAACCCGGAACGGAATCACTCTTGCTCGATCCCAATACGCTTCATCGGCATCTCGCAATCGTGGGAGTTTATTGGTAGCGAACCAGACCTTGAACTGTGGTTTGAAGGTGAACTCGCGCTCATTCAGATTACGAGCATTGAGTGGATCGTTACCTGTTACTTGCTTGACAGCGTTCACACTCAACTGATACCCTTCATCACATTCCGAGATGGTAACCAACCTTTTCCCATGGAGCATAGCTCGCTCTCGCTTCACTTCCAGATCTTTTCGATTGGAGGCAAAGGCTTCGAAACCGACACTCACACTGTAATCTCCAATGAGAGCCGAGATAACATTCAGGAAGGTAGATTTTCCTGTTGCCGTTTTATTGTCGAATACAAGCCACAGTTTTCGCTTGGGATTACCGCCCAAAAGCGTGTAACCGACACACTTCTGAACGTATCGAATCAGCTCTGAGTCATTGTTCAACGCATGCTTAATGAATCGTTCCCACTTTGGACACTTGGCAGAGGGATCATAGCTTCCATTGATACTCTTAGTGATATAATGTTCCCGGTCGAAATCTAATTGTACAAGCGTTCGAAGATCGATTGTACAGTTTCGGCAAGTAAGCAGGTACTCAATCTTATCGAGTTCTTCCACATTGACAGAAATATCCTCAACGACTCTGCAACTCTTTTCAATGCTAGATAGACCAGAACTCTCGTAAGCTCGTGTGACTGATTCAAGCAGTTTCTTACGTGTAGATCCGGATAAACTGCAGTATTTGCCAATCGATGATTGAACAAACAATCGCAGAGCAGAAAGTAGTACTACGTCTTCAACATGCTTCCACAGTTGACCTGTCCAGTGATACCATCGTCCTAGATTCGGTATAAATCGCCAATCCTGACCATGCGCCCCAATAAAGGCATCGGCAAACCACGCAAGCGGTAACTTCGAGCATTCATCCCAAACCTTCGGATCACGCCATTTAACCTCTTGAATCGATAGACTGGGCAAGGGAAAGTTCCCTCGATTACAAGCGCGCCTGATCGTTCGTTCCCGATAATCGCGACGTTCCCACTTATCAGCTCGGTACAATCCGGAAGCGTAAAAGACTTGCTCTACCCAAGCTGGATCGTCTTTGATTCTAAGTAGCTTCGAACAGAGAGCAAGATCGGCTCGGCTTTCATCGAAATCGTAACGATCAGAGTTCCCTTCCCAGAGTTCGGTAAATATCTCATCCCGATCTATTGCACGTTGAATAATTCGCTCATCCTGTTCAGAGAGCTTGCGTGGTGTCGCTGTATTCACTTCTGAATGCCACTCTACCGACTCGACAATGCTCTCAGTGAAATACTTACTGTGGAGAGTGTCGATTGCCTCCTGACGGGATTCTAGCGTTTTCGGGGTTCCTTCGAGATGATTACCCGTTACAATAAAGAAACGACCGGTATCGTAGAACTCAATATCTTTGAAGCCGTATTCTTCCATTCCGTGTTTGTGACTAGTCTTCGTCAATTCACCCTTGACTAGAATGTGGAAACCCTTACCGCTCTTCGACCATTCAGTATAACTGTTGGCAGTCTTAATGATCTCCAGCGCTTCGGGGACGATCTCACCGGTATCATCCACGCACTTATCAAGATCGATACCGGTTATTCCACACTCTTTAGTAAAGACAAAGCCGATACCATCGAAACCACCTTTTTCATAGGCTCTGAGTACTTCAGCATAAGGTTTCCACTTCGAAGGATCATTCACTTTTGCTTTGAAGCCGTTGATTTGATAGGGTGCTTTGTTTCTGTGGAGTACCCAGTTGGGTATCTGGGTAAGCTCTTGGGGAATTGGGAGTTGTTGAAAATCAGGTTGTTGTTGATATTTTTCAGAATTTTGGGGATCCCCTCTTGCTTTTGTAGGAGTATCCACCTTACTTTGTTTTAAGGTTTTCATTAGAGTGCACCTCTTTTAGATGACCTTGCGTATGCTCATGGTGTGACAGCACTGTGAGCATTTTTTTCGGCTAATCCATTCGAATTGAATTACACCGAAACGAATTACTTTTGTCGATTCAACGACAATCCAAATATAAGGAATATATTTGGAAAATCCAATATATTATTTGCTTATAAAGTCAATTTTGAGTGATCGTATCGCTTTGAATTATAGTCGAATATAATATTCATATTGATATTAGGATTGGTTGTGAAAATTATTGATTGGCGCGGTCTATAGGTATCAATTGCAAGATCACAAACAGATTTTTGCACTAAATTGTGACTAGAAAAATACAACTCTTTTCTACTGACTCTCGGAGAGTTTCCACGTTCAGAGGTCAGTATTTATCGGGGTGTGTTCTTGTTCGAGTAATCTGACTATTGACAAACTATGCGATTTCCGGGGGGAGATCAAGTCACCAAGATACATCGGTAAGTTTGCATTTACTTTTCAAGATAATCGAACAATCGAGGAAGAGTATATCGGTGAATGGCGGGGATAGCTTTCTGTGTAAATTGGAAATGTATCATTTCATGTACGTTTGTAGAGAGGATTCGAAATGGGAGTAGTTAATTTTCTTTCCGATAAATCGGGACGTGTTTGGGCAGTACCCACCTCACCTGAAAAATCACCTTGGGTTCTTTCCGATCCCAAAGGTGGTAATTGGACTGAAGCACCTCGTTCCAAAGTACCAGAAAAGTTGGTTCCATTAGACTCTAGTGGTACAACTGAAGCAACACGTTCATTTGTAGCATACGGATTGCGTTCGTAAATGTCTTTCCATCCAGTTTCTGATCAAGGATAATTTATTTGACCAAATTCTCGTTGAGTAAATTCTCGGTAATCGATACCCCAAAATGAATCCCAACCTCCCTCTTGACTTTGACTCGGGAATTTTCGAGATTAGTGCTAACGGTTCGCACCCAAAATTCATCGATACCGTTAGCAGTTGTCGCTAAAAAAATCTCTGGAAATCGTTAATTATCAGTAGCTAAGAGGGTGTATCAGCGCTGGCGAATCAAAGACTGTGGATCTGGAGGTCGAGGGTTCAAGTCTCTCCCCCAGTACGAAAAAACGGTATTCCCGATTTGGGGATACCGTTTTTTTTATTAACTGCCGATATTGCCTCGATTATTTCGCGAGGATGATTTTCCGCTTTGAAGTAAATTCGCTAGTCGTCAATCGGAGGAAGTAGATCCCGGACGGTTGGTCAAATGCATTCCATGATATTTGTTTCGAACCCGCTTCCTGAGATTCGTCGATTAGCGTCGCAACAATTCGCCCAAGAAGATCGCAAATGGTGATTTTGACCTTCCCTGGTTTCGCAATTGAATAGGTTATGTGCGTTGTGGCATTGAAGGGATTCGGATAATTGGATAAAGCGTACTGCGAAACAATCGATGCCGATGGATCGACGATGAATGATGCCTGCCGACCAATTCCGGTCAAATTTAACGTAAAGACGCTATCAGAAGCATTGTGATGAAAACCGAATAATCCCGATCGCACACCGGTATCCGTCGGAGCGAATGTGAGAGTGACATTCGCATGACTACCGGCAGCAATCGATGGTGGAAGCGAATCGCATCGGAAGTCCCCGGTAATCGATCCCGCGTTCAGCAATAGCACACCTTCGCCGTAATTCGATAGTCGAATCGTGTATTCGATCGAATCACCAATGACCGTAGATCCGAAATTCAATGGATCAGAAAGCACGGCACCGTTCACATCCGACACATCGAAAAGAGGGAGGGGAGGAGGTAGACCGGTTCCTACCAAATTCAGCACAAAGGGACTACCGGGTGCATTTGTGACAAAACCAAAAAATCCATCTCACCGAATCGACTCGGCTGGTCGGAATGTCAACGTCACATCCAGATGATCACCGGGAGCAAGCGGACTAGTTATAGCTGAATGATGGAAATCAACGGAAATAGTGTCATTCGAGATCGTCAACGCAGCATTTCCGGCATTGGTAAAACGGATCGTGTGATTGACATCAGAACCAATTCGTACCGACCCGAAATTCACCGGAGTAACAAGCGCGCTGTCGTTGGTTTCAGTGACAATCAAAGCGGGTGAGTTGATGGGGTTACAGATCTGCCAATTAGGGGTAGAAGAATTCGGGTTGACATGCACATCCCAGATCGAGCCGTCAATCATTGGAGCGAGATACTGACCACCGTCAACATAATGCGAACCGACCGGGAATGGATACGTTGCTCCTACATTCACATCTGCCCAGACACGGAAATAGAAATTTTGACCGCCAATCAGAGTAGTATGGGGCGGATTGACTATGATCGAGTTGGTTAAAAAAAGCGCAAACAAACCGTCGGCTTCTGTACTTCCACCGACTTGCCAAATAGAGTTGATGACATCTCCGTTACTCGGCGCTCCACGCAAATCGCCAGACATGATTGGGGGGTGTAGATTATCGTTATTAGGACGGATGATCTGGATCAATCGCCCTTGCGGAACAGGATTATCGTGATACATGATCGTATATAGAATTTCGCCGTTGATATCGAAAGTCGCGAAATCGAAACCAACCGGTTGCGCCAAGACCGATCCAATCAGTATCTATTAATTGATCGCAATCAACAACAGGATCTTTTTCATCGTTCCTCCTGGTCCGTGACAATCCACTTATTTTGTCAAGAGGATTTGCCGGGTCGTACTGAAACTCGACGTCTCCATTTTCACAAAATAATTTCCCGAAGGTAGATCTTTCGCATTCCAGTTGATCGATTGTGAGCCACGCTTCACATTGCCATTCACCAATGTTGCATTCGTCTGACCCAAGATGTTCATAATCGTAATTTTAACGTTCCCTTCGGTCATCATCGAATACGAAATTCGCGTCGTCGAATTGAATGGATTGGGATAACTCGACAACGAATACTCATTTACCACTGCTGACTGCGGTGTTGCCGTACGCGAGGCATTCGAAGTCGTCGTCCCGTCGAGCGCCTTATCGGTGATGCGATAAGTGTAGGTTCGACCGTTTTCAAGATTGTAATTGTCGACATAATAATAGTTCAAAGGCACCGAGCTATTGCCCCCGTCGGCTTTCGATTGCTCCCGATGAATCAATGTCCAATTGCCCGATGGATCGTCGTTCAATTTGCGCTCGATCTCGAATCCCCAGTTGTTGATTTCGGTAGCGACACGCCAGTGTAAAGTCACCTGACGGTCACCGGCGGAAGCATCCATCGTCAATGCTGTTACCGGCGTAACTGGTTGAGCGGTTAATGCCCAAGTCGAGAATTGTTGGACATTGTAGATCGTTGCGCGCCAGACATTCGGGGTACCGGCAGCATACAGGTCGATTACCGGGTAGTAATAATTCCAGACACCGAGGTGATATGCGAGCGCCATCAACCGCGGAGTATGTAATCGTGGATCCCCAAACCCGGCCGGGAGATCGGTGTCGGTGAAATAAAGTTCAACGCGGGCACGGAAGCCTGCGCCCCCGGTTTGATCGATTTGCCACCAGCGCTGAATATTGTCGTTTGCATTATAGGGCATCGGGTTGTAAATGCCGGAACCAGTGAACCCGCCAACCGGAAGACCGGTAGGATAACTGGTAACGTAATTGACAACTACTGTGGACGGTTGAAGACCGACATTACCGCTGAATTCCAAAATAATTGGGGGTAGGTTGTTTGTTTCGGGATCCGGAGGAAATGACGGATGCCACGGTAGAGGGTTCGCACCAGGCGTCGGGTTATTGTCGGAATTATCGTTGCCATCCACCCAACGGTCTGCAGCGATAGCCGTACCTTCGAGATTCGCAAAAAATAGTGGAGCACTGCCAGTATGGAAGAAACTGAATGTACCGGTTTCATGACCGGCAACTGTTGGAGTATAGCGAACAGTTACATCGTAAGTTGCGGATGATGCAATAATAACAGGGTAAGTATGGGTTCCAACCAGACTAAACGGACCAGTACAGGACAAATTAGTAACTCTTATACTGTCCGGTCCACAATTGAAGATTTGGAATACTTTATCGGTAGTCATCGATCCAATAGTATCGGCACCGAATTGAACTACTGAAGATCCAACCGGTGTGCCATTCACCGTTACACGCGGAAATTGTGGACCTTCCCAGATACCGATTCCCGTAAGTGCCAAGGTATATGGCGATCCACTAGCATTGTGATCAAATCTGAAGTTGCCTGTTCGTGTACCGTGTATCGTGGGAGTAAATGTTAAGACGACATCAGCGTAATTTCCCGGAAGAAGGCTTGAAGGTACCGCGCCATGACTAAAATCGCCAGTAGTTGCGACACTGTCGATCGTCAATGGCGAACCACCGGTATTGCGAAGACGGATGGTGTGCGAGACTGATGTACCGTTTAACGTAGAACCCAAATTCAATGGTGGCGAAATCGCAGCGCCACCGACTTCAGTTACCGATAGTGCCGATGCTGGCACGGGAAGACCGGTACCGGTCAGGGTCAGGGCATATGAACCTCCGGCACCATTGTGATTAAATCCAAAAATACTGATTCGTGTTCCGGTAGTCGAAGGGTTGAAGGTAATCGTAACGTCGAGATGTCCACCTCCGATGATTGGAGTAGTTAAAGCGGAATAAGTGAAATCACCGTAGATCGAACCGTTGGAAAGCGTTAGTTCGGCATTACCGGAATTGGAAATGCGAATCGTATGTGTAACCGGAGTACCGAGAACAGACGAACCAAAATTCAACGGAGTTGTAATCGAAGTACCGGCAACCTCAGTCACGTTCATGATTGGCGTTGGTGCACCGCATACTTGCCAATTCGGTAATGCCGACGTCGGATTGACTTGCATATCCCAATACGATGCGTCGGAAGTCGGTGCGATGTAGGGACCGCCATCGACATAGTGCGACCCTGATGGGAAAGGTGTTGCTGTTCCATAGGCAACATCGGACCAAATTCGAATATAGAAAAAGGCTCCGGCATTCAGCGAAGTTGGGGTTTGAGTATTGTGTAAAGAAGTGGATTGCGCCGTCAGGAACAACGAAAATAAACCATCGGCTTCAGTACCCTCGCCAATCTGCCACATCGAATTAATAATGTCCCCGTCAGTGACTGCGCCGAGATCTCCTGCAGCAGACGATGGAGGATGCAACGTTCCGTTCGGGCGAAGAATTTGTATGAGGCTACCGCGAGGTACCGGGTTGCCATTATACATCACCGTGTACAGAATTTCTCCACTCACGTCGAAGGATGCAAAATCAAATCCGATCGGATTGGCGAATATCGATCCAACCAGCAGGAATAGATTGATCATAAACATCACACAAATCTTCTTTATAATTCCTCCTAGTACGATTCTGCCGACGGGGGTTACTTGGTCAGCATGATTTGGCGAGTGGTATTACTAGTAGTTGTTTCCATCTTTACGAAATAAATTCCTGAAGGTAATCCGGTCGCATTCCAAGTCACATAATGCGTACCGTTGTTTGCGGTGCCATTAACCAATGCCGCGACTTGCTGTCCCAGCATATTGGCGATCGTGATTCGAACATTCCCCGGTTGGGGTAGTGAATATGCGATTTGCGTAGATGCATTGAAGGGATTGGGATAATTAGTGAGAGCATAGTTTCGTATGATTGTAATTTCCTCGGGAGCGGCGGTGCCACCAAGTGTCTGCCAATTCGGATTCGTCGAATTGGGTAATACCTGCACATTCCAGACAGCGTTATCGACGACGAAAGGACCGCCATCAACATAATGCGTTCCGGGTGGGAATGGAGTCGGTGCATTGGAATTTACATCGGCCCAAATCCGGCAATAGAATCGAGCTTCTCGAATCAAGGCACCGGGAAGAAACACGCCCTGGGGATAACCAGTCAATACGAGCGAAAATAGTCCGTCGGAGCTGCACCCTTCACCAATTCCCCAATGAGAGTTGAGGAGATCGCCTCCGCCGGGAGCGCCGCGAAGATCGCCCGTCGTGACGGGAGGATGAAGTGAATCGACCACAGCAATGATCTGAATCATTCTACCTTGTCGTAGAATATCGCCGTTATACCGGATCGGAAAAGTCGTTTCGCCATCGCTGCTGAAAGTCGCGAAATCGATCGGAAACGGTTGGGCAAACGCTAAACTAGATAACACAAGGAGGACTGTCAGACAGGAAAAAAGGTGTTTCATAAAAGCTCCAGATTCACGGTAGAAAAGTCAGAGATTAATCAGGATAGGGGTGAGTTATTGCAACATAAGCCATTGTAAGAATTTTAAATAGGGAATTCAATATACTTTAGAAAGAATTTCAATTAATTTAAGAATGTTTGAATTCAATATTTTAGTGTCCAAATTTGAAACTGAATTGGGAAACTTATTGGTCAGTTGTGTTTCCGTTTTCTTTCATAGTGCCAATGTTGTATCTTTAGACGCGGGTAATTGAAATCTACCCGCTTTTCCGTTGCAATCGGTGAACGGGAAACGGCGAACCGACCGGCATTGCGCAGCCTCCCCGGCTGATCTCGCAAGCGCCGGGTGGGCAGGGCGAACCGGTTCCAGCGTAGTATTCCGGGCTGTCTCTGCCAATCAAATCTCGTTTGATCGCAACCACAGTTCCGAACTCTACTGCCCAAATCGAATTACACTCCGAACGCAACTTCGCAATTTCATTCATCTCTTACGCAGGAGTCGTCCCGTGTCTATTAAAATTACCGGTTACAATTTGACCGTGAATGATGTCGTTGCGGTCGCCCGTCGCAACGAAAAAATCGAATTGGCACCCGAAGCCATCGATCGAATTAAAGAATGCCGCAGCTTTCTGCTCCGCAAAATCGCCAAAGGCGAAACGATGTACGGCGTCAATACCGGCATCGGCGAATTGTCCGAAATCCGGCTCTCCGACGAACAGACGCGCGAATTTCAGAAATACCTCGTATTCAATCACGCCGCCGGAATCGGCGATCCGATGCTGATCGACTATGTTCGCGCCGCGATGCTTTCGCGCATCAATGTCCACTCCAAAGGAAAGTCGGCGTGCCGTCCCGAAATCACTCAGACTTATGTCGACATGCTCAACAAGGGCGTCACGCCGGTGGTCTGCAATCGCGGTTCGGTAGGCGCTTGCGGCGATCTCGCACCGATGTCGCAAATCGCACTTTCGCTGCTCGGTGAAGGGGAATCGTTTTACAACGGCATTCGCATGCCGTCATCGGAAGCATTCCGCCTTGCCGGTATTCCCGTACCCGGTCTCGAAGTGCGCGACGGTCTCGCTGCCATCAACGGCAGCAATTTTATCTGCGGTGTCGGCTGCATGTTGATTCACGACATGGAACGATTCCTGTTGCAAGCGGAAATTGCCGCAGCGATGTCGCTGGAAGCACTACTCGCCAACATGAAACCGTATGACGAACGGCTCCATACCCTGCGTGGGTTCAGCGGTTCGGTAACCAGTGCCGCGAATCTCCGCAAATTGATGCACGGTTCCGATCTGACTACTGGCAAGATGAAAGTGAAAGTGCAGGATGCCTACAGCATGCGCTGCACCCCGCAAGTGATCGGCAGTGCGCGCGATGCCATCAAGTGGGCACGCTCGCAATTCGAAATTGAACTCAATGGTGTCTGCGACAATCCGATTTTTGTTCCGGAAGACGATGTAGTGTTATCCGGTGCAAATTTCCAAGGTACGCCGATCAGCTTGCCGCTCGATGCCGTCGCAGCGGCGATCACGATGGTATGCGTGTTGTCGGAACGACGTTTGAACCGGTTGTTGAATCCGGCTTGCAGCGTCGGTCTGCCGGCGTTCCTCACCAAGGGTGCGGGAATGTTCTCGGGACACATGCTGAGTCAATACACCGCCGATATGCTGATTGTCGAACAGCGCATTTTGTCGGTACCGGCGACGATTCAGTCGATCCCGGCGGCAGCCGATCAGGAAGATTTCGTCAGTATGGGTTGGAACAGCGCACTGAAGGCGGCGACCATAGTGGACAACGCCTACGGTATCCTCGGCATCGAACTCATTGCCGGAGCGCAGGCGCTCGATTTCCGTGAATTCACGCCGGGCAAGGGAACGCTCGCGGGCAAGGAAGCAGTACGCAAATTCGTGCAGCATCTCGATATCGACCGACCGTTGTTCCCGGACCACAATGCGATGAAGGAAGCAGTGAAGAATCAGGAAGTGCTGAAGACTGTGGAAGCCGCGATTGGCGAGTTGAAGATTTACTAGTCGCTTATCACAACCTTTTGTACTAGTATTCGGAGGTGGGACTTTAGTCCCGCCTCTTTTTTCTCTTTAAGTCTAAGTACTAGAAGTAAACCTGTCAGAAGGTTAGTGGCTATTTTTCTGTTGGTTGTATTCATTGAATTTTGCTATAACAGCTGGTTTCATATTTATTATCTCACTTGAATGAATGAATCGGCCAACATCAAGAGGAATCATATACTTAAGAGAAACTTCATTTGAAGTTTGATCAGTATGTAAGAGTGTGATATCTCCATCTTTGTTAATTCTATACCAATCCGAAATAACGCCTAATAATTTTACCCGATCATTTAACGTGATTTCAGTTCCAAACATGTCTACAGCTTGAGTTAGAATAACTGGAGCGCCTGATGAACCAGGTAATATTGCTACATCAACCAGACCATTTGGATTATTTTCAAATCTAACAACTGGAGGCAATGCTGTCGTTCCGCTTCTATTTATTGGTAGATTGTGAATCGAATCCCATAAACCATTCGGATATGATGGTATGACTACATTTGAGGACGGCGGTAAACGTTCTAGAAATTCACTATTCGGAATATGTTGTTCAGTAAACGACATTGCACCAATTTTTTTTCCGCCATCTTCTTGATTAAATAGAATTGTGACTAAGTCGATATCCTCGTTAGGATGACTAACAATATCTTTTATCGTAAAAGTTCTGATTTGAGGCTTTTCATCAAAAGACCCATGGTCTGCATCGTGATCTGCCCCCATTATTTGTACCAGTGTCTATGTCACACTGGTCTCATTCCTGCGTAGCGTAGCGGAGCAGGAATGAGTGGTAACTCTGTTTCCGGTGCCGGCGGCAGATAGCCCAAAGAGCTGTGCGGTCGAATCGTATTGTAATGGTGCCGCCATTGTTCGATAATCACCTTTGCTTCCAATATGGTATCAAAGATTTCACCCTTCAGCAACAGTTTCAACCGACAGTTAAAACTTTCGATGTATCCGTTTTCCCACGGGCTGCCAGGCGTAATAAACAAGGGTTGCACATCAACCCGGGGCAGCCACGCTAGTACCTCATTCGCCGTAAACTCAGGGCCATTGTCACTACGAACATGAATCGGTGTACCTCGTACTACAAACAGTTCTTCCAGTACGCAAAGAACATCATCCGCCTTGATCTTCCGGGCTACCAGGATCGCAAGGCATTCCCGGGTGTATTCGTCCATGATCGCAAAGATCTTGAACGAACGACCATTCGACGTATGCCACGTGACAAAGTCGAAGCTCCAGACATGATCCGGATGTTCCGGACGTAGACGGATGCAGGAACCATCATTCAGCCACAGTCTTCGACGCTTCTTCTGCTTCTTCGGGACCTTCAGTCCGGACTGTCGCCAGATCCGTTCCACCCGTTTGTGGTTTACCCGCCAGCCGATGTTACGGATCATCGCCGTTACGATCCGGTAGCCATACCCGCCATACTGGCAAGCCAGAAATACCACCAGCGAGACCAACGGGCCTTCGTCGGCACGACGAAGCGGTGCATACCGGTGACTCGTTCGTGGTTCGCAAAGAACCGTACAGACCCGTCGTTCCGAGACCCGATCAATGCCCAGCGAATGGCGAACAGTAAGCGCAGTCTCGCGACGCTTCGCCGGGCACACTATTTTCCCTTGAGAGCCTCCTGCAGGATCTCTTTGTCCAAGGTCAGATCAGATACGACCTTCCGAAGACGGCCATTCTCGCGTTCCAGTTCCTTCAAACGCTTCGCCTGATCCAGCTTCAAACCACCGTATTCCTTGCGCCAGTGGTAGTAAGTATGTTCCTGGATGCCCAACTTCCGGCAAACTTCACGGACGCTCATCCCCTTCCCAATCTCAACTTCCGCTTCACGAAGCATCGGGATAATCTGCTCCGCAGTTCGCTTCACTCCACGCATGAAAACCTCCCATAAAAGGTACTACTCTGACATAGAGAGTGGTACTACTTTCGGGGGCTAGATCAATCGGACAATGTATGCACGAAAAATCGTCCAGAATCTATAGGTTTAGTCATTATATCAACAACATGTTTATTTGTTATAATAACTCGTATACAGTGTTTAGTGTTATATGAATTTTCGAAAAAAAATCCAGTTCCATCTTTCATAATTTGATCACTTCTAGCCTCGATTTTGACAGTACTAAATAGGCTATGAGCATAATGTCCCCTGAAGGGTATCTGCCAATTTTCCACGGGAAATTCCTTGGGTTAATTGTTGTATTTTTGCTAAACAAACTTATTGATAGTAAATATAGTTAAATTAGTATTAACTTGCAATCACATTTAAATTAATAGGTTTTTTCTCACATTTCTTTTAACTACCGCATCCAAATTGAACGAGTTACCACCCGCAAGGTCGCTCGAATAGTTTTTCCCATTTGTTGGCGAGATACACAGAAGGTGGTCTTGTCGAACAGTATTGTTCGCGTCATTACTACGCTGGATGCGTACGAAAGGTGGTTATTGGACCATGATGGGTCGGAGGAACTGGGAATTTGCGGTTGGAACATGAAATTACAAGGTCGGACGTATGTCGTTCGTCACAAGGATAAAAACAAGATACATGATACAGGCGGAGATTGCTTTGTCTCTACGCTTCGGAAGTGTTTCGCACGTTCCTTCGCTTCGTTCCTCGCAAAGACATAATCAAGACGTAAGATACAGGATACAAGATGCGAGTTACCTGATGGTAGGGGCGGTTCGCGAACCGCTCGTGTCCAGTCAAGATACACAAAATGAAAAAGATAGATTGCTTCGTCACTACGCTTCGGAAGTGCTTCGCACGTTCCTTCGCTGCGTTCCTCGCAACGACGGATCAGGACACAAGACACAGGATATAAGATACCCAACGCAGGCTCGGAGGCCTGCGCCACCACAAAAAATCAGAAAAATGGGAGTTTGCAGAGAGGCTCCCCTACTTCTGATGCGATTACTTTTGATAATCATAGTAAGTTCGGTTTGTCACTACTTGGTGGATTCCCGTATCTTAGGATAATTTCGATACAAATGGAATTTTTTTTATGACCGAACCGACCACGAAATCCACTGTACCTGATGACATTTCACCCGCAAAAAAACGTCTGCTGGAATTGGGCAAGCAGGTAAAGCAATGGGTTGCCGAAGATCGACACGAAGAAATCCTCGCGGCACACGATGAGCTGATCGCACTCACCGAAGAAGTCGGTGATGAACATCTGACCACTTTTGTACTATACACCTACAGCTTTTACTATTGGCGGGTAGGTCGATTCGACGATGCCTTTCGCTATCTTCAAAAATCACTGGCGATCGTTCGTCGTTCCGGTTCGCCACGACAAATTGGCGCACTGCTCAATAATATCGGGAATATTTTCCGGGTGCGGGGCTATCCCACCGAAGCGCGAGAAAACTACGATCAAGCACTGACGGAGTTCCGCGCGATCGACGATAAGGAAGGGATTGCCAATTCACTGGGAAATATCGCCGTAATGTATATCGAATCCCGTCGTCATGCCGAAGCAGAACCGTACTTGCTCGAAGCAATTCAAATCTTCCACGATCTGGGCGATCAAAAATCCGAAGCCAATTTTCTCGGCGACTATGCCAAAGTCCAATTTGTACTCAATCAACCGGAACAATCGATTGCCACCGCCGAACGCGCAGTCGCATTAGCCGAAGCAATCCCCGATAATCATACCCTCGGTACAGTACTGAATTCACTCGGGTTAAGCCTTATCGCCGCGAAGCGTTTCGATGAAGCGTTTTCAGCATTGCAACGTGCACTCGAGGCGAATCGTATTGCTCACAATCAACGGTTCGAAGGGGTGACACTTTCGAATTTAGGATTTGCGGCATCGGAAATGGGAAATTTCGACCGAGCCATCGAATATTTCAATGATGCAGTTGAAATCCACCGGCGCATTTCCGATGTGAAGGGGACAACACTGGCGCGGTGGAGTATCATTAACGTTTATTTCAATCAACACAATTGGGAAAAGTGCAACCAGTTGATTGCTGATATCGCAGACGATATCCGTGATTTGAATAATTCCGATCTCGAAATCATCGCATTTCTAAAGAAGGCGGAAGTACATCGCCGGCTCGGTGATTTTGTGGAGGCATTCGCGACTGCGGAACTGGTGGAAGGGTTCAGCCAAGCGCATTTTCCCGAATTGAAGGGTCTGACTCAAAGCTATTTTGCCTTGATCGAACTGGATCAGAATCGTATCGAACAAGCTGCCACTTGGTTACTGCAGGCAAAATCATTAACCGATCAGAACAGCACCGAAGCGATCACGATGTATTGGTTGGTTCAGACTCGCTTCTTGATCGATTCAAGTAGTATGAACCGAATCGACGAGCAACTTTCCAACATTAAACAGGCATATCGTCAGAGTATAATTTCCGATGACATCACAACAGGAGTACTGGAATCAGTACTGAAAGTGATTCGAGAGGATGTGATCGAAAGAATAAATCCGCTGAAGATAGAGCTCTCCTAACCGAAGCACCTCAAAGAAATATCTTACGCTTAAAACCAAGTGGTTTTACGATACTCGCGGTATTCGGGTATACGTGCGATCAGCATTTTTTCTTCCAGTGCTCGCCAGAATAAGACATTGAATATTCCGAGTAATCCGAGTAGTTGTGCTGTACACCCTTGTTTGAATAGGGGAAAGCCGATCAGCCAGCAGATAAACGCCACGTACATGGGATGGCGAAGTACCCGGTACAGACCGTTTTTTACCAATGGTGCCGTATCGCTTTCGAAAAACCGGAGCTGGATCAGCGCTGTAAGAAAGAGGATGATACCGGCAAGACTAATACCCAGTCCACTATACCGCACGATGTCCGGAAAATTGTAGTGGCATGAATCACTGTCGCAGAGTCCGAACCACGACAACCAGAGCACCATCATATTGGCAAACAACAACCAGAAAACTGGGCGTGAAGTTTTGATTTTGCCGCGATATTTAAGAAAATCGTAAAGCGATCGAATCGCGAGAGTTAACAAGAAAATTGTGGCAAGAAGGTAGAAGCTAGGCATATACATGCTCCTGTAGAATTAATTGAAATTTAACAAGAATTTTGAGTAATGAAAAGAATATTCGAATAATTTAATTTCAAGATACTTATCTCCAGTTGTATAAATGCGTTAGTAAATATCAGATTGCTGCACTTGAGTGATTACAAGAATTGTATTATGAATGCACGAACAGCATTTATGAATTTCATACCGAATTTGGCAATAGCGAGACACGATTGGAACGTTGTGAGTGGGTGTACCGGAACTATTCAGGTGTTTAAAACGTAGAAATACCGCAAGTAGATAAGACAGAATTCAGTAAAATGTTGTTTTGAATAGATATAATTAGCCAGTATTGAGATATTTTTAATAAATTATTCGGAACAGTTCACTATTGCGTGCCTCTTGTACATTGAGTATTTTTTACGATTATTCGCGTGCATCAACTGCCCCGGTTCCAGAATGTGGAACTGTTAATTTGGTGCGAATCCCAGATAGGAGGGTACTTGGAAGGCAATATCACTTGGATTGATCGACTTGAGACATTGTCGCGGTACCGCCGTTTTTTATTACGTTGGTTGCTGTTTTGGATTGTTGCCGGTGTAGTCGCCGCCTTCGTTTGGCCACCTCGCTATCGTGCCGAAGCGAGTTTTTTACCACCGACTGAGGATAATAGTGGACTTCTCGGCGCACTTGGACCACAATTTAAAATCAGCAACTCATCCGATATCGAGGGTGGCGGTTTCTTTGCCGTTCTTCATTCCCATCGGCTGCGCGATTCGCTTGATCTTCGATACGATTTTCGAAAACGTTACAGCGAGACCAAATTGGATAAAGCCTATGCCAGTTTCGACGACCACATCGAATTTGCCACAGAATCCGAAGAAGGTATCGGCTTAGCCCGCATTCATGCCTACTATATCCGCGTCAATGATAAGAAACCGGAAGATGCGGCAGCAATTGCTAATTCGATAATCCATTTTTCGGATCGTATTGTCTCGGAATTGACTTCTCAACGTCAACGTTTGACACGCGAATTTTTGGAAACCCGCGTCTCGGCATCGAAAGAATCGTTGCGCATCGCCGAAGATTCGCTTCGATCATTTTCACAGCGAACCGGTATCATTGCACCCGATGTTCAAATCGAGGCAACGATTAAAGCGTTGGCTTCGTTTAAAGAACAGATTGCTGCTACCGACGTTCAACTCCACGTGATTCGCACTACCATGGGCAATTCCCATCCTTCGGTTCGCGAAATCGAAGAACGTCGGAAAGAATTGGAAAAACTCCGCGACGAGCTATCCGGTAAGCTTGATCAAACAGCTCCGACAGACATGATCGGTCTTCGACAATCTCCGGACCTAGCGTTGACTTATTCTCGGCTATATCGAAAAGTTCGAACCGAAGAAACCCTGTTCGCTTTTTTAGCGACTCAGCTGGAACAAGCCCGTATCGGTGAATTACGTAATGCACCGGTTTTGCGTGTGCTAGATTATGCCAAAGCACCCGAATCCAGAAAGTGGCCGATACGATCGGTTGTGGTGATATTGGGATTGATCCTGGGTTTAATTAGCGGTTTACTATGGGTTGGCTGGGTGGAATGGCTGAAAGCAATCCAGAATTCCGAGTTTGAGCATAAGTTCAAGTCATTGCTTACCCAATACTCACCAAAAACACTTTGGCACATTCTCATTGGCAAAGAAGAATGAGCGACGTAGTGTCGACCCAGTCTTCTGCTCCTAATACCATACCGGGATTTCCGCTGTTTGTCAGCACCGCGATGGTTGTAGGGTTGGGTTTGTCATATTTTGTTTTGCAATTACCACACAGCCGCTGGGTGATGTTATCATCACTGGTTGTCGGTGGAATAATTGCGCTATTCAAATTGGAATTTCCCGCTTTTTTCTTTCCAAGTCATACCAATTGGCCGATCCTTTTTTTGATTCCCTTTTGTGGTTTAATCGCCGGGTTCGGATATGGATACACCGGTTTGCCCGGTGGTATTTTTGTTCAAATTGCCCTCGTCTTAGGGTCATTCGGATTGTCCATTCTTCTCAATACGAATCTTTTTGTCTCGAGTAGAAACGGTGAACGATCGCTGTTATGGCGACTTATGCCACTCAGTTCGATTTGTTTCGGCGGAATCCTGCTCGTCGCATCCATGATCATGGGGAGAAATCGTTTTCTTCTTTACGGCAGTGTCGCTACAATATTAATCTACCCAATCTTGTATATTGTTTTACGTTTGAAACATTACCCCATTTTAGCATTATCGTCAATGCTTTTGGGCATGTGGCCGTTGTTATTCCGAATTAATATTATGTATTGGATTACAATAGGTTTGGGATTCGCGTTGATAGTTTTGGCGTTCTTCAGAACGGCAAAAGACAATCTCCCGTCAGTTTTTCCTGCCACAGCGATCTATGTAACCGGTTTCATCTATATTATTTGGTTGATATTGTCGTTGATGATTTCCCCAATCGCAACTTCCGGTTCATCGGTGAAGGTTGTTTTTTGCATAAGTCAACTAGTCTTTCTCTTCGGAATGCTGCAAAATATGCGATCGAAAGAAGATCTCTATTCAGTCGTTCTCGGTTATCTAATTGGCGCGTCGATCGTCATCGGTTTTTTAATTTTCAATACTTGGCAGCAGATTACTCACTTCAATCCGATCGTATTTTTGTTTAGCGGAATCCGAATTACAGTCATCGATCAAAATCCCAATGCCGCCATTCCTCCAGCTCTCACAACCCTCTTATTCGCTTTTGCATTTTTTATAAACAAACGCGGTCTCATTCAATACGCTGCTCTTTTCGTCGTATCAATATGTTTATTTCTGTTGTTTCTTTCCGGGTCCCGTTCCTCGCAAATTGCATTTTTAGTTGTCGGCGTTTTATTTACTGCGCGCGAACCAAAGTGGCGAAAATTCACTTTTGGTGGTCTCGCCGTATTGGTGGTATTAATCACAGCAGCTTATATCATCAATCCCGAAGTCACCAAAATCTTAACCCGTGCGCGCAATATGGACAGCGGTCGGCTTGAGTTGTGGCGAGGGGTATGGGAAATGATTCAACGGCGCCCGCTTTTTGGATTTGGTCCCGACGCCGGTCGAGTATGTCTTCCGCAATACATCAACGAGTTTACTACTACCTATTTAACTGGTTTAGGTGGAAGAGCGCACAATATATTTTTTAGCGAGATAATCGAGAGTGGTTTTGTCGGTTTTCTCTTATTATCGACTATCTACTTCTTTATGTGGCGTTGGTTGAAACGGATTCCCAATCGTGAATCATCACCATGGAAATTTGCCGCGATGAGCATTTTTATCGCTTACACGTTTCGCGGACTCTTTCAATCGGACGGAATATTATTTATTCACAGTGTTCTAGGTGAATGCTATCCGCCACTGTTGGCATTAATTGTTGCAACTGGGGATGTACTTCCCGACACAACAGACAAATCCACATTTTTCCTTGAAAAGGAATTAAATTGATCTGTTGATATCTCTTATCTCATCATTATCATTCCCAGTCTGTGGGTAATCATGGGTAAGCAACACATTCGACTCAAAGAAAATCTCGTCGCGACCTACATCCAAAAGGGTCACCACCGAGGTTTCTATAAGTTGTCACGATTATTACGAGGACTACTGGGTGTGCCCACAATATCTTCTTTACTGAAGCTGTCGAAACCGGATTGATCGGAGCTTTTCTCTTGATTTTCGCGCATTTCGAAGCGTGGCGTTGGATGCGTAAGCTTCCTAGTAAATGTGGGTCATATCTTCGACTGGCAGGTCTTTCTATCTTCACAGTTGTTGCAATTCGAGGAATTTTCGAATCGGTTGGAGCACTATATATCCACGGTTTTATTGGCGATTGCTACCCGACCATTCTTGCAATGACGATTTCATTCGGAGGAATTTTATTTTCCAATACCGATGAATCATCGAAATCGAATATCAATCTGAATGAACTCATTCAAGCTGAGTGATTACGATTCGGTATGGTCTGTTATCGACGATTCGAGTTTTCAACCATTATTATAGTGTAATCCATGAGTAACTCAGAAACCGAAAAATTGAAACCACGCAAATCGATACTTCACGTAACCGGTCTACTCATGGTTACCCGTGGCGCTAGCTCGGCACTGGGTATGGTTCGAGAAATCACGATTGCGGCAATCTTCGGTGCATCCCGCATTGTCGATGCATTCGCTGTCGCAAGTGTATTCCACAATCAGATATTCTCGACTCTTAGTAACGTCCTCGCCAGTACATTGATCCCTCACTATGTGTCGGTAAAAGCCGAACAAGGCGAATTTGCCGCCAAGCAGATGGTTCGCGCGATCACAATGCAATTAATCGCGATAATGACACTAATATCGTTGTTGGGATTTATTTTCGCAGCTCAATTGGTTCAATGGTTTGCCCCGACATTTACACCTGCCGAAACCGAATTGACAATCCGTTTTTTAAGGATTTTAATTCCAAGTATCATCGGTGCATCGCTGTTTCTAGTACTACAAAATGTATATCAGATTCACGATCAGTGGGTGCGTCCCGCGATTGGTCCATTGATTGTCAATATCATCTCAATTTCCGTTATCGCGGGTGGCTATTTGTGGATCGGTTCGGATGTTTTGGCATGGAGTTGGTTATTATCGATGGTCATTCTTCCCATAATCCTGATCTCGGGTCGGGTTGGGCGAGGATATTTGGGAACACACTTCTTCGATCGAAATACTATTTCATTATATCGCGTTTCAACGCCGATTCTAATCGAAGGAGTATTTGTAATGGTGACACAAATCGTTGTTCGATATCTCGGATCGAGTATGCCGAATGGCGAGCTATCATCGATGGTTTATGCGCAACGAGTCTATGCGATGTCGGCTGAGTTGGTCGTGGCAACCTTTATTCCGGCGCTGTTACCCCGATTAGCAGAGTCATCAGTGCATGCGTCTAGGGAAGAATATTCATTATTGCTCGAACGTGCCTTGTTGGGAATTACTTTACTTGCAATCGGCGGTGCGGCTATTCTGGCGGGAACTTCACTGTCTTTAGTCGAAGTGATTTTTGAGCATGGTGCATTTACGCCGGTAGATTCGGCACGGGTCGCGAGTTTGCTGTCGATTTTTGCCGGAGCATTATTGGTATATTTGCCCTTGTATCTGGTGTATCGAGCATATTTTGTTGTCAAAAACAGTATTGTGCCGGCGTTGGGAATGTTCCTTGCGGTTTGTCTATTCGTGTTGATTAGTTTTCTTTTAATCGAACCTATGGGTATACGCGCACTGGCAGTGGCAACGACAGCTAGCTTAATACTCCAATTCGGATTTTTAGTAGCTGTAGCAAAACGATACGGTGTTTATCTCCCAGGCAAGAAGCTTTATGGATTGCTGCTTCGAGGTTTGATGGTAGGGATAGTACTTGCGATACTTTTAAATCGAATTGACCTTCTGTTACGATCAATGTGGGAATTTCAGGCAATTTGGTTACGATTAATTAAACTATTTGGATTGATTTCCTTGGGTATCGGTCTATTTGCCCTGATGTCAAAACTAATTAGATTGCCGGGGTACGACTTATTGATGGAATATGTAAAAGTGATGTGGCAGAAGATTCGTAAGTTAAATTATACCAACTCAGATCTGAAGTAATCGTATTGACTGCATAATTGAATGAAATCGGTTAAAATAGAATGAACATTTTTCTTATCGACCAACATCGACAATTTGCACCGACGTTCGCACCGGGATTTTATTCTGCGCTCTCGAAACAAGCTCGCGTGTTGATGGTATTTCAAGAAAAGTGGTTGAGTCGATCCCCGGAAAACGAACATCCGAAAGAGATTGCACCCAATTTCTGGGTTGTGAATCGGCGGGTGCTTGCACCGTATCGTGGCATCTTAATGTCGGATCGAGTTGCTCAGCTCGATACTTTTTTACTTGACCAGCAGCTTGCGCGTTATTCACGCGAACTAGGGTGGTCTCCCGATATCGTCGAGTTTACCAGTCCTCATTTCCGGATGCATCTGAAATGCAAGACCGGTCGAAAAAGAGTTTTCTGGTTGGTCGATCATTATTCGCAGGTCCGGGAACTGGATCCATTTAGTGCCGGGTTGACGGTGAATGCCGAACGAATGGCAGCACAACATGCTGACCTGACATTAACCACAGCTACAGAATTGTTGAAGCGCTTTTCTCCGCTTGCTAAGCAAATTCGGTTCATGCCGAATGCTGCCGACCGGAATCTCTATCAACCACTTTGGATGCGACCGGTTCCGGAACCTGAGCTATTAAATAAAATCAAGCGACCCATACTTGGATTTGCAGGCAACATCAATCCGGGTTGCGATTGGAAAATGCTTGGTGTTTTTGCCAAACATTATCCTCAATACTCGATTGCATTACTAGGTGCGATGAATGGTCCAGCAGAATTTTATCAGAGTGGAACTTTCGCGGAAACCCTTCGTTTACCGAATGTGCATTACCTCGGACAAGTTCCGCAGGAAGAGTTGCCGGCTTACGTAGCCCATTTCGATGCGGGTATTCTGTTCGATTCGTTTTCCGACTTTTCCAAGACACGGAATCACAATAAAGTATACCAGAATTTGTTATCGGGTATTCCGATTACCGGTGCCAATACACAACCAGATTACCAACCCTTTGCCGAGTTGCTATATTTGTTCGACGATCCTCGCGATTGGCCCAAACAGTGCGAGGCTGCGCTGGCAGCGCGCGACGAAACTCATTCCCGTCGGCGCAGAGCTTACGGTGAAAAGCTCGATTGGGATGCGAATATCAGGTTCCGGTTGAAAATTTACGAAGCATTGTTGGAAGAGCGGGAAATACCCGTGTTTGAGTTTCCACCGCTGGATTGATAGCGTCTCAAAGATCTTTCGACTGTATATTACCTATATCGTATTGTTATAGCAGATTGTCGATAATTGCCGAATAAGGAGGTTCCATTTTGCTTCGATTCCGAGTATTCCTGTTCGCAGTAGTGCTGATCTCGACCATTCTCTCAGGTTGCGTCAATGAAAAAGACGAAACGGCGGTTTTGGATCAACCGACTACTGTTTCCGGGATAGCAATTGGTGTAAAAGATTCGATCTGGAATATCGTCGACAATGCACCCTACACGATCTCGATTCGGGTCGAAGGGGGTGGACGGGTGGATTCGATCTGGGTTGAGATTCAAGCCGATTCTTCGTATCGATTTTCGTTAGCGGATGATGGTGGGAACGATACACTTTTCACCGGACACAGTTGGCTATTGAGTAATTCCGGGGATCAAGTACCTCACGATGGACTTTGGACTCGCCGACTTCGATCGGGATTTGCTCCGATCGGATCTTATCCCGTTCATTATTTTGCGAAACTCGGTGAAACGATTTGGCAACTGACGACTCATTGGCAAGTAGTGAGTAATTTTGCCCCGCAAATTACGAATATTTCGGCACCGGATACGCTATTCAGTGGAACGGAACAATCGTTGCTGGTCACAGTGGTCGATCCCGACACTTTGATTCAAACCGGGATCACTTCGATTACTGGTGAATTGTTCAAACATACCCCGACCGATTCCAGTCGTCGCAAGACCTTCTCATTCGAACCACTTGGCGGTAATCAACAATGGCGATTCACATTACGCGACACTTTTGCGTTGAATTTGCATTCGGATTGGTATAAAATCACGGCGACTGCAACGGATTTGTTTGGTGCGATCGGTAAAGGGTCGGATACGATCTGGATCGAGAACAAACCGCCTCACATTGATACGATGGGTTTAACGGCAATTGCCTATGGTCCGGGTCTCACTCAACGCAATGCGGTACGAGGGTTGACTGCGGTATTGTGGGATTCGTTGGGTCGCGACGACGTCGATTCGGTATTGATTACTTTCCGGGTGTTCATTGACGATCCGCAATCGGCGCGGGATGTAATTAGTATGCGATTCGATTTATCGCGCACGATGCGGGGCGATACGGTGATTTATTCCCGCTTTGGAACGCGAAAGAATCCTGTAACCGGCGACAGTATCGACGGTGTCTGGTATGGTCAGATGCCGTCGTTGAATGCAACGAATCGTCCTGGTGGTCCTGGCTACCGACGACCTCCATTCGACACTTATTTCGCAGTATTCACAGCGATGGATGGCGGGGGAAATGTTAGTGAAATCGATACTTTGACATTTAATATCGTTCCGGATACGCTAGCACCGGCATTTTATAAACGACAGTCGACAACACCTAATTTTCATCAGTCGCAGTCCAACTTAATCCGAGGTAACTAAGCCATGCACAGGAACTGCTTACTGGTTTTCATTGTATTGATGTTGTGTCTGGCAGCAATCGCCTACGCGATGACACCTACCAGTTATCGGATACACGACGATAAAAATTTCGGTCGAGTTTCTTCGGCAGCTCCAGCATCAGATGGAAAACTGCTCTCGAATTCAGTAATCGATCAACGATTCGATGCTTCTCGCAACGCTTTCTGGTTGGCAACTGGAAACGGCATCAATTATTGGCACATTACCTCAGCCGATAGTTCCATGCAATCTTTTGTTTCGGGTGTTGCAATCGGTAATGGCGGTGTCAGTGCAATCGTTCCGACGACCCGTTCAGTATGGGCTGCCACTGCCTTCGATACTACGATAAAGGGTGAAGTTTTTCCCGCAGGTGGCGGAATAGGGTATACGACGAACGATGGGATAACTTGGACCTGGATGCATCAACCAGTCGATCGACGCGACGAAACCCGGTACAAACCGACTTCAACTGTCGTTTACAATATCGCCTATGATCTCGCAGTGACCGATAGTGCGGTGTGGGCTGCCTGTTTTGGCGGTGGTCTGCGAAAATTCCGATTTAGCGATTCGACATGGAGTGTGGTTGCTCCCGATACGAACGAATTCTCCTCCGGCGATTATTTGAATCATCGTGTATTTTCGGTTTTGGCGATCAACGATTCAGTGATTTGGTGCGGAACGGCGGGTGGTATCAATTTATCACAGGATGGCGGAAACAGTTGGGAGAATTTTCATTTCATTCCAAACAATGTTCAAACGCTTCAAGGCAATTTTGTTGTGGCACTTCATCGCCAAGTAACTCGAACTGGGCGAGAAATCATCTGGGCATCGACTTGGAAAGCGGAAGATCCCAGCGAAGAGTATGGTTTGTGTTGGTCCGATAATTTGGGTGCCTCTTGGAATCGAACTCTTGAAGGAGTGAAGATTCACAACATTACTTCGGTCGATAGCGTGGTATATGCCGTCGGTCCCGATGGTTTGTTCAAATCGAATGACTATGGCGAGACTTGGGGCAATTTTCCCAACATGATCGATTGGCGCGGAAACGAACGATTCGGCGAAACAGAATTGTATTCGGTGGCGATCGGCAATCATCGATTATCGGTCGGTGGTCCCGATGGTTGGGCGACGAGTAACGACTTAGGTGGTAGCTGGTCAATCGGTCGATCTTTTGTGTCGACTACCGAAGCCGAACAACCATCGATCTATGCCTATCCCAATCCATTCAGTCCACAACGCTTCGGACTTGTGCGATTTCAGTACAATCTTGCGAACTCCGGCAACGTGACGCTTACGCTATTCAATTATGCGATGGAAAAAGCGGGCACGATCATTAAAAATGCCAGCCGACCGGCAGGTGACAATACTGAATTGTGGAATGGTCGCTTCGGTAGTTCTACTCTGGCAAATGGTGTGTATTTCTACCGACTGGAAAAGCCGGGTGGCGAGTTCTGGGGAAAAATTATCATTCTCGATTAATCGAATCGAATTGCCACATTATTAACCAATGGATCTAGTGAATAGCACAATCGGTACGATGAGGAAACATGCATAAAATACTATTCATTCTGCTACTACTAGCGATCACGCTTTCGTGTGCTGCTCAAGACAACGCGGGAATGATGGCTGGTAGTTTTGAACGGATTGGCGTATCGGCACGTACGCGAGCCATGGGAAATGCCGGAACGGCAATTGCCGAAGGGTATAGCACTGCTTACGACAATCCCGCATTTCTTCCGGTTCTTCCGAAAAAATCTGCCGGTGTGACGATGAATCGGTTGGCGCTCGACCGCAAATTTACTCATCTTGGTTTCGTGTCGCCGTTAAAAGGCGGTGCCGGAGTATCGCTCTGGTGGATCAATGCCGGTGTCGAGAACATCGATAGTCGCGATCAGGATGGCAATAAACTCGATCAACTAAGCTATTACGACAATGCTTTTGCATTGGGGTTTGCAATCTCACCTGTACCGGAAAAAGTATCGATCGGTTTAAATTTCAAAGTGTTCTATGGTCTTTTTCCACGGATTAAAGACGACGGCAAAGCGATCAAAGGGAATGGTTTGGGTTTCGATGTCGGTACTCGCATTGCCCTCCCATATCACCTAACTGCAGGAGTTGTACTCCACGATCTAGGTGGTAAGTATACCTGGAATAGCGATGGCTACTGGAGTCAAGGATCAACAAAGATCGACAAATTTCCAGTCCAGACACGTCTCGGTATGGCTTATAACAATAATGGAATCACTGGAACGGTCGATGGTGAATTGACGACTGGTCAACAAAAGCTCCGCGTAGGCGCTGAATACCGGTATCGGGAAGATGAACCGATCGGTGGTGCGCTTCGGGCGGGGATGGATGGAGCATCACCAAGTTTCGGATTCGGAGTGCACTGGTTGCTGGGTAAGCTTCCGACCAATTTAGATTATGCTTATGTCCTCGATGCCATTGCTCCGACCGATACGCAAGTGTTGACTTGGTCGGTAAGTTTCTAATCCAAGATTGATCTTGAGTTGGGGTGAATTGCGTAGAAGAAAAATTCTACGCAATTTTTCATTCGAGTCCGACGGTGTCAAATCTTCATCCAATCTCGTATTGTTTAGTAGTATTCATTTTCGAGGTAAAGGTAATCAAATCGATACATGAGTAAATTTCTCGACACGATTGATCAACGAGTAATTGTCGCCGATGGTGCGATGGGCACACAACTATATGCCCAAGGGATTCCCTTTCATCGCTGCTACGATAGCCTCAATTTAACCGATCCGGTTCGGATCGAACGCATCCACCGTAGCTACATCGCAGCCGGAGCTGAGCTGATCGAGACTAACACTTTTGGGGCGAATCGTGTACGACTGAGTGCATTTGGATTAAGTGATCGAGTTGTCGATATCAATCGTCGTGGTGCCGAGATCGCACGCTGGGTTGCTGGTAACGATCGCTTTATCGCGGGATCGATTTCTTCGCTAGGAAAACCGTTGGCTCCCATCGGTAAAATTTCTCATGAAACCGCTCGCGATGTTTTTCGGGAACAAGCGACGGCATTGATCGAGGGCGGCGTCGATGTATTATTGCTGGAAACCTTCACTTCGCTCTCCGAAGCGTTGGTTGCGCTACAGGGTGTAAAGCCGGTTGCAGTAGAACATGATATTCCCGTCTGGTTACAAATCACCTTTACCGAAGAGGGAAAAACATTAGTTGGCGACAAACCGGAGGAGGTCGCGAGGAAATTGCGCGATGCCGGTGCCGATGGTATTGGATCGAATTGTTCGATGGGTCCGCAAGTACTATTCGAAGTAATGGAACGGATGACCCGGGTAGACGGAATCCGCTTTTCCTGTCAACCGAATGCTGGTTTGCCGCAAGTGATCGAAGGGCGGTATGTCTATCTTGCCAGTCCAAGTTACTTTGCCGAATACGCGGAACGATTCCGGTCGCTCGGAATTTCATTGATTGGCGGATGTTGCGGTACTACACCGGAACATATCAAAGCAATTAGCGAAATGGTTGGTGGAAAGTCGATCGATCATTCGACCACGCGCGAGATTTTTACCATTACTTCGATCGATAGCGAACCGGAAAAAAAAACGGAAGAATTGATTGAACCGGAACGATTTATCGATCGATTAATCGGAGACGAGTATTATATCTCGGTGGAAATCGATCCGCCTCGTGGTGTAAATAGCGAGAAGCTGGTTCAGGGGGCAAAACTCTGCAAAGCTGGTGGTATTCATTGTGTGAATGTCGCCGACAGCCCCTTGGCACGTGCCCGGATGTCGCCATTAGCATTATCGCATATCATTCGCGATGCGGTCGGTATTGAAATTATTCTGCACATGAGTTGTCGCGACCGGAATGTTCTGGCAACCCAAGCCGAATTGATGGGTGCTCACGCGCTGCAGATCAGGAATATTTTGGCAGTAACCGGAGATCCACCGATTTTGGGCGACTATCCCGATGCGAAAGGAGTGTTCGAACTAGATAGCGTCAGCTTAACAAGATTGATCGGGACACTCAATCAGGGGATGGATCTTTCCGGTCGGAAATTGGATTCGCCATGCTATTTTTCAATCGGTGTCGCACTTAACCCAACAGCCGAAAAGATGGAAGCCGAGTTGGAAAAATATGCCCGCAAAATCGAAGCTGGTGCGATGTTTGCCATGACACAACCGCTATTCGACCCGGATATTTTAGCAACCTTTTTAGCTAAATGGAATGGACCGAAGCTCCCGGTGATGGTGGGTGTGCTACCGTTACGGAATACGAAACATGCCGAGTATATCCATAATGAAGTTCCGGGTATGACAGTTCCGGAATCGGTTCGAAAGCGGATGTATGCGGCTGGGGAGGATGGACCGAAAGAAGGTGTTAAGATTGCACAAGAGTTTCTTAAGGAAGCCAAACAGATGAGTGCAGGATTATATTTAATGCCTCCATTCAATAAATTCGAAATGGCAGTTGAAATTGTTCAAGTACTGTAGAATTCAATAAATATAGTATTGATAACCGCTGTAGTCGCGGTTATTTTTTTAGAAGTTATCGTCAATCATACAAGAGAAAGGCGAAACTGTTAATATACGTGCGGTATACCTATCTTTCGAAAATTTCTTGGTTATTATTGCCCTTATGCATTGCCCTCATTACTTTGCAATTCCGATCAGATGTAACTTCGATTTTTTTTCCGATTCTTTCCACGCATTTTCTGAATAAATAGTACTAAGATGCAAAGTCCTGTTTTTTAAAAGGGGATAAACATGTACTTGAAAATTGGATCAACGATTCTGTTTGTGTTTTTGTTATTTACTTTCGCTTTTGGGGCAAATTTGGAAAAAGGGTCATCGATTATTGGGGGTACAGCCTCGTATTTTTCGCGAAAATATTCCGATAGTCCGACTTCAGTAGGGTTTCAATTAACTCCCAGTTATACTTATGCATTTAATCCCAATTTTGGGTTAGGTATTAAAGGGAATTATTCGAGCACAAAGTATTTAGATGTAACTTTTAAGTCGGTTAGTGTCGCACCAACTGTTACCTGTTTTATCAACGTCGAAAATCAAAACGTTATTCCCTATACTAGCATCGGAGTGTATTTGCTATCAAAAAGCGATGGTGGTAATTCTACGGTGAAAGAGACCTGTCAAATTCCCGAGTTATCATTGGGAATCTTATGCAAAGTATCCAGTGGACTGGCGATCGATATCAGGGCAGTGTACTACGAATCGGAAACGACCTCCGAAAGTAATTCTTATGACTATTATGGGAGCAGTTACTCCGATCAAACCAGTTACAAGCAGAAGGTTTTCAAAGTCGAATTCGGGCTAATGGGAATTCTAACGCCCAATACTTCGAGTCAATAGTGTCCACAAAACAAATGAGTAAGAAAAAACGGGCTTCCCGAAGGAAGCCCGTTTTTCGTACAAAAGATGTAATTAAGAATAATTACTTCGTCGGCATATAGCGTAGCGATGCCATCGTCGACCAACCGGTGGAAGATGCACCAGTTAGGAAATAGGGACCACGATTGATGACGCCCGGATCGACATTCAGATCCAGCATGAAATCACCCTTGCGCATTCCCGCGCCGAGGTACAACGAAGTCGTGGAAGATCCCCACTCTTTGTTGTTGTCTTCGGAATAGGTTTCCCAATTTCGAACTGCACCAATACGCGCCGTCAACCAATTGGTAACTGGGGTCTCGAAACCAAACGAATAATAAGGAAGAGTGTTTTCGCTGATTTTCGTCGTTGTGGATGGACCACCAGTCGGTTCAACTTTATTCTCGGTGCTTGACGTTTGGATACCAAAGTCGGCAACAAAAAGTGTGCTTTCGGTAATCCAAGTATTGAAACCAGCGCCAAGTGCAATCGACGTAGTCTTATCCGAGGCTTTGCCAACACCTGTTTGGTCGACACCCTGATTTTCGGAAGAGAACATGAAATAGGGGATCACATAGGAGTGATCTTCTACCTGCCACCAATAGCGGGCATTCAAATCCATTAAGAAACCGCCATTGGGTTTGGAAGCATCGTCACCGGCAGCGTCTTTATCGGTAAAGCTGTGAGTGCGAATATTTAAACCGACATCGAGTTTCTCGATGAATGTCGCACCAAAACCGACACCCATATAAGTCTGCGAACGTTCGGTTTTATCGCCTGCAACTTTCGATTTCCAGCTATTTTGGTAAATATTCAGGTTCATACCGAACGGGATATCGCCAAGTTTGCGACCATAGTACAGATTTAACTTCGGTGCGGTATTGACATCGGTTGCACCGTTTTCTTTCACTTGGGGTCCGTACATTCCACCTTCCGGAATGCCTTCAGTGGTTAGATACATAGCGTACACGGCATCACGAACTTTATAGTGACCACCGATTGAATATAGATTTGCTCCATCGATTTCCATCGAAGCAAAAATTGGGTAGTTATTGATCGCTTGGGGATAAAGCTCGATATTAGCCTTGTCCTTGACGATGTGGTTCACTTCACCTAATGTGAGCACGCGAACGCGAGTCGCGCTAGCTACACTGACAAGCAGAACGATTAAAGCTAAACTTAATAGCTTACGGTTCATAGAGATAGTCTCCTACACGATTAAACGGATCGGTTTGGATCATTCAAGATCGGTAGCTGAAGACGGTCAACCGATCAGGAAAAGTATAGAACCATTGGGAGCAGCTCTTCGAGGTACATCACGATTCCGGTCTTAAAATACAAATATGAGGCCTCAAAAGCAATACCAGCGCGGGATAAATACTAATAAGTTTGCTGAATTAGTCGATTTACTCTCTGATTGAGACCGGAAGTTAAGGAAATTCCTCAAATTCTCAACCGGCTTGCATCGCTTCCCTACATTTGCTTATTTTACTCTACTTCTAATTGTCCTACAGATCGCTCGACTGCTGAGGTGAAGAATGCGGATTTTTAAGTCGGTTTCTTTTTTGTTGTTAATGCTAGCATTAATGCTAATTGGCATGCCGTTATTTTCGGGGTGTGGACGTAACTCTACTGACCCGATCGTCACGACACGATCCCCTTCCGAAGATGACGATACTCGTTTAGCGTATTATGCCATCGAGACCTTCGACAAATTTATGCTTTCGATCGAGCAGTCTAAGAGTCGCTTTGGAGTCAATGGCGGTGTCGATTATTCGGTGTATACTCCTGTTGGCTGGGATACTTTGATTCCACGTGATACTACCGAGCAACCGACTACGGAAAAATTGCTTTCCGTACCGTGGAGCAATTTGCTCTATCAAAGCCTCTATCAAGAGTCGGAACTGTCGAGAATTCAGTTCGATAAAGACCTCGATGCCGGCATCGCGTTGCGACCAGCACGGGTTTTCTGGGGCTTCTATCGGTATGGTGCATTAGGCATTTCAGTACGCGGAATTCCCGATTCGATTCGCGAACGATATCGCAATCTTCCCTTCGACGGTCTCGATTACGAAATGAAATATTCTAACAATTACCGCGACCCACGCTTTTTCAGTGGACAGGGCGCATTTACTGGTGTTGTCAATGTGAATGTCACCTATGCCGGTGGTCGAGCGAATTCCAATCAATCCGATACGGTTACTGCAAAGATCGAATTCGACAACGTCGGATATCAAATTGGCGACAATAGCGCACACTTTAAACTATCTGCCAATCTTCCCTATTACAATATGTTGACCGATTTCTACTCATTCTCGCGTAAACCGTTGGAAGTCGAAATCAACGTAAGTCAGAATGGTCGAGGTAGTGGAACAATCTGGTACGGCGGGTCCGAACGAGTGCATATCTATTTCGAAGGACGTCCGTATTATTACACCGGAACTTTCCGAATCGGTCTCGACAATTTTGCGAAATCGCACACGATTCCATCTACATTCTGATCGATCATTTCGGTAGATATTAAAAAACAGGCGGGAATGAATTCCCGCCTGTTTTTTATTGCTACAACTATATTTATTCGCCCTCTGAAACTTTGTCCAATCTCGACACTTCATCCGAAGATAATTTTACCTCAATTGCAGGCAGTAGTTCTTCCAATTGCGCAATCGATGTGGCACCAATGATTGGACTTGTCATCCACGGTTTTGCTAGTAACCACGCGAGAGCAATCTGCGATAATTTCGCGTGATGATGATTCGCAATTTGCTCCATTTCATGAATTATTCCTTGGACACGAGGCGTTAACTTTTCAAGTGCCCGACCGTTCATCGTATGACGCGCTCCTGCCGGTAACGCAACCGAAGATTGGTATTTTCCAGTTAACAAACCACCTTCAAGAGGACTATAGGGTATTAATCCGATGTGTTCCTCGATCAGTGCGGGGAGTAGATCGGTTTCAAAGCTTTTCCGTAACGTGAGATTGTATTTCGGTTGGCTAGATACCGGTAGGGGTAGATTTTCCGACCGAGCAAATCGACAAATTTCGCGGTGCTGATCACCGGAAAAGTTGGAGAGACCGAGCCATCGTACTTTACCATCACGAACGAGTGTACTGAGCGCTTGCCACGTTTCTTCGATCGGAGTATTGGAGTCGGGAAAATGACACTGGTAGAGATCGATTGTATCAATCTGAAGCCTTCGGAGGGAATCTTCAACTGCTCGGGCGATGTGTTTTGCCGAAAGCCCTTCGCCATCTTCGCCTTCCCACATTTGACCACGTACTTTGGTCGCAATTACTACGTTATTCCGGGATTTTCCAATCGATGTAGATTGTTTCAACCAATTTCCGATAAACGTCTCAGAAACGCCGCCCGGATTTCCCGGTACCCACCTGCTATAAACATCGGCAGTATCGATGAAATTTATCCCTCCATCAACAGCGCGATCAAGGATACGGTGCGATTCGGGTTCATCGTTTGCCCAACCCATCGTCATCGTTCCCAGACAGAGTGGCGAAACTTGAAGGTCACTTTTTCCAAGTTGAATCAACTGCATTTATTATCCTCTCGACAAAAATTCTTGATGAGGTGTTTTCGTTAACCAACAATTTGGTTCGTGTTTGATCGGAAAGACACCAATACTCAATAAAAACTCATTCACAATTTCCGAACCGACGAATTTGAATTCCTGCTTGAATGCTTTTACCCAATTCGGTAGATCCAATTTTCGAGCAGCATTATTGACTAGCCAGGCGTCGAAACTGGATCCATTCCGCTGGAATTCCAGCAGCCGATTGGCATTGGCAATGATTGCCTCGATCTTTTTCCGGTTTCGGATAATCCCGGCATCGCTGCAAAGTCGATCGACATCGCTTTCGGTATAATTTGCAACAACCGGAATTTGAAATTTGTCGAAAGCGGTGCGTATTGCATCGCGTTTCTTTAATACGATAAGCCATGACAATCCCGCTTGCATTTGTTCCAGTGCCAATCGTTCAAGCAGTAAATTGTCATCGTGTAACGGTACGCCATACTCATCATCGTGATATGTCAGATAAAGGGGGTGTGATTCCGCCCAAGCGCACCGAGTTCGAATAGTTTCCATTGAATGATCTCGATTTATAATCAAAAACGCCCGGAAGATCCGGGCGTTTCGATTGGGTCGTGTTACTTTAATTTCTCGACGTAGTCTTTCTTTTCCCAATTGAATTCGGGAAGTTCACGTCCGAAGTGTCCGTAGTTAGAAGATAACCGGTAAATCGGTCGACGCAGATCCAAACGGTCGATAATTCCAGCCGGTGTCATATCGAACACCTTACTGACCAATTTAGTGATTTCACCATCAGGCATTTTCCCGGTTCCAAAAGTATCGACCATCATACTCACTGGAGCGGCAACGCCGATTGCGTATGCTACCTGAATTTGGCAGCGATCTGCCAAACCGGCTGCTACGACGTTCTTCGCCATGTGTCGAACGGCATAGGCTGCCGAGCGATCGACCTTGGTCGGATCCTTACCGCTGAATGCGCCACCACCATGCGGGGCAGCACCACCGTACGTATCGACGATGATCTTGCGACCCGTTAAGCCGGCATCGCCGTGCGGTCCGCCAATCACAAAATTGCCCGTCGGATTGACATAATACTTGATGTTGGATGCCAGCATCTCGCTGGGGATCACGTGCTTGATGACGTGCTCGATGATTTCATCTTTTAATTTCGAATGAAGTACATCGGGATCATGCTGACTGGAAATCACAACCGCGGTGACGTCAACCGGTTTTCCATCGACGTAGCGAACGGATACTTGCGATTTTCCATCGGGTCGAAGATATGGCAATTCGCCACTCTTCCGTACTTCGGTTAGTCGTTGGGTTAGCTTGTGTGCAAGCATAATCGGTAACGGCATCAATTCCGGAGTTTCATTGACTGCATATCCGAACATCATACCTTGGTCACCAGCACCGGCGCGATCGACTCCCATCGCAATATCGGGTGATTGTTTGTCTAGAGTGACCATCACCGCACAGGTTTCCCAATCGAAACCGTAATGCGAACTATTGTACCCAATGTCTTTGATTACGTTACGAACCAAATCGGCGACTGGTACGTAGGTTGTCGTCGTGATTTCACCGCCAACAAGTACCAATCCAGTCGTTGTAAAGGTTTCGCAAGCAACGCGACCGAACGGATCGTCGGTCATTACTGCGTCGAGTACGGAATCGGAAATCTGATCTGCAATTTTATCCGGGTGACCTTCGGTCACTGATTCGGAACTAAATAAAAATTCTGCCACGCTATATCTCCCTCGAGCCTCGGGGCCTTCGTTGATGTATTAGATAAGAGCCGGTGACTGCATTTCCGCTCTCAACCCAAGTAGTAAAGATCGATTGGAAGTAATCTTGCAATCGAACCGAAATTCAATAAATATGATACGATGAATTAGCGGTAGTACACAGACTAATTCGAATACGTCGGTTAAACGTATTTTAATTCAAAATTGTAGTATCTTAACTCTTTAATTTAAGAATCGCTGGAATCGGTGTTGCGGGAACGCCATTTTGATTCGCTAACGCCAGACTAATTCGATCGCCTAATGCGATCAATTGTAACAGTGAACAAATCTCTTCGCCATTTCTTCGAATTACAATCGGTCGATGTCCTGTATTTTTAAGCAGTTCAACAGCCCGCTCAATGGGTCCTTCTTCGTTGGGATCTCGAAAAACAATTGTTTGAATATTTTCGAATGGCTTGGGATTATCGCACAACCCGATGATTTCATTGTGAAATGCTTCCGGAATAATACTCCAATGTGCCGGGACTTTGCTGTTTTCGGAAAATTGATTTGCCCATCTCCGAGCAACACTAGCTAGCCGTCTAGGCGCCCAAATCCAGGGAATTTTATTTCCTAACGATTTGGCGATCTCTTCGATTGAAAAACCGCTATCGTTCACAGATGAGCTATTATCGGTTTCAAAATTACACAGTATTTTGTTCGAACCACCGATTTCCGGATTCGGATCGGGAGCGACACCCGCATCGAACAATAACCGCCAGAGCCCGCAAAACATATATCCCAATGCGGCACGGGGTGCTAGTCCCCCCGGCACGATTAACCGGAACAGGTTATTCTTTTCAGCGATATCGCCGATTCGACCGCCAGAAGTTAAGACAACGACAGTAGCTTTTCTTGCCAGTGCGACTTCACAGGCTACAACCGATTCAACGGTATCACCGGAGTAAGAAGAAGCAACAACCAATGTGTCTTCATTTACCCATATCGGGAGCATCGGACCGCGATTAACCAAGATTGGTAGCGTTATTCGACCACCCAAGCCGTCAATCAACAGATCGCCACCGATTGCCGAACCACCCATTCCACAAATCACAGCATTGGCATATTTCTTTCGAGCAGGTGAGCCGAGTATTGGGAATGTCAGGCTATCCTGCAGTTGTTTGGGAAATTCCTTTACCCATTGTGACATCGGATCATTCGTGAACAATCCATTTTCAGATTTGTTGATTTGGGTTGACATACAGCTATCCTTACTGGGACATTATCTTGGTAAAATAACTGATTAAATCGACCAGAGTATAGAGCTTTTTAAACTTTGTTGCAAGAATCACATCTTACAGATAAGTTGTTGCGTATATTATGCTGAACCAACTGAGTATGATGCCCTGTGAGGAATACTTTGAAAAACCAAGCCAGAAAGTTGCTAGAACCCGAAGCGCAGCCACTCCAGATGGTTGAAATGCATACGGAGCGCTTTGGTTCGCAATTCCGCGCAATAATTCGATTAAGTAACGGCGAAGAACGGGAAGCTATTGGAGATACAGCAGCTGAAGCGCAACGAAAGGCGATGGCTGGTCTTGATCTAGACTGGTCGTTTACCCCTAGATAAAGCGAATCCTCTGAGAGTTATTCGATTATTCATTTTTTACCCTCTTTTCGATAAAGTAAGGGTTGATGCTGGTTTTTGCTCACTCACCAAATCTCTGGTGTAAATTCTTACGAATTAATTCGATCCATTTTTTCCCAAGTCACTTTTTTTACTTCTCTTTCCGATCGAAACCGGCTATTTTTGATTCGAGGAGGGCTCTATGTCAAATCGAATTATAAAAATATTCTGGCGTATGATGCTGTTTCTGGTTCTCTCCCTACCGTTTACTGCTTCAGCGCAAATTATTGTGAGAGACTCCGTACTAATCACTGACAGCTTGCCACGCATCATTTACGAACAGTACTGGGCTCGTATCCCGTTAGGTTACGACCCGCTCGTACCACCACCACTGTTTATCGCTTGTCACGCACTGGGCGCGGATTTTAACGATGCTGCTGCTCAATCAATTCTGAACGATACCGCATCGGCATGGGGCTGGATAGTATTAGCGATAAATGGTGAACCTGCCAATGAACGTGGCTGGGCGCACTGGTGGAGTCAGCGTGCGTTGCATCAACTCGATCTGGTGATGGACACATTGGCGCACAACTATCCGTTCGACCCCGACCGCATCTATTTTGTCGGGGGAAGTATGGGAGGCGCTGCCGGAATGCAGTACAACAACTCGCACATGGATCCCAACGGATACATGTGTGCAGCGACTGCAAGCGGAAGTGGCATTATCGACCTAATCCGGCGTGCACGCGAACAAGGATCGAATGTTTCGATGTCGCTGGAGTTCGGTGGTCGATACGACAGCACTAGTGCAATCAATTTTCGATATAAACGCAATTCCGCAATTGTCAGTTGGGATACCTCCAACTCATTACACTACAATTTGAAATGGTTACCAACTTATCTCGCGGCTGGAGTGAATGAAGCACATTTCACTCATGCCAGCGATCTGGTCAGGATGTTTGGACCGGAAATGCGTTCGGTTTGGCTGCAGTCAGGTGTCGGTGCGAACCATGGATGGATTAACATCGACAGCAATTCTACGATGACATGGATTCGCCAACAACCACCGTTGCTTCGTCATCCCACTGTACAAAGCGTTGCAGCCGATTGCCCGCGCCGTTGTTACGATTTGCGGTTCGAAGAGCTTCGCTGCGATACGAATATGGCGCGAGCAATTGTACAATACGACAGTTTACTGTTTGATAATCACTGGTATTTGACTCATCCGATTTTGAATTCGATCCGGAATGCATCTCGTCTCCGACTTTATCGTGATATTATCCCGAGTCGTCCCGACACAATCGAAATTTTCAATCGCGATACAGCTTCGTTCGCGTTAGCGATCGAGTATGGTCGACCTCCGATCGCCGATAATTCATTCCAAGTTATTCCGCCTCTTCCCTTTTCGATTGAATTACAGAATAATGTTGTAGTTGTAATCTTGCCGGATGTGCCACAAGGATACCACGGAATGGGCACTTTCCGATATTTGAACGTGAAAGAAGGGTATTCAATGCTGCCAAGCGAATACAATATGTCCGTGTATCCAAATCCTTTTAATGGAATGACAACGGTTCGCTTGAATACACCGAATGGCGGTTTAATGTCATTGAAAGTATATGACGTGACCGGTCGAGTGGTAAAATCGATTCCGAATAAATTCTTGCGATCAAGTGGATCGGTGTCATTTTCGCTGCCGGCTGGTGAACTATCGAGTGGCAACTATTTCATTCGAGGTAATGTCGGATCGAAGGTAGTCCAAACGCGGATGACATTGATTAAGTAGCTAACACAATAGAATCTTATCGTCGAATGGGCACACATCGTGTGCCCATTTTCCTTTTAGATATAATTAATGATTACGGAGTGTTCGATTGCGATGTAGCTTCGTCGGAAAATAAAAGTGAGAACAATAAAATTGGTACATTGGCAATCGTCACGATAATCGAAACGAAAATCCAGATTGGCAAAACCCAGGAAATAAACTGTACCCACTTTTCAAACACGAAAACGGATATTGACGAAAATGGGGCAATGACTATGCATATCGAAACCAGAAGTACTATACCGTTTCTCATAAATAGTGTCGCATTGTTTCTTATCTTTATTTCATGCGACCTTTATCTCCTAATCCTGCGAATGGTACTTTGGACGAGATCGAAGAAGCCCTTCGTTGTTCGGTTGACCATGACGAGCACTGTCGCTTTCAAGGGATTAAAATGCTCTTGTTAGGGTTACCGGACAATCAAGTTTGTCAAGTGTTGTCGGTTGTACCGCGATCTTTACAGCGGTGGGTTCAGCATTGGAACGCCGGTGGCATTGACCGTTTGAAACGGATACCGCGACCGGGACGACCGCGCAAAGCTAACAAAGAACAACGGTTTCTGGTTGTCGATTGGCTTACCCATCCCGAGCAGCACGGACAGACACACTGGACACTACGCAAGTTGCATGGCGTATTGCGTAGCGAACTACGCATCGAATTGGGCTATTCCACGCTCGCCCGTCTTGTTCGCGATGAACGATTTGCCTTGAATATGCCGCGATCCTGGCCGGCAAAACAGGATGCCGAGGCCCGGTTGGCTTTCACAGAACTGCTGTCGTCGCTGCTTGCCAGCGATCCCAATCGGATTTGGTTCTACGACGAAAGCGGCATTACCGGCGATCCACGCCCGCGCCGACGCTGGATGCGGAAAGGAGAACGACAAACGGTTCCCTTTACCGGCACCCATTTGCGGGAAAACATTTTGGGCGCGGTACAACCCTTATCCGGTCGGTTGTTTTCGCTGCAAATGCCGGAAGTGGATCGGGAACTGTTCCAGATTTTCCTTGACCACTTCGCCGAATATACCAAGGGCGAAAGGGTAACAATGGTGCTGGACAATGCCAGTTGGCACAAGGTTAAATCGTTAAACTGGCATCATATTCAACCAATATTCTTGCCACCCTATTCACCCGATCTCAACCCGATAGAACGATTGTGGTTGTATATCAAAGAGCATTACTTCAACCATTGGTACAGCAAGTCCAGAGAAGAACTAAGAGATCGGGTAACATGGGCAATACAACAGCTACTCAATCAACCAGAAATTGTAAAATCTGTAACACGAGTGTGAGAGTAAATCACAATGCGACACGATTTTCAAGAAATGGTATAATAGGAAAATTGCCGGTTTTAAGAAATTGTGCCAATCGGTCGATGATGGTGCGATATGCAGCGCGATACATACCACAAAATAACCGACCAAATAGGTTTGCCATTGAGTAAATATTTCCGGTCGCCACAATCTTTGGATCAATTCGGTCAATTGCCCAGATAGATCGCTAAGAAAGATCTGCCACAAATCGATCGAATCGATCGCATTGGGAGTTGGTGGCGATACTGTGGATGAAAGAGTAGTCGAAAAATCCGGCATTAAAAATCGAACCAAGAGCAGAATCAGAGCAGTACCGCCAATTAACGGAGCAATCGGAAGAATAGTGTTACCGATATATCTCGACCATTTCCGTTTATCATCGAACGAAGTCTCAACGATTCCAAGTTGACCGGTTTTTGGATTGGGATTGAATGGTCGGAACTTTCGAATTTTATGACCACCGATCAACGCTGCTATCAGATGGGATGTTTCGTGAATCGGTACTCCTAACCAGGCGGTAACATACAACAGCCGAAATCCGCCGAGTGAAATTATCCGTCTGAGAGTAAGAGAATTAAGAAAAACGATATAAAGAACCATCAGCATGATTGGGAGTAATCCGCTGAGAAGGATTATCAAGAAAAATTGTCCACTCAGTTGTAGCGATTCCAGAGTAAGGTCGAATATTTCGTTCATACCGCAATATCGATTGCCGAGGAGGTGAATTCAAGTGCTATGGCGCATTTGGGTTTGAAATATTCCATTGATTTCCGGGAGTCGGGTTTACTTCGTGATTCAATCAATGTAGATTGTATTCAATTGCATTCGATACAAGAATTTTGAGGAGAGGATGACCGAAAAAAAGCTTGAGGATTGGATCACATCCATCCTTGCCTGCCCGGTTTCGCATTCACCTTTGGCGAAAGCTGTGTATGCGGGAAAACCAGTTTTAGTCTGTACCGATCCTGCCATTCATCGTTGTTATCCTATTCGGGACGGAATCCCCGAACTGCTACAAGAATGCGGAATCGATTTGACCGAAGATCAACATCGAACGCTACTCGACCAGCTTTGATCGGTCGGTTTCAGAGCGCAAAAAAACAACACGTAGCGATACGTGTTGTTATAATTTATAATCGATAAAAAATTTATTCAGAATCGCCGATTTGTAGATTCGAGATCGAGACAATCAAATCGGAAATATCGAAAGGCTTTTGTAGAAATCCGTCCGGCTTGTATTTAAGCGATTGAATCAGTTGTTTGAAGTGCGAATAGCCGGTGATTAACATGACAGGGGTTTTTACGGAATCCTTTTTCACTTTCGCCAACAGTTCCAAGCCATTCATTTTCGGCATGTAGATATCAGAAATAATCAGATCGAATTTCTCGCGTTTGAAATATTCGTATGCCTCGTCACCGTCACGAGCACCTACCGCTTCCCAGCCGATGGTAGTAATAATTTCTACCAGCAGTCTGACGATTTCGATTTCGTCGTCGACAACTAATACACGGAGGGGTTTCGACATTTATTTCTTTCCTGTTGGGAATCGATGTAGTTAAGTCAATATGCAATTATACGCAATCCAAATGGCTATGACAAGGGTTTCATTTTCCTTGTGACAGAATTGCACAGCCAATGGGAATACTCCGGGTTTACCGAATATGGATCCAAGGCGATAATCTCAGGTACTTCGTACGGGTGATGATGCTTGATGGATTCGATCAATTCGGGTAGTTTGAGTTTAATCGTCTTGATGAGATAGAGCGTTTCGTTTGCTGTATCGATCACATTCTGCCAATTAAAGATTGACACTGCTCCCGGTAATTTTGTTATACAACCTGCTAACCCGGATTCAACCAATTCTCTCAACCAGATATCTTCGCATTTCGCAGGTAACGTCGTGACAACAAGAATTGGCGATAAAGAACTGGAATCAGACCGAACTGGATCCTGATTCTCAGACATGAATGATTTTTTTCGGTACTTTAATCGTTATCCATTCAGTACCGTTCCAAATCTTAAATTGAGTGTTTGCTTCGCCTTCCTGCTGCTTCGGACTAGTACCATAGGATCCACTCTGACTGGTGTAGGGAACCGGTCGCTGCGGTGGTCGCGGAGCAGGTGGTGGTGCTGGTTTAATTGCCGCCGGTTTGGGTGGTTGATCAGACATAACCGGTGGTTTAATCGACATTGGTTTCATCGGTTCTTTGATCACCGGAGATTGTAATTTTACGACTACCGGTTCTGGAATCGGTGAAATAATTTCCTGTGCTGCAACTTTTTTCTTGACTTTGAGAAGCTTAACCGAAATCGCTTTTTGCGATACATTGAAATGTGCAGCAATCTTATCGGTCTTGAAACCTTTACGATGAAGATCGAGTAACTCGTTTTCCTCTTCCGGTGTCCAGCGCTTTGCTTCACCGCCCACCGAGGCGCGTTGCCGCGGGATGGAGAGGATATCCGTGACTCCAGTTTTTCGCATTGCCTGTCGAAGTTTTTGCAACTTGACTGCAACGGATTTCGGTGTGACACCGTATTTATTCGCCAATTGGTCGATTGACATTTTGGACGATTCCTGAAAAAGGGCAGCTTCTTCTACAGGTGTCCAGCGCTTTGGCATGATTTCTCCATTTCCATATTCGTCATTAGGGTAAACTGGAAGTCAATTCGTTATGGAACACATCGTTTGTTTTTCAGTGATCTAGCTCAATAGTCAGATTTGTTCGCAACAATCAAAAGCGATATAATCTAAGAGCGGACTCTGGGAGGATCAAGTGTTATTCCATTTTTTTTATTCTTGTCGGACAAATCGGGTAGTTTGCCTAGCATTCTTCCTCATGATGGTTTCCCCGATTTTGGGTGAACCACCGGTAATTTCAGTACCTCGATTACCCGAAAAGCTAGTATTTGCCGGACAGACGGTTCCTTTAGAGCGACCGGCAGTCTTAGAACAGATCGATGCGATGTTCACAATCATGTGTACCGATAATCGCGGACAAATGATTTTGTGGTTCAAACGAGCGAATCGAATTTTACCGATTGCAAAACAAGTTATGGAAAAAGCCGGACTTCCACAAGATCTCGCATACTTAGCCATCGCGGAAAGCGATCTGTTGAACCGCGCGAAATCCCCATCCGGTGCGTATGGAATCTGGCAATTTATGCCGGTCACAGCCAAAGAAAAGCATCTGTTGCTACAGGAAGGGCTCGATGAGCGGGGTGACTTCTTAAAATCAGCGACAGCATCAGCTAGTTATTTAAAGGAACTTTATAACGATCTGGGGCAAGATTGGTTTTTGGCGATGGCAGCTTATAACAACGGTAAAACCAATATTAAGAAAATGATGGCAGCACAACATGCGAAAACTTATTGGGATGCTGTTCCTACCCGTGAAACATATGTCTATGTTCCGCGGATTGTCTTGATTAAAACACTCTTCGAGAACCCCCGGTTGTTCGGAATCGATCCTAGTTTAATCGATTCGTATCCGGAATCTGCTTCGGAACGTGTTTATTTGGTTTTGAATTCGCCAGTGCCCTTTGGTAATATCTGCGACCAAGTTGGAGTGGATTACCGGTCGATGCTTTTTCTGAATCCGCACATTGCAAATCCATCCTACATCAAAGACGTACTTCTTCCAGCGAATCACTCTTTTTTTCTGGATATTCCGAAGGGGAGAGGGGATATGTTACGGCGATCCCTACGCGAGAGTAAACTAATTGATTGATCAAACTATTCGCTCCAAGAGGGCTTGTTTCTCCTAGAATGACATCGTATCTTTACGAGCTTGTACCGCGAAGCAAGGTACTGGTAAGGAGTTGATTGGACTTTATCATGATTAAAACGAAACATACTAAAGCGGTAGACCGCAAGTGGTTTTTAATTGATGCCGACGGGGTTGTTTTAGGTCGCCTTTCGTCGGAAGTTGCACGAATTCTTCGGGGCAAGCATAAGTCAATTTGGTCGCCGCACATCGACACCGGCGATTACGTGGTTGTTGTCAATGCCGAGAAAATCCGGTTGACCGGAGATAAGGCGAATGCCAAAGGCTATTTTATTGCCTCTTCTCGACCCGGCAGTAGTCAGACGATTCCCCTCAAGACGATGATCGCGAAGCATCCGACCGAGATTATTCGTCATGCCGTGTGGGGGATGTTGCCGCGCGGAGCGTTAGGCAATCACATGATCCGTAAGTTGAAATTGGTTGTCGGTCCCGATGCGACGCGCTATACAGCGCAGAAGCCGGAAGCAATTCCCACGGACAAGTTCCGGGTTATCGCGTAAGATTATCGTAGAAAGAAGTTCGGAAGCGTAGATGAAACAACCGTTTTTTTATGCCACCGGTCGTCGAAAGACCAGCGTTGCTCGAGTATATTTGACGCCCGGCAGCGGCAAGATTATTGTAAACAATAAAAATTTGCTGGATTACTTCCGTCGTGAAGTATTGAAAATGACGATTATGCAGCCGTTGGAAGTATTGGAAGCGGTGGGCAAGTTTGATATCGAAGCGTATTGCAGCGGCGGCGGACTATCCGGACAAGCCGGTGCGTTGCGCTTGGGTATGGCTCGCGCATTGGTCGTCTTCGATGCCGAACTGAAAAGCGAATTGCGGAAGCACGGATTTATGACTCGCGATCCGCGAGCGGTCGAACGCAAGAAATACGGTCGTCCCAAAGCACGCAAGCGGTTCCAGTACTCGAAACGTTAAGATTTTTACAGCAACTCGATTTTCCGCGATTTTATTGCGGAGTGTTTTGAGAAGAAAAGGTTATTCGGTATGCCGAGAGTTAGTGTGGAACAACTGGTCGCAGTGCAGGCGCACTTCGGTCATTTAACGAGCAAGTGGAATCCGCGAATGAAGCCGTTCATCTTCATGAAGCGTAACGGAATCCACATTATCGACTTGATGAAAACGTCGGAAATGATCGACAAGGCTTGTGAAGCCGTATTGAAGATCACTTCTGCCGGAGATCAGGTACTTTTTGTCGGTACGAAAAAGCAAGCAAAGGATTTGGTTCGCGAACAGGCAACTCGAGCGAATTCACCCTATGTTTGCGAACGTTGGCTTGGTGGTACATTGACCAATCTTCAAACGATCCGCAAATCGGTCAAAACGATGCAAGCGATCGAAAAGAAGAAAATCGACGGTACTTACGAAAAAATCACCAAGAAGGAACGTATTACCCTCGATGCACAACTTGAGAAGTTGACTTTGGCACTCGGTGGTATCCGCGATATGAAGAAATTGCCCGGTGCGATGTTTGTCGTCGATATCCGTAATGAAGCGATTGCCGTAGCCGAAGCGAACCGTTTGGGTATTCCGGTCATTGGTATTGTCGATACGAACAGCGATCCAACTGCGATTCGGTATCCCATTCCTGCCAACGACGATGCTTTCAAGAGCATCTGGTTAATCATGCAAGCGATTGCCAACGCTGCCATCGAAGGACAAGCGATTTGGGCTGAAAAAGCCTCAGCACGCGAACAAGAGACTGGCGAATCGATGTCGGCTCCGGAAGATAAGAAGCGCGAACAGCCGCGTGAACCGCGTGGTCGCGGTCCACGTCGCCGGGATCGTGGCGATCGTGGCACAGCCACAGACAAGACGCCGGACGCTTCATCCGCGGAATAACACGCAGGGTACGATAGAGCTACTGAACGACCCCGCTTTGGGGTCGTTCCTATGTATAGGAATATTGTAGAAAAATCTGAATAGGTGCCGGGTTTGGTCGAGCAACCACTGGAAAGCCGTTCAGTTCAATGAGGAAAGGGAGAGGAAGAATGGCAATAACTGCTAGCGTAGTCAAGGAATTGCGCGAGAAAACCGGCGCCGGAATGATGGATTGCAAAGCAGCCCTTGAAGCAACGGGCGGAAATTTCCAGGAAGCCGAAGACTGGTTACGGAAAAAGGGTATTTCTACTGCCGCCAAGAAGGCTGGTCGCGCTACCAGCGATGGTATCATTGCTGCCCGCTATTATCGGGACAATCGACGCGCCGTCATGGCTGAAGTAAACTGCGAAACCGATTTTGTGGCAAAGACGGAAGATTTCTCCAAGTTGGTCGATGTCGTCTGCGATACGATCGACGGATTGCCAGCATTACCCGAGAAAGTCGAACAATTGCCATCGATCGTGGAAGAAGCACGAGCTACTTGTGTCGGGAAACTCGGTGAAAATATGGCAGTGCGACGGTTTGCACGGATCGATTTGACCGAACCGGGTAAAATTCAGATCTACATTCACACTGGCAACAAACTAGCAGTCGCAGTTGAATTGAATTCGACCAAGAGCGAAACCATTGCGAAAGCCGAATTCAACGAATTAGCTGCCGATGTCGCGATGCAGATTGCTGCAGCGACTCCGTCGTCAGTCGATCGTACCGGTTTGTCTCAGGCAACCATCGATCACGAAATGGAAATTGCACGTGAACAAGCGCGCGCAACCGGTAAGCCGGAAGCCGTGGTCGAGAAGATTGCCATTGGCAAGATGGAAAAGATCTATAGCGAATTTTGCTTGCTCGAACAACCGTACGTCAAAGACCCGAAACTTACCGTTCAGGATCATATCAATGCCGTTTCGAAGACGGTCGGCGATACGATTTCGGTTCGAAGTTTTCTGCGGTTCAAGATTGGCGAATAATCAGTTCGAAATTTATTTTAAAAAGCGGCGCCGTCGGTGCCGCTTTTTTTTATCAAAATTGATGTCTAGGGTTGCATCTGAAATGTTTGATGTGGTAAATTTAGATTGAATGATAATTATGTATGACATTATGGTATAGTGAGGTTACGATGTTCCGCATATTCTCCACACTGGTACTCTTTCTTACGTTCGTGTTTTCAAGTTTCGCGCAATTCAACCAGAACCAATATCCGGTTCCGGGCGATTCGGTTGGGATCCCAGTTCATACTAGTTTGAACATCCAGCTCTTCAATAAGATTGTGGGTTGTAGCGATGGTGGTTGGTATTATCTCTGGACGACGACCAACCGCAATGCGAAATCGCTTTATCTAAGTAAGATTGGTTGGAATGGCGATTCGCTGTGGTCTGCGACAGTATACTCGAGCGATTATTTTGTGTATCCGAACGATATCGAGACTTTGACGGATGGGGTCGCCATCGGATGGCAGGTGGAAGATTCGCTCCGCGGTCGAATCGCTTACGTCCAAAAATTCGGCAATACCGGTCAAATCGCATGGTCACAGCCCTATTCTCATCTTTTGAATCTGAATCGCTACGACGGTCCGCGTCTCTTTTCCGACAGTAGCGGTGGTTGTTATAGTTACTTTTCCAATGCAGTCATTACACGATAATTATCTTCCGGTGCGATCGCGCCCGGTTTCAATGTCGATGGAAATAGTGTCCTGCCCGATTCGTTAGGGGGAGGTGGATCATTTTTGCTACCGGCTGTTTGTTCGGCAGGATCGAATGGCTGCTGGGTGGTTCAATCAACGTCGAGTGCTTTTTATCTCCAGCGCGTCAACCCCGATGGATCACTCCGATGGAGTGTACCCAATCGGTACCCCTTTCCTGCATCATATCTCAGGTCCACGTTTAATTACTTCAAGATTTTGCAGGATGGTCGGAATGGATTCTATTTGTCGTTTGGCGATACAACGGACTTATATATCCAGCGCTTCGATCAAAACGGAACACCCTTGTGGTCAAATAATACGGTTGCATTCAGAGGATTACCTTATGGAAATCAAGAGATTGCGGGGTTTGAATTAGCCGCGCCCGATACTTTTTTCCTGCTTTTTCATAAAGATTCAGCTCACACCAGTCTCCATTTTGTTCAGAAAATAACCGGGATCGATAGTGCAAGTCTATTATGGGGAAACCGCGGTATCGCGGTAGTTGATTCCGAAATTCCTTTGGCATATGGGATGAGTTTAACCGCTGATGGAGCGGGTGGATGTATTACCGGAGGATTCTATTACGAATCGCGAACGATGTGCAATCGATATCGATTAATTCAAATTAGCAATAACAGCACCGGAGCAACTATTCGCAACTTTGATCTGGCAGCGTCGGTTCCTTACATCGTTACGAGTCTATGTTACTTCCAGCAAGGTCATTTGTTGGCACTTTGGCATGACAACCGTAGCGGTTATGCCGATGTCTATCGAACAGTATTCGATTCAACGATGACTCCCTTACCCGGTTTTGTTTCGACCGGCTTACTTACTCGCAAAAATAGATGGGGAGTTAGTTATGAAAATATCACTGTCATCGATCCCGAACGGTTCATGGTGAGTTGGATTGAGCGAAAGGATAATTACTCATCGCGATTTTTCTATTCGATTTACGAAACTGCGACCGGTCACCGGATCACAACCGATCCGAATGGAACATTTTTGCCTATTCTCGATTCTCTGCCCTATAGCCAAAGTTTGAACACTGTAACTACCAGTGATGGCTGTGTCATGGTGATGGCAATCGATAACAGTATCTATTTAAGTAAAATCGACCGTAACGGTACTCGACTCTGGCATACAAGTTACGGAGCTACTTCGGCGGAAACCGCTATTTCTCCATTTAATTTTGTCTGCGCGGATCAGAACGGGGGAATCTATATCAGTTATCGATATATGAGTTCAGACAATCCCAATCGATTGCACTTACAACATTTTTCTTCTACAGGTCAAAGATTATTGAGTCCGATGGGAGCAGTGCTTCCGGGCGTGCCGTTATCCTATACCGTTCCCCTCGTGCATAATAATCAGAAACTTTACACTGTGACAGGCGATCTTGAGACAGATAGATACCGGTTGCGGTTGTTGTGTTCGAATGAAAGCGGCGATACACTTTGGACGAGAGTAATTTGGTCCGCTCAAATCAGTTCTTTATATGAAATACCTCGGCCGAAATTAATCCCTTTACCAGATGGCGTTTCGATTCATTACTGTGATCGGTACGCCGATTCTACTTATTCGAATGTTTACGGTCAAAGATATCTCGAAAATGGAACACCAGTGTGGGGTGATCCCAGTATCGTTGTGGGTCGAACCCAATACTATCGATATTCAGCTGTTGGAACAAGCAATGCGATCTGGTATCTGATCCAAGATTCGATTAGTATGATCGCTCGCAAAATCTTTCTTGACGGAAGAATCGCTTTCGGAGATACCGGAATTCGGCTACCGCGCTCGCTGTCAGAACTTAATATCAGTTATTTTGGTGCACACAGCATTTATGCCGATCGCGACTCCGGGGTTTTTGTCGGTTGGTACGATCATCTCAATGATCGCCAACACAAGACCTACTTCACACATCTAAACTCCGACGGAAGTTATGCCGATCCGACCGTCTGGAATTACTATCATGCGGGAAGGGTTTCCGGTAGCCGTTCCGGGATGATCGGTGCCTATCCCGATCAACGAGGTGGGTTACTCCTGATCGATTTTTCTGAGGATTATGTTCCCGATAATCTGTCACGTGGAGAAATCTACATTCAACGCATTGCCGATCACACGACACTTGCCGTTCGGGAAAGTAATTCGAATGCGCTACCCGACGTATTCCGGCTGGATCAGAATTATCCGAATCCGTTCAATGCGGTCACTTCGATCCGTTATCATTTGTCGATCGAATCCAGTGTCGAGTTGCGGCTTTTCGATATTCAGGGACGGTTAGTACAGAATTTATTTAACAGTATTCAACAAGCGGGGGATTACCGGCTGCAATTCAACGCGCAACGGCTAGCATCCGGTACCTATTTCCTGCGAATGAATTCTGGTGACTTTTCGAAAGTGCGGAAGATCGTGCTATTGAAGTAGACATGGCAAAATCAAGGGAATCAAAAAAGGGCACCGGAGGTGCCCTTTTTTCAAAATCGATTTTTTGGAACTTAGGCTAAGCGATTCAAATGGGTGGCAAGAGCTGACTTGTGGTTGGCAGCCTTGTTCATATGGATAATGCCCTTGTGAACCAGTTTATCCAAAGTTGATGTGGCTTCCCGAATCAATGGCAAGGCTTCGTCCTTCGACTTGGACGCTAATGCTCTCTTTAAAGCACCCTTCATGACCGATTTGCCAGCGCGATTCTGGATATTTTCTTCTTTGGATGTTTTCATCCGCTTTTCGCATGATTTATGTTGTGGCATTCCAAACCTCTAACCGTGAATCTAAAGCTATCTCTTTCAAAGCCACACAATATACACTCGGTTCAAATGGAGTGCAAGAGAGGCAGAGGTGCACATGTTAAGTATCGAATTTTAAGTTATATGTTCGAATACCTATCTTGCAGCGAAGGGAAGTGATTCATGTCGATTGTCGATAGTATTGTTGAACATATTCCCAATTCGGATACTAAAGTACTCGTTTTGACCGGAGCCGGGGTTTCTGCAGAATCGGGAGTGCCTACTTTCCGCGATCCGGAAGGGTATTGGTCGAAATATCGGTTCGAAGAGCTGGCTAGTCGCGACGGTTTTCTTAAAAATCCCGAACTTGTATTGAAATGGTATTCCGAACGTCGGAAAACGGTAGTTTCAGTGCAACCGAATCCCGGGCATTACGCGTTAGCTGAATGGGAACAATTGCTCTCCGAGTATACGTTGGCGACTCAGAACGTTGACGGATTGCATGATCGAGCCGGATCGAAACGGGTAATCGCACTCCACGGTTCGATTCTATCCGACAAATGTTTTGACTGCGAAACCCCGTATCGCACTGAATTTGCTGATGCAGAATATGCTAACCAGCGTTGTCCGTGCGGTGGTAGAATACGTCCAGCCGTGGTTTGGTTTGGTGAACAACTTCCGGAGGATGCGATTTACGAAGCCGAGCGGGCAGCAAGAATTTGTGAGGTTTGTGTCGTAATTGGTACGACGGGTGCAGTCTTTCCCGCAGCAGGATTGGCTTATTTGGCAAAACAACACGACGCTTTTCTAATTGAGATCAATCCAAATCTTACGGAATTAAGCCCGATTTGCGATTTACACTGGCGTGAAAAAGCAGGAGTCGCGTTACCGCAGTTGGTGGTTCATTGGAAAGCGCGCTAGTCATACGTATCATTCGACTAATTGGAAGCCGCTCGAAAACAGTAGAACTAACTTGTTCGAAATAGTACATTAGTGACAGCATGAATATCAATAGTACCTTACCCAATCAATGGATCGAATTTGCCAGGGAGATTTATCGTAGCTTGTAACCGAAATATTACGTAACTCGGATTGATCCGAACCTAATGAGCAAAATTAATTATTCGGTGCAAAGGATACGATGACCGGTAAACGATCCTTTTGGTTATTTCTTCTGCTGGCGTCAATGCTGACGTTCAATGGATGTGCATATTACAATTACATCTACAATGCGAAGAAGAATTTTGACAAAGGGGTAAAGACCAAGAGTGCCGCGACAGTGCCACAAGGCGCTGGTCGTGCCGACTTCGATAAAGTGATCGATGGCTGCGCGACGATGCTGGAATTTTTTCCCGACTCGCGGTGGGTACCCGATGCGTTGCTCTTGATCGGAAAAGCCTATTACGAAACCGACCAGTTCAGCAAAGCCGAGCGGAAGTTCGTCGAACTTGAAACCAACTATCCCAACCACCCACTAGTATCCGAAGCACACCTGCAAAAAGCACGTTGCTGGCTAGCCTTGAAACGTACCCGAGAAGGTCGCAACTTACTCGCTTCATTACAATCGAATCCCGATCCCGCAGTCAACTATTCAGCCAAATTGATCCTTGCCGAAGGGTTGCTCGCCGATTCTCTATTTGGAGAGGCACTCGAGCAGTTTAACAGTTTAAAGGGAAAAGCACCCGACAAAATTCTGGAAACCCGAAATACCGAAAAGCGGTTGGAATGCTTACTTCGGATCGATAAAAAACTGGATGCAATCGATGCAATCGGCGACCTTCTGAAAATGAAGGAATCGCGTGTGAAGCAACATGAATTGTTCATGAAACGTGCATCGCTTTGGTCACAAACCGGGCAGCAGAAGACGGCAATTGCCGATCTGGTGAAACTGGAGAAAAATTCCGACTTTCGGGTGCAACGAAATCGAACAAGAGCCGAATTGAGTATTGCCTATTTCACCGATGGCGATACAACCAAGGCACTTGAAATTTGGGATGATTTGCTGTCGACCGATAAAATTCATGGCGAAGAAACTTCCATTGCAGGATTATATCGCGGCAAGTTGATCTATTTCTCCGGCGGTATCGATTCCTTGTATAAAGCCGATTTTGAACGTTCTAAGCGCGATCGACCCGGCTCGATTTATGCTCAACAAGCCGATTCCTTGCTACAACGCATCTCCTGGTTAAAGACGATCGAAACCAAAAAGAGTACGGCATTAACACAAATCAATTTCCTGAATGATCTCTTGGTCGGTAATCCGGTTCCAGACTCGATTCAACATCGTTATCTAGTAAGGGCAAATGGTCGTCCAACTTCCGTTGCCGATACTTCGCATCGATCGGAATCGGATAAGCTTGATAAATCACAAGTCGAAGATTCACAGTCCAAGCCTGATCAACCAAAAGAAAAAGATAAAGAGACTGAGAAGAACGGTGATGATCAAAAACTAACACTGCACAAATCGATTGCTCCTGATCCGATCAAAAAAGTTGGTGACGCTGCAAAAGCCGTTCCTGAGAAAATTGCATCGACCACGACGACAAAAGAAGCTTCCGCAATTTCGAGCAAGGGTAAATTGAGTAAAGAATCTGCCGAATCTTCGAAAGTCGATGCAATTCATGATGAAGTGAAATCCGAATCACCCGATCAATCAATCTCCGCTCAACCGCCTGAAACCGTCGAACGCTCGGAAAGACCGATCGAAGCCGATATGAAAGTTGCTGAAGCATCTAAACCGGAAGTAGAACCCATCGATTCGACGAAAACGCTAACGAAAATACAAGATGAGTTGACGAAATCGGATTTTGAAGATTCGCTGAATATTAAGGCTCTAGGAAGACCCGATTCGACCAGTCGCGATTCCACTTCGATTGCCGATAGTCTAGCCGATGTGGCAGTTCCATTAGATACCGCAGCGATCAAGTTGGCTCTCGTTGATCAGATTAAGCAGTTGATCAAAGTGTACGATGAAATAAAAGACGATTGCTTCAAACGCAAAGATACCACCAATGCATTAAAGATGTATCCGACGATTATGCTTTTGGCAAGCGGTAAAATACTGAGTGCGTATCGTATGGAATATGGTATGCAATTACTTGCCCGAGGCGATACCACACGCGCTCGAAGTTTGTATACCGCCGTAGCGGCTGATACCGCCAATCTCACGATCGCCAATGCTGCGCGAAAAGAGTTACAGCTCGCTTTGTTGCCGATACCGGTTGATTCTTTGAAGGAACGGTTTCGCACTGCGGAAATGTTGGTCGATTTGTTGGTCGATACTACTGCCGCGCTGGATGTTTATCAATCGATAGCAGAGAACGACTCTGGTGATATTGGATCGCGAGCGACTGCAGCGATTGCGATTTTACAAACTCGCCGACTGGGAATTGATTCCGTTGCGAAATTGTACGAGAATATGTTTAAGAAATCGCGGGTACAATCCAGCACCCGTTACGCACAGATGATGATTACCGCGATTCAAGACAAAAAACGGCAGGATTCAATCGCAGCACATGTCGATACGACGAAAGCATTAATCGATTCAACGAACCGAAGCGATTCACTTTCGATCGGTAAAGATAGCAGTAAAGTTGTACCGGATTCGTTAAAACTGAATCTACCCGATTCGCTTCGAAACTTGATCGGAGGAGATTCGTTACTCCAATTGCGAAAGATTAAGCTGGAAGTACCCGACTCGACCAAACAGAATCTTGCCGATACTTTAAAAAAGGCAATCGAAACCGAACCCATCATTCCCAAGACGTTGGTCACTCCGAGGCGGAGTGCAAAGAACGATACTTTGCGAACACCTGCTCAGGTAATAAAACCGGATAGTGTGGGTAGTGTGGCAAAACCCGACACCACGATAAAACCATCCGATACGACGAAAACCAAAAAAGAATAGGAGTGCTGTTTGAAGTATTTGGAGATCGGAACTATCACTCATCGGGAGAAGATCCATAGCGATCTTTTTCAACTCCACTTTCACTCACCAGCTATTGCACGAGATTCCCAACCCGGACAATTTCTTCATATCCGAGTAGGAAACGGTATTGATCCACTTCTTCGTCGTCCGGTTTCAATTCAACGGGTTTTTGACGACACCATTGAAATACTCATAAAAGTATACGGTCGCGGCAGCGACAAGCTCTGTGCGCTGACTGTCGGGGATCAGATCGATTGCCTCGGTCCTGTCGGTTCGACTTGGAAGACACCCGAGGGACATACTTCGGTTGTGGGGGTATCTGGTGGCGTTGGAATAGCACCTATCATTTTCCAACAAGACCGGTGGAGCTCGACAATTCCGTACTATCATTTATTGGGTAGCCGCAGTAAAGCGGATCTGCCGATTTCCGATGAATTGATGACACGATATCAACCGGATATCGCAACGGACGATGGTTCTTCAGGTTTTCATGGAAATGTAGTGTCTTTAGTAGATAAACGATTCTGTGAAGGTGGGTTGGGTTCAAATCCGTTTTTTATTACTTGTGGACCGTGGATCATGATGAAAGCACTGCGCGATTGGTTGCGTTCGCATCATCTGCGGGGTCAATTTTCCGCCGAAGCGCGGATGGGCTGTGCGGTAGGTGTCTGTCAAGGGTGTGCGGTAGCGAAACCGATGAAAGACAATGCCGCTCGCGAATACTATTTGTGTTGTAAAGATGGTCCGATTTTCGATTTCGAAGCAATCGACATGGAGGTAAGTCCCTTTGGCTATTGATTTGAAATGTCGATTAGGCAAGCTGGAACTCAACTCGCCACTGATTGCGGCATCCGGATGTTTCGGCTATGGTACGGAATATTCCGAATTGACTCCGATCCACAAATTGGGCGGTGTTGTTACGAAAACGATCACCCCGCACCCACGCCCGGGAAATCCATTGCCGCGGATCTGGGAAACTGCGACTGGTGGAATGATTAATAGTATCGGTCTGGCGAATGTCGGGATCGATCGTTATGTAATTGAGAAATTGCCCGAACTTAGGAATTATCCGAGTAAAGTTATCGTATCGGTTGCTGGAAATTCGGTAGCAGAGTATGCCGAGATGGTCGCGAAGATGGAGGCGCATTCGGAATGGCATGCTTTGGAGATCAATATTTCCTGTCCGAATGTGAAAGAAGGTGGCATCAGTTTTGGGGTCGATCCTAAGATGACTGAAGCCGCGGTGAAAGCCTGTCGACGTGAGACGAAGCGACCGATGATTGTTAAATTGACACCGATGGCAACGTCACTGGCATCCATCGGAAAAGTTTGTGAAGATTGCGGTGCCGATGCATTGTCGCTCGTGAATACTTATGTCGGATTGGCGATTGACATCGAACGTAAACGCCCGCGAATTGCAACGGTCACCGGCGGATATAGTGGACCGCCGATCAAACCGATGGCTTTGGCGCGTGTGTGGGAAGTATACAAAGCCGTCAACATTCCACTCATTGGGATGGGTGGAATCTGTTCGGCGGAAGATGTAATCGAATTCTTTCTCGCTGGTGCCTCGGCGGTACAAATTGGCACGATGTTTTATGTCGATCCGGCAATTCCCGACAAGATTCTACTGGGAATGGAACAGTATTGCGATCGACATGGTATAAAACACTTGTCCGAATTAACAGGACAACTCGATCCTACACTTAAGAAATCGACTGAAACAAAATGCGGCTGATTACCAGCATCACAGTTTTTTCATTTCTACTGATCAGCTTGGTGCTGACCGGATGCACTGCCGGTCCGCGGTATGGCACGAAAGCGCGGTACGACGTAAAGCAACATGCCGAAGTGACCATTCCTGAAGTCGGGATGGTATTCGAGGGTACGGCATCGTTTTACGGAAAAGAATTTGGCGGCAGGAAGACTGCCAATGGAGAAATTTTCGATCCGAACGGTATTTCTGCCGCGCATCGAAACTTTCCATTCGGCACGATGCTGGAAGTGACATCGAAAGAAACCGGCAAATCGGTAATGGTGAAAATTAACGATCGCGGTCCATTTACCGATTGTATTATCGATTTATCGTTCGGTGCAGCAAAAAAAATTGGTATGGTTCATAATATTCCGGTTCGGATTCGCGTTGTTTCGGTCGGAACTGTGGAAAATAACTCCCATTAAAAAAGATTACTATGCCAGAAATCGTAATAATCAGTTCCGAGAAGCAATCGCGTAAACGCGTTGTGATTCGAAGAGTACTCGTTGCAGTATGGGGAATACCGTTACTGACAATACCGGTTTTGCTGGGTCAATGGTATTTTGCCACACTCATTGCCGTGATTGCAGCATTGGCTGTGTTCGAGTATCTAACGATGTTGCGAGCGATGGGAGCACCCGTTATTCGAACTTCGGCGGCAGTCGCGGCAGCAGCAGTCGTTCTGATGACTACTTACGATCAGCGACTGGGTTTTGATTTATTTTTGATTGTCAGCCTCTTTTTGGCGATTCGCTCGCTTCAAGGTGGCGATAAAGCGATGGCGCTTCGGGTCACCGGTACACTCGGTGGATTTCTATATATCGCGGGATTTCTCTCTTTACTGGCGCTGTTGCGGAGTCGCATCTTAGTCGAGGATGGGTTGTGGGGCGGCATCTTCATACTATACTTGCTTTCGTCGATTTGGCTCTGCGATACTTTCGCTTACTTCGGAGGGATGCGATTCGGTAAACACAAACTTGCTTCGAAAATATCCCCAAAGAAGACGATCGAAGGTTCGGTATTCGGAGTGATTGGGTCGCTGCTTTGGTCGCTTCTGGGCATTCAAGTATTGGGTGATAAACTTCCGTGGCAGTTTTTAGTATTGACGGCACTGGCTGCTGGAACAGTCGGTCAAGTAGGTGATTTAATCGAATCGATGGTTAAGCGCGATGCCGGTGTAAAAGATTCCGGTCGATTATTACCGGAACACGGTGGCATCTTCGATCGATTTGACAGTTTGATCCTTACGACACCAGCGGTGTACCTGCTAGCCGATTGGTTTGGGTTGTTGAACAAGTAGCTTAAACAGTTCTTCCAATTAGAGAGTGTCCGAGATGTCTGAACGTCGCGTTGTAATTGGTACTGCCGGTCATATCGATCATGGCAAATCGACTCTCGTCAGAGCGCTGACTGGAATCGATCCCGATCGTTTGCCGGAAGAACAAGAACGCGGCATGACGATCGATATCGGATTTGCGTTCTGGAAGTATGGCATCGCCTTCATCGATGTCCCGGGTCACGAGCGGTTTATTAAAAATATGGTTGCCGGAGTCACCGGGATTGATGCAGCATTATTAGTAGTTGCCGCCGACGATGGCGTGATGCCCCAGACAATCGAGCACTATACTATCTTGAATCTGCTGGGAATTACGCGCGGTGTTGTCGCGATCACTAAATCCGATAGTAAGGATGCCGACTGGATTGCGATGATTGAAGACGACGTCAGAAAATTACTTGCGTCGGGTAGTTTGAAAAATGCCCAAATCATTATCGTCGATTCAATAAGTGGTACTGGACTGAATGAGCTTTCGGAAGCGCTGATTCAGTTAGCTGCTACCATTCCGGCTCATGAGTTGGATGCACCGGCGTTATTGTCGATTGACCGTGTTTTTGTCAAGACCGGATTTGGTGTCGTGATAACGGGTACGGTCGCCTCCGGACAAATTAAAGTCGGCGATGAACTTCAGCTGTTGCCCCAGAATATTCCCGTGCGAATTCGCGGTATTCAATCGCAAAATGAAGCACGTGAGAGTGTGGTCGCCGGGGAGCGGGCGGCGTTGAATCTTGCTGGAATCGACCGTCAAGAAGTTTTACGCGGGAATCGTCTTTGTCAGCCGGGTGTCTTTTCGGTTACTAGTGCATTTGATGTGTTACTGGAGGCTTGTACCGACCATCCGATCCGCCATCGTTCCCGAGTACGGATGCATATTGGCACGACTGAGGCAATCGGTCGGATCGATCTGCTCGAAGCCGCAACATTATCGATCGGAGAGTCGCCACGGTTTGCCCGTTTCCAATCGGAGGAACCGATTATTGCCGCTTTCCGCGAGCGCTTTGTGATACGCCGGTACTCGCCGATGGAAACAGTCGGCGGTGGAATTGTATTAAATCCAATGCCATTGACTCGGTTGCGACACGAGACAAATTTCGAACGCTTATCGGCACTGTTATCCGATTCCGGAGAAGATCGTTTGATTGCCGCGATCAGCGAAACTGAACCGAAAGCCGCCACAATATCACGATTGGCGATTGCGTTGTCGAAGAAGCCCGTAGCTATCGAAGCGATGCTTCGCACGCAAATACTATCCGATAAAGTGCTGTCAAAATCGAGCGGCACGATCACCAAACCGTATGCTCAACGGATCAGTGACGAAATGATCAAGACTGTTCGGACGTTCCATTCGACCAATCCCGACCGTGTGGGAATACCCCAGGGATCATTACTGGAACCCTATCCCACCAAGATCGGTTCATCGCTATCCGAGACCATTTTTCAAGCATTACTTGACCAACAGATACTATCAATTGAACGAGGTACTGTTCGCCTGACATCTCACCAACCGCGAGTTAACTCCAAGGATCAGGAACGGATCAGTCTATTTATTAATGCTCTTCGAGCACATGGATTGACACCGCCGATGCCGAATTTGCTCGCGACCGAGCTTAAAATCCTCGAAAAGGAGTTATTCCGATATGCGGATTTATTGCGTGAGCAGGGCGAAATCGTTGTATTGGAAGGTCGCTATTGGATATTGACCGATTCATTCAAAGTTGCTGAAGATCAAATTCGCGGATTATTGATGAATCAACCGACAGCATCATTAGGCGAGATAGCGACAGTCCTTGGAGTTAGTCGGAAGTACGCAGTGGCATTACTCGAGGAGTTGGATAAGCGCGGTGTCACTGAACGAATCGGCGATTCACGACAATTGAAATCGCGATGAACAAGATCCTGCAAGTTGCGCTGCTGCACACTGGCAATTTCTTCTTTCCCCGAACCTGTTATGTGTGTGGCGAGCGTATTTTAACCGGATGGAGCTGTCCGGAATGCATACACACATTACCAGCCGGTATACGTTTCGATGCGACAATTTTACCCCCGTTGCAGCGTGTGGCTGCGATTTGGCGCTATGAGAATGCCGTCCGAGCTGCAATCGACGACTGGAAATTCAATCAACTAGCTCCGCTAGGCGAACAGTTGATTCATTCGGCACTCAAATATGAATGGTTGCAGGAATGGTTTTCTGAACCCTTTGATGTGATTATCGGAATACCACCTCATCGGCATCACCTCCGAATGCGAGGGTTCGATCCGGTACAACAGATCGTCCGAAATTTGTCGACGCTATGGAATACACCCAATTCCAATGCGCTAGTACGTGCTAGATCGGTCAATCCGCAAATCGAATCAACCCGGAAGCAACGTCAGCACAATGTTCTCGGGGCATTTCGGGTAAATAAACCGGTTACAGGATCGGTGTTGTTGGTAGACGATGTGATTACAACCGGGAGTACGCTTCGTGAAGCCGCGAAGACATTATTGGGAAGTGGCGCTGACCGGGTTTCGGGATTTATTCTTGCGAGTGCTGGAAGTAGCATTATTATTCAGGATATCGAGTCCAATTGATCGATTAAAACTGTTGGGGTGTGACACACTTCTTCGAATTAGTTAATTGGAGTAAAAGTAGAGAATTTCATTTTCATCCACTCTGCGAAATATTCTAGGAGGAGCACTCCAAATCGGCAAGTTTAGAAATTTCCCTTAGTTGTAATGTCGAAACAATTTTCACAACCTCTTTCGTTCCGTTTTCACTGCTTTCATTATATATTCTTCTTTTTCCGGTGGACTCATGAACGACGATCGATTTCACGAAGAATGCGCAGTTTTCGGTGTTTACGGTCATCCGCGCGCAGCCGACTTAACCTACCTTGGCTTATATGCCTTACAGCATCGGGGTCAGGAGGCAAGTGGTATTGTCTCAAATGACAATGGCTCATTTTACCTCCACCGCGATTGCGGTCTCGTTGCCGATGTATTCCGACCGCCAGCGCTCGACAAATTGACGGGTGATTGCGCAGTTGGACACAACCGGTATTCGACAACCGGTGCTTCGACTGTGACAAATATCCAACCCCTGTTTTCGGTGGGTCGAGATGGACCGATCTGTGTGGCGCACAACGGCAATTTGGTGAATGCAAGAGAATTGCGACGCGAATTAATGGAAACAGGAGCACTGTTTCAAACAACGACCGATACCGAAGTTGTCCTTCACCTGTTGGCTCGCACGACCGGGGAATGGGTTGACCGGATGAAAGAAGTGTCCGCTCGGTTGTCAGGTGCTTACACATTAATCATGATGAATCGCGACGAATTGATCGGCGTTCGCGATCCCAACGGCATTCGACCATTAGTGATCGGTAAATTCGAAGGTGCGTGGTTACTCTCCTCGGAAACCTGTGCATTCGATTTAATCGGAGCTGAGTTCGTTCGCGACGTCGAACCGGGAGAACTGATCGTAATCGATCGCAATGGATTACATGCCGTCAAATACGCCCATGTCAAAGCAGCGCCGTGTATTTTTGAATTGATTTATTTTTCCCGTCCCGATAGTCTTTTTTACGGGGAAAGTATCGACCGTACTCGACGCGCGATGGGTAAACAACTGGCAATCGAGAGCCCGGTCGATGCCGATTTCGTGATCTCGGTGCCAGACTCATCCAATGCTGCAGCGTTAGGTTTTGCCGAAGCGCTCGGAATTCCGTACGAACACGGCTTGATTCGCAATCACTATGTTGGTCGTACTTTCATCAGTCCATCAACAGAACAACGGCGTGCCGGAGTTCGAATTAAATTCAATCCCGTCTCGAGTGTACTGCAGGGTAAACGAATCGTGGTGGTCGAGGATAGCATCGTGCGCGGGACAACGTTAAAGCAATTGACATCGTTATTGCGATCGGCTGGAGCGGAACAGATCCATATCCGTGTCGCCAGTCCCCCGATTTTTTATCCCTGTCCCTTTGGAATGGATTTCCCGACTAGAAAAGAACTGATTGCTAACAGTTATTCCCCACCCCAACTAGGAAAATGGATTGAAGCCGATTCACTGCATTATTTGAGTTATAATGGGATGCTCCAAGCGGCACCGAATCGGAATGGTGGATATTGTTCGGCATGTTTCAGCGGTGAGTATCCTGTGCCATTACCACCCGAGTATGGTGGCAAATTGGCTCTGGAAGAGAATTAATCCGATGTCTCATCGGCATCCGCTCGATTGGTTTTTTCTACTTCGACCGACATTATTGTTTCCAGTTTGTACAGTTTTTTTGGCGGGGTACCGGTTAGGTACTTCGCCATTATTGTTTTGGGAATGGGCAGTATTTTCGCTTTCAGCGATCGCAATGGGTGGGGCAGTGTATGTGCTGAATGAAGTATCCGATATCGAATCGGACAGCGCGAACAACAAATTGCATTATCTGCCTCGAGGTATTTTTTCGGTTACCACTGCTCGCAATTACGGAATTGTTCTCGGAGTGCTTGGAATTGCCGGTTTGACACTCATTGCCAAGTTGAATACGATTTGGATCGCGTTGGGTTTCATCATTACCGGAGTGCTATACAATGTCAGACCATTCCGCTGGAAAGACCGTCCAACAGCAGGGATACTGGTAGCGGTTGCAGGAGGAGGCTTGACCTTTTGGGCAGGCATGTTGCTTGGTAAAGCGCCGATGCACCACATCCCGGAGATGATTCCCTACCTGTTCGCATTTGGTGGTGTGTCGGTTTTTACGCAGTTACTGGATACCGATGGCGATCGTAAATCAGGCAAGATCACGCTTGCCGTTCGTTATGGAATTCCGATAGCAATCAAAATTGGTTGGAGTGGAATTGCCCTTGCTTTAGTATTAGCGATTGCCATTAACGATCTCGCGATGATCCTCTCAGCAGGCATCCCACTGCTTTTCGGTTTACTTAAGTACAGAAATTATAATATCGAAAGCTGTGGCTTAATTGCCCGATTTGCAATCCTATTGCTTTCGTTAACGATCGGATCTCAATATCCGGTTTATTTGCTTACGATTTTTGTATATTACTTCATTGCTCGCTGGTACTACCGACTCAGATTCGATCTTCAGTATCCATCGCTCACAGGGAATTCATGGTAAAAGGTCCACCCATACCAAAACCATCGGGTCAATTTTTCGGAGTTGTTCAGGAAATTGGACTGCATCAACTTTGGAAAATTTCGAATCTGCTTTCTCTCTCCCGGCTGATATTGATTATTCCGGTCTGTTTCCTATTGGTTCGCGATCAGGATTTTGACAAATATATTGCACTGAGTTTAATGGTAGTTGCTGCAATTACCGATTATCTCGACGGCTATTTAGCACGGAAATTGAACCAAGTAACCGAGCTGGGTAAAATTCTCGATCCGATTTCCGATAAAATTTGTTTGTTGGCGGTTGCGTTATGTCTGGCATCGCCATCGCGACCGGTCCGATTCTCCTATTCACTCTTGACGGTGGCACTATTACGCGATACGATGATTGTGGTCTGCGGCTATTGGGCATACCGTGCGAAAAATGTGATTATGGTGTCCAACTGGTGGGGGAAATGGACGAGTTCGGTATTCGCGATTTTGACGATTATCGTAACACTTGAGGTGCCGGACCAACCGTGGTATCTTTTCTTTATCGACGTACATTCACTAACCTTCATTCTGTTCGGTTTGCTGATCATTTCATCGCTGAGTTATTTTACTACGTTCTTGGATGTCGCATCGAGTCCATCGCGAGATAACGATAAATCGTAAAGCTGGGAAAGTGTTTAATATGATTGCTATCGAATTATCCGCATGTTGTCGCGAAAGCCATTTAAACGATTGATCCAACCGTAATCTGTTTGCTGTGACAGGGCGGGAGGCAAGTTCCGCCCTGATTTATTTTTGAGGCTGTCATGCTGAAGTTTTACAACACCATGTCCCGAAAGATGGAAGAATTCAAACCGCTGGATCCATCCGGTAAAATCGTAAAACTCTATACTTGTGGACCGACCGTCTACAACTATGCGCATATCGGAAATATGCGCACTTACGTCTGGGAAGATTTTCTTCAGCGAACACTAGAGTATATGGGTTACGAGGTGTTGCGGGTATTGAATATCACCGATGTCGACGATAAAACGATTCGCGACTCGCAGGCGACTCAGACTCCGTTTTTCGAATTCACCGAAAAATATACAAAGGCGTTTTTATCCGATGTCGATTTATTGCATATCGAGCATGCAACTCACTATCCTCGAGCTACCGAATTTATTCCACAGATCATCGAGATGATCGAAACGCTGATTGCGAACGATCACGCCTACGAGGCGGATGGATCGGTGTATTTCAGGATCGCGAGCTTTGCCGATTACGGCAAGTTATCGGGTCGAGTGAACAAAGGCACTGGCAAACAGCGCGTGGTTGCCGATGAATACGACGAAAAAGAGGGTGCACAGGATTTCGCACTTTGGAAAGCATGGAAACCCGAAGACGGCGAGGTAAAGTGGGATTCTCCTTGGGGAGCGGGACGTCCCGGTTGGCATATCGAGTGTTCGGCGATGTCGAAACATTATTTAGGCGATACCTTCGATATCCATTGCGGTGGTAAAGAGCATCTGTTCCCGCATCATGAAAACGAGATTGCGCAAAGCGAAGCCAGCAGCGGCAAACAGTTCGTCAAATATTGGTTGCACGGTGAATGGTTGCAACTCGGCGAAGAGAAAATGTCGAAGTCGCTCGGGAATATCTATACTCTTCGCGATCTCATGGATAAAGGGTATTCTCCACGGGCATACCGGTATTATATGTTGACTGCGAATTATCGGATGCCGGTGATTTTTACGTTTGACGGTATGAACGAAGCGATGCAGAAGATCGAACGCTTCGATGAATTCTGGTACGCCTTTGAGCGCGGTACCGGAGCGGGTGCAGCCGATGAGGTCGCGCGATTGATCGCTGGTTTCGACACGCAATTTAGCGAAGCTTTGGAAGACGATTGCAATGCCGCACGGGCATTGTCGGTGGTATACGAAGCGATGCGTGCTTTTAACGGGTTGCGTTCACGCGGAATTCTGTCGTCCGACGATACGGAATCGATCAAGACTTTTTGGAAAAAAATCGATGCCGTTTTTGCATTTCTACTCCCGTGGGAAGAGAAGCAACTGCTCTCAGAGAACGAAATTGAACAGCTCATCGAGGATCGGAAGCAAGCGCGGAAGAATAAGGATTTTTCGGCTGCTGACAGGATTCGTAAAGATTTACTGGATCGAGGAATTGTCTTGGAAGATACTCCCGGAGGGACGATTTGGCGTCGTAAGTGACGTATTGTCACCACACTTTCTTGACAAATCCATAAAATTGTATTAACCTACCGTGTTGCTTTCAAGCTGACGTAGCTCAGTTGGTAGAGCTCCCGACTTGTAATCGGAAGGTCGTCGGTTCAAATCCGACCGTCAGCTCCGATGACTGTCGGAGCCGATGCGTAGGATGAAAGCCAACTGATTGTCGTCTTACGACACCGACCGGATCCTAAGCGATTCAGTCGGTTTTTCTTCGCAACGGTTTCGACTGAGTTCATTTGAGCTCTTTGACAAGGTGGGGTGGCCGAGTGGTTAATGGCAACAGACTGTAAATCTGTCGTGCACCGCACTACGTAGGTTCAAATCCTACCCCCACCACACATCCGATTTTACGTTTTTTCCCGTAGAATCGCACTTTTTTTGCGGGAGTAGCTCAGTTGGTAGAGCATCAGCCTTCCAAGCTGAGGGTCGCGGGTTCGAGTCTCGTCTCCCGCTCGAAGAGGAAGCCACTCGCTTTCTCGATTTTGTCGTAGAAATTCAAGCAATCGACAAAATATGGTTATTCGCTGACGTAGCTCAGTAGGTAGAGCACATCCTTGGTAAGGATGAGGTCACCGGTTCGATCCCGGTCGTCAGCTCTTTCAATTCTATCCATTATGAAAATTCATTCTGACCCAAAGTTCGAGGGAGTTTATCATGGCGAAAGCGAAATTTGATCGTACAAAACCGCACGTCAATATCGGGACGATCGGTCACGTTGATCACGGTAAGACGACGTTAACGGCAGCGATCACATTGGTTTTGAGTCATCAGGGTTTGGCACAATTCCGTTCTTTCGATTCGATCGACAATGCCCCGGAAGAAAAAGCCCGTGGTATCACGATTGCGACTGCTCACATCGAGTACGAAACGAAGAATCGTCATTATGCTCACGTTGACTGCCCGGGTCACGCCGACTATGTAAAGAACATGGTTACCGGTGCCGCTCAGATGGACGGTGCGATTATTGTTGTCGCTGCTACCGACGGTCCGATGCCGCAAACTCGCGAACACATTTTGCTCGCCCGTCAGGTTGGCGTACCGTTTCTGATCGTTTTCATGAACAAGTGCGATGCGGTCGACGATCCGGAAATTTTGGACTTGGTCGAATTGGAAATGCGCGAATTGTTGAGCCAGTACCAATTCCCGGGTGACGAGATTCCGGTGATTCGCGGTAGCGCTCTTGATGCTTTGAACTATCCCGACGATCTAGAAAAGAACAAATGCGTTTTGGAACTGATGGAAGCCTGCGACAGCTATATTCCGCTTCCGCAACGTGCAACGGATCTTCCGTTCCTTATGCCGGTTGAAGACGTATTTTCGATTACCGGTCGCGGTACTGTTGCTACCGGTCGTATCGAACGCGGTATTGTTAAGGTTGGCGAAACTTTGGAACTGATCGGTTTGGGCGCCCACAAGGATACGGTCTGTACCGGTGTTGAAATGTTCCGCAAACTGTTGGATCAGGGTCAAGCTGGTGACAACGTAGGTTGCTTGCTTCGCGGTGTGGACAAGAACGAAATCGAACGCGGTATGGTTTTGGCAAAGCCGAAATCGATTACTCCTCACACGAAGTTCGAAGCCGAAGTTTACGTCTTGTCGAAAGAAGAAGGTGGTCGTCATACCCCGTTCTTCAACGGTTACCGTCCGCAGTTCTACTTCCGCACGACTGATGTTACCGGTGCTGTGGACCTTCCCGAAGGTATGGAAATGGTCCTTCCGGGTGACAAAGTGAGTGTGGTTGTTACGTTGATCACTCCGATCGCGATGGAAGAGAAACTCAAATTCGCAATTCGCGAAGGCGGCCGCACCGTCGGTGCCGGTTTCGTAACAAAGATTTTAGAGTAATTCGAAATAGTGGCGTGGATAATCCGCGCCACTCTGTTATTCGGAAACGAATACAGTTCTTTGGATAGGCTAGTAGCTCAATTGGCTAGAGCACCGGTCTCCAAAACCGGGGGTTGGGGGTTCGAGTCCCTCCTGGCCTGCTGGATAGATAGCCCAAACAGCTTCTACAGATGTAGACCAACCGGTCGAAGAGGCATACAATGAGTGAACCGATTAAGGATAAAATTAAAGGCTACATTTCCGACGTTCGTCAGGAGATGGAAAAAGTCTCTTGGCCGACTTGGCAAGAGGTGAAATCAAGCACATGGATCGTGATTGCGCTGTCCTGTATCCTTGCGATGTTCTTGTTTGGTGTCGACCAGTTGCTGTCGCGAATCGTGAAAGCGATCCTCTAGGAGTTAAGGCTTGAAAGAAATCCTGGAAAAATACTTTTATTCCCTTCACGTCTTTACCAAACACGAAGAGAAGGTGAAACACTATCTGGAGACCGAAGCGAAGCGCCTCGGTATCGATGGGGATATGGGTCAAATCCTCATTCCGTGTGAAGAAGTGGTAGAGATGAAAGCCGGGAAGAAGAAAGTCAAGAAACGGTTGCTGTATCCCGGATATATTTTCGTCGAAATGTCGCTGACACGCGGTATGATGAATTTAATTCAGGAAGCTCCGACGACAATGGGATTGATCGGACAGGGCGGTGAACCGACTGCACTGACTCCCGGCGATGTCGAACGCATTCACGGTCGCGTCGAAGAACGCCGCGGTAAAGCCGTTTTAGAAATTCCGTTTGAAATTGACGAACAGGTCAAGATTGTCGATGGACCGTTCAAAGATTTCATCGGTACCGTGAAAGAAATTCACGCCGAACGACACAAACTTAAGGTGATGGTTACGGTGTTTGGACGTCCGACGCCGGTGGAAGTCGATTTCCTCCAAGTCACCAACGAATTTTCGAACGAGTAGAGTGCCGGAACGACCCGCGGGGTCGTTTTCATTCAGTAGCGGTACGCAAAAGTGGAGCGTACCAGCATGAGAAAGAAGTAATAAGATGGCAAAGAAAATCGTAGGGTATGCACGCTTGCAGTTGACTGCCGGCTCTGCCACCCCGGCACCGCCGGTCGGTACCGCCTTGGGTCCCAAGGGCGTGAATTTGATGGAGTTCTGCAAGCAATTCAATGCCCGTACTCAGGATAAAGCCGGTATGATTATTCCGGTGGTCGTCACTGTTTACGCCGACAAGAGCTTTACCTTCATCACCAAGATGCCGCCCGTAAGCTTTTTGATTAAGAAAGCAGCCGGAATCGATAAGGGCAGTAAAGTTCCGAATCGCGACAAAGTCGGCAAATTGACCCGGGATCAGATAAAGCAGATTGCCGAAACCAAGATGCCCGATTTGAATTGTGAATCGATCGAATCTGCGATGTTGTTGGTTGCGGGAACTGCCAGATCGATGGGTATTGTCACCGATTAATTTTGATTTGTTAACCGGACGGACTTATCCTCCGTCCCTCCATAACGAGCGACGTGCGGGAGGCAATAGCCGTTCTACCGCGCGGGAGGAAAGATGAAAAATAAACGCTATCGCGCCGCTTTCGCCGCAGTGGATCGCGATAAGGAATATGAACTCGCGGAAGCGGTCAAACTGGTGAAGGCGAATGCCAAAGCCAAATTTGACGAGACCGTCGAGTTAGCGGTGAATTTGGGAGTCGATCCCCGTAAAGCCGACCAAATGGTTCGCGGTACGGTTATTCTTCCCCACGGTATTGGTAAGACTGTTCGAGTTCTGGTATTGGCAAAGGGTGCGAAAGCCGAAGAGGCAACAGCCGCCGGTGCCGATCTTGCCGGTTTCGAAGAGTATATCGAGAAGATTAAGGGTGGCTGGGCAGATATCGATACGATTATTGCCACTCCCGATGTCATGGGTGATGTTGGTAAGCTCGGTAAGATTCTCGGACCCCGCGGTTTGATGCCGAATCCGAAGACTGGTACTGTGACAATGGATGTCACAAAAGCCGTAACCGAAGCCAAAGCCGGTAAAGTTGAATTCCGAGTTGAAAAAGCCGGTATCGTTCATGTCGGTTGTGGAAAAGCCAGCTTCAGTGAAGAAGCGCTATTCCAAAATATCGACGCGGTACTGAAGACTTTGATCCGGATGCGTCCCTCTACCGCCAAAGGTATGTACGTAAAGAAGATTGCATTGTCGTCTACGATGGGTCCCGGCGTTCGCGTCACCCGCACCGCAGCGACGTTGGCTTAAGAGTGGTGAAAGGAGTATAGTACAAGATGAATCGTCCCGATCCGCATCCGAATGCCGACAAACGTGAGGTGGTAGAAGACCTCCGCAACCGCTTCGGTAATGCAAAATCCATCGTTATGGCGGATTATACCGGCATGACGGTAGCCGATGCCAGTGAATTCCGGAAACTATGCCGGAAAGAAGGTATCGACGTTCTGGTTGCCAAGAATACCTTGGCAAAGTTAGCACTGAAGGATCATGGTAAAGAAGGCGCATTTAAGTTGCTGAAGGGTCAGACGATGTTTGCCGTGGCAAACAACGATCCTGCTGCCCCGATCCGAGTGTTGCTGGCTTTTGCCAAGAAGCACAACGACAAGCCGTTACTGCGCGGCATGCTGATGGACAATTCGGTGTTCGACGCCAAACAGGCGGAACAACTGAAGGATCTACCGAGCCGCGAGCAATTGATTGCCCAAATTCTTGGTTTGATCGAAGCACCGATCAGCCAGTTGGTTGGCGTGTTGCAGGAAATTTTGCGCAGCGTTCCGGCGTTGGTCGATGCCGTTTCGCAAAAACAATCTGCTTAATCGTACACCATCCGGGTTGAAATTAGACAAGTTTATCGAACAGTCGCACCGGCATCGTATCCGGACTGCGGCGAGTAATGAAAGAGAATCACGAAGAGGTTCGTGATTGCTGAAAGGAGCAAGAAGGTGGAAAAGGTCCAGCAAATCGTATCGCAAATCGAAACTCTCACGGTTCTTGAGTTGGTCGAATTGAAAAAGGCGTTGGAAGACAAGTTTGGTGTCACGGCAGCCGCCCCGATGATGGCGATGGCAATGCCGGGTGCAGCGGTTGCAGCAGAAGCGGCACCGGTTGTCGAAGAACAGACTGAATTCAACGTCGTGTTGGTTTCGGCTGGCGAAAAGAAAATCAATGTGATTAAAGAAGTGCGTGCGGTTACCGGTCTCGGTCTGAAGGAAGCAAAAGACCTGGTCGAAGGTGCGCCAAACCCGGTTAAAACCGGTGTTTCCAAGGAAGAAGCCATGGCGATCAAAGCCAAATTGGAAGAAGCGGGCGCGGCTGTCGAAGTCAAGTAATATCGGGAGTGGAGACCAACTGAGTGTTATCCATCTCGTATCTTGCATGTTCGATTTGCGAATCCGGAATCGGCTCTGCCGGTTCCGGAATCGCGTCTTGTATGGTCTATCCGGAGCGGAGGCGTCTTGAACAAGAATAAGTACGACCATCGCATTAGTTTCGCTCGAATTCCCGAGCTGCTTCAGTTACCTGATTTGTTGGAAGCACAGCTAAAAAGCTTCGAGGAATTCCTGCAAGCGGATGTCCCGCCTGCACAGCGCAAGCAGATCGGTTTGCAGAAGATCTTTCTTTCGATTTTCCCAATTATGGACAATCGCGAAGAGAGCATTCTGGAATTTGTCGAATATTATATCGAGCCACCAAAGTTTACGATCGACGAGTGCAAGGAGCGTGCTGCTACTTACTCGTCGACCTTAAAAATCAAACTGCGACTATCGACGCGCGACGAATCGTCCGACGGTTTTGGCGAAACGATCGAATCCGATGTATACCTCGGTTCGATTCCGCTTATGACTCCCGCCGGAACATTCATTATTAATGGTGCCGAGCGTGTTGTCGTCAGTCAATTGCATCGTAGCCCCGGTGTCAGTTTCAGTGAAACTGCCCATCCGAACGGTACGATCATTTATTCCGGTCGCATCATTCCGTTCCGCGGAAGCTGGATTGAATTCGCGACTGATATCAACGATTGTCTTTACGCTTATGTCGATAAGCGGAAGAAATTCCCGGTTACGACGCTGCTGCGAGCGATCGGATTTCCGGAAAAAATCGATATCTACAAGCTGTTCGACTTAGTCGAAGATCTTTATGTCGAACGCGAATTGGAATATCGCAAGCAGCACAAGCAGATTGCCGAACGCCATATCGCCGTCGATATCGGCGATACCACGACCGGTGAACTAATTGCTCACGAAAGCGATTCGTTGACCCTTGAACTCCTTCACATTCTTGAAGAGAAGGGGATCAAGAAGGTTCAACTGTTCAAATCGGCGCGCGATGCCCGGCGCAATCTAGCGCTCGAGATTATTCAGAATACCTTTAAAAAAGACAAATCGCATGATCGCAAAACCGCGTTGGAAGTTATCTATCGCGAATTGCGCGGCAGCGATCCGCAAGACGAAGCCAGTGCGGAAAAGAATCTTGCGCGCTTTTTCTTCGATGAAAAACGCTACGATCTCGGCAGCGTAGGTCGCTACCGATTGAACAAGCAACTCGATCTATCGATCCCAATCAAGACGACGGTTTTGACTTCGGACGATATGGTGAAGATCGTTGCGAAGGTTTTGCAATTGCGGCTCGGTCAGGAAAACACCGACGATATCGACCACCTGGGTAATCGTCGAGTTCGGACCGTTGGCGAGCAATTGTCGAATCAATTTGTCGTAGCACTTTCGCGAATGGCGAGAACGGTGAAAGAGCGAATGAATATTCGCGACACCGAAAAGTTGCAACCGCAAGATCTCGTCAACGTGCGCACGGTCAGTTCCGTGATCAACACTTTCTTCGGAACGAATCAGCTTTCGCAATTTATGGATCAAGTCAATCCGCTTACGGAATTGACTCACAAGCGTCGTTTATCGGCACTCGGACCCGGCGGTCTAACGCGCGAGCGCGCCGGCTTTGAAGTCCGCGACGTGCATTATTCGCATTACGGACGTTTGTGTCCGATCGAGACTCCTGAAGGTCCGAACATCGGTTTGATCTCATCGTTGTGTACGTTTGCGCGCATCAACGATTTGGGATTTATCGAAACCCCGTACCGTAAAGTGGATAACGGAAACGTCTCGAGTCACATCGACTATTTGAGTGCGGACGAAGAAGATCGGTACTTGATCGCTCAGGCGAATACACCATTGGATGAAACCGGCAAGATTACCGCCGAGCGTGTACAAGCACGATATCGCGGCGACTTCCCGGTAGTAAAACCGTCCGAAGTTCAATACATGGATGTGGCACCGCATCAGATGGTCTCGATCGCGGCGGCATTAATTCCATTCCTCGAACACGACGACGCCAACCGCGCATTGATGGGTTCGAACATGCAGCGTCAAGCGGTACCGTTACTCGAACCGCAAGTGCCGATCGTCGGTACCGGTCTCGAAGAACGTGCTGCCCGCGACAGCCGCGCACTGGTGTTAGCGGAACACGATGGTGTCGTGATCGATGTCGATGCCAATAGTGTCACCTTGGAAGTCGCATACCAGACGCGTAAGGGTATACAGACCAAGCATCATACTTATATGTTGAAGAAGTTCCGTCGCACGAATCAGGATACTTGCATCAATCAGCGTCCACGAGTGGCTGCCGGTCAAATCATCAAGAATGGCGATGTTTTGGCAGATGGTCCATCGACCGATTTCGGCGAACTGGCGCTAGGTCGCAATGTACTATGCGCATTCATGCCTTGGAACGGTTACAACTTCGAAGACTCGATCATCATTTCGGAACGATGTCTGCAAGACGATGTCTTCACTTCGATTCATATTGTCGAAAAAGAATTGACCGTTCGCGAAACGAAGCGCGGTCAGGAAGAACTGACTGCGGAAATTCCGAACGTATCGGAAGAGTCGACCAAGAATTTGGATGAAAATGGTATCATCCGGATCGGCGCTCAGGTTCTCCCGAACGACATTCTGATTGGAAAAGTCACGCCGAAAGGCGAGATGGATTTGACTCCCGAAGACAAACTGTTGAAGGCAATTTTCGGCGATAAAGCCGGCGATGTGAAAGACGCATCGTTGAAAGCCGAAGCCGGTTTGTACGGGGTCGTAATCGGTTCCGATTTATTCAGCCGCAAGAAGAAAGACGCGGCGGCAAAGCGCGACGACAAACGCCGCATCGACGATATCGACGAGAAAAAAGGTCACGAACAATCGTTACTCAAACGCAGTGCCGAAGAGCGGTTATTCGAAATGCTCGATGGCAAAGTGTTGAAGAGTATTCGTGCGATTTCCGGTGAAATTAAAATTACCTCCGGTACGAAATTCTCGCGCGAGATTCTGAATCAAATCAATATCGACGACCTCGACATCGATTTACCGTGGAGCGACGATGAAGATGTCAATGAAGCGGTTCAAAATATCATAGGCGATTATCGCGACGATTTGCAGAATCTTGAAGTCGATGCGAAGAACGAAGTGCACCGAATTAAACTTGGCGATGAATTGCCGACCGGCATTTTGCAACTGGCAAAGGTCCGGATCGCACAACGTCGCAAGATCAGTGTCGGCGATAAAATGGCAGGTCGCCACGGTAACAAAGGTGTGGTTGGAAAGATTGTTCCGATCGAAGATATGCCGTTCTTACCGGATGGCACCCCGATCGACATCGTGTTGAACCCACTCGGCGTACCTTCGCGTATGAATTTAGGTCAGATTTTCGAAACGGCACTCGGTTGGGTCGGTCTGAAGACTAGAACTCAATTCAAGACGCCGGTATTCGATGGTGCAACAATCACGCAAGTCGAAGATTTGTTGGAACAGACGTTCGGTCAACGATCTTCGAAAGTTCACTTGCGCGACGGTCGCTCGGGCGAAGAGTTCGACCAGAAAGTCATGGTGGGTGTCATCTACATGATGAAACTCTCGCACCTGGTCGACGATAAGATTCACGCACGATCGATCGGTCCGTACAGCTTGATTACTCAACAACCGTTGGGTGGTAAAGCGCAATTCGGTGGTCAGCGCTTCGGTGAAATGGAAGTCTGGGCACTGGAAGCTTACGGCGCCGCGCATATTTTGCAAGAGATCATGACGGTGAAGTCCGATGACGTGATCGGTCGCTCGAAGATGTATGAGGCGATCGTAAAGGGTGTCGAAACACCAAAGCCGGGTATTCCCGAGTCGTTCGAAGTGTTGGTGAACGAATTGAACGGTCTCTGTCTTGATGTGGAGTTGACCAATGAATGAAATCATCAACCCCCCGGTCGCACCGACTGAAGCACCGCTTCGGTTTGGAAAACCGATCGAAAAGGACAAAAAGGAACAGCAGACGGATTTCAAGAGCATTACCATTTCGCTCTTGTCGCCCGAAGCGATTCTAGAACGCTCGCACGGCGAAGTAACCAAACCGGAAACGATTAATTACCGTTCCTACAAACCGGAAAAAGAGGGTTTGTTTTCGGAGAAGATTTTCGGTCCGACCAAGGACTGGGAATGCTCTTGCGGAAAGTATCGCGGGATGCGATACAACGGTATTACTTGCGATCGTTGCGGCGTCTTGGTTACGAAGAAAGACGTGCGGCGCAAGTGGTGCGGTCATATCGAATTGGCTGTGCCGGTTGTACACATTTGGTTTTTTAAATCCGGTCCATCGAAGATCGGGCATTTGCTGGGCATGACCGTTCGCGACCTCGAACGCGTCATTTACTACGAACAGTATATCGTAATCAATCCCGGCAAATCCGGTTTGCGCGAACGCGAACTGGTCAATGAAAATCGGTACTATCAGATCTTGACCGAACTCGGCGAAGATCACGAAAAATTGGATGATGGCGATCACAACAAGTTCGTTGCGATGACCGGCGGTCAGGCAATTAAAGCGTTATTGTCGCGCGTCAATCTGAACACGCTGGGCGACGAATTGCGCAAAGCGATGCAACTCGAAAGCAATCTGCAACGCAAGAACGACACGATCAAGCGATTGAAGATTGTCGAAGCATTCAAGCGCAATACCGAAACGGTGAAGAACAATCCCGAATGGATGGTGCTTGACCGGATCCCGATTATTCCTCCGGATCTCCGTCCCTTAGTACCGCTCGAAGGTGGTCGTTTCGCCACTTCGGATTTGAACGACTTGTATCGTCGGGTAATTATTCGCAACAACCGGTTGCGTCGGTTGATTGCGATTCGCGCACCCGATGTTATTCTCCGTAATGAGAAGCGAATGTTGCAGGAAGCAGTCGACAGCTTATTCGACAATGGTCGAAAAAATGTCGAAGTTCGCGGCGATAGTAATCGTCCGTTGAAATCGCTCTCCGACAACCTCCGTGGCAAGTCCGGTCGGTTCCGTCAAAATTTGCTTGGAAAACGTGTCGACTATTCCGGTCGTTCCGTGATCGTTGTCGGTCCCGAACTGAAAATGCATCAGTGCGGTTTGCCGAAAGAATTGGCAGTGGAATTGTTCACGCCATTCGTGATTCGCAAATTGATCGAGCGCGAATACGTCAAGACGGTAAAAACCGCCAAGCGTATGGTGCAACGACGTGAAGAAGCAGTTTGGGCAATCTTGGAAGAAATTATCCAAGATCACCCGATCATGCTGAATCGCGCACCGACCCTTCACCGTCTCGGTATTCAAGCGTTTCAACCGATCTTGATCGAAGGCAAAGCGATCCGATTGCACCCGTTAGTATGTGCGGCATTCAATGCCGACTTTGACGGTGACCAGATGGCAGTTCACGTACCGCTCAGTTTCGAAGCGCAACTTGAAGCGCGTTTCTTAATGCTTGCCAGTGGCAACTTGTTGCACCCGGCAAACGGACGACCTATTACCGTTCCGTCGCAGGATATGATTCTCGGTTGCTATTATCTGACCAAGAAACGTGTCGGCGTGCATGGTGAAGGACGATTCTTTGCCGACGAAGACGATGTTATTATCGCGTTCGACAATAATGTCGTGCATCTCAATGCGCAAATATATCTGCGTCGCAGCAACGAATTTATCGATACCACTGTCGGTCGCGTAATCTTCAATCGAATTCTTCCCGAAGAAATTCGCGAGGTGAAGTATTTCAATTCGCTGCTAACCAAAGCCGAAATTCAGGACGTCATTCAAGATTGTCACAATCGCGTCGGAACGTCGAAGACAGCATTGTTCCTCGACCGATTGAAGGAATTGGGCTTTAAATATTCAACTCGCGGCGGTCTCTCGGTATCGATTTGGGATATCGAAATTCCCGCTGAAAAGCAACGTATCATCGATCTGGCGCAAGAAGAAGTAATCAAGTTGACCGAAACCTTCGAAGAAGGTTTGATCGGCGACACCGAACGGTACAACAACATCATCGATACGTGGACACACGCGACGAACGAAGTTGCCAAGAAGATGATGGATCACCTCGCGATGAGCGACCAGGGTTTCAATCCGGTATATATGATGGCGCATTCCGGTGCTCGTGGTTCGCGCGATCAGATCCGTCAGCTCGCAGGTATGCGCGGTTTGATGCAGAAACCGATGAAGACTGTTACCGGTGGTAAGGGTGAAATTATCGAGAACCCGATTATTTCGAACTTCCGCGAAGGTCTGTCGGTACTCGAGTATTTTATTTCCACGCACGGCGCTCGTAAAGGTCTTGCCGATACCGCATTGAAAACTGCCGACGCAGGATATTTGACTCGTCGTTTGGTCGACGTTGCGCAAGACGTAATTATTCGCATGGACGATTGCGGTACTGCCAACGGTATCGTTGTCGAAGCGTTAGAAGAGGGTCAGGAAGTCAGTGCGCAACTGTACGACAAGATTATCGGTCGTACATTAGCCGATCACGTTTACGATCCTACTTCGAATGAAATATTGGTTCCGGCACGAACGCTGATTTCCAGTCGTGAAGCCGAAGTGATTGCCCGTAGCGGTGTCGAGCGCGTGATGATTCGCAGTGTGTTGACCTGCGAAGCCGAATTCGGGGTGTGCCGATTCTGTTACGGTACTAACCTGACGACCGGTCGCATCGTCGATGTCGGCGAAGCGGTTGGTGTTATTGCGGCTCAGTCGATCGGTGAACCGGGTACGCAGTTGACACTTCGTACGTTCCACACTGGTGGTACCGTAGCTCGTCAGTCGGCGCAATCGGAAGTGTATGCGAAATCCGCCGGTCGAATTATTTTCGAAAATGTCGACTACGTCAAGCAGACTTCCGGTCGTATGATCGTGGTTCGACGAAACGGTTTGATCGTCTTGATTGACGAAAATAATCGTCAAATTTCGAAGCACAATGTTCCTTACGGTGCCGAACTGAAGGTCGAACACGATCAGGATGTTTCGATCAACGAGTTGTTGTTCGTTTGGGATCCATATTCGAAACCGATTCTTGCAACGAACGACGGGTATGTCCACTTCATCGATTTGAAGGAAGACATCACCTTCAAGGAAATGACCGAAGAAACGACCAAGAAGCGTTATCGCGTCATTATCGAACCGCGCGACAAGAAACTGTCTCCGCACATCATTTTATTGGCGACGAAAGGCGATCCGCAGACCCGTAAACAAGGTCAATACGTACTTCCAGTCGGCGCTCGAATGATGCGTGAAGAAGGGGATTACGTCGAAGCCGGAACCGAATTGGCTCGTGTGACTCGTGAAGGTGTGAAAGCGAAGGACATCACCGGTGGTTTGCCCCGCGTTCAGGAATTGTTCGAAGCACGTCGCCCTCGCGATCCCTCGATCATTGCCGAAATCGACGGTATCGTACGATTCGGTCAGATTCGCCGTGGTGTTCGCGAAGTCTTGATTTCTTCACTCGCTACTAACGAAGAAAAGAAATACATGCTTCCAGTGACCCGCGACTTGTTGGTGTTCGATGGCGATTTCGTTCGCGCTGGCGATCCTTTGACAGAAGGTCCGCGTTCACCGAGCGATATTTTGAAAGTGTTGGGACACGCCAAAGCCCGCGAATTTTTGGTTAACGAAATTCTTGCGGTGTATGCCGAACAAGGCGTGAAGATCAATCCGAAACACGTCGAAGTGATCGTGCGTCAGATGATGCAGAAAGTTCGCATTCTCGATCCGGGCGATACCGATTTCCTCGAAGGTGATTCGGTCAACCGTCAACGTTTCGATCGCATCAACAAGTCATTGACCGATATGTTGCTGGTCGAAGAAATTGGCGATTCGTCCTATGAACTGAGTGCCTTGACCAGCACCCGCGATTTACGTCGCGAGAATGCCCGGGTTAAGAAAGCTGGCGGAGTGGAAGCAGCGGCTCGTCCAGCCCGACCTGCACAGTGGGAACCGATCCTACTCGGAATCACTCAAGCAGCCTTGACGACGGAGTCCTTCCTCTCGGCGGCATCGTTCCAAGAGACGACGCGCGTATTAACCGATGCGGCGATCGAACGCAAGTGCGACAACCTCAATGGGTTGAAGGAAAACATTATAATGGGTCACATTATTCCTGCTGGTACTGGACTTGCTAAGTTCAAGCAAATTCAGGTGAAAAACCAGGAGAACGAGTGGATGCCCATCGTCGAAACGACGGAAGAGTTTGAAGAAATTACGACCGGTCCGGGCGAGATCGAACCGGTCTAGTTTCACGTATTGTTTTGGATAATTTTATCCTCTTGAATACTCGATGAGACGCTTTCTTGACTCATTGGGTATCCAGTAGTATATTGATTGGCTTTGATTTTGGAGGTTTTGTGCCTACGATTAACCAGCTCGTGCGAGCGGGGCGAGAGCGGATACTAAAAAAAACCACCGCTCCGGCGCTAAAAAATTGCCCGCAGAAGCGCGGGGTCTGCACCCGAGTCTATACGACTACGCCGAAAAAGCCGAATTCGGCTCTGCGTAAAGTAGCTCGTGTTCGTTTGTCTACGGGAATGGAAGTGACGGCATACATCCCGGGTGAAGGTCACAATTTGCAAGAACATAGCATTGTGATGATTCGCGGTGGTCGTGTGAAAGATCTTCCCGGTGTGCGATACCACATCATTCGTGGCAAGCTCGACTCTTCCGGTGTGGAGAAACGACGTCAAGGCAGATCCAAGTACGGTGCAAAACGACCGAAGGCAGGAGCTGCTGCCCCGGCGAAAAAGAAGTAAGCGAAGCGGAAAGATTTATACATGGCACGGCGTAAACGAATTCAGAAGCGCGACATTTTACCCGATCCCAAATTCGGCAGTGTGTTGATTTCGAAATTCATCAACAATCTGATGCAGCGCGGAAAAAAGTCGATTGCTGAGACAATTTTTTACGATGCGATCGACATGATTAAAGACAAGGCAAAGACCGACGGTACCGAAGTGTTCGAAAAAGCACTGAAGAATGTCGGACCACTGCTGGAAGTCAAATCCCGCCGCGTTGGCGGTGCAACGTATCAGGTACCGATCGAAGTCAGTACCGAACGTCGCGAAGCATTGGCGATGCGCTGGTTGATCAATTCATCCCGCGCTCGTGGCGAAAAAACGATGGCCGAGCGTTTGTCAAGTGAATTCATGGCAGCATCGCGCGGTGAAGGAAATGCGATCAAGAAACGCGACGATACGCACAAGATGGCTGAAGCCAATCGCGCCTTCGCACATTTCCGCTGGTAATAATTAATTCGTTTGGAAGTAATCAATCTGTATTATGTATTAGGTTGTGCTTCTTATTGATAAGGCGTAAGAAGCCACACCTTTTTTTGTCTTTGCGAGCACCTCGCAGGATGATGAAGGAAGAAACTCAAAGAGGTTGCTCGAGTAAGTATTATGGGTCAATTAGAACGTTTATCCCGAATCCGCAATATCGGTATCATGGCGCACATCGATGCCGGTAAAACCACCACCACCGAGCGGATTTTGTATTATACCGGGAAGATCCATAAGATGGGCGAAGTCCACGAGGGCGCCGCGGTGATGGATTGGATGGAGCAGGAAAAAGAGCGCGGTATCACGATTACCTCCGCTGCAACTACCTGCTACTGGCGCGACCATCGGATCAATATTATCGATACCCCGGGTCACGTCGATTTCACTGCCGAAGTGGAACGCTCTTTGAGAGTTTTGGATGGCGCAGTGGCAGTGTTCTGCGCGGTTGGCGGAGTGGAACCGCAATCCGAAACGGTCTGGCGACAAGCGACGAAATATTCCGTTCCGCGAATCGCATATATCAATAAAATGGATCGCGTCGGTGCCGATTTTTATCACGTGATCCAGATGATGCGGGATCGTTTGGGTGCAGTGCCCATTCCGATCCAACTACCGGTCGGACAAGGCGAACTTTTCACTTCGATGATCGATCTGATCAAGATGAAATCGATGGTGTTCGGTGAAAGCACGTTGGGCAAGGGTTGGGAGTATATGGAAATTCCCAGTTCGTTTAAACAGCAAGCCCACGATGCACGCGAACAGATGATCGAGGCAATCAGTGATTACGACGATCAGTTGATGGAAAAATTCCTGGCGGACGAAGAAATTCCCGAAGAGGAATTGCTTGCAGCCCTACGGAAAGCAACCATCGATGCGAAGATCACACCGGTTGTATGCGGTTCGAGCTTCAAGAATAAAGGCGTGCAACCGCTTCTTGATGCCGTGATCGATTTACTTCCTTCACCGGAAGATTTACCACCGGTGATCGGACACGAACCCGACAGTGAAGATCAAATTGCTCGACGAGCCGATTACAACGAACCGTTCAGCGCGTTAGCATTCAAGGTTCAGACCGATCCATACGTTGGAAAATTGACTTACGTCCGGGTTTATTCCGGTAAGTTGGCGGCGGGTTCCTATATTTACAACCCGGTTGCGCGACGGAAAGAACGGGTTAGTCGACTCCTTCATATGTTTGCGAACAAGCGCGAAGATATCGATGAAATTGCTGCCGGTAATATTTGTGCATTTGTTGGCTTGAAAGAAACCCGAACCGGGGACACGCTGTGCGAAGAACAGCATCAAGTGATTTTGGAACGAATGACGTTCCCGGTACCGGTGGTTCAGTTGGCAATCGAGCCGCGGACCAAAGCCGATCAGGATAATTTGTCGGTTGCGTTGAATAAGCTTTCGGACGAAGATCCGACGTTTCAAGTAAAATTCAACGAAGAAACTGCACAAACCACGATCGCCGGCATGGGTGAATTGCATCTTGAAATTCTAGTCGATCGCATGAAGCGCGAATTCGGTGTCGATGCGAATGTCGGAAAGCCGATGGTAGCGTATCAGGAATCGATCACTCGGAAGGCAATGGTCAACCACAAATATGCCAAGCAGACGGGTGGTCGCGGTCAATTTGCACAAGTTGAAATCACGATCGAACCGGCAGAACGTGGAAAAGGTTACCACTTCGAATCGAAGATTATTGGCGGAGTGATACCGAAGGAATATATCCCGGCAATCAATCAGGGTTGTCGTGATGCCATGAAAACCGGTGTTCTTGCCGGTTATCCGATGGACGATGTAACTGTAACGTTGTTGGATGGTAGTTACCACGAAGTCGATTCGAACGAAATGGCATTTCGTATTTGCGGATCGATGGCGTTTCGGGAAGCAGCTCAAAAAGCCGGACCGCAACTGATGGAACCGGTAATGTCGCTGGAAGTGATTACCCCGGAAGACTATCTTGGCGATGTTATGGGAAATTTAAATCAGCGCCGGGCACGGATTTTGGGAATTAATCCTCGAAGCGACGCGCAAACGATCAATGCGATCGTACCGTTGGCGGAAATGTTTGGATACGCCACCATGCTTCGATCGATGACTCAGGGACGCGCAATCTTTTCGATGCAGTTCGATCATTACGAACCAGCGCCCAAGGCAGTAACAGAAAAAGTTTTAAAGGATATCAACGGCTGACCAGTTCAGCTTTAAGCGAGGAAGACAGAAATGGCGAAAGCGAAATTTGATCGTACAAAACCGCACGTCAATATCGGGACGATCGGTCACGTTGATCACGGTAAGACGACGTTAACGGCAGCGATCACATTGGTTTTGAGTCATCAGGGTTTGGCACAATTCCGTTCTTTCGATTCGATCGACAATGCCCCGGAAGAAAAAGCCCGTGGTATCACGATTGCGACTGCTCACATCGAGTACGAAACGAAGAATCGTCATTATGCTCACGTTGACTGCCCGGGTCACGCCGACTATGTAAAGAACATGGTTACCGGTGCCGCTCAGATGGACGGTGCGATTATTGTTGTCGCTGCTACCGACGGTCCGATGCCGCAAACTCGCGAACACATTTTGCTCGCCCGTCAGGTCGGTGTCCCGTTTCTAATCGTTTTCATGAACAAGTGCGATGCGGTCGACGATCCGGAAATTTTGGACTTGGTCGAATTGGAAATGCGCGAATTGTTGAGCCAGTACCAATTCCCGGGCGACGAGATTCCGGTGATTCGCGGTAGCGCTCTTGATGCTTTGAACTATCCCGACGATCCGGAAAAGAACAAATGCGTTTTGGAACTGATGGAAGCCTGCGACAGCTATATTCCGCTCCCGCAACGTGCAACGGATCTTCCGTTCCTTATGCCGGTTGAAGACGTATTCTCGATTACCGGTCGCGGTACTGTTGCTACCGGTCGTATCGAACGCGGTATTGTTAAGGTTGGCGAAACTTTGGAACTGATCGGTTTGGGCGCCCACAAGGATACGGTCTGTACCGGTGTTGAAATGTTCCGCAAACTGTTGGATCAGGGTCAAGCTGGTGACAACGTAGGTTGCTTGCTTCGCGGTGTGGACAAGAACGAAATCGAACGCGGTATGGTTTTGGCGAAGCCGAAATCGATTACTCCTCACACGAAGTTCGAAGCCGAAGTTTACGTCTTGTCGAAAGAAGAAGGTGGTCGTCATACCCCGTTCTTCAACGGCTATCGTCCGCAGTTCTACTTCCGCACGACTGATGTTACCGGTGCCGTGGACCTTCCCGAAGGTATGGAAATGGTCCTTCCGGGTGACAAAGTGAGTGTGGTTGTTACGTTAATCACTCCGATCGCGATGGAAGAGAAACTTAAATTCGCAATTCGCGAAGGCGGCCGCACCGTCGGTGCCGGTTTCGTAACAAAGATTTTAGAGTAAGAGACTTTGGGATGCAGGTTCACTCCTGCATCCCATTCTCATGTAGCTTGACTTGCTACTGAATTGAAATTGTTGAGGTCGATGCGGAACTTCGGTTCCAAGTCGAGTACTAAAAGTTGCGGCATGCACGAAACATCGATGCTTCGAAGCGTGTACCAACAATAATCGAGATAGAATGATGTCGGGATCGATTCGTATCAGATTGAAGGCGTATGATCATAACTTGATCGACAAGAGCGCCGAGAAAATCGTGAAGACCGTTCGCGCTACCGGCGCGGACATCGCCGGTCCGATCCTGCTGCCGACCAAGCGGCGGGTAGTCACGGTGAACCGGTCTCCGCACAGCGACAAAAAGTCGCGCGAACAATTCGAAACGCGGATCCACAAGCGGTTGCTCGATATTCGCAACTCATCGAACCGAACGGTTGATGCGTTGATGAAGTTGGAACTTCCCGCTGGTGTGGATATCGAAATCAAGACGTGATCCAATCGGTTTGAGTAAAGATTAGTTGCGTCTGACGTTCCAATGCTAACGCTTTGCGTTTGGTATGAACTGTAAGGAAACAGGAAACAATGTCCGGTATAATTGGTAAGAAATTAGGTATGGTCACGATCTTCTCCGCAAAGGGAGACGCGATTGCCGGCACGGTAATCGAAGCGGGACCATGCGTTGTAACGGCAGTGCGCTCGAAAGAGAAGCACGGTTACGATGCCGTTCAATTCGGCTTTGGCGAAGTGAAAGAAAAACACTTGACCAAACCTGAAATTGGACAATTCAAGAAAATCGGTCAGGAAATTAAGCGGGTCACCCGCGAATTTCGCGGCATCAACGACATGAAAGTCGGCGATGTGCGCACGGTCGAGTTTTTTTACATCGGCGAAAAAGTTAAAATCGCCGGTATTTCCAAAGGTCGTGGTTTTGCAGGATCGATCAAGCGCCACAATTTTCAACGACCGAATCAATCGCATGGAACGCACGAATCGTTCCGCGGTACCGGTTCGATCGGCGCGCACAGCTATCCAGCCCGTGTCTTTCCCGGCAAAAAATTTCCCGGTCATCTCGGTGACGAACGAATTACGATCAAGAATGTGACGGTAGCAGCCATTGACGCGGAACGCAACTTAATCGTTGTTCACGGCGCGGTTCCCGGCGCACCCGGCGGTATTGTCGAGCTGCGGAAAATGGGAGGTGTCAAGTGAAGGTTCCCGTATTGAATCGCGAAGGCAATTCGACCGGTCGAGAAGTAGATTTACCCGACGATATTTTCGGGATTGTACCGAACGAACACGTATTGTGGTTGGCGGCGAAAGTGTATCAGAGCAATGCTCGTCAGGGTACACACGCGCACAAGAATCGCTCCGAAGTTCGAGGCGGCGGCAGGAAACCGTTCAAGCAGAAAGGTACCGGTCGTGCCCGTCAAGGTACTTCACGCTCGCCGATTATGCGTGGCGGTGGTACGGTTTTCGGTCCGGAACCGCACTCCTATCGATTGGAAATGCCGCTGAAAGTTCGACGTCTCGCGAAGAAGAGCGCACTCAGCGCTAAAGCCCAGGATTTGAAGGTCATCGTGGTCGAGGATTTTACCCTCGGTGCACCGAAGACCAGTGATATGGCGAAGATCGTCGATAAGTTACTCCCGGGTAAACCGGAAGCTGGTAAACCGGCAACCTCGGCACTGTTGTTGACGAAAGGTTACGAACCGAATTTGTTGAAGTCCTGCCGGAATATTCCCCGGTTGCACATTGAACAAGCAACGGTCGCATCTGCGTTCGACATTCTCCGCAGCCGTGTTGTGATTTTACAGGAAGGCGCCGTAGCGCCGTTGACGGAGGTGCTGAACCGTGGTTGATTTAAGTGTTTTGCGCCGTCCGCTGATTACCGAAAAAATGAGCGCGTTGGCAGGTACCGAAGAGAATCGCTGTCATCAATATGCGTTCGAGGTAACTCCTCACGCCAACAAGATTCAGATCAAATCGGCGGTTGAGCAGAAATTCAGTGTAAAAGTTATCTCCATTCGTACGGTAACTACCCTCGGCAAAATGCGCCGATACGGTCGGTTCCTCGGCAAACGCCCCGACTGGAAAAAAGCGATCGTGACGTTGGAGAAGGGGCAAACAATCGCCCTATTCGAACACGCTTAATTGATCGAAGCGGGACAAAGTTCCCCGATCGACTGCGGATTTTTCCGCAAACTAGTATTCGTTTATCGCGTGTTCGTCGATAAGTAAATCGTGCCCGCAAAGCCGCACCTCGCGGCAGGTAAGGGCGAAAGGAAGTTCCGACAATGCCATTGAAGAAGTATCGTCCCTATACTCCGATCCGTCGGTTTATGCAAACGATGGATTTTTCGGAAATTACGCGCTCGACTCCGGAAAAAAGCTTATTGCTTCCGAAGAAGAGCAGTAGCGGTCGAAATAATAACGGTCGTATCACGATGCGTCGCCGCGGCGGCGGTCACAAGCAAATGCTTCGAGTTGTGGATTACAAGCGCGACAAGATCGGCATTCCCGCAAAAGTGGCGCACATTGAATACGATCCAAATCGTTCCGCACGTCTAGCTTTATTGCATTATGCCGATGGTGAGAAGCGTTATAGCATCGCTACCGTAGGTTTGAAACAAGGCGATGTGATCATGAGCGGTCCGGACTCCGAAATCAAAGCCGGAAACTGCTTGCCGATTTCATCGATTCCGATCGGTACCGAAATTTGCATGATCGAGTTGCGTCCCGGTCGCGGTGCCCAGATGGCACGATCAGCCGGAGCCGTTGTACGATTGATGGCGAAGGAAGGCAAGTACGCGACGTTGCGTTTGCCCTCCGGTGAAATTCGCCGCGTCAGTATCACATGTTCGGCTGTCATCGGTCAAGTTGGCAACCTCGAGCATGAAAATCAGAGCTTTGGTAAAGCCGGCAAGAGCCGCTGGTTGGGCAATCGGCCCAAGGTTCGCGGTGTCGTGATGAACCCGATCGATCACCCGATGGGTGGTGGTGAAGGTCGTTCGTCCGGTGGTCGTCACCCTTGTACTCCGTGGGGCAAACCGACCAAGGGTTATAAGACACGACACAACAAATCGACTGAAAAGTGGATCGTCCGTCATCGGTCGGCAAAGAAGTAGTTGAGAAGAGAGGTTAAGCGGGATGGCTCGTTCCATTAAAAAAGGTCCGTATATCGATCCGAGAATCTCGGATAAGATCGACCAACTCAACAAAGATCGTAAGAAAGTCGTGGTCAAAACTTGGGCACGCCGTTCGATGATCGAGCCTGCATTTGTTGGGCACACGATCGCGGTACACAACGGCAAGAAGTTTCTGCCGGTGTTTGTCACGGAAAATATGGTTGGTCATAAACTTGGCGAGTTCGCTCCGACCCGAACATTCAAGGGTCACAGCGGTCATCGCAAGACGGAAAAAGCGGCGAAAGCCAAGTAAAGCGGTATCGGATGACAGCAGACGATGCGTCTGCGCCACCTAAAAGAGATAAAGCAATGGAAGCAAAGTGTGTCAGCCGTTGGATTCGCGTCAGTCCGCAGAAAATGCGACTGTTGGCGGACATGGTACGCGGCAAGACAGTTAGCCAGGCAATCGATTTACTGCATTTCTCGCAGAAAACGACCGCACTTCCGATGGAAAAAGCGGTCCGAAGCGCCTTGGCGAACCTGTTGAACAAAGAGGATGCGCATAAAGTCGATGCCGACATCGTTCGGGTTGCCGAAGTGAATGTTCAAGCCGGTCCGACTTTGAAGCGTTGGTTACCACGGGCAATGGGACGTGCCACGCCACTGCTGAAGCGCAGTTGCCACATCTACATTCGGGTCGAAGAAGATCCGCGGATGCTGGCGAAGCGGGAGGCAGAAGAAACAGCCAAGCGTGCGACCCGAGTTCGCGGCAGCAGAACTTCGAAGAAGTCATCCAAAGAAGAAGCTTCGGCAGCGAAAGCTACCGAGACGACGCAGGAATAAGGAGGCGGAGTGGGACAGAAGACGAATCCCGTCGGATTGCGATTAGGCGTTAACCGAACGTGGAACTCGAACTGGTTTGACGAGCAGGATTTTGCCGGCAAGTTGCAGGAAGATGGCAAAGTACGCCGTTATTTGAAAAACCGCCTGCAGAACGCCAGCATCGCTCGGATCGATATCGAACGACAAGGTCGTCAGTCACTTAAGGTGATTGTACACTCGGCTCGTCCAGGTGTAGTGATCGGTCGCAAGGGTCAGCAGGTTGACCAGATCAAAGAAGAGTTGACTAAGTTGACCTCGAAAAACGTCGCACTCGATATTATCGAAGTTCGCCGCCCCGAAATCGAAGCGCAATTGGTCGCCGATAGTATCGCGAATCAGTTAACCGGTAAGGTCAGCTTCCGTCGCGCGATGAAGAAGGCAATTCAATCTGCCCGTCGGCTTGGCGCCGAAGGGATCAAAATCACCTGTTCCGGTCGATTGGGTGGCGCCGAAATGGCACGTACCGAATCGTACAAGGAAGGTCGGATTCCGCTTCACACGCTTCGTGCAATCATCGATTTCGCTCGCGGTACTTCGGTCACTGCGTACGGTACGATCGGCGTGAAAGTATGGATCTGCAAAGGTGAAGTACTGGGTAAGTGGTCATCGGTTCAAATGCAGCAATAATAGTTTTCATTCGGAGGTTGGACATCGGTCCGACCGAATGAGCGAGATAAGAAATGTTAGCACCGAAGAGAATCAAATATCGTAAACAGCAGCGCGGTCGTATGAACGGCTTGGCGTATCGCGGTTCCGAAGTATCGTTCGGCGAATTCGGACTGAAAGCGCTTGAACCGGGTTGGATTACCGCACGTCAGATCGAAGCTGCCCGTATCGCAATTTCCCGCCACGTCAAACGCGGTGGAAAAATCTGGATCCGGTTGTTCCCGGATAAGCCCGTCACCTCGAAACCTGCCGAAACTCGAATGGGTAAAGGAAAAGGCGCTCCCGAATTTTGGGTAGCAGTGGTGAAGCCGGGTCGCGTGATGTTCGAAATCGAAGGGATCGCGCCGGATATGGCGAAAGCGGCATTGCAGTTGGCATCTCAGAAACTTCCGATCAACTGCAAAGTGGTCGAGCGGGAGGAGTTGATATGAAATTGCATGAACTGGCAGAACTTCAGCCGGATCAGCTTGCGCTTAAATTGGCTGAATTGAAACACGACCTAGCCGAATTAAAGTTCGGTCGGGCGGCGCAACCGTTGGACAATCCGTTGCGGCTTCGCATCCTTCGGCGCGATATTGCAAAAGCAGAGACGTTGTTGAAAGAGTACGCAGCCGGCACCCGGACGCCGAAATTAGCGCAATAACTCAGGATTGGCGCAGTTAGTTTTGGCGCCTCCGATCAAAGGAATTTCGGACAGGAATTATGGAACAGACTCGTGGACATCGAAAAATAAGAGTCGGTCGCGTTGTTACCAGCAAGATGGATAAAACCATCGGGGTAGCAGTGGAACGGCGGATCGCCCACCCGTTGTACGGGAAATTCGTTCGCCGTACATCGAAACTCTACGCACACGACGAACAGAACGTTGCAGGTGTAGGCGATGTAGTCAAGGTGATGGAGACGCGACCGCTGTCGAAAATGAAACGGTGGCGGCTGGTCGAAATCGTCGAAAAGGCGAAATAACCCGGTAGGTAATCAATCATGATTCGCGAACAGACGCAATTAACGGTAGCGGACAATACGGGAGCCAAGGTAGTCGAGTGCTTCCGACTCTATGGTGGTTCGTGGCGCCGTTCTGCACACATCGGTGACATCATTATGGTTAGCGTCAAAAGCGCCATTCCCGGTGGTCAGGTAAAAAAGGGACAGAAAACCAAAGCGGTCGTTGTCCGTACAGCGAAAGAACTCCGACGCAAAGACGGTAGTTACATTCGGTTTGACGATAACGCCTGCGTATTGCTCGACGACAAACTTGAACCGCGCGGTACCCGTATTTTCGGTCCGGTGGCTCGCGAGTTGCGCGATCGTCAGCAGATGAAAATTATTTCGCTGGCGCCGGAAGTCCTCTAAGCGCGGTGAAGGAGTAAGCAAAAATGCATGTGCGTAAAAACGACATGGTGCTGGTACTGACCGGAAACGACTCCGGCAAGCGCGGTCGCGTATTGAAAGTGTACCCGAAGAAGGGTCAAGTCGTGGTCGAAGGCGTACGCTTTATCAAGCGTCACACCAAGCCTAGCCAAACGTTGCCGAATGGCGGAATCATCGAACGCGAAGCACCGATCAGTGTGACCAACGTTATGGTGATCGATCCCCAGACCAACAAGCCGACTCGCGTTGGACACAAGCGAATCGACGAAGGCGGCAAACGGCGGTCGGTACGAGTCAGTAAGAAGAGTGGAAACTCGTTTTAATCGGATTGTCCGGTAACATTCCGGCGATCGGAAAGTATCGCGCCGTCATTCTGGTGGTTTCACTATGGGTCGGCGGAGGAGAACGATAAGTGGCGAAGGACGATAAGAGCAAGAAGGGTGGCAGCGCGAAACCTGGTAGCGCGAAACCCGCAGCAAAGGGTGGCAAACCACCGGCTCAGCAAAGCAAGAAAGCTTCGAGTGGTGGAAAGTCTGCTGTCGCAGCAACTGCACCTGCTGGTGGTGGACATAAGGAAGTACCGGCTGGTTATATTCCCCGGATGCAGACCGTGTATCACGAAAAAGTGGTGCCCGCGTTAATGGAAAAACTGCAACTGAAAAACCGGATGCAAGTGCCGCGCTTGAATAAAGTCGTGATCAACGTCGGTGTCGGCAAGGGTCATGAAGAAGCCAAGTTGCTGGATAGCGTTGTCGGCGAAGTGTCATCCATTACCGGTATGAAACCGCTGGTGACCAAAGCGAAGAAATCGATTTCGAATTTCAAGCTTCGCGAAGGGATGCCGATCGGTGTGAAAGTTACTTTGCGACGCAAGCTGATGTGGGAATTTCTTGATCGCTTGTTCAACCTTGCCATTCCGCGTATCCGCGACTTTCGCGGTGTCAGCGACAAATCGTTCGATGGACGCGGCAATTATACGTTAGGTGTCAAAGAGCAGATTATCTTTCCTGAAATCAATTACGATTCAGTCGAGAAACTGCACGGTATGGACATTACGTTCGTTACCACCGCTCGTACTGACGAGCATGCACGTGAATTTCTCCGGGAATTGGGCATGCCATTCCGCAAGAAAGAAACAGCCGCCAATAAGGCAGCAATGTAAGACTGAGAGTGGAAGCCGAATTTGCGCTTCCCGAAGATGAAACGAAAGGACCATTCTGAATGGCACGCTTGGCGATGAAAGTAAAGCAGGCGCGGATTGCCCAGAAGATAACTGAGGCACACGCGAAAGCCAAGGACCGGAAGGAATTCGCTGAATTGCTTACGAAACTGCCGTTGCAGTTTCATCCGGTAAAAAGTCATAACCGTTGCCGCCGTTGCGGCCGGTCTCGTGCTTATTTGCGGCACTACGGCCTTTGCCGACTCTGTTTCCGCGATTCAGCACTGATGGGCGATATTCCTGGCGTAGTTAAGGCTAGTTGGTAAAGGAGCGACAGTGGTTACCGATCCGATTGCGGACTTTTTGACGGCGATTCGTAACGCCCTGTCGGCGCGACATAAAACCGTCGACGTCCCGGCTTCGAAAATGAAAGAGGCGCTTGCGCAGATCCTGATGGATCAGAATTTTATTCGCGGCTTCAAACGATACGAAGATGGACTTCAGGGAATCCTGCGGGTTCAGTTGAAGTACGACGAAGAAGGGATTCCGGCGATTACCGGAATCAAGCGGGCATCGACCCCCGGGCGACGCCGTTATGTGGGCAAGAGCGATATACCGCGTGTTATGAACCAGTTGGGCATTTCGATCATGACGACGCCGAAGGGCGTTATCACCGGCGGTCGAGCGCGACAGCTTGGAGTTGGTGGCGAAGTATTGTGCTACGTCTGGTAAGCGCGAATAGAATTTAAAAGGTTGAACCATGTCACGTATTGGAAAAAAACCGATTCCATTGCCGAAAGGCGTTACCGTTACCGTAACGGATCGCACTGTGGCAGTGAAAGGTCCGCTAGGGCAGATGCAGCGCGTGCTGCCGGAGCGGGTGGCGGTTACGGTTGATGGCGCGGAAGTCAATGTGACCCGCGACGGCGACGATAAGACCGCACGTTCGATGCACGGTCTTGCCCGTACCTTGGTAGCAAATATGGTTACCGGTGTTTCGGCGGGATTTGTGAAGAACTTGGAAATTGTCGGTGTCGGCTACAAAGCGGAGAAAAAAGGGAATGACCTTGTGATGAGTCTTGGTTATTCGCACCCGATCGAATTTGCTCCTCCGGAGGGGGTAACGATCGAAACTCCGAAGCTTACGCAGATTGTAATCAAAGCTTACGACAAGGAAGTACTCGGTATGGTCGCTGCGACTATTCGCGGTTTCCGGAAACCTGAACCCTACAAGGGCAAAGGCATCAAGTACGAAAACGAGCGTATCCTTCGTAAAGCCGGCAAGACTGGTAAGGGCAAGTAAAGCGAATCGTCTCGCGGCATGGCAGTCCAGCTAGAGGAATCATGCCGCCAAGGAGCGAGTAGGAATGATTGAGAAATATCGTGAACAAAAGAGTATCGCACGGAATCGTCGCAAGCGACATATCCGGGCGAAAGTGAATGGAACCGGTGAGTGTCCGCGATTGGTAGTCTATCGGAGCATCTCCAAGATGTACTGCCAGTTGATCGACGATATCGCACATCGGTGCATTACCGGACTTTCGACGATGAATCCGGCTATTGCCGAAAAAGGCAAGCTTACGAAAACCGCACAAAGCAAGGAACTGGGAATGGCAATTGCCGCAAAGGCGAAAGAATTGGGAATCACGCGCGTGGTTTTCGATCGTAACGGCTATCCCTATCACGGACGGGTTGCCGCTGTAGCAGACGGCGCACGGGAAGGAGGATTGATCCTGTGAGCGAACTGACCGAACAAAACTTGGAACATCCGACCCCGATGCCGGTGGAAGCAACTGAACCGACGGAACCCCGTCGCGAACGATCAGAACGCGGCGAGCGCGGTGAACGTGGCGAGCGTGGCGAACGCGGTCGTAGAGATCGCAACCGCGGTGGCGACGATCACGAATCGATGTTGATCGAAAAAGTCGTACATGTCAATCGCGTTGCAAAAGTTGTAAAAGGTGGTCGAAATTTCTCGTTCAACGCACTGGTTGTTGTCGGTGACGGCAAAGGCAAAGTGGGATTTGGACTGGGTAAAGCCAACGAAGTAGCAGATGCAATTTCTAAGGGTACCGAACTTGCAAAACGTGCGATGAAACGCTATCCAATGGTTGGAACGACGTTGCCGCATGAAATTATGGGTCGGTACGGCGCCGGTAAAGTGAAGTTGAAACCAGCTTCCCCCGGTACCGGTGTAATTGCCGGTGGTGCCGTTCGTGCGATCATGGAAGCTTTCGGCGTCCGCGATGTATTGACGAAGGTGTTGGGTTCGACTAATCCGCACAACGTGGTAAAAGCCGTATTTGCCGGTCTCGAAGGCGCACTCGATATTACTACGCTGGTGCGTAAACGCGGAGTAACCGTTCGTCAGATTTTTGCTTCGGGCGCGTTGCGCGAGGAGGCGAAATAATCATGGCACTCTTAAAGATTACTTACGTGAAAAGCAAGATCGACTGCACTGTACGGATGAAACGTACTGTCGAAGCACTCGGTTTTAAGAAGTTGAATTCGCAAGTGATTCATCCAGACTCCCCGGCAATTCGCGGCATGATCGCGAAAATTCCGCACCTCTTGAAGGTGGAAGAACTGCCGGACGAGGCGAAGTAAAGGGGCAGCGAAGTGGGTACGACATTAGGAAATCTTAAACCAGCGCCGGGCGCTGTAAAAAAGACAAAGCGAATTGCTCGCGGCTACGGCAGTGGTCACGGTCGAACGGCGACCCGTGGTGGCAAAGGGCAAACCGCTCGAACTGGAAATAGCGATAAATCCGGTTTCGAAGGCGGACAGATGCCGATGTACCGACGGTTGCCGAAACGTGGTTTTAAAAATCCGTTCCGCGTTGTATATCAAGTGGTAAATGTTGGACTTTTGGATCGATTCGACGGCGAAGTGACTCGAGAGGTTTTGGATAAAGCTGGTTTGATTGCACTCTCGAAGGGTCCGATTAAAATTTTGGGTCAGGGCGACATTACGAAAGCTCTGAAGGTAACTGCAGATTCCGCCTCGTCGTCCGCGATCGAGAAGATCAAGGCAGCAGGCGGCGAAGTCGTGTTGACCAAGCCATTGAGCGAGTGATCGCATGCTACAAACTCTGCGCAACATATTCAATATTCCGGAACTGAAGCGACGCCTTCTGTTTACGCTAGGCTGCTTCGTGGTTTACCGGTTGGGTGCTCACGTACCTGTACCGATGATCGACCGCGATGCGCTAGCCGCTGCTTTCGAACTGCAAAAAGGGACGCTGTTCGGTCTCTATGACATGTTCGCCGGCGGTAACTTTGGAAAGGCGACGGTCTTCGCAGCCGGTATTATGCCGTACATCTCTGCTTCGATTATTCTACAATTGTTGGGAACGGTTATTCCCACATTGCAGAAATTGCAGCAGGAAGGTGAAGAAGGGCGTAAAAAAATCACGCAATGGACCCGCTATTTGACGGTCGCCATTGCTGCCATGCAGTCGGTTGGTATTGCCGCGTTTTTGGCTTCATTGGAAGCCAGCGGTCGTCCGGTAGTACCGGGTGGCGCGTCGCTCGGTTTTTATCTATTGACGATGATCACGATGACAACCGGTACGATGTTTATCATGTGGCTCGGTGAGCGAATCACCGAACGCGGTATCGGTAACGGTATATCGTTAATCATTTTTATCGGTATTATCGATCGAATTCCGTGGGCGTTCCTCGACGAATTCCAGATGCTTACCAAGGGTATTCATGGAATCGTCCGCGTCTCTGCATTGCTAGTGATGATGTACTTCTCGATCGTTGCCGTGGTTTACTTGACACAGGGTGTCCGTAAGATACCGGTGCAGTATGCCAAGCGCATGGTCGGACGCAAGATGATGGGTGGTCAATCGACGCATATTCCGTTGCGGGTCAATACCGCCGGTGTTATGCCGATCATTTTCGCCCAGACAATCATGTTTGTCCCGTCGACGTTGGCATCCTTTTTACCGGATGATATGGAACTGCGAAATTGGCTCCATTCCGCCTTTACGTACGACAGTTTCGTTTACATGTTTATTTATGCTACATTGATCGTTTTCTTCACCTATTTCTATACGGCAGTTGCGTTCAATCCTACGGATGTCGCCAACAACCTGAAGAAACACGGCGGATTGATCCCCGCAGTGAAACCGGGTAAGAAAACATCCGATTATCTGGACAATATTCTCTCCCGAATTACGCTTCCAGGCGCGATCGCCTTAGCGCTGGTTGCGATTGTACCGACGATTGTCTCGAAGTACATGGGTGTGAGTTACAATTTCGCGGCATTTTACGGCGGTACCGGTTTGTTGATTTTGGTAGGCGTGGCATTGGATACGCTGCAACAGATCGAATCTCATTTGCTGATGCGGCATTACGACGGGTTAATGAAGTCGGGCAGAATTCGCGGCAGGGCTTCGACACGACGGATGTAACATGAATGCAATTCTCCTTGGCGCACCGGGAGTTGGTAAAGGGACGCAAGCTCAACTACTGACTGAGCGCGACGGCTTTGTACAACTAAGTACTGGCGACATCTTGAGGACCGAGATCGCAAATGGCAGCGAGTTAGGTCTTTCCGCCAAGGGTTTTATGGATCGCGGTGAATTGGTCCCCGATTCCGTGATCTTAAATATTGTTTCTTTGCGGCTGGATAAGAATAAATCTTTTTTGTTCGACGGTTTTCCGCGAACAGTGCCGCAAGCGGATGGGTTATCGAATTTGTTAACTAGCCGCGGAATGAAATTAGATTATGTGATTTCTTTGGAATTACCGGTTGAAGCAATCGTAGAGCGGTTATCCGCTCGGCGAGTAGCGCTCAAATCCGGTCGGGTGTACAACCTGTTGTTCAATCCGCCGAAAGTCGAGGGCATTTGCGACATTTCCGGCGAATCGTTGATCCAGCGATCCGACGATAAACCGGAAGCAATTCTGGTGCGATTGAACGAGTACAATATGAAAACCGAACCGCTGAAAAAATATTACGAGCAGCGAATCGGCGTAGCCAGTGTGAATGCCGATGGCGATATGGAAACAGTCTATCGTCGGGTGAAAGCAGCATTGACATGATTAAGTTGAAATCGCCCAAAGAGATCGATAAGATCAGGAAGGCGAGTGTGATCGTCGCGGAAGCTTTGGATTTAGCTGCGACGATGATTGCGCCGGGTATTACGACCGGCGAAATTGATCGAGCGGTGGAAGCGTATATACGCTCCAGGAACGGTCGACCGGCATTTAAAGGGTATGGCGATCGCAGCCACCCCTTTCCGGCGGCAACATGCATCTCGATCGATGAAGAAGTTGTTCACGGGATTCCCGGACCCCGTCAATTGGAACCGGGAACGATTGTTGGAATTGACATTGGCGTAGAACTGGACGGTTATTTTGGCGACAGCGCACGTACGTTCGCAGTTGGTGAAATCTCCGAAGAGAAACAACGCCTGATGACAGCAACCTTGGATGCGCTTGAGCTGGCTATCGCGGCTATTGTACCGAATGAATCCCGATTATCCGATATCGGATACACGGTACAAAGTCGGGTTGAGCGTGAGGGGTTCAGTGTAGTACGAGATCTGGTCGGACATGGGATCGGCAAGCAGCTCCACGAGGAGCCGCAAGTTCCGAACTACGGCTCACCGGGTCGTGGTGTGGTTCTGAAGCCGGGGATGACTCTGGCGATAGAACCGATGATCAATGCCGGTACTTACATGGTGAAAGTCCTACGGGACGGCTGGACGGTGGTAACTGCCGATGGCAAACCATCCGCCCATTTTGAGCATACAGTGGCGATCACTGAGACTGGTACGGTACGTCTGACAGTATCCGGTGAATAAGGGAGCGCTAAATAAGAATGGGTAACGACGCTTCGATAAAGATGGATGGCGTGATAGTCGAGTCGTTGCCGAATGCGACGTTCCGGGTTGAACTTGAAAAAGGTCATATTGTTCTGGCGCATATTTCCGGTAAAATGAGGATGAATTTCATCAAAATTTTACCCGGCGACAAAGTGACTGTCGAAATCAGCCCCTACGACTTGAAGCGCGGACGCATCATTTATCGATACAAGTGAGGATTAAGGAGGAGTCATGAAAGTTCGACCCTCGGTGAAAAAGATTTGCGACGCTTGCAAAATTATCAAGCGCAACGGTGTGGTGCGGGTCATCTGCTCCAAGAAGCCGAAGCATAAGCAGCGTCAAGGTTGATACATCGAAAGCAGTTAGAGAGGAGAAGTCGTGGCACGTATCGCGGGCGTAGATCTTCCACGCAATAAACGGATCGAAATCGCGTTGCGCTACATTTACGGCATTGGGCCGTCGGTGGCGCGTAAGATCCTGGCGGATACCGGAGTCAATCCCGGCAAAAAAGCCGGTGATCTCAACGATGAGGAATTGAACAAGATCCGTAATGCGATCTCCGCAGAGTTTAAAGTAGAAGGCGCGTTGCGTTCGGAAGTTCAGATGAACATCAAACGATTGATGGACATCGCCTGTTACCGTGGATTGCGGCATCGCCGAGGTTTGCCGGTACGCGGGCAGAACACCAAGAACAATTCGCGAACCCGTAAAGGGAAGCGAAAGACCATCGCCGGCAAGGCTACGGCGCCGAAGAAGTAAACATCGGTGCGTTCGTTCGACGGAGCTTACCCGGGTGATACCGGGAGCTGTCGAATTGTAATGTACGACAGTGAGTTGGCTGGTTAAGGAGCGAGTTCGTGGCAACTCCCAAAAAGAAAAAAACGAAGAAACGTGAGAAGGTGGAAGCCGCTGGTGCGGCTTTTATCCAGGCATCGTTCAATAACACGATTATCACGTTGACCGATCAGTACGGCAACACGATTTCGTGGTCTTCCGCCGGTAAGATGGGCTTCCGCGGAAGTCGTAAGAATACACCGTTCGCCGCTCAACAAGCGGCGCAGCAGGCAGCGAAGACCGCGATCGATCTCGGACTTCGCAAGGTGGCGATTTCGGTGAAAGGACCGGGTGGCGGACGCGAATCGGCGGTACGCGCATTGGCGGCTGCCGGGCTGCAGGTTTTGTCGATCGTAGATGTCACACCGTTGCCGCATAACGGTTGCCGACCCAAGAAACGTCGGCGCGTCTAACCATTATTTAATCGATTTGGATTACCCAGGAGTGTAACGAATGGCAAGATATAGTGGTCCGGTATGCCGGATCTGCCGCCGTGAGGGAGAAAAACTATATCTGAAGGGCGAGCGTTGCCTGACACCGAAGTGCGCATTCGAGCGGAAGGGATTTATTCCCGGTATGCACGGTCGCACACGTCGTGGCAAGCTGTCCGAGTATGGGATTCAGCTGCGCGAAAAACAGAAGATCCGGCGGATGTACGGATTGCTGGAAGCACAGTTTCACGCTTTCTACGAGAAAGCGTTGGCGATGCCCGGCATCACCGCGTCGAATCTCATGGTTTTACTCGAATCGCGTCTTGACAATATCGTCTATCGGATGGGCTTTGCCTCGTCCCGGGCTGCGGCTCGTCAATTAGTGCGACACGGTCATTTTTCGGTCAATGGCAAACGGGTGGATATTCCATCGTACCGTTTATCGACCAACGATATAATCCGTGTTTCCGAAAACGAGCGATCGCGAAAATTGCCGGCGATTCACGAGGCAATGAAGCGTGTCAATGTGTCCCGGCTGCCTACTTACGTTTCGCTTGATAAAGCGAAAATGGAAGGCACCTTTACCAAGCCGGAACGCACAGACATCCCCGAAACGATGAAATTGCGCGAACAGATGGTTGTGGAATTGTATTCCAAGTAATTTTCCAATCGCGAACTTAGCAACGAGGAACGAATGAACGGACCGGGTTTAGTAATGCCGGAGCAGGTCGAACTTGACGAAACCAGTTATTCGTCGACGTTCGGTCGCTTCATCATTCAGCCCTTGGAACGCGGATACGGCGTAACGCTGGGGAACTCGCTTCGCCGAATGCTGCTCTCGTCAATTCCGGGTGCTGCGATTACGGCGATTCGAATCGACGGTGTGTTGCACGAATTTTCGACGATTCCGGGTGTAGCCGAAGATGTCGCAGAGATCGTGCTCAATCTGAAGCAGGTAAGGTTCAAGCTGTTGAACAAGAAGCCCGACCGGGTGGAATTGCAACTGCGTGGACCGGGTGTCTTCACTGCCGCCGATCTTCAACAGGGAACGACGGATTTCGAAGTATTGAATCCCGAACTTCATATTGCGACTTTGAACGATCGCGCACGATTCGGAATTGAAATCACCATTCGACGCGGTCGCGGATATATCGCTGCCGAAGACAATCGGATGCAGGATACGCCAATTGGCATGATCCCGATCGATTCCGTCTTCACGCCGATTCGCAATGTTGTTTACAAAGTCGAACAAACGCGCGTGGGTCAGCGCACCGATTACGATAAGCTTATTCTCGAAGTGACAACCGACGGTTCGATCACTCCCGACGATGCAATATCGTACGCTGCGCAGTCGATGATGGATCACTTGCGGTTGTTTGTCGCATTCGATGTCGCGAATAAACCCGACGACAGCGATTTCGACGACGAAACTTTGCGAATTCGCAAAATATTAAAGAAACCGATCGAAGTATTGGAAATGCCGATTCGCGCTGCCAACTGTCTGCGTGAAATGCGAATCCGTACGATTGCCGACTTGGTTCGACGCGAAGAAGACGATCTGATGCGCGCACGGAATTTCGGTCGGAAGACTCTCGAAGAACTCCGCTCAATTCTGAGCAAGGATGGTCTCGAGTTCGGTATGGATGTCGAAAAGTTTCTACCCGAATATCGCTTACGGTAGATCGGCAAACGTTTTCTTAGATTGACGAACCGGGCTGTACTTGATCCCGGATTACGGATAAAGGTTAGTTATCATGCGACACCTGAATGCGAAAGCATATTTGAACCGGTCGAAATCCCATCGCCGTGCATTAATGATGAATCTTGCTTTTGCGCTGTTCGAGCGCAAGCGCATCACCACTACTCTGGCAAAAGCCCGAGCGGCGCGTAGTTATGCCGAACGATTGATTACAAAAGCGCGGAAAGGCGATTTGGCTTCGCGACGATTGGTTCTGGCGGAAATTCCCAACAAGGAACTCGTCAAACATTTGTTCGAAGAGATTGCACCGCGATTCAAAGATCGTCCCGGCGGCTACACTAGAATCATCAAACTTGAAGTTCGTCCCGGCGATGCAGCACCGATGGCGTATCTGGAATTGGTTGGCTACGATGAAGAAATCATGAAAGCCATTCAAGAACGTCTCGATGCCAAGGAAAAGATCAAGCAGGAAGAGAAGAAACCCGCGATGGCTCGTGGAAAAGTCGACAAATCGAAAGTCGAAACTACGTCCGACGTCGAAAAAGCTACTAAGAAGCGCTGGCCGCGAGGCAAGTGGCATCCGGGAGCCAAGAAGGGGAGTAAAAAGCAAGCATCTCCGTCTGCCGAGTCAAAATAATTTAATAAGTTACATAGTTAATTAAAACAGCCTCTCGAGGCTGTTTTTTTTATCATTTGTACAACTGCATTTTTTTTGTATATTACCCGTGAAACAATGAATAAAAGTATTGATAAATATTCTCGCACTGGTAATAAATGCCTATAGAAATGGAAATTAGTGGTATAAAGTTTAATTGTTATCCGCTGTCCGAAGTGGACTTTGTAGACGCGCCTTCGGTCTATATGATTATCAATGTTGAGACGGATGGTACCTGGAATGTTCTAGACATCAATGGTACCGGCACTTTCAAGAAGAGAATCTTGAATCATCCGCGACGAACTTTGTGGAAAGATCTCGGTGGACGTTTCACGAATCTTTGGATCTGTGTTGCGGTTTTAGATCCCATTTTATACTCTCGAGATGTTCGAGTCGATTTCGAAAAATCGTTAATCGAATTCTACAATCCTCCGTGTAACCGATTATTTCCTACTCCCGAAGAATTCTGATTTACTTATCCCTTATCCAATTATTGATCACGATCATCCACTCATTCGTAAATTCGATAGTATTCAAACTTCTGTTAGTTTTGATTGGCTTCGATTTGCCAATTTCATACGACTTCCATACGCCCCGGAATCTTGCTAAATTGAGAACTATAGTAATTCTTGAAAATTAATTGTCACGATATCGGTGTCAGATTTAGCTTAATCCGCAAGCACCCGAGGCAGTCCTTACTATCGATACCAACTGATTTTTAAGAACGACTATAATTCAATTTAATGTATTGGAGCGACTGTGAATCTCCCCTTGACTTTTCCTCTGCGTGCGCCGCGTGGCTCGCAACTAAATGCGAAAGGCTGGTTGCAAGAAGCCGCCTTAAGAATGTTACTCAATAATCTTGATCCCGAAGTTGCCGAACGTCCTAACGATCTCGTCGTGTATGGTGGTCGCGGGAAAGCCGCGCGTTCGATACCGGCATTGAATGCGATTGTTCACGAGTTATTGAATCTCGAATCCGATCAAACGTTGCTGGTTCAATCCGGCAAACCGGTTGGTGTGGTGCAAACACACCCGGATGCTCCACGTGTCTTGATTGCAAATTCGAATCTAGTTCCCAATTGGTCGACCTGGGCGCATTTCGATGAATTAGACCGCAAAGGTCTGATGATGTATGGTCAGATGACGGCAGGATCGTGGATCTATATCGGCACCCAGGGGATTTTGCAAGGGACATACGAAACCTTTGCCGCACAAGCGCGAAAACACTTCGGTGGTACTTTGAAAGGGCGTTGGGTCTTGACAGCAGGACTAGGTGGCATGGGTGGTGCGCAGCCACTGGCTGTGACGATGAACGATGGAGTCGCACTTTGTATCGAAGTCGATCAAACGCGCATCGAGCGACGTTTGCAGACCCGATATCTCGATGAAACTGCTCCGAATCTGGATGCTGCCATTGCGCGTGTTAAACAGGCTGTTGCTGCCGGTGAAGCGGTTTCGATCGGACTGCTCGGCAATGCTGCCGACATCGTTCCGGAACTGTCGAAGCGGGGTTTCATACCCGACAGCGTTACCGATCAAACCAGTGCACACGATGAATTAAATGGCTACATCCCCAATGGCTTCTCTTTATCCGAAGCAGCAGCATTGCGCATTTCCAATCCAGATCAATATCTCAAAGAATCGTTCCGAGCGATGGCAGAGCACTGCAACGGTATTCTATCATTGATGGATAAGGGTGCGATCGCTTTTGATTACGGCAATAACTTGCGTGCGAAGGCAAAGCAGGGTGGTTGCGAACGGGCATTCGATTATCCCGGTTTTGTTCCTGCTTACATTCGACCGCTGTTTTGCGAAGGGAAGGGACCGTTCCGTTGGGCAGCACTATCCGGAGATCCAGCCGATATCGCGACAACGGATCGAGCCGTGAGTGAGCTGTTTCCCGAAAATGAAAGTATGCAGCGTTGGATCAAATTGGCGCAAGAACGTGTCGCTTGGCAAGGGTTGCCATCGCGCATCTGCTGGCTTGGTTACAAAGAACGTCACTTAGCCGGTTTGAAATTCAATGAATTGGTTGCAACCGGCAAAGTATCGGCACCGATCGTGATTGGTCGCGATCATCTCGATTGTGGTAGTGTCGCATCACCCTTCCGCGAAACCGAAGCGATGAAAGACGGCAGCGACGCAGTTTCCGATTGGGCACTGTTGAATGCGCTGGTCAATACAGCATCCGGTGCAACTTGGGTTAGTTTCCATCATGGTGGTGGTGTTGGTATGGGCTTCAGTCAACATGCCGGACAGGTAATCGTTGCCGATGGTACGCCGGAAGCAGCAAAGCGACTGGAGCGAGTTCTGACCAACGATCCATTGATGGGTGTGTTGCGTCATGTCGATGCTGGCTATGACGAAGCAATCGCCTGTGCAAAGAAATTCGATGTGAATATCCCGATGGCGAAATAGCTCATGATGCGACGCGGAGCACCAGGACCACAGTTACCGGGCGATCAGCAAACACTGAAAATCCTATTCGACCAATTTCCGGTCGACACCAAGGGTGATACGGATATTATCGATGTCACCTTCGATGTACAACGGCTCGTCCAAAAAGCGGGTGTCATTTACGGAATGGCGAATGTATTTGTCGGTGGTTCCACCGCCGCAATCACTACGATTGAATTTGAACCGGGATTGATCAAGGATTTTAAAACCGCACTCGAGCGAATCTACCCGAAGAACATTCCCTATTCGCACGATGCCGCGTGGGGTGATGAAAACGGGTATGCTCACGTTCGTGCAAGTATGATCGGTGCTTCGATTTCGATCCCGATCCATCACGGGAAAATGGTGTTAGGCACTTGGCAGCAAATTGTGGTCATCGATTTCGACAATCGTCCGCGACGCCGCGAAATCATTGTCCAATCGGTAGGTGTGGGTTGATAAATTCCCGTTATAGAACATTGATCTTTAGCCTGAAATTGGCATTTTGAATGGTACATTCATCCGTGTCTGATCGGGACTATATTTCAAGCTTTCCCATGACCAGAACAATGAATGACCGATAACGACTGTACTGGAGGAGTTGTGAGTACCGCACAAGAGAACTGGAAAAAGAAAGTTCTCAAAGAAATCAGCAAGAAGCCGGAACGCAAGGAAAAGTTTGAACTGGACTCCGGTATTGAAGTAGATCGTCTGTATTTTCCGAAAGCGACCGACGAACAATACGAAGAAAAACTCGGTTATCCCGGCGAATATCCTTATACCCGTGGCGTCTATCCGACGATGTACCGGGGTAAGCTTTGGACGATGCGGCAATATGCCGGATTTGCCACTGCCGAGGAATCGAACAAGCGCTACCGGATGTTGCTCGATAAAGGTACAACCGGATTATCCGTCGCATTCGATCTGCCCACGCAGATGGGTTACGACAGCGATCATCCGATGGCTCGCGGTGAAGTTGGAAAAGTAGGCGTTGCAATCGACACGCTCGCTGATATGGAAACGTTGTTCGATAACATCCCATTGGAAAAAGTATCGACCTCGATGACGATCAATGCTACCGCCGCAATCCTATTGGCAATGTATTGCGCTGTCGCAAAGAAGCAGGGTGCCGATTTAAAGAAGCTCTCCGGAACGATTCAGAACGACCTACTCAAAGAGTATATCGCTCGCGGAACCTATATCTATCCTCCAGCGGCATCGATGAAGATCATCACCGATATTTTCGCATGGTGTGCCAGTGAAGTACCGTCCTGGAATACCATTTCCATTTCCGGTTACCATATCCGCGAAGCCGGTTCTACCGCGGTTCAGGAAGTAGCATTCACACTGGCAAATGCGATCGCATATGTCGAATCGGCAATTGCCGCCGGACTCGATATCGATGATTTTGCCCCGCGACTGGCATTCTTCTTCAATGCGCACAATAACCTCTTCGAAGAAGTCGCGAAATTCCGGGCTGCGCGACGGTTGTATGCTAAAATCATGCGCGAGCGGTTTGGTTCGAAGTCGGAGAAATCCTGGACACTCCGCTTCCACACGCAGACTGCAGGCTGTACACTGCAAGCACAACAACCCTACGTAAACCTGCTGCGAGTGACGGTTCAAGCTCTGTCAGCGGTTCTAGGCGGAACACAATCATTGCACACCAACAGTTTCGATGAAGCCTTGGCACTACCCACCGATGAAAGTGTGACGCTTGCACTCCGAACTCAACAAGTACTCGGATATGAGTCCGGTGTGACGGAGACCATTGACCCATTGGCAGGGAGTTACTATGTTGAAGCGTTAACCGATGAGATTGAACGGAGAGCTGCCGAATATATCAAGAAGATCGATGAGATGGGTGGATCGGTAAAAGCAATCGAACGCGGTTTCTTCCAAGACGAAATTGCGACCGCATCTTACGCATATCAACAAGCAATCGAACACAATGAGAAAATTGTCGTTGGCGTAAATCAGTATCGAGAGAAAGAACGCGCCTTGCCACCGGTTCTGAAAGTAACCGAAGAGCAGGAACTTCGACAGGTGGATCGTTGCAAGCAGACCAAAACAACACGCGATAACAACGCTGTAACCGAACGATTAGCGAAGATATCGCAAGTCGCGTTAACTGATGAAAACATTATTCCGCACATTGTCGCAGCAGTGGAAGTATACGCATCGGTCGGTGAAATATCTGACGCGCTTAGAAAAGTCTACGGGGAGTATTGATGCAAACATCGACCGGTCTCACTGTTACCACTCCCAATCTGAGTGAAACGGTACTGGGTGCAACCGAACAGCAATGGATGGGATCATTGCGCGAAGAATACGATAGTATCGATTCGACGCAACTTCGGGCAGTAGATTTACTTCGTAACGGTGTAATCGGTGCGGTGGTCACATCGCGAAAGCAAACTGAAGGGCGCGGTCGGATGGGGCGATCGTTCTGGTCGCCCGATTCGATCGGGTTGTATGTCTCAGTCACACTTCCACCACCGAAAATTAAAGAACGATTCCCACTCTTATCGTTATGGGCGGGTGTCACTACTTTACGAGCAGTACGTGAAGGTGGTGTGATTCTTAGTTCCATTCCGATTAATCTGACGAAACGTCTGTCGTTGAAATGGCCCAACGATGTCCTTCTCGATGGTCGGAAGTTAGCCGGTATTCTGTTGACCGGAGTATCTGCCGGATCCGATATGGTTGGTGCTGTGCTCGGTATCGGTATCAATTTAAATGTCGATAAAACACAATTTCCCGAAGAAATCCGATCGACTGCGACGTCGATAAAAATGGCAACCGGACATGAATGGGATCGCTTGCTCTTTCTTTCGCACCTACTTACAGTCATCGAGCGAATGTGGAATCAGCTCAATGAACCTCCCGATCAATTATTAGCTGAATGGTTGCGATGGGGTCCACAAATTGGTCAGTCACTATCGGTTCGCGATATTGATAAATATCTTGAAGGGAAATTTGCCGGATTAACTTGCTCCGGAGAATTGGTGCTCGAACTAGCGGATGGTAGTAAACGGAATATAATGTCGGGTATCGTTGAATACTTGGAATTCGAGTAAGCGATGAGTTTTCTGGCAATCGATATCGGCAATACGAATATTACCTTCGGAATTCTCGAAGCAGGTAATTCAGTCGCGGAAGCACGCATTGCAACCAAAACACCGCGAACCTCCGATGAAATTCGCTGGCAACTGAATCATTTCCTGCACGATTTCGAAAGCAGCAGTAAGATCGAAGCGGCGGGCATTGCCTCAGTAGTCTTTGATAAAACTCCACTCGTTCATCGTGCTGTCCAAGACGCTCTGCCTGAGATCCAGTGCGATATCGTCGGTAAAACCGTCTTCCCGAAAATCACGATTACTTATGATCCCCCATCGGCGGTCGGTGTTGACCGGTTGTGCAATGTCATTGCCGGTATGCGACGGTGGGGAACACCACTCATCATCGTCGATTTTGGCACGGCTACTACGATCGATGCAGTTGATTCTGAAGGTATCTATCTTGGTGGCGCAATAGCACCCGGAATCGAGACATCGTTACAAGCGCTCGCACTAAATGCCGCACAATTGTATTCGATCGCGCTAGAGTTGCCACCATCACCGATCGGTCGCAATACCGCCGATGCGATGCGGAGTGGGTTGTTATGGGGAGCGCTGGGAGCTGTCGATAGTCTGGCGATGAAATTCGCAATGGAAATTGGTGGAGCGCCACGGGTTGTAGCAACCGGCGGGCTGGCACCGATTCTATGCCCACATTCATTAATTATTTCGGAATATGTGCCCGGATTAGTTTTGGAAGGGATCGAATTGATCTGCCGGGAAAACTGACTATGCAAATGTTTGTACTGAAGTGAAACAACCATCATCCATCTTCTACGCTGTTCTAATATTCCTGAGTTCGATTGCTGGACTTTCACGAGCACAAATTGTGAAAAACCCGTATCCTGAGAAACCGACAGGGGCGCCTGTCGAAGTGGTCTATCCGCGTGAAAAAAATGTCGACGGAAAAGTCTGGTTGCGCAAGGGTATTGATTCGACTTTTTTACTGGGAAATGTTGCCGACCCGATTCATGCTAAATTGACTATTAACGGTCATCCAGTTACAGTTGATAGCAGCGGTGGGTGGCTTGTCTGGTTGAAATGCCCGTCACGGTACGATGATTTTGTTTGGCAGATTCAGGTCGAAACCCCCAAAGATACTTTTCGTTTAGTGCTACCCGTTGAGCGCTCCTTACCTCCGGCAGTGTTGCCGTTACATTTTTTTCCGAAACCGTTTTGGGTTAAAACAAATGCCGATGCCCGCTTTCGAAATTCACCCCAAGGGAAGAACATCCTACTTCCAATGGCCGGAACACCGATTAAAATTCTCGCTCAGCAAGGGACAAACTATTCGGCAAAACTTCCCGATGGGAAAGTCATTTGGGTCGATTCCGCACGAGTCACTCCAATTCCACGGCCTGTAAATCCAGTAGCAATCCGAAAAATTGTGTCCACATATTTCCCTTCCTCACGCGAAACGCGGATAACGCTCCAACTAGGTTACCCAACACCTTATCGAATTCATTGGGCTGGCGATAGTTCCCGGATGGAAATCGAATTCCTCCGCTGTAATCTAGCTACAACTCCTCAAGTTGTACTGGACTCTGTTGGTTCCGTTTCGTCAATTGCGGTGAAAACGGCAAAATCAAAGTCTTCTTTGTGGATTGATTTTCGACCGAATACGTTTCTAATCGGTTATCATCTCTTTGCAGATAGTGCCGATTTACACATAGTACTCCGGGAAGCACCACCCAAACCAGTCGAACACAGTAAGCCATTGATTGGTTGGAAAATCGTAGTTGACCCCGGTCATGGTGGATCGGAATTCGGAGCGATTGGACCGACATGGCTCTACGAGAAATCGGTCAATCTTGAGGTCGCAACCCGATTAACGGCGTTTTTGCGCGAAGCGGGAGCAATGGTTACACAGACACGTGTGACCGATACCACGCTTGCACTGACCGAGCGGGTCGCTGCTGCCGAGGGGAGTAACGCCGATTTGCTGATCTCGGTGCATCAAAATGCCTTACCTGACGATGAAAATCCGTGGGATAGCACGGGATCGTCGGTCTATTATTTTCACCCACAAGCTTTTGGTCTTGCACAAGTGCTTTATCGGAACTTGATTGATAGTCTTGCATTACCCGAAAGAGGGGTGTATGTTGGAGACTTTGCAATCTGCCGTTCCCATCGACAACTTTCAGTATTGACCGAAGCAACCTATATTATCCGACCCGATCAGGAACGGAAACTGCATGATCCGATTTTTTTAACGAAACAGGCAACCGCTATCGGTCATGCAATCGTACAATATGTTACCGAACATTCGAATCGGTTGAAGTGAATCTTTGGAGAATTATGACCAGCAAATCTATTCCGATGAGTGCCAGTGGCATAAAAAAAATCGAGCGTGATCTATACGATTTGGTCGAAGTGCGACGCCCGGATATGTTACGCAGTTTACAAGAAGCGCGAGAAAAAGGCGACTTGTCGGAAAATGCAGAGTATGCGGCTGCCCGTGAAGGACTAACTCAAATCGATATGCAGATCGGCAAGCTGCAACGATTACTATCCGCGGTAGTTCCGGTTGACGAAAACGATATCCCCACCGATCGGGTCGGATTGATGACCGTTGTGACACTCCGGAACTTAAAAACGGACAAGGAAGTTCAATATCGTGTAGTTTCAGGTGAAGAAGCCGATCCGCGAGCGGGAAAAATTTCCTCTTCTTCGCCAGTCGGGAAAGCGTTATTGGATAAAGTTATCGGTGACGTTGTAGAAGTAGAAGTACCGGCAGGAATCGTTAAATACCGTATCGATGAGATTGGAAAATGAGTCATAACTATATAATTCCCCAGAAATGTTATCGAAGTCGGCATGATCGGGTACTATTCGGAGTATGCGGTGGAATCGCCGAGTATTATGGTCTGGATCCTGTTCTAGTTCGTCTCGTGTTTTCGATTTTCTTCTTCATTTTCTGGATTGGATTGATTGTCTATTTGATTGGTTTGTTCGTGTATCCTGTCGAACCAAAACCGGAGAAGTAACGCTGAAAAGGGCGAAAAAAACTTTCTGGATTACGCTATTCACGGTAGCAATCACAATGATGTTGTCGGGAATGGATCGAACCGGATGGCGAATGCTATCCGGTGTTTTAATGATTTCCGGAATCATATTAATATTCACGGCATCAGATCACTTCGAGCGGATTGCCATTTTCCCCGGCGTGCTATTTGCCGGTACTGCATTATTACAGCATTTCTTCGGATTCAATAACTTCCATTGGTTCGGTGATATTCTTGCTGGATACTTCTTACTTGCCGGAATCGCTACGCTTGCATATTTCATTTTAGAACCTGTATCCAAGCGCTATCTTATTTTCGGAATGTTGCTTTCTGCCGTTGCAGGTTCGGTCTGGTTGATCAAACGATATGCCTGGCCGTGGTGGATTATCGCGCAATCGACTTGGATGCTACCGCTAGCAATTGTGATTGTCGGTTTGACATGGGCGTTTTATCCGCGAATATTGAAACGGAACTGGCAACAATTCAAAAGAGAGTCTTATGAAAAAAATCCTATTGGCAATCCTTGACGGCTTTGGTATTCGTAGCGATACCGATCGAAATGCAATCGCCGCTGCCAATGCACCGACTTTGAAACGCTTAATTGCCGAACGTCCTTTTACCCGCTTGGCATGTTGCGGTCGCGATGTAGGGCTTCCCGACGGACAAATGGGCAACTCCGAAGTTGGACATCTCAATATTGGCGCTGGTCGAGTTGTTTATCAGGATATTTCACGCATCGATCTTGCGCTCGAAGACGGTTCTCTGGATAAAATTCCCAATTGGCAAGCACTGATCGAGGATGCAAAGCGCGACGGCACTGCGCTGCATTTACTGGGTCTCGTTTCCGATGGCGGAGTCCATTCCTCCGATCGACACTTGAAAGGGATGTTGGAGCGATTCGCGAAAGCAGGTTTGCGAAATGTCTATATCCACGCCTTCATGGATGGACGCGACACACCTCCCGAATCGGGAGTCAGATTTGTCGAAGAGATCGATAGCTTTGCGAAAAAACTTGGTCTTCCCGGTGTCGTAACGGTCTGTGGACGGTACTATGCAATGGATCGCGACAAGCGCTGGGAGCGCGTGGAGAAAGCTTATCGGTGTCTCGTATACGGCGAAGCGCAACCGTTTGATTCGGCACATGCCGCCATCCTCGATTCGTACGCGAAAGGGGTGACTGATGAATTTATCCTTCCCACAGTAATGGTTAGTAACGGTCAAACTCTCGGAAGAATCAAAAAGAACGATACGGTACTCTTTTTTAATTTCCGAGCCGATCGTGCCCGAGAAATTTCCCGCGCATTGGCTATTCCCGGTTTCACCGAATTTCCGGTAGAAACCCTTGATCTGCACTATTACACCTTAACGCAGTACGATATCACCTTTCCATTCCCGATCCTTTTCGAACAACAAGCCATGTCGAATTTATTCGGCGAGACGATTGCCAATGCCGGTTTGAATCAATTGCGCTGTGCTGAAACCGAGAAATACGCGCATGTCACCTATTTCTTCAATGGCGGCGTCGAACAACCATTTCCTAACGAAGACCGAATCTTGATTCAATCACCGAAAGTGGCGACGTATGATCTGCTCCCGGAAATGTCGTCGGTAGAAGTTACCGACAAGGTTGTCGAATCGATTGAAAGTGGAAAGTATCAGGTAATCATTATCAATTTTGCCAACTGCGATATGGTGGGGCATACCGGTTCATTACCGGCTGCTACTGCGGCAGTTGAAGCCGTTGATCGCGGAGTCACACGAATTCTAGCAGCATGCAATTCGAATGAATATACTTTGTTTGTGACTGCCGATCATGGCAATGCCGAACAAATGTGGGATTACGAATCGAATTGCCCACACACCCAACACACTTTGAATGATGTCTACTTTATTGTTGCGAATGCCGACCGCGAATTGAAGATGATCGACCGTGGACGGCTTGCCGATATGGCACCGACGCTATTGAAATGGATTGGATTGTCAGTACCGGAAGAAATGACAGGTCAGTCGTTAATCATCGAATGAACCGGAAATCTTTAAAACAACCGATTTGGGCGCCTGATGAGATCTATCAGGCGCTTCTGGCATATTTCGGTCCGCAGCGCTGGTGGCCGGGAGAAACCAAAATCGAAATTGTGGTCGGAGCAATACTAACACAAAATACCGATTGGCGAAATGTCGAGCGATCGATATCGCGGTTAAAAGCTGCTAATACTCTTACTCTTGAGGCATTGCAGTTAATCGATCCGATACTGCTTCAAGAATTAATTAAGCCTTCAGGATTTATGACTGCCAAGAGCCGGACAATCCAATCTACCGTGAATTGGCTGCTGACATCACAAGTATTTAGTAACGGAATGGATGCTTCTACCCACGAATTACGATCGCAATTGATGGCAATCAAAGGGATTGGCGAAGAAACCGCCGATTCGATTTTGTTATATGCACTCGAGCGACCAGTTGCGATGGCTGATGGCTACACCCGACGAATTGGTAACCGTATCGGTTTTCTCGAAGAAAATGCGAATTACCGAACCTGTGCTGATTGGGTAGAAACGTTAGCCCCATTAACGGCGTATGATCAGGGAGAAATTCATGCATTCATCGTTCGGTTGGCTAAAGCCGTCTGTTTTAAGCGTGCTCCCAACTGTGCCGATTGTCCACTTACCGGTAAATGTTCTCGCATCGGCTGCTAAAAAATCGTACCTTCCTAACCGTAAGAATAGATTGGTTTCCCTATGATCAAGTACTTTCCGAAATTCCTCGCGGTTGGATTGATTATCGTTTCCATAGCGATTTCCGTCCAAGCCAGCGGGTTCTCCGACGATACTCTCGTTTTGAAGGCGTTATCTGCGCTTAATCTCTCGCCATCGAACTTTGCGATTTCGCCTGATATCGAAACTCCCGATCCTTTCCGTAGTCCAATCATCACATATTTGTTATTGCACTCGGATCAACTAGAGTCTGTTTCGATGAAATTGACTGACAGTGTGTCAAAACAGTTGAAGATGTCTCCATCGATTACAAGTACGCTACCTGTGACTTGGGATAAAATCGTTACAGATGCGAAACTAATTCGTGAGCGGAACTGGACCGGGTTTACTCCCGAAGAGCGAATAAAAGCTTTGTCCGACGTTCCCGATCTCTACCGGGAAGACGATAATGTTGCCGATCTCGATGTCTTTACGCTCAAAGAACGTCAAGAGATCGGTGCCGATTCGATGAAAGCGACGAATGCCTTAATCAAAAAGATTCACGGTTATACCGACTGGAATCGATCATTGAATGCGTTGCGCGCATTTACTGCTTCGATTTCGGATACTAGTAATTGGGAAATGATATTTGGATCGCTTCGTCATACTCCATTGGCTGGTGTGACCGGTGCAATTGTCGGATGGCAGGAAACATCGGGTGGCATCGTCATCATTGGCAGTAAAGCGCGAAATATCTACGACGGAGAATTTGCCGCAATCATCGACCTCGGTGGTAATGACGAGTATCGCGGTCGATTTGCTGGAAATAGTGAAAAAGTTCCAGTTGGATTGGTAATCGATTTTGAAGGCGACGACTATTATCTCGCCGATTCCAATTTTTCTTGTGCCGGTGCGCGCGATGGTATTGCAATGCTGCTGGATTTCAGTGGAAACGATCATTACATCGGTAATCAATGGTCGCAAGGTGCAGCAATGATGGGTGCATCGCTATTGGAAGACCGCTCTGGTTTCGATTCCTACGAAGCCGATGCCAACTCGCAAGGTTGTGCTGCATTTGGTTCGGCGTCCTTACACGATTTTACCGGTAATGATAACTATCGCATACACATGTACGGACAGGGTGTCGGTTTGATTGCGGGTTGGGGGACGCTGCTCGATGAACAGGGAGACGATCAATATCTGGCAACACCGCGATATGTCGATGTCTTGCGGTATCAAGATCATTCTCTGACACTTTCTCAAGGATTCGGTTACGGTCTACGTCCTAATTTCAGTGGTGGTTTCGGATTCCTGATCGATGAAACTGGTAGCGATTTTTACATGAGCGATATCTACGGTCAAGGTTGCAGTTATTGGTATGCGCTGGGAGTATTGCTGGATAAAACCGGAAACGATCGGTATCTCGCATACCAATATGCACAGGGATCTGGGATACATATTTCTCTCGGTTTGCTGCGCGATGAAGCTGGTGACGATCATTACGACAGCAAAGGTGTTTCGCAAGGGTGTGGTCACGATCTTGGAACCGGCTATCTTCACGATTTGGCGGGCGAGGATAGCTATATCTGCAGCGATCTATCGCAAGGGGCGGGAAGTGCAAACGGTTTTGGTGTTCTGATCGACGATGCCGGTAACGATGTATATTCCAATCGCAATAGTGTATCAACCATGGGGTATGGTAATCCGCGACGAGATTACGGTTCAATCGGTCTTTTTTTGGATAAAGCTGGCGACGACCGTTATGCCGATACCGATGCTGCCGATGGTCGAATGTGGCTGAGGGGAATTCGCGGAGTCGGTTGGGATATTGCCAAACCAGCGTTGAAAGGAGAGAAACCATGATCCGAGTTGCTCTGATGGGATTATTTCTCCTTGTAAATTCAGTAGTCTTTGCGCAGACAAACCCAGTTACTCAGCGAGAGACCGGAAAATCTAATGTCGATGAATTGCCGCCTCATCTCTGTAAAGGTCCTCTGAAACCGGGTTGGGAAGACCGTATCGTCTATTCCGCGGAATCCGACAAGCGCCTTTTCTGGGTTGCCAGCAGCGGCGAACCGAAATGGGCGGAAATTCGCCGGAAAGCCGATAGTACTCTCGTCGCACGTGGAATTATCGCAGTTCCATTCCTACTCACAAAACTCGCTACCGACGATGCGCGTGAGAGTCAAACAGTTAACCTGATCTTGAAAAAAATCGGAAAACCTGCTATTCCATCGTTGATTGCAATTAATGACACGACGAAAGATCGCGATATTAAGTCGATGGTATTGAAAACGCTTGGTGATATTGGTGATACTAGTGCCACTTCGGTGTTGATTACTGCAAGTACCGATACGTCGATTCGAATTCGCGGTGCGGCTGCAAGCGCATTGATGACAATGCCTGCCGGTGTTCCGGTCATCATGAAGCGACTTCGCGATTTTTCCCACGACTCGTGGGCAGGTATTCGTCGTACTTCGATTCGGGGATTGATCCTGATGGCGGATATTCCGTCGATTCCAGCGATCCTTTCATGTTTGGCAGATTCGTCTTATCCCGTTCGTGAAACCACGATACAGGCACTGAGTTCACGACCGACTCATCACGACTCCCTTCAACCGGGACGATTAGACCAGATTACCGCTTTTCGGAACGCGTTAATGGATACTTTGGAACGACGCTTGAAACCATCTTGGCGATTGGATCGATATCTCTCATTCCGCACCGGTTTTGGTCTGTTTCCCGACTATCGCGAGGTTCGTGCCGACGAATTCCCGATCAAGAATACATCGATGCTGGCAACTTATATACAAGTGTATCGGATTCTGCAAGGAACGGATGGCGACATTTGGCATGCTGCGGTAGTGAATCCATCACCCGTAGTCAGAGCCGAAGCGTTGCGAGCCGGAACCAAACGGAAACTGGACGGTACTATTAGTGTCGAATCGTTTGCAAAACCATTACTGTGGGATCAGGATCCGCAAGTATACTTCGTCTTGCGTGAAGTGTCGAAGTAACCAGAAATAATAATTATCTTTTTCGCAGTAGGACACATTTCTTAACGTGTATCAAAAAGTAAAAGCACTGGCTGGTCAATCGATCGTGTACGGGATTGGGCAAATCGCCACCCGTGCTGCCAGCTTTTTACTACTCCCTGCGTACAGTTACTGGCTAACTGTTTCTGAATACGGCGCAGTGACGCTCTATTATAGTTTTATCGGTGTTGCGCAGGTAATTTATATCTACGGTCTCGACATCGCTTTAATGCGCTATTATGTGCCATTGAAAGAAGAGGAAGCACGAAAAAATCTCTTCGGTACCGTATTAACGCTCTCCATTTTTACTTCGACCATCCTAAGTGTCTTATTGTGGTTTTTCCGGGCACCTCTCGCGAATGTTGTTCTCGAAAAAGGGGGAGACCCGCTTATACTGATTTACTGTCTAGCTGTCCTCTGGCTAGATACTTTTATGGCACTCCCATTTGTCATCCTTCGCGCCAAACAGCGAGCATGGCAGTATACGTCACTCCGATTGTTTGGTGTGATTATTAATCTCGGAGCGAATTGGATTTTAGTAGGAGTATGGAAAACCGGGTTACAAGGAGTTTTGCTTGCCAATGTTGTTAGCTCCGCGGTGATTCTTCTTCCATTACTCTTGTTGATTCGAAAAGATATCGTTTGGCGGTTCAACGGTAATTTACTGGGACCAATCCTGAAATTCGGTTTGCCGAATATTCCTAACCTCTTTTTTGTCATGGTATTGGAGTTAAGTTCACGAAAACTCCTAGAAGTATATTCCTCGACAGAACAAACTGGTTTATACGGTGTAGGGGCGAAGTTGGGAATGGTTTTCTCGATTTTGGCAATGGCGTTCCGAAATGCTTGGGCACCATTTTTCCTTGAAGAAGGCGAAAAAAAGGATAGTCCGGAACTTTTTGCCCGTGTTTTGACCTATTTTCTGTTAAGTTTTGGAATATTGTTTTTAGGATTAACTTATTTTCTCCCGCCTCTGGTGACGATGAAGCTTCCGTTACTAGGAGCGCCGATGATCGATAGGAAATTCTGGGGTGGAATTGATATATTCCCTGTTATCCTATTAGGTCAAGTTTTTAACGGGATCGCTGCCAACTTGTCTGCGGGTTTCTATTTACGGAACCGCATCCATGTTCAAGCGTATATATCGGGTATTGCCGCTACTTTGAGCGTATTATTCTGTATCTGGTTGATACCTGTTTATGGATTGTGGGCTGCGGCATGGAGCATTGTCGTGGGGTACGGATGTATCGCCCTCGGCGAGTGGATCTATGCGCGAAAGAATTACCCAGTTCCATACGAAAATCGGCGATTGCTCCAATTATCGGTTGCAGTTGCCGTTTGGTGGTATCTCGGAGCGGTCGTAGTTCAATCGATGTGGTTGCGAATCCCGCTATTTATCTTGTTTCCTGTCTTGCTGTGGTTCACGGGCTTCTTTTATACCAGTGAAAAACGTCGAGTGTTACAACGATTTCGATAAATGATTGCTTGAGTAAGCACATCTGTTATCATGTGTTCCCAATATGATTGTTGATATTCAGGAGGACTACTGTTGCTGCAAAATGCGATAAAGAAACCATCATTCTGGGTTGGGACGGGAATCTTCCTGTTCGCCTGGATTATTCTGCTCATGTCGAATGCGAATACGGTTTCATATTGGGACTGTGCCGAGAACGCTGCAAGTTCATTTATTCTAGGGGTTCCGCACCCACCGGGATCGCCATTGTTAATGGTGATGGGTCGGATTTCGGTTTTGCTTTTTCCATTCGGTGAATATGCCCAGCGTGGCTGCCAGTTAACTTCGCTGTTATCGGCACTGTCGGTTCTGGGAACATTTTTGATTACGATGCGATTGATCCGGATGTTCCGCGGAAAAGAGGAAACCCTAAGCGATACAATAACTGTCTTGGGTGGTGCTGCCGTCGGTGCATTGGCGTTTGCGTTTACCCCGTCGTATTGGTTCAATGCCGTTGAATTCGGCGTTTGGGCACCTTCGCTATTTATGACAGTACTGGTGATCTGGCTGATTATCAAATGGTACGATGAATCCCAGGACGGCTCGAAAGATCATTTACTCTTGCTGATCTTTTTCTTGAACGGATTAGGTCTATCGCTGCACCAATTGAATTTGTTGACGCTCCCGACCATCTTCTTGTTGATTTGGTTTCGAAATCGCCGACTTGCCTATTTTTTACTCGTCGGTAACATTATCTCTTACTTGATAATCGATATTCCGATTCACGCTGCCGTACCAATCTGGTTGCAGGTCGCATCGGTTCCCATTGCAGCAGGATTTTACATCTATTACAACAACCAGAAAAAACACGATGCCGCGTTGATTCCGATGGTTCACATTTTAACGTTCCTCGGGTTCTCGCTTTACATCATGCTCTTCCTGCGTGCAACAATGCATCCGCTAATCAACGAAAACGACCCCTCGACGTTTGCACGAATTCACAGCTATCTGTCGCGCGAGCAATACGGAACCGACAACATGATGGCGGGAATGTTCAATCGGCGCGGACCATTCTGGGAATACCAGATCAAGAAGATGTATCTCCGGTATTTCGATTGGAACTTCATTGGTTCGTTCAAAGACATCTACTATCGTGAGAATCTTTCCGGGTGGCGCTATTTCGGTCTACCATTCTTCCTCGGATTATTTGGTATCGTGCATCATTACGTCAAGGATCGGAAGCAGTGGTTTGCCAACCTCGTGTTGTTCTTTATGACCGGTTTGGCGGTAGTATTGTATGTTAATCAAGACGATCCGCAACCCCGTGAACGAGATTATTCTTATACTGGTAGCTTCTTTGCGTTTGCTATCTGGATCGGCATTGGTGCTGTCGCAGTGATCGATACGATTGCCGAATTCTTGAAAAAGAAGCAACTCTCTCCTGCTATCGCCGGTATAGCAATCTTGGCACTCGCCTTGGCTGTTCCCGGACGAATGCTGCAAGTGAATTACTATCACTGCAATCGCAAAAACAACTTTGTTGCATACGATTACTCGCGTAATATTCTCGAAAGTTGCGCACCGAATGCCGTGCTTTTCACCAACGGAGACAACGATACTTTCCCCTTGTGGTATCTGCAAACGGTCGAGCATGTTCGTCCCGATGTAACTGTGGCGAATCTCTCGCTTATCAATACCGGGTGGTACATCAAGCAACTGCGTGACGTTTTCAAAGTACCCATTAGTTTCGATAACGAATTCATCGATAAGTATGTCGACGAAACGACTGAAGATGCGATCATGAGCCGTTACTGGCCACCCGAACGACGTCGAATTACAATTAAGTCGCCTGAAGGTCCGATGACGTGGGAAGCGCCGGCAGCGTTTTACATTCCGACCGATCGCGAGGGTCGCGATCGCTCCCCGAACTTCCTTCGGGTACAGGATATGATGATCATCGACATCATGCGCTCGAATGTGCGACCGGATGGCTCATGGAAACGTCCGATTTATTTTGCTGCGACGGTATCGAACAATGCGATGACCGGTTTATCGAATTTCGGAGTGATGGAAGGGTTGTCTTTCCGGATCCAGCCGAGACCCCGCGATAGCCGCATCAATCCCGATATGATGTTCGAGATGTTGATTCATAAGTTCAAGAACAATTATCGTCACTTGAATGATCCGGCAGTTTACTACAACGAAAACGAATCGCGATTGTTGCAGAATTATCGCAGTTGCTTCCTACAGTTGGCGTTTTACTACTATCAAGGTATCATCGATCCTGCCGAACGATCGAAATCATCGGGAATCGCGAAGGCGCAATGGGAAGATCGCTTTAAAGAGTTACCTGCTCGCGAAAAGACTCTTTTCTTGTTGGATCGGATGGAAGAAATTATTCCTACTTCGGTCGTTCCATTCGATATGCCTGAATTGGTGATGCAAGTTGGCAAGATTTACAACGATTTAGGTCGTCCCGAAGAAATGCGGAAGCGACTCGAATTGATGAGCCAAAATGCCGCTCCAGACGATATCGAGAATCAAATCTTGTTGGCTGGTTCGTACGAACAGTATATGAATCGTCCCGACGAAGCTCGAAAAATCTATTCGCGCATTTTCGGTAGCACTCCTGGTGCGGAAGATCTGTACCATGCCGGTGAAGTGCTATACAAGAGTGGTTTGGATTCCGCTGCAGCACGTAAGTTTACCGAAGCTTTGCAACGCGGTAATCTTGCCGGTGAAAAGCAGATGCGGGTGGTTTCTTACATGATGCAGATGGGTCGGTATGCCGATGCCCAGAATGTTCTCGAACCGATGCATCAGGGAAATCCCGAGGATGGTCAAGCGCTTGGTGCGTTGGTTGCTCTGTATGAACGAACGAATCAAATTGATAAGATGATTCCGTTATTGTCGGATTGGGTTGCCAAACATCCACAAGACAAAGGTGCCGCCGAACGATTGGAATCAGCTAAGAAATCGGTTCCGAATTTGGCAAAATCGGTGAAACCGTCGAAACCATCGAAACGTAAATAATGATGTTGGATCTGAAACGACTGCTCACTGTGGTTATTCCCCACAATGGCGGCTCGGAAATGTTGCTTGATTGTTTGCATTCGATCGCGCGGGACCCTGATGGGGTTCCGCGCGTATTGATTGTAGACAATGCTTCGCCGGACGATTCGATTGCGATTGCCCGGTCAAAATTCGACTGGATCGAGATCCTTGAATCGGAAACCAATCGTGGTTATGCCGGTGGCTGCAATTTTGGATTAGCGGCAGTGAATACACCTTATGCATTATTGCTTAATAACGATGTCGTGGTCGAACCGGGCTGCTTCGCAACGATGGTGGAGCGCTTGGAGGCGCAGCCCCGGGTAGCAGCAGTACAACCGAAGATTCGATCCTTCCAGAAGCCGGATTATTTCGATTACGCTGGTGCGACAGGCGGATTGTTAGATTGCGATGGTATTCCCTTCGCATTTGGTCGCATTCTTGATTGTATGGAAATCGATCACGGTCAGTATGACGAGGCGCGAGATATTTTTTGGGCGTCTGGAACAGCAATCGTTCTGCGCATGGATGCACTCCGGGAGGTAGGGTTCCTCGAAGAGGATTTTTTTGCTCATCAAGAGGAAATTGATCTCTGTTGGCGATTGCAAGCACGGGGCTGGTTGATCCAAACCGTGCCTAAAGCTACACTATTTCACCGTGGTGGAGCGACTTTGAACCGTTCTAGCAATCGAAAACTCTATTTAAATCATCGCAACAGTCTCTTGATGTGGTTGCGAAACAACGAGAAAATATCGGTATATACAGTAAGTCGTCGGGTCACGCTTGAATTTGCTGCATTTGGTGCTTACCTTTGTCACGGGGATTTTCAACGTGCTCGGCATCAAGTCGCTGCGTGGCGGTCGGTGTTAGGGCGATTGTCCCCTACCCTACGCGAGCGTCGGCGGCTACAGCTAGAGCGAGTAGTGTCCGACGTGTGTTTTCCGGGACGTTACGCCGGTTCGGTAGTATGGCAATACTACTTTCGACGACGGCGCTTCACGGCGGATTTTTTCCATTTTCATCTACGAGGAGAGTAAAACTATGCATGTGCGACTGGGAACGGTTCTCTTGATTGGGTTGCTTTCGCTGGCGATGGTTGTTTCTGCTGCCGACTTGAATCACAAGTACGGCGTGGAACTGCGCGGCGGTTATGGCACGATCGCAATGAAGGATGTTAATAACCAGACCGATTCGCTGTGGGGTCGTGGCGTGACCTCTGCAACAAAGCTGAGCGGAACCCCGTCTTTTGGAGTGTCGATTCTGTACCGCACGGATCCGCGCTTTTTGTGGGAATTTGGTTACAACGCTTTACCGGGTGGCGAGTGGAAAGCCAAACAAGCCGGAACCGGCAAAGAATCATCTTTGAAGATTAGCGGAAGCGAACTATTCATTCTTCCGACTTATCTCTTGATTGCCAACGACAATTTCACACTCGGTATCGGTGCAGGTCCCGATTTCGCATTCGTTAATGCAAATCGTTCTGGCGATATGGTCAGCATGAACTTCTCCAATGCCTCCGGTCGTACCGTTGGCGGTATGGTTAAGCTGAATGCTGAACTCGCGATGGGCAAAAACAACGCTTTGTCCCTGTCTGCTGGGTATCGTAATCACTACGTCGATCGTATTCATACTGAAGACGATGCCGGAACCCGTACTTACGTCGGTATTTCTACCGATGCAACGGCGCAGAATCTTCCGATCGACATGTCTGGTGCATTTTTCCAGGTTGGCTGGCGTTTCTATTATAGCCCCTCCAATTGGAAAGCCGAATAAGATAGAATTCGATTGATGGAACGACTGCGGCGAGTTGCGGTCGAAATGTGTCCGGTCTGTGGTGCACAAGATTTTCGCCGATGGTTGTCGTTACCCGATCGTTTCCGGTTATCCGCTGAAGAAGCGTATCCGCTAGCGGAATGCAGGCGGTGCGGAGTCAGTTTCTTACAAGAACTGCCAGCAGCTGAGCTGCTGGCTTCTTGTTATCCGGAAGAAGGGTACGACCCGTTTATGTCTTCGGGTGGTCCGAGGTCATTATTAGACCGGATTTATATTTCACTGCGACATATCTCATTGGCGATACGTTTTCGACGGCTGGGACGCCCTCGACACGGGAATCGATTACTCGATGTCGGTTGCGGCACTGGCGAGTTTTTGGTGCATGCGCGAAAACGAGGATGGATCGGACAAGCGGTGGAACCATCGGCGAATGCTGCCGAACTCGTCAAAAAGAATGGTTTTGAATGTTTCAATGGCGATTTACCGGCTTTTCCAGTCCCCGAGCATAAATTTAACGGGATCACATTCTGGCACAGCCTCGAACATGTACCGGAACCGCGAAAAGTGCTGGAAAAAGCCGTTAGTATGTTAGCTGAACGCGGTCGAGTGGTTATTGCCGTTCCAAATGCTACCTCGTGGGATGCAAGGATCTATCAAGAGGACTGGATCGCTTACGACGCACCGCGCCATTGTACGATGTTTACCCCCGATTCTTTGCGTTTTTTAGCAGAACAAAGTGGACTACAAGTTAAGTCAGTCAGTGGTCTGATCTTCGATCTGGCATATAACTTGGTGCACAGTGAGCGTCTTCGAAAACAGCGTAGCGGTAAATTTGATTGGTATTTTCCACTCCGACTTTTATGGGCAGCTTTACCAGCCGCTGTTGGTGGAGAAGCAGGCGCATCGGTGATCGTATTGGTTGCGGAAAAACCAGTCGTTAAGAAATTGTCCCTCTAGCACTATTAGGTTAGTATTCTTATACTTACATAAAAATTCTAATTGGCGAGATATCTTTGCGAGTATTGGTCACAGGTGGTGCCGGTCGTCTTGGTCGAAAACTGCTTCCAGAACTCTTCTGGAAAGGGCATGAAGTCGTTGCTATCGATGTGATCCCCATCCCTCCCCAAGAAAATCATCACTGGAAATCATCCGCTTTGGATATTACCGATTCAACCGCGGTAGATACGTATATCCAAGCCATTAAACCGGATGTGGTGATCAATACGGTTGCGATGACAAATGTCGATCTCTGTGAGACCGAGCGTGAGAAAGCTTATCGAATCAACGCCGATGTACCCGCCAAATTGGCAAATATTTGTCGAAAACATGATATTTACCTCATTCATGTTTCCACAGATTTTGTTTTCGATGGCAAAGCTGGACCTTATCCAGAATCAGCTTTACCTAATCCGATTAGCTATTACGGTCGCTCGAAATTAGCCGGCGAAAACGAAGTACTGGGCGAAAACCGACACTTTGCTGTCGTTAGAACCTGCGTCTTGTTTGGATATGAACCGGAAACAGCCCCGGACTTTGTAACTTGGTTGCTCTCGAAGCTTCGGCATAGCGAACCGGTTAAAATTGTCACCGATCAATTTTCCTCACCCACCCTAACCGACAGTTTAGCGACTGGTCTCCGTCAAATGGTAGAACAAACTCCCAGCGGCATATTTCATTTAGTGGGGAAAAGCTATTTCAGTCGGTTTGAAATGGCGATCGAGATCGCTACTATTGCCAACCTTTCCAAGGAACTGATCGAACCGGTCGATGGTTCGAGTTTTGTACAAGCAGCTCAACGACCCAAATTGGGTGGATTGTTACCAGAACGAGCGGTTCGGGAGTTAGGGTTCAATGCATTGACCTTTCAAGATGCGATGAAAATGTATTTCTCACAAGAGGCGGTTAGAAATTGAATAATCAATACATCAACTTAGGAACACTGCAAGTGCCTCCCTCACGTTCTGATATACCACTCCGCAAAACGGTGATTGTCATTCCGACTTATAATGAGATCGAGAACATCGATCGTTTACTAACAACACTCAAGGATATGAATTTCGACTTACATATCCTTTTTGTCGACGACAATTCACCCGATGGAACGGCTCAGCGAATTCAGCAATGGCAACAATCGGATCCGTGGATTCATCTTCTGCAACGACCCGGCAAACAGGGCTTAGGTTCGGCATACGTTGCCGGATTTAAGTGGGCGTTACAAAATGGCTATGAACGAATCTTCGAGATGGATGCCGATTTATCCCACAATCCCAATGAAATACCGAATTTTTTACATGCCGCCGAAACTGCGGATCTCGTCATTGGGTCGCGGTACATCGCCGGTGTGAATGTGGTGAATTGGCCTCTCTCACGGTTGCTTCTGTCATATGGTGCTTCGCTGTATACGCGCACGATAACTGGCATGCCAATTAAAGATCCTACTGGAGGATTCAAGTGTTTTCGACGCGAAGTATTGGAGAACATTAATCTTGATTCGGTTAAATCAAATGGATACAGCTTCCAGATTGAAATGAATTTCAAAACTTGGCGAAAGAAATTCAATGTCAAGGAAATTCCAATTATTTTTATCGATCGAGCAGTGGGAAAATCGAAAATGTCGAAAGCTATTGTCCGCGAAGCTGTCATTATGGTTTGGCGGTTGCGTTGGCTTGCGATGACCGGACGCATCTAAGATGACACCGACTGATACAATAACAATTTCGGTTGTTATCGTAAATTTCAATGTTCGGTATCTCTTGGAGCAGTGCCTATTGTCCTTGCGGAGAGGCATTGAATCACTCAAACTTCAAATTATTGTTGTCGACAATGCGTCGTCGGATAACTCGATTAATTATCTAAAAGAACGGTTTCCCGAGGTTGAATTTGTTGCGTTAGCTGAAAATATGGGTTTCGCCAAAGCGAACAATATCGGATTAGCTAAATGCATCGGCGAATACATATTAATTCTCAATCCTGATACTGTACTAGTTGAAGACACCCTGCCTAAATTGACTGATTTTCTTAAATCCAATCCATCTTGTGGGTTAGTAACTCCGAAATTAATAAGAAAAGATGGCGCCCTCGATCTGGCTTGTCGCAGAGCGCTTCCAACGCCGTGGGTGGCGTTCTCGCGGATTAGTGGTCTAAGTAATATCTTTCCTAAGTCTAAATTATTTAGTCAATATAATTTAACTTACCTCGATTGCGATCAACCAGCTCGGATCGGTTCATTAACCGGTGCATTCATGCTCATGCCAAGCGAAGTTTATCGAAAAGTGGGAGGTTTCGACGAGCAGTTCTTCATGTATGGGGAAGACATCGATTTTTGTGCGCGAGCTGCCCAGGCAGGTTATGAAATCCATTATCGACCGGAAGCGACTGCAATCCACTACCGGGGTGAATCGACCCGCAGAAGTAGTTTAGATCGCACCGATGTGTTTTACAACGCGATGCTCCTTTACGCTCGAAAGCATTATCGAGGCGGATCGAAAAAAATTGGTTTACCATTATTGCAAACTGGAATCTTTTTCGCAAAAGCAGGCTCTCAAATCCTTCAAGGGTCACGTTTGATCTGGCCGGTAATGCTGGATGCGGTTTTAATCGCAATCGCGTTAAATTTCGGGCAGTTGTTGCGATGGGGTTCGCAACTAGATTTACTCTTGGATTTTCGCGTTTTAGTTGCTTATATCATTTTTGTGGTGCTTTCGTTAACTGCTGCGGGAGCTTATTCGGAATCGGTCAAGCAACTCCCGAAAGCAGCGTTTAAAGGAACGGTACTTGGATCTTTTGTAGCAGGTACGTATACTTTCTTTTTGCTTCAAGGATATATGTTTAGCCGGTTGGTAGTGCTCATCTCAGCATTATTATGGTGTATTTTTCTGCCTGGGTGGCGTTTTTTATTGCTTCAAATGGCAAAAACCTCTTGGGCTAGAGGATTATTGCGTCGATCGGCGATTATCGTAGGTACGGATAGTTTAGCGAAATCGATCGGCGAACAATTTCAACACCAGCAGGGCGAATATGAAATTGTTGGATTTGTACGTTACCGTAATGAAGTTGTAGATTCAAGTTTTGGATATGATCCATTAGGATCGACTGACGAACTCGATCGGATTGTTGAAACCGAGCGTGTGTCGGATGTATTTTTTTCTACCGGTGGTGCATCGTATGCGGAAATTGTCGCACTGGCGAACCGCTTGGCACCACAAGGAGTTCATTTTAAAGTGCTATCGGCGGAAGCGCCAGGCTCGGCATTACCGTTATTTGGGGTCGATTGGCAAACACCAATTGGCATCCGCGGATTAATGCGGCGTGTGCAGCGACGCTGGGGGTTATAATGGAAACACTATTTCTCGATTTTGAAAAGAGAATTGCCGAAATCGAACAGGAGATTGATAATCTCCGCAACAACAGCAAACTAGATGCCGAAGATAAAGAACCATTAATTGCGAAATTGGAAGAAAAGACTCGCAAAGAGATGGAAAAAACTTTCTCGAATCTTACACGATGGCAGAAAGTTCAATTAGCTCGGCATCCTCGACGTCCTTATTCACTCGATTATATCAAGCAGTTCGATCCCGACTTTTTGGAACTGAACGGCGATCGTGGATTTCGCAATGACCGTGCGGTTGTCGGCGGACTGTGTAATATCGACGGTATCCCGGTGATGGTGATCGCTCAGCAAAAAGGGCGAGGAACCAAAGAAAACCTACTTCGCAATTTCGGTATGAGTCATCCGGAAGGGTATCGTAAAGCGATGCGCTTGATGAAAGTTGCGGAACGGTTCAGCGTACCGGTCGTTTCGTTGATCGATACTCCTGGTGCTTATCCCGGTATCGGCGCTGAAGAGCGTGGTCAAGCAGAAGCAATTGCCCGCAATCTATTCGAGATGATCAATCTCAAGACACCGACTATTACGGTGATCATCGGCGAAGGCGGTAGCGGTGGCGCTTTGGCTTTAGCTGTCATGGATCGCGTTCTAATGATGGAATTCGCGATCTATTCGGTGATATCACCCGAAGGGTGCGCATCGATTTTGTTCCGTGACAGCTCGCAAGCAGAAAAAGCTGCGGAAAATCTAAAAATCACTGCCAATGATCTGGAGTCTCTCGGTGTAATCGATGAAATCATTCCAGAACCGTTGGGTGGTGCTCACCGTGACTATTCGACTGCTGCCATCAACGTTCAGAAAGCGATCGGACGTAATCTCCGCGAGTTGATGGCGATCCAAAATCCCGATTGGCAGCAAATGCGCATCGAGAAATATTCAAAGATGGGAGTATTTACGGTTGACTGAACCGTGGATCATTACCACCTCAGTCCGGGTACGTTACGCCGACACCGATAAAATGGGTGTAATGTATTATGGGCGCTATATGGAATTGTTCGAAGTCGGTCGTACCGAATGGATTCGCGCCTGTTGGCGACCTTATGTCGAAATCGAACGTGAAGGTGTTTTACTGCCGGTAGTGCATGCTGCAGCGACCTACCGGCAGAGTTTTCACTATGATGATCTAATCCAGATCCGGACTTTCCCAGTCGGAATACAGAAAGCTAGAATTAGATTTGGATATGAACTATTTGGTGATAACGATCAGCAACCGCGAATTATCGGTCTAACTGAACACGCTTTTGTCGATGAATCCGGTAAGACCGTCAGAATACCGAGTAAATTGGCGCAGCTACTATCCGGGCGCGTTCCCGAGCAGTTAACGAAATTCGATTTACGCGACCATCTGTTGTCTTCGAACGGGTGAAACAAACTAATTTCTGGAACATCTTAGCCCTAGCGACGTTGAATGTGAAGATAACAGTGTTTCGAATCACTTTTTCTGTGAATTGACTATCCAACGCTCTTGACAATGCGTAACACCAAATGTAGATTGTATCATATTATTGGAGAATGCCCTTAGCACCTTGCGACCGAACTAGGTTTGGCTAAATATAACCTGATCGACAACTCTGTCGATCACAGTTGTGCCGAACCTTGGGTTCGGTTTTTCGTTTGTTTGGAGAGATGGAATGCGGTGGTTTTCGGTATTAATCTTCATTTTAATAACCAGTTCGTTTGCAAGTTCAAGGTTGCCTTCGAATACGCTTCCACTTGCCGGAGTGGCGCTCCGAGTCTCGACTTATGAACAACTCGATTTCACCGTTTCCAGTGATATTGTGAATCGGGAATCGAAACCGGGATCTTGGAAAGTGAAAGCGATTGATGGAACCTACCGGGTCGATCGAAATGGTCTGAAACATCCAGCGAAATTAGTATGGATTGCCGTTCCTCCCGGAAAACGGGTTCAGTTGACCTCGATAAAACCACAATCGACTTCATATCTGTCGGGTACGCTCGAACCTGCAATCTCCGATACGGCTAGGTCTGACTTGTTACGCGCTATGACTGGATCGAATTGGATTGAAATTGGAGAGCTGAATACTTTGCTGGGACATACTGTTGTGCCAGTATATATCATGTTTGCCGTTCAAAATGGCAATAGTATTGCGTACTCCAGCAACATCGCTGTTTCACTGCGGTTTGTTGACATTACTTCGACACAATCCGTCGATCGAACACAATTGGCGCCGCTTCCCGATTATATTTTGAATCATTCGACGGCGAACAGATGGCGAACCTCGCGATCTTCAATCATGTCGCTAACTCAAACATCAACTGTTGCCCCGATAGGACCACTGTACCGAATTTCAACCAATTCCGAGGGAATTACTGAAATCACAGGAGCGGAATTACAGCGAGCCGGAATCAATCTATCCCAAATCGATCCTCTTTCAATTAGATTATTGAGTAATTCGGCAAAGCCATTGGATGAAGCGTTGACAGCGGCGTTAAAAGAACCGTGGAATGAAATTGCAATTCTTGTGGAAGACGGAAACGACGGTAGATTCGATCCAACCGATCGCATCTTGTTTTACGGTGAATCCACATACGGTTGGTCCCGGAACTCTAATTCAACTTTCAGCCATTGGTTATCTCCATATACGCGCAAAGCGACTTATTTTCTCGATTTGAATCAAGGTGGATTACCCGGTCGCAGAATGTCATCACTCCCATCTGCCAACGATGAATTACTGGTGACCACAGCTATTGGTCGCTACCTTCGCGAAGACGATTTAAGCTGCTTTGCCAATGCATCATTCACTACCTCCGGAACACGATGGGTGGGTCCGTTATTGACGAATACCTCGGATATCATTCTGACTTTGCCACTTGCCGGCGCAGTTGCTTCACCTACCGGTATCGTAAAATTTTCTTCTCGGTGGGTATCAACCGATAATCTTTATCCATCCAATGGAAGATTTCTTTTGAACGGAACGCAATTCGACGCATCATCGTTTTCCTATTACGATATTGTGATCAATAATCAGGCGAGCGCTTCGTTATTGCATGAGGGAGCGAATCAATTTACTGCGCGGAAAACGGGGAGCCACGATTTTTACTTCGACTGGTTGGAAGTTGAATATCCCCGCGATTTGACCATGCGGAATGGAAAGTTATTTGCCGATGTAACTATCGGATCGAAATATCGGGTGAACATCACCACCACGACGCTTCCCTATGTATTCGAGGTTTCGAATCGCGATAGTGTTCGATGGATTCACAATAAGAGCTTTGCCGATTCTGGATCTTCATTACAGTATCGCCGCTACGTGGCATTCGACGAAGATGCCTTTTTACATGTAGTATCGATCGACCCCGCACGTTTTGGTGGTGAAGATTACTCCTATCTTCGGGACACAACATTATCGGCAGATTATTTATTGATCTACGATGACGATTATCACGATCCCGCCAAGAAATTGCGCGATTACCGGATCTCACATAATTCGGTTGATGCGAAGATGATCCGAATTCAGGATATTTACGATTGTTTCTCCGGGGGGAATGTCGATCCTGTCGCGATTAGGAATTTTCTTCGGTATACCGTCACCTCTTGGTCGCGTTCTCATTCGATTCCCAAATATGTCATGTTATTCGGCGATGGCGACTACGATTATCGTGGAATTCTTCAACCGAATACTAATCGACCGATTCCGGCATACGAAATCAGTACTTATGCCACGGACGATTATTTTACCAGATTGACTGGTTCGACTGCATTACCCGAAATGATATCTGCACGCTTACCGCTCCAAACGCCCCGACAGATGGATGCTTGGGTAGATAAATTGATGACCTACGAAACACAGCCGGTACCCGGAACATGGCGGAATAAAATCGTTTTATGTGCCGATGATGAGTATGGACAAGGCGGAACCTATGATGCATTTGAGCAAACCCATACCGAAAAAACCGAAGATATTTCCCGACGACTGATTCCAAATACATACGAGCAAGTGAAAATATACCTACTTGAATATCCTGCAATCGTCGATCCAGTTCAATTAGCAAATGTCAAACCGGAAGCAAATGCCGCATTATTGACCGAACTCGAGCGCGGTGCTTTGATGGTGAATTGGATCGGGCATGGCAATCCGCGAGTTTGGGCGCACGAGCAATTGTTGCGTGAAAGTCGCGATTTAAACCGGATTAATACCGGGATGAAACTGCCACTTTGGCTGGGTTTCACTTGCGATTGGGCTTACTGGGACGATGCCGCGGTTCAAAGTATGCCGGAAAAATTGTTAGGCTTATCGAACAATGGAGCGCTGGCGGTCGTTGCAGCAACTCGACCAACTGGTGCCGATCCCAATGAAATTTTAGCCGATTACTTTTTCCGGGCAATACTGGACACATTGCAGCATCCCCACCGGTCGATTGCCGAAGCGCTGACATTGGCAAAAGTCCAATCGGGAACCGATGCCCCGTATTCTCGCGCCAATTCCAGTTTATATACCTCGCTATGCGATCCGTTGACACGATTGGCATTGCCGGAATACGATATCGGAATCGATTCGATAACTCCATCGCCGATTACCCCATTGGCTCGCTCAATGACCCATGGTAAAGTAGTAATACAAGATGGATCCAGTCTTAGCGATGGTCAACTTACCGTCACATTGCGCAGTTCGCCATTGAAGCGAGTACATCATTGGGATGATGATCCATCGAATTCAGCCATAACTTATTTCAAACCGGGAAGATTGCTGTTCCGAGGTACGACGACATTGACGGATACTAGTTTCCGAACCCCATTATTGTTGCCGCTTGATGTTACCTATAATGACAGCGCAACTGCTTATGCTTATGCGAACGGTAGTTGGGGTGCGGCATCGGGAATTCTGATCAATCAACGCACCGATTCGGTTTGCGCGAATTTACGCGATACGATTCCGCCTGCGATAAAGCTTTTTATTAACAATCGAGAATTTCGTAGCGATGATATTGTGAATGACAACCCGATTTTACTAGCCGATATCGTCGACTCCAGTGGTGTAAATTTGACCGGTGAAATCGGACATCGTATTATTGCAACGATTGACGGCAAGGATCTGGATTTTACCGAACAATTCGCCTACATGAACAATCAAGTCACCAAGGGAACGGTAGAATCGCCACTAGGCTTCCTCGATCCGGGCAAACATCACTTGCGACTGGTTGCCTTTGATGGTGCTAATAATCCCGGAGTCGCCGTGATTGATTTCGAAGTTGCCTCGACCTCTTCGGAGTTATCGGTGCGGAATCTGTTGAACTATCCGAATCCAATCAGTGGAAACACGGCTTTTACGTTCGAATGTTCCGTTGCCGGAACGGCTTCGATCGATATTTATTCAATACACGGTACAAAAATCCGGTCAATATCTAGTTTCCCGATTCACATCGGGTACAACTATCCTTCGGAGGCGACATGGGATGCACGCGATAAAGATGGCGTGGATGTTGCCAACGGGGTTTATCTATGGCGACTAAAAGCGAAAGCCGACGATGGACGATCGGTGGATGCTACCGGTCGCGCAGCGGTTTTACGATAATGGAATCAATACGGAGGATTGCATGAAACGACTACTGATTTCAGTGCTAATGGGAATGATTGCACTGTTGATCTGCGCCCAGGCTTATGCCGGAGTTTCGGAAGCTGCGGCATTATTCCTGAAAATTTCCCCGGGTGCCCGGTACGGTGGCATGGGTGAAGCCGGTGTTGCACTGACCGACGATGCCAGTGCGACGTGGTGGAATCCCGCCGGACTCGGATTTCAGAACCAGCGACAGATTACTATGATGCACGCAAATTGGTTGCCGCAGTTCCATCTTCCCGACCTATACTACGACTTTATTTCGTACGTGCACACTGTTCCTGAAGTAGGAACATTCGGTGGTCAGATTATCTTCCTCAATTTGGGAACTTCGACCAGAACCGATGAAGTCGGTAACGAACAGGGAACATTCTCGACCTACGAAGGGGCATTGGGAGCTTCCTACGGTACGCAACTTAATCAGCAGACTGCGCTCGGTATCAGTTTTAGAGTGATTTACTCGCATCTATCCGATCGTGGCGCTGGTGCTGAAAAAGGTTCCGGGAGCGCAACCGGAGTTGGAGTCGATGTCGGCGTAATCCATAAGGCGAAGTTTCTCAAGGGTCTTCAGTACGGTGCGAACTTGTCGAATATGGGTCCGAAAATTTCCTATATCGATGCCGCTCAAGCCGATCCCATTCCGACCAATTTGAAATTAGGCGTTGCATATCACTTACTCGATACCGAATTCAACAAAGTAACATTTGTAGCCGATGTCGATAAGGAACTGGTTCGCAAATACAGTGATGGTACATCCGATCCATTTTATGTAGCATTGGTTACTAGTTGGACTGATGAGCCATTGATTCAGGAAATGATTTATCACGTTGGCGCTGAATATTGGTATACGAATTTGGTCGGATTGCGGATGGGCTACTGGAACGACCAACAAGGTAAAGTCAAACCATTGACGTTCGGTGCTTCGCTGCAATATTCGGTCTATCGTTTCGATTTTAGCTATGTTTCCGCCGGTGAAGGACATCCTTTGACCGATACAATGCGCTTCTCGCTATCGATTGGTCTCTAATCGATGAACGATCCTAACAACGCTGTCGGCACATCTACAAGGACGGATTGCAGTGACTAATCGATTGTACTTAATAGCGGGTTTGATTGCGGTACTGGTTTCGGTTTCGGTGGCAGTATCTACTCCACTAAAACCGTTATTTCGAGGAGTGAAGTCCGGTTCCGATTTCAAATCGCGGTCGATTGTCAGCTTGCGTCCGACGATGCGGATTCTCGCAATTCGTGTCGATTTTCCACGCGATACCATTTCGACTACGACCGGTGATGGTGGTTTCGATTTTGGAAATCGCGAAGGACGCAAAATCGATCCGCCTCCACATGACAGCAGTTATTTTCAAGATCAGTTCAAATTTGTCGATCACTATTTTCGACAAGTTTCGGGAAACCGATTGTCGATGGAGGCTACGGTTTTTCCCTCCGGCAATCGTATTGCTTACCGAATGTCTGAGCCGATTTGGCATTATCATCCCGATCCTGCCGACAACGACTTGACCAATCAACGGATTACCGAATTGTGGCGGGAAGCATGGAACGCCGCGGGTCAAGATCCCAATGTTCACTTTTATACTGTGAGTGGGACTGATACCATTCCTAATTACGACCTCTATGTTGTTTTGCATGCCGGTTCTGGAAATGAATACGATTTAGGGTATGACGATACTCCGTTCGACATCCCTTCGGGATTCATGACCAAAGCTGATTATTCAAAATATTTATCCATAACCAATCCCCGTGGATTACCCATAACGACTTCTGACGGTGGCACCTTCTACATCCCGGAAGGTGCCTTACTGCCGGAGATGTCGTCGCAGAAAACCGGTTCCGAATGGATCGATATCGGAGTCGGAGGTCTTTATACATTTTTACTCGGTCGATCGATCGGTATGCCGTTCCTGTACGATGTCGACAAGGGAACCTCGCGAGTTGGACGGTGGAGCCTGATGGATCGTGGATTCGGAACGTTTTTCGGTATTCTTCCCGGATATCCCGACGCCTATACTCGAATGCGGATGGGCTGGGTACAACCAGTTCCAGCACCCGATACCGGCATCGTGGAACTTCGAATTCCGCAGGATACACTCCATCCCACGCTGCCTGAAGTCATGCGGTTCGAAGGTGCCGGCGACGAATATTATCTGATGGAAGCCCGGAATCGCGATCCTGATTCGGTGAAATGTGCTTATGTCTATGATGTTGCCGGACATCGTGCCAAACTGACCGATCAATATGAAATCGAACTTGATACCTCACTCGCTAATTCATTTGGCGTGATCGTTCGTGCCGATAATTACGAATTCGATACACCCGGTAGTGGAGTGCTCGTTTGGCGCGTGAATGCTGCTGAAGAGCGACGTCGTACCGCGTTGAATATCCCTTTCCAAACCGGTTCTATACCGTATGTTTTGAAATTAATCGAAGCCGATGGTTCCGAGGATTTCGGTCAGAATTACGATATGTTTTCACCCGGGAGTGGTACTGAAACCGGATCTCCCTACGATGCATTTTTCCGGAATAATACCGAATGGTCGCATGCCAATGGCGACGATGGCGCAGTTCGCTTTTCACGCGAAGTAAATCCCCCGGCAATCACTTCGAATGGTGCGCCACTACAGTTTACACTTGGGCAATTCTCTTCAGTTGGTTGGACGATGTCCTTCCGGGTTTATCGAAATTCGAATCAACTGGAAGGCGAGAAACGGTTCCGGATTTCGCCGTCGAAGTCACCCGTCGTAGCAATTCCCTTTGATGTGAACAACGACCGCTTCGATGAAGTTTGGATTGCCGACAGTAATGCCATTTACGGACTTACTACCGATGGAAATTGGATCGGCACCGACACAATCCGATTCGTAACGCACGATCAGACCACAGGTGCGATGCTGGATTCGATTGCTTCGCCGGCACTATTCCACTTCGACGGTCCTCCGATTCGGAAAATGGTCTTTCATAACGCTTCCGGATCGTTGCGAATATTAGCCTATCGATGTTATGCCGATGGTAGCGGAAAACGATTGACAGATTATGCTTGCACACTGCCAATTTCCGGAGCAGTGTCGTTATCGCAACATTCGATCGATCTACCGGGAGCAGTGACTACACTTGCTTGCGACGAAACCAGTAATCAGTGGATTGTTGGATTGAGTGATTATGCAATTGTACGCGATTCGATCCGGACCAATCCACAATTAGTAATGACGTTTATCAATCGATCTTATCATCTCGATATTCTGAATCCGAGTGGCACAGATCTCGAATTTCCACTCCCATCGGATCTATCGGGAAATCCGGAAATCTTTGGTTTAAACTCTACTGTTCCGCTGGCAGGTGTTGGAAATCGATTATACCGGTATTCCGGAACGGAATGGTCCCTTGATCCTTCGTTTTCGATGGTCGCCGATTCGATTAAAGCGATTGGCTGGACAAGTGAAAACGCTGTTGTTATTACTCGCAACCAGTGGCTATTAACCAATGGTAAATCGCTTCGAACCGGATTTCCGCGCAGATTGCCATCCTCTTCAGCGCCAATATCTTTGGTGGCTGCCAAGACAACACAAACCGATCCGGTAATCTGGTACGGCACCGAAACCGGTGAATTATGGAAATTGTATCGTGATCGAGTGGATCGCAATTATCCGATTGCGATCGGTATTCAACCCGTGGACGGTTTGGTTTTGTTGACTGCTCATCATATACCTACTGCTCCGGATTCGGTGCGATTGGCAGCGGTGTCTCGCGATGGTGTGGTTTTTTTGACGACTTTACCCTTATCGGATGTTGAAGCGGCTACTTGGGCAGCCCCTGCCGGTACCGGCTCCGGATTACCGAATTCTACTCCCGAACGGGATTGGTCGGTGATGTACGATAACGGTCTCTCGTATGCATTCGTATGGCCCAATCCGATCAAGGGGAATCAGGGATTTGTCCGGGTAGGGTCAAATCAAGCCGGAATGTCCCAAGCCAAAGCCGAAGTATTCGACGTTATCGGAGAGCGAATCGCGACACTACATAATCCCTATCCAGTAGAAGGGGGCGGGTACGAATGGCGCTGGGATGTTTCTTCAGTCTCGCGTGGTTTGTATATCGTTCGCGTTCAAGTTCCCGGTGCTCCGGTTAAAATGATCAAAGCAGCGGTGGTAAAATGAAGCGAACGACTGCCTACTCGATTTTAGGAATATCGCTCCTGCTGCTGATTGGAGTGGCGTTTGCGCAAGTAACTCCATTCAATCACGCTGAATTATTATGGCGAACGATCGAAGGGAAGCACCACATCGTCCATTACCACGTCGGCGCTGAACGTACTGCTCAAATGATTTTGGATATTGCCGACGAAGTACATCAACCACTTGCCGATCTGTACAAATACGAACCGGATACGAAAGTCAACTGGGTCATTTACGATACCGACGATTATGCCAACGGCGCGACGTATTTCCTGAACAATCGCATCGTGATCTGGGCACCGGCACTCGATTTTGAATTTCGTGGTACGCATAATTGGCTTCGAAATGTTGTGACGCATGAATATACTCATATGATTCAACTCGGAGCTGCACGGAAGTGGTCGCGACAGATGCCGGCGATCTACGGACAGTATATCGGTTATGAACCGGAAACCCGACCCGATGTTCTGTATGGTTTCCCGAATCGGATCATGAGTTACCCACTATCCAATACTACCGTTCCTCATTGGTTTGCCGAAGGAACAGCACAATCGATGCGCCGCGGAATGAATTACGATTATCGCGATAGCCACCGCGAGATGCTTCTTCGCTCTCGAGCGCTTGCCGACAATTTGTTGACGATGGATGAGATGGGTGTCTTCGAGAAGACTAGTCTTGGCGGCGAATTGGTTTACAACCAGGGATTTGCGTTAGTTCAATACATAATCGACCGGTTCGGTGAAACTGCTTTAAGAACACTATCTGAATCACTCGGGTCAATGTCGGTTTGGTCGTTCGATGCCGCGTGCCGGAAGACACTGGGTATACCGGCTCAGAAGCTTTACGATGAATGGGTTCGCGCGATGAAGGAAACCTATCGCGTGCGCACTGAAACAATACGCCAGCACGAAGTGACCGGTCGATTGTTGGAAGAAGATGGCTTTGCTAATCTATATCCACGATGGTCGATCGACGGGAAAAAAATATACTTTACCTCGAATAAGGAAAAGGATTATTTCGGTGGATCGTCGTTGGTCGAGATGAATCTTGCAACCGGTAAGAAAGAGAAGCTCGTCAAAACAATGGCACCCTTTGCAGTTCACCCGAATGGCAAAGGATTGATCTATTCGGAACAACCGTTACAAAAGGGGCAGCGACGACTCGACGATCTATTCTTCTACGATTTTGCGAAGAAAAAATCCTACCGGCTGACTTATGCCGAACGTGCGCAACAACCCGATGTTTCATCGGATGGGAAAAAGATTGTCGCCGTCACGCAATCCGACGGAACGATGAATCTTGTCGTGTTTGAACTTCCCGATTCGATCAAAGCCGATGTGAAGCAAAAAGCACAACTGAAGAAACGAGTATTGACATCCTATGTCAATGGCGAACAATTATCTCACCCTCGATTTTCACCTGACGGAAATAAAATTCTTTATTCTTTCGCACGCGAACAAAACCGCGATCTATTCGAATTCGATCTAACGACAAATACTTCCACGCTACTGCGCGCGAGTAAATGGGATGACCGCGACGTCGCATGGTCAAAAGATGGTCAGTGGATCTATTTTTCCAGCGACTCAACTGGTATCTGGAATATTTACCGGATGCGTAGCGATCGCACAATCATCGAACCGGTGACGAATGTTGTCGGCGGTGCTCTGCTCGGTGAACCATCGCCGGATGGTGCGAAATTGGCATTCTGTCGATACGAATCGACCGGCTATAAGTTAGCATTATTGGATAAAATCGAACCAGTCGATCGAGCATACATGCAGTATCAACAGAACTATGCTCAATCGCTGCCGAATGTGTCGATACCCGATTCGATGCCACCGGCGAAACCAGTCATGAAATACAAACCGGCATTCGAGAAAACCTATATTCTTCCGCGAATTGCTTGGGATTACGGTCGTTTCAAACCCGGTTTCTATGTCTATACGAACGATTATCTGGAAAAATTGAACCTGTTCGGTGGCTTTGCGATTAATGGTAAGAAGGACTACGACTTGTATTTGTCGACCGACTACCGACAACTTCCACCGACGTTGTTCATGGACTTTTACAATATCGTCCGTCACGACGATAAACGATTCGATGATCCGCTCCGAATTGTTGGTCAATCCGGTCACGGTGATTCAGCCCAACCGATTTATGCACAATATGGAACAAAATATAAGTTCACGTTGCTCGAATTGGATATCGGTTTCCGGTACAATATCGATGAGAAGACTGTTGCCAGTTTGTATGGTATGTTCTCGCGCTACAGTGCGGCACTAGATTTCGACGACGGTTCATCATCGTTTGGTTACACGTATTTCAAAGGTCACAGTCTTGTCGCTTCGCTTACGCAAACCGCAATTACGCGCAGTGTAACCGATGACATCAATCCGTCCGGTGGTTATCAATTCGGAATTCGGGCGCAACGCTCGCAGCACAATTACATCCAAGGGTTCACCATCAACGCCGATAAACTGACACTGCAGGAAGTCTATTCACCCTACAATTACTGGCAGTTGGAAGGATCGTTTAATTATTATCAGAAGCTCTGGCATAAATGGGTGATGTCGCCGTCGGTTAAACTTGGTTATATCGATCGTAACGTCGATCCATTCATGAATCTTTATGCCGGTGGTTTGTTCGGGATGCGCGGCTATTCGTTCTATAGTCTTGGTGGTACTCGCACGACTATTGCACAACTAGCACAGGAACTCCCGTTGTGGGAGCCGATGGGCAAACGACAGTATCTCGGTTGGGTACATCCGATAAGCGTCTATGCCAATCTATTCGCCGATGTCGGATCGGCATGGCGTGGCGATGTGCAACATGCAAAATGGGTGCGGGATTTGGGTGGTGAATTGCGGTTTGGTTCGATATCGGTATTCAGTTATCCTACCGCGATCACGTTGTCGGCAGCACGCGGATTAGACCGGGTATCGGTGACCGAAAACGACAATACGACCGTATATGCGCCCCAGTGGCGATATTACTTCACAATTTTATTTGGATTTACTCAACCGCCGACTGGAATACAACCAGCTCGTGCGATTGACCGGCAGTAACAAAACGACGCGTTAACAGGAGGTAGTAAGAATGTGGTATAAATTAATCATTTTGGTTTTAGCGTTGTGTTCGATTTCCTTCGCGATACCGTACAAGGAAGCGGATAATTCCGATAATATGCAACCATTACCGAAGTCACTCAGTCAACTTCAGCATGAGCGCGAAATCAAACTGGTGGCAGCGATGGAAAGTGGTGCCCCAACCGATTCGACAACTGCTGCTCCGGTAAAAGGTCCGAATATGGGCAAAGCGATGTTGTTATCGGCGATCATGCCCGGAACCGGTCAACTCTACATCGGAAGCAAATGGAAAGGGTATACTTTCCTAGGAATCGAAGCCGCTGCTTGGACAATGGCAATCATGTACAATGTCAAAGGCAACCAAACAACGAAAGATTTTCAGAATTATGCCGAATCCCACTGGGGTGTAAACGAATCCTTATATCGCCAAAAGGAATTCTATTACGCGACATTGAATAGTCTCCCCTCGCGAATTTCTTCGACACCTTATCAGGGAACCCGTGCCGATTGGGATTTATTGAGCTGGGATGACAAATCGAAATATTTACCATCGAACTTCACCCACGAACTGCCGTCATCGCATAATCAGCAATGGTACGAAATGATTGGTAAGTATTTGACGCAATTCGGTCCCTTCTGGGATGACGCCGATACTTCGTCTTCGGCATACAGTGCGACCGGCGTTTGGTCAGGATCCAGTACAACTGCCAATAAATACGCCGACAAACGATATGATGCGAACAAGCAATTGAAAGCCGGAAATACAATGTTCATGGTTGTAATGATCAATCACGTATTGTCCGCAACGGACGCTGTATTATCGGTTAAAGCGATGAACAATCGAACCGTCCAAACTGCCGTTCGATTGGAACAGCGAAGCTTCAACAATGAAGTAGTCACGATGCCAACACTTCATATTACGTTCTGACAATGAAACGACTCTATCTGGTAATTTTTTCTGGATTGATTGCGCTGACGTCGTTTGCGCAACCGCTCCCGCGTCCGAAAGCACCTACCGGTTCAACGGTATTTTTCAAGTCGCTGTTGTTACCGGGATGGGGGCAGATGTCGCAGGGAAGACCAAAAGAGGCTACAATTTTCCTGTCATCCGAAGCGATCCTAATTGTTACTACATTTGGTTTGCAAACCTACGGTGATTGGCTCAAAAGCGACTATCGATCGGTAGCAGCGCTCTATGCCGGGATCCCGAATGGCGGTAATCGGAACCATACAATGTATGTCGATATGGGAAATTGGAATACCGTGGAAGAATTCAATGCTGCACGACAACGCGATCGCGAATATGATCGACAATATTTGAAAGCCGAGGATCAGTGGCGCTGGACGAATGATTCCGAACGAAGGCGTTTTAAAGCGCTTCGTTTGAAATCGGATAAAGTATTGGAATCGGTTAAATTCTCGATCGGTGCGGTAGTCGTCAATCATTTTATTGCCGCAATTGAAGCATCAGCATTCGAACGTAAGAAAGTGAAAAACCCGTCGATCGGTGTCACGATGTCGGGAACAACGAGCGAACCACAGGTTCGACTTCATGTGAATTGGTAAACTTCTGTTACGCGGAAAACGGGCAACTCGTCTGAGTTCGCCCGTTTTTTTTCGAAGAACATATCAATCAGGATTGACGGGAACAGTGAATTCGGTTACTTTTTAGTATGAAGAGACGAATCTTAATAACGGGTGCATCCGGATATCTTGGGGGGCATCTAGTTCTCACTGCTCCACAGGATTGCGAGTGTTTCGCTATGTACCGGTCGGCTCGACCTGAAAGCGATTTTGGTGCTCATTGGATTCAGGGCGATTTAATCGATGCTTCGCTTCCACATCAGCTAATCCGGGATATTCGACCCGATGCGATTATTCACAATGCCGCCTTATCGAAACCGGAAGAATGCGACGACAATCCCGATCTTGCCAATGAAATCAATATCGAAGCTACCGATCGTCTAGCTACTGTGTCCGATCAGACCAGTACCCGCTTTATATTTTTGTCTACCGATATGGTTTTCGATGGGAATCATCCCCCATATACCGAGTCATCCCTGCCAAACCCCATTCACCGCTATGGAATTACCAAAGTTACTGCTGAACGTCGAATTGCGAATAGATCGGATAAACATGCAATTGTACGTTCTTCCGTGATCTTCGGACCACAAGGGATCTTCAATTCCAATTTTGCCATGCATCTGATTGACCACTGGCAACTCGGCGAGCCGACCAATGTATTTGTCGACCAATTCCGAAATCACGTATCGGTGAAATGGTTGTGTCAAGCCTTGTATGAACTGACCGAATCCGCTTTCTCCGGGATCTTGCATCTTGGTGGCGGGGAATCGACGAGTCGAGCCGAATTTGCCCACTGTCTCGCGAAACGCTTGAATTATCCCGACCAATTGTTGACTGAAACCTCTTTAGTTGGTAAGTTGCTTGCGCCTCGACCTCGAGATTTAACGTTCGATGTGCAATTAGCCAGATCGGTTTTGAAAACTTCACCGCTCACACTGGCGCAAGGTATTGCGTTGGAGTGGGCACAAATACTGTAATGCCATGACACCTATCGACTTATCAGCAACACAGCCCTATCTAGCGCTTGCCGGCAATATTGGCGTGGGAAAAACGACCATGACGACCCTACTGGCATCGAAATTGCGTTGGGATCCATGGTTCGAACCGGTCATCGACAATCCTTATCTCGACGACTTTTACGCCGATATGCATCGCTGGAGTTTCCATCTCCAAATCTACTTTCTCTCGAAAAGATTCGAAGCGCAACGGCGCATCCTCGATAATTCGCGACCCTCTGTACAGGATCGAACAATCTATGAAGATGTCGAGATCTTTGCTCGAACGCTACACAAACAGAAGTTTATGACTGATCGCGAATACGAAAACTACTCTTCGCTATTCTCTTGTATGATGGAGTATCTAAGACCACCGGATGCAATTGTATATCTACGCGCTCCGGTAGAGGTTTTGCTGGATCGAATTTCAAAACGCGGTCGCGACTCCGAGAAGACTATTGCCAGATCATATTTGGAGGAATTGAATAACGCCTACGAAAGCTGGATCGAACGTTCAAAAGATCTAACTCAGGTGTTAATCTTCGATACTGCCATTTTCGACAATGAAGGTGCAGATGCACTTTCAGATCGAATTATCAGTACGTTACGTGCAAGTCCACAATTATCATTCCTGCCATTTGCCTGATCATTCCCAATCAGGCTGAACTTTTTGTAATTTAGATCTAGGTGTTGCAGCACACGTGCGATTAGTCGTAATCGTCACGCTGTGCTGTGTTACTATTCAAAACAACATTAGGTGGTTATTTATTATGTCACTACAATCGTTCAAAGTGCTGCAAATCGATCATCTTGGCGTTGCAGTAAAAGATTCTTCACCGATCTCGAACTTCATGTCGGTACTTGGGATTCCACAATGCGGCAATGAAATTGTGGCGGATCAGCGAGTAGCAACAACCATGTTCGACGCAAATTCCGTTCATGTCGAATTACTTGCCGCGACCGACGACCAATCGACCATCGCGAAATACATTGAGAAGCGCGGAGAAGGATTTCACCATATCGCTTTTCGCGTCGACAATCTCCAGAACGCACTGAGCGCATTGTCTGAAGCAGGGGTTCAGTTAATCGACCAAACACCGCGCAAGGGAGCAGGGGGCAAACTGATCGCGTTTCTACACCCAAAATCCACCGGTGGCATTTTGGTCGAGCTTTCGCAAATCGATCCCGAAATGGATCATCGATAAGTCGAGATACTGGAGAACGAAATGAGCAACTACATCGATCCGAATTGGAAGATGTCAACGTTAGTATGTCACGGTGCCGGTGGATCCGATCCCGCTACTGGTGCTCACTGCAAACCGATTTATCAAACATCGACTTTTGCCTTCCGCGATGCCGATCACGGCGAAAATTTATTTACTGGAAAAGAAAAAGGTTTTATCTACAGTCGTTTGGGCAATCCGACGATCGAAGGACTGGAACACGAAATTACCTGCCTCGAGAGTGGTGTTGCCGGATTGGCGTTTGGTAGTGGCATGGCTGCAGTCAGTGCCGTGATTCTTGGTATCTGTGGAGCTGGTGAAAACTATATCACTACTGTGCCGATTTATGGTGGAACGCATACTCTCGGTCAATCCATACTACCTCGATTCAATATCGAAAATCGGGAAGTGAATTGCTCCGATTTGGCAGCATTGGAAGCCGCGATTGACGAAAACACCCGGTTGATCATGATTGAAACACCGGCGAATCCGACGATTCGCTTGGTCGATATCGAAGAGTGTGTGAAAATTGCCCGTCGACACAATGTTGTATTGGCAATCGACAATACATTCGCAACCCCCTATCTCCAAAATCCATTGAAAATGGGCGCCGATATCGTATTGCATTCGGCAACAAAATATATCAGCGGTCACGGCGATACGGTAGCCGGGCTAGTTGTCTGTTCGACCGAAGAACTGAAATTAAAAATTCAACCCATTCAGCACGATATCGGTGGTGTTATCTCGCCGTTCAACGCGTTCCTGTTGTTACGCGGATTGAAAACTCTGGCTGTGCGGATGGATCGACACTGTATGAATGCGTTGAAAGTAGCACAATATCTATCTTTCCATCCGAAAGTAGCTGAGGTATGGTATCCCGGCTTATCAACACACCCCGATCATGAATTGGCTAAAAAACAGATGCGCGATTTCGGAGGTATGGTTTCATTTATTCTAAAAGGTGGTAGATCTGCTGGCAAAACGGTATTGAATAACGTTAAACTGGCGGTAAATGCTGTTTCACTCGGCGATACCGATACTTTGATCGTTCATCCGGCAACGACTACTCATAGTAGTTACTCGCCTGAAGCACTGAAACTTGCCGGTATGGATGAAGGATTAGTTCGACTTTCGGTTGGTATCGAAGATTATCACGATATAATCGACGACTTGTCTCAAGCGCTAAAACAAGTCTAGTGGAGTAAGATATGATTCCTCTCGAAGAAATATTGAAAGCTTCCGGACTGACCCGGTCGATGAAGGATGAGTTTGTCGCAACTTTAATTGAGTTCACTGAACTTCAACACTTTGCGAAAGACCAAACCGTTATTCACGAAGACAGTCGAGACCGGGATATGTTTATCCTAGTGGAGGGAAAGGTTTCGATTAACCTTTTCGTTCCCGGAACGCTGGATCGAATGGAATCGATTGTCACACTTCGTGCCTATCAAGTGTTCGGAGAATTTTCGTTAATTGATGGTGCCCCGCGCTCGGCAGCCGTTAAAGCGGATACCGATATCGTGGTATATCGACTGAGTGCTGAGAAGCTACTGCATTATTGCGAAACGAATTGCGAATTCGGATACCGCTTGATGCAGAATCTGGCAGCAATTCTCGCAGCGCGAATCCGCGATACGACGTTATTGGTTCGCAACAATATTATTTGGTGATGTAATTATGGCTACTAGAAAACGGGCAGGGGGGGATTCTCCTGCCCGTTCTCAGTCTATTTCCGAATTAGCGGTTCCACTGGAAGATAAGTTGGAATCGCTGCCGATGCGTCCGGGGTGCTATCTATTCAAAGATAGTAAAGGCAAAGTTATTTATGTCGGCAAAGCGAAATTGCTCCGCAATCGTGTTCGCAGTTATTTTTCCGGTCGTAGCGATGGGAGAGCACAATTTCACCGTCTAGTGAATGCAATTCGCGATCTTGAGATCATTATCGTCGATAGTGAAATTGAAGCATTAATTCTCGAAAACAATCTGATCAAATTTCATAAACCCCGTTACAACATCGATCTCCGCGACGATCGCGGTTATCCCTTCTTGAAAATAACCAATGAACCTTTTCCACGTATCTTTCTTCAGCGAACACCCGGGAACGACGATGCTAAATATCTAGGTCCATTTATGGAAGTTACGGCATTGCGGAGTCTGGTAAGAGAGTTGAAGAAGACCTTTCGGATTCGAACGTGTGAGTTGATAATTAACTCCGATTCGATTGCCAAAAAGAAACACAAAATCTGCTTACAATATCACCTGAAACTCTGCGATGGACCCTGCGAAGGACTGACTACGGAAACCGAGTATCAAGCGAATGTGAAATCGATGATCGATTTACTCAATGGTCGGACAACCGGTTTCGAACGGAAATGGCAGAATCGCATGACTGAATTAGCTGCAGCCAAACGATTTGAGGAAGCAGCGTTGTTCCGAGATCAATTGCGCGCGATTCAACACATGGCATCCCGCCAACGGGTATTGTCAGTCGATCCCTATGATCGCGATGCCGTCGGAATTTATCGCATTGACGATGAAGCTTGTGTCGTACTATTGCGAATTCGAAACGGGAAAATGGTCGGTCGATTGCACTATTTCCTGACACAAATCGATCCCGATCACACCGAGCCGGAATTGGTGTCGGCATTTCTATTTCGACACTATTCCACCGCCGACATCCCGCCAGAGATTTTTGTGCAAAGCGAATCGGAAGAGTGGGATACGATTGCAATCGCACTCAAAAAGCTTCGCGGAAGCAACTGCAAGATCGAAGTACCCAAAATCGGCGATAAAGCGGGACAGGTCCGATTGGCAATTGCCAATGCCGAATTGTTGCTCGGTCAGAATATGCTCTCAAAACAGAAACGCGATTTCATTCCGCAAAGTATGAAGGGACTACAGGAGTTGCTGGGTCTGGAAAAAGCACCGACTCGGATAGAGTGTTTCGATATCTCGCACTTAGCCGGAACCGGTACAGTAGCGTCTATGGTCTGTTTTGTCAATTCGAAACCGGCTCGCTCGGAATATCGTAAATTTGTCGTAAAGACCGTCACCGGGATCGATGATTTCGCCTCGATGAAAGAAGTAGTCGGTCGACGTTACAAGCGGCTTATATCGGAAGAAAAATCGCTGCCGGATGTAATATTGATTGACGGTGGTAAAGGTCAACTCTCAGCCGCTCGCGAAGCACTTGCCGAAGTCGGTATTCCCGATCACCCGATACTAGGATTGGCAAAGCGTGTCGAAGAACTATTTTTGCCGCAAGAAACTGAATCGCGGATCCTTCCCAGAACCTCAAGCGTTCTTAGAGTGTTGCAACAGATTCGCGACGAAGCGCACCGCTTTGCCGTGACATTTCAGCAACAACGCCGCAATCTTTCGCTCAAATCCCAACTGGAAGAGATCCCAGGGATTGGTGAGGCACGACGTCAACTATTGATGAAACGATTTGGAAGCGTTGCAGCGATGAAGAAAGCATCGATCGAAGAAATTGCCGAAATCGGTGCAATCGGTTCCAAATTGGCTAATAAAATTCTGGTCTATCTGAATGCGAATGGACAAACGAATGAACTCAATCAATCTGGAAACGATGAAATATCGAAACCGATTGGTTCGAATGGAGACAATGATGGTGAAGAGTAAACAACCTCGACGGAAATGGTTATGGATGATTCTAACGATTCTTATAATCGGATCATCAGTTGTTGTGATAGCGGCAAGCAATGAATCGCGTACTTGTTTTATTTATCCCCCATTCAAACATACTTGGGGTGTGGTTCGAGGAACTCCAGCTAAGTTATTCATGTTAGTCGGGAAACGAGCCACTTTTGCAGAGCCATTAGGACTTTGCTGCGTGCGGCTCGATTGTTGGGATGACCCGAAAATTGCTGGCGATGACGACGAAGTGACAGTTTACGGCGTCAATTCCAATCAAAATATGGTGATCTATAATAAATCGATGTTTGAATTGGGGATATATGGCGACCGTGAGACCGGATCGGCAAAACTCAATAAACCTTGGGGTGTAGCTGCCAACAATAAAGGTGACGTGTTTGTAACCGATTTAGGGAATAACCGAGTGGTGAAATTGTTCAATCCCAAATCGGAATTGAAGTATGTATCGGCTTTCGGCTCGCTAGGTTCAAATAATGGTCAATTCAATTCACCTCGAGGTATTGCACTTGACAACCGCGGAATGATCTATGTCGCCGATTATCTGAATAATCGCGTTCAGATTTTCAACTCATCCGGTGTTCATCAGCGAACCATCTTCGGAGTATTGGGTCCGATTGCTGTTGCCGTGATCGATGCCGAGGATCGTTGGAGCTACTCTTATGGACCGCGTCGCGAAGAATTTCTAATTGTCGTTGACTCGCTCGATGCACGTATTTCGAAATATTCGCTTGAAGGCGATCTGCTGGAACGGGTAACCTCGGGCGATTGGGGTGCTGGTACCTGTCAACTTCAATTCTGCACAATCGATTATTTCTCGCAGGTTTTATTAACCGACCGGAAAAATAATTGTATCTGGAAACTGGATCGTGATTTGAAAATGATCTGTCGGTTTGGTCGCAAAGGTACTTCCGATTACGAATTCGACGATCCGAGGGGAATTACGATGTATCGTCGCTTTGGTCAGACCTTTGTTGCGGAACGGGAAGGGGCACAATATTTGTGGGTTGCCGTCGACTTACTTCACCCACAGGCAAAATGGGATGAGAAGACACGAATCTTGACCATCACCGGAATTTATTCCGAACCGGCGTTGGTTGATATGGACTTACTTGATGCATCCGATAAAATTGTAACCAGAGTTGCGATGATCCGATCTACTGCTGGACCGTTCCAACATGAGTGGGATGGAAATATTAAAACATTTCCAAAATCAGGGTTGACCGATGCCGAACAATCGCAAGCAGCCCGGTTCCAAGATGGAAAACCGGTACCTCCCGGAAGTTACAAATTGAGGATCGCTTCGAAAGCGACCTATTCTTCAATCAAGGATTTCGTACAGGTGTTGACGATACCTGTCACACTTTAAACTACTTGGAGTTAATTGTCCGGTATGTTGCATCACGTTGAATTGTATGTCGCTGATTTGAATCGCTCTCTGGCGTTCTGGGATTGGTTTCTACGGGAACTTGGATACTCTGAATTCCAATCTTGGGACTCGGGAAAAAGTTTCAAATTCGGCGATACTTATATCGTATTTGTTCAAGCTGAACGGCGATTTTGTCAGGAACCGTACCACCGTTGTCGACCGGGTCTCAATCATCTGGCATTTCATGCGAAGTCACGCGAACAAGTAGACCAGATTTCAAGGGAAATTCAGTATAGGGGGTTGAAGTTACTATATCCTGAACGTCATCCTTATGCAGGTGGCGAAGGGTATTACGCCCTCTTCTTTGAAGATCCCGATCGAATGAAAGTGGAATTGGTTGCTCCAGATCCCATCGAGATTAGTACTCACTCCGAGGGGTGAGTGATTGAAATAATTGTGGTTTCATTTTCTGTTAAGCAGAAACAATTATCTAACAATTTTCTGAGGAGTCTTTTAACTGACCGAGTGGAATTCTAAATTGTTTCACTCAAGAGTAATCATTTTTTCGTCGATAGAAGATACGAGGAGGAAGTGGTTCGATGGAATCTGATCGATTGAATATTATCCATAACTGGCGGCAGGTTTACCAACCCACACCGGATGGGCGGAACCGTCACCAAAATGGACAATCTTCACCGGATCGAGAACACTCCGAACACCATGATAAAGAACCACCATCGCACGATCCTGTAACCCATCCCAAAGATGAAGAGCACAAAGTGGATATGACGGTTTAACAGGATCAACATGAATTTGAAAAAGCAGGCGAAAAGCCTGCTTTTTTGTTGTATCTTATGGTTTAACAAGAATAGAAATTCACTGATGTTTGCATCATTTTGGAACAAAATTACCGATTCTCTTCGTGGAACCACTAATGATCCTGGTGGTATAGCTAAACGTTTGAAATCGCTTTTATCTGGCTCGAATCGAGCGGAAACAATATCCTTTGTTCGAAGAGGTGCCCGATCCTTACGTTTGCGAAGCTTGGATTTGAAAACCGGTTCCAATTCAAAATCGCTGGTTGCCGAAGTCGATGATTGGGTTTTCACGTCTGGTCAAAATGACACAATTCGTTTGATTTTAACTGTATCTCACTGGCAAGGCGGCGAGGAAATTCGACTCGAAGGAGAAACGGATGTCGTGGAACCTCCATCCATTGTTCCAGGAATAGTCGAGCTGACAATTCCCGAAAGTATGTCGCAAACTACACTGGAATTTTTAACACGACCCGATCCAGTTAAACCACTTACTTACTATTTTTCAATCGATGGTGAGGAATTTCACGCACCCGTTCTAGAAATGAGCCGTCGTAGTTTCCGGTTTCGACTTCCCGCCGATCAGGACATTTCACCGGATGGTGCGTTAAATGGCGATGGTTATATTCGTTTTGTCGATGGGACGTCAATTCCATTTGAGAGTTGGTGGAACCGGATCGGTAAACTGTTGACCGAAGCTGAAATCCAACGGATCAAATCAAAGCAATTAGAAATTGTAATCGCTTATCTTCGGGACCGGTTTTTAGCACAAGAAGTCGTATGGGATGGGATGCATAAAGTCGATCCCGAAGACGACAACGAACCGGGCATTCGGATGCGCCGTAAATCGCAATTAGGTGATTTGAAAGCGCTTTGGTTAGATTCTGATGCACCACCATCGAATTGGTTTCCCGGTGCGATTGAACCGGTTCAGAAATGGACTTCGAAAAGTGCCGATGCGATCGCAGTCGAATATGATGCTGTTATTGGTTCAAATCGCAGTTTAGTAAACTGGATTGAACAAAATTCGTTGAGTAATAATTTCGAAAATCAGTGCGTTATCATTCAGCTTGGAACCGGTCAAAGTCACGCTTTGACGATAACTTCCATCGAGAAGACAACTGATCCGGTCGATTGGGAAGCTCTATTTGGTTGGACCAAGCGATATGACTATGAAATTGAGAAAGAAGCTTATTTGGTTGAAGGTTCTCGGCGTGATCATTTCCGGCTGGCACAACAGCTTACGCCATTCAATGTTCGATTGCACTGGATCACTCGAAGTAAACTATTTCCTGAAATTGGATCATTTATTTTTCTACCGGACGACTATTCAATAGCGACTCAATTGATCGAGGCAAATAAGTTGTTAATCCCTCTAGTTCGAGCTTGGGTCTTAGGTGAGGGTGGGGTGGAATGGGATTCGATCGGCATTGCGCCAATGCCAAATGTAGAAGAATGGGCTGAGAAATTTGCCAATGAACAATAAATATGTCAGATTGTTTAATCACGATGGTTGGTCAATAGAAAATTCATTTTCGAACACAATTCTGGGTACTAGATGAAGCAAATTATTGTTATTTGCCTTGCGATCTCGGTCGTTCTTGCAGGTTGCTCGATGTCTTCGATTACGGTGAAAGCAACTAAACCCTTGATTCGATCCACCTTCACTGAAGTAATGGATGAACCGGATCTGGTTATTGCCAAGACTTCGGTCGAATCGAATTTAAAATTGTTAGATGGAATGCTGCATGACCAACCAAAGGATCGAGAGCTACTGGAATTGGCTGCAATGGGTTATTTTGCCTATTCGATCGCATTTGTCGAAGATGATTCTGCCGCACGGGCGATGGCAATTTATGAAAGATCAAAAGGGTACGCTGCTCGTGGTTTGGCAACTTTTGGCTACGATACTGCCCTACTGCGGGCTACTCCGGATGAAATTGCCTCGTCAATCGAAAGGCTACCTGCAAAAGCGACACCATTTGTCTTCTGGTTTGGGTTGTCATCTGCGATGCGAATTATGTTAGCTATTGATAATACTGAATTACTGGCTGACTTGCCGCGCGTAGAAAATATGATGCAATTAGTAAGGATGCGTGATTCTACGTATTTTTATGGTGGAGCACCACTATTCTTTGGTGTGATGAATGGATTTCGACCAAAGATACTTGGGGGAAATCCTGAACTTGCGGAACGCGAATTCGATCTCTGCCGTAAAATGAGTAACAATCAGTTCCAATTGGAGCGGGTTTTCCGGGCAAGATACTTGTATGTAACTACGCTCGAAGAAGAGAAATTCCGGTCCGAACTGAATGCTGTCTTGGCAAGTTCCGACGATGTCCACCCGGGACGAAGATTATTAACAGCGGTAGCGAAAAACAAAGCACGTCGCTACTTAGCAAACGCTTCCAATTGGTTTTAATCCCCGGGTGAATTTCCCAAAAGGGATTTATTGAATTACAATTTGGGGGAAACCCCGCAGAGAAGACTGATGGCTCTTATTTCTGTTGAAGTTGCCACAGTCGATTTTCTGGAAAAGAGGAAACATGAAACGCATTCTTCCGTTCCTGGCGCTACTTTTCATTGCGCCGTTCGTGTTGGCTCAAACTGAAATCAAATTTGCCACAGTGGCTCCCGAGGGAACCTCTTGGATGAAGATCATGCGCCAGATCGCCAAAGAAGTCGGCGATCAAACGCATAATCAAGTCACCTTCAAATTTTACCCCGGTGGCGTGATGGGTGACGAAACCGAAATGTTGCGCAAAATCCGGATTGGTCAACTTCATTCCGGTGGTTTTACCGGTAATGGGCTTGGCGAAGTCAACTCGGCAATTCGTGTGCTCGAGCTGCCCTATCTATTCCAATCGGAAGAGGAGATCGATACTGCAGTGGCTGCAATTCAAGACGACCTGGAACGTGGTTTCGCCGAAAAAGGCTTTGTTCTGTTAGGTTGGGCTGATGTCGGTTTTGTACATTTCTTCTCGAAAGGACCGATCCGCAATTCTTCCGATTTGAACGGCAAGAAAGTGTGGATGTGGCAGGGTGATCCCTTGGCACGCGCGTTTTTCAAGAGCTATAATGTCAACGCTATTCCGTTGGCACTGCAGGATGTCTTAACGCAACTGCAAACCGGCATGATCGATGTCGTTTACGCCAGTCCTGCTGCTGCGATTGGGCTGCAATGGCAGACGCGCACTAAGTATGTGACCGAACAGCCGATGACCTATGCCAGTGGTGCAGTGCTATTGTCGAAAAAAAGCTACGATAAATTGACTGCCGACCAGCAGAACATTCTGAAAAATGTCTCGCGTCGATTGCTGCGACAGTTAACAATTCAATCGCGGAAAGATAATAAAGCCGCTTTTGCCACATTGAAGGCTTCAGGATTATCAGTCACTCCCATACCGTCTGAATCCGAATTGAAGCATATGGAAGAAATCAGTCTTAGAACGCGTCAGCAACTGGTCGGGCAGTTGTATTCGCAAAGCATGCTAACAAAAGTCGAATCGGCACTTAAGGCATACCGGGAAAAAAATTGAAATACTTTCAACTACTTGACAAGATCATCATCCGGATTGTCGAAGGGATAATCGTCGCGATCTTGGCATATATGCTACTCGGCCAGTTATATCAAGTAATTGCCCGTAACTTCTGGGGCGGTGGAATCGAAGCGGTTGATTTCACCATGCGCTACGGCATCGTTTGGTTGGGTTTGCTCGGTGGCGTTGTAGCGATGCGAACCGGAAATCAGATTCGAATCGATTTGGTTCTAAAACTGTCATCGTTGCAAGTGCGACGGTGGCTGGAATTAGCTACTTCGATTGCAACTGCCGCAATCTGTATATTTCTGTTAAAAGCATCGCTTTCTATGATCGCCGCCGAAACCGCTGCTCAGACCAAGCTATTCGGCAATTATACCGTGGTGCCGTTTCTCTGGGTTTATCCTGTTGGCTTTGGTTTGATTGCAGTCGAAACGCTCATCCGCGGAATTCAAATTGCGATAACCGGTGTGATTGAGGAGCCCCAATGAGCCTCATTATTACCGGATTCATCCTTATTGCACTTGCCGGAGCCCCATTATTCGCAATTTTTGGTGGACTGGCAGTTGCACTATTCACCCGGGACGGGATTGATCCTGCCGCAGCGATCATTGAATTCAATCGTCTTGCCAGCCAACCGATTTTAATAGCAATTCCCCTTTTCACTTTCGCCGGTTACCTATTAGCGCGCTCGAATGCGCCAAATCGCCTTATCCGTCTATCGCGGGCATGGATTGGTTGGATTCCCGGTGGATTAGCGTTGGTCACATTACTTGCTTGTGCCGTATTTACCGCTTTCACCGGTGCCAGTGGCGTTACCATTATTGCGATCGGTGGACTGGTTTATCCGATCCTCTTGCAGGAAAAATACCCTCAAAGATTTAGTCTCGGATTGGTTGCTTCTTCTGGATCGATCGGTCTACTATTTCCACCTTCTTTACCGGTCATTTTATACGGAATTGTGGCAAAAACTTCGGTTGATCGGCTCTATGTGGGCGGGATGCTTCCGGGTATCATGATGATTTTGTTTCTGGCATTTTACTCGGTGAAAGTTGCGATGCCGCTCGAACGTATTAAGTTCGATTGGGGCAATGCAATTGCATCGTTAAAAGAAGCCAAATGGGATCTACCACTACCCTTCATCATTCTATTCGGGATTTACACCGGCAAATTTACGGTAGCCGAAGCGGCTGCTATCACCGCCGGATACGTACTCATCGTCGAAGTGTTTATTCATCGCGAAGTGTCGTTAACCAAACAACTCCCCAAAATTATGCGCGACAGTATGATTCTGGTAGGTGGTATCAAAATTATTCTTGGCTGCGCACTTGCATTTACCAGCTATCTGATCGATGCGCAAGTACCGAATCGGTTGTTCGAGTGGATCAGCACATTTATTGCCAGCAAGTATGTCTTCCTGCTGTTGTTAAATGTATTCTTACTGCTCGTAGGTACAATGATGGATATTTTCTCAGCTATCGTTGTCGTCGTTCCACTCATTGTGCCGATCGCAAATCAGTTCGGAGTCAATCCAATTCACCTCGGGATCATCTTTCTCACCAATCTCGAAATCGGGTATCTTTCGCCTCCAGTGGGTATGAATTTATTTATGGCGAGCTACCGGTTTAAGATTCCGTTGATGAGATTGTACCGTGTAGCATTACCGTTTCTCATTCTGATGTTTATTGCCCTGTTATTGATTACTTATGTACCCGAGTTGAGCTTGGGTCCGGTGGACTTCTTTTTTCCCAAGGATGTACCTGTAACTACGCCATGATCGCGCAAATTCATTCTCGCTATATAAATTACCGACCGATATACAACGCATTGAGTATTTGGTTGGTTGTTATCGTTATCGCATTACTCCAATCTGGATATGCAGTAGCCGACCCGACCAATACAACGTATGATCGCGCGATTTTCGCTGCAGTGAATGGTAATTCGGCAGAAGCGATCACGCTATTCCAATCGCTCGTCGGTTCGAATGATCGAAAACCGTTGGTCTTAAGCAATTTGGCTATTCTATTAGCTCGAGCGGGTCGCGCATCCGAAGCCGAGTCGGCATTTAGAAAGGCATTGGAGCTGCAAAGTAATCGTCGGATCAATACTGCTTTTGCTGAATTTTTACTCACTCAGAATCGCGCTGCTGAGGCGTTGACATTCGCGCAACGGGGAATCAATGATAAACGCGCCGAAGGAAATGTGACCCTCGGACGCGTTTATAAAAAAATGGGAAATTCTACTGAGGCACGTGCTGCGTTGCAAGAATCACTAACGCGAAATCCCCGCAATTCAGTTGCAATTGAAGAGTTACTTCCGATACTTATCGAGACGGGAGATTATGAGACGGCGGCAAGGGTAACGCGAGCGGCAATCGCTGAATTTCCCGAAGGGGCAGCACTTTACTGGTACGGTATTGCAATCGAACATCAAGATCATCAACCCGATGCCAAACGTCAATTCGAAAAGTATCTATCGATTTATCCACATGGAAAGTATCGCGATCAGTGTATTGAACATTTAAAAACAATCAATCCTACAGTCGATTATACTAGTAGTTCCGAAGCGAGAATACAGACTTATTTAAAACAGCCGGCGAGTCCGATGGGTGATCGTGTATTTTCACCCGGGAGAAAATGGGTATACCAGATTAGCTGGAAGTTTTTTACACTTGGATCGATGACTGTAGAATCAGTGCGACGGACTGTCCAAAACAATCGACCGGTATGGTTGGTTCGAACGACAATAAAGAGCAATCCATCCATACCGTTGATCAAAATCGACGATGTGTATGAATCTTATGTCGATGCCGATTTTCGCTATACCAATCGTTACTGGACGGTTTACGCCCAGAGTGGACGCTACGACCAGAAAGTTTATGAATGCGATCTCGAACATGGTTCCTTCGTGGCAAATTGCGTCGATGACAACGGTTACCTCTATTTTGTCGAAAAGGATTTACCACTTGACGCCTATGACGGTATCTCTGTACTAACTTGGGCTCGACGTGTGGTTTCATCGAATCGTGCCGGTAAAGCAATTACTATGATTGACGAAGAATTTAAATATTCGACGGTGTTACCGGGTTTTACCGACGAGAAAATTTCAGTCGGTGGAACGAAATACGAGACAAAGAAATTCAATGCACAGGTTAATTATATTGGAATTGCCGGTCTGACCGGTAAAGCGACCGGTTGGATTACATCGAATGCCGATGCGCTTCCGGTGCGAGCGCTGTTCGAAATCACGATTGGATCGATCGATATTCACCTGCAACGGATTGAAGGGTAAGAATGCCGTTTCCAACCAGTATCCAAAAGCTATTTGAAATTGAAATTCCAATTATCCAAGCCGGTATGGTTTGGGTATCCGGATGGCGGTTGGCTGCAGCGGTATCGAATGCTGGTGGACTTGGACTAATCGGTGCCGGTTCGATGAAACCGGAATTGCTTCAAGAACATATCTCCAAACTGCGAATTAATTGCGATAAACCATTTGGAATCAATATCCCGCTTTTACGTCAAGACGCAGAATCATTGATTGAAACAGCATTGAATGCCGGTGTGAAAATCTTTTTAACATCTGCCGGAAATCCGAAAACATACACTGAACGATTGAAAAGTGCTGGATGTATTGTTGTACACGTCGTTCCATCGGTTAAATTTGCACAAAAAGCCGAAGCGGCTGGGGTCGATGCCATTGTTGCCGAAGGATTCGAAGCGGGTGGACATAACGGTGCCGACGAGATCGCTACGCTCCCTCTAATTCCGCAAGTTGTCGATGGAGTAAAGATTCCGGTAATTGCGGCTGGTGGAATCGCCGACGGTCGCGGAATCGCTGCAGCATTCTGTCTCGGTGCCGCTGGCGTACAGATTGGTACCCGGTATGCCGCTACTGTCCAAGCATCCTGTCATCCCGACTACAAGCAATCAATACTTACCGCTGATGATACCTCCACTATCCTGACTCTCAGGAAAATCGGAAATGCTCGTATGATCCGAAATCAATGGGCAATTCGCGCACTGGAAGCCGAGCGTGCTGGCGCGACACCGGAACAATTACGCGAATTACTCGGTCAAAAACGCGAACGATTGGGTATCTTTGAAGGTGATCTAACCGAAGGACAATTGGAAGCTGGGCAAGCTGCTGGATTGATTCACGATCTCCCCGATGCGGGGCAATTGACTCACCAACTCTGGAACGATACACGAAAAGTGTTATCGGAACTCCAATCCTGCATCTAACGCGTGTGATATCAACAACCGTTGTGCAGGTCAATCACATGAGTTGTTTCCGGAAGTCATGTCTTACTATCTTGTTAATTACCTGAAAAAGGATAGCAAATGAAACTTTTGGTGACCGGGGGTGCCGGTTTCATTGGATCGAATTTTCTGCACTTACTTTTTGCCGAGCGGAGCGATTGGCAAGTAATTAACGTCGACTTGTTGACCTATGCGGGAAATCTGGAAAACCTGACTGCAATCGAGCAATGGGAAAATTATCGATTTGTCAAGGCAGATATCTGCGATCGCGACACGTTAACTTTCTTATTCGAAGCTGAAAAGTTCGATGCAATTGTCAATTTTGCTGCGGAATCACACGTCGACCGCTCGATCCTCGAACCGGACATTTTCGTTCGCACGAATGTGACGGGAACGCATACACTGCTGGAATTGGCGAAAAAATGGAAAGTCGCCCGGTTCCTACAAGTTTCAACCGATGAAGTATATGGTTCACTTGGTGATGAAGGGCTTTTTTCCGAGACGACACCGCTCGCACCCAACAGTCCTTACAGCGCTGCCAAAACGAGTGCCGACCTGTTCGTTCGGGCTTATCATCACACATTTGGGATGGATACGATTACGACTCGGTGTAGTAACAATTACGGTCCTTATCAATTTCCCGAGAAATTGATCCCATTGATGATCCAGAATGCCCTTGAGGACAAACCGTTGCCGGTCTACGGTACGGGGATGAATATTCGCGATTGGTTGCAAGTGGAAGATCATTGCCGAGCAATTTTGGTCGCACTGGAACACGGAAAATCCGGTGAAGTGTACAATATTGGCGGCAACAACGAACAACCCAATATCGAAATTGTAAAACGAATTTTATCAATTCTTGGTAAACCGGAATCGTTAATCCGGTACGTTCCCGATCGTCCCGGACACGATCTGCGTTATGGGATCGATGCCACAAAAATTCGAACTGAATTAGGTTGGGAACCGCGTCATTCGTTTTCAACCGGACTGAAAGCTACGATCGACTGGTATTTATCGAACCGGACTTGGGTACAGAATGTGTTGACCGGAAATTATCGAGCATATTACGATCGGCAATATACCGACCGTCTGGCAGCAGGAAAACCGTGAACCTTTATTCAAAACCACTGCGAATCTTTATCGACTTGCTCGCATTGATGCTGGCATATGGTGGTGCTTATTTATTCCACTATGAATCAGGCATCTTTAGTGTCAATCATCGTGGTGAATTTATTTCGGCGGCGCTTTTTCTGTCGACTTCCTGGGTCATCGTTTTTGCGGTATTCGGGCATTATGCCGGTACCTTTGCTTTAGGCTGGATCGCCCATGCAAAGCGAGTCGCGTTGGCTGTGTCGATTGGTGGTCTTACACTCTTCTGGTTGACTTTTGAAGCGGAAAATCCGCTACCTCCGGGTCGATTTGTATTAGTGGTTTATGGTATCGGTATCATCTTACTCGTCGCATCGGGTAGAGCTGTGATGTATTATTTTCAACAAGCGCGGTGGAAAAGTGGCAAGGGGTTAGCGCGGACTGCCATTGTAGGTCACGGTCGGTGGGCGGATATCTTGGCGGAAGAATTTTCTAGTCGACCGGAAAGTGGTCATTCATACGTTGGGATGATTCGGTTACCCGGAGATACCGGCAAACTACCTTCTCCGGTTCTGGGCGATATGAACGAACTGGAAACGATACTACCGAAAAATCGCATTGAATGTGTCGTATTGGCTTGGGAACACGGGCACACGGAAGAAGTACTTCAAGGAATTATGGCATGCAATCATGCCCAAGTTCAAGTACAAGTCTGTCCCGATTTACGCGACGAAGCTGCCTCGTGGGCACGTCTCCAAACCCGCGATGATTTACCATTATTTGTTGTAAAATCCGATTTTCACCCCAATTGGGAGCGACTGCTGAAACGAGCAGTTGGAGGAACAAATGCTTGATATACGCCGAATGCGGGAAGATATCGAAGGCGTCTTGACCGCGATGGCAAATCGAAATCTTCATAACCTACCGATTCGTGAATTGGTTGAAAAAGATGATCGACGACGTGAAATGCTCAGTCGGATCGAAGATCTGCGTGCACAACTAAATAAAGAATCCAAAGAAATTGGTAAAAAAGTCAAAGAGGGTGGCGATCCCGCGGCACTGAAGGCAGCGTTAAAAATTGTTTCCGACGAAATCTCCGAACTTGAAAAGTCGATGCGTGAATTGGAGGAGATCATCGAAGCTGATATGCTTCGCATTCCCAACTTACCCTATAAAACAACGCCGATCGGAAAATCAGCCGAAGAAAATGTCGTGGTTAAATCTGCCACGCCAGAGAAGTTACCGTTTGCACCGAAAAGTCATTTAGAACTGGCACAGCGCTTAAACCTGTTCGATTTCGAACGCGCATCCAAGCTTTCCGGTAGTGGTTTTCCACTCTATTTAGGTATTGGTGCTCGCTTGGAACGTTCACTCTGGAATTTGTTTCTCGATACTCACACTAAAAACGGTTATCGCGAAGTAATTCCCCCATTGATGGTGAACCGTGAAACTGCGCGTGGTACCGGTCAATGGCCGAATTTAGCCGACGACATGTACAAGGTTGAAGGGGAAGAACTATATTTAATCCCTACGTCGGAAGTACCTATTGCGAATATCTTCCGGGGCGAAATTCTCGACGGTTCTAAAATGCCGTATCGATTTGCTGGATATTCACCTTGTTTCCGTCGCGAGGCTGGTTCCTACGGAAAGGATACCCGCGGTTTTCTGCGCGTTCATCAATTCAACAAAGTCGAGATGATCTGGTTGACCTTGCCAGAGCGGTCGTATGATGATTTGGAAGTGATGACTGGTCATGCTGAATCTATCTTGGAAATGCTCGAGATACCCTATCGTCGATTGGCGCTCTGTTCCGGGGATATCGGTTTCTCCTCGGCAAAAACGTATGACTTGGAAGTTTGGTCGCCATTCGAACAGCGCTGGCTGGAAGCATCGAGTTGTTCCAATTGTGAAGATTTCCAAGCCCGACGCATGGCATTGCGATTCCGTCGCGAACAGGGAGCAAAACCGGAATTAGTGCATATTCTCAATGGCAGTGGCTTGGCAACTTCTCGCGTCATGGTGGCATTACTGGAAAATCACCAAACCGAAGAAGGATCGATCGCGATTCCCCCGGTTTTGAGACCGTATCTCTGTGGAAAAACACATATTACCATTGATGACGTATAATTATCGAAGGTATCAAATTTTACCTTTCGACGCGTCGACCAAATTATTCCGATACGAGATTGATCATTCAGGGTCGTATCACTGAGAAATACTAATAAAGGATGTTCTGCCGATTAACAGATTTTCATTAATTCGGCAACATGAAGAGATGAACTGGGAACACCGAAATCATTTTCAACGCAATTTGCGGATGATCCTCGAAACTGCACACCGGCTTGATGCCAAGGGATTTGTCGCAGCAAACGATGGCAATATCTCCGCACGAATCGATTCCGAAACGTTTATTTGCACGCGTTCGGGTTCGGTAATGGGTCGGCTTGAACCCACCGACATTCTCGCATCGGATCTTGCTGGCAAGCGCATTGATAGTCCCTTTCACCCGTTGTTACCGCAAGAGTATCGAGTAACTTCCGAGTGGAAATCGCATTCCGCGATTTATGAAGTTCGATCCGATGTACAAGCAATCGTCCATGCCCATCCACCGTTTGCCACAGCATGGGCAACTGCTCGCCAACAATTGCCGGAATGCGTTTTACCGGAAGTAACGGTCTTACTTCGCGAAGTGCCGTTAATTCCGTTCGCTGTGCCGGGATCGATCGAATTGGCTACTTTTGTGAGTGGAACTGCGCGTGTATCAGATGTCATGATGCTTTCCAACCACGGAGTCATTGCTATCGGTTCAAGTATTTTCGAGGCGCTGGATCGCCTCGAACGGGTCGAACATGCCGCGAAAATCATGTTACTTTCACGGATCTTGAATGGTCCGGTACAACTGATGCCTTCGGAAGTAGCTGCTTTATCGGCGCTATTTTCTTCGTAGAGTAAGCAAACCACCATTCACGACAACCATGCCCAATAACTTACCTCCCAGCACTACTGAAACAGCACTCAAGCGGCGCTGGAGACGTGCTACCGGAGGACATTGGCTTGCCCGGATAATTTCTATCTTATTGGCATCGGTTGTTTGGCTGGCGGTATTATCCGAAGAAAATATTGAACGAACCTTATCTATTCCCATTGTTCCGTATGCCGATCGCGACAATTTAATGTGGATCGGTGATCCCCCTGGCGATGCGGTTGTTCGAGTGCAGGGAAAAGCCCGCTCGATCTGGTGGTTGATTTATATTACGCCCCCCGAAATTCGAATTCCACTGAGTTCCTTACCATCGGAAGGAGAAGTAAGACTCCGACTCGATATGGTCGAGTTGTCGCAACGCGCCGACGTGAAGATCGTTGCGATATTGAAACCGGATATTTTGCCAGTACGGGTCGAACGATTTACCAATCGAATTATCCCCATAAAACCGCAAATTACGATTGTGCCGGAAGATGGATTTATTGTCGCGGGTCAACCAACACCTTTCCCCGCTGGGGTTGAAGTTTCAGGAAACCGAACCAAATTGTTCGAAATCGATTCGGTTGTGACCGAGCCGTTGACGATTAAAAACTCTGCATCACCCGGAACCGTGCGAATGAAATTGGCAAAGATTCCCGGTGTAAAACTAGGATTGTCCACTGTAGAAGTGCGGTATACAGTCGAGCGACTCGTCGAAGAACGAATCGAAAATATCCCGGTGACTGTTCCCAATGGTTGGATCGTAGAACCCCCTTGGGTTACGTTGAAAGTGAGTGGTCCCGGTTCATTGTTACTCGAATTGCGAAAACATGTACCAAAAGCGCGCTTATCGCAACCGATTACAGCGACCGATGCCGTTCCGGTAATTGAGTTACCGGCAATGGTAAAAATGGTTAGTATCATTCCGCAAACGGTGAAAGTCCGCCGGAAATGATTGTACTCGGCATCGAAACCTCCTGTGATGAGACGGCTGTAGCGCTTGTCAACGAAAACTATCAGATATTGGCACAACGTCTCACCCGACAATTAGAGCATGAACGGTGGGGAGGAGTGGTTCCGGAAACGGCATCGCGTGCTCATCTTGAATTACTGGATCAAGCAGTCTGCGATGTGTTAAATGAGACGGGGCTAACTGCACCGGAGCTCTCTGCTGTTGCCGCAACGATCGGTCCCGGGCTTGCTGGCGCGCTCTGGGTTGGTGCCGCCTATGCCGACGGTTTTTCGCTTGCGTCCGGGATTCCACGAATTGGTGTACATCATTTGGAAGCACACTTATGGGCGGTTCTGCTGCAACCCGATCCGATTCAGACACCATTTTTATCACTGTTGGTTTCCGGTGGACACACACTCTTGATCGAAGTACGTGGCTTTCGTGATTATCAAATCTTGGGGACAACCCGGGATGATGCCGTCGGTGAAGCATTCGATAAAGCTGCAAGACTGTTGAATTTAGGATTCCCCGGTGGTCCTGCCATATCTGCTGCGGCTGCGACGGTTTCAGAGGATACGGCATTACCCCCACTTCCTATCGCATCTCTATCTCCCAGTTTCGATTTTAGCTATAGTGGATTGAAGTCGGCACTTCGCCGGGGATTGGATCTTCATCCTGAAGTTCCGGCTGCTCTTTGGGCGAAATCATTCGAACGAGTCGCAGTCGAAGCGCTCGTTCGTCCAGTTGTACGAGCGTGGGAAACCCGTAAGTCGATGCCGTTGGTGATCGGTGGTGGTGTCGCAGCCAATCGATTACTTCGACATCGACTACAGCAGGAAGCTGATCGAATTGGATCGCGATTTTACGCTGCACCTCCCGAATATTGCACCGATAATGGTGTTATGATCGCCGTAGCTGGAATCGAGATCCTCCGCAATCGACTCGTTGACGATCAAGTGTGGACGATTCATCCGCGTTGGTCGATTACATCGTTAGCAGGGCAATCATGACTGTAGCAACTTCTTCGGCATTTTCACCACTCTGGTGGATACCAATATTGCTGATTGCAGTTGCGATCGGTGGTTGGTGGGGATACCGTAAAACAACACCGGATCTGACACGCAAACAACGTATTGGATTAGGTATGTTAAGAGGTGTTGCGTTAGCGCTTCTAGTATTGGTCTTTGCCGGATTCGAAGCGACACTGGTACGTTTCCATCAGCGACCCTATCGACTATCGGTTCTTATCGATGGTTCCGAATCGATGATCCTGTCTGATCGAAATGGATCGAGGCGAGAAGCAGTCCGAACAATTTTAGAGAAGATTCCGTCAGGTCGTATCGATCGAGCAGTATTAGTAGCTGATTCGATTGTGTATGGTTCGAATCCAGCTGCACTTTGGCAATCGAGTTGGATTCCCGCGAACTACTCCTCTGCCACCCGCATGATGAAGGCGACAGCCTCCGATCCGCCAACGGACGGTGTCCTTTGGGTGACCGACGGCGCAGTTGAAGAAGCCGATCGCATTCCTTACCCGCAGAAGAGTGTCTGGGCGATTGCAGTCGGTGATACACTCCCGCCACCCAATGCATATCTTGGTGATCCCGATATTCCACTTCGAGTGATTGCTGGTAAATCGGTTTCGATTACCGTTCCGATTGGGGCGGAAGGACTGGCAGGTCGGTCCGGATCGCTAGAGCTAAAGATGAGTGGCGGAACTACTACGGTACGCAATCTGACACTTCCCGTAGATGGCGCTCGCGATACAGTCACTCTATCTATAAAGGCGTCTGCTCCCGGTTGGCGAACCTTGATGATAACGCTTACCGTTCCCGGCGATTCCCTATTGACTGACAATCAATTGATCGTCCCGATTTATGTTCGAGTAGCACAACTTCCTGTGACAATAGTCTATGGAAATCTTCATCCGGATATTGCCGCTATCAGACGGGCGCTGGAAGCTGATTCTGGCTTCTTGGTCACTGCAATTCCCGAAGTACAGGCGAATCAACCTCCGAGTAGTGGTATCCTATTTTTAATGCATTCTCCCCGGGAAGGGATGCCGTCGGGAAATGTTGTCGCGAAATGGGCAGCAAATTTCGATCGTGGAATGCTTTGGCTACCCGGTTCCGCCGGTTGGTCACCAAATCTCGCCAAGCAATTTGCCAATAGCGATCTTCGGTATCGAGGTGCTGGCGAAGTTAAATCGGTTGTGCCGATACCAACCAGAGAACGATTGCTTTCGGGTTCGAGTATCGAACCGGATTGGGGGCGATTACCTCCCGTTGCCGGAAAACGCAATGCATTTTCAGCAGCATCAAATGTTGCTGCTACAATCGAGGGAACCGATCCAGCAGTTATTCTTCAATCGGGTAATGTCAATCGCGCCGCAGTATTCGTCTGGGATCTTTGGCGATGGCAACAAGCACCGATTGAATCCGGACGCCCTTCTGCAGTGGATCGGTTCTGGCGATCGTTAGCGGAATGGTTGGCAGCCGATCGATCGAAAACGTTCCGATCAGTTCCGGATCGTCACTATTCGGTAGGCGTACCCGGATCGCTGGAAGCGATTTGGTTTGCACCAACTGGCGAACCAATCACTGGTGCTGTGGTTGCGATGGAAACAGGCAAAGAGAAAATCCTTTTGGAAGAACGCGATCCCGGGCGATATGCCGCGAAATGGCAACCGAAGCAGGCTGGTGAACAGTCACTTCTATTCCGAGGAACGACTACCGATAATCAAATAGCCGTAGATACGCTTCATATCGCAGTCGATCGCTTCTCTTACGAACATCAGAATGCCATCGCCTTTCCAAAACGGCTGGCAGAATCTTCACAAACCGGTGGGGGGCTCGTTCCTCCTGATCGAATCCCAAATCTCCTCGATAGTCTCCACCAAGTATCGGTTCAAGATCGACAAGAATTTCCAATTAAGCTCTGGCATTCAATTTACTCGTTGATCTTATTGCTGTTATTGCTTTCAGTTGAATGGTTTTGGCGATCGCGAATCGGGTTACTCTGATCGAGTTCGAAAAAAAAATGTATAATTTTTAGCAAGAATCCTTGAAATTTACCGAAGAAACCCATATCATTACTCTGATATTCGAATCCAGATCATTCCTGTTTCCATCATCATCGCAGTATTACCAAATTGTTCCTCTTTTCGACAAATTGCAGTTCTTGTCGTGTAACTATGCGAGGCAAATTCGATGGATAAATTCTTTACCATAGAAAATATTCACCAACGTATCATCGCGATCGTTTGGGTGGCGCTGGCATTTTTTCTGATGGCGCGTCTTGGTATGCTCTTTGCCTTTGAGAATACAAATGTTACGTGTATCTGGCCCCCTTCAGGTATTGCACTCGCGGCATTTCTCCTCTTCGGACCGAAAATTTGGCCGGGGATTTTTATTGGCGAATTCATTGCCAATGCATCACTCTTCCATCAAAACGATGCCGGAGGGATTACTTCGGTTCTCCTAGTGTCGATCGCATTCGGGTGCGGTGACTCGTTATCGGCATTTATTAGTTATTATCTCATTACGCGTTTTATTCCATCTAAGCAGTTGATGGAGCGGGTAAAAAATGTATTTGTGTTTGCCGGAATTGCAATGATTGGAAGTCTAGTAGGCTCGATCGTTGGTGCTTCTTCGTTGACGATATCTGGCATTTCTGATGTATCGAAATTTGGTTTCTTGATGGGGACATGGTGGATTGGCGATTCGACCGGAGTGATGGTATTTACTCCGTTTATTTTGACGCTGGTCAAAACCGATTGGAAATTGAATTGGCATAAAATCAGCGAAGGAGTCATCGTTTTTGTATCGCAAATCGTGCTGGGTTTGTTCATATTCGGAATGTGGCAAACGGGATATTCGATCAATGGTTTAGCGGCACTCATTATTCTTCCGATGATCTGGTCAGTCTTCCGATTGGGATTGGTTGAAACCATTTTTTCGATCATTCTTACTGCTGGAGTTGCGGTCTGGGGCACTATACACGGAATTGGACCGTTTGTTGGAGCATCTCAGATTGAATCGCTTTCTCAATTAGTGATCTTTATTCTGGTAATAGTATTTACTATTTATATCCTGTCGATTACCGTGTTGGACCGTGCCCGAATAACTGAACAATTTAAATCGGTCAACGATCACTTGGAACAAATTGTTGAGACACGAACATCGGCATTGGAACACACGAATTCCGAATTGACGAAAGAGGTGGAAGCGCGAAAGCAAGTGGAGCTGGATCTCGAGAAAACAATCGAAAACCTGCAATCCGCGCTAGGAAATATTCGAACGCTCTCGGGATTGATTCCAATTTGTGCAAGCTGCAAGAAAATTCGAGACGACAAAGGGTATTGGAATAGTGTCGAGAAGTATGTTCATGAAAAAACTTCGGCAGAATTGACGCACAGTATCTGCCCGGAATGTATGGCAAGACTCTATCCCGAAGTCGGCAAAGGTAACACAAAAGCCTAAGCGTTCGTAAAATTTAAAAATTAATTGTGAAAAATCGGGGGCATCTCAATTGCTCCCGATTTGTTAGAGAGGCGCTTGAAAATTCTGCTCGTTTTACCTGCGGGAGAAAATTTCCGGGTGACCACAAAGGATACCCGCGTTCCTCGTCGGAAAATGCTTCGTTTCAGTATTTTACCCCTAACTACTATTGCAGCATTGACACCATCTTGTCACGAAGTCGGGATTTGCGATGAAAATGTCGAACCGATTGATTTCGATGCTGATGTCGATTTAGTAGGAATCACTTTCATGACGGCGGTAGCCCCGCGAGCCTATCAGATTGCCGCCGAATTCCGGAAACGCGGGAAGATTGTAGTTGCTGGTGGCTATCATACTACTTTATGTCCGGACGATGTTGAACCGCATTTCGATTCTCTAGTAATCGGTGAAGCTGAGATACAGTGGCAACAACTGCTTCAAGACGTTGAAGCAAAAAGATTGCAAAAAAAGTATGTGGCTACACATCCATGCGATCCGGCATTAATTCCAACCCCCCGCCGCGATTTAACGACTCGTAACAAGCATCATTACGTTACGATCAATGCCGTTCACACAGGTCGAGGTTGTTTCAATGCCTGCAATTTCTGTTCGATTACGGCTTTCTTCAATCACAATCACCGAAATCGACCACTAGACCATGTTTTGAATGAATTAAAAGAGTTACCAAAATCGATCTTATTTATCGACGACAACATTATTGCCAATCGCGACTATGCTCGAAAAATGTTCGAGGAAATGATTCCGCTTCGCAAAAAATGGGTGAGTCAATGCACGATCGATATCGCCGACGATCCCGATTTACTCATTTTGGCAAAGAAATCAGGCTGCATCGGTCTCTTCATCGGGATCGAATCGATCCAATCAGGAAATCTAGCAACTTTCAATAAGAAGTTTAATCAGTCTGAATCCTACCCAAAGCGTCTTAAAATAATTCGGAACGCTGGAATCGCGATATTAGGCTCGCTAATTGTCGGAGGCGACAGTGATGATCCGAGCATATTTGCCGATACCTTGAAGTTTCTCCAACAAAATCGGACGATTGCGCTGCAATTAAACATTTTAACACCACTTCCGGGTACTCCACTGTTTGAGAAGATGGAGCGAGAAGGACGGATCATCGATCGTGATTGGACGAAATACGATTACCGCAATGTGATCTTTCAGCCTGCTAAAATGACACCATCCCAGCTTCAACAGGGAGCAGACTGGTTATACCGCCAATATTACCGGTTGGATCGCATTTTTCTACATTCTTTATATACATTGTTTAAGTATGGTTTATTCAATGCGATACTAACTTGGCGCTTGAATTTTACTTATCGCTACGACAATCAACAAGAGGATCGTAATCGGTAGAACAATTTTCTCCATGTAAATATTTAAAAATCTACACTTGGCTTCTCCTCCATAGAGGGAAATTCGCTTTATTTATCCCCATTTGTTATATTAACTAGGCTACATTGACCGGTTGTAACCCCTTTTTTCCGCAAATATCACCGGCTCTTCTTCTTGTACTCCAATGGATTTCAAACGGGATTATTCCGATGCCGCAACGAATCACATCGCCTGCACTCGAAGAAGCAGTGAAACGACTTGCTAAAATGCCGGGTATTGGAAAAAAAGCGGCAATGCGGATGGCGGTTTATCTGCTAGAAACTGCACCGGAAGAAGTCGATGCGTTGGCTGAGGCGATCCGGAACGTTAAACGCAGCATTGGCGTTTGCTCGATATGCGGTAATTGGACGGAAGTCGATCCGTGTGTAATCTGCGAATCGCCACTACGGGATCGCTCGACGATCTGCGTTGTAGAGACACCGGCAGATGTGTTGGCTGTAGAAAACAGCGGGTTTCGCGGGCTGTATCATGTATTGGGCGGTGCGTTATCGCCGCTGGATGAGATTGGTCCGGAACAGTTGCGGTTCCGCGAATTGGTAGCTCGGTTGCGTCAGGGTCAGGTCCAGGAAATAATCGCAGCGACCAACCCGACAGCAGAAGGCGATGCCACTGCAATGTATTTATCGCGATTGTTGGAACCGTTGCAAATTAAGGTTTCGCGAATCGGTTTTGGAATCCCAATCGGCGCTGATGTTCGATTGGCTGACGAAGAAACATTATCGCACTCTATGAAGTCTAGACGCGCTTTATAACGTAGATAACCAATGGAGTCTTTAATGCACAAACAGCGTAGTTTATTCGTCGCGATCGCGATTGTGCTAATTGTATCGATTGCTTTAGCTGATCTACCGGAATGTACACGGATATTGTCGGAACCGGTAAAAGCAGCATTCCAAAATAAATTTCCGTTAGCGATGGTGACTAAATGCGATACTAAAACCGATCAAAACAGTACGACGTATACGATCAGTTTTACGCAAGATACCACCAAATACGAAGCAACCTACGATGCCGGTGGCAAAGGCATCAAGCTAATTAAGGAAATTCGAAATTCGAAGGAACTGGCAGCAAAAGCGCCGTTATTGCTCTTATTTGAAGTAGTAGCCAATTTGTATAATGATTTTCCGGATATTTATCTACATCAGTCGGAAAACTTGTCGAAGCTCAATACAAGCGAAATGACAATTAAAATTCCGGAGAATAATATTGATGCCGTGGTCAATTTCGATTCAACTACTGGCATTACTCATATTCACATGAAGTAAATTCGATTCGACAAATCAAGCGAATCGTATCAGATTTTATTACAACCAGACGATTTACGTCTACTCGAAGCGATGGAATGGTGTGCCGAGCAGTGCACCGTACAGGTGTTAGCCATCTTCCAGCGCATTTGCTAACTCAGGAGTAATTTCTTATGGCGAAAAAATTCACAACCATCGATGGAAACGAAGCAGCAGCTTATGTTGCATTCCGAACCAACGAAATTTGCTCGATCTATCCGATTACCCCCTCCTCCAATATGGGCGAATGGGCGGATCAGTGGGCAGCTTACGGCAAGAAAAATATTTGGGGTACGGTTCCGACCGTTGCCGAGATGCAATCCGAAGGTGGTGCATCCGGCGCAATTCACGGCGCGCTCCAGACCGGTGCACTGGCAACCACTTTTACTGCCAGCCAGGGTCTCTTGCTGATGATACCGAATATGTTCAAGATCGCCGGCGAATTGACGAGCACCGTTTTCCACGTCAGTGCCCGTGCCGTTGCGACTCAAGCCTTATCGATCTTCGGCGACCACAGCGATATTAACGCTTGCCGAACTACCGGTTGGGGTATGCTCGCTTCCGCTTCGGTGCAGGAAGTAATGGACTTCGCATTGATCTCGCAAGTTGCGACCCTCAAAGCACGAATTCCCTTCATTCATTTCTTCGATGGCTTCCGAACCAGTCACGAAGTAAATAAAATCGAAGTTATTCCCGACGAAGTAATGCTCTCGATGATGGATCCGGAATTGATTCGCGCGCATCGCAATCGCGCTCTTTCTCCCGACCGTCCAGTGCTGCGTGGCTCGGCTCAGAATCCCGATGTGTACTTCCAAGGTCGCGAAACGGTCAATCCGTTTTATACCGCATGTCCAGGAATTGTACAAGAAGTAATGGATGACTTTGCCAAGAAGACCGGTCGCCAGTACAAATTGTATGAATATGTCGGAGATCCCGAAGCAGAAACTGTAATCATCTTAATGGCAAGCGGTTGCGAAACTGCACACGAAACTGTCGATTATCTGACGAAAAAAGGCGAAAAAGTTGGCGTTTTGAAAGTTCGACTCTATCGCCCATTCTCGATGAAAGATTTCATTACGGCATTACCGAAGACCGTCAAGACGATCGGTGTTCTCGATCGGACGAAGGAACCCGGAAACGCCGGCGAACCGCTTTATCAGGATTCAATTACTGCCGTATTCGAAAACGCTCACAACGGTTGGCAGCACTTCAGCGCGATGCCGCGAGTGATTGGTGGTCGATACGGTCTTGCCAGCAAAGAATTCACACCGGCAATGATAAAAGCAGTTTTCGATAATTTGAAACTCCCGAATCCGAAGAATTCCTTCACAGTCGGTATTGTCGACGATGTTACGCATACTTCACTTGATTACGATCCCGAATTCTCCACCGAAGGCGAAAAAGTCATTCGCGGCGTATTCTTCGGTCTTGGTGCCGACGGCACGGTCAGTGCGAACAAGAATTCGATCAAGATTATCGGTGAAGAAACCGACAACTCAGCACAAGGTTATTTTGTCTACGACTCGAAGAAATCCGGATCGATCACGACCAGTCACCTTCGGTTTGGTCCCGACAAGATTCGCAGTACCTATCTGATCAGTAAAGCCGATTTCGTAGGATGCCACCAGACGGTGTTCCTCGAGACTTACGATATCATGAAGGTCTGCAAGCCAGGTGCCGTCTTCCTTCTCAATACACAAGTATCGAAAGAAGAAGTTTGGGACTCGCTACCACGTGCCGTGCAAGAAGGAATGATCAAGGCGCAGGTTAAATTCTATGTCATCGATGCCTATAAAGTCGCACGCGAAGCCGGTCTTGGTGGTCGTATCAATACGATTATGCAAACCTGTTTCTTTGCCATCTCCGGTATTCTTCCCCGTGAAGAAGCGATTCAGCGCATCAAGGATATGATCAAGAAGACTTGGGCTGCTCGTGGCGATAAGATTGTTCAAATGAATTTCACCGCTGTCGACAAGACCTTGGAAAATTTATTCGCCGTCGAATTACCGAAGACTGTTACTTCCAAGATCGCACAGCGCCCTGCAATTGCACCGGGTGCACCGAAGTATGTCGAAGAAGTGACTTCGTTAATGGTGCTGAATCGTGGCGACGAAGTAACTGTCGGGCAAATGCCAGTCGACGGTACTTTCATGACCGCGACTGCACAGTGGGAAAAACGCAATATTGCACTCGAAGTTCCAGTATGGGATGCCGAAATTTGTATTCAGTGCGGTAAGTGCGTATTAGTTTGCCCGCATGCCACCATCCGCCAGAAAGTATTCGATCCGGCGTTACTAAAGAATGCACCGGAAACTTTCAAAGCTGTCGATTTCAAGGGTGCAGAATACAAGGGTATGAAGTATTCGCTCCAAGTCGCAGTCGAAGATTGTACTGGTTGCGAATTGTGTGTTTCCTATTGCCCGGTCAAGAGCAAATCCAATGCCTCGCTCAAGGCAATTAATATGGCTCCGCAACTTCCGTTGCGCGAACCGGAACGTGCCAACTGGAATTTCTTCCTCACGATACCCGAAGCCGACCGTCGTACTGCCAAGATCGATTCGATCAAAGGCAGCCAGTTCCTGCGTCCATTATTCGAGTTCAGTGGTGCTTGCGGTGGTTGTGGTGAAACTCCCTATTACAAACTATTAACGCAACTCTTCGGTGATCGAGCCGTTATCGCTAATGCAACCGGTTGCTCTTCGATTTACGGTGGTAACTTACCGACCACACCGTTTGCGGTGGACGAAAATGGTCGCGGTCCGGCATGGTCGAACAGCTTATTCGAAGACAATGCCGAATTCGGCTTCGGTTTCCGACTAACGTTCGACAAATTGCGCGATATCGCAATGGAAAGTCTCCCGAAATTTGCGCCGCAATTGGGCGACGATTTCGTGAATGCGCTTTTGAATGCCGATCAGAAGACTGAAACCGGTATTTACGATCAGCGTGCACGAGTTGCCGAACTTAAGAAGAAATTAGCTACTATTTCCGGTAACGACGCATTGAATTTGGCGACGATCGCCGATAACCTAGTCAAGCGTTCTGTCTGGATCGTCGGTGGTGACGGTTGGGCGTACGACATCGGGTACGGCGGATTGGATCACGTACTCGCCAGCGATCGCAACATCAATGTCCTGGTACTCGATACCGAAGTTTATTCCAATACCGGTGGTCAGTGCTCGAAAGCTACGCCATACGGCGCAGTTGCGAAATTCGCGGCTGGTGGCAAGCCGATCGGTAAGAAGGATCTCGGACTGATTTCTATGGCGTACGGTCATATCTACGTTGCGCAAGTTGCGATGGGTGCCAACGACTTACAATCGATTCGTGCCTTTATTGAAGCCGATGCATACGATGGTCCGTCGATCATCATAGCTTACTCGCATTGTATCGCGCACGGTATCGATATGGCAAAGGGAATGGAACATCAGGATAAAGCCGTCAATTCCGGCAGCTTCCCGATCTACCGTTACAACCCGATGCTGGCGATGGAAGGCAAGAATCCACTCAAGCTCGATTATAAGCAACCGAAGATTAAATCGGTCGACTACATGTACGGTCAGACCCGGTTCAATATGCTTACAAAGAGCCACCCGGAAGAAGCCAAACGTCTGTTGAAACTGGCACAGGAACATGCCGATGCCAAGTGGCATTATCTTGAGCAGATGGCAAATCTTGATTATTCAATAACGCCGGAATCGAACTAACACCGGGACTAATACGAGGAATATCCGATGAATCTCAGAACGACTTATCTTGGATTGAAGCTCGATCACCCGTTGATTGTCGGGGCTTGTCCGCTTACATCAAATGTCGACGATATTCGTCGACTCGAAGAAAACGGCGCTGCGGCAGTTGTATTGCCCAGCATCTTTGAAGAACAATTAACTCAGGAAGCCGAAAGTCTGCAATTCCATACCAGTGCAGTGTCGGAATCGTCGGCGGAAGCAATGAGTTATTTTCCCGAACCCGAAAACTATATTGTCGGACCGGATGAATACCTCAAGTTAATTCGCGCTGCAAAGGCTGCTGTGAAGATTCCCGTCATCGCTTCACTGAATGGTTACACTGAATCGGGTTGGGTTTCTTATGCCAAGCAGATTGAAGAAGCCGGTGCCGATGCGATTGAGTTGAATATTTACTACTTGGAGACCGATCCCAACGTCACTGGCGCCGAGATCGAGAAGCACTATATCGATGTGCTCAAGGCAGTCAAGAAAGCAACTAAATTGCCGATCGCAGTCAAGTTAATGCCATTCTTCAGCAGTCCGGCAGGCATTGCAAAAGCAATGGCTATGGCGGGAGCGGATGGATTGGTGTTGTTCAATCGGTTTTACCAGCCGGATTTCGATCTCGATAAACTGGAAGTCTTTCCACATCTTCAACTCTCGTCGAGTTCGGAGATTCGACTGGCGCTTCGCTGGATCGCAATTCTGTATGGCAAAATTGGTGCTAATTTGGCTGCTACCGGTGGCTGCCATACCGCGGTCGATGCAGTAAAGTTGATGATGGCAGGCGCCGATGTGGTACAGATCTCAAGTGCGTTGTTACTGCACGGTCCAAAACACATCAAGGCATTGTTGGAAGATATCGAGCAGTGGATGGTAGCCCATGAGTATGATTCGCTAGTTCAAATGAAAGGATCGATGAGCCTGAAGAATGTCGCCGATCCCTCCGCATTCGAACGTGCGAATTATATGAAGACGCTGCAATCGTATAGCAAGCACTAATCGCAGTTTACTTCGATTGAAACTCACAGGCGGATGCATAAGCGTCCGCCTGTTTATTTTATTTGAATGTTGATAACATAAATTAAGAATCGCGAGCAATAGGTTTGTTCACTTACAGACGGAGCTGTATCTTTTCTCCATGAAAACGGAAATCGTCGTTGTCGGTGCCGGTCCTGCCGGAAGCATTTGTGCAGGTATTCTGAGCCAACTCGGTCACGAGGTGATCCTGCTTGATCGCGCAGAATTTCCCCGCGACAAAGGGTGTGGCGACGGTGTCAGTCCGATGGGCATCCAAATTATCGACGAACTTGGTTTGCTTCCCGAATTTGAGCAGTTGCAATTCACCCCGATCGGGTCTTGCCGACTGACTTACGATTTTTCCTTCTCGGTAGATTTCCGCGGTAAATTCAATTATCTCGGATATATTGCGCCACGAAAACAATTTGATGAATTCCTCTTCAATTACGCCATTCGTTCCGGTGCGCGATATATCTGCGCCGACGTGAACAATCTAATTAAAACAGATGACCGTATTCACGGCGTGGAAATATATCACAATCAACAAGCGGAGACGATCGAAGCAAAATTTGTTGTGATCGCAAATGGCAGTAACTCGACACTTGCACGCAGCTTGAATGAAAAACGCCCGCTTCCGATTGCGTATGCGCTGCGCGCTTATATTGAGAACTTGACTACCGATCCCCACTGCGTCGAGATGTTTTACGACAAGCGAATTCCCCGGGGGTATGCATGGTTATTTCCAGTGAATGATCATATCGCGAATATCGGAATAGGCGCTTTGATCGAGCACAATCGCTCCACTTCGATTAACGTGAAAGCGATCTTCAACGATTTTGTGAAACTGTGTATCGCACGATCCCCGATACCGGAGGCAGTTACTGTCGGACCGGTGAAAGGGGGAATGCTCAATCTCGGTTTTCAGAAAGATTATAAACGCGTGTTTGATGGTGCATTGATCGCAGGCGATGCCGGAAGACTGGTCAGTCCGCTGTTCGGATCCGGAATAACTAGCGCGATGCTCTCGGGTCGCTATGCTGCCGAGACAATCCATGATGTCGTAAATCGGAGCGCCACTTCTTTCGACGACCTCTTTCAATACGAAGTTCGACTTCGGAAAGCACTCCAACGCGAACATCGCTTTGCCAAGATCATACGGGATATTCTCCTGTTCCGTCCGACACAGAAAATTATCTTTAAATCGACATATCTTGCCAAATTCAGTATCGAATTGGCGAAACGGATTCATCCCGATATCGTCGATATTGAGATCGATCCGGTGAAACTACATGTATCTCCAAAATCATGAGTTGATTTGTTTCGACGATATTGCTACACTTCAAATTCAGATATTGCTTTCAATCTAACTTAGGTGAATTGATATGACGGAACCGCTCGTTTATTCTCGTTACCGTAATCAGCTTGAGAATCTGCTCGCGGCTGACTATCGATTTCGTTCCTTTCCCGATTTTCTTGCAAATGGCGAGCAATCGCAGCCGACAATATTGTTGCGTCACGACATCGATTTTGACATCGCTAAGGTTCGAAATCTAGCGGACATTGAAAGTGAAATGGGAATCGCATCGACTTTTTTCTTCATGATCCGAACACTGCATTATAATGTTTTCTCACCCGAGGGATCACACGATATCGAGCACATATTATCGCAAGGTCACAACCTCGCACTCCATTTTGATTGTGCGGCATATTCCGCCGAATTCGCTGCCAATGAGATTGGCAAAGCCGTCAACAATGAAGCAGATTTGCTCGCAAATTGGTTCGGCAAACCGGTCGATATCGTCAGTTATCATCGACCGAGTCCGATTGTGATGACTGGCGATCCACAACTGTCTACACCACGACCGCATACTTACCAGAAAGTATTTACCGACTCAATCGTCTACCTGTCCGATTCGCGTGGACAATGGCGACACGGTTTTCCCGATACCACCGAATGGTTTACCGCTCGCAAATCGATGCAACTTCTGATGCATCCAATTTGGTGGAGCGACGAACCAACATCTCCACAACAGTCTTTGGAGAAGTATCTCATGCAGACTTCAGAAATTTTGAGTGAATCGACTGCTCGCAATTGTACGATCTTCCAACAAAATCGCAGGGAATAAGTCCCGTCAGTGATATAGTATCTCTTGAAAATAAGTTGTTAACGGTAGTAGGGGCGGACCCCCGCGTCCGCCCGCAGGTCAGGCGTAGCCTGACACCGAATCATAACAACTTATTTTCAAAAACCACTATATTTCTAAAATAATAAATGGCAGGTTGACAACCTGCCATTTATCGTTCAATTATATCACTGCTAAGCTGCTTGAGCAGCACCTGGCGTCGTTTGTGGTGTGCCCCGTTTGAAAAATGTCTTCACTACCAGAATTACCACGCCGATAGAGAGCAAAAGCATCGTAAGATCGGCAACGATTAACGCGTAATTTGCCTTCGCTAGATATTTCTGCAAGAGGATAATAAGCGATCCGAAGGTAGTTGCCAGCATGAATAGTGCTGGAATTAGTGTGAAGAAGAACTTCTTGCCGCGGGTTTTGAGCCAAGCTGAAACAGTTAACAACACTAGCGCTGCCAGCAATTGATTGGCGGTACCGAAAATCGGCCAAAGAGTACTGAATGCATTGGAATAAGCAAAGATCCACATCAGGATGACCGATAATCCCGAATTAAACCAATAGTGCTTTAATAAATTTGGAACTTTGGTAAACACGATGCTCCACAATTCTTCGAAGAGATACCGGTTTAACCGAACTGCTGCGTCTAATGTCGTGATCACGAAACCTTCGACCAATAAAATGCCGAATACTGTTCCCAATGCAATTGGAATCCCAAGCGCCTTATTGAACAGAGTACCTGCCGCTAATGAGAAACCCAGAATGGGATTCGATTTTACTGCTGGATCGGTCGGCCACACAATCGATTTATAATCGTTGAAGTTGATTGCCGATGCAACAGCGATCAACACGCAGATTGCCAACATCGACTCGAGAAGCATTGCATTAAAACCAACTTTTCGCGCATCGCATTCGTTGGAAAGTTGCTTACCGGTTGTTCCCCCTGCAATCATCGAGTGAAATCCCGAGATCGCGCCGCAAGCAATCGTGATAAACATCATCGGCCAAAGGTACCCTAAGTTTTTGGTTCCTTCCGCTAAATTTAACGATGGTGCTTGCACCTCCAGACCGCCGATACCAGAGACAATGACTGAGACCGCCATCAATAAAATACCACCATACAGAATCTGGACATTGATGAAGTCGCGCGGTTGTAGTACCAGCCAGACTGGAATTCCAGCAGCAATCAATACATAGATAGACATGATAATCATCCACACTTCAGGAGTGAGGACAACCGGATAAGCAATTCCAATCAATACCGAGAGGATGCAAATCACCGATGCTAGCAGATATGCGGGTAGTTGCTTCATCCCGCGTCGGAAGATCAGCCAACCGAGCAGAGGGGCAGTAAGCGTTATGATAATTACTGACGTCGATGCAATACCACCAATACGTCCGCGAACCTCTTCTTTTTCGATGAACGCACCTTCCGTCTTACCAACTTCGTGCCCTTCGACAACGGTTCCTTCTGTCTGATTGACGGGAATTTTAACTTTCACTGTTTCAGTGTGAAGAATTTTTGTCGCTTCGATACCGCCTAGTTTGTCAATCGGCCATTTCGACGTTAATGAGATCGCAGTTGCCGAGAGAAACGCCGAAGTAACGAGGACGATCATCACGATTGTCAGTGAAATGAACAACGTAAAACTGGTTTTCCCGAGAGATCGTCGAGCTACTTCCGCCATCGATTTTCCACCCTCGCGAATCGAAATAAAAAGCGAAGTGAAATCGTGTACGGCTCCAATCAAAACGCCACCAACGATAATCCACAACCATGCAGGAATGAAACCGTATAGCAACGCCATGGTTGGTCCCAATATTGGACCTGCACCGGCAATTGCCGAAAAGTGATGTGCAAATACGACGAATCGTTTGGTCGGGACGTAATCGCGTCCATCGTTAAATTCTACCGCTGGAGTTTTTCGGGTGGGATCTTCTCCCAAGGCTTTGGCGATATACCTCGCATAGAAGCGGATTGCTAGAGCAAAGATTATGACTGCAATTGTAAGGAAAATTAAAATGTTCATCGATCACCTATCATCGGTTAACGAATAGACTAATTGTTGTAAACAAAATCGTCCTCAGTATAATGTGGAGCGAGAGAAGCCGTATACAATGTGGTTACTGGGAACCTGTGCTGTCAAGGATTTATCAAAAATTCTCTATTATTTAGTGGATTGTATAATTTGATCAAACCGGATTTTCGAGTTGATCTCTCATAAAAACACTCAAAATCACCGAAGAAGAAAAGCGGCTATTCAGAATCACTTGACATAGTGCAACTCGTCAACATGTTGTATCCACACCGGCACTCGACTTTTATGTAACAGCCGCTCGGTAGTAGATCCAAGAATCCATAATTCAAGTTTTTTATGTCGATGAGGACCAACTACTACCAAATCGATGTTAAATTCGTCGACCACTTCTAAAATTTGATGAGTTGGTTCACCCTCTGTAACAATAATCTCAAACGGCAATGATTTCGGGATATACTGATCTGCCATATCGCTGATTTTGCTCTTCGCTTGTTCCATCGATTCCGATTCTACCGCCATAATCGGATCGGTATTCAATGGAGTGAATGGCACTAGTAGTGACATTTCCACTGAATGGAGCAAAAATAGTTTTGAGTGCCACATCTCTGCCAATTCAACTGCTTGTTGCAAACCTGCCAGCGAGGTTTCAGTGAAATCCAGAGCAACCAGGATATTTTGCGGTACTCGAGCCTCCGCCAATAAGGGATCGTTCCCCCGTCCAACTGCCAATAACGGTTTTCGAAGTTCATGAATCATCGATTCAGTTACCGAACCCAGTAGAAAAGCCGAGATCCCACTCCGCCCGTGAGTTCCCATAATGATTAGATCGACGTCTTCTTCCGCTGCCGATTCCAAGATTGCATGGCTGATACTATCATCAGTGATAGAGAAACACTCACAGAGGATTTCGCGAGTAGGAGTTCGATTTAGCACATTGCTGACAATATTGATTGCTTCTTGAACAAATTCGTTCAATAATTGATTGCGATTGGATTGATTCGAACCAGTTTGTACGATCGTGATGGCGCGAATAAGCGAATTCGTGTGATAGGCGATTGCAGCCGCGTAACGAGCAGCACGTGCCGAAGGTTCGGAAAAATCGATCGGAAGCAATATTGTTCGCAACATTTGTCCCCCAGAATGCTAACTAAACGTATTTGAGATTGACCGTTGGAACTTGAGGTAAGGATGAATCGTAAAAAATCAGTTGATCTTAAATTGAAATCACATAGTGACAGTTGTAAATCGAGTAATACATCACTGAATATAAATTCAGATTTGGAGAGAACGGAGCGGATTCTGTCTCTTCTCGTAAGTCATTATCAAACAACAGAATGCGCTTTAGTTTTCGATACTCCGTATCAACTGCTTGTCGCGACGATCTTATCGGCGCAGTGTACCGATATCATGGTCAATAAAACAACCCCGGCACTGTTTACAATCGCACCGACTCCCGGTAAAATGGTGAAATTGTCGCAATCGAAACTTGAAACAATTATTCACGCCACAGGATTTTACTCAAATAAAGCCCGAAATATCCTGGCAATGTCGCGATTACTGCTTGACCAGTTCAATGGTGAAATTCCTCGCTCGATGGCAGAACTAATTCAATTACCCGGTGTCGGTAGAAAAACGGCATCCGTTGTTTTAGGTGTCGCATTCGGAATCAGCGAAGGTATTGTAGTTGACACGCATGTTGGTCGAATCTCCCGGAGATTAGGATGGACACATTGGGATGATGCAACTAAGATCGAGCAGGATTTAATGAAAATCATCCCGCAGGATCAGTGGATCGATTTCTCACACCGGATTATTCACCATGGTCGAACGCTATGTAACGCTCGAAAGCCGGATTGTGCCAATTGCTTTCTTGTTGAATTGTGTCCTTATCCTAGTTCAATTCAGTGATTCAATTTAGGACAGAAACAGCATTTCCTGATATTTCGGTAACGACCATAATTCATCGTCGACAATCACTTCCAACCGATCTGCAATATCGCGTGCAGCAGTCATGGCTGGTCGAACCTCTTCTTGGAACAATCGCGCGCACTCGCGCAGATTTTCCTTCGACTGGATCGCATTATTGAGTTTCACATCGAGGATATCAAGTGCTGTGAGAAACTCTTCTAGATTGTTCGCGACTTCGATTAAGAGTGAGGTTTGTTTTGTTGCTCTGAAATCACTCAGTATCGATGTTATGTGTTGAATGGATTTTGCCAGTCTGCTTTGATAAGTAACCACTGCCGGTACGATCTGAGTCTTTCCCATTTGAACGACTAGTGTAGCTTCGATCTGAAGTGTCTTCACGAAAGCTTCGAGATCGATATGAAATCGGCTTTCCAATTCCTCTTTCGTTAAAACACGGTGCTTCTCGAATAGTTCTACCGCTTTGTCGGTTATAAACGCCGGAGCTGCTTCGATAGTATTTCGTAAGTTTGGTAATCCCCTGCGTGCAGCCTCTTCGTGCCAAGCAATTGAGTAACCATCGCCATCGAAAATGATCGCTTGGTGATGGGTGAACAGTTCCCTGACAATTTCCTGAACTGACTCGAGAAAGTCCCGTCCTTCTGCATTCTTAATCTCAATACTATCGGCGATGAATTGAAACGAATCTGCCACGATCGTATTCAAAGCCATATTGGCGGTCGCAACCGATTGCGATGATCCCACAGCACGAAATTCGAATTTGTTGCCGGTAAATGCGAAAGGTGAAGTGCGATTGCGATCGCTATCGTGAGCAGGGAGGGGGGGGAGCATTGCAACCCCGATATCGAGATAGTCTTTTGGAACATTCTTTGACGACTTACCGGTAATGATAGCATGTACAACTTGATTCAGCATTTCACCGAGATAGATACTGATGATTGCCGGAGGTGCTTCGTTAGCCCCAAGTCGATGATCGTTTGCTGGCGATGCAATCGCTGCTCGAAGGATATCGGCATGTAAATGAACGGCTCGCATTACTGCAGCAAGTACTACCAGGAATTGAGCATTGCTCTGCGGAGTGTTACCCGGATCAACCAGATTGTGACCTTCATTATCCTGAAGCGACCAATTATTATGTTTACCACTACCGTTGATTCGAGCAAATGGTTTTTCGTGTAATAGACATTCGAAACCGTGGCGGTGAGCAACAGTCTTCATCACTGACATCGTCACCATATTGTGGTCGGTTGCTAGATTCATTTCCTCATACAACGGGGCAATTTCAAATTGCATCGGCGCGACTTCGTTATGTCGTGTGTTGACTGGAATACCGAGTTTGTAAAGTTCAAGTTCCAAATCTTGCATATATGCCAGAACGCGCTCTTTGATTGCACCGAAATAATGATCCTCTAATTCCTGTCCTTTCGGCGGTTTTGCACCGTAAAGTGTTCGACCGACTGCGACCAAATCGGGTCGTTGAACAAAAAAAGTTCGATCGATCAAAAAGTACTCTTGCTCACACCCTAAATTAGCGTAAACCCTGTTAGCAGTATTGTTGCCGAATAACCGTAAGATGCGTAATGCTTGATTGTTCAGGGCTGATAACGACCGTAGCAATGGTGTTTTCTTATCGAGTGAATGACCACCCCATCCAATGAATACTGAGGGGATGCAGAGCGTTTTTCCATTCAAACCTTCCATGATAAATGCCGGACTGGTCGGATCCCATCCAGTGTAACCACGGGCTTCGAAAGTGGAACGAATTCCTCCCGAAGGAAAGCTTGAGGCATCCGGTTCGCCGCGCATCAGATCTTTGCCGGAAAATTCGGAAATTACACCGCCACCACCGATTGGGGTCAAGAACGCCTGGTGTTTTTCCGCAGTTGCACCGGTAAGAGGATGGAACCAATGAGAATAGTGTGAAGCACCATGTGACAACGCCCAGTCTTTCATCGTAGATGCAATGACGTCCGCAGTGGCAGGATCCAGCATTGCCCCTTCTTCGATGATACTTTTCATGTGATCGTAAATCGGGCGAGGAAGGATCGAACGCATCGTCGCTAGTGAAAAAACATTAGTACCAAACAATTCATTCGGTATCGAAATGGTATTCATCGGTCGAACCCATTCCGAATGCTCTTGGTTAATTGATACTCGATGATGTCGTGTAGAACCCATGTTTACCTCTATCGATTTAAGTAGATTTTCTAGATAATATGATTTCGTGTTCTGTTATAGAGTACGAGAAGAATAATTTGGGTTGTACTTTTAGCTGTAAGTTTGTGAATATTTAGTCAAACTACCCATTTCCAATCCTTATCGATTAATATCAGCATTTTCATATTCCCCACATTTCGTGTAAATTGTTGCTAATGATTGATAAGATGGGATTCGAAATGAATGCACTGATTATTTTAGGTAGTCCTAGTGGTTTGGATTCGGCATCGGCTCGATTGGCATTGAATTTTGCCAACGGGTTAAAAGATGGCGATTATGAAGTGAACGTCGAAGTATTGGCAGACAAGCCGATAAACCATTGTCGCGGATGTAAAGCCTGCTGGCTTAATTCACCTGAAAAATGTGCTCAATCCGACGAAATGACTAAAATCCTCGGTTTGATGCGAACTGCCGATCTGATTGTATTAGCGACACCGTTGTACTATTTCAGTGTGCCCGGTCGGGTTAAAGATTTTATCGATCGTCAACTTCCACTCAATTATGGGTCTTTCCTCAAAGCGATCGGGAAGATACCACTCGATACACCTGTCTGGCCTGAACAGAAAAAAATCATATTGATTTCGCCTTGTGGATTTCCCGGTGAAAACAACTTTGATGCACTGACGTTAATGATGAAAAAGATTTACGGTAGTGCTTTCGTTGAACAATTTCTGGTGCCCTCTGCTGGATCGCTATCAAACGATCACGATCAATCAAAACACCAAGAAATTTATCAACTTATGCGGAGTGTTGGGACTGAATTTGCGAAACATGGTGCGATCTCGCCAGCATCTCGAGACCAATTTGGTCGAACAATTGCCACATTGAGTGTAAATCGAATGGTAAATCTCCCTGCGTAATTCGTACTGTATTTCACACTCTAAATATTTACGTATAACCTAATTGGAAATCGTGTCGCAATTGCGATAATCACTGAGTGATCTGCGGATCTCCTCACTGAGTAGTCTCGACTCAAGTTTGAGATCACAATTCATTAGCATTACCTTTAAGACTATTGATTCCCTATAAAACGAGGAGTTATTGATGGGTTTGAATTTAACTCAAAAGATTGTAAAAGAACATTTAATCGAAGGGGACTGGACAAAACCGGGATCTCCTATTGCGATTCGAATCGATCAGACCTTAACACAGGATGCCACCGGAACGATGGCATATTTGCAATTTGAAGCCCTTGATCTTCCCCGAGTCAAGACTGAAGTTTCGGTCAGTTATGTCGACCACAATATGCTTCAATCCGGCTTTGAAAATGCCGATGACCATCAATTTCTGCAGGATATTGCTGCCAAGTTCGGACTCTACTTTTCCAAACCCGGCAACGGCATTTGCCATCAAGTACATCTTGAACGTTTCGGACGTCCCGGTGGAACGCTGCTTGGCTCCGATAGCCATACTCCCACAAACGGTGGTATCGGAATGATGGCGATGGGTGCCGGTGGTCTTGATGTCGCACTCGCAATGGCGGGAGTACCCTTCCGTTTAAATATGCCGAAAGTTGTAAAAGTACATTTAGTTGGTCAACTTCGCCCATTCGTGAGCGCTAAAGACATTATTCTCGAAGTACTTCGTCGATTAACTGTAAAAGGTGGTGTCGGCAAGGTCGTTGAATATGTGGGCGAAGGGGTCAAGTCGTTAGGGGTTCCGGAACGATCAACGATTACAAATATGGGAGCGGAATTAGGAGCAACCTGTTCAATTTTCCCATCCGACGATGTTACACTCGATTTCCTACGTCGGCAGAAGCGTGAAAATATGTGGCGCGAACTCCTTCCTGATCCCGATGCCACGTACGATGAGATGATCGAAATCGATCTGTCCACTCTTGATTGCTTGATTGCCTGCCCGCACATGCCGGACAATGTAAAAACTGTCCGCGAAGTCGCCGGAAAATTAGCCGATCAAGTAGCCATCGGTAGTTGCACCAATAGTTCTTATCGCGATCTAATGACGGTATCGGAAATGCTGAAGGGCAAGTACGTACACAACCGCGTTAGTGCTGCACTGTTCCCGGGTTCGCGTCAACTTCTCAATCAAATCGTTTTGAATGGCGCGATCGGTCCGATTGTTCAATCCGGATTCCGTATCATGGAAAGCGCTTGCGGCGCTTGTATCGGAATGGGTTTCGCACCGCCGTCGGGTGGTGTTACCGTTCGAACATTCAACCGCAATTTCGAAGGTCGTACTGGAACGAAGTTCTCATTTGCTTATCTTGCCAGTCCGGAAGTTGCGACTGCCACTGCGATTGCTGGCGAGATTACCGATCCACGCGATTTGAATTTCGGGAAAATCCAATTCGCATTTCCGGAAACGTTCTTTATCGACGATAGCAACATCGTTAAGCCGCTTCCGCAAGAAGCTGCCAGTTCGATTACTGTCCGCCGCGGTCCCAATATTCAACCGCTTCCAGTGAAGGATCAGATGCCGGTGAAACTATCCGGATCGGTTCTACTGAAAGTCGGCGACAATATTACCACCGATCATATTATGCCAGCTGGTGCGAAAGTACTTCCGTTGCGATCGAATATTCCCAAGATCGCCGAATACGTATTTGAGATCGTCGATCCGACGTTCCCGAAGCGTGCCAAAGAAGCCGGCGGTGGTTTTATTGTTGGTGGCAATAACTACGGGCAGGGATCCAGCCGCGAACATGCAGCGTTAGCACCGATGTATTTGGGTGTGAAAGCTGTGTTGGTGAAAAATTTCGCTCGAATTCATTTAGCGAATTTAATCAATTTCGGCATCCTTCCGTTATTCTTTGCCAACGAAGCCGATTATGATCGTATCGAACAGGGCGACGCATTGGAAATCGATACCACGAAGCTAGCTCTTGATGCGCCGCTAACCGTCAAGAACGTTACCAAACAAGAAGCGTATGAAGTACGACATCCTTTGAAGGAACAACGGCAGATCGACGTATTGAAAGCCGGCGGGACGCTGAGTTACATCAAATCGCAGAAGTAAAAAATTAGATCGGGATGTAGAGGTTCAATCTACATCCCGAATTTTCACAACTACGACTTCAGGAAAACGCCTGCGTCCAATTATTCAACTTTTTTACCGGCTCGATTGAGCCAATCGTTTACCATTACAGAGGGAAGTATGGCAACCTACGATAAAATCACACCGCCGAAGGGCGAATCAATCAAAGTCGTGGACGGCAACCTCGTCGTTCCTGACAATCCAATCATTCCGTTTATCGCTGGCGACGGTACTGGACGCGATATCTGGAAAGCGTCAGTTCGAGTGTTCGATGCGGCTGTGGAAAAAGTATTTGGAAGCAGCAAGAAAATTTCTTGGTTCAAAGTATATGCCGGAGAAGAAGCTGTCGATTTTTACGGCAAAGATGTTTGGCTGCCGGACGATACACTTCGCGCAATTGAACAGTATTATGTCGCGATCAAAGGTCCGTTAACTACACCAGTCGGTGGTGGTATTCGATCGTTAAACGTTTCTTTGCGTCAATTATTGAATCTGTATGCCTGTGTGCGCCCGGTGCGCTGGTTTACCGGTGTTCCATCGCCGGTGAAACGTCCAGACTTACTGAATATCGTTTTGTTCCGTGAAAATACCGAAGATGTCTATTCCGGAATCGAATGGCAAAAAGGCTCGCCGGAAGTTCAGAAAGTGTGGGAATTTTTGACCCGGGAAATGGGTAAAAAGATTCGTCCCGATTCCGGTATCGGTATTAAACCGATCAGCGAGACCGGTTCGAAACAACTCATTCGCAAAGCACTCAAGTATGCAATCGCGAAGAAATTGCCGTCGGTAACTTTGGTTCACAAAGGCAACATTATGAAGTATACGGAAGGTGCCTTCCGTGATTGGGGTTATGAACTCGCGCGACAAGAATTTGCCAGCAAGGTTATCACTGAAGACGATGTCTGGGCGAAATACGATGGTAAAACACCGGAAGGTATGGTAATGCTGAAAGACCGTATTGCCGATTCAATCTTCCAGCAGTTGCTGTTGCGTCCCGACGAATACAGCGTACTTGCGACTCCAAACCTGAATGGCGATTACTTGTCCGATGCCGCAGCCGCTCAAGTTGGCGGTCTTGGATTGGCGCCGGGTGCGAACATTGGCGATTTCCACGGTTTGTTCGAAGCGACTCACGGTACTGCTCCGAAATATGCCGATAAAGATATGATTAATCCCGGCGCTGTCATCCTAGCTGGTGTCATGATGTTTGAGCACCTCGGATGGGATCAAGTTGCCAAGAGCATCATCATCGGTATCGAACGAGCCATCGAACAAAAGACCGTTACTTACGATCTAGCACGTCAGATGGAAGGTGCCACCAAGGTTGGTACTGCGGCATTTGGCGATGCCATTATTAAGAATTTAGGGTAATTCTTTAATTCCTGGCTTATTAGATCAGTTTTTTCTGGATTCGAAAAGGGCGTAGCGATACGCCCTTTTCGTTAATAGAATATTTATATTAAACAAACTGATATATATTATAGTTAATAGTATGTGTGAATATTGTATTTATACTCAATAAATATACTTATTAAACGAAAGAAATGAGATTAAATGCTGTCGACAATTATTGAGCTAAGATTAGGTGCAAGTCCAGAGATGAATCGAAAAGTTAATAAGTAGATCAGAAACTTTACGTTGAAGTAATTTTCGAATTGCATCCTCAACAATGATAAACTCTAGGAGAACTCATTCTTCTCTGACTCGAAACGTAACAATCGTCAGAAAATTGGATCGGATGTTGTCCAATTTTGTGAATCCCAATTGATATCAGGTCGCAAATCTGGATACCTCATCTTTCGAATCGATTTGAATCGTTCCCATTGCGCGATTCTCTTGACATTTTCGATAGTTTGGTTTGGTGCAACGAATCATCGAATAAACACCTCTAACTCTCGCCTCTAGTGTTGCAAGAGCCGTATTTAGACATTATCTTGAACCCACAAGACACCAAGTAGTTCCCGGCTTTTCCGGCACGGTTTACGAAGTTCCAAATCCTCGCTAACGATTAATTTAACTTTACTCTAGCGAGTGGTTACTCACCGGAATTTAGATGAGACTTGATATCCGTTTTACGATTGTTGTTTCGATTTATTCCGAAGTAGACATCTTACTTCGGTTAGACGATTTGTCCATTCGGTGACCGAACGAAGTTCGCGCATGTTTGTGTGCTTTTAGATCTTTTTTATCAACCGGTTCCTGTGACGCAAACCCACGAAATATTGGAGACGGGGTGGCGATGAGAAGTTCAAAAATTATAGTCATTGTTCTGCTATCGTTGCTAGTGAGCGGATTAGCATTTGGTGCAACTTCGGGTAAAATCACCGGAAAGGTGATGCTTGACGACACCAAAGAAGGCGCGATTTCCGCATCGGTACTGATTCTCGAATTGAAGACCGGTGCGAAAACTGACTTTGAGGGAAATTACACCATCCTGAACATTCCCCCGGGAACGTATACATTGCGGTTCTCTTATGTCGGGTATGCTTCCGTCAAAGTCAATAACGTGATCGTTACTTCGGGTGTCACATTTACTCAAAATGCGACATTGAAACCGGAAGCGCTTCAACGCGAAGAAATCGTCGTTAAAGCCGACCCGCCAAAAGTACAATTGGACGTGACCGGTGGCGATAAGACAATCCGTAAACAGGATATGGAGCGTACTTCGGCTAACAGTGTGCAGGATATTATCGCGAAAAAAGCCGGTGTCAAAGTTGATCATGAAGGCGCGCTTCACGTTCGCGGTGGTCGAAGAGGCGAAGTCGCAATGCTGCTCGATGGAATCGATATCCGCGATCCGCTTGTGGGAAGGATTAACGATAATGTTAACCTCGACGCCGACGCCATCAGCGAAATTAACTTTTTAACAGACGGTTTTTCGCCGGAATATGGTCAAGCCCTTTCTGGCATTGCCAACGCCAGTTTCCGCGAAGGCGATCCGGAAAAATATACGGCCAAGGCTGAATACACTTCCGATCAATTCAACAAAAAGTCGTCGTTTGGACAGGATCGCATCACACTCTTCGTGAGTGGACCAATCCCCGGTACCCGAAAAGCGCTCAAGAACCCAATCACTTTCATGGTTCAAGCAACTTCAAGCCAAACGAACACTTATCTATCCTACGGGATTCACCGTGAACCCAACGATTATCTTGGAATCGGAATCAAATTACCAGAAAAACAATATAATAACTACGATCTAACCTCGAAGTTTGCTTATCAATTTCCACCGGATAAATCGGGTGGCGCGAAAAAGATCACTCTTACTTACACCGGGTCATTTTCGCAGTGGGATCTCTATCCCAATGGTGAAGCGAATGTAAGCGGCGATTACGGATATCGCTACAAATTCAATACCGAAAATCGCCCATGGGCAAGAAGTAACCGAAATTCGGTTAACGTTCAATTCACGAACAACTTATCATCCAAGACGAATTACACTGTCAGTTTTACCTTCCAGAATTCACGCACATTGGTGCAACCGCGAAACAAAACGCCGGGTGAATTTACGCTCCGCTCGCAAGTGGAAGATTACGAAGCCAATGGTCAGGATTTGAACGGTGACGGTTACCCCGATGGATTCGTCGATGCCAATGGCGACGGTATTTATTCCGGTGGTGGACACGGATACGACGACGTGAATAAAAATGGCAAGTGGGATCGTGGCGAAGACTGGGTTGACCTAAATAGTAATGGTGTTTACGATGCCTCAGAAACATTCACCGACCTCAACAGCAATGGTGTTTGGGATGTTGGTGAACCGTTCGTCGATCTGAATGGTAACGCCCGTTGGGATCCCGCAGAACCCCAACTTCCGGAACAGGACTGGAATCACAATGGTCACTGGGATGGTGAACGATTTCAGGATGCCGACAAAGATAAGAAATTTACCGGTTGGAACTGGGTCGACAAGAACGGCAACGGTAAAATGGACGATGGCGAGCAACTCTGGGGCAACTCAGGTGAACGATTGGACGGCGACGGATACGACGATACGAATAACGACGGTAAATGCAATAAGAAGGAACTCTTCGCTACCAGTCAAGATACACCCGAACCGTACATTGATGGCGATTACTTCTACGATACCGGTGAACCATTTATCGATCAACCCGATCCAGTCACTGGTGAATACAATGGAACTCGGGATGATAATGAATATTGGGTAGACTTACCTTCGACTAATGTTGGCTTCGGGATGATCGTAGACACATCTTCGCATTCCCTTCGCGAACCGACGCTTAACGGTAAGTACGACGATCCCGATGGTCAACCGGATGAATACGAACTTTTCTGCTACCCCGCGACGCCTTCACAATTGCGTGCCGACCCGACCCGCCCGGTAATCTATACCGGTCGATGGGATGGCGATGTTGCCAATTGGCCGCGCAAGAACGGACGACTTTTCCCCTATTATTTTGTCGATCGTTCCAACTCTGGAATTGCAAGCGATACTTTGCGTTCAACTTGGATCAAGCGAACGACAACTAATCTCGATCCAAAAATCTTCAATCCACCTACCGGATCATACGTAGCTGGCGATCCGTTCACCGATTACAACAAGAATGGTGTCTGGAATGGTCGCGACTTGTTCTTAAATCCGGGACAGTGGGATGAAAGCGCGATTTGGCAAGATCGTAAATCGGTCGAATATTCTTTGAAAACTACGTGGCAGTCGCAAATCAAGCATCACGAGTTAAAGGCTGGTGTCGAAGCCAAGTACCGCGACTTGCAGATGCAGTCGATTAGCAGCCCCGATATGGCTTACACTGGTGAAGTTCCGCTTCCGGCAGGTAGTCCCTGGCCGGATCGTGGTAACACCCGTGACTTCTATCATTACAAACCGATCGAAGGCGCATTCTATTTCAACGATAAGATGGAATTTGAAGGATTGATCGTTAACGCCGGTATTCGTAACGACTTCTTGATTACCGACCCCGAGTTGCGACAACAAACCAAAGACGCAGTATCTGCCGGTGTTCCGGGAGCTATTGTGGCACAACCCGGGAAAGCGATTTTCAGTCCGCGTCTCGGTATATCGCACCCGATTACTAAGACCTCGAAGTTATTCTTCAATTACGGTCACTTCTATCAGCGACCCGACTTCACGAATTTCTTCAAGTCGACCACGTCCAATGTGGCGTCGGGTTCGGTTGTCGGTAATCCCAATTTGGATTACACCAAGACCGTTCAATATGCATTGGGTGTCCAGACCGAACTTCCGAACGGTAGTTCGTTCATGATCCAAGGTTACTATAAGGACTATTTCAATCTTATCGGTACCCAAACCGAAAAATACGGTCCGTTGACGATCGACCGATATGCCAACAAGGCGTATGGTCGTGCTCGTGGCTTTGAAATCGAGCTGGATCATACCATTGAGAATATCGCGCGGGAAGGTGATTTGCGATTGAATTCCTCCTACGACTTCTCATACACTGCCGGTAAGAGTTCGACCCAAGATGCCGATGCTTTGAACCGACTGAATGGTGTTCCGGCAAATACCGAAGAATATCCCTTGGATTGGGATGAACGACATCGTGTGAACGCTAGTTTCGGTTTGCAATTCGCGGAAGGGCGATACCCGTACATTGCAGATTTCAAAATTCCGGTAGACGATTGGTTTATGTCGATGGAATTCCAATATGGATCGGGTACTCCTTATACTCCGTCAAAGTACACTACGGGTCTCGATCCTAATTTGATCACCGCCAACAGCGCGCGATATCCGTGGACGGAAAATACCAACATGAGAATTGAGAAGTATTTCCGCATGGGTGCAAAATCGGTATCAAACAACCGTTCCAACAGGGTTATTTTCAGTGTCGGTTTGGATATCAATAACGTGTGGAACCGTCGAAATATACAGGGACTCTATTCGGAAACCGGTAACCCCTATCAGGCAATCCACCCCGATGATCCCAATTACAATCCGTTTGATGCTCGGCAGGATTATGACGCAAATCCTCGCAATTTCTCGGCACCACGTCAGATTCTATTCCGCTTCGGTGTGTCGTGGGAATAAGGGAGAGGAGTAACCGCATGAAAAAATCGATAGGTATCGCGATTCTCATCGCTCTGCTCGCGATCGGAACCGGATGTAAGAAAGACGACGACAATAATACCAACAGCGGAAACGTGATTTCCGGGCAATTTTCCGGAAATCAGTCGGGTACATTTATCGTTACGGATGACATCGAAGTTCCTGCTGGACAAACTTTGACGCTCGCGCCGGGCACGGTGTTGATGTTTCAGGATTCGGTGAAGATGCTTGTCCGTGGACGGTTAATCGCCGAAGCCGATTCCGTACACATGATTCGCTTCACCTCTGCGAAACCTGTACCATCCTCTGGCGATTGGGGTGGAATCATTTTCTATCCAAACAGCAGCGCCAATTATTCATCGATGAAGTTCTGCTTTATTGGATATGGCAATCGGTTCAACAATGCCTACGAGCAAGATACATCGGCAATTTATAACAAGACGCCTGGCGCTGTCTTCAAAGGAATGGTTTCAATTTACGGTGCAACCGTTAAATTGGAGCGTTGCCAGCTTTTCAAAGCTGGGTGGGAAGGTATCGAAGTCCAAGGTGGTGGATCCGCAGAAGTCAATTTCTGCAATCTCTTTAAGACTTCGAACTGCGGTATGAGTATCCGTATCGGTGGTACGATTGATGTAAACAACACCAATGTCATCAGTAGTCTAGACGTTGGTTTGGTCGTTCACGATACCGTCGACATTCACGGCAATCAAATATCTTGCGGCTCTTACACCGGTGGCTACAATAATATTTGGTCGAATCGTTCCGGAGATTATAAACGAAAACCGACCGGAATATTAACTCCGTTAGCGAACGATATTAGCGAAGATCCGCAGTTTATCAATCCCGACAATTTTAATTTCAATCTGAAGCCGAGTTCTCCAATCATCGATATGGGCAATCCATCATCCAAGTGGGACCAAGATACCCCATCGGATAGTTCACGCCCCGATATCGGTGTATTCTTTTTCCAGAAATCGCCAACGAAATTATTCGGTCCATTGAATCGTCATTTAACGAAAAACGTGTACCGTGTCATCGCCGATTGTTGGGTTCCGGCGGATAGCACCTTGATTATCGATCCAGGGTGCGTTATCAAGTTCGATAGTCTTTACGGAATTCATGTTCAAGGTACTCTTACTGCAATCGGTACTGCTTCCGATTCGATCGTGTTCACTTCGAATCGCGATAATCCAGCGGCTGGCGATTGGAAAAATATCTACTTTGATGGATTGACTTCGCACCGTAGTCAAATGCAATACGCGAAAGTAAAATTCGCAAGTTGGTATCTCCCCGCGCAAACAGCAGGAGCCGGTGCAATTGCATTGAATGGTGTATCCGTCAAATTGAACGACATCACAATTCAAGATTGTTTCAACAATGGTCTCGATTTAATCAATGGGTGCGGCGATACCATTTCCAATGTTACGATCGAACGATTTGGGTTGTATGGTATTTCGTGCAATCTGAATATTAATACCGTCTTTAGACATGTTAAAATTCGCAATGGATTGGGTACCGGTATTAACATCGTCTCGAATTCCAATCCTAATTTGAACAACGTTCTGATCGCAGACAATGGTGGTAGCGGAATCGTAATGAGTCAGTTAAGCGCACCAATCATGACTAATCTTACGATTGCAAACAATCACTACGACGGTATCACAGTTAGAACCAATTCTTCGCCACGGATGACAAATTCGATCGTCGCGTTGAATTATCGGTATGGCATCAATTTGCGGGAATCTTCGCAATTGAATTCCGATACTTCGAATTTTTTCTGGTATCAGGGAAGTGTCGACCGCAGTTTCTGGCGCGACGATAGCTCGGGAAGAGCGAATCTGTTTGTGATCCTGCAAAGTGGAAGAACGGAGTATGTGGCGATTGATCCGACTCGGGTAGTCAATCCGATGTTCGATGAAACTTCCGGAGATAAGTATCGATTGATGAGTGGTTCTCCGGCAGCTGGTCACGGTGCATTCGCCGGTTGGGACAAGTAGATTAACGTCGAAAGGGTTGTTTGAATGCGACGCGGGTTACACATAATACTTCTGAGTTGTCTTTGTGCAACTTCCTGGGCGATGAACTATGCGCCCAAGGGACAGGATCGCGGACCAGTACGCAAAGGTGTTGCCGTTACTCAACTGTCCAATCAAAATATGCAAAATCGTGTTCACCGTGCCGGTGGCGTGTGGATGAACATGACCAATTACGGATTTTTCGGAAATGACAATCGCGGCGATGCCAATGCGATGGCCGATCCCGAATATCCGGGTGTATACGCACCACAGCTAGAATATCCGGGTGGTTCTGGTCGCGAATACCTATTCATGGGTGCGCTCTGGGTTGGAGCACTGATCCAGCAAACCGGAAAACCCGAATTTCCTCGCGTAAGTACAGGTGTTGATGGATGGGTCAATCCAAGTGGTCGACTGCGCGGTGAATTTTTCCCCGGTGAAGGCAATCGAGCAGCAATCATCGAGCGGTCGAAAAATCTGAATATTGTCAATCGCTTGGGTGAAGCGGTGGATACGACTGGGGCGGTTAGTCAACAAGACTTTATCGCTACCTATACCGATACATTAACGGAAAGTTATTATGTGCCATCCGACGATATCGATGGAACACATATTCCGTTGGGAATTAAGGTCACTCAGAAAAGCTATGCCTGGTCGTATAATTATGCTGAGAACTTTATTATTCTCGATTATGAAATCGAAAACATCGCTTCCAATTATTTAAAGAACGTGTATGTCGGAATTTACTTGGATGCCGACGTTGGTATGGTAGATGAGACCGATCGTCACATCGATGATATCACTGGATTTCAGGAATTCTACTATCCTCCGGCAACCGAAGGTATTGAGTACGACTCCCTCCGTGATCGCAAGGTGATCAATTGTGCATGGATTGCTGATAACGATGGACGCCCGAATACGGTGCATAGCGGCAACGATTTCACCGTACCCGATGTGATGGCGACTCGCGTACTTCGCGCTCCAAACCCATTTTTAAAGACATCTTACAACTGGTGGGTTTCAAATCAAAATACCGATCTTGACTACGGTCCCAGTTGGCAGGATGCCAGTGTCGATGGCGAATGGCCGAATAACGTCAGTACCGCAATGGGTGACAAGCGAAAGTACATGATTTTGTCGAATCGCGAATTTGACTTTGATCAGACTTCGACGCGGTATGCTGGCGATCAAAGCTGGATCGATGCCGATTCCACCCAACAAGTCGATCTCGACAATCCAACTTTGCCCAAGCACAAGTGGAAAATGTTAACCGGAAACAAGCGGGACAATGCTACTCGTCTGAGCAATGGTTTCGATACTCGCTTCTTACTGTCTTGGGGTCCGTTAGGTATTCTTGATGGTGCCGATGAAAATGGAAAACTTCGGTATCGATTAAATCCGCAGGAAAAATTCTGGATCACAATGGCTGTGATCATGGGTAAAGGATTTCACAATCCTGACAATGAACAACTTGGTTCCACTATTGAATCCAGTAAATTCCGCTTCGTTCGCTTAACCGAAGCAGCCGCACAAGCAGCGTCGGTGTTCGATAATTCGATGAAAGACACCCGCACGGTACGGTATCCCCACGGCGACGGTTGGTTTGGAGAAGATGTCGGTGCCGATGGTCTCTATACCGATGCATCGACTGGATTCGGAGATAGTATTGTCATCGAAGGTATTTTCAAAACCATGTATCCCGGAAAAGATGACGGCGAGAAAAACGGTCGTATCGATTCGCTGCGTGTTGCAGCATGGGCTGGTTTAACTGAAGATACCCATCCGTGGTATCCCGATCGACTGACCTATATGAAGGGTAACGGCGTTTTGGATGCTGGTGATGGCGATCCCGATTTTCTTGGACCGCCCCCGCCTCCAGCACCGAAAGTCGAAATTGTCTCATCGCCGAATGCAATCACTATTGTCTGGTATGCTTCTTCGGGTGCCGACGATCCTGAAACGTTCGTAGATCCGTTCTCAACCCAGCGCGATTTCGAAGGATTCCGATTGTATGTTTCGAATTCCGGTTTGGAGAACGATTTCAGTTTTGTGAAGCAGTGGGATAAAATCGATTTCGGATTTTTCTGGGATGAAGGTCCAAACCGTGGTACGCTAGCCGATTATCCGGTTGGAATGACTCAGGATTCATTCGAACATCTTCCTGATTCAATCCGGTTCCGCCGCGTTGACGGTTTACTGCAAGTGATGAAAGCTTCCGGTAAAAATAGCGGATTTAATGGAATTCTATCAATCAAACATGTTCCGGTAATGCGGAATGGTGTCTTGGTTGATTCAACTTATCGATGTTTTTCGTACACGATTTCGGATGTATCACCACTTTACGCCCGATATTATGCAATTACTTCTTACGATTTTGGCGATCCGAAACGCGGTACTGAAGAACTTGAAACGGCGAAGACTGCAACGATGCAGCACACTGCACCATCAGGTACTCCGGATCGACCGGTTGGTGTCGTACCGAATCCGTATCGCGTTGATCGAGATTACACGCTTCAGCATTCGGGTGGTTTGTCGTGGGAAAATCAGGACGACGGTACCGTCGATTTCTTCCCGCAGCAAGACCGTCGGATGTGGTTCTATAACTTGCCGAGACAGTGTTTGGTGCGAATCTTCACCGTTTCCGGCGATTTGGTTGCGGCAATACCGCACAATATCGAAGGCGATCGACATCTGTGCACTAATTACGATTATGCCGTCTGTTGGAATTTGCATAATCGCAATGAGCAAATGGTCGTCAGCGGTTTATACCTGTTTTCCGTCGAAGATAAAACTCCGGGTAATTCGGGCAAGATCCAGACCGGCAAGTTCGTTATCATCCGTTGATTGCTGGCAAGGAGCGTATTCATGAAGAGAAGTTGGCGTAACCTGGCGATTCTGACGCTCGTGATGTGTCTGCCGGGAATAGTGTTCGCGCAAGCAAAAGTCGGAACTGCGACATTTCAGTTTCTGAAAATCGGTCCTTCCGCGCGAGCTGTTGCGATGGGTGAGTCTTTCATCGCAATCTCGAACGATGCATCGGCGACTTTTTACAATCCGGGTGCGATGATTACGATCAAGCGTCCGAAATACTTGATGTCGCATGTTTCGTATCCGGCTGGTGTCAGCTACAATTATCTTTCCGGAGTGTATCCCGTTCCCAGAATGGATGGCGTGTTGGGTGCATTTGTTTCAGGATTGTCAACCGACAATATGAACGAAACAACGCCCGAAATGCCGTACGGAACTGGAAGAACATTTACTGTTTCGGAGATGACGGCTGGTGTGTCTGCTTGCAGAAAACTAACTGATAAATTTTCGGTTGGGTTAACCGGTCGATTTATCAAATCAAATCTGGCAGACGTGTCAACTACCGGATGGTCGGCGGATGTTGGAACATACTACGAAACCGGCTGGAATAAAATCCGAATTGCAATGGTGATTCAGAATTTCGGTCCGGACGTGAAGTATCTTCAAACTGAAGAAAATCTTCCGATGAATTTTAAATTTGGTGCTGCCGCCGAAGTATTTAATCGAGACGACCAATCGGTACTGGTAGCCTTGGAAGGATGGCATCCGAACGACAATATCGAAATGATTGCCGTTGGTGCCGAATACGATTATCACAATTTTATTCAATTTCGAATTGGTAAGAAGGTAAACGGTATCCGTCGGGATTCGTGGAGCGATTACGCTGCCCATCCGACTTCGATGGATCCATTTATCGAATATCCGATCATCAACGAAAAAGGCGGAATATCTTTTGATGGCGCTTCGGTAGGTTTCGGTTTGAAACTGCCGATGGGGCTTGCGATCGACTATTCGCTATCGAATATCGGCTTTTTCGGCGATCTGCACCGTTTTACGCTCAGTTATGCAATGAAGTGAGGGTAGTGTGAGAATACTAAGCAAACGACGTTACGTCTTCGTACTCCTGACTGCCACCTTGATGGTACTCGGATGCGCGTTAAGTGCATGGGCAATTGATGTGCAGGGTAACCAATCGGGGATTTGGAGTTATAGCAACAGCCCCTATCGCATTACTGGAAACGTAACTGTGCCGAAGGGTGACACACTCTTTATCGAAGCGGGTGTGCAGGTAATTTATACGGGTTCGTATGAAATCTTGGTCGACTCCAATGCGACGTTTATCGTGCGTGGAGATTCCTCGTACACGAGAACCATAACTTCGATCGACACCGTGAAATTCACCAGCTCGAATGCTTCACCAGATACTTTGTGGGGACGAGGCGTTCGCTTTATTCTTGCGAACAACAACTCCCAAATTAGATACGCTAAAGTCAATATGATGCACGCTCGGGGAATCTGGCCGAAGAACAATGGTGGCGCATTTTACATCGAAGGATGCAGTCCGCGATTTAAATTCGTCGAAGTTTATGGCTGTCGTGCCGATTACTACGGTGGTGCATTTCATTTTTGGTTCTCCAACAGTACCCTTGAGCAAGTATTAATCGATACCTGTTTTTCCCAGCAGGGTGGTGCCGGTATCGACGCCTGGTATTCGACGATCAATCTTCGGTTTTCTACTATCGTTCGAAACTATATGCCTGACGCAGCATGGATATGGGATCGTGGTGCCGGTTTATACATCGGTTCCAATTCACTTGTCCGAATTTCGCACTGCATTTTCATGAAAAATAATAATCTTCCTGCTAGTGTGACGCGTGAAAGTGGCATCAATACGACTGGTGAAAACAGCAGTTTTACTTCTGAATATTCATTTTGGAAGGGAATTGCCTCGGGCAATGGAAACGTGATTTTGGACTTTACAAGTTCCTATTCGCCATTTTTGAGATCTCCACTGTGGTGTCCCACTGTTGCCAGTCCATTCGTCGATGTCGGTGATAAAGATTTTGTCGGTGATGCCGATTCTACTTATGGATTCCGATTTGAACCGGCTCCCAATGGTAACCGCATCAATATTGGGTATTACGCTGGTACAGTATATGCTGCACGGTCATTGCCGTTGGCAAAAATTAACGGAACGAACGACGAGTCGGTAACCACGAATGATACATTGCTCTGGCTCAAAGACGGTTCAGCAGTGAATAATGGTGTAACTGTTACCCAAACGATCATCATTAAGAATCAGAGTAAAGTTCCTCACGATGCCAGTGCATTGCGAATGAGCAATCTTATGGTGCACGATTCATCGCTGACCATCCAATTAACGATTAACGATCGCGATACGATCATTCAGAGTCTTGCTTCGGTACCGCCAATTTTCGGTCCCAACGCAAACAAAGCCGATACTGCATTAACATTGAAGATTAATTGGACACCCCGCGTAACCGGTGATTCCGTTCGATTCTTATCCCAGATTACCTGGGATTGGAACGATAGCAATACTGTTCAACAACCCTATATATTCTGGTTTAAAGCGCTGGGAATTAATCCGCATATCGCAGCCGGTATCATCGATAATTCCGGACACGAAGTAGCAATTGATACGGGCGGTGTCGACTTTGGTGTTCAACGCCTCCACTCGAAAACGATTAAGAAATTACCTGTTCATAGTACCGGTACTACAACACTGGACATCTATTACGCTCGATTCGTCAATTCGACTCGCGCCGGTTACTCGGTAGATAAAATCTGGTGGGCGAAATTCGATTCCATTTACACGCGCGATACCAATGGTTACATGGACAACGTCGGTAAAACATTGACTGCCGGTCGATCGGACACGATTTATTTCGCCTTTACACCGGATTCGGTCGGTGCTTACGAAGAAACGATGTATATCCTCTCCAGCGATACGACCATCAGTTTCCCGGTGAAAGGTTTTTCGCGAGGTGCTTATCTTCGTACCGATGCTACACACAACTTCACCAATCGATCGATTGGATTTGTACCTGTCGGGCAAAACCGCCGGATGTACATCAAGATTTCGAATAATGGAAACGATACACTGAAAATCGACAGTATCCGATTCTTCAAGCGAAATGGCACCGATTATTCCACTACGATGTTAACTGACATGACCCATCAAATCGTCGTGGCACCTGTCGGTGAATCGTATCGTCCGACTGCCGATTCAATCCCGGTAGTCTTTGCACCGGATAGTGTCAAATTGGATACGATTCACGGAATGATTTATTCCAACAGTTATCGGAGTGAGCCGATCAGTGTTATCGTTCGCGGTGTTTTGTTCGGAACCTATTTGTCATCGAACATTTCCGGTACCCTTACATCGGCAAATTCACCTTATGTCGTTACTGGATCGGTTTTAATTGATAGTACCAGCGCATTGCGCATCGAAAGCGGTTCCAAAGTTCTATTCGAACCGAATGCAACACTCAATATTCGCGGTAAGTTGGTCATCCATGGAACTGGTTACGATACCACGAAGTCGGTACGGTTTGGTGCACTCGATTCAACCAACAATCGGAAAGCATTGTTGAATTTCGTTGAAACGTCGGAAGACAATTCGATTTCTTATACCGAATTTTGTGGTCCATTACGAGACAATACCACTCGCGAACCATTGATTAAGGTAAAACGTTCAACAATTTCATTAGATCATTGTACTTTCACGAAGGGTAAATCGGATACCGGGTCGGCGATTAACGCTTATCAGAGCGCAGTCAACCTAACTCGTAATTACTTTACCAATAACAAGAGTACACTGGGCGGCGCTTTTTATTCATTTGATAGCCGCGTGGTAATGATCCGAAATCGATTCGAAGCGAATATTGCCGATAGTATTGGTGGTGCGTGCTACACTCGTGGCAACAATTCGAATTTCTCATCGTACAACGATCTTTATAAATTGAATACTGCTTATAAAGGTGCTGCAATCGGTATCTATGACGGTGCAACGACCGACTTTGTGAATGATGTATTTCATAATAACATCGCCGCTAATGCTGGCAATGCTATTTACGAGCGACAAGCAGTTATCCGAATGAATTCGTCATTGATTGTCGGACTATCGGGCAGTTCAACGGACATTACTGGACCTTCCGGCTTCTCTGAACCACTTCGGTTCTTCTCTTATATCGAACGCGAAAATGCCGCTTTCAATGCAGCTGCATTGTGGGGCACCGATACCGTCAATTATCGACTATTGTCCAATGCACCAGCAGTTGATGCCGGCGATTCTGCTTCGACCCGAAACGACTTCTGGTTCCCACCAGCCGACAGTACCGCAAGAAACGATGCCGGATTGACCGGTGGTCCGTATGCCGGTACCGGTGACATTAACGATGTTGGTATCGTTTTATTTTCTAATCCTGTAAATGGCGATATGCCGGATGCAATCGTATTCACCAATTCGCAGACAAGTGAGTTGATCACAGTTGATTCACTTCGCTATAAACCGGATTACGAGGCAAGTAGAGTTTTGAACTTTGTTGCGATCTCGAATGGATCGACTGTTTATCGGGCACGTATTCCTCAAAGCGGTGCTGCTGTATTGACGGTATTCGCTCATTCGCCATCACAAGCCTTCGAAGTTTCGCGCCGAATCGGTGTGATTTCTTCCGGTACAATGAAAGTTGGTCCGTGGACCGTTCATGCCGGTAGTGGTTCCGGATTGGTTAGCTGCCAACTGACAACCCTTGAAGCGATCGACAATATTGGACCGGCAATCGACATCTCGCAACCGGATATGCGATCGACCATTGTTACTTTTAACGGCGGTTTACCGACTGATACTGAGCTGGGATTATTCAAATTAGTGAATAACGAATGGCAATTGACTGGTCGAATCGATCGCGGAACCGATTTCGCTACTGGTTCGGTTTCTGGATCCGGTACCTATCGAATTGCTGCGGTCACTGCGGAATCGAACAATATCGAAATTCCGAACGGTTTCTATATGTCGCAAGCATATCCGAATCCGTTTAATCCATCGACCAATTTGCGATTGAATATCGCTCGAACGGGTTTGTATACCGTTAAAGTGTACGATCTCTTGGGTCGTGTCGAAGCCGACTTGTTCAGCGGTACGTTGCAAGCGGGATCGTTCCAGATCAGATGGGATGGCGTCAATGACGACGGTCATACCGCTGCGTCAGGTGTTTATTGGGTGAAAGCCACCGGTCCGTCCGGTGTCGCTGTTCGGAAAGTACTGTTACTGAAATAGGAATTCCTATGAAGAAGTTACTTCCATTGATTTTGTTAATGTCAATATTCGTCGGATGCAAATCCGATGATAAAGCGACAGGACCGACTGGAGATGCCAGAACGATCGCGGCGAGCGGTTGGGATTTATTCGAAGTTGGCGAATATTCGAACGCGTTGAATCTGTTCAACCAAGCTGAAGCGATCGATGGCGGTTTAGTCGACGCTAAAATCGGAATTGGCTGGTCGGAAACGCGCGCAAGTACACACAACTATCAACGCGCAATTGCCAAGTTCGCTGAAATCTTGAATCCTCAAACGGGATTGGCGAAAAACTCCAATGATGCTCAAGCCGGCTTGGCATATGCTTATTATGGAAATTCGCAATTCAACGAAGCGGATTCTGCTGCGACCTATGTTGTTGTGCGATCGTCGATTTGGAACTTTATTCACGATCAATCAATATCCGTACAAGATCTCCACGCGTTACGCGCGTCTTGCAGATTTAACGTCGGTAATTTCGATTCCTCGCTGGCTGCTATTCAAAGAATCGACGCCGACTTTTTTGTCGACGTCAATAGGGCAGATGGTCGAGCATTATTGGCGCAAGAAATCGAGAGGTGGTTGGGAAGATGAGAAACCGTATCTTCGATCGCATTTTGTCGATCCGTCCTTGTAACAAAGGTCTAATTCTGTCGATGCTCATTGCAGCGACTCTATTTGGCTGCGGAAAATACGAAGGGTCGGTGAACTCCAATCAGGCACCGGATGTCGATTTTGCCACGACGCCGCTCGACAGCACGCAATTCAGCGCATCACCGGTTGTATCGTGGTTCGGAACCGATCCCGATGGTTTTGTTGAGTATTACAGCTATGCCGATATCGTTGACCCGGTATCTCTTGCCGATGTCGGTGCACCGCAACGGTACATTGATAATAAGATGATTCCGCAGGATGCTTGGACTAGAACGTCGTCAACTAGCGACACAATTGTGCTTCGAACTTCCGAAGGCGATACGACACGTCACGTTCTATATCTCAAGGCGACTGACGATAAAGGCTTGGATTCGAAAATCAAGTATCGAATTTTCGATCGCTCGAATCAACCACCGAATCCACCGGAAATCAAAAATCCGACTACCGATGAATGGAAGTCGCGTCTAGAATTGCCCGATACGATGTATTGTATCGAGAATGTGACTACTCTTTGGACGGGAATTAATTTCAATTGGAAAGCGAGCGACCCCGATTCTAAAATCGGACAGAATATTCCGCTGTCTTACAAATATTACTTGATCAAAGCTCCGAACGATACAATCCGTCGGTACGTAACGACTGGTTGGATCACTACGAAAACACTCACAATTACCGGTCTCGAAACTGGTTCGTATCGCTTTGAAGTGTACTCGCGAGACGACGGTATGACTACTTCGCGCGCTCCGGGTGTTTGTTACTTTACTGTTATCAAACCGACGTTCGACAAGAACATCATGATATACATGGAAGCCAATACCAGCAATACCGGCTTCACTTATGCTCGATTAATTCCTGACACGGCGAAAGCATATTACAAGAATTTACTGCAAACGATTCGAACCAGTTATCCGCAATTCCGCAATCTTCGCTACGATGTGAACAACGATGAAGATGTGAAATTCGTGGTATTGGATTCGGAACGAGTGCGCGATATTCCGTCAATGATGCAGCTGTCGCGGTATCGCTTGGTCTTATGGATGCAGGATGCCGGATATAATTCGGCGCGATTGTTTAGTGGCATCCGATTGCAACGCTTTAATAAGTATCTCAATGTCGGTGGTAGAATGCTGGTCTCGGGACGCTTATTATCGGTCAATCAATTGTCGGTACCTGCGGCTGCCGATACAGTGTATCGCGTCCAACGTAACGAATTTTTTACCAATTATATGGGTTGCCAATTGGTCGACGACCCAGTTACTCGCGCTTCAACGAAACCCGATACCTCGGAATTTCGCGCAGCAATTTCTCAAGTTGGCGGTTTGTCGAATCTGACATTCGATTCTACCATCTTCTTTGATCAGTCCAAGTATTATAACCGTCGCGTTTATCCTGCCAACACGCAGTGGCGAGGTTGTCCCGGCGTCGATTATTTATCGACGACATCGGCTCGAACACTGTATACATTTATGTCGGCAACCGAAGATACGGTTTTCTACCCAACGCACTATACGGGTGAACACTCGACAGTCATTGAACGTCGAGACGCAACCATTGGTGGGCAAACGATCTCGTATCCTCCAACTCCGACAAATTGTTTAATCCAGATTATTCGCGACGGCGATATTACGTCAATGACTCGAGTTGAGAATATCACTAAACGAAATCTCGATCCAAATTCGAATTGGCGCGGATCTGTTCGATCGATTACCGGTAGCTATGCCTTCATAACGTACCAATATGGTGAACCGTGGATGGCATCGGATACGCTCGAAGTCGATTACTCTTATCGTGCTACTTCCCCGCGTACGGGTAAACCAATTTGTACATCCAATGAAATCTCGATGACTTACGGAAATACAACGGTATCGGTATTGTTAACGAGAACGGTCTTTTGCTCCTTCCCATTCTATTTCCAGCACCAAGCGGAAGTACCCCAGAATTTTGGGTATTTGCTTAACTGGTTATTAGGTTCACCGAGCGACAATCTGTAGTATGAATATTTCATTTTCGAAAATCCCCCCTCAGTCCGAGGGGGGATTCTTTATGCAGCGACGGCACCTTTATTGGTTTTGTGCCGCTGTTGTTATTTTGATCTTGATGGCGATCGGTATGTCATCGCCAATCACCGGAGTCGATTCTGGATTAAAGTGGTTAGGTGCTAAACAATTTTCGACTACTAACTCGCTGACAATTACTCCCGCTAAAAACGGTATCCTCTCGCAACAGGAGTTTCCACCCTGTCCCGAACCATTTCTCTATCTATTAAATGGAAAGCTGTATCCGGTATTTGCAGTTATTCCGATAATATTGAATGGTTATGTCGATCGACTTCTTGGTGACAGATTTTGGTGGTTGTGGTCGGTTTTGCCGACACTGATTCTATTATTCATTTTTTTTTCCGAAACTAAAAAATTATCGATCGATCCACTTTGGGCTACTTTCGCGCTGTTATTAGCGACTCCCCTTTCGATCTATGCCGTTACCTATTGGGAACATGCTCTCGCAGCAACTATTGCGAGTGTCGGAATAATTTCATTATCCCGCAAGAAAACTCACAATGCCGTTTTAGCTGGAATTTTATTGGGACTAGGTCCGTGGATTCGAGTGGAGTTACTGGGGTGGGGAGTACTAGCAGGAATTTTTGCTATCGGATTTATTCCTTGGAAAAATTGGGTAACTGCCAGTTTCTGCTTCATGTTTTCGCTAGTATGCGGTCTAATAGTGAATCATTTAATGACGGGAAATTGGTTTCCATTACAAGTAATCGCCAATTACGAAACTGGACAAACGCTGCTTTCCGATTTCCGTTTTTCACGTATCCCGTGGGAAGCATATTTCGAAATGCTGATCGGTGCCGGTTCGGTATGGGTTAGCATAGCTCTGTTACTGCTTACGATAGCAGGGATTGTTGGGTGGCGAAAACAAAACAACTGGGTAGTCGCGTTGATGATCATACCGATTGTCTATTTCATCACTCGATTGCTTGATCCGCTTCCGGTTTTTCACATGCTCCATGCGAATGGGTTGTTGTATACTTTCCCGGTCATCGTGTTTGCCGGATGGGGTTGGAAGCGTCTTCCAGCAGCGCGAATATGGCTGGGAGCGGCACTTGGATTATTCGGAATGGTATTACTGATGGGAGGAGTAATTCAGGGTATTCATTGGAGTGTAAGGTACTTACTCCCACTGTCCGTTCCAGTTGCTTTCGCAGCTTTGTTGGCTTTGAAAGAACGTTCGATCGCTCCACACAATCTCGCAATTGGAATCGCAGGAATACTCTGTGTTACAATCTATGGATGGATCTGGCATAACAACATCGCACACCGGCAAATCGAATTTGCCGCAACGATGCAAGCTGATTCAGTGCTCATAGCCTCCGATGTATCTTGGCTTGGCGGCGATTTAGCGCCCCTCTTGGCAACCCATGAAATCGTCTACGTAGGCGATCGCGAACGTATTGGGAGAATGCTGATTACTCTTAAAGCGAATCAAAGGAATCGGTTTCAGTTTGTCCGAATGGCTTCGGCGGTTCCACTATATCGCGAAGGGAATCGACAATGGTTGAAGTTGATCAAACCGATTGTTCGAAAAAATGCACCAACCCCTGAAGCGGATCACTATTACCGAGTTGAGGAATACGAACTCTGCAACGATTCACTTGCTTATTCCCGATTAGCTGGAGAATGCGCTGCATTACGTCTATCACGGGGTGATCCGCGGGGAATCGATGATGCCAGATTGGCTTTGATTTGGGCACTCGATGATGTTCGTCCAGCGATTCAAATCTTGAGCTATGGCGTGGAAAACAATGATATCGCGCTCATTCGCGAAGGGAGAAGTTATCTCGATGCGAAACCTGTACCCGAAAAATTCCGATCATTAATCGAACAAGCTGATCGAATGATTTTAAACAATAAAAAATGATTCGATTCTATACGCTCGTTTCGAGAGATGAAATTCGGAAAAAAATGAGTAGATATGAGAAATCCCCCCGTTTAACCGGGGGGATTCTGTTTAAGGTTCTTAATAATACTGGGTACGACCGGGGTTTTATTCGTGAGCCGGCTGTACGTTTTCAGCCTGAGGACCTTTCGGACCGTCCTTTACTTCGAACTCGACTTCCTGTCCATTTTCCAGCGTCCGGAAACCGGAACCTTGAATCGCGGAATAGTGTACGAATACATCACGACCACCATTGTCCTGCGAAATGAAACCGTAGCCCTTCTCCTTGGAGAACCACTTGACTTTACCTTTTACCACTGTAGTACTTCCTTACTCTCACGGTCCGTGAGTCCTTGATTTTACCGATAACGTCGAGCAAACTTCTTTATTCTAAAAAACGGAATAAAAATTTCAAATCAGTAATGAACTAGGTCTGCTCGAACGAACTTCGCTTAAGTATAATTATATCGTATCCTCTACTCAAGTACTAACTGTAAAAAAAATAAAATTCCCCAAATCTGTGTCGAATTAAAAAAAACGGCAAAATTTGCTGCAATGTCGTGAAACAGTAATGCGATACTTATAAAATAGTTATTGTATTTATGAAGTTTACGGTAAATTTGCAGAGTTAGTCGTGTGTAAAATTACTTAATTTGATTGTGCATTATTAGCGAGATCGGTACAAAAATTAATCACTTTTCCGGGTTTCCAACCCTTTGGAAGGATCTTTATGACTTCCTCGGAGAGTATAATTCGATGAAATACACCAATTGGAAGAATATTACCGATAATTAACCAAGCGATCCCACGGGCGATTGTTTCACGGGCAGAGTGAGGTGTGAAGCCTAATTCATTTATCGCTTTCGAATTGTCGTAAAAACCGTAGCGCTGATATAAATCGATAAATCGATCTCTGGTCAATAAGGGGCGTTTTCGCATGATCGCAGCCGAGTATTCCATTATGCCAGTTAAGGTTTTTCCAAGGAATTGATTGAGTGAATATCGTGGTGCCGGAAGTCCGGTTAAACTTCCAATGATTTCATAAAATTCTCTGACTGTTACCCGCTCGCCGCCCAGTATATACCGTTCACCGGGAATCCCTTTAACGGCTGCTAGAAAATGTCCTAATGCCGCGTCAGTTGCATCGACCACTGTTAATCCACCCGGAATACTAAACGGCATATTTCGTATCAGTGAATGTAAAACCATCTGCATGGAAGGGGTAATTTTATAATCGTGAAAACCGATCACAACCGATGGATTCACCACAATCAATGGAAGATTATTCGTAGCTGCAATCTGCCATGCTAGCCTTTCCGATAGTGTCTTCCCTTCGATATAGGAGTCTGCTGGAGCTTCATTCCAATTGGATTCATTGCGTATTTCGTCATGATTGCGCGAGTATCCGATGGCAGCGGTGGAAGAAGTATAAACAATCCGTTTGATTGTATTACATCTACTCGCTGCTTCTAACACATTGCGAGTTCCCACCACGGCAGTGTCGATAATTTTCGTTTTAAGTTGTGGATGAAAAGTAAAGAGCGCTGCAGTATGGAATAACAAAGTGCATCCAGCAAGTATCCCATCCCATCCGTCGCGGTTCATAATATCTTGTTCCACTATTTCAATAGGCAGTCCGCCTAGCGAGGGATGTGGGCTTCCGGGTCGAATCACTGCTCGAACTGAAATACCGTTTGCAAGCAATACCCGAACCAGATTAGACCCGATGTGACCGTTTGCACCTGTGACAACCGCTAGTTCTGATGGTTGATTGAATTCTGTCATAATCTCAAAATCCGGTTTGGTTTGTTAATTGTCGAATAGAATTACTATCCAGTCAATTCAAACGATTGCTCTGACTAGTTAAGTATTGTTATTGTGTTTTCTCACTACGAGCTGCAGAAAAAGAAATAAAAACGCGATCGAGGTATTGCAGCCGAAAAACTCCTAGACTACTTTAATGCTATGGAATGATCCTAATTGAAAACACTGCGCTTTCCATATCGAAATTGGTGCGATAACGGGTAATTTTATCCTGTTCATTAATAATATACAATCCGTATCGACGTTACGTATTACTAAATATCTCTCAGCTTGCTATGCTTATCCGTGACGATCGTCGATCTGCCAAGGGAATATTTTTGTGTAAAATAGGTCGCTTTGACAGGACAAGTAAGTGGATACGGATGAGACTGTCGAATTTTTCGATGACAAATAGTTTAACATTCGGTCTCAATCAATCCTTAATATAAGTCTGGAAATTATGATTGAACGATACAATCCCGGCAAATCACTACGGTATAGGACGGGTAGCCTATGAAAAAGATAGCGCTATCGATCGTCTCCGTATTGATTATAGTTCTTCTGATACTTTACTGGTGGCGCCTCAATCAATCCAATGCCGGCTATCAACCGGTACAACCGATTGCATTCAGTCACAAACTTCATGTGCAGAGCAATAAAATCGATTGCATGTTCTGTCACACGAGTGTCGAACGCGGTCCGCACGCAACGGTTCCCGCAGCGAGTATATGTATGAAATGTCACTCGCTGGTGCGTACCGATCGACCTGCGATCCAGAAATTGACCGAAATTTTCAACAGTGGCAAACCCGTCGAGTGGATCAGGATTCACCATTTGCCCGATCATGTGTACTTCAGTCATCGCTGGCATATCGCGAAAGGATTCAAATGTACCCAGTGTCATGGTCCGATCGATACCATGGATGTCGTGCAACAAGTGAATCGACTGGAAATGGGTGATTGTGTCAGTTGTCATCGGCAAAATAACGCACCGACAACATGTAACACGTGTCACCAGTGATTGAGGATGGAATGAGCGAACGGGAAAACAACCCACCCAAATATTGGTCGACTTTCGAAGAGAAAAACGGTGATCCCGAAGTCGAACGCTTGCGATCGGAAGAATTTTTCGAAAAGCCGGCTGAAATATTGAATGAAGCAGGTGAAGTCAATTTTACCTTGACGCGACGGAATCTATTGAAGCTGTCGGGAGCAGCAATGGCTCTTGCCGCTGTCGGATGTGCTCGGAGACCGGTCGAGAAAATTATTCCTTACGTCGTCGCGCCCGAAGAAATTACTCCCGGACTGGCAACATGGTATGCCAGCACCTGTGCCGGTTGTGCTGCCGGTTGCGGTGTTCTGGTGAAAACCCGTGAAGGGCGACCAATCAAGCTGGAAGGCAATCCCAAACACCCGATCAACCATGGTCGATTGTGTGCCCGTGGACAAGCAACAGTGTTGGATTTATACGATCCCGACCGTCTCCAACAACCGATTAAATACGGTCGTGGAAAACAGACTCCGGAAAATTTAACTCTGGCTCAAGCCGATGAAATTATTGTCGATACGATCAAGAAGAATCGATCGGTTGTACTGGTAACACCGTCTATCAATGGATTGGCGGCTCGTCGCGCACAGCGTGAATTTCTCACTGCCTATCCCAACGTAAAACTTGTTACATACGATGTTCTCGGTGACGACGATCTGATTCGTGCGCAAGAGATCTGTTACGGTACAGCAGCCAAACCCCGCTATCGCTTCGAACAAGCGAATTATTTTCTTATGCTTGGCGCCGATCCCTTTGGAGCGTCATCGTCTCCCGTCGAAGCAGCCTATGGTTACGGTCAAGCGCGTAAACCCGATAAAGACGGAATGGCAAAACTGGTTGTATTCGAACCGGCGATAACATTAACCGGCGGGAGTGCCGACGAGCGCTTCTTAATCGAACCGCAATACCTTGCAGCGGTTGGATTTGCGTTAGCGAATGCGTTGATGCAAGCGGGTCTTGGACTTTTCGAAAAATCCGAAGACAATCAAAAACTGCGTGCGAAACTTGCACAATTCGCGCCGGAAAAGATTGAAAAGCAAGCCGGGCTATCGGATGGTTTGATCAAGCGCATTGCCAAGGAACTTCAAAAATATCGTGGCAAATCGTTGGTGATAGGTGGCAGTACTGCCGTACAGAATCACAATTCGCTTCAACTTCAAATTGCCGTCAATATCCTCAATTCAATGCTCGGAAACGAAGGTAAGACTGTCGATGGCGCATTCGTCTATTCCAAGCAACGCACCGGACTATCCGATTCGCTTCGATCGCTGGAAAACGATTTGCAGAATGGCAATGTCGATGCCGTCATTTTCGCCGGTACGAATCCGGTATACTCGTATTTCAATCTCACATCGTTCAAAGCTGCAACTGTGATTACCCTTTCCGATCGAATCGACGAAACAGCGAAACTATCCGACTATGTATTTCCACTCTCGCATGGATTGGAATCGTGGAACGATCACGAACCGCAGAATGGAATCTTTGCCGTCCGCCAACCGGCAATCACACCGCTCTATACGACTCGATCGTTGGAAGAGTATTATCTCAATTGGTCGGCTGCAAAGTCGAAATTTTCTAAACCACCAGTGATCTTGGAATTTATTCAGGAAACCTGGAAACAAACATTCATGAAAGATGCCTCACAACGCGCGTTCCTCGATTGGTGGGATGATCGGTTGCGAGAAGGGGTCTTTTCCACAGTGAATCCCGACGGTGCAATTAAAACGCGGGCGTTCATCGATTCCGCTCATATTCGACCGCGCAAATCGGGTACTCCTGAAATCAAAGATGAAAGTGCAATCGCGCTCATTCCCGATACTACCGAATCGAAACCCGGTAAAAGCGACAATCGTCTTATGTCCGATATCGATCCGTTGCAATTTATTACCACCCATGAAGTCGAAACATCCGAACTGCAATTGGTACTTCAAACGAATTCGCTTTCGCACAATGGTTCGCAACGGAATAACGCATGGCTTTTAGAAACGCCTGATCCGATTTCGAAAATTTCCTGGGACAATGTCTTGGCGATGGCGCCTTCAACTGCAAAGAGATTGGGTTACTCGACCGGTGATCTGGTTCGCATCAATGTCGATAAAACGACACTTGATGTACCGATCAATATTCAACCCGGTGTTCATCCCAAGGTTCTAGCTTTAGCGCTGGGATGGGGACGCACTTCGGTTGGAAGAATTGGCAACAATGTCGGTGTCAATGGCTTTAAACTAGCACGAGCGATTTCGTTACCGAACGGTCAAAAGAAACGCATTCTAAGTTCAATCCCGGTAACACTGACGAAAACGACTGAGACACGCAAACTTGCGAATATGCAGGGTCATAATTATCTCGAAGGTCGTCCGATCGTTCAGGAAACCACCTTCGATAAATGGCGCGAGAACCCCGCTTCCGGTGGTCGTGGACCGCGTGAATTTGAGTCGATTTGGGGCGCACCACCTCCCAATCTGAATCCAGCTTCCGGCGAGCCCGTTCGCTGGTGGATGACGATCGATATCAATTCCTGTATCGGTTGCAATGCTTGTGCCGTGGCGTGTCAAGCCGAGAATAATGTTGCTGTCGTTGGTAAAGAGCAGGTATTACGCGGTCGCGAGATGTCGTGGATTCGCATCGATCGGTATTACTCCGGAGACGACGACAATCCCGAATTGGTATATTCGCCGATGCTGTGTCAGCAGTGTTCTCATGCCCCCTGTGAGACGGTTTGTCCAGTTGTTGCAACGACTCACAACGACGAAGGAATCAACGTTCAGACTTACAATCGGTGTGTTGGCACCCGCTATTGTTCCAATAACTGTCCATACAAAGTGCGCCGCTTCAATTGGCTCGCCGACAACACACAATACAGTCAACGGAATATTCAGCATCCGATGGAGATGGTGCTCAATCCCGATGTCACGGTCCGCTCGATCGGTGTCATGGAAAAATGCAATTTCTGCTTGCAGCGTGTACGCGAAGGGCACGAGTACCGGAAAGCCAATGGGTTGACTGCGATACCCGACGAGATGGTCAAACCGGCATGTGCACAAACCTGTCCGACACAGGCGATTTCGTTTGGAAATATTCTCAATAAATCGTCGAAGGTCGCCGAAAAAGCCAAGGATCCGCGCGGGTATCAAGTGTTGGATGAAGTGAATACCCGTCCGGCGATCATATATCTCCGCAAATTGCGCAATCGCATGCCAAAGTCGTGGGACAATAGCGAACATGAAGCAAACAACAACAAGCATGAAGCGTAAGAACAAAACAACCCGAAAAGGAAGAGAATGAGTACGGTATCACCGACAGCGGAAACACCGCTCATCGCCGAATCGGTGACGATGACCAAAGTCACGGAGACGATCCTTGCTCCAGCCGAACGAATGCCCGGAAATGGTTGGTGGGCACTCTTCGTTGTGGCGTTGGGAATGCTCTCGATCGGTTTGTTGAGTGTTGCGATTCAAATGATTCGTGGTGTCGGCGTTTGGGGTATCACACACCCCATCGGTTGGGCATTCGATATTACTAATTTTGTTTTTTGGGTCGGAATTGGACATGCCGGAACGTTGATTTCGGCAATTCTATTCTTACTCCGACAGAAGTGGCGAACCTCGATCAATCGCTCAGCCGAAGCAATGACCATCTTTGCCGTCATCACCGCACTGATGTTTCCTTTGCTGCACACAGGTCGACCGTGGTTAGCATTCTACTGGTTGATGCCGTATCCCGGTGACCGGTTACTATGGGTCAATTTCCGTAGTCCATTGCTGTGGGATGTGTTCGCAGTTTCGACCTATTTCACCATCTCACTCTGTTTCTGGTTCACTGGACTCGTGCCCGATATCGCCGCATTACGCGATCGTGCCAAAGGCGTGATTCGTAAGAAAGTACTATCGATACTTTCACTCGGTTGGACCGGAACCATGCGGCAGTGGGTGCATTTCGAGAAAGCCTATCTCCTCTTTGCCGGACTCGCAACACCATTGGTGTTGTCGGTGCATACGATCGTTTCGTTCGACTTTGCGGTCTCAATCGTTCCCGGTTGGCACACCACAATTTTCCCGCCGTATTTCGTAGCAGGTGCTATTTTCGGTGGCTTCGCGATGGTGATGGTATTACTAGTGCCACTTCGATCGGCATTCGGGCTACAGGAATTTATCACGGTAAAGCATCTTGAGTTCATGAATAAGATCATGCTCGGTACCGGGATGATGGTCAGCTATGCCTATGCTACCGAATACTTTATGGCGTGGTACAGCGAGAATCAATACGAACGATTCATCTTTTCCAATCGCCTGATGGGGCACTATTGGTGGTCGGTCTGGTTGATGATCACTTGCAATACGTTCATTCCGCAACTCTTCTGGTTCAAGCGTTTCCGCCGCTCAATTCCAGTGATGTTCTTCGTTGCCGTGATGATCAATGTCGGGATGTGGTTCGAACGATTCAATATCATCGTCACCTCGTTATCGCAGGATTTCTTACCCTCCAATTGGGACTTCTACCATCCGACACGGTATGATTTCGGTGTCACGATCGGTGCGTTCGGCTTGTTCTTCACCCTATTCCTGTTGTTTATTCGCGTGCTCCCGACACTGTCGCTGGCGGAAGTGAAATCGATTCTGATTAAACCTGCCGGCTCCTTAAAACCGAAGGGAGGACATCATGCTTAAGTTGAGCGAGATGATTTCCCAAATTCTTCCTCCGAAGATAGTGCCGGTGATTATCGGCTATTTCGAGACACCGGAGGATCTGTATACTGCCGCGGTAGATGCCGTTGCCAAAGGGTATCAAGGGGTCGATGCGATCACACCTTACCCGATCCATGGTCTCGACAAAGCGCTCAAGCTTCCTGATTCATGGATTCCTTACGCAACCCTTGGCGCTGGATTATTCGGATCTTCGTTCTTTCTCTTCTTCCAGTGGTGGACCAGTGCCGTCGATTATCCGTTGAATGTCGGTGGCAAACCGCTTTTTTCCTGGCCGGCGTTTGCGCCAGTCACATTCGAAGGGGGCGAATTGTTAGCAGGAACGACTACGTTAGCCGCACTATTGATCACAGCGTATTTCTGTCGACCACACGCGATTATCAAAAATCAACTCGATCCCCGATTGACCAACGACCGTTTCGCTTTGATCGTGCCACTGCACAATCCGAGCGAATCCGCATCGATCGAATCATTTCTGAAAGGACACGGCGCCGATGAAATCAGCCTGCTCCCTGTCTGATCGTACCGCAGTCCGGTGGTCGATTGCCCTGCTGTTGATTCTCTCGACAATACTGTCGCTGTCCGGATGCCGCGACAACAGTCAGACCAAACTCGAATATGCCCCGCAGATGTATCGGAGTCCCGCCTACAAGGCACAACGCTACGATCCGGATGCACCAACCCTGTCGACGATGCGAACGCCGCCAGTGGGCGCTGTACCCGTTAATTTCGAACCGTATCGCTTGACGTTAGCCGATTCGGCTTTGCAGGATCAGATGCTGAATCCGTTACCACGTACCGAAGAAGTTCTCAATATCGGTCGGAAGTATTACAACATTTACTGCATTGTCTGTCACGGTCCCAAGGGTGACGGCATGGGCTACATCGTTCCGAAAGGATTGCCGGTGCCTCCTTCGTACATAACCGGCGCAACCCGGCAGTGGGGTGATGGTCGGATTTTCCATCTGATTACCCGTGGTCGCGGCAATATGTCCAGTTATGCGGCGCAATTGAATCCTGAGCAACGCTGGGCGGTTGTCCATTATATCCGCGCCCTGCAACGTGCCGGTAATCCGTCCGATGCCGATCTCCAGAAATTCCGGAGCAGCGGTTTCGATGCGAAAAACGATTTACCCGATACTTCGATCGTAACTACGATCGCCGACAAATAGCGCTACGGAGATTGTGTCCATGTCTTTGCACGAATCAAATATTACCGAAGTGATCGATCCCGGACCGTGGCGGATTGCGAAGAAATTCGATTACTATTTACTGGCGATGGTCGCGATCGGTGCGATCCTCTGGCTCATCGGTTGGCGTATCAACCCGCTTCGCGGTTGGTCGGCGTACCTGATCAATTTTCTCTTCGTTCTATTCCTTACGCTCTCCGGCGTCTTCTTCACCGCGCTGGAATATGTCACCAATGCCGATTGGTCGACAGCGCTACGCCGTATCCCCGAAGGGATCGCGTCGTTTCTTCCGTTTACGTTGATCTTCATGGCGATCTTCGCCATCGCCGTACCGTCGCTCTATAGCTGGCATGCCGACTGGGTGAATCCGGAGGGTCTGACCCGCGCGGTAACCCGTACGAAAGTGACGTGGCTCTCGCAACCGTTTTTTACCATCCGGAATCTGGCATTCATCATCATCTGGTCACTGCTCGGTTGGGCTATCGTTCGCAATAGTCTCAAGCAGGACAATGCCACCTTGCCGCATCTATCGCGGGTCAATGCGAAATTAGCGATCGCGTTCATGATCCTCTATGCACTTTCGTTTTCCGTTGCGAGTTACGATCTGCTGATGTCGCTAGAACCGAATTGGTATTCGACCATGTTCGGCGTCTACACGTTTATCGGGATGTTTCAGAGCGGCATTGCGCTGATTGCGATACTCGCCATCCGGATGCGCAAGTCCGGTGCATTGCCACTCACGATTGACGGGCATATCCGCGATCTTGGCGGATTCGTTTTTGCGATGTCGGTTTTTATGTCCTATATCGGTTTTTGTCAATTCCTCTTGATCTGGTATGCGAATCTTCCCGACGAGACGTTTTATTTCATCAAGCGCACGCAGGAAGGGTGGTGGATCCTGCTGCTCATGATCGCCGCGCTGAAATTCCTGTTCCCGTTTGTTTTGCTGATGTCGCAACAGGCGAAGAAAAACGAGAAGCTGTTAACGATGATCGCGATCGGGATATTGATAGGGGAGTGGTTGGATCTTTATTGGATGGTGATCCCGACGCATACCAAACAACTGGTGCTGCCCGGCATTGCCGATCTGGGCGGTTTGCTGTTGTTCCTCGGTCTGTTCGGAATGCCGGTGGTGCGGTTCTATCGCAAACATTCGATGCTGGCGACTGGCGATCCCAAGATTCTCACCAGTATCAATTGGAGGGGTTGATGCGAACACGGAAATTTATGATGCGATCGACTGGTGTGAATATTTCGCTGTTGTTATTGGCAATCGTGGTTACAATTTCAGCGTGCAATAAACGGATCAGCGATCCTGCCATGCAACCGCAGCCGATGACGCCGGTGAAAGTGACACCGCCGCCTGAAGGGCAGCGGATACCGGTCAAATTTGCGATGAAGCTGTTGGTCGACGAAGCGAAATCGAAGAATTCGAACGCTACTACGACAAAATTTCCGATCTGGATGACGCAAAAAAACGTCAACGCTCGATGATCTTCCTCAGCATTTATTAAGTAAAATTAGTATTTTTGTTAGTAGGGTCGGGCTCCCAAGCCCGCCCGTTTTTTTTTCTATCTTGATCTTGTATCCTGTAGTAGGGGAGGTCCTCCGCGGTCTCCAGTTCTTGTATCTTTCTATGGTTACTTGTGTCCTGTTCTGTCATTGCGAGGACAACGCGAAGCGGCAGACGTGGCAACCTACACTTTTGTCGTGTATCCTTAATCCTGTAGTACTGCCGATCTCCGAATCGGCGCTTTTTATCGTTTTTTTCCTATCCGCTTTTCCAATCGGCAAAGACTGAAAAAAAGAAATAGATGCCCAATCGGAGTTGGGCAGTACTGCCAAACTCCGAATCTGCGTATTTTTACCTAAAACTCTCAACTGAATATCTGCGTCGATAATTTCTTCACCCTCATACCATTTGGTTGTAAACACACTCTCCCTGCATTATAATATTTGTACGTCAATCCAACGGAGGCGCAATGAATCTCCACCATCGCATCACTCGTATCGCAGCAATGACGGTGGTAATGCTGCTATCAGTTTTCGCTGTTCCGCACACTTCTGCAGTATCGGTGCAATCAACACGGTTGCCACACCCATTCCAGTTTACTGAGAATAAGGGGCAGTGGGACTCCGCCGTCCTCTACAAATGCGAGGTGCGGCACGATGGGTTTACCTGGTTCCTCGAGCGCGATGGTGTCACCCTCGTCACTAGCGTCGTCGATACGATGATGGTAGGGGCGGTTCGCGAACGCACCGATCCTTTTTCCAGTAGGGGCGGGCTCCCACGCCCGCCCGCAAGCGGCAACGACGTTGCCGCCGTAGGGGCGTATGGCATACGCCCTGATCATGAATCCTTTCCATTAAAATCTCACGCGCTCAAATTCAAATTCATCAGCGAATGCACGACACAAAAGGATGTCGGAATAAATTCCGACCTACGAAAATACACTTGCGCAAAATCCATCGATGCACAAGGTGAACTATCGTGGCACAATAATTATTTCCTCGGAAATGATTCGTCGAAGTGGGCACCGGATTGTAGGAACTTTACATGTATCGTGTATCATGATGTCTGGGACGGCATCGATGTCGAGTGGTATGAGAGCAAAGGTCATCTTGAATTCGATTTCGTGGTACATCCCGGTGCTGATCCGAAACAAATCAGGATGGTGTGTGAAGGGTTGGAAGCACCACTTTCTTTTGATACTCGGAGGTGGGACTTTAGTCCCGCCACATCTTTAAATGATTCAGGAATGGCGGGACTAAAGTCCCACCTCCAGGAATTATGTCTACCTATTTCCCTTGGTGAATTACGGATGTCGATTCCGGGGGCATACCAAACCACTGCGAATGGCACTCGCGGAAATAATGTTGCGGCACAATTCAGACTCGTGGCGGGAAATTGCTTCGCGATCGATTTAACGAATGGGTATGATCCTTCGCAAACGCTGAGGATCGATCCGCTGGTGTATTCCACATTCAGCGGGGGAAGTGGTGAAGATTATTCTGCTAGTTTAGGATTAACAATCACTGGATCAATTGTGATTTCAGGATCGACCAACAGTCAAAATTATCCCACCACACCGGGAACGATCGAACGGATGAACGCAGGATTAGACGATTGTTTCATCTCCAAGCTTGATTCTACATTATCACATTTACAATTTAGCACTTATCTCGGTGGCGAATTTAATGATTACTGTCAAGAATTAAAGTTAGATTCGCAGAATAGTATCTATGTAACCGGTTCCACCGAAAGCGACAACTTTCCGACAACTACCAACGCATATTGTCAAACACATTCCGGATATCGTACTAAAGATTGTTTTGTCGCAAAAGTGAATTCCTCTGGTTCGCAATTGCTCTACAGTTCAATGATAGGAACAAGCGCTCAGGACGTTAGTAATGCTATCATAGTTGATGAATCGGATAGTAGTTGCATCATTACCGGATCTACTAGTGGTACAACCTATCCAGTAACTGCTGGCGCCTACATTCCTTCTTCGTCTGTTGGTTGCATCATTACCAAATTCGATATAAATCATCCATCACTGCTTTTTAGTACCTATGTTGGTGGGACAAATGGAGCTGAAGGCAATTGTATCATAAAACTTCCTTCCGATCAATCACTCGTATTTGCCGGAGAGACTTATAGTAACGACTTTCCGTGCACAATCAATGCTTATGACACCAGTTACAATGGTGGCGACGATGCTTTTATTGCCCGTATCAATCATGATGGCAGTGTATTATTAAAGAGTACTTATCTAGGTGGATCTTCGATGGATGTAATTTTTAAAATGGTTGCATTTCGCGATAGTTTAATAATTGCAGTTGGGGGAACTTATAGTACTGACTTTCCTCATACATTGATAGCTTTTGATTCTATACAACATGGAAGAGCTGATTGTTTTGTTTCCGTTCTAAACAGAAATTTAACAAATCTCTGTTATAGCTCATTTTTCGGTGGAGAGGGAGCGGAATCAGCAGTTGGTCTTTTCTGTAATAATCTAGATAGTATATATATAGCTGGAAGTACAACAAGCCATATATTTCCATTGTCTTCTAATGCTTTTCAACATTCTTATGCTGGTGGCGACCATGATTGCTTTGTTGTACGCATTTCAATAAACAACCAATTAAATTATTATAGTACGTTTATCGGAGGAATTTATGATGACCTTGGAAGCGATATTCTAGCAAATTCGAGTAATAGAATAATTCTGTTAGGTATTACTTCTAGTTCGAATTTTCCCATAACAACTACTGGATACGATACAGCCAATAATGGTCAACATGACTGTTTCATCACACAATTCACCATTGATAGTACTTATGTTCAAGAAGCCTCACCGTTACCAAATTCTATACTTCTAGTTAAGAATTTCCCGAATCCTTTTAATTCTACAACAGTGATTGAATTCTCATTGCCGAAAGCGAGTCACGTCAAGATCGAATTATTCGATTTATTGGGAAGACAAATTCAAACCTTATCCGATCAACACCAACCGGCAGGAACTCACCGAATGCTGTTGAACGGATCGCAGTTACCATCCGGGCAGTATTTTTATCGAATCAGTACTTCGGATCAAACCATTTGTAGGAAACTAATGCTTATAAAATAAGCCATTTCAATCGCACACACCTCCTAGGAGGAGCAATGAAAAGTATCATCAAGTATGTTTGGTTTGTAGGTTGGCTCGTTACAACTCTTTGCTACGCACGCACGGTTCACTTAAAAGATCAAAACGGAGTTCTCCACAATTTCGAAGCAGGAACTGAAGTATCACAAGTATGGAATCCTATTGTTGGTGGAACGCCAGCATATATTCAATTCGATAATGTCAGTTGGGATTTCAATAAATGGTTCGATCCGACTACCACTGGTGTAACGGAAAACTCGGATTCATCGTTGACATTTCACATCTATCGAAGCACAAATCCGTATTATTGCTCCGATACGAATACCATTACTGGTGTTTACAATACATTACGTGGTTGGCGTTCTTTATTCTACGCAAGATGGGACTTAGATCCTACTAATGACATCAAGAAAAATGATTTTCTTCATTGTGTCAATGTAATGCGCGGTCTCACTCGACAACATGTTTTCAAAATTGGATTTGTCAATTCGGTTGATATATTCGGTCTTGGAAAGTATCATTGGAGCGTGACTGGCAATTTCAATGACATTAAAGGGATTGTTCATTCCGGTTGTTGGATCGATTCTGATACCTCGAATTGGCATCAAGCTCGCAATGAAGTCGATTTCGAATTTGGCGGTTATGATACTACGTCTAACTTCGGAGTTCCAAAAGTCGGTTGTGCCATTCAACCTTGGACAGGACCGGGTGCCCACGACCCCATTCATCCCTATTATCGAAATCCAATGGGCTTACATGGTCTTTATGGCTGGCCGGAACGATTTTTGAATGATACAGTACCAGCCGGAAATCTGACTTCGATCCATTGGTTTACCTATAAGCCAGAAGAAATTGCATTTCACAATGAGTGGCCGTCGCTGGTCACATCCTGGACTTTTCCAGCGGCTGGTTATCAGGACACGGCACGTTGTGGATATTTCAAGAATGACATGTATGACAGTGGTGCCGATTCCTTTGATACACCGATTGTTGTACCTCATTTACGCCCATCATTTGCCCATATGGGATTTGCTACCGTTCACGGCGATACCGACGAAACTAGCTGTATGAATATTGATTTATCCGGCAATCCCGATGCCGCTGAATTCACAGTCAATTCATTCGCTTGGACTGGTATACCCGACTTGTCGTTTTATGAGAAATGTGACAGCATTCGTGTGAATGCGACTACAAATCGTTACGAACGAGTAGATACTACTTGGGCGCTCTCCGGTTGGAGCAAACCGCTGATCGTTTCAGACAATACAATGTATCCTCCGCAAGCAACCGATGTTCGGGTCGATCACCCGGCTTATATCAATTTTACACTTCACAATGTCGGAACAGCAGCTACATCGAAAACCGACACAATTCGTTTGCGGATCTATGTCAATCGCGATCGTATTGATACCTTCACAATTCAACACCCGCTTCCAGTTGATTCAATCTACTTCGGAAAAACACCTTACACTTTTACCCAATTGGGATGGAATTATTTTCGAATCGAGATCGATCCTGACAATCGCATCGAAGAGTTGCGCAAATCCAACAATGTCTTTTCCGATTCGATCCGGGTTATCCCTGCCAGATAACTGCATCATTTTTTTTCACCCAACTCCCATCTCCTAACTCCCAACCCCCACTCAACGGTTGCACCCGCTTTCCGAATGCGATATATTTCCCTTTTGAGCGTTCTCCCTTCCGTTAGACCGCTTCCAAGTGTGATTTGTCCCATCGCGTCGCCGAGATCGCAGACCTGATCCCGCACCGCCAGTCGTCTGACTACCGTTTGCGACTTTGTTGGACAAGCTCGTTACTTTTTCCCGGGATGTGTCATGGCAATTGCTAAACAAACCGCGCCGAAGAGCGCTAAATCCGCACCAAATCGTGAAAAAAATCCCACATCGGGCAAACTGTCGCAGTGGATCGGCAAATCAGCTGCCAATTGGACCACCGACGACCTGATCAAAGCTTTTTATTCTCATGATCTTAGTCTCGTCAGCCTGATGCATATCGGTGGCGATGGCTGGCTCAAAACCCTCGATTTCGCGCCGCGCGACCGTGCTCATTTGCAGGACATTTTGCTCGGCGGTGAGCGTGCCGACGGTTCCAGCATCTTTGCCGGAATGGGTATTCCCACCGGTCAATCCGATATCGTTTTGCGCCCCCGGATTGAGAGCGCATTTATCGACCCGTTTTCCACGATGCCAACACTCGTACTGATGTGCCAGCATTTCGGTCGCGACGGAAAGCCGCTGCCGGAATCGCCCGACACCATTTTGAATAATGCTTATCGTCATGCGATGGCGACCACTGGCGTCGATTTGTATGCCTTGGGTGAAGTCGAATATTATATCGCCAAGCGACCCGACGAGAGCGACTGCTACGGTTCTTCCGATCGTGGGTATCACTCGGCATCACCCTTTGTGTTCGGCGAAGGATTACGCCGACAGGCACTGGCAATTCTGAATGATATCGGTATTCCCGTGAAGTACGGTCACAGCGAAGTCGGCTACATGTCGCCGACCGAAGACGACCCGTATGTCTGGGAACAGCATGAGATCGAATTGGCGCTTCAGCCGTTACCGCGTGCTGCCGAAGCGGTGGTCGTAACTCAATGGGTGCTTCGCAATCTCGCGCATCGCAATGGTATGAAATGCAGTTTCGAACCGGTCGTCCGCAAGGGTCATGCCGGTAGTGGTCTCCATTTCCACATGTCGCCTGTCGTCAAAGGGAAACACCTACCGGTCTATCGAAAAGAAGATGAATTGAATGACGTCTCGAAGTGGTTGATTGGTGGTCTGGTGCAACAAGGTGGCGTATTGATGGCGTTCGGCAATCGCACCGAATCCTCATTCACGCGCCTCACTCAGGCAAAAGAAGCACCGAACAGCGTCACGTGGGGTCGCTACAACCGCAAAGCGTTAATCCGCCTGCCGATCCTGGTGAAGGATGCTAAGGGGCGGGCAATCGGACATGAAACGATCGAATATCGCCTTCCCGATGGTTCCGCCAATCCGCAACTCTTGTTGGCTGGGATTGCCCAAGCGTTAGTGTTCGGCAAGAATGCGCCCGATCTGGATAAGTGGCTTGAGAAGACTGCTGCAAACCAGCACTCCGGTCAAACTGCGACGGTATCGGTACCGAAGTCGTTCGGCGAAATTGCCAATATCCTCGAACAACATCGCTCGATTTATGAGAAGAGCAATGTGTTCCCGGCGCACTTGGTCGATAAATTGATTGAGAATCTGCGCTTAAAATCGTAGCGACCGATACATTATCCTAGTTCTTTGACAAAGACCTACAATTCCGTAGGTCTTTGTTTCGTTACCGAGAAAAAAAAGAATCAACTTACTCTATGATGAATCTTAGACGATCTGAGAAATACATTATTCAGTAGTTACATCGTACCAAATTTGAGCGGATTATTTTTTATCCGGATCGCTACGGTTGGAATGGTACAATACGTAACCGATTTTGAACAATTCAAATCGACGATCGAGTCTTATTAATCGCATTTTTTACACTATCCGAAAGGGTAATCATGAAATTCGAATTTCAGAATCCAACTCACATAATCTTTGCTGCCGGATCACTGACCAGATTAGGTGAAGTGGTTAGCCGTTATGGTAAACGGGCATTGCTCGTAACCGGAGGTAGTAGCGTCAAACGTAATGGAACATTCGATCGTGCGATTTCCTACCTGAAAGCAGCAGGTGTGACTTCAGTGGAATGTACCGGTATCGAACCGAATCCGCGTATTTCATCGGTGATCCGTGGTGCGGAAATCGCCCGTAGCGAAGGGTGCGAAGTCGTCATTGCGTTGGGGGGCGGAAGCGTGATGGATGCTGCCAAGGCGATAGCCGCAGCCGTTTTTTACGAAGGCGATCCTTGGAACATGATTGCGCACGGTCAATCCAATTGGGTTTTGCCGACAAAAGCGTTACCGATCGTCACTGTCCCAACGTTGGCGGCAACTGGATCGGAAATGAATGGCGGTGCTGTCATCACAAATGAAAAGACGACGCAGAAATCGTTTGTGATCGCCCCGTGCCTTTATCCCAAAGTTGCTCTAATCGATCCGGAATTGACGATCAGTGTTCCGCCCGATCAAACAGCGTATGGTGTGTGCGATCTGATTACGCATGTGACGGAGGGATATTTCAATGGTGTCGATGGCACACCGTTGCAAGACCGCTTTGCTGAAAGTACAATTCTGACTGCAATGGAGTGGGGACCGCGTGCCGTAGAAAATGGCAACGATCTTGAGGCGCGCGCACAGGTACAATGGGCATCCGTCGTTGCACTGAACGGATGGGTTCAGATCGGAACTTCGGCAGCGTTCCCGGTACATATGATTGAGCATGTTCTGTCTGCCCATCACGACATTGCACACGCAGCCGGTCTGGCGATCGTCAATCCATCCTGGATGCGATTCGCCGCGAAATCGCGTCCCGAACGATTTACACAATTCGCTCACCGCATTTTCGATCTTCCCCGCAACCCGGCGAACCCAATGGAAAGCGCTTTGGAAGGCATTGATAAATTCGAAGCATTTCTACAATCGATCGGATGTCCGACTCATTTATCCGAAGTTGGCATTACCGATGCGAAGCTAACCCAGTATGCTCAAGACACACTTCGCATCGGTCATGATAACGATGGGAAACTGTTTGGTCGTCCACCTGCTAGCGAGACTGAGATCGTTGACATCCTCCGGGCTGCACTGTAATTGTCGTACTAGATTTTACAAAGGAAACGAAGACGATGGAAAAGCGAAATCTTGGAAATTCCGGTTTGAAAGTATCTGCCATCGGATTTGGCTGTATGGGGATGAGTTTTGGTTACGGAAAGCCGGGTGAGAAAAAGGAAATGATCGCTATACTGCGCGCTGCTGTAGAAAATGGCGTCGACTTCTTCGATACTGCCGAAGTATACGGACCGTTTGCCAATGAGGAATTGGTCGGTGAAGCGCTGGAACCGTTCCGCGGGCAAGTCACCATTGCCACCAAATTCGGATTCAAACTGGATCCTACTGGCGGTTCTCAGTGGATTGGCTTGGATAGTCGTCCCGCGCACATCCGTGAAGTTGCCGAAGCTTCGTTAAAACGATTGCGAGTGGAAGCTATCGATCTTTTATACCAACATCGTGTCGATCCGGATATGCCGATTGAAGATGTCGCAGGTACAGTTAAAGATTTAATTGCAGAGGGTAAAGTCCGTCATTTCGGGCTATCCGAAGCCAATGCCGCAACAATCCGTCGTGCGAATGCCGTGCAACCCGTCGCAGTATTGCAAAGCGAATACTCGCTCTGGTGGCGGGAACCGGAAGCAGAAATTATTCCTACACTGGAAGAACTCGGCATCGGCTTTGTCCCGTTCAGTCCACTCGGTCGCGGCTTTCTCACCGGTAAGATCGATGCGAATACGCAATTTCACGAAACCGATTTCCGCAATACGCTTCCGCGCTTCACTCCCGAAGCCCGTCAGCATAATATCGCATTGGTGGAATTGTTGCAGCGGGTTGCGACACGACTGCACGCGACACCGGGTCAACTCGCATTGGCGTGGCTGCTGGCTCAAAAGCCGTGGATTGTGCCAATCCCGGGAACGACGAAACTGGATCGAATGGTTGAGAATAATGGCGCTTCAGCGGTAACGCTCACCGCTGAAGACCTGAACGAGATTAGAATCGCTGCGGCTGAACTAACGGTGCAAGGAGCCCGCTATCCTGAGAAATTGATCCAAATGACCGGTCGATAAATTGGGCTCAGAAATGAAATAGATTGCTATGATGCTTCGATGTTGGTGTATTCTGAAAATTAACATCGAATTCGGCAGTTAAATTGGGAAGTACTCCAGTACTTCCCATTTTTTTTTGTAATTATTCATAGTGGTCGATTCGCGATTTTATTTTTCAAATAATCAAAAATCAGTTACATTCTTCGAATTCGTGAATTATATTAGAGTTATCGGAACTCAAATTAAGCTCTTACGTGCGATACTGATTGATTTCCTCAACATACGCAAAAGGAGGAATAAACAATGGGTTGGCACAAATTACGCGCAGAATTGACCGAGCATCACCGCAGCTCGATCATGGATATCGACTACCTGATTATCAGTCAGGTGTATCACATCTTTTTCGATCAAGCATCACTGATGTCGCGTCATTCAGCGCACGATCATCGCAAGGAATTGTCCGATCAACAGCATCTGGAATTGTTGTTTCAATATGTTCAAGAGGAATTGAACCGCTTGAAGCAGAAGGTATCGAAACAATATCACAACAGGATTGATGAGATTGCCGATGAAGCCAAGGAGCTACTGGGGATCCCTGATTGAAAGTACTTAGTGAATGGTGATTTTATTTGGTTACCTGAGAAAACAAACACACATTTCAAGCGTGTATCACATACTATTGATTTTTTAACTCAAACACCCGAAAACATCTCAGTTTGGCTGCAATCTTTGGTCAAATTGACACTTCTACCCATTCCTCAAAAAGTTAATATCATTTATTTTGCTACAACCGCTTTCGACAGTTCTGATTTTTATCAATAATCTAGATTACATATTGTCTTTCCTTTGATCACGATATATTTTGTTGAAACATCCCTTCGCGGAGGCAATATGCGTTTGACTCAATTTGCCAGTATCATCTTCTTTGCATTGATCGCTTTGACTCCTCTAATCGGCTTTGCACAAGTCGTTATAATCGACTCGGTGTACATCGAAAATTTTAATCTCCCCGATACGACCAACTATTTTAACGATCGACATTATGAGTACTATAAAGCGATCATACCGGAAGGATATAATGAGTTAAATCCACCCGCTTTGGCGATTGGCTGTCACGGCTTAGGTGCTAACTACGATGATTTTTTCGGTGGAACAGCTTGTCGCGATACCGCCACAGCTTGGGGTTGGATTACACTGGCAATCAATGGCGAACCACCTCGATCGAGCGGAGGAGGATATACCCATTGGTTTTCGAATCGTGTCCAATTTGTCATGGATCGAGTGATGGACGCCTTAATGCAACGATATCCATTCGATCCGGACAGTATCTTCATGCTCGGTAGTAGTATGGGTGCAGCCGCTGGAATGCAGTATCATAACTGCCATTTGGATCCCAAAGGATACATGCTGGCGGGAACGGGGAGTGCTAGTGGAATTCTCGACTTCGCCCGTCGCGCGCGCGAACAGATCTTGTATGAACACTACACGATGAATGTGTCGATGCACGTCGAATTCGGTCCACTCGATACTATTCCCGAAGCGTGTACGAACTACCGGTATAAAAACAACTCGGCGGTAGTGTTTTGGGATACCACCAACTCACGTCACTACAATCTTGCGTGGTTGCCAATCGTTTTTGCGGCAGGCGAGCAGGAACGTCACGACACTGCTGCGATGGATCTGATCGCGATGTATGGCAATTTCATGCGGGCGGAAACCTTGTTGAAAGCGCCAGGTACTACGCACGGTTGGCCGAATATGAACCCCGACACCACGATGCATTGGCTGCGCAATCACGCCGGTGTATTCCGGCATCCTACATTCCAGAATGTGGCTTGCGACAGCGCACGTAGATGCTACGATATCGAGTTCAAGATGCTGCGCAACGATACCTGTGTGGCACGAGCATTCATGTATTCCGACAGTATTTTATTTGAAGATGATTGGTATTTGACGAATCCGCGATTGACACTGTTGAGAAACGCATCGGAAGTAATCCTGCATCGTGAATTACCGCAAAATTACTTTAGTGACACCGTTTCAGTGACGAATTTAGATACTGTGCCGGTCAATGTAAGGATCAGGTATCCCAATCCTCCGATTGCCGGTTATGATTTTGCCATGCGACCACCGCTTCAATCCATGATCGAATTTCGCGATAATGCTGTGGTAGTATATCTACCGGAAATTCCACCAAATTATTCGGGAACGGGCGTGTTCCGGTATGTCGGAGTGAAAGAAGGATATTCCTTGATGCCGGCAAATATTCAACTCACAGCATATCCGAACCCATTCAACAGCGCGACGATGGTTCGACTGGCGGCAAACAATGGCGGGTCTTTGAATGTGAATCTGTACGACATCACCGGTCGGAGAGTGAAATCGATTCCACGGAAGTACCTTCACACCTCAGGTATGATCACGTTCTCGCTGCCAGCGGGTAATTTATCCAGCGGTACTTACTACCTTGCCGGAACCTTCGGAAGTAAACCGGTGAATTATCGGTTGACGGTATTGAAGTAGCATTGATGTAACTTGTATCTACAAAAAGTAGGGCGACCCACTACGGTCGCCCACCTTTTGTATCCTGTAGTACTGCCCAACTCCGATTGGGCGAGTCTCTTCTTTTCCGTAGGTCAGAACTTGTTCTGACCACCGCTTGAATCTAGTATCCTGATTTGTCGTTGCGAGGACGACGCGAAGCGTCGGACGTGGCAATCTATCTTTTGGTAGGGGCGGTTCGCGAACCGCCCGTGTCTGATCTAGATAAACGATCGTAATCGGATTCACAATTAAAATAATGCTGTTATATCCCGTGCATATAATAAAAATTTGTGCAACCTTCAGGCGATACGTACAGTTCGCGAACCACCAGCGGGGGCGGCATTGCCCCTACCATAAAAATAATGCGTGAGGACACGGGGTCCGCCCATACTTCACAATATGAATTATTTCAACAGTACAATCTTCTGCGTCTTTGCAAACGCACCCGCCTGCAACTGCACAAAATAGGTTCCACTCGCTAAGCGCGACCCATCGATCTGCAATCGATATGTACCTACAGTTTGGTTCCGTTGCACAAGTGTGATGATTTCGCGTCCGGAAAGATCGAACAACTTTAGTTCGACGAAATCGGATTTCGGAAGCGAATACGAAAGGGTGGTAGTGGCATTAAAGGGATTCGGGTAATTCCGAGAAAGGGCATAGGTGGAGGGAGGAAAATTACGATCCGGTGCGCTGGCAGTAGAATCATTGATAAGGCGCAATCGGGTAACATAGGTGTCACCGTTACCGTTATAGATCGAATCTCCGACACCCGAAGTTGTCGGAAATCCTCTTTCAGCATCGCCTGTTATAATCACACCGTTTTGACCATCGCTAACAATGCAACGAGCAATATCGATACCTGAACCACCTACATAAGTACTATATAGTAGCTGCGAATTTTCAAGATTGAGATGCGCGACAAAACAGTCGTAGTTACCGTTAAAAGTATTGTCAATAGCGCCAGTGGTTGTCGGAAAATTTGTACTTGACGTACCCCCTGCAACAATTACACCACCGTTGTCATCCTGTATTAATCCTAGACCAGCCTCTGGTTGAGATCCACCTAGGAAAGTGCTGTATAATAGATTCGACCCGGTGTTACTTAAATGAGCTATAAAACAATCACCCGCTACAGTTGAACCGCCATGAAAAGTGGTATCATAGGCATTCGCGGTTGTGGGAAAATTGGCACTGACGGTATTTCCAGTGATGTAACATCCACCGGAACCATCATTGACAATACCATCTCCATCATCATAATTCCCGGAACCACCGAGATATGTGCTGTAGATCAATTGGGAACCACTACTGTTTAGACGAGTGACAAAACAATCGTATTCGCCACCATTAAATGTCGTATCGAAAGCAGTAAGCGTAGTCCGAAGACCTGTGATACAAGTTCCAGTCGCAATCATACCACCAGTCCCATCGCTAGTCATCGCATAAATTGTTGGACCACGACCAAGAAAAGTACTATATATCAATCCAGATCCTGTACTATTTATATGAGTAATAAAACCGCCACTTTCTGAAGTTTCGAAAGCCCCAAGTGTAGTTGGGAAATTTGCACTGTTCGTTCCACCACCCACAAATACACCGCCACTATCGTCACTAGCGATACAATTACTTTGATCGAAAGTTGAACCTCCGAGATAAGTACTATATACAAGTTGCGAACCGCTATTATTTAATCGCGATACAAAACAGTCTTGATCGCCACCATTGTAAGAAGTATCGAACGCATTGACTGTCGTTGGGAAACCAAGAGTTGCAAATCCGGTAATAGTACACCCCCCTGATTATCGCCAACGATACCGTCTGCGCGATCGTCACCCGTTCCCCCCAGAAACGTACTGTAAATTAATTGCGAATATGAACTATCGATCCGGGTAACAAAACAGTCTCCCCACATCACGTCCATTCCATTGAAAGAGTTGTCGAACGCACCTGCAGTGGTTGGAAAGCTAGGACTATTCGTGCAGCCAGTAACAATGACGCCACCAATCCCGTCGCGTACAACACCTCGCCCCATTTCGTAACCTGAAGCACCTAAATAGGTGCTGTGAATTAGCGGATCGATTCGGAGTGTTTGAGTGGGGTCGTAGCCATTCGGCAAATCGATCGCGAAGAGATTTTCTGACACGAGTCTGAATTGTGCCGTGACAGCGTTTCCGCGGGTGCCGTTCGCAGTGGTTTGGTATGCCCCCGGAATTTTCATCCGCAATTCACCGAGGGAAGTCATGAGTGACAGTTCATTCGACAAAAGGGAGTCGGACACTCCTGTCCGACTCCCTTTTGTGACAGAAATAATTGAGTCGACGGACAAGAGTGTCCGTCCTCCGCCTGCGATCGGTGCCTCCAACCCCTCGCACACCATCTTGATCTGTTTCGGATCGGCACCGGGATGCACCACGAAATCGAATTCGAGATGTCCTTTGCTCTCATACCATTCGACATCAATGCCGTCCCAGACATCATGATATACCACGTGCGAAAAATTCCGGCAATCCGGTGCCCACTTCGAAGAATCATTCCCGAAAAAATAATTGTTGTGCCACGATAGTTCACCTTGTGCATCAATCCATTTTGCGCAAGAGTAATTTCGTAGGTCGGAATTTATTCCGACATCCTCTTGTGTCGGGTATTTTTCCGTAGGGGCGAATCGCATTCGCCCTGTGGGCGCGGACGCGCCCATATTGGTTGGTGCATCTTGATCGGATAGGGGCGAATGCGATTCGCCCCTACGGGAGTCGACAAATTTAAATTTGAGGGCGTGGGATTTTAATGGAAACGATTCATGATTGGGGCGTATGCCATACGCCCCTACGGCGGCAACGTCGTTGCCGCTTGCGGGCGGGCGTGGGAGCCCGCCCCTACTTGAGTCAACAATTGAGGTGACGAGGGTGACACCATCGCGCTCGAGGAACCATGTGAAGCCCTCGCGCCGCACCTCGCATTTGTATACGACCGCTGAATCCCACTGCCCTTTGTTCTCGGTAAACAGGAAGGGGTGGGGCAAGCGTGTCGATTGCACCGATACAGCATATGATCCCTGCGCGAAGAGTAAAGAAGACACACAGAAAAGGATCAAAAGTAAGAATTGGCAGAATCGGTGGTGCTGGTTCATCGCGGTCTCAGTCTGATAGATACGATATTCAATATATCACAAGAATGGGGGGAGGGGTAGAGGAATTATAGGATAGAAAAAAAAGAGGCGGGGCTGAAGCCCCACCTCCGAAAAAGAAAGTCGTATTGATACCAGTTAGTGCTTAATTATCGCCATCGGTAGCGACTTCAGGTAACGGTTCGACCACAATTTCTTTCGGTTCGAACCGGAATGTCAGCGGACCTTTTTCGCCTTTTACCGAAACATGAATCGACGCATTTTCAGTGGTCTTGCGTTTCAGCATCTCTTCCGACAATTCGTCTTCCAACATGCGCTCGATCGTACGGCGTAGATTTCGCGCACCGTAAATCGGGCTGTATCCCATTTCACACAACCAATGCAATGCCTTCTTGCCGATCGTGAGAGTCAGATTACGATCCTTCAAGCGCGCATTTGCGTCCTTAATATGCAACTTCCCGATTTCTTCGATGTCGTCCATGTCGAGCGCTTTAAATACAACCAGCTCGTCGATACGATTGACAAATTCCGGTCGGAAATATTTCTTCACGGAATCGAGCATCTTGTCCGACATCTGGCGATAATCGACGACACCGCTCTTTTTGTTGAATCCAAAACCTTGTGTCAGTTTATTGATTTCGCTGGTTCCAAGATTCGATGTCATGATGATAATGGTATTGCGGAAATCAACGATACGACCGGAACCGTCGGTCAATTCACCTGCATCGAGCACCTGCAACATCATGTTGAAAACGTCGGGATGCGCCTTCTCAATTTCGTCGAGCAACACGACTGAGTATGGTTTGCGCCGCACTTTTTCCGAAAGCTGTCCACCCTCATCGTAGCCGACATAGCCGGGAGGAGCGCCAATCAATCGGCTGACATTGAATTTTTCCATGTACTCCGACATATCGACGCGAATCAGCGCATTCTTATCCTCAAACAGATATTCTGCGAGCACTCGAGCTAATTCGGTTTTTCCGACACCGGATGGACCTAGAAAAATAAAACTGCCGATCGGTCGGGTATTCGTCTTGAAACCGGTGCGTGAACGGCGTATAGCGCGAGCCAATGCTTGAATCGCCGGTTTCTGACCGATGATTTTCGCTTCCAGCTCTTTCTCGATATTGAGCAGTTTATCGGTTTCACTGGTCTGCACTTTCGCGACTGGAATACCGGTCATCATCGCTACCGTACTGGCGATCTCTTCCTCGGATACAATAATTGTTACCCGCGAACCGGAGCGTTCCCATTCCAATCGCTGTTCGGCAAGTTTCTCTTCCAACTGTCGTTTGCGATCGCGGACATCGGCTGCCTTTTCGTATTCCTGAAGCTTGACCAACTCTTCTTTCAAGTTATTGAGTCGGTCGATTTCCTTTTCAGTCTCGATGATCTCATCGGGAACTTTGATATTGGACAATCGCAATCGGCTGCCGGTCTCGTCGATGACATCGAGTGCCTTGTCGGGCTGATAGCGATCGGTGATATAGCGATCGGCAAGAATGACTGCCTGCTGAATCGCTTCGGGCGTATACTTCACACCGTGAAATTCTTCATATTTTGTGCGAAGTCCCTTTAATATCTCAATCGTATCTTCGGTACTCGGCGGATTGACGATTAATTTCTGAAATCGTCGTTCCAGTGCACCGTCTTTCTCGATCGTTTGCCGATATTCGTTGAATGTCGTTGCACCGATCGCTTGCAATTCGCCGCGTGCCAATGCCGGTTTGAACATATTCGAGGCATCGAGACTGCCGCTAGCCGATCCGGCACCGACGATAGTATGCAATTCGTCGAGGAACAGAATCACGTCGCGATTCTTTTCCAATTCACCCATGATCGATTTGATGCGCTCTTCGAATTGACCGCGATACTTCGTACCAGCGACCAATGCACCCAGATCGAGTTGAACCACCCGTTTTCCAAATAGAACCGGACTGACTTGTTGCGCGAGAATCCGAATTGCCAAGCCCTCGGCGATCGCAGTTTTGCCAACGCCAGGCTCACCGATTAAGACAGGATTGTTCTTTTTTCGGCGCGCCAGAATTTGTGCGACGCGCTGTATTTCCTGATCGCGTCCAATGATCGGATCGAGTTTTCCGTCGCGGGCAAGTTTGGTTAAATCGCGACCGAAATGATCCAGAACCGGAGTTTTCGTTTTCGTCTTTTCTTTCGCTGTCGCCGGTCGTCGTTCGGGGGCTGAGCTTCCGCTCCGCTCGCGAATCACATTTTCCAGCTCTTCTTTGACTCGTTCATGATGGACATTAAACCGAGACAACAATTGCGAGGGGATACTGTCTTCATCTTTCAATAATGCCAGCAACAGATGTTCGGTGCCGATCACATCGGCGTTGTAAGTTTGACCTTCGGCATAAGCAATCTTTAAAACGCGTTCCGCTTTTTTAGTAAAGGGAAGGTCTCCCGCTTTCAACGTCGGTGTTTCGCTATGTTCAATTGCCTCTTCGATAGCCTCCCAGAGGTCTTCGAGATCAAGATTCATATTCTGGAGAATTTGAACGGCTCCGCCTTCCCCCAAGCGTATCAGACCCATGAGCAAGTGTTCCGGACCGGTGGCATCCTGCCCCATCCGAACGGCTTCCTCACGGGCAAACTGAATCACCTGTTGAACGCGAAAAGAGTATTTTTGCATCATAATGGAACTCCTTACCGGTTGTCGTCCGATTCGTCGAATAAGAGACGGGTGTTGGACAAAGCTTCATGAATCAATCGGGCGCGTGCTGAATTGATCTCATCTTCGTTGTGCGCGGTGCCCCGCATTTCTATATACGCAGAACCTACTCGTTCTGTCAGAAGCTCAATGGCACTGGATGTGATCCCGCGCACCCAGCCAAAATCCAAGCCGAGGCGCAAAGAACTATGTAGTACGATGAATTCCTCTAATGATATGTTTCGCGCGAATTTTAACAAGCCGTAGGCACGTGAAATCATGTCTTCGAGTTGGTTCCGGTTCGATTGAATAATGGCGCGTCGACAGGCGCGTTCTCTGCGAGCGATTTTCATCGTCGCATTCTCCAATTTATCGACCAATTCGAGAGGATCTTCAACTGCAGTTTGTCGGTGTGTTAGCACAACTAACGCGCCGGGTGCCGGACGCATCGATCCGATTAAGTTCGAGATCTTCAATCCTTCGCCGGCAAGTTCCGCTGCCAACGTTTCAAAATTATCGGTAATGATAATCCCCGGGAGATGCAAGATCCCAAGGAAGCGGTAGCCACCGACCTCTGTCGGGTCGCTGGTCAAGAAACCGAATTGTGTGTCGTGCGCAAATTCGAAATTTGATAGCACTTCGAATTCTCTTTCCATTTCCTCTAACAATCGACGGTAGGCAACCCCTTGTCCGGTTCCAATCCAGCGCAAATGATCATTACCGCTGAATTGAATGCTGACGCGGGAATCACCACTTACCAACAGCGATCCACCTTCGCGCTGAAACAACTCCGGTTCGGCAAGTTGACGTTCTACAAGATAAGTTGCTTCGGGAGGTGTGATTTCCGTCGGGACGATTGAAAATGACCCTTCACGCCAATCGGATTGTGTTAGAAAGGCAGAAACCAGCCGTTCATTGATACTGCGACGATTGGCAACAGTTAACTTTGCTGGGAATTGTTCGTGAGCAAGATTTCGGGTAGCGATTAACCGAGCTTGTAAAACAAGCTCAGGGTAAAAACGGTCTTTAAAGCGGCGGTTACCGTGATATTCCCATACTCCGGAGGGAAGACTCATACGTTGCTGGGTGAACGTTTCAAAGCGTTGATTTGATCGCGAAGTTTCGCGGCGATTTCATATTCTTCGCGTGAAATTGCCTCCGAAAGCAAAGTCTCAAGATGATCGCGAATGCTTTCGCCATCGGTTACCGTCAGCGGTGAATGTGTCGGTCGGAGCGAAAAACCTTGCTCGCGACGTAGAATTTCCGCGATTTCGGACCGAAACACCACATAGCATTCCTTGCATCCAACCCGATGTCGAGATAGGAGTTCAGCTATGCTGGTGCCGCAATTTACACATATTCGATCACTGTTCATTTTTAGAATGCCTGATAGATATACAAAATATAATACGATTCACTCAACTTTAAAATCGTGATTTTGTCTCACATCGTCAAGTATCCGACCCTGTCCCAACCGAATCTGGCGAGTGCATTGGCTCGCATATCCAATGTGATGGGTAGCAATTAACAGCGTAGCGCCGAATTCTTGAACAAAATCGAACAATAAACTGACTAACTGGTCGGCATTTTGACCGTCAAGATTTCCAGTCGGTTCATCAGCGAGCAACAATGAAGGGCGGTTCATCATGGCTCGAACCGTCGCTACCCGTTGTGCTTCACCACCGGAAAGAACTGTGACGGCACTATTTCGCCGATCGAATAGACCAACCTTCTTGAGTAGTTCCCGCCCCCAATTAGTCGCTTCGGTCAAATTTCCATTTCGCCACCGAACCGGCATCAAAAGGTTCTCTTCGACCGTGAATTCTGGCAATAAGTGGTGAAATTGAAAAATAAAACCAATCGCTGTACTTCGGAACAAACATCGTTGTTTTGAAGATAACAATCCCGTTACGGTTCCGTCGATGACGATGCGTCCGGAAGTTGGATTATCGAGTGTACCAATAAGATTAAGCAGAGTCGATTTTCCAACACCACTTGGACCTGTGACTGCGACGCTTTCGCCCGATTCAACCTTGAGGTCGATGTCAACCAGCACCGGGTGTAGCTGAGAACCTTCGCGAAATGACCGGGAAACGCGCTCCAAAACTAATTTCGTCATCAGCCGACTCCCCGGATAGCAGCTACTGGATCGAGTTTCGCTGCTCTTCGCGCCGGATACCACGCAGCTAGCAGCGACAAACCGATTGCAACCAGTGCAATCATCAGAAAATCGGTCAGATACATCTTTATCGGCATTCGGTCGAGAAAGTAAACATCACCAGGAAGTTTAAAGAAACCAAGCGTTTGCTGAAGCCAGCAGAAGGTAAACCCGAGTAGTGACCCACAAACCGACCCGATTCCCCCGATGAGCCCCCCTTCGAGTAAGAATATTCGGGCGATACCCACTTCATCGGCGCCCATCGCTTTCAGAATCCCGATATCGCGTCCTTTCTCTAGGACCAGCATAACTAAACTACTGATAATATTGACTACAGCAACTAGAATGATTAACGACAGAATAGTGAACGTTGCCCATTTCTCGATCTGGATCCAAGCAAATAGAGTCCGATTTTGTTCGAACCAAGTCATTGTATAGAGTGGAAATACGATTACCGATTTAATCTGATTGGCAACGGCATCGGCAAGATCGTACCGGTCCAATCGAACTTCCATACCGGAAACCGTACCCTCCGGAAGTCCGGCTAGTTGCGCAGCACTGGTAATGTCAATGAACCCGATCGAATTGTCATATTCGTAAAATCCTGTACTAAAGATCCCGCGAATAACATATTGTTTAACCTTCGGCATCCATGTTACCGCACCACCCGAAGTCAACAACATCACCGAGTCCCCGGTAACTGCTCCCAATCGTTCAGCCAGATAATTGCCAAGTAAAATCCCGACACCACCACTACTGTCGCGACCCACCGAAAGAACTCCATCAACCATTTGACGCTTTAGATCGCTGACAGTTTCAATGGTTTTCTCGTCGATACCTCGGAGCATGACCCCTTCGGTATTTTTCTGGTATCGCAACAATCCACGGACAGAAACAAATGGTGCCGCACCAATGATGTGTTTGGTTTTTAGTAGAAGATGACGCAAGCTGTCGGAATTGTTAATACCGTTACCGTGAAAACTTTGGATCCGGAGATGAGCATCGGCACCGATGATCCTTTGCCGGACTTCTTGTTCGAATCCATTCATAACTGAGAGCGTAATCGTAAGTGCCGCTACTCCGACTGTAACCCCAAGCGCTGCCATAATCGTCATGATCGAGATGAAGCGAGTCTGCTTTCTGCTACGGATGTAGCGGAAAGCGATATAGAGCGATGGGTTGCGTTGAGCCATAAAGTATCGATGGAAGGCGTTCAGTTAGATTGTTTCACTATTAATATTCTAATCCGTTCGGTGCGAATGCTACGCTTCGAATCGACTGAAAAACAGAATGGTTTCAAATCCATCGGGGAGGATCCGCGTTTGTACTGCGCTGCAATAGTGATGCAGAATCAGGAAACCACGACCGTGATCGCGCATCAGATTTTCCGGTGCAGTAGGATCGGGCAGGGAATTTGGATCAAACCCATGTCCGGAATCTTTTACGTGGATTTGTAGATAATCGGGAAAACTATCGATCGTTATTTCTACCGGAATTTCCGGATTGGAAAGGTTCCCGTGATGGATCGAATTGTTCACTGCTTCGGTGACAATCAAACCCAGAGTACTACAGCGATGTGGATCAAAACCATTTGCTATGCCGGCTGCTTCGGCAAATTCTTCGATCTCAGAAAGTCGATTGGGATCGGAGGGAACTTTCAGATAGAAATGCTCACCCATTGGATCCTTCCTGACCATACACGATTGAAAGCAGCGTCATATCGTCACTGAATTCTTTACCGTTTAAATGAGTCGCTGCGGCGCGTCGAACGGTATCGATCACTGTTTGTGCGTTTGGTCCTTGAAGTTCTTTAACGGTATCCACCAATCGTTTGATACCGAACATTCCTTGCGAATTGGATTCTGCTTCAGTGACACCATCAGTATAAAGCAGCAGATGATCGCCCGGATTAAATTCAATGCGGGTCTCTTCCCATTCCCCTTCGGGAAATGCGCCTACTGGAACACCACCTCGAGACAGTAGTTCAACCTCGCCATTACTGCGAAAGAGAATGCCGGGATTGTGTCCAGCATTGGTATAAGTTAGGATTTGTTTATTGCAATCGATAACACCGTAGAAAAGCGTTACAAATTCGCCCGGACGCGATGTAGAATGGAGGAATCGATTGATATGGTCGATGATCTGACCGATTGCGTATGTGTTTCTTGCTTCGACTCGAAGCGAACCGCGCAACCCCGCCATGATCAGTGCTGCTGGTACCCCTTTTCCGGCAACATCGGCAATTACAATCCCGACATCTTTATCGGTTAACGGAAAGAAATCGTAATAATCACCACCAACCAATTCCGACGGGTAACTATACCCTTTCATCTCGAGACCGTATAGCTCATCATCGGCAGGGAGGAGGGATTGTTGAATTCTTCGTGCAACAGCTAGTTCTTCGTTGATGCGCTGTTGGTGTAAGACCTGATGATACATCTGAGCACGTTCGATGGCAACTGCCGCATTCGAGGCTAGCGTAGCAACTAAATCGGCATCGTCGTTGTCGTATGCATTGAGATTGTTCGATTCTAAATTGAATACGCCGATAACTTCACCGGTTGCCTGAGAAAACATCGGTACTGCCAGCTCGCTACGGGTTCCGATCCGAGCCGAGATATAATTCGGATCTTTTCGAACATCGGGGATGCACTCGGTTCGTCCCGTCTGAACGATGCGTCCAACGATACCTTCACCTAGTTTTTGATGCACTTTCTCGTAAGCATCGGTTAAATATCCTCGAAGATACTCGGCGGCGATTTCATTATGATCGACGATCAACACGGCAACCGCATCGAATGGAATAATTTTCGCCAAACCATCGACGATTTGTGTCAAAATATCGTCGAGACCGATCGCACGCGAAAGCGACATGGCTACTTCGGAGAATAACTCGTATCGCATCCGTTGCGATTCGGATTTATCCCAAGCTGCCAAAGAAAGGTGAATTGAGGAGAGTAATTCTTGATTCTGCTCGAAATCGGTCGATCGAAGGTTTCGTTCGACAGTTTCGAGTCGCGAGTGAATTCGCTTTAGGAGCGCTTGCTCCTCGGTTAATTGGAACGCTTTGCGCATGATAGATTGATTAGACGCGAGTCAAAGCTTCTTCGACGGTCGGAGAAGTTTGGAAGATACTGCTTAACCGAGTCATGACTAGAACCGATTCGATTTTACCGGTAACGCGCGCGAGGTAAAGTGAGCCTCCGGCATTCGTTATCGAAGTCAAACTTCCGATCAACATGCCTAGACCCATTGAATTCATCCATTCAACTTCACCCAGGTCGATAACATATTTCTTGAAGCCACCGGCGATATTCGCTTTGATTTCGTCGGCAACTTCAGACGATTCCGGTCCACCCATCAATTTTCCACGTAAATGAAGTACAACTACTTCGCCGAATACTGCCGATTTGTGTCTTGTCATTGGCATATCTGCCTCCTTATCGAATACCTAAAGTAGGGGGTGGAAAGAGGCTAAGCAACCGGAGTTGCCCATCTAGCTCAATCACCTTATTTTAATTGTTTCAGCAATCGATAATATAATCGCAATTTCAGGAGGATGCATTGAAAAGCGGTATTCGCTATTTCTGGTTATTACCTGTCGGGGTAATTCTAATGATGATCGTGATTGGGTGTAGTCACGATCCGGTAATTGCAACAGTTGGAAAATTAAAGATTTATGAAAGTAATCTTAAGCCCGAAGTGATTCGTCGCGTTCGCGGTGAAGAGAATGCGGCTTTCATGCCCTTGGCAAACCGGTTAGAGCTGCTGGATGGAATTGTTGTCAAGAAACTGAAATTGCAGGATGCGTTCGAGCGAAAAATCGATCAGCGCCCGGAATTGGTTCGTGAACGACAAGATCTGTTGTTAAGCAATGCACAACGCCTCCTCTACGACAAGGAAGTTCGCGACAAAGTAATTAAGGAATCTGAAGTTAAAGACTTCTGGAAACACATGGACGAAGAAGTCCGGGCTAGCCACATCTTAATCAAAATGCCAAAAGATGCGAACAAGATCGAACAGGATGTTTTGAAGAAACGCATCGATTCAATCTATACCTCAGTGACTAAGTCAGGTGCCGATTTTACTGCGATCGCTCAACGAACGACCGATGATATCACTACACGCGATGGCGATATCGGGTACTTCCGCTGGGGTCGGATGGTCGATGAATTCCAGTCGGCTGTTTGGTCATTGAAAAAAGATGAAATTTCTAAACCATTCAAAACTAGCTATGGCTGGCATATTGCCAAGTTGACCGATCGACGGAAAATCGAACGCCGATCTTATGACGAAAGTCGCGATATGGTGTATCAGCAGTTAATGCAGATCCATCGCAACGACTTGATGAAGAAGGCGCAGGAATTTCTTGAGAAACTGTATCAGCGGTACAATCTGTTAGTTAAACGAGAAAATATCGCAATGATCGCGGCAAAATTACCGCCGTCGAATCTTACTGCAACCGATCCGTTTGCTTTATTATCCGAAACCGAAAAAGATCTTCCGCTGGTTTCCTTCAAACCCGGTAAGAACAACTTCGGATCATTCTCCGAGAAGCCGTATTACAAACAGGGAAAAGCCACCGTGCGCTCGTTGATCGAACGGTTCGCTACCAGTGGTCGTCCCGCTCCAGTGAGTGATAGTGCTGCTTTAAGGGAATTTGCTCAACAAATGGTCGGCGAATGGATCTTGGGCGACTATGTGATAGAGAAGAATCTTACAAAAGATAAGAAGATTGTCGAAGAGACCGACAAGAGTATGGAGAATGACGTCATTGCTCGCGTGGAAGCCGAGCAAGTGACCGATCGGGTTGCTCATCCAACCGATGCCGAGTTGCAAACCTATTTGACGCAGAACATGTCACGCTTCGTTTCCATGCCGGCAGTCGATTTAATTGAAGTTCTCTTTTCCGATGAGGCTTCGGCGAACAAATACGCGGCAACTGCACATAAACGCGGAAAGATTTCCGAAGCTGAAGCAGCTAAGTTAACAAAACGTGTCACCGGTGGTCCGAAGAAGGGCTTCTTGGCAAAAGTTTCTCCATCGATGTTTGGGAATATCGGTGCCTATGCAAGCCGCGCGAAAGTGGGCGAAGTGGTTGGTCCGATCAAAGAAGGTCCCAATTTCAGTGTCTTCCAAGTGAAAACTCGCTATCCTCAGGAACCCCTGACATTAGAAACCGGACGGGATCAAATTACTTCTGCATACAAGCAAGAACGTAGCAGTCAATTGATGAAAGAATGGGTCACATCGCTCCGAACGAAGTACAAAACGACAATCATCGAAGAGCGGGTGAAGGCAATGTTTGGTGGTGTCAAACAACCTGATTCGACCAAAACGAAGGGTAGTCCGATCAAACCACCGCTTGGTGGTCGATAAGCGAGTAGTATTCGCAGTGATCGAACCCAATCGATAGGGTAGGCGTTGAAACTAAGAATTACTATTCGGTTAGTGATTATTATCGGCGTGGTTGTACTCCTGCTTGTGGGTTGCAACTCGCGTTCGAATGATCGATTATTGGCGCAAGTCGGTACCTCGAGACTTTGGGAATCCGACTTGCGTCAAATGCTACCGAAAGATCGTCGAGCAATATCGGTAGGAGAACTACAATCGACTGTCAATCGCTGGGTTGAGCATCAGTTGCTATTTCAAGAGGCGATGCGTCGCGATTTGACCGAAGATAAAATCTATAAACAACAATTGCGCAAAATTCGCGAAGAGTTGATAATATCCCGGTTACGAGAAACAATTATCTCCGATTCTTTTCCCGACGATCAAACATTGAAAGCATACTACGCGCGGACACCGACATTGTGGGTGACCCAGACTCCGGAGGTACGCGGTTGGTTTTGGCAATCGACCGACGAGAAGGAAATCACGTCGCTTTGGCGTCAAACCAGAACAGACTTGGCACCGACCGGCGGAGTCGAATTCGACTGGATGCCGGTATCGAGATTAGGACCATTGACACAAGATCTACTTCGATTGTCGCCGGGATTTTTTACTCAGCCTGAGCGCTGGGGAAATCGCTGGTTCTTTGTTCAATTAGCCGATCGCCGCGCTGCCGGAGTAGTAAAACCATTTGGCGAAGTACGGGAAGAAGTACAATTACACTATTTAATTGATCGCCGCGATGCGAAAATCGATTCACTCACGGCATCGATTCGAAGACGGTTAATTGATAAGAATCAATTCTCGATTGCCGATCTATCCGATCTAGCGTATCAAGATCGGTCCAAATCGTATCTCAATTCACCATCTACTTCCCCAAAGCCGGCAGTTTCACCATCACCGAAACCTGAATCGATGGATGGCGAAGCGATCGAAGAGTTGTTCCGGGATATGGAAAAGTCCGAGCGAAAAGGGAAATAAAAAATTCGCTATTGATTAATTTTACGTTCGCGTAGAAGGAAAAATGAAACCAGTATTTTTAGGTTTGTTATGGTGTTTATTTGCGGTTTCCGGTTGGGCAGATGAAACGATCGATCGGATCGTGGCGCAGGTTGGCGACGATCCAATTTTGGAAACGGAATTACTGCAAGCAGCGATGTTGGAAGCACAGAATTCTGGAATTGATCTCTCGAAAGACGATTCTAAATTGGATTCGCTGAAACATCAGGTATTGAAATCGATCGTCGATTTTCGAGTCTTATTGGAAGTAGCAAAAAAAGATACCAATATCAAAGTTGCGGAAGCCGAAGCCAAAGGCAAAGCGGATGAAGATTATCAGCGGATGAGCCGGCAGGTTGGCGGTGAAGCGGCCTTGGCAGAACGATTTGGCATGCCGACTCGGAAGATCAAAAAGACCCTTGAAGACAATGCGCGAAATCAACTGTATGTGCAGCGCTATTCCGAATCGAAACTGAATAATCTTCGCGTGACGAAAGAGGAAGTCGAGAAATTCTGGAAGGATAATCAATCGCAATTTCCCGAGCTACCCCCGGCAATTCGGTTGGAAAATATTTTAATTACTGTGAAACCAACCGATGAATCGCGAACGAATGCGCTGAAACGAGCCGATTCGATCGCTACTCTTGCCCAACATGGAAGCGATTTTGCGGAATTGGCAAAAAAATTATCCGACGACGAAATGTCTGCGAAAACGGGTGGGGATCTTGGCGAATCGACACGCGGAACATTTCTTCCGGAATTCGAAGCTGCGTCATTTAAACTGTCCGAAGATGGAATCAGCGATCCGATAGAAACATCTTACGGATTCCACATTATTAAATTACATTGGAAACGGGGCAACAAATTCCATGTTTCCCATATTCTGGTTTCTTTGCGTCCGACAGCTTCCGATAGTGCCGCAACAAAATTACTGGTAAAGAATATTTCCGATTCATTGAAAGCCGGTATCGCTTTCGAAAAATTGGCAAAAACGTATTCGCACGATATTGAAACTGCTAGCCGAAATGGCGATATGGGCTGGTTCGATAAATCGAAAATTCCCGACCAGTTTGCCGAGCCGGTAAAATCGCTGAAACTGGGAGAATGGGTCGGACCGATTACGATCAAAGGTGGATTTCATTTCCTTAAACTCGCTGAGAGCCGCGATCGACGAAAACCCGATATTAAACTTGATTGGGATCGTATCGAACGCATTGCTCAAGCCAATGCACGTACCGACGCTTACCAAAAATTGGTTGATAATCTTCGAAAAGATGTTTTCATTCAGTTCCGGAAATAACCGAGGTCGATATGCTTTTGAATTCCAGTTGGAAGCTACTCCTTCTTCTGCTTATTGCCTCAACTCTGGCAATGGCGCAAGATACTTCTTTCGATGATGAGGAATTTCAGCCGATCAAAGGGCATCCCGGATTTTTCGCCTCCGGCGGTTTGATCATGCAAACTCTTACACCGGATCTGACACCGATCAATGATGAAATCGCAAGAATGGGGATTCCGAAGCTCAAAAAGACAATGTTCCTAACGGGCTTTCAAGCATTCGGTTCGGTTCAGAAATTTCGGATCGGTATTTTTTATCTATTCGGATCAAATTCTACTTCCGGTACTGTGCAAGATACCACTTCTAACGGCGCCGCAGTTTTTCCAAAGCGGGATGTCAGTCTTACCGCATCGATAACCGGAATCTCAACCGGATATCGGATCACCTTACCGAATTCAATTGAATTAGAACCGGGACTTTGGTTGGGGTATAGTTCAATGCAACTCGAATTAATGCAGCGGTTGGGTGACGGAGAATGGAGTGATGCTTGGGAGCCATTTCAACGATACAGTTCGAGCGCGGTGAGCAATCATACCCAGATGACGTTGAAAACTTCTTATTATTTTGTTCAACCTGGTGTACTTGTACGGTATTATCCAAAATCGTGGTTGGCGATCGGGATCGGTGCTCAATATGTTCTTCCCCTATCAAACCCGAATAAATGGAAATTTGGAGGCGAAACAATTTCGAACGGAAAAAAAGTCGATGTGGGGAGTGCAAACGGAGTTTTAACAGTCTCTTTTGGAATTTAAGATGTATTATATGTCTGTCTGGATAGAACGTGGGGTGCTTTCCAGCACCCCTCTATCTCTATCTTTTTTACAAGAATAACGATAGACAACAGTAAGTAACTTCAATTCGAGGATAAGTAATGAAACGGTTTGAAATGCGGGTCGATCCACTTACCCAGGAAGTGTTCTACGCGATTGGAACCAAAGGGTACTCGTTAATGGAAGATCCGTTGCTTAATAAAGGGAGTGCCTTTACCAATTCCGAACGGGTGGAATTTGGTTTGACCGGTTTGCTTGCGGAATCGGTTGGAACACTTGATATGCAGCTAGCGCGTGCCTATGGCAATTATCAGGCAAAAAGCACTGATATGGAACGCTACATCACCTTGATGGGTCTGCTAGACCGCAATGAAACGTTGTTTTATGCCCTGCTGACGAAACACATCTCGGAAATGCTACCGATCGTTTATACCCCCACTGTCGGACAAGCGTGCTTGAAAATGTCGCACATTATTCGACGATACCGGGGTTTATACGTTTCCGAAAACAATATTCACAGTGCAGAGGAAATGCTTCACAACGTCGGATTACCGGATGTATCGCTCATCGTTGTGACAGACGGAGAACGCATTCTAGGATTAGGCGATTTGGGTGTCGATGGAATGGGTATCCCGATTGGTAAACTAGCTCTCTATGTCGCAGCGGCAGGAATTCATCCCGCATCTACACTCCCAATTTGTCTAGACGTTGGAACTAATAACGAACGGTTGTTGAACGATCCGATCTATATCGGAACCCGCAAACCACGCATGACCGGAGACGCGTATTACGATTTTATTGAACGATTTGTTCAAGGTGTCAGACGTGTTTATCCGAGAGCACTGTTGCAATGGGAAGATTTTGGTAAATCGAATGCATTCAATCTATTACATCGATATCAAAATCGTTTACCCAGTTTTAACGACGATATTCAAGGAACGGGTGCAACCGCTGCCTCGGCACTTCTAACTGCAAAGAAAATCACAGGTCGAAAACTCTCCGATGAGCGAATCGCTATCTTGGGTTTCGGTCAGGCTGGAAGTGGGGTTGCAAATGCGATCGCAACTAGTATCGAGCGTGAAGAAGGACTATCTATCGAAGAAGCCAGAAAAAATATCTATCCCGTTGATATAAATGGTTTATTGCTCGAAGGAATGGAAGTTGAACCACACCAACAGTATTTCGTTCATGCGCAGGCTGAAATTGCGAATTGGAAATTCGATAAGTCACGACCACCTCAACTCCAAGATGTCATCGAGAATGCGAAAATCACCGTATTGATTGGTCTATCGGCGCAAACGGGTATTTTTGATCAACATATTTTGGAAAGTGTTGGGAAAAATTCGGATCGACCGATCGTATTTGCCTTGTCGAATCCGACCTCGCGCTCTGAAACAACCCCGGAAGCAATCGCAACAGCGACCAATGGGCGTGCTTTAATGGGTTTCGGCAGCCCGTTTACCCCATTCGATTACGGAAACTTCCATCATCCCTGTACTCAGTGTAACAATCTCTATATCTTCCCGGGTGTTGGTCTGGGAGCGATTGTCGCACAGGCAACGAAGGTTACCCCCAGGATGTTCTATGCTGCCAGCAAAGCGCTTTCCGAATTGGTCTCGGCAGAGGAAAGAGCGAAAAATATGCTTTTACCCGGGTTAGATGATATCCGCCACGTTTCGTTTGAAGTCGCGTTAGCTGTTGGAAAACAAGCACGCGAAGATGGAATCGGGGTAGACATTAGCGATGTCAGATTGGCGCAACTGCTTCGCGATGCCATGTGGGAACCTCACTATTATAACTATCGATTTACCAGATACTAATACTGTTTAATCTTATCAAGAACGGGTAGGTTTTATCGAACCTACCCGTTTAATTTATATAAGATCATAAAGCTAAAGTGAATATAAAGTTAGAACTAATGTGGCAAGATAATTTTCCGTAAGCTTAACATCGCTTTTTTTTGACTGGAAACTTGTTACCTTCAGAGTGGTAGCAATACTCTTAAGGTGTTCTTATCAGTTTTTATCGTTAAGGTGTATCGTTACAACTGTCGATAATAGCACTGAGTACTACTTTTTCACGACTTGATCGATCAGTAAACAAGCGCGGCTACTGATTGATGGTTATTTGTCTTCAGTATGCGTAACCATGAAAGCGTGTCATGTCGATCTAGTCGGAAAGTAATCGACGAATTTGTTTGTAAAGTAATCTACTTTGACCGGAGGCGTCCATTGAGTGCCGGTGAAACTCTCAATTTATTGAATACAATCGCAGAAGAATTAGTATTGCTTGATATGCGCAACTTACACGAGGTTGCGAAATTCTTGTCTATTTTTGAGCAATTGCGTGATAACACCAAGAATACTTTTCCCAATACATCGGAAGTCGCGAAACAAGCAATCATATCTTTGGAACGATATTTATTGGCAGACATGGATAAAGCCGTTCGGGTAACTCCCGAGGAAATTACCGATCGGATGTCCGGATTGATTACGCTGCTTCAAACTCATCTAAGCACCAATAGCGACATTCCAAAAGAGAATGCATATTTCGAGCAAACCGATAATGATTCCAACGATGCAATTTCACCACTGAATCCCGATCAGCAGATTTTTCTTTCAGCACAAATCGAAACCCTCGATCAGTTATCTGCAAAAATTAACCTTTTATCAACACCAATCTCCGAAACTGAATTACTTACCATTCAGGAATATTTTTCCAATTTGCGTGAAGATGCCGGAATTGCTGGGTTTACCGAATTTGCACGAATCGGATCTATTTTCGAAAATCGGTTCAATCCATCGATCGATAGTAAATCGATTAAAACGGTAATGCTCGATCTAATCGAATGGTTGAAGCAATCAGTTGCTGAACTATTAAATGGCAAACCACTCTCGTTTCCAGTTGAGATTCTGTTGGAATCGATCGATCAGCAACTCGCCAACCAAGATAAAGAAATGACTGCATTCGAAACACCTGATCGATCAACCCCGGTGTCTATTCAAGAACCAATCGAAATTCCGCAGGTAGTAAAGTCGAATAGTATCGCTCAACCTGATGAACCCAAAGTACCGCAATCACCGACGTTGCATCCAGCGCAAGAGGCAATGGGCGAGAAACCCCTTTCGGATCTTGCCGATCACGATATGATCCGTGATTTTATCAATGAGGCTTCGGAACATTTGAGTTCGGCGGAAGAAAAATTGCTTGAACTTGAGCAAAATCCGAACAACGCCGAAGCAATTAATACCGTCTTTCGCGCCTTTCATACTCTTAAAGGAGTAGCAGGTCTGTTAGGTCTCGACGATATCGGTATGTTGGCTCATGAAGCGGAAAATCTGCTCGATGGGATCCGGCGAAAATCCGATCGCATTACGCCTACAAGCTTGGAAGCATCGTTTAAATCGGTAGACTTCCTCAAGCGACAAGTCAATCGACTTGCCGAATCGATGAGTCGAGGAATGGTACCCTCTCGTGATCGCGATCTCTTTCCGTTAATTCAATTGATTCAAAATGCCGTCCTTAATCGCCCCGCCGAGGGTACCGTCGAGCGAAGAGCATCAAGATCTGCAACCGACGCAGGCGAACCGGAAACCGTTTCAACCGAAGCTGAGATCAAAGAAGAAGAAAAATCGGAAGATGCATCGCGAAAATTATTAATTCGAGAGCCGATTCGAGTGGATGCCGATCGATTGGATCGGTTGATCGATATGATTGGTGAATTAGTCATTGCCGAAGCGATGGTGCAACAGGATGTATCGCGATTGAGTTTGGAATCGACGGTACTGTCGCGAAATACATCGCAATTGCACAAGATCACTCGCGAACTTCAAAGTTCGAGTCTTTCATTACGAATGATGCCGGTCCGTCCAGTGTTCCAGAAAATGGCTCGCATGGTGCGCGATTTAAGCAAGAAGGCTGAGAAGAAGATCGATTTCGTTATGGAAGGCGAAGACACCGAATTGGACAAATCGGTTGTCGATAAAATTGGCGATCCGTTGGTTCATATGATTCGCAATGCCGTTGATCATGGAATAGAATCATCGGAGACCCGAGTTAAAAATGGTAAGCCACCGATCGGTACAATCATGTTGCGGGCTTTTCATCAAGGGAGCAGCATCTTTATCGAACTTTCCGACGATGGAGCTGGACTAGATCGCGAACGGATTCTTGAGAAAGGTCGCGAGCGCGGACTAATTCGTCCCGATGAAGTTCCAACGGATGATCAACTTTTCAATTTGATTTTTCATCCCGGTTTTTCGACTGCTCGACAAGTGACCGGTTTATCCGGTCGTGGTGTCGGGATGGATGTTGTCCGTCGGAACGTCGAGTCATTGAATGGATCGGTCGTTTTGAAATCGACCAAAGGACATGGAACTACAATCGCGTTACGGTTACCGTTAACTCTGGCAATTATCGATGGTATGCTACTGCAGGTCGGGGTTGAACGATATATTCTTCCTACATTCAGCATCGTTGAATCGTTGCGCTTGACACCCGGTCAATTAACTACCGTAACTGGAACCGGTGAAATGATTGAATTTCGCGGTTCGATGATTCCTCTATATCGAATGAATCATTTATTTTCAATCGACAATGGTGTCGAAGACCCGTGCGAAGGAATCGTATTGGTTGTCGAGGAAAACCAAATTCGCGTTGCATTGCTTGCCGACACTTTGCTGGGACAATATCAAGTGGTTATTAAAAATCTAGGTACATTTCTCGAGGGTACGAAGGGGATTGCCGGTGGAGCAATTCTAGCCGATGGCAGAGTCGGTTTGATCGTCGATCTGCATGGATTTTTGAATTTAGCAAAAACAGTTTAGTCTCGTCTTTGAATTTATTGAATAGTGAGGATTACGATGGAAGCGACTCTACCGAACACAGAAGTGAAATCGGGTAAATATCTGACTTTCAAACTTGGAAATGAAGAATATGGTGTCCAAATTTTGAAAGTACGCGAGATCATTGGTCTGCTGGATATTACACGTGTTCCTCGAACACCGGATTTTATTCTTGGGGTAGTTAACTTACGTGGAAAAGTGATTCCAGTGATTAATCTGCGAAAGAAATTCGGCTTACCCGATGTCGAACACACAGCATTGACCTGTATAGTGGTCGTTGACCTCCAAAAAGTTCAAATGGGTCTCGTCGTCGACGAAGTTTCCGAGGTGTTGGATATTAAACAAGAAGAGATCGAAGATTCACCAGACTTCGGTGCTAGCGTCGATACCGGTTTTATCTTGGGAATTGGAAAAGTGAAGGGTCACGTATCGATCCTACTCGACATTGAGAAAGTTCTTGCACAAGAAGAAACGTTGCAAACGTTTGCTGCACTTAGTGGAGTCAATGGTTGATCGCTGTTCTCAAGACAAATTCTTTGTCATCCGGAGTTAATTGTTGAAACAACCGGTTAAAAGTTGTCATTTAGCACCTGCTCATGTCTTTGTCGAACGTCAATCGACGTTAGTCAGTACGGTAGTGGGAAGCAATGTCGCAGTCTGTCTTTGGGATCGGGAATTAAAAATTGGTGGTATGAATAATTTTCAGTTTCCCAATTCTAAACAAACTGGCAAGATATCTGTCATTTATGGTAATGTCGCCACGTTGTTGTTGGTTAAAATGATGATCGGAGAAGGTGCGCAAACCGGTAATATCGAAGCACAATTGTTTGGTGGCGGTATTCCTCCATGGAATCAAAATTCAAAAATCGGAACCGAAAATATTAAGATTGCTCGTTCGGTGCTCCGGCGAAAGGGAATTCGCATTGTTTCCGAAGATGTTGGTGGATCCCGAGGTCGGAAAATTGTTTTCGATACCCATAGCGGACAGGTTGCCGTTCTGAAAGTACAACGGATCCGCCAAGACGATTGGTTGGAAGTCGAAAAGCTTGAAAGCGATTAATCCATTGCTAGACAATGGCAGATGCTACGACAAGTATCATTTCTAATTTTTAACATAGGTTTCGCGCAAAATGAAAGCGGCGATATTCCAAAAGTTCTGCGATTTAGTTTACCGTGAAAGCGGGATATTCCTCAAAGAGGGAAAGGAATCCTTGCTGGAAGCCCGGATTGGTAAACGAAAACGTGCTTTGGGATTAGCCTCCGATGAAGATTATTTCGAACAGGTCATCTCCGATAAATCAGGACAAGAACTGGTTCAATTGCTCGATGTAATCTCGACCAATGTCACGCATTTTTTTCGCGATCCGAATCAATTTGAATTTCTTGAGGATCTAATTTCAAATTGGATTGACGATGATCTTCGAACATTGCGAATCTGGTCGGCGGCATCTTCCAGCGGTGAGGAACCTTTTTCGATTGCGATGATTCTTGCCAAAGTGATCGGTTCGCATAAAGTCGATTGGAAAATTCTGGGTACCGATATATCGACCAGAATGCTTGCAGTAGCCAAATTGGGCGAATTCGAAGATGTAAAAATCGATGGTAAAATCGATCGATCACTGATTGCAAAATATCTCTTGAAACGAAATGTCGCGAACGGTCGTCAGATTTACTGTGTTGCCGATGAATTGAAATCGCACTGCAAATTTGCCAGATTGAATCTGATCGAACCACCCTATCCGATGCGAGGTCCATTCGATATCATATTTTGTCGAAATGTGATGATCTATTTCGACGAAAAAACCCGGCGATTAGTAGTTGAATCCATGTTGAATTTATTGAAACCGGGTGGGTATTTGTTTGTCGGAAGCGCCGAAAGTTTAGTCGGAATGCAGACTAGATTAGTTCCGGTACGTCCGGCGATTTATTGCAACGAGTAATAGAATCGAGAATTATATTGCTCCATATTGTGAATATCTCCGATTATTGTGTTTCTTCGAATATTGAGGAAACAATAATAACCTATTCATTGGGTTCGTGTCTTGGAGTCACGATCTTCGATCCTGTAATGAGGATCGGAGGAATGATGCATTCCATGTTGCCATTGTCAAAAATCGATCCGGAAAAGGCTGCTACGATACCGTACATGTTTGTCGATACTGGATTGACATTACTCTTAACGGAATTTTTCGCCCGTGGTTCCGAACGCCGAAACTTAAAAGTGAAATTGGCAGGCTGTTCGCATTTGATGGACGAGAATGGCATCTTCAAAATTGGTGAACGGAATTACGCAGTGGCTCGCAAGATCTTGTGGAAAAATGAAATATTAATTGACGCGGAAGACATTGGCGGTACATTAACACGAACGGTGATGCTTAATATTGCGACTGGCGAAACGAAATTACGCATCTCAGGTAAGGAGAACCCGCTATGAAAATTCAACGGGAAATCCTGTCGGGAATTTACGATTTACCTTCGTTTCCAGCAGTGGCAACTCGTTTGATTGCGCTGTTGCAGAACTCGGATACGAATATTCAGGAAATTGTTCGAATTATCGAACTTGATCCGGCATTGACGGCTCGGTTACTACGGGCGGCTAACAGTGCTTACTGGGGTTTGCCGGTTCGGGTGTATCATGCTCGCGAGGCAATATTACGACTTGGTTACGATCGGACGGCACAACTCGTCATCGCGATGACCATGGGTCCGATCATGAATATCGAGGTATCCGGGTACTTGCTGGGGTATCGCGATTTGTGGCAGCATTCGGTCGCAACTGCCGTTGCAGCGGAATGTCTAGCGATTCGCGTGAAAAGCCAAAACGCTTCGGAAGCCTTCACTGCAGGACTTCTGCACGATGTCGGCAAATTGGTGATGAATCGGTTTGTGGCAGACAATCATCGGAAATTGGATGAGTTGACAAATACTTCCGGTCAAAGTTATGCGGAAGCAGAGACGCAAGAATTCTCGATCAATCATGCCGAAGTTGGCGCCGAAATTCTGGAATACTGGATGCTGCCATCGTCGATCGTCAATGCGGTTCGCTACCACCACGAACCGCAACGATCTTATCCCGATGGCTTGTTATTGGTTGAAATCGTCAACGTAGCCAATGCGATGGTACTGATGGCTGGCATCGGTGTCGGACGAGATGGATTGCGATTCCGTGTCGATAAACCATCGATCGAACGTTTTAATTTGTCGCCTCGAGCCGTTGCCGAAATGATGAGTCAGGTTGCTTCTCGATTGGAAGCAGCAAAAGAACTGATCGATCTGGAGTAAGGGTAAAACTATGGCATATAACATTCTGGTGGTCGACGATAGTCAAATCGTCAGATCGGTGATCAAGAAGACCCTTGCCCTTGCCGGGATAGAAATCGGCAATATTTACGAAGCGGCAAACGGAGCCGAAGGTTTGGTGATCGTTAAGGAAAAATGGATCGATTTGATTTTTGCCGATATTCACATGCCTGTCATGACCGGAATCGAATTCGTTGATAAACTTGCTGAAGATGGAATACTCGCAACGGTACCGGTAATCATTGTTTCATCGGAAGGGTCGACAACGCGTATTGAAGAATTGAATCGAAAAGGTATTCGGGCTTTTGTCCGCAAGCCGTTTACTCCCGAATCGATCCGGGAAGTTGTGAGTAAAGTCATGGGGGAGGAGACTGCGTGATGTTCGAACACTTACCGGAAGCCTCCCGATTGTTTATCGAGACGCTGGAACATGTTTCATTTCAGTTTGCCGAGCAGATCGAAGCCAACGAATTATCGCATATTCCCGACGATTTAATTGACGTCACTCTAGATTATCGCGGAGCGCCAAATGGTTCAATCCAGTTTGCCACTAGTCGCGATTTCAGTCGCCAGCTTGCCGCCAACATGCTCGGTTGTGAGATTGACGATCCGTCGGTAGAACCTGCGATCGAAGACAGCATCGGCGAATTGTGCAATATTTATGCTGGTCAGCTAATGCCGGTAGTATACGATCCCAGCAAACAGTTTATGCTCGGAATCCCAATTCACAATCGATTCGACGGCGATCGCTTCGCTGATTTATCGAAGAAAGAATCGACAATCGTTTTTCTGATCGATGAAGAATATCCATTCTTGCTGAGTATCACTGAAAGCGAGCAATAAGCACAAATGAAAACACGCATAGTCATCGTTGACGATTCCCTGATTGTACGACAAGTGCTGACGCGCGAGTTATCGCGCGATCCCGATCTTGAAGTCGTCGGAACCGCATCGGATCCTTATATTGCGCGTGATGTGATTGTGTCGCTTCGACCCGATGTCGTGACACTTGATATCGAAATGCCGAGAATGGACGGAATTACATTTTTAAAGAAATTGATGAGATATTTTCCAATACCGATTATTATTGTTTCTTCTTTGACCAAACATGGTAGTTCGATGGCGATGGATGCGCTTCACGCCGGTGCCGTGGATGTTGTAGCAAAACCACATAATGCACAATCGATTGCCGAACTTAGTATTGTTTTGGCAGAGAAAATTAAAGCTGCTGCACAAGTCAATATTGAAAAGTACCGGATTCAATCGCTGATGTCGTTTGCGCAGACCAATCGATCGACGCTTGCTTTGGCTACCATTTCCTCGAAAATCATCGCCATCGGGGCATCGACCGGTGGCACCCAAGCAATCGAAGCGATCTTAACGCAACTCCCGGAGAATACTCCACCAATCGTTGTGGTTCAACATATGCCCGAAAACTTTACGAAGTCATTTGCCGAGCGATTGGACCGCATCTGTCAGATCTCAGTCAAAGAAGGTGAGAACGGTGACGCATTGTTGATTGGTCGTGCGCTGGTAGCTCCGGGTAATAAACATATGCTGGTAAAGAAATCCGGTAATAACTTTCAGATCGAGATTAAAGATGGACCACTGGTTTGTCGACAACGACCTGCCGTCGATGTGACTTTTCGGAGTGTTGCCCGAGTGGTCGGAAAAAAAGCCATCGGGGTGATTTTGACTGGTATGGGAAATGATGGTGCTGCCGGGATGTTGGAAATGAAGCAACAGGGAGCGTATAATCTTGCTCAGGATGAAGCAACATCGATTGTATACGGTATGCCAAAAGAAGCTGTAAAACTAGGGGCCGTGGACAAAATCGTTCCTTTGGATATGATTCCACGGTCGATACTCGCCGCTCTATAACGCCGAGGATTGTATGAAAATTCTTGTAGTTGACGATTCCGCAATTATGCGTCGCTTGATCGCGAAACAATTGAATGCTCACGGCTATGACGATATTGTCGAAGCCGGGGACGGTGCCGAAGCAATTTCCAAGTTAGAGGGGATCGATCTCATTCTGACTGACTGGAATATGCCGGTTATGAATGGACTGGAGTTTGTAAAAGCGGTACGAGCGATACCCGCAATGGGTAATGTACCGATCATGATGATTACCACCGAGGGGGCACGCGACGAAGTCATCGAGGCGTTGAAATCGGGTGTCAATGAGTATTTAGTTAAACCCTTTACTTCTCCTGATTTATTGGATAAAGTAAAAAAATTGATTAATGAGTAAACTGAGGCTCTCATGGACACCAAGTATTTAAATCCTTTTATTACTGCTACCACGAATGCGATCGAGACGATGGTCGGAATCGATATCAAAGCCGGTGTACCTTTTTCGACCACCGACCCGTCACCAACTGCAGTTGCCGGTGTAATCGATATCTCTTTTAAAGCAGTGGATGCACGTCAATTTGCCGATATTACTGGCGTTGTCGGATTTGCCTCCTCGAAACTCCTGGGAAGTGTTGCCTTGGCATTTACCGAATCGGTTGCTTTAAAAATATACAATTCGATGATGGGTGAGAATGTAACGTCGATTAACTCCGATGTCGGAGACGCCATCGGAGAATTAGCGAATATTATTTGCGGTAGCGCTAAAACCGAATTCTCGCTGATGAAATTGACGTACGATATCTCGATTCCATCCATCGTACAAGGAACAAATCATCGTGTTACGTTCAAACGTGACATCCCGACTGTTGTCATTCCGTTTATTCTCGATGGTAACGAACAGTTTCATTTAGAGATTGCATTGAAATTATTCCCTGAAGATTGATCTATTTTTCAAGAATTTGACCGGCGATGATTGTCATCGCCGGTTTTTTATTGAGAAGAATCGTATATTGGGAGATATGAATATTCTCTGGGTAGATCTAATTGCCGCGTTTTCTGCGGGTTTTCTCGGAAGCATCCATTGTATGGCGATGTGTGGTCCAATCGCTGGGTATGGCTGTGGAATGCCGCGAACAAACCGGCGCTGGTTTGATCCACTGCTATTTGTCGGTGGAAAATTTGTATCGTATTCGCTACTCGGATTACTTGCTGGTGGATTGGGTAAATGGGTTTCTTCCAGTCATTGGTTGCCGAAAACGGAAGCGTGGTTGAGTATTAGTGTTGGTACCGCAATGGCGGTTATAATTCTTTACCATTGGGTGGTTCCCGCAGGTAAGAGTGTTCACTGGTCAATCCGAATTTTCCGTCCGTTACTGCGAAAAATCGGCGATCCAGAATCGTCCGGATCGCGCAATCTTCTTCCTGCGCTATCATTGGGATTTTTCGCAGCACTTCTTCCTTGTGGACTATTGTATGCTATGCTGCTGCGTGCAGGCGCTACAGGCTCGATTTTATCCGGAATGTTGATGATGCAAGCCTTTGGAATCGGTACATCACCGGCACTAATCGGTATCGGTGCAATCTCGCATTTGCTACCAGCCAAAATCCAAAAACATGCGGTTCGCTTTGGTGAAATCGTGATGCTCGTTATGGCGGCAAGCTTGCTGTATCGCGGTATCAATGGATTGAAATCACCGAAACAATGTCCGCTGTGTGAGGAAGATTAATCGGAATCGCGATCAAGAATATCGCGAATCGTTCGTGCCAATTCGGCAATCTGGAACGGTTTGGAAATAAAATCTGCAGCTCCGGCTACATCTGGGTTGTCGCGCATACTATGAGTATCGTATCCACTGGAAATAATCGCCTTGATTGCAGGATGGATTTGTAACATATCCTGCAATGTCTCGCCACCCGATTTCTTCGGCATTGAGTAGTCGAGTATCACCAGATCGATTTTCGCAAAGTCCGTCGCATAGATCTTCAACGCCTCGATGCCATTCTCGGCAGTAATGACTTTGTAGCCCAATTGCTCAAGAATCGAGCGGCTGAGCGTTCGGATCAATTCTTCGTCGTCTACTACTAGAATGGTTTCATTCCCACTTGATATTCGCGGTTTACTAACAACGGTACTTTCTTGAACAATGTCGTCGGCAGTCTGCAGATAGAATGCGAATGTCGTTCCTTTACCGATTTCACTGCTGACCTCGAGCCACCCTTTGTGTTGTTTGACGATACCGTAAACGGTAGCTAATCCTAAACCGGTGCCTTTTCCTGAGGGTTTGGTTGTGAAGAACGGTTCGAAAATGCGTTTCAGTGTTTCCTGCGACATACCGATACCGTTGTCTGATACCGATACTTTCACATACATCCCGGGAATCGCGTCAGGTCGATTTTGAATGTAATTTTGGGTGATTTCGACATCTGACGCTTCGATTGTTAACTGTGGGGTTCGTTGCTGTAAAATCGATTCTGGTAACGATAGAAGCGCGTCTCGACCGTTGACACACAGATTGAGCAGTACTTGATGAAGTTGCACTGCGTCGGCAAGTACCTTGCTTTCTAGATGGTCGGTTACGACGATAAAATCGATTTTTCGATCGATCGTATTGCGAACCATGCTGGCGATTTCATCGAGAAGAACAGCAAGATCCAATACTTTGACTTGAATTTCCGAGCGTCGGCTGAATGTCAAAATCTGTTTAACCAATGCGCTTGCTCTTGCCGAGGCTCGTTCGGCATCGAGTAAACAAGTCTGGATTTGTTCTTGAGTACCGATCTTTGCCAGACTGATATTACCCATGATCGCGGTCAGTAGATTGTTAAAATCGTGAGCGATGCCGCCGGCAAGTTGACCGATTGCTTCGAGTTTTTGAGATTGTCGAAGTTGATCTTCGAGTAATCGCTCATGAGTGGCATCGCGATCGACAATAACGATGCTGACAAGTTTTCCGCTTTCGTCGCGGATCGGTGAAAAAGCCGATTCGACATAGAGTAAGGAACCATCTTTTGTTCGCAAGGTCTGATGACCGCGCCATTCGCTGCCACGCAAAGCGATCTGCCAGATTTCTTCAGTCAGCGTCGAATTGTCTTCGTTCGGTTTTAGTAATTCGTTGCGGTTATGGTTGATTGCTTCGAAACCCTGAAATCCGGTAATCTTTTGAAATGCCGGATTGACGTATTGAATCACGTTTTCAGTATCGATTAGAATAATGCTTTCGGCAGCCGCTTCGATCGCCGCAACCAATCGCATGCGTTCTTGTTCCGAAGATTTTAATTCAATTGCGGATGCAATATTGGAAGCGACGAAGCGCATCAACTCCAAATCACGTTGCGAGTAATCCTGTCCTACAGTATAGGTTTGGATGACTGTTACTCCAATCACCCCTTTTTGAGTTTTAAGTGGAACACCCATCCAACTGTTGCTATCGTGCCCAATCAAATCGATTTCACCACGTTGCTCCAATTCGCGGAAGGTCGATTGGTCGCACAGTAACGGTTGACCGGTCCGACGAACATAGTCGGTTAACGAACGTTGCAAAGAGTAAAACGAATTGGGTGTAATATCTTCGTCAGTCGGATCGACATGATATGGGAAGGAGTACATATCGAGGTCGGGATGATAGAGTGCAACGTAAAAGTTGGTTGCATCCATTAAACCCGAGATCTGTTTGTGGAAAATTGATAACATCTCTTCCAAATTCTTGGCAGTCGTATAAGATTTTGTAATCTCCAATAATGCCGTTTGAATTTGGTTAGTGTATACTTGCTCGGAGATATCGAGAATAACTCCGTGTAACAACGAACTACCGGGTTGGTAAGTAACCTTGTCGAGTGCCCAAATATAATGTTGATCTGCTGCGCGAATCCGGTATTCGAAAGCGTAGGTAATGATCGAAGTCGTGGCAGCGATTTCGAATTTACGCGATGCGAATTCGCGATCATCGGGATGAATCAAATCCAACCAATTATTCGCATCTTCAATCCACTTTTCCGCAGGAATACCGAGAATCCATTCAACCTGATTGCTTACATAGGTATAGCGATGAGTGGTTGTGTCATATTCCCAGAGAATTGCCGTGACGTGTTGAATAAGATCGTCGATCTGTTGTTGTTTTTCTCGGAGTGATCGCTCGGCAAGGACCTGCTCGGTAATATCTCGACCTACTGCCTGTACTTCCGACAAATTACCATCAGCGTCGAACAATCCGTGCATCGTCCAGGTAGTGTATCGATTCAGTCCATTCTCGTCCAAAGATTCAGTGGCAAGAGTCGTGATCGGATTCGAAATAGATAGCGACTTAATATTATTGTACAATTCGTCGACGGTTTCTCTGGGAAGATAATCCTGAATCGATTTACCAATCAGATCGCTGTAATTGCGATGGTAATAATTGCAATACTTTTCATTTACAAATGTGACTGCTCCGTTCGGTAGTATTCTGCAGATCATATCGGTCTGATCTTGTATGACCGCACGGAATCTGGCTTCAGAGGTTTGCAAATCTTCGTATGCCCGTCGCAATTCGTAGGTTCGCTTTTGAACCAATTCTTCCAGTTTTGCTTTCGAATTAAGTAACAGCTCTTGAGCACGCTTTTGATCGTTGATGTTTCGACTGAGACCTAGTGTTCCGATTACTTCGTTCCGATCGTTGAAGATCGGGTGTTTAACGACCTCAATCCAGATTTCCTGTCCGAATTCATCGAGCTGAATCTCTTCCCGACGGAACGCCTTTTTCGATTGGATCACTTTTAAATCGTCGATCACAAATTGTTCGGCTTTCTCGGGGGGCATAATGTCGGCGGGGGTACAACCAACGATTCGTTCCGGATTGATCTCACCGAATTGACGAGCAAACGGAATATTAACACCGATGAAATATCCACCAAGATTTCTGAGCCACATCGGATCGAGCAGATTGTCAAGCAAGGCGCGTTGAATCGATTGCGTCTGCATCAATTTTTGTTCGGTTTCGCGTCGAATTTCGTTTTCCGAAAGAAGGCTTTGGTTAAGCGTTTCCAGCTCTTCCATTCGTGCTTTGACGCGCCGTTCCAAATTAATATTGGTCGCTTTTAAATCGGTTTCCAGCGCTTTGCGAAGCGATAAATCGGAGATTGTTCCGGTTATTTCGCGAAGCTTACCGGACTCGTCATAATGCTTTACAGCAGTAATTTCGCTCCAGAACACATTGCCGTCGGAGCGCCGAACACGGATTTCGATCCGATAGGTATCGAAAATGAACACCGGTTCGAGAAAGTGCATCAATGTCGAAAAATCTTCTTCGACAATAAATTCAGTGAGCGATTTCCCGATCGAGTCGATTGCTTCGAAACCGGTAAATTCTTTCCAAGGCTGGTTGACGAATGTCAGATTGAAATTGGGATCGCTTTGAAAGATGACTTCTTGAATATTATCGACAACCCAGTGGTATTTACGTTCGCTTTCGATCGTCGATTTTCGAGCAATTGTGTCTTCGGTAATGTCCCGAATAAATGCTATCACTTCTGTCGGTTTATGAGGAATGATAATTACATCGAAATAAGAAACTTTCGCGGTCTCGCCGATATTCTCGTATTTAAAGAGTTTGGTTGTATTGGACGCAAGCGATTCCGTTATCAATTCTTTAGCTTGAGTAGCAATCTCGCTGGGAAAAATCGCATCGATCGATTTTCCTACCAATTGATCGCGTGACTGATTGAGTTGAATATTTGGCGAAGTGACTAGTTCGACGAATTGAAAATTCGCATCGATATAAAAGATGATGTAAGGGGATCCAGCTAAATGAAAAGGGATGTCGTGATTCGTCGAATTGGATTGTTCTGAAGCCAAAATCGCCATTTCTTCCCCGTTGTTATGGCTTCCCATTTTCTTTAACTGTGAATCAATCAGTGGCAAATCACGATGTTGGGTCTCGTTTAAATGACACAACAAATTTGAGTGGATTCTTGCACTCAGTCAAATAAGTACTACACCGATAAGTCCGCAATGGTGTACAGTTATTTCGGTTCGAACCGGTCTCGAATTAACCCTAAATTAAAGTGTCTTATCTGTTTGAGCAAGAAAAAATGATATCAGAAGCGAATTAATCATTCGATTTACTGTTTCACAGTCAAAGCCAACTGACAAATTTGAATATGATGTTGTATCCATGGTTCGATATCGAAAGTTTTGACCCAGTTTGATCCCTTGTGGCAACGCTCCCGATATCGCTCCAGATCGCCTAGCTTAGCAATCTCAGAAATCCACTGATCCGGATCAGTGACCGGTATCACAGTCGCTCCGCCTCCGGATACTTCAGGAAATGCACCGCAATTACTAACCAACACCGGAATACCGGATGCCATCGATTCCAATGGAGGTAGACCAAAACCTTCGTACTTGGAGGGAAATACACCGACATAAGCTGATTTGACAAGTGCTCGGAGGGTGGAAAAGTCTACTTCCCCGAGGTCGATCCAGCGCTTGCTGTTTAGTAATGGATGGATACTTTTGTGAAACTCGGGATAACGTTCTAATCGATCACCAGTTATAATTAATGGTGGTAAATTACTTGAACCTGTCCACATTTCAGCAAGAAATTGTAAGTTCTTATGCTTTCGATAGGCGCCGAAATAAATGCAGTATTGCTCAGGTATTGGTAATGAAATTCTACCTGGTTCAGTAAACCAGACTGGATCGATACACATCCGAATTGGGTGGATTTTCTCTCGATTGCAGTTGGGAAAGCGTTGAATTAAATCGCTTTTCACCGTCTCACATTGCGTGATAATCAGGTCAGATTTCCGCAGTGCTCGACCAATCATGTATTTCGCATAACTTCGCTGAAGGAGCGAAAATTGGTCGGGGAACTGCATCTGAATTGTATCGTGAATTAGCGAGACACACGGTAGTTTCAAGTTGATCGGGACGATGTAATGAGGTGAGTAAAACAAATCCGCATGCGTCTGGTTCGCGAGTTTGCCTACTTCTACCAATTCTGCGAGCGAATAATTTTTGGCGTCGCAGAGTAAAACCGGGTTGCCGGTAATTTCCTCGATGATTCTCCGGTGTTCTGAACGAGCGATTGTAATTAGTTCGATCCCGTTTTGAACAAACATTTGAACCAGTAATCGGATTACCGAACCGATTCCCCCGTCGCTCCACTTTCTAGCATCGAAGCAAATTTTCATTTCAACTCGGTTCCTGAAGAATTCGCTGGAAGGGCGATGACAATACCGATCAGCATCCAAAGGATCAGTGCATCTTCGGAATCGGTCTGGAAACACTGAAACAATCCGCCAAATAGGATCAATAGAAATGTTGCTAATAAAACCACTCGAAGGTCGCGATCATAACCGGTAAACTTGAAGATCGTCTTGCTGCAACGGAAAAGCACCAATCCCCAGAAGATCGCGAAGATCATTCCACCAATGATCCCGTACTTCACGGTAGTAGCGAGCAAATCGTTGTGTGCGTGCGCAGTCGAGCTGTAGTGGTCGTAAGGTTCTTTATACAGCTTGAACGCAGTATTCCAATTACCATACCCAATTCCTGCGATTGGGTAATGCTTGATTATGTTAGTAGCGCTCTTCCATAGAAAAACTCGAGTAGGATCGCCTTGCTGCGAAGGTTCGCCGGCAGCCCCCACACCGCGAGCCATGCGCTCTCCGGCGGCATTGAACACGACAAATGGGAGAATGATCAAGGATAATAGCGCGATTGCTCCGGAAATTTTTAACTTCCGTGAACCGAATAGCAGAAAAACCATCGCAGCGATACTATAACCCACGATGATTGTTCTGCCCATCGATGCTAGAATTGCACTGGAGCTTCCAAACGCGATGAGGTATGCAATCACACTGTTCGAAGTGACGATTCCGAGGGGAGTAGTTAGACCAATGACTCCGGCAAAAGTGAGATGGAAATCTTGTAATCCCGTGGCGTGATATTTTCCGCAGAGAAAGATTAATTGTCTGGAGCGAATCAAGTCCCAACCGAAAAAGTACTGGTACGTTGCATAAATCGCAAGAGCTATAAGAATATAACTTGCCCATCGAAACGCTGTTCGCAATCGGTCGGGTTGCGAAGCTAATACCAGACCGGGTATGATTGCCAACATTGTTGAGAATTCGCGAAACCACTCTTTATAGTTCGATTGATAGGGAGAAAAAGTGGTTGCGATGAGTGTCCATGCGATAAATCCCAACAAAGTGACAAGCAAGTATTTCGGCGCTTGTTCAGGAAGTGATTCGCGATAGAAAATCCATCCCAGAAGGATTAGAATCAGCAGAATATTTGTCACTGCTATTGAGGTTAGTGTTGCAATCGGATAGATCATACAGCACGCGACCCAGATTCGTCGAATTGGGTCGCGTAACGAAGTTAGTACCGGAGGCATATTCGTAGTATAAGTAATCCTATTTGGTCGGTTTCGACTGATCGTTGATCGGTCGCGCATTGGGGTCGGATGGATTGACCGAATTTGGATTATTCGAATTTCCATGATCGTCGCGCATCGCTGATCGAAGTTCTCGAATCCCATTGCCAATGCCGCGAGCCAATTCCGGAAGTTTTTTGCCTCCGAATAAGAGCAAAATCACGATACAAATCAATAGGATTTCATTGAATCCAAAGTTCATTTTCCACCCCAATCCCTAAATAACATTATAATGTAATGACTTTACAACGGTTTTCACAGTTTATCGGTTTTCCGCAAGAAATTATTCAAACTCAGCTTCAAGTGCTTGTTTGTTACCTCGAGAAACATTTACTTTCAAAAGAAGAACCCCGCCGACAACGAAAAAAACTAACAGGCAGAGGATTGCATACCGAATGGAACCTGTAATCCAGAGCATTGTTCCGTAAACCATTGGACCGAGTAGCGTACTGAGGCGCGCTTGTACCGAATAAAAACCGAAAAATTCCGCAGCGCGCGAGACTGGTGTAAATCGGGCAAATAGTGATCGAGCACTCGATTGACTGGCACCGAGGATCAAACCAGCCAAGATCCCAACCATCCAAAATTCAGTTACAGGATCGGTGAACAGTCCCAACAAACATGACCAAATACAGACAATGCACCAGATAACCAGCGTTATTAGAAGTACGGTTTTATCGCCAATCTTGTCGGACAGCTTACCTAACGTTAATGATCCTGCAAATCCACAAAACTGTATCATCAAGAAAAACAATATTAAAGACGATGAATTCATCTTGAGTTCAGCTTCACCGAAGATCGCTGCCATCAGAATAACTGTCTGGACACCATTGTTAAAGAAGAAGAAGGCTAACAAAAATCGCAGTAAATCGGGCAATTTCCGTGCGTCTTTTAATGTCCGTTTGAGACGACGAAATGAATCGCTGCCAATACCCTGCAACCCTGATTTGATCGATATAGCTGGTTCCTTTACCCAAAGAATCATCGGAATCGAGAAGAGAAACCACCAAATCGCGACTGCCGCGAAGGTGTCCTGCACTTGGAATGGTTGAATCCCGAGGATTTTCGGTGGCTGCAGCATGATCATATTGATCAAGAGTAGAATACCACCCCCGAAGTAACCGATACCCCAACCGAAACCACTGATCCAACCGGTTTCCTCCGGTTTTGCGATATCTTTTAAAATGGCATCGTAAAATGCCAATCCGGCATTAAAACCAAGATTTGCCAGTGCAAATACGATACCCCCAAATAACCAGTCTCCTTTGCCGACAAACCACAGCATTGCGGTACATGCCACTCCGATTACAGTTGAAAACATTAAGAACGATTTCTTGCGTTGAGTGTGGTCTGCCATGGCTCCGGTAACTGGCGAGAAGAGCATGACGATAAAAGTGGAAATCGAGACAAAATAGGTGAACAGTGTCGCACCGGGAATACTAAACTGCAGTCCGAACCAATCCATTGCGATACCAGTTTCACCGCCTGCGACCTGTAGCGCATAGTAACGATTGAAGATGACTGCTAAAATTGTGGTAGCGTAGCCGTGATTTCCGACATCGTAGAAAACCCAACCCCAAACGTCTTTGCGACGGAGGGGAGGAGTGTCGATCGGAGCGGTTGCGGGCAATGTTGGCATCAAATTATTACCTGTTGGATCTAGGAGATTGATTCGTTCTAGACATTACGAAATACAATACCCGGAAACAAGACTGCCGGCAATTTAGGTTGCCGGCAGTGAGAGTCAATCGGTATTCACAGATTTATCGAACGAGTTCGATTCGATGCATCTTTACGCCTTGTGGTGTTTCCAATCGAAGAAAATATTGACCCGAGGCGAGTGAATGAAACCAATCCCCTAGTGCAATTTCCTGAGCACCGGAACTATAATGGGATGATCGTTCGGCAATTTTGCGACCGATTACATCGAACATTGTCAGTTTAACATTCCCTTCGTGGGGAAGTGCAAAACTAACTTTGGTGGATGAATTGAATGGATTCGGGTAAACCCGACTGATTTGATATCCCACTGGAATATCTTTTTGGTCGACACCAACTACCGAATAAGTTGTACAAACCACTCGAATTAGTTCTGCAGTACCGTGAATACTGATGTCCATTGCCGCTTGACCGGTGCCAACTGCAGTCGGGAATACGTCAAGTGTTAGTGAATCGATAACTCGGGGGAATAATGAATCGTATGCCTCGGTGATGGTGGGAGGGTAGCAACCACTTCCGATGCACATGCCGAGTTCCCATTCAGTCGGGATATTAATCCGGACAGTTTGAACAGTAATCTCGATCGGATCGTCAACCAAAGAAGAGACATCCATGACAAATTGTGCCGCGTCGCCATTCGGAACAACCCATTGCACAGTTGATCGAGGCGTGACTTGAAATGATTGTGCATAAACCGGAAGCGACATGACTGCAGTCAACAGCAAAATCGAAATCAAACCGGTACTAAATAATCTCTTCATCGTTGCTCCTAAATTCCTTTACACTTGTTCTAAATCCAAGATTCTATCAAACAGCTAGTGTGGTAAATGAGAAATAATCGCATTTCGCAAACTGAGTGAGTCAATCGATCCACCAGTTGAAATAATTTTACCTGTAGTATCGACCAATACGTTGAGTGGGTAAGTCGCAGGTGAATGATTCACCATTCCATCGAAATAACCCGGTTGAGGATCAAGCAATACTGGAAATGACAAGTTGATCTGTGCAATTGCGGCTAGAAATTGGTTGTATGATTGCGATACCGGAATAGGAGTCGTCAAGGCAACAAAGCGAACCCCTTGCGATGCAAATTGTCGATAGTAATTGTCAAAATAAGGAAGCTCAGCCCGACACGGTCGACAATTGGTATACCAGCAGGTAAACATCGTGAGATGACCGCGATATACTTCTAAATTGATCGAATCAAGACGGGTTTCATCAGGTCCGATTATCCGTCGTCGGTAATCAAAAGGTATATTGCCGACGGCTTTTCCCGGAGTTCCTGCTTCCAATCCAAAATCAATCGTATTCGTATCGGCAGTCACATTAATTCGATGTAATGACGGATTTACAGTCAGATACCCATCAAGTACGACGGAAATTTCTTGAGCACCGAGTGAGGCTTCAATAACAGCCGGAGTGCGCATCGGTGTGCCGCTGCGATCGGTCATATATTCTTGATTCAAGATGATTCGGGCATTACTCGGAGTCGATGTAACGTTAACCCAGCCAACTGGTGAAATGATAAGCGGGATTATCGCACGTGTCGTATCGCCAGCGTCGATCGCGACATTTTGCTCGACGATCGTGAAACTTCGTTTTCGAATGACCATCCGGTAGGTGCCTGCGGTCATTGGTCCAATGTAAGTGGGAGTCGTCTGGGCTTGAGGAATATCATTCAATAGAATTGTCGCACCGTATACAATATTACCTGTACTATCGGTAGTGGATACATAAAGCAGACCACGCGGTGTTGTCGGTGACTCTGTCACCGAGCATCCGACAACGCAGACCAAAAGCAAAGCAAGTAAGATGAATAGCAGCCGCATACACGATTCCCTTGAATAATTACTTAGGTAATTAGTGGTGGTCTGGCACAAGTATTATCTTGTGATCATGGATCTAATTACTTACGAACACTTGGTTAAGAACGAACAAACAGCACGAAAATTCGTGTTGGGATTTTGCTGGAAAAACCAACAGCGATTTTGTCCCCGTTGTAACACCCGAAAACTATATCGGTTATCGGACCATCGTTATCGCTGTTCGGAATGCAAATACACCTTCCACGACTTCAGTGGCAGATGGATCAACCATGGTTCTTTGAGTTGCCAGCAATGGCTTCGTATCGTAAAATTGTTTGAGCTCGAGCAGTCGGTGCGCAAGATTGCGAGCCAGTTGAATCTCGATTACGGAACGGCTTACAAAGCGGTTACCACGATTCGCTTGGCGATCCTGACGAATCAGATTAGTCCGCCGCTGGGCGGTAACATCGAGCTCGATGAAAGTTATTTCGGCGGCCATCGCAAAGGGAACCGTGGCCGTGGTGCGGCCGGTAAAGTCCCGGTATTCGGCATTCTCCAGCAACATGGCAAAGTCGTTGTAGAAGTGGTTCCCGATGTCAGTGCCGAGACGCTGGTCGAGTTAACGGTAAAAAAAGTTCGTCGCGGCAGCATCATTTACACCGACAAATTTCGCAGCTACGACAGTCTAATGTGCTGCGGTTATCGCCATCTGAAAGTCGATCACGGCAAACAATTTGTGAAAGGTCGTGTTCACATCAATGGACTCGAAGGGTTCTGGAGCTGGGCAAAGGAACGGTTGATGAAACACCATGGCGTTTCGAAAGAGACTTTTCCGCTGTATCTCAAAGAGCTCGAGTTCAGGTACAATAATCGCGATCAGGATATCTTCAAAATGATCGTGCTATATCTGTCAACTATTGTGCCAAACCACCACTAATTACCATTACTTAATATGCTATCGAAACTGCTACAATCGCAATTCCCATGCAACCGTTTGTAAAATCACTACCTTCCAAATCCGCTCAAACCTATAGATTATTACAAATTTCAGAGATAACTTTTGTGAAATACTGAACAAATTTGATTTTCTAGTGGATTGCTTTCTTCCGCATTATATTACCCCGAGTCTTTCTAGGTATCGCATTTATCAGCTTCCTTAGGAGCGCGAATGAACTGGCTGTTACGGATGTTATCGTCATCGATCGGTAAGAAAATCTTCATGGCGATTTCAGGTTTAATGCTAATCGGATTCCTGTTGGTGCATCTGGCAGGGAACTTCTCGATTTATGGCGGCAAGCCGGCACTTGCCGTGTATGCTCACACTCTCCATTTGGCGGGACCGCTAATCATCCTCGCTGAAATTATACTCGGATCGATTTTCGCTGCTCATATTACACTGGGTACAATCCTGTTTTTCAAGAATCGCCGAGCGCGACCGAGGCAATACGCTGTGAATCAAGATCGCGGTGGTCAGACATTTTCCAGTGTCACAATGCCATACAGTGGATTGCTGATCTTGGGTTTTCTGATTTTCCATTTGCTTGATTATACCGTTCAGAATTACCTCAATCATTGGACTGGCGAAGAACTTTCGCTCGCGGTATTCCAATCGTTCACTAGTCTTGGTCGGGTAGTATTCTATGTAGCGATGGTGGCAGTGGTCGGTATTCATATCAATCACGGCTTTTGGAGCTTGTTTCAAACGCTTGGTATAGGATCGTCGCGACATACTCCCGCACTGAAGAAACTGGCAACGCTACTCGGTTTTGTGTTTGCAGTCGGTTTCGGGTTACTGCCGATTTACGCTATGTCGTTTGTGAAGTGAGGTATTCATGAAACTAGATTCGAAAATTCCCTCGGGACCGATTACTGAAAAATGGACAAAACACCGCTTCGACATGAAGTTGATCAATCCTGCCAACAAGCGGAAATACGACTTAATCGTGGTGGGTACGGGTTTGGCTGGCGCTTCGGCGGCTGCTTCGCTCTCGGAACTTGGTTACAATGTCAAGGTGTTCACATTGCACGATTCCCCTCGTCGAGCGCATAGCATTGCCGCCCAGGGTGGCATCAACGCTGCGAAAAACTATCCCAATGACGGCGACTCGATTTGGCGATTGTTCTATGACACCGTCAAAGGTGGCGATTATCGCGCTCGCGAAGCGAACGTATACCGCCTTGCAGAAGTCAGCAATAATATCATCGATCAGTGCGTTGGTCAGGGTGTTCCGTTTGCCCGCGAATACGGCGGATTGCTTGACAATCGCAGCTTTGGTGGCGCTCAAGTGTCGCGGACGTTTTATGCCCGAGGTCAAACCGGTCAACAACTTCTTTTAGGCGCTTACAGCGCACTCATGAAAGAAGTATCGCGGGGATCGGTACAGATGTATACCCGCCGCGATCTGGTCGATATCGTCGTAGTCGATGGTCAAGCGCGTGGTATCGTTGTTCGAAATTTGATCGATGGTAAACTCGAATCCTATTCCGGACACGCAGTCATCCTTTGTACTGGTGGCTACGGAAACACTTATTTCTTGTCGACAAATGCGATGAATTGCAACGTTTCCGCTGCAATGGCTGCCTATAAAAAAGGGGCTGCGTTCGCCAATCCGTGCTTCACGCAAATCCATCCAACCTGTATCCCCGTTCATGGTGATTATCAATCGAAATTGACACTAATGAGCGAGAGCTTGCGCAATGACGGTCGAGTTTGGGTTCCGCGCACCGCGAAGGATCCTCGTCAACCCTCACAAATCCCGGAATCGGAACGTTACTATTACCTCGAAGAGCGGTACCCGAGCTTCGGTAATCTTGTTCCGCGCGACGTGGCTTCGCGAGCAGCTAAACTGGTTTGTGACAATGGAATGGGTGTTGGTTCGACGAATTTAGCCGTCTATCTCGATTTCTCCGATTCAATCAAGCGATTGGGTAAGCATGTTATCGTCGAACGGTACGGCAACTTGTTCGATATGTATGAAAAGATCACCGGAGTGAATCCCTATCAAGAACCGATGATGATTTATCCGGCGATCCACTATGCAATGGGTGGTATCTGGGTCGACTACAACTTAATGTCGACCTTACCCGGTCTGCATGTCTTGGGCGAAGCGAATTTCAGCGATCACGGTGCGAATCGGCTTGGTGCTAGCGCCTTGATGCAAGGACTTGCCGACGGTTATTTCGTGATTCCTTACACCATCGGGCATTATCTCGCGACTGCTAAATTTTCCAAAGTCGACACCAATCAAGCTGAATTCAAAGCTGCTGAACAGGCGGAAGCAGCTAAGATTAAACGGTTAATGTCGATTGACGGCAAGCGCAATGTTGACGATTTCCACCGTGAACTTGGCAAGATCATGTGGGACAATGTTGGCATGGGTCGGAACGAAAAAGGCTTGAAACTTGCATTGGATCGCATTCCCACACTGCGTGAAGAATTCTGGAAAAATTTGAAAGTGACCGGAACCGCCGATAGTTTCAATCAGACCCTTGAAAAAGCTTATCGGGTTGCTGATTTCCTTGAATTTTCCGAATTATTGACGCTCGATGCGTTGACTCGTAAAGAATCCTGCGGTGGACATTTCCGGGAAGAATCGCAGACCGAAGACAATGAAGCAAAACGCGACGACGAGAACTTCTGTCATGCTGCAGTTTGGGAATTCAACGGCGAGAACAAAGCGCCAACGCTCCATACCGAACCGTTACAATTCGAACACGTGCACCCTTCGCAGAGGAGTTACAAATAATGAGCGCGAATCACTCCGATACGATTAATCTGACCCTGAAAGTATGGCGGCAAGCGAATACCAGTGCTTCCGGTCAGTTTGAAACTTATCCTGCGAATAATATCTCGACGGAAATGTCGTTCCTTGAGATGCTCGATGTCGTGAATGACCAGCTCGCATTGAAGGGGATTGAACCGATCGCATTCGATCACGATTGCCGCGAAGGGATCTGCGGATGCTGTGGTGCAGTGATTAACGGTCAGGCACACGGCAGATTGAAAGGCACTACGCTTTGTCAATTGCACATGCGCTGGTTTAAAGATGGTGAGACATTATGGATCGAACCGTTCCGCGCGGCAGCATTTCCCATAATCAAAGATCTGGTCGTGAATCGAAGTGCTTTCGACCAGATTATCTCCGCTGGCGGTTTTATTTCGGTGAAAACCAATTCTGTCCCTAACGCCAACGTAATTCTGATTCCGAAGGATGATGCCGAACTTGCGATGGATGCCGCCGCTTGTATCGGATGTGGTGCATGTGTAGCCGCGTGTCCCAATGGGTCGGCAATGTTGTTTGTTTCTGCCAAAATCAGCCATATGGGTCATTTGCCGCAGGGTCAACCGGAACGGTACCAACGAGTGCTGGGAATGGTAAAAAAGATGGACGAATTGGGATTTGGTAACTGCACGAATCATTTGGAATGTGAAGCGTCTTGCCCGAAAGAAATTAAAATCACCAATATCACGAGGTTAAATCGAGATTATCTAGTAGCGAAATTAGCCAAAGGAGATCCGGTAGACAATTCTAACGAGTAGTATTTCTCAAGAAAAAAGTATATATTTATGCTCTCGTGTGGTACATGGCGAGTAAGCAGTGAGTTGTTTCGGTAACGATTCTCTAGAGAAACTGTAATCGATTGTACTTGATGCTTACGTGAAAGTCAACCACACGATTCTATTTTTAGCTGGTTTTACGTTCTGTGTTGTAGTGTTGTAACGACTTATGGACGAATCAATTCCTCGGGCAATTCTTCACAAGTTCAAGCGATATATCGTTGGACCTGCCCGTGATTTAACTGACCGCTCGATTTTTCACAAAATCTCGTTGATCGCCTTTTTTGCCTGGGTCGGTCTTGGAGCGGATGGTCTCTCCTCGTCCTGTTATGGTCCTGAAGAAATTTTCCGGGTCCTGCATCTTCACCCCTACCTCGCTATCTTTGTCGGTATTGGCACTGCGATCACGATTTTTATCATTAGTGCCAGTTATTCCCAACTGATCGAATTGTTTCCATACGGTGGTGGCGGCTATCTCGTTGCCAGCAAATTGCTCTCCCCGAAAGTTGGGATGATTGCCGGCTGCTCACTCCTAATCGATTATATCTTAACGATTGCATTATCGGTCGCCAGTGGTGTCGATGCCTTCTTCAGCATGTTACCACCGGAATGGCAGGCTTTCAAGCTGTCGATTGCTCTGACCGGTGTCTTTATGCTGATTGTGCTCAATTTGCGTGGCGTGAAAGAATCGGTTTTACCATTGCTACCTATCTTTATAATTTTTCTTTTAACTCACACATTTGTAATTATATACGGATTTTTCTCACACGCTCTGGATTTCCCGCAATTAGTCCAAAATACGCAATCGGATTTAAGTTCATCTTTCAATGAATTGGGTATCGTCGGTGCTCTGCTATTAATGATGAAAGCCTACTCGATGGGTGCCGGTACGTATACCGGTATCGAAGCTGTCAGTAACGGGATGCCGATCTTGCGGGAACCGAAGATTCAAACCGCTCATCGCACGATGCGCTATATGTCGATATCGTTGGCATTTACTGCGATGGGTTTGATCACAGCCTATGCATTGTTCCAAGTGTCGCCCAGCGATACCAAGACGTTGAATGCGGTGTTGCTGGATAGTGTTACAAGCGCTTGGTCGCCACTGGTGAGTTCGACATTTGTCATTATAACGCTGATTAGCGAAACCGCTATGCTATTTGTCGCAGCGCAGACTGGTTTCATCGGTGGTCCGGCAGTTCTGGCAAATATGGCGATCGATCGCTGGTTTCCCACCAAATTTGCGTCTTTAAGTGACCGTTTCGTCACTCATAACGGCATCATCATGATGGGTTTAGCTGCGATTGTGATATTGCTGATCAGCCTTGGTTCGGTCCATTATCTCGTAATTCTCTATTCTATCAACGTATTTATTACGTTCACCTTGTCTCAACTTGGGATGGTGAAACACTGGTGGAATGTGAAATCGACTGAACCGAAGTGGTTGTGGAAGTTGTCGATCAACGGTGTTGGTCTGCTATTAACAACCTTTATTCTAATTTCAGTCGTAATCTTGAAATTTGGTGAAGGCGGTTGGATCACGTTGATCATCACTGGAAGTTTAGTTGCCTTCGTGAGTTTGATTCGGAAGCAATACGAGATTACCAGTAAGCGATTGACGCATCTGGATGCGTTAGTCGAAGCGACTGAAATGGCGCCGATGTCGAGCTTAAGTGCTCGCAATGGTAAGAGCGAGATTTCGTTCGACCCCACGGGTAAGACTGCTGTAATCTTGGTCAGCGGTTTCAATGGTCCCGGTCTTCATACCTTTTTCACAGTGTTGCGTCAATTTAAAGATGTATTCAAGAACTTTGTCTTTATATGTGTCGGTCAAATCGATGCCGGGAACTTTAAAGGTATTGAAGAACTGGATAATTTGAAGATCCACGTCAAAGAAGAAGTTCAACGGTATGAAAAACTAGCTTTATCCCACGGGATTTACGCCAAGGGAATAGATTTAATCGGTACCGATGTCGTGGAAGCGATCACAGAAAAAGCGCCGGAAATTATGGAAACATACAAGAATGCGATCTTTTTCGGCACTCAAACGATCTTTACCGACGAATTAGTCTTTTCACGGTGGCTTCACAACTACACTCTTTTCTCGCTGCAGCAAAGATTGAGTTATCACGGTATTCCGCTGCTGATTATTCCCATTCGGACCTATAAGGAAGAAGACGATCTTCGCCGTGGTGTTCCGAGTATTGTATAACAAGGTTTATTCGTAGCAGGAATTCAGAAGTGTCTCCAACTATTTTCCATCGTGTCAAGCGGGTGGTTTTGGGTCCTGCACGTGATGTCACCGACCGGTCGATCTTCCATAAACTCTCGTTGATTGCGTTTTTCGCGTGGGTCGGTCTCGGTGCCGACGGTCTCTCTTCTTCGTGTTACGGTCCCGAAGAAATGTTCCGGGTGCTCCATCTACATCCGTTTCTCGCAGTATTTGTTGCGATTGGAACGGCAATCACCATCTTCACGATTAGTGCCAGCTATTCGCAAATCATTTCGCTTTTCCCCTCGGGTGGCGGTGGCTACTTGGTTGCAAGTAAGCTACTATCCCCGAAAGTGGGGATGGTCTCCGGTTGTACGCTGCTGATTGATTATATTTTGACGATTGCGTTATCGGTGGCTAGTGGTATCGATGCTTTATTCAGTCTGTTTCCCCCACAATATCATGTTTACAAACTGCCGCTAATCATGGTAGGAATACTGTTCTTGATTTTGCTCAATCTGCGTGGTGTAAAAGAATCAGTCATTACATTACTGCCGATCTTTCTTGCCTTTGTTGTTACTCATTTGATCGTGATAGTCTATGTATTCGGAGTTCATTCGCTTGATTTACCGACATTAGTACAAAATACCAGTTCCGATATGACGGTTTCATTTAAGGAATTGGGTTTCTTCGGCGCGCTGGCATTGATGATGAAGGCATATTCGATGGGTGCCGGTACCTATACGGGAATTGAAGCGGTCAGCAACGGTATGCCGATTCTACGCGAACCAAAGATCCAAACGGCACACCGGACGATGCGCTATATGTCGATTTCGTTGGCTTTCACTGCTGTTGGATTGATTACTGCCTATGCTCTATACGAACTGAAACCGAGTGATACCCAAACGTTGAATGCCGTGTTATTTGAGCGAATCACCGCGAATTGGACGGCGCCGTTTGGATCGATCTTTGTTTGGATAACGTTGCTTAGCGAAACGGCATTGCTCTTTGTAGCTGCACAAACAGGTTTTCTCGACGGTCCTCGGGTTCTGGCAAATATGGCATTGGATAAATGGTTTCCTACGAAATTTGCCTCGCTTAGCGATCGGTTTGTCACTCACAATGGCATCATCATGATGGGTGTCGCTGCCGGGATTGTGCTGGCGATCAGTCTGGGTTCGGTACATTATTTGGTTGTGTTGTATTCGATCAACGTCTTCATCACATTTTCGTTGTCCCAATTGGGAATGGTCAGACATTGGTGGCAAGTGCGGAATAGTGAACCGAAGTGGCGACGCAAACTTATCGTGAATGGTGTCGGTTTAATGATGACTTCGTTTATTTTAATTTCGGTAATCGTGCTCAAATTCGAGGAAGGCGGTTGGATCACGTTGCTGATAACGGGGAGTCTCGTTGCTTTTGTCTCGCTCATTCAATGGCAGTACAAAGTAACTTCGCAGCGGTTGAAACATCTGGATACATTGGTGGAAGCAACCGAATTACAGCCGGCAATCAATGAGAGAAAATCGCAGCCGGTAAATACCGAATTCGATCCGTTTGCTCCCACTGCCGTCATTTTGGTCAGTGGTTTCAATGGTCCTGGACTTCACACATTCTTCACTGTACTTCGGCGATTTAAAAATGTATACAAAAACTTCGTGTTCGTTTCTGTCGGGTCAGTCGATGCTGGAAATTTCAAAGGAATCGAAGAGATCGACCATCTAACGGAACACGTAAAAACCGAAGTTGATCGATATGTTCGGCTGGCGCAAACGCATGGATTTTATGCGGAATCTTTTCCGTTAATTGGAACCGATGTCGTTCAAACGATCATGGAAAATTCGCCGCAAATTATGAAAAAATTCCCGAATGCAATTTTCTTCGGTACCCAGATTATTTTTACGGAAGAAATTGTCTTCTCGCGCTGGCTACATAATTACACACTATTCGCCATCCAACGTAAATTGAGTTACGACGGTATACCGATGCTGGTCATCCCCATTCGCACCTACCGGGAAGCCGACGATTTACAAAAGGGCGCCGTTACGGCGCGTTAAGCCAATTGAAGGAGTTACCACTATGATGGGATTACCGTTGACAGGCGTATGTCCGCATTGCAAGCAGAGTACCGGGATTGAATCCGAAACGCGCAATCTCCCGTCTTCCGGCGGAAGCTTTCCGGTTGCAATCGTACGATGTGCCTCGTGTAAATCGATTTTAGGTGTGACATTAACCCGGGAAGCAATTCAGGATGCCGTGAAAGAAGCGGTAAAACGGATTGGATAGTTTCAATAATTCACGAAATTTGATACCAAACAAAACAGGGGCGAATGTGATTTTCGCCCCTGCTCGATTTAATACTACATGACTTGTTACTTCAGGTAAACTGCTTTACGGGTGGTGATGAAATTCGGTGACTTCATCGTGATGAAGTAAATCCCCGCTGAAAGATTATTCGTCTCTCCCGACCACACAATTGAATGTATTCCGGCATCGAAATCCCGATCGCACAGTGTCGAAACCTGTCGTCCGGCGGCATCGAATACCGTTACTTGAACGCGGCTCGTTTGCGGTACGGCAAATCGAATCGTAGTCGAAGCATTGAATGGATTCGGTGCAATTGCATGCAAAGCAAATTTCGTGGGAATTGTAGAAATTGCTTGATCGGTGGGATTTTCAGACTCGATTCTACCGATCGACTTCGGATCCTCGCCCTTATCACCCTTCGAATCTGCAACATCGTTGTTGATGTAAGTGTCGATTGGCGCAAGGAACGGAGGAGTCAGGTCAAACGGATCCGGAGTGAATATACTGTAAATCGAAACTACTTGGTTAGTGGTATTTAATCCGGCAAATTTGCCAACAATTGCCCACCGATCGCCGTCCTGACCATCCGACTGCCAAGTAATCACTCGCCGAATTTCAAAGATATCGTTTTGTGAAAAATTGGTATAATAATTATGATCCCATCCCTGCCACCGGGTTGGATTCGGATAATTTGGAGCGATCGCGACTACTGGACTGGTTTGAACATATGTTTCGGGTTGTGAATTTACGATTACTGGAGTAGTAAGTGCCGTACCTAAAACCGGCGACCAAACCTCAACAACATTTTTATCGCGTTCACTGGTTCCATACTGGTCATACACGACACAATATCGAGTACCGGAAAAAGCGATTTGAGGATAGGCGTAGTATCGATTTCGCTCTCCTGTGAAAAAGAAATCTGTGTTGATGGTATTGATATCAAGAATTGTATTGTCGGCAACCCTCACATTACCGTCGTTATATGCAATTCCGATTTGATTGTGAGTGCCGGAACAGATCGATGGATGAACATCGAAATCGTGAATATTCCAGAGATGCGTAATTCGATTCGAGTTGCCCACTTCAAAATGATGCGATCTGAGTAATTTCACATCGATTGTAGGAGGATCCTGACGTGAAGAGACGAACGTTATTGCAAAAAATCCTTCTCCCTCAACGAAACAGACATCCGGATCCATGGAGTTGGATTCAGAGACGATAGTGGGTGGAAATTCTTCAAACGGTAACCTCCCGACTGCGCGAATTTGATCGTCTGCTTGCCAGGTGATACAATATCCACCGTCATTCGAGAATGCTACTGATGGTTTGTACAAGACACGTCGAGATGGATCGGGAAATTCTGCGCTGACAACGACATCATTTTCGGTTAATTCGTATGTTTTATAAGTTGGATTCCACCGTAACGATGATCGCTTGATCACATTGAAAAATGTGTCGTCGATATGTTCACGCCAAACCACAATTATACTCCCGTCAACCGGATTGACAGCGACATCGGGTGCATCGCATACTGTGGTAGGTCGGGGATCGTTGATTTTGAATTCTCCGGATTCGGCAAGACCCATCGGGTTGTACCACCGACCGCGAAGATAATTGGTTTGACTTAACCAGACTACAACAAAGCTCCCATCGAGTGGATTGCAGGCGATTGCAGATTGTTCTTGAGAACCGGAAGTAGTGTAGTTGTTGACTTTCAATTCTGTCGGATTCGCGAATCCAGCGGTTTGAAGTCGACCAAAGGACGGGGCATATCCTCCTACGAATTTACCGATGCTATCGGCTGGGAAGTTGGTGAATCCTTGATGATATAAACTATCGACGAAATTCAAATGTTGACGTCGCTGCATTTCATTGACACTCATGTTGATCACGGCTGCCTGCGCATTGGCAATATTGTTAATCGTATAGGATTTGTAAGACATCGCATGCTCGCCGAAACGAGGATTACCAAGGACCTTTCTTACGCCCCAAAGTGTATCGCTTTCCTGAACCAGCGCATTTAGCGAATTGTCCGTGATGCCCGGCGCAATTTCGGATACGGTACGAGCTAACGCCCAACTTGCAGCAGTTGGGTGCATCGTCGAAACCGCATTGTAGTAATTTCTCGCGATCAGGTAGTTGCGGATCAAGTTGACACCGTAATACTCGGAATCAATTGCATGAGATCGCGCATGATTGTAGCCTGTTGGATAACTGAAATTGTACCACTCCGTGTATTCGCGATTGTTGACGATGTTAGTTGCAGAGATGCCGGTACCCACTCGGTCTCGAATGGCACTCATTGAAGCTGTATCGATCGTCCCGTTGTGTTCGAATCGAAAATAATTACCCATAACGTTGTATTCGTAGGGTGCTGGACCGGGAACATTAGCTGGACCTGAAGAGCCACGACGTGCATGGGCATATGCAACGCGACGATTGGCAACGCGAACCGAATTCATTACAGTATCGACCATAGCTGAATCGAATGCAGTGGCGATATCGGTTGCAGAACGGTATGTGAATGGTAAAAATTGACGAGGACCGCCAGCCCAACCATTGGGACAATTTCTCTGCCATACATAGGGCGGATTCATCGAGCTATCTTTCTTAGCTATTTGCCGCCATGCTTTCCAAACATTGTCGTAGGTATACAGATAATTTGAACCGAGGGGTGTACTCGTTGAAGAGACAAAGCCCATCATTCGACAGGCAGTCGCGCTATTTGCAATGATAACGACAAGAATCAGAGTAAGCAGAAGAATTGCACGGAAGGTAAATCGTTTACCAAACATAATTTCTCCTTGTTGAGTTTTCTAGAATTTGATTGGATAAGTTTCAGTCGCGAGATAAAGAAGAGCAGTTATCGAGAGAAAAATGGCTTAGGAATATCAAGGCTTGAAGTAATGAAATGATAACACCGTAAATTCTACAATAGATAGACGAGATTATCATTGAATTTAATTATCTCGATAATGGATCGCGACGAACTAATAATAAACGATGATGTCTCTAAAAACAAACTAAAGTTAAAGCTTATTTATTATTGTATTGATATTATCTCTCGCTGTAAACAGTAAAATCCGTATCTTTACGTCTTTATTAATTAAAATATAAATACTCTAAACAGAGGTGTGATTTATGTTATTATAAGATCGACGATTAAGTTTCGTCCCGAATCTTCCTCAGATTGCGGTCTAATTAGCACCAATCCAGTACAATTTTCAACCGAATATTCGATTTGATGTATGATTCAAAAAAAAAGGGATGACGATTCCGTCATCCCAAGTCAATAAACTATTTTGGCTAATCTAAATTCATACTCACACCGAAACCGAGACAATCGTTTTTCCATTTCGGTCCCGCCTGCATTCGCTCCATTAACGGTTTGTGTAGTTTCAGAGCATGTTTTGGATCTTCCACCACCACCGTTTTTCCGCGAGCCGATGTAATTTTCGCCATTGTATACCCGATCGAAATACCGAGCGGATAATCGCTTGCCCAGTGAACTCCATTATTGACCATGGCAAAACCACAAGCTGTCATAAGGGTGTATCCAAAAGGACGAATCCACTTCTTTTCTGGATAGTTATCGGCGATAATCGTGACAGTTGCCATCGCAGTTGCTAGGTGTCCGGTAGGGTAAGCATCGTATTTAGGTACATGTTTACCGTAGTCGACGAGACTCGGAAAGAAAACCCAGCGACCTCGCGGCTCAGTGGCTGCAGCAGCCGATTCGCGACCAGTGGAATGTTTCAGGATTTGTATGACTGTACCGGTGGTGAGGATCGCTTCTACCAATTGTGCGCCGGTTTGTTGCGCTCGCAGATCTTTGGTGACTGTGCCGTAAATCCACAATCCACCCGCGATAGAGGAATGGGTAATACCATCGCCCAGAAAATACAAAATAGTATTGCCATCGGAGGGGAAGTTGAGGGGGAGCTTGACCGTTTGTCCGTTCAATTTCACACTAGCACGAATTACCGGAGTCTGCGTCTCTTTATGGCTTAATCCGATGCGATGGGCGAACCGTTTGGTTTCGTCGGTGATTTGTTGGTCGTATCCAATCAAAATAGCGGTACTGGCAGTCATCGCGACGATTTCCGGGATTTTTTCGCGGCGGAACGTCATCTGAAGATATTTTTTGATGTTCATGTATGGAAACATGTAGTAGCGCGAATTTTTGGCACGAACGTAGGTATAGTAAATACCCGGTTTAACCGGATAAATAACCACTTCATCGGTGTTTTCAGTGGCTTCGGTTTCGCGTAGAAAGTTTGCCATGGTTTGAACGCTGGCTGGTGTGAGACCGATACTGGATGTCGGTTGACGAGTGCGGCTCAAGGTATCGGTTGATTCGGAAGCCAAGGCGAAGGCATACAGACCGCATAATATCAGCATTAAAAGGATAAGACGAAGATTTCCAATCACGAGGGGAGACTCCTGAGTTGGTAGAAGATTAGACTAGATCGTATCTGAACCGCTTAAATTATTCAATCGGAAGCGAAAAAACAAATTTCCGAATTATTAAGGAAAAGATCGTCTACTATTGATCGTAAGTGTTGTAACTTCGGCTCTAACCGAGAAAAGAGTGCCTCTCGCCGAGTTTCACCGGCACGAGGTTTTTTCTATATTAAGGGTGGCATTGGAAACGTATAAATCGTTTCCCTCAAATTGAATATGGAGTATTCCCATGAAGATCACCGTAATTGGTGCAGGTAACGTCGGTGCGTCTACCGCACTGCGCATTGCCGATCAAGAACTGGCTCATGAAATCGTTCTGGTCGACATCGTTGAAGGTATCCCTCAAGGCAAAGCACTTGACCTTTGGCAGTCAGGTCCCGTTCAGCAATACGATAGCAAAGTGATTGGCACGAACGACTACGCCGACACCGCCAACAGCGACATTATCGTCATGACTGCCGGTCTGGCACGCAAACCGGGCATGTCCCGCGATGATTTGCTTGTAGCCAACACGAACATTGTTACGGACGCGATTTCGAAAGCCGCTCCGGTTTCTCCGAATGCGATTATCATTGTCGTATCCAATCCATTGGATGTGATGACGTATGTCGCACTGAAAGTATCCAAATTCCCCGCTCACCGCGTGATGGGTATGGCTGGTATTCTTGATACCGCCCGTTACAAAACGTTCCTAGCCGATGCATTGAAAGTATCGGTTCGCGATATCCACGGCATGGTTCTTGGTGGACATGGCGACACGATGGTGCCGCTGCCCCGCTTTACTTCAGTCGGTGGTATTCCGCTCGAGACACTGCTTCCGGCAGAAACCATTCAGGCGATCGTCAAACGTACGCAGGATGGCGGAGCGGAAATCGTTAAGCACCTCAAGACCGGTTCCGCGTTTTACGCTCCGGCAGCCGGTGCGGTCGAAATGGTCGCGGCAATCGTCAAGGATACCAAGCGACTGCTTCCGGTCTGCGCATGGTTGAATGGCGAATTCGGGTACAAGGACGTCTATATGGGCGTGCCATGTATTTTGGGTAAGAAGGGCGTCGAAAAGATTCTTGAATTCCCGTTGGATGATGCCGAAAAAGCATTGTTTGCGACTTCAATTTCCCATGTAAAAACTGAGACCGCCAAAGTCAATATGTAGTATTTGGTGCTTCGGTCTTAGTTCTTGGTAAGAGAGTGAATAGATCAGGCGAGCTGCAAGGCTCGCCTGTTTTATTCTAACTGATCTTGTTACAGTGAGTGTAATATAGAATAATGAGTAAAGGAACCGGGAATTTCATGACCAACCGTATTGCTGACCCTTCATCGAACCCAACTCCCAAAGAAATAGGGTTACCGTTTCCTCAATTATTGTTATCCTGAAATGGATATGGTATCTGATGACTGCTAAAAACATTGAGCCGATGCAAAAAACCGAGCGCTTCTGGGATCGTCTGGCAGATCAGTTCGATAACGCTGAAAAAGGGTTTGAGCAACCACCTGTCGATAGGGTAAGAAAATATCTTCGCAACAGCGATGTCGTGCTGGATTATGGCTGTGCGACGGGTACAGTCGCAATCGAAATTGCACCCGCCGTGAAAGCAGTGATTGGAATTGACATTTCGTCGAAGATGATTGAAGCAGCAAATACGAAAAAAGCACATTCGAAATTTACCAATGTGGAATTCAAACAGTCGACGATCTTCGATCCACAATTATCGCGAGATTCATTTGATGTTCTGCTAGCATTCAATATTCTGCATCTGATTGACGATCTTCCTGCGGCGATGCAACGGATCAATGAGTTGATGAAACCGGGAGGTTTGATGATTTCAGTGACATCGTGTGCCGGTGAGAAAAAGTCGATTCTCAATGGGATGTTATCGTTGCTGATCAAATTGGGCATCATACCACGCATGAATTTCTTCACGATACCGGAATTGAAAGCGACGATAACATTGGGTGATCTCCAGATTATCGAAGCTGAGCAGTTGGAACATGGCGTAGCGAATATGTTTATTGTGTCGAAGAAAAGTTGAAAATAATGGTTGAAGGTATTCAGGTTAAGTAGGGGAGACTCGCCACAATCTCCCCTTACTTTTGTTTGTATGATACTTTACATAATGAATCTATAAATTAGTTTGTCATTTCCTTTGAATCTCATTCGTCGTTCCATTCGATATTCTACCGTCCAATCGTTTCAGCATTTCACTTTCGTGAATCGTTTCTCGCGCATGATCGCGTTGCAGTTCGCGAATGATGCGGTCGAAACTGTCGGTACTTCCTGACAAGGCTTTTACTTGATAAAAAATGGAAGAGTTGGTCTGCGCCACATTCAAATCAGTAAAGAACGTGGTGCCTGCTCCCACTACTTGACCAAGATAAGCCCACTCATCAGTATAGAGATTTTTATGAAACACAAGATAACGATCGACTGTCGTTGCCAATCCATTGGCTGAAGTATCGACCCGATCCCAATTGAGCTGAACATCATAACCCGAAAGGGTGATCGAGAGATTGCCCGGAGCTGCCGGTTCAAATCCGGCGATTCCGTTGCCGGATAAAGGAATTGCGATTGGATTGTACGGTGCTTCGAAAGCTATTCGTAACGTATCGTGATAGTTTCTCGCGGAATCGGGGTAGAATCTGACCCAGAGCTGAAGTGTGTCGCTGGCAGCAGTCGTGGAATCGGTATCGAGTACTCGCCAGCGGAACGGAGTAGTATTCAGTGTCGTCATCGTAAGATATCGCACCGAAACTGGATTGCGATTGGCGATCTTTACCAACACTGAATCGCTGGTCAGCGGAGCGCAATCGGCGAAATTGATTTCTGTCCGAGAGCAATATAAATCGAGCAGCAATCCGAGTGTCGAAGCCGATACTGTGTCGGAATTGGCTGTCACATCGCCATTCGCATTGCGAGCTGTAGATATAAACCGGTAGTTCGTGTTATTCGCCAATCCATTCACCGAGACGGTAGCACCCCACGTAGCAAGATTCTGCCAGACCATTGTATCGCTGAGCACTCCGGTGGATTGGACATATTGGTTGGTGTTCAGTTCGTGAACAGCGTAGGTAACGGTTGCAGGATTATCGACCCCATTCAATACCAGTGGTATCGTTGTCAATGTCGGTGGGTTGTACGTCAGCACCGGCACCGCTGCATTCGTCCACCCGTCGGCAGTGGCAAAGCCAGTAGTTATTCCCTGTGAACTTTGTTTGAAGATACGATACCTATAATGCGTTCCCGGGGTCACGGAGGTGTCGGTATACTGAGTGCTATTGACGGGTGCCGTTGTTAGGTTTGTAAATTCTACTCCATTCGTCGACCGCATGATCGGAAAGCCAATTTCATCCGCGCAATTATCCATCCAGTGAATTGTCATCGAGTGGCTGGTAATTGCTGTAACCGGTGTTGCTGCTGTCCCGGGATAACATGGTGGTGGAATAAAATTTGTATTGAATGACCACACCGGACTGGCAATAGACCAGATGGAATTATTGGCGACAACATACCAATAGTATTGTGTCATTGATGACAGAATTTCACTCGGAGTATAATAGAGCGAGTTAATTCCAGCTACTACTCTGGTGGTTGGTGGGTTCGATGTTCCGAGATAGACATCGTATCCAGTTGCATTGGCATCGCCGGTCCAGCTCAACGTTGCGTTAATCGGGACACCGGTTGCACCGTTATCGGGAATGGGTGTGGTCGGCGCATTCAGCTTGAAGAAATGATAGGTTCGTAGTGAATCCGGAACGGGAGGACCGTACTGGAGATAACCGTTCGCTCCATTCGTATCCTGAATGGCAGCCGCGGCAAACACCGTTTGTGTCGTGGAGCTACGGGAACCGTAATTCACATCGATATTGCCATTCTCATATACGACAACCTGAGCCGCAATCGGACCGACACCACCATACATGGCGAAGTTAGTATACGTAATGACCAAGCGGGTCGGGGCAGTCAGGTTTTCATACTTGACTGTAGTCGAAGCAACCGACATATCGTAATTCCAGAAGTAGACACCGGCGGGATAACCACCAGTTAGCGGGAACGATGCGCTGGAGTAATTATTTGGATTTTGTCCGCCAAACTGAATTCGTCCGTTACTTCCAGCATACCACGTCGTATAAGTACGACCGTAAAAAGTGAATGGGAAACCGATATTGTATGGACCGGCAAAACCGTCGTCGGTGTTTGTCCAGCCACTAACCATGGTTGCTGAGGCTGACGGGGTAATCCAATTGTAGCCCGTACCGTTGCTGGCGACCATTCGGTAACCATAAGCATCCGGACCGGCATGGTACGGATCGACAGTTGTTACCGATACTGTATCGCTATAATTGGTTTCGACCGATGCACCGTTTCGTGCCTTCACTGCGAACCGGTAATTGGTGCCTAGCGATAAACCGGCTACGGTTACCATTCCCCACGTTGCAAGATTTTGCCAGACCGGCGTTGCACCCAGAATACCTGTAGATTGGAGATATTGATTGGTGTTGAGTTCGAATATACTGTACGTAACAGCCGCAGAGTTATCGACGCCATTTATTACCAGTGGAACTGTAGTCAATGTAGGTGTGTTGTTTGTCAGAATAGGAACCGTCGCATTCGTCCAGCCATCGGCGGTAGCGTAGCCAGTTGTTATCCCTGAACTTCCTTGTGCATGTATCTGGTACCAATAGCGCGTGCCCGGAATTTGGGCAGTATCGGAATACTGAGTGCTGTTAGTTGGCGCGGTTGCAAGGTTTGAAAATTCTACTCCATCCGTCGAACGGAATATCGGAAAGCCGATTTCATTCGAACAATTGTCGATCCAGTGAATTGTCATCGAATGGTTGGTGATTGACGTGACCGGTATATCAGAATTTCCGGGAAAGCACGGTAAAGAAAAATACGTGTCGAATGACCACACCGGTCCGGGAGCAGACCCATATAAATTATTGGAGGTGATATACCAATAATATTGCGTCATTGGTAACAAACTAGTACTCGGAGTATAATAGGGGGTATTTAATCCCGTTGCCACTCGAGTGGTCGGTGGATTGGTCGTTCCCAGATAGATGTCATAGGTTATTGGTGTCATCCCGCAAGTAGGTGCAGTCCAACTAAAGGTCGCGTTTGTCACAATACCAGTGGAAAAATTCGGCGGATTTGGATTGGACGGAAGACTCGGAACAAGTGAAATGAATAGCCCCTCATCGGCACCGACATCGGGCGTTGACAAACTGCGAGTTTCACCGTCGATATCGGTAGTCACGAATGTCGGTGTACCGTCATTCTCAACCCGAGAGTAGCACGGGTTCGAACGGATGTGAGGGTTGTATGGCCACGACGTCGAGTTTTCAAATGTCGGATCGCCCGAAGTAGAAGCTAGGTCGCCGTTTGGCGTGTAGACTGTTTGCCATGCCGAAAGCGTCGATCGATAAGCGCTCCCTTTGTATCCGATATAACCACCGACTGTATTCGGGATGTAAAAATTATTATAGTCTGACATCCAGTTTGCGGCGTAAGTACAGGGGTTGTACATGCCGACGTGAAACGGCGTGGTCGAAGTCTGTGAACCGAGGTTCGCAAAAATATTATTCTTGCATGTATCGTTGTATGCATAATTCGACGTATAGTACAGACATGCGGAAGAGAAGTTCTGCGTACCCGTCTGATTTAACATGATCGTGTTGTGTATCAGCGACGGATAAAAAAATCCACAATAGATACCGTACGTGTAATACGAAGCCGTAGTCGTACCGGAATACGTCTGCTGCAGATTGTAGACCATGTTGTTGTAAATGCGCTGATGTCCATAGCTACTTGAAAAGTATGAGTAGATACCGTAAATAATCGTGTAGCCACTGGTATTTAAAGCAGTGAAATCGTAAATACGGTTGTTGTACACTAATAACGGAGAAGCAGTACCACCGGTATACGGAGAGTAATACAGATACATACCGTACATCGTGTAGCTGAAGCTGTACGTCTTCATGTTTTTAATATCGATATCGTGAACTGACAGACCATTCTGGTAGTAAGCGAGCACCCCATATGAGTTACCAGCTCCGCCAATCGTATCATTCACGGCGGCACCGATCGTGAAGCGGTTCAAATTGTCGAAACCAGCAACATCGCTGCCAATTTCATTCCCCATATCTGGGTAGGAAGAATATGAGTAGCAGTACACGCCACAACGAACCTTCGAGATCTTCAGGTTGAGATAGCGATTGTAACTCTGACTTCCCAAAGCGGAGGCTGGATAGATCGACGTATTGTAATATTGATACACACCGTAAGTTGGATAGGATGAGTTGATTCGCATTTGAATCGTCGCGTTCTTGATGGTGTTATACCGCGCGCCAAGAGTCGCGGCGCTATTGTTCAGCCAGTAACCGTAGTACAGCGGATTAGTACCGGTGCTGACATCGGTCACGCTGATGCCGTCAAATGTCAGATATTGCGCACCTGTGATCTTCACACCGTATTGGTTTGAACCGGTAACAGTGGGACTCAGAGTGACGGATCCGCCAGTCGCTCGAAAAACGACTGGGTTGGAAGGACTCATACCGGGATAAGCACCTGTAAAAGTTACTTGTTCAGTGTAGGTTCCGGGAGAAACGTTAAACGTTACTCCACCGGTACCCGAACCAGTCGTATAAAGCGCTAAAATGGCGGCAGCGAATGACTGATAGTTATCACCACCGGTCGGTAATGCCGGATTGATCGTCTTGGTGCCGGTTAGCGCCGCGATCGTGTTAAACGTCCAGATCGGGGAAGTGTTGGTTGCAGGCGACGTGCCATGCGCAACGACTTTCCAATAATAGACGTTGCCGGGGGTAATCGGCATGATAAAAGAGGTCGCAGTCGAACCTGATAGTTGCTGTGCTGCAACTGCACCACTCGATACGTCGGCTTGCACCGTCGAGCAATAGAGGTCGTAGTTAGCGGTGCAAGAACCACCAACCCAAGTCAAGGTTTGGATTTCTGTAGTGACACCGATGGTCCCGTTTGCCGGGCTAAATTGAGTTGCAGTGTTGCAGGGCGGAACAAATAAAATTGCTCGACCGGAAACCGGGCATGCAGTTGAATACTGATATTGCGAAGCGATAGTACGAGTGTCGTTTTGGATGCCGATTGTACTGGTATTCACGGTGGAGGTATTGTATTGTAGCAGGATATTCCCACTCGAATAGAGAATTGCCTCGAATATTTCACCGCTATCGGTATACCATTGCACGATGAACGTGTTGGCATCGTATTGCTGATATTTGATGTATCTGCCGGTAGTGGTTACATAGGAGTCGCGATAGAGTACTGCAATCAAGCTTTGCGGCATGGTGGTAGCCGGCATCGAATACTGCGCATAATAGCCACTCGTTAAGTTGGCAAATGCACTGTTAAACGAGAGCCAGCCGTCGGTACTCATCGTGACCGAGGTAAAATTCATGCCGTAAAATGGGAACGTAAATCCCAATGGTACCATGGCGGAGGTTACATCGTCACCGGTCGGACCGGTGGTACCGGTTGTGCTAATGTCGATCCAGTTATATGTCGGTCCTGGAGGATCTAGCTGAGCATTGTTGTCAATCCAGGTATACCCGTATCCATCTGGAGCAGCACTTACGGCGTCGGTGGATGCAGGGATAACGGTACTATTGGATCCTGTATTTGAAAACGGTGTGTCCGACTTTGTCGCAGCAAAAGCATCATGATCATTCACGAAGTGCTGTGAGATTGGTCGGAACCAAGTTGCATCAAATGAATTGTCGAAAAATTGCCCGAGCGCAGTGAGAAGAATGGGAATAGCGGCAATACAGAATAATACTCGTACGAGCCGGGGTATCGACATAGTATACTCCCCTCTATCAAGTTATTAAAATGTCAGACTATAATTGGATAAAAGAATCAGATTAATTCAAGTCAGTAAAGCGTGAATGTTGCAGTTAGATCGTGACTGAACAAAGTTACTTGCATTTTAATTAAAAGGCAATCAATAATAATCAAAAAATAAAAAACTTCCCGACTATTGATAATTTTGGGTAGTTTTTTCTACTGTCGCAAGGCGCATGACGCGCGTAATCTACTTTTTTTGAGTATTATTTTTATAATAGGATAAAATCTCAGCATATCGCGGAAACTTCGATTTCATCACGTTATCAAAAACAACTCGATATGGCTCATCAAAATCAGGCTCAGATGGAAAACTATCAGTTACAATACAGTTTTTCATTAACGACTCATTAATTTTTTTCTCTACGTTAAAATTAGTGTAAAGCGGGTCAACATAGTAAAATGGAGGAAATCTCCCTATTCCAGATAAAGGTTCTTTTCCAACTTCTCTATAAACTGAGTATTGAATGTACCTTAAGTTGCTTTTTACAAACATATTAGTATAATAATTCGTGTCACTTACTTGAAAATTGACGATAAAACTATCAACGTTTGCTCGATAAAATATATTTTTATCATATCTGATTCTATCCATCCACATTTTATTCAATATATAGAGAGAATCAAAAGTGCTTGAAATGATCTGACTGTTATTATCGATCACAAAATTACTAGTTGATAACAATTTGAAAATCGATGAATATATCCTTGAATTTCTAATTAATATTGAATCATAGAGTCCAAGACTATAGTATTTTGGTAAGTTTTCATTCACTGACGTTTCTCGTCGAGAATATCGAGTTTCTAATAGCTGATCATCTTTGAAGATAATAGTATTCATCGGTTTGTTATCTAACAGAGTTAAGTATGTAAGATCACATTTTGTGAAGTGTGACCTAGATATAGTTCGTGGGATCGTAGCATCGTATAAAGAAACATCATATAGATTTAGAGAATCAAAGTTTGCACTGCCAAAATTTGCATTTCTAAAATACGAATTTGAGATATTTGCACCATATAAGTCAGCATTATAAAAATTACTTCTGTCCCCATTAGAGTTACTGAGTATCATAAATCGTAAATTTCGATTATTGAAGTTGCGACCATGGATTCTTAGAATATTTTTGTATGTAGAATCGAGCCTGTCCCAATCTGTTGGTACTACTGATAAATCTTCTCCATCAATATTCAAATACAAAAACTCGAAATTCGATTTTTTGCTTCCGTATATTGCAACATACGTGAATGATATCATGAAAATCAGCACCATTGCTGGTAGACAATACATTATTGTTGTACTTAATGTAGAAGAAAGTTTTTGACTTAAATTACGTTTAGTCCTTCGAATGAAAATAATACTTACATAAACAGCTAATATATAAGAAAGCATATGTATCATTGCAGGTAGAAACTTGTGTGTTTTGATGTAAGTACCCCAAACAAAAATTATAATTACTGGTACTATCCACCAATTTAACAAGTGTATAAGTAACCACTGAAGTTTGGCAAGAGTTGAATTGAAATATCCTGGGAAAAATTTTACTAACACATTGAACAATTTAATTTTTCGGTATCTTGCCTCTGTATTTGGAGTGACTTTCTTTTTAAGATTTCTCTTAACAAGCCATGGGATATGTGAATTAATCAATTCATTTGTTAACCAAGGGGTAATTTTTTGATTAACTCGTAATCCATCTGGAAAAACAGCTGGTAATTGACCAATTTTTTCCATAACCTTTATCAGATGAATCTGAGAATAGATGTAAAAAAAAACGTATAAAATAATACCCCAGACTAGCGCAAAAGAATACGGAACTGAGCTCGTATGGAGAGGTGATAATGGTGTTCTATCATCTATAAGTAAAGAAATCGGAGTAGATGTTGCCATAGTGAGGATTAAATAACCGCTTGCAGCAAGAACGATTTGATATAAATGTTTGGCATTCTTAGTTGTTTCAGTTACGCTATTTAAACCGCTCTCGAATTTGCCAATAGTATCTGGTAACTTTGCATTGGTTAGATTAGCACGCGCTAGTTGATGCGCTGTTAGAGTCGTCAGTTCACTTAAATCAACTTCGGTGAGATCGGCATCATGAAATGTCGCGTTGGTAACGTCAGCGGAGTCGGTTTGGATTTCTTCATTTGGTCGTAATTCTCGATTAGGAATTGGTTTTTTAAAAAAAACGGCTTTTCTTAAATTGGCATGGTTAAATTTTGTGCCTTTAAGAATAGCGGTATTTTCTCCAACTCTTGAATGAATGTTATCTTTAAGAATAGGTCGAGGGTTAACCGAAAAGTTTGCACCTTCTAAATTTACCTCTGAGAAGTCCAAACCTGACAGATCCAAATCACTAAAATCGTGATAACTTAAGTCAGCTCTAGTTCCTGGTTTTCTATTCGTTTTCAACATGAGGTGATGCTGATCCAGTATTACTTTAATTTCTTCAAGCGTCTTTCTTTCCATTTTGGCTCCAATTTGCAATCATTTGTAGTATTCAAACTTCTTAATAATACAAATTAAAGTGTATTATAGTCAATGAAATGTTATGAGAAATCGACTATTTATTCTCGTGAGAGAGTTATTCAAATAAAACCGCCCCCCGATTTCGGAGGGCGGTTCTTTTACTTCAGATACTGGAAAAAATTAGCAGCACTTCGGTTTGAAAGAAGCGGCTGCCGTTTTGATCCGTTTGAGTCCTTCGAGTGCCTCATCCTTAGTCAGGTTCAATGCCGGTCGGAAACGGACGCTGTGGGTGCCGCAACCGAGTACGGCGAGATTCTGTTCCCACATCAGCTTCACGAATGCATCGCGCGATGCGCCATTCGGCAGATCGAATGCACAGAACAGACCCTTGCCACGCGCATTCGACAAGAACGGATACGCATCCTGCAATTCGTAGAGACCGTTCAACACCACCGGTCCGACGGCATTGACGTTCTCAAGCAATTTCTCGTCGCGAATGATTTCGAGGTAAGTCATTACCCGATACATATCGACCAAGTTGGCGCCCCAAGTGCTGTTGATGCGTGACGATTCGTGGAACACATTGTTTTCGATCGAGTCGATCCGACCGTTCGACATGAAACCACCAACCTGCATTTTCTTTGCCATCGAGAACATATCCGGAGCGATATCGAAATTCTGGAAGCCCCACCACTTTCCGGTGAGACCGACGCCGGTCTGGACTTCGTCGAAGCAAAGCATCGCTTCGTTTTCGTCGGCGAGCCGGCGTAATTCGCGAGCGAATTCATTGCGGATGTGGTTGTCGCCACCCTCACCCTGAATCGGTTCGATAATGATCGCGCAGATATCGTCTTTGTTTTCGGCAAATGCTCGTTCAATTTGAGCAACTGCGAATTTCTCTTCCTTCTCGACCCGGGCGATCTCTTCCGCAGTCACTGGGAAACGGAGCGACGGATGAATGACGCGCGGCCAATCGAATTTCGAGAACAACTGGTACTTCCGCGGATCGGCGGTATTCGTTAATGATACCGTGTAGCCGCCACGACCATGGAACGCCTTTTCAAAGTGCAGTACTTTATGCCCTTTTTCGGTGCGATATCCCTTGCGGAAATTCATCCGGACTTTCCAGTCCATCGCTGCTTTGATCATATTTTCCACGGCAAGAGTGCCGCCTGCTACCCAGAACGAATACTTGAAATTCGCCGGAGCGGCAATCTGGAAGAACGTTTCAACGAACTTCGCCATCTCGATCGTATAGAGATCGCTGTTCGTGACATTGTTCAATGCGATGCGACCGATTTCCTTCATATAGGCGTCGGTCCGCATTTTCGGGTGATTGAAACCGATCGGGGAGGAGGCGAAGAAGGTAAAGAAGTCGAGATATTCCTTACCGGTTTTGCTGTCGTGAATCCAGCTTCCGTGCGATTTGTCGAGATCGAATACGAGATCGAAACCATCCGCCAACATGTGGCTGCCAATTACTTCATGAACCTGTGCCGGTCCGATTTTATTGATGTCTACCATGATACAATCCTTTCAACGCGACGAGTTGCGCCGCGAACTACGCAGTGTGAGTCAAGCAAGAATGCTCTAAAATTAAATCTTAATCTGCAATCAGTGTGATTGCGAGTGAGGAGGGGTGGGATTAGGTCTCAGCCTTAATCCACTCCATAAAGATGAGGCAACGGATGAGTTTTAACATGGATTACTTTCGTTGTGATTCGTTCGTCCATCCACAATATATCACTGAAAATCGATGAATAAAAATCGGAAACCTAAGCTAATTCGAAATACACAATTGTTTCGGGAAATATGATTTTCCTCGATAGTAACTCGAAATAATTAGAGCGAACACCGGAAATGGTGTCTTGAATTTTGAGAATCCAACCATTACTTGACTCAATCGCAGTTGAACAAGAAAAAAAGCTAATGTGATCGATTATTGCTGATAGCTTATGTAAGAATAAACTATAATAACTATATATAATAGATTATTAAAACAATGTGTAAGAAAACTCTAATGTGCTACGTATCACATAATAATTAAGTCGATCATCTATATCGGGTTGTCCGTTAATATTCTGAATGAGTATGTTGATTTAAGCACCACTATCACTAGATCTTCTTTATTTATAACCAGTTCGCTTACATGCGCTGTAAATCTTCGAGGTCTCCTCTTTTTAAGTGCAATTATCTTATTGATTTGTGAATTATGAGTTACCGAGAGTGCTCACTCGTAGCAGAGACGATGGCATCTGAATCGATCGATCGGGTCGATGTGTGGAGACATCCATTGTTACTACGTGTGACAGCGATTTCGAAGGTAAGTAAGTCATTATACTCGAGATAAATTTAAAGTAAGCACTTAAAAAAAAGGTTAAGGAGAGAACTACTCTTGTCGAAGAGTTGAGTAGAGGCCTTCGATTCAGCTTATAAATTCGCTTCAGCTTTTTTCTTAAAGGTTCCGCTCAGAAGCCTAATCAAGAGAGTTGGTCAATTGAACGGCCGTTGTCTGAGTGCAGCAATAATGGAGGATTAATGCAAAAGTTCGTAAGAAAGTCGATAGTCACCCTCGTGTTGACTATCATCGCGTTCGCAGTGGGAGTTGCCCAAGCGGACAATCGGGTCTACCCGACAACTGCGACGAACTGGCCCCGCGTTCACGGTGCCTCCGGTACGAAACAAAACGCAGTTTTCGGATACAAAGTTGGTGCCAATGCCTATAATTTCCTTGGTCAAAGCGTGATTTCTGCGCAGCGATCGGGTGCATTTATGGCTTTGGTTCCTACAACAGGGGTTACTACGGCAACCACCTTTACCGATGGGTCAACCTACAATTTCGACGAATATTCCGGCTTAGTACTTGCCAATGGCAACTATGCCGTATTCGGCGAAATTTTGTTTACGACAGCCTCGACTCGTGCGTCGATGTTTATTCGCACAAGTGCCGGCGCTGCTGTAGGCGGGTATCACAATGTTGGTTCGGCGGGAACTGTTTCGCGATTCAACAAAGCGATTCAGCTTACTGGCGGTACCTACGATGGTAAAGTTGTAGCAGTTGGTTACTCCGCAGCAACCGGTTCCGCGGGTGCTGGAGATATGTTGTTTGTTCGATTGACTCCGGCTTCCACCGTAACAATCGATCAAACTTCTTATATCGGAACGACGAATGAAGAAGAAGCCTATGCCGTTTGCCAAGTTGGCACCGATACCGTTGCCATCGCTGGTCGACAAAAAGTCGGAACGAACAACAGCTTCTATGTAAAATTAGTGAAAGTGTCCGATGGCACCGTGATTTCCAGCTTTACCCTTTCGGGTGCAGCTGGAACCGGTGACAACGATTGCATTCGCGACATGTTTGTGGATGGCGATGGTAATCTGGTTCTCGTTGGAACTAGTGGAACTGGGACTGGCAGAGTTGGTTATCTGGCTAAGCTCAATCCTGCGACCGGAGCATTGATTTCCGGTTATGAATTCACTACTTCTGAGACCGATGTCGAGTTAATGGATGCCGATGTTGCCGCCAATGGTCACATCGTCGTAACGGGTCGTCAAGGTAACGATATGTACCTTGCCGAAATTCAGGACAATGGTCATGCCTATGTCAGTGACTGGGCACACTCTTATGACAATGCCAGCAAGACTGGTGAAATTGGTAATTTTGTGAAGATCGAATCCGATTCGACCATTTTGGTAGCTGGTGTTGCCAACGATGCCGGTGCTTCCACCGATGCATCGTTCTGGCTCTTGAGTGCTCCTGCTCTGCAATCCAATGCAGGACCAACCGCATTCGATTTACTAACACCAACTGACGTTGATACCGTGACGATATTATTGCCGACGCTTACTTGGGCATCCTCAACCGATGCAATTCTCGGCTACACGATTAGTTATGAATTGACTTGGGCAGATAACTCAGGTTTTACTAGTCCAACCGTTGTTTCGGATTTAGCGGATACAACGTACACTTTCGCAACTCCATTGACCAACAGTGGTGTATATTATTGGAAAGTGAAAGCACTCGATGGTAATGATAATGAAACCGAATGTACGCAAGGTACTGCAGGTTGGAGTTTCACTGCATACGTTGCACCACCGACTGCATTCAATCTCACTGCACCGGCTGATGCCGATTCAGTTGGTTTGTTCCCGACGTTGGATTGGGAAGCCGCGACCGGCGCTGGTATTTCTTATGAACTGACTTGGGCTGATAACTCTGGTTTTACCAGTCCGACTGTGGTATCCAATCTCGATACTAACAGCTATACCTTTGAAACAGCGCTCACGAACAATCAAGTATACTACTGGAAAGTGAAAGCAGTTGACACTCTTACCAGTGAGACTAACTGCACGCAAGCTCCCGACGGTTGGAGTTTCACTGCCTACGTCGCTGGTCCAAGTGCATTCAACCTGACTTCGCCGTCCGATGGTGGTTCGGTTTCTACGACCCCGACACTGGATTGGGAAGAAGCTACCGGTGCTGGTGTTGTTTACGAATTGACTTGGGCTGATAATGCCTTGTTTACCGGTGCCACGGTCGTATCGGATCTCGATACTAACAGCTACACCTTTACAGGTGGTCTCTCGAACGATCATGACTACTACTGGAAGGTGAAAGCGATCGACTCGCTAACCAGCGAAACAAATTGTACGCAAGCGCCGGATGGTTGGCATTTCTTGACGCCGATCACTCCGCCGGCTCCGATGAACGTTCGACTCAATTCGACCGTAGCCTCGACACCTGCCTATTACGACAATGCGAACTATGCAGGTTTTGATTCATTGGCAGTGGACTCGTATGATGCTTTGGATGTACCACAACCGCCAGTGTTAGGCAACAACTATATCCAGACATTCTTCTTTGAAAGTGGTTTCACTGGATTCCGTCAGAAATTGAATTCTGACTATCGTCTGTCCGTTGGTAAGAATTTCACGACGACGTCTTATCTGTACAAGATTCGTACGCTTACCGATCAGACCGCTACCGTTACATATACCTTCGATGTTTCGACCAACAACACCGAAACGTTACCGGTAGTCTTCTGGGATGGCACCGATTATCAAAACTTGCTGGGTGCTACCGACGCAGACAATACTTACACGTATTCCGCAACGGGAACAACCGGTTCTCCGGAAACCAAGAATTTTGCCATCTTGATCGGCGACAAAACCGCTCCGGCAGTTACTCACATTACACCGGCAGCGAGTGGTTTAACGGAAATTTCTCGAAGTAGCTCTACGACGTTGGAAATTGCCGTTGACAATACAAGCCCGGTCCGACGCACTACGATTGCATTCTCGCCCGTACAGGATTCGACTTCGCATGTCGCGAACGATCCACGCGAGAATTTCACCGATTTGAATAATATGCCAGTTGCACCAGCAACTCCCGATGATCCGACCAATGGTCTGGTAAACCCGCACCTGACATATGATTGGATTCCGGCAACCGATGATCCCGCGATCTTTGTGAGCCCGACCGATGTATTCCCGCACGCACAGCTTCGATTCATTACCGAAGACTGGGCAGGAAATATTGATACGTCCTATGTCGATTTCGCAATTGTCCCGGATGATTTCAACTTCACCGGCGATTATGCCGCAGGTTGGCATCTGATTTCGTTCCCGCTTACTCCCGATGATCCTGCTACACCGTTCTTGACGCATACCGGCAACGACAGTGGTATTGCAGGCAGCTATGGGATGTTCCAGTATACGTTAGCTGGTGGTTATACCGTACCGTCCTCGGTTGCCATTGCGAAGGGTTACTGGCTAGTATTGGATGATGACAATACTGCAGCAGCGAATAATTCCGGTCTGGGTCGAGTTGGTGGTACAATTCCTGGAGCTACCGAAGATGTAGATCTAGCACTCGATCTCGCGTCACAGAATCTGATCGGTGTCGCAGTTCGAGATGACGATCTGGGTGGAAATCACCTGCAAGCCGACGACTGGGTGTTCTCGAATGATAGCTGGACCAACACCTATACGTGGACTGAAGTCACGACAACTGCTGACAAGAATGGCGACGGCACAATTTGGATCGATCCGACTTCGTTAGTCACGTATGACAATTCGGCGGGTGATTTTACGACCACAATTGCCGACAATGCTGCATTAGTTCCCGGTAAAGGTTACTTATTAACCACTTCCGGAACTTATTCCGGAACGTTGGAAATGAGAACACAACGTACTACTGCCGCCGTCGATATCGTTCATCCACGACATCGCGACGATGGTAATGCTATTGTGAAGGGTCACAATAACACGATTAACTCTGTCAATGAATTTACTGGCGACTGGTTTGTGCCGATTCATATGGCAATGGGTTCGTTGTCGAACAATCTGTCCGGTTTTGGTTGCCGGAATGGCGCAACCGTTGGTTGGGATAACGGTATCGATGTCACGGCACCGCCACTTCCGCCATCGGGTAACTATGTTCGTGCAGTTATCGATGGTTCAACTTGGAATTCGCCGTTCGGTCGATATTTCGTAACCGATATCCGAAATCCATTTGCTGGAACCAGCCGAACCGGTTCATGGGACTTCCGGGTCAATGCATCGCAGGAAGGTCAAGTATCGATGACGTTTGATCTATCGAACTTGGCGCAATACGATGTACCAGCAACATTCAGTATCATTGCAACGATTAACGGTCAAACGTTCGACCTCGCGCAATCCAATACAATTACGTTCCCCTATACTAGTGGTATTGTGATTGTACACGTTGTCGCGTCGTTGGATGGTGCCAGTGTACCAGCGCAGAATCTCTTGTTGCCGAAGGATTTCTCGATTGTAAATGCGTATCCGAATCCATTCAACCCCGAAACTTCGATCCGCATCGGCTTGCCGAACGTTTCGAAACTTCAGGTTGTGATTTACAATTCGCTTGGTAAGGAAGTTACGCGATTGGCAGACGGAACCTATCCGGCTGGCTATCACAACTTCACATTCGACGGTCACAGTCTGTCGAGCGGTGTGTACTTCATTCGCGCCGTGTCGCCAGGACATCAGAATCAAATCAAGCGAGTGGTTCTGGTTAAGTAAGTAATCCGAAATAATTGCTGGAAGCCTCTTCGGGTAGAAATGCCCGAAGAGGTTTTTTTTAGACCTCAGCCTACACGCTAAAGTCGAAAAATGGTTCGAAACGATACATTTTTATTCCATGGGATTATTTCTAACTCTGGTTACAATCTACTTGACTACGCGCGCTTTTCTTACTAACATTTCACATTCGTTTCACAACCTATTCCCCGGAGGTGGATTCCCCTTGAATAAAAGATCCCAACCCACCCATTATCTCTTACTGCTCGTTGCGATTATTGGATTCGCATATCCTTTAATAAGTAGTGCTTCTCCTGCGCAACCCGATCCGAAGTCCTTGGCTAATACGCTAAAAGAATTGCAGAATGCCGTTTCTGGTGCTGTTCAGACCGACGCATCGGACAGTCTCCGAGTGCGCTTATCGCAACTGCAGGCACCCATGAATGTCACAGCCGAAGATGTTCCGAACGATGGCGGTAAAGCGATTAAAGTCAAGTGGCAATACCCGGAAGTTCCGTTCGAACTCCCAACCGAACTCCAAATTTTCCGGTTGTCCGATCGTAATCAACAGGGCGATTTGATCGGAAAAGTCGGTCCGTTGGTTCACGAAGCAGTTGATAATAGCGTCGAGAATGGTGTTCCAACGAGCTACCGGGTTCAAGCTCTTTTCAAAGATGGTGCAGTCGTTGCAAGTGGTCCATCGACACCGGCGATCGCGGTGGTTTCCTACTTCAACTGGAACCGATTAAATCAACTCGTCATTTCGATCATTCTGATCGGAGCCGTGCTGGTTTACATCTTTTTGGCTTCGCGTGGCGTGCACATGAAGATTCGCAAGATCTCCGGTATCGAAGCGATCGAAGAGGCTGTCGGTCGTTCGACCGAAATGGGCAAACCAATTCTTTATGTCCCCGGTACGCAGGATATGGACAATGTCCAGACGATTGCCGGAATCAATATTCTCGGTTCCGTTGCCAAAATGGCAGCGAAATACGAGACCCGCCTCGATGTGCCGGTTGCACGCTCGATCGCCATGTCGACCGGTCGCGAAACCGTGCATGAAGCGTATCTAACCGCCGGACGCCCCGATCTGTATCACGACGATATCGTTCACTATATCACCGACGAACAATTCGGATTTGTGGCTGCAATCGACGGTATTATGGTTCGCGATAAACCTGCGGCATGTATCTACATGGGTGCGTTTTATGCCGAATCACTGATTCTAGCCGAGACCGGCAACAGTATCGGTGCTATTCAAATTGCCGGAACAGCCATGCCCACGCAACTCCCGTTTTTCGTTGCGGCTTGCGACTATACTCTGATCGGTGAGGAACTCTTTGCCGCCAGTGCATACTTAAGTGGCGATCAGCGCGAGATTGGGTCGCTCAAAGGGCAGGATTTCGGTAAAGCCGTCGCAATGGGACTCATTATGGTCACATCCTTACTCTGGACAGTGTATAATGTGACTCAGAGCGGTGCGATGGAAAAAGCGTATAAGTTCTTTTTCGATATGACTTCATCAACTTTCTAAATTGACCGGGAACTATGCCAACTTACTTAATACTAATTCTGGTGGTTCTGATCGGTTCCGTTATTGCCGGTTTTCTGATACCGAGCTTACGGAAAGGGATACCACTATTTATCACACTGGTTACTGGCGTGCTACTCTTCCTGTCGTTGTTTATTCCGGCGCAACCATTTCCATCGCTGGAAGAGGAGATGTCGATCTGGTTCGATGTGATTGCCGTCTTCAGTTTTATTCTGGGCGGCGGCAACCTAATCCGTGTGCACTTGCGAAAGATCACCCGGCAGGATCGCGATTGGAAATTCTCCGCAGTTACTTTGGGTGGATTCTTTTTCATGCTGATCGTCGGTCTGTTCAAAATCGGTGCTTCCACCATGTCGGAGGATTACCTCGCGAATGGGACCGCTTTCAAATGGATGTATGATGCCGTCTTCACGCCACTCAGTGCGACAATTTTCTCGTTGCTTGCGTTCTTTGTTGCCTCGGCGGCTTTTCGTGCCTTTCGCGCCAAAACCCGCGAAGCTACAATCCTGCTGATTGCCGCGTTCATTATTCTGATCGGTAGAACGCCGATCGGCGTATTGATGACGGCATGGCTGCCGGACTCGCTGCAATTCCTCACAATCCCAAGTCTGAGTGGTTGGATCTTATTGGTACCGAATATGGCGGGGCAACGCGCAATTATGATTGGTGTCGCGCTCGGTATCATTTCAACTTCGATGAAAATGATTCTTGGGATTGAACGAAGTTGGTTGGGAGGAGATGAATAATGGCGAATTCCAACGACAGCTTCATGGAAAAACTTGGTCGCATCGATCGCCGCTGGATCTTCTTGGTGATCGCACTGGCAGTAGCATTGCCGATGTTTCTAGGATTCGATTTCAAAGCGGTTCCTTCACCGATGGTCGAGAATCTGTATAAGAAAATCGAAGCACTCCCTGCCGGATCGCGAGTCTTGATCTCGTTCGATTACGGTCCATCGACCGTTCCCGAGAATCAACCGATGGCAGATGCAATCGTTTGGCACCTGCTGAAAAAGAAATGCAAAGTCTATTTCATTGCAACTTGGCCGACCGGCGAGCGACAATCGCAACTGACGGTTGAAACGACAATTAAAAAGGGAATGCCGACAGCGGTCAACGGTGTCGATTATGTCGATCTCGGTTACAAAGCGGGTGGCTCGGGCTTGATCAATCTGCTCTTTTCCAATTTTAAACGGATGTATACCAACGATCGCAATCGCAACAATGTCGAGAACATTCCGATGATGAATGAAATCGAATCGCTGAAGAATTTCAATATGATTCTTTCGATTTCATCGGGTGCACCGGGCTTGAAAGAGTGGATCCAATTTGCCGGTGATCGCGGCAAGATCCCCGTAGCAGGTGGTGTTACTGCCGTACAAGCAATGGAATTGTACCCCTACTATCCCCGACAGATGTTCGGATTGATGGCAGGGCTGCAGGGCGGAGCGGAGTACGAATCAATCGTAATCAGCAATTATCCCGAATTCGAACCGCTACGTGCCGCGCTGAAAAAAATGGCACCGCAGACCATTGCACACTTGGCAATTATCACGCTGATCATTATCGGCAACATTGCCTATTTCTCCACTCGAAAGCACAGGAGATAATGTGACTGAACTGACTTTATGGGATCATCTTGCATTGTGGGTCGGAGCCGCACTCACGTTGATGATCTTCAGCTTTTTATACAAAGACAATCCGTTCTACAAATTTGCCGAGCACCTGTTTGTCGGTGTGAGTGCCGGATATGTCATGGTTACCGGTTTCTGGTCTACCATGATCCCGAACGGAATCGGAAAAGTTTGGCCCGAGGCAGTGGTGTCGTTTGTTCCGCAAGCAGCTAATGCCGTACCGAATCTCTACTTTTTGATTCCAATTATTCTCGGGTTGATGATGTTGACCCGATTGTTCGGTGAGGTCGGATGGATCAGTCGCTGGCCGATGGCGCTCATTATCGGATTCTCGGCTGGTACGAATCTGACCCGCTATCTTCAATCCGACTTCATGCAACAGGTTCACTCGTCGTCCTTGCCGTTTATTGCGATGGGGAGTGGTGGATTTTCGATTGGCGATTCGTTCTCGAACACGATTCTAGTACTTGGTATTCTTGCAGCATTGATCTATTTCTTTTTCTCAGTCGAGCACAAAGGGGTCTTTTCTGGCGTCTCTCGTGGCGGTATCTGGGTACTGATGGTGACATTCGGAGCCGGTTTCGGATATACCGTCATGGCGCGTATTTCGCTCCTGATCGGGCGCTTTGAATTCCTCAAGCAGTGGCTCCAGTCATTCTTGAGTTAAACTGAATTACAAGTTGAATGAAAAACGGGGCATCGTCGCCCCGTTTTTTTTACTGGTAATCGTTAAGTAGAAAATTCTGATATCGTATCGCTTAAGATCGACGTGATTCTCGTCATCGAGCAAAAATATTGTTGCGATTCTTTTCCTGCCAATACAAGATTGATTCATACTGCTTTTGCACATTCGTGTCGTTGGGCGCTATTTCTTTTGCACGACGCGCCATTTCCACGGCACTGGTATAATCGAAACAGAGTCCATAGCAACGGGACATCTCGAGAATGAGGGGAATATTCTTAGGGTATCGATCGTAAGCTTTCAACAATATGATAACCGCAATTTTATTGTCTTTTTCATCCCAATCGCCGCGAGCCGTGTGCGCACGTGCTAAATTCAAGTAGGCATTCAGGCAGGTCGAATCGGTTTGGATCGCTTGTTCGAGAATATCGAATGCATCGTCGAATTTCCGGAAGATCATATACACTTTTCCGATTGCTGCCATCGCCTCGGCATTCTTCGGTTCTTTTGCCAATACTCCCTGATAAAGTTGAAGCGCATTCTGATATTCGAATTTACTGATCAACTCATCGCCCTGCTTCATCCATTTATTTTGGGAAGTACCGGTCTGATTGCAGGAGAGTATCATAAAGAGCAGAATAGTCAGCAAGAATCCCAACAAAACAGTAAATGGCCGCGTCTGAAGAGTGCTGCTGATTTCATAATTACGTTTTATCATAAATCATCCCTGATATTTTTCGATTAATAATTATGAAAGAGGATAAATCTGATTGTCGAATCATAATTATTTCGTATTAGAAACGCAAGTGCGATAATCCGATTTTGATTTTAACAATTCAAACACGAAAAAACGCTCGATTCAAGCTCGAGCGTTCTTAGAAGATAAATTTCAATTAAGGATTTATTTCCGATCATATTTCCGGATGAAATCGCGGTACTCGATCACATCTTCGCGACTACCGACAATTAGCGGGACTCGCTGATGAAGCGATGTGGGAACGAGATCGAGAATTCCCGATCCAAAACCGTCGCAACTCAGACCGCCCGCTTGTTCGATCAGCCAGGCAATCGGTGCCGCTTCGTAAAGCAATCGGAGTTTACCGAACGGTTTCTTCGGATCCTTGCGATCGGCAGGATAGAGAAATATTCCGCCATACAGTAATGTCCGATGAATATCCGCGACCAGACTGCCAACATAACGGGAACTGTAAGGATGCTTCAAATCGGGATTGTCGGATTTGATGAAATCAATATATTTCTGTGTACCTTCCGTCCAGTAAGTATAGTTACCTTCGTTGCACGAGTAGATCTTGCCACGTTCCGGAATCTTCATATACGGGTGCGACAACAAAAATTCTCCGACTGCGGGATCCAATGTGAATCCGTGAACACCGTGCCCGGTCGTGTATACCAGCATCGTCGATGAACCATAGACAACATAACCGGCAGCGACTTGCTTGTTGCCGGGTTGCATACAATCGGCTTCGGTGCCGCGCTCGCCAGCCGAAATCTTGCGGTGAACCGAGAAGATCGTACCGACGGAAATATTCGCATCGATGTTGGAACTGCCGTCGAGTGGATCGAAATTGATGATGTAATTGCCGATTTTGTGTTGATCGGGAATCGGAATGATCTCTTCACTCTCTTCCGATGCCATCGCTGCAAGATGTCCACCGTGATCCAGCATTTTGATAAATGCTTCGTGAGCAATGACATCAAGCTTTTGCTGCCGTTCACCGTGAACATTCTCATACTCGGCATGACCAATGATGTCTAGCAATCCTGCTTTATTCACCTGATACGAAACCACTTTTGCCGCGAGTGCGAGATCCTCGAGCAGATCGCTGAATTCTCCTGTCGCTTGAGGAAATTTACGCCCTTCTTCGGTAATGAAGCGGCTGATGGTCATCAATTTTCCGTGCATCGGATCCTCTTTCGGATAGATTGTCTTGAATGAAGTTTGTTCTCTACAAAACAGGCGGACAAAAAGTCCGCCCTATTTATTAGGTTATCGTCCGACAAGTACTACGAAGAAATCGCCTTCGCGAATAGTTCCTGAACCGACCCGATTGCGGGCAGGTGAATATCGGCACCCGGTAAATCTTCGATTGCAAGCGTTGAGGTTACTGCCACGGTAAATGCACCCGCGGCTTTCGCGGCACGAATCCCGAATGGTGCGTTCTCCACGACCCAGCATTTGTCAGCCGGAAGTTGTAAATCATCCATCGCTTTCAGATAGGGTGCTGGATCGGGCTTTCCCGGTAAATGTGCATCGCCGGTAACAATAGTATCAAACAGGGCTAAATCGTTTTTGGTTAAAGAATTTTGGACATTCACCAAAGCCGAACCGGTAACTAATGCGATCTTGATCGAGTGTGCCCGAAGAAATTCCAGTAACTGATGCGCGTCGGGAATTATTTTCGGAGGATTGTTCTGTTTGAAAATCGCCCGCTTGCGCGTCAATAAATCCTGCAACTGATCTTCCGGAATCTCCAGATTGGCGCGCTCACGTAAGAACCGCCGCATCGAATCGTCGGCACGTTCCCCTTCGCCCAATGCGATATCGCGTAACGATACTTCTACGTTGAATTCGGACAGAATGATTTGCCAAGAATGAAAATGATGCTTGATCGAATCAATCAGAACGCCATCAAGATCGAATAGGATTGCCTCCGGTACGAAATACTTCACTACTTCTCCGTTTTCCGTTTACGTTTCAGTGCAGCGAAGTAATACGCCAGATTAGCCTTCTCCGAAATGACCGGCTTGATCTTACCCGAAAGTGATGTTGCCAGCGTCGACACACCCGGACCGTGACCGGCGACAACGCTATTGGAATGAATCACGACACCGATTGTAATTGATCCAGAATGCCAAATGCGACCATAGCTGTTGTCTACATCGGTCAGCGCGACGATATCGCCAAACCGCATCGAACCAAGATTGAATTCCTTTACGACTTTATCATCGAACATCTGGATATCGTAATCGCCTTTATAGACGTTGTTATTGCCGAGTCCGCTACCCATGATCTTGCCGGGAACGAGATGCGTCACGGGAACTATTAAATTGCCCGATTTATCGACTTTCCAATCCATCACACCGAGCAATTGCGGGTCAAGATTGAACATCTTCACTTCCGGCGCATCGAGTAATTCAAGACCCATTCCAAATGCATTCACTTGAAGCTTATCGCCGATGGTCAGTTTCTCCAGTGTCTTGACCGGAAAGTCCACCAATACGTGTTCGACGCCGCCATGATGACCGGTAACCCGACCAATCTCGCCTTTCGCTTCACCACTTGCTACCCGCACGGGATTGCCGATGCAGGCAAGAAAATTCAGTCCGTTGTTGCCTGTCCCGGTGGTGTTCACATCCGGATATTGGATCGTCACGCCGGGTTCGATATGATCGCCGATCAAATCGATGCAATTGTCGCCGATTCGCTTGTTGTACACAATACCACCGGTACCCGGCAGTGCGATCGCCATTCCGGTTTTCGCTTGAACACGGTAGGGAATGACACTGAATTTTGGTTGCGATACTTCTCCCAGAACCGAGATCGCGACCAATTTGTCGGCGTTGGTTCGCAATCCACCCAGCACAACACCTGTCGCTTTGGTGGCGGATTTACTGGCTTTCGGCATTGAATTCTCCTTAAAACAAATGTCTTGATATGTGATTAGTACCGAACAACGGCACCGATCATCAAATTCCGGTTTGTAAGTATCGTGCGATCAAAGTAAAACCAATTTTCGGGGTAATGATACAAATCATATCCCAGTAATTGGGTATTATCGTAATTAACCAGAATCGATTGTGAAAAATCAGGTCCTTCATTTTGCTTCAGCGAGATATAATAAGGGTGATTTCGGAGTAAGTAGTGCGGATTGTCAAAATACGCTGTATCCAAACCCTTGCTTAATCTGTAGTTTCCGGCAAGTATTTCGACTGAGTCCATCAATTCCCCGGGACCAGTTCCGTTATCGGCGTACAAGCAGACAAGGAGATTGATTGGATGAGCACTATTATTCGTCGATACGGCAAATCGGACAAATAATAAACTGCAATTTTGAGTCGGAGTTAATTTCACTGCGTATTCTAAAGTTGTATCCGACTGATCCGGTAATGGCCACCCTTCGGCAATATTCGGTACCGATTCACCGGAGAAATGTTGAAGGGTATGGATACCGATCAACCCCGGCATCGAATCAACCACATATACAAAGAGCGTTGGTGACCATCCGACATTCATCGCGCGGTCGAAAGCGCGAGCTTGCAATGTATACATTCCTCGCGTTAAAGTCGTGAGAGTTGTATTCCATGCGACTCGGTAATAGGGTGGTGCGGGAGGTAGAACTTTGAAACCCGGTACTGAATCGCGACCATTAACAAAGAACTCAACACTATCCACAACCGAATTGTCATATGCATTAAGCTCTAAAGTGTCTTGATCGCGAATTGTATCGCCACCCGCCGGATAGCGCCAATTCAGAATGGGTGGCTGCGTGTCTTGAACGTTCGCATCGCGCCCCGCGGGACCCGAAGGACCTTCGCATCCAATCCAGATCAACGCGAGCAATATGACGATTGCAACTTCGACCAAATATGATTTTTTAAATTGCATTGCGGATTCCCATCACAGTTTCTTCTACCCCGAATAACATCGCTTTTGCCCAGAAGTCGTCGCCAATGACCAATCCTTCCAGTTCCGGAATCGCCCGGAGTACTGATAATGTTTCAGTATGTAATGCCGTGTCGCACCAAATTGTAAGACCAAGCTTCCACGCTGCTAATGCCGCATCCCGCCAGCTCCCCTGTATGGTTCTCCGGTCGGGTCCATGCAGCGAGCGCCAGTCGCGAGTATCCATTTCGACACCGAAACAGCGAATCTTGGCAGCACGCTTCAACTCGGATAAATCGGGACGAATTTTCACGATACATTCGCTTCCTTGCTCCCGAATCATCTTGACAATTTCCGGTAGATCGTATTTTTCGTCGTTGAGCGAGATCGGTTGAATCGGATCGTTTGCAGAGATATCGCACAAGGTGACCCGCTCGGGATGCAATTCGAGAAATCGTTGAACTGTCTCCCGTACGGGAAGAACCCTGATGCCTAGTGGCAAGTCTACCGTTTCACGCATCCGTTGTAACTCACGCAACAAGTCGTTCGATGGTTCCGTGAGTGCGTCCACTTCCAGCGATGCCACGCCGGCGCGATTAAGCGTGAATGCGACAGCAGTTAAGTCGGGTTCCGGTTGTCGCGCTGTTCGGAACCGTAAGACCGGGGATATTCTGACCGATAGTTTCAAGAGACTCTCTTACAATTTGAAAGTGATCCGTGATTGATTGCTAAGGGTGAATTATTGTTCAAATTTGCGAATATTATTGGATCGATGCAATATTCGGCTCGCGACGACCAAAACCCTAAAAATCATCATGCCACGAGGTAAACCGGAACTTCCCGTCAGATTCCTTGCGGGTTTCGAATCGGGCAATGCCATATACCGGCAATTGACCTCCAAGTTCAAGGTTAAACGACACTTGGAAAGATACAACGGTGTCGGCACCTTTAAAGTTCAGCAGTTCCTGCGGAAGACTGCCGAGCGTCAACCGGATGTCTTCGTAGCTACGTAACAGCGCACCTGTCGTTTGTAAGTCGGTGATCCGGTACCACTGTTCGAACCGACCATTGTCGGGATCGTAGTAAACGAAAATAAAGCTTTCCGACAAACAATCGGAGTATCGTGTAGAATCGCGATAGACGTAGCTATTCACAAAATTTGTCAGTAATCCACCAACGGAACTCTGATCGCTCCATAATCCGGTTTGTCCGTCACCTAGTTTCGGAGCAAACGGATTGTGAGTACATCCTGCGATAAGCAGAATGCCGATTAAGGTGAAACAGATCGTTGCGAGTAATTGTCTCATTACGAGATTTCGGTTCGATCAAACTGGATTACAAACTCCCCTTCCATTCCGCGATCGTCGGTTCGCTTCCTTGCCGGTAATCGTGCCAAGTCTGAATCACATACCCGCCATCGGAACCACGGATTAGATTTAATACGGCTCGACCCGACACTGCCCGGGGTATCGATAAGACTGTTCCGAGCTGGATTCGATAGAGAAATTCTACTTGAACGCCATCGGTGCCGGGTAATTCCGAGCGAAGATTGAAATCGGTTTCGGCAACACTATCGATCGGTAAATTCGATCTGGACAACAGCGTTTTAGCGAATTGCTGTTCCCGGGAAATATCGAAGCTGTCCAACACGACGCCATATCGAATTCGCGATTCATCGTCGGGATAATATCGATAGCTGGTCGAATTATCGAATTCCAGCAAATACAGATTCGCGTTTCGTTGTGTAATGGCTTCGGAAAGTTGGGTCAACAAATCTGCCGGAGTTAGCGGTGGAATGCGACCCCCCGAATCCTGTAAGGGCGATTCGGCATTCTTGCTATCGAAAAACAGACATCCCGATCCGATCGCGACGATCAATATCAGACCGAGACCAAGTAATCCCATCTTAAAAATCTGGCTATTGATTCCGGACTTGTGGTCGCCAATTTTCATCGACAGCACCCATGTGGACAGGTAATCCAAACCATCGAAACAACTCGACAAAAATTCGGTCGAGTACGCCGTTCAAGCCTTCGGGAAAATCATCCGAGGTGATGCTCATTCGGGCTTCAAATGGTGGTACAATACCGCGAACCTTCAAGGCTGAAACGCGAACTTCGGGTAATCGATACATCCCAGTGAAATGGAGTGTAAAACCGGTACAGTGTTCAAATTGGACTTTTACCGATGCGAATTCGTTGTAGTCTGCAAGACGATACAGTTCACGACCGGAATACAGAAAATGCAGGAAGTGTTCAGCCACTTTCGGGGCATGCAACAAACCACCACGGTCGTCGCCGCGAATGTATGCTTGAGAATCGAGGATACCGGACATCACATAGCGATAACTGGAGAAATCGAACGTTCGAGTCAAAATAGTTTCGCGACCAATGAATTCGCGTGCGATTTGTTCGATCATTGTCGCCGTCTGACGCGGTTCGCCCATCGTTCGGAACAATTCCGGTAAGCCCGAAGATCCACCAAAAGGGACGATCCCGTCCACCTTTCGGGATCGACGGAACAATTCAAACCATTTATTCGAATTGTCTTCGATCGAACGACGAATACTCACTTCCGGTTGCATCGCAAACGTGAAACTCCCAAATCGACGAGATAGCGAAAATTGATGCTGCGGCATAAGCGAGTATTACTTTGTCGATTAATTGTCGAACTGTATTGATATTCTGGTCGTCGATCCCAGATCGTTTTTAAACGGAACGATTCCAAGATTGATTTTCAAATTGCGCCAGGTGGCTCCGACTCCGTAGGAAATACCCTGCGAATCGTATCCGAATTGATAACCACCACGTAACGAAAGAATGTGTAGTATTTGTGCTTCAAGCCCAATTCCGGCACGAATTTTTTCTTGCTGCATCCGAATTTCGCCAGCACCGACCAACACCGTTCCAGCTGGAAAATCGTGGCTATATTCTACTCCGCCGCGAATGATCGACGAACTTTTTCCGCTGGTTTCCGCCGCACCGATGTGTTGCAACGCTAGTCCACCGGTCAAATTGGGCAGCATATCGTACTGAATACCGTACGATGTGCGCCATTCGGTTGCGACATCGTCCTCGATCCGGCTGTAGCGGTAATTGACTTCGATACCACCGCGAATCTTCTCTTTGAATGACCTTGCCAGTGCGATTCCTAAATCGGACTCCCGCACCCCAAAAGTTCCTTGCGGTGTAAATGTCGGTTGATCGCGTCGTTCCAAGTCTTCCGATGAGGCACTACGTATCGTCGTGCCCAGTGCCCAGTCATGCCAACGCAACGATCCCGCAACATGAGTACCGCGGATATCGGCGATCCACTGATGAGATCCGAAGACCGCACCACCGATTTTTCCGGTGGCAATTCCCGCAGGATTGCTCCAGATCGCAGCCGGTCCGATGCCGCTTGCCAATGTCGCCTCGCCTAGCGCGGCAGCACGTCCATCGGGTTCGACATCAAGCATGGTTGTTGCATACGTGGTAGAGCCAATCGCCAGCGCGAAGAGCCACCAAAATATTTGTTTCAAAATTCCTCCTATCCGCATTGCTTAAACGATGTCAACGCGCGATAGTACCTCCTTGGATTAATGGTTTTCGGTCGATCATTCCCACACGCTGCCGCCGATAAATTCGCGAATCACACTGTGCAACGGGATTGCCCGGGCATCGATCGGGCGAACCAAATCGAGCATTGTTTGGATGCGTTCGGCATGACCCGCTGCTGCATCGGTAAATTGCGTCATTCCCATCAAGTGCAACGCTGGTGTTTTCAAACACCCGATTTCGTAGGGTAGCGCGGTATTGAATAGAATATCGGCATTATCCTGATACGGGAAAATCCACCGATCTTCTCCTGCTCGGACGCTATCCCAGCGACCGTAGGTCGATTGCGGTGTATGTCCCCGCGTCCGGTAATCGCGTACTAAACGTCGAACCAAGCGAATATCGCTAGTCGGAATCCGGCTGTGACGATCGATATTTAAATTGGTCAATGCCGAAACAAAAATACGCACCAGATTACCGGTATTGATTTCTGGCATCAAACTCGGATTCAGTCCGTGAATCCCTTCCAAGATCAATACTTCATTGTCGCGTAAATGAACCGATTTCGATCCACGTTGGCTTTGACCATTGATGAAATCGAACTCCGGTAGAACAATAGTCTCCCCTTTTAACAGTCGGGAAACGTCTTCTGTCAACATCTCGCGATTGAGGCAATCGAAGTGCTCAAAATCGTAATTACCAAATTCGTCTTTCGGACATTCCGGACGATTCTTGAAATAGTCGTCCATCTGGATTGGGGTTGAATGGATCGCTTGCGCGCGAAGCTGGATCATTAATCGGCGTGAAAACGTGGTTTTTCCCGATGAACTGGGTCCGGCAATCAACACAATTCGTGTCTCGGGCATACCGAGTACGATCGAACGCGTGACATCGGTGAGATGCTGTTCGTGTAACGCTTCCGAAGTTAAAATCAAACCAGTCGCATCATTTTCGATTTGTAAGTTGAGCGTACCGATATCGTATGAACGGGTTCGCATCCCCCAATCTTTTGTCTGCATTAAAGTCGCAAATAGTTTTTCCGATGGGACGAATGGGGCAAGTGTGTCCGGATTTTTCCGATCTGGTAATCGTAGTACAAAACCTTCGGCAAACGGTTCGAGCGCGAAAGTGCTGATATGCGCTAGATCCTGATCCATTTCACCCGGAAACCAAGCTTCACACCCATTTAATCGCCAAAGTCGAACGTTTTCCGCACCCGATTGTTCTAGAAGTCGTACGGCACCAGTCCATCCACGCTCTTGGAGACACGATACTGCTTTGCTCCAATTCCAGACAATCGGTTCGATCGGATGGTTTTCGGCGATAATGCGATGCATTTCCTGTTCGATGGCAGGCAAGTCGATTTCGGCACGGTGTGTGCCGTTCAACGATTTCTTGAGTGCAGTACAGTACAAACCACCGGCAAACCGACTGTGGACGATGAAATCGTTATCATCGTCGAGTCGTTTCATTGCCGCAAGTAGCAACAACGTGATCGAACGCTCTTGCTGGTAAAATAAATTATAACGCGATTCGTGCCCTTCCGGGTAGATCATATCCATACTGTAGCCTGATCTTGCAAAATACTTCCTCTATTATATCGGTGAAATTATCTACTCAGTAGAGTGAACGCACAACTAGTCGGAAAAGTGTCGAAATGCGATACAGCTTGCCGAATTACACCATTAGAAGTTCCAAGATAATCGATTTTAACGTATATTAATAGCCTTCGATACAAGGAGATGGAAATGGCGGTGGTCGCATATCAGAAATTAACGGATAAATTCCGCGAAATATCCACTTTACAAAGTATTGGTGGTCATTTAGGCTGGGATCAGCAGGTCAATTTACCAGTCAAAGGGATCGAACTGCGCGCACAACAACTGGAGCTGTTGGCAGGACTGTCACACGAATGGTTGGTCGCACCCGAGGTGGGCGAGCTGTTCGCTAAAATCGATAGCCAGCTTGGCGAATTGACGCCTGATGAATTGCAGAACTTCAAACAACTGAAACGGGGCTGGGAACAAGCCACCAAGTTGCCGAAAGAGCTGGTTGAAGAGATTACCCGCGAAACGACATTGGCTCACGAAATCTGGGTTGGTGCACGCAAGAATAAGGATTTTGGCGCATTTGCTCCGACTTTGGAAAAGTTGATTAATCTCAGTCGAAAACAAGCTGAACTCTGGGCAAAACCGGGACAGTCACACTACGATGTGTTGATCGACGTTGGCTACGAACAGGATGCGACCGAGGCATATTACCGGAAGATTCTGGGTGGCGTCAAAGATCGATTGGTGCCGTTAGTACGCAAGATCGCCAATTCCGGCAAGAAAATCGATCAAAGCTTTTTAACCAAACGCGACTACGATACCGATATGCAGAAGAAATTCGGTTCGGCTGTGATCACCGATCTCGGATTCGATTGGGATGCCGGACGACTCGATGTTGCAGTCCATCCATTCTGTTCCGGCGCCGGTGGCGATATTCGCATCACCACGCGGTACATGAAGAATTGGCCGACCGGTTCGTTGTTCGGGATTATTCACGAAGCCGGACACGCGATGTACGAACAGGGGTTACCACTGGAGCAATTCGGTCTACCGCTCGGATCTGCCGTCAGTTGCGCGGTACACGAATCGCAATCGCGGTTCTGGGAGAATATCGTCTGCCGCAGTAAATCGTTCTGGACCGGTCAGTGGCGACGGTTGCGTGATTTCTACGGCGAAAATGTCGCCGATGTTACATTCGAGCAGTGGTATGGTGCCATCAATAAAGTGGAACCGAGCTATATTCGCGTCGAAGCCGATGAATGTACTTACGATCTGCATATTCTACTTCGATTTGAAATGGAAGCCGACCTGTTTGCAGGACGTCTGTCCGTAAACGACATCCCGGCAGCATGGAACAAGAAGGTTTCGGATTACCTCGGGATCGAAGTGAAGAACGATGCCGAAGGGTGTCTGCAAGATGTCCATTGGTCGAGTGCTTTGTTTGGATACTTCCCATCATATAGCTTGGGCAACATCATTGCCGGGCAACTTTGGGCAAGTATGCGCAAAGCCAATCCGAAGGTCGAAGAAGAAATTGCCGCCGGAAACTTCAAGAATGTCCTCGCATGGTTGCGTGAGAATGTCCACCAGCATGGACAGCGTTACCTGCGCGATGAGCTGGTGCAGCGTGCTACCGGAAAACCGTTGGCTGCCGACGATTACGTCGCGTACCTCGAAGCAAAATTTGGAGATGTTTACGGGGTCTAGTACGTATCTATTAAATTTATCAGCATTGAATCCGGACAGTTCATACAGTCCGGATTCTTTTTATTAAGTCAGTACTCCATTGACAGAAGATCTTTAACTTGGTAGTTTTCGAATAACAACCCGAGTCTTACGATGTATACTTATCGATATATTTTGATCTTCATTGTATCTTTTTTATGTGTATCGTTAGTTCAAGCACAGCAATGGCGCAAAACGATTGCATTTCCGAATTACGAGACTGTGACAGCGGTTCAAGCTTTACCGGATGGTGGCTTCTATCTCTGCGGTACTACTACTCCCGATCGCGCTTTCGTTTGTCGTTTAACTGCTGCTGGCGATACTCTTTGGGTGAATAATTCGCATACGGTAGGCTCGAACTTAAATCGAATTCTGGTTACTCACGATGGCGGTTGGATTGCATGCGGGTATCGGGTTCGGTCCGATAGTTTCAAAGTCGGAACAGTGACTTGGAATCAACCGCATCAAGCATTGTGGTTGGTGCGGGGAACGTCAAACGGAAGTTTGATCTGGGCGAAACGATACGGCACACCGTTGTCGAACAGCTTTTTCGATATCGCCCCGGCACCGGATGGCGGGTATCTCCTCGTCGGAGGCGCGAATACCGAAGTTATCTGCGATGCCGACGATTATCAAATGTTCTTGATGAAAGTGACTGAAACCGGCGATTCTCTCTGGAAAACCAAGCAATCGACGATCGAGAAAATTAAGAGTACATCGATGCGTCCCTATACTTGTCGGTTTTCACTTGTTACATCGAATCAAATTGTGATTACCGGTTGCAATCTTTCTTTCGGGTATCCTAGTAGCAGTGTTCACTCGGTATTTCAGTACATAACCGATAGGAATGGAAATTATCGATCCTCCAAAGTGTTTTCACCACTAGTGAAATCGTCGATTGAGCGGATATTGGGAAATCGAAGTAACACGTTGGGAGATTACTCTAGTGGGGGTATAGCACTCGCCAGTGGTGATATTTTGTGGTGTGGTACAGCGAATGTCGATGCCGGTGACAATAATGTCTCTGGAACTAGATACGGATACGATGGTTTTTTGATGCGGACAAATTCGCTGGGGGATACACTCTGGACGCGTCGAAGCCGAATGCCCGGTAACGATGATAATCGACTGATTCTTCCGGTGCCAGGGGGGGCAGTGGTCGGTGGAACGCGCTGGTCCGGTTGGAACTACGATTTCAGTCTTACGAAGTTAAATCTGAATGGCGATACGATTTGGGATCGGCATTACGGGGATGGGCAATATTGTTATTTGAAATTTGTGGCTCTTGCCAATGATGGTGGTTATCTTCTTTGTGGCGACACCGATCCCACCAATCAAGCAAAACTTCTATTAATAAAAGTCGATTCATCGGGATCGCGTTCGGAACTGAGTAATTCCAAAATAACATTCGATCGCGAATTGCGGCTGGGTCTTTCATGTGAATTTTCAGGAAATTGTGATGAAAAAGTCGTATTCGAATTACCAAAAGTCGATTCCATTACAGTCAGTTTCTTCGATGAGAAAGGTCGGAAATTATTTACTGAATTTTCCAGTAGAAAACGAGCCGGACGATATTCTATTCCAATAGATTACTCTTCCGAAGGGAATTCGGACAATAAGAAATGGAACAGCTTAATGAAAGTGATGTATCTTCGGATGGATGGTTCGGGATATTCGGTAGTTCGAAAGATCGGGTGTGGTTACGGTGGTTTTTTTGAACGGAAATCGATGCAACCATTTTAACAAAGTAGCAACGGTTCAATACATTTGTTTTCGAATGTTTCAACCACTTCTAGGACCGAAATCACAACAACATTATATCGCTGTTATCTTTTTACATCGTTTTCCGGAAATTGACAAGCCGAAGAACTTAAAAATAGTAAAATGGCGCTGATTTTAGCAGCGCCTTTCAAATTTTAGTCGGTAAAAAAATCTGAGCGAAACACTCTTCAACCAATTGAAATCAACGAGTCGTTATTTGTTGATGATATCCGCTACTCGAAAGCTCTGGTTCGGATAGATATCTTTCGGTACATCGAGCAAACTTTTCGCCTGAATAATTTCAAAAATTGCGCACGCCTTGAAGTCGTTTTCGCAATACAAACTCACATTGGTCTTATACATGACATCGTGAATCGGAACTTTCCGAAGGTAGAAAATACAAACGCCGCAATAAGAGCACTTCATCATTCACCTCACGACATTTGGAAGAATTTCTTGATAATTGGCCATGCTCGACGACCGAATTGTTGAAGCAATTCGCCGTCTTCCGGGGTGTAATCGGTAAGCTTGTTACCGACCCCGAGGATACCCACCATTTTATCATCTTCCCAAATCGGAACATTCAAATGCCGGATTGTTAGAACATGCCCAATCGGTTGTCCTTTCTTGGTGTGTCGCGTGGAATTGGCATAATCGTTTGTGATGACCGGTTGTCGTTCGCGAAGACAATCGCCCCAGAGACCGGTCGCATCGAACGGATATTCGAGTGGTTTTTCTTGCATCGCGCAATTTTTCATTGCTTTATTTGACCAGCCAATCATCGTCAATAAATTGGCTGCGGGGTCAAAAGTAGCGAAGTAACCGATGTCGCTATGGGTAAGAGCGATGCCCTCTTCAACCATGAGATCGGAGACTTCTTTCCGGTAATCCTCTTCCGCTTTTCGAAGTTTTGCCAGCGATTTGTCCATGATCTCTCCTTAAAAAATATCTGGAAAATCCGCTTATAAAATCGCATCTCTTGTGATTGCAAAGCTGGGTAAAAAGCAATATTGTTGATAATTAATAAAAATCGGATTTGAATGTTATTTGAACAATATATGGAAATATAATCTGAGCGAATTACTGAGTGCAACTTAAATTGTCAGTTCTGATTAAATTAATATATTAGTACTCAATATAATTGGGTGCATAAATGAAATACTAATAGAGAAGCTGTTTGCAGAAGATTTGGGGATCATCGAAGAGTGCGTTACTTGAAAACTTCGGGAAAGTACAGTTTACTACATTCTGGACACATTCCGTGACTGAACTGCGCTTGCGATCGATTTGAAACATATTGCTCCATATCGTGCCAAGTGTCATCGTCGTCCCGGATCTTTTTGCAGTAGCTACAAATAGGCAAAATACCTTCCAATTGTTGTACTTTGCAAAGAGCATTTTGTAATTCGATGACTAATTGTTCCAGTTCCGCTTGTGCCTGTTTCCGATCAGTAATATCGTGCCAGGAACATATCAAAACCGTCTGTCCATCTAACAACATAGAAATCTTCGATACTTCGACATATACATTCGTTCCATCAAGCCGCCGGTGAACCCATTCGAATGTTTTACTTCCAGTTTGCAGTGCTTCTTGGATCCATACTTCCAATACATCAGTCGATTTCCTGCCGTCTGGCTGAAATTCCGGTGAAAAGTATCCGGGTGTTTGTCCAACGATCTGAGATCGATCGCCATGCAAAATTAGTTCGGCTGCATGATTGCAATCGATGTAGACACCGTTCTGTAAAATTAAATAGGGATCGGGCGATTCACGGAATAAAATTCGATACTTCTCTTCGCTTTCACGAAGGATATTCTCAGTTCGCTTGCGATGGGTGATATCGGCGATTATGCCACAAGCATACTCTTCGTTTTCGAATTCGACATAATTCGATCTGATTTCAACGGGAAACACTTCTCCACTTTTAGTGATTTGTTCACTTTCGAATATCATGTGTTTCCGTTGCTTCAGCTCTTTCCAGTGATCTTCCCACGCTTTTGCATCGAATTGCGGCATAAAATCGGTTACTGATCGCTGTAATAACTCATCTTTGGAATACCCCAATTTTGTATAAGCTGCTTTATTAATGTAAACCAAACTCCGATCCGGTCTAACCCAAATTGCCGAATTGTTCATGTTATCGATAACAAATTGGGTAAATCGAAGTGCTTCCTCAGTACGTTTCCGTTTTGTAATATCGCGAGAAACGCCGAGTATTTCCATTCGACCGGTTTTCTGATTACGGTAATACCGAGTAATGACTTCCGTGTTAACGAACGATCCATCTTTACATGGTTGAGTAACTTCCTCTAAAAAGAATTGGTTGGGTCGTTCGATATTGTCATCTGACAATGATGCCAAGCGATCGTGAATCATTTTTCGGACGGCTAGTGCTTGTTCAGAAGTTAACGCTGCGTCCATTGGTTTCGACATCACCTCTTCAGGTGTGAATCCGCGTAATTCTAACACTGAAGGACTAACGTAGGTAAATCGGAGTGTTTCGATATCGATTATCCAGACAACGTCTTTCATGTTTTCGGTTAAAAAACGATATTTTTCTTCGCGTTCACGTAACGATTCTTCGATCCGGTTTCGTTCGATAATCTCGTGTTGTAACGATAAATTGGTTTTAGATAACAGGGAAGTTCGGTCAGTAACTTGTTGTTCAAGTTCGGAGTTGAGTTTCCTGAGCGCCAAACGGGCAGATCGAAGACGGTGAGTAATGATTGCAAGAACGAGCACCATGATCAACAGACCGACAAAGCAGATCAAAATCGTGATGATTTCAAGACGATATTCCAACCACATCGATCGGGTCTGGTGCTTGACAATACTGCCCGGTGGAAGATCGGAGATTGAAATGTGGTATTTTTGCAATGCTGGATAGTCGAAGATAAAGCGGTTGCTTTTATCGGTGTCGATTAAAATCGTTTTTGGCAATTCACCGTGTAAAACTCGCAATCCAATTTTTACGGCATCTAGCGTTTGTTGTTCTACGCTATAGAGGTAGCCACCGATTGTGCCGGTACCGATAAAGTGGTCGTATCCGGAGATCACTGGGACACTTGAAACGAAAGCTATTTCCCGAATAACATCGATAGGTCGATAGAGATTGCCGGATACATCTTCGAACAACGGATGATAGAGTACTACCGAAGTTGAGGGTAATTGCGAAATGCGATGCTTGATTTCGGGTAAAGTGAGTGTTGAATAATCGGTAATTTTACATTTATCACGAAAGTTCTTCTGAAAAATTTCAATGGGATCATTCAACATCAAATCGGTCTTGCCTACACCGCGAATCAGAACAATTTCATTTGTTTTTGGAAACGAATTCAAATACCAGTTCAAACTGGACAAGTAGTCGACATTGGCACAGACTCCGGTGATATTGGATGAAAGTTGCAATGAAGCGATCCTGTTCGCTGTTACGTCGAAAAAAACTGTTGGAACATTCGGTGCAAATTGTTGTTGGTGCTTCAACCATAAATCGAGCATCTCGTCGGAACATAGAAATATCAAATCGATTTTCTTTTGTCGATACTTGACCGGAAAATACTCCAATAGCTGTGAACGGTAGTCAAGGTCGGTGAAACGATTCAAATCGAGATATTCGAAATACAGTTCGGTCTTGATATCGGTTGCTTTATGGAATTCTGCTCGTATTACTTGCGAGCAAATCAATGAAACAGGTAAATCCAGTTGATAGGGGGAGAGAATTAATACTTGTTTGATGTCTTTCTGGGTGGTACTATTTTGTCTTGATGAATCGTTATTGTTTGAAGGGTGATAAACAGACGATGGAGATGTATTTGCACTTGCCTGACTGAACACCAGCATCCACCATGCCAGTAGAACAATGAGAATACGCGGTCTTAGAATCACTAAAATCGGTAAGTGAAATATCGGTTTCGAATTCAAATAGAATTCCTCGGATATTTACTAGTTATTGTGTATCGTCACTGTAGTTAACAGCAAGAATTTATCTCGGAAAATTGATGCGATACGATTGGAATCAATCTAACTTTAACCATTATATCGATACAATTAATCGATAACAAGAGTTTCTTTTTGTATTCAATAATTGGTTAAGTTAATATAATCGATCTGAAGGATATCAACTGCTTCTTGTGACTCAACGGTCTTTTGGCTGGAAATGTCGATTGCTTTATCGATGAAACGTCGAAGTCGACTTCACCAACGGTGTTGACAGGTGAAATCGACTTCGGTGCATCGAAAGAAAATGAATCAAGAGAATTTCAATTTAACAACGTCATCTTCTTCGCTATCACGCCCTGAGAAGTTTCCATCCGATAAAAGTAAATGCCGCTCGAAACTTTCATCCCGGAATTGTTCTTCCCATTCCAGCGCACTTCGTATGTACCAGTGGTTTTCACAGCATTGAGCAAATTGATCACTTCCCGCCCCATGATGTCGTATATTGCGACTTTCACGCGTTCGGTACGCGGTAATGTAAAGCGAATTACCGTTGTCGAATTGAATGGATTCGGATAATTCTGTTGCAGCGAAAATTGTTTCGGCATCGCCGAAGCAATTTCTCGAACACCTTGTACCGATTGGTCGTCGCGCACACGCTGCATGTACAAGTCGACAAACTCTTCTTTCATTGTCGATCGCATATCAAGCCAGTTGACTGCTGCGCCGTTTGCGATCGGAACCGATTTCGGGCGTCTCTGGGAATTTGGCACTTTCACAAGATAAGCTACGTGATCGGAATATGTTGTCGGTGTCCAGATATCCGGACGATTGATTGTGCCGTTCGAAAGAAAGTGGTTACCAATAATATCTTCGTCCATTAAAGTCGGTGGCGGAGGAAACGGATTCGATCGATCGAACCATTGAGCATAGAAAGTATAAACACCAACGGAGTTGTCTTTGGCTAAATCAAGATCTAACTGCGAATTACTGGCATCTGCCAACCGTTGACCGGTGGCGTTTAATAAGTAACTTCCGTTTGCTGATAAATGCTGCAGATAGATTGAACTAAGTCCATTAATTCGAGTATCCCTCCAACCAAACCAATATGTAGAACCAGTAGATAAACCTACTGCGTCAATTTGCGCAAATTCGGTTGCTCCAAGTCGAACACCGGTACCCCATCGCAGATTTCCATTACTGTCGATCCGTTGCGCCATGATATTTGCGCCGGAACCACCTGCGATCTCCCAGTTAAATTCGTTCCAGTGTGCAACTACCGAACCACTATCACCTGCTATTAGGTATAGTTGATTGCGATTGCCTTGTGCTTGATCATGATGCAATGACGAATCGCCGGCAGCGATTTCTCGATTCCAAACGATTGTTCCATTGGTGTTCAATTTAGTAACATGGACGCTATAGATGTTTAAATCTAGATTCGTCATTTCAATATATCCGAGGTAGATATTTCCCGATGAAACGACTAACGAGGGATAGGATTGCTCCAATTGACCGGGAGATATCGTGACACCGGTATTCGGAAGTAGCCGTGAACCGGTATTGTCGAGATGCTGGAATTGAACTTGATTATAGTAGAAGGGTGCTTCGCCGGTCATCGTATAAGACAAATAGACTCCTCCGTAACCGTCGGGTGATCCGGATAAGAAATCAAATGATGATGAAACGGAACTACATGCTTCTCGACCGTAATCAGTCCAAACTCGAGCGCCATTGTACGAGATTTTTTGTGCACGAATCGTTTGATCGGCATTGACAGTATTGAAATAGACAATGATAGCACCTGAATCGGGAGTAGTGGTGATCAATGGTGAACTGTAAGACGTAGTTCCATCCTGAGAAACAGTATTGGTCGTATCGAGTGTGATCGGGTTGCCGTTTTTGGCGATCCCGGGGATTGCTACACCATTGGAATCGTCGGGTGTGCTCTTATGAATCGTATAAAAAATTCGATTGCCGAATTCCGATCTGCGTCCGTCAACCCATGCATTCATGATCCGGGTCGATCCCAATTTCTCGATCATGTTGTAATGAACATTTCCTGAAATATCGGTTACGGTGTTTGCTCCTCCGGCTGTAAACGATCCTACAGGCGTACCAATCCAACTCCAAACCGTACGATACAACTGATTGCTCCCTTGGCGACGGTCGCACCATGTAAAGAGAAACCGACCACCGCTGGGACGACAGATCGCATAAAATTGGGAACTCGGATCGGATGAGACGCTTTGACCGTTAGTCGCCCAACCCGGTTGACCGGTTGAAGTGATGTGTTGCGCAAAGATATCCTGACCCGGAGTTTCATGGAACCGCTCGTCTTCCCAAACCAGCACACAACCACCGGAATAATCGTCGCATAATCGTGATTCGCGTTGCTGATGAGATTCGGTACAGACCGGTACACCGTTAGTCTGCCATAGGCGCTGTATCGATGTTGTACCACTCACTTTTTGTACGTACAAGTCCGCATTAACGGTACCGCTAGCATCGCTGCGAAAATCTTCCCAACTCACGATCGCATTGCTGTCACCGGCAAAAACAATTCGCGGATTCGTTTGTTCGTTTGGAACATCGGCGAGAATTACTCCCGTATCGGGTAGCCACAATTTCTGACCGGACGCATTAATTTGCTGCATATACAGATCGACGGTTTGATCGGCTTGATTGCGCCACACGAAAAAAGCACCGCCTTGTCCATTCGGACAGATTTTTACTTTCGTTAACGAACAATTATCGGCGATAAATACCTGTCCGAGCGAATCCCATCGGGTTGTTCCAATCGAGTAAATCTGCTGATAGTAAATGTCGGTATTATTGCGACGATTGTCGATCCAAGCCGCCCAGGCACTGTTATTGTTGCCTTGCGCAACCGAGTATTCTCCGCCGGACGGTTGCGCGCCCGCTGCAGCAGCAACGGCGATACCGTTTTTTGGCCAATTGGTATAGCGATGTCCATCTAAGCCGATACGATTGCAAAAAATATCCGAACCTCGATTGTATCGAGTATCTTCCCAAAAAATATAGACGCCGTAATTTCCATCAGTGATCATTCGAAGATTACTTTGAAATCCCCTTGTCATACAGACTGGAACTGCATTCACGGTATCCGATTGATCGGTGACGTTCCAGATGCGCTGACCATCGGGGTTGAATTTCTGTGCCATCACCGAACCACCGGCATCGCCGACATAACTGGTGTCGTTCTGGTATATACCTTCCCGGAAATCGACCCATGCGATGGTCACACCAGTCGAATCGGCGTACAATACCGGTTCATCCTGCTGGTTCGGACCGTCGTTTACCGTTCGCGTCCAGACGATGTCACCATTGTTGTCGATCTTACTCGCATAAAGCCCGTGGATGCCGTTGGGTGAAGCCGACCAGGCAATGTACCAATTACCATGCTGATCGTCGACGAGCGCGCGTTGCCAGGATAAATGCGTTCCTTGTCGGACGGGAATGGCAACACTGTCCGAATATGGATGAGCGCGGAATGGTTCGGTATGCCACCGATTTTGTAGAAACTGTGCCGAGACGGGTGAAACCAGCAACCCTGTACTTAATACCAGCAACCAGATCAATGGGTTCTTCATTGTTTCCTCCTCGTGTCAATTAAATGGATGTAATTGAAAGATCAGCGGTATTACTAACAAACTCAATTATGAGAAATAAATCGGATCAGATTCAGGTTGTTGACGGAAAGAAAATCAAATCTCACAGCCTCCCACTACGCATATATCGGATCAAAATTCATCGCAATTTATCGTTCTTATTAAATACTAATGTTTTCTCGAGACGCGATCAAGACCTATCGACCAGTTTGCGAAAATACTTCCTGTCAGTATGCGCGGGAGTGAAACTGTTATATTCGAAATTACTCCCTCATAACCTATATCTAATTGAAAATGGGCGACATTAATTCAATAACGTCATCTTTTTCGCAATAACACCCTGCGAAGTTTCCATCCGATAGAAATACATACCGCTGGAGACTTTCATGCCGGAGGAGTTCTTGCCATTCCAGCGTAATTCGTAGGTGCCGGTTGTTTTTACATCATTCAATAAGTTGATGACTTCGCGACCCATGATGTCGTAAATCGCAACCTTCACCCGCTCGGTGCGCGGCAATGTAAACCGGATTACCGTGGTCGAGTTAAATGGATTCGGATAATTCTGCTGCAACGTGAACTGTTTCGGCATTGCCGTCGCGACTTCGCGAACTCCTTGAACCGAAGCGTCGTCGCAGACCCGCTGCATGTAAAGATCATGAAACTCTTCCTTCAAGGTAGCGCGCATATCTCGCCAATTCACTACTGCTCCACCCGGTACCGCCACTGCCTGCGGCTGAAATTGCGAATAACGGGCTTTTTCGAGAAATGCTGCATGCATCGGTGTTGCCGTCGGTGTCCAGAGCTCGGGACGCACGACCGTACCATTTCCGGCAAGATGGATCCCGATTACATCGGCGTCGTTATTGGTAGTCGGGGGCGGAAAGGGATTGGTCACGTCGTAATATTGTGTGAAGAAGAGATAGGCACCATCGCTATTGTCATTGACCATTACGAGATTGGTTTGCGCATTATCGGCAATTCTCAAGCGCTGACCAGTACTGTCGAGCATGAAGTGACCCGAAGCATCAAGATGTTGCAGATAGATCGATGGATAACCGCCAATGCGAGCATCCTGCCAGCCAAACCAGTAAGTCGATCCAGTGGTCATCCCAACAGCATACTCCTCGTTATTATCCGATGCACCCAATCGTATGCCATCACCCCATTGTGCCGTCCCTTCGGGATCGAGACGCTGAGCCATAATTTGCGCGCACGCACCGCCTGCGATGTCGTATCGGAATTCCATCCAATAGGCAATAACCGAACCATCTGCTCCCGATAGTAACTTTAATTGTGAGCGGTATCCGGTCGCTAAATTGTGATATAATGTGGAATCACCTTCGGCGATGATGCGATGCCAAAGTGCTGTGCCATCGCTCAACAATCTGTAAATATGAACGCGCAAAATCCCATATTCTAAATCAAAACACTCAATGTATCCGACATAAATATTACTGTCGGAAATTGTTAGCGCAACAAACCCCTGATCCAATCCCGGCTCAATCGCGATTCCTGTAGGGCTTAATAATCGTTGACCGGAGCTGTTGATGTGTTGAAAGTGCACTTCGTTGTAGTAAAATGGTGGTTCACTAGCAACTGTGTATGCTAGATACGCACCACCATTTCCATCGGGTTTACCCGTTAAAAAATCGGGTCCGAAGAGATCACCGCAGACATCACTACCGAAATCGCCCCACATTCGCTCGCCATTGTAGGAGATCTTTTGCGCCCGTAAGGTTTGAATGTAACTGCCGGCATGCGGGTCCGTGTTGAAATAGACGACGATCGTACCGGAATCGGGAGTACTGATCAATTGGGGATTTGAATAAAAATAAATCCCACTTTGTGCGATTCGGTTGGTAGAGTCGAGCGTAATCGGATTCCCATTTTTCGTAATACCCGGTATCGTTGTACCATTCGAATCCTCGGGAGTACTGGAATGAATCGAATAATAGATTCGATCTCCCATTACCCCTCTCCGTTGATCGACCCAAGTGTTGATGATCCGGGTACTACCCATTGTTCCGATCGTATTGCACTGAATGTTTCCGTTAATATCGGGAACGGTTTCGATACCATTCGTTGGGAATTGCAGTAGTGAGGTACCATCCAAATTCCAAACCGTCCGATAGATCGGAGCACTTCCCTCGCGTTCATCTATCCATGCGAACAACAACCGATCTCGGCTATTTTGACAGATGATGTAACTCTGATTCTGTGATGCCGCTGACACCGGTAATCCATTTGTTTGCCAAACCGCTTGACCAAAAGAATTGATGCGTTGGGCATAGACATCACGATTGTAATCTACGCTAGTACGTAAATCTTCCCAAACTACGATACACCCACCAAGTCCATCGGATGACAACCGTGTTGCAAGCTGGTTGTGTGATTCGGTGCAAACCGGTACGCCGCCAGTTTGCCATAACTTCGTCAAAGTAGCAGTGCCGGTAACTTTTTGAGCGTACAAGTCTTCGTTGTAAGCACCGGTAGGATCGTTGCGATAATCTTCCCAACTGACGATCGCATTTCCGGTACTGGATGAAATGATTCGCGGATTGGTCTGTTCGGTCGGCAGACTCTCCAAGACAATTCCTGTATCCGGCGACCACATTTTCGTGCCGGATGAATCGATCCGTTGCATCCAGAGATCTATTGTTAATCCCGATCGATTTCGCCACACAAAAAACGCACCGCCGCTACCATCGGAACAAATTTTTACTCTTCCCAAATCACAGGTGTCGGCAATAAAGACACGTCCTTCCGACATCCAGCGCATGGTGCCGTTACCATACACATGTTGATAATAAATGTCGGGGTGATTGCGACGGTTATCGATCCAAGCAACCCAGAGCCCGCCCGAACCATCAATGTCGACGCTGTATTCGCCGCCGGTCGGTTGATTGCCGGTTGCGGCAGCGATGGCATTCCCATTCAAATTCCATCCGGTAACACGTTGTCCGCTGACATTCAACCTGAGCCCGTAAAGATCGGCACCAAGATTATTCCGATTATCTTCCCACGTGATGTATACGCCGCCAACGCCGTCGGGAAGGATGCACAAGTCGTTCTGATATCCATTAACCATACAGACAGGAACTGCGTTCACGCTATCCGTAGCACCGGCAACATTCCAAAGACGATTCCCATTCGGATCGAGCTTCTGTGCCATCACCGATCCGGCATCATCGCCGACAAGCGATGGATTATTCTGGTATATGCCGATGCGATAATCGACCCACGCGATATACAGACCCGTTGAATCGGCGAAGATCACTGGATCTTCCTGACGATCAGGTCCATCGTTGACTGTGCGCGTCCAGATGATTTCGCCATCGTGACCGATTTTACTCGCATACAAACCGTGAACACCATTCGGCGATGCAAACCAGACCAGATACCAATTGCCTTGTTGGTCGGCGGTTAGCGTACGATACCAAAATAGATGCGTACCTTGACGCACCGGTATCCCGGAGCTGTCCTGCGTCGGATGTTCGCGAAACGGTTGAGTATGCCAGCGATTTTGGATGAATTGTGCTGGGGCGGTCGAACAGAGTAAACCAGTGAGTAAAACTAGGATCCAGTGCTGCGGTTTCATGGGTTCTTCCCTCCTCGGTTCTTGAAGCAGTTCTGAGAAGATCGGCGACCGATCAGATCGGTCTGGAGAAAGAAATCTTATATCAATCTACAAACAACCCGATATTTTATCAATAGGAAATCCACAATTAATCGAAATATTTTGAAATCCTCGAATAAAAAAACGGGCGACAAATTAGCCGCCCGTTTTTCACTACTTGAATAATTTGTTAGTTCAAAAGCGTCATCTTCTTCGCGATAACACCCTGCGAAGTTTCCATGCGGTAGAAATACATACCGCTGGAGACTTTCATGCCGGAAGTGTTCTTGCCATTCCAGCGAACTTCGTAAGTGCCGGTTGTCTTCACATCATTCAATAAGTTGATGACTTCGCGACCCATGATATCGTAAATAGCAACCTTCACCCGCTCGGTTCGCGGCAATGTAAACCGGATAACCGTCGTCGAGTTGAATGGATTCGGGTAGTTCTGCAGTAACGTGAACTGCTTCGGCATCGCTGTGGCAATTTCACGTACGCCGACGGAATCGTCGTCGCGGACACGCTGCATGTACAGATTGATCAGTTCTTCCTTACCAGTAGCACGCAAATCGACCCAGTTCACTGCCGCACCGTGCGGACGTGAAATCGATTTCGGCGATTTCTGGGCTGCCGGCATTTTTTCGAGGAATGCTACTTGATAGTGCGATGCTGCCGGGGTCCAAAGTTCCGGTCGGTTGATCGCACCGTTTGCATTCAAATGCAAGCCTTCAATTTCGGCATCGTTGATTGTTGCCGGGGGTGGGAATGGATTGGCTTCATCGTAAAATTGCGAGAAGAACATATACACGCCAGTACCGGCATCATTCGCGAAATCGAGATCGGTCTGTGCGTTGTTGGCAACAGCCATGCGTTGTCCGACTGAATCCAACAAGAACCCGCCAGTTGCGCTTAGGTGCTGCAGATAGATCGATGAAAAACCACCAATTCGGGTATCTTTCCAACCGAGCCAATAGGTCGAACCTGCAGACATCGCGATTGCGTCGGATTGTGCCTGCTCGCTAGCGCCTAATCGGACACCTTCGCCCCAGAGGAGATTACCGTTTGCATCGACGCGTTGTGCCATGATTTGCGCACCCGAGCCGCCGGCGATATCAAATCGGAACTCCATCCAGTATGCAACGACCGAGCCACTGTCGCCAGCGACCAAACGCAACTGTGAACGATTGCCGTTCGAATTGTTGTTGTGACCGGTTGAATCGCCTGAGGCAAGAATGTGATTCCAAACTACCGATCCGTCAGGATTCAGTTTACAAACTCGGACACTGAAAATGTTGTTCATCGCATCGGTTACTTCGATGTAACCGACATAAATATTGCTGCCGGACACGACTAAAGAAGCCCACTGTTGTTCCAAGCCGGGGTTGATGGCTGCACCGGTTGAAGCGAGTTGAATTTGACCGGCACTATTGACATGTTGGAAATGGACTTCGTTGTAATAGTATGGTGCATCGCCGGCAATGGTGAATGCCAAATAAGCGCCACCGCTGCCATCCGGTTTTCCAGTTAAAAATTCCGGTCCGGTAACGGCACTACATATTTCACGACCGAAATTGGTCCATGACCGTGCGCCACTGTAAGAGATCTTCTGCGCGCGCAATGTTTGTTCTGATGAGGAGCCATTTGCGGCAGTATTGAAGTAGACGATGATCGAACCGGAATCCGGTGTTCCAATTGTCAACGGTGCACTGTAAATCGCCGTACCGTCCTGAGTCAACCGGTTGGTGGAATCAAGTGTAATCGGGTTGCCGTTTGCGGCAATACTGGCGATTTTCGATCCATTCTGACTGTCGGAACCGCTATTGTGAATCGAATAATAAATGCGATTGCCGTATTGCGATCGTCGAGCGTCGACCCAGTAGTTAATCAATCGGCTAGTACCCATACCGACGATTGAGTTGCGCGTGACATTACCGGTAATATCGGGAATAGTCAGTGCGCCGGTTGCCGGCATCGTACCCACCGGTTGACCGCTTAAGTTCCATACCGTGTGATAAATCGGTCGACTTCCCAATCGGCTGTCCGACCAAACGAGGAGTAATCTGCCGCCACTTTCGCGGCAAACCGGAGCGATCTGTCCACCATCGGCAGCGGAAATCACCAAACCATTGGTCGACCACGCAACCGTACCATTCGATTGTACGCGCTGGGCATAGATATCGTGTTCGGGATTGGCAGTCGTGCGTTCATCTTCCCAAACGAGCACACATCCACCAGAACCGTCCGAAGCCAAGCGTGATTCACGCTGGTGGTGGGTTTCCGTACAAACTGCGACTCCACCGGTTGGCCAGGCGCGAGTCAAAGTCGTAGAGCCCGAGACTTTTTGAGCGTAAATATCTTCGTTCTGAGTGCCTGATGGGTCGTTGCGGAAATCTTCCCAACTGACAATGGCGGAACCGGCACCAGCATATACGATGCGCGGACTAGTCTGCTCGTAGGGAATTGATTCAAGTACAACGCCGGAATCGGGTGACCACATTTTGGCGCCGGAAGAATCGATACGCTGCATCCAAATATCGATCGTTGTTCCATTGACATTACGCCATGCGAGGAATGCACCACCGCTGCCATCGGGACAAATCTTTACTTTGCCCAATTCGCAAGTATCGGCGATGAAGGGTTGACCTTCGTTGCTCCAGCGCATCGTACCGTTGCCGTAAACATGCTGGTAATAAATGTCGGGATGGTTGCGACGATTGTCGACCCAAGCGACCCACGCTCCAGTACGCCCGTCGACATCGACTGTATATTCACCACCGACTGGTTGGTTACCAGCCGCAGCACAGATTGCATTACCATTGGGAGACCAACCGGTATGGCGGCTTCCGTTCGCATCGATTCGGTTACCGTAAATATCCGCACCACGATTGTTACGCGTGTCTTCCCACATGACATATGCACCGCCCGCGCCATCGGGAACAAGTCGCAGATCGTTTTGGTAACCACTGGTCATACATACTGGAACGGCATTTACGCTGTCTGTTGCACCAGTAATATTCCAAAGTCGGTTACCATTGGGATCAAGTTTCTGTGCCATTACCGAACCAGCACCGTCGCCGACGAAATTCGTGTCATTTGTGTAGGAACCGCCGCGATAGTTGCCTTCACGGTAATCGACCCACGCTATAACCAATCCGGTTGAGTCGGCAATAACGACTGGATCTTCTTGTCGACCGGGACCGTCATTAACGGTTTTGATCCAAACGGTGTCGCCGTTCGAATTGATCTTGCAAGCATACAGACCGCGAATTCCATTCGGTGTGGATGACCACGAAAAATACCAATTGCCGTGATCGTCGCCGGTAGCTGAACGCTGCCATTCAATGTGCGATCCTTGCCGAACTGCAATACCTACACTGTCGCGTTCGGAATTCGGAAAGTTCCGAAAGGCTTCGGTGTGCCAGCGATTCTGGATGTATTGCGCGTAAACGGGTGAAACCAGCAACCCTGCACTCAAAGCAAGTAACCAGATCAAGGGTTTCTTCATTGTTCCCTCCTCAATTCTTGTGAGATAAAATGCGATATAAACTAATCGGTTTTTCCAATTCAAAGCTCTGTTTGCCGATTTGGATCGCGACGCTTGCCGATTTGGATTGCCAATCGATCCGCAAATCGGGTAGCCAAGGTGCGATGGCTACTCGCCATTCAACCGGGAGATCGTTGCACTGCCAAGGTCCCACGACCGTTAAATCGTGGCTGAAAATCCTGATCATCCCTTCTACCAAGCTAACACTTTCACGTGGAAATTCCAAGAGGTTACGACCTATTGGTGAAAGCAAACTATCTGCGATTTCGTCCCAATAATCGTTCTGAGTGATACGTCCTAATTCGAGGGAAAGTATGGCGAAAAGTCCTTGCTCGTGAAGTGCCGGAACTGAACCGTGAAGAATATGACCTTTTGAAAACCAATCGAGCTGTCCATCGGTCGTCCGAAACCGGTCGAACCAAATTGCTGCGATCGTCTCAATCCGACCCAACCACCGAGAATCGCCACTATAGCGGTAGTAGTCTAGCGCTGCGATTGCAAACACCAGACCGTCGGAGAGTCGAAAACCAAGATTATCATTCGATGGTAATTCTAATTCCGCACCATCGGTACTAAATCGACCGTAGCGATACACCGAGTCGATCAGATTGCCAGCGTGCCGAATCCAGACTGATCCGAATGCCCATCCAATTCTAACTAGTGCTCGAACTACCTGAGCTTGTTCGGTTATGGTCGTCGATTCAAGTCTGATCTTATTTTCGGTCGCATAGGTCGGAAAATAAAGTCCGGTAGCTGCATCTAGTTTGGTTAGTAGATGATCAGCTTGGTGTTGCAACGTTTCACAAATAGCTGAGTTTTGAAGAGTATAGCAATTCGGAAATGCGGATACCGATAAATAAATACTGGCTGTTGCTAGAATCGTTTCACACAAATAAGAAAGTGGAAGTTGATCGATTTGAAGTAAAGCAATTCGCTGGTAGATGTGCTCCAAGAGCGCAACTGCACCAGGACGCTCGCGAAATCGAACAATTGTCGACACTAATCGAAGTTCGTCTAAAGTCATTCGATCTCTTGAAATCGGTCTTTGTTCAACCCGTTTTAACCATTCACGAACCAGTAACGTTGAAATGGTTGTCGATTGCGCTTCTTCGATCGCTTTTGTTTTGCGAGGTGGTTCAGCAAGTTGAACCACAGAATCGCGATGGTCAATCCAAGCTTCCAGCAGTAAACGGTAATAATCTTCAAGAAAATTCAAACTAGTTATATACTGTGATGGAAGTGGTTTAGCGATATCAAAATAAGCCACGATACACGGGGTTGTGGATATATGTAGATGAGCGCCGAGATCGGGTCGGAATCGTAGATCAAACAATTCTACCCGATCATTGTGCGTTTGTTGCCATTCAACTAATTCACAACAAGCTTGTTCCGACATAATTGATCGATCGATTGCCAGAAAAAAACGGAGTCCTTCGTCGTTCATCTTACTTACTCGACGCACTGGTATCGGGTCGAACTAAAAAAGCAATAATATTTTTTAATGAATCTACCGGTAGTCTCGTTATTGTAAAGAAAGGCATATATCCGTTCAAATAATTAGTCGAACTGAGACGCGTTTTCATTGCAATATAGCCAATACTGAGTGAATGGATTGAGCGAAGATCGGCAATTCCGTGGATACCGTAACCGTGGCATTGATTGCAATATCGATCATACGTGCTGCTACCGAATAGCTGTTCTCCCCCACTATAAGTTGTTTGATAGCGAACGGTATCGATTAAATTTTCAGTCGTTAGAAAGGTGTCGATTTGGATGGTTCGCAACATTGAATCACTCCGAACCGAAGTACTCTTTAAATACTCTTCTAGTGCAATCCACCGATCGGAAATCTGAGTGAGTTGGTCACCATGCATATATTTTACGATACACTGATTGACTGCAGTACGCAGAGATCGGTGATATTCTCCCCAGAATCCATTGCGATAATATAGATTACGAAGCGGTACTGCCGGATAAGTGAAATCAGCACGATCCCGATCACTTTCCGGAGGTTGGTGACATGTAATGCAAGTGTAAGGATTTCCAACTGTTCCAAAGGTAGGATCGTCGGATAGATTCTTTCCGATTGATATATAATCGATAGAATCTTCCGAAGTACTTGATTTACTGCAACCAAGTGAGAAAAGGAAGGCAATTATTAGAGTGATATATAATGCTATTCTCACGCTTCACCCATCACTTTCACGATCACACGTTTCGAACGCTGTCCATCGAATTCGGCGTAATAAACTTGTTGCCACGGACCTAGGTCAAGTTTGCCCGAAGTGACTGGTAACCATATCTGATGCCCTACCAGTAAATTCTTTAAATGACTGTCACCATTCGTTTCACCGGTGCGATGATGCCGGTAATTTGCATAAGGTGCCAGCTTCTCCAGCCAATCGTCGATGTCTTGAACTAATCCCGACTCAGCATCGTTGACATACACCCCTGCGGTAATATGCATTGCAGAAACAAAAACAAATCCTTCGCGAATACCCGACTTTTGCAATATTTCCTCAATTTTTGAGGTGATTAGCAGATATTCACGATGTTTTTTCGTGTGAATAGTTAGATATTCAGTATGCCAAATCATATTCACTCACTGTTTCTGTTTTGAGAGGTGATACCGTCGTCACTAAGTTTTTGGTTAAGAACAATACACCTCTTTTATTTTGTGAGTTTAGAGTGTATTATTCTGTTAAGATAGTGTCGGTTTTTATGACACTTGGGTTGAGATGCATTCGGTTCGATACCTTCAATATAATTCTTGGATATCGACTACAAAATCGTCGTTAGAAATTTTTGATGGTATTTTGGGTCGTTTGGTGCGTATTTCATTGTAAGGCGAGCCTTGAAATCTTGAAAGGAGTTAACATGAATATGCCACGAAGAGTACTGGCAATGGTCGCGGTACTCGCGTTGGTTGTCGCTGCGTTTGCTATTCGTAGCGTTGAACCGGGTAATAAACGGGAGTTGACAAAAATACTTCCGCGCGAACTACCCACATTGCCGAATCACATTTCCGTTCCTCCCACTCCAGTTGGACCCGTCCGGAGTACCGACGAGTTGAATTCTGCTTGGCAGATTGGAACGACTTATCTCGACTTTTTCACGTATGGCTCGCACAATCGGTTTCTTGCGCGAGATACGATGGGCGGGTTGCATGCCGCATGGATGAATGCCCGTGCCCCGAGTAACGGCGACCGCGTTGTCGCTTATAACTATCGTGAACCGCCGGCTGGCGCATGGGCACTGGCTGGAGCCGGTATCGGTGGCGGAGCTGGGTTCTCTTCGATCGATGTATTGTCCGATGGTCGTGCTGTGATTGCTGCGCACAAACCTGTGCCGACAACCCCAACAGTACCCGGTGGATACTATACGTTCCTCGCGACCGACGAAGATTATCAGATTTCCGGTTTCAATCCGGTGCAAACCCCGAATCCAACGACACTGCCAAACGATACAATTATTTGGCCGGTAATGTCCGTGGATCGTCAAAATCGTGCACAGATCATTTCTCGCGATATGGACGGTGGGCGTGGCATCCTCTACAACCGAATGTTTTATTCCCGGTCCGATAACAATCAACGCAATTTGTCGTCATTCTCGTATGCTTTCCGCGGTTTCCAGGCTTCCTACGGATCCGCAACCTCGCGCATTTCCGACAAGGTCGCCGTGGCATGGCCGCAGACTGCAATTCCCGGTGCCTACGAAGATCCGCACGGCTGGCGCGGTTTCTTAGTCCTTGACTATAACAACGACCTCTGGATATCACAGTCGACTGATGGTGGATCGACTTGGAATTTCGACGATACCCTGCACAACAATATCACTAAATTTAAAGTGTGGAATTGGGATCGCTTTACACAGTCGGAAAACTTGGATACGCTTTGGGCGGCAGGCGACACTTTCCGTCACGTCAATGCCACTTCCATGGTGTACGATAACAACGATCACCTCCACATCGTATTCAACGTTGTGCGCTTTTACGAAGATTTAACTGTCGATACTACGGTTCGCCCGCGCGATGTGCCAGTGAAACGCGTCGGTTTTATGCCGACGTTGGTGTACCACTGGACCGATGCTGCACCCGACACCTTCAACATCGTTGCCGATGGATGGTGGTGGCCGGTAGTACTGGATAGCCGCGATCCACCGCGCTGGCGTCAGGAAACCCGTACAACGATCGATCGCATGAGTCTCTCGATTGCCACGAACAACGAACTGTATTGTGCATTCTCGATGTTCGGCAACACGAATTCCCATGTCGATACCAGTTCGAACGGATATGCAGTTAGCAATATTTGGGTCACGCACTCGGTAGATAACGGTACCACTTGGTATTGGCCGACTCCAATTACCGATACGACCAATTCCAATGGCGCCGCTTCCGGTTCCGCACACAGCCGAATTTGGCCGTCGATGCCTGAAGTGATCGATAACGACTCATTGTACGTTATGTATATCGACGATCGTTCTGCCGGTTCGACTTGGATCGATGGCGGTACTTCGACCGATCCTTTATACAATGACTGGACTTTGAATCCGGTGATCGTGCAGTCCGTGGCGAGAAGTGCAATTCGCAGCGACTCGACCTTGACCTATCCTGATTACCCGCCACTGCGTTCGCAGTATCGCTTCGACCCGAATGCGCCGATTCTCCGCATCACCGGACCGGCACCAGGATTGTATTTGAATTCACCGATCACATTCAACTGGATCTATCGACGAATTGCCGATACCTCGCATGTCAAGTTGGAATTGAATCGCGATTATCCCAATGGCGAATGGGAATTGATCGACACACCATTGATTTCCGATACTACTTATTCCTGGCCATTCGAAGAAGAATACAATCTGCTTCGCGTACGGTTCCGGATTTCGCTACTCAGCAATCCGAATATCTCGGATGTCGTTTCCGAAGATGATGCCCCGCGCGATCTGTCGCTGGCAACAATTCGGTTGGTTTTTCCGACTAGCGCATATTTGACGAATCCGGTAACGTTGCAGTGGGATTATATCGATACGACTACTAACGGCGATATTCGCACCACCGACACTGTCCGGATCGAAGTCATGCAAAATTATCCGAATGGCCAGTGGTCGCTGATCAACTCGGCGCCGATTACCAACGACACGATGATGTGGCGATTCGATAATTCGTATTTGAATTCGAGTGTGAAGTTCCGGATTTCGATTCAGCGCGATCCGACGATTAACGACATCACGTGGCAAACATACAACGTCGTTGCCGGTGTGAATGAGAAGCCGCAAACGAATGTCGTTACGACTTACCAGTTGAAACCGGCATATCCGAATCCCTTCAATCCGTTTACCACGATCCGGTTTGCTATACCATTCCGCGATCGCGTGACATTGAAGGCATACGATATCACGGGTAAAGAAGTCGCCACGTTGGTCGACAACGTCTTCAATGCCGGTGAGCAGCGTATTACCTGGCGACCGAGTCGACTTGCCAGCGGGGTCTACTTTATCAAGATGTCAGCAGGTCATATCACCAAGACCGAAAAGGTCATCTTCATGAAGTAAGTAGTTTTCTGTTGAGAAAAGGCGCAGTGAAAGCTGCGCCTTTTTTTTGTAAGTCGGTATTTAAGTATCTCTTGAAAATAAGCGGTTATCGGTAGTAGGGGCAGGTCCCTGTGCTTGCCCGATCTGTTATCTTTCTTTGAGTCTTGTATCTTGTATCCGGAAGTACTGCCGATCTCCGAATCGGCGATTCTCTTCTTTTCCGTAGGTCGGAATTTATTCCGACTCCTTCCTTTTTTAGTAGGGGGGGCATCCCCGCATGCCCCCGCTCTGGTATTTTTATTTATTTTGTATCCCGGAGTAGGGGCGGGCTCCCACGCCCGCCCGATCTATTATCTTTCTTTGAGTCTTGTATCTTGTATCCGTTAGTACTGCCGATCTCCGAATCGGCAAGACTCTTCTTTACCGTAGGTCAGAACTTGTTCTGACCACCTCCTGTGTCTCAAATTGAAAACAATTAACGCAGTCTAAAGCCTGTGGCTACAAATTTTCCTTTCACTCATCAAATTGCTTGTAAATACTCTCCATCCACATTATTATTGATATACCACCTGTCCGACCGGAGCTACTATGACTTTCCGCCATCGTCCTCTTCGCCAACGCCCGCTCGCATTCGCGACGATGCTTGTCTTCGCTCTGTCGATCCTTCTCCCGCAAATTTCTTACGCTGTCACGGTACAATCGACGCGACTCCCACACCCATTCCAGTTTACGGAGAATAAGGGACAGTGGGATTCCGCCGTGGTGTATAAATGTGAGGTGCGGCGCGATGGCTTCACTTGGTTCCTCGAGCGCGATGGTGTCACCCTCGTCACCTCCATCATCGATTCTTCTTCTTTGGTAGGGGCGGTTCGCGAACCGCCCGTGTCCGTTAATGATGCACGATTCGATCCCAATGGTCGTATCCATCATTCCCGTTTAAAATCTCACGCGCTCAAATTCAAATTCGTGCAACCATCCGGGGACACGGGCGGTTCGCGAACCGCCCCTACCATGAATGAATACGCATTCGCGAAATCGATTGATGCACAAGGTGAATTATCGTGGCACAATAATTATTTCTTGGGGAATGATTCCTTGAAGTGGGCACCGGATTGCCGGAACTTCACGCGCGTGGTGTATCATGATGTGTGGAACGGAATCGATGTCGAGTGGTATGAGAGTAAGGGACATCTCGAATTCGATTTAGTAGTGCATCCCGGTGCCGATCCGAAACAGATTGCGATGGTGTGTGAGGGATTGGATGCGCCAATCGCAGGCGGAGGACGGACACTCTTGTCCGTCGGCTCAATAATTTCTGTCATAAAAAGGAGTCGGACAGGAGTGTCCGACCTCCACTTATCGAATGAACTTTCGCTTCCCACTTCCCTCGGCGAATTGCGAATGAGAATTCCGGGAGCTTACCAAACCACTGCGAATGGCACCCGCGGAAACGCTGTCACGGCACAATTCAGACTCGTGTCAGAAAATCTCTTCGCGATCGATTTGCCGAATGGGTATTATCCCTCGCAAACGCTCAGAATCGATCCACTGGTGTATAGTACGTATTTGGGAGGTGGTGGAAACGATTATGGAGATGGCATCGTCGATGACGGTAGTGGGGGAGTCATCGTTTGTGGATGCACAAATAGTTACGATTTTCCCGTCACGGTCGGAGCCATCGATGTTAGCTACAATGGCGCATCGGTAGGTACTGGCGACTGTTTCATCACAAGAGTGGACAGTACTTTTTCACAACTGATCTACAGTACTTTTCTCGGTGGACCGGGTGACGATCGCGCGGAAAGTATTGTCTCCGACGACTCTGGTAATTGCACGATCACCGGATATGCAGATTCACAATTCCCTACCACTATTAATGCATATCAAAGGTCATATAATGGGGGAAGGCGTGATTGTGTCGTTGCCCGTTTAAATAGCTCAGGCTCGCAATTGATATATAGTACTTGTCTCGGTGGTAACGGCTACGATGATGGACATAGCATTCTGGCTGGTGATAGTGGAAGTGTCTTTATCGGAGGTTTTACTAATAGTCCGAATTTTCCGACCACTGAAGGCGCATACAACACGACCAGTTCTGGTGGATTCGTCGTTCATGTAAACAATACCGGTTCTGGTCTGATCTATAGCACTTTTCTAGGTTATAGTCCGGAATTATGGTCGATTACATCAGATGGTTCGGGGGGAATACTTGCAACAGGAAGTGCGATCTCAGGACTATATACAACCCCCAATGCGTTCGATACGACTTTTAATGGTGGTGATTTGGATGCATTTGTACTACGCTTGAATTCGACCGGCTCGCAGTTGCTGTACAGTACTTATCTCGGTGGTTCCGGCGACCGTGAATGGGCAGTTGGGATTACAGGTGATGGAAACGGTAACTGTTTTGTAACAGGTTCTACTACCAGTCCCAATTTTCCAATTACAGTCGGTGGGTTTGATACAGTCTATAACGGAGGCACCACAGTTATCGGTGATTGTTTTATTTCATATCTCAACAGCACTGGATCGAATCTTTTATACAGTACTTATCTCGGTGGTTCTGGTGAGGATGCAGGTAGGGGAATCCTGTACTATGCTGATACTAGTGTTACCATTGTGGGGGGAACAAAGGGTACTGACTTTCCAACTACAATAGGCGCTTATTCAGAACACCTTAACGGTACAGGAAACTGTTTTGTAACTCATCTTAAAGTCAATACATCTCGATTAATTTACAGCACGTATTTTGGTGGGACAGGCAGCGATGTCGCTTATGCATGTATGAAACACCATTCTGATGGAATCATTTTTACTGGTATTTGTGGATCGGGTTTTCCCACGACCCCAGAGGTTGGAGATACCAGTTACAACGGTGGTTCTGATGGCTTCATCGCGCGTTTGACACTTTTTCCGGACTCATCAGCCAGTACACCGGAACGATTCATACAACCATCCGGTTTCGCTTTGGCGCAGAATTACCCGAATCCCTTCAACTCCACCACCTCACTCTCCTACACTCTCCCAATCTCATCTCACGTTGATCTTCGTCTCTACGACCTGATGGGGCGCGAAGTTACTACGCTGGTGCAACGCGAACAAATTGCCGGAACCTATCGCGTGTTGCTCGATGGTTCGCGCTTGGCGAGTGGAACGTATTTTGTGCGATTGCAGGCGGGAGCGTTTGCGAAGACGCAGAAGATTGTTCTATTAAAGTAATTCATATTGTGAAGTAGGGGCGGGCTCCCACGCCCGCCCGCATCTTCTTGGGTAGGGGCGGTTCGCGAACCGCCCGAAACGTGATGTCTGAAAGACATCACGCGGATATAAAAATTTATCAATGAATGAATCCGGAAATATTTCTGCGTCATCAATGGATTAGGGCGGTTCGCGAACCGCCCCTACCAAAAGATAGATTGCCACGTCCGACGCTTCGCGTCGTCCTCGCAACGACAGATCAGGATACAAGATTCAAGCGGTGGTCAGAACAAGTTCTGACCTACGGAAAAGAAGAGACTCGCCCAATCGGAGTTGGGCACTACTACAAAAGATAAAATCACGCAGGCTCGGAGGCCTGCGCCACCAAGACGGAGTTGGACTGTACTGATAGATCCCAAAAATCAGATCGCTGACTCGGTGTTCAGAGCTACCCCGTCAACTAGTCACTCGACTCGCACCAAAGATTGAGCCTAAAAAAAAGCCGACTCTTTCGAGTCGGCTTTTCCTTTGGGCTGGGGGACAGGGATTCGAACCCCGATTAACAGATCCAGAGTCTGCGGTCCTACCGTTAGACGATCCCCCAAAAGGGCATAACGTGATCGGGGATAAAGGTAGAATATTTTCGGGGCGGATTCAAGTCACGCCCGCTAAGCCCCGTTCTACCTGAGTTTGCTCCGAAAGCTCGGAGGGTCTACCCCTTCGGTGCGAAGTCTGCCGGGAATACCGACCGTAATATTGAATGCCCCTGTTCATGAAGTTGCGGTGCCGATGCCCAAATGCACCCCTGCTCTAATGGATCGTCGCCCTGCGCAAAGCTGCCGACGCGACCACCCGCTTCGCGCACAATGACGTCTCCAGCGGCGATATCCCAAGGCGATAAATTTAGTTCCCAATAGCCGTCCAGAACGCCTTGCGCGACCCAGCACAGATCCACTGATGCTGCCCCGCATCGCCGCATCGAACTCCCCGCCAGAAACAGTTTCCGCCATGCTTCGAGATATAAATCGGTGCAATTCTTGATCCGGAACGGAAAACCGGTTGCAAAAATCGCATCGCAAAAAGCGATCTCGCGATTCACTGAAATCGGCTTCCCATTGCGCGTTGCCCCAAGTCCTTTTGCCGCACGATATAAATCGTTGCTCGCGGGATTGAATACTACGCCGGCAATCCGCTCACCGAATCGCTGCCCTGTCTTTTTCACTAAGCGACGATCCTCTAACCCGATCGATACTGCGAATACCGGCAAACCGCGTAAAAAATTTGTCGTACCGTCGAGTGGATCGATGATCCAGCGATAATCGGCGCCGGAATCGATCGAATTCCCTTCTTCACCGAGAAAATCGAATGTTGGATATAATTCACGGAGCTGATTGAGGCAGAGCTGTTCCGTCTCTTTGTCGGCGATACTCACAAAATCGTGTGCTGCCTTGGTAACGATCTGCGCATCGGCGATCTTCCCGTAATACTGCATCAATAGCGCACCGGCATTGCGCGCCACGCCGGTCATATCTTCCAGGACTTGCTGTAAATCGAGTTCAGACATTGTTAAAACCTAATAAAAATACTACATGGCATCAGGAGGTAAATCGAGCGATTCCGACTCTCCGTTGCTATCGGTCGGTGGATTCTTCGATGCCAGCCAGATCCTGCCGATCACGAACAGAATTAAAATCGCGATAATAATCATCGTGCCGATCGGATCCCACACTACCGAGATTGCCTTCATATGATAGGGACCACCGTGACGCAATTTCTTGCCATCCCATTTCCAGACCAACGTGTCGGCATGAGAAGTATCTGCATTCGATGAAATCAATTTACCGTCAATTTTCAATTCGATGTACTGCTCTTCGTCTTCGAGATCGCGATAAGTGTCAAAGACTTTTTTCAATTGACTTGAGACAACGATGCCGTGTTGCACCTGATCGGGGGATAATGCGGTCGGCAGTATGGAATCGGTGATGAAATTCCAGAAATCGAGATCGTTGGTCGCCGGTGAATCCATATTCAAGCGCTTGAACCAGACTTGCGAGAGTGAATCGCCCCAGCTTTTCGCACGATCTTCGGAAAACAATTTCAGACTGTCTGCCACTTTGGTGAACATATCACTAACGATAAGTCGGTAGTACTCCAAAATGTTTTTACCGTGTGCCAATTCAAGTCTTTCCTGAGTATCGGCGGTAAATGGAAAACCGATTTTTTTGAGCGAATCGACCGGCGAAGTTGGCAACCCGCTCTCCGGATCGGGGAAAGGTAGCATTGCGGCACCCGGAAGCGTCGCTTGCACCGAGCGTAATTGACATAACCCGAAATAGTATTTATGGAATTGCAATACCGGTGTGATGGGGGATGGATCGGCAATCAATAGCGGTTTCGAATCGGGATCGCGACCATTCCATTTTCCACTCTGTCCAAACGATCCATCGACATCTTTTTGTGTCGAGACTGGTTGGCTGAGGATCCAAGGTTCACCATATCTCGGCAGTTGACCGGTCATGATATCGGCACTATCACCTGACCAGAATAGCGTCAATTCCGGTTTACTGTGCGCTTGCCAGCGAATGAACAGTCGCCGTTCGAGACAGCCGCTGGAACAGATTCCCAATGCGAGCAATATGAGAAGTAGGATTCGGGTTTTCATATTGAATACCTGTCTGAGTGTGGACAATTACACCAAATGATCGGTAATTGATCACCGTTCTTAATCGATAAACCGACTTCAGAGAACCGAATGGAATGTTAAAGTGTACCTAAATCACAACACAAATTGTTACGATTCGCACGCTTGCATCGATCAAATCGAGATTGTATGTTGCAATATAATATGCGATTGATTAGTGTCATACGGTTTTACTTTACCGCAGCAATGTTTCCTGCGATTCTTCTGCTCAGTCTGTTTTCGCCAGAGCAGGCTTGCGCTTATTCCAAAAAAGCAAAACCTTTTGCAATAGATTCCGTACGTTTTTTCGATTCGCTTGCCGCATTGAATCGTCGATTGGCGATGGACAGTATCAAAGTACCCCTCCGCACGATCGAAGCAGTTCAACTTGATAGCGTTGAAGCGTTGGTTTTACTTGCCGATGCGCATTGGTCGGTTCACAACTATGACAAAGCCGGACTCTTCATTCGCGCTGCTTTCGCACAATACGGCACAATTACCCCGACGGGTGATGATTTCCCGGTTGGTCGATACGATTCGCTCTACGTCAAGTTGGTCAATAAGTACAAAACCTTCCTCGCCGTTTCACCAATTTTGCCACCGGAAACACCGCTTGAAGTGTTGCTGCAGGAAGATACCGAACATCTGAAAGTACCGAATGAAGTACGCGCTCGAGTCGATTCGTTGTTCCGAATAACACCGAAAGAAGCCAAAAAGTTTACCTCTATTTTCGATGAATTCGGTAAAAAGCAAAAAATACCCATGCGACCGGTGTTACCGGACAATGTCCCGTTGCCTCCTGTTCCAGTCGTAACCAACAAACGCGTGGAAAATGCTCTCACCTTCTTCTTATCACGTGGGTCTGGTGTCTATCAACGCTGGTTGGATCGTGCCGGTAGGATGTTGCCAGTAGTGCTGCCGATCCTGCGCGAAGAGGGAATTCCCGAAGAAATCTTCTGTCTCGCAATGATAGAATCCGGTCTGAATCCCAACGCTTATTCACGATCGCAAGCTGCCGGAATATATCAATTTATCTCATCTACCGGCGAGCATTACGGATTGCAAACCGGTTGGTGGTACGATGAACGACGCAATCCGGAAAAAGCTGCTCACGCCGCTTGTAAGTACCTTCGAAAACTCTACAACGACTTTGGGGACTGGTATCTGGCGATGGCAGCTTACAATAGCGGTGAAGGTCGCATTGCCCGGGTAACTCGGCGGGAGCGGACTGCCGATTTCTGGAGAATGAAAGGGCTACCGCGTGAGACCCGAAATTATGTACCGACTTATCTCGCCAGTTTACTCCTCTTTCAAGAACCCGAGCGATGGGGATTTAAACCCCCAGTACTTCAAAAACCGTGGCAATCGGATACCGTCAAGATCGAAGGCGTAATCGACTTAAATGTTGCCGGGAAAATTCTTGGCGTCTCAATTGACGAATTGAAATGGCGGAATCCGGAGTTAGTTCAGTTTTGTACCGACCCGACAGTCGAGCAATTCTTGCTGAAAGTTCCACGAGGGATGGGAAAACTACTTTCAGACTCACTTGGTAAAATGTCAACTAATCAAAAGATCCGATGGATTGAACATACTATTCGTAAAGGGGAATCCCTCCGATCTATTTCGCGAAAGTATGGAATTCCTGAAAAAGCAATCGCTGAGTTGCCTTGGAACACGGTTGGAATACGGAGTAAAAATCGCGTTGTTGTTGGATCGACTATAAAAATACCGCTGCCAGTCGATGTTGCTGCTGACTCAACTTCTTCGTAACTTATTTAAATTAAGATGTAAGTTAGTTTATTCTCAATATAAAGTGAGCTAACTTATTGAGCCTGAGTTACAATATCGCTGAAAATGTATTATTTTGTTCAGATTGGTTTTGACGATTGGAGTCGATTTTGCGAAAAAAGGATGTGATCATCGGTGTTGGTGTGCTGGTCGTTTTTTCCATATTGTTTATTGTCGCTCTGAAGTTGTTCGCCGCACGTGACGACACTCCTACGGTTTCATTGGGGAGCAGTGGCGCTAAAGTAGGTATCGTCGAAGTGACGGGCGTCATCACAGATGCACGCAAAACAGTGGATTGGATTGACCAGTTACGCAAAAATAAATCGGTCAAAGCCGTTGTTATTCGCGTCGATTCACCGGGTGGCGCGGTAGGTCCCTCGCAGGAAATGTTCGAAGCCGTGAAAAAACTTCGAAAAGCAGGGAAGCGCGTGGTAATCTCAATGGGGTCGGTAGCTGCCAGTGGTGGATATTATCTGTCGATGGGCGGCGATACGATCATGGCGAATGCGGGAACGTTGACTGGATCGATCGGCGTAATTATGCAGATGCCAGTCGTTAAGAAATTAGCCGACAAGATCGGGATCGGAATGGAGACGATCAAGTCGGGCAAGATGAAGGATGTCGGAAATATGTTCCGCGAGATGACGCCTGAAGAGCGGGCGTATCTCCAGTCGGCAATTGACGACACCTACGAACAATTTGTAGAAGCAGTCGCCGAAGGGCGGCACATGACGGTGGAACAGGTGAAAGTCTTAGCCGATGGACGCGTCTATACCGGACGACAAGCAAAAATGAATGGTCTGGTAGATTTATTGGGCACATACGACGACGCGATCCGTCTTGCAGCAAAGCTTGGGGGGATATCAGGAGAACCCAAACTGGTTAAGCCGAAACCGAAATTGAAAGGACTATTGGCGCTAATGTTGGGGGACGACGAAGAGAGTGCCGATGCCAAGAGTTCTTTGTTAAATCGTATACTACCGGGAAGTGTCAGTTCACTGACACCGTCCTTCGAATATCGATGGATCGTCGAATAATCGATTTCCGATAGTGACATCATTCGGCAAGGCGATGTTTCTCGCTAATCCCGGTCGACACCGGGTTTCATCGTAACGGGTTTAACAAGCACTACTTTACCATCAATTATCGCTGGCCGAACAACGAGCAAAACGGTTATCAATAAATTCCGCAGTTCGTTATTACGGCAAGGTGATCGGAATTAAAAAGTCGAATCATTTAACGTCGAGGATGCTATGAGAAAAGCGGAATTAGTCGAACGCATCGCGAAACAAACCGGTATCACCCGGGTAGAAATTGCGACAGTGATCGACAGTTATATCGCTGAAGTACGAAACTCAGTAGCCGAAGGTCATACCATCGAATTGCGAGGTCTGGGATCGTTTTCATCCCGAACCCGTCGTGCGCGAATTGGAAAAAATCCTCGCACGGGTACCAATGTCGAAGTACCGGCAAAACGTGTTCCATGCTTCCGGATCTCATTGGATTGGAAGAAGTCTCTTGTGATGCAAGAGGAAGAAGTCAAGGTTTAATCATTTATTACAGCTAGGAGGCTACATTGCCCTGCGGTCGTAAACGAAAACGGCATAAGATTGCTACGCATAAGCGGAAGAAACGTCTTCGGAAGAACCGACATAAGAAGAAAATCCGCTAAGTAACAAAAGCGGTAGTGGGTGGTCATTGGTTCCTTTCCATTCTGGAAGGGGACGCTCGTTTGCGATAGGACGGGGATTTGAGACCTCCATCCGGTGAATATGGCGAGATTATTCCACTTTCAGTCGGAGATCTGACTTTAAAAATCAAGACCCTACTTGAGAGTGGAATAGAAGCATGCTGGGTTGAAGCGGAAATTTCCAATTTAACCTATGCCACTTCCGGTCATGTTTATTTTACGTTAAAAGACGCGCGATCGCAGATCGGTTGCGCGGCTTGGCGTTCAAGTGCGCGTGCATTTCCGGTTCGATTGGCGAACGGGATGAAAATACTTGCCTTTGGTTCGGTGCAAGTATATGAGCCACGCGGTCAGTATCAACTGATTGTCGAAAAGGTTATTCCTGCTGGTGTCGGACTCCTTCAACTCCAATATGAAGAGTTGAAACGACGTCTTGCTGCCGAAGGGTTATTCGACGAAGATCGAAAGCAACCGTTGCCGCAATTTCCAATGCGGATTGGTATTGTAACCAGTCCGACTGGTGCGGCAATTGAAGATATGTTGCGGATACTGGGTGAACGCTGGTCAGTCGCTGAAGTCGTACTTGCACCAGTCAAGGTACAAGGCGAAGGTTCGGCGGCGGAGATCGCCGCGGCAATTGAGAAGTTCGATCGATTTTGTGGACCCGATGCCCATTCTGAGCGTCGGGTTGATGTGTTGATTATCGGTCGCGGCGGTGGTTCGCTCGAAGATCTCTGGTCGTTCAACGAAGAAATTGTCGTGCGAGCAGTATCCGCTTGCCGGATTCCAATCGTGTCCGCAGTCGGTCATGAAGTTGACGTGGCGCTGACCGATTTTGCCGCAGACCTTCGCGCTCCAACCCCAACCGGCGCCGCTCAAATGGTGACACCATCATGCGAGGATTGGTTGGAATGGATTAGCGATCAGCGTAGTAAACTCTCGCTAGGTCTGGCGCGTAAACTTAAAAATGAGCGACAGCGGCTGGAGCAATTGTCGAAACGAAGCGGTTTCCGCCGCCCGATCGATCGGTTGATGCAACTTTCGCAGCACGTCGACGATCTTGAACGACGTTTCCGGTTGGCGTTCCAGACTGTCCTCCGGCGCAACACCGAACAGATTCGAACCTTACAATTGCGGTTTGAGGCGTTGAATCCCTTGCGATTGTTATCGCGCGGATATTCTGTTGTCAAATTGTCAAATGGCACTATTGTTCGATCTCCGAATCAAGCGCCACCCGGAACCGGAATTTCGATTTTAGTACAGGAAGGCGAAATAATCGCTACCACTCACGAGCGGAGAGGATGATGTCCGAACCGAAACAAGACTTGCTTGCTAACGATCCCGAACAACTCAGTTTCGAAGCGGCGATCGAACGATTGGAAGAGTTGGCATTGCAATTGGAAAACGGCGAGATCTCGATAGAGTCCTCGCTGGCTGCCTATGAAGAGGGGCAAAAACTTTTTCAACTCTGCCAGCAGAAATTGACGGATGCCGAAAAGAAACTTCGTCAGTTGGATGAACTGGTCGATACCCCATCATGAACTCACCCCGTCGAATCGGCATTTTTGCCAATCTGCACAAGCCGAAAGTATGGGAAGAAGTTCCCAAATACTTGCGCTGGATCGCCGATCGCGATATTGAAATCGTGATCGATGAAGCAATCGCCAAGATCGAGAAAATCGACGGATTGGAATACATTCCACTCACAGAAGCGGCGAAACGGGTTGATCTGATTCTCTCATTCGGTGGCGATGGTACGTTACTTCGGTGCGTGAACGAAGTCGGCAATTCCGAAACCCCGATTCTCGGTATCAACCTTGGTAGTCTCGGCTATCTGGCAGAACTATCGATTACCGAACTGTACCGACACACCGACACAATCCTTAATTGCGATATTCCGATCGAAAACCGATTACTGTTACGCGCAATCAAGAAAGATAGCGAGAACAAACCGCTATTGGCTTTGAACGATTTTGTTTTCGATCGCGGCGATCACAGCCGCACGATCCGCATCCGTACATCCATTGATGGAATCTATCTCAATACTTACACCGCCGATGGCATTATTCTATCGACACCAACCGGATCCACCGGATATTCGCTGTCTGCCGGCGGACCAATTCTCGAACCGACACTCGATGCGCTGATTATCAATCCGATCTGTCCGCACACGCTCGCTCATCGACCGGTCGTCGTCCGCGGTGATCGAAAACTGACGATTGAGACCGATCCCGGATTCACCGCGAATGTTATGGTCGACGGCGAGTATGTCGATACCCTCGAGTACGGTCAAACAATGGAGATCAGTCGCGCACCATTTGCCGCCAAATTGGTTAATTTCACCGGAAAATTGTTCTATCAAGTCTTGCGCGAGAAACTGCGATGGGGCGAAGATTCCCGCCACCCTGAAAGGGAAAACTAACTTTGGGCTTTTTTAGTAAAATCAAAGAGACTTTGACGAAAACCCGTACCGCCATTGTTGAGCGGGTTACGGAACTCGTCACTGGTCGACCGCATATCGATGCTACTGTCCTGAGCGATTTGGAAGAGATTTTAATATCCGCCGATTTCGGACCGGATATCGCCGCGCGGATCGTTGCCGATGTGAAGCAACGAGTGCAAAAAGGGGAGAGCGACTCATCCGGATTAAAACGGTTAATTCGCGATGCACTCATTAAACTACTTCCATCCAGTTCAAACGAAATGCCGACCAATAAACCTCATGTTGTGCTGTTGGTTGGCGTCAATGGATCGGGAAAGACCACTACACTGGGCAAGTTGGCGAACTACTACAGTAAGCAGGGACTCTCCGTGATTGCCGCTGCTGGCGATACTTTCCGTGCCGCCGCGGTCGAGCAATTGGAAGTCTGGGCGAAGCGTTCAGGCGCCGATTTCATTTCCGCAAAAGAAGGTGCCGATCCTGCCTCCGTCGCTCATGATGCCGTTTCCGCCGGGGTATCGCGCAACCGGGATATCGTCTTGATCGACACCGCCGGTCGATTGCAGGCAAAGAAAAATTTAATGGCGGAACTGGAAAAAGTTGTTCGAGTAATCGGTAAAGCGTTACCGGGTGCTCCACACGAAGTTCTGCTGGTGCTCGATGGCACCACTGGACAGAATGCGCTTTCACAAGCTGACATTTTCGGCAAGCAAGCAGGTGTTACCGGTCTGATCTTAACCAAACTGGATGGTACCGCCAAAGGCGGTTTTGTCTTTGCCATCAAAGAACGACTGGATCTTCCGGTCAAATGGATTGGTACCGGTGAAAAGATGGACGATCTGGAACCATTCGATGCCGTTAGCTTTGCCGAGGCGGTGGTCGGCGAATGAACCGTTCGGCAAGTCGCGGCGTTCATTTAGTACAATTGGGTTGTTCGAAGAACTCAGTCGACGGTGAACGCTTTTTAGGTTTACTGGAAAGTCGCGGTGTTACTGTCGAGCGCAACGCTCGCAAGGCACGTGCCGTTGTCGTCAATACCTGTGGTTTTATCGAACCAGCGCGAGAAGAAGCGGTTAATGAAATTCTCGATGCCGTGAAATTGAAACTCGATGGTTTTATTGACGAAGTCTACGTCATCGGTTGTCTTGCCACACGAAGTGGCGATGAGCTGCAGCGCGAACTACCGGAAGTCGACGGGGTGTACGGCGTCACCGAATGGTCGAAACTGGTCGAGCGCCTTACCCGCGATGAAGGACCAATTTCGTTGCGAGGACCAATCCCGCGCCACTTGCTGACCCCGAAGCATACCGCGTTTTTGCGCATTGCCGATGGTTGCAATCGGGCATGTTCCTATTGTGCGATCCCGTCGATGCGCGGTCGGTATCTATCGACCCCATTGCCTGAATTGTTGATTGAAGCCGAAGGGTTGCGTAAGAAGGGTGTCAAAGAATTAATTGTCGTCGCGCAGGAGATCAATGACTACGGTCGCGATCTCGGCAAGCCGGAGCTGTTTGCGGAATTGATGTCCGGTCTCGATCAGTTGGCATTCCCTTGGCTGCGTGTATTGTACACCCATCCGCCAGCGATCGATGATCGTTTTATCGAAATATTGGCTGGCACAAAATCGCTGGTGCCGTATATAGACTATCCGATCGAGCACAGCCACCCAAAAATCCTCTGGTCGATGGGTCGTAAGAAAGTACCGGAATTCTTACTGACAGGAATTGAAAAAATTCGCGCTGCGATTCCCGAAGTGGTATTACGCACCAGTATTATTGTTGGATATCCCGGTGAAGGGGAGGATGAATTCGAGCAACTCTGCGAATTTGTCACGACCGCAAAATTCGAACGGTTGGGTGTTTTCCTTTATTCCCATGAAGAGGGTACGCGAGCAGCAAAGTTATCGGATCCCGCAGCACCAAGCGAAGTAGCGGAAGAGCGCCGTGAAGAGTTGTTGGATATCGGTTTTGAATGTGCCGAGGCATTCCATCAGAGTAAAGTGGGACGACAAGTCGAAGTATTGGTGGAAGGGGTCGAACACGGTACGGCATGGGGTCGCACCAAATGGGATGCACCGGAGATCGACTACCGCGTCGAATTCGAGCATGGTGCCGTTCGAACGGGTAAATTAGTGACGACGGAACTAACCTCGTCATGGGAAGGCGGTTGGCGCGGTCACCCGGTCAACACAATCGCATTATCTTAGTATCTTCGTATCTCTTGTAACGACGAACGGAAGTGGCATGAACGGACGTACGGTTGGCACGATTTTTTTCCTATTGACGATGATTACCCTCGTCTGCGCGCAATCGCAGTCGTATGGTCCGAATATCGATCAGGAAATCGGCGTTCCGAAGTTTAAACTCGAACCGGAAATGCTTTTTTCCGAACAATCGAATCGCTCGCGGGTACTGATTACATTGCGCATTCCTTACGGTTCTTTCCAATATGTCAAACGCGATTCAAGTTATCTCGCCAGTTTCGAAATCACTGCCGAACTAAAGTGCCTCGATAAAAAACGCCGGAAGGAACCCGGCACTGTCCGATTTTGGCTCGATTCACTAGTATTGCCGACATTCAAGAAGACTGTTAGTCGTACCGAATATTATTACTTCAAGAATTCGATCGATGTCGATCCGGGTACCTACAAATTAAAAGTTCGTTTGACCGATATCGATACTCGCTTGAGTTGGGAAGAAACTTCAGATCTTACTCTTTTCAATCGTTCCGGTGATAGTCTATCCGTCACTGCACCCATTCTTGTAAAATGGCTCGATCGAGTAGATCAACCGACCGATTTTATTCCGGCAAATACTGCTCTGTTCTATCCGGGAAAAGATACTGCGTGGATCTACGTTCAAATGATTCCGGTGGGGAGTGGTACACTGAAGATTCATGAGCGGATCGTGAAAGATCAAGGTGATGCAGCATTAGATACGATTCGGTATCTCGAACCCGATCGCCGGGCGTATGCGATATCATTTCCCGTTCCAATAAATACACTTGGTTCCGGTACATACCAACACACTTTTATCTTCGAGCAAGCTGGACAGCGCATTGCACGAGTGATCAAGTATCGTATTGGCATCCTTGGCATTCCATCGCAGATTGTCGATTTCGAGAAGGCAATCAAGCAATTGAAATATGTTTTACCGGAAGAAGATGTCGACAAGATGTTGAAGTTGAGTCCGGTGAATCGCGAGAAAGCATTACGCAAATTTTGGGATGCCCGCGATCCGACACCGACTGGAACTATCAACGATAAGATGCAGGAATATTATCGACGGGTCGATATTGCCAATCAACGCTTCACGCGCTCTCGCGAAGGGTGGGAAACCGATCGCGGAATGGTACTAGTTCTCTTTGGCGAACCCAATGAGATCGACGCGCACCCCTTTGTGACACAAGGAAAACCCTACGAAAAGTGGTTCTATTCTAACTCCAATCAGCACTTTACCTTTGTCGATTACGACGGGTTCGGTGACTATCGGTTGATCACGCCACTATGGGATTGAACCGCCGTTCCGTACCACCACCGCTACCGGATGATGCGCTGATCCGGGTGATTGCACCTGCCGGACCGTCGAACGCCGAGAAACTTGCCCATGGTGTCGCCGAATTATCCTCGCTGGGATATCGGGTCGAATGCAGCCCCGGTTGTACGTTTGAAGGGAAGCGCGAACACTATCTTGCAGCCGACGACGAACGTCGCGGTAAAGATCTCGTAAGCGCGATCTGTAAACACGATTGCGATGCAGTGATGGTTACACGCGGTGGCTACGGCACCATGCGCTTGTTGGAACAGATCCCATATCCGGGTGTAAAAAACAAGTGGATTGCCGGATTCTCCGATCTCACGGCACTCTCGCTTGCACTCTACGAACGACGTCGAATGGTAACACTCAGTGGTCCGATCATAGCTGCATCGGACAGTTTTTCCACCACCGGACCGACAGTTCAGACATGGCATCACTGGGTGACCGACGGTACTCCTGTCGAATATCCTGTCACTCCGTATAAGTCCGGACATTCTCACGGGGTTTTACTCGGCGGTTGTCTTTCATTAATTTGTGCCCTGTGGGGTACACGCTATTCCCCATCGTACCAGAATGCAATTTTATTGCTGGAAGATATCGACGAGCCGGAATACAAGATCGACCGGATGCTCACGCAATTGGCGCTGGGCGGTGTCTTCCAACGGGTGGCGGGTGTCGTGATTGGACAATTCTGCAATGCCGATTTTGTCGCACAGCAGCATTGGAGTGAATTTGCCGCAAAACGGATCTGCGAATTGCTGGGACAACGCCGTGTCCCGGTCGTGATAGGATTTCCGTATGGTCATTTCGGCAATCGGGTAACGGTGCCGATCGGTGGCGACGCCATCATCGACAAACAACAACTAATTTTGGCATTACCGGAGCGAAAATCGTGAAACTGAATGTCGCCCTCTTTGTTTCGGGAACCGGTTCGAATGCGCGTGTATTGCTGGAAGCGATACGCGACGGTTGGATCGCCGGCGAACCGGTGCTGCTTATCTCCGACCGCGAATGTGTTGCCGAGCAGTTGGGTGTCGAATTCAATGTGCCGGTCAAGCGACTCGTACCGAAAGAATTTTCATCGAATGACATCTGGCAATATGCCGTCACGCAAGCGGTGTTGATGCGCAATGCCCAATTTATCGCGCTATGCGGTTATCTCCGGCTGCTTCCGGGTGAGCTCTGTCGCGAATTTCCGAATCGAATATTGAATATTCACCCCGGACCATTGCCGCAATTCGGCGGCAAGGGGATGTGGGGACATCACGTCCACGATGCCGTATTGGCATCCGGATGCAAATGGAGCGGTCCGACAGTTCACTATGTGAATGAAATTTACGATGCCGGCGATATCGTCGCGCATGTCCCCGTACCGGTTCTCGAAGGGGACACTGCTGAGACGCTCGGAAAGCGAGTATTAAATGTCGAACACCGGTTGTACCCGGTGGTCGTGGCGCAGACGATCGGAAAGTATCTGCAACTGAAGACTGGCGAGTGAATACTCGCCTTTTTTATTGATCTTTCTTTTTATTGTTGGTGGCGCAGGTCTCCGAATCTGCGATCCTTCTGTGCCCTGTCTTGAGAAACTTTGGATTCAATACCTGTGATTTGATCTTTTCAATCTGGGTGAACCCCTGTATTCGCCCACATCTATTCCATTCTGTGGTCGGAATTTATTCTGACCTTGAAATTATATTTTTTATAGAGCAGCATCGGAATTATTTCCGACTTACAATATTCACCGGGAGAAAGAACCGTTATGAGCAATATTAAAAGAATACGCCGCGCGTTGTTATCCCATTCCGACAAGCGTGGACTAATCGAATTCGCAACTGCCCTGCACAATCATCATGTGGAGCTTCTTTCGACTGGCGGCACGGCGAAAGCGATTCGCGATGCCGGCATTCCGGTCATGGAAATTGCTGATTACACCGGAGCACCGGAATTGTTCGAGGGTCGTGTCAAGACGTTGCACCCGAAAGTGCACGGCGGTCTGTTATTCCGGCGCGAATTGGACGAACACATTAAGCAAGCGGAAGAAAATAAAATTCCTCCGATCGATCTAGTCGCCGTCACGCTCTATCCGTTCGAACAGGCGCTTGCCTCCGGCAAGAAGGGTGAAGATCTGATCGAACAAATCGATATCGGCGGTCCCTCGATGTTGCGTAGTGCCGCGAAGAATGCGGAATCGGTCGTCGTGATTTGCGATACCGACGATTATGCAATCGTGTTGGAGCAAATCGAGAATCAAGCCGGTGTCGATGAAGAGACACGGCGCAAATTGGCAGCGAAAGTATTTGCTCGCACTGCCTGTTACGATGCGCTGATTGCCCGCGCGCTGAATCCCGAACCGACCGAGTGGCAGAAGTGGTTTGCACTGCCGTTGGTCAATCCGGAGAAATTGCGCTATGGCGAGAATCCTGCGCAAAAAGGTTCGATCTATCGCCTTGCCGGTGAGAATGAATTTGCGCTTGCCGGTTCCAAAACCATCGGTGGTAAAGAAGTCTCATTCAACAATTGGATGGATGTCGATGCCTCGACCCGGATCGTGAAAGAATTCGAGCTGCCAGCTTGTGTCGTCGTCAAGCACTCTTCACCGTGTGGTATTGCGACTGGAGCGAATATTTTCGAGGCATATCGCGATGCCGTTGCCTGCGATCCAACTTCCGCATTCGGCGGTGTGGTTGCTTTCAATCGACCGCTCGATGAAGCAACTGCGCATGCGATTCGCGAGCGTTTTACCGAAGTGGTGTTCTCAGTCGGTCCCGCCGACGATAAAGCGGGTGAAGTACTTGCCGGCGCAAAGAATCTCCGCTGGATCGTCGGTTCGCTCTACGGGGATCCACCCTACTTCCCGTATGAATTCCGCCGCGTGATGGGTGGTGTGTTGGTGGAAGAGTGCGATAGCGGCGTGACTCCGGTTGCGGAGTGGAAGTGCGTCACACAGCGTGCCGCTACTGCTGCGGAATTGAAATTAATGCAATTCGCCTGGATCTCGGTGAAGGGTGTAAAATCGAATGCAATTGTCTTTGCAAAATCGACTGTGAATGGCGATGCAACCGTCGGAATTGGCGGTGGTGAAACCAGTCGGGTCGATGCCGTCGAAAATGCATTGCGCCGTGCCTCGATTTTCGGTCACGATTTGACCGGATCGGTCTTGGCGTCCGACGCATTCTTCCCGTTCCCGGATGGCGTCGAAAAGGCAGTCGCTGCTGGTGTTACGGCGATCGTGCAACCGGGTGGTTCGGTGAAAGATAAGGATGTGATTGCGACTGCCGATGCTCTCGGTATCACGATGTATTTCACGGGACGTCGTCATTTCCGGCACTTGTAAAATCGATTGTCACGATCGAGAATATTGTAGAAATGAGGGGCGAATCGTTTCGCCCCTTTTTGTTATTAATCATTTTTTTTTGGAGGAGGTTAGGCTTCAGCCTGACTTAATTTTTTTTTATATTTCTTTTTTTCTGATAGCACTACCGATTTCCCTACAACGTTTTTTGTATCTTGCTCTTGGTGGCGCAGGCCTCCGAGCCTGCGATTTTCCTGTATTACTGCTGAACTCCGAGCCGGCGATATTTATCATTATCTGTCGTTGCGAGGAACGAAGCGTAGGAACGTGCGTAGCACTTCCGAAGCGAAGAGACGAAGCAACCTACTCTTTTTTTATCCTGTAGTAGGGGATGCCCTCCGCGGCCTCCCGTTCTTGTAATCTCTTTTTCGATCCCGTAAGTACGAACTTGTTCTGACACCTCACATTTCTTTTGTAGCCGTAGGCTTCAGCCTGCGTTTCTTAATAAATATTTTCGATACTCAGTCCACCGCCAGTGTCAATAAATTCTTCACTCTCATGCCATTTTGCTTGAAAACAATCTCCATCCGCATTATAATGAATATATACCTGTCCGACCGGAGCCGCCATGACTTTCCGCTATCGAACTCTACACAAATACCCGCTCGCCTTCGCGACGACTCTTATCTTCGTCCTCACGCTCCTGCTCCCGCAATTTTCATTCGCTGTATCAGTGCAATCGACGCGTCTTCCCCACCCTTTCCAATTCACTGAGAACAAAGGGCAGTGGGATTCCGCCGTCCTCTACAAATGCGAGGTGCGCCGCGACGGCTTCACTTGGTTCCTCGAACGCGATGGCGTCACCCTCGTCACCTCCATCATCGATTCATCTTCTTTGGTAGGGGCGGTTCGCGAACCGCCCGTGTCCGTTAATGATGCACGATTCGATCCCAATGGTTGTATCCAATATCCCCGTTTAAAATCCCACGCCCTCAATTTTAAATTTATCACTTCTGGTGTCTTGATTGGTCGTTGCGAGGAACGCAGCGAAGGGTCGTCCGCCGCAGGCGGAAAGCCGCAGCGAAGTGACGAAGCAACCTCCTCTTTTAAAGATTCAATGATACAGGAGGAGATTACCTTCGGTGAGCCCTTCGGGATTGCTTCGCACGTTCCTACGTTTCATTCCTCGCAACGACAAATCAAGATACCAGACGCAGGCTCGGAGGCCTGCGCCACCACAGCCAAAGCGAAATGGATTGATGCACAAGGTGAACGATCGTGGCATAACAATTATTTCCTCGGAAATGATTCCTCGAAATGGGCACCGGATTGCCGCAATTTTACACGCGTGGTGTATCACGATGTCTGGGTAGGGATCGATATTGAATGGTATGAGAGCAAGGGTCATCTCGAATTCGATTTCGTAGTACATCCCGGTGCCGACCCCAAGCAAATCAAGATGGTATGCGAAGGGTTGGAGGCGCTAATCGCAGGCGGAGGACGGACACTCTTGTCCGTCGACTCAATTAATTCTATCAAAAATAGGAGTCGGACAGGAGTGTCAGACCTCCTCTTGTCGAATGAACTGTCACTCATGACTTCCCTCGGCGAACTCCGAATGAAAATTCCGGGTGCCTACCAAACCACTGCAAATGGCACTCGTGGAAACGATGTCACGGCACAATTCAAACTCGTGTCAGAAAACCTCTTCGCAATCGATATGCCAAATGGGTACGATGCATCGCAAACACTCCGAATCGATCCGCTGGTGTATAGTACGTATTTGGGGGGTGGTGGAAACGATTACGGCGATGGCATCGTCGATGACGGAAGTGGGGGAGTCATCATTTGTGGTTGCACAAACAGTTACGATTTTCCAGTCACAGCTGGAGCTATCGATGTTAGCTACAATGGTGCATCGGTCGGTATCGGCGACTGTTTTATTACAAGAGTGGATAGTACTTTTTCACAACTGATTTATAGTACTTTTCTCGGTGGACCGGATGACGATCGCGCAGAAAGTATTGTCAGTGATTCTTTGGGCAATAGTACAATCACCGGATATTCCGGCTCGCAATTCCCAACTACTGCTGGTGCTTTCGATCGATCGTATAATGGTGAAGATTGCGATTGTTTCGTCGCCCGTTTAAGCAATACTGGTGCGAGACTCATATATAGCACTTATGTCGGCGGTAGCGGCTACGATGTAGGGCATAGTATTCTAAATGGCGATAGTGGAAGTGTGTTTATCGGAGGTGCTACTAATAGTCCGAATTTTCCGACCACACCGGGAGTATTCGATTCGGCAGAAATTGGTGGTGTATTAATACATCTCAACGACTCGGGCTCTGGTTTATTGTATAGCACAATTATAAGTCCTTTGACAAATAGTTTTTCGATTACACCTGATGGATCGGGTGGAATTATCTCAACTGGATATTGTCATTCAGGACTCCCAACAACCCCCAATGCGTTCGATACGACTTATAATGGCGGTGAAACCGATGTATTTGTTCTACGCTTGAATTCGACCGGCTCGCAGTTGCTGTACAGTACTTATCTCGGTGGTTCCGGCGACCAAGAATGGGTTAGTGCAATAAAGAGTGATGGACATGCTAACTGTATTGTAACTGGTTCTACTACCAGTCCCAATTTTCCTATTACAGTCGGTGCGTTTGATACAGTCTATAACGGGGGATCAGCTACATCTGGAGATGCTTTCATTACTTATTTAGATAGTACCGGATCAAATTTGTTATATAGTACTTTTTTCGGTGGGTCAAGTTCTGATGCTGGTAGGGGTATAGTGTATTATAACGATACTAGTGTAGCGGTTGTGGGAGGCACTTCTAGTACAAATTTTCCTACAACAACAGGAACATACCCAGCTAGCGGAGGACTTGATTGCTTTATTTCGCTTTTTAAGATCAATACCAACCAGTTAATTTTTAGTACTTTTTATGGCGGAACAGGCAGCGAGGTCGCATATGCATGTATTAAACACCATTCTGATGGAATCATTATTACTGGTATTTGTGGATCGGGTTTTCCCACGACACCGGAGGTTGGAGATACCAGTTACAACGGTGGTTCAGATGGCTTCATCGCGCGTTTGACACTTGTTCCCGACTCGTCAGCCAGTACACCGGAACGATTTATACAACCATCCGATTTCGCTTTGGCGCAGAATTACCCCAATCCCTTCAACGCTACTACTACCCTCTCCTATTCTCTTCCGACCACATCTCACGTCGATCTTCGTCTCTACGACATCACTGGTCGCCATGTATCGACGCTGGTGCAGCGCGAGCAGCGTGCCGGAACCTATCGTGTGCTGCTCGATGGTTCGCGATTATCGAGTGGAACCTACTTTGTGCGATTGCAGGCGGGTATGTTTTCGAAGACACAGAAAATTGTGCTACTAAAATAATGAACGAAAAAAGGCGGCACTGCTGCCGCCTTTCATCCTCAATCTGAAGCTTCGAATTACATGCTGGACGCAATGATGCAGGTCTTGACGATTTCCATCGCCGTCGCGCCGCGCGATAAGTCGAATGCCGGCTTCGTCAAACCTTGCGACACCGGACCGACTGCTTCCGCACCGGCGAGTTTATTCACCAGCTTGTAACCGATATTGCCGGAATTCAAATCCGGGAACACCAACACATTCGCCTTGCCAGCCACTGGGCTGCCCGGTGCCTTGCTCGCGCCGACTTTCGGAACGATTGCCGCATCGAGTTGCAATTCGCCGTCGATCGCAAGATTCGGTGACATTTCTTTGGCAATTGCGACTGCTTTACGTACCGCGTCGATTGCCGGACCTTCCGCACTACCCTTGGTGGAATAGGCGAGGAATGCGACGATCGGGGTTTCGCCGGTCAATTTGAAATGCGTGTCGGCTGCGGCGACGCCGATCGATGCCAACTCTTCCGGCGACGGTGTCGGAACATACGCCGGATCGCTGAATGTGAACAATTTTCCATCCGGCATGACCATCAAGAAACTGCTGGAAAGCACCTTCATGCCCGGCGCCAAACCGATCAACTGCAGTGCAGCACGAACGGTATCTGCGGTCGGATGCGCGCATCCAGCCACACTGCCGTGCGCTTCGCCGCGACGGACCAGCATCGAACCGTAGAAGATGCAGTGTTGCAACTGCTTGTCGATCTCTTCGCGCGTCGGGTCTGCGACATTCTTCCCTTTTTTACGCGACCGCTCGGCGGCGTCCTTGCGCAGATTCCAGTATTCGTCGACATACTCGTTCCACTTCGGATCGGTATGAAAATCGCGAAACTGGGCGCCGGTCAGATCGAAATTGAATTCCTTCGCTTTCGCTTTAATCGTTTCGGTATCGCCGATCAATAGCGGAATACAGAATTTTTCTTTGAGCAGAATCGCGGCAGCTTCGATCACGCGCGGATCGGTGCCTTCGGGCAATGCGATGATCGCTTGTTTCTTACGGGCTTCTTCATTCATTCGGATAAAGGGATCCATGCAACTTCTCCACAGGTAGGGTTGGGGATGACGCGGCGTCGAATCGGTTCGTCGTCAATAATTAATCGAAATTGGTTGTCCGTTCGTGCGGGATCGACCGGGGGGATGAATTCCGTACCGAACGACAGTGCCTAAAAATAGCAATTAGGAAACCGTTAGGCAATTTCCTGCTGTTTTTGCCGTTCCAGTTCCATTTTATCAAGAAATTCGTCGAGCCAGAATGCTACACCTTCATCCTTCGCCGAGGCACAGCGATGCGTTGCGATGGCGAGCGCTTCGTCGCAGGAATCTTCCACGGCAACCGAGAATTCCGTTTTTTCCATCATCGACAGATCGTTGATCGCATCGCCAAATGCGATCCCGGATCGCCAACTCCAGCCGAACCTCTGCAAAATCGCTTCGATCCCAACTTCTTTGGTAATTCCACGCGGCATGACTTCGACGAAATCGATTTCCATATCGGGATAGAGTGTCGGTCGGATGATTTCCTGATCGGCGCAAAATTCATACAATTTTTTTTCAGTACGTGTGATTGATTCCACCGACCCGATTGCCAGAAATTTATTCGCGCCACTCCGAATTGCATAACCCATTTGCCCCACGGATGCGGGGGGGTGAAGCGGCCACCGTTTCATGTGTTTATCGGTAAAATCGGTATAAGCATCGTAATGAAATTGATCGTTGCATTCCATCAAAATTGATCCCGGATCGCCCAACCGGAACGCATCGAGCACCCGTGCCGCCACCGACGCATCCATCCGGTGATCGCACAATCGCTCGCCATCCGGTGCTTCGGCATATCCGCCATTGTAAGAGACAAATGCGATTTCGCGGTCGATTAATTGAATCAGCGGACGCATCGAGCGCGGTGGTCGACCGGATGCGAGAATTAATTTGTAACCGGTGTCGGCGGCACGCCGTAATGTCTGAATCGTGTGGTCGTGAAGAATCCGATCAGGTCCAATGATGGTGCGGTCGAGATCGAATGCGAGCCAGCGAATATTCTGCACTAGAGTTCCTTTGAAACGAAAGGGGCGTATCGAGAATACGCCCCTCTGGTTGAAAAATTCAGGACGATGCTACTTGATAAACATTGCCTTCTTGGTAATGGTCTGGTTTCCTGCCGTCATCCGGATCAAGTAAAGACCACTGGAGACGTTCTCAGGATGCCATTTCAGACTGTAGCTTCCCGCAATTCGCTTACCGTCGACCAATGTCGTTACCGATCTTCCCAACGCATCGTACACCGTTACGTTCACATTTCCAGTGACTGGAACCGAGAACGAAATCGACATGCTGGGATTGAACGGATTTGGATATGGCGCACTGAGTGAATAACCCGTCGGCACCGCAGTGGTCGGAGTTTCGCGTACCGAGACCCAATTGAACGAGTCAAGAACTCGCTGAATGAACGTGTGCCGTGCGGCATAGGTTCCGGCTTTGTGGATCGCTTCGAGCGGGAAACCGCAATACACGAATAACGGATTTTGTGCATTCGGGTAATACACAGTCGAAGATGTCAACGCCGTAGCATACTGCCAACCACTGGTCGATCCGTTCGCTGGCGTTAAAACACTGCTGCTATCGGCATTACCGGCACCGGAGGAACCGAATAACAATAAATTCAATCCCTGAGCCAATGGGTCGTTGGTTACTGCACGAACGCGACCATCGGTCACCACACCGCCGTTGCTGGCGTGCATCGTATTTTGGTGGAAAGTCGTATTACCGATCGTTCTTCCCGCATATTTACTGGAGAAAAGCAATGCCCGGTTGTTTGTTTGCATCCAGGTGATCAGGTTTTGTCGATCGGTTGTGAGTAGATCGCTTGAGCGATCGCCGGTCCACCAGATAAAGGTGCGATAACGATTGATATCGTTGATCGTAGGTACGCCGCGGGTATTGATATCCCACCGGTCCCACGGTTGATTGATCGAATCAAGCGAAGCGGTATAATATTGCTCGTAATTCACACCGCCATCGTCGTCAATCAATAAAGTATATCCGTAACCGATCATGAAATTCTTCGAGAATTCCTTCTGATACCGGATATTGTTATTGTTCTCGCCACAGGCAAGTACGCGAACTGTGACGATATGCGGGCGTACCCATGAGGGAACGAAGAATTTCATGCGATTGGTACCGACTTCAAGACCCGATTGACGATCGCCAATACGGATCGAATCGACTACTGGAACAATGCTCGGATCGTTGATCACCAATTTGAAATAAGCATTAATACCACCGGCATTTTCCGGCGGCGAAAATACTGAGAATACGACTGCTGCGGTATCGCCCGGTTCAATACGACCGTCCCAGTTGCCATTGATCGTATCGCGCAAAGTAAAGTTTACGATCGTGTCGATTGGGAATTGACTCGCAACTGCTCGGAATAGGTTAATTCGTCCAGAGCCGAGTCGACCGGCGAAGCTTGGATTTAACGAATCGATTTCGTCGACAGATTCAAGCAGGACATTTTTTACATCGAGTCGATCGGCATCGGGCATTACGCTCCAGATCAGTGCTGCACAACCTGCTGCGACCGGAGAAGCCATCGAAGTACCATCGGCGACATCGTAACCATGCGATGTTCCAGTAAAGACGGTTGAGAGAATTGCAACACCGGGAGCGGAAATCGCTACCCAAGTGCCCCAGTTAGAAAAATCGGCTTTGCTGTCGTGTTGATCGGATGCCGCTACGCAAATCGCGTTCGTGAGCGATCCCGGATAGCGACGAGCATTCAAACTGTCGTTACCGGCAGCACCGAAGACAAGAATACCGGCATTCCAGCATTCAGTTAAGACATTTTGCTCGTTATTATATGGTTGCGAACCACCCCAACTATTGTTAATAATGCGAGCACCCATTACCCGGGAATAGCTCCAAGCGTCGATACCCAAAGCGCCATTAACCGAGCGGGGGTCGGTATCGCTGCCGATACGGCAAATCAACAGTTTGGAAACTAATGCCGGAGCCGCAACACCAATCAGGTTGTTCGATGCAGCCGAAGCGCAACCGGCGACGTGAGTGCCGTGACCGCCTTCTTGAGCCCAATTAAAGGGATCGTTGACGTTGTTGTTGCGATTCGTGAAGTTCCAACCCCAAAAGTCGTCACGATAAGTATTACCACCGTTGTCCACATTGTTCGAGTCGGCGGCGGTAATCTGCCCGTCGTGATTGATGTCTTCGTCGGGATTGAGCCAGAGATTCGGGGCTAGATCCGGGTGAAGTCTGTCCACACCACTATCGACGATCGAAATGATGATGGTTGAATCGCCACGTGCATAATCCCATGCTTGTGGTGCTTTCATCTTGGTCAAATGCCACTGGTTGAGATAGCGAATATCGTTAGGCGTCCAGTAGAGTTTCCGCGAGTAATTCGGGTCGACTACTTTTACGCAGCGAAGTTGCTTCATCTCTGCTAGGAAGTCAGCTACCGAATTTTCTGTCGGATACTGTAACCAATAGATCCAGCGAAGGTCGATGTGACCCGGCTTGGGTGCTTTTTCCAAGCTCGTTAAATTGCGAACGAAATAAACACTGTACTTGGATAAAATGTTATCCAATTCCGGTTCGCCGAATGATACAGTCTTTCCATCGGGATGGTAAACATCGGCTAAAGCGTGATCGAATTGGATGATCGCCTGTCCGAGATATTCTTCGCTATTGGGGGCTTGAATATCGTAAGGTCGATCTCCCTGTTCGGGACCCCACTGAGGAGGCAAAGCAAATGCGATACCGCATGTTAACCCGCCCAAGATGAATAATACAATTGCTATACACCGAACCATAAAGATCTCCTAAATTCGATATTCCGGAATACATGCGACCCGCATCGATACGGATCGAGAATCGATGTGTCTAGATTTGTGAATATAACGCAATTTAGATCGATAATACAGAGCCTGCAAAGAGCAGTACTGCTGGTAAAAATGGCGAACGTGACGGGCAAGACCCTCCGTAGAGGATGACGATTATTATTTAATAGCTATGTTATTACATTTTAACAATATAAGTAGTAGACGAGATGAGCTGATATAAAAAATCGAAGTAAAATTGGGTTTTATAGAATTCGGTTCTCGGATTTGTAACAAGATTGTTCTGTACTATTCGCAGTTCAGTGAATCATTATTAATGATCTGAAAATACAGAAGTTTAAATATTCTATTGATTGTTAAATTGTAGCGTTATTTGAGGGTATTACGCAGAAATTTCTTCTTTTTTGCTTCGTAAGAAAAAGTAGGGTCCCACACCAGAGATAAGACCGAGAAGCGCAGCACCAATCATTGACCAATGCATACCATAGAGAAAACCTTCCGCCGTAGTTGGTGATTCGGAGAATTGGCGCATCAGTTGAACAATCGCCGCCGCGAGAGCGATCCCAGTGACCATACCCACATTGCGAATGAGTGACATGACGCTACTTGCCATAAATAAAAATTGTTTTGGAACCGAACCCAAGAGGCTTTTATTGTTGGCTGGAACGAAGATTGCCCCGCCGATACCGGTCAAGGCGATGGCTGTGATTAAATAAAATTGGGACGATTCGACTTGTATACAGGCAAACATGACTAGCCCGACAACCTGAACCAGAGGTCCAACCAGCAAAAGTGTTCTACTACCAAGTCGGTCAGCGGCACGACCGGCAAACGGTGCAACCATCGCTAACGCTAGCGGCCAAACCGACATGTAAAAACCCATTGTCTTCATATCGAATTTCTTCACTTCGGCGAAGAAAAACGGTAGTGTTAACAAGGCTTGGATACTGGCGGAAGTGTTGATGATGCCGAATAAAGAATTGGAGCTGAAGAGCCGATTGCGAAACAATGACATCGGCAACATCGGGTTAGCTATTTTTAATTCGTGCAGAATGAAGATCGTGAACATCGTGACGGTTCCGATCAACCCCAACGTAAAGAGTGTTTTCCCTTCGGTAGCTGATTCCGAAAGAGTCAAAAGAAATAGCAGTAATCCGATTCCACTATAAATCGCGCCGGAATAATCGAATGAGGGTTTCGAGCTGTTACTACGGTCGGGATCTTTCGCAAGCCAACTGTAAGAGAGCGACAGCGCGGTGATACCGATCGGAAGGTTGATCCAAAAGATTGCCGACCATCCGAAAGTATGGGCAATCGTTCCACCAAAGATTGGACCCGTCAACGATCCTGCGGCAACCACCGATCCGATCATGCCTAATGCCATTCCGCGTTTCGATTCGGGAAATGCGTGAGCGACGAATCCGGTTCCCAATGCCGATGTTAGTGCAGCGCCTATGCCTTGCAACGCACGCGAAACAATCAGTAGTGGTAACGAGCGCGAAGTCGCACACAGTGCCGAAGCGACTGTAAAGATGAAGATCCCGAGTTGGTACAATCTTCGTTCGCCGATCCGGGATGCGAGCGAACCGGCTGGAAGCAAGAGAATCGAAATGAATAACAAATAAATCGTCGATACCCAACCGACACTGGTCATTGTTGCGCCATATTGGTTAGCGATCGCAGGCAAAACCAAATTCACGGCGGAACCGTCGATGGTCGCCATGAAAATGTTTAAACCAATAACCGAAAAAATTAACCAGGGGTTGTGAGTACGCGGTGTCAAGATTGAAGATTACTTTCTACTAGTCAAATTGGATTACTTACTTTTCCCGGAAACGGAACCGTCGGGAACCAATTGAAAGACTTTCTCGCCCGGACGCGCCAGATGCCATTGATATCGAGCAACCCACTCGATGGCTTCAGCATCGTTGAATTGCAACGCCCGCATCAGACTGTCAAGCTCGGCGTTGGTGTGTTGCATGTCGCTGTAGGTATTCAATAACGAATCGTGACTCTGTTTCAATGTCCGATTCATTGAAAAGGATTTTTGAAAATTGACGGACATTACCACGAAAAGGATTGTAAGTACGGAGTAAAAAATCAACGTTTGCCAGAAGCGTTTCCGTTGTGCTTTTCGTTCCGATTCTTCCATACCCAATTGTCGCATGAATGAACCTCGAGTGAACTAAGCGCTTTGTGCCAGCGGTGTTGATAAATCGGATCGGCGCAACATTTTTGGCGGAGCGCCATCGCGAACTGTCGCTTCGGTAATAACAATTTCAATCAAATCTTTGTCCGATGGAAGTTGATACATCCACTCCAACATCACTTGTTCGATGATCGAACGCAATGCCCGTGCACCGGTCTTTCGGATTTGCGCTTTTTCAACGATCGCTTTCAATGCTTCCGGTTCGAATCGGAGCTTGACTTCATCCAGTTCGAACAAGCGTTGAAACTGCTTGGTGACGGCATTCTTCGGTTCGGTTAATATTTTTAACATCGCTTCGTCGGAGAGTTCTTCCAGCGGTGCAACCACCGGTAATCTTCCAACCAATTCGGGTATCAGTCCGAATTTCAGTAAGTCATCCGGTTCGGCTTGACGTAACAAATCATTAACTGACGTGTCGTGTTTCGATCGAATCTCGGCACCGAAACCCATTCCACTTCGACCAATGCGATTCGCAATAATTCGGTCGATCCCTTCGAATGCACCACCGCAGATAAATAAAATATTGCGGGTATTGATTGCGACTAATCGTTGCTCTGGATGCTTTCGACCCCCTTCGGGAGGAATATTCGCAATCGTTCCCTCGAGCAATTTCAGTAGCGCTTGCTGAACTCCTTCGCCGGACACATCGCGAGTGATCGATGCCGATTCCTGCTTGCGAGAGATTTTATCCAATTCATCGATATACACAATTCCGATTTCGGTCAATGCGACATCGTAGTCGGCGGCTTGATATAATCTTACTAATACGTTCTCGACGTCTTCGCCAACATAACCGGCTTCAGTCAAAGTCGTGGCATCGGCGATAACGAATGGAACCTGTAAGAATCGCGCCAGTGTTTGTGCCAATAACGTCTTTCCAGTGCCAGTCGGACCAAGTAGTAAAACATTCGCTTTGTCGATCTCGATTGCATTTTCGGATTCTTGGGCACGGATTCGCTTGTAATGGTTGTAGACTGCGACAGACAAGATTTTTTTCGGAAGATCCTGACCGATGACATAAGTATCGAGTTGCTTCTTGATAGCTTCCGGAGTCGGAAGCGATTCAAGTGGTGCCGATTTCAACGGTGAGGATCGACGGATAATCTCATTCGAAGTTTTCACACAGGTGTCGCAAATTGCAACCCCCGGACCTGCAATCAACAAGCGTGCCTGCGAAGCGCTGCGACCGCAAAAACTACAGCGATCGCTGCCGGAACCCCGAGGTCGTTGTTTTGAATCGTCTGACATACATCCCAATCGAAAAACAAATTGAACAATAGTGATTGAATGCGATACGCTGGGTTTTGGTTCCATCGCACAAAACATAAGGTAAGGTTTAAAGCGGTGTTTTTGCAATTCACAATGTCACAAAAAGCGGTTTTAGCGGTAATTTTCAAATAATCCGAAAAATCATTGTCTCATTGCGGAAAGGGTAATAATTTGCTTTCATTGATGTCGTCGCAAATTCGCTGTGTAAGGAGTTGTTTTGTCTCTACGTGCTTGGATTTTAGTAGCATTAACAACATTGGTTTGGGGTATCACACCGATCATTGAACGGAAAGTGATGCCGGGAACCGATGTCTTGGCAGGATTGACTTACCGGAATATCGTTTCGGCAGTACTGCTTGCAATTGCTGCAGTGGCAATGGGGAGGGTGGGTACTATTTTTACCCTCAATGCTTCACAATATGCCGGATTTGCCGCTTCAGCGATTCTCGGCGGAACAATTGGGTTGGGTCTCTTCTTCGCAGCATTAAAAATTGCGCCAGCGTCTCGTGTTATTCCGCTGACTGCTACTTTTCCGATGATTACCTACCTCTTCTCATACTGGTTGTTAAATGAACCCTTCACTGTGAAAGGGTTTCTCGGTGTATTGCTCATCATCGCTGGTGCTTCGCTACTTGCATAATTATTTCTCACAATATTAGCGTTGTAAACACAATCAATTACCTCTAGAAGCTAGACTGATCGAGTTAATGTGATATACTTCACTATCATCGCGTTATTTTTGCTTCTACCCCTGAACCGTCTGTGAAGAATGTAGCTAACAATTTTACCTCATCCAACAATACTCCCTTGCAAGTTTCAAGAACATATTTGAATCGAATCGGGTTGTAATCTGAGCAAACTGAGCCATTGTATTTTTTAAACCGATGGAAGAGCTCTACCAAAACGGGGGTGAAAATGAAAGCTTCGGATTTTAATCTGCAACGGGATTTAACCTACAACATTCAAACTGGAATCACTTCATTCCGAAATAGTCGGCTGATCATCATGGATGCGAATGCACTGGGACTGTTGCGGAACGACTTGATCGAAGAATTGGGAATCGAGAAAGCACGACGATTTTTTCTCCGATTCGGATATCAGAATGGATATGCCGACTTCATGCAAATGAAATTGAATTATACGTTCGATTCGGAGATGGATTTATTGGCTTCCGGTCCTGTGATCCATACTTGGGAAGGGATTGTGCAGGCGACTCCTACCGAAATTCGATACGATCGAAATTCGGGTGAATTTTATTTTTCCGGGGTATGGACCAATTCCTACGAAGCGCAACAACACCTGTCGTATTATCCCGAAGGAAGTAATCCCGTTTGTTGGTCGTTAATGGGTTATGCTTCAGGCTGGTGCACTGCCTTCTTCGGACACAAGTTGTATGCGATTGAACCAGCTTGTATGGGAAAAGGCGATGATCACTGTGAATGGCTGATCCAACCAGCATCGGAGTGGGGAAGTGATGCACAAATGTACATCGATGCATTAAAGGATTTTTAGGAGGTAACAATGGCTGAGACACTGTTAAAATACTATAAATATGTATCGGATCAGGTCGGATTAATGGGACAGGTGAAACTGGCTCAAGCGACGTTAATTCCTTCGACGAAAGCGGCAATGTTACCGGATTCGAAAGACAATGTCGATTTGTTCAAAAAGGCGGTCGAGAAGATCACTGGAAAAACCGCTCCAGTTTTGTAACCATCCCTTTTCAAATGAAAGACCTGGTGCGCAAATATAAATCGTCATTAGCAGTTGGAGGATGGCGCCTGTCAACATCACAAGACTAACGATAATTTTCACATATTCGCATTTCTTTCAAAAATAAATCGGGACACCACTGGTGCCCCGATTTTCTTCGGTGAATGTCGTGTTTACGGTATCAAATGCGTGCGATAGATGCCTTGAGACGTGCCGGCATAGAGAAAATCGTTGCAAATTGTCAGACAATTGATTGTTAAATTCGCCAAATGAGTGTTGTACATCGTCCAACTTGTTCCGCCATTGGCAGAAACCATCACACCGGCACCGAGTCTTCCGGCAAAGACATAATCTCCGTATAAAGCCAGCGAAGTAACCTTGTAATTGCCAGTCGTATCTTGAAAGACACGCGTCATTGTTGAATCGCTGCCACTCGATTTATAAATTTCAGCACCATCGGTACCCGCAAGAATTTCATTAGCAGAATTACGGATGATCGAACCCACTGCCGATCCGATTTGTCGGGTTAGCCAAGTAGTACCGCCGTTTGTCGAACGGTACAATCCACTCAAATTCCCAATACAAATCTTGTTGATACTACCCGAAGGTGGGGAAACGAATATGGCTTTAATCGGTGAAGTCGATGGCACTGGTACTGCTGTCCAGTTGGCGCCGTGATCGGTCGAATACCGACAACCATAACCTGCAGAATAAAGCTTGTCCGGTGATCCGGGAATGACGAAGAGACGGTCGTAATTGGAATTGTTGGCTAGATTGACCCAGCTATCCCCTTGATCGGGTGAATAAAAACCGTTGGTATAAACATACCCACTCGAGCTGGCAACTGCCGATGCTTGCACAATCGAATGTAACCGGGCAGTATCGATCGACATCATCGACCAATGATCGCCGTTATCGGTCGTTCGAATCAAACTGTTCGCGATCACGTACCGACTCGGAGTCGAGACGATCGATGTAACATTCATCGAGTCGATCACTGCGACCCAATTTGCCGGCTGTATCGATTGACCTTCGTTGGGTTGGGTTACCGAGTCATGTTTACACCCGATTATAACAACCACCATCAAAAGTAAAACAAAAATAGTCGCACTTAGCTTATTCATCGTATCCTCCTGGCGAGATTCAGTTGTATCAAAAAATAACCCTCAATTCAATCTACTACAATAGGCTCTCGACATTTACTGCAATATCTCGACACTAATTAATTTCTGGTTCCACCAATTGAGTAAACTTTGTCGGAAGCATCAGTTCCTCTTCGGTTTTTCCCAATTCCAATAATTTAATCCGGAAATCCAGAATGATTGATAATTCTGGAACTAATCCCAAGTTAGCTTGGTCGATTAAGTTTACAATCGATCTATAAATTTCACAAGCATTGTCTAATCGATTCGTTTCAATCAACAACTGTCCAAAATTGCTCAAATTGTTGGCATATTCGAGTGGGGCATTGATTTCGGAAAATAACTCGATTGTCTGACGATAATGTGCTTCAGCCGATTCATACTGATGGCAATCGCGTTCGATATTCGCGATATTTCCCAGTGCGACCCCTTCATTCCTACGATTCCCGATCTCCCGATGAATTGCCAGTGCTTGAGTCAAGTACGACATCGCGGTCTTAAGTTCACCGATTTGATAGTAAACTACGCCGATATCTGCCAGTGTCATACCCTCGTAACGACGGTCGCCGATGTCGCGATGAATTGTCAGCGCCTCCTGGTAATAGTGCAGAGCAATTTCCGAGTCATTCAGCTTCTGATAGATATATCCCAGACTAGCTAGAACACTACCCTCGAATTCACGATTTCCCAATTCCCGATCAAGTGTTAGTGCTGCTTCTAATAAGCTTCGCGCGGCATCGAAATTACCAAGCAGAATTTCCAGATTTCCGAGATTACCAAGAACGATCCCCTCCGACCAGCGATTGCCGACTTCGCGATGAATCAACATTGCTCCCTGATAATACTGCGCTGCGGTTGAAATGTTTCCCCGATCCTGTTCCAAACCTGCAAGATTTCCCAGTACGACCCCTTCGCAATTTCGATTGCCAACATCGCGAGCGATAAGTAATGCGGCTTGGTAATGTTTGTTGGATTCATCGTACTTACCGCACTCTCGAAACAACGTCCCTAAATTAGCCATCAGGAACGCTTCGGATTGTCGATTGCCAACTTGACGGGTTATCTCCAATGCTTCGGTGTAATATTTTTCCGCCAGATCGAGTTTGGCATGATCGTGATGGAGAATACCCAACGTGCCGAGTACAACCCCTTCCGACCAGCGATTCCCGCTTTCACGGCTGATTGCCAAAGCCTGTTCATAACGTGCTTGCGCTTCCGTTAACAAACCGCGATTATGATAGAGAATCCCGAGTTGATTCAGAATTCCGCATTCTTCACTCTTGTCATCGATTAATTTGCACTGCTCGAGCGCTAGTTCGTATTCGTATTGCGCTTCCTCCAGCGATCCCATCAGTTTACCAATTCCACCTTGAGCGAAATGAAGCCGTAATAACTGCTGAGGTACTTGCTGAAGATTGGCGATCAACGCCATCTTGGCAATGATCTGACGAGAATGATCGAGATTTCCGCGCAAGGTCTCAATTTGCTCAGTTAATGCGAGTACTTCGAACAGTCGATTGTTATTTTCAAGATTGGGTTGATCGTTTTCTAGCAGGTGAAGCAAGCGACTCGACCAACGCAGTCCCTCGGTGTTTTGATACTTTTTCTGCGAATAGCGCAATGCGTGAATGCCCCAGACGATCGCTTGTTGATTGTCTTCTGCCATCATCCAATGAAACGCGATGATACCGGCATACGGACCTACGGGATCGGGATAAATCTGAATCAATGCTTGTGCCACAATTCGATGCAGCAGGATGCGGTTATGTCGGAGCAACGTGTCGTACGATACATTGCGAATCAGTACGTGTTTGAAGGCATAAGTCGGATCTGCACTCTGATCGGATTTACTCAAGAAATTCCGTTGCACCAATTGATCCAGAATTGAATCGTACGATTTATTCGATTCGAATTTCTTCGAAACGAGCGAAAACAAACGATGCGAAAATTTCATGCCGATTACTGCTGCCGATTGCAGTAGTTGCTTCTGTTCGATCGGCAATCGGTCGATACGAGACCGCAACAATCCCGATAGTGTTGAGGGGATACAGGCATCAGAATCGGACACTGTCAGCGTCCATTTATCGCCTTCTGCGATCAGTGTCCCTTGTTCCAGTAAATTGACAACCAATTCCTCGAGAAAATATGGGTTACCCTGCGAATGATTGTAGATAAATTTGTAGATATCGCGATCGATTTTCGCACTGCGATTGGGAAGACTGAGAGCTAGCATTTTCTGTAACAAATCGTCAACTGCGGTTTCCGGCAACGGTGCTAGTGTCATCGAGCGATGCGTGGTATAATGCTCGGAAGGGGTAAAGTCCGGAAGATCGCGCTGGTCGTGTTCCGGTCGGTACAATTCGAATAAAATTAGCGGGCGATCGGTGACAATATTATTTAATACAAAGTGCAAAGCATCCAGCGAACTATCGTCAACCCAATGTAAATCCTCAAGTACTAAAATTACCGCTTTTTTATCGATGATCACTGCTTGCAAAAAAAGTCGCAATGCCACCAGTAGTGCTTGCTGATGTGCCTTTTCTTCGAGCGATTGCCAATGCGAGTCGGTCGGTAATCCGAGCAGGTCGAATAATGCTTGTAACGATAATTCGGTCGAATCTTTATCGGATTGAATCGCACCGAATAGTTGACTAAGTACTTTGCTCACTTCCCCAGAATCGGTTTGTGTTTGATTGAAATAATCGCGCAACAAACTTGACCAAAGCCAATACGCCGGTTGTGCAAATGAAAGTGCCTGCGCATTCAGTACTAATCCGTCTGGTAATTGGATTTCTTTCAAAAATTGTCGAACCAGTCGGGATTTACCAATCCCTGCTTCACCGACGATCGAAACCACCGTTGATTTCACACCGCCAAATCGGTTTCGCTCGTCCGAATGGAGAATCTCCTGCCACTGTTCGTGGAGCCAACTCAGCTCACTTTGGCGCCCGGCAAACGATGGGTTGGCAATATTAGCAGCGCGATTCCACCGCTGTTGCTGCTTCGTACCCGGACCCAACACTCGATATGCGTGAATCGGCAGCCGTTTCCCTTTGACCGTGATTTCGCCAAGATCTTTCCAAGCAAATTCATCACCGCAGAATTTGAAGACTCGTTCAGTACACTGGATGGTGTTGACTTCCGCACTGCTTTCCATTCGGGAAGCTTGATTGACTTCGTCGCCTGTTACTGTGTAATGACCCGAAGGGTCGGGAGCTACAGTAACCGATCCGTAATTGATCCCGATCCGTGCATTCAATTCCAATCCATTCGATGCGATGATTTCGTTGATCGATGCAAATGTCTCCATCATTTTCATCGCTGCTGCTACGGCGCGAATACAATCGTTCTCCGATGCCTGTTTCGCACCGAACAGCGCCATGATCAAGTCGCCTTCGAATTTATCGACGATACCGCCATATCCTTCGACGACACGTGCCAGTGCCGACATGACACTCGTGACCAATTGATGGACAGTTTCGTGATCGAGTTTTTCGGAGAGATCGGTATAGTTTTTTAAGTCGAGGAAGAGAATCGCTACATCTCGTCGCTCTCCCGGGAGAAAGACCTCGGTTCGACTTGATGTCTGAGATTGGAATGTATCGGATAATTTTTTTAGATCCGCGTTCAACAATGTCATCCACTCATTAGGCATAGATTAGTCTCGAATTGTCCATCGAAATAATAACGTTGAAACGCGCAAAATAAAATTGGTAAGACGAATTCCTAATTGGAGATTGCTTTAATTCTGTACACATACCGCAGCCCACGATCGTTATTAACCGAGAACCAGTTGGCGGACGTGGTGGCGATCGGTATAAAATTGAGTGAATAAGGCGCGGATGTGGGTTGGGCGTACTCAATCTGATACTGGATGTTCGCATTTAACGGAAGATCGCGATTTCGGAAATCCTTGGTGACTGGATCCCAATACAAGCAATGCGTTTCGGTATCAAATCGAAAATTCACCGGATTCAAAGGAGGTGAATAGTCGCGCAAAGCTTCAAATACGAATTTTGCCAGACTATCACTAACCAGCGTAGCATTACTAGCGGTAATTGCAACATTCATATAGGGTGCAGTACGCTGGCGGACGATCGCTTCTTTTTGATAGAGATATTGGAGGAATCCTCCTGAACCATTGACGAGAAAGCGGCTATCGATCGAGGAGTTGGTTGAATCGATCGTATTGTAGATGTTGTATGCCTCGGTACAAACCGGAGCTGAGCTGCCGGTTAAATATGATGATATGGATGTTTGATTAACCCACACTGGAACACCGATAGTCGTTAGCGGTGAGCCGAGGAAGAACCAAACCAGCGGTGGTGCCCAACTGCCATCCGGCAGTCGTTTACCGCCCTGAATAACCAATCCGGCACTGGTATTACGCCGACAAATTGAGCCATTCATTGAAACATACGCATACGGAAAACCGCTGAAATTACCATTGTAGGGTAGAGGAAACGCATTCGGCGACCACCCGTCGGGAGCGATATCGCGCATGATGTGAAACACCGAATCAAGCGTCAGTTGACCTGCCAAGATGGAATTGTAATAACACCGTCGTGCCCGGTTATTGCGGTAAAAGCCCAGTGGGTTGTGCAAGGTGTCGCCACTATAGCCGTAATTAGCTCTTACAAAATAGCCATTCGGGGTAGAACTGGTCAGGGTATATTCAACCCAGGAATGACGACGAGCTTCGAAAATCGACATCGCACCTGACGAATCGAAAACAAAAAAATCGGAAGGGGTGTTTCGTCCGGTATCCGGAGCATGGACATAAAAGTTGGTGTTATTCAGAATGGTGCGAAATTGTGCAATAGTATTGCATGTACCTAGAGCCAGTGTTTGAATAGTGCCATCGTCATCGGGAGTAATGAATGATTCAAAATTCCATGCATTCGAATTTGCCACCGCAAATCCCGCCGAATTCACACCGCCCCATACTTCAGTCAGTTGATCGCCGTAACCGATTCCAATAAAGCGATACGTCGGTCCGGTAAACAGTCGCGCTACTTCGTTCCGGTTCGATACATCCCGGTTTTTCCAAATGATCATTCGACCATCTGCCGTTCGAGAAGCACGAACTAACGCCAGAGTACAACCGTCGGAAGAATTGACCGGGTGGGTCGAGAACAGGATTATACCCACGCAGATCAGCGTAAGAAGAGTGGATGGGAGAATTGGTATACGGTCGGTTATGCGATACAAGGCTGTCATGAATAACCTTTCGAAGTCGTCGAGTTGTACTATTCGAAGTGCGAATGCTGACAGAAGTTATTACTTGACGATCACAGCTTTCCGCCATTCCGAATGATTGTCAATCGCGATGCGGAACAGAATCATCCCGCTGGCTTGACGCACATTGCGCCAGAGAATCGAGTTTGTACCGGTGTGTGCATTCGGTACGACAATATGATCGATTTCGCGCCCGGTGCAATCGTACACATACAGGTTTACTTGGGTTGAGTTTACCAGTGAATATCGAATTGTAGTAGCCGAGTTGAACGGATTCGGACTTGGTAATCCGACCGAATAACTGATCGGTATTACTGGATTGATATTGCTGTCCAATCCTGTAGGTTGCATGGTTGCTAGGGCCAATGCCGCCATCGAGTCGCTGAGCGCTGCCGATTGATCGCCACTCAAAACGGTATTCAATCGGGGTTCGACGCAACGGATAATCGATCGCTCGGTTTCGAGTAACGATGTTGTCATCGAGGTTAATCGATGAGATTCGATCGATTGCGAAGTCGTCGTGAATTCTTGAAATCGTGATTTGGCGTAAGCGCACAACAGCGAAGATGTACTCTCGGTATCGGTTAAATAGGTTGATACATGCGTTTGATTGACCCAAACCGGTACCGCGATTGTCGAAAATGGTTTACCAAGTAAAAACCACGCGACCGGTGGAATCCAACCTTGCGCCGTATGTTTCCCACCTTGAATGATCATCGCCGATGCAGTACTGGAGCGGCAAATCGTACTGGTAAATCGAATCGTAGATCCATCCGGTGGCAAGTAATTTAACGTGCTACTGCTATCCGTAGCGATGTCGCGAGTTACCGGAAAGAGAGAATCGAATCGGATCCGACCATTTTCAAGTAGCGACGAAAATAGACGATCGGCGCGGTTATGACGAAATCGACCGTAACTGACGACGTTCGTCTGATCTCCGCGATAACTGTAGTTTGCCCGAACGCCATATCGATCCTCGGCACGAACTGGAACTTCGTACCAAAACGATTTCGCAGTTTCAAAGACCGACATTTGACCGGTTGAATCGAATACGAAATAGTTTGCTGGCTGCGTTCGACCACCATAAAGTGTATTGGTCGTATCGAGCATGCTGCGGAATTCTGCGAGTGATGCGCAAGTCTTCAGAGCATTCGTTTGCAGCGTTCCATCGTCTTGGCGTCCTTGCGAGTTTCCTGCTCCAAGATTGTAGGAGTTGCTATTGGCAATTGCAAATCCGTGCTCATTTACACCGCCATATACCCGGTCGGTGTCGTTACCGTAACCGATGCCGACATAACGGTAATTGCCGTTACCACCACCGAGGTGAACGACTTGATTAATATTGGTAACATCGCGGTTTTTCCAAAGGATTGGTCGATCGTCTGAGGTGTATTCGGCGCGAACCATACCCAAAGTACATTCACCAAACGGAGGCAGGGGATCGCCGCGAAGTAATAACAGCACACTCCAACACCCCACCAGAAGGATCAAGCGGGCATGTGAAAAAATACCGGAATGCTGGATTCGGCGTAACATGAGTACTACTCGCATAACTATTATATAATACGAATTTAGTTGCGATTCCGAAAGGAAGCGATAGCGCGAGAAAAGAATATCATTTTAGATGTAACAATTATAGTGTATGTATAAACAATGATATGTGTATTGTGTATTGTTATCACTGAAGACCTACGAGTTTTGGTCTCCGAATTGACCGGTCTCCTACCCATCTGAACGGATTGTAACAATTTTATCAAACTATTTGTTAGACCATTTTCACAGCAGTGATACCGGAGATTCCAGCGTTTTTTTCACTTCCTTTAGAAATTGTGCGCCGGTAGCGCCATCGATCACGCGGTGATCGCCACTCAAAGTGACCACCATTCGCTGCGAAAACGAGATAGTACCGCTATTGGAAATTGGTACTTCCCGGATCGAACCAACCGCCAATATGGCTGCTTCCGGTGGATTCACGATCGCTGTAAAATGAATGACATCGTACATCCCCAAATTCGAAATCGTGAACGTGCTGCCACTGAATTCTTCCGGTTGCAACTTGTGTTCGCGCGCCAAGTTTGATAGTCGTTTCGCTTCGGATGCAATCTCGTGAAGCGACAAACTTCCTGCATTGCGAATCACTGGTGTGATCAATCCGTCGTCTAACGAGACGGCAATCGCAATGTCTTGAGTTTCGTGTAGCAATATTTTGTCACCGGCGTATGAAGCATTCACTCGAGGAAATTTCCGAAGTGCTTTCGCACATGCGCTGACGATAAAATCGTTAATCGATGGAACTACTTCAGTACCGATCGACTTCCATTGCTGCCGAAGATCGACTACTCGATCCATTGCAATTTCCATCGCTACCGTAAACATCGGGGTTTGCCACCCTTCTGTCATTCGCCGGGCTATAGCCGAACGCATTTGCGAGAGTGGTTCGCTAGTTGCTGTGGATGGTTCGATCGATTTCGTTGCTGACGGTTCGGTAAGATTCTCTGTTGGTTTTGCAACAGTCGCAATGATGGGTAGCGGTGTTGGATTTTTTCCAGCAGCAGTTTCCACATCGACGCGAGTGATTCTTCCGTCCGGACCACTTCCCTGAATCTGACGCAAATCAATTGCCAGTTCCGCCGCCAATCGCAACGCAATTGGTGAAGCCAAGATCCGACCTGATTCTGGCGGTGTCGGTAAAGTATTCTGCTTTTCCAATTGCTCAACTGGTTTCACTTCGACAGGTTTTATTACTTCGGGTACGGGTGCTGGTTTTAAAATTTCAATTACGACCGGTATCAGCTCCGGTTTAGCTGTCGGAGGTGTTGCGGGAATGGATTCGGTGGCTTCGCCTAGGACTGCTAGAATCGTGCCGATCGCAACTGCTTCACCGGCAGGAACCCGGATTTCCAGCAGTATTCCTTCGTCGAATGCTTCGAATTCCATTGTCGCTTTATCGGATTCGATTTCCGCGAGTACATCGCCCGGTTGTACCCGATCGCCAACCTTCTTATTCCACGATAACACTTTACCCGTGGTCATCGTATCCGACAAGCGCGGCATCGTCAAATTCATCGACATAGCAAATCCCTATCAAAACTCTTTATTAGCGCAAATACATCACGCGTTGAACTGCTGCAATGACCTCTTCGGCTTGTGGCAGCGCCAAGTGTTCCAGATGCTTGTTATAAGGCATGGGAACATCTTTTCCGGTAATCCGCTCGATCGGTGCATCGAGATAATCGAAAACATTCTGTTGTACGCGAAATGCAATTTCGGTGCCGACGCTATTAAATGGCAATGCTTCTTCAACAATTACCAATCGATTGGTCTTACGCACCGAATCGAAAATCAATTGATCGTCAAGTGGTCGCAACGTTCGTGGGTCGATAATCTCCACAGCAATACCCAGCTTCGCTAATTCGCTTCCCGCTGCCAGTGCAGTGTGCAACGCCTTGCCCCAAGCAACGATCGTACAATCGCTACCTGCCAATTTGATATCCCCTTTCCCGATGGGAACTAAGTGTTCGCCGTCGGGTACTTCCCCTTTGAAACCGTACAGCGTCTCGGCTTCGAGAAAGATCACGGTATCGTTGTCGCGAATAGCACTTTTTAGAAGACCCTTAAAGTCGGCGGGAGTTGCCGGAGCGATCACTTTCAAGCCGGGAAAGTGGCAGAAGATCGCTTCAAGCGATTGACTGTGTTGCGCACCGAGTTGATGCGCAGCACCATTCACACCGCGTATCGTCAGCGGCATTGAGAATTGTCCGCCCGACATGTAGCGCATTTTCGCGGCATTGTTGATAATTTGATCGAGTGCGAGAATCGCGAAGTTGAATGTCATCATTTCAATCACCGGTCGCAGTCCGACTTGAGCCGAACCGACGCCGACTCCGGTGAATCCAAGTTCAGTAATGGGAGTATCGATTACCCGCATCGGTCCGAATTTGTCGATCAATCCCGTACTGATTTTGTATGCACCGTTGTAATATCCGACTTCTTCGCCCATCAGAAAGACATCGGGATCGCGTTCCATCTCTTCGACTAACGCTTGATTCAATGCTTCCCGGACAGTGAACTCAGCCATGCTGCACCTCCGAGTAAATATCGGTATACAGTTCGGAATCGGCGGGTTCCGGCGATTCCGTCGCAAATCGGTCGGCTTCCGTTACGATCAACTTCACTTCCGCTTCGATCTGTTTCTCGATGGTTTCGTCATACAATTCCAATTCTTGCATTTTCGTACGCAATTTGAGAATCGGATCTTGATGTTTCTGTTCTTCGACTTCATCCTTCGTGCGATAATGTCCGTGAATCGGATCCGACATCGAATGTCCGCGGAAACGGTAAGTATGCGCTTCGATCAGAGTGGGGAGGCTGCGTCCACGCGCGCGTGCGACGGCTTCACTAACTGCATTGTATACTTCGAATACATCCATACCGTCGATGTGTGAGCGCTCCATATCGTAGGCATACGCTTTTTGAGATAAATCGTAAACGGAAGATGCGCGCTCTACCGGTGTGCCCATCCCGAATCGGTTGTTCTCGCAGATATAGATAACCGGAAGATGCCAGATCGATGCCAAATTCAGCGATTCGTGGAACGCTCCCTGATTGATTGCCCCTTCACCAAAAAAACAGAGTACCACATCGTCGCGCTTGCGATACTTGATCGACCAACCGACTCCGGTTGCTACCGGAATTTGTCCTCCGACGATGCCGTTCCCACCGAGGAACCGTTTGTCCGCGGAGAACATGTGCATCGAGCCCCCTTTGCCCTTCGAGCAGCCAGTGCTTTTACCGTATAACTCAGCCAATACTTCGTTGCAACTCATCCCTTTGGCGATGGCATGTCCGTGGTCGCGGTATGCAGTGAGTACATAATCGGACTCGCGCAATGCATCAATGGCACCTACGGCGCAAGCTTCTTGACCGATATAAAGATGGCAAAATCCACCGATTTTGCCTTGTTGATAACTTTGCGCGGTTCGCTCTTCGAAGCGGCGTATCAATAACATTTCCCGCAGGAATTTATACGCCAATTCGCGATCGATAGTCATTTGATTTCCTCGTTATGTGTCAAATATCATCAATGCAACCCGTTTTGGACCGTGAACCCCTTTTACTAGCACTTTCTCGATATCGGCAGTGCGCGACGGTCCGCTAATCCAGACCCAGCCGTGCGGTGCTTGTGTCGCTAGTCGCGTCAATGCGTCGTCGATCTTCGCTACGATCCGGGATTTGGTTGTCATAAATAATACGTTCGGCGGCAGCAAAGAGAGAGCGCGAGGACGTCCCGGTCGGCTGGAAACCGCAATCGATCCTGTTTCGCCGATACACAATTCGCAGCCCGAGATCGCTACTTCGCATTGTGAAATAGTATTTCGATCGAAGTGATCGCCGAGAATCAGTTCCGGAAAACGATTGTTCCAGTCACCTTTGCAATCGTCTTCTTCGGCAATCCAGACCGATTTCGCACCGAATTCATGCTGGATAAATTCGGCAATGACTTTGCTTCGCTCGATTGGATCGGCTACGGGAGGTAGTAAAATACCGTCGTTCCGCTTCCACTCTGCCAGAAATCGTGTCAGCGGATCATCGATAGCTGCTCCCCAGGATTCTAGCGCCGGCATTGTTGCCTTATGATCGGTTGATCGCAATGTCGTGCGGATTGAACTCAAAATATCTGTTCGTGAATCGTTCATGTCACTTCTCTATGATAATCGATCGTAAAAAATTACTTACCGCGTTCTTTCCGCCATCGTTCCCTAAAGCTGGTGCTGGCGCCACTAAGAGGTTTGCGTAACGGAGTCCAGCCAGGCAGATAGGAATTCATTTTGAGCTGCGATGCGAACTTGAATAATTTACCGGCACGTTCAAATAAATCGGGATGAATGACGGTGTTGGCAAATGCAGCGAAACCCATCCGTTCGACAATCGGTCGCATTCGTTCCCGGTCGGAGATCCGCATTCGCAATGTCAATAAATGCTCAGTCAGTGGCACTTTTACCGGACAGATCTCGACACACGCGCCACACAACGATGATGCGAACGGCAACGATTTGGTCGTTTCCATCCCTTTGAACTGCGGGGTTAGCACTGCACCGATCGGACCCATATACGCCGATCCGTATGCATGACCACCGGCGCGTTGATATACCGGGCAGACATTCAAACAGGCACCACAGCGAATGCACAATAGCGATTCTTTCAATTCTCGATCGGCAAGAATCTTCGTTCGTCCATTATCGAGCAAAATCAGGTGCATCGTTTCCGGTCCATCGGATTCATTCGCTTGTCGAGGATGACTGACGAAATTGGTATAGACTGAGATCCGTTGTCCGGTAGCACTTCGCGCCAGCATCCGGATCAACGTCCCGATTTGTACTTCTTGTGCAATAACTTTTTCAATGCCGCAAATTGCGATATGCAATTTCGGATATGCCGTGCAGAATCGCGCATTCCCTTCATTCTCGACGACCACCAGCCGTCCGGTGTCAGCCGCGGCGAAGTTGACCCCACTAATTCCCGCATCGGCTTGCAAGAATTTTTCGCGAAGGATATCACGCGCCATCTTAGTTAGCGTTTCAGGATCTTCGATATACGGTAACTTCAAATTATCTTCGAAAATCTTCCCGATCTGCTGCCGCGAGAGATGAAGTGCCGGAGCAGTGATGTGCGAAGGTGGCTTCCCTTCCAACTGCACGATATATTCACCAAGATCGGTTTCCACAGTTTCAATCTGGTGTGCTTCGAGATAGGGATTTAACTCGATCTCTTCCGTCGTCATCGATTTCGATTTGACTACTTTTCGGACGCCATTTTCTTGAAGCAACTTCAGAACTAGTTGTTTCGCTTCTTCGGCATCGCGCGCGAAATGCACTGCGACCCCATTTTTTTTACAACTGGCTTCCAGTTGTTCCAGCAGTTCATCAAGATGATCGAGTGAATATCGACGGATCTGATTCGCACAATCGCGCATCCGTTCCCATTCCGGGAAATCGGGAACGACACTGTCGCGTAACGAGAGCGAATGCCATGTCGCTTTCTTCAGAACTTTCTGGAGGTACTCGTTTGCTACTGCGGCTTTGGCTGCTTCTGGAAACCGTTCAGGGTGAAAGTGATCGCTCATCGTATCGCCCCCGATCCCGCCATCACTTCGGCGATCGATAGAAATCCCAGATCAATCTTGCGTTGTTCGGCACGCGTTTTCATGTGCATCAAGCACGAAACGTCGCCGGCAACAATCGCATCGACACCTTTATCCACTGCTTGTTGTAATTTCGCATCTGCCATCGATACCGATATCTCCGGATACTTGATCGAGAAAGTGCCGCCAAACCCGCAACAGGCACTCCGGTCTTCAGTCGGAACAACCGTCAGTCCTGAAATACCGGTTAAAATATGTTCGGCATAATCGCTGACTTTTAATTCACGGAGTCCGTGACACGAGCGGTGCAGCAAAATCTTGCCCGAGCGTGATTGCAATACTTTCGGGTTGCCGAGTTTCTCGCACCAGAATTGCGTGAATTCGAATGTTCGCTTCCGAAGATTTTCCCAACGCGATCGATCAAGATCGGAGATCGGTAATGTCTCGAAATGATTGACGATCATCGATCCGCATGAACCCGAGGGAATGACAACTGGAAGATTGTCCTCAGATAGGATTGCCAGAAGATGTGTTGCGATCTTGGCAGATTCGGTATGATAACCTGAATTGAATGCCGGTTGACCACAACAAGTCGCGCGTTGATCGAATCGCACGATGCATCCGGCACGCTCTAGCAAATCGACACAAGCCCAACCCGCTTCCGGAAAGAGCAAATCGATGAAACATGGGATGAAGAGTTTTACTTCCATTGAGCAAATCCAAATTATTCGAAAGGGGCGTTCTGCGCCCCTTTCTTTATTCATCAATTAGCCGATTATTGGTTCAATAAATTGAAAATCGCTTCCGACTGCCGCACGCAATGCCAGCGATGCGCTTCCGTTTACCGCCAACACCCGTACTCGTTTACCCTGTGTCTTCAACGAACGTACCAGCATCGCGAAGTCGCCATCACCGGTTACCAGAATTACGGTTTCGACATTAGGATACTCGCGCAGCAGCCTGCTGCTTTCTAGATAAATCATAAAGTCGGCGCTATTTTCCTTCGTTCCTTCCGGCAGTAATGTATAGAATCCAGCTTGTTGGTACGGTCGCATGTGACTAATGAACGGTTCGGCATCCCAATTGGCAATCGCAATCGGATAAAACAGAATCCGATGATCTTTTCGAACCCAATTGAGAATCTGATCGGCGATACCACCAACACGAATACCATCCCGATCATTCCAAGTTCGACCGGCGCGAAGTGCCTCGTCCTTCAATCCCAGAAAGAGATTTTCATGGTCGATTAAGATAACTGTTGTCGATTTGTTGCGGTCTTCGGCTGTCGTTCCGAGTAGGTTGGCACCGTAAGCGAGTTTCGGTTGATACAACGGTGTAACGACTCGGATCTCGTTATTCTTACCGGAGACCAATCCGATTTCTCGCAGATACATCAGATCGGGATCGTTGTCGAGTATTCGCGAGCCTTGCGAAATCGAATCGAGAATCGTGCGCGCCGGTTGTTGCGAAGGCATTTGTAAATCTGCCCACCGCCGAAATAGAATCGTCGATGAAGCGACCCAATTACCCGCAGTAATCAAATTCGATGCGAGAATTCGTTGTTGCTGGACGTTGTTGACATCCTTGATTGCTTCCTGTAACAAGGCAACGAACAGTTCGTACACGCCACCACACAGTGTTTGAAGAGTTTGAACCGCCTGCTCGCTGATTCCGGAGCGATCCTCAAACCAGTAATTCATCAGTGAAATCATCTGATCATCATTCAATACCGATACCCGGAGGATCTGCAGACTTCGCCAGAAAGTATGCTGCAAATGACGACGCAAATGAAACAGATCGCCCGTACAAACGATCCAGATCAGATCGGGCAATTCAATCAACTTCTGAAGTACATCGAGGAAATTCGCTAATTGCTTACTCTGATCGGCGGTTGAAATGACCCAACCATCTGCAAAATTCGAGAGCACAATTGCTTGTTTTGCACGAGCATTGATTGTCGAGCGCAAGCTATCGATACTTTTGGTTAAATCGGCAATCGATGACCCATTCATCGTGAATGTGGGATAGCATTTGGTGAGGATTTGTGTGGTCCACTTGACGATTCTTTCTTCCTCGAAATTGCCATCTGGAGCAGAAACGATATGCACCTGACAGTTGACATGCTCCCCTTCTGCAGCGATTTGTCCGGCAATCTGCGCCACTCCGAATCCATTCGGTGCTTCCAGTGCAATCACTTCGCCCGGTAAATTTGTTGCAAGGTGACGACGCAACCGATTCTGAATTTCCGGATATAATTCGAGTAGATTGACACCGCTTAGATGATCGCGCGGTGTATAGCTGCGGTCGGTTCGGTAGAGCTTCACCGACTGTTCAATGATCCCGTCCTGCGACCGTAGAATCACCGATGAGGGGAGGGTACCGTCGTGACTCATCCATCGCACTGCCAATTCTCGACGTAAAGCATCTTGTCGATTGTGCGGCAATACCGTTAATTCACCGCTCCAGTCCGAACTCGGATACACATTCCAAGTGGTATGCGTGGGATATGGTTCCGAAAATTCGAATCCGATCAATCCGGTGGAAGCATTTGGTGAAATAAATTCTTCACCTTCGTTTTCGATCGAATCGATTCGTTCGGTCGTCAATTCCTGTAGCGGAGCTGAATTCGGTTCAAATGCCAGCATCGCGCGACGATAACGGAGAAGCTTCGCTTCCGGCATTCCCGAGTTCTGTGCACCATCGATACCCGGTTTCAATGAATCGTACAATTGGTTCCGGAAACAGAATTCCAGATAGTAATGCCAATTATCGAGCTTCGATTTTCGCGGCGCTTTACTGTTCGATGTCGCCTCGGCTTTGCGTAAAAATGCATCCTTCGCATCGACAATATTGCCGGACATTTCATGCAATTTACCGAGGTAATGCCAATTCGCCCAGAACCACGGATATCGCTCGGTACGGGTCTTGAAATGCTCGATACCAAGTTCCAGCAATCCTTCGGTTTGGAAGTATGCAAAATCTTTTTCGAGTCGGGCTATCGGCACTAACGCGTCGTTTGGGTCGGAGAGATCGCTCCCTTTTCTTCCGATTGCTATCGCGGCGTTGTCGATCAGTTTACGGAGCAGATATTGACGGGTGTCTTCGTCGCTATGACGAAATGCCAGCATCACACCGACTGGTAACCATTCGATCGTTTCCAGTTGCGCGATTCGTTGCGGAATGATGTCGTACTGCTCTAACTGAAGCAATAGTCCCAGAACCGCACCGACATACGGGCGACGATGTAAATTCCGGTCAAACAATTCTTGCGAACAGAGTAAGTCGGATGCTTCTTGTAATCGTTTTGTGCGAACGTAGATTCCAGCCAGATTGGTGATGGTGGCAAAGTCCTGACGGCGTGCCGTAATGATTTGTTGCAACAGTCGTTCAGCTGAGCTGTAGTCGCCGGTTAATATCAATGAGTAGGCATACCACTCTTTTACACCCAAATCGCCGGGAGCTAAATCAAAAGTAGCGCGAAACATATCGACCGATTTACCGAGTGAATCTTCATCGAATAAACTCTGTTGAGCATCACGGAACATTTCGATTGCTTCGCGATCTCCTTCGCGCAACGTCTTCAGCGGACGCCACCACTCCAACCACCGTTCCAGCGAGTTGATTAGTCGCGATTGCAGTTGATCCGATACTTCACCGATCGTGTTGAAAACCGTATCGTCAGGAACATTCAACGTCCAGTCGGCAATCACTGCCGATACTTCCGGTTCAAATAAATCGATCCACTCTGCTTCCACTTCGCCGGTGGCGATTCGGGTTGCCACTTCGCCGGCAAGAAAATCGCGAGCATTCTGTCGAAACGCTTGTTTGGCTGGGTGATTCGGATGTGCAAAGGTGTAGTTCCAGCCAAAGCGGATATTCTTCCGCAACATCTGACGGCGACCATCATCGTCTACTTGCGATTGCCAATGTCGATCCCAAATCCGCCACACCACATCGTCGGTCAACCGATTCAAATCAATCCCATTTGGCAACCGATCGAATGATGCCTGAACGCCAAGCAATCGCCGAACGCGTTGCCGGACCCGGCTGCGCAATCGGTCGAGATCGTCCCAGCGCGGTAGCGACGATCCCGCTAATAGTGCCAGTTTCAATGCGCCCAGCGCGCGTTCGCGCCAATCCACCGATGTGGCTAATTGGTAAGATAGAAATGCTAATTTCTCGCACTGTTCCCAATAACTCTCTTCATACAATCCGGTGGCAAGACGATATGCCAAACCGGTTACATCGGAAATCACCGAGTCGCGATGATATTCCAATGGTCGTTGACGCCAGCCCAGTACTGAATTGGTCGTAGCAGTCAACAAGTCGCGCATTTGTTCTTTTTCGTCGCCAGAAATTAGGTTCCAGGATTGAGCAGAAGTTTCGATAATGCTGTCAATCAAATCGTTTATTGGCGGTGTCTGCTGTTCATAGATCATATCTCGCTCCGGTAAATCGTCATTATTCCAGCCATCCGTAATCTCGCAAAACCAATTTTGTGGCTTTTGGTAACGGAATTTGCTTGATTTTATTTCGATCGATCCAACTTATTTTTTCCGCCGAATGGGGGGTGAGAGTACCACCGGCAGTTTTGACTACAAACGGGTGAAGTCGAATTCGAAAATGCGTAAAGGCATGACGAATCGGTTTCAACCCTTTTTCTACGATTACATCAAGTCCGGTTTCCTCGCGGTACTCGCGTACCACAGCCAATTCCGGGGTTTCATCTGCTTCCAATTTGCCTCCCGGTAGTTCCCACAAACCACCCAGGAAGCCATCTTTTTTCCGCAATCCCATCAGAATGCGGTCCTGCTCAACTAAAATTCCAATTGCAATATCGATTAATGGTGCATCCACCTTTCGTCGTGGTGGTGGAAACTCGTCAACTTTTTTGTTCTCATGCGCTTTGCATGTACCCATCAAAGGACATTGCTCGCAATTCGGAACACCCGGTAAACAAACCGTTGCACCCAGTTCCATCAGCGCTTCTACCGCATCCGGTGTCGATTCCGGATCCAGTAACGATTGCAAGATCATGCGATAACTTGCCGGTGCATTGCGATCAGTGTACGATACCGGAACCATCAACCAACGCGATACTACCCGTGCGATGTTGCCATCGACTGCAATCGCCGGCTTCCGATATGCAAATGCGACGATCGCTGCCGCAGTATAATCGCCGATTCCCGCCAAGTGTTTTAAATCATTCTCGTCTTGCGGGAAAACACCCTGATACTCGGTTACAATCTGCCGTGCGGTTTGGTGAATCATCCGTGCCCGTGAATAATATCCCAAACCTTCCCAAGTCTTTAGCACTTCTTCCAATTCGGCATTCGCTAACTTTTCGACATCGGGAAACCGTTGCATCCATCGTTCGAAAAAAGGAATGACCGTACTTACCCGTGTTTGTTGCAGCATAATTTCGCTGATCCAAACCCGGTACGGTGTTCGATTCTTGCGCCACGGCATCGCCCGAGCGAATGTTCGAAACCAGGGAATCAATTCTGTCTGAATTGCCGTTCGATAATGCGAAAGATCCTGTGGCAGCACATCGATCGAAGTAGTTTCTTTTACCGACAGATCGATTTTACTGCGTTGACTTCGACTTGATTGCTGCTTTATTCCAACCGGTTTTCGATACATGAATATCTTGTGAATAGAGTAAATCTGTCCGATACGGGAATACACAAAAAACCCGTCATCGAAACAATTCGATCGGTTCGAATGCATCATGTAAGTAGGAACGAATCGCCATTCCCAAACGGGAATGATTTTCGCGGAAGGTATGATTGGAAACCTGAGAACGATTGATTTTACTCTTGGGTTTCCATTATATGATATTCAGTCGATTTCGTGACTTACAAAAAAAGAATTTGTTGAGTTGAATTAATTAACTTCCCGTAGCAATTGTCAACATTCGATCTAGAGCAACTTTAGACATTTGTTTGACACTATCGCTAACTCGAATTTGATTGGTAATCTTTCCTTGAACAAGACCTTCCAATATCTCTGCCAAATCGATCGGATCGATCCGGGTCATGGTTGCGCAATTACATGTTGTAAACGCAAGATTGGAAATTTTCAAACAGTCGCGAAATCGTTTTTGTAACCTTCCTACCAAATGATATTCTGTACCGATCGCCCACAGCGAGCCTGCTTCATTTTCGGCAGCCCGCTCGATCATCTTGATAATATAATCTGTCGAACCTGCAAAATCCGATTGTTGAACCACCTCATATCGACATTCGGGGTGGACAATTACGTTAATATTCGGGTAATTCGTTCGAAAATAGTCAATATGTGCCGGGATAAAACGTTGATGAACGGAACAATATCCCCGCCAAAGTACGATGGGTGCCCGGTCAATTGCCCCGTTTTTCACACCACCATTCGGTTGTAATGGATCCCAAACCACCATGTTTTCCAGTGGAACACCAAGTTTATACGCCGTATTTCGACCTAAATGCTCATCGGGTATAAATAAAATGCGACGACGTTGCTGCCACGCCCATTTCAGCGCTGCTTGGGCATTCGACGATGTGCAGACTGCTCCGCCATGTTCACCGCAAAATGCTTTGATTTCGGCAGAGGAATTCATGTAAGTCAAGGGTAACGGTTCTTCGCCAGTTACTTCGGTGATATACCGGTAAGCGCGTTTCACTTGGCTGAAATTCGCCATGTCTGCCATTGAACAGCCCGCAGACAAGTCAGGGAGGATAACCGCTTGATGAGAATCGGTCAGAATATCGGCAGTCTCAGCCATGAAATGAACACCGCAAAACACCACAAATTCAGCGTCGCGTTCGTTTGCAGCATGCACCGAGAGTCCATAGGAATCGCCGGTTCGATCGGCAAATGCGATTACTTCGTCGCGCTGGTAATGGTGTCCAAGGATCAGGACTCGCTTTCCCAGCTTCGCTTTAGCAGTAGCAATGCGATCCAATACACTGGGATCCGTATCGATTGAATCGGTCGGGGTCCAAATATCCGCGTTTACTTCTGTGTCTGTTACGGTCGACATGACTAATTCTCTATAAATCCTGCTACTAGCTTAACTCTATTACGAAAGTTGTCTAACGGTACAGAATGTACTACGAAACCATTTCGAACGAAAATTATCGATTTTTTTGGCTTCGGGGATGGTGTGTTTGCACAATTGTATTCAGATAATCACGGTTGAGATGCGTATAAATCACTGTCGTGTCGATCGAAACATGACCAAGCAGTTCCTGAATCGAGCGTAAATCGACCCCATTGGAAAGCAGGTGAGTAGCGAACGAGTGCCGAAACGTATGCAGTGAAGCACGTCCTTTCGGAAGTACTTCGAGTATGTATGCCATACAGATTTTTGTGATTCCGTCGCGTGTCAGCTTACAACCACGGTGACTCAAAAATACCCCGATATTGGGTGCTAATTGACGGCTGCGAAGCGATTTCCGTTTTTCCCACTGCCCGGCAAATTCCGGTCGACCCTCTTGGAGCCAATTCTTCATCCAATGGGCTGCTTCACCCACCAAGGGCACCATCCGTTCTTTCGATCCTTTGCCGAAGTATAAAACATACCCTTCGTCGAGAAACACCCGATTGATATCCAATTTGACCAGATCGCTTACGCGCGCACCAGTTCCGTACAATAGCTCTAACATTGCCCGGTCGCGAAGTCCGGCGGTATTCGAAACATCGGGGCGATCAAGGATTTTTCCCACTTCGACGGGCGTGAGCACTTTCGGTAACGGACGGCGATGAGTCGGAGTAGCTGCTGCTTCCGCCGGATTCCGCTTGCCCAAACGCATCCGCAGTTGCCAGTTGTAGAACGTTCGTAGTGCCGAAAGACGCCGTTGAATCGTACTTCGCTCTAGCGGGAGAACAGCTTCGGTTCCCGCTTGCCATTCAAGTAAGATCGCTTCGATTTGTTCGGTTGAGATAGTATCGATCGAGAAATTAGTCGCAGTTATCGCCTTCGCCCACGCGGTGAGATCGCTTTCGTATGCCGATACGGTTGCAGCACTTGCCCCCTCAATTAAAAGGGCTTCGGTAAAGTCGTGAAAACACTGTTCAGTGTAATTCATCGGTAGTTTTTTTAAAGATCTCGCGATCAGTCTACTAGACCTTCGCGGATCGCGATCCCTTCGTCGACTAAAAACGGATTGGTCTTCCGTTCCTTGCCTACCGTTGTCATTGGACCGTGTCCGGGAAGTACCATCGTTTTGTCGGGAAGTGTCAGAATCTGCTCGTCGATCGATCGCCAGAGTGATTCCGGATCGCCACCCGGAAGATCGGTTCGACCTACGCTACCAGCAAACAGGACATCGCCTACAATCAAGAAATCAGGTCGGTAAATAAGGACTTCTCCGGTTGTATGTCCGGGAGCGTGGCGAATTTCAAAATCAAGTTCACCTAGCGTGACAATTTCACCATCACTCAACAGTTTGTCGGCAACCGGTGAGGTCATCGGTGGCCCATAGGCAAATGAGAGATTTTTTCCGGCATCGGTCAGCATCGGAGCATCTTTCTCCGGTGCCCAGATCGGAAGCTGAAGGGTTTCTTTCAACGCCCGATTAGCACCGATATGATCCGCGTGACCATGGGTATTGATGATTGCAGTTGGCGTTAATTGCAATTTTTCTATGAATTTCAAAATTAATACCGGATCGCTTCCCGGATCGACAATCCAACATTTTTGGCTCTGTCGTTCAACGATGAAATAGCAGTTGACTTCCAACATCCCAACCACTTTGCAGAAGACTGCACAATGCTCGTCGAGATAGATGGCATGTTTGTCAACCATTTTTTACCGCCATCCGCAATGCTAATAAATTGGATTGAATATTCCCTTTGAACACCGCTGTACCGGCGACCAGAACTTCAGCCCCAGCTTCAACAACGTGCTTAATCGTATCGGTGTTGATTCCACCATCAACCTCAATCAGGTAGTGAAATCCGTGTTTCTCTTTCCATTCGTGTAGCGTCTTGATTTTTTGCACAGAATGATGAATAAACTTTTGTGCACCCCAACCCGGATTCACTGACATCACCAAAATTAAGTCGACATCACCGATGATATTGGTCAAAGTTTCGACTGGTGTGGCAGGATTTACCGATACTCCCGCTTTCATTCCAGCAGCTTTGATCTGTTGAATAACCCGGTGGAGGTGGGGACAGGCTTCGTAATGAACGGTTAGATAATCGGAACCGGCTTCGGCAAAAGCATCGACCTGTCGGTCCGGTTCGACAATCATCAAATGAGTGTCAATGATCTGATTAGTCGACTTCCGGACAGCCCGACAAATCCCATCGCCGAATGTAATCGGTGGAACGAATCGACCATCCATCACATCAAGATGGATCCAGTCGGATCCACCGTCGACCGCTTCATTCACTTGCTGTTCCAATTGCGTAAAATCGGCTGACAACAAAGATGCGGCAATCAGAATTTCAGATTCAGGCATATCGATGACTCTTTTATAGGAATAAACAATTCTTAGTAATCTTCACAGGTGCAATGTCGTTTTGAACGTGTGGGTATTACTTCCCGCTGGAAATGATTAATTCCACTCCGGTGTTATTTTCTACGACCGTACCGGGAGGTGGATTCTGCCGGATGACATGCCCTTCGGGAATGTTCAAATTTCGCTCGAAACTAGCGTCAAGCATTGTTGCATTGGACTGTTTCAACGCTTTCTTGGCATGATCGAGCGTCAATCCTGTCAAGTCGGGAATAATCGTTTTACCCGGTTCAGGTCCTTTGGACAACATGATTTTTACTATTGTCGAAGGTCGAACCATGGTGCCGGCGGAAGGTTCCTGACGGGTAATAAAACCGGGAGCAACCAGATCGCTGTATTCAAATTCCGGATCGCCGCCTGCCAGATCTAATCCGAGATCTTCTAATTTCAATGTTGCTTCGCGAGGGGATAATTCGAAGAGACTTAGCATCGGTACTTGTGCATCGCGCGCGGCTACCGTTACGAAGATTGTCCGTCCCGGTTTCGCATTCGTTCCGAATGCCGGACGCTGTTCGACGACGGTCTCAGGAAGCTGTTTGCCGTCGGGGCGAGCACGCTCCCGCACCACTTCGAAACCATACCGCTCGGCTGCGGCAGTGGCAACGTATAATGGCGATCCAACCAGGTTCGGTACCGGGGTTTCGTTGAATTTCCGCGTATACAGCGGCATCAACAACCGGTCGAACACTAAAAACAAAACAGCCCAAGTCATGACGAAAATCGCTACTCGGGCTGCTGTTCTGCCAATTTTATTGCGAATAATCATTCTACTCGCTTGATTAACCGCGCAAGGAACATTCCACCGAATTTATCGCGCGGCGGCCAGCTCTTCCACATACCATCACCAACTTTGAAGTCGGGAAGCTTGTCGTCGCCGGTTTCAAGATAAAAATCCGGGTGCCGTTCAATGAACGCTTGAATTTGTTGTTCGTTTTCATCCAGCTCGAGGGAACAGGTAGAATATACCAAACGTCCACCCGGTTTTAATAATGCTGCGGCATGGTCAAGTAATTCCGCTTGCAACTTAATCAGGTCGTGTAAGTCATTTTCTTGACGTCGCCAGCGTAAATCCGCCCGCGAAGCCATCACTCCGGTGCCGCTGCAGGGTACGTCGGTCAGAATGGCATCGAACAACTCCCCTTCAAACTGCCGACCGTCAAGCAAAACCGTCTCGATAATCGTCAATCCGAGCCGTTTGATCCCATCATTGACCAATTCCAGCCGCTTCTCCGAGACATCGACAGCGGTAATACGCCCATCATTTTTCATTCGTTCAGCGATTTGCGTGGTTTTTCCACCCGGAGCCGAACAGAGGTCGAGCACGCGTTCCCCCGGTTGCGGATCCAAAACATGAACCGGTAGCCCGCTACCGAGATCCTGAACCGTACACTTACCATCGACCAAGGGACTCCAACCCCGCAACCGAACTCTGCCGACCAATTCGACAAATTCCGGCAACATCTTCGAGCGTTGCGCTTCCACCCCTTCCGATTCAAGGATTTGCATGAAATCGTCAACGGTTGTCTTCAACGTATTAACGCGAACCCAGAGGGGAGCTGGTGATTGATTCCATTCCAACAATTCGCGAGTCTTGGCTTCGCCAAAGGTGTCGATCCACCGCTTTACCAACCAGACAGGATGGGAGTACTCAGTTGCCAATTCGTCGGCAATTGTCGATGCCGGTACTGGCGGTGGTTCTGTCGATTGAGCACTGCGCAGCAAGGCATTGGTCAATCTGGCAGCGCCTTCGCCGTACTTCGCCCGCGCCATTTCTACGGCTTCGAACACGACTGCATACGCCGGAACTTTATCGAGGAACTTCAACCCGTAAAGCCCCATCAGCAAATGCCAGCGGAAATCCGGGCGGAGCCGCATCAACGGTCCCTGATACAAACTTCCCAGCCATGCTTCCAGTGTCGAACGCTGGCGTAAAACACCGCTGCACCATTCGGTGGCGAGGGCACGGTCCTGATCCGATAAATCCATATCGGTAAAGACGCGGCTCAATCGCACCGATAACGGTGGTCCCGGCTTTTCGATTTTAGTCAATACGTCCATTGCAGCCAATCGTGCACGTGCGCGATGTGAGCGGTCTACGCCCGGGGTCGCTGCGCGCGGCGGCGGGCGCCCCTTGTCGCCGGATGCATTTGGGTTTCCAGTTGATCGGTCTTCCATAGTTGTATCCCCCTTGAATTGGTGGTGGTGTTTGATGCGGTCGTCAGTCTTCACGACCTCTGATAAATAACAATTGTATCAGTTGCAGAAGTGCCATCAACGCTGCTGCAACATAAGTCCAAGCGGCGGCATTCAATACTTTTTTCGCTCCGGTGAGTTCGTCACTCGCCAGATAGCCGCCATTATTCAATTGAACCATCGCTCGACGCGAGGCATCGAATTCGACCGGTAACGTGACAATATGAAACAAAACGGCAAAACTGAATAACGCGATGCCGATATCAATGAGCCACGGTAGTTGTACGAGCATTCCGATTAGAAACATCGGCATCATTAGACTGCTGCCTAAATTTGCCGGTCCGAGCAACGCATGCCGGAATTTCAAAAATGCATAGGAATTGCTATGCTGAATAGCGTGTCCGCACTCGTGAGCCGCCACACCTATTGCCGCCAGCGACGAGCTGTCGTATATCCCCTCCGACAGTCGGACAGAACGGTCCCGCGGGTCGTAATGATCGGTCAGCGATCCTTCGACTGCTTCCACTTGAACATCGCGCAAACCATTCTGATCTAATATCTTGCGAGCAGCCTGAGCACCAGTTAATCCGGCATAGGATCGAACTTCAGACATCGATTGATACGCCGATTTCACCCGCATTTGCGCCCAGAATGCCAGAGCCAGCGCCGGGAGAACAATCAGCATCGACGAATCGAAAAACGGCAACATTTCAAACCTTCTGAAAAAATCGAGAGTTCGAACCAATCAAGTAGAACTAATCAGTTGCAAACACTCTGATATATATACGAGAATCGAAACTTAAATTGAGTCTAAATTGGTCTGGAATTGTTTTCCATTCCAGTTGGCGATCCCCCGAGCGAACTCCATGCCACATAGTGGGCGCTTGCCTTCACGCGCAGCTTCGACGATCTCTAGCCAACCCGCGCCAGTCGCTACATAGCAACCCCGCTTATCGACTAGAATTGTTCCGGGATTCGCGCTCTCCGATCGATCGATTTCTTTTACCCGATACAATAACACGCGCGTTTCACCGAGTTTAGTAGTAGCACACGGTTCCGGTGAAAGAGCATGAATGTGACGCCGGATACTTTCCGCTGTTTGCGTCCAATCGATCCAACGCTCTACTTGCTTGATTTTTGGTGCCGGAGTCGCTTCACCGAGTGGTTGAGTCATCGGAACCAACCGCTCCTCTGCGAGTCCTACTAGCGCCTCAATCAATAAATCGGCACCGATCGGTGCAAACCGTTGAAAAAGATCACCAGATGTATCCTTGGGCGAAACCGGAAGTGTTTTGCTTAATACAATCTTACCGGTATCGACACCGCGATCCAGCAAAAATACGGTCAAGCCAGTTTCTTGGTCGCCATTCCAAACCGAACGTTGAATCGGAGCTGCACCACGATACTTTGGTAATAACGAACCGTGCAGGTTGAGAGTTCCCCGCTTCGGTGCCGCGTATACCGCTTCCGGTAGAATTCGCCATGCGACGATAATCCCAAAATCCGGAGCGACTTCATTGATCTTATCTACTAGTGCCGGATCTTTCGGTGAATCGGTTTCGAACACCGGTAGACCTAATTTCGCGGCACAATCGGCAACTATTGTCGGTACTAATGAATGTCGACCGCGTGGTTTGGCAACACCGGTCACCACCAATTTGATCGCAAATCGATTGTCGGAAGCCAGTGCTGTCAGTACATCCGCAGCAATTTGCGGTGTTCCGAAAAAGACAATTTCGAGTGGTTTCTGTGACATATTTACTTCTTTTAGAATTGGGAACCCGGTACAGTCACCGATTTCTTGTTATCGTTATTGATAAGTACGATTCGAATTTCTGAACGTGTCAAGAAAGGAAATTTGACAACCAGATTGATTTCCTATCACACTGAAATTAGTTGTCAAAAAAGTTCTGCCAATATGCATCTAGGTCAGATTGCAATGCAATCATGTAAATTACATTATCTACTTCCAAATCGCGAATGAAAGTCGCAAATTTGATCAAGTATTTCCTCGCTACAATCGCTATTCTATGTACAACAACATTGGAGACGACGTGCGCACTACTACCGAGCAATCTTACCGAAAAGCGTTATTGCGGGTGTTAATTCATCTTCAGCGCTACCTCGACGATCCGGTCGATCATGCCGAATTGTCGGAAATTGCCGGATTCTCGCCGTTTCATTTTCACCGGATCTTTTCGGGGATGATGGGCGAATCGGTTTCCGATCACATCCGTAGAATTCGCTTGGAGCGTGCTGCGGGACGGTTGGTGCTGTCCGATGAATCGGTGACGCAACTGGCATTCGAAGCTGGTTATGAATCGCTCGAAGCGTTTATTCGCATTTTTCGCGAGATGTTCGGTTGTTCCCCGACGCAATTTCGGAAACGTCGTCGACGTGCATTGTATCCTAGTCATCCGACCGGTATTCATTACCGACCGTCGGGTGAATTAAAGAATATTCGATCGATAGAAAGCGGAGGAAATATTATGGAAGTGAATATAGTCGATTTGGAACCGATGGAGGTCTTATTTGTCCGGCATACCGGACCGTATCACACCGTCGGAGCATCATGGGAGAAGCTTTGTGGATGGGCTGGACCGTTGGGTTTGTTGGGTCGAAACACCAAATTTATTGGTTTGGCTTACGATGATCCGATGATTACACCGCCGGAGAAAATTCGCTGCGATGTATGCATCACTCTGGATCACAAAGTGAATCCGGTCGGCGAATTTGGCGTCCAGACGATCCCGGCGGGTAAATATGCGATGGCGCTCCATCGTGGACCGTATGAGAACTTCAATGACACCTATAAATCGATTTGCGGTGAGTGGATTCCGAAAAACGGGAAGCGAATCAAATCGCTGCCCAGTATCGAGATCTATCTGAATCATCCTGATCAGACCAAACCCGAAGATCTCTTAACCGAAGTCTATATTCCAATCGAATAAGATCATTCTCGAATTAAGATCCTGCTTGATTAAAGATGGGAGGGCTCTCACGCCCTCCTGTTCTAATTTCTGAATGTTTCTAATTGCACGAACTGCTCTCGGTTGATTTTCAATTGAATTGCCGAACACCATTGAGGGCAATTAGGTCGACAGATTGCAAGGTCGAAAATTATATTGTAATCGGTGGATCGACCATCGATACTGGCGCAGACCGGAATCGCAACCGCGGTCAAGAAATCGAGTGACTGCCATGAGTATCTTGTTATTGTGAAGGAGGAACACTGATGTCGAGAGACGAGAAATCTGATGCGATCCTGCGAATGCAATCTTTCATCGAAGATCATTTGACTCGTACAATCACAATGCAAGAACTAGCGAGGGTTGCAAATTATTCTCCGTGGTATGCAGCTCGTCTGTTCAAAGAGTACACCGGAAAATCGCCATTTGATTATATTCGATTGCGCCGATTGTCTGCTGCTGCACGCAATCTTAGCACTCATTCCGGAAAAGTGATTGATGTTGCATTCGATTTTGTGTTCGATACACACGAGGGATTTTCCCGCGCGTTCACAAGGCAGTTCGGAATATCGCCGAGAAAATACCGCGCAGACAAACCTCCATTGCTGATGTTCCTTCCCGAACGGATGAAAAATTATTATATCAATCACACCTATGGAGAAAAACCAATGAGCAATTCAACCGGCAGTAACACAGTATTCACACAAGTAATTGAGCGTCCGGCACGCAAACTCGTTTTGAAAAGAGGAATAAAAGCTACGCACTATTTCGAGTATTGTGAGGAAGTTGGCTGCGAAGTCTGGGAACAACTGGGCGCTCTGAAAGATACCCTTCACGAACCGATGGGGTTGTGGTTGCCTGACCGGTTCAGGCTTCACGGAACATCAAGTTATGTTCAGGGAGTCGAAGTTGCCGTCGATTATACCGGTCCGATCCCCGAAGGGTTCGATATCATCGAATTACCTTCCTGCTTGATGATGGTGTTCCAAGGTCAACAGTTCAAAGATGAGGAATTCGAACAGGCGATTACCTCGCTTTGGGATGTAATCAAGGAGTATCGACCGGAAACGTATGGATTCGCTTGGGATGACGACGCGGGACCACGATTTCAATTGGAACCTGTTGGCTATCGCGGATACATCGAAGGGCGACCGGTAAAGCGAATTGATGGATGATTGAATAATACTAAATCGAGATAAATTAGTGTCGCTGCTCAAGCGAGATGAAATACCGAATCAAAAATGATGTTTCCAAGAAAAAGGCGGGACTTAATAAGTCTCGCCTTTTTCCAACTTCTGAAATACTAGCTCATTTCGGTTTGGCGAACAGTGCATCGGCAATACCGGTGTCAGCTTCGATGCTTTCTACAGTGTAAATCTGGATCATACTACCCATGTTCTGACTGACTTGAAATGCATATTGTGCACCGTTTACATCGCGGTAGTCGCTGAAAGTACTGATGACTTTAATCAATCTGCCACCCTGACCCTGTTCGTCGCGCATTGTCTGATAAACCAGATTCGTTTTCGTATCGATGAAATAAGTCGCGATTTCTTTGTCGTCTTTGTTCTTCAAAACGATTTTATTGGTTTCGACGGAATCGCGCGTGACTTTTCCGATCAACGTGGCTGTTAATCCTTTGCTCTTATACGTGGCAAGTTCGCCGTCGATCGAGGCATTTTGCTTGAATTCGTCGACTTCTGCAGAATCCATGCTTTCGGCTTTTTTCTGTCGTGGTGCCAGCCCCCAGCCTTCTTTGCCATCGCATGCCATCACAAGTTTGTAACCTTCGGCTTCAATTTCAATCCGAATTTTATCCGGGCGTTTCTTGTAAACTGTGCGGGTTGCTTCGCCCTCTTGATACGCAACCGTCATCTTGGCGGTAGTGACCAAGGTCTTGAATTTTGCTTTGATGTCGGCACCTTCGGCTTTCTGATTCGCAGCAATAACCTCTTCTGCCGTCTGTGCAGCGGCAACAGCGATCAGAATCAAACTGATGAAAGCGATGACAATGCGTGAATAGTGTTTCATTTCTGCTCCTGTAAATAGTTGTGAGTGGCTTTTCCCGGAGCCGCTCTCGAATTAAAAAACTTGTTATTTCACCGGTACCAGTGGACGCGGAATGATCGGCGGCGGTGGTACAAAGTCGCGCGGTTCTTTTTTAATCTTATCCATCAGATAACCGATCGCATAATCCAATTGAACGTCTTTACCATTGATAAAGCCATCTGGTGTAAGATCCAAGTCAATATCGGGGTCGACACCATGCCCCTCGACAACCCAATGTTTGCCGCGGGGATCCCAGGATCCGAATTCCGGTTGTGTCGTCATGCCGTAATCGCGGAATGGTTTGTCGCTGCGGATACCAACCAAACCACCCCATGTGCGCTTACCGATTACCGGACCAAGTTTCAATTCTTGAAATCCATTCGCAAAAGTTTCGCAGTCGCTTCCACCTTGCCGGTTGATCAAACACGCCATATGTCCGAAGAACGTACCGTCGGGACTTGGATAGATCGCGCCGTGACGCGGTTTACCAAACTCCAGTACTTTCCGATTCAGATGCGATAAAATCATCGGTGCTACAAAACCGCCGTGATTCCACCGATCATCCATGATCAATCCTTTTTTACGGTACTGCGGATAATATTCCCGCGAAAATTCCTGCAATCCTCGACTACTCATGTCGTAAAGATGGATGTAACCGATCTGTCCACCACTGACGCTATCGACATACGCCCGAGTCTCATTCACCCACGATTGATACCGGAGATAATAATCGCTGGAGAGTGTTTTAATTACTATCCGGCGTGCTTTCTCGAGCGTCGGTTTATCGTTGATCGACAGTTCCACTTCCTGCCCGCCGCGATTGGCAAGTCGAACCAGATAATCTTCGCCCTTCGTTAATGGGATACCGTCGATCGCGACAAGCCACGTACCGACTTTGACATTCAAATCGGGTCGCGATAGCGGCGAGCACATTCCCGCAGTCGGATAGTTGCCGTAAAGAATCTTCTTTACCTGCCAGAATCCAGTCTGTGGATCGTATGACATATCTGCACCCAGCATGCCGACGCTGGTATAGCTTCCCGGACGAACATCGCCACCGGAAACATATGTGTGACCGGCACTCAATTCACCGATCATTTCACCGATCAAATCGTTCAAGTCCTCGCGGGTCGAAATGCGATCGAGGAATACCGAATATTGATTCCAAACACCGACCCAATCGACTCCGTGCATCTTCTCGTCGTAGAAGAAGTCGCGTTGTAAGCGCCATGCTTCACGGAAGATCTGTTTCCATTCTTTTCGGGGATCGACTTTCATACTCCAACCGTCAAGATTAACTCGATTGTCTTTGCTATCGTCCCCTTTCGGTGCACTCATAGCACTGGCATCGACCCGATAGAAGTTTCCGCCACTCCGATAGACCAACACTTTATGGTCGCCGGAAATCGCATAGCTGCTAATTCCATCGGCAAGCGTCGACACTTTTTCGTCATTGATATCGTATGTGTAAAGACGCGATCCTCGTGGTTGATCGTCTTCCTCATCGTCGTTGTCGGGAACATCCGGTGGCATCATACCGCGATTGATTCTGCCAGCCCAATGCAATTTATTCTCAACTGCCATCAAGCCCCAGTAGTTACCCGGTTTCACCGGAATCTGCACGATCCGAAGCGCGATACCGTCGAAATCGATTACAATCGGTTCGACTTTCTTATCGTCGTCTTTGGATTTCGATTGTTTATCCTTTTTGTGATCTTTCTTATGGTCCTTCTTGTCACCCTTATCGTCGTCATCCGATTTTTCTTCGTCGTCCTGTTTCTTCTCCTCGTCGGTCGTAATGTCGCTGCGTGCGGCAAATGGAAGCTTAGTATCTTTCTTGAGTGCCATTACATATGGTAGCGTCGCTTCATCGATAATGAACCGCGAATCGAAGTGATCGAGGAACGGATTGATGTAGTGATCCATAAAGAAGAAGAGAAACTTCCCGTTTGGATCCCACGTCGGTGAGAAGCAATTGTACATTTCATCGGTGACAGCAGTCGAATGTTTCGTTTCGGAATCCCAGATCTGAACCCGACCGAATCCATTTTCCATTTGGAAGGTATAAGCCAGATACCGGCTATCGGGTGACCAATCGTATTCGCGCATTTCGTAATTGCTGCTATCGACTTTGATCCGAGTACCGGTGGCAATATCAACACTCCACAACCGAAGTTTTTCGTCGGAATATGCCAGCTTTTGTCCATTCGGTGCCCAACTCGGACCGAAATTCCAACCCGGAGGTGTCGTTCCGACTTGTCGGGGACTAGTCGAGTTGTCGGTCGAGTACAGCATCAATTGTTCTTCACCATTGACTTCCGACCAGCCGGCAAGCCACTTCCCGTCGGGTGACCAAGCGGGATCTTTGACACGCACCGAGCTATTGTCGGTTATGCGTCGGATCAGACCTTTCTTCTTCGTCCGAGCGGTGAACAAGTCGCCGCGCGTTTCCAATGCGATTCGGTCGCCATCGCGAGAAATTGACCAACCGGAAAGGTATTGTGCTGGATTGGTGAATTTTTCCCGGACATCGACTCGATCGCTTGGCAAGTGAATGTCGACTTTACCGTTCTTACCGGTAGCTAAATCGTAGACCCATACATCCATGCCGTGCTGATAGACAATCTTGTTGTCACCTAAATAGGGCCAGCGAACGTCGTAATCGGAGAAGTTGGTCAGTCGGCGAATATCTTTTCCATCGGGAAGCATGGAGGCAAGATTCGGGCGTCCCCAGCGATCAGTAACAAAGTAGATCCTGCCATCCGAATGCCACATTGGGAAGGCGTCCTTACCGGTGAAATCTTTCGTAACACATTCGAATTCGAGTGGTTGAATAGTTCCAACGTAAATATCTTCCGCTTCACCGCCTTTGTATCGCTTCCAGGTGTGATACTCCAAACCGATTTTCTGATAAGCAACACGTTTTCCATTTGGTTCGAACGAGATCCACGCTGCCGGTTCCAGCGGAATCAATTCCGGTAGTCCACCAGTAGGGGAGATCGTATAGAGTCTGGTATCCATATTGGGTGTATCGCGACGGCTGCGGAATAGAATTTTTCCATCGCTAGTCCAACCAATTGCGCCATCTGATGCCGGATGCCAAGTCAATCGCTTCGGCTCGCCACCATTGATCGGGATAACGTATACTTCGTCATTGCCATCGTACTGGGCGGAATATGCAATCCATTTCCCATCGGGAGAAATGCGTGGATTGCGTTCGGTCCCTTCGTGAGCGGTGAGCCGCATCGCGATCCCACCTTCGGCTGGAACCGACCAGAGATCCCCTTCCGAGGCAAAAACAATTTTACCACCACCAATGGACGGGAAACAGTAGAACCCATCGGGAGGATTGTCGGCTAAAACTGTAGAATATAGAAATAAGGTTGAAATGAGGATGAGAAGTAAAGTAGTTAGTTTTTTCACGGGCATCTCCTAACAGATTCGCAACAAATATTAGTTGTAAGTATAATGAGGGAAGTTGCAACGAAAAAGAAACATTATCCAATTCCGGATTTTTCCGGAATTGAGTGAAATTGTATTGAATCAATACATCTTTCTAGGATCGAATATGGAACTCAAGATCATCGGGTATGTGCACAATGAAATTACCAATCTACAAGATCGGAACTGGGGCAAAGTCGTCTCTCGCATAGATTTATTACCGGAATATGCTGCTGGAATAACGGGAATTGAACAATTTTCCCACATAATTGTGCTGTTTTGGATGCATAATGCGAATTATTCTGCGGAAAGCGATTTAGTTCGTCACCCTCGTGACCGACTGGATCTGCCGCTTTCGGGAATTTTTGCCCAACGTGCGAAATCTCGCCCCAATCCTATCGGAATCACCGCGGTAAAACTGGTCGAAACGGCTCCCAGTGCGCTTATTGTACAGGGATTGGATGCGATCGACGGTACCCCTGTAATCGATCTCAAACCGTATGTGCCGAGCTTCGATTATGTTGAAAATCCGATAGTACCGCTTTGGATCTCTGAGATCATGTCTGATTACTTTCAGTAGGTTTAGACTTGAGTATCCCGGAGAACTTCACTAATTTCAATTGATATCAACTATTGGAGAATTTATGTCGCAGCATTTACCCATTTTACTGCTCAACGGTCGTCCCGCCGCGGGAAAAAGTGAAGTAATCGATTACTTGAAGCATTGCAATGATACCGAACGATTGATTCGGTTCGGCATTGCTCCATTTGTCGAATTCGACGACTTCCCGGTACTCTGGGAGGATTTTCAGGACGATGATATCCGTGAGAAGATGGGATTGGCACGTCTGGTTACCGATCACGACTACTACTTTACCGACGAACGGTACTGGAATTTCCTTATTCAAAAACTCTCGTTTCAATTGGATTATCAAGTCGCAAAATATCCCGGCTATCTCGAACGCAACACCGCAATCTTCGAATTTTCTCGCGGTGGGAAAGATGCATTCAAAGAAGCCTATGAACATTTATCTGATTTCGTGTTGTCGCAAGCAGCAATCGTATACATCGCTGTCAGCTATGAAGAGTCTTCCCGGAAAAACAAACGACGCGCTCGACCCGGTGAAGAAGGTTCGATTCTGTATCATTCGCTACCGCAATCGAAGATGGATCATTATTATAAGATCAACGACTGGAATGATATATCGAATGGTGCATTGGATGGTTACATGAACATTCGCGGCTTTAAAGTACCGTATGCCGTATTGCCGAATGAACCGGAAGTTACCGATACACCGGAGCACCTCGGACCGGCGTTGGAAGACACGTTCAAGCGATTGTTCAAGCGCATTCACGAGAAATGACGGTCTGGTAGTTTAATTTTCTGATGTTGTAGATTTCGATTTCGAAGTCATATCTGTGGGGTGTGTATGGCAATGTTTGAATGGAATCCAAACTTTTCAGTACAAATTGGCTCGTTCGATTTGCAGCACAAACAGTTGTTCGAAACGGCTGAGGAGCTGTATCAGGCAATGAGTACCGGACGGGGTAAAGACGTGATCGGTGGTGTATTGGATAAGTTGCTGAAATACACTCAAGTGCATTTTGCCGCTGAAGAGCGAGCAATGAATCGATTTCTCTATCCCGAATTCGAAGAACACAAACATGAGCATGAGCTGTTGCTGCAACAGGTCAATGATTTTCGCGACCGGTTCGTTGCCGGTAACACCATGCTTTCGTTAGAAGTGATGAAATTTCTCAAGGATTGGTTGACGCATCACATCAACAATACCGATAAACGCTACGGTCCTTTTTTAATCAAACAGGGAGCCGTTTAGTATCAGTATGTCGCAAGTGAAGAAACCGAGCATTCAACCGATTTTCATACCGGCGAATGAACCACTGCCTATCATGTCGGGGAGGGGTACGGAAATTCCCTCGCTGGTTTTGCTGTTCAACGACGATGTCCACAGTTTCGAAGATGTGATCATCCAATTAATGAAGGCGGTCGGTTGCAGCGCTTTAATTGGGTACCTTTACGCACTGGAAGTTCACACGATCGGTCGCGCGACGGTGTTTTTGGGACCGATGATTCGTTGTCTAACGATTGCCGAAGTGTTGCGAGAGATTGACCTGAAAGTTGAAGTCCGCCCGATGATGTAATCTAACCAGTTCTGTCCGCAAATTATTCTTGAAATACTGCCCAATTCCGATTGGGCAGTTTTTTTCTTCTTCTTTTCACATCTTTACGTAGCCGCAGGCTCATGGCTTTTAACTAATTTTCTTTACATCTTCGGTAGGGGCGGTTCGCGAACCGCCCGTGTCCGAGAAATTCACTTTTTCCTCTAATGGATGTTATCTAATACTAGAGAAATTCACTCCAAATCATTTATTTTTTCGTGAATATCGTTAGAGTTACGGGCGGACGCGTAAGTACGTTCCTACCATGAAAAAACACTGATTTGTAGCTACTGAGATCAGTCAGCAATTCTTGAATAGAAGAACTATTAATCTGTCAACGAATCGCGAAACTGACGGAAACAACTGCCATGATCTCTTTCTCATTCGTGCTGGTGTCGTACATACCGTAGTCGGAAACAGCATTGGAATTGAGTCGGGTTACCTGAAAGACTCCGACTTTAGCATTGCGGATCGCTCCGACTTTGCTACCAACCCCTTCGGCGATTTTTTCGGCACGGGCGTGCGCATCTTTCGTCGCTTCTGCCAACATATCCATCCGGAATTCATTCAATTTCGTCACCAGATATTCGAGCGGATACGATTCGATCGGAATCCCTTCCAGAATCAATTCATTCGCTTTCTGCGAGAGAATTTCGATCTTCTTGATGTCGGCACCGCGCACCTCGAATTGTTGCAATAACCGATAACTCGAGATCTTGCCGGTTTCTCTTCCACCGATGAATTCCGGCATCGAGTTGGTCTGCAACGACTGCCATTCAACGGATGAATCCGCGACGCCCTGATCGTGAAAATATTGTTTCGTACGCTCGACACTCTTCTTCAATTCCTTGTACGCATTTTGCATACTCGGTAGCTGTACCGACACGCTCCCGCGCCAGACCACATAATCCGACGTGATCGGTTTCCGAGCCGATCCGGTCACCGTGATCGTATCGTTCGATTTGATATTGTGCAAAGAAAAGAAGACGAGCAAGCCAAAGATCACGATCGAAATTGACAAGTACAGAAATCCCGTGACCGAATTTTTTTGTTCCATTGTGTTCCCCGATGAGTTGATGTACCGCACAATGTACAATATCTAACGCAATTTCGCATTCGGGTGACGGTGAAATACCGATGGATCGATCGCGACCGGTAGATTGGGATGAGAACTTTTCTCCACCATTAACCGAACAGTTTGCCGAACACTGCTATCGGCAACGACGAGTTGTTTCCAATGCTCGCGTCCGATCAATTTCGGCAGGAGTAACTCGCAATCGGGATGCGTTGGGAGACCTTCAGGAAAGGGGTGCTCCTCGGTGAATATCATCTCGGTGGAAGGTCGATCAATTCCGCCAACAGTGGTTTGAAAACACCGATCCAGTGCCAATTCTGAAGACATATTGTCGGGAACATGCAAAATCTCGGCATTGCGCTTGGAGGCACCAAACGGAGCGATGATGAAGTCCGACCAAGTCAGAATAGCAGGATCGATTTCGATCGCGATCCATTCCAATTTCCACTGTCTTCCACTAAGCCGATAGAGATAATCGGATGGCACGCGTTCCAACGAACAATTGACATGATTTTGAAGGGCGGCAAAGGTAATATCGGATCGGTTTCGGTCGTGGATGCGAGTCAGAGCGCCATTGAAACCGTGCTTGTTCACGAGCCCGGAATACGATAAAATCTCGCCATCCTGCAGGATTTCCGGTAAGTTGATGCGAATATGCGTACAGTGGAGCAACCGAATCGGACGGATTGAATTAGTCCGGGAAGTTGAGCGGAGCCATCGACTTAGCGATTGAAGCCACATTGCAGACCAAGAAAAAGGGTTCTAATAAAATAGAACCCTTTTTGATAATGTACAAATAATAAAACATTCTTGCGGTAAATCTTTGTTGCCAGTCCGACTGGTTATTTCGATCCAGTCACACGCTCAATCGATGCTTTCCAGAAATCCATATCGCGATATCCAACCAACCGGTCGACAATCTGTCCCTGATCGTTCAAAATGAACGTATAGGGAATGCCACCGCGATCTTCTTCTGGTAACAATCCCTGATAAGGATCCTGAAAATCGCGACCGACGATGCCGATTGGATAATTCACCCCGTTCTTCTTTACCCATCCTGCAACTGCCTCGTCTTTACCTTCTTCGACCGAGAGCCCGATCATCTGCAGCTTGTTCGGATATTTCTTCACCAGCTCAATAAAATGCGGAATCTCTTTACGGCAAGGAGGGCACCAAGTCGCCCAGAAATTAACGATAGTGACTTGTCCCTTTTTGAAATTCAACTTGATTGGTTTACCATCCATACCGGCAACTTCAAACCGGGGAAAACTGTCGGTGCTTACAGTAGCACTGTGTGGTGACGGCGAAGCAATTGCAACACCAGCTTCTTTCGTTTCGTTCGAAAGATTCGAATTCATCAACCAAAACGACAACGATAAAGCAATAGTGGCTATTGCGAATATGATCAAAAACTGACGTTTCATCTATTTTTTCCTCTATATAAAAGTCAACCAGAAAACCCGTTTGCGATGAAACAGTCGATGGAACACGAGCACAGGCTAGTTCAATAACGAACGATTAAAGTAGTTTGTTGATCTGCTCGGCAATTTTGCCCTTCGCTTGCAGACCGTTAATGGTAGCTAATCGTTCGCCATTCTTGAAGAACATCACCTGTGGAACGCTGAATACCTGATACTTTTGCGCGACTTTAGTCGATTCGCCAACGTCGATGTAAAACACCCGAATCTTGCCGGCATACTCGTTGGCAAGTTCCGCCATGATCGGATGCAATTTTTTACACGGACCGCACCATGTGGCGCCGAAATCGATTACGGTCAGCATCGGGTCGTTAATCCCAGCTTCAAATTTCTCGTCGTTCCATTGTTCGACTGACATAATAAAGCTCCTACGCTAGTGATACGTAACAAGTTGTTTTGGTTGTCGGAAGATAGTTGCTAATAAGAACTATCTATCATGAATTCCGATCAGAATTTCGTGGATTGGATCCACTGAATGGTTTCTGCCGGAGCTTTAAAGCCGGCAAATCGATTGCGTTCCTCTCCGTTTGGAGTCAACAACAACACCGTCGGCAGCCCTTGAATCCGGTATTTCGTCATCAGCGCTTTGGTTGTTTCGTTTTGTTTGGTAAAATCAAATTTCAATAAAACAAAACCACCTACTGCTTGTTTAATTCCCGCATCAGGCCAGGTTTTCTCGTCGAGTTCGACGCAAGCGGCACACCAATCGGCGTAAAAGTCGATTAATACCGGTTTGTTTTCCGCTTTTGCTTTTGCCAATGCTCCGGTTTCATCGTTGCGTAACCAAGGCAAGCCGGCTTCCGGTTGGGCACTGCTTGATGTGATTGCCACGGGTGCTGGTGTCAGCAATTTATTCAATTCAAATAGTGGCATTGTCACGGCAAGAATTGCGACCATTGCAGTAATTAGTAACAGGACTGCCACCGCACGACTAAAAGCTGTTCCTAATGAAAGATCGTCGTCAGCCGAGAGTGGCTTGCCCCACAACAAAATGCCACTGAATGCCAGAAGTACCGACCACAGCAGATATAACAGCGATGCGGGGAGGTATGCCCGCACCAGGAACAGTGCGCCTGCCAGCAACGCCATGCCGAAGAATTTCTTAACGGCGACCATCCATTCACCCGCGCTTGGTAACGCTTGCAACATGCCGCTGAAAGTTCCGATCACGATAAACAGCAATCCCATTCCGAGCGAGAAGGTGAACAGCATAAAGAAACCGATCGCAAGACTGCCTGATTGTGCAACCCATGCCAACAGAGCAACCAGTACCGGTCCGACACAAGGCGCGGCAACCAGTCCACTGAGACCACCCATCACGGCAGCACCGAAGTAGCCACCTTTGGTTTTCCCTTGCGCTTCCGCGGCAAATCCCGGTATCGGAATATCGAATACTCCCAGCATCGATACACCCATAATCGCAATGATTGCGGCAATCGGTCCCATGAACCACGGGGTTTGAGTAAAAGATCCGAAAAGTGCGCCAGTTGAAGCGGCTAGTAAACCGAGTGTCGAATAGACGATCGCCAGACCCAGCACGAATGCGAGCGATAGCGTGAATCCGCGCAATTTGCTGCCGCCGGAACGACTGCCGATGTAACCCATTGTAATGGGAATTACCGGATACACACACGGCGTCAGCGATCCCAATACACCACCAAGAAATACTAACAGAAAAGCAATCCAGCTACCCGACTTTAGCGCGTTTTGAAAGCGGACTTCCAGCGGTTCATCGACGGCTGGCGTGGACGTTACAGGTTGAGCGCTGGTAGCAGTTGTAACCGTCTCCGGCTTCGGAGCAGTATCAGTTTGAATGGGTGGTGAAGTTGGTGTAGGAGCTGACGGAGTGGGTGGTACGACTGGAGCGACGTATGCAGTTTCGGATGTATTACCCTTGCGTAAGACTAATCTCACTTCGCGATCGGTGGGCATAAAGCACTGTTTCGCACCGGTCTCGGCACAGATCTGATACCCCATTGCGAGCGGCAACTTTAGTTCTTTCCAGTCGGAAGTTCCAGCGATCTTCACCGTGGATTGAATAATGATCTTCCCTTGAAAGACTTCATCCTTTTCGAATTTCTGCATTGCGGGGTATTTCCACTCGCCGAATTTCAGATCAAGGGTATCTCGTACTTTGAGCTCGAAAAAGCCATTATCGCGACTGGTGATATGATATCCTTCTGGCATTGCGATAATTACTTTGACAATTGCCGTTCCCGATGCAGGAAGCGGGGAAGGTGACGTTGCTGACGTTACCGGGACATTGGCAATTGGATCGAATTTGTCGACAGGAATCGGTTCCGCTAAAGCGATATAGACGAAGATGGTGACGATGATCAGGATTGAGGTTGAGAAGCGCAGCGATCGTCGCAATGGTCTGGTCATGGTTTCTCCGAAGTTGTAAGCCAAGTCTCCTGGTAACCGAGTTTCGATAAATCATCGCGAATTTTCATCGCGCTGTCGACCGAGCGTGCATTACCTACACGTACACGGTAATTGCCCTGATACAGCGGTAGAACAGTAACCGGTTCGGTAGTTTTATGCTTCAAAATCATCGCAAGCGAATCAGCCGACTCTTTTGATTTGTAAGCGGCGACTTGCACCTGCCAGCATTTTTCGCGCGATTGAACTGGCGGGGTAGTATCGATATCTGTTGCATCGCTCGGAATATCCACCTGAAGCGGTATCTTCGATTCCACCGGTACGGCTTTGATGTACCCGCATCGATAAGCTTCATTCACCGCGGTTTGCGCTTTGGATAAATCGGCAAAGTTGCCAAACATTATTTCATATTGATCGTTGATATAGCGGAGCTGAGTCGGTTGCGAGAATTTTTTAGCAACTATTTTTATCAACGCTTTTGCCGAATCTTCATTGGGGGTGATTGCCACCCGCACCCGCCAACCATTGATTAGCGGGTGCAGTGAATCAATTTGATCCGATTTATTCGTAGGGGGAGTATTCGGTTTGAAAGTGCCGTAAGTTGCAGGATCCTGATAGCTTACTGGATCGGGATTGGCAATTTCATCCACTGGTCGTTTCTTCAACGAATCGACCACCGATTGTCGTCGATCCGCTGGAGCCGATAACGTTACCGAAACCAATGAAACCAGTGCGATCCACGAAATAAGGCTACGCATGTAACTTCCGATCATTAACGCGGCAACGCAGCAATTTTCTCGGCTTCGCCAAATAGCGTAATTGCCTGCTTCACCAAAGTGTCTTCGGGAATTACAACTTGATAGCGGCTCTGACGGGTATTGAAAATCGCTTGCGCCAATTCACCCTTGAACGATAATGCCAGGAATTTTCGATCCTTCAGAATGTCTTCCTCTTTCATTTCCAATTTCGGATCGTTCAACTTTGCCGCTTTCATCAAGTCAATCAAAATTGCATCGGTGATTTCGACTTCCGCTGCAAACTTGTTAATATCGCTGCCGTATTTTGTCGCATACGATGGTGCGAGTTTCTGTGCATGATCGATCATCACACGCGAATTACGCAGTCGTGCTGACGATAATGTCAATCGTTCTACTGGTGCTTTCACATCCGGAGTGATTCCACCACCACCGAACACCGTGCGTCCGGCACTGGTCTTGAATGGATCGCGTTTCACTGTGTCAACCGCTGTGGAATCTTCCTCTTTGTAAATTGCTTCGATATATTCTTCGCGCTGTCCAAGTTTGTAGGGTCGTTGAATCAATCGACCGGTCGGTGTGTAATACCGCGCCGTGGTTAGTCGAACGACCGAACCATCGCGCAATGGAAGCTGGCTTTGCACCAAGCCTTTACCGAAAGTGGTCTGTCCGATAATCAGACCGCGATCGAGATCCTGTACTGCTCCGGAAACAATTTCAGATGCCGATGCCGAACCGGAATTGACCAGTACGACTAGTGGATATTTGCGATGGCGAATGGTACTCAAACTGGTATAATCGCGACGCGAACCGGCTTGACGTCCCTGCGTATAAACCACCAATTTTCCTTCGGGAATAAACTTCGATGCGACTTTCACCGCTTGATCGAGATACCCGCCGGTATTGTTGCGCAAGTCGAGAATCAAGCGTTTCATTCCGACTTTCTCGAGGGAATCAAGCGCTTGTTCCATTTCATCGCTGGTCGTAGCAGTGAATTGATTCAACAATACATAACCAGTGTTGCGGTCGACCATGATCGCGGTTTCTACTGATAATACCGGAATCTTGGCGCGTTTAATCGCGAATTCCATCGGATCGTCGACACCGGGTCGGCGGATTGTCAATTTCACGATTGAGTCTTTCGGACCGCGAATCCGTTTGAAAACTTCTTCTTCTGCGATACCAAAAGCGGTCTTTCCATCGATCGAAATGATTTTATCGCCAGTCCGGAGACCCATCCGTTCGGCAGGTGTACCGGGAATAGGAGCAATGACCGTCAGCACTTTATCGTAGATCATAAACTGAATGCCAATGCCTTCGAAATTACCGGAAAAGACTTCATCCAAGCGCTGTTCTTCTTTCGCCGGAATGTAGGCGGAGTGCGGATCGAGTTTCTCCAACGCACCGCTGATCGCCCCTTCCATGACATCGCCGAAATTCGGTTCTTCGACATAAGTACCGCGAATCGCGGCAATCACTTCGGAGAATTTCTGCATCTGGAATGTTAGCGAACTATCCTTCGAATCCTGACTGTGCGCCATCCGGAAGCCCGCAAAAAACGCAACCAAAATCAACAACATTCCGCCTCCAGCCCAAGCCAGTTTGCGTCTCATAACTTTCCTCCATTCCAGTGAAATTCACTTCCGACGGTAATGATCAAACCCTTTAATTGCATATCCGTAAGATGCGCTAATAGTTGCCCGATTGCCATACCTGTCTGGTCTGCCAATTGATCTGCCGAGAGTGGCGATTTTTGTAACACTTCCATAATCGGAAGTGCTTCCGGCGCAATCGTGGCAGTCTGTGCGGCGATTTCCCGTTTACTGAATTTGCCGTGGTACTCCGCGATGATGTCGTCGGCGCAAGTCACGAGCTTCGCCCCTTTTTGGATCAGGCGGTGTGGTCCGCGCGAGAGCGGGGAAGTCAGCATCCCCGGAACTGCATACAAATCGCGATTCTGATCGAGTGCGCTATCCGCCGTCAGCAACGCACCAGACTTCTCACGCGCTTCTACAACCACAGTTCCCAAAGTCAATCCGCTGATGATCCGATTGCGTTGCGGAAAAAACCGTGCATCCGGTTGAATTCCCGGTGGATACTCCGAGAGTATCAAGCCATGCGTTTCAATTTCCGCCATCAATTCACGATGTTGCGGTGGATATACCACATCCAAACCACATCCAAGGACTGCGACAGTGCTACCCACCATCCCGGCAAGAGCCCCTTTGTGTACGGCACCATCGACCCCGATCGCCAAGCCACTCACTACCGTCCAACCGTTCGCAGACAAATCGTTTGCCAATTGATACGCGACTTTCTTGCCATACTCGGTAGCGAGGCGACTGCCAACAATCGCAATCGACTTACCCCAGTCCGGTTTCAATGCGCCATTCGCATACAACACGATCGGAGAATCGGGAATCTCACTCAACACCGCAGGATAATCCGGATGTTCAAATGTCCAGACCGCAAACCCTGCCGCTTCCGCTTTCGCGACAATTTTTTCCGCTTCAGCAAGCTGAGTATGCGCACCGACAATCGCCAATGCCGTCTGTTCGCCGATATCTTCCACTTGCCGCAATTCGGCATAGGGTGTGCGCAGAATCGTTTGCGCATCGCCAAATACCGACAGCAGTCGTTTGCAGCGGATCGGTCCTACCCCATCCACTGCCAGCAGCGCAATTCGCGCGACCAATTCCTCAGTAGTTATCATCTTCCGACTCCGCTACCGGAGGCTTCGGCATCGCTTCCAGTCGATGCCACACAAGACTAGTCAATTCATCCAAATTCAAGCGCGTTACAGCGCTGAAATCGATCTCGGATTGGAACGGGATCGTCTCATCGTTAATAAGATCCGCTTTTGATCGTGCGACGATGGACGGTTTCTTCGCCAGTTCCGGCGAGTATTTTTCGATTTCATTCTGTAACATCGACAATTCCAAATTGGGATCTTCGGAATCGGCGGGGATGAGATAGAGCAGTAACCGGGTTCGCTCGATATGGCGCAGAAAGCGGATCCCAAGACCCTTTCCGTCGGCGGCACCTTCGATCAATCCCGGAATATCGGCAACAATAAATCCGGTAAATTCGGCAATTCGCACGATCCCAAGATTCGGTTCCAATGTGGTGAACGGATAATCTGCAATTTTTGGACGGGCTGCCGAAATCGTCGACAGCAACGTCGATTTTCCGGCATTCGGTTTCCCTACCAATCCGACATCGGCAATCGATTTCAATTCGAGAATCAATTCGCGCTGTTCCGCTGCCCAACCCGGTGTTGCCTTGCGTGGTGCCTGATTCACCGACGTAGCGAAATGCGTGTTGCCGCGTCCGCCATCGCCCCCTTTTGCCGCAATCCAGCGTTGTCCGGCATCGGTCATGTCGGCAAGAATTTCACCGGTAATCTTATCGTGGATCACTGTTCCCGGTGGCACTGGAATGACAATATCCGCGCCACCTTTACCGGACATCCGGTTTCCACTGCCCGGTTTTCCGGCATCCGCTTCGTAATGCTTGGTGTACCGGAAGTCGAGTAGCGTCGTGCGATTTGGATCGACTTGAAAAATTACATCGCCCCCCTTGCCGCCATCGCCGCCATCGGGACCCCCTTTCGGGATAAACTTCTCGCGACGAAAACTGACACAGCCATCGCCACCTTTCCCGGCTTTGACGCGCAGGGTTGCATAATCGACAAACATCAATCAGTACCTATCCTCAGTTAGGATCAAATGCTCTTGCAATAACATAGCGCGTGAATCGACAAATCCTGTCGTTTCACTGCGATCAGACAACTAAAACCACTTCGCGCTGGATATGCGAAGTCACACATGGACCAGATGGATCCAAATACACATTAATTTCACTCCGGACACCGAATTCCGGCAGATAAATACCCGGTTCGATCGTGAATCCGGTTCTGGTAATCAATCTGCGGGTATCGTGGGTCTCGAAATTGTCGATATTCGCACCGATACCGTGAACATGATCGCCCGGACTCAAACTGTGACCAGTGCGATGAATAAAAAATTCTCCGTAACCCCGGCTGGAAATCGCGTTGCGCGCGGCATCGTCGACTTCCCATCCGTACACGGGTTGATTGTGACGATAGCGCTCTTCAACCAACGATAGTGCAGCATCGCGACCGCTGAGCACGGCATTGAATACATCGAAGTGCTTGCCGGGGACATCGGTTCCGGCATATCCCGTCCAGGTGATGTCGCTGAAAACGTGCTCTTCGCCCGGTTCGCGCGCCCAAAGATCGATTAGAATCCAATCGCCGGGATCGATCGTAAAGCGTAGGTCCGACGACGGTGCGTAGTGCGGATTGCCGCTTCGCTCATTGGTTGAGACGATCGGCACATCTTCCTCTTCCAGATTGTGCGTTTGAAAGGCGTTGCGAATAAACTGCTGCACATCGAAATCGGTTATCGTTTCACCGCCGCGCAGCGCATCGCCGATCCGGTGGAATGCCGCGTCTTTGACACTATTGACGATCTCGGCTGTGATTAAATGTTTGTTCTTCGCCCGATCACTCCAGCGCGCTGTCAGCCATTGCACCAGATCGGCGGACGATGTCACCGAAAAACCGATACGGTGCAACAGTTCCATCGTTCCGGCATCGACGATCGACATGGTCGGGATCGAACTGAAGGGGCAATATTCCATCGCTACGGTCTGATGCCACCGGCTGCACCAGTCGCTGAGTTTCGCTTCCATCTCGACATAATTGGTGAACAACTCGACTGTGCCGGGAAAATCGGTGAATTGTTCGCTATCGACTTTGTGTACCAACGCGCGCGCCTCGCCGTGTTGGGGTATCCCGACGAAGACGCGACGGGTGGTCCAGAGTGTTCTCCCGACCAATCGTTTCCAGATTGGATTTGTCGCGCGAAAATCGTAGATCAACCATGCCTGACAACCGGTGTCCTGCAACGACTTTTGAATTTTTTCCAGATCGAACATGACCTGCTCCAGAGTAGCCCTAACTAAGAAAGGTACGGAAAACAAAGCGAGAACGTAACCAGCCGGAAATGGGTCTGTCTATTTTTATTACAGTTATGTTATTATGGAAGATAGTAATGTTTATTCGAATGATGCTACGGTAGTGTCGCTCGAAACTAAGTTGTTATCGGAAGTCGGGGCTAGCCCCCACGCCCGCTCGCCAACCCTTTTTCTAGTAGGGGCTGACCCCCATGTCCGTCCGTGTCCTTAAATTCTGTCATTGCGAGGACGCCGCAAAGCGGCGGACGTGGCAATCCACTCTTTTCGTCTTTTCCCAACACCCAATCCCTACCACCCAACACCCATTCTGTTGGTGGCGCAGGCCTCCGAGCCTGTGATTTTCCTGTAGTACTACCGATCTCCGATTCGGCATTTTGGATCTTTATCTGTCGTTGCGAAGACGACGCGAAGCGGCGGACGTGGCAACCTACTCTTTTTTATTCTGTAGTAGTAGGAGCCCTCCGCGGCCTCCCGTTCCAGTATCATTTCTTTGGTTTCCTGTATCCTATTCTGTCGTTGCGAAGACGACGCGAAGCGGCGGACGTGGCAACCTACTCTTTTATATTCTGTAGTAGTAGGAGCCCTCCGCGGTCTCCCGTTCCTGTAATCTTTTTTTCGATCCCGTAGGTCAGAACTTGTTCTGACCACCTCCTGTGTCTCAAATTGAAAACAGATATCGAATCTAAATCCTTTAATTAAATTTTCTCCTATCGCTTATCAATTTGTTTGTAAACACTCTTCGTCCGCATTATTATTGATAGAACCACCTGTCCGACCGGAGCCGCCATGACTTTCCGCCATCGCAGATTTCCACAATCAATGCTCGCCTTCGCGACGACTCTTATCTTCGTCTTCACAATCCTTCTTCCGCAAATTTCCTACGCCGTCTCGGTACAATCTTCGCGTCTTCCCCACCCTTTCCAGTTTACCGAGAACAAGGGGCAGTGGGATTCTGCCGTCCTCTATAAATGCGAGGTGCGACGCGATGGTTTCACCTGGTTCCTTGAGCGCGATGGTGTCACCCTCGTCACTTCCGCAATCGATTCCTCCTCTGTCATTGCGAAGGCGCCGAATGGCGCCTGTGGCAATCCACTCTTTTCAACTTTTCCCAACACCCAATCCCTCCCACCCAACTCTTATTCTATTGGTGGCGCAGGCCTCCGAGCCTGCGATCCTCTTGTGTCTGGTAAATTCCCCCTAAAATCTCACGCCCTCAAATTTAAATTTGTCGTCTCCCGTAGGGGCGAATCGCAAAGTGCTCGCCGAAGGCAATCGCATTCGCCCCTATCTGTTCAAGATGCTCTCACTTGTCGTTGCGAGGAACGCAGCGAAGGATCGTCCGCCGTAGGCGGAAAGCCGCAGCGAAGTGACGAAGCAATCTACTCTTTTAAAGATTCAATGATACAGGAGGAGATTACCTTCGGTGAGCCCTTCGGGATTGCTTCGTCATTCCACTTCGGAAGTGCTTCGCACGTTCCTACGTTCATTCCTCGCAAAGACAAAATCAGGATTCAAGATACAAGATTAGGGCGTATGCCATACGCCCCTACAGAAAAATATTCGACACAAGAGGATGTCGGAATAAATTCCGACCTACGAAAATACACTTGCGCGAAATGGATTGATGCACAAGGTGAACGATCGTGGCATAACAATTATTTCCTCGGAAATGATTCCTCGAAATGGGCACCGGATTGCCGCAATTTTACACGCGTGGTGTATCATGAGGTGTGGGAAGGCATCGACGTCGAGTGGTATGAGAGCAAAGGTCATCTCGAATTCGATTTCGTCGTCCATCCCGGTGCGGATCCCAAGCAAATTAAGATGGTGTGTGAAGGGTTGGATGCGCCGATAGCAGGCGGAGGACGGACACTCTTGTCCGTCGACTCAGATATTTCTGTCACAAAAGGGAGTCGGACAGGAGTGTCCGACCTCCACTTATCGAATGAACTTTCGCTTCCCACCTCCCTCGGCGAACTCCGGATGTCAATTCCGGGGGCATACCAAACCACCTCCAACGGCACCCGCGGAAACGCTGTCACAGCACAATTCAGACTCGAGACAGGAAATGTCTTCGCCATCGATTTGCCGAATGGCTACGATGCATCACAAACGCTGAGAATCGATCCTTTGGTGTATTCAACGTATTTGGGAGGAAGCGGAGGTGATCGTGCTGAGGCAATTGTAAGTGATCGAGTTGGGGGTACAGTTATGACTGGTCATACATCCAGCACCGATTTTCCCACGACTCCCGGAACGGGTGATCCCAGCGCTAATGGATATTCAGATTGTTTTATAGCAAAGATAGATTCAATAGGATCGAATCTATTGTATGGTACTTATCTGGGGGGAAGTTACCACGATGAAGGGATGAGTGTCGATTACTACTTGGATGGCAGCATCTTAGTAACAGGTGAAACCCAAAGTCAAAACTTCCCAGTGACCGCCAACAGTCGTCCCTTCATGGGAAGTAGAAATGCATTTGTCACAAAAATTGGGACTAGTGGAAGCAATCTGGTATACAGTATTTTACTGGGTGGTGTAGGCATTTCTCTGGGTGATTGGGGTGAAACGATTTTGGACGATGGTTCAGGAGGTTGTTATGTTGCCGGTTTTACGGACAGCCCCAACTTTCCTACAACTTCGATCGACACCACCCTGGGCGGTGAAAGTGATGGTTTCATAACGCATATTGGGCAGACCGGACTTCTCTTTGCGAGTACCTATTTAGGGGGGAGTGGGGGAGATTTTATTACTGATGTGCGAATTTCCTCCGATAGCAGTTTGTATGTATGCGGTTTCACGAATAGCAATGATTTCCCTACAACACTTAATGCTTATTCTACAACACTGCATAGTACAGCCGATGAAGCTTTTATTGTTAAAATGAATATTACTTGTACTCAATTGATGCTAGGCACTTACCTAGGTGGGGGAGCGCGAGATGGCGCTAGCTCACTTAAGGTAATGTCTGATGGAAGCATTGTTGTTGTGGGAACAACAGCCAGTCCTGATTTTCCAGTTCAAACTGTTTCTTTTGACACAATTTTCAATGCGCAAGTGAAAGGATATATAGCGATCCTGTCCAGTAACTTATCCACACTGCTTGCGAGCACATATTTAGGTGGAAATACCATTTCGAATTGCATGTCGTTGGACATCTCCCAAAACGGAAATTTAACCATCTCTGGAATAACCACCAGTATTAACTTTCCTACCACATCCAATGCTTTGCAGAGAGCGAGTGGAGGGTTGCGTGATGGTTTTTTCGCAGTCATGAATCGATCTTGTTCTCATCTGCTTTACAGCAGTTACTTGGGTGGTTCGAATGATGATGAATGCTATGCCCACTACTTAAAGGATTCAAATAACGTCGTACTAACTGGATGGACAGCTAGCTCGAATTTTCCACTTACTCCAGGGAGTTTCGACACCACATACACCGCATACACCTCCTTTCTCACCAATCTTCAATTTGAACCCGAAGTTTCGGTTATCAATGTGCCCCCTCTTCCTGTTAGCGAAAGACTGCTTTACGCTTACCCCAACCCCTTCAACTCCACCACCACACTTTCCTACATCCTCCCGATCACCTCTCACGTCGATCTCCGTCTCTACGATCTGACCGGTCGCGAAGTCTCGACGCTGGTGCAACGCGAGCAGCACGCCGGAACGTATCGCCTACTGCTCGATGGTTCACGCTTAGCGAGTGGAACCTATTTCGTGCGGTTGCAAGCGGGAACATTTTCGAAGACACAGAAGATCGTGTTGTTAAAGTAGGGGAGGGCTCGTGAGCCCTCCCGCCAGTAGGGGCGGGCTCCCACGCCCGCCCGTTCTTGTATCTTTTTCCTTTCCCAATTCCCAACACCTACCCCCTAACACCCTTATTTTCGGAGATGGCCCTTTAGGGCCGTCATTGCTGTTCTGTAGGGTTCATTCGCGAACGAACCGAGAGCGGTGCTACCTGCACCGCCGTAGGGCGTATGCGATTACCTTCGGTGAGCGCAGAGCGATACGCCCCTATGGAAAAAAGAGTAGGTTGCCACATCCGTTAGCCAACGGATTCGCACCGACAATTCACGATTACGAAACAGCAGAAATACAAAACGCAGGCTTTCGCCTGCGTTGTTCGCACTTGTACTAAAACACCAAGAACTAATTTCGAAGCACTATTGTCTTGCTTCATCTTCCGACTGAGGACCGACCCGAATCGAACCAATATAGAAATACCGCAGATTTAAATCGTGGCTGTAAATCCTGATCGAATTCTTCCCTTCGATCAATCGTTCGGAAATCGAAACCCGTTCCCAGCCGTCGGGATCGGAGGTATTCCACACCCGCGACGGTGCCCATTCGCTGGCGACCGGACGACCATTCACTTCAATCACGCCGAGTGTCCGGTTCATAAATGTCAATGGATAATTCGTCGTACCGCGAACCGCTTGCACCCAGAGGAACATCTGTGGATCGTTCGGGTTGTGTTTCGGTAAATTGAAATCGATCTGCAGGAACTGACCGCCCACCGGATTCTTGTTGGCATAAGCTAATCCGAATTCCCACGCATATCGATTCCACTGTCGCACAAACGAGATCTTCGGACCGGCATTGATATCATTCTTGAATCCACCGACATCGGGATGAACGATCCCGGCAAACCATCGAGTCAGGTTGCTTGATACCGGTTTACCGTCCCCATCGACCCGCAATTCTACTGCATACCCGGTTTTGTAATAACCCGCGACCGGTTGCGATGGATCGGTTTGCGTCACGATGATCCGCATTTCCGGAGGTTTGATGTAACCCGTTACATCGCCGAATTCGATCAAGTGCGCACCGAACGAGAGATTGCCTTCCCATTTACCGATGCTGTGGAATGAATTGTCGATTGTAATCGGACCATCGATCGGACTCGTCTGAATTATCACCGGACGCTGGGTCGAGACATTAATCGGAGTCAACTGAAAATTCAGTCGCTGCTCTTGAAATGCCGTACTGATCAGGACACTGGCTTCGGGAATATCGACTTTGAATCCGGCTTTCATCACTTGAATCCGGTGCATTCCCAACGGCATCAACAACCATGCGTCGGTTTCTTGCGGACTCAACTGTCCATCCAAGTAAATGGAAGCGCCCGGAATATTGGTCGAAACAAAAACGCGACCACTGCCACCCACCGAGGGGAACCGGTTTCGTTCACGAGGAATCGGTGCCGGTACAAAGTCCGAGCGAGGATAATCCAGATCCGGTCGATAATCCCGTGATTCGGTCGGTGGTACCGGTTTCGCTGGTGTCGGTGGAACGTACGGTTCGACTTGAGCCGGAAGTGAGTCTTGGTGAATCAGCCGAAATTTTGCAACCGATTGCTTTCCCGGTTCTACGTGAATAGCCAAACCGGATGGAAATGATACATAGGATTCACGTCGAATTTCGACGATATAATCGCCCGGTTTCAACCCGCGAATGACAGCAGGCGTGACAAATCCAGTGGGTGCACGGTTGACGAGGATTTCCGCCCCTTTCGGTTTGGAAACGACCCCCAGTTCGCCGGGTAATTCGTATGTAAAATAAAAATATCCACTAACGATTAATACTAACGCGGTAAACGCAATAATAAACTGGATCAGCCAGCGGCGATCTTTAATCCCACTAGTAACCAACGTATCTGATTGCGGGCGGCTTCTCCAGAATAGAAGCATACTTTATTGAGCTCCAATTGTTCTTTAACTTACTAACGTAATGAATTGAGACTAAGTTGGCAAGACATTCAGAATGGTATGAGACTGCATTTAACTCAAGGTATCTGGAACTGTACGCTCACCGCGATCGTTCGGAATGCCTTAAGATGTATAATACGTTGCAGCAACGGGAGATGTTTCCGATTACTGGTTTCGTCGTCGATGCTGCCTGTGGAACTGGCAGATGGATGCAGATTTTAACCGAACATGCGATTCCCACCATCGGGTTTGATTTGTCCCGGGATTTGCTTGATCATACCGGTAATCTATCAGTGATACGCGGAAATCTGTTACAAATCCCATTTCAATCGAAATCTGCCAGTGCCATCACCAGCCTCTTTTCCAGTTTTGGTTACTTTGCCTCATCGGAGCTGGATTATCAACAACTTTCGGAGTTCTCGCGAATTCTGAAACCAAACGGATGGCTGCTGCTCGATACTGCCCCCATTAGAACTCTCGATACATTGGTTGTAGAAAATCTGCAGCGCTTCTCCGATGGTAGCACTGCGAAAATTACCCGGCGACGCGAGGATAATGTTGTAATCAAGACTATTCTCCTCGATTCCGATGAATATTGGGAAGAACATCTCCGGATTTATGATTCTGACACTCTAGATCGCATATTGTTCAAAATAGGTTTTGAGTTAAGCTGGCGAATCGGCGATTACGACAATAAACCATTCAATGAAACCGATTCACCCCGAATGATCGGATGTTATGTTCGAAGAGATTAACCGCTGTTCTTGGTTAGCGACTACCCTTCCGGCGATTGTCCGCAGCGGTCTGACTGCGAATACCCCCATTTCAGCTTTCCCTAATGGACTATTCGAACGGCTGGATCCGGTTCCGGGGCGGGTAGCAACTGGTCAACAACCCGGTTTCGGTGGTGGACCCCTCTACAGCGTGTACAAACGGTGGACGGCGGAATATCTGAGTAATCACGATCGGAATCGATGTTTCTACTGGATCGAAGCCGGGGACAGCGATTGGAACGAGATCGCTCGGATTGAGACTGAAAAGGGTACGATCCACTGGGAAGATCGCGATGTCGGAGTTCCTGTAGGTGCTCGGGTAATGCCACCGGATTTCGTCGAGAAACTTACTGGATTGTGGTCGAATATCGATCGGAACATGTTAAATCCATTTGTTCACTCCACAATTCTCGATGCATTTCAAGCAGCACACCAATTATTCGACCCAGACAACCATCATTCACAATGGTATCCCGGTCCTCCATTTCTTTCCGACGCAGATAGTATTCGCTTTCGAGCGCTCATCGCCGATTGGTTCGAGCGATTGACTGAAGGAAAAACGGCATTACTCAAGGGAATATCGCGAGTTGAGACGGATTTTGGTCATGCTCAAGCGACTCTGCATGGTAATCGAACCGGTTGGTTTTATTGTAAAACCTTGAATTCCCGTCGCTTTCCGGTTGAATCAGTCGATTCCGACACTTATGTTATTGATGATGTCCAGTATTCTGCGCACGATTTGAGTGAATACGCTCGATCCGATGACGGGTATTTCATTCCCGGTGCGTTGTGGCGTATTGTCGTTCAGCAAGCACTGTTACAACCGGAAGCGGTTGTCGTCGGAACGTCCGAGGCTGCTTATTGGGGTGAAGTCGCGGAGTTATTTCATTGGGCAGGTCAACCGTTTCCCAAGCTGGTTATTCGGGTCGGTGGAACCATTTTACCGGTGAAGTATCGGACACTTGGTTGTTCAGAATTGTTATCTGCAACACCACCAGAGTTACCCGTTTCTGGAGCATGGAAACAGCTTAACGATCAGATCGAATCACTTTCGCAAACCTTGGAGCAACTGCAGACAGATCTTCCGCAACATCTAACCGATGCCGTTGCCAAAGGTAGCGAAAAAGCGATCTATCAATTACACCGAATTCTGGAACTCGGTCAGAAATATCGCGACGAGCAGACTGGTAGTCGTCGTAAATTATGGGAACAAGCTCAAACACTACTCTTAGGTAGTGGTTCCAAAGCCGCACAGGAACGGTGGTGTACGTTATTGGAAGCGAATCTTCGCTGGGGTGGATCTGGATTGTCGGATATTCAATCTACTATGTTTTCTACTGCGACAGGTGGTAGAGTAGTACTTCAGGAGAACCATTAATATGGCAGATGTCCTTGTCATTGCAGCACATCCCGATGATGTCGAACTGGCATGTGCGGGATCGGTTGCAAAGTTCGTCAATGCTGGTAAAGAAGTTGTGATCGTCGATCTGACTCGCGGTGAATTAGGTACTCGTGGAACACCGGAACTACGACAAGAAGAGGCGACTGCTGCTGCCAAAATTCTTGGTGTATCGATCCGGGAGAACCTCGGTTTGCCCGATGGACGGATCAGTGAATCCAATGAGGAACACCGCGCTGCGATCATTAAAGCGATCCGAAAGTACCGACCGCATCTCCTGCTTTATCCCTATCCTGATGATCGACACCCCGATCACGGCGCGACCGGTCGGCTCTGCGAGGAAACCTCCTATTTAGCCGGGTTGGCGAAAATTGTCGATGGTTTGGAACCATTCCGACCGCAGGTCAAAGTCGCTTTTCAGCAGGCATGGGAACAGAAAACGACCTTTGTCATTGATGTGTCCGATACGTGGGAACAGCGCCTAGCGGCAATTAGATGCTTCAAATCGCAGTTCTACGATCCAAACTCTGTGGAACCGGAGACTTGGATCGCTTCACCGGAATTTCTCGTCGGTATTGAAGCGCGCGGGAAAAACAATGGCTTCAAAATCGGCGTAAAATATGGGGAAGCGTTTTGGCATCGGGGACCGCTACCCATATTGGATCTTGGCTTTTTCTTTACCGGTCCGATCCGGCACGTATAACATCCAGCGAGTTTCTTTTCTGTAATAAATCGGGGCGTAGGAATTACGCCCCGTTAAGTATTCCGATCGCGAACCAGATTTGACCATTAAGGGATGTAATACTACTCACAATGCCCGGGCTATTTTCCGAAGAACTCCATTTCTGGGATCACATTTCCGAATTACGGAAACGGTTGATTCACGCCCTGCTGGGAGTAGCTGTTACGTCATCGGTCGGTTTGTACTATGCCGACTTAATCATGAAATGGCTGACAAAACCGTTTCGCGACAGTGGTATTGCCAACGGGCATCTATCCGTGTTGTCTCCCGTGGAAGCATTTAACGTCTATATCATGGTCGGAATTTGGGGCGGGGTGATCATCGCACTGCCGTGGGTTTTCTACCAACTGTGGCGTTTTGTGGCACCCGGATTGTATAAAAAAGAGCGGCGAACGGTAATTTATCTTGTGTTCGCATCGACCTTCTTTTTTCTCGGTGGTGTGGCTTTTTGCTGGTGGCTGCTGCCGCGCGGGATTGCCTTTCTGGCAAGCTTTTCGATCGGCAATTCCGAAGTTTTCTGGTCTCTCGATAAATACTTGAGTTTTGTCGTCTTTATGGCGCTTGCTTTTGGAATTTGTTTCCAACTCCCACTTGTGATGGCGGTGTTAATTCGGTTGGGATTGGTAAAACCGAAGACTTTTCGCGAATCACGTCGCTTTGCTTACGTTGCGATTGCCGTATTGTCGGCGGCGGTTACCCCGACCACCGATATGTTCACGATGTCGGCAATGATGATTCCCCTGATCATTTTATATGAAATTTCGATCGTTTTTGGGGCAATGTGGCAACGAAAAGCCCAGAAAAAGGATCAGGAAACTGTCCTCTATGGATAAAGTATAGAACTATTTCTGAAGTGAATTCATCGTTCGAATAGCATCCCTCTGTCGAGATTGCGAGACAATATCAAATAGCTAATTTTCTCACGACTTCGATCTTTTCGAGTTTACTTCCAACCAAGGTCATTGTATTTTATACTAAGGCAGACGATTTTCGACCTGTCGTATCGTCTTCTTCGCAATTCAATGGTCTGAACTAAATCGGAGACCTGCCATGAAAACATCTCTAATACGCTCTGCGTGGTTAGCGTTATTACTCGCAATCACCGGAATTATCCTTGCGCAACCGATCGAACCGTGGGTCGCGAACAATCAGGATATCCACGATTATCTCTTGAATCTTCAGACCCGGTTCCCTGCCAATATTCATCTGGATTCGGTCGGACATAGCCAACAATTGAATATGCCGATCTGGATGGCGCGCATTTCGAGCAATGCCACCATCGAGCAGGATAAACCGCGCATTCTGTTGATCGGTCAGGTACACGCCGAAGAGTATCTTGGCGTCATGCTTAGCCTGCGCCTGGCGGCGGAACTCTGCTCGCTGCAATCGAATACCGCTCCGGCACGTTATCGCGATTGGCGAAATCAACTGGAAATCTACATCATGCCGACTGCCAATCCCGAAGGTTTGCAAGTCGTGACCAGCAATGACGATCCCTATTTTCGCAAAAATCAACGTCAATTGATGGGTAATTCACTGCACTATTTCCCCGGTGTCGGAAATGATTCCGATGGCGTCGACATCAATCGCAATTTCCCGATTAATTGGGAATTCGGCGATACCATCTGGCAAGTAGGTGCGCATCCGAATGAATTATTCGATTACTATCGCGGACCTGCAGCGGCTTCGGAAGCTGAAACTCAGGCGCTGATGGCGATCAACCTGCGGTTGAGACCGATGTTCGGAATCGTTTATCACTCATCGCAGACCGGATCGTTGTCACAGAAGATATATTATCCGTGGGATTGGGAAGCAACCGGTACCGACGTAGTTACCCCCGGTCGGCATAGTCCCGACTATGGCGTGATTAGCGAGGTCTGCAACGATGTCGGTGCCAATATGCAGAAGCATACGCACGACGGTTTCTATCAAGCTTCCGGTTATCGTACGCGTAATGGCGCGTTGCAGGATTGGTTCTACCAATCGACTGGATGCATCATGATGGAATGTGAAATTGGTCCTGCTGTACGTAATGCGAATCATCCCGATTCCATCACCGCCATCGGTCAGATGAATGACGTGATTGCCGGAAATTATGTCTTGTTCAATCGAGCACTGAATACCAATCCAACCGGATCGAGTCTCACTGGTCTCGTCACCGATTCCATTTCGCATTCTCCGATCGAAGGGGTAGAAGTTCGATTAGTCGAGTTATACGATCCGATACTGGCACCGCGCTTGACCAATAGTGTCGGTCGTTACAATCGTCCGGTGTCACAGGGCTCCTATAATCTGGAGTTCCGGAAATACGGTTACGCAACCCGACGGATCTCTAATGTGATCGTCGGATCTAATCAACGTCGACCGGTGAGCACCACTTTAGTTGCGCTTCCAACGTACAATGTGACATTCCAAGTGGTGAATCCGAACAGCGCCGGTTTAGGTGCCAGTGTGATCATCAGCCATCCTGATCGACCCGATGATACTTTACAAACCAACCGCTCCGGATTGGCTACTACCCGGCTTGTCGCCGATACCTTCCGCGTAATAGTGAACAACGAATACTATGTGGTTCAGATTCGCTCGATTGTTCCTTCCTTCGAAGGCGAGACCTTCCAGTTTAGGTTAGTTCCGTATGTAATGAATTATACCGATGGCTTCGAGCAGGGAACCGATTTCTGGACATTTGATACGAATGCGAATTGGGGTACCGACGGACAGTCGCATACCGATTTATATGCGCTTGCCGACTCACCAGATGGAACGCCGTTTTACCCTCGACCTGAAGATATGTATCATGCGAACACGAATACGACGGCGTTGTGTCTGACGACCATCCCACTGGGATCGGGCGCAACCGATGCCTCGCTATCGTATTGGATCAAAGGATTTCTTGAACCGGCACACGATTCCTGCTGGGCGGAAGCATCGATCGATAACGGCGTCAACTGGAGCGTTTGTCCGGGAACAACGATCTCGATGCTGCGATTCGATTGGCGACGTGTCAATATCTCTTTGCGTCAATTCCTCGGGCATCAAGTACGGTTCCGGATTCGGATGATGACCGATGATAAAATCAATCAGGATGGTATTCATCTCGACGATATCGATTTGCGCATCGGAAACACAACTTCTGTTGACCTAACGCCGCAGATTCCGGGCGAGTACCGTCTCGCGACACCGTATCCCAATCCGTTCAACGCAACCTTGCGAATTCCGTACATCGTACCGAAAGCGGGTGAAGTGTCGTTCCGAATCTACGATCTGACCGGACGAACTGTTGCTACTTTCAACACCCATCCCCGCACTGCCGGTGCGACTTACTACCTGTGGAATGCGTCGAGCGCACTACACGGCGAACCAGCCAGCGGTATTTATTTCATTGAGATGAAGGCGGGTAGTTATCACGCGGTAAAGAAGGCAATGCTGTTGAAGTAGCTACGCTCCGATTTGATAGAATGCAAACAGGCGCGATCACTCGCGCCTGTTTTGTTGTTGTGGATATCGAAAGTTAGTTGTCATCGGTAGTAGGGGCGGACCCCCGTGTCCGCCCGTAGTCAGACGAAGCCTGAAACCGAATCGCGATTTATAAAAATTCAGGTAATACAATTCTCGATCTTGGATTTTATTTCGGTGCCCAAATCGCCATCGGTGTGCCGTCGGGTGTCAGAAACGTTGCCCAAGCGCCCATATTGTTCGGTAGCGCCTGATATTCTACTAGGATCGTACCACCCAACTCGCGGATCTTTGCAACGGTCGTCGCGATATCGGCGACTTCAATGTAGGTAATGGTTTTCGTCCCTTCGGGGAGTTCGGTGGTCAACCCGCCACCACTCGCTTTCTCGCCTTCTTCACCATTTGACCAGACCGAATAGTCTTCACCGAACGGTCTAATCTTCCAATCGAACAGTGTTTCGAAAAATTTTGCCGATTGCGTCAGATCTTTCACTAGAAATTCGGTGTGAATTACGCCATGCATTGTTCATTCTCCTATCAAATAATCCACATTTAAATTCAATGCTATTTCTGAAACCGTTCGGTAAGATCTTTCGCAATGCGCTCTTTCAAACCGCCAAACGCGCCATTGCTGAACATCACGATAACGTCGCGATCGCGAACTTCGGCAAGGATACCCGCGATAATTTCGTCGACTTGATCGCACGCGAACGCAGTGGCGCCGCTAGCCATGATATCGCTTACCAATTGATTCCGGTCTAGTCGATCTGCTTCGGGGATCTTTTCCAAGCGGTGCAATTGATGGATCCAACTGATATCGGCACGGGATAGCGCTTCCGCCCATTCCAGTTGAAAGAATTTTCGAACCGATGTATTACTGCGAGGATCGAACGCGGCCAGTATTCTGCGATTGGGATAGGTTTTTCGCAAACCGTCGATGGTGGTCGCAACCGCTGTTGGGTGATGACCGAAATCGTCGATCAGTGTGACTGTACCATCGCACAAAACGTCTGCACGCCTCGCTACGCCTTTGAATGTTCCCAGACCGGCAACGAACCGGTCGCGCTTCGCATTCGACGCATAAGCCACACCAAGCGCGGCTAGCGCATTCATCAGATTGTGTCGTCCGGAAAGTGGTAATTCGAAATCGATCCGGTCGTCGTTCGGCAACACTGCCGTCACCCGCCAACCAGTGGGAGTGCATTCGGCGTGTTCCGTCCAGATATCGCCATCGGTCACTCCGAACCGAAGCACGTGGCATCGCGCGGTCGCTGCGATCTTATCCAGTCGTTCGTCTTCGGCATTGACAATCAACGTTCCATTTTCCGGAATCGTCAGTACCAGTCGGCGGAAAGCCAAATCAATCTCTTCGATATTGGCGAAGATGTCGGCATGATCGAATTCCAGATTCAGCATCACCACGATTTGCGGAACATAATGCAGAAATTTCGAACGTTTATCGAAAAATGCGGTATCGTACTCATCCCCCTCGATCACAAACCATTTACCGGTACCTGTCCGCGCGTTAATCTCAAAATTCTTCGGGATACCGCCTACTAGAAATCCAGGATTTTCGCCGGCTTCCTGCATCGCGTGGGCAACGATACTGGTCGTGGTGGTTTTGCCGTGTGTTCCGGTGATTACGATCGGATGCCGTTTGCGCAGGATTTCCCAGCGCAGTAGTTCCGCCATTGAACAGTAGCTATCGCGGTGACTAAGCACCGCTTCCAATTCTGGATTACCACGCGAGAGCGCGTTACCAATCACCGCTGTATAAGCCCATTTCGGAAGATTAGTGGCAGCAAATGGGGAGGCGATATCAATCTTCTGAGATTCCAGTAGAGTCGACATCGGGGGATAGATCGCTTCGTCGGATCCCGAGACGGTATGTCCCATCTCTTTCATCAATAGTGCTGCGCCTGCCATCGCGGTACCGGCGATGCCTAAAAAATGATAATGGCTCATACAATTTCACTCGCTTCGTCGATTGCTTCCTGCCATAGCGTACATTCGGCGTTCGGCAATCGCTCGCGACAGACGTCGAAATATTCTTCATTCATTTCCATACCGATAAAGCAGTGTCCCAAACTCGTCGCGGCGACACCGGTTGTTCCCGAACCCATGAATGGATCGAGTACAATCCAAGGTGCAGTATATACTTCACCGAAACCACGCGGCGGAGTCGACTTTCCAATCAGGACTTTGAGGAGGTCTATCGGTTTTTCGGTCGGGTGACGCAATTTGACTGAGGCGATTCGCGGCACTTCAATCACATTCGAAATACGAGGTGGTTCGAGGAATCGGCGTCCTTTCGATGCGAAGATGATCCATTCGTCCTGAGGTGCGTAATCGCCGCGCAAATCGCCGCTGCCGTGATTATCCTTCACCCAGACCAGCGTCCGCTTCATCGTGAAGCCTGCCGCTTTTATCGCATGGAAGAAATCCGGGTAAGTATCCCACCGGCAGAAACAGTACATGTGCCGATTGTCTTTCAGTAAATCGTACGCTTTCGCACAAAAACCGGGAATCCAAGATGTATCGTCGTCGAGTGCAATCCGGTTGTATTTCGGGAGTACTTCGCGGCGATTGGATCGATAATTGATTGCATAGGGAGGATCGGTGACGATGACATCCACCGAACTATTGGGTAACGACTCGAGGATTTCTCGATTGTCGCCGAGAAAGATTTTACTCTTCGCTAGTGCTTCGTTCACCAGTTCCGAACTTACTACTTCTGGGATGTCCGGTGTTCGTGCCATTGCTCCAACATTTGGTGAATTTCGCCGATTTGCTGCTCAACTAGTGCCGTCGAGATTGCAGTTGCAGTGGCTGCCAGCGTTTGCCAAGGGTCGGTAAAGATCGGATCCTGCCAATAACTGCCGGATTGTCCCCCAATGAGCCAAACCGCTGCACCGCCACCCAAGATATACAACACGGGATGTTCTGCAGTCGCTCCCAAAATCGTTCCGGCGGAGAATGCCTCCGGTGATGACCCGAATTTGATCTTCGCTAGCTCTGCGGTAACTACTCGCAAGCCGCGCTGCGACTCGCATTGCCAACCTAATTCCACAATCAATGGCTGCCCGGACGGCTTCAATACGACCGGAGCGTCGGTTACGACAACTGCATAATCTTCGTCTATAGTGTACGAATCGCGCCTCTCTCCTGTCAAGTGAAATCGCGTCGGTTTGATTTCTCCCGGCGACTGAATCGTGATTTCTTCAGGAAATTCGGGCTTTGGCAGGCAAATCCGACAATCTTCGACGCCCTCGAGAGGTGTGATCGCATCGGCTAACGGATGAGTCTCAGTCGCAGTTGTTGTGGGAATAGCAATCTTTTCGCCGGCTTTGGGAAAGTACGGCAGTCGCCATTGCCACGTCCAATTTGAGCGCGCGACAATCAGCCGTTTCACGGTTGATCCTCGGTCGAATCCGGCGCCACGATCGAGAACCGTTTCGTCAGATTTTGATCGATCATCTTCCGTCCGATCTCTTGGGCATCGCGTTTCCGGGCGAAGTGACCGACGCGCATCCGGATCTTCCCGTCGCGTTTCAGTTCACGGTAGAGATAAGCCGCAAAACCGTTCTCCTGCAGCATATTCAATTCCTGATTCGCTTGCTTCAGAGTGCTCCGTTCACCTAAATCGAGTGTGAATTTTAGCGATGGAAGTCGTACCGGTTCCGGCATCGAAGCCTCTGGCGACAATTCCGGTGATGTCGAGATTGTATCTGTCACATACTTTACTAGCCCGAGTACGCTAAATCCTGCAACCACGACTGCTGCTAAAATCACCAGTGTTACGACCATATTCTTCGCGTTATCGCGCGAGAAACTGAATCGTTTCGGCGGTTTGCTCGGTCGTTTCGGAACCGGAGCTGCTTCTTCGCGTTGCCGGGTGGCACTGGTATATATCGGTAGCGGTGGCAGCTTCGGAGGGGTATACGAATAGCTGGGTCGAGCCGGTTGCGGCGGCAATTCGAATTTAGTAACTGATGGTAGTCTCGGTTCGATTCGTGGAATCGGTGGAACCTGAATTTCTGGCTCAGGTGAAGGTGGTTCGGGAATCGGTTCTGGTTCCGGCTCCTTTGCGATTGGTGCTTCAGGCAATTCCAGAGCTTCTTGTACTTCTTCTGTTACTTCTGATACTTCCGGTTCCGGCAATTCGGCATGATAATCGATTGCAACATCGTGATCGGCAAGTTCATGCGCGATCAGATCGGCGGTGATTTCATGAATCGGCTCGTCAATCAATTGCGTCGGATGAATCTCTTCTTCAACTACACCAGTTGGTTCCGATGGTAAGAGTATTGGTTCTGGTGCCGGAACGATCGGTTCGGTCGGCGGTTGGGGAGTTGCTGATGGTGGTGGAACTGGTTCGCGACGTTTACCCTTGGCAATAATCTGCTGCCATTTATCCAAATCGTACTTGAAAACTTTCGATGGTGAGACCGTTTGTTCCGCTTCCAATTCCGATTCTGCGTGGGCCGGTGTTGCTGTTGCAGATTCAACTGGTAAAGGTGCCGTAGTTCGATAGCTGGTCGCTGGAATTGGTGCTGAGGCGATCTTCGCCGGCAAGATAATACTTGCCGGGTCCTCGATGGGCTGCATTGTTACTGGTTGAGTTGCAGGTTCTGTTGGAACGCTAGCTGCAATTGGTTCGACCGTAACAACCGGTTCGATTTCCAATTCTGGTGCATGTTCACCCGTCTCGATACTGGTGATACCCAGCATGGCAAACCAGGCGTCCTGCAGTGGATCGTTCATCACTGCACGATTGGCAGCCGCCGTATACCAGATGTGCCAGAATCCGTTGCATTCCTTGTGCGTCCAGATCGGTAATTCGCACATGTTCCAAAGTCGCCGGAGCCGCTTTCGCGAAACGTGCATGTTATCGGCGGCTTTCCGGATCCGTTTCGCAAGGAACTGGCTAAGAAACGGAAAGATCAGGATTCCACCGAGACTGCAGACGACTGGAGTAACAATGGCTTCGATGTACCACCGCATCCCGCCGATCAACCATCCGACCGGTTGAAACGTAATGAGGAACGTTACAATCCAGCCCAAGACAAAGCGGAGTAGTCTTCGTTCAATCTCTGTGTAGGGAGCGCGACTCATGGTGTGCTCCCTTTCGGTGGTGTTGAAGTTCCTGTCTTGGTTGTATCTGGAGTCGGAACAAGTACTGTGATCGAATCGGTTTCTCCACCACCCATAACAACACGTTTTGCTGTGAAGCCACTGACATTGTCGAAATTAGTCGGTTTGCTGGTTGTTCCGTAAGCAGCTTTCATCACTTCGGCGAAAATCGGTCCGCAGACTTCACCGCCTGTCCAACCTTTGCGATTCTTTCCGATTAATGGTCGATTGTCGTCATGTCCGATCCAAATTGCAGCGGTGAAATCGGGAGTAAAGCCGATAAACCAAACATCGCGATTGTCATTCGTCGTTCCCGTTTTGCCTGCCGCCGGTCCAGCGAATCCGGCTCGCCGCACAGTATTACCAGTTCCACCATCGACCACACCGCGCATCATATCGCGCAACATAAAGATCTTATTCGGTTCGAGACGGCGTTCGATGAGCGGTTTTTGAGTGTAAATCAGTTTACCGTCGAAGTCGCGAATCGTTTTTACGCCATTCACTTCGCGCCATTCGCCCAGTCGCCGAATTGTGCCATAGGCACCTGCCATTTCCAATGGGGATACTGCTGTTGCGCCTAATGCTAGCGATAATGTCGGATAGAGATTGGAAACGATACCGCATTGATGAGCAATTCGTACGACTGAATCCGGGGTTGCATCCATAATCAATCGCACTGCCACGGTATTGAGTGATAACTGCAACGCTTTCTTCAAAACCAGTTTACCGTGATATTTACCATCGTAATTTTGCGGTCGCCAGATCGTGTCGTCGACCGAAATTGCCAGCGAATCGTCGGTCACTTCGTCACTTGGCAATTTATTATTCACGATCATTGCCGTCAGATAGACAAACGGCTTGAAACTTGATCCCGGCGGTCGATAACCCGATATCGCACGATTGAATTGGCTTTCGGAATAATCGCGACCGCCAACCATGGCAAGAATCTCATTTGTCCGCGAATCCAACACGACGGCTGCGCCTTGAAGTGGTTCCGTGGTGGAATATTCTTTCTGTTTCGGCGGAAGTAGCGTCTTGTCGAGTTCATCTAATTTCTGGCGGAGAATACGTTGGACATCACCTTGCAGACGGAAGTCGAGCGTCGTATTGACCTGCAAACCACCAGCGTACAGTAGATCGAGGGAAAGCATCCCTTCCAGACGATCCATCAAATAATCCTGGAAGTACGCAACACCGGTTGCAGCCGGATAACTGGCGCTCAGTTTGATCGAATCCGATAGTGCTTGTTGCGCTTCCTGTTCCGATACCATTCCCGCACTGACCATTTCACCCAGAATGTAGCTCATGCGCTGTTTCGCACGTTCCGGGTAGCGGAATGGATTCAGCCGCGATGGCGCATTCGGCAATCCTGCCAGCATCGCCGCTTCTGCCAGTGAAAGATCCGAGGCACGTTTCGCAAAGTAGGCTTGCGATGCCGCTTCGACGCCGTACGCACCTAGTCCGAAATATATCGAATTGCAATAACCTTCGAGGATCTTATCCTTCGAGAACATTTGCTCCAACTGCATCGCAAGGAATACTTCTTTGATCTTGCGATCCCACGTTTGAGCGAAAGTGAAAAAGAGATTTTTTACCAACTGCTGTGTGATGGTTGAACCGCTTTGGACGTGCTTCTTAAAGATTCCCATCCGGATCGAGGCGCGGATGATGGCAATCTTATCGATCCCGGCGTGGAGATAGAAATTCTTGTCTTCGGCAGCCAATACCGCTTTGCGGAAATAGGGGGAGATTTCGTTGAGATGAACCGGAATACGACCGTCGAGTGAACTCAACCGATGCCCATCCTTGTCGTAGAATTCGGTCGGCTTGATTGCCGTCAACTGGTTTAGATCGTCCGGCAATCGCGGCAAAGTCGAGGTAAGCCATGCCAATCCTACCGTTCCGACAAGTAGAATCAGAATTATCACAAGTAACGCTATGGTCCGCAATGTCGAGCGGATTCTCATCCACCGGCTCCCAACGTTGAAGCGATCGAGTTGGGAATCACATAACCGATCGAAGTGATGGTGGGTGATTGATATTCCATCCATAGCACCGAATAACTATCGTCGAGTGCATTGATACCATAGCGGAGGATCGGGCGATGCAATAGAATATCGACGCTCAACATCGACCATGCGACTTTACGATCGGCTGGTTGCAATTTAAGGAAACGTTCATTAAAGGATTTTCCGTCGATCAATCGCATTTCAACATTTGATTTCGTCACGGAATCGTTAATGACCTGATTATGCAACATCAACCGATTGGCAATACCGCGCTTCATATTGATCCGCATGACCGGTCTATTACTGGCAGTGAGGAATGTCAGTTCTACCCCTTTTTTAGATACAGTAGGTCGAACGCGGTCGGCTTCCGGATTCATTGCAAGTTTTTGCCAGTCGTCGTTTTCAATAGCGGTTTCGGAAAGAAAACCCGGTAATGAAGTCCAAAGCGTAGCAAATCGTTGAAGCGATAAAGTCGTTGGGCGTCCCCGCTCTGCACGGAGAAACCATTGCGCCAAATCGCCGCGAACACCATTGGTTACTTCCGGTACTTCGGAGCGACCGGCTGCCAGTTCTTTCTCGACACCGGAAGTCCACGCTTGTCCCGCAAGCGGACGTTCCGAATTGTGAACGGCTAAATAACGCCCGATGATGCGCTCGATCAGCGAATATTGGATCAACAAAAATGCCGCAAAGATTGCGATGAAGATTTTTGTAAAGCCAATTTTCCTTACTGTCGACCCTGGAACATCGAAAGGATTATTCACTTAGGTTTCTCCCATTCGATCGCATTACCCCCTCCACGCAATCCGTCACGCCACCCCTGCCACGTTGCCACCATGCCTTGCCAACCCTTGCCGCGGATTGCACTTGCCAGATTATATCCCAGAACCCCTAAATCGGCGAAGTAGTTTTTTCCAAAATGCAAGGTGAATAGCCGTATCTGAGCTGCTGTTCGCTTCCGGTATTTAAATGTCGATCCTGTTACACTAGAACTGACCCGATGGAATGCCAAAGTACGATGCAAGACGTAACAATTCCCGTGGTAAGTTTTCTTCAATCGCAGCGACAAATCAACATCTTCACAATAGTGAGGAAAGCCTTGATCGAATCCCCTCAATTCTCTGAAATATCGGGCAGGGAGGAGCATACTGCAAGCGGTTGTATAATCGGTTGCCTCGACACTGCCGTCTTCTTCACCAATGTAATTGTGTCTTAATAATTTATGACCAATAAAACCGATGCTGGAAAGAACAATTCCACCCCCAAACCACAATCGATCGGATGGTTCGGCATAGGCAATCCATGGCGCGATTGCGACTGCATCCGGATGCAATTCGCCCACAGCCCGCAATTTCTGGATCGTATCGGGAGGATAATAAACATCGTTGTTGCTGAAAAACAGCCACCCATTCTGCCAATCTGCTTCCGACCAGCCCTGCCAATCAAGCACTGCATTGTTTCCCCGAGCAAACCCCAAATTATCGGGTAATCGAACCAGTTCAGCTTCCGGAAATTCCTGCGGTAGACAATCGACCGATCCATCGGTCGAACCGTTGTCGATCACCAGAACTTTATGGTTAATATCGTTTTGTGCAACTAGTTGCGAGACCGTTTCGGAAAGCGTCTTCGCGCCATTCCAATTCAAGATCACCGAGAGGACCGGTGCACCACGGGGAATACCGTGATTCACAATACCTCGCGATCCATGGTCGTGGTGAATGATTGCATCCATTCAACCATTGCCGGAAGTTCAACGGATTTAGCCCGCTCCCGAACAACATCGTCGAATAACCACTTGCGAATGGCAAATGCCAGCAATTTGGCATCGTTGGGGGGGATGATCGCTCCGGTTTTACCCTCGCGGACTAAATCGGGTAGCGATCCGACTCGGGTTACGACTGCCGGCAATCCTGCCGCATAGGCGATCGGAAGTATTCCAGTCGAAGTAGCATCTTTATATGGCAAAGCAATTACATCCGCAGCCGCAAAGATTGCCGGAACATCGTCATCGGCGACATAGTGGTCGTACCAATACACGCGTCCGGGGAATTGCTTCAGCCGTCGTCGCAATTCGTCCGTATTGGAATAACCTTCACCGGCAATCAGTAGATTTGTTCCGGTGAGTTCCGGCATCGCAAAGGCATCCAATAACACATCGAGACCTTTGTAATCGCGGATCAAACCGAAAAAGAGAATCGTCGGACGTTTCTGGTCGAATGGCGCGGCATAAGGTGTGACTTTTTCCTTGAATTTTGCAAGGAACGAGGGATACATCGGCGATGGATGCCACGAGCCTCGACCTTTAAAACCAAGTGTTTTGGCACGTTCGAGTTCTGACCGTCCCAGTGTCATGATCCCATCGGCGGATGCAACGACTTTTCGGCTGAGAAACTCACCCATCGGAAATGATTCGTGCGGTAATACATTATGTCCGATCAGAATGAACTTTGTCCCTTTGATCCTCATTGATAACCACATCGGAGCAAAGAATGGATGCCAGTAGGGGATAATGATCGCATCGAATTTTTCACGACGCAACCGTCTTCTAATGCCGAACCATTTCCAAAAGCCGATTGAATCGAGCACGCGTTCACCGATCTCAAGTGCGTTCGGTTCGGGTCGGAATTGACTGCTGCCGGGAAAGAGAAAAGAGGGGTACATCCGGTGGAAATTCCACACCGTCACGTCATGCTGCTTCTGCAGATCTAGCAGAATAGCATCGTTTACCGCGGCAATTCCGCCACGGAATGGTGAAGTGGGTCCACACAGCAACAGCTTCATTTTTTGTCGTCCAAATTGCGAAGCGGAAAACGCTCTTCGCGCTGCTGAGCTGCAAGCATTTCACCCAGCAAACCGAGTGAAATAAGTTGAACGCCGACCAAAATGAAGAGTACCGAGAAGAGTAATAGTGGACGATTACCCAATGCTTGACCGCAAATTTTTAGAATCGTCAGATAGACTGCGACAAAGAATCCAATACCGCCAATCACTGCACCGACACCACCGAAGATATGCGATGGTCTCCGTAAATATCGCTGGAGGAAAATTACCGTTAGAAAATCCAGCAAACCTTTCAACAGTCGCGATGCGCCGTATTTGGTCTTACCCCATTTCCGGGCATAATGCTGCACCGGTTTTTCGGTGACACGGAAACCGCGTTGATTTGCCAATACGGGGATATAACGATGCATCTCGCCATAGATGCGGATTTCTTTGATTACTTCTCGGCGATAAAGCTTCAAGCCGCAATTAAAGTCATGCAGTCGGATTCCGGCGATTTTGCTGGTTGCCCAATTGAATAATTTTGACGGGATGGTTTTCGAAAGTGGGTCGTTGCGCTTGATTTTCCAGCCGGAAATCATGTCCCACCCTTCTTCCAATTTCTCCAATAATCCCGGCAATTCTTCCGGTGCGTCCTGCAGGTCGGCGTCCATAGTAAAAATGTAATCACCAGCAGCTTGCTCGAAGCCAATTTGTAATGCTGCTGCCTTACCGCAATTTTTTCGCAGGGAGAAAACACGAACACGCGGATCGGCTTTTGATATAGCAAGAGCCGTTTCTAGTGAACCGTCGCTCGATCCATCGTCGATCAGCAGCATTTCGAAGGTTTTCCCAGTCGTGCTCAGCGCTGATTCTACCCGGTCGTGAAGTTCTTGCAAAGTACCTTGTTCGTTCAGAAAAGGAACGATCACGGTAATTTCGGGACTGTTCAATTCGGTGGATTTCATTTGCGGATTTCATCCAATTTAAGTTTGACTTCCCGCATCGTGTGGTCTAAGTCGAGTGCGCGCTGCCACGATTCAATAGCATCTTCGTCCTCACCCATCGAGTGATAGACATCCCCTAGGTGATCCATAATTTCACCATTGGTAGAATCAAGCCGTGATGCTCGCTTCAAATCGTCGATTGCCTGATCGTATTTTCCCTGTCGATATAAGATCCAGCCGCGAGTATCATAATAACTGGCGTTATCCGGTTCTTTCGATACTGCTCGGGTTACCATACTAAAAGCGCGATCCAGATCCCGATTTTGGGTAGCTAGCAAATAGGCATAATTGTTCAAAACCAATGCTGCATTCGAATCAAGACTTAACGCCTTTACATAAGCAAATTCGGCTTCATTGGGCTTATTCAAGGTATGCGATAGAAAACCGAGATCGAGATAAAACGAAAGTCGCGTGGTATCTTCGGCTATCGCCCGGTGAAGCATCGCAACCGCATCTTCGTACTTCTTCTCATGCTGTAATTTTTGTGCTTTCAAACCGAGTAGATCCGGTGATTTCGGATTCGCAATCAGTCCCGATTCGATCAATGAATCGATCGTCAATGAATCTGCAGTTAATCCGGCAATCATGATTGCAAAACGCCACCCGCGAGCATCTTTTGGATCGATTAATATCGCCCGATCAACCAACTTCTTCCCACCGATTGTATCGCCAGAGGCAATCGCGGCATCGGCAGCGTCGAGCCAACGCTGTACATCGGATGAATCGAGCGAAGCAAGCTGCAGAAGTACTGCTGCAGCAGCTTTCCAGTCTTTCTCGATGATCAGTAATGCCGAATATCTATCGAGCCATTCTTCGCGAGCACCAAACCGCTTGATTGCGTCGTGATACATCGATTTCGATCGAAGTCGGTCGCCTAGCAGAAAGTACATTCCAGCGATTTTGGTGATTTGCTCGGGTTTATCTTTGGCTACTTCATACCAATGGGTCAGGCATTGATTCAAACCGTATGCGTCGCGTTGAGATACGCAGATGGTACTCTTCATTTCCAGCAGCGTGAAATTGTTCGGATCAAGATCCAGCGCGCGTTCGATCGTATTTCTTGCCGGTCCGATTTCCCTGACACGAATGTACAATTCAGCCAAAGCCTGAAGAATACTAGAAGAGGAAGTATCGTAATCGGCGGCAAGCCGGTAGAGCGAAATTGCCTGCCACACATCGCCCGATGCTTCAGCTGTCGCCGCTCGCAAGACATAGTCGATTGCTTCGGCGGACGTAGCTTGCGAAGGTGGTTCGACGATAATCGGTTTCGGTTTTTGCGTACTAGCGCATCCAACCAAAATCGAAAGAAAAATAAATGCAACGGCGAATCGGACTAGCTTACTCAATTTCCACTCCAGATCCGCAGGATATCGTGATAGCTGACAAAGATGACCATCATCAGCAGAAATACAATACCAACTTGTTGAATCTTGAGCTTTATCTCGATCGGAACCGTCTTTCCCAGCATCGTTTCGATCCAAACCATGGCGATATGACCGCCATCGAGGATTGGGAATGGTAAAATATTGATCATTCCGACACTAATCGAAATTAGCATCAAAAAACCGAAGAATGTCATTAACCCGGAGCGTGCCGATTCACCCGACATCTGCGCGATCCCGATCGGTCCGACCAGTTCCTTGATCGAAGATGCCCCGGTGAATAACTGCAGGAAGCCGATTGTCGAACCTTTTAAGATCGACCATGCTAATTTATGACCCGCAGCAATTCCCGGGAAAATCCCCATCGATTCGTAATGAAATCGCGGAGAAATACCAAGGAGTCCTACCTTGCGAACGGTGCCTGTGGAATCCGGTGCATCTTTCAAAAGTGGAGTGGCTTTACCATGCAGTGTATCGGCGCCGCGTAACCAAGTCAACGTAATTTCTTTTCCACCACTGTTGTGGATGACTTCGGTCAGTGACTCCCATGTCGGAGTGGGTAGTGAATCGACTGACAGAATTCGATCGTTCGGTTCCAATTTGAGTACGGCACTTGCCGGCATTTTCGGCGACACTGCACCGATAAAGGGACCGTCTACAACCGCACGACCCTGTACGAGCACCAGTGAAATCGCAATCAACCAGGCGAACAGAAAATTCATAATCACGCCGGCACTTAGCACCCACACCTTCTGCAGTGGATTCTTAGCGGCAAATTCATCGTCGGCTCCCGTTATCGCGCTTTCGTCGTCGCCAAACGATTCATCGATTATACCTGCCATTTTTACGTAGCCGCCAACGGGAATCATGCCAATCTGATAATCGGTTTTTCCGCGACGCCAGGATAGAATTTTCGGGGGAAAGCCAATACTGAAGCGAATTACCCGGATCCCGACCGATCGTGCCGCAAGAAAATGCCCGAGTTCGTGAACCAGCACGATGATGCCGATCACGACCAGGAAGGATCCCAATCGGTAAAGAAGGTCGCCGATACTCGATAAATCAAACATTACGTGCCCTCTTTATGATTTGTTCGTGAGTCCAACTTCTCACATTCCGATCCAAGTCGAATAATTCATCAAGTGATTCTGCCGTCGCACCAGCGAAATGAGTCATCGCATCTTCAATTACCGCCGGAATTCCGAGATAGGAAATTCGATTTGCTAGAAACTCCGGAACTGCGATTTCATCGGCGGCATTGAACACTGCAGCCATTCCATTGCTACCGTCGAGTGCCTGTTTTGCCAATCGTAATGCCGGAAAGCGCGCTTCATCCGGCGCATAAAAAGTTAAATCTCGCAATGCCGGTAAATCATTCGGTACATAATCGGCTTCCCAGCGATCGGGATAGGATAATGCAAATTGAATCGGAATGCGCATATCCGGATTACTGAGCTGCGCTTTCATCGATCCATCCACATATTCAACCAGCGAATGCACAATCGATTGGGGATGTACTACAACATCCAATTCATTTGAACTTGCCTGAAACAACCACTTCGCTTCAATTAACTCCAGACCTTTATTCACTAGTGTCGACGAATCGATCGTTACTTTCGGACCCATTTTCCAAGTCGGATGCTTGAGTGCAGCCTCCGGAGTTATCTGCCGGAGTTCTTCCAACGGAGTTTCGCGAAACGGTCCGCCCGAGGCGGTAAGAATTAAACGCTTGACCCGCGCTCTTGGTTCGCCAATCAGCGCTTGAAACAACGCACTATGTTCGGAATCGACCGGAAGTATTGCGGTATTGGTTTTTACCGCTTCACGGGTAACGAATGCACCGCCGCAAACCAGTGTCTCCTTGTTTGCCAATACAACCGGTTTTCCATGATGCAATGCCGTCAAAGTCGGAGCCACTCCAGCAGCACCAACCAGTGCATTCAAAACAATATCGACGTCATCGCGACTGCAAATCTCGGCAATCGCCGCATCACCTGATTGCGCTTCGATGCCCGTTCCAGCAAGTGCAGAGCAAAGGTCGGTGTATGCCGATGACTGCGCAATTACTGCAACTTTCGCACCGACTTGTTTCGCAACCGAGGCTAATTCTTGAACCCGTGAATAACCGATGACCGCTGTAATACACAGCAGATCGGGATGGCGCGACACTACGTCGATCGTGGATATCCCGATCGATCCCGTAGCGCCAAGTAATGCAATACGTTTCACTTGTTCTGAACAGCCTACATTAGCTATTTATCACAACGGAAAATAACCGAGACCTACTGTTACACTCGGAACAAATCCCGGTTTATCGAACGTCGAGGACGGTAAGACCATCCCTTTAAAACCGACTTGTAATCCAAACGGTACTGCCGGTGGTTTGATCCGTGCCTGAACCATCACGTGAATACCGATTTTATTCGATTTGCTTAAAATATCGCTAGCTTTGACTTCGAATTTATCAGATGAATTTTTTAGCAGATCCTTCACTAAATCCTGTCCCGCTACCGGTGGCGTCACTTGCACTCCAGCACCCAATCCGGCAAACACCGCAACTGCTGGAATCGAAAATACCTTTTTCTTCAACGTGGCACTGAGTCCGACGCGACCGGCTGTCAGCTCCGGAGAATCGGTTTTTCCGCCTGTCAAGACAGCGACTTTATATTTTTTAATTGCATATTCGGCATCGAATTGCAATTCATAATCGCTGACACCCATCACCACGAACATCCCAATGCCACTCGGATTGGACATCCCATCGCGAATGAGCGTCGCGTCATTGTTGTCGCTCAATTTAAACGTCTTACCGGACAATTCGTTGAATTTCCAGTAATCGCCCACATAATTGACACCAATACCCACGGTTGCAAACGACTGACCAACCAATAATAATGCAGCGATAATCCAGATCCATCGGCTCATGATGTTACTCCGTTGTAGTTTTACGCAACTTGATAATCGGCTTCGATCGATTCGGCTAGTTCGATTTCGCAATTCGTTACCGTCGCATCGAAGAGTTTGTGACCCGTGCTTGATAAAACATGGTGAATTGATGAAATAATCTTGTTGTTATCCGGTACTTCGGAAATTTCTTCAACGATCGAAGTTGCAACAGTCGTTTCATCCGGTTCGCGAGCATTGACTTCGAAAAAAATTTCTCGCGCCTGAATTCGTGGTCGATGAATTCGCAATGAACCGTGCTGTAATGCTGCGTTGGGAAATCGCCGCTGGGCGCTGCCGAGGATTTTCCGACCTCGTACAACCGCTTCGTAGCGATTACCACTGGCAAAACAACCGTCGAAATTCGCACCCGGTCGCGATAGCGGTTCGTCGACAAGTTCGACTGGTATTCCCAAGTCGACCAAAGCGCTTGCCCACCATTCGCCGATCCAGCGATACAGTTCCCACAACGATGGTGATCCTTCGGCTAGGGGAACAACGACGCTGTAAGTCAGCACGCGATCGTGAACGACTGCTCTACCGCCGGTGGGGCGGCGGCAAATGCCTAACCCCAATGCTGTCAATTTCGAGCGATCGATTCGATCGCTCTTCTGATGAAATCCCAATGAAACTGTGGCAGGATCCCAGTCGTAAAACCGGATCGTCGGTTCCGTAGTATTTGTCGACATCGCCACATCGATTGCCATATGCAGCGAGCCGCGTCGATCGGAATCGACAATCCAGCGCCAATTACTTGGTGGTTGCCACACCGTCATCGTCCGAGCGATCGAATGCGCCGCGTCGTCCGCCACCGATGACACCGCGCTTCGTTCCTTCGAAAAAGTCGAATACCAGTTTCGTTTCAGGAATCATCGGAACTTCCTGTTTTGCCCGTTCCAAGCCCTGAGTTATGTTCAGACCGGAGCGATACAAAATGCGGTACAACTGGTGTAACGCGCGCAACGTCTGCTGCGAAAATCCTTTGCGTCGAAGACCGACGACATTCAGATTGGAAAACCGTAACGGCTCGCCGACCGCCAACGAATATGGCGGTACATCTTTCGGTACCCGATACCCGCCACCGATGAAGCTATACGAGCCAATCCGGACAAACTGGTGAATCGGAACCAATCCGCCGATATTGACAAAATCGCCAATTTCGGTATGACCTGCCATATTCACACTATTTGCCAAAATCACGTTCTTGCCAACGATACAGTCGTGTGCCACGTGAGCATACGCCATCAACATGCAACCTTCGCCGATGGTGGTCTCACCGTGTGCCGAAGTGCCGCGATTGATCGTAACAAATTCCCGAATCATACAGTCGCTTCCGACTACGGCGATAGTATGTTCACTCTTGAATTTCAAATCCTGAGGATCGGTACCGATCACTGCTCCGTGGCTAATGCGGCAGCGTTCGCCGATTCGGGCATATTGCGTGATGAGTGCGTTGGATGCGATGCTAGTATCGGCGCCGATAATCGCACCACCTTCGACGACTGTATTGGGACCAATCTTTACGCCGTCGTGGATTTCTGCTTTGGAATCGACAATTGCCGATGGATGAATTTCAATCATGTTGCTCTCTCGAACTACGTTGGTGATTTTTGTTTTCTGCGCTGAATCGAACCTACAGTTCAGATCTTCAGTTAAGTTTTAATTAAACCGATTAACTTTGAGTCGGATTGCGGTCGACGATCGCCGCGGACATCTCCGCTTCGGCAACAAGTGTATTGGCTACGTAAGCGCGTCCCTTCATCACACACATATTACGGCGCATCGACATCAACTCGACTCGAATAAATAATTGATCGCCGGGAGTTACGGTTCGGCGGAATTTTACTTTGTCCAAACCGGTAAAGTATACCAGTTTTTCTCCGGGATTGGCTGACGAATTCAACAGCAGAATACCGCCGACTTGACCCATGGCTTCGACGATCAGGACGCCCGGCATAACCGGTCGACCGGGGAAGTGTCCTTGAAAAAATGGCTCGTTAATCGATACATTTTTTACACCGGTGACATATTCCTGCGGCACCAATTCCAATACGCGATCTACCAATAAGAACGGATAGCGATGGGGTAAAATGCGTTGGATCGCTTCGATATCGAATACAAAATCGTGCGTCGATTGGATCTGGTACTTCTTAACCATCTGCTCGGTTTTGTAAATCTTGCTGAGCATTTTTGTCAACTCGACGTGTGCACCGTGTCCGGCACGGGCTGCGAGTACATGCCCCTTTATCGGCAGCCCGAGTAAAGCTAAATCACCGATTAGATCGACTACTTTATGACGGACAGGTTCGTTGTAATACCGCAATTCCAAATCGCCCAGAATTCCATTTAGCGTGATCTCGTATTCGGCTGGAACTTCGAATTCCTTGCGTAACCGACCTTCCTCTTCCGGTTTGACTTCGTGATCGACAAAGACACAGGCGTTGTCGTACATCCCGCCTTGAATCAGGTTGTTCCGTTTCAAGTACTCGACTTCGCTTAAAAGACAGAATGTTCGCGATGCGGCGAAATCGTCGATGTATTCCTTGTCGAGATCGTAAAGCGAAGTGTATTGCGTTCCAATCTTGGGGTGTTTGTATTCGATCATGTAGGTGACGCGAAATTCGTCGCTCGGAACGACAACGATATCGGTACGGGTTTCTTCATTGTGATAGATTACCGTCCGATCGACGTTGAAATATTTCTTCGGAGCATCCTGAGTAATCACGACTGCCTGTTTCAGCGCATTCACGAATGGGATCGCCGAGCCATCGACGCGCGGTGGTTCCGGAGCATCCAATTCAATTAGAATATTGTCAATCTGCATTCCCGCAATCGCCGAAAGTACGTGTTCTACGGTATGCACTTTCGCTTCGCCATTCGATAAGGTGGTTCCACGCTGGATGTCGGTGACATAATCGATCAATGCCGGGATCACTTCACTGCCGGGCAGATCCACCCGTTTGAAGACGATGCCGTGATCGATCGGAGCGGGTTTGAATCGAATCGTCGATTTACAGCCAGTATGCAAACCGATACCGGAAATTTCATTCTCAAATTGAATTGTGCGCTGTTTAATGTTCATCGGGCTTTCCAGTTAAATTTTTTGTTCCAATTTCTTTACGCGATCGAATAAGTCCGGTAGTTGTTTCCATAACACTGCGATTTTGAGCATTAAGCGATGGGGAATTGCCGGCGTACCCCAGACCGTGGTTTCGTCATGTACACTGCCGGTTACACCGGATTGTGCGGCGATCGTGGCATGATCGACGGTTTCAATATGACCATTAAATCCAACTTGTCCACCGATCCGGTTATAGGCACCGATCCGCGTCGAACCGGAAACGCCGGTTTGAGCGGCGATTACAGTATGGGCACCAACCCGCACGTTGTGGGCGATATGCACCATATTATCTAATTTCGTCCCGGTTTCGATGATCGTTGCACCACTCAATGCCCGATCGACACAAGCATTCGCACCGATTGATACGCCATCTTGCAACACCACGGTTCCGAGTTGAGGAACTGCTTGGTAAACGCCATTGGCATCGGGTAAAAACGCAAATCCTTCCGACCCGATCACTGCCCCTTCTTTGACGACGACGCGATTTCGCAATTCGACGCGATCGCGCAGGGAAACTTGCGGATAGATACGGCACTGCTCGCCTATTTGAACTTCCCGTCCAACCCAGACGTGTCCATATAAAATTGTCCCGGAACCGATCGTCGAATTATCGCCTATTACACAGAGGGGACCGATCGATACATTTTCACCGAGAGTGACATTCGTTCCGATGACGGCGGTAGGGTGAATACCGGTTGGTTCCGGTAACGGAGGATGAAATCTCGGCAATAAAGTCTGGAATACCGCATAGGGATTTTCCACGCGGATGAGTGAGCAACCGATTGCCGGTTCATCCGGCTTCACCAGAATTGCGGAAGCGTGGCTCTTGACTGCAGCAGCACGATAACGTTGGTCTTGCAGAAATGAGAGTTCGCCGGATTGGGCATCTTCCAATCGTGCCAACCGTTCGATCACGACATCGTCCCCAATAAGGGTGCCGTGAAATTCGGTTGCGATTTCCGAAAGCATCATCCGCATAATTAGTCCTATCGTCATCTATAGCGGTTCTAAAATAAGTTGCCATCGGGTTGGGGCTAACCCCCGAGTCCGCCAGCAGGTCAAGCGAAGCCTGACACCGAAGCACAAATTGAATTATGACAGCTTATTTCACCGATACTCTACCTGCAAATTCTAGGTAGTATCGAACAATCGACCCAAACCAGTAAAATAAGCGGAAAACTACCCCGTTCAAACCCCTATGAGCTAGCTGTGCAGGCTTAGTTCAGCCTGCACAGTAGATGCGAATATCGTAGTATCTTGAAAAAAACGTCTAAAAGCAAGTAAATCGGATCGAAATTCGTTATTTTTTCGAAAGTTCCTCAATAATTCGACTCGTTAAATCGTCAGACGGTTTTGCATAGACCACACCACCGGGAACGACATCGAAAATGATATCATAGCCGTCCTGTTCACCAACTTTCTTGATGATACCGTTGACTTTGTCCAAAATCGGCTTAGTAAGTTCTGAATTACGCTGGTAAAGCTTCCCTTCGGGACCCCAAGTGTCCTGTTGAAACTTCTTCAGAGCGTCCATTTTGGTGAGAATCTCAGTCTCTTTGTCCTTTTTCTTCTCATCCGTCATCATCGCCGACTGTTTTTCGTAGAGGTCGCGCAATTTTTCGATTTCGGTCTTCAATGAATCGGCTTTCTTGGAATACTCGCCTTCTTCCTTCTCCAGTTTCTTTTGTGCTTCTTGCGATTCTGAGAAATCAGCCATGATCTGTTGACTATTGATATATCCAATTTTAGTGTCTTTGGCTGAGGCGATCTTCCACGATGACACACCGGCTAACAGTGCCACGACGGCGAAACAGTGAATCCATTTCATTCGATTAGTTCTCCATTGCATTGCTTGAACGATTTCTCAAGCGGTTATCGATCCATTAATAAAAAAAATCTTCGCTAGAAGCCGCGACCGAATTGGAAGTGCGGCATCCATTCCCCTTGCCGATTGCCTTTGCTATCGGAATTATCAAATCCGTAGGCATAATCCAAGCCGATCAAACCGACCATCGGCATAAATATTCGGACTCCCAAACCGGCGGAGCGCTTTAAATTACCCGGGTTGAGGTCGATTGGTGAAATCCAGACGTTGCCCGCTTCGGCAAACATCAAACCGTAAATCGTGGGATTAGGTACGATCGGAACCCGCAATTCTAGTGCTTGCTTGAAATACGATTTTCCGCCAATCGCGTAATCGCCCGATCTCGTTTGCGGTCCAATCGCACGCTCGTTATAGCCGCGTAATGGTACACCCAGACCCAAACCGGAACCACCCATGAAGAAATAGTCAACATACGGAATATCGCGGGGATTTCCACTTAACCCGTTCATCATACCGGCTTCGGTTGATGAATACAAGACAAACTTCAAGAATGCGTGCTGATACCATTCGCTGCTGATAGTCGTTTTGTAGTAACGGTCGTTTCCACCGAGAAATCCCCCCGACCAGGTTAAACCGATCGTTTGCACCGATCCTGTCGTCGGGAATTCGGGATTGTCGCGACTATCGCGCGTTAAAACCTGAGTCAGCGTGCTGCTGAGACGCGGTTTGTCTTCTTCGAGACTGTTGATATTGTTGGCAATAAAGTCCGATGTAAAATTCGTGTAGACCGCTCGCTCCAAGGTGTAGTTGTAATTAACCTTGCAATAATCGTCGGGCCAGGTCAATCGCCGTCCTAAACGGAACGAACCACCATTTTGCAATTCGTCGAATCCGTAATACGACCCCCCGCGCCGTTGCGAATACAACGTTCCGCCGATAGATGTTTGCGGATAGGTCAAATACGGTTCATCGAAACTGATCGAGAAATTCCGGTAATACGATCCGAAGCTCCAATCGAATGAGAAGCGTTGTCCATTGCCCATAAAGTTCGGCATCGTAAAGCCAATCGAACCGATCGCACCGTCGCGTTGACTGTAGCCGACTTGCATGTTTGCCTGACTAGTTTGTTTTTCGGTAACGTCAAGTTTCAGGTCGACTTCTTTTTCGCCCGCAGGCAATACTTGCGGTTCGACGTTGCTAAAGAAATTCAGAATCGTTAACTCGCGAACTGAACGTTGCAATTTCGAGCGATCGAAGGTTTCACCCGGCAATTGCACGATTTCCCGTCGAATGACATGGTCTTTGGTGGTGGTGTTGCCGGAAATATCGATTCGGCGGACTTTGAATTCTGCACCTTCGCCGATTTCAATTTTAACATTCAACGTATCGATTTGTTTCGATCCCGCCACTGGAATTAGCGTCGGTTGGATCTGAGCCGCCAGATAACCCTTGTCCAAGTATGAACCGCGGATCGCTTCGGTGACGCCGATATCCAATTTTTCTTCGGCGAATTTATCGCCACGGCGCACGTCGATTTTCGATTTCAATTCGTCATCGGTGAAGATCGAGTTGCCGGTAAATGTGACATCCCCGAAATAGTATAATGGTCCCGGATCGACAGTCACTTTGATCGACAACGATTTGCCGTTCTTGGCGTATTCGATCGTGTCTTTGATCACCTGTCCATCGCGATAACCGTGATTGCGGAAAAACGCTGCCACTAATTTCTTGTCGTCTTCGAATTGCGATTTATCGAATTTTCCGGTGCGAAAAACAAAAATGCGTTGCTTGGTGTCTTTGAACTGCTTGCGCAATTTACCTTGTGAGAACGGCAATTTCGAACCGTCGCTCGAGACGAATTCGATTTTGGCGATTCGAATTTTTTTGTGTTCTTGAATCGTTGTTTCAAGGCATTTTGTCGTTGGGAGTGTACCGTCGACTATTTTCGTGTCGATCTCGACCGACAGATATCCTTCTTCGGCATACATCTCGCGGATAATTTTATTGGCGCGAAAAATATCGACATCACGCAATGTCTGACCGCGATTCAATTTCACTTTATCGCGGATATCGTCGACTTTGATTTTCTTGGCTCCGGAAATCTTCCAATTTTCCATTCGCGGATATTCGCGTACTTTGATCACAAGATACCAACCGTCGCCGGTTTCACGTTCCTTGACAATCTCGATATCGGAGAATAGTTTCAGTTTCCAGAGTGATCGTATACCCTCTTGCACGTCGTCACCGGTTACATACATTCCCGGCAGCAAACCACTTTGTTTGATCACCATACTGCTATCGACAGTAAGTCGTCCACCCAGCGCTTCGATGTGTATATCCAGAACCCGCACTTTCGGTGCGTCACCTTCGCTGCTCTTTGATTTGCTGTCGGCAGCAAAACTGGAACAAAACGAAAAAAGCGTCAAAGCGATGAGAACCCAAATATGTTTCATATTGCCATCAAATCGTCTTCAGTTGTTCGGATACTTTGCCAAAGCGCCGCTCGCGCGTCTGAAACCATTCGACGGCGGCTGATAGCTCGTTTTTCCGAAAATCGGGCCAATGTACGTCGGTGACGAAAATCTCCGCATACGCGATTTGCCATAACAGGAAGTTCGAGACCCGCATTTCGCCCGAAGTGCGAATTAATAAATCGGGGTCGGGGAGACCAGTGGTCATCAATGCACTGCTAAAATCTTCTTCCGTTACTGCTTGTACGTCCGACTGGATCAATTTGTTCACGGCAGCCACAATCTCGGCTCGACCGCTGTAGTTTATCGCGAGATTTAAAGTAATTCCGGTATTATGTTTGGTTTCCTCGATCGCTCGAAGCATTTCAAGGCGAGCGCTATCGGGCAATGCGGATAGATTGCCGATCGTTCTGACTCGAACATTATTACGCTTCAAGTCTTCAATTTCGCGATTCATCGCGGTAACCATCAAACTCCAAAGCGCACTGATTTCGGCGCGCGGACGTTTCCAATTTTCAGTTGAGAAAGTATAAAACGTCATAACTTCGATGCCAAGATCGTTTCCCGCTTCGATCATGGCACGAACCGAGGCAACCCCTTCCCGATGTCCTGCAATACGAGGCAAACCGCGTCGCTTTGCCCATCGCCCGTTTCCGTCCATGATAAAAGCGATATGACGGGGGATCGATAGTCGCTGCAACGCGGTTACTTTGGCTTGCCATTCGGCTTTGGAAAGAGATTTACTCACCGAAGCCGCGTTTCTTCATCTCTTCTTGGACGGCAGTTAAGCGCTTTTGTAATTCGGCGCGTTTCGCTGCGTCTTTCTTCTCATCAAGCACAAGAAATTGATTGGCAATCGCACCAGTCAATGTGACCCAAGCCGACTTATTGTCGCTCTTTACTACGAGGTACGCCTGTAACAGTTTCTCGGCTTCGACGAAGTCTTTCTTCTGAAATTTCGTTAGTGCCAATACATATTTTGTGTCGACGATTAAATCGGTGTCGGCAGTTTCAATCTTCAATACGTTCATTAGTGCAGATTCGGCTTTCTCGTATTCGTTTGCCGAAAAATAACGCTGACCCAGATTGAACCACAAGACACTGTTCTGGGAATCGACTTTTAATGCCTGTTCGTAACATTCCGCAGCTTCTTTTTTTCGATCTAGTCGGTCGAGGCAGATCGCTTTATTGGCAATCGATTGGTTGCGGATGTTGATGTAACTCTCTAGACGGGCAGAATCGGCTTCGCTGCGCGGATTTGCCGGAGCCGGGATCGCTAACACAGTATTATATCCGTTCAGAGCGTCCGTCCATTTTTCATTGCTATAGAAATAATTTGCAATACCGGCGCGCGAAAGAAAGTCCATTTTATCTTTATCTTCCGCCGCAATTGCACGATGGAACCAACTTAATGCTTCTTCACTATTTGCATTCTGTTGGAGGAGCACTTCGCCGATTAATCGTGCCGGATCTTTATGACTGCTCTTGATACTGTCGACAGACCATGCCAATTTGAATGCGTTGATGGCGTCGTTCCATTTCTTTGCTTTGAATGGCGAAACACCACTATTGAAGTATTCAATCCAGTGCGCTTCGCGAAGGGTATCGAGAACCCCGGCATATGTATTGCTACTCTGGATGCAAAAGTTGATTTCGGAATTGAGTTGAGTGAACTTGTCGATGCGTTTTTCCAACAATTCCGCGATTAACTTCTGGTCTTTTTCTTTGGCGGATTGCGCTTTTTTCGCCTGAGTGTTCAATGCGACAATTTCGTTGTCGGTCATCTTAACCAGCATATAATACGCTTCGGCTTTGGTCGAACCGGACAGCAACGGTAAGTTTTCATTGATGACACGACGGGCGTTTGCCGGGTCGTTTTGTTGCAAGTAGATCTCAGCGGAGCGGATGGTCGAATTTCCGCAACCCATTGCAGCAAGCAAAGCAAAGATGGCTATGCAATAGATACACTTTTTCACGATTTCATCTCCTATCGGATAACTTAGTCCGGTGCTTACCGGATCGAAACAGTGGTAAATCGATCGTGTTCGAAATAACCGCGATCGGTGATATAACCGGTCACCCAGTCGTTGGGCGTAACGTCAAATGCCGGATTCCAGACTGCTGGTTGTTGCAGTTCGGGAAACCGGGTAGCCTGTAATACTTCGGTCGAGTGTCGTAGCTCGATCGGAATTAAGTTCCCATTCGCCATTTCCGGGTCGATCGTTGACCACGGGAATGCCGTATAAAACTTCACACCAGCGTGTTTTGCCATCCCGGCGAGACCACAAGTGCCGATTTTATTCGCAAAATCGCCATTCACCGTGACCCGGTCGGCACCAACGACGATTGCATCGAGTCGGGTGGTCCGGATGAGCGAAGCTGCAGCAGTGTCCGGAATAAGCGTTACCGGGATACCCCATTGCTGTAATTCCCACACCGTCAGTCGAGCACCTTGTCGCAATGGACCAGTTTCGGTCGCAAATACCTGAAGTGCTTTGCCCTGTTCTTTCACGGCATACAGGATGATACCCAAAGCTGTACCAATACCGCCAGTAGCAAGTGGTCCGGTATTGCAATGAGTCAGTACTGTACCATTAGACGGCAGAAGATCGGCACCGTTGCGCGCAATCGACCAACAAGCCTCGATTTCGTATCGATGTAGCGCGATCGCTTCCTGTAATGCTATTTCGAAAGCGTTCTCGTCCGAATGCGCTGCGATCTTTATTAATAGCCGGTCGATAGCATTCATCAAATTTACTGCTGTCGGGCGTACTTGAGCAATTTGCCGAATCCGACCTAATTGGTCGGAGGTAAGTTCTTTACAGTGCAGGTTCGACCACGGTCGAAGCGCTAGAGCAGCAGCGTAAAGTGCTGCAATTCCAATCAGTGGTGCCCCGCGGATTGCCAAAGTCTTGATTGCCGCTTCGATTTCTTCGACGCGATCACTCTGCCGATAGCACAGTTCCGTCGGTAAAAGCGTCTGATCGATCCAGCGTACTTTTCCATCACGCCATTCGATCGGTTGATACGTCGGTTCGATCACGGAACGCGTACTGCCTCGATCAGCTTTGCTTCTGACGCAGCTAACTCTTCCGGAGTTACTGTAACCAAACGATCCAGTCCGAAGGCTTGAACCGTGAAGCTCGCTACCACTGTTCCGGATATGAGCGCGCGCCGGAATGCCGTATTGTCAAGCGTTCCTTCCATCGCCAACCGACCCATAAAACCACCACCAAACGAATCGCCGGCGCCGGTTGGATCGATCACTTCCTCGATCGGCAGGGCGGGGAGGGCGAAGTAATCGCCATTCGAGTGGTACATCGTCGCGCCATGTTCGCCGCGCTTGACAATCACCAGTTGCGGACCCCACTCATACAACTTCTTGACCGCTTTCGGAATGCTCATGATCCCGGTCAATTGCCGGATTTCTTCGTCGTTCAGTACAATTGCATCGACTTTTGCAATTACCTTTCGCAACCCTTCCAATCGAATATTGATCCAAAGATTCATCGTATCGAGGACCACGAATTTCGGGCGTTCGATCTGTTCCAGCACCATCAACTGCAATTCGGGAAGAATATTACCCAGAAATAGTAGATCGGAGTTTTTCAAATGATCGGGAATCTTCGGTTCGAAGGTTTCGAAGGAATTGAGTTCGGTGAACAGCGTTTCGCGTTTCAGAAAATCTTTGTCGTAGCGACCGCCCCAGCGGAAGGTAAGCCCCTCGGAAATTTCTAAACCGGATAGATCGGCTTTGCGTTTTGCGAGGAATTCCAATTTCCGGTGTGGAAAATCTTTGCCGACGATCGAAACGATCGATACCGGTGCGAACAGCGAGGCACCGGCAGCAAAGTATAACGACGATCCACCGACACAATCGTCGGCTCTTCCGGTAGCGGTTTCGATTGTATCGAGTGCCGCGGATCCTACTACTACAATCGAGTTCATACTCAATTCCTATAGTGGTTGTAAACTACATCTGTTCTGGAGCGTTAATGCCTAGTAAATCCAAACCATCTGCGAGAATTTTCTTCACGGAAAGCAACAGCAATACCCGTGCAGACATTAAATCCCGTTCTTGTCCCAGTACCCGGTGATGATGATAAAACTTGTGAAATACACCCGCCAGTTCCGTTAAATATCCCGTCAGATTATTCGGATCGAGTGCCTGTACGCAGCGATCCAGTACGATCGGATATTCCATTAATTTCCGAATCACGGCTCGGGTTTCATCTTCCGATAACAATTCGATGAAGCGATCCTGCCAAACGTAATCCGCCTCGGACCCAGCCTGTAACTGTCGTAAAATCGAACAGATCCGCGCGTGCGCATATTGCACGTAGAATGCCGGATTCTCTTCACTCTGCTGCTTTGCCAATTCCTGATCGAAATCGAGCGGTGTCGAGAATTTTCGCTGCAAAAAGAAGTAGCGTGCTACATCGACCGCGGTTGCGTTATCGCCTAATTCTTCGAGCAAATCTTCCAGCGTAACCAATTCGCCGGCACGCTTCGACATCTTCACCGCTTCACCGCCGCGCATCAAATTCACTTGCTGGATCAATCGGATTTCGTGAAAGTCGTCCGGGATGTCGAGCATCCGCAATGCCGCTTTCATCCGTGCGATCGAGCCGTGATGATCGGGACCGAGGAAGTTGATCGAGCGGTTGAAACCGCGATTGTACTTGTCGAGATGATAGGCGATATCGGGCAGAAAATAGGTCGGTCGACCTTGCGAGGTTACCACGACACGGTCTTTGTCGTCCAAGCCATCGGCAGTTGTGCGAAGAAATTGTGCACCGTCCTGCTCGTAGACATATCCTTTTGTACGAAGCGTTTCGAGCGTAGTCCACTCTGCTTTCGCTTTTCGCAGCGTCGTCTCTTTGAACCAGTGCTGATAGTTGACGCGATATTTTTCCAGTGTATTTCGGGCAGCGGCAACCATCTGATCGATCGCCCAGTTGCCGATACTTTCCGGATCAGTGTCGGATAATCCTTCGGCAATCGCTTTCTTCGCCAGATCGACGACATAACTTCCGCGATACCCTTCTTCGGGAATTTCCGCCGCTTCACCGCGCTCCTGCTTCATTCGCGCGACAACCGATTCACCGAACAGACGCACTTGATTGCCCGCATCGTTGATGTAATATTCGCGGTGCGCAACTTGCCCCTGCGATTCGATGATCCGCGCGAGTGCATCGCCAATCGCCGCCGCGCGCGCCGAAACGATATTCAACGGACCAGTCGGATTTGCCGAAACGAATTCCAGCAACCACCGTTTACAATTTTCAGTTTGAGGTAGATGTCCGAACGGGAGTTCGTGTTCAAGGATAGAATGGAGAATTCCGGCGAAGGCGTCTTGTCGCAAACGGAGATTGATAAATCCCGGACCGGCGACGGTGGCTTCGCTAAATATTTCGTCGGGAATATTCCAGGTTGCGATCAGTTCCGTTGCCAATTCGCGGGGATTTTTCTTGAGTGCTTTCGCCCACACCATCGCCGCGTTGGTGGTTAGATCGCCGAATTTTTCTTCACGGGTTACTTCAATGGCAGCTTGGGTCGGATCCGATCCAAGTTGTGCTGCCGAGGCGGCGATACGTATGCGCAACGCTTCGCGGAAATCATTGATCATCTTCGGAGGGATCGCTTTTCTTTCGTTTGATCGGTGTGACCGGAATTCGCGGGACATCGCCCCAGAGCTTTTCCAACTGATAGTAGCGGCGGGATTCCGGACGATAGATGTGAACCACCACATCGCCGTAATCGAGAATGACCCAAGAGAGATTCGTCATCCCTTCGCGCGACATCGGTCGACGGGGAACCTTGCTCTCGCGCATGGAACGTTCGACAAAATCGGCGAGCGAGCGAACGTGTTGATCGACCGTACCGGTTGCAATCACAAAAAAGTCCGCAATCTGCGGAACTTTTCGAAGATCCAGGATCGCAATATCGCCCCCTTGTTTTTCATCGATCAGAGTGGCGATTTTTCGAGCGAATGAGAGTGAAGTCACAATTCTCCATAATTGAATGACAAAAACAAACGGCAGTTTCGCTAAGCTTGTTCAATATAGTGAAAAGCTGCGGTCGCTGCCGGATATGTTTTGCGATACAAGACTTTTGTAAATCGAATTAACGCTCCGTGCCCGGAACGCTATTTACCCCCGGAACGACGTCGAACATCCGGTCGTTATCCCAACCAAAATGGTCGAATCGGTCGGATCCGGTAGAATACAGGTTGCGCGAGAAGGTGGCGGAAATCCAGACATTTTGTTTCGGTTGCCAGTTGAAACCGACCATACCGCAGGGAGTACCGCCGGTTTGACCGCCGGGAAGGGTATTCATCGCGGTTCCGCCGTACCCAACGGCACCAATCCATTGAAATTTCGGATTGACCTGATATGTCATTGTATTCAAGTACAGCGCCGATAGCGAATTCCCCGAATTACTCGACGAGTACCCGGACGAAAAATTGTGATTCATCCGCAGTTTCGACACATCGAGCAATCCTGAATACTTCAATGGAATACCGAGCGTGACGGGAGTGACTCCGCCGAGGGTCGCATTCGAAGCCGGTTTGCGATATTGTGCAAACACCGTTGTCGCAATTACCAGAAGTAACGCCAACAAAATCATGCCAACCCGTTTCATGGTCTATTTCCTTAACAATCGCTCCGACTGGATTGCCTCGAGTGTGGCAAGCTGTTCGAGCGTGTTGACCCCTTCGACTTCATAGCTATCGTGTGTCTCGGTGGTGGCGACTTTCATTCCGGAATCGACTGCGGATTTAACCACATCGGTCAGGTAATATTCACCCTGAGCATTGTCCGGCTTCAGTCGTGTTAACTCTTTCCACAACCATCGAGCCTGAAAAATATAGATGCCGCTGTTCACTTCGTCGACTGCGAGTTCATCGGGAGTGGCGTCTTTAGCTTCAACGATTTTTTTGATCTGTTGGTTCCCATCGCGGATGATCCTGCCGTATGCGCCCGGATTGGACGTACGGAAGGTCAACACCGACGCGACGGCGCCCGATTTCTCGTGTGCATACCGTAAGTTGCTGACAGTTTTCGACGAAAGCAATGGTACATCGCCGGATAAAACTAAAATGTCGCCCATGTAGCGATGATGAATTGATCGCTTCGCGGACAACACGGCGTCGCCGGTACCGCGTTGATCCCATTGCACTGCGAACCAGGCATCGGTCGAAGACATTTCCTGCATCACCTGCTGGCGTCCGTGTCCAACCACGATCACGATGCGTTCCGAACCGACTTGCAGGGCGGTGTCCCAAACCCAGCGGATCAGCGGTTTGTTGTTCAATTTATGGAGAACTTTCGGCAGCGAAGACTTCATCCGTTTCCCTTCGCCTGCCGCCAAAATGATTGTTCGTAAAGGATTAGTAGAGATCATAGTTTAATGTTTCAATTCTGCTGTAGACACATTATCGATCAATCGAGTGGTACCGAACCGAACTGCTCCTACCGCGCGGATCGCACGCGGCGGTGTGGGAGTGCCGAAAGTTTCATCGTCTACGAAGGTTAAATAATCGATTCGATCGGGAGAATATGCGGAAATTGTTTCATACATCTTGCGTTCTGCTGCCGCTACGGGATCCCCTCCCAGCAGTGATCGAAGTCCTGCATTCAAGCTAACATATAAACCGAGAGCACGGCTTCGTTCGTCAGGCGAAAGATACCGGTTTCGTGAGGAACATGCAAGCCCGTCGGTTTCGCGAATGGTCGGTGCAATTTCAATTACCGTAGGAATTGCAAAGTCTTGCACGATATGTTTAATAACAAAGCATTGTTGGGCGTCTTTCTGTCCGAATACCGCAACATCAGGTTGTACGATTCCAAAGAGACGGACGACGACGGTTGCCACTCCCTGAAAATGTCCGGGACGGAACGCCCCTTCCAGAATTGTTCCGACGGGACCGGGGTCGATGCTGCTGGATGCCCCTTTCGGGTAAATCTCCTCGACGGCGGGGGCGAATACCCAGTCGCACGGCACGTCGGACAGAGTGTGGAGGTCAGCATCCAGTGTCCGGGGGTATTTGTTGAAATCCTCGCCCGGCAGAAATTGGGTCGGATTGACGAAAATCGATACTCCGACGTTGTCGCAGTGCTGTTTTGCGAATTCGACCAGCGAGCGGTGACCGATGTGCAACGCACCCATCGTCGGTACGAAACCGATTTTCTGGTCTGTTTGCCGGACACCACCGAGATAGTGCCGCAATTCGGTGATCGTGTGGAAGAGTTTGGGTGTCATGAGACCTGTCGATTTTAACTAGGGAATAATATAAGGGATTTCACTAAGCCATTGCCAAGATGAGTTCAAAATATAAGTTTAAAAAAAATCAGTAAGTTGGAACTCAATGAATAACTTAAATTCTTCAACAATAGTTGATTTAGACTTTTGAAAGATTAAATTAAGAGTGCGATAATTTTGGTATGCTTAATCATTGCCTGAATCGAATCTCTAAAAAAATTGGAGTTGAAAAATGGAAGAATCGTTAAAACCAAAAGATCTTCTTGAGGTGACTCAAGGTGTCTTGAAAGAAATTCCAGTCTATCAAGATTTGCTTCAACCTACTGTTAAAGAAGTAGGAAATGCATTATGTTCTGCAGTTAAATTAGCTCTTTTACCATTAAAAGGGTTGATTTGGGGTTATGATAAAATTGAAGATTATTTGATGTCTTCGATCACGAAAAAGCTTGAGAAAGTTCCTCCAGAGAAGATTATTACTCCCGATCCGCATGTTGTTGGTCCTGCAATTGAAGCCTTGAAATATACTGCTCAAAATCCAAATTTGCGTGAAATGTTTTCGAGCCTAATTGCATCTTCAATGGATCCATCAATGAGGTGGTACCCTCAGTTTGGACAGTTTTGTGCGAATCTTAGTTAGATTGCACCGCCCACTGTCTGCTGTTTCTTGTCAGGCAGCTGCCTGACAAGAAAGATTTCTTAGACTATCGGTGTAGACTTCATCTGGGGTTTGATAGCCCAAGCCTTGGTGCGAACGTTCGCTGTTGTAGAACGAAAAATACTCACCGATGCTACGCTCTGCAATGCGAACTGAATCGTACCCTTTCAAGTATACTTCCTCGTACTTCAACGACTTCCACAACCGTTCGACAAAACGGTTATCCATCCACCGACCTTTACCATCCATACTGATCCGAACGCCTGCCTCTTTCAAAACATCCGTAAATGCGATGCTGGTAAACTGACACCCTTGATCGCTGTTGAAGATCTCAGGCTTCCCATACTTCGACAACGCATCCTTCAATGCTTCCACACAGGAATGCGTATCCAGCGTATTCGAAAGTCGCCACGACAGTACTTTCCGGCTGTACCAATCGATCACCGCCACCAGATACACAAAACCCCGAGCCAATGGGATGTACGTGATATCGGTTGCCCACACTTGATTCGCCCGATCTACCACAATATCGCGAAGCAAGTACGGATAAATCTTGTGTTCCTTGTCAGGAACCGTCGTACGCGGCTTGCGGTACAATGCTTCCAGACCGAGGAGGCGCAGCAGGGAACGAACCTTTTTCCGTCCAACGTCGATGCCCTGCTTCGATAACTCCACCACCAGTTTACGAGCACCGTAGAACGGAACTTTCAGATGAAGCTCATCCAATGTTCGCAACAGCATCAACTCGGTCGAATCAAGCGGAACCGGACGATAGTAGAAACTGCTGCGTGGAATCTGGATCAAAGAACACTGCTGAACCACCGGCAAACTGGCACCAGGATCGATCAGCGCTTCACGCTCAGAACGCCCAAGCGACTGAGCCCCCGTGACAAAAAATCGTTCTCCATCGTTAACTGGCCAATCTTGGCGCGAAGCTCCTTAAGGTCTACTTCTTCACTTCCTGACGACTCGGTCTTGCCAAACACCGATGCAGCATGATCCAAAAGCTGCCTCTTCCACTGGCTGATCTGATTCGGATGAACCTGATACATACTCGCCAGTTCCGATACCGTCTTTTCACCCTTGAGGGCTGCTAATGCTACCTTCGCCTTGAAATCAGGCGATAAGGTCCGTCGTAATCCCGACATTGTAAACTCCCTGCTTGCTGTCAAAATATCGGGCAAAGCAATCTAACTAACAAACTGTCCAGGAAAACGGGACCACTTCACAACTGCGGGATTAGTACATCCAGCATTTATAGATTTAATAAAAAATATGACTTCCGACGAAGCAAGAATATTAACAAGTTTTCGAGGAACAACACCATTTATTGAAGTTCGATTTAGAAAATTAGATTTATCTGATTATAGTTATAATGTGATCGAAAAATACTTTGGTTTTTCAGAACAAAAAGAAGTGTGTTTAAAAATTGAAAATTTTGATAGTTATTTAGATAATCTTTGTAGGATGCGCTTGATTGAAATTCCATTTGACAGTTCATTAGCCGATAAGACCGAATATGAAAGATTGAAAATTATCGCATATGAAAAGTATAATAACAATATACCTATAGGAAAACGAGTAGATTATACAGATAAAATGCTATTAATCACTTCTTTTGGGAAGGACTTTTTAGCAGTTTGCATTCGCAATTGAAATAATTTCACCGAGATCATCAAAAATAACCCCGGGCACAAATAAATGTGCTCGGGGTTTATACTTACGAAATAACCGAGCTTAGAACTTCACTTGCTCGATCTTGGTGTTCGGGATGCCGAGCATATTGATCTGCTGCTTCGACTTCTCGTTGTTGCCGACGATAATGCATAGCATGTTGTCGGGATGCATCAAGTCGATCGCGGCATTCTTCACATCGCTCTTATTGATCTTGGCAATCTGCATCCGGTATTCTGGAATGGTTTTTGCCGGGAGACCCATCAGGTCGAGCCCAAGAATCTGGCTCGCGATATCGTCCGGGGTTTCAAATCCGAGCGGATAGCTGCCGGTCAAAAACATCTTGGCTTGTTGTAATTCTGCATCGGTCGGACCATCTTTCTGGAAATCTTTGATGATGTCCAGAACCGCTTTCACCATTTCTCCGGTCGATTCGACTTTCGTCGAGGTCGAGATACCCATCGGACCGGCAAGTTTGTCCATCCGGAAACCGCCGCCGATACCGTAGGTCATACCGCGCTTGGAGCGGATTTCTTTCATCATCCGGCAATCGAAATCGCCCGCCATCAGAATCGTTTCCATCACAGTAATCGCATAGTAACGCGGATCGTTGCGGTTCACACCCTGATGACCCATGCGGATATTCGATTGAACTGCTTCCGGTTGTTCCAGTAACCGAACTTGGAAGCCCTTCAGATTGACATTGGCTTCGGGAACTTGCGGAGGGGGAGTCCCTTTTTTCCAGTCGCCGAACACTTCGGAAATCTTCTTCAACATCGCGGATTTATCGAAATCGCCGACCACTGCGAGTACCGAATTGTTCGGCATCGAAATCTTCGACCACATCTCCACGACTTTCGCGCGGGTGAATTCGGAGACTGATGCGCTATCGCCTTCGGTCATGTTGCCCAGTGGATGATCGCCGTAAAGTTCCTTGCGGAACAATGCGCGACCCATTTCATCGGGCTGATCGCGTCGCGCCATGATTTGCGACAATGTCTGGAATTTGACACGCTGAACTTCCGCTTCCGGGAACGTCGGTCGCTGTAAAACCGCGCCGAGTAATTCCAGCAACAGATCGCTGTGACGGGAAAGACCTTCGGAAGAGGCGTAGATCCACGAAAGATTGGCACCGGCGTTGAGCGAACCACCGACGCTATCGATCAAGGTCGAAATCTGCGTTGCGGTCAGGTCTTTACCACGGAAAGTGGCACCATCGCGGGTGATGTTTGCGGCAAAGTTGGTAATACCGGCTTGTCCGGCAGGATCATTCAACGAACCGGATTTGATACAGAGCCGGAACGCGATCGTAGGTAATTTGTGCTGCTCGACCAGATAAACGGTCAAACCGTTCGGTAAGGTCTTCGAAGTGTACTGCGGTAAATTAACCGGCGTGACTTTAAGCGAGTCGGTCGGCTTGTATGGAGGTACGACATCGGCTGCCAACGCAGCAGTGAAGATCGATCCCAACAACAGGATCGCGACGGACAGACACCAGATCGGTCGATTATTCAGGGAGGCGATACGCATTATTTGACTCCTTTCGCTGAATCGGGTGCAGTCTCTTCTTCATCCTGAGTCGGAATTACAGTCAATACGGTACGCTTGTCGGGATTGAGGTATTTCTTGGCAACGCGCTGAACGTCGGCAATGGATACTTTGTTCAACGATTCGATGTCGTCTGCCAATTTCATGTAGCTGCCGTAACCGGTTTCATAGGCACCAAGCAACTTCGCACGATTTTCGGATTTGTCCAGCGATCCGATAATACCGGCTTCAAGCTGCATTCTGGCTTTGTTCAATTCATTTTCGGTAATCGGTTCATTGCGAACTTTTTCCACTTCTTCCCACATCGCCGCTTCACCTTTATCCAGCGATTTCCCTTGCTTCATTGCCAGGAAGAAAATGAACATACTGGGACCGATCCGTGTGTCGGAACTGCCGCCGGCGAATCGTGCCAGTTTATCCTTATACACCAATCGCTGATAAAGGCGACTGGATTGACCGCCGGAAAGTACCAACGAAAGTACTTCCAACGCTGCCTGATCGGGATGGGTCTGGTCGGGAATCTGATAGGCTGCCATGAGCAACGGTAATTCTGCTTGACGTTTGTAGGTCACGCGTCGTTCGCCACGTTGATCCAATTCCTGCATCACTGGTGGTGGCGGAGTCGGTTGTGCCGGGATTTTACCCCAGTACTTTTCAAATAATTTTATTGCTTCGGGGGCTTTGAAATCGCCGACAATCACTGCCACGACGTTGTTCGGCGAATAGTGCAGGCGGTAATATTCTTTGACATCTTCCAGCGAGTAGCCTTGGATATCCTGTGCCCAACCGATGATCGGCCAAGCATAAGTGGAAGAGTGGTAGAAATTGATGCCGAGTTGTTCAAATGCACCACCGAAAAGATTGTTGTCGGTGCGTTCGAGACGCTCTTCGCCGACGACTTTCTTCTCTTCTTTAAGCACTGCGGAGTCGAGTTTCAGGTTGGCGAAGCGTTCGGCTTCCAGATGAACGACCAATTCGAGTTGATCGCTGGCGATCGTTTCGAAGTAGACTGTTTCGTCTTGAGTAGTGTAGGCGTTATCGGTGCCGCCGTAACGCTTGATCAAACGCGAGTGTTCTTCGGGACCGTATTTGGTGGATCCACGGAACATCATGTGTTCGAACAGGTGCGAAACACCGGTAATGCCGGGACGCTCGTTGCGGCTGCCGGTCTTGACCCAGAACTGAGCGGTGATAACCGGGGCGCTGTGATCTTCAAGCATCACGATTTTCAACCCATTCGATAGTTGATGCGTGGCGACGGATTGTAACATTTCCTTCACCGGATCGCGCTTTTCCGCCGGTTTCGCGCCTATTGCCAGCAACGGCAAGAGAAGCGCAACGGCAAGCGTTACCGCGATTACAACTCTAACTATTGGTTTCATTCTGTCTCCGTGAGATTTGCGAGTAAGAAGCGAATAAGGTAATACGAAACAAACTCGGGGGTATTGTACCACCAACAAACGATTAGTTGCAAACTAGTATCAATTGGTTGCATTCGAAATAGTTGCTTCTCGGAGCGGTGTCTAATTTTGCGATGACTTGACAGCGGGTGTATTTTCCTATAAATTGCCTGACTGCGAATAGCACGCGCCTTTAGCTCAATTGGATCAGAGCATCTGACTACGGATCAGAAGGTTGGGGGTTCGAATCCCTCAAGGCGCGCGACTTCCAGCGAGGTGCTAACTAAAGTGCTAACGCTGGAGCTAACGGTTATTGGATCACTCAAAGGAGTTTCCAATGGCTGTTTCCCTCTTCCTCCGCAAATCCGGCATCTGGTATTTGAAGATCTCCAACCTCGGCAAAATCACTTGGAAAAGCACTGGCACGAAAGACCGCAAAGCCGCGCGAGCGTGTTTGCTGCAATATTCTCAGCAACAGGTCACCACAAAATCTTCTGTGTCAAAAAACAGCGACCGATCAGCACTGACATTGTCAGAATTTACCGCTGAATGTATGCGGTGGTCGCTGACGAATCACCGTAAATCGACAACCGTGATGTTTCGTGCAACTTTGGCTAATTTTCGTCGAATAGTTGGCGATCTTCCAATTACTGATATCACCCTACGAAATGTTGACCAATTTAAAGCGAAACGATTAACTGAGGTTAACTCAACTTCGGTTAACATCGAGCTTCGCACGTTACGCTCAGCTCTACATCAAGCAAAGAAATGGGGTCTAATTTCGGAAGTACCGATTACCGGGAAAAATTTACTCAAAGTACCATCCGATACGATTGCACTGTCAGAGAGTGAAGTAAAACAGCTTCTGGATTCGATACAAGAGCCGTGGTTGCGTTCAATAGTACTGGTGGCAGTTTATACTGGTTTACGGAGAAACGAGCTTTGTCGACTAACGTGGAGCGATTTTGACGAGTCCAGAGGATTATTGACGGTACATGAGTCGAAAGCGGGAAAGGCAAGGTGCATTCCATTATCCGAGGGGGTAACCCAAATCCTGGTTAGTATACCCAAAACGAGTGACAGGATCTTCACTTTGGATGGGAAACAACCGGTGCAAGGTTCGTGGGTATCACATTTGTTCAAGCGGTATTGCCGGAAGCTAGGATTTTCAGAGAAGATTCATTTCCATACATTGCGACATACGTGTGCGTCGATCATGGTACGGAATGGAGTAAGTCTCTTCCATGCTAGTAAGGTGCTTGGTCATTCGTCGGTAGTTGTCACTGAGAAATTCTATGCGCACATGGGAGTCGAGGATTTGCGAAGTGCGGTGAATGTGGTGGGGCAGTTGCTCCAATCGAATCATAGGAATGGGAATCGATTGGTGGCGTGAGGATAATCTGCGTCGAGACAATGTGGAACGAGTGATACAACCCGGAATTTGTATTGGGTGCTTTATCGAACCCTGACCCTAAATATTCACGAATAACGGGGCTTCCGGGGCAAGGGCGAGAAGGTAATTACTCTTCCGCCAACAATATAAAATAACACTTTTTTCACATTGTCTTCAACCGTTCGCGCAGCAATATTCGGTAACAACCAAGTCGGTAATGTCTCTTTCAACCGGTAGATTTGCCAGTAGTCGACTAGAATGATCTGCTTCAATTCGAAGATCAACCAGTCGGGACAATCGCACTTACCACGCTCAATTGCACTGATGAATTGCTGCGTGACTTGCAGTCGCGAAGCGAGATCGGTTTGCGTGAAGTTGCATCGCTTCCGTGACTCGCGAATGATATTACCGATCTCGACTCGAATGTCGATCGCATTTTCTTCTTGTTCCATCTTTCCTCCTGTTTCCGAATCTCATTTTCGAATGTTCGGCAAAGATATTAACCGTAATTGTTTATTTATCATTAAGATCAAAAAATATTGCCGAACATGCCGGAGGTTTCGGACTTCATTGTCACCTTTACCCTATAAAAAAATCGAAACCTCTGAAAAAATCACTTTTGTATCACTCTCTTTTGCCTCATCAGTCTGATTTCGACGATTTTCGAAATGAATTGCAAATTTTAGTGTAATTGGGGTCGATTTTGGTTGGATTTTTTGATGATTTTCGGTGATTTCTGCTGCTTGGGCAGAGTTCACTCTCCGATTTATCGTTTTTCAGGTTACCAGCACCAGTTTGCAGGCCCGTTTCAAGTTCACTGCCATGGCGGTAAAGTAGACTTGTGTCAGATTCCGTTCGATACCGTAATAGCGCAAACGCGCGAGGTGTCCCCACCGCTTCAAGTCGTTCATCTTGGCTTCGATCCGGCTTCGGATCCGTGAGTTGGATCGATTGCGGCATCGCTCATGTTCCGTCAAGCGACGATTGCGTCTTGCCTTGTGAAGAATGCCGTCGTACCAGTGGCGGGCGTGAATCAAGTTGCGGTGTGCCGTCGAATCGTACGCCTTGTCGGCAAACACGCCACCGGTGTCGTCGGGAAGCAATGCCTCGAACACCTGCGAGTCGTGAACAATATTCGATGTCAAGTCGACTGCTTCGATCAGCTCGCTTTCATGATCCATCGAAACATGCACTTTCATCCCGTCGACCGGTTTATCTTTGCGGACCGTGATGGTTACATCGGGGTCGACCGGAGTACCGTCGGCACGGGTGGAGCCCGCAGTCGTGGCACCCTTGACCAATGTCGCGTCGACCAGTGTACAACTGCGAACGAATAGACCGAACGAAGCCAACTGACGGTTCAATTCATTGAACAATTCCTTCTCGTAACGAAAGTCGCGCAACCGTTGACGGAACCGAACCAGGGTCGAATCGTCCAACAGATAATCGCGAACGGTAAAACCGATAAACCGTTCGAAGCTGCGTCGGTCGTGGATCTCCTGCACCACTTGTACATCCGACAGACCGTACCATTGTTCCAACAGCAACGCTTTGAACAACATCAACGGCGGGATCGGGGGGCGACCGCGGGTGCCGCGGTACATCCGCATTAGCAGCGACTCGATCGGACGAAAATCGATCAACCGATCGATCTCATCAAGCATGCTCTTCTTGTGACGGCGACACTGATCGTCTAGTTCACCGAAGGTAATCCATTCGCGGGTAGAGGGAACGAGGGACATTGTAAACTCCGTTATAGGCTCTAACGGCAATACGAGATAATCATCAAAAACGTGGGATTAAATCAGAGGTTTCAAATCCTAATGTGATGACTCGTCTCAAAGGAGTGACGTATTATCACATATTATTTTCATCCTCCTAAGATTGGAGTGAGGTTCGGCATGTCCGGCAGAAATCCGTCAAGCCTTTTAAATAGCCGTTTCCAGCTGCCGAACATCGATCTTGCGAGGCTCGGCAATCGATCGAATGTCCGGCAAAATCGACATAGGAATTCATTCTTTACTGTCCTTTCCTAAACCTCAATAAGTCTTTCGATCTTCGATATCGGTCTTTTCAAGCAAACGATATAACCGGCATTTTCCGCGTGAAATGCTGTTATCGTGGACAATCTCGATTTGAAGATTTCCGAAAATGCGCCCCTTGATTCGATTAAGCGCTTTTCCGAGTCTCGTCTGCTTTGAGTGGTCGGAATCTTCACCCAAGATTGGAGATAGCAGCATTTTTCGATTGCAGAGATCGAGTAATTGTTTGGTTTGTACCGGATCGCTTCTGTACTCATTCCACCAGCTTTCGGTAAATTCCAAGTACATCCCGGTATCCATACTCAGTTCTTGAAACACTTCATCGCTGTTACTCATAAAACCGGATATCGATACCGCATCGAAAAGACCTCCCATTTTTTTAACCCATTGTTCGAATGAACCCAGCGTTTGCTTCCCTTCGGGTTTTCCTAAAACAAACCATGCCCGAATTAATGTCAATGCTGCGATTACTAGTTTTCTTCGGTTGTGAAGTGTCCATTGTTCAATTTCGGGATGAACAAAGCCCGTTCGCGACCAGGGTCGATCCGTATCAGGCGCTAATCGGCAGCGAATGCTTCTTCGTGCCAATTCTTCGGAGATGGAGATGTTATTGGCGGTGATTAGAATTATCATCCGATTGGGAACTGAGATGATTTCAGATTTACCGAGTAATCGTCCCGAATAACTCTGACTAGTAAGAATTAAAGCCAATACGTCCGAGTTGAGTTTACGATGTTCAGGGAAGTTGTCGAATACTAAGATCGGGGTTCCGTGAATGAGTTCGGCGAGAATCATTTTCTTCAATTCATCGTTATTTTCCGGAAAAGCTCTTGGACTACACACTTCACCGGTTGCAATAATCGACACGACATTGCACAATTTACTCTTTCCACTTCCTGCAACTGATGCTTCGATGATATGTAATGGTGTATATCCATCAATTAGGTGTCGAACGAAGGGTAAGAGAATACATGCGATGATTGTCGCCTGATCCGTACTTTTTCGCTCAAATGGAAAATTGACCAATAAATCTTCAGTAAAGTACTTTTTTGCATCATCTATCTCTTCTAGTGTGGGGATTTCTGGAATCATGATATTGCACAAATCTTCCGGCAAATCGACGTAGATACCAGTTTCACTATCGTAACCTGATAATGATAACAACCTACCTTCGGTTGTAAATATCGGCAATCGCACAATTGATTCAAGTTTTGGAATTCGTGAATCAATACGTGTCAATATATCCTTCATGAGAGGATCGGTAGGTTGTGTCGCTATCAACTTTCCAGATCTGGTACTAAACCAGTTAGCACACCGGATAAGATGACCAAATAAGTCTGACATTTGAATTAAGTGGGTTTGTAACTGATTATTTACGGGATTATAGTTCAATTCGATAAGCTGTTGTCCATATCGAAAAATATGTGGTGGATTGTTTTTCTCAATTAATGCGTTCCACGCATCACAGATTACATCGGGGAGCTGACGATTATATACATTGATCGTTGGAAGTAGACTGTCAAGATCGACATTCGGCATCGCTTCCATTGCTGGTAGTGACACTCCAGTTTTGTCCGCTACCCATCGACAAGCATCCTTGAAATCTTTTGCGATTCCGCGATTGATCAGGAAATCGAAAACCGAGTAGGAACGACCACTCCGAAACGAATGAAAGGAGCCTTTTTGTGCCGATCCTTCGCCGGAAGCAACGCTGGCGGAAGGGTGACGATCGCCGGACGGCGAATCGGGATCGCGGCATTCCAACCAGCCACCCAATCTCGTTCGACCTGTCAGGTAGTCGCCATATACCGCATTCAGGTTAAGTTTACCTAAAGCATGTTGACGCCATTCCGAATAATCGTTCGGAGCTTGAGTAGATACTTCAGATGAATCACAATCGCTCTTCGAAGGTTGTGACGTCGATGAATTTCGAGTAAGACATATGATTGCTTGTAGTACACGTTCGTGTGAAATCGTTTCAAAGATCTCCGGATCATACTGATAAAACTCGTAGTCATCATCCAACCGGTAGAATTGGTTGCAACCGGGATTTGCGCCGTGCCACATGGGCAGCCAGACGGCATTTCCGCAACCATTATTGCTGATCCGTTCGGTTTTGGGAAAGACCTCGATCCCGCGATTATCGCCGGGACTTGCATACCCGCCGTTTTCGAGCTGCTGATTGGGTGGACATAATAGAAAACCAAGTCGACGCGCATCCTTCGCAGGAATTGATCCTTCGAAAAAGAGCCAGAGATGATAGCCATTGCCTCGCCCCGACCGTTCGATGAAACTTGGCAAGGATGCACTGTGAGCGATTTCATAAGCAGCTTTCACGGCACTTTCAGGATCACGTAAAGAATCTTTATGTTCAGGACCACCGTCGAAATCGATACAGAGCCATCGGGTCATTCCTTGTACGTCGGGTGTATAGGTTGCGATTCGAAAACAACTGGTTTTCAGTTGTGAACCACGATTATTGACGATTTCTACTGGACATTGAAAAAGTCTATTCCCGGTAAGGTGACCTAATATCAGTTGATCCAAGGTACCATTCACTTGAATTGGATGGGGCTTACTTCCTAACATGACTGCAATTTTATCGGTTCGATTGAAGAACGCATTTCGGATCATTTCTACATTATTCATCATTCACCTCGCAAACTCATCCGGTTCAGCTGACCATTATTCATCATATTGGATCGGTTCAGTATCGGGAGACTTCCCAACTGTCGGTCGATAGTAGCAACAGCACCACGTAGATCTTCCACAGAGATGTGAGCATAAAACTTCTCAGTAACCACTACCGAGGAGTGTCCCAATACTTTCGAGGCGTGGTACAAACTGACCCCATTGGCAACCATAATACTCGCGCAAGTGTGTCGGAGAGTATGGAAGTGAATCTTTTCGGAAAAGCCGAGTTTTCGACAGTAACGTTTGAACAGGTGAGTCACCCACGAGCTGCCGATCATGTGTTCGCCATTGATTGAGAAGATGTATTGTGATGTTTGGGGTAATTGCTTCAGTGCTACACGTACTGACTCGGAAACGGGGATACAGCGCGACTTTCCTGCTTTAGACTCATGGACGGTGAGTAGTCCACGGATAGAGTCGTAATCGTTCCAAATCAAGCGACAGATCTCGCTCCGCCGCAGACCGGTGTGAACTGCAAGCAGTACCATCGCTTTGAACCACGGTTCCAGTATCGCATCGAGTAACCGATTGACTTCGGTTTCCGATAATGCAATTGTGTCGCAGGGAACTTTGATCAGGTGCTTGCCAGTGATTGGAACTCTATCGATCAACTCCCAGCGCTTCGCTTGATTGAGTGCGCTACGGATTGCTCTTAGTTCGACGTTCACCGATACCGGCTTAACGCTAATCAATCGTGCCGCTTTGAATTGCTCGATCAACCGCTCGTTGATTTTGGCGATGGGTATATCACCAAAGATATCGAGCAGATTCCGAAAGGTATTCCCGTAGATTGTCGTCGTGCCCGGTCGATGATTCGAACGTGACCAGGAAAGGCATTCATCACGGAATACCGTTAGCGATGGTGATTTACACCGAGGTTGTTTACTAGAAACCTTATTCATTTGTTGCAAGCCTTCACACAAAAAATAATATTTCCCGATTTTCTGCGTGTCAGCAGTTGAAATCGGTCAGTGAAGGCTTCGTAAAACGCAGGTGAGAAAATCGTGTCGGAAGTACGCCTTCATATTAGAAGGCGCTACTTTTGTCGTAGCATTTGCTACTTTTTTCGTAGCGAATATAGAGTTTTAATTGATAACATGTTACGTAAACCATTCAATGTTTTGACCGGGATTATAACTTGGATATCTCCCACATGTCAAACGAGGAGACTTAAGATGCTCTGATAAATTTATATCGAATTTTGCTAAATCCATTTTCACTCGTCGGATTGCAGCGATAAATGCTTTTCGCACTTTGTCAGAATCATCATGTAGTTTTCTCGTATGGTATCGGATGTCTTTACTTCTCTTTAAATATTCAAAGTAAGTACGAATCTCTTCATTAATTTCTGCTACTGATCGGAGCGTTGGTTCGCCTTTACATTCAGCATCTGTAGCGTCTTTAAGATCGACCTGCAATTCTTTTATCTTGGCTTGACAAGCTAGAACTGTAGAATCGTCAATAACATCAAACCCCCTTTTGAGTATGAACATCTCCGGCTGTTTCGATTCGAGGCGTACTAAATCATTAACTTTGAATTCCTGATTTGGATGAGACAATAAAGTATGAAGATATGCCGCACCAATAGAGGGAGGAATAACAAATTCCTTACCCCCATTGAATCTTACGAGCCATCCTTTGCCTTGCTGAATGAAAACGTTTTTATGTCCATCAGTTATCGACTGGTATGAAGAAGTATTTGCTTCTGAGGAATTACTCAGTCGTCTTGAATAATCACACACCATCGTTAGCAAACAATGCTCTGGAAGATTGTGCTCTCGAAATGAACTTGCGTAGTTTTTGATCGCAGTATCGACCACTCTGGTCACTTCTACTGCATGTCTTCGATAGAGGTCGTACAATTTAGCAGCGACAGTGTCGGGCGATTCATTAAAATGTCTTAGTATCCTTGAAGCTTCCCCATATTTAATAAAGAATTCGTTCGAAGTCATTTTGCTTACTGCTGTAGCACTATCGACATAAGCAGCGAGCATTGTTCGCGTCAGCGCCTCTTCGCGATTGCCGGTTAATAAATCAATCCCATATCCTTCAGCATTATCATACTTCTCAAGACCCGCTGAAAGGATTGAAAATCGGCGGTCGATACATTGCGAACATTTTCCGCAATGCGGAGTTTGATTGCTCATCTCCCATGTGTGATTGCAACTTGTCGAATTATTAATCAACTCACAACAATCGGCATTCTCAATTATCTTCAGTACCTCCGGTTTCGTCTTCCAGATGAAAGGATTTTCAACAACGAATTCGGTTCCAGATACCGCACTGATAATTTTAGAGAAGCCATTAATAACTTGTGGGTGAGTTGTTCGTGTAGCTCTTGCACCGACAACTTGCGGCGAAGGGGGGAGATTAAAACTAATAACCCCATTCTCGTAAAAACGAAGACGCTTCAATCCGATCATTCGTGCAATCGTTGTCCCTAATGCAGCATATAGAAAAGATCGTGATCTTTGAGTGTATTCCTTAGTAAGAATGCTACTTTTAAAAATTGTTACGGAAATATGATGTGGTTTGAAGTGGGATCGTTCGTTTAATAATTCAATCAACTGCTCGAGGCGTTTGTGCATTTTCTGAGTCGGTCGGTGAGACACAAGAGCGACTTTCCTTTCGTCGATAACAGCTTCTTGAACAGCACCACCCAACGAATCGATACCACCGGAAAACATCATTACTTCATCTATTTCGGGTAATTCGTATGGAATCAGTTTTTGTTCCGGTTGCATCTGCGTTAGCTTACAGAACTCAAAATTGTATTCATCTTCTGATAAGAAACCGAGTGTTTCACACAGTTGATTTTTGATCTTGGAGTCATTCCAGTGATCCGGTTCTCGAACTGCGATGCGAAAGAACAACCTTCGCCGCCAATCAGTACCAAAACTCGCGGCATTGTCGCTACCGCGAGGGATGGCTTGATCGGCACAGTAAACATAAGTCGCTATTTCAAGTAGATCGTGAATAAGAGATGGTACATCGCGAAGCAGATGCTCACGAACATCCGCAATTTCCAACTTGACGTTTTCTTTTTGCCCCCACAGATGAAACCATAAGTATTTATCGTCAACACAAGGAAGCCGATTAATTGGAACATCACCGCACAAAATTGCCCGTTCAGTTGGCATCGGTGTTTGCACCATCTTTCAGCATTTTTGTGATATTTTGCAATGCTGTCTGAGCAAATCCGGCCGCAATTCGTCGTGAGATACCAGTTTGTTTGCGTTTCTTCAGGGAAAACAACTCACCAGTGAATTCTTCTATTACTTCAGATGCTTCAAAAGTGTGTTTACTTAGAGCGTTGGTGAATTCTCCTTGCTGTGATATTGTTTTAAAACGAGCGTTTTCACCGATTTTTAGCGGTGTAATCATGCTCAAATGGTAGTTGAGACATTTATTGGTTAAGCGAGCGAAGAAATCTCTGATAAATGCGTTGTAATGTCGAGAAGTATTTAAATCGTAGAACGCTAATTGGGTTTCGATAGGGGTTGAGCGAAAAATATCCTTGATGCGTGTTAAAATTGAATTGGAAATGGTCTCGACTGCAGCCATCTGAGCCATTTCCCCCAAATCTGATCGACCACCGGAATTTCTAATCTTCTGATCGATAGCATCGGAGAAAGCGCCAATAATTTCCATCACACTTGGAGCATTTGAAACTTGTAGACCGATTTTACGGAGGGCATCTGAAAATTCCTCCTTTTTCGCAGCTATCGGTAATTGCGTTAATAGCCAGACTGTCTCGGAAAGACATTTATCGTGAACAGCGTCATCGAATATATGTTCGATAGCAGAAGCCGTGGCTTGGGCAATTTGAGGAGAATCTGCCCCACAATCGAGCAAATTCTTTACTTCAGTCCATTTGCGGGTGTTTGGAAGTTTGCCTAATCTTATATGCCCCATCAATTCACCCAACCTTTACTAGATGAATAATCAAGAACTAATGATTTAGGACTAAGAGTGAAGCAACCGCCCCACCTTCCGGCAGGGCGGTTTTGATAAGAGCAACAATAAATTTACTTCAGCAGCACAGCTTTCTTCGTAGTCACAAATTCCGGCGATTTCATCGTAATGAAGTAGATACCGGTGCTGACTTTCATACCGCTGGAGTTATTGCCGTCCCAGTTGATTCGATAACTGCCGGTAGTATAGTCTTTATCGGCGAGCGTCTTCACCAACCGACCTAGTGCATCGTACACCGATACCGATACCCGACTTGACTTCGGAACTTCAAACTTGATTTGAGTAGTGTTATTGAATGGATTCGGGTAGATCGAACTAAGTGCAAATGCCTTTGGAATCGCAACTGCAGTTTCATGCGATGGTGGCTTGATTGCCTTGGAAAGCTTCGCGATCTTCGACAATGCCGTCATCCGGTTCGATTGCTGCGCCTGATAGTAACCGGCAATATCGCCACGTTTCGAGGCAGGCGTCGGACGCAACAAACTCGAGACCAACATATCATACTCAATTCGTAGCGAATCGTCACCATTGCCATACGCGAGAATCGAGTCGCGATACGCATCGGCAGTGAGGAATTCGTGCATCGCATCGTAGCCGTAACTCTCGTTGTAGTACTTCGTCATGCTGTAGGGATCGCCTACCGGCGGCAATTCCGGATTCAATTCCGATAATCGTTGCAATGCCGCGGCACCGGCAGCAGTGGAATCGCCCGATTGTGCCAAAGTCAGATTGTAATAGTACAATGCACTATCGAGCATATCCTGACTGAAGAAGATATCGCCGCGTAGTAAACTGCCGCCCAAATCCGACATGTAATCGCCCAGATTCGTTCCGCACGACGAAGAGTCGAACACAGTATTCAAGCCCCAATATATCGCATTACTAGGCAACAAGCCGCCTAACGGATTCGCATCCTTGTCGAAACAGTTGTTTTTCAGATTTAGATAAAACGGCGTGCCGACTTGCTGCATGTAATAGTTCAAATGGTTTCCATTTTGGTCGATAATACCGGTAAAGGTATTCTCGCCATAGAGGAAAACCGGCGTCGAGTTGTCAACCAACACCATCGGAAAGTCGAGGATACCGGAGAAATCGTTCGAACCGACCTGAGAGTTGTCGGGATCGTAGAACGATGTCGTCGAGTTGCCGGTAAGATATACAGCATGATGATCGTTACCGGAGAAGCTGTTACAGGTAAAGATCGTCGAAGCGGCATACCCGAAGAAACCGGATTTGTAATTGGCAGCGCCGATGCCGTTATTGCTGATGTTGCAGTGATCGATCCGACCGCCGCCATTCGACCAGACGAACCCAGCATCGCGATTGTTGTGCACCAGATTGTTATAGAAATGCGCTTCGCTGAACAAACCATTCACACCGATCGTGCAATTGGAGATCTCACTATTGTCGATCTGAACTTTACTGGAAGTGGTATACAGGTCAATTCCGATGGTGCTGGTATTATTGCCAACGATATTGCAACCGTTGATCGGTGTCTCCTTCGGTTTCCACAGTTCCAGTGCTTTCACTGATTGGTTGTTGAAGTTGCAGCTTGTGATCGACTGATAAGAACCGTCGAGGGCATCGAATGAGGATATCGCCTTCTCACCACCGGTAAAGGTACAATGTGACAGCGCTACTGTATCAGCAAGCGAATTGACGGATATCGCCGTCGCACAATTCTCGAATTCTGCCGAGTCGAGCATGATTTGACCTCCGGTGGATTTGATTGCGCAGGGAAGACCGTCGAATTTAACTCGCGAACCAATCACTTTACCGCCGGGTTGGACTTCGATGACATTTTGAGCAGTATATATAGAATCGTCCATTACAGAGAATAACACTGCATCTCCGTTACCTTCTGACTCATCACCAATCACGAGTTCGCCACCGTTTTCTACAATAATTTTGCCTCCATGATGAGCATAAACTTCCGATCCAGGATATATCGGAACTCGACAATCGACGACAAATTGAGTGGAAAATAATCGTCCGGTCGCACCTTCAGTGATTGGAATATCGGACGACAAATAAGTATTGCCTTCATACTGAAGTTTTGTTCTTACTTTATAATAGTATGTCCGGAAGTAGGTTACGTTATTGTCTACCCAAGTGTTGACATCTGAAGCGAGTTCAGTCACAGGCGTACTCGGGAACGAATAAGGATTAGTACTTCGAAAAATCTGTTGTGTGATCCCACTACCTTCAGGAATTGCTGGATTCCATGTAAGAGTGACATCTTGTATATGACTTATCGAGGCAGTCACATTGTCCGGAGAGGGTAGTCTATCGAGAGACAATCTATAAATACCATGTAACCAATATATTCTCCATACTGGTCGGTAAGGTGAGTCAATAAAACCGAAATCATAATAGTTTGTTAATAACTCATTTACGTCTAAAGGGTGCGGGGGTAAAGATAATTTTGACCATAACAATTCAGGTCCAGAATAATCATCGCGTCCAATCCCATCAGAAGAGACTTCAGGTGTTGGTTGAGAATCGATTATGTCCCATAAGATACCTGCGACATTACCTTCACAAATATCTGATAGTACTACTTGTAACGTTAATGCACCTGTAGAGGTATGCTGAAAATATAAACCTGTTTCAATATTCAACCAAAGTTCATCATCGTAGTTCCACTTTCTAACATAGAAGCTAGTATTTAAAATGGAGCATGCAAAAAAATACGATAATCCTTCTGCCCATGCTGTTGGCAAATCAGATGTTAATGGTATGGAATGATTAGCCAACGTGTTCTGAAGTGGTCCCGTTTTCCTGGACAGTTTGTTAGTTAGATTGCTTTGCCCGATATTTTGATAGCAAGTATGGAGTTGAAGATGTCGGGAATACGACGGACATTATCGCCTGATTTCAAGGCGAAGGTAGCATTAGCCGCACTCAAGGGTGATAAGACAGTATCTGAACTATCAAGTCTATATCAAGTTCATCCGAACCAGATCAGTCAGTGGAAGAAGCAGCTTTTGGATCATGCTGCATCGGTATTTGGCAAAACTGAATCGTCAGGAAGTGAAGAAGTAGATCTTAAGGAGCTGCGCGCCAAGATCGGCCAGTTAACGATGGAAAACGATTTTTTAGCAAAGGGGCTCAGTCGCTTGGGCGTTCTGAGCGTGAAGCGCTGATCGATCCGGGTGCCCGTTTACCGTTGGTTCAGCAGTGTTCTTTAATCAAGGTTCCACGCAGCAGTTACTACTATCGCCCTGTTCCGCTTGATTCGAACAATTTGATGCTGTTGCGAACGCTGGATGAGCTTCACCTGAAGGTTCCGTTCTACGGTGCCCGTAAACTGGTGGTGGAGTTATCGAAGCAGGGTATCGATGTTGGTCGGAAAAAGGTTCGTTCCTTGCTACGCATCCTCGGTCTGGAAGCATTGTACCGCAAGCCGCGTACGACGGTTCCTGACAAGGAACACAAGATTTATCCGTACTTGCTTCGCGACTTGACGGTTGATCGCGCGAATCAAGTATGGGCGACCGACATCACGTACATCCCACTGGCAAAGGGTTTTGTGTACCTGGTGGCGGTGATCGACTGGTTCAGTCGCAAGGTGTTGTCGTGGCGGTTGTCGAATACGCTGGATACGCATTCCTGTGTGGAAGCATTGAAGGATGCGTTGTCGAAGTATGGGAAGCCTGAGATCTTCAACAGCGATCAAGGGTGTCAGTTTACCAGCGTCGCATTTACGGATGTTTTGAAAGAGGCAGGCGTTCGGATCAGTATGGATGGTAAAGGTCGGTGGATGGATAACCGTTTTGTCGAACGATTGTGGAAGTCGTTGAAGTACGAGGAAGTATACTTGAAAGGGTACGATTCAGTTCGCATTGCAGAGCGCAGTATCGGTGAATATTTTTTGTTTTACAATGCGGAGCGTTCCCATCAAGCTTTGGACTGTCGCACCCCAGATGAGGTCTACATCGATAGTCTTAGCAAATTTTCTTGTCAGGCAGCTGCCTGACAAGAAACAGCAGAAAGTGGGCAGTGCAATCTAACTAAGATTCGCACAAAACTGTCCAAACGGAGGGTACCACCTCATTCTCTGGAGAGATTCCAAGCCAATGAGACAGATAATGTCCATATTCGTGTAATACAATGCAATCGTTGTATTGGTCTGGACCTGTACTATTCGCATTAGCATGACGAGAAATAATGACATGATTCGTGTTTGGAACATATGCGGAGCTGTATCCATCCCATTCAACCTCAATTTCGTGGTTATCTTCATAAGTTTCATAACCATTAAATCTATTTTTTGCCCATTCTCTACCTTTAAGAATTGTATAACCGATAGCGAGAGAGCCTACTTCGTCAGAAGAGGTTGGTGTTATTAAAACTTGATTTTCAAAATCGGGAGAGGTCGGAAAAGTTAAATAAGTGTTAAGATCACCTTCGCGTTCGCGAAAAACATTGTATGGAAAAGTACAGCGACTCCTCGAAGATCGAGGGTAAAATAATTCAACTTCATCTTGACCGTGTACTGATATCAGTGGAGTCGTGTTTTCCGGATCGTAAATTACACTCTCAACATCAAAAATGTAATCCGAACTACTGCCTTCCGGATGAATAAAAGTCCTATGGACCGCAGGAGTGTAATATCTACCATTTTCATCAGTAAAATTGTCATTTAGAGATGGAATAGCGATAATATCGTAATTGGTGTTTATATAATGCGGAATGACTTTAACATTGCTAATTGGAAATAGCTCAGAAATCGGAACCGTAGCCAAATCTGGATTACGACCATCCAAAAATCTTTGATATTTCAGAGTTGTTGAAAATCCTAAATAGCAGTGAATTACATTTAAACTTCCTGTATTAGTTATGCAATCGGGATCAAGATTAGTAACCCTAATCTCGACTTCGTACGTGCCGCCTCGATCCTCCTGCTGGTTGCCGCCAATGGGATAACCAAATGTTTGATTAGCCCTCAAATGAATGTATTCAGAATAATTTATAATTCCTTGATTTCCAGTCCAACTATCACCAATTTGAACACGGTTTGATCCATTGCACCGAAAAAGAAATATTCTTGCTTCGTAACTAATAGGTGGTGGATTCGGATTTGGCGGAATATCTGCACCATAAGAAAGATAATAATCTACTTCAAATCTTTCATCATCAAACAACCACCCATGTTGTGCACTACCATATTTATATACAACAACGTCAGAAATTCCAAGTGCTGCAAAAACACTACTGACTGATAGGAAAAAAAATCCTAACAAAGATAATATAATCGATGATCGATACATTGCATCCTCCATTTTCCTTGTGATCACTTTGAATTACTTTTTGCAGTATCATAAGCATTTTTTCGGATGAATAGTTGCTGTCGTAAAAGTGGACCTCTATCATTTAATAATAGTCCGATGGTTGAATCCTGTGATGCATTCACAATCTGTAGATCAAAAGTGTGAAGTTCCAATAATTGATTTTTTAAGATATAAGTCAGCGAATCACGTTGACTAGATGAAATTCCACTGATCCAATCGTAGGTCATGAATGTGTCAACGAGACTTAGATTGGGATATTTATAGATCAAATTATAAGCCCGTATCCGCTGAATTTGTTGAGGCGTAAAGAAATTCTGATAATTAGCATCATTTAAAGTATCACTTCGACTGAAAATATGATAGTACCCAATATCTTCGGTTGTCAACGTAGAAAATTGAGATTCGATATTTGAGTTGATATTGGCTTGTTGAAATTGACGTCTCTCACGAATTAACCGGCGCCTCAACAATTCCGATTTAGTTGCTACTAACGAATCTCGTATTGCAATATCCAATGAACGTTGTGAGTAATACTTACCTACTGCACCCGCACGTGAATAGAAATAAACCGTATCGCGGTCAGGGATCTGAAATAATGGTATTGGTACACTCGGATTTGATATTTTATTGGCTATAAGCTCAATTATAATACTAGCATTACCCTGCTGAGTCAGTATAAAATTTAACGTTTTATGCACATATTGCCTATCATCACCAATACCTTGCCATTGTAAATTACCATTAACGAGTTGAATATTACCACTTAACGTTAAATTAATGGTGTATGATTCTACTCTACTAGGCACCAGAGTCTCAAAAATTGCTTCGAAGGGTACATTTATCTGAATATTTTCATCAGTTATCAAATTGACTCCAAGATTTGCTTCTGAAGCGATAGTAATAGTAGCTATCATCAAAAACAAAAGAACAAATAAATATCTTACCCATTTCATAAAAAATACCTCCATCTTGTTTGGTAGCGAATGATATCAAGCTAGGAATAAACTTGATACTTCCAATAATGTCATCCTTCGAGTCAAGTGATATCGAAAAAAGCTTTTAATTAAATAAATGGGATCATTTCAACACCACCATCCGCTTCGTCTGCGTGATATTGCCGAAGTGCAATCGATAGAAATAAATCCCCGACGCGAGACTACTCCCGTCGAACGTGACGCGATAGCTGCCGCTGTGCTGCGTTTCATCCACCAATGACTGCACTTCGCGTCCGAGCAGATCGAACAACTTCAATTCCACGCGCCCGGTCTTCGGGATCGTGTACGAGATCGTGGTGGTGGCATTGAACGGATTCGGGTAGTTTTGTGAGAGCGTGAACTTCGATGGTAATCGTATTGACTCGCTTTCTACGACACCATCATCGATCTCGTCATACCGAAAAATGGTGCCAAATTCACCAGCGACCCAGCCGTGATGACGATCGATAAAACAAATCTTATTCAATGCCGAATAGGACAGTGTGTCGTTAACGTACCACGATGCGCCTCCATCGGTTGTATGAACGACTCTGCCTTGCATTCCAGCAGCCCAACCAGTCGTGGAATCGAAAAATGTTACGGAGTAGAGATTCGCAGCACCTGTGCTTCCAATCTGCCACGATTCACCCCCATCAGTCGTGCGCATGTTGTCGAAGATCGTATTACTCATGGAGTCCAATTGCGCACCGTAGCCGACAACCCAACCGACAGTCGGATTGATGAAATCCAAATCGATCAATGTGTTTACCCGACTCGGTAGCACTAAGTCGTGCCAAGTCACACCGCCATCGGTGGTGCGAGTGATCGTTCCATGATACGGGATATCCATCGACGATCCGACACACCATCCATGCAACGAATCCACAAATTGAATTTGATCGATCCAGATCGAAGGTTGTAATTGTGGTGCCGACCAATGTAAACCACCGTCGGTAGTGCGCTGGATGCCTGAGATGCGGTTTCCTATATTGTCAAGATAGATACCTGCGATCCACCCGTGATTGGCATCGCTAAAAGACATCTTTTTCAAATACAAGGCGGTAGTGGAGGTTTGTACCGACCAAGTTCGACCAAAATCACTCGAGAACATTACCTTGCTGATACCATTCCTGATGTCGGTTCCAATTGCCCAACCATGCTGCTCATCGAGAAAATATAGATCCTTGAAGTAAAACATCGTGTCATTCGTTATATATTCCCAGTGGGTGCCACTATCGCTCGTACGAATTAGCCGTCCGAAATATTCGATCGCAATTCCCGCTTCCAGATTGATAAAATCGATATCCCGCAAGTCTACTTTTGGTCCCGAAAATAAATCTACCCAAGTATGTCCGCCGTCGGTCGTTCGTTGGACATCTCCGGGGCAGCCGTACGTGATACCAGATGCGATCCAACCGGTATCAGGATTGAGAAAACACGTGTTCGAAATACCATTAAACGAGGGTACAAATAGCTCTTCCCAAGAAACGCCTCCGTTCGAAGTTCTTAGTAACCGACCGATTTCATCGGAACTAGTAGAATCGTAAGTAATACTACCCGCGGCTAAACCTGATAATCGATCGAAAAAACGAATATTCTGCAAATCGAGCAACGTATCGGAAATCTGATTATTCCAAGTCAGACCTCCATTAGTTGTATGGAAGATCTCAGTCGTCGATCGATTATTGCTATGATCGACACCAACCGACCATCCATATAGCGTATCGACGAATGTGACGCCATACATCAAGATATTCGTCGATCCTAGCGAATCGCGTAGCCAAGTATTGCCGCCATCGATCGTGTGCATTGATAGACCCAACGCTCCGACCGCCCATCCGTGAAGCGAATCGAGGAAAGTGATATCCCTGAGACAAATCTGATTCGTGTTCTGTGTTATCCAGGTGAGTCCACCATTGGTCGTTTGATGAATCCGACCGTAATAATCGGCAATCCATCCATTATTAGAATCAATGAATGAGATACTGTAACACATCTCGGCATACTCATTCAATTGAATCGACCAGGATTGACCGCCATCGCTGGTGTAGAGAATTCGTCCATACGGCCATACGTCGCCAACATCGTATTCACATGCGAGCCAGCCGTGAAGCGCGTCCGCAAAGTAAACGTCGTGAAGAGTATAGCTGTGGTCAATAAACTGCCGATCCCAGGTTGTGCCACCATCGGTAGTATGCAACAACGTTGCGTAATCGCCGATCGCCCACCCTATCTGCGAATCGATAAAATGGATTGCGACCATCCGCTCATTCGTAGGTAACGGGTTTTGGCGCGTCCACGTTTGCGCTATCGCAACACTTGATGCGATAAGATATAGTAGTATTGATGCCAACAAAGTTTGCAACAGAGTTACTTCCTTTTAAGGAATTCACAATTCATGCTAAATTAGAATTTGTTTACGTTACACAATATTGATGTTCAATAGAACAATTTTGTTGCACTCTTTTAAAGGTCCGTTTGCTAGCATTAACCAAGCACAATGATAAATGAATAACGCCCACACCATGAGCAGTGGGCGTCGATATAATCGGTTCGAAGAAATAATTGAACAGAAGAATGTTTGCTTTCGAGTTCATCGCTTCTCGCTCCAGTATTTTCTCAATCACAACTTTTTATAAGATAGAATGACCGTAGAACAATGTCAACAGGAAATCGAAAAATCTTAAAATACTTTCAGGAGTAACGATAAGGTAATATTAGATTGAATATAATACTATTATGTTTTTCATGTGGAGGTGTTGATTATTTCGAATTTTGTGATGACTTATTTTAGTGGTATAAATATTATCGCACATAAAATCATGTACACCAACTTCAGTTGTGGTCTCAGTAGAAACAGTTCCTGCGACTCCAAATCAGGGGATTGATCTTAATCGATTGCATGATAAATTAGTTTCACCGTATCCAAGTTTTATCGATCACTGTACCCGCTACCTTATGAAACGCTTTTATCAACGACGGTGATTAGCCAGCCGATATTCCGATGATTCACCCGGTGCGTTTGTAGGGACTGTATTTATCGTCCTAACGAGGCCACCCCAGTCAGAAATTCAATGCCCGTATCGCAATCGCGATGCGGGCGTTTTCTGTTTTAGCTAATCCAACGAAAGGAAAGAAATGAAACCAGTATTAACATCCGCTCAGCTAGCAGCAAGAAAGCGATTGCTTCAGATGTTCACCACATCGCGCGGACACAATCTGGTCGATATCGATACATTTGTGGTGGATATGGTCTGCCCCCATTTTATGTACCAGTGTCTATGTCACACTGGTCTCATTTCTGCGTAGCGTAGCGGAGCAGGAATGAGAAGCAACGCAGTTTCCGGGGCCGGCGGCAGATAGCCCAAGGAACTGTGCGGTCGGATCGTATTGTAATGGTGCCGCCATTGTTCGATAATCACCTTCGCTTCCGGCAAACTATCAAAGATTTCACCCTTCAGCAACAGTTTCAACCGACAGTTAAAACTTTCGATGTAACCATTTTCCCATGGACTGCCGGGAGTAATGAACAAGGGCTTTACATCAACCCGGGGCAGCCACGCCAGTACCTCATTCGCCGTAAACTGCGGTCCATTGTCGCTGCGAACATGAACCGGTGTACCTCGTAATACAAACAGTTCTTCCAGCACGCAAAGAACGTCATCCGCCTTGATCTTCCGGGCAACCAGGATCGCCAGGCATTCCCGGGTGTATTCATCCATGATCGCAAAGATCTTGAACGAACGTCCATTCGACGTATGCCACGTGACAAAGTCGAAGCTCCAGACATGATCCGGATGTTCTGGACGAAGTCTGATGCAGGAACCATCATTCAGCCAGAGCCTGCGACGCTTCTTCTGCTTCTTCGGAACCTTCAGCCCCGCCTGACGCCAGATCCGTTCCACCCGTTTGTGGTTCACCCGCCAACCAATGTTACGGATCATCGCCGTTACAATCCGATATCCATACCCGCCATACTGGCAAGCTAGAAACACCACCAGCGAGACCAACTGACCTTCATCGGATCGACGGATCGGGGCGTACCGGTGACTCGTCCGCGGTTCGCAAAGAACCGTGCAGACCCGACGTTCCGACACCCGTTCAACGCCCAGCGAATGGCGAACGGTAAGCGCAGTCTCGCGACGCTTCGCTGAGCTGACTATTTTCCCTTGAGAGCCTCCTGCAGGATCTCTTTGTCAAGCGTAAGGTCCGAAACAACCTTTCGAAGACGACCATTCTCGCGTTCCAGCTCCTTCAAGCGCTTCGCCTGATCCAGCTACAAACCACCGTATTCCTTGCGCCAGTGGTAGTAGGTGTGTTCCTGAATGCCCAACTTCCGGCACACTTCCCGGACACTCATCCCCTTACCAATCTCAACTTCCGCTTCACGAAGCATCGGGATAATCTGCTCCGCAGTCCGCTTCACTCCACGCATGATAACCTCCCATTAAAGGTACAACTCTGACATAGAGAGTGGTACAACTTTCGGGGGCTAGATCAAACTGTTATTTCGAATTCGCAGATGGGGTGATCTCTCATCACATTATTTTCATCGTATTATCTGTCATAATCCATCACACCCGTAATAACTCATCACACGTGATCTATCGTCACACGGAATCGACTTGACTTCGAATCGAAAATTGTCGAGATTGATACTAACGGTTAAACGTTCAAAATCACTGATAACCGTTAGCAGTCGCGCTTTGTAACACTCTGTAAATACGTAGATTAAAATCAGAGCATCTGACTACGGATCAGAAGGTTGGGGGTTCGAATCCCTCAAGGCGCGCGAATTTGGTGCTTGGTACTTAGTACTTGGTTAAAGAAGGGGCGGAAGCCCTATTTTTGTTTTAGTGGCATTGAAAATATTGATGCTCACATCTGACTTAGGATAAGAGAGAAGGTTGGGGTAAGAATAATCCCTCAAGACGTACGACTTCCAGCGAGGTGCTAACTAAAGTGCTAACGCTGGAGCTAACGGTTATTGGATCACTCAAAGGAGTTTCCAATGGCTGTTTCCCTCTTCCTCCGCAAATCCGGCATTTAGTATATGAAGATCTCCAACCTCGGTAAAATCACTTGGAAAAGCACTGGCACGAAAGACCGCAAAGCCGCGCGAGCGTGTTTGTTGCAATATTCTCGACAACACGTAACCACAATATCTTCTGTGTCAAAAAACAGCAACCGATCAGCACTGACATTGTCAGAATTTAAGAAATGCAGTGAATGTGGTGGGGCATTTGATCCAATCGAATTCTCGGAACGGAAATCGATTGGTTGCGTGAGATATTAGATGTTGTGAGAAAGCGGAAACACACTATTCCTTGGTCTTCACCTTCCCTTCCAGACAAGTGCCTTTGATATTGGCGCAGAGGATGGTTGAAGTGTCGAATTTTTCACCCTCCCGATTGGCATTCCGAAGATCTACACTCAGAAGCTTTACTCATCACAATAGTCCGCTCATAAACTGGGCATTTTTTTCTCTTCAGACCCTCGAAGATTCCGGTCTTCGGGGGTTTGCTCGGTTCTCTTACGCCAGGCAGGTTAACGCCAACAATTTTGATTTGAGTAAAGATTTGACTGGACTCGCTGTTTCGGAGCGGTTACATTATTTTGCTGGGAGAACCGTTGGGGTTGCGCTTCTTAGTACGAGTTTTTCGTTGGGACTCGCTGATTCGCTGTTGAACAGAGTTCGGCGGGTTAATAGGAAGTAAGAGAATAGAGAAGATTCACCTTGCCTTCTTGTCTTGTCTGTATGGTTAGGAGCTTTGAAAAACATCAGTCTAGTTGGATAGATATCACATAAAGAAACTTAAGTCGTTGTACACTTTCCTCTTTTTCCGGTATGAAAAGTAAGAGGAATCACTTTTAGGACTCTACCGAGTTCGGTAATTTTCTTATTTTCCGTTACTCGGATGCATTCCTTTGAACATCCTTTTTCGCAACAAGATTTTATCGCAAAACACCCCGCTGACTGAAATCAACGGGGTGCGTTATTTATGAATTCATCACTTCGTAATCTCGCTCACCGCGCGGTTGCCTCATCGCTCACAAACGTCACCTTGTAGAAGTATCGACCCGATACCGGTGAATCGATATAGGATCCCGGCGCACTGGGAACCGTTGTTAACAGCGTCGCTGGAAATGGTGTAAAGTAGGGCGAATCCGCGCTCCGGTAGATGCTGACTCGGGGGAATGTCGTGGCATTCCACGTTAGCTCCACCGAACCAATCGAATATGCGATCGAAACTACCGGTTTGGAAGCATCGACTGTGAAGCTCCAGACGGTGCTGTTGACACTTGCTGCGGGTGTGTGCGAAACAACATACCAGTAATAGGTACCATTGCTTAATGGGTTCGTCAACGGTAGTGAGGATGTCGTCAGATTCGCGTTCAAGCACGTTTCCGGCGGATTGCTCGTTCCGAAATACACGTCATACAGTGGATGACTGGCGTCCCCTACCCACGACAGTGTTGGTATTGAATTGAGAATCGTTTGACTATTCTGCGGTACCGGTGCCGTGGCCGCCGTTAGTGCACTTATTGTCACTTCCGGACCGACGAGAGTATCCGATGCAATCACTAGTCCACCCGATCCATACACGACAAAACTCGTGTTGTGATCGCCTACCGATGCAATCGAGGCCGTTGCGGAAAAATGCAATGTACCGGGAATAGCGCCACTCACCGAATAGATCGGACACAATCGCGCATGATCCAACAAGATGATTGCGGAATCAACGGTAGTTACCGAAGAAGTGAAATCGAATTCGAAAGTGAAATTCGATCCCGCCGGTGCTGATGACGGGCTGACGGTGCCATTCGCGATCGACCCCGCCGATATCGTTCCAGTGATCAGGATCGTATCCACCGGATTGGACGCATTTGTGTGAATGATCACCGTTCCGGTAAAATCGCCAGCGTGGTTGGGTGTCCAGACGATTGGTAGTGCAATCGAGTCGCCCACGGGAACCGATGGATAGGGCATTGTCCATGTGGTGGACAAACTGGTACTCATCGTGAGGTCGGAAATCTCCAGTGTCGAATAACCGTTGTTCCGAACGATGACATTGGCGGTGTCGGAGAGATTTGTGCCGATATCGCCGAAGTTCAGGGTTGTCGGCGAAATCACACTCTGTGCCGGAGCACCGACCTGCGAGACTTTTATCCAAGCAGGACTGCCGACAGCTAGATAACAGAATATCTGGAAACTGTCGCAACGAGCAAGTCCGGTGTTGGCAGTAGCTGTAACTGTGACCGATCCCGACTCATTTCCGTAAAGTGGGTTCACTGTGATCCAACTTGGTAAGTAAAGGGCATTCCAGGAAGCTGGAGCGCGAGGCCCGGAAATAGTGATATTCGCAACTTGCGATCCGCCAGCATTGCTGAATTGCGTCATTGTAGTAGGGGAAACATTCAGTGCAAGACCACCGTTTTGCTTGACTACTACCCATAGTGGACTTCCGATTGTGGCGCTATCGCAGAACACCTGAAAACTATCGACACGCGCAACACCACCATTCGGCATCGAAGTGATTCGCAATGTTTGAGTGCCGATACCGGATGTAGGTGTGATCGTCACCCATGATGGGAGTACCCCTAATCTCCATTCAACGGCAGGATTTCTTCCACTAATTATAATCGAAAAATCCCGTGACATACCCATAAAGACATTATTCATCGATTTCGGTGAAGCGGAAAGCGAGATCGGTCCACCCTCCTGTGACACGTGAATCCACGCCGGACTTCCAGTCGCTCCACTGGACGCCACCTGGAAACTGTCGCTCCGCGCTAAGCCCGTATTGGCGGCAGCAGTGACGGTTAGCATACTGGAACCGGCAAACGTGGTCGGGTTCAGGGTAATCCAGCTCGGAACGTTACTCGTCGTCCAAGTCGCCGATGGAGTGCCACCACCAATCGTGACATTCACATTCTGTGAACCGCCGGAATAAGCAAATTGCTCTAACGTGGTCGGTGAGACAGCGAAGGTGGTGGGGATCGGTGCTTGACTGACTTTTACCCAAACCGGACTGCCCGTTGCACCACTGCAGATTACTTGGAAGCTGTCAGCGCGTGCGAACCCCCGGTTGGTATCGGCGGTAACGGTAATCATACTGGAGCCAGCGAAAGATGGGGAGGACACTGTGATCCAACTCGGGACATTGCTAGTTATCCAAGTCGCTAATGGATTGCCACCTCCCACCGACACAGTCACCTCTTGCGATCCACCTACGATGGGATATTGTGAAAGTGTTGTGGGAGTTACTGCGAAAGTGGTTGCACCTTCGGCTTGACTCACAAGAATCCAAACCGGACTACCCGTCGCACCAGTGCAGGATACTTGGAAGCTATCGGCCCGCGCTATGCCAAGATTGGCAGCAGCGGTTACAATGATGTTGTAGGATCCGGTCGACGTAGTCAGATTCAAACTTATCCAACTGGGTACATTGCTGGTTGTCCATTCAGCAAGTGGATTGCCACCTCCAATGTTCACCGTCAAAATTAACGATCCGCCGGAATTGCCGAATTGTGGCATTATCGCAGGTTCAACTGCAAGTATTGTAGCACCCTGATGCTGATCGACTTTCACCCAAACCGGACTACCGGTTGCACCGTCACAAGCAATCTGGAAACTATCCGCACGCGCGATACCGCTGTTTTCAGCAGCAGTAACGGAAATATTGCTTGAACCGGAAAAGCTCGTCGGATCCAATGTAATCCAGCTCGGAACATAACTGGATGTCCAAGTTGCCGTTGGATCTCCACCACCTACCGACACTGTAATATCTTGTGAACCACCGGCACAAGTGAATTGTGCTAATGTGGTCGGGGAAACTGAGAAAGTGGTAGCGCCAGCGGCTTGAGTAACTCTCACCCATATCGGACTGCTGGATAGATCATTGCAAATCATCTGGAAACTATCGGCACGGGCTACTGACAGATTGACCGCTGCGGTAACGGTTACATCACTGGAACCCACAAAAGTATCGGGGGTCAAGGTAATCCAGTCCGGAACATTATTCGATGTCCACATCGCCGATGGATTGCCACCGCCCACGGACACAGCAAGATTTTGCGAACCGCCAGCATTGGAGTACTGCACCAAGGTGGTAGGAGTAACCGCGAAGGTAGTAGCGCCTGCGGCTTGACTCACCTTGACCCAAACGGGACTTCCGGTGGCACCACTGGAGGCGACTTGGAAGCTATCGGCTCGAGCTATGCCTGAGTTGGCAGCAGCAGTTATCGATATTGTTCTGGATCCGTCAAAAGTCGTGGGTGTAAGTGTGATCCAACCGGGAAGATTACTGGTTGTCCACGTTGTCGACGGAATGCCGCCACCGATCGTGACCGTGACATTCTGCGAACCACCCTCATTGGTAAATTGTGACACCGTTGTTGGAGTAACGGAGAGTGTGGCGGGGATCGGTGCTTGACTCACTTTGATCCACACCGGACTACCAGTCGCCCCACTGGAAGCCACTTGGAAGCTATCGGCTCGAGCTATTCCTGTGTTGGCCATAGCGGTAACAGATATACTGCTGGAACCCGCAAGCGTCGACGGGTTGAGGGTTATCCAGCTTGGCACATTACTGGTCGTCCAAGTTGCAGATGGATTGCCACCACCGATCGAGACGGTGACATTCTGCGTTCCACCAGCAGTTGCAAATTGCGAGAGCGTGGTTGGCGATACCGAGAGTATCGCTGGACCGGCAGCTTGGCTCACCTTGATCCAAGTTGGACTCCCGGTTGCACCACTGGAGGCAACCTGAAAACTATCGGATCGCGCTAACCCGGTATTGGCAGCAGCCGAAACCGTAAAGCTTCTGGAACCGGAAAACGTTGTTGGGTTTAATGTGATCCAACTCGGAACATTGCTGGTAGTACAATTCGCATTAGGATTACCGCCACCCAAGGTCACCGCTACATCCTGCGAACCACCCGTATTGCTGAATTGAGACAATGTAGTGGGAGCCGCCGCGAAGGTGGTGAGACCGGGGTCTTGACTGACTTTAACCCATTTTGGACTGTTAGTGGCGTTACTACAGGTAATCAGGAAACTATCGAGATTTGCTACGGAAAGATTGGCTCCAACAGTAACTGAAACGCTACCGGAACCATTAAAAGTGGTGGGGGTAACGTTGATCCACGCTGGAATATTCGTCACACTCCAACTCGAAGTAGGACGACCACCGGTGACCGAAACCGCTAGCGTATGTGAACCGCCATCTCGAGTAAATTGCGGTAGCGTGGCAGGAGTGACCGACAGATTGGTTGGACCTTCCTCTTGAGAGAGTATAACCCAAACCGGATTATTGATCGCATATCTTGAAACTACTAGAAGACTATCGGTACGAGCAGGACCGGTATTAATCGTAGCTTCCAATCGATAACTATAATTCGGTCTGAGATAATCCTGTTGCATCACTCTAATCCAACTCGGTAAATGCGAGATAGAAGCGGTTGGATTGGGATTCTCGGTATCCAGATAAACGTTAAGCCACCGACTGCTTTGCAAATACGGAAAAGTTGATAAGGATCCCGATGTTAATATTGTGGTTCTATAACAACGTTGCGAGATTTTTACCCACAGTGGACTTCCGACCGCACCATTGCAAACGAGTTGGAGGCTGTCGGTGCGAGTAGAATCCGTATTTTCGTTGACTGTGATTCTAATCTGCTGGGGATTAGAGCCCGCAATTCCTTCATAACTTACCCAAGACGGATATGAAGCGATATATGAGGGTAACCAGGGATAAGCCCCAGTTACATTAATTGTAAAGATTTGAGAATTTTGAGTCGGTCCAAACTCTGGCATCGGATTCGGCGATACCGAAATAAAGGTTGCAGTCTGTTGCGACACTTTTACCCAGAAGGGGCTACCATACGCTCCCGTACAGGCTACTTGAAAACTATCGGAGCGAGTAATTCCAGTATTGGTTGGGGTTGTAACGGTGATTGAGCTGGACCCGGAAAATGTCATTGGACTGACAGTAATCCAACTCGGAACACTACCGATTGTCCAAGTTGCCGACGGATTAATGCCTCCAATCGATACATTCGCAGTTTGCGAACCACCAGAGTTGGCGAACTGTGCAATCGTACTTGGAGATACTGCAAGCGTAATTGTTCCAATGGACTGTGAGATTTTAATCCAAGCAGGACTGCCGGTCGCACCACTACAAGTCACCAGAAAACTATCCGTCCGTGCGAGTCCGGTATTGGTAGCGGCAGTAACCGCGACGGTTCGAGTACCTGCATACGTGGTTGGATTCAACGTAATCCAACTGGGGACACTACTAGTGGTCCAGGTAGCAGACGGATTTCCGCCACCGATCGAGACCGTCAGATTTTGCGAACCACCGGCATTGGTATACTGCGCAATCGTTGTCGGCGATACCGCGAACGTGGTTACGCCAGCTGCTTGACTCACTTTGATCCAGGCGGGACTGCCAGTCGCCCCGGTGCAAGCTACTTGAAAACTATCCACTCGCGCGGGTCCGGTGTTGGCAGAAGCAGTAACCGCGACCGTTCGAGTACCGGCATACGTGGTTGGGTTCAATGAAATCCAACTGGGAATATTGCTGGTAGTCCATGTCGCAGATGGATTTCCACCACCGATCGTTATCGTAACATTTTGTGCACTGCCAGCATTACTGTATTGTGGTACTGTTGTGGGCGATACACTGAGTGTGATTGGACCGGCGGCTTGGTTGACTTTTACCCATGCCGGGTTTCCAATTGCGCCTGCGCAGATTACCTGAAAGCTGTCCGAACGGGCAACTCCGGTGTTTGCGGATGCCGTGACCGCGACGATTCGAGTACCGGCAAACGTGGTGGGATTTAGCGAAATCCAACTGGGAATACTACTGGTGGTCCAGGTCGCGGAAGGATTTCCGCCACCGACCGTTACCGTTTCATATTGTGTACTGCCGGCATTACTGAATTGTGACATAGTTGACGGCGACGCCATAATAGTGATCGGAGCGGCGGCTTGGCTGACTTTTACCCATGCCGGACTTCCAGTTGCTCCCGAGCAGGTTACTTGAAAACTATCCGCTCGCGCGGGTCCGGAATTGGCGGATGCCGTAACCGAGACGATTCGAGTACCGGCATACGTGGTTGGATTCAACGTAATCCAACTGGGAACATTACTAGTCGTCCACGTCGCGGACGGATTTCCGCCACCAATCGTGATTGTGACATTTTGAGCACTACCAGCATTACTGTACTGAGGTATTGTTGTCGGCGAAACGCTAAAAGTGATTGGACCGGCGACTTGGCTGACTTTCACCCAAACCGGGCTACCAGTAGCACCGGTGCAACTTACCTGAAAACTGTCCGATCGTGCGATACCGGTATTCGTAGCAGCAATCACAGACAGCGTTGTCGTCCCGGCACCAGATTGTGGTAACAGTGTGATCCATGCCGGAATTGAACTCGCGGTCCAGTTGGCAGTGGGATTACCGCCGCCAATATTAATCGTCGTCGAAAGCGTATCGCAGAGATAGGGAAATTGCGCGATCGGATTAGTCGAAACCGAAAATGTGATCGGACCTGCAGCTTGACTGACTTTTACCCATTGAAACGTAGTAGGTGTAGAGATCAAGTAAACTTGAAAGCTATCGGAACGGGCAATGCCGCTGTTTGCGGCGGCAGTAGCGGCGACAGTTCGGGTACCTGCCCCATTCACTCGATTCAATGATATCCAGGATGGTATCCCGTAAATCGACCATTGATCCATGGGAGTACCGCCGCCGATAGTAACCGTGAAATCCTGAGAGCTGCCTGTAGCGGGATACTGCGCGATTGGATTGGGAGCGACCGCAAGTGTCGTAGGTCGCAGTTTGGAACCGATATCGTAGTTACTGAATCCAGAAGCGAAGTAGCCATTGTCGTTGAATGCCGCTTTTACCCAATAGTAATAATTGGTTCCCGCAATTGCCGTGGAATCGTTGTAAGACGCGGTTGAATTCCAAGTCCCCAATGCAGTTGCTGTGGCAGAATTGTTAATCGTATTTCGGTACACTCGGAAAAAAGTCGTGAGTGGATATTCATGCCACGTGATATGAACGCAATTCACGTCGGTGCTGTCGCTCGCCAATACAGCGGTAGGAGTCATGATTGAAGACGATCCGGAGACGTTGAGCGTGGGTGAATTACCGCCATTTGCAGTGAATGTTCCTGAACTGGTAGATGGGAGATTGCTATAGTAGCGAATCGTTATCGTTTGACTACCACCAGGAATTAGACTAAACGGTGAGGTCGGAGATTGAATCGAGAAATCGCCAGAGACTGCCGGTGTGATTGAAACGGTTCCGGTATCGGTTCCGTTGTTGGATAAAGTAACGGTTCGATTACTACCAAAACCCACAAAGATATTACCGAAATCTAATGTCGAAGTACTCCATTGATAGTTTGGCACACCGATCGTTTGAAAACTCCAGATGGTGTCTCCCAAAGAAGTACCAGCCGAATTGATCGCCTGAACCTTCCAGTAATACGTCGTATAATTTGTCATTGTACCGGGATTATACGTTTGTGCAGTTTGGCTAGCCGAAACCTGTGGCGGTGGATTGGCCGTACCAAAATAGACGCGATACGATGTGGCATTTCGCGGTGCACTCCAGTTCAATATGCTATTGGTAGCGACTTCGAGCTCACCATTGACCGGATCGGTCGGCTGCGGATCGTCCGGTGCAACCAGGATCGTTCGAAAATTCCAGATGTTAGCGCCCGGAGATACACCCGTACTGCCACGGGCAACGACTTTCCAATAGTAGGTTTGGTAACTGTCAAGGGTACCCGGATCGTAAGTACGAGTCGATTGATTCGATGAAACCAATGTCGTAGGATTGCTGACGGTACCGAAATAAACATCGTACCCCGTTGCACCAATCACCGAATTCCAACTTAACGTCTGCGTCAAAGGTCGATCGACAGTGCCACTGTTTGGCGATGGATTGGACGGATCGGCTGGAACTGCAAAGGCTGGAACTGCAATGACTGCAATCAATACCATGAGCAAAAAAGCACGAAGTAGTGGTAAGTACATAATAATCTCCCGGATACGTAGTAACGGCGATTAAACCAGATTGATTTTTGGATTTCTTTAATCGTGGTAAATGTAAGTATTGATCGGAAGGCGGGAAATGATTAAATGCCTCATAATTTGGATAATTCATCGATAAACGGTGAACAAAATAAATTGTATTGTAGATCGTATAAATATTGTATCAAAGTAATACTGTTTCGATACTTATATCTATATATATTATAAGAGTTTATAATCATTCAAGGTTGCTTTGAGCTATGGGCTCAGCAATATTTTAAACCGGCAAGCCTTGCTATACAAGGGTTATAAGTGATTCACCCAGCGGAAGCCTTGCTATTCCTATCTTTCGGGTTGTTATCCTAAATTAGAATTTATCACACTCTACCGTGATCCAATGTGCTGGGAGGGGCAACCATTCTTCAGCAACACCATTGTCGATTAGTTTTGAGCGAATTAATTGAAAATAAAATGCTTCTCTAGAAAGTCGAGAAACCTGGCGAGCCGTTAAATGGCTGAACAAAACGTGGTAAAATGCTGGCATGGATTGACCCCGTCCCGTCCTGAATAGTGTCGGCAACTTCTTCGGATCGCCGTGCAGCAAATGTGTTTCGAGTTGAATCGCTAATCGAGCGAGAGCTTGCGAATAAGTGATATTGGCGATTTTCGATCGCGAGCGGTCTTGGTTGGCGTACGTAAAAGCATCGGTTGCCTGATCTATCTTGCTGTACTGCGCTAACCAGAAGACGATATAATTCCATATTGTCTCATCGTTGTAATTTGCCGATTTCAAGTCATGCAGCGTTTCCGTGATCTCCGAGTGACCGGGATCGAAGTTTCCTGCTTCTGCGGTGAGAAGTATCATTCGCGCTTCGATGGCGTGTATTCGTTCGAAATTGCGGTTTCCGATAAATATTTGTTTGTTTGTTTCGTACAGCTCACGGGCGTGTTCGCGATGACCGGTATATTGGAATACTTCAGCCAAATACATATTGACGACAGCAAGCAACTGATTGTTATTGATCGATCGAAGTGTTTCTGCAGCGGTTTCTAAAAATGGCATCGCGGTTTCGGGTGTGCCAATATGGATTAGATTATTCGATAGATTGTATAAAGCCATCGCAAAGAAGTATTGATTGCCGAGATACTTGAATTTTTCAGCTGCCCGAGTATATTCCGCGACAGCCTCGTTGTACTTTTTTGTAAATCCAAGGATAACACCCCGAATAAAACAACTCATCGCTTGATAATAAAGATTATCCGCACCATTCGCCCAAACTTCGGTAGCAAGTATATGTTCGATCGCCGAATCATATTGTTGTGTCGCGCAATAACTATTCGCTAGACAGGTTCGAACGTGAGCAACAAGCTCTTTTTGCTGCAACTTTTCAAATGTCGCCAATGCCGTTAGGTCATGGCGGATTGATGACTGGTATTTCTTTAGAGAAAATTCTATTGCGGCGACATTAGTCAAACACATCGCAGTATGCAATTCATCCTTCGCTTTTTCGAAATATTGTAGCGCTTTCAATTGAAATTTGGACGCAAGCTTTAATTCATCCTTCATCCGGTACATATTGGCAATATTGTTATAGGAAGCAGCGGCGTAATCATACTTTTTTCGCCGCCAATAAATCCGAAGATTCTCCTGATGGAGGAGTAGCGCTTCATCGAAACGGGAAAGGCTGGTGAGGCAAATTCCAATCTGGGTGGAACAGTCGCAAGCAGCGAGGATCTCATTGGCAGCGAGCGAAATTTCTTTTGCCTGTTGATAGTCAGCGATCGCATCGTTAAACCACGAAGTATTTTGTTTCGAGCGAGCCTGCTCGAACAGTTCTTTAAAGCTTGTCTGAAATCGAATATTAGCGTTTTGATTCGTCATTTTCATATTTTGCTCGGTTATTCTATATAATAATAATTATACCAACCTTTCGACAACACTTCACTTCCTGCACATTGTCGATTTGTATAGATTACTTCTAGTTATTGTAGAACCGCATATTGTAGAACGAAACCTTCTGGAATTAATCTACCGATTGAAAGCAGCTACTGAAGGAATTAATGCGGGTTTCCGATTGACATTTCGTTTCACTACATAAGGGACTATAAGAGTTGGATATGAAGTTGCAAAAATACTGATAAATTATTTAAATGGTGTCTGAGAAGGATACAGCTCTTCGTACTTTGATAAATCCATCGGGGTTACAACGCGATACGTTCCATTTTTCAATGAGTGCGAGTCCAACGTACACATCCCGAGCAGCTCTGGTGATCGGCGATGCGGTCTGTACGTTGCAGGTTAAATTTCAACAGCTCTTTACCACCTTTATCAATTTGCAACGTGATTAGCAGCTTGAGCAGTTGAGTGAATTGGTGTCGAAACTATCGAAGTATTCTAACGCTCAGTTGATACCAGTTGGAGACCTGCGACTCCTGCAAGAGCACGGCTCCATTTTCTAGTGTTAGAGTATTCAAAGTTGATATTATTATTGCACAACATACGTCAATAACTATAAAATAAGTGATGAAGAATACAAAAGATAATTTTGAAATTCTTAATAATTCTTGCTTTTATCAAATTTATTCCATAGTATGGAATAATCATATTTTAGATGACCCCCCAACGCCCACTCGCTAATTCCCTCGATTTTTCCACGTTGAGTCCGTCATTGGTTCTGTTCTTTGTTAACGAATACCAATCGTAAGGAGAGCAACAATGAGACTGGTAAGAATTATTGCTATCGTATTTTTCGAATTTGTTTTTCTTACTTCTTTCTTATGGGCACAAACGGAAAAGACATCTAGTCCTAATCGATCGATTCAAATGAGAACCCACTCGCTGGGAAAAGATTCGATCAAATCGAAAACAGTCACCCCGACACGGGTCTCCCTACCGCTTCCGGCGAAGGACTGGCAACCTGTAGTACCGGCAACTAAACCGTCGACTACCGAGAATACCCTATCCCATAAAAACATCGCTCCACCTCCACCCAGTAAGGAGTTTATTCCTACACCAATCGACCCTGCACTGAATTTGACACCGGAGCAAATCGAGCTTATCGAGCAATATCATTTACTTTACCAAGAGCCATGTTTTAAATGTCTCGACGATAAATTGGCACATTACGATTCTTCACCCGAACGCAATACCTATCCCTTCGATAAATTTATCGAATTGGTGCGACTAGAACGCACACAACTCACCGAATTGTACACACTCGATCAATCCATCCTCCACGAATCCGATCCCGGTAAACGCGCTACCCTGCTGCAAGAGCGGACGACACTCCTGTCGCGACAAAACAGTGAAGCGCACCAGTTGAAAGCAACTGGCAAGTAACCGGAAACCGAATTGACGCTTATCGACGGAGGATATCATGAAAACGAAACTACTCGTTCAACTGTTGACACTGATTTTTATCGTGATAAGTTTCACGATTCTTACTCAGGAAGTGAGTGCAAGTTGCGATCCGAACAATTGTACCGCATACAATTGGAGTTGGTCTGATGTCGCGTTCGAACCGGTACCTTGGATGAGCCGTTCGATCTCGACGCAGATTGCTGCGGGTGAAAATTATAAAATAATGATCCCATTAAATGTGCTCAACACATACAACTTCAATACATGCAATAGTTACACTAATTTCGATACCTATCTTTGCATGTACGATGCAACCTGTACTTTAGTCGCCTGGAATGACGATTACTGCGATGCAAAGTCGTCTTTGACGTATACACCATCCAGTAACACTTACTATTATCCTCAGTTTGCAGGCTATAGTACTTACTATGGTCAATTCCAAGTCGACTACCGGATTACGGCTTGCCCAGTACTTTCACCTTTGGATGCCACTTGGAACACTATCTCCAGTTCGATTTCGGAGAATGGAGCTGTGTACCTGCAATTACCGGCGATCGCGTCGGGTTCGCAATATCGCCTGCAATTATCGATGATTCAGGGGGGTGGAACTGCCAGTTACGATACCTACCTCCATCTGTTCACAGCAAACGGGACGCAACTGGCTTTTAATGACGATACCCCCTCATCCACTGCTTCGGAAATCGATTACTCGGGCGTTAGCGATTCATTGAATAATGGGTACGTTCGAGTTGGTGGTTATTCTACAAACTACGGTTCCTTTACGTTGGCATATCGAGTGACTCCCGTTTCCAATATCGATTTGTCGCCGTATGACCCGGGTTGGGGCGCGCCAATAACGTTCTCCAACAATCCCGACAACCGCAGCGCTCCACTAGTGGCAGGAATGCCGTCCTATATCGCAATCGCGATGCGCAATAACGGCACCACCGATGCCGGGGCCTATCATGTCCGCGTGATGGTTGATGGGAATCAAGCATTCTCGACTTCGGAAACGTGGTTACCGGCGGGGTATTACGTCTACTATGCAAACAATGCTTACACTTTCGCCTCAGCAGGACAGCATACCGTTCGTCTTGAAGTCGATTATCAGAATGAAGTAGTCGAATCGAATGAAGCCAACAATGTGTACGAAACGACGGTGACGGCCAACAGTCCGATGCCGGATTTGAAACCTTATACAATCGGCGAAACATCAATCCCGATTCACTTTACTGTCAACCCGGATAGCTGGGCCTGTGCTGCGCAAGAACCGGTACCAATCAATTGCCCGTTATACATTCCATATGGGGTACAAAACGCTGGAAATGCACCTACCGGTCCATTTTCTTTACGGATATTAATCGATGGAAATGTTGTTCACAGCGACGCGTATTCAGGTTATCCTGCTGGTGATGCTTGCTGGTGTTGTCCTAACAACCAGATAACGCTAACCACTTTAGGCACTCACATTGTTCGGATGGAGCTCGACTATTCGAATTCCGTCGCTGAAATGCGGGAAGACAACAATGTCTATATCGATACCATCCAAGTTGTACCCCAACGTTACAACATAGAACAAGTCGGACAAATCGGATGGGTAGATCCACTCGGCGAATCTCCAGCTCAATTTGCAGTTTCCCATAATCGCGGTACCCATGTTTCCAATCAAATTGTTGTCGGTGATACTGCCTATTTCGATGACGGTCTACAAAACGTCGGTAATATGCCCTTCACGACGACTATCCCGTTCGAAGTACGGTTGAATGGTAATCTTGTTTACACCTCATCGATTGCTCCGATACTATACCCTAACCAGATCGCAATGATTGAAGATATCCCCTTAGTCGCTACATCGAGCGGATCGAATCAAATAATAGTCCGACTTTTGCCAACTAGCGTTTATAATGGCGCAACCTATGTCTTTTGGTATAATGTTACTGCGAGCTATACCCGACCGGATCTCAGCTTATACACACCGCTCAACTGGTCGGGTTCGATTGTCGCTTCGGGAACGCAAGGGATTCACACGACCGGTACGTCGCCGATTGTGGTGGGGCAGCAGGCATATCTCTACTATGCCTTTTCGAATATCGGCGATGCTTCCATTACGACTCCATTCCACTGCGTGTTGAAAATCGATGGTACCGCGCAATCCGATATCACGATCTCACCACCCTTTGCGATGAATCAGAATCAAACGGTGGAAATTCCCTATACCTTCCCAACTTCCGGTCCGCATACGATACAGGTGGCACTAGACAATACCGACGCAATCTGGGAATATTCGAATACGAACAACGTTTCGTCTTTGCCGGTTACCGTCCAAGCACTTCCCTTTATCGAACTCGTACCCTTCGATATCGGTTGGGGCGCACCACTTACGGTTTCAAATGCCGATGGTGTTACCGATAACACAATCGTATCTCAAAGTTGCTCAGCCTACATTAATATTGCATTTGCCGATACCGGCAATCAGGATGCCGGTCCGTTCGATGTCCGCGTCTTGGTCGATGGTTCTCCAATTTCGATCTTTCATGAAACAAGCCTGGTGGCTGGGCATTACAATACCCATCGGAGTATCGCATACGCATTCAACACTACCGGCAGTCACATTGTTCGGATGGAAGTGGATTACTTGAATGCCGTGTCGGAAGGGAATGAACAGAATAACTTCTTCCAATATGCGGTGAATGTTACCGGACCGCTTCCGGATTTAGCGCCTAATTGGTGGAATTATGGGAGCAATCCACCGCTTGCCGTAACCTATCTTACAACTGACGCATTTCAAACCTCTGTTCCGGTTAACCGAGCGAACTACTGGACAGCCTATATCAAAAATTTCGGTAGCGCTGCAGCGCCGGATATTCCTTGCCGGGTTCTGGTCGATGGTGTTACGGCATTGAATCAAACCTGTAATGCTCTGAACGTTGGCGCAAACGGTTGGGTTCAAGGCCACGATCTGATTGTCAGTACTTTGGGCTATCACACCCTCACACTGATTATCGATCCCGATAATACTATTCCTGAAGCGTGCGAATCGAATAATACTTACGTCGATCAATTTTTAGTGGTGCCACAAGGGGTCGATTTGCAATCGGGATGGTTGGATGGATGGTCGGGTCCAATCGTAGTAAAACACACCCGCACTACCGATCATATCAATCAACCGATTGTCCCGGCCGAGACATCTTTTGTCGATGTGTGGGGCTACAATCAGGGCAATATTCCGTTGTCCGGTAGTTTCAGCAATCGATTATTACTAGACGGCAACACCGTATACACCCATTCCGAGTCGTATTCGGGTACCGATTCGTTATTTCCCGGTGCTTTGAATCCCATTATCTACAGCAATATTCCGGTTGTAATTCCAACTTCCGGGACTCACATCTTGCGGTTGGAACTTGATTATCTCCATACGATTTCCGAATCGGTTGAAACCAATAATTATCAAGAACACGAGATCGTTTTACCGGCTCAAATTAATCGTCCGGATTTGACACCCTTCACTCCGCTTCATTGGTCGGCGCCGATCGTGCTTTCTACTCGAGCGGATAGTGTGGTGGAAACCAACACGTATGTAGTGAATCAGACTTACTACTTAAAATGGTCGTTTATGAATATCGGCGATACCGCAACGACCGATACACTGTTTTATACCTTAAGAAAGGATGATGCTTATTCGTTTATCACCTGGTATCGTCCATCATCCATCGCGATGAATGAATCGTATACTTACACTGGTGGCTATAGTTTCACATTTACTTCTCCGGGTGTGCACACCATTGAGATGTTCTTAGATACTCCCAACCGGATCTGGGAAACCAATGAAGCGAACAATCATGTGTCGGTATCATTCAATGTTGTGAATAATTTACCCGATCTCACTCCCGCCACACCATCGGGCAACCCCAACTGGCGAACACCGGTTTGGGTTAGAAGTACGCAAGAAGGAGTGCCGATTTGTGCCGGTGTCCCGGCTTACATCAGTTTCGCCTACACCAATGCCGGTGTTCATTCCACGACGGATACACTCTTCTATCAGGTGAATATCGATGGAACGGTCTGGTCGAATTGGTACAGCACTACGCCCTTTGCACCGGGTGAAGTCCGAGCAACCCCGAATTATCCGCGCACTTTTACGACTACCGGTCAACATACCATTCGACTACTGCTCGATCCAACCAATCGAATCGACGAACTGAACGAATCGAATAATATTTACGATACCACAATCTATGTTCAATCCAGCCAGCCCGATCTGATATCGACCATTCCCAACGGTTGGACCTCGTGCTTCCGGATCAATCCGCATATTACGTATCCATCTTATTCATACGGCGTTGAATTCGATTTCGCCTTTAAGAATGCCGGTTCTTGCGATATCACCACCGATTCCGTGGAAGTCCGCAGTGAAATCGATGGTGTTTATGCCGGATCGTTCTATCGACGGGCTCCGATTGCGCGTGGCGATGAAGTAATCGCTTCGTTCGATCATGCACTAACCACACCTGGTACGCATACAATCCGCATTACACTCGACCCGAGCAACCACTATCCCGAATTCGAGGAGACAAACAATGTTTACGAAACATCCTTCACTTATACTCCTCCTCCAATCACAATCACTAGTCCAAATGGCGGCGAAAACTGGATGGAGGGAGAAGTTCACCATATAACGTGGAGTGCCAATCCCTTAATTCATCATTTTCGGGTGCTCTTCCGAACCAGTGGCACCGGGGCTTGGGTACATCTGACGGACAATTTGACGGATGCCTATAGTTACCCTTGGACGATACCGGATTCGGCTTCGAGTACTTGTTCCATTCTGGTCGATAATGCCGATGATATTTCGCAGTACGACATGACTGACAGCCCCTTCACAGTGTTCCCGCTATTGCATGTCACTACTCCGAACGGTGGCGAGTTCTACCAATCGGGAAGGCTTCAAGTCATCGCTTGGATGCCGGATATACCCGCGGTTCCCAGTTATTCCATCGACAATGGCACCAATTGGATCGAAATTGGATCGGGTCTGCAGTCGTCTCCGATTTTATGGACATTACCAACGGTCAATTCGTCGCAATGTCGGATTAAAGTTGTGATTAACTCCGGTCAATACGACCTTAGCGATACGACCTTCACGATCTCTCCCGATCCGATTCATTTAATCTCGCCGAATGGCGGCGAGTCGTGGTTAGTGGGTAGTACGCAAACAATTCGCTGGGAAGCCGATCCCAACGTTCATTCTTTCCGGGTATTGTGGCGACCGAATAGCAGTGCGGGATGGGTACATCTGTCCGACGGAATCGCAGCCAACAGCTTGGACTGGACTATTCCGAATAATACCACTGCACAGGGTATGGTGTTAATAGACAATGCCGACGATATTTCGTCTTACGACATGAACGACAATCCGTTCACGATTTATCAACCACTCACTGGAACGAAGACGATCGGAGGAACAAGTCCCGATTACGCAACCTTTGCCGATGCTTCTACTGCCTTGACGGTAAATGGCGTGGGAACCGGAGGTGTGATCTTCAACGTACGACCGGGAATTTACTCGGAAATGGTGACGATAAATCCGATCACGAATTCGAGTGCATCGAATCCCGTCGTATTTCAGAAAGACCCGAGTTACAGTGGTATCGTTCAAATCTCTCCAGCAGTGACAACTACGGGTCAATCCGGGATCAAGTTATGCGGCTGCCAATATGTAACCTTCGACGGAATTAGTGTCATTGACACCAGTACCGGTACTAATGGGATAGCTAATGGTGTAACGACGACCAATTCCTCAGGTACGCAAGGAGCGCAGCACAACTGGATAAAGAACGCGACAATTCGACTTCGCATCAGTTCAGGACCAAATGGTGTCTATCAAGGATATACGACGACCACACCAACCTCACCCTCAGGTGCACAGAGTGACAACCATTACATCAATCTGAAGATTTCAAAAGTGTCAAATGGTTTTTTGAATCTCTCAATTACTACTTATCCCGATGTTGGTCTTGAAATCGGGAGCGACAGCGTCGGAGTGAACTATAGTAACCGATTTACGATCGGTGCTTTAGGAGTGAGTGATACTATCGGAGGAGTAAACAATGTTTTTGGTATATCGACGAGTAACACAACTGGTTTGAATATACACGACATTGATATTGCCAACTTGTTATCATATAGTTCACCTTCAACGTCGGTAGTTGGACTGAATTTGTGGAACTTCTCGGGAGTACCAACACCCAATGTCGTGAAGAATAACCGAATCTATAATCTGACTTCTCACGCCCCAGCGTTTGGAGGTGTTAATGGAATCCGAATCTACAATCCCGATAGTCATCTATTCAAATTGTATAACAATCTGATCTATGGTCTATATTGGAATGCACCGACAGCGGTAACAACATCTGTTTATTCGGTGACAGGTATCCATTCCTATTCTGGAAATATCGATATCGATCACAATACAATTTTGCTCGATGATAATGGGATAACGAATTGCCAGAACTATTGTTCAGCAGTATTATACGATGACTTTGGAGTTGACTCGATCCGTAACAACATCTTCGCCAATTACATCGGCAATGGCGACGGGTCGACGTATCATGTCGGGATTTATCGGAATTCAGGGGCACCGGCGGCATGGTGGTCGAATAATAATTGCATCTACATTCCGAATTCGACGATCAAAGGGTATGTAGGTAATAGTAATGGGCTTTATTTCAATTCGCTAGCGAATTGGCAAGCAACGGCTGATAGTCCCGATGCCAATTCCGTCTATGGCGATCCGCAATTTGTAAGTACCACTGCGCCGATCGATCCCCATATCCGGCTCAATCAACCGAACTCGATCATCGAACACGCGGGTATTCCGATCGCTTCGATCACAACTGATCTCGACGGTGAGACGCGGTTATCGCCTCCCGATATCGGAGCAGATGAAGGGCAGTTTTCGCAACCGCTCGTTGTGACTTCTCCGAATGGCAGCGAAAACTGGGTCGTCGGTTATACTCACCCAATCACTTGGACGCCGACTGCCGCTCGCGTGAATAGTATCTGGTTGTCGACCAATAACGGCAGTAGTTGGAGTGCAATCGCACCGAATAGTATACAGGGCTACACGCAACCTTTTGCGTGGATTGTTCCCAACCTTCCTTCGTCGCAGTGTCGCATCCGAATCAATACCAACGATGGTCGGACAGACAGTAGTGATGTGGTATTCGCAATATTATCCGCTTCTGCTGTCGTATCGACGTCACCACAACCAATCGATTTCGGAGATTGTCATGTGGGATCCGGAAAACTCGGTAATCTATACATTCGCAACAGCGGAACCGATACTTTACGAATTATCAGTTTCGATTTGCCATACACCGTGGTAGCGACTTGGTTGAATCGAAATATCGCTCCCGGCGACTCGGTGCTGAATCTCATTACTTGGACGGCTCAAGCATTGGGAACCTGGCACGATACCTTGTACGTTCGATCCAATGCTTCGAATGGTACTCGCTACGCTGTTCCACTCACTGGATTTGGGCGCGGAGCAGTCGTCAGTACACCAGACACTTTAGTGAGCTTTGGAACAGTACACACCGATAGTACAAAATCCGTGACCGTTCATCTGGTTAATTCGGGGAACGATTCGCTGTATTATTCCTTGGTGTATGGACCGCCCAATGTTACTTTTGTACCGACTTCGTTCGCAATCGGTGCCGGAAACACAGGTACCTTTGCGCTGCGCTGGACACCGCCTTGGAACTACCCCATCAACGATTCGGTGGTTCTTACGACCACTGCGATCAATCAATCGCGCATAGTACTGAGATTGACCGGAACCGCTCGCGGTCAGATGTGCATACTGGCTGTATCTGGGATAACATTCGACACCGTTGCAACGGGAGGTTCGCAAATTCGATCAATGTATATCCGCAATCCCGGAAACGACACCTTGCACATCACCAATGCATCGATCGCGATCTCACCCGCGACGATCATTCCCAGTTGGACGACGCGGACAATTCTTCCGGGCGATTCAGCGCAACTCTCACTCACTTGGCATCCGGTCGTTTCTGGTAACTTGTCCGATACTCTGATTGTAGTATCCGATGCCTTTAATCTCAAGCGGTGGGCATTGACCATCACGGGTGTAGCCGCGGGAAATCCCGCGATTGCGGTGAGGAATACTACCATTACTTTTGGGTCGGTAGCGGTTGGATCTTCGGGTAGCCAGACAATATATGTGCGGAGTACCGGATCGATTCCATTGGTAGTTTCGAACGTTACTGTTCCAACGAATGTCACAAAGAGTTGGACGACGCAGACGATCATTCCGGGCGATTCAGTGGCATTACTGCTAACCTGGACGCCGCCGAGTATCGGTACATTGAGTGGCAATCTTATCATCACATCGAATGCGACTGCAAATCCAACACTCTCGATTTCGATTACCGGCAATGCCTATCAAACACCTGGAATTGCCGGTGGCTTATCGATTTCCTGCAACCTGACGACTCACGATGTCACATTAACTTGGACAACTGCCTCCGGTTCGATTACCGGTTATAATATTTACCGGTATGCCACTTCCGGTTATTTCGCACCACCTGGAGTGGGAACACTCATCGGATCAGTTCTCACCCCAACATTGACATACACCGATACATCTGTCGGTACTGGAGTAAAATACTTCTATCGAGTCACAACGTACTATACGCCACCCGGTTCGTCCGATTCCAAATAAAATTCATCAGCTCCCTCTGTGTTGTCGCAGGGGGAGTTTTTTTATCGAAAATAGTCGTTGTCGAATATAGAATCTCTTAAAAATAAGTTGTTATCGGTAGTAGGGGCGGACCCCCGTGTCCGCCCGCAGATATATGTAGGTATAGACACTCCTGTCTGTACCAGTTTGGCGAAGCCGATCACCGAATCATGACAACTTATTTTCAAGCACCACAATATTTTTCAGAAGAGGGCAGCTAAGATATTAGGGGGTTTAGAAGAGAAGGTTGTAGTCGCTTTCAATTCTTCTCGCGCGAATGGTGTCGCAAACGTGATTTCAATCGGAATATCGCTTCCAGTTATTCGAGATGCTGGGGTAATGCAAGGTTTTTAATCACAATATGTCTGTTACTTAGCATACGAGTTTGTTTATTCTTGTCATTCGATTTAATTATTAGCTGATCGTTATAATACAGTCGAAATAGTCCTCTACGTAAGAAGGATCTAGAATGACGTGAAACGCCATCTACTAAATTGGCATTAATTACTCGTGTAATATATTCCTCGCTCGGGGGTGAAAATAATAAATGATTAGAAAGAATAAGGGTTATTTGCTCAGCCGTGTAATAGTTTGCCAATTGCGTGGAATCGATAAAAGTCCATGGCCTTGAATAAGCTACTCCGGCACTGTCAGCTTGACATAAAGCCCGATATGCAGAATCTTGTGACAACAATTGCCGATGTCGAATAGCCACATCGGGTGACAGAAGTGAATCCCGTATTGCTTGATTCATACTTACCGTATCGGCAAAGATCGCAACGGTATCCGCTCTCGCATAGAGGTAATATCGAAACGATAATCTCCCAAATAGATTATTCCGTTGAATAGAAGTATCAAGTTCAGTTGTTAATACAACATCTATTTGATGAACTCCCAAACTGTCGAGTTGTAATGTTAGAATATTTTTTGCCAGTCATCAACATGAAGTTGATTATTCCAGTGCAAAATGCCATTTAAAACCGATATATGTTTCGATACATTGATATCAACAGTAGATCGAGTGGCTATAGGGCACACTTGCAATTCGACAGAAAAGAGAAATGGCTTCGAAGTAGATGGCCAAGTTTCAAATCTACAACCAAATCGTTGTGGAGATTGCTGATCGCGATAATACGTAATACCTTGCGATGCATACCCGTTCAAAGGGAGCAAAATTAGCACTACGAAAGTTATTAGTATTGCAAAGACGGTTTTAGAATTCGTATTCAATATTTTCATGATTTCTCCACCGAGAAATATTATTCGAAAATCGCGTATTCAAAAGCGCTCCACGCAGCGTTGTTTTAGGATATAGCAATAATTCTGTAGATAGTATCTCTCGAAAATCGTCGTTAACGGTAGTAGGGGCGGCTCCCCGCGGCCGCCCGCAGGTAGTTGTAGGTACAGACACAGTATGTACCCATTCGGCAAAGCCGTTCACAGCAACATGACAACTAACTTTCAAGAACCACTATCACAATATATAATTTTGCCAGCGCCAACAAAAACGTCCATGGTTTCCCATGGACGTTTCTGAAGGAACTGATAGAAAGATTACTTCACCAGCACCATCTTCTTCAATGCGGTAAAGGATCCGCTCTCGATCCGGTAGAAATAAACACCGGTAGCAAGTGCATCCGATCTAAATTTTACTGAATGATATCCTGCCGGTAGATAACTATTGATCAGCGTTGCGACTTGCTGTCCCAGAGCATTATACACCGTTAACCGTGTCATTCCCGGTTTCTTCAAATCGAATCGAATCGAAGTCGAGGGATTGAATGGATTCGGATAATTCTGGTGCAACTTGTATGCGATCGGTAAGACTTCATTTTTCGCCGACATTATCGAATCGTGAACAATGATCGTAACCGGTACTGTGATCGTGGTACAAGCATTGGACGAGAAAATAATATTTGCCGTCAATATCGTACCATCGGGAATCGTATCGGGTACCGACAGCGTCACTCCAACCTCAAGTAACTGCCCTTCTTCAACTTGAGCCTCCACAGGCTCGATTCGAACATAGCTGTAGAGTGAATTTACATTGAACTCAACACAATAATTGGTCAGCCCGTTGACAAAGGTAGAATCGGAGTAAATGTTAATACCCCCCGGACCTTCGTTGTCGATGCCCGCTACCGGACGATTAGTGCTGTCAGCAATCATCATCCCCAAACTCTGGTACTGAATCTTGACCAAACCATTTTCGTATATCACGAATTGGTAAGTCTTGCTGTATGCTGGATTGTTCTGATATTGTGCGTCGAAATACCGAACATTGTTAAACTGAATCACCATCCGATTCGGTGCAGTCAATGTCTGATAATAATATTGCGATGCGCCTACAACATGGAAATTGTCGGTCTTGTACGCAGCGATCTGGTAGAAGCTATCCGGCAAAGTGCCAATGTATGGGCAGCCATCGTAATAGGGTCGGAACGTGATGAATCCATTCGCTGAAATATACAGTGTATCGAACATCTGTCCGTAGAACGGCATCGAAAAGCCAATGGGAAATCCATTCGACCAACCGTCATCGTCGTCTCGAGTTCCGTTCGGGAATCTCAAGACTTCCGCTCCGGTTTGAGAAATATCTTCCCAATTATAGGTCGCACCACTGCCCTGATTGTCGCGTGCGATATACCCGAATTCATCGCGACCCCACTCATTATCTTCAGGTGAAGTGCGAATTGGATAGTTGGCATGTACCCAATGGGCATAGTTCGCTTTTTCTTCCCGTGTACCCATTACTGGAACCGGTGGATGTCGCGGATCGGGTTGAATCGGGTGCAACGGTTGGATCGGGCGAAGACGAAGCGTCGAATTATCGGTCGGATAAGTTACCGATGCCTCATATTCCAGCATATAATCGCCTTGATTGCGAAGAATAATCGTCTGAGAGATTGAATCTCCATGAACGACTGCACACTCAAGCGAGGTTGGGCTAACCGAGATTTCCGGAGAACCGAGAACGTCGTCGAACCGAACCGTATCGGGACCCGGGAAATCCTGATTGGCGTATGTTATGAGCGGGTACATACAAGGTTTGTGAACGATCATGTTGTACGTGCCCGACGGAATGGTGATCGACCAGCGACCTTGTGCATTCGTCGTTGTTTCCCACTGGTTGTGAATGCGAATCGTCGCACCCGCGATCGGTGCATCATTATCCCGATGAACCAATCCACTTGCGCTCACAGTAGATGGACCGGTGATCTGAACATTATCGACAAATAGATTCGGTCCATTCCGATTATAAGAAATGAATCCAATCTGTACCGATGTTTGACCAATAACTGTTTGTGGCAGCCAAGCTTCGGCATGTCCCCAATTTTCAGCCGATGGCGGGGGATTCCCCGGATCGCCACCGGTACCCGGTGTGACTCTCAAATTCGATGCGGAGTCGTTACTATTGCCCATACGACGCCAGACTAACGAACGGGTAGTTCCGCCATCAATCGTGTAGTAAACATCCAAAGTATCGAATGACTGCCACCAGTCGCTCGAGTAGAACCAATCGAATGTTACTCTCACAAAAGAAACGCTATCCGCGCGGAACGGCGGCGACCACAATTCGTCGAGCTGTCCTGTACTTGGCCAATAATTCATGAACTGCATTTGGGCACTACCGTTCGTACCGCGAACATAACGATCCCATGTGACCAAATTGTCGGAATTGACCAACGTCCAATCTGGCGGTGGGAATTGAGCGATATCGAAGTTTTGAGCAAATGGCAATGTAAACGAACCTTGCGTACGGAACGCGAGACTTGGTGAAAAAGCCGTCACGACATGATTGCCATTTCTCGCCATAATCCGAATGACATAATCCGTATTTGCGAGTAACCCAATTACTGATGCTTGTGCACCCCACTGTTCAACCGTCCGCCAAATTGTATCTGCACCCAAACGACTATTCAACTGAAGCCATTCGTTATTGATGTTGATCGCATACTGAGTGTAGGTTGGATTGGGGTGAATATTGTCGTTCCGGATTTCAATAAACACTGAAGTAATACCGATGTTGCTCGTCGCAGGAACAATTGGATCGGTCGCTAATGTCCAGCTATTGGTCGCGGCGCGATCGGTAGAAATAATCGTTCCATTCTTCGATGCTACCTGATAATAGTAGCGCGTATTGGGTAAGAGGTTTGTATCAGAGGCTGTCGTTACATTCGCAGCGACATCGAAAATATGGATAAATCCAGTATCGGAAACCGATCGATAAATCGCAAACCCTGTCTCGGTGGTTGATCGATCGTGCCACTGAAGCTGTGCCGAAGTATTCGTTACGGTTTCAAATCGCAGACTATCGGGACAAATCGGTGCAATACCGGTACCAGTGGTAAATGACCAGATCGGACCGGGATTGGTGGTCGCGTCATTGGCTGAAGTTACTTGCCAGTAGTAGGTAGCATTGGCACCTAGGTTACTCGGTACAGTAAACGAAGTAGCTGTAATTGCTGTTGCGATTTCTGCTACCGGTGGATTTTCCGAATCGAATTTGATCGAATAGGTTGTTGCAGCAGAAGCTGGAATCCAACTTAACGTCACGTTTTGCGGAACGTTCGTTGCTAAATCCGCCGGGATTGGACTCGAGGCTTGACCTAACGAGTAGAACCGATACGTTGTATTCGCTGCCGGGAGTGGAGGAGCATATTGAATGCCCCGAGTACCCATTCGATCTTGGATCGCTGCCGCGTCAATCATAAGATTGCCGTTTATCGCACCGTATACGACATCGAAGATTCCCGTTTGGTATAATACGATTTGCGCGTTTACAGTTTGATCGGTCGAACCTAGCGCATGTAAGTTCGAATAGGTAATCAACATTCGAGTCGGATTCGCCAGGTTTTCATAGGTGATTGTTGCTGGTGGATCGACGGACATGTCGTGATTCCAAAAGTAAATTCCCGCCGGGAAATCCAGTAATGGAAATTCCGATGCCCAGTAACTCTGTGGATCGCGACGACCGAATTGAATACGTCCATTCGTTCCGCTATAGAACTCGGTATACGTCGTATCGTAGAAATGGAATGTGAAACCAATCGGGTATGGACCGGCAGTACCATCATCGGTCGTTGCCCAACCATCGTTGGTTACCCAGCCGGAGACCGTTGTAGCAGCCGCCGATGGAGTAATCCAGTTATATTGCGGACCACCGATAGCATTCGAAGTGATATACCGGTAACCAAATGCATCGGGACCGCCATGGTTGATATCGGCAGTAGTAATCGATGCCGACATACCGGGTGATGCTTCTACACCGTTGCCATTCATCGCGGTCACTGCAAATGAGTAAGTAGCACCCGATGTCAAACCACTTATAACAAAGTTATTCCACCCGTTTCGCGATGACTGTCTCGGGGTAGCTGTACCCAACGTACCGTCCGGCATCACCCACCGATTAGTAGTGGTTTCGCGAACTTTGTAAATCGTGCTGGGACCATTTTGATCGATACCAATACCCGTTATCGCGATCGTATAGAAACCCAGACCTGATAGTGCGAGACTTGGCATACCGGCACTGAGCGGTAAAGTCCAGCCATTCGCAGAGGTGTAGTTAATCGATGTGAGACCGCCATTTTGCGCGTAGATCCGATACCCATATCGCGTACACGGATTTAAGCCCTGATTCGTGTATGAAGTTGTACCCGCCGCGGTCGTTGTCAATACTTCATACGGTCCACCTTCGACCGATCGGGTGATCGGGAATCCGGTTTCATTGGTGGAGTTATCGACCCACTGAACAGTGAGGCTTGAAGAGGTTGACGATTGATTATCGATCGAACCGCCACTGGGAGCATTTGGTGCGTTACCGGTTCCCGTCGTAAACGACCATACTGGACCGGGATTAACCAAGGTGCTATCGGTATTGCCATACGCAATGACTTGCCAGTAGTAGGTCGTACCGGGCGATAGCGTTGCCGTATACGTCGTGTCGGTTTGGTGGTGCGAGACCGTTGCGACTGGCGGATTTTCGGTATCAAACAAAACATCGTAGTTGATCGCTGCGGTAGCCGGTCGCCAGCTTAAAATCGCATTGAGCGGAACATTGGTTGCGAGATTTGTCGGCAATGGATCGTTCGCCTGACCCAGACGATAGAACATGTAGGTACAGTTGGCTGCTGGTATCGGCGGTGCATACTGGATTCCTCGCGTACCGTTGCGATCCTGTATCGCCGCGGCATCAATAATCAGCTCGTTATTGATCTGACCATAGACAACATAAAATTCGCCGGTTTCGCGAAGTACGACTTGAACGTCAACGGTTGCAGTCGCTGGCCAGAGTGCGTGAAAACCGGAATAAGTGATCACCAACCGATTGGGATTCGTCAGATTTTCGTAATTGACTATTGTCGGCGATTCGACCGACATGTCGTGATTCCAGAAGTAAATACCTGCCGGAAAATTCACTAGCGGAAAAGTCGATTCCCAATAGCTCATTGGATCGCGCGAACCAAATTGAATTCGTCCATTGGTTCCACAGTAGAACTGAGTATAGGTTGTATCGTAAAATGGGAAGGTAAAACCGATCGGATACGGTCCTGCAGAGCCATCATCGGTTGTTGCCCATCCGTCGTTGGACGCCCATCCGGAAACCTGTGCTGCAGTTGTCGAAGGTGCAATCCAATTATGAGTCGGTCCACCGACTGCATTCGAAGTAATATAGCGATAGCCGTAAGCGTCCGGACCACCGTGATTGAGATCGTTGGTCGTGATACTCGCTGCCGGTCCTGCCAAAGCTGCGACACCGTTACCATTGACTGCGGTAACTGCAAATAAATAGTTAACACCCGAGGACAAGTTGACGACCTCGTAATTGTTCCACCCTTCGCGACCAACCAGTCTCGGAGTATCAGTACCAAGTGATCCGTCGCCGAGAACCCACATGGTGCTATTCAATTCCTGGATTTTGTATTGAGTATTGGAACCGTTCAGATCCTCACCCAGATTATTAATAAAGATCGAATAATAACCTTGACCGGATAAACTTACAGATGGAACCGAGGCTGAAACAGGATTAGTCCAGGTATTGGCTTCGGCATAATTCACTGATGTTGCCGATGCATTTTGAACATGGATATGGTACCAATATTGACTACCGGGAATTAAGTTGTTGTCGGTATACGTCGTCGAACCCGCTGGAGCAACTCCGATCTGAGTAAAAGTCTCACCATCGGTAGATCGCGTAATTGGAAAGCCCGTTTCAGTCGTGGAATTGCGTTGCCAAGTGACTGTCAACGAGGTCGTGGGATTCGTAGCAGACGGCTCTACAGCCCCATTCGATGGTGCAGGAAGCGCTGATCCGGTACCTGTGGTAAACGACCAGATGGCGCTTTCACTCGATTGGGTACGGTCGGCATTAAACGCAATCACTTTCCAGTAATAGGTCGTATTGGCAGCTAATGTCGGAACATAAAAAGTATCGGTTTGTGCTGATGAAACTAATGTCACCGGAGGGTTGACAGTGCCGAAGTAAACATCGTATGTCGTAGCTAAAGCCGCTCTGCGCCATCGTAATGCCGTGTTCGTTGGAACGTTTAATGCCGCATTCGCTGGTATCGGAGATTCCGGACGACCCAGAGTATAGATGACAACTGCCCGGTTATTAGCGAGCAGGTTGTTGGGATTGGTATCGTATGCAATCTGCAATCCAATCGTACCCTGTTCATTTTGGATACCGACCGTCGATGAAGATAGTTCTCCAACCAATGATCGGTACTGCATTTTGATCAATCCATTGGGTGAAAGGATGACTTGGAAGTCGAAGGTATCCTCTTCCGCGCCCCAGTGGCTTGACTGGAGCCAACTAACAACAAAGTTCCCCGCAACTTGCTGATAGCGGAGATTGTTCGAAATTAAATCATCCCAAAAGGGGGCGATTAACGCACGGGGAGCACCACCGAACAAAGAGGTATCGGTATTTGGAAGCACAGTCTCGGACAGATAACCACCACCCGAAACTGGTCGATTGGCAAAAGCTGCGTCGAACGATAACCAGCCATTGTCGCTAATCGTGACCTGAGTGTAAGTCTGTCCATAAAAGGGAAAAGTGAAACCGAGATCTACCATCGCACTCGATCCATCATCGCCGGATGGTCCTAAGTTGCCATTGGAAATATCGATCCAGGAATAGGTCGGTCCACCGGTCTCCCGGTCATCCATCCAGCGATAGCCGGCGCCGTCGGGACCACCGAAATCGTCGGTAGCGGACGTACGAGAAATGAATGAGTTCGGGTGACGAGCACGAATTAATTGCTCGATGATCGGATAGGCAAACGCCTTTTTCGATTGCGAAATCCGTTCTCCCTGCAACATTCGCTCGGCAATTTGTCGGGCGTATTGTTCCTTTGCTGGGGTGGGATAACTGCTAGTTGAAGCCAATGCTGTGGCGACTGTGAAGACGCCGAGCACTAAAAAAACAAGTGCAACATAAGTGAATCTATCTGAATTCATCATATACCTCCGACTTTTGAGTAAACACGCGCTAAGTAAGAATAATCTGGACCCAAATGACGATTGAAGGCGTCGTATTGGGCAAGAAAAAGCCTACTCCAGTTCGTGAGGATGATATAGTGGTTCTTCGAATAAGTTGTCGACGCTAGTAGGGTGGATTGCATTCCGCCCGGTAGTCAGGCAGCTCCCAAACAGCGTATGGACAAGTTATATAACTCGAGATGCCATCGCGGAAAAAAATCCAGTGAAGCACCCACCTGAAATTATAAAACGATCAAGTGGTGAAATCACCTATCATTCTAACGGGTAGCCTTAGATTGATAAAAAATTATCATAACTCGCCGATTTCATTTTTGAATGGAAGTGCAAAAGCTACTAACCAGCGATTCTTATCAAAAAGTATCGAATATCAGCTCATTCAACAACGATGAAAAGCTTGTTTTTCGAACGCAGATCGATCAGGAAGAAAGTAGTATGTTCATTTCTGTGAATGGTAATTCCGATTATAACGCGTAATCACCAAAATATACTTAATAATTATAATAAATACAATATAATATAAATGCTGATTCTGACGCTGATAGTGCGAGCATTGCAATGGGTCACATCTCTTAGAGATCAAAACTATATGAAAAAACAAGTATTAACTGATCGACTCACATTCACAAAAAAACCGAAACATCTGAAATGATCAGTGATAAGTCGTCAATCCGATTTTTTGAATTACTCTTACGATCGTTACAACATCCGCCACAACATTTCGAATGCTTTGTTCACGGTGCGGATCCGGTGTACATGCCGCGGTCCGGGAAAAACAAATTTCTGTGCCGTGATCGCGAAGCGGTCCCCTTCCTCATACCGCTCGCGCATACAGACACCAATCCAGACTGTTCCGACTGGCTTTTCAGGCGTTCCTCCGTCTGGTCCGGCAATCCCGGTCACTGCAATCGAGTAATCTGCATTCAACCGGTGACACGCTCCTTCCGCCATCGCCTCGACGGTTTCTTGCGATACCGCACCGAATTCCTGCAAAATTTCACTCGGTACATCGAGCATGGCGATCTTAGCATCGTTGTGATACGATACTACCCCGCCGCGATACACTGTGCTGATGCCCGGTACATCGGTGAGTTGCGCGGCAATCGCGCCGCCGGTACAGCTTTCGGCTGTTGCTAACCATGCTTGACGATGGTGTAGTTCAGACTTAATCAGATCGATCAGCGATTCATTCCCGATCGCATAGCGAATTGATTGTGTTGCTTTCAGCAAAATCGGGAGTGCCGCATCAATATTCGACTCGGCGGCTTCTTTCGATTCAGCACGCGCGGTCAAGCGGAGATCCACCATCCCATGTTTCGGGAGAAATGCAAGTCCGCAGCCTGTCTGCTCGATCTTTTCCAACCCCTCCACACCAATCTTTTCTTGAATTTGCGATTCACCCCAGCCAATGGTGCGGATGAATTTAAACGCGATCACTTGTGTCTGAGGAATTGCAGCTAACTTCGGAATAATGGTTTTATCCATCATGATCATCGCTTCCGATGGCACGCCAGGTAGCACAAAAAGGAATTTTCCATCGCGTTCGATTTCGATCCCGGTGGCGGTACCGATCGGATTGTCGATTCGGGTTGCACCGGTGGGGAAGAGTGCCTGATTGCGTGCAAAATCGGGGAGTGGGCGGTTCAGGCGAGCATATTTCGCAGTGACGTCTGCCAGCATGTCGTCGTGATGTTCGATCGGCATTTTAAAATAATCGGCGACCACTTTCTGGGTAAAATCGTCCGGGGTCGGTCCTAAACCACCGGTGGTGATGACGATATCGACCCGGGAGAATGCCCGATCCAACGCATCGGTCATGGCGGCAGCATCGTCGCCGACTGTTGTCAGGTGGCGCGGTTCGATCCCGATGCTCATCAATTTTGCCGCGATTTCCGTCGCATTCGAGTTCAGGGTTTGACCGTAGAGTAATTCGTCGCCGATTCCGATGATTTCCGCTGTCATGCTTTCACTCCGAGTTAATTGCAAAAAGATAAGACGGGTTGCCAGCATTCGACAACCCGTGTGGTACAAAGGTTAATTTAACCGCTTAATCGTACATATGGTCGCAATCGTCCGAGATGGTTGTTGGTTGATTAATACTATAAACTACTTGATTAAAATGATTTTTTGTGTCAGATATCGGTCACCTTGCGATAACCGCACAAAGTACATCCCCGAAGCCAACGTTTTGCTGTCAATTTGACACTGATAGGATCCCGCTTGCCGATAGCCGCGATACAACGATTGGACTTCCCGACCGTTGGGATCGTATAGCGTCAATTCGATCTTTCCGGATTGGGGCAATGAATACTGGATCTTTGTCGTGCTGTTGAACGGGTTCGGGTAGTTCTGATGCAAGGAAAGATCTTGCGGTAATTCGTTATTGGAATTTGGATCAACATCATTTTCGGATTGTTCGGAAATGAACAGTCCCTGATCGGTAACGGCAAAAATGTATGGATTCTGATACTGAAAGAACTTATTGACGTGACCCGGTTCGACACCTGGAATTGGAATTGACCGAAAAGTATCGCCACAATCATCTGACCGGAACACACCATCGTTGGCATCGACTACGACCGAATTGATCCTGGTGATCATCACCTTATAGCAGTTCATATTAAGATTGGTCGCTTCCCAAGTTTGACCTTCATTGCGCGACCGATACAGATTACCACCGCCGAAACCTTGTTTTGCTGCATAAAGGTAACCGTTATCTCTCACATCAAGTCCGTAGACCCAAGACATTGAGCGTTGAATTGCCCAATGCGCGGAATCGGCGGGGAGTCGACAGAGATAATCGTTCGTGCCGACTAACACTGTCCCGTCGCTAGTAGCGGCAATCGAAGCGGGAGTGCTGGTATTATCCGGGAAATACGGGGTATCATGCCAGCTAATCCCATCGTCGGTGGAATAAATTGGACTCTCCGATGTCCGAAGATAATAAATTTCACCGGTTGGACTGACATACGATCGATAGCCAGTTCCTCCCTGATCGTCATAATGCCAAATGGAATCTCCCGCCGGTAGCCGGTGTCTGCCGGCAAGGAGGGTCCCGGCATGGGTCAAGGCTAACGGATGATCGACAAAATCCAAAGCTTCCCATGTATTACCTAAATTTCGACTGAAGAACAAGTGATTGGAATACGACAGCGCGAGAACCTGATCGTTGATATCAACCACGACATCGAAAACACCAACTTTGGGAAATCCATTATTGAGTAATACTGGCGCGCTGGAACGATCCCATAACGTAGCACCGTAATGCGCGCCAAACAGGAACGAGCTATTGGATAGTCGAACCATACACACCGGTGAAGTAACGTGCACGATACGATCCCAGCTAACAGTGGTTGTATTTAATCGATAAAGCCCTTCATCAGTCGTGGCATACAAGACGCTATCGCCATCCCAGTAAAAACTCGTTGCGTGTGACGGAATGCGGTTGTAGAATCGCCATGTCGTATCGGATTGAGTAATGTAAAAGATTGAATCCAAGCTACTGCTTTGGAGCATAGTTGTATCGTTTAACAATGTCACAACCGAACCGTCCCTGCTGCTAGAGTAACGTCGCCAAGTCATTCCAAAATCTAGCGTCAAATAATAGCCCGAGAGCCATTCTTCATCGTAAGCCAATGCGATCAAACGCCCCCGGTTACAGTTAACAACAGAGCAATAGATCCAAGGTTCGAATGGCTGACTGATCGTTACCCAATTCAGTCCCGCATCGGTAGATCTACAGACAGGATTTCCGACAATAACTAGTGTATCGCCATATTGCTGGAGTTCACCACCATTCACAATCTGCGAAGAACCAGCGGTATCCCAACTAGCCCCATCATCGGTACTGCGATGCAGTATTGTGGAATATCCCGAACCAATCGATGAAGTCAATAACACCGTTCCATTCGGTAACACCACCGGTCTGGTTATCGGAATTAAATTTCCGAATTGGAACGAATCCCATTGTGCGGTAGTCCGGTTCCAATGAAACAATTGAGTGTAATTTTTACACCAGGCACTGCTGTCTGGAGTAGCCACTATTCCCGAGATATCCGTGACACGCAACGAATTCACGGGAAGCCAGTACGAAAATGCAAAGCTGGATGCAAGTAATACTAGTAGAATGGAAATCAGGCTGGAAAAGCGTTTCGACAGTTTGAGTACTCGGTTCATAGCATACCTCTCCGTTAGCTGTCAGGCAGAAACTAATGATCTAACTAGTAATCAACAATTGGGTAAAGGGTGTGAATTGAGGTTAGTAAAAAAGTACTGTATGAAATATGAAGAAGCAATTGATTTGAGTCGAAAGGTAAAAATTTTGACAATCCTTCCGAAAGTCACAGAATAGTGAACGAACCGATAAATAAATTGTCTTTACGAAGCTCCGCAGGGGCTGATGCCATAAGCCCTAATATTGTATCATGTGTTCTGATTTTGTCTTTGCGAGGAAAACCTTGCGGCAGCGAAGCGGCAAGGTTTAGCGAACACCGATGAATCTTGTAAAATGTCTGGTTCGCAACATTCGATGCCCGCATCCTTGTGCGGGCAAAGTGACGAAGCAACCCCGAATGGCACACCGAAGGTAAACTCCTCCTTTTTTTCCGTAGGGGCGAATCGCATTCGCCCGATGCGTCAAGCAACGCTAGACGCCGTGTAAACAATCTTAGAAATTCCATTCGTGTAAATAATTTACAATAGAGGTAAATGAGATTGCCTTCGGCGAGCACTTTGTGGTATACCGTGCTCAGTATTTCGCACTAATCACTAAATCAGTTGTTTAAGGAACCACATCAATTCATGATGTCCCAATTCATGTTCGAACCACGTAAACAAGTAGAGGCAGATGATCGCTCCAATAGCTTCCCATACCGGCCAAGTGCAAGTCCAACGCTGTTTCCAAGTGAATTTCCAAAATTGCTTCCAATACCCTTGGGGTTGTTCGGTTGCTGATTTTTTCTCGCGCATCGCTTTCCAGAAATTGTGCGGATAATCGAGGAATGGCGCTATATCACCATGGAGCGTGGTAATGGCAGCTTTGCGGCTTTGATAACCGATAATTGCCGATGCTCCACAAAGCAGATTCAGTCCCAATAAGCCCCATTCATTTAACCAACTGGAAGAAAATCCGTTGATGAAAAGCAATGAAATCGGTGCTACCCACCACACAACAAAAGAAATTACCCCATATTGCAGCTTATACCACTGCGGCAATTCATCTTTCAGGAAAGTGCGATGTTTCAACAGGAAGAGATTGACAAACCACGGTTGAATTCGCTTTTCGCAGGAGAGACCGTCGGGAAATTTCGAGGGAAGGTGATCGAGCAATTCCCAATGACGCTGCAAATTCATTTGAACATGGAAGTACCAGTAGAACAGAAAGAGGAAGCCGGAAATCGCAACCCATTCGAGTGGGAACTTTAAGCCAATCGCTTGAACGTTTAAATTCTGTTTTGTTACCAATGCTAATGGAATAGCGGCGCTGAAGACCAGTAATTGCCATAGAAGACGACGATTCGATTTAGTGCTCTCGTTGATCGTTCCCAGCATTTCGAATTTCGCGATGCCTTCGGGAAGTCGAGCGCCGGTTAGATTGCAATCAGCGAATAATGAATCGAATAATCCTTCTGTTTTGATAATTTGGATAGATTCATAATTTTTTGTTGTTACTTTGGACTGATAGTGAGTAAAATCTGTGAAACTAAAATTGCATGATCTAATCTTCGCATTTGTAAATCGGGATCCTCGAAATTTAGTGTTGACTGCAATAACATGTTCGAGAACTGAACCAGCTAAGTCCGTGTTTTCGATAATACAATTATCCATTTCTGAATAACTCAAATCTGTACAAAATAGAGTTGCATGTATTAAACTTGTATTGCTTAATAACGCTCCTTTTAGTAACCAGTATGATAGATCTTCATCACCCCAATTTTGTTGAATATTGAACATTATTAATCGTCTTTTATCATATGCGTATTTCGAACGATCGGTGATCCAGTCATTTAGACAATGTTTTATCCATTCTTGATGTAATTGATATAACTTAGTAATATCAACTTTGTTCTCTTTGGATGAATAATTAGAGTGATTTTCCATCTTATGATTTCCATCCGAATGATGATTATTAGTTTTGTTGAATTATTATAATCGTAAGAATAATCGAATGCAATGAAATGACTTTTCACTCTAAAAAAAATCCGCCCCATTCGGAGCGGATTCTACTTCATCTTCACTCAAATCTATTTTTTTTACGCTGCCGCCTGATAATGCTCGACATTCACCACGGTATCATTCTCTTCGATCACCCCGGTGATCGCGGCGCGGAGGCTCGTCGCACTCACTTCGAGCATCGCCAGTTCCGGTTCGCGCGTCGTAATCCGTTGCATCCAAAGACCGGGTTGAATCAGCAGCGCGACAATCCCGATTCGTTTGTTGCGATCGCTCCACTTCAACACTTCGTAGCCAAGACCCGCTACCAGCGGAACAAACGGAAGGTGTGCCAGCACACGATACAGCGCCTTGTCGAAAGTGATACCAAACGCCTGTAACGTCGCATCGAAAAAGCTGAAGAAAATCATTGTGACGACGACGAGCACTAGTAGATAGCTAGTTCCGCAACGTGGGTGAAAACGAGTATGTGGCACCATCCGCGCCGGTTCCACCGGATCGCCTGCCTCATAGGTCGCAATCGCCTTGTGTTCCGCGCCGTGATACGCATACACCTTGCGGATATCCTTCATGATCGCGATCCCGGCAGTGTAGCCGACCAGTACGATGATGCGGAAACTATTCGCTACGATGTGATAGAGGAATTGATTCCCGTCGGCACCGATCGTCCATTTCGCAATCGAGTACGGTAACCAGAGAAAAATCCCGAGTCCGGCGGCAAGACCGATGGGGAGGACGATCCAGCCGAGCGCCTTGTCCCAGAAATTCTGTTTTTCGCTTTCCTGTTCCATTCCGGTCGCAATCTTCGCCGACCAGTCCAGCGTTTCCAATCCGAGTTTGAGCGATTCGTACATCATCCCGACGCCGCGAAACACCGGCTTTTTCCAGATCGGATAGCGATCTTTCAAATTCGGAGTCGGTTGCATTCGGCAAACGATTTTGCCATCGGGTGCGCGCACCGCCGTAGCGACGTGTTCTTTCGCGCGCATCATCACCCCTTCGATCACGGCTTGTCCGCCGACCGCATTCGATTTGCGGACACCTAGCCCGTCACCTTGATCGGGTGCGACCGGAATCGACAATCCCGCCGGAGTGATTTCCGGTTCTTCTTCTGCCGCAGCCAGTGCGACCGAAGGCGCAAAGACAAGCATGCGCGACAAATAGCTTGCCGCGCGCCGTAAAAATGTCGGACGATGTCGAAGCTTACTTGGCAACTCTGCCGTACTTCTTCAGGAACTTATCGACACGACCTGCCGAGTCGACCAGCTTGTTCTGACCGGTATAGAACGGATGGCAGACGCTGCAGATATCGACCTTGAGTTCGCCTTTGGTCGTCGTGCTGCGGGTTTCGAATTCATTGCCGCATGCGCAGTGTACTTTCACCATCATGTAATTGGGATGAACTGGGGCTTTCATTGTTTCCTCTTTTCCTACAACAATAGGTCGCTCCTCGTTCGAGGGGCAAATTCGCAAAAGTGAAATGTAGGGAATCTCTTATCCCCGATGCAAATTGCGACTGCTGCCGGACGATTCGCGTTACTTCCCGGATTGCAGCACTTCGACGTTTGGTGCAATGTGGAACGTATCAAGCGGTACGAACTTTTTCCCGCCGATCATGGTACTCTGGGAGGAATTCGCTTGAATCGGGGATTTTGCAGGGCGCTGATAATAAAAGACGAAGTAAATTACCAGCATGCAAAATATGCCGATCATGGAAAACAGCAACGACCGTTGCATCGTTCGCCGCGCACGACGCTGCCGTTTCGATGCACGCGATGCCATCCGGTCGCGGGCAAACTCGAGATATTCCTCTTCCTCCGGCGTCGGGGGGCGGGGAGTGAACCGTTCGTCTTCGATACCCATATCCAAATATAGTAATTTTCCTTCATTTTTTTAGTAGGGGCGGACCCCCGTGTCCGCCCGCAGCTTGTATCTTTTCTTTCCTAACTCCCACCGCCTATCTCCCAATGCCCTTTTTTGTCATTGCGAACGAAGCGCGCCCGGCGCGCGTAGTGTGGCAATCTATTTTGTGAAATAAAAAAACGCGGGCTAGCAGCCCGCGCTAAAAAAATGGGTCGAAATAAATTCCGACCCACACACACCAAAATAAAAAAAGAAAAAATTAATCAGCCGCGGCAGCAACCTCATACTCGGCAACGAGCGAATCGATCAACTCCTTCACCGAAACAATTTTATTGACGCGATATGCATTCAATCCGGCAAACGGAAAACCGTGTTTGAAATTTCCCTTTTTCGCATTCATCAGTGCCAGCGCGATGCAGTACGGACTGTTCTCCAAATCGCAAGTGATGATGCAATGATAAGGACACTGCAACGGCATCTTCTCGCCGCGATTCACCTTGTCGATAAAACCGTTCCGAATCACGCGCCCCGGCATCCCGACCGGGCTCTTGATAATCGTGATGTCGTCGGCGGTACAATCGAGATAGGTCTGTTTGAAATCGTCGGAAGCATCGCACTCGAAGGTCGCGACAAATCGCGTTGCCATCTGCACACCGGCAGCGCCAAGCTGCATGAATTTATGAATATCCGCACCAGTGTAAATTCCGCCGCCGGCAATCACCGGAATCGGTTTTCCAGAATCGACAGAAAATGGTTTGACGGCTTCGATCACGTCGGGAACGATTTTTTCCAGTGCGAAATCGGGATTGTCGATCTGATCGAGCTTGAATCCAAGGTGACCGCCTGCCTTGGGTCCTTCAACCACGACGGCATCGGGCAGATAATGGAATTTTTCCAACCACCGTTTGCAGATGATCGCAGCAGCGCGACCGGAAGAGACGATTGGTACCAATTTAGTTTGCGAATCGGGGGTCAAATATTGCGGGAGATTGAGCGGTAAACCGGCACCGGAAAAGATGATGTCGACTTTTTCTTCCAATGCCACGCGGACAACTTCGGCGTAGTTCGTCAGGGCAACCATAATGTTGACCCCGAGAATACCTTTCGAGGCTGCGCGGAATTTGCGGATTTCGGTGCGGAATGCACGGAGATTGGCTTCGATGAAATCGGAAAAATAATCCGTCTCATCGCAACCGATGCCCGCTGTGGCGATAACGCCGATGCCCCCTTCGTTGGCAACTGCCGCCGAAAGTCCGGACAACGAGATTCCTACACCCATCCCGCCCTGAACAATGGGGATACGGGCAATCAAGTTACCCAACGATAATGAACTTAACTTATTCACAGCCGATTCCCGTGCACATCTCTGAAGAAGTGTGCCTGTTTGCATCTGGCGTCAACGCTCAACCGAAAATCCAGAATCAATAAGCGATTTAAACCGGCTGGTCAGACGATGATGGGATAATTTTCGTATGATCAAATCCTACAATGAGTCGAAGTATATGGTAGATTTCACGATTTCACAATTTGTGCGATCTCCTGACAAAAGATACGTAACTTCAACCGGAAAAGATAATACTCTATCAATCCGATAATACTTATTTTGTAATGTTATTCCCAAAAATACTTGCGTAAACAATGCAATATATTGTATAATCAACATGCCAAACAAAATTACCAATTCCATGTAGATCTCGAAAAAATTTGTGACTCAATCCTCGGACATTTTATCTTCAGATAACTGCATTGATATTATAGAACATACAATCAGAACGCCGCATTTTTGAAATTAGCAGTTTAGAAATATTAGTATCGATACGATAATAATAGTGATAGTATTACTCTAAGTATGAGGAGTCGGCATGAACTGGCTGGTCATCGGTTTGAATTATTTCAATCGTGAAATTCGGGAAGCGGGCGACGACTTCCGGTTTGTGCCGTGCCGAATCTCAAATGATGGCTTGACCTACATTCCGCATGTCGTTACGAAATTGCGTAGCGAAGGTTTCCAACCCGATGCTGTGTTCCTTGGCGACTTCAGTGGACCTCCCGGTATCTATGGATTGGAGATGCTCGACATTCCTTCGGCATTCTTCTGCATCGATCCGCACTTTCATATCGACTGGTATCAATATTGGGCACAAGCATGGGACCTGATGCTTGTCGCTGAAAGCGATTACATCCCGCAGATGAAACTGGTCGCACCGTCAACCCCGACCGTGCGCTACCCGCTGTTCGGACGCAATGACGCGCCACCCGAACGTGAGCGCGACATTCCAGTGGCGTTCGTCGGCACGCGCGATAAAGATAAGATTCCCGAACGGGAGGAATTTTTCCTTGCACTGGAAAACCGGATTCCACTATCGCAACTGACTGGGGATTGGCGTGAACCGTATTCGCGGGCGAAGATTGTCGTCAATTTCGCGCAATACTACGATCTCAATTTCCGCCATTTCGAAGCGATGAGCAGTGGTGCGTTGCTGATTGCCGAACGGATCCAGAATGGGATGCCGGAGCTATTCAAAGACGGCGAGCATTTTGTTGGTTACGACTACCGGAATTGGGATGAATTGGTTGACAAGGTGCACTATTATCTCGCACATGACGAGGAACGAGAGCGGATTGCGAAAGCCGGACAGGCGCTCGTTTTACAGCATCACACGCCGCGCGAACGTTACCGGCAATTGCGTGAATTGATTCAATCCCCGGAAGTAAAACAACGGTTGCGCGAACGACTAGCCGATCCTGTCAGCGCGCGCTATGGCGAGAGCGAAGCGTTTTCGCGTTATGGGAAGCGGCTGAACAAATTGCAGTTCAAATTGATTTTCGAGGGGATGGCGGCACGCGTTGTTTTACAGAATCCGGAAACAACCGATGCGGAGAAACTTGCATTATTCCAAACGTTCTCGCGGCAAGATGCACTCTCGTTTGCGATGAATCAATTTTCGCGCGATATCGGCGACGATCCGGTGATGCAGCGCTCCATCGCGCTCTACAAAACCTTCCGTAGGCAGCATTAATTATTTTTACGTAGTCGCAGGTTTCAGCTTTCATTCGTTTTGGTAGCGGCGGACTTTAGTCCGCACTTTTTTTTCTTTTTCATGTTCTTCATTTTTTTTACTCGCAATCAATATTCTTCGATTCATGTTTGATTTGTATCTTTCCCAACCACCCAACACCTACCACCCAATCCCCATCTTTTACGTAGCCGCAGGCTTTAGCCTGCGTTCATTTTTTATCTTGTATCCTGTAGTAGGGGCGGATCCCCGCATCCGCCAGTTCATTTTTTTGAATACTTTCAGTCCCGGAGTATCGATGTTTTCTAAGTGGAAGTTAGGCTTTAGCCTGACAATACTGAGCTGAAGCGGTGGACTAAAAGAGTCCGCGTTCTATTCTTCGCAGGTTCGCTCGCGAGACAACCGTGGGGTGATGCATAAAAAACGTCGGTAAAAAAAAACAAAAGTCAGGCTAAAGTCTAACCTCCAAAATATACTTCACACTGTGAACTACTTCAACAACACCAGCTTTTGTGTCTGCGAAAACTCACCCGCTTGCAACCTTGCAAAATAGGTTCCCGAGGATAGCGACTTGCCATCGAAATGAACAACATACTCGCCGGGATTTTGGTGGAAATCGATCAGTTTTGCGACTTCACGACCGGTGATATCGAAAATTTTCAGCGATACTTTTCCTTCATGTGCGATCGAATATTTCAGCTCAGTAGTGGCATTGAAAGGATTGGGATAATTCGGTTTCAACTCGAAACTCGCGGGTATCGATTCGCTACTGCGATCGACCACGCCGAGCGCTTGAGAACAGTCGTAGATACCGAATTCCTGACCGGCTGCCAAATAAACAGTATCGCCAGAAACAAGAATTCCTGAAGCTGGATCGAACGTATTATAGTATCCGACCAATCGCGGAGCAGCAGGATTGGCGATATTCACAACACTTAATCGATTCTGATAATTCCCTCCCGGTCTCCCATTGGTAATAAATGCGTAGTTCCCGGAAACAGCAATATCATTCGCCCACCATCTTTGCGAGTACGAACCTACAATCGTTGGTGCACCGGGATTGTTAACATTTAAAATAGTTAGACCGGATCCATTGACGATATAGACGAAATTGTTTTGTACCGCAAACGACTGATTGAAAAATGAATAAGTTGAATCGATCAGAACGGGATGAGCTGGATTGGCAATGTTATAGATTCGAAGTGGATATTCAGAACCACCGAGATAAGCATAGTCACCGTTTACCACGATCTTATACGGAAACCAATTAAAAGCTAACGAACACACGATGGCTGGCGCAGTTGGTATCGCGAGATCGACGATGCAGAACTTGCGATTCTCTCCCACGATGTATGCATAATGCCCGGATACTGCGATATCATGCATCAAATCATGCTGCGTGAGCATAGTATCGGGTGGTCGTGTCGCAAGTGAATCGAGGTGATAAATCAGACCTTGATGGTAATCGGTTGCATAAAGGTAATTATTGTAAATTGCCATTCCAGTTATGGGATCATTTGTTGAAGCATATCCGGTGGAAACCAATGAATCATTGGCATCGATTTCGGCAAATTCCAATCCACGATTGTAACCCCCGATCAAAAATCGATTCCCACTGCGAATGAGCGTGGTTGCGTAACCGGGACGGCAAAACTCACCGACAACGCAGGCAGAATCAGGATTGGTAATATCTACGATGCATAAACCGGTATGTCCGGTAGCTAAGTATAGATAATTGCCTGCAATCGCCATATCGGCAATGGGTCCAGTTTACACGTCGGCGATATAAGTCGGGTGATTGAGATCCGCGATATTGAATATCGCAAATCCGGCGCTATCGCTAGCTACATACAAATAATTACCAGAGATTTGAAATGATAGTCCGAGAATATTGTATAATTCGAAATTCGAACGTAAAGTCAGAGTATGTGACGTTGATATATCGAATATTAGATAATTCATATCTCCGGATGCGAGAAGAAGATTCCCGAATTTTGCCAGATGACGAATATTCCCGCCATTAACTAGACTGTAGTGCCCACATACTGCCATTGAATCCAGATTGTGAATATCGACAATTCGGATACCGCTATCGCCTGCAGCAGTGAAGATATAATCACCATCGACTACTAAATCGTACGTCGTTCCGGGCATCGCAAAGTTGCGCAGTATCACCGGATGGGTGGGATCGCTGACATTGATTCCACGCAATCCACTTGTTCCCATAGTTATATAGACAATTGTATCGATAACCGCCATTCTGGATGAAAATGGTGAAAGAGCAATGCAATTGAGTGGAACGATTGTTCTTGGATTACGAACGTCATAGACTTGTATTTGGCTGGGATTGTTTTACATCAGGTAGAGGTAATTCCCGTCAAGAGCTGTCTGGGTGATATTTCCGGTGTAAGGACACGATCCAATAACTCGCGGTGTTGTCGGCGCGGAGATATCAATGGCTTGGATGCCGAGCTTGCCATTTGCCACATAAGCGATGTCGCCATGAACAATGACGGCTTGTGTGTTGGCAAAATATAGTCGCTGCAAACACCGGACCCCGCTGCTATCCTGTGCCCAAGAGTTTCCGATGAGCATACCGCTAATCATAATGATGAATAGCACTTGGAATAATCTAGCATTCAGTTTCATCGAAACTCCGACAATGACAGTTTCCCAAGCAGGATCGAAAAAAGTTGATTATTAATAATAATGTCGGCATGAACTACACGAAATGCAATCGAAATCGCACCTTTCACCAAAAAAGTAGATGACTTTCTACGACCGTTACTCCCATAAAATTGCGTAAATCCCCCGTTTCCAAAAAGTCGCGTCGTCGCTTGTAAAGAATCCCCGACTGTTCTATCTTTGTTCCCATGTACGATCGACTCACAGGAACCGTAGTGCTCCGCGAACCGGCACAAATAGTGCTGGATGTCCACGGCATCGGCTTTTCGCTGACCATTCCGCTCTCCACCTTCGATGTGGTCCCTGCACCCGGCGCGATTTGCACACTGCTCTGCTGGCTTCACGTCCGCGAAGATCAACTCGCGCTGTTCGGCTTCGCCACCGCCGACGAACGGCAGTGGTTTCAGAAACTGATCGCGCTGCCCGGCATCGGTCCAAAGCTCGCCATCGGCATCCTCTCCGGTATCCGGATCGGAGATTTCCGCGAAGCGGTACTCAACGGCGACGTCAAACGCCTCAAGAGCATCTCCGGAGTCGGTGAGAAACTGGCGCAACGAATCGCGCTGGAACTTCGTTCTGCCGTCACCGGATCGGCACCGATCGCACCGACAAACTTGCAACCCGCCGCCGCCGGGGTCTATCAGGATGCGGTACAGGCATTGGAGACACTCGGCATTGCCCGTGTCGTCGCCGAAAAGAATGTCGCGAAAGTGTTAAAAGAGCATCCCGATCTAGGGGTCAGCGATGCCGTCCAGAAAGCGCTAAGCAATGGCTGACGCACCGGAAAATGCTCGCCAGAATCCCATCCTAACGGCTTCGCCCGACGATGCGCAGTGGGATGTTCAGCTCCGTCCGTCGCGCCTTTCGGAATTTGTCGGTCAGAATAAAATCAAAGACAATCTCAGTGTTTTCATCCAAGCTGCTAAAGAGCGCGGGGAAGCGCTTGACCACGTCTTGTTCAGCGGTCCTCCTGGCTTGGGTAAAACCACACTCGCGTCGATCGTCGCCAATGAACTCGGTGTCGACTTTCGTTCGACCTCCGGACCGACATTGGAACGCCCCGCCGATCTGGCAGGGATCTTGACCTCGCTTTCGCCCCGATCCATCCTGTTTATCGATGAAATCCACCGCTTGAATCCGATTGTCGAAGAGTATCTATATCCCGCTCTGGAAGATTTCCGGATCGATATTGTGATCGATAAAGGTCCAGCGGCACGCACAATTCAACTCAACCTTCCGCCCTTCACCATGATTGGCGCCACGACCCGCGCGGGATTGTTGACGGCGCCGTTGCGCGCCCGGTTCGGGGTCTCGGCGCGACTTGACTATTATCACGCATCCGATTTGGCAAAAATCGTTCATCGCAGTGCGAAACTCCTATCGGTCACAGTCGATAGTGCCGCTTCCACCGAAATCGCCAGCCGCTCGCGCGGTACACCGCGAATTGCCAACCGTCTGCTTCGTCGATTGCGCGACTTTGCACAAGTCGAAGGGAATGGAAACATCGATCTGACTTTGGCGAAACGCAGCCTGCACCGTCTCGATATCGATGAAGCCGGTCTCGACGATATGGACAAACGAATCCTGCAAGCCTTGATTCAGAAATTCGGCGGGGGTCCTGTAGGATTAACGACAATCGCGGTCGCAGTCGGGGAAGATGCCGGCACGATCGAAGAAGTGTACGAACCGTTCCTGATTCAGGAAGGATTCCTCGCACGAACCCCGCGCGGACGGGTTGCAACCGATCTCGCCTATCGTCACCTCGGACAAAAACGAACCGGTGGATCGCAGGAGACATTGCTTTGACCGATGTACTAGAAAATAATCTGCTCGATCCCGAATTGTCGTTGGAACGATTTAATTTCGATTTACCACCGGATCACATCGCACAGCAACCGGTGGAACCGCGCGATAACGCAAAGCTGTTGGTCTTTCGACGCGATACCGGGGAGCTGACCCATCATCGCGTGTTCGAATTGCCCGAGCTGCTCAATCCCGGCGACCTACTTATTCGCAATAACAGCAAAGTGATTCCTGCCCGATTGCACACCACCGGCAAAGGTGGCGGTAAAATCGAGATTCTGTTGGCAGAACCTCTTTCTGAACCGGGAAACGATAGCTATAAAACCGCGCTGAATGGCTACGGTATCAGCAAATGGCGGATCTTGGCGAAGCCGTCACGACGCTTCCGAATCGGCGACACTTTCCAATTAGCGGGTGGTGCCGAACTGACGGTCGATGCGATTCGCAATCGCGGCGAGCGCTTTGTGACGATTAAATTGCACGAGCGAATTCGATTTCTCGATTGGTTGACGCAATTCGGCGAAATCCCGCTGCCACCGTATATCGATCGAACCGCGACCGAAGCCGACCGTATGCGCTATCAAACTGTCTTTGCCGATCCTGCCGGATCGGTCGCTGCTCCGACAGCGGGATTGCATTTTACTCCGGAACTCGAAACCCGACTGCACCAGCGCGGAATCGAATTTGCCGATCTAACGCTGCATGTCGGCTTGGGCACATTCCAGCCGGTACGAGCCGAATCGATCGATCAACATCGCATTCTACCGGAATGGGTCGAGGTCCCCGAAACCGTGATCCAGCAAATTCGCGCAGCACGCGCTCGCAATGGCAGAATTATTGCAGTCGGAACGACTTCAACCCGCTCGCTCGAGCAGTGGGGTAAATCACCGGACAGCAATCAATATCAGGGGTGGTGCGATTTGTATTTGCGTCCCGGACACCATTTTCAAGTGGTTCAGGGACTGATGACCAATTTTCATCTACCGAAATCAAGCCTGTTTATCTTGATCAGCGCTTTCCTCGGTCGGGAAGTTGCACTCAAGATTTATCAGGAAGCGATCCAACAAAATTACCGGTTCTATAGCTATGGCGACGCCTGCCTTTTCCTCTAGTAGTAAACGCGACACCGTCTGGGGAATTGTGGTCGGAGGTGGATCAGGTTCCCGCTTTGGTGCTTCTACTCCGAAACAATTTCTCCCGTTGGGTGATCGGCTGGTCATCGAATGGTCGATCGAAGCATTCTGCAATGCCGATTGCATTGACCGTTTGATCGTTGTGATTCCACCTGAAACCATTAATGAGTACGAGAAGAAATGGTATCGGTACGAACCGAAATTATTTGCGGTCGTAGCCGGTGGACAGACTCGCTTTGAATCGGTGTCGAATGCACTGGCAGCGTTACCACCCGATGCGGAATATGTAATGATTCACGATGCCGCGCGTCCCGGTGTGCAAGTCGATTTAATCGACACGGTTTTCAATGCGATGAAAATGTTTGGTGCGGCACTGCCAGTGCTGGAAATTCCCTCCACCGTAAAACGGGTGGAAGGGGGAATTATCCGCAACACCATCGACCGGAAACAGTTGCGTTTGGCACAGACCCCGCAGGGATTTCGCCTCGACCTGTTGCAGGCTGGGATCAAGGATGCCGGTGATTGGGCAAAAGAAGCGACCGACGAAATTCAGTTGGTCGAACAACTACCGGGTGTTACAGTGAATACTGTTCCGGGATCGAGTCTCAATGAAAAGATTACTGTCAATCAAGACTTTTCTTCGGTGGTTGCCATGCTGACTTCTTCAACTAGTTCATCCACAGCCGAATTGCTCACGGGCATCGGTTATGACGTCCATCAATTTGCTGAAGGACGACCGTTGGTCATCGGCGGCATCAAATTCGATTCGCCGATCGGTCTACTGGGTCATAGCGATGCGGATGTATTGACGCACGCAATCGCCGATGCGATTCTTGGTGCGGCATCGATGGGTGATATCGGAACCCATTTTCCCGATTCCGATCCGACTTGGAAAGATGCCGACAGTATCGTGCTGCTCCGGCATGTTGCGAAAATTATCGAGAAATTCGGCTATATGGTCAGTCACATCGATTCGACACTCATCATGGAATCGCCGAAAGTGATGCCGCGACGGGAAGATATGTGCAATCGGATTGCCACCGCGTTGGGTATCGGTGCCAATCAGGTCTCGATTAAGGCAACCACCAACGAAGGGATCGGATTCATTGGACGCAAGGAAGGTGCGGCAGCGATCGCAATTGCGACCGTAAAACGGGGTCATCGTGGTTGAGCAGTATATCCTTGATATTGCACGATGGCTCGACAGTTTTCACGACTGGGTCATTTATCTTGCAATCGCATTGATATCGTTCATCGAAAATCTCTTTCCTCCCTTTCCCGGCGATGTATTGACGGTATTCACCGGGATTTATGTCCGGCAAGGACGGATCGATTTCCTTCCGGCATACGCTTGGTCGGTGGTCGGCGCTACCTTCGGATATTACCTCCAATTCTTGATCTTCAGCTCGTTTGCTCACTGGCTCGAACGCCCATGGTTCAAAAAATATTTTCCGGATACCGAGCATCGTCGCGTCGAAGTGCTGTTTGGTAAATTCGGTAATTGGTTGATCGTCGCCAATCGCTTTTTGTCCGGCATTCGCTCGATGATTGCACTCACCGCAGCGATCGCCAAATATCCGCGCACGCAATTCTTTTTCCTGACGCTGCTGGCTTGCGCGATGTACAACTACGTATTGTTACTGCTCGGCTGGGCAATCGGCGGACGAGTGCATTCGATCGATCAGATGTTGGGACGATCGAAACATCTGCTGGAAACATTTGGTATTGTACCACTGATTTTTTCTGGTGCAGTGTTTATCTTTTTGATTGTTTATTTCATTCGCATGCATCGCTCGCGGAAAGGAACGAATGAGCGCGAGAGTTAGATTTGCCCCGTCTCCGACCGGTGAAATGCATATCGGCGGATTGCGGACAGCGTTGTACGATTGGCTCTGGGCGCGTCATACCGGTGGAGCGATTGTACTTCGGATCGACGATACCGACCGTACCCGATTTGTCGAAGGGGCGGAAGAACGCCTGACTGCGCTGCTTGCGCAATTCGGAATCGTCGCCGACGAATCGCCTGCAAACGGCGGTCCGTTCGCACCGTACCGTCAATCGGAACGATTGCATCTGTATCGCGAGGCGATCGATCGTTTGCTCGAAAACGGGAGTGCCTACCGCTGTTTCTGTACCAACGAGCGGATCGAGGCGATGCAGGCGACACGGCGTGCACAAAAGCTGCCACCGCGCTACGACCGGTTCTGCCGTAATTTGTCGAAGGAAGAATCCGATCGTCGGGCGCAAACGGAATCGTATACAATTCGAATTGCGATGCCGGATCGCGATCTAATCGTTCATGATGAATTGCGAGGCGATATCCACTTCAAAGCGGGCTCAACCGACGATACGATTTTATGGAAGAGTGACGGTTATCCCACCTATCATGTCGCAACCGTGGTCGATGATGCGATGATGAAGATCAGCGATGTGTTGCGCGGGGAGGAGTGGCTCTCGTCATTGCCGATCCACGCGACGATTGCGGCAGGACTCGGGTTGACGCTGCCGCGAATGTATCACATCGGACTGATGGTCGACAGTGAAGGGAAGAAGATGTCTAAGCGCACCGGTGGCGCGGAGGCATCCGGTTGGCTGGAGCGGGGTATTCCGCTGGACGCGATTCTGAATGGCGTCGCGCGGCTCGGCTGGGATCCCGGAACCAATGCGTTGTTGTCGCTGGAGCAAATGGCGGAGATGTTCGATCTAGCGCAATTGACGACGCACTCGGTGATGTTTTCCGAAAGCAACTTCACGCATTTTGCGCGGGAAGCGATTGCCTCCGTTCCACTGGCACGATTGATGGAACAGGCACCGTCGCTGCAAGCGTTGGCGGATCGCGATCCCGATCAGGTGGCGCTGGCATTTTCTCGTGAGGAAGTGGAAACACTCGATGCACTCAGTGAAAAATGGCAATGGTGGCTCGATTTACGCGATGGCAGAATTTCGCTGCCGGAAACACCGCCGATTCCCGCGGGATTTGTCGAATCGCTGGCGGAATTCGAACAGCTCGATCTGTGGCTGAAGAATTTATCGAAGGCGACGGGATTGAAGGGGAAGGAACTCTGGATGACGCTGCGTCGCAAATTGACCGGCATGGAGCATGGTCCGGAGATGGTTCGCATCGTGAATTTCATCGGACGCGAACGCCTGAAGGCGCTGCTTCTCGCATAGGCAATTCGCCGACACTATTTTTCTATCTTGTATTTTATAGTAGGGGCGGGCTCCCATGCCCGCCCGTTCTTGTATCTTTTTTCTTATTTAGCCGCAGGCTTCAGCCTGCGTTTTTTTTATTCTTGAATCTAGTATCCTTTTAAGGGTGACCCTCCGCATCCGCCCGATCTTTTTCTTTCGTAGCCGCAGACTTCAGCCTGCGTTTTTTTTATTCTTGAATCTAGTATCCTTTTAAGGGTGACCCTCCGCATCCGCCCGATCTTTTTCTTTCGTAGCCGCAGACTTCAGCCTGCGTTTTTCAAATGGCGCAATAAAATTTCTTTATAATGCGGCGATACTATAAAGTTTTCTTTGTTGACTTCTAATAAACAAATTTTGTTGAAATTATTTTGAGAATCTTGACATTTCTCAAAAGAGTCATTATTCTAATTGAAATTAGATTTGTTGAAATATTGGTAAGGGGATAAAATGAAAGATCGAAATGTAGTAATTGCAGAAGTGACAAGAGTTCGTTCATTTTACCTGACGCTCGTAAGTATAATTCAATCGTTAACATTAGGTTACCTTCTAAACAAATATTTTGAAATCCTCGCCAGAGGCGAAATGACTGTCATCTTAACAATTCACAGCCTCTGTTCATTAATTGCGATTATCTTAATATGGCATGAATATGCTGTAGGTGCAGATTCTATTAAATGGCGAGTTGATTTTATTGATAGCGAAACCTCTGAAAAAATCACTTTTGTATCACTCTCTTTTGCCTCATCAGTCTGATTTCGACGATTTTCGAAATGAATTGCAAATTTTAGTGTAATTGGGGTCGATTTTGGTTGGATTTTTTGATGATTTTCGGTGATTTCTGCTGCTTGGGCAGAGTTCACTCTCCGATTTATCGTTTTTCAGGTTACCAGCACCAGTTTGCAGGCCCGTTTCAAGTTCACTGCCATGGCGGTAAAGTAGACTTGTGTCAGATTCCGTTCGATACCGTAATAGCGCAAACGCGCGAGGTGTCCCCACCGCTTCAAGTCGTTCATCTTGGCTTCGATCCGGCTTCGGATCCGTGAGTTGGATCGATTGCGGCATCGCTCATGTTCCGTCAAGCGACGATTGCGTCTTGCCTTGTGAAGAATGCCGTCGTACCAGTGGCGGGCGTGAATCAAGTTGCGGTGTGCCGTCGAATCGTACGCCTTGTCGGCAAACACGCCACCGGTGTCGTCGGGAAGCAATGCCTCGAACACCTGCGAGTCGTGAACAATATTCGATGTCAAGTCGACTGCTTCGATCAGCTCGCTTTCATGATCCATCGAAACATGCACTTTCATCCCGTCGACCGGTTTATCTTTGCGGACCGTGATGGTTACATCGGGGTCGACCGGAGTACCGTCGGCACGGGTGGAGCCCGCAGTCGTGGCACCCTTGACCAATGTCGCGTCGACCAGTGTACAACTGCGAACGAATAGACCGAACGAAGCCAACTGACGGTTCAATTCATTGAACAATTCCTTCTCGTAACGAAAGTCGCGCAACCGTTGACGGAACCGAACCAGGGTCGAATCGTCCAACAGATAATCGCGAACGGTAAAACCGATAAACCGTTCGAAGCTGCGTCGGTCGTGGATCTCCTGCACCACTTGTACATCCGACAGACCGTACCATTGTTCCAACAGCAACGCTTTGAACAACATCAACGGCGGGATCGGGGGGCGACCGCGGGTGCCGCGGTACATCCGCATTAGCAGCGACTCGATCGGACGAAAATCGATCAACCGATCGATCTCATCAAGCATGCTCTTCTTGTGACGGCGACACTGATCGTCTAGTTCACCGAAGGTAATCCATTCGCGGGTAGAGGGAACGAGGGACATTGTAAACTCCGTTATAGGCTCTAACGGCAATACGAGATAATCATCAAAAACGTGGGATTAAATCAGAGGTTTCATAGCGTAATTCCTTTTTTATTTGCAATTATTCAATACGCAATGATTTACTTCGGATTCTCCAAATATGGAATTGGTATTTTAGATTCTAACTCATGCTGGGTAATTTCAAATGGTTTGTTTTCATTTATCGGTTTTATTGCATACAGAAACCAAATCATGAAAGTATCATCTCTGGAGTCAAATCGAGGAAAAATTACTGATTTTACGATGAAAGGTCCGATTAGATCACTTTATGCATCGAACACTATGTTCACAATTGTCTTTGTGGGTATACTATTCAACATTAGTATTAATTACAGTTTCATTCTTTATTCTTCGTGGATATTATCTGGAATATATTTATACAATGTGATGCTTACATGGAGAAGTTATTCAAAAAAAAAGAATAGAAGATTAAAAAATGTGAAGTAAATAACGAGAAACATCTAATTGTGAGAAGGAAGGTATTGAACTTTTTGACTTAAAAATTTCACAGACAGGAGTCGGACAAAAGTCCTGCCTCCAATCTGCCTTATCCCTCACTTTGTTTTCCCCTCTGAAAATTCGTAAGTTTCTCGGAATCATTGTGGAACAATCGATATGCCGAAAGCAGTCCCCTCTACCTCGCAGTACCGCCGGATATTACTAAAGCTCTCTGGCGAGGCGCTTGCCGGAACTTCCGGAAAAACCTTCGATCCCGCGATTTTGGCACAATTGTCGCGTGAAATCAAATCAGTCACCGACCTCGGTGTCCAAGTCGGCGTTGTCATCGGCGGTGGCAACATCTTCCGGGGTTCGAGTCAACTCGGTCAGGGTCTGGATCGTGTGCAAGGTGATCACATGGGAATGCTGGCAACGGTGATCAATGCCCTCGCCCTGCAATCCAATTTCGAGAAAGTCGGCGTTCCAACCCGCGTCATGACCGCATTTCCGATCACAACCGTCGCCGAACCCTTCATCCGGCGCAAGGCAATCCGCCACCTCGAAAAAGGGCGCGTCGTCGTTTTTGCGGGCGGCACCGGAAATCCTTATTTTACGACCGATACCGCAGCAGCCTTGCGGGCAACTGAAATTGGCGCCGAAATCATTCTCAAAGCGACGCAGGTCGACGGGATCTATACCGACGATCCACACCGCAATCCGAACGCAATCCGGTTGCCGAAGATCACCTATCACGATGTCTTGGAAAAAGGGCTGCGGGTGATGGATTTGACCGCAATTACATTTGCGATGGACAATCGCATACCGATCGGCGTCTTCAGTCTGCAACCGGAAGGGAATTTGTTGCGGGTCGTGAATGGCGAACCGATCGCCAGTTGGGTATCCGGAGGGGAAGAATGACAGTCGACGAACATTTAAAAGCATCCGAAGAGAAGATGAACAAATCGGTGGAAGTGCTGAAGCACGAATTCGCCGGATTGCGTACCGGTAAAGCCGCCGCAGCATTATTGGATCCGATCACCGTCGATGCCTATGGCACAGGGGCGTTCCTGCCGATTAAGCAGGTTGCCAATATCGCCACGCCCGACGCGCGCACGATCACAATCCAGCCATTCGACAAATCGACTACCGCCAAGATCGAAAAAGCGATTTTGAAGAGCGATCTCGGCATTACCCCGATGAACGACGGCAATGTGATCCGGCTGCAGATCCCGATGATGACCGAAGACCGGCGCAAGGATCTCGTCAAACACGCAAAGAAATTGACTGAGGACAATCGCGTCGCCATTCGCAATATCCGTCGCGACACCAACGAGCACATCAAGAAGATGGAAAAATCGCACGAAATCCGCGAAGACGAATCGGGTCGCGCGCAGGAGAAACTGCAAAAGCAGACCGATGCGCACATCAAGCTGGTCGACGATATGCTCGCGAAAAAAGAAAAAGAAATTATGGAAGTCTGAGTTTTTTTACTAGTTACGACAGACCTACCGGTCTGATTGGTTAAATTATTTAGCTGAACGCAAGAACATCAAGGAGATGTCATGGCACACTTTATCAACGAAGATTGCATCAACTGCGGCGCATGCGAACCGGAATGCCCGACCACTTCGATTTCTCAAGGCGATATCTACGTGATCGACGCGGCTACCTGCAACGACTGCAGCGACAAGCCCGAAGGTCCGCACTGCGTGTCGGTTTGCCCGGTGGATTGCATCATTCACAAGGACTAATCGCCGTAGAATCGGATTCCGTGAATCCATTACCACTTTCAAAGGCGGGGCAACGGTGTCCCGCCTTCTACAACATTACCGATCCCAATTTATTCATAGTATGAAGTAACTGGAAGGTCGACCGAAGAAACCCATGCCACCCCGTACTCGCATCCCGGCTCGCGTCCGCTCCGCGCATCAGGAACGCCTCGTCAACGACGGCGAAGACGATGCCGCAAAAAAAGAGAAGAAGCGCGATTTCACGCCGGCAATGGGTCAGTACCGCGAAATAAAACGGCGCTATCCCGATGCCATCGTGTTTTTCCGGATGGGCGATTTTTACGAAATGTTCTACGAAGATGCGCGGGTGGCGCATCAGGTGCTCGGTCTGACGCTTACCAAACGCGGTCAGGACAAATACGGCGACATCCCGCTTGCCGGATTCCCGCATCATCAGTTGGACAATTACCTTGCGAAGATGACCACTGCCGGTCACAAAGTCGCCGTAGTCGATCAAATGGAAGATCCCCGGCTCGCGAAAGGGGTCGTTAAGCGCGATGTTACGCAAGTCGTCACGGCTGGAACCGTCGTGCTCGACAGTGTCCTCGACGATAAAAACACCCATTGGCTCGCAGCCATCGCCTTCAGCGAAACCGCTGCCGGAATCGCGCTGCTCGAATCTGCCAGCGGCGATTTCGTCTGCTACGACATTCCTCCCGAACGACTGCGCAGCGAATTGTCTGCGGTCGCTCCCGCCGAACTGCTCTATCCGAAAAATCGCAAAGAGCAATTGCAGCGCCTGTTCGATGTATTGCCCGGAACGGTGCTCACGGCATTGGATGAATGGTTGTTCGAGGAGCAATTCGGTCGCGATTTACTCTGTCAGCATTTCAAAACGCTGTCGCTCAAAGGCTTTGGTATCGACGAATTGCCCGACGCAGTAGCGGCTGCGGGTGCGGCGCTGCACTATCTCAAACTATCTCAGTTGGGTGTTGCCGAACAGATCACCGGCATCCATCGCGGTCATCCCGAACGGGTGATGTTGCTCGACCGCGCGACTATTCGACATTTGGAATTGATCGAATCGTCGGAATCGGCACGGAATGCGCTCTCGCTATTCCAAGTCCTCGATCGCAATCACACCCCGATGGGGAGTCGATTACTCCGCCGGCGATTGCTCGGACCGTTGCTGAATCACGAGGATATCGATCGCCGTCTCGATCAAGTTGATTTACTTATGCAGCCCGAATTATTGAAATCGGTGCAGGATAAACTTGATGGCGTCGGCGATTTACACCGCAGTGCGGGGAGGATGGCATCGGGACGCGGCAATCCGCGCGATGCCGGTGTCGTACGTCAAGCACTCTTGCGCATTCCCGAAGTATTCGATGCCGTATCGCAACACGAAGCCTTTGCGGCATGCAATACATTGGATCGGTGCGATGCATTACGCGAGTTATTGGATCGCGCGCTCAATGAGCGATTGCCACTCGGTCTGACTGAAGGCGGCGTCATTCGCACCGGTTTCGATGACGAATTGGATCGCTTGCGCGCGCTGTCGGGACAAGGTCGCGACGCACTCGCGAAATTCCAACTTGGCGAACGCGAACGCACCGGCATCCCGACATTGAGTGTCGCTTACAACCGGGTCTACGGATATTACATCGAAATTTCCAAAGCGGCTTCAGCGTATGCACCGGAGAATTATCAACGCATTCAATCGCTGGTCAATGCCGAACGCTACAAAACGCCAGAACTGCAGCAATTCGAAGATGAAGTGCTTCACGCCGAAGACAAGGCGATCGATCGCGAAGCAAACTTGTTCGCCGAATTGCGCCAGCAGATCGGCAATCTTCATGCGAAATTGTTGGATCTCGGCGATGCGATTGCCGAGATCGATGTTGCTGCCGGTCTGGCGAGTGTCGCTTTGGAATACAATTACCACCGACCGGTAGTCGATCAATCGACAATCTTGCATTTAACCAATGCACGGCACCCGGTTTTGGAGCGGATGACCGATCGGTCACAGGAATTTGTTCCGAATGACATTGATCTGAATGATGAAATCCGGTTGCTGCTGGTGACCGGTCCGAATATGGCAGGTAAGTCGACCTATCTGCGAACGGTCGGTCTGAATGTCCTGATGGCGCAATGTGGATCGTTTGTTCCTGCCGAATCGGCGCGAATCGGTATCGTCGACCGGTTGTTCACTCGAATTGGTGCCGCCGATCATCTTGCGCTAGGCGAATCGACCTTTATGGTGGAAATGACCGAGGCATCTTACTTGGTGAACAATTCCACCTCCCGGAGTTTGATTCTTTTGGATGAAGTAGGACGAGGTACTTCGACTTTCGATGGATTGGCAATCGCCTGGGCAATGGTTGAACGATTGGCTACAAAGCCCGACCCGTCGCCCCGGACACTATTTGCCACGCATTATCATGAATTAACCGTGTTGGAAGAGCATTTCCCGGCGGTTCAGAATTGGAATGTTTTGGTGAAGGAAGCAGGAGAAAATATCTTGTTCCTACGTAAAATAGTGAAAGGACCCTGCGACAAATCGTACGGTATCCACGTTGCCCGGATGGCAGGAATGCCACCGGATGTGGTTCTGCGTGCGGAAGAAGTGCTGGAACTCCTGCAAAAAGGTGCACTTGCACCGGAATCTGCCGCCCGGTTGGCACAGCAACGAAAAAAGCTGGTCGCGTCGTCACAGCTTTCACTATTCGATGTAAATGATGTAACATTAAGGAATGAACTGAAAGGAGTCGATCCTGATTCATTGACACCGCTTCAAGCATTGCAGCAGCTACATGATTGGAAACAGCGGTTTTCTCCCGGTCAAACCGATAGAAAACCGAATGATAAGTGACGAAGCGGAGGAATCCGGTGATTCGAAAAATTGGTTTGCGTAAGCTTTTGGTCTTACTTTGCTGTGGGCTGATTGTCCTGACAGTCAGTGCTGCGGAACGCTACGCCGGTGAATTTCTACTGGCGGTAGAATCTCCACGCGCGCGTGCGATGGGAGGAATCGGCGCCCTGTTACCGGGCGGCGGATTTGCTGTTGCGCGCAATCCGGCATGGCTGGCGGACATTCCGTCAGTCGATGTTTCGTTGTTGCATACCGACCGGTTTGCCGGAATCGTGCGCAACGATTTTGTCGGTGTCGCGTCGCCGGGAAAGAACGGTGGTGTTGGTTTTGCGCTCTATCGTACGGGTGTGGAAAACATCCCGTATACCCGATTGATCGACCCGTCGTTGCCGCAATCCGGCGCGAACCGGGTTATTGTCGATCGTTACGAATCGGATCAGGAATGGGCTGGTTGGGTCGGAATCGGTCGCAAATTCAACGAGCAATGGCAATACGGAGCATCGCTTAAACCGATTTGGAAACAATTGGGCGGAGGTACCGCCATCGGTTTCGGCTGTGATGCCGGCGTTGTTTATCGCCCGCTGAAGCAAGTGACGACTGCATTGGCGGTTTCGGATCTGGTCACGTCGCCCTTGCGCTGGAATACGTCGCGCTCCGAATTGATTAAACCACGGCTCCAAGCTGGTGCGACGTACGGTTTTTCCAACAAGCGGATGCATGCGGAGATCCTGCTCGCAGGTGCTGTCGAAGTCCGGAGTGACGAAGGGGGATCGAACCTCTTATCCGGGCATGGTGGTGTGGAATATGTCATTGATAAAGTAGTTGCCCTCCGTGGTGGCTACGACAAGGATCGACCGGTGTTCGGTGCCGGAATTAAAACCCACCGGGTCGATTTCGATTACGCCTATCGCGATGAGCCATTAGGCGTAGTACACATGATCGGTGTGAATTACCGCATCGATTGAACGACTGAGATCGGAAAATATGATCGTTAGTATGACCGGGTATGGTCGCGGAGAAGCGAGTTCCAGTACCCGAAAAATCATTGTCGAATTACGCAGCATCAACAGCCGCTACTTGGAATTATCCCTGCGTATGCCTCCGGCACTGCAACAATTCGAACTGGATGTTCGCGAAACCGTTCGGAAACGCATCAGTCGTGGCAAATTGGCGTTGAATGTTAGCGAGAGCGGCGCCGACGGTACGTTGATGCCCTTGGAATTGAATTCGGCAGCGGTGATCAATTTGGCGCAACAACTGCGAACAGTTGCCGGTGCCGCGGGTCTGGGGAATCCGACTCTGCGCGATGTGCTCTATTTTCACGACTGGCTCATGGCTGGCAACGATCCTGAACAGAATGAAGCGAATAAATCGATCTTGATTAAAGCCGTCGACAACGCTTTGACATCGCTCGAAACGATGCGTAACGACGAAGGAAAAGCGCTGGCTGCCGATTTCGAAGACAATCTTCGAAAAGTCGATGAAATCGTTACCGAGATCGAGTTGCTGGCAAAGGGCAATTCGGAAATTCAGCGCAAGAAATTGGAAACCCGCTTGACCGATGCCGGTCTATCGCCATCGCTGATCGATCCGATGCGCTTGACATCCGAAGTCGCATTGCTGGTCGATCGACAAGATATTTCCGAAGAGATCGTCCGGTTGCGAAGTCATGTCGAGCTGTTTCGGCAGAGCACCAGCGACAAAGGGGCTGCCGGAAAACGACTCAATTTCTTGACTCAGGAAATGCATCGCGAAGCGAATACGATCGCATCGAAATCGGCGCAAGTCGAACTGGTGCACCTGTCGGTGAAGTTGCGCGAGATTATCGAAATTCTGCGGGAGCAAGTGCAGAATGTCGAATAATGCAACGAAAGCGGTGATACTATCCTCTCCATCGGGGGGAGGAAAATCGACCATCATCAATTTGCTATTGGCGGCTCGACCCAATTTTCGCCATTCGGTATCGGCAACGACGCGCGATCCGCGACCGCAAGAAGTCGATGGTCGCGAGTATTCGTTTATCACCAAAGAAGCGTTTCAGGATTTGATTACCCGTCAGGCATTGGCAGAATGGGCTCTTGTACACAAAGAATGGTACGGTACACCCATCGGACAACTGGCGCAATTGCAACAACAAGGGTTCGATATTCTCTTCGATCTCGATGTCGTTGGTACCGCAACCATGAAAAAACGCTGGTCGTCGATTCTAACAATTTATTTATTGCCACCGTCGCGTGAAGAGTTGGAAAATCGTTTGCGATTGCGCAAATCGGAAACTGAGGCACATATCCAGTACCGTTTGCAACGCTTCGATATGGAACAGAAAGCGGCTGCGCGTTACGATTTTCGGATCATCAACGATAAACTGGACGATACTGTTGCCGAAGTAACGCGCTGTATCGATGACTGGCAATCGCTTACGGAATTTTAATTTTTTTAATGAGACCGCTGCATGAAGCAGCAATCCAATTTGTAAGGAAATCCACCCAATGGATGAACGTCTGTTGTATTCTCAGGAAGAGTTGTTGGCACGTTTCGATTCACTCTATGAAGCGATTATGGTATTATCGATTCGCGCCCGGCAAATCGGCAACAATCAGCTCGAAGCAATCACTGCGTTGCAGAAGCAATATGCTACCGTCGATGTTTCGCGCGAAAATCTGGTCGACGACGAATTCGATTTGTCGGAACCACGTGACCCGATCGAGTTACCTAAGTTTATGAAGCCGACCGTTGCCGCAATTCGCGAAGCGATGGAGAATAGAATCGAGTGGAGCTATGTCGAACTGAAGACGGAAGAAGAAGTGTATCCTTCTTTCACTGTTTCCGAAGAGGAAATCGGCAAAGCGACCCGGGCAAAAGTCGAACGAAAGCGTGCCGCCGAGTAACACGATCCGATCATGACGACGCTTAACGGAAAACGAATTCTGGTTGGCATTACCGGCGGAATCGCAGTCTACAAGACTTGCGAGCTGATCCGATTATTGGTTAAAGCCGGTGCCGAAGTTCGCGTCGTCGCTACCGCGAATGCGATGGAATTCATCACTCGCGTTACACTCGAAACGCTCTCGCGCAATACTCTCGAATTATCTTCGTTTCCGAATGATGGCAAAGCCGATCCTCGACATATCACCCTCGCACGCTGGGCGGATTTATTCGTCGTCGCTCCGGCATCGGCAAATCTGCTGGCGAAATATCGCTGCGGTATCGCCGATGATCTGCTGACCACGTCGCTAATGGCATACACTGGTAAAGTGCTCATCGCTCCGGCGATGAATACTGCGATGTGGGAACAACCGGCTACTCAGGAAAATGTGTCGGTTCTGAAACAGCGCGGTGTCGGTTTCGTCGGTCCCGAATTCGGATTTATGGCGGCGGCAAACGAGCAGATCGGTGCCGGTCGAATGACAGAACCGGGCGATCTGTTTGTTTCGATTAACCGTTCGCTATATGCCGATACGAGTTTACACGATGTACCGGTCTTGATTGTTGCCGGTCCGACCAGCGAACCGATCGATGCGGTACGCTACATCTCGAATCGCTCCACCGGAACTTTGGGAATTCTCCTTGCCGAATGCTTTACTCGAACCGGTGCGAAAGTAAAATTGTTGCTCGGCGATACCCCCCTGCAGGCACCCTACGGCATCGATTGCGAACGCTTCGATACCGTCGCTTCACTTGATTCAAAGCTCAAAGAACACCTTGCCAATCATCGCGTGTGGGTCATGGCGGCTGCCGTATCGGATCGCAAACCGGTAGCGGGATCGAGTACCAGAAAAATCAAGAAGACCTATTTGGGCGATGCGCTTCCATGGGAACCGACGCCGGATCTGCTGGCGCGGTACGCCGTGAGCAAGACCAATGCGCAATATGTTGTCGGGTTCGCACTCGAAGACAGTTGGGTCGTCGAAGAAGCGCAGCGCAAATTGTCGCAAAAGCATGTCGATCTATTGGTCTGGAACAACCCGTTGACGTCTCAAACCGGATTTGGTTCTGCCAATCTGGAAGCGCGTTTAATCGAGCTACACCAAATTCAAGATCTCGGTATCGTTTCGCGTACCGAATTAGCCGATAAAATTGTTGCAACGACGATTGATCGGTTTCGAGGAAGAGGAATGTAATCCATGGAAGAGTTGAAAAGGTTCCTGCGTCAGCGCATCGAACTGGATGAAATGTGGATTCTTCCGACGCCCCTCTCGCAGGGGCGTTGCTCACCCGAACCAACTACTGTGGAACCCGTGAAAAGAACACCGAAAACAGCACAATCTTCCCCGGCTGCTATACCGGCAGAGCAAACCGAACTCGTTGTCTATAGCTCCGACGAAGCGAAATATTGCGAACTGAATCAATACACCACGCTGGACGAATTGCAGTCGGGTATCTGCGATTGTATGCGCTGTCCATTGGGACGCACCCGAAATAAATTCGTATTCGGTATCGGATCGCAAACCACCGATCTGATGTTCATTGGCGAAGCGCCCGGTGCCGACGAAGACATGCAGGGCTTCCCGTTCGTCGGACGCGCCGGTCAGTTGCTGACCGAGATGATGACCGAAGCCGGTATCGTACGTGACGACGTCTATATCTGCAATGTGTTGAAATGTCGACCGCCGAATAATCGCGATCCCGAACCACAGGAAGTTTCCGTTTGCGAAGGGTATCTCCATCGGCAAATCGAATTAATCCAACCGAAATTGCTGGTCGCGCTGGGACGGATCGCCGCGCAGACATTGCTTCGAAAGCCTAATGTGGCAATGGGAGTGCTGAAGACGCAGGAACATTCTTATCGGGGTGTACCGTTGATGGTGGTCTATCACCCGGCTTACACGATCCGAAATATTCCGAAATTGAAACCGGAAGCAATTGCCGATTTAATTCTTGTACGCGATCGCTTGATCGAATTGGGTGGTGTACGCGGTATTGCAGTGAGTGAATAACAATATGGCTACGCGAAAACGACAAACAAACGACGTTCCCTTTTTAGCAGTCGAACCGGAATCGCCGACCAGTACCTACGAACTGGAGCGGTACGTCCTCGGCACAATTCTGAACGATCCCAGCCAAGTCAACGTAGTTGCCGAAATCATTACTCCCGATAAATTCTCCTCTTCTTCGCATTCCCAGATATTCGAAACGATCATGAAGATGGACGACAAGCATCTTCCGATCGATATCGTTCCAGTCATCGAGGAGTTGCGGAATCAACAGATTCTCGAAGGTGTCGGTGGCATTTCCTATTTGAGTTCGCTCGTTGACAAAACGATCTACCCCGGTAATTTACCGGCGTACTGCAAGATGATTCAGAATAAATGGATTCTCCGCGAACTGAATCGTCTCGCTGGCGAAGTACAAGCCGAAATTCAGCAACCCGGCATCGAAGCCGAAGAACTACTCAACGATTATACCGGACGCATCTTCGAATTATCTCGCGGAAATCGGCAAGGTGGCTTTCGCGTCTTGCGCGATCTCCTCAACCCGGCGCACGAAAAACTAGCGGAATTTCGCAAGCGGCACGGAAATCTGGTCGGTATCGGCACCGGTTTCCACTACCTCGATGAAATGACCGGTGGTTTTCAAAACAGCGAATTAATCATTTTGGCAGCTCGCCCGTCGGTAGGTAAAACCTCGCTTGCACTGGACTTTGCCCTGACAGCCGCCCGCGATTATGGTAAGAAAGTCGGCTTCATCAGCTTGGAAATGGCGTGGGATCAAATTGTTTTGCGTCTCTTAGCGACCCAATCGAAACTCGAATTGCACAAACTTCGGTCCGGTCGAATCAATGACGAAGAATACGATGTATTGCGCACTGCGACCGAACCACTCTATCCGATTCCGTTTTACATCGACGATGGCAGCAACCAATCGTTGAACGAGATCCGCGCCAAAGTCCGCCGCATGAAAAAAGAGAAGGGTCTCGACATCGTTTTTCTCGATTACCTCGGATTGATGCAACAACCATCGAATACCGAATCGGTACAAGTAGCGATTTCCGGATTTACCCGAGGTTTAAAAGCACTCGCCAAAGAGCTGCAAATTCCCATCGTGGTTCTGGCACAGCTTTCGCGTGCCGCTGTCGATAACGACAAATCCGATAAACGACCGAAACTGCACCATTTACGCGACTCCGGTTCGATCGAACAGGATGCCGACGTCGTGATCATGTTGTACCGCGAATTCTACGATAAAGGAAAATCGCGCGAAGAGATGACCGAGGAAGAGAAAGCGAAAGAATACGAAGCCGAAATCATTATCGCCAAGCAACGAAATGGTCCGGTCGGAACAGTGAAAGTAATTTTCAAAAAAGAATATGCCAGTTTCGAAGAAGCGGATCGCGCCTTTGCAATTCCGGATGCACCACCCCCTTCGGGTAGACATATTGTTCAGCGCACTGGATCGAAACCGCAACCGACAGCTCAGGTTCCGCAACCGGAATCGGAAGAAGATAAACCGTTTTAATCGGATAGGATCGAGGTGACTTCAATGTCCGATCGTAGCGAACATACTGAATTGGTGGCATCGACCGAAATACCGGAAACCGCACTGATCATCGGTTCCACGGTACCCTCGCCGATGTACCTAAGTTCGGACGAGCTGGAACCGAAGACCGAGTATACATTGGAATCGTTTCAGGATGATTTCAAAGTACTATTGAAGAAACTTGGTGAACACCACAAACATCTTGATGAAACCGCACTCTGGCATGCTTTCGATTTCGCTTATCAACAGCATCTCACGCAAAAACGCAAAGACGGCAGTCCCTATTTTACCCATTTGCTGGAAACTGCGAAGATCGTATCCGATTTGACCAGCGATCCGATTTCAATTAAATCTGCTCTGCTCCACGATGTCGTCGAGGATCCCAAAGTCCCGATCGAAATTGTCCGCGAGAAATTCGGAAAGCAAGTTGCGGTAATTGTCGATGGTGTTACCAAAATCAGCGAGATTAGTTTCGGCAATCTGGAAGAGAAGCAAGCCGCCAACCTTCGCAAGATGATCCTCGCAATGGCGCAGGATCCGCGCGTTATCTTGGTGAAGTTGTCCGACCGATTGCACAACATGTTGACGATCGAGTGGCTGGAGGAAAAACGCCGGCGTGAAATTGCTCGCGAAACTCTCGATATCTATGCACCGCTCGCGCACCGGTTGGGTATCTATTGGATTAAATGGCGACTGGAAGATTTGTGTCTAAAAGTGCTCGATCGCGATGCCTACAACGAAATTAAAAATCAAGTGGCATCCAAACGCGATCAGCGCGAAGAGTTGTTGACGACCGCAATCGATAAAATCACTGAGAAACTGCACGAACATCATATTCATTCCGATGTACAGGGTCGTGCCAAACACTTCTATTCGATCTACAAAAAAATGCGGAGTCAGGGTCGTAGTTTCGACGATATTCTCGATCTGTTGGCAATCCGCATCGTGGTTTCGTCGAATGACGAATGTTATGCCGCATTGGGACACGTCCACGCGTTGTATACTCCGCTACCCGATTATTTCAGCGACTATATCGCCGGACCGAAATCGAACGGCTATCGAAGTATTCACACGAAAGTCATCGGACCACGCGGACACACTTTGGAAATTCAGATCCGCACCCGCGAGATGCACGAACAAGCCGAACTTGGTTTGGCTGCTCACTGGCGCTACAAGGAGAGTGGCGGGTGGGACGAAATCGACAGCGAATTGTCGAAGTGGATGAGAAACCTGATCGATGCGCAAAAAGAGAATCCGGAGTATGAGGATTTTCTACAGGTACTTAAGAGCGACCTCACCCCGAAAGATATTTATGTGATCTCTCCGCGGGGCGATGTTTATCGCTTACCGAAAGGTTCCACCGCGACTGATTTTGCTTTCATGATTCACAGCGATGTCGGATTGCATTCGATTGCCGCGAAAGTAAATGGTCGCATCGTTCCGTTGCTGTCGCCGTTACCGAACGGTTGCACAGTCGAGATTATTACTTCGGCGAAAGGACATCCCGCTGCCGAATGGCTGACCAAAGTCAAGAGCGCGAAAGCGCGGAACCATATCAAGCGCTATTTTCAGGACGTCCGCTTCGAAGAGAGTCAGAAACTGGGACAGGAAATCTGCCTGCGGGAAATTGAACGGATGCAGTTGAAAATTTCCGAAGAGCAGTGGCTGACTGTTGCGCACCAGATGGGGTTCATGGATCTTCCCAGCTTTTATTCCGCAGTCGGTAGCGGTCAATTAAAGATGTCGAATATTCTCCGCAAATTGGCGCCATCGCAACCGACTCCGCCGAATTGGTTGGTCAAAATTATCCGACGCACCAAGACCCCGAAGAGCCAGGAACCAGCCGTCCGCGTGACTGGATTCGATAATCTGATGGTGACGTTGGCTCCGTGTTGTACGCCGCTTCCCGGCGATCGTATCCGCGGGTTTCTGACACCCGGCAAAGGAGTGGTGGTACACCGGATTCACTGCAAGAATTTACGCGATCAGACCAAAGATCCCGACCAATATGTCGATGTCGCGTGGGATGTCGATCCCGAAGCGCTATTCTCGGTCAAACTCCATTTCATCGTCAACGACCGCAAAGGAATGCTCCACGACATTTCGGGGCGTATCGCGCAATTCGAAGTCAATATTGTCAGCCTCTCGATTCAAATGCAGGATGGAATGGGTGTCGGCAAAATTGAATTATCGGTAAAAAGTCTCTCGCAACTCTCGCAATTGATCGGAAAGATTACCTCGATTCCCGGAGTCGTTCGTGTACGCCGTCTCGACGAAAATGACGATGGAATACCAAACTAATCTCCACATCATGGCGGTCGATCCCGGAACCAAACGCTGGGGAGTTGCAGTGGGCGACACTGCGATTGGCACCGCACGTCCATTTCTTACCATCGAGCGGGATTTCGACAGTGCAATCCTCGAAATTGTGAAGTTGTATAAGAAAGAGCGCGCCGACTATCTGGTACTCGGTCGTCCGGTCCACATGGATGGCTCTTCCGATGATATGACCTTCTACGCAGATCGTGCCTTTGCCGCGCTGCAAGCCGCTGGGGTGAAAGTGATTGCCTACGATGAACGCTTGACCAGTTTTGCTGCCGAAGAAATTATGAAGCGTGCCGGCATAAAATACACGCGCGATAAAGCGCTGGTTGATCGTGTCGCCGCCGCAGTCATCTTGGAATCGGCATTCAACGATAAAATATTCGACCAATATCTGCCGTGAAAAAATCAACTCCATCCCCAACGCCAAAGACACCGTTTTCGCATCGCGTAAAGCGCATAGGAATATTACTGGCAGGTGGAATTGCCAGCGGTTTGTTGCTGACAGTAACCGTACCGCCGATTTCGCTCTCGCTACTCAGTTATTTCGCTTTGCTGCCGCTGTTCTACCTATTGCTTAACGACCGCCGCAACTGGTGGTGGGGTGGATGGGTCTTTGAAATGACCTATCACCTCAGTTCGATTCATTGGGTATCGGCGAATAGCGGTACTGCTCCGAATCTTGCATTCGATTCCTATCTCGCGATGTGTCTCTTTCTCGGTACGCGCGCTAGCATTCCATTTTTACTAGCAGGATGGGTTGCCAAACGCCGCTCGACAATGCAGGGTTTGATCTTCCTCGCGCTGCTCTGGAGTGGCTACGAGTGGCTCTGTTCGTTGGGTGAATTAGGGTATCCATGGTCGATCAACGCATTGTCGCTGTTGAATTGGAATCCCGCACTGCACTTGGTTCCGATCGGTGGCGTATGGCTTGTCGGAAGTATAATGCTGGCTGCGAATTTGCTGTTTTTGTTTGCGTACAAGCATCGAAATTGGCGCTATGCTGTCGCAGCGCTTGTTTTAATTATAGCTCCGATATTCATTCCCATTCCCCGGATGGGATCCACCAAGACCTTTCGCATTGGCGTTGTTCAACCGAATATCGATCCGGTGGGAAAATGGGCAGATGACCCGATTTACACTGTCGATCGCGTGGTCGAATTGTCGAAACAGATTCTTCCGCAGAAACCCGATCTGATTGTCTTTCCGGAAACCGCTATTCCGTTCTATCTCCAAGCGCGTTTGGGTTATCGTCAGCGGGTGCAAAGTCTGATCGATTCGCTCGGTGTTCCCGTTGTCAGCGGCGCTCAGCATTACGAGCGGACGAACGATACGGCGCGAACCTACAACGCAGTCTTCGTGCTTCGAACCACTTCCGCTGGAGGAATCGATCCTGAGTTTTATGCGAAACGCTGGTTGGTTCCGCTCGGAGAGCGTATCCCCTTTCAGTGGTTATTCCCCTCGCTGCATGGCATCGATCTAGGACAAGCCGAATTCACGCCGGGACCGCGCGAAACTCCCTTGGCAGTTCCGACCCAACATGGCGAATTGCGCATCGGAACGCCAGTCTGTTACGAATCGATTTTTCCCCAAATGGCGCGGATGTTTGCCAGGAATCGAATGCATCTGCTGGCGAACTTGACCAACGATGGTTGGTATGAACACACCTGGGAGAAACCGCAACATGCCGAATTATTCCGCTTGCGCGCGCTCGAGACCGGGGTACCGTTGATCCGCTGTGCCAATACCGGCATCAGCGGTTGGATCGATGATCGCGGCGATTGGCAGGCACAAATGCCGGAACGCGAAGCGATGGCTGCGGTCTACGAAATCAAAGTACCGGAACAGGTGTCGAGCCGAATCGGAAGTACCCCGTGGTGGGCTATAATATGCCTAATTGGATCGATAGTGATCGGTTTTATGCCATTCCACCGTTTCGGTTTAAACCGCGAAAAAGCGTGATAAGGGTTCCCAATTTGTAGCATATTGGCAGTGTGATGGAATGGATCCGATTGGGATCGCGGACAGGATGCGTTACATTAGTTCGATATGTCAACCACTGCGACAGTTTTGGACAGTACCCGCGCACTCGTCGATACGCTTCGATCTGCGGATACACTGGCTCCGGCTGATTCACTGGCGCGTGGCGGAACTTCTACCCCGTGGTTAGGCGTTCTGATAGCAGTTGCGATAGGAGTAACACTTGGTCTTATCTATGGTATTCGGAAATAACGGTCGTCGCGCAGTAACTACCGTGTTATTGGCGACTACGCTTACGATTTTGGGAATCGGTTGCGGTGGAAAAGCCAATCTGGATATTGCCAATCCGGAAAAGCGTTTCCACGAAATCAAAAACTTATATGATCGAAAGAAATTCGATAAAGCAATCGAAGAGATCGAGATTTTTCAGGTCGCATTTTCCGGTACCGCTAAAGTCGATTCTGCGCAATTACTGCTGGCTGAAGCTCATTTCCAATTGAAAGAGTATTTATTAGCACAGTCGGAATACGAGCGCCTTGCCGATCAATTTTCTTCGTCGCCCCTCGTGGAGGAAGCGCGATATAAATCCGCATTAAGTTGGGAAAAGCTTTCACCAAAACGAACCTTGGACCAGAAGTACACTCATAATGCACTCGACGAGTATCAGGCGTTCTTGGAGGAGTATCCAAAATCACAGTATGCCAAGGCTGCCGAAGAGGGACATGCGAATTGCCGGGAGCGATTAGCACTAAAAGATCTCGACGCTGCTAATTTGTATATCAAGATGCAGAAGTACGATGCTGCCATCCTCTATTTTGATCAAATAGTTGATTCTTATTACTCTACGTCAGCCGAACCGTTGGCGCATCTCGGTAAGGGAATTGCCCTTACGAAGCTGGAAGATTATTCCGGAGCGAAAGCCGCGTTTAAATTGGTGTTAACGAAATTCCCCGGGTCCAACGCTGCAATCGAAGCCGGTAAACAATTGCGAGAAGTGGAGATACGTGAAAATCGGAATTCTGGGCGGAACTTTTGATCCTCCACACATCGCTCATCTTCAAGCTGCGCAGGTAGCGCTAGACACGCTTGAGTTGGATTGCATCCGCTTTCTTCCCACCGGACAACCTCCTCACAAAGACTTGTCGGTTCAATCCCCGGCAAACATTCGCTTGGAAATGGTTCAAGCAGCGATTTCTGATCACCTGAAATTCGAAATATCTACTTATGAATTTGAAACTTCAGGTCCACATTATACCGTCGATACCCTGTCTTATTTCCGATCCCACACCCCTTCTGAACAGATCACTTTTATCGTTGGTTCCGATTCAGTGGCTCAATTTAATTCCTGGCGAGATCCCGATCGATTATTCGATTTAGCGCAAATCGCCATCTTCGAACGTCCCGGCTATCCTATTGAAAAATTAGAACAAAAGTACTTAGACCGAGCAGTGATTCTACCGGTAATCCCATTAAATATCTCCTCATCGGAAATTCGGAACCGTGTCGCCAAAGGGTTATCGATCAAATGGCTGGTTCCGGATACCGTAGAGTGTCTCATTTCTCGACATAGTCTCTATCAATCCATTGGGGTGTGATCGACACACTCTCAAAAAATAAACTCCCACTTTTATTACCCGATTATTGATTGTCTTACAGGGTGTACTATTTTGTTTTCAACGCCGTACGGATTATATTCATTCAAAGTTGGTTAAGAGACTTTCAATCAAATGCTTCAATGCAACGTTGGGGCGGTTTCTTTCGTCGTTAAAGGAGGCACAATGAAACGCTGTTTATTGATGATGGTTTTTCTGTTGACTACGTCGTACGCCTTAGCGGCTTCTTTTCCCGCGATGCAGGCGCATCGTACGCATCCGTCACACCCGATTATCAACTCGGTCGATACGGCTCAACCCGATTCATTGGTTTATGACAATGGCAACGGTGAATCGTTAAATACTGCACCGAATTACTTTTCTGGTGTCCATTTTACCGCAGTAGCCGAATTTCGGCTTCGTACTGCCTATTTCCAGGTTTACAATCCTACTACATCTACTGCCGCTTGTTCAGTAGCAGTTTTTTCCGATACGGTTGTTTCGACTACCGCTGGAAACCGTCACCGCTGGAATCGACTTCTGTCGACCCGCTGGACGCGAGCTACGCCACCGTTAGCCGATGCCGAATGGGTTGATCTCGATCTCGCAGATTCAATTCTCTTCCCGACCGGTTCCGAATTCTGGATTGTCATTGGTAACTTCGTCGCTGGCGCAAATTATCCGACTGCGGCAAACCTCTGGAATTGCATGGATGGTAACGGCGCAACCGATTACCGTTCAGTGATCAAGTTAGGTAGCCCGTTGTCTGGTTGGACGACCACCAACTGGGGCTGCATTTCTGGCGACTTGTTAATTCGCGCTGGTGGTGCATATGCCGGTAACATTATCGACGCTCGCGTGGATAGTATTTGGGCTGCCAATTCCGCTGGTGATCATCGCTTCTTCTGGCCGACCGGTACGCCAGTTCGCTATTCCGCGGTCATTAAGAACGTCGGTTCCAATGCCATGATGGGTCACTCGATTGAATTCTCCGTAATCGACACGACCGAACAAGCACCATTGGATACAATTTTCCACCAGACAATTACTGGTCTCCCGCAGTTGGCTCGTAATGCGACTTACACTGCTACGTCGAATTACGATACACTGCCGACGAATGCGAAGAATTTAATCGTCACCGCCAAAGTCAATCTTGGCGATGACAACAATATGGCGAATAACACCCGGTACCTTGAGCAGAATACGAACAATCTCAATACCTGGTATTCTTACGATAACGCAACATCGCAAAGCACGATGAACTACGGTGGCGGTCAGTTGATCGGCGCGTTCTTTATTCCGTCTCGTTATCCTTGCCGTCTTGACACCGTTGCAATCGGTCTTAGCAATAACTTACTCAATCGTACCGACTCGTTGTACATTGTTGTTACTCCAAGTTTGGGTACTGCTCCGTCGATGTCGAACGCGCGCATTGTCGAATTCGATGTACCTGATACTGCTGACGGATATTTTAAAGTTCCGATGGACACCGTCATTAATATCTTCTCCGGTGGCGTTTATGTTGGCTGGTTGACTGCTGCAAATCAAGGTTTGATGCAGAATACGACCCAACCGGTTGGTGGCACCAATTTATCGATGCCGGCTGCCTATATGCAGTGGCTCAGTGGCACCATCACCGCGATCGAATCCGGCGACTGGCTATTCAGTGCATACTTCTCACCGACCAATGCATTGCCGCCATACCCGATTCTCCGTACGAATCCGCTGCCCGGCGCAACCATTCCGTTCGACACGACCAGCATTGGCTTCACCAGCAGCAAACCGTTCTGGGTATACAATGATGGTGGCGACTCCTTGACCGTTACCCGGTTGTCGATTGCTACCGCGTACCGCGCTCAGTTCGCATTCAGCCGCACGTTCCCATTCCGAGTAGCACCGCGAGACAGCGCGTTGATCAATATTACTTGGACTCCGCCAGCGACGCAGACTTCGCTCAGCGCTTCGTTGACGTTGCAAACCAATACCGATCCACCGTCGATCCGTTACACGGTCACTGCTACCAGCACCGTTTCCGCACCGGAAGAGACGACTATTCCGCATGAATTTGCCCTGAAAGCGAATTATCCGAATCCGTTCAACCCGAGCACCTCGATCCGATTTGCCGTACCGAAGTTATCCAACGTCAAGATTACCGTTCTCGACGTATTGGGTCGCGAAGTTGCGCAACTCGTCAACGAAAAATATGCTCCGGGCAACTACTCGGTGAATTTCAATGGCGAAGGTCTTGCCACTGGCGTCTACTTCTACAAGATGGAAGCAGGCGAGTTTAGCAGCGTACAAAAGATGATGCTGTTGAAGTAATCATTTTGGCGTTATAGGATACGGGTCGGTTCCAAATGAACCGACCCGTTTCATTTGATATGGAACTGCAATGAAAAAAATTCTCAGTCTAATATTCTTGCTTTCGATCGTACTCGAATCCGCAGCCGGCGATTTCCGATTGTTGAATGGAATGACCGGAACGTGGCAATCTGCGCCCGGTACCGGAATGGTCGGTGTTGTGGCATTGGTCGGTGCCGGTGTACGCAACGAAACGCCTGCAACGAATGGTCTATCGCATTATCTCGAACACATGTTGTTCAATGGGACCAGATCGCTTTCGCAGGAACAATTGTATGCCGCTTTCGATCGATTTGGAATCTATTCCAATGCCCAGACCGGAAAGAATTATATCGCGTTCATGATGGTCGGACGCTCGACCGATATCGATACAATTCTCGGTTTGTTGCGCGAACAATTGTTCTATTCCTCGCTACCGGAAGACAAATTCGCGAAGGAAAAGGGAATCGTTTTGCAAGAGATGTCGAAAGACGAATTGGACGAGAATTATCGCTTTACCACACTATTCGACCTTTGGGATAAAGCCGAAACTCCCTATGCGTTACCGACGTTGGGTTCATCCATTTCGATCGAATCAATCCGTCGCGAGCAAGTGATCGAGTATTACAAAACCTGGTTCCATCCCAACAATGTCCGATTGATGGTTGCCGGCGATATCGAATACAACGATCTGGTAAAATCGGTACGTAAGGAATTGGAGACGGTTGTCGCCGGCGACATGCCGAAACAAACAAAATGGAATCGTCTACCCATCGACCGCGACCAATTGGAAACCGTTCCCACCTCCGGACCGAGTAATCGATTCAAAGCCAGTATCGGTTTGCCATCATTGGATTCGACCGCGTTTCAGGCAGCGCTGGAATTGGCTACCAATCTTTTTGAAGCCGATCGGTATCTTGAGAATACCGGTTACTCCGATGTCTCGATTTCGATCTTTCGCGATCGCGATTTTACGCAATTGGAAATTGCCGGAAGCTGCGATCAAACCGTCTCGATCGAGGGTTTGCGGTCGGCATTGAAAACTGCCGTAGGACAATGGCGAAAGAATGATCTTACCGCTACGGCATTGCGCAGCGAGCGAATGCAAGCGCGAATCGAAGCGGACAAATCCGGCGAACGCTTGCAATATTGGGGTCTGCTGCGTGCCCCGAAAGCCGCAGTGGCACCGGATCGAGTATGGGAAGAGATCGCGGCGAAGAAATCAGCACTCACAGTTCGCGAAGTCGGAAATGTACTGGAACAAGTCCTTTCGAAACCATATCGATTATTCGCCGAAGCACCCATGTCGCACAACCTGGAAGGACGAATCGATTCGATTCGGATTGTCGATCGATCATTGGAAAATGGTGTTCGCATCGTTTCGCGACAAAGTTCCGGTTCGAAATTGGTCGGTGGTCATATTGCTTTCGCGAATCGGTCGTTACGCGAACCCGATAGTTTGCATGGCATTGCCGAATTGGCGCACCGTATGTTAAGCGACGGTCCAGCGACTTTAACGTCGAATCAATGGCGCGATACCCTCGCTGCGATCGGATTGGATTTAAAATTTGCCGACGATCCCAATATCCCCTACGATGACTATTACACTTCATCCGCGTTTAGTTTCATCCGGTTCGATGTCCCGTCGGAAAATTTCGAATTGGCTATGAAGCTGATTTATCAGACGGTAACTCACCCTCGATGGGATTCGACTTCATTTGCCAACCAGAAATCGGCAGCACAACAACGTGCCGGTCGCGAAGCCGGAACGCCTCGTCGATTGGCGCAAACCGAGTTGGACAAGCAACTTTATCCCGATCAACCATCGGTTTCACCCTATGGCATCCCGAAACAGGTTGCTGCGATCGGAATTCCTGAATTGCAACAATTTGCCGCATCGTATTGGGTCGGTAATGCGACGATACTTACGCTCGATGGACCCATTGCACCCGACTCGCTCAATCGTATCGCCGAATCGGTCTGGAAGCAACTACCGCCGGGTAAAAAAGTATCGAAACCCGTCCGGAAACAACAAGCATTGACCGGAAACATCAATGTGAAAGCGGGAAAATCGCAATCTCAAGTACTGATCGGGAGTATGCGACAAAATCCACCCTCCGGATTGTCCGATGCCGCTTCAATAGCCATCGACATTTTTTCGACCCGCTTGCAACAAGATCTCCGCGAAACCCGGGGGTGGGCATATTCCGTTGGTGCTGGTTTCCGCTCGCTTTCCGACGCTTGGCTGGTCACGATGTCGATCGGCACAAAAAAGAATTTATTGGATAGTGCCGCAACAGCGATGCAGGAGGATTATCGGAAATTTCTTGCCGGAACGGTAGACTCCTCAGAGGTTTTGAGGACGAAAAGCGCAATAGCAGGACGTTTGAGAATGCGCGAAGCAAGCCGACAATACCGCGCTTACGCTTTAGGAATGGCGGCATTGCAGGATGCCGATCCCCGGAAGGCACTGCCCGGATACAATTCGATCGATAATGTGACAGTCGACGAAATTCGGCGAAGCATTTCCGAATTGCCGAGAGAATGTATTATCATAGAGGTTGAATAAATTTTGACGGTTTACATTGATGATATAAAATTTGAACATTTGAGGGAATATGGCGCTCAATAAAGAAGAACAAGACCAAATTCGCGATCGAATTCGCCGCGATCTTGAAGCATCCCGGGAACGCGGGAAAAGTCCCTCGGATCCCCGGAAACTCGATCATTTCGAACACGACGAAACCCGATTGCAGCAAATCGAGCGGCTTCGTCGTGAAATCGAAGACGAATATTTTTCGCAACAACCCGATTATGTGCAATATGTCAACCGTTACGGCGTTACGAAGTGGGTATTGGAAGAGGAGCTTCACCAGAAGCGATTGAAGAGCCGGATGCGTCGCGCAAACCGTCGCAGACAACGTCTCGAAAAAGTACGCAACGGGTTGCTCTATTTGATGTTAGCGGTCGTTGCGCTCTCCGGATATCGCATTTATACGCATCTGAACGTGCCACCGGTCGTCATGTTCAAAACGAATGTCGATGTACCCGGGATGGTCTTTGTAAACACCGAGTTATCGCCGATTCGTCCCAATAAGTATGGTAAACTAGCGCCCGGAACCTATGCCGTCGGCATTGCCAGCCCGGGGTATCGAACAGCATTTCGCGAAGTCACGATCAAACAGACCGATACCACGATCGTCTCATTTGTTCTGGAAGTCGATTCCGCATTTCGCCCCGACAATATGGGACATTGGCGCCAAAAATTCCCACCGCCGCGACCCGACGAATCGGTCACTTTAACAGCATTGCGATCGTTAAGTACAAAACAGGAATCGTCATCAAAACCGCAAACGACGACATCAACTACGTCGCCGTTTGGTATTGCACCGCTAGCTGCACCCAGTCCGATGTCGGGTGGCGTTTTTATTACCAGTAACCAATCGGATGCGACGATTTACATGAATGGATCGCCGACACCGTTACCGCAAAACACGATGTTGTCCGATTTACCATTGGGGCAACTAACTTTCGAAGTTAGAAAACCGGGCTATCGGTCCAATCCTGCCTATTTATCGACACGACGTACGAATCCTAGCGAACGGGTATCGTTAGCGTTCGAATTGATTCCCGATCAGAAAGCGAAACTCACGATCCGGACTGAACCGATCATCGGCGAAATAAAATTCGACGGCATTGCAGTTGGTCGCGGAAGCGTCAATCAAGAACCATCGGCAGGATCGCATACAGTAACGTTTGGCGATGTCATTGGATTTGTTACCCCGTCCTCGCAAGTGATCGAAATTTCCGATCGCTCGAGCGAACAGGAAGTTGTGGGCCATTATCGCGCAACCGTCGATATCGATGTTAAAGTCGATGAAAGTGGTCGCATTAAAAACCGCGGAATTCTGAATATTCAAACGGGATACTGGACCAGTGAAAAGGGGATGACCCCGTCACAAGAGTACGGTCCTGAAATTGTAAAAGTGAAACCGTACGATTTCTTTGCTTATCAGTTCGGACCCGGTCGACCGAATGCCAACCCGTCCGGATGCGATTATGTGGAAGTAACCTTCAACCTACCAACCGGTTTCGATGCCGACCGCGCATTATCGTTGATTTTGGAAGGGTATGCGACAAACCGGAATTTTCAATTCAATCTTACCAAATTGACCGAAATTGCGATAATGGTCAATGGTCAAACGGTCCATGCTAACATCCGCCCGTCGGTGAATATCGACGAGACGCGAACTGTCGCACGCGACGCTTATCCGATCAGCCGGTTTTTAAAACCGGGTGCGAATAGCGTCGTAATTCGACTGACCGAAGACGCCAAATGTTATTATTTACTTCGCAGTATGAGGATTGAGTAATTCATGAATGAGAATCAAGTTCGACCGAATACCGAACGACTGACACCGGAGGAAGTCGAGCGAATTAGGCGGGAACACCGCGGACTACTCGCTCGAAAAGATGAAGAAGCCCGGAATCGTCTTCGGCAAATCGAATTGGAAGCCGAACCGAATCAGCATTACGAAGAGTTGCGTCGCATTCGATTCGAAGAAGAAGAACGACTGTTTAAGGACGATCCACGATACATCTTGGTGACCGATAGCGAGGGGTTTCAGTCGTACGTATTAAAAGAACATGCCGAATCGCGCGTCCATCGGAAGCGAGTTCGGAAAAAGCATCGTCGCAATGTGAAATCGTTTATGCGCGATTACGGATCAATTGCACTGATCGTGATTGTCATGATTGGTCTGGCGTGGTACGCATTCCAATTACAATAGTGGGAACTATCGCATCCGATCGCAAGTTATCGGTGTGAAAGGTAGTATCAACAATTCTGGTTTATCAAGAACTACGTAAACGATCAATACAGGAAGAAACAACATGGATGTCGTATTTGTCGTCAATCCCGGTTCAACATCCACCAAGATCGCTTTGGCGAACCGCGACGGAATTATTGCCGAAAAGGAAGTGAAGCACCTGCGCGAAGAACTTGCCGCATTTCCGAATGTAGCCGATCAGCTCCCATTGCGGAAAATCGCAGTCGATCAAGCATTGGAAGAATGGGTCGAGACCGACCGGAAATTTGTCGCAATCGTCGGTCGTGGCGCACCACTCAAGCCGTTAAAAGGTGGCAGTTACTTGATCACGGCACAGATGCTGGAAGATCTCCGCACTGCGAAATACTCCAATCACGCCTCGAATCTTGGAGCGATGTTGGCACATGAATTGGCGACTACTCGCGGCTTGCCATCGCTGATTGTCGATCCCGTAACCGTCGACGAATTTCCGCCCGAGTCGCGCCTTTCCGGCGATCCGGAAATTTCCCGCCAGTGCCGCTGGCATGCGTTGAACTTGCGCGCATGTGCCCGGTTGGCTGCCGCCGAATTGGGTAAACCACTTACCGAAACCAAATTTGTTGCCGTACATCTCGGTGGTGGTATCTCAATTGCCGCATTGGATGGCGGTCGTGTGGTCGATGTGAACGATGGGTTATTGGGAATGGGTCCGTTCTCACCGGAACGCGCCGGTGCATTGCCGATCGGTGGTGTCTTGAAGCAGGCATTTTCCGGAAAGTACACCCATCGCGAATTGATCGACCGCTACAGCCGCGGAAGTGGATTTGCTGCGTATCTTGGTACTTCCGATTTCCGCGAAGTCGAGAAGCGAATGGATGCCGGTGACGAACAAGCTATCTTGGTTTATCGCGCATTCGTATTACAATTATCGAAAGAAATTGGCGCGATGGCTGCAGTACTGGGTGGTGTCGATGGCATTGTCCGGAGTGGTGGGTTGGCTCGGTCGAAGCGCTTGATGGACGATCTTACCGCGAAAACCGGATGGATTGCCCCGGCTTTCGATCATCCCGGTGAACATGAAATGTCGGCGTTGGCTGCCGGAGCGTTTCGCTATGTCGACGGTAAAGAAAACCCGATGGAGTATGTCTGATAGTGATGAGTAGAACGATGAAGAGATTATGTTGCTCGATCGGCATCATCATCGTTTTTGCGCTTGCAATTTCTGGATGTCAACGCAATTCGATTTCGTCCCATGTCACTCCGATCGATGTGAACCGCGTGAAAGTTTTTTTCAGTATTCGAAAAGCGGTTTCGGTCGATTCGGTATTCGCATCGAACGATACTATACCGATCGGATACGAGTTGTATATCGAAGCACGCGACACCCTCACATTGGTGTTGGCAGATCAATTGCCGGTCTCGGTCGACGGCGCGATTCGACCGGGTGAATCAAGTCAAACAGCAGCTTCGTTCAGTCGATCCGTAGCGAAATTGAATACTGCGATGAATTATGGAACCGATACCACTGTGAAATGGTTGGTCGCAAAATCGGATACCGGACGCGCGGAAATTACCGTTACGGTATTTTCGACCACGGGTACATTACTGTCATATAAAACCCGAACTTTTTTCGTTGATCCTGCGCCACAGCAGTAAGTGCTATTGCGAAAGGGCAGTTTCGGCTGCCTTTTCTTCTTTCATTCGATCTTCTTTTCAATTCGGGATCTTCACACAATTATGGTAGAACAAACCGTAACGAGTCAAATTGCCAAAGAACACGGTCTGCTGCCGGCTGAGTACGAGCAGATCTGTGCGATTCTGGGACGCACGCCGACTTGGACCGAAATTGGTATCTATTCGGTAATGTGGTCGGAACACTGCTCCTACAAAAATTCCATCTTGGAATTGAAGAAACTGCCCCGAAGCGGGGGGCGCCTGTTAGTCGAAGCCGGTGCGGAAAATGCCGGGTTAGTCGATCTCGGTGATGGTCTCGCGGTCGCATTTAAAATCGAATCGCACAATCACCCCTCGGCAGTCGAACCGCATCAAGGCGCTGCAACCGGCGTCGGTGGCATTCTGCGCGACATCTTTACCATGGGTGGTCGTCCGCTGGCGAATCTGGTGTCGTTGCGCTTCGGCGAATTGACCGATCCTCACAATCGCTACTTGGTCGACGGTGTGGTTCGCGGCATCGGCGATTACGGCAATTGCATGGGTATTCCCACGATTGCCGGCGAAACTACTTTCGATCCTTCGTATCGTACCAATCCGCTGGTCAACGCGATGACCGTTGGTGTTGTAGAAGTCTCGAAGACCATTTCGGCAACCGCGAGCGGTGTTGGTAATCCCGTCTACTACATCGGCAACAAAACCGGTCGAGACGGCATCCACGGTGCCACCTTCGCATCGGATGAATTGTCCGAAGATTCCACGTCCCGCCGTCCGAATGTGCAAGTCGGCGATCCGTTTACCGAAAAATTACTGCTCGAAGCGACCCTCGAATTATCCGAAAAGAAATTGCTGGTTGGCTTGCAGGATATGGGCGCCGCAGGTCTTTCCTGTTCTACTTCGGAGATGAGCGCTCGCGGTAATGTCGGAATGGATATCGACGTCGCGCTCGTGCCTCAACGCGAACGCGGCATGACGCCCTACGAAATCATGCTGTCGGAATCGCAAGAACGCATGCTTGCCGTCTGTACTCTCGAACAAGCACCGGGATTTGAAGCGGTCTGTGCGAAGTGGGGTATCGAAGCCGTTGCCATCGGCAAAGTCATTGCCGAGGAGCGGGTCATTGTTCGCAGTAACGGGAAAATCGTTGCCGATATTCCTGCTCAGACGTTGGTTCTTGGTGGCGATGCGCCGCAATATACCCGCGAGATTGCGGTGCCATCCGATCTCGCTGAAAAACTGGATTACGATCCATTAAATGATTCTTACCCGCCACCGGAAAAATGCTTCGATCTGCTCTGGAATGATCCATCTCTGGTTTCGAAATTGTGGGTGTATCGCCAATTCGATCACACCGTCATGGGTGCGACCGTAAAATCGCCGGGTGAAGCGGATGCTGCCGTGATCTGGGTTCCCGGAACGCGGAAGGGTTTAGCTTCGAAGACCGATTCCAACCCTTACTGGGTCACACTCGATCCTTTCTGGGGCGCTGCTCATGCCGTTGCTGAAGGGGCGCTGAATGTCGCCTGCGTCGGTGCCGAACCAGTCGCCATCACCAATTGTCTCAATTTCGGCAATCCTTACAAACCGGAAGCCTACTACTATTTCAAAGAAGCTTGTGCCGGAATGGGTGAAGCTTGCAAGCAATTCAATACTCCCGTGTCGGGTGGCAATGTCAGTTTTTACAATGAATCGGCTGAAGTTGCCGTGATGCCTACGCCTACAATCGGTATGCTCGGAATCTTGGATGAAGTGACGCACAATGTTGGTGCCGGTGCGATTGATGGCAGCATACTCTGTCTTGTCGGCGATACCGGTGCGATCGAACTGGGTGGCAGTGCACTGGTTCGAGCAGTACACGGAAAGAATGCCGGAAAAATCCCGGAACTCAACTTTCAACGACACCGATCCTTACTAAAGTTCCTCTGCGAGTATATTGCATCGCAAAAGATCCTCGCCGCGCACGACTGTTCCGATGGTGGATTGGCATTCTGTCTAGCGGAAATGGCAACCATCGGCGATTGTGGTCTCACTGCGACTTCTCCGAATGACCGGAATCACTTATCGTGGTTTTCGGAATCGGCGTCGCGGGCTGCAATTTGCGTTTCTAAGCGCGATATTGAAACTCTAAGGGAATCGGCTGAAAACTTAAATCTCTCTTTTCATATTCTCGGCTCATGCGGTGGCAATCGCCTTACTCTTGGCTCTTGGCTTGATCTTCCGGTTGCCGATCTGCGAAAACGGTATTATCATCGCTTGTTCCAGGCGATGGGGGAGGAAGTAGCATGAAACGTTTGTTAATTCTGTTGTTATGTGGTCTTAGTGTAGCTGCGTGGGCACAAATCACCATCACACGTGCCCAATATCCGGATTCTGTTGGGTACAACAATCCCGTTCTGACCAGTATCGATGTTCCGGTAAATCTCGGTCACACCGGCAGTGGCAATCGGTGGAATTTCTCGGCAGTAGTACCCGATGCATCGCCGTCGACGGTACCGTATGTATCGCCGGATTCGACCCCCTACCTGCGTACTTACAACTGGGGAACAACTTCGGCACCGAAGTTCGCCTCGATCGCGCAACCCGGTATCCCATTTGTCGGCAGTATGGGTGGAATCGGTGGTATCTATAGTTACTACCGATACAATGGAACAACCGCGCTTGAGTTCCTAGGAATGTCGATTTCCGAATCGGCACCGATTCCCGATCAAGCGGTGAAGAATACTGTCACTACCCGGGTAATGGCGTTTCCACTCACCAATGCACAGACGTGGACCGATTCGGTGAAGATGATGATTCACATCGCCGATACGACGATTTTTACGATCACCGTTCCAATTTACGCTCGGGTGTTGATTCGCTTGCAAAACTCTGTCGATGCCTATGGTACTTTGCTATATCCGGGCGATTCGGCACAAGCTCTTCGCCGCGTTACGGTTTCGAGTGGTCGCGTGGATGCCGGATTCACCTTGATGAGTCAGTGGATATCGATTCCCAATTACGGCACAAACATTCCAGCGCAAACCACTGTCATGTTTATGGCGCAAAATCTGGGTGCACTGGTTACCGCGACGAGTGACACTGCCGTGTCCACCCCGGACTTTACGACTGCGTTAACTCTGATTCAATCGTCTCGACATTATGTCAATGCGGTACGCGAATCGCCGGTACGCATGGCGTTGCCGAATTCGCTGGAATTGGCTGCCTATCCCAATCCGTTCAATCCTTCAACCAATTTGACGTTCGGCAGCAATGGCTCAGGCATGGCTCGATTGGAAATGTTCGACGCCATTGGTCGGCAGGTTGGTGTGCTGTATAACGGTCCGGTGCGGGCTGGCAGCAAGTATTCGACGAATTGGAGTGGCAATACCGCCGGTACATATTTTGTTCGATTGACCGTGAATGGTCGGGCTACGACGACGAAAATGACGCGATTACCTTAACCGGAATTTTTTCATTATCTTTACCGGTTGCGTTGATGCGCCCGTAGCTCAATTGGATAGAGCGTTGGCCTCCGGAGCCAAAGGTTGTGGGTTCAAATCCCGCCGGGCGTACTGTCTACGTTGAGACTCCGTAACCCGTCGGCGTTTCTTCGTATTTTATCTTGATGGGCGGGACATTGTTGTCCCGCTTTTTTCATTCCATGGTTCGATAAAAATTGTTTCTCAAGAGTAAGTTGTTATCGGAAGTAGGGGCAGACCCCCGTGTCCGCCCGTTACGTCAAGCAAAGCCTGACACCAATTTATGACAACTGATACTCAAGAGATTTGATCGACTGGATCAATTCAAATTAATCTTTCGTGAGGTTGTGTTATGCTGCGTTCGCGCAGTTTCGTCCCGACGTTGAAAGAGTCGCCTGCCGACGCGACGACTGTTTCGCATCAATTAATGGTTCGCGCCGGATTGATCCGGCAATTGGTGGCTGGTGTCTATTCGTTCCTCCCATTGGGCTGGAAATCGATGCTGAAAGTGCAAACCATCATCCGCGAAGAGATGGATAATATCGGTGCACAGGAATTTTTCCTGCCGTCGTTGAATCCCATCGAAATCTGGGATGAGACCGGTCGCAATGCCGCATTCGGCGACGATATGATGCGGGTGATCGACCGTAAGGGTCGGAAGTATGCACTCGCCCCGACTCACGAAGAGATTATCTGTCATCTCGCGCGCAACGAAGTTCGTTCGTGGCGGGATCTGCCGCAATCGTGGTATCAGATTCAAACCAAGTATCGCGACGAACCCCGTCCCCGTTCGGGTCTGTTGCGCGTTCGGCAATTCCTGATGAAGGATGCCTATTCGCTCGACACTGACTGGGAAGGTCTGGACAAGATCTACGAAGCCTATAAAGCCGCATACAAACGGATTTTCGAACGCTGTGGTTTGAATTACTTTATTGTCGGTGCGTCATCCGGCTTGATGGGTGGTACCGGTAGTCAGGAATTCATGATCGAATCCGAAGCCGGAGAAGATCGCATCGCCCGCAGTGAAGGCGGGTATGCCGCCAACATCGAAGTCGCGACATCAATTCCCGCACCCGTCCTCGACGAGCCTTCGGTTGCCGATATCTACGAACTTGTAACGCCAGTCCAGCGTACAATCGAAGAAGTCACCGGATTGTTGGGTGTTCCTGCGCATCGCTTGGTTAAGACTTTGGTCTACATTACCGATTCCGGAAAACCAGTAGTAGCGCTGTTACGCGGCGACGACGAATTGTGCGAGACGAAATTACAAGCCGCCGTCGGCGAAGCCGTATTACCGGCAATTCCCGAATCGGTGGGTCAGTGGTTCCATGGTGCCGAAGTAGGATTTCTCGGACCGCGCGGAATCGATTTGCCGATCTATGCCGATCTGCGGTTGCAAGGCGGTACCAATCTGATTTCCGGAGCGAATAAGTCGGGCTATCACATCGGTGGGTTGGATGTCGGTCGCGATTTCGTGCCGCAGAATTTTGTCGATTTGCGCGAAGTAAAAGCGGGCGAAATGGCACCGGATGGTTCCGGTCCATTGCATATCGCCACGGCGATCGAACTGGGACACATCTTCAAGCTCGGTACGCGCTATTCGGCAGCAATGGGTGCCACATTCCTTGGCGACGATGGCAAAGAATACCCGATCATCATGGGTTCCTACGGTATCGGTGTCGGTCGAATTCTGGTCGCGTTGATCGAGCAGGATCACGATGCAAACGGAATCGTCTGGAACAAGGCACTGACTCCGATGCTGGCAAGTATCGTTCCGGTCAATCCTATGAATCCGGATATTAACGGAATTGCCACCAAATTGTACGACGAACTGCATGCCCACAAGATCGAAACGCTGTTCGATGACCGTGACCAGCGTGCCGGGGTGAAGTTCAAAGATGCCGACCTGCTCGGTTTCCCATACACGGTAATCGTAGGGGAAAAGGCGGTTTCCGAAGGAAAATTGGAAGTAAAAGAGCGTAAAACCGGCGAGCGGAAGATGCTAACCTACGAAGAAACGCTGGCGCTCTTGTTATCTGCCTGATTTCTGGTATATTTTGTAAAGTTCTTTGATTTTCGACCGATACCGTCGTGGTTCATTATAAAGTCCGAGCACGACGGTACATCGCTCGATTGTCGAATTCATTCTCGACGAATTGACTAATAGATCGATCCTGCGCGACCGATGTGCAGAGATCGAACGAAAACACACCAACAGCAAACGAGGCAATTGTGCCCGATCGAAATGAACAATCGAAAATGCACGGTCTGTTCTTTTCTTCGGATCTTTGGGATGAAGAGGAAATTGAAACCGGTCGCGGTTTGGCACTGATTTCCTACATTCCGGGATTCTGTTTCATCGGTCTGTTGCAAGGTCATGACAACCGGTTCGTATTTCATCATGCGAAACAGGGATTGATCTTATTTGTGTTGGAACTTGCCGCATTGTTGTTCCGCTGGAATTTGTTGTGGGACGCACTGCTGGTTATTTGCGCGGGCTTGGCGCTGTTGGGAATGCTCAATGCATTTTCCGGGCGATCTTTCCGCATTCCGTTCCTGTCCGATTGGTTTGGCGGACTCAGGGGGTAAAAGGTTAATGAGGTTATTGGAACGTTCCATGCAGTACACCCGCGCGCGTGAAGTGATTGCGGCGGGAATCTACCCATATTTTCGACCCATCGATTCCGATCAAGATACCGAAGTGCTGATCGACGGCAAGAAGGTGTTGATGATGGGATCCAACAACTACCTTGGACTCACCAATCATCCCGAAGTGAAAAAAGCGGCGAAGGATGCTGTTGATGCCTACGGTACCGGTTGCGCCGGTTCGCGATATTTGAATGGGACGCTGCGAATTCACTTGGAATTGGAAGAAAAATTAGCCGATTTCATGGGCGTGGAATCGGTACTGATTTTCACCACTGGACATCATGTCAATCTGGGTGTGATCGATACACTGGTCGGTCGCGGCGATTTCGTCATCATCGATGCGCAGGATCATGCCAGTATCGTCGATGGTACGCGGATCTGCTATGGCACTCGCCGGAAGTTCGCCCACAACGATATGGCTTCGCTCCGTGATGTCCTCTCGAAAATTCCCCGCGACAAAAACAAATTGATCGTGATCGATGGCGTATTTTCGATGGAAGGCGATATTGCACCGCTTGATAAGATTATGCCCATAGCCGAAGAATTCGATGCCGATGTCTTTGTCGATGATGCGCACTCGATCGGCGTCCTCGGTCCCAAGGGCGACGGTACTGCTGCGCATTTCGGATTGAAAGATAAAGTTGCGTTGACCGGTGGAACGTTTTCCAAATCGCTGGGCTCGGTCGGCGGTTTCGTCGGTGGTAAAGATGCCGTTATCCACTTTTTGAAGCATCATTGCCGCGCCTTGATTTTCACTGCCTCGCCTTCACCCGCAAATGTCGGTGCCGTACTGAAAGCTTTGGAAATCCTGATTCGCGAACCGGAACGCCGTGAACAACTATGGGCGAATACGCACCGTTTGAAGCAAGCACTGAATCAGAGCGGATTCAATACCCTCGGCTCCGAAACGCCAATCATTCCGGTGCTGGTGGGTGAAGATTTATTGGCATTCCAATTTTGCAAATTATTGAACGACGAAGGGGTCTTCGTCAATCCGGTGATTTCGCCGGCAGTGGAACCCGGTGCCGCGTTAATTCGACTCTCGCTCATGGCAACCCATACTTTCGAGCAGATCGATCGCGCCGTCGATGCAATTAACCGAGTTGCAAAGAAACTGAATGTAATATGAACGACAAATCTTCAGCACCGATTCAAATCGTGACTGTCGAACGCCCGGCTGATGTTCGGGCGTTTGTCGATACCGGCTATCGATTGAATGAGCGCTATCCGCAATTTGTTACACAACTTCGGATGGATTTGCTTGCATTGTTCGACCGCAAAAAGAATCCATTCTGGGATCGTGCCGAGTATCAGTTGTTTCTCGCCAAGCGCGAAGGCAAAATTGTTGGACGAATTGCCGCCATCGACAATCATGCGCATAACGATTTCCACCACGAGAATATCGGTCACTGGGGTTTCTTCGATGCCTTCGACGATCCCGCCATTGCCAAAGCGCTGTTCGAAGCTGCGGAGAAATGGGTTCGTGATCGCGGTCGCGATGCGATTCTCGGTCCGATGAATCCATCGACCAACGACGAATGCGGTACCCTCATCGATGCCTTCGACGAATCACCGATCATCATGATGACGTGGAATCCCGAATACTATCCTGCACTGATCGAAGGGTGCGGCTATTCCAAGGCGAAGGATCTGTATGCGTGGTGGATGTCGGCAGACGACTTCACCGATCGCTATCAGAAAGCCGCTGAATTTCTCCGCAAGAAGTTAAAAGCGGAAATCCGCTGCCTTGATATGAAGCACTTCTGGGACGAAGTCACGCTGATCAAAGAAGTCTACAACGCCGCTTGGGCAAAGAACTGGGGCTTCTTCCCGATGACCGACGAAGAGATCGATCATCTAGCCAAGCAACTGCACATGATCGTCGATCCGGATTTCACAGTCTTTGCATTTATCGAAGGAAAGTTAGTTGGATTTTCGCTAACCCTTCCCGACTACTATCAAGTACTCAAAGGGATACGAGGCGGCAAACTGTTCCCGTTCGGTCTGTTGAAAGTCCTCTGGAATCAGTACGTCGCGAAGAAGATCAAGCAGTCGCGCGTGATGGTCATGGGCGTTGTTCCGGAATTCCGCAATCGCGGAATCGATGTAATCTTCTATGCCGAAGCAGTGCGCGTTTCGAAACTCCGCGGACATCGCGGTGGTGAGATGTCGTGGATTCTCGAAGACAACGACATGATGAATAACATCCTCGAAAAGATCGGCGGGAAGATCTACAAACACTACCGGATTTACCGGAAGGATTTGGTGTGATCGTTGCAGTAACCGGAGGAACCGGCTTCATCGGCTCGCATCTGGTCGCTGCTCTCACATCCCGTGGCGACGAAGTCCGGTTATTGAGTCGTTCTGTCGGCAATTCCGGTAACAACATCGCGCATTTTCCGGTCGATTATCGCAATCGCGATTCGTTACTTCCCGCACTGAAAAACTGCGATTTGGTCATTCATCTTGCCGCTGCACTGCGTGCTCCGAAGCAATCCGATCTGATCGAAATCAATCGTTCTACCACTGCATCACTCCTTTCAGCAACCCGCGAAGCTGCGCCGAATGCGCGGTTCATCCTCTGTTCCTCGCAGGCGGCTGCCGGTCCCGCAATCGATCATCGACCACGAACCGAACTCGATCCGTCCGAACCGATCAGTTGGTACGGTCGCTCGAAACGTGCTGCCGAAGAAGTTTTACTGACTGAAGAGAAGTTATCGTGGACAATTTTACGTCCCCCCGCAGTATTCGGTCCGCGCGAGCGCGATATCTTCGTTTTCTTCAAAGCACTTGCTCGCGGATGGTCGACGCAAATCGGCACCGTCCGTCGTCAATTCAGTTGGATCTATGCCAAGGATTTCGTCGCGGCGATTCTAATTGCCAGTATGAACGATGCACTCAACCACAAAGTTAATTTCGTTACCTCCGGTGCGACCGATTGGGATGAATTCCGAGCTGCCGCGGCTGCTGCACTGAATCGCAAATATCGTCTCGCAACGCTGCCTCGGTGGTCGGCGCAATTGTTGGCGGAGTCTGGCGAACTGTGGTCGAAAATATCCGGAAAAGCGGTGTTGCTCAATCGCGACAAGATTGCCGAACTCACTTATGACGACTGGCGCTGCGACGATTCAAATTTTCGTCGTCTAACCGGATATGTCCCGCAATATTCGTTATCGGCGGCAGTTGCCGAAACGATCGCGTGGTACCGGTCTGAGGGGTGGTTATGATTGAGCATTGCGACCTTTGTCGACTTCACCACCTGCGCGAATTGAAATCGCCGCTGCATCACGAGAATGATCGCTATATCGTTGTCGATTGTATCATTTGCTGTACCCCGATGGTGGTGAAGAAAGCGCATGAACCGTCATTTTCACCCGAAGAAAAACAGGAAGTGGCAGCTTTACTTATTTTCCTCTTTGGCACTGCCGGCGTGATCGATTGGGAGCAACGCAAGATTCCCGATCATGCCCACTGCCATTTACGTCCAAAGGCGTTTCCCTTTTCCGATGCCGAGCCGCTGATAAACTATGCCTGACCGCATCGAACAGTTCCTGACCGACATTCGACGCCATCACTCGCTGGCGAAGATCCTCATTTCCAGCAGTGTGCTGGAAGCCAGCGAGGCGCAGTACGACGATAGCTACAGCCTCTTTCCGCCATTGCAAACCGCTCTCCGTGCGCAAGGGATCAATCGCTTGTATGCCCATCAGACGCAAGCATTGAATGCCGCGAAAGCGAAAAAGAATGTCGTTGTCGCGACCCATGCCGCATCCGGTAAGTCGATGAGTTATTTTCTTCCCGCCCTTGAATCGGCAATGGTGCGGGGAGGACGATCGCTCTTCCTTTATCCGCTGAAAGCGTTGGAGAACGATCAACTCAAGAAGTGGAACGAACTCACTTCGGCAATGCCGTTGCCGCAACCGCCGCGTGCTGCGATTTACGATGGCGATACGCCCGATTCGATGCGTCGACTCATTCGTCGAAATCCGCCGCAAGCGCTGTTTACTACGCCCGATATGTTGAACCTCGGTATCCTTCCCTATCACAGTCTCTGGCGTACTTTTTTCGAATCGCTCTCGATCGTTGTCGTCGATGAATTGCATACCTACCGCGGTGTTTTCGGAACTCACATGGCGTGGGTCTTCCGGCGACTGCAGCGGATCTGCCAACTCTATGGTGTCAAACCGACGTTTTTAGCCACCAGTGCGACGATTGCGAATCCCGGTGAATTGGGCACCAAGCTGTTCGATGGTGAAGCCATTGCAATCACCGAATCCGGCGCACCGCGCAGTAAACGACACGTATTGCTTTTCAATCCCGACGAAACCAGCGCCTTCACCGAAACCGCGCGTCTGTTAATGGTCGCGGTCGCAAACGGATTGCGCACGATCGTTTTCACCCGCTCGCGGCAGGAAACCGAGCGCATGTTCATCGCCGTCGCCGAAAAAGATCCACTCATCGCTCAAAAGATCTCATCCTATCGTGCCGGTTTCCTTCCCGAAGAGCGCCGCGAAATCGAGCGCAAACTATCCGATGGCGAATTGCTCGGTGTGATTTCGACGTCTGCGCTGGAACTTGGTATCGATATCGGTGGCTTGGATGTCTGTATTCTGTCCGGTTTTCCCGGACTCATTTCGCAGACCTGGCAACGCTGGGGGCGGGTCGGGCGCGGTGACAATTCTGCCGCCGTCGCACTGATTGCATCGTCGAATGCACTCGATCAATATCTTCTCCGGCACCCCGATGAATTGCTATCGCGACCGTTCGAGACTGCCAACATCAATCACGACAATGAATTTGTCTTGGATGCGCATCTCCTCTGTGCCGCTCAGGAAATCCCGCTGAAACTGGATGAACCGTGGCTGCAACCGAAAGTCGTGAAAGAGCGGGTAGCTGCGAAAATTGCCGCTGGTGAATTGCTCGAATCCGCCGAAGGGGGGCAATGGTTCCCGCGCGACACGCAACCGCAACGGAAAGTCGATCTCCGTTCGATCGGTAGTTCGTTTTCAATTGTCGATCTCGCGTCAAGTAAGCGGATCGGTGAAATCTCCGGTGAGACTGCCTTTCGCGAATGCCACAATCAAGCAGTATATCTCCACATGGGGCGGAGTTATGTCGTCGATTCGCTCGAAACCGGTACTTCAACTGTTTTCGTTACCGAGCCGACTCCGACACCCTCGTACTACACTATGCCCCGCTCGGAAAAAGAGACGGAAATTCTCGAGATCTACGAAGAGAAGAATTGCGGACCGGACAAAATCAGTTTCGGCAAGTTACGTGTCCACGAACGGGTAGTTGGCTATGAACGGCGCAATCGCGAAGCCCGGACGCTGGAAGGCGTCTTTCCGCTGGAAATGCCCGAGACCATCTACGAGACTACTGGCTGTTGGATCGAGATGCCGTCGGACCTGATCGAGGATTGGCGCAACCAGAATCACCACTTCCCCGGCGCGCGTCATGCCGCCGAACATGCTTTTTTGGCGATGCTTCCCTTGCTGGCGCTCTGCGACCGGAATGATGTCGGTGGCATCACCATGGATATGCACCCGCAAACCCGCCGACCGACGATTTTTCTCTACGATGGGTACGCTGGTGGTGCCGGTCTGACACTGACTGGCTACCGGATGCTGACCGAGTGGCTGCAGAAAACCTTGCGATTGGTCGAAGAGTGCCCTTGCACCGAGCCGGATGGCTGTCCCAGTTGTATTCAATCGCCGAAGTGCGGCAGTGGCAATCGTCCCCTCGATAAGCAGGGAACCATCGCCCTTTTCCGACGCTGGCTCTCGGAAGCGGAACAAACTGGAACACTGTTCCCGACGCTTCCCGCCAAAACAATCGTGCCTCCGAAGGAACCGCAGCCAGTCCTGAGCGTTTTACCTACGGAGCAGACCGGGACTGTTTATTTCGATGTCGAAACCCTGCGCAGTGCCGACGAAGTGGGTGGCTGGAGCAATATCCACCTGATGGGTCTGGCGTTAGCGGTGATCTTCGACGAGCGGACGCAGCAATATTCGACCTATTTCGAAAAGGATCTTGACCGGCTGATTGCCCATCTCGACTCTGCTCAACTGATTGTCGGGTACAACACCATTCGGTTCGATTACGAAGTGTTACGCGGTTATATCCCTCGGACTTTCAAGGAGTGGCGAAGTTTCGATATGTTGCCGGAAGTGCAACACCGCTTCGGCGGGAAACGACTCCCGTTGTCGGCACTGGCGAAAGCGTCGCTGCACGATAACAAGAGTGCCGACGGACTGCAGAGCCTGCAATGGGTGAAGGAAGGCAAGTGGCAACTGATCGAGGAATACTGCCGCCACGATGTGAAACTGACTCGCGATATCTTTCGATATGCTTTGGATAAAGGGTATCTCTTAACGGAAGATCGCAAGGGCAATATTCTGAAAATTCAACTCGATTGGAATCTGGCAAAAATCCTTGAATAACCGATTGATCCGTTTAGAACTGCGTTGTACATTATCAAATTACCCAAAATCGATTGGAAACCGATGTCAAAATCCGTTTATCTCGTTTTTCTGTTGTCATTAACCAGCTTTCTGATACTTTCCTGTTCCGATTTGAAGGGGAATGTTGGTCGCAATGAAATCGTTTCACCGCAAAATGGTCGCCTTGCCGATCGAACGATCTTAGCGCAGAAAGATAGTTCTTACTACCATAAATACAACAATATGGGTGGTGGAAAACTGTTTTTCGGCAGCAATCGCGGTGTCGAAGCGAGTACCCTGTTCCGGTTCAATACTTTCGGGAAATTGGATACGATTTACTACGATAGTTTGAATGTCGATTCGATCCGGTTGGAAGAAGTATCGCTCACTATGTTCGGTGTACACGATACTAGCGGTGGTCTGTTCGCCACGAATGCTACACCACCGATCACATTGAATTTGTTCGCACCACGGGTCAATTGGAGTCAATATTCGGCAAGTGCCGAGACGTTGGCAATCAATCCCAGGCAGTTGGACGGAACGATCAATATGTCGATGGATACTACCGGTGCCGATTCAATGGTCTTCCATCTACCTGAAGCAATGTATTCGGAAGTACAAACCTGGATTACCATCACCACACGACAGCTACTTAACGACACGAATTTCGGAATCTGGTTACGTCCCGATTTGGCGACTGCGTTTTCGATCCGCTCGTTTTATTCGATCGAGGGTGACAATGCGACTCGCCCCTATCTGAAAATCAAGTATAGTCGGTTGAAAGATGGTCTGCCGGTTGGTTTCCCCGATTCCGTAATAACCTATCCCTATGACGATTTATCGCTGCTATCGAAAGGCACCACCAATTACGATGGGTTGCAAGTCGGTGCCGGCGATGCAGTACGTGGCATTATCTGGTTCGATTTGGGTGATCTGGTCACGCGACAGGTGAATGTTCACCATGCCCGCATGATCATCCGACGACCGCAACCCCGTTTGCCGACCGATTTTGGCGTCATGCAAGCAATCGGTGTGTCGATCGCATCGGGCGATTCCACCCAATGGCACAGTGAACCAGTTCTGGGTTCCACTTCACCGGTCACCTTTGCCGCGACCGATTCCACAGTGGTAGTGGAGGTCAGCAATGTTGTCGCGCGCTGGGTAGCCTTGCGACATCAAACCGGTGTATTACTGATCACCGATGCCAATGAGGGATCGAGGTTCTCCCGATCCTCGTTCGGATCGGCACCACGAGAAGGCATTACACCAACACCCGGAACACCGCAGGCACGATTGGAAATTATCTACAGCGAACTTGAACCGGAGGCGGGCAAATGAAACACGCTTTCCTGTTCATATTGATTCTCACGATCGTTGGTCAAGCTGCTTTTGGTTCCGTCTTTTCGGGACAGGGGATCGGAATTCCCCTCACTTCAGTGCTCGGTCCGTCTGCGGGTCGTGCCGGATTGGGGCTTGCCGCATTCGACTCGACTGCACCCGATCTCGATCAACCGGCGAAATTTTCCGAGTTGAGTGAAGTCCGCGTCGGTGTTGCCGGTGAATTCTCCAGTCGATCCATCCAAGATAATTTTGGAAACGTCGATAAACAGGGCGAGTTCCGCTTTGGTGGGTTTGCACTTTCGATTCCTACCTACAAGTTGTTCCGCACCGGTTTTATCATTGCCCCATATTCTGCTGCCAATGCGATGGCGGAAAGCCGCAAAACTTGGGGTTCCGGTATCACCTATACCGAACGTCTTGATGGCACCGGCGGGCTGTCGCGCTACGGATTGGTCGCTGCACTCGCTTCGGGTAACTTCCGATTCGGTGCTGAAACTGGTTTTATTGGCGGTTCGATCAATAATGACTGGCGGGTATACTTCGATACTTCCTCGATGGCAGACGGTTGGTTCGTTATCAATCGCCAGATGTCCGGCTGGTACGGTCGCTTCGGTATGCTTTACCAAAATGGCAGCCAGCGTTATTCGTTGGTAACACAATTCCCGGCACGATTGTCAGTTCGCGAAGAAGTCCGATTCGCAATGACCAATGACGTCACTAACACGACAACCCATTTCAACCTTCCGTTGGAAGTGATGGGTGGAGCATCGTGGCGACTGGGAGCGTGGGCACTGGGAGCCGATGGCGGCTGGTCGCAATGGAGTCAAATCCATTCGCGGTATTTTCTCTTACAACCGGAAGATGCGATCTACGGCGGGTGCTGGCTGGAACGCCCCGGCAAATCCGGTCTACTCGACCCGTATTGGAGCCGAACCAGTTGGCGGATGGGTTTACGCTATCGCAAATTGCCCAATTTGACCACCAATTCGAAGCGCATTGAAGAATTTACGACATCGTTGGGTGTGACATTGCCGACCGCGCAAACGCAGGACTTCGTTCATCTTGCTACTGGTTACACCATTCGCGGGAATGGTAGCACCAACCTATTGCAGGAAAATCTGTTCTGGACCTCGGTGTCGGTGTCGCTATCGGAAAAATGGTTCGTGCGCGAAAAACCAACGCACCGCAAGAAATAGTAGGTACCTCGGGTGTGGGGAAATCCACACCCGTTTTGTATCTTATATGATGAATGAATTGATCGTTTCCGGATCGGCTTAAAGCCATCCGGATTCATCGTAAATTGGTGTACTGATGAATGCAAAATATCCCTTGATTTTTCTCGGTTCCGATCACGGTGGACGGGAATTACGCTGGCAGATTCGCGACCGGTTAATCTCGCTTGGCTATCCGGTGGACGACTCGCTATCGATCGACACTGAGGAAATGACCGACTATCCCGATGTTGCTCATGCCGTTGCCAGAGCAATTCAACGGAATAGTGGTGCCTTAGGTATTTTGCTCTGCGGTTCCGGGATCGGGATGTCGATTGCCGCCAACCGTCACGCCGGCATCCGTGCGGCACTTTGCACCACCGAATATCATGCCAAGTTGAGTCGACAACACAATTTCGCCAATGTGCTATGTCTCGGTGCACGCCTGACTGGCGCTGATCTGGCATGGGAAATTGTCGATACGTTTTTACATACTGCTGCTTCCTCGGTCGAACGACACGAGCGGCGCGTCAATAAAATCGATACGGAGTACTAAGGAGTGATTATGTGGGGAAGTTTACGGGAACGCGATCCGGAAATTTACGAGACGATCGTCAATGAACGGGGTCGGCAGGAAAACCGGCTGGAACTGATTGCATCGGAGAATTTCGTCAGTCGATCGGTGATGGAAGCAGTCGGTTCGGTTATGACCAATAAATATGCCGAAGGGTATCCGGGAAAACGGTATTACGGCGGTTGCGAATTCGTCGACAAAGCCGAAGAATTGGCGCGCGAACGGGTCAAGAAACTATTCGGCGCGAAGTGGGCGAATGTTCAACCTCACAGTGGTTCGCAGGCGAATCAAGCCGTCTACAACACGTTAATGAAACCGGGTGAAACGTTCTTAGGGCTTTCGCTGGCACAGGGTGGTCACTTAACTCACGGTAGTCCGGTCAATCAATCCGGTCGTCTCTATAATTGCGTGAGCTACGGTCTCAATATCGAAACCGGACAGATCGATTTCGATATGGTGCGTAAACTTGCTCATGAACACAAACCGAAGATGATCATGACCGGTGCGTCAGCCTATCCCCGCAAAATTGACTTTGAGAAGTTCCGGGAAATCGCTGACGAAGTCGGCGCCTATCTGGTTGCCGATATCGCCCATATCGCCGGTCTCGTCGCGACGAAACTGCACATGGATCCGTTGCCGCTTTGTCATGTCGTCACCAGTACGACTCATAAGACCTTGCGTGGTCCGCGCGGTGGTTTGATCCTCTCCAGCTTCGAGGGTGGGGAGATTATACTTTCCGGAATGCCAAAACCGAAGACGCTGTTCGAAGCGCTTGATGCCGTCGTCTTCCCCGGTCTGCAAGGCGGTCCGTTGATGCATGTTATCGCCGGTAAAGCCGTGGCGTTTGCCGAAGCGCTGCAACCATCCTACTCTGCCTACATGAAGCAGGTCGTGTCCAATGCCAAGACGCTTGCCGAAGAACTGATGAAGCGCGGTTACAAACTGGTTTCCGACGGTACCGACAATCACTTGATGCTGATGGATTTGAGCAACAAGAATCTGACTGGCAAGAAAGCGGAAGCGGCATTGGAACACGCCGGGATCACCACCAACAAGAACATGGTGCCGGGCGACAAACAATCGCCGTTTATCACTTCCGGTATCCGGATTGGTACTCCGGCAGCGACAACGCGTGGTTTCAAAGAAGTCGAAATGAAGATGATTGCCGAGTGGATCGACCGGGTTTTGAGAGCGCCGGAAGACGAGGCACTCGCCGAGAAGGTCGGTCACGAAATCAATGCACTTTGTGCGGCATTTCCGCTGTATGCGCCGGAAATGTAATACGATATGCGTTGTCCTAAATGTCAGACGCAGGAAGATCGAGTGGTCGATTCGCGCGTGACCCGCGAAGGGGCGGCGACCCGACGGCGCCGTGAATGCTTGGGTTGCGGGTTTCGATTTACTACTTACGAGTATATCGAACCGGAGGAGTTGCGCATTGTCAAGCGCGACAAAAGCGTCGAGAATTATTCGCGGGAGAAGCTGAAACACGGCATCCGGATTGCGTTTGCCAAGCGTCCCTTCAACAACGACGAAATCGACAAATTGGTCGACCGTGTCGAAAGTTCGATCATCTCGCTCGGTCCCGATATTGAATCGCACAAGGTTGGGGAGTTGGTCATGCACGAACTTGCCTTGGTCGATGAAGTGGCGTATATCCGCTTTGCTTCGGTCTACAAGCGGTTCCACGTCACCGGCGATTTTCGTGAGGAATTGGATAAACTGAAACCATCCGATTGACGCTATGAACTGTCGTACGATCTGAACGGGATGCCTCAACGCATCCCGTTTTTTTTATAGTAGGGGCGGGTCCCCGCGCCCGCCCGCATCTTTCATCTTTTTCTCTTTTCCCAACACCTACAACCCAATCCCCAACACCCATCTTGTCGATTTGTCGTTGCGAATGCGCCGTTCGGCGCATGTGGCAACCCACTCTTTTTTCTGTTTATCCTTTTTGGTTGGGGCGGTTCGCGAACCGCCCCAGCCATGATAACAATTTGGGTGTTAGCTCTATGTTGGAGGTGGGGCTTCAGCCCCGCCACATTGAAATCTATTTTGGAAATAAGAGTCGGAATAAATTCCGACCAACAGATATTTCAACCATCTTTACCAATCCCCAAACCCCCAATCCCCAACTCCTAACACCCAACCCCCGTATTATTAGTTTGATAATGTTTTAACAAAATCGCGAATTATCTTCGCGAGGGTATTGTGAATACGATATTCTCAACTTATTTTCCGTATGATTTATTTATGTCAAGTGAAATAAGGCGCAATTTAGCACCATCTACCGATCGTAACTGGGGGGTTGGTTCGGAAGTATGCTGGTAAGCTTTTCACCGGTTGTTATTCAATTACTGGTCGCTGTCGGGTTTGCAGCGTTCGTGATTCTAGCGTCGTATTTGCTCGGACCGAAACGATTCGATACCACCAAACACGACACCTACGAATGCGGCATCGACTACCACGGCAATGCCCGTAACCGCTTTGCCATCAAATTCTACCTCATCGCTGTCCTGTTCGTCCTATTCGATATCGAAGTCGTCTTTCTCTACCCGTGGGCAATCAATCTGCGCGTCTTAAACTGGTCTGGTTTCTGGCAGATGATGGTGTTTCTCGGTGTCTTAACCATTGGATTATTGTTTGCTTGGCGGAAAGGAGCCCTTGAATGGGAGTAGAACCCCCGTACGGCAAAGGCTTCTTCCTGACGACTCTGAGCGAGGCGATCGGCTGGTCGCGCAAATATTCCCTTTGGCCGATGCCCTTCGCTACGGCGTGTTGCGGGATCGAATACATGGCGACGATGGCGTCGCGCTACGATATCTCCCGGTTCGGTGCCGAACGCCCCAGTTTCTCGCCGCGCCAAGCCGATCTAATGCTAGTTATCGGCACCATCAATTTGAAAATGGCACCGGTGCTGAAGCGCATCTACGATCAGATGGCGGAACCGAAGTGGGTCATTGCGATGGGTGCATGCGCCTCGTGCGGTGGCATGTTTGAAGTGTACTCCGTGGTACAAGGGATGGATGAGTTGTTCCCGGTCGATATTTATATTCCCGGATGCCCGCCCCGTCCCGAAATGCTGCTGCAGGGCTTTATGCAACTGCAGGAGAAAGTCCAGAAGCAAGGTCTGTACGCCAAGTCGACCAATCGACATCTCTTTCAACCCAAAGATAATTCCGATTCGAAGTAGAGTACTGAATGCAACCAGCGGCACCGTTAACCGAACGTAACCCCATCGTACTTGCCAAAATGCAGGAAGCATTCGGCGACGCGATTCGCGAGCAATACGAATCGAATGGGATGCTGGTGCTGGTGCTCGATGCTGCCAAGAATGTCGAAATCTGCACTTTCCTCCGCGATACCGAAGACCTTTCTTATAAGATGATGCTCGACCTTTGCGGCGTCGATTATCCGTCGCGTGCCGAGCGCTTCGAAGTGGTGATGCATCTCCACGCGATGAAGTATCAGCACCGCATCCGATTGCGGTTCCCAATTCCCGGAAAAGATCCGGAGATCCGCACAGTAAGCAACATCTGGGTTGCGGCGAATTGGGCGGAACGCGAAGCATTCGATTTCTTCGGCATTAAATTTATCGGACATCCCGATTTACGACGAATATTGAATCCACACGATTTCGAAGGGCATCCGTTGCGTAAGGATTTCCCGACGCGTGGATTGAAACGCGGTCGCTTCCCGTTGGGTGAAGTGATCAACAACAAGCGTGCCGAACTACCGGATTTTCCGGACGATTCTAAGTAGGGGTGTGGCAACCGCGAAGCGCTCACCGAAGGTAATACGCTCGGAGGTGGGGCTTCAGCCCCGCCACATTTGAAATCTTGATTTGTCGTTGCGAGGACTGCAGCGAAGGAACATGCGAAGCACTTCCGAAGCGGAAGGACGAAGCAATCTATCTTGTGATCTTTTTCAATCTTGTATCTTGATTTGTCGTTGCGAGGACTGCAGCGAAGGAACGTGCGAAGCACTTCCGAAGCGGAAGGACGAAGCAATCTATCTTTTGATCTTTTTCAATCTTGTATCTTGATTTGTCGTTGCGAGGACTGCAGCGAAGGAACGTGCGAAGCACTTCCGAAGCGGAAGGACGAAGCAATCTATCTTTTGATCTTTTTCAATCTTGTATCTTGATTTGTCGTTGCGAGGACTGCAGCGAAGGAACGTGCGAAGCACTTCCGAAGCGGAAGGACGAAGCAATCTATCTTTTGATCTTTTTCAATCTTGTATCTTGATTTGTCGTTGCGAGGACTGCAGCGAAGGAACGTGCGCAGCACTTCCGAAGCGGAAGGACGAAGCAATCTATCTTTTGATCTTTTTCAATCTTGTATCTTGATTTGTCGTTGCGAGGACTGCAGCGAAGGAACGTGCGAAGCACTTCCGAAGTGGAAGGACGAAGCAATCTCCTCCTGAATATTGTATTCTTTAAAAGAGGAGATTGCTTCGTCACTTCTGGCGCACTAGGTCGCGCCCTGCGTTCCTCGCAATGACAAATCAGGAAGTATAAAAAAACGGGCGTATCTTTCCGCCCTAATGAAATAAACGGAACTCATGGCAGACATTCGACCTGAAATCGCCGATAAATATCTGGAGCCGACCGAGGAGCGGGATCGCTTTATCCTGAATCTCGGACCGTCGCATCCCGCGATGCACGGCATTCTCCAGAATATTGTCGAGTTGGATGGCGAGCGAATCGTCAAGACCTGGCCGGAAATCGGGTTCTGTCATCGCAGTTTCGAAAAACTTGCCGAAGTATACACTTACAACCAAGTCATCACGATCACCGACCGGATGAATTATGTTTCGTCTCCGGCAAATAACGTCGCGTGGACGCTCGCAGTCGAGAAGATGATGGGGATCGAAGTACCGAAGAAAGTCGCATATGTCCGCGTGATCTTCATGGAACTCTCCCGCATCATGGATCACCTTGTCTCGATGGGGGTGTTGGGTGTCGATCTTGGTGCCTATACCGGCTTCTTGTATTTCTTCGAGCAGCGCGAAAAAATCTATACAATCCTGGAGAACATGACCGGTGCGCGCCTCACTACCGCTTTCGGGCGGGTCGGTGGGTTGGAGCGCGACATCCCGGCATCGTTCAAAGCCGATGTCTACGAATTTCTGAACGGTTTCCCGAAAGTGCTGTCGGACTTCCACAAGCTGCTGACGCGCAACCGCATCTTCATGGATCGCACCCGCGGGGTCAGCAAGATCACGTCCGAGCGCGCGCTCGAGTATGGCTTTACCGGTCCGAATCTCCGTGCCACCGGCTACGAATTCGATATCCGGAAAGTGTATCCATATTCGTGTTATGAAGAGTTCGATTTCGATATTCCGGTCGGTGCCGATGGCGATGTCTACGACCGTTATCTCGTACGGATGGAAGAGATTCAGCAGAGTTACAATATTGTCAAACAGGCGATCGATAATCTGCCCGAAGGACCGTATCGCGCCGATGCACCGAAAGTAGTGCTGCCGCTGAAGCGCGATGTCTATTCCAATATGGAAGCGATGATCACGCATTTCAAGATCATCATGCACGGCATCGAGCCGCCAGTGGGCGAATTCTATTCCAGTATCGAAGCGCCGAACGGCGAACTGGGTGCGTACATCGTCAGCGATGGCGGACCGACACCGTACCGTGTCCATTGGCGACGTCCCTGTTTTTATTTTTACAATGCGATCGAAGAACTCATCACCGGTGGCTTGATTGCCGATGCGGTTGCCTGCATCAGCTCGATCAATGTCATTGCCGGCGAGTTGGATTGTTAACTGATTGATAGAGTGAACTAGTTATTATGCCAGTAGCGTTATCCGAAGCCACACTTCAGAAGATTTCCGCCGAGCGGCAGAAGTACCCGGACAAGCTGTCCGTGTTGCTTCCGGCGTTGTGGTGGGCGCAGGATGAATGGCGCTGGTTCGATAACGAGCGGATGGATTATCTCGCCGGTGTCTTGGACATTCCGAAGATTCGCGTGTACGAGGCGGTGTCGTTTTACACGATGTTCAATCGCAAACCGGTCGGAAAATATCATCTGCAGGTCTGTCACAATATTTCATGCAGTATTCTCGGTGCCGAACATATCATTGATTACCTGAAGCGGAAATTGCAGGTAATCGAAGGGGAAGTAACGCCGGACGGTTATTTTACGATCACGCGCGCCGAGTGCCTCGGTTCGTGCGGAACTGCGCCGATGTTGCAGATGAATGATCGCTATTACGAGAATTTAACCGAAGCACGGATCGATTTTCTGCTCAGTGAATTGAAGCAGGATCGCATCCCGAAAGTGTTGCCGTAAACACATTTTGGTGGCGCAGGCCTCCGAGCCTGCGATCTTGTGTTCTTTTTGAATCCTGTATCCTGATTTGTCGTTGCGAGGAACGCAGCGAAGGATCGTCAGCCGTATGGCTGACAGCCGTAGCGAAGAGACGAAGCAATCTATCTTTATGTAGGGTTCGTTCGGGAACGAATCGCGGGCGGTTCGCGAACCGCCCCTACCAAAAAATAATTTCGGCGTACACCATACGCCTCAACGGATGAAAATACGTGATCGATTACGACTACAAACATCCTGAGAAGATCGTCTTCAAGAACCTCGATATCCCGGGGGCGCATACGATCGAGCAGTATCGCAAGCTGGGCGGCTACGAAGTCGCACGGCGCGTGCTTGCCGAAATGCAGCCGTCGCAGGTAGTCGATGAGGTGAAGAACTCGGGTCTGCGTGGTCGTGGCGGCGCCGGTTTCTCTTGCGGTATGAAATGGAGTTTCGTACCGAAAGACAATCCGAATCCGAAATACCTGATCTGCAACGGCGACGAATCCGAACCTGGTACTTTCAAGGATCGCGATATCTTGCGGTACGATCCGCATTCGATGCTCGAAGGGATGATGATCGGCTGTTTCGCGATCGGTTCGCATTCCGGTTATATCTACATCCGTGGCGAATTCGGTACTGAGGCGGAGATCGTTCGAGAAGCAATCAAAGAAGCGTATCGCGACGGTGTGCTTGGCGAGAATGCACTAGGTACCGGTTACAAACTCGATTTGCACGTCTATCGCGGTGCCGGTGCGTATATCTGCGGTGAAGAAACCGCATTGATCGAATCGCTTGAAGGGAAGCGCGGTCATCCGCGCAACAAACCGCCATTCCCGGCGATCGTCGGATTCAATAAATCGCCGACCATCGTCAACAATGTCGAGACGTTGGCGACTGTTCCGTACATCATGAAACATGGCGCACTCGCGTATCGCAAATACGGTACCGAGAAATCGGCAGGCACGAAACTATTCTGCGTCAGTGGTCATGTGCAGAAGCCGGGCGTATACGAAGTGCCGATGGGCATCAATTTCAAACGCTTTTTGTATGAGACTTGCGGTGGTCCGCTGCCCGGTCGCGAATTTAAGGCAGTCATTCCGGGCGGTAGTTCGGTACCAATCATCACCAAAGCCGAAGCTGAATCCGATGAGTGCACGATGGACTATGAAGGATTCACCAAAGTCGGTACAATGCTTGGTTCCGGTGCTGTGATCGTGTATGACAATACGGTTTGTATTGTAAGGGCGCTGGAAATTTTGGCACGGTTTTATTCACACGAATCCTGTGGACAGTGTACACCATGCCGTGAAGGTACCGGTTGGTTGAACCGGGTTTTGCATCGCATCGAAGCGGGGAATGGGCACCCCGACGAAATCGATTTGATTGTCGATATCGCAAACAACATCGATGGCGAAACGATTTGTCCGCTCGGCGATGCGGCGGCGTGGCCGGTACAGAGCGCAGTCAAGCGGTTCCGCGAGGAATTCGAGTATCACATCACGCATCGCACCTGTTTACCTGGCACTGTGAAGTATTGAAAATATTCTTATGGTAGGGGCGGTTCGCGAACCGCCCGTGTCCAGATGAATATTGAGTGTGATCCTGTTGTAGAAGCGACCCACTGCGGTCGCCCGATATTGAAATCTTTTTCTGTCATTGCGAGGAATTTGCTGTCAGGCGAATGAAGTGGCAATCTATCTTTTGATCTTTGTTAATCTTATATCTTGATTTGTCGTTGCGAGGACTGCAGCGAAGGAACGTGCGCAGCACTTCCGAAGCGGAAGGACGAAGCAATCTATCTTGTGTTCTTTTCTTGTCATTGCGAAGCAGGCGTAGCCTGCTGTGGCAATCTTCTCATTTCCGTAGGGGCGTATAGCATACGCCCTGAGCGGCAGGCAGCGCCTGACGCAGATCTTTAAAATTGAAGTCAGGGGCGGTTCGCGAACCGCCCCTACCCAAGAAAACAAGGGCGTATGCCATACGCCCCTACGATAGAAAAAAGGCACATGGCAAAAGTCACCATCGATGGACAGCAAATTGATGTAGCAGACGGAATCACGATCCTCTGGGCAGCACGCCAGTTGGGACGCGACATTCCGACGTTCTGTTACTATCCGTGGTTCCCCCCGCAGGGGAATTGTCGGATCTGTCAGGTCGAAGTGAAGGGGATGCCGAAACTCCAGATCTCGTGCAACATCCCGGTGCGTGATGGCATGGAGATCTTCACCGACAACGAGCGGGTATTGCAGGCACGACGCGCAGTGATGGAATTCTTGTTGATCAATCACCCCCTCGATTGCCCGATTTGCGATCAAGCCGGTGAATGCGACTTGCAGGATCTCGCCTTCCGGCATGGTGCCGCCGTCGGACGCTTCCGCGAAGCGAAACGAACGTTCCCGAAAGTCGATTACGGAGTGAAAATATCTCGCGAGATGAATCGCTGTATCCATTGCCGTCGCTGTGTGAAGCTTGCCGAAGATTATATGGGTGTGTCGGTGATTGGCGCATTGGAACGCGGCGACCGTACCGAAATTGGTGCCTATATTGAAACGATCATCGACAGCCCGTATGCCGGTAACGTGATCGACATTTGTCCGGTCGGTGCGCTGACCGACAAGAAATTCCGATTTACCGCACGGGTGTGGGATCTTGAAAATGTGAATGCGCATCGTCCCGATTGCGACAAGGGATGCAAGTGCAAATTGGGAATCTATCGCGGCAAGATTCATCGGGTCACGGCGCGATTCAATCAATACGGTGTGATGGATGCGATGATCTGCGACGAATGTCGGTACAATCATTTCGATTTATCCGATTGGGTACTTGAGTTGTAGGTCGGAATTTATTCCGACATCATTTGATCTTTTTCATCTGTCATTGCGAAGCCCCGCAGGGGCTGTGGCAATCTATCATGTGATCTTTATTATTTTTGTATCCTGATTTGTCGTTGCGAGGACTGCAGCGAAGGAACGTGCGTAGCACTTCCGAAGCGGAAGGACGAAGCAATCTATCTTGTGATCTTTGTTATTTCATCTTGAAGTAGGGGCGGATCCCCGCATCCGCCCGTATCTTGTTCTTTTTTATCTTTTGATTTTTATTTCCGTAGGGGCGTATGGCATACGCCCTAAGCGGCAGGTAGCACCTGACGCAGATCTTTATGTAAGACACGGGCGGTTCGCGAACCGCCCCTACCAAAAACAATTTGGGCGTTTGCCCTATGTTGGAGGTGGGGCTTCAGCCCCGCCACATTGAAATCTTTTTCTGTCATGCGAAGCCCCGCAGGGGCTGTGGCAATCTATCTTGTGATCTTTATTATTTTTGTATCCTGATTTGTCGTTGCGAGGACTGCAGCGAAGGAACGTGCGTAGCACTTCCGAAGCGGAAGGACGAAGCAATCTATCTTGTGATCTTTTCGTAGGTACAGACACTCTTGTCTGTACACGTCTGCCGAAGTCAGACACAACAATATGGTCGACAGACAAAAGTGTCTGTCGCTACTGAAAAGACACGGGCAGTTCGCGAACCGCCCCTACCAAAAAAAATAGGAAGAATAATTCGTGACCGATTTTCTCTGGCTAATCGTCGAAAAAGCGATCTTCAGCGTCTGTTTGCTAGGCTTCATCATGGGCTTTGCATCCTATGCGACGCTGGCAGAGCGCCGAATCGCGAGCTGGATGCAGGATCGAATCGGACCGAATCGCGCTGGACCGTGGGGCTTGTTCCAACCGATCGCGGACGGCGTCAAGTTCTTCACCAAAGAGGATATCATCCCGGCGAATGTGCACAAAGCGTTTTATCTGCTCGCTCCGGGGATCGCCGCAATCCCGCCGCTGATGCTGGCTGCCGCGATTCCGTGGGGATATCAATTCGAGCTGTACGGTCGCGTGATTCAATTGCAGATGATCAATCTCAACATCGGAATTCTCTATATTTTCGCCTTCGCCTCGATCGGCGTCTACGGCGTGATGTTGGGCGGTTGGGCATCGAATAATAAATTCTCGCTGATGGGCGGGCTGCGTGCCAGCAATCAGATGATCTCGTACGAATTGGCGCAGGGCACTGCTGTCGTCGGTGTCTTGATCCTTGCCGGAACACTGTCGCTGCAGGATATCGTGGTGCAACAGGACACCGTCACCCGCTGGTTTGTCTGGCGACAACCGATAGGGTTCTTCCTGTTTTTTGTCACGTCGCTGGCAGAATGTGCGCGTGTTCCCTTTGATCTTCCGGAAGCGGAAAATGAATTGGTCGGCGGATATCACACGGAATACAGTTCGATGAAATTCGGTCTGTTCCAGGTGTCGGAATACATCCACATGACGGTGACCGGCGGTTTGATTTCGGTGTTGTACTTCGGCGGTTGGCAAATCCCGTTCGTGCACATGACCGATCAACCGACGATTCTGATGGCGCTGCTCGGTTTCGGTGCGATGGTTGCGAAGACTGCGTTCTTTGTGTTTGTGTTCATGTGGTTGCGCTGGACACTGCCGCGCTTCCGCTACGATCAGTTGTTGCGTCTCGGCTGGAAAGTCTTGCTGGAAGCCGCATTCATCTGGGTAATTATCACTGCGATTTTAGTTTTGGCGTGGCCATTCTATACCACGTGGTTTTAGTATGGTCGGCGGGAGACACGTGTCCCGAGTAGTTTTGGAGGTGGGGTTTTAACCCCGCCAGATTTGAAATCTTTTTTCTGTCATTGCGAAGCCCCGCAGGGGCTGTGGCAATTGATCTTTTTGATCTTGTAGTAGGGACGGATCCCCGTATCCGCCCGCTCTTTTGATCTTTTGTATTTTGTCATTTTTTCCGTAGGGGCGAATCGCATTCGCCCCAAGCGGCAGGCAGCGCCTGACGCAGTATTGTGGACACGGGCGATTCGCGAACCGCACCTACCAAAATCGAAAGAATAAATATCGAATATGGCGATCAAGGTTTCTGAAAATAAATGGAAAATGACGTGGGGAGAGCGTCTCTACATCGCGCCGATCTGGGCGGGGATGCGGGTCACGCTGCGCCATTTATTCATGAAGAAATCTACCATCCCGTATCCGGAAGTAAAGGCGCCTGTATCGCCGCGCTGGCGCGGTCGGCACGTGTTGAAGCGCAACGAATTGGGTCAGGAACGCTGTGTCGGTTGTCAGATGTGCGAGCTGGCATGTCCTGCCGATGCGATCTATATCGAAGCGGCGGAAGTACCGCCGGAGAAGCGGCACGAACATCCGACCGAACGCTACGCGAAAGTATATGATATCGATATGTTGCGTTGTATCTTCTGCGGAATGTGCGAAGAGGCATGCCCGGAAGCGGCAATTTTCCTGACACCATTCTATGAAATTTGTGACGACAGCCGCGAGAAACTGATTTACCACAAGGAGATGCTGACCGAAAAAGTCGGCGGACCGATCTGGTATAAGTTATAGGTGTTGGGTGGTAGGTTGTGGGTGTTGGGCAGTAGGGGCAACCCACTGCGATCGCCCACCTTTGAAATCTTTTTTCCGTAGGGGCGTATCGCATTCGCCCCAAGCGGCAGGCAGCACCTGACGCAGATGTATATACGGAAGATAGAAGCGATGCGTGATCGCCTCTATCATAAAGAACCGGGCGTATGTTCTTCACCCGGAGGTGGGGCTTCAGCCCCGCCACAGCTTGTTCTTTTTTTATCTTGTATCCTGATTTGTCGTTGCGAGGACTGCAGCGAAGGAACGTGCGTAGCACTTCCGCAGCGGAAGGACGAAGCAATCTATTTTGTGATCTTTCCGTAGGTACAGACACTCTTGTCTGTACATGTCTGCCGAAGGCAGACACAACAAATGTGGTCGACCGACAGGAGTGTCTGTCGCTACGGAAAAAAAACGGGCAATCAGTATTCGCCCACAGCGAACAAAATTCGCACTAATTATTGACGAGAACTATTGAAACAATGAATATCGACTCAACCACCATCGTCTTTTCGATCTTATCCATCGTCGCGATCTTTTCCGCGATCATGGTGATCTCGCGCGCGAATCCGGTCGCGAGCGTATTGTGGTTGGTGTTGAATTTCTTTGCGCTGGCAGGCTTGTATGTCCTGCTCGGTGCGCATTTCCTCGCGGCGGTACAGATTATCGTATATGCCGGTGCGATCATGGTGTTGTTCCTATTTGTGGTGATGATGCTGAACCTGAATACGATCGGTTCATTCGAACGCAGCGGACTCGCACTGCGTGTCGTGGGTGCGTTGATTGCCGGACTGATGTTGGTGATGATCGCGTTCATGGTGCGGCAGGATGTCAATTTCACGACGCCGGTTTCGCACACGCAATTTGCGATGGGAAGCGCCAAAGCGATCGGACTCGTGCTCTTCGATCAGTGGACGTTGCCGTTCCAGATTGTCGGTGTCATGATGTTGGCAGCCATCATCGGTGTCGTGGCGTTGGTGAAGCGCGAGCATGTGTCGAAGCCGCTCAGCGATCCTAGCGGAGGATCGGAACAATGACCGGACCCATCGGACTGGAACACTATCTGGTATTGTCTGCGGTGTTGTTCTTTATCGGCGTTGCCGGTGTGCTGACACGACGCAATGCCATCATCATTTTTATGTCGGTCGAATTGATGCTCAATAGCGTCAATCTGACGCTGGTTGCGTTTTCATCGTATCTGAAAAGCCCGACCGGACAGGTCTTTGCCTTTTTCGTGATTGCAGTTGCCGCCGCGGAAGTCGCCATCGGACTCGCAATCATTATTACCGTCTATCGCAATCGCAAGTCGATTCATATCGACGATGTGAATCTGTTGAAAGAATAATTTTTGGTGTTTTCCGTAGGGGCGTATGGCATACGCCCTGAGCGGCAGGCAACGCCTGACGCAGGTCTTTAAAAAATTGAAGATGCGGGCGGTTCGCGAACCGCCCCTACCATGAAAAATGATTTGGGCGTATGCCATACGCCCCTACGGAAAGATAGATTGCCACAGCCCCTACGGGGCTTCGCAATGACAAATAATTCATCAACAACTCGAAACCAGGAATCGTCTGTAACGTAATGGAAACTGCCGTTAACACTGCCAACTGGAATTATTTGATCCTCATCCCGCTGCTTCCGCTCGCGGGCGTGTTGATCAATCTCCTGTGCTACAAAGCGAAATTGCCCGAGAAAGCAGTCGGCTGGTTCGCTTCATTGACAGTACTTTCCAGTTTCGCATTGTCGCTGATGGCATTCATCCAACTTCGCGCATTGACACCCGAACATCGTTCGATCGAAGTCGTCTTCCTGAAATGGATCGAAGTCGGTTCGCTCCATCTCGATTGGGCAATCCTGCTCGATCCTCTCTCGTCGCTGATGATGCTGATCATCACCGGTGTCGGCGGTGTGATCCATATTTACTCCATCGGCTATATGCACGGCGACAAGAGCTTCAGCCGCTTCTTCATCTATCTCAATCTATTCGTCTTCTTCATGCTCTGGTTGGTGATGGGTAACTCCTTCGCCACCATGTTCATCGGTTGGGAAGGGGTCGGGCTCTGTAGCTACCTGCTCATCGGTTTCTGGTTCACCGATATGGCGAAAGCGAGTGCCGGAAAGAAAGCATTCGTCGTCAATCGCATCGGCGACTGGGGCTTTTTGCTGGCAATGCTGCTGCTATTCACGACATTCGGTTCGCTGCAATTCACCAAAGTGTTACCCGCTGCATTCGAGCAATATCCCAATGGCGCTCCGGTTATCACCGCGATCGCGCTGTTGTTCTTTGTCGGTGCTTGCGGTAAGTCGGCTCAGATTCCGCTCTACATCTGGCTCCCCGACGCCATGGCAGGTCCCACGCCGGTTTCTGCCTTGATCCATGCCGCCACGATGGTTACCGCCGGTGTCTATATGGTAGCGCGTGCCAATATCCTCTTTTCGCTGTCGCCGATTGCGATGCAGACGGTTGCAACGATCGGAGCGCTGACTGCGCTGTTTGCCGCGACGATCGGTTTGCGGCAGTGGGATATCAAGAAAGTGCTCGCCTATTCCACCGTGTCCCAGCTCGGATTCATGTTCCTCGGTGCCGGCGTCGGTGCCTATGAGACCGGTATCGCGCATGTTATGACGCATGCGTTCTTCAAAGCCTGTTTGTTCCTCGGTTCCGGTGCCGTCATTCACGCAATGGAGCATGCGTTCCATCACAGCAACGTGCACCTCGATCCGCAGGATATTCGCTATATGGGTGGGTTGCGCAAAAAGATTCCACTCACCTTCTGGACATTTTTGGTTGCGACGGTCGCAATTGCCGGTATCCCCGGATTCGCGGGCTTCTTCAGCAAGGACGAAATTCTTTGGAAGACCTATGCCAGCGGTCATGTGGTGCTCTGGATTATCGCCACAATCACTGCCGGACTGACCGCATTTTACATGTTCCGGCTCGTCTTCCTGACTTTCTTCGGCACTTTCCGGGGTGGCGCCGACGTCGAACCGCACGTCAAGGAAGTATCGCCACTGATGACCGGTGTCCTGATCGTGTTGGCATTCTTCTCGGTCTTTGGTGGTCATTTGGCAATTCCCGAATCGCTTGGTGGTCATTTCGTTATCGGCGAGTGGTTGGAACCGGTCGTAGCGAATTCCCGCTCGCTGGCAACGCTCGCATTCTATAAAGAGCACCATCCATTATCGTTGGAACTCGGCTTGATGGCGCTTTCCGTCGTCGTCGCACTGATCGGTATCGGCATCGCCGCGCTGCTCTACTGGCGTAAGAAGCAGGATCGCGAAGTATTGCTCCGCCGCGCTACCGGCTATGCCAATGTGCTGGAAAATAAATATTGGGTCGATGAGATCTACGAAATGCTTATCGTCAAACCGCTCTACAATCTGTCGGTGTTCTTCTGGAAAGTTGCCGACGGGATGGCGATCGACGGATTCATCAACGGTACCGGTCGCTTGGTCGATGCGATCGGCGGTAGTTTGCGCCGGCTTCAAACCGGATTTATTTCCAATTACGCTTTACTCATGTCGGTCGCGATCGCATTTGTCGTCGGCTGGATGTTGTTCGGACGCTAGGGGTGTACTAAAGCATGATGCCGTTACTCAGTACACTGATTATGATCCCGCTGATTGGCGCAGTAGCCATGCTGCTCCTGCCTCGACGCGCCGAAACACTCCAGCGCGGGGTTGCGTTCCTGACCACCGCAGTGACCTTTGCACTGAGTCTGGGTCTCTGGTTCGGTTTCGATCGGAATACGCCCGGCTATCAGTTTATGGAGCGCTTCGAGTGGATTCCGTCACTTGGTATCACTTACATCGTCGGTATCGACGGTATCAGCCTCCTGCTGATCCTGCTAACCACGCTGCTGATGCCGATCTGCATCCTCGCGTCGTGGGATCCGATCAAGACCCGCATCAAAGAATATTATTTCAGCTTCCTGCTGCTTGAAGCCGCCATGATCGGCGTGTTTGCCGCACTCGACCTGTTCCTGTTCTATGTCTTCTGGGAATCGGTATTGATCCCGATGTACTTCCTGATCGGTATCTGGGGTGGTAAAAATCGGCTTTATGCCGCCATCAAGTTCTTCTTGTACACGTTGGTCGGCAGTTTGCTGATGTTGATCGGAATTCTGTATCTCTATTTCAATTACGGGCACACCTTCGATCTGATTCATCTGTCTGCGATGTTGAAGCAACACCCGATTGCGTCGAATGTACAAATCTGGTTGTTTGCCGCATTCTCACTCGCATTCGCAATCAAAGTCCCGATGTTCCCATTCCACACTTGGTTGCCGGATGCGCACACCGAAGCGCCGACAGCCGGTTCGATCATTCTGGCTGGTGTCCTGTTGAAGATGGGTACTTACGGTTTCGTGCGATTCTCGATTCCGCTGTTTCCCGATGCCACTAGCGTACTATCGCCGATTGTGGTTATTCTAGCCATCATCGGAATTATCTACGGCGCGCTTGTCGCAATGGTGCAGACCGATATCAAACGTCTGGTCGCATATTCATCGGTGAGTCACCTCGGCTTCGTGATGCTCGGACTCTTTGCATTGAATCATCAGGGTCTTTCCGGTGCCGTGCTGCAGATGGTCAATCACGGACTTTCCACTGGCGCCCTGTTTTTATTGGTCGGTGTTATTTACGAACGGCGCCATACCCGCGATATCGAAGCCTACGGCGGTATTGCCGCATCGATACCGGTATTCTCGACGATCTTCTTGATTGTCACCATGTCGAGTATCGGTTTGCCGACTCTGAACGGCTTTGTCGGCGAATTTCTAATCCTGAATGGTGCCATGCAGGCGAGTTGGCAGTGGACGGCATGGGCTGCCACCGGCGTGATTCTCAGTGCGATTTACATGCTATGGATGGTCCAGCGAGTATTCTTCGGACCGATCAAGCATGAAGAAAATCGCAATCTGAAAGATATGAATTGGAAGGAATTGGCTGCGGTGATTCCGCTACTGATCTTCATTGTGTGGATCGGTATTTATCCCGATACCTTCTTAAAAGTGTTGGATCTCCCGGTCGCGGATTTACTCTCGAACCGCACCGGAATTCATTTACAAACTTTATTACTGAAATAGTGCAACATTAGCGAAACAGATCGATGACTGAAACACTACTCACGCAACTGACGACATTGGGTCCGACACTATGGATTGCGGCACTGGCTATGCTGGCGCTGGTGATCGATTTGATCGTTCCCAAACATGAGCGCGATATTAAATCAGTCGTGTTAGTCGGTCTCGCTCTGATTTTCCTCTTTACATTCAAGCGGGTTGGCAGTACCGGCGCTGCTTTCTACGGGTCGATCGTCCAAACCGATTTCACGACTTTCTTCGACTTGTTGTTTACCGCGATTGCCTTTTTTGTGATCATTCTTTCCGGCCCATATTTTCAGCGCACTGGTATGAAGCTGCTGGAAACGATGGTGCTGATGCTGTTTGCGACCTCCGGCGCTATGCTGATGACGCTCGCGAACGACATGCTCATTCTCTTCCTCGGTCTCGAATTGATGTCGATCTGTCTCTATGTACTGGCAGGAATGTTGCGAAATCGCGAGAAATCGAATGAAGGAGCGTTGAAATATTTCCTGTTGGGAGCATTTGCTACCGGGTTCTTCCTCTACGGTATCGCGCTGCTCTACGGTATCTCCGGTTCGACGTTGTATGGCGATATTTCCGCGTGGGTGCTGGGTCGCAATTTCTCGGTCGGTGGACTGTTCTGGGCAGGTATCGGATTATTGCTGATCGGATTTTTCTTCAAGACTGCGACAGTACCCTTCCATTTCTGGGCACCCGATGCCTACGAAGGGGCACCGACGCCCGTCACAGCATTTTTCAGTGCTACCCCGAAAGCCGCGGCATTCGCCGCTTTGATTAAAGTATTTGGCGTGGCGCTGCCGTCGGTGAATAGTGAAATATCCGATCTACTCGCGCTGTTTGCCATTCTGACGATGATCATCGGGAACTTTGTCGCGCTGCAACAATCTTCGGTCAAACGCATGTTGGCATATTCGTCGATTGCCCATGCCGGTTATTTACTGGTTGCAGTGGTCTCGGCAAGCAGCGACGGCTATTCCGCACTGATGCTGTATCTCGCGGCGTATGCGGCTACCAATCTGGGTGCCTTCACCATTGCCTATCTGGTGAATCGCAAGAACGAAGGAAATTATAGTTTCGATAATTTCAACGGTCTGGGTGCGAAACATCCCTATTATGCCATGATGATGGCGATCTTTATGATCTCGCTGGCGGGTATTCCCCCGACTGGTGGATTCATGGGGAAATACTACATCTTCTTTGCCGCGGTTCGTAGCGGTCACCTCTATTTGGCGATCGCGATGGCGCTGATTTCGGTTGTGTCGGTGTATTATTATCTTCGTGTGATTGTCCACATGTACATGAAACCGGCAGCAGAGAATTACGAATCGATCGACACGAACAAGGTGGTGGGGATTGCGTTACTTGGATGTGTCGCAGTGATCCTGCTGATCGGTGTCATGCCAGAGCCGTGGTTCCAGTGGCTGCAGGCGAGTGTCTGCGCCATCGGCATGTAATTCATCTTTCCCAACACCCATCTTTTCGGTGGCGCAGGCCTCCGAGCCTGCGATTCGCTTCTTTTAAGTATGTCGGAATTTATTCCGACTCTTTTTTTTCTTTTGGCGGTTCGCGAACCGCCCGTTTTTCTTTCTTTTCCCACCTCCCAATACCTACCACCCACCACCCATCATTTCCGTAGGTCAGAACTTGTTCTGACCATCTCCGGTATCTTTTTCTGGTATCTAGACCTGTCATTGCATAGCCGACGTAGGCTGCTTTGGTAGCGGCGGACTTTAGTCCGCGTATTGATTTTTACAAGATTCTACAAGAATTGCGGACTAAAGTCCGCCACTACCAAAAGATGGGTGTTAGGGAATAGGTGGTGGTAATCGGGAAAAGGTTAAAATAAGGGAGGGCGTATGCACCCACCCGTTCTTTTTATTTTTTATCCATAAATACACTTGATTTGTTTTGATCTTACCGGTAAATTACAACTGTTGTATATGTGATGTTATTCGACAATGATGAGGTGATTATGAAAACCAGCTTTCGAACTTTCCTGCTTCTGTTTATTACCCTTTCCTTATTCACACTTGTGAATGCACTACCCCTTTCCGGGGTGAAAACCGTTGGTGGTACCAATCCTGACTTTCCCTCATTAACTGCTGCAATCGACTCGCTCAATGCGCTCGGCGTTGCCAACGGGGGTGTGACATTCATACTGCGTGGCGGAACCTATCGCGAGCATTCCCGTGTGATTGTTACACCGACGAATATCAATCGTCCGATTCACTTCACAGTCGAAGATGGTGCTGAAGTCGCAATTGAAATCGATTCGCTGCCAGGCGATACAATCGGATTTCAACTGCAAAGTCGTCATGTCACGATCGATGGCAGTTGGACGAACGATACGCTCGGACAACACCTCGCGATCGTAGGAACCAACTTACGCATCGGTGTGTGGTTCGCTAACGGTTCCGACTCGTCGATTGTGAAGAATTGTCGCATCACGCTACCGCGATCCATTACTCACGATCAGACAGAGGGAATCTGGGTCGGAGCATATGACTATTCAATAATTGATGGCATCCGAATTCGACAATGTGCTATCGAAGGGGGGCAGGATGGAATTCGAGTGATTGCGCATTCGTCATTCGCAATGAATGGTATTGAAATTTCGAATTGCGAAATTAGCAATTTTTATTGGAACGGAATTTGGTTATACGCTTACAGTTGCGCAAAGATCTTCAATAACCGAATCTACCAAACAGTGGTGACTACCGAAGTTGGAATCGGCATCTATGGCGGCGACTCTTGTCAGATCGTTGCCAATAAAATTGGTCCATTGCTAAGCTCAGTACGCGTGATTGGAATTATCGACGGGTCGCACAATACAATTACCAATAATTTCATCAGGCTTGGTGATATGTCGAATTGCGCTGTGTACGGGATTCTAAGTCAGGTTGGTGCCGGGAATAAATACCTGTTTAATACGGTTGTAACGTTCGGAACTTCGCGGATCGATTCGATTTCTACCGGGAATAGTACTTGTTTTTGGTCGACGGGATTTAATGTTGATTCGCTTTGGGGAAATATTTTCGTCAATACCCGCACGGGACCCGGTCAACACCACGATTGTCTCTATATCGATACGGGACATGATCCGCGTTTCAGTAACTATAATCTCTTCTACACCGCTTACGATACGGTGCTCCGAAACTGCTTTCTCGAGCGGCACGATACGGCACACTTTACCGGTTTCATTCATTCTGCGCGCTGGTTTCCGCGCGATTCCAATTCGATCTTCGGTCTTCCGGATTTTTCCTCCAATAACGATTTACATCTTCGGCACGACACAACCTCAATCGTTCACCATCGTGCACCACGCCACTGGCTTGTACCGACCGATATCGACGGAGAACCACGTTCTGCGCCTTACTGCGATATTGGTGCCGATGAATGGGATTCGGTGATGACTGCTATTTGGCAGAATACTACGACGTTGCCATTGCAGTTTTCTCTGCATCCGAATTATCCCAATCCGTTCAATTCATCGACCACGATCTCGTATGAATTGCCGCATGCAGCGAATGTCGAGATTAAATTGTTCGATCTGACGGGTCGCGAAGTATCAACGCTCGTGCAGCAATGGCAGGGAGCGGGGAGGTATCGCTTGCCATTCGCGGGTCGCAATTTATCGTCGGGAACCTATTTTGTCCGGATGCAAGCTGGTGAATTTGAGAAGACGCAGAAGATCGTGTTATTACGCTAATATTGTATTGTGGTGGCGCAAGCTTCCGAGCCTGCGAGCATCTTCTTTTTGTAGGTCAGAACTTGTTCTGACCACTTCCTGTGTCTGCCTTTGGTGGCGCAAGCTTCCGAGCCTGCGATTCCCTGTGTCCGATAAAAAAAAAAGGGCAACAACCCATTCTTGTATCCTGATTTGTCGTTGCGAGGAACGTAGCGAAGGAACGTGCGCAGCACTTCCGAAGCGAAGAGACGAAGCAATCTTCTTGTATCTTTTTATTTTGATTTGCTATTACGAGCGAAGCACATCATGTATCCTGTCGTACAGCCGAATTCCGATTCGGCATTTTTTGACTTGGCGATCCACTTGGGTCCGATAAAAAAAAGGGCGGTTCCACAACCGCCCTTGATAATGTCTCTATCCACTCCTAACACTTCAACCCAATTCCCTGATGTTCCGGTCGCAACAAATCGTTTACGGTCTTCACCGGTGCAAAGGTGGCAATCGGTACTTCCACGAAAAGCGTGATCCAATGCGCCATCGCGCCATTCCACAACCCCGGTAACTCCAGCGCCTTGAGCAGTTTCCCGTCCTTCGATTTCTCGGAAATGAATGCCGTCTCCGAATCGACAAATTTCGCAAGATCGAAGGGCTTGCCATGGAAATCGCGCACTGCACAGATCAAATCGACCGGATTGAAATGCGTCGATCGATTCCAGATCGCGAGTTGTTCCGGATTCTTTTTGTCGATCTGTGACGATTCGACAATCTGTCGCGACAGCGCACCGCTGGAAGCCCGCACCCAGAACGGTCCTCCGCCCGGTTCCCCCTCGTTTTTTACCATCCCGCAAATTCGCAACGGTCGATTCAATAAGTTGAACATGAGTTGTCGCTTGTGCGCAACGGTTGTCGACTGATCGATCTCACCCACATCGAGTTGCAGGGTAGTTGTTGCGAAATCCAATGCTGCATTCAGCTCGGCTTCAGGTAGATCAGGTTGTTCAAGCGCTGTCAAATAGTGGCTGAGCGCTTCCTGAATCATTGCACAATATCCGATCAGGAATCGTTTCCACTGAAACACCAAAGCATTCGCCGGTGCCGGAACGACATTGTCGATATTCTTGATCGTCACAATATCGCCTTGCAGTGCATTCAAATTCTGCAGCAGCGCACCGTGTCCACCCGGGCGAAACACCAATGTGCCATCGGAATTGCGAAACGGTTGATTATCAAGATCGACGGCAATCGTATCCGTCGAAGGCGATTGTATCGAATAATCGATCGAGAATTTCAGCGATGCATGTTCCAACTGCGATCGAATCTGTTCGATATGATCTTGTACTTCCTGTTGAAAATCTTCCGGTACTGTGAAATGAATTCGGAGAACATTCGACGCATTACCAGCGAGTGCTGCCGCTTCGGCAAGCTGTTCGGCAAACGGTGTACGGGTATGATCGTCGTAGCGATGAAATGGAATCAGCCCTTTCGGTAAATTCGCCAGATTCAAACCGGATTGCGACAGAATGTAACCGAGTAGCGTTTTTTCGTTGTGATTGGCGAGTAGTTGCGCAATCGTCGTATTGGTCTGATTGATCAATGCGACTAATTCAGCGTAAAACGGCAGATCTTCCAGCCGTGCGAGCAACTCTTGTACAGCTTTCACATCGGGATCATCGGACGAATCTGTCCACGCAATCTGTTCGCCATTCTGTAACCGGTCGTACACCACATTCAGCGAATGAAACATCCGCGATGCGGCACCGGACGCCGGTACAAATTTGCTGACCCGATTTTGCCGGATCGCATCGTGATGACGTTTCAGCAATTCCTCGAAATCGGTTGGATCGAGTTTCACAATCCCATCGCCAATTGTACACGGTCGATCAAGTTGCAACGGTTTTGTCCCGCGCTGAAATTGCGCGAGTTGTTCATGGATACGTTCCGGTGCGACACCATGCAGTTCGATTTGCCGCAGGATTTCGGAATCGAGAGAATTGTCGGGTAGATTGTTCGATTGGGTCATGAATAGTTGCTCGTGTAACGATAAATAATACCGGTAATCGGCGTCGAACTTGTTCGGATGATTCATTAACAGAGGAAAATACGGAGTGGTTCCAACCATCCGCAAATCGGTACCTGAAGTGTTAAAGAAAGGATTTTGGCAGTTACGTCAGTTTCGGAAACGAACGCTTCCCGTAGATTTCGCCTAACTTGCGCAACTGTTCCGCTTCTTCGGTCTGAAACCCTTCGTGCCTGCGGACAATCGGTTCGCGATCCCACTTCGAACCGCGCTTCGTGAATGTCGAGATACAATCGACACAAATCGGTTTATCGAAGAAGCGCGCTCCGCCCCATGCGAACTGCTCTTGCGCAATCACATTCAGCCCGACTTTCTCACACAATCCGCGGAAAATCTGGGCATCCATTTCTGCCGATCGCCATCCCGGATTGACACTTTCCGCTTCCCAGATCTCCTTTGGTAATCCCGCTAGCCCGCGCCGGACGTATTCTGCGAGATTCGAGTGGTGGAAGAATCCGACTCCGTCCGATGTCAGCTTTTTCGAGACCTGAATCAAGTAGGAGATAATTACATCGCTCTCGCAATGTACCAGCGAATCGAAACTGATGATGAAGTCGAAAGCAGCATCCGGTACCATTTCCAGTGATTTGCCATCATTCACAAAGTATTGTATATGCTTATCTTGGGTGAACTTTCCTTGGCAGACTTCGATACAATTCGGACTTAAATCCACCAGATACAATTCTTTACACATGTCTTTCAGGTATTGGGTGATTCTGCCATGTCCCGGAGCGATCTCGAGAATACGCGGTACCGGCAAAAAGTTATGGAGACGGGGCAATAACGAACCATACCAGAGCATTTCCGACCCACCCCAACACCCCGACCAACTCTCACCCTCGCGATATTTCGTCCAGTCCGCTTCGTCCCACACCCGCAAATTGTCTTGAATCGATGGCATTTTACCGTTCCTCTCCCGGAGAATAATTGATTATTCGAACAATTATGGTGCATTGGATCAAGTTCTATGCCATTTCCATGGTTATTCATAGATATTGGTTCCCATGTCTAAGTGAACCTATTATCTATTGGTAGCGGCGGACTTTAGTCCGCTTTCAGTTATTTTATTCGTAGTAGCGTATAGTATACGCCGATGGATCAATCATGAACGCACCGTTGTTACAAGAATGGCGGACTAAAGTTCCCCGCTACCAATCTTTTCCCCCATCACCCAAAACCCACTACCTACCACCCATCCTGTCGGTGGCGCAAGAGTCCGAGCATCATCTTTTCCGTAGGTCAGAACTTGTTCTGACCACTTTTTGTTTTTTTTCTCTCTTTTCCTACCACCCACCACCTATTCCCTACCACCCATCATTTCCGTATGTCGGAATTTATTCCGACTCCTCTTGTGTCCCTCAAACACGGGCGGACGCGGGAATCCGTCCATACAGGATACAAGATTCAGGAAAAACGCAGGCTGAAGCCTGCGGCTACGCCCAAGACAGAAAAAAAAAGCGGACTAAAGTCCGCCGCTACCCTTCTTTTCCCCATCACCTACTACCCACCACCCACCACCCATCCTTATGGCACTGCCTTTGCTCCATTACTGGTAAGAATGAAGGGGATCACTATGTCGGAACATCAGCCGGTCATCACCATCGGTATCACCAATTTCAACCGGGAAAAATATCTCGCGTTGGCAATCCAAAGCGCACTCGATCAGGAGACAACCGTCCCGTATGAAGTGCTGCTGGTCGACGACGGTTCTACCGACCGCTCGGTGGAAATTGCCCGAATGTTTGAGGATCCTCGACTGCGGATCGTGGAAAAACCGCACACCAATGCTCCCGACACCCGCAATCGCTGTATTGCCGAGATGCGTGGCGAATGGTTGCTCTGGCTCGATTCCGACGACCTGCTCCTGCCCGATGCCGTCACTCATTTGTGGGAAGTAGTTCAGCGCTATCCAGCCGTAGACGTCATATACGGCGATTTGGTCACTACCGATGCCGATCTCAAAGAAACCGGGATCATCCACTACGAAAGTTGGCGCGGGCATAACGAAGAACTGCTGAAAACAATGCTGACCAAAAACGCGATCCCCAATCCCGGAACAATGATTTCGAAACGGATGTTCGAGCAGCATGGCGGGTACGATCTGAATTTTAGTCGTGGTCACGATTACGAGTTTTGGTCGCGACTTGCTGGCGATGCCAATTTCGAGCATACTCCTCATGTCACCTATGCCTGGCGACTGCACGAGGGGAGTATGACGCCGCCATCGCAGGCAGGCGATAAATCGCGACGGATCTCCGAAACACTGGTCGTACGATCGATGCTGGAACGTTATCCGATGCAACGGCTATTCCCCGAACTGCAATGGAGCAATCCCGATAAAGCGCTGCGACGCGCATGGGAACTCGCATCGTGGTTGCCGATGATTTCCTGTAATGAAGAGGCAGTGGCGTGGTGCTATTCGAAAATTCAGGAACTCCCGACCATTACCAGTTCGAAAGCGGCACTGCGCATTCTTCATGTCGGCTGGGGGTATTACTCGAAGGATCTGAATAAATCCGGTCTGGTCGTTTACAATCACCGGTTGGCGCAGGCTCAACGCGCGCAGGGAAACGAAGTCGCTTGTTTTGTCGCCGGCGATCTGCGCAACAGTGCGACCAATGAACCGTTTGTTACACAGCGTCAAATCGAAGAAGTACGCTACTATATCGTCGGCAATCGCCCGGTCGTATACAACGATTTTTCCTTTCCGGAACGCGAGATCCACAATCCACCGATTGCGACACTATTCCGTCAGACGATCGATAATTGGCGACCGGATGTCGTCCATTTCCACAATCTCGTCGGTCTCGGGATGTCGCTCCCGGCTGTGGCAAAAGCGGCGGGTGTCAAAACCGTAATGACTGTGCACAATTTCTGGTTACCCTGCCCGCGCGGAAATTTAATCAGAGCCGATTTCACGCGCTGCGACGGTCCCGGTGACGGTCTGCAATGCGCTGCTTGTGTCGGCGCGATCCCGCAAGCGGCACCGCGCTTTCAGCACCGATTGATGGTAGCGCAAAAAACCGTCGGTGAGCAGATCGACAAATTCCTCGCGGTATCGCAACGGGTTATCGATCTCTATCGCCAATTCGGTTTCGAACGCAATCAATACGATGTGGCAATCGCATCGGATTCTGCGACACAGTTGTGGGAAACGCAGGGCGAGTTGCGAACACGGTCGGCATTTCGGATTCCGTTGCGCTTTGCCTATTTCGGCACGATCCAGCCGATCAAAGGTCTCGATGTCCTCTTGCGGGCAATATTGAAGTTGCAGGAGCTGCGTCGCACCGAACGCAATTCCGGAGATGAGACCGCAAAACCGACATTCTTGAATGAAAAGATTGCGACCAAACCGACGAAGATCGAATTGTCGATCTTTGGTTTGATTACCGATCAGGAGTATGGGAAGATCGTGAACCGGATGATTCCGCAAATCGATCCGGAATTTGTTTCGGTGCATGTCCATGGCGAATATCAGCCTGATGAAGTTGGTGCACTGTTGGCAAAGGTCGATGTGGTGATCTCGCCGTCGACTTGCGAAGATTGTGCGCCACAAGGGGTGATGGAAGCGCTTGGTGCCGGTGTGCCGGTGATTGGATCGCGGATTGGCGGCATCCCCGGATTGATGAATGGGACGATGGGCGGGTGGTTGTTCGATGCCGGCGATGCCGAAGGATTGGCGAAAATCATTGCCGAATTGATCGACAATCCGCGCGAAGTAGAATTCAAACGTCGGGTGTTGTTGCCGCCGAAACCGTTTGCGGAGCATGTCGAGGAATTAGATCGTTGCTATCGTGAATTACTTGGCTACAATTTCGAAGAAATGAAACCGGTGACGATTCCGTTGATGGGACAACACCGCGAGTTACCGCAGGAATTGAGCCGGAAAACGATTTTCGTCTATTCCTGGGATTCCCCGGAGAATGCCTGTGCCAAGCTGCGGATCTGGGATCCGATGCAACGCACGAAGCGGTGGGATATGGTAAATGCACACAAAATTCTCAATAACCGCCATTCCGAATTTATTCTCGACCCGAAACCGTCGATGGTGATTGTGCAGCGGCAATTCCCGATTGTGGTTTCGCGTGCCGGCGAACAATTGCGCAACCGACTTACCGATTGGCATCGCGAAGGGGTGCCGTTCACCTACGATATCGACGACGACTTCTTCACGTTGTCGGCGAACAATCCGAATTTTGTGTTCTATCAGCGCTTCCCGCAAGCGTTTTTCCAGACGATACCGTGGTATGTCAAGATGACGACATCCACTGAAGTATTGGCGGAACGGATGAAACGATTTGGTGTTCCGATCGAGGTACTCCCGAATCAATTGGATGAGACCTTGTGGCATTTGGAAGCATCCGATCCAATACCGGAGCATGATGAAGATAGTCCGATCGTGATTGGGTGGATGGGTACACCGACCCACGAAGAGGATTTGAATCCGATCCTGCCGATTTTGGAAAATGTGTTGCGCGATTATGCCGGTCGAATAATTCTCCAATTCCACGGTTGGTGTCCACCCGGTTGGCGCAAGCGCGAAGGAATTCGCTTTGTCGAAGGATTGAATCCACATTATGCCGATTTCGTGCGACGCTTTCGTGAACATCCACCGGAGATTGCATTGGCACCACTCTCGCCGATGGCATTCAACTTATCGAAGAGCGATATCAAGTTCCTCGAATATGCTGCTGTCGGTGCCGTCGGGTTGTATGCCGATTTGCCGCCCTATTCCGGAACGGTGAAGCATCGCGAGAACGGGTATCTGCTGCCGACGAACGACTTCACTCAGTGGGATGCTGCATTGCGAGAATTGATTGAGGATCGTGCGCAGCGACGTGAATTGGCTGCGAACGCGTATCGTTATGTGAAAGCCGAACGAACATTGGCAACGCAGGCGATTCGCTGGGAAAATATTTATCGCAGCGTCGAGAGTATGATTGCGAAACCAATATCCGATACCGAGCGCATCGCAATTTAGTTTTAAGTAGGGGCGGGCTCCCATGCCCGCCCGTTTTTGTATTTTTTTTTTCTTGCAGTACTGCCGATCTCCGAATCGGCATTCTTTCACAGTAGGGGCGACCCTCCGCGGTCGCCCATTTTTGTGTCTTTTTTTATCCTCTCCCACCACCCAATACCTATCACCCACCACCTATCTTTTCCGTGGGTCGGAATTTATTCCGACTCCTCTTGCGTCCGAAAAAGATGCGGGCGACCGCGGAGGATCGCCCCTACTACAAGATACATGATTCAAAAAACGCATGCTGAAGCCTGCGGCTACAAAGAAAACAGAAATAAAAAAAGCGGACTAAAGTCCGCCGCTACCAAAATCTGAATACACACAAAAAAAATCGCGGGGTCGTTACAACCCCGCGATCTTCGATGAGATGACTGAACTTAATTCTGAATCGTGCCGTGTGCGCTCAATTGATTCAGAACTTCCGATGCGGGCGTGCCCTGCGGAATATTCCGAATAATTCGATCGAACGTATCGCCGTCGCCTAACCATGCCTTCACCTGATAGTGCATCGACGGGCTGTGACGAACTACGCCGAGATGCTGCGCAACTGTAGCCGACGTGGTAAAGGTCAAGAAGTAGTAGGAAGCTTCGTTATACGGATTCGATGCATTGAATAGCACCAGATAACGGGCGACCGATACCGGGAAATTGTTCACCGATTGCGTCACCGGGCTCCAGCTCAACGATGCATCATCCACGGCGGTATTCACAATCAGGTTAGCCGGTGCTTGCGGCGTCGTCTTGCCACTGCCGGTTACTTCGACTGTGAAGGTGTCGATATCGACGCCATTCGCAATGAACTTAAACGTAGCAGTCTTCGTTCCGGCACCTTGCGGTTGGAAATTAATCGAAGCGCTGACGCTGCCATTCGCTGGAATAGTCGGATCGGCTGGCATCGTTACCGTGAAATCGGCATTCGCGCCAGTGGCAGTAACCGGAGTCAATGAGACATTACCGGTATTTGCCAACATGATGTTTTGACTGGTGCGGTTCCCTGCTTCGGTTAGGTCAAACGAAACTGTCGAAGTCGCTACCCGGAAGTATGCACCGTTACCGGTACCCGTCAACGGAATGGCAATTGCCGTGTACGGCGAGCTGAACGTGATGTTCAGCGTATCGTAAACAGATGCAATCGAGTCGGGGGTAAAGGCGATCCGGAACCGCAATGAGTCCGTACCGGTCGCAGTTGAATCGCTGTTCGACAACGTCACCGTGAACCGCGGATTGTTGTGAGTAAAGGTCAATGCCTTAATCGATAATTGACTGCGGCTGGCAACTGCCACCGTTTGATTCGAGGAAGTCGTACCTACCGGAATGCCACTGTAAGTCAACGTCGCCGGATTGTAGGATACACTTGGATTCGCCCGGATCGTGAAACTGGTCGAAGAGATGCGATAGATCCACGGATAGTTGACCGCACGGATACGAATGCGGGCATTCGTCGTGACCGGTCCCGTGATATTCCACAACACTATCTGCTGCGACGAGGGGAATGTTCCAATCGTTTCCCAGGCACCCGACGAGAAGTTGCGATTCATTTCAATTAACACGTTACCCGGAACATTCGAAACCGACCACTTGATCGTATCGCCGGACAACACGTTGAATACTTCGCCGCCAATCGGCTTCGACATATTGATGGCACGCGAAGAGATGCGGAAGTTCGTATCGGAGATATCGGTCGCAATCGGATAACTGACACTTCGGATGCGGACGCGCGCAGTCGTTGTCGTCGATCCTGCCGGTACGGGATAGGACAGTTGTCCCGCCGAAGCTGCTACTGTACCGATCGTATTGAATGTGCCGGTCGGATAGCTGGTGTTCAATTCGACCACCACATTCCCCGTCACGTTCGCTGACGTCCACCGTACTGTGGTCGTATCGTAGATGTACCAGTATTCGACGGCGTTGGGACTCGTCACGGTAATCGTGCGTGCCGCTAACGTCAAGTTGCCGCTGGTGGAATCCATCAGGGTCGGATAGGCAATACTGGAAATACGATACCGGAAATTGGTTACCGGTGTGCCAGTCAATGTCCAGATAAAACGCTGGTTGGATGCTGCAGTCGAACCGATAATTTGCCACAATCCGGCAGGATAGTTGTTGTTGTATTCCACCCGAACGTTACCGGTTAAACCGACCTGACTCCAGCGAACGGTATCGGCATCGCCAATATACCGGGTCGCCCCTGCAGCCGGTTCAAGATAAGTCAGCGAGCGATCCAAAACAGCCGTGTTCGCCGCGGTTTCCGCTGTCTGCGGATACGTTAATGATCGGACGCGGAAACGGGTATTGGTCGAAGCCGGTCCGGTGATTTGCCACGGGAATTGCAGATCGCTGTAAGTCGCAGTTCCGACATATTCCCAGGTTCCCGATGGATAGTTGCGATTAATTTCAATTGTCACTGCGCCTAGCAAACGCGTGCCAGTCCAAGCGATCGTCAGCGAATCGCCGGTGAACAGGGTATCGTTGCCCGCAGGGGTCGTCATGGCAACACTACCCAACAAGTCGAAGGTCAACAAGTCGCGGTTCGTGCCGTCGGTGCGCATGGCATAGAGCACGTAATCGTTGCGATACATCGAAACGATTTGACCGGATGATTGATAAAAACTGTCAACTGGAGTAATGCTGTTGAGATTGGAAATATCGTAGGTAATAATCCGATTTTGGTTCGTTCCTACATTCACGCCGAGGTACATGTAGTTACCGTCAATGCAATAAGAAGTCGGATATCGTGCCAATCGGGCAATCAATACCGGAGCGATTGGAACCGAAACATCCCATACCAAAATACCTTGATATGTTCCCGAATTGACCTGCATATACAGGCGATTGCCTTCCAAATGCAACTGAATCGGGATCACATTCAATGTGTCGATTGAGGCTGCCAATGCCGGTTGTGCGGGATTGGTCTTGGTAAATACTTTAAAACCGTTGTCGTGCGAGCAAACCACGAGGTTGTTATTGGCATCGATACTATTCCAGTTGCCGGTACCGTCGTTGTAAGTCGCAGTCACGGTCGGCGAATTCAACGTCGTTACGTTGACAGTTCGCATTCCGTAATATCCACCGGCTACATACAGGTAGTTGCCAAATTTCACCATGTTCTGCGCATCGTTCGCACCAGTCTGCGAGCCCGATTGCGTCGGCGACGGATAGTTCGTACCAGCCATATTGTAGGTGCGGATACCGGCGGTATTCACTGCGGAATAGCCGTTATTACCGTCGTTGATGAATTGGAAGTACGACAAAGTAGTACTGGTGTAGTACCGGTTGAAACTAATATTGTCCGGTGGGGTCGCATTGTAAATACTAATGCGGTTCCCATTACAGACATATAGATAGTTGGTTGCTGTACGATTCGAAATCGAGAAGAATTGACCGTACCCGTAATTGGGCGAGCTGCTACCGGATAGATTCTCGACACCGATGTAATAAAGGTGTTGTGAGAATGAAAGTGATGACAGGAGCAGGATGAATAAAATGGACAGGAAGAATGCACGCGTACGCAATAGGGACATCAGTGCCTCCAGAACGAGATTTAGCGAGATAACAGAATTACTATCTCTAGACACACTATTGAAGATCGAGGTTTAAGTAACGATCCATTTGCAGTAACTTTACCGCTTACCGCAGCCAATTCGCACTCAATGACCTCTTCGAGCGAGTTCGAACCCGCTCGGGTATGGTTAACAAATCACAAACTTCAATATACCGTGGAACCTGTCATGTGACAATCGAATTCGAAAAAAATCGAATTTTCTAACTGAATCGGCAGGAATGATTGATTTCAACCCAAAAAAATAACGCCCGAATTGTACGATAGGCATGATACAATCCGAGCGTTAAATATCTGAATTTATTCTATTTCTGCAATAACTGTTTAAAATAGGCTATCGTATTGTCAACACCTTCATTTAATTTGATCGACGGTTCCCAATTCAAATAGCGATGTGCTTTCGAAATATCCGGACAACGTTGCCGTGGATCGTCGGTCGGGAGTGGTTCGAAGACGATCTTCGAGGGGCTGTGAATTTTCGAAATGACCAATTTGGCGAAATCGAGGATCGTAAATTCTTCGGGATTTCCAATATTGATCGGACCGTTGGTTTCAGTCTGATCCATCAACTTGATCAGACCCGTGATCAAGTCGTCGACATAGCAGAAACTGCGGGTTTGGTTACCCTGTCCGTAAATCGTGATGGGTGCGCCATTTAACGCTTGTACGATGAAATTGCTGACGACGCGACCGTCATTCACTGCCATCCGTGGTCCGTAAGTGTTGAAAATACGGGCAATCCGGATATCGACGTTGTTCTGACGTTTGTAGTCCATCATCAAACATTCTGCTGCGCGCTTCCCTTCGTCGTAACAACTACGCGGACCGATCGGATTGACGTGTCCCCAATACTCTTCGGTCTGGGGGTGGATCTCCGGGTCGCCGTATACTTCGGATGTCGATGCAAGCAGGATTCTGGCGCGTACCCGCTTTGCCAATCCGAGCATATTGATCGTGCCGATCACATTGGTCTTGATCGTCTTGACCGGATTGTAGTTGTAATGGATCGGCGATGCGGGGCAGGCGAGGTGATAGATCTGATCGACTTCGAGCAAGATCGGTTCGACGACGTCGTGCCGGATCAATTCGAAATGGTCGTTGTGCAACAGGTGGCGGATATTCGCTTTCGAACCGGTGAAGAAGTTGTCGAGACAGACGACATCGTCGCCTCGGGCAAGCAACTGGTCGCAAAGATTCGATCCGAGAAATCCGGCACCGCCGGTGACTAAGATGCGCATAGTTCGATCCTATTCTGATTGGACACGGATAATATACTAAATTTCCAGCGAATGAAACCGGTTTCATTTTATAGCAATTGACGGGTATCCATGAATCTTTTATTCTCTTGTAGAGGAGTATCCCCGCAAGCCCCAGTTCTTCTTCACTTTTCGTTATCCTTTATCCTAGAGTAGGGGCGGGTCCCCGCGCCCGCCCGATCTTGTATCTTCTTTTCATCTTTCCCCTAACACCTACCACCCATTACCCAACACCCATTTTGTTGATTTGTCGTTGCGAGGAAAACCTTGCGGCAGCGAAGCGGCAAGGTTTAGCGAACACCTTTGAATCTTGTAAATGTCAGGTTCGCAACACAGCGAAGGAACGTGCGCAGCACTTCCGAAGCGAAGAGACGAAGCAATCTATCTTTTGTAGCCGCAGGCTTTAGACTGCGCTCTTGAATCTTTTTTATCATTTCCCAACACCCATCACCTTTTCCCTACTACCCATCCATTCCGTGGGTCGGAATTTATTCCGACTCCTCTTGTGGTAGGGACGTTCTTACACGTCCGCCCGATGAGGCGATGCAGTCTCTTATTTTGTAGGTCAGAACTTGTTCTGACCACCTCTTGTGTCCAAAATTGATGCGGGCGGGCGCGGGGACCCGCCCTTACTGGAAAATTTGTACGATCGTATTGCTGTAGGTCAGAACTTGTTCTGACCACCTCTTGTGTCCAAAAATGATGCGGGCGGGCGCGGGGACCCGCCCCTATTGGAAAATTTGTACGATCTTATTGCTGTAGGTCAGAACTTGTTCTGACCACCTCTTGTGTCCAAAAATGATGCGGGCGGGCGCGGGCGCCCGCCCCTACTGGAAAATTTGTACGATCGTATTGCTGTAGGTCAGAACTTGTTCTGACCACCTCTTGTGTCCAAAATTGATGCGGGCGGGCGCGGGGACCCGTCCCTACTGGAAAATTTGTTCGATCTTATTGCTGTAGGTCAGAACTTGTTCTGACCACCTCTTGTGTCCAAAAATGATGCGGGCGGGCGCGGGGACCCGCCCCTACTGGAAAATTTGTACGATCATATTGCGGTAGGTCAGAACTTGTTCTGACCACCTCTTGTGTCCAAAAATGATGCGGGCGGGCGCGGGGACCCGCCCCTATTGGAAAATTTGTACGATCGTATTGCTGTAGGTCAGAACTTGTTCTGACCACCTCTTGTGTCCAAAAATGATGCGGGCGAGCGCGGGGACCCGCCCCTACTGGAAAATTTGTACGATCATATTGCGGTAGGTCAGAACTTGTTCTGACCACCTTTTGTGTCCAAAAATGATGCGGGCGGGCGCGGGGACCCGCCCCTATTGGAAAATTTGTACGATCGTATTGCTGTAGGTCAGAACTTGTTCTGACCACCTCTTGTGTCCAAAAATGATGCGGGCGGGCGCGGGGACCCGCCCCTATTGGAAAATTTGTACGATCGTATTGCTGTAGGTCAGAACTTGTTCTGACCACCTCTTGTGTCCAAAATTGATCGGGCGGGGCGGGGACAGAGGATACAAGAAAGAAAAACACAGGCTGAAGCCTGCGGCTACGTTAGTCAAATACGCGGACATTAGTTCGCCGCTACGAAAAAACGGCACATCGGATGATGTGCCGCTGAAAAATTCATCGGGAAGAACTAGTTGCCGGACTTGTGTCCATCATGTTTTTCTTCTTTCAATTCCTTTTGCTCTTCCTTCATTTCCCGTTTCATTTCTTTCTTTTCGTCGCGCATTTCTTTGCGCTCACCCATACTGTCACGCATTTCTTTATGCATTTTGTCGAACTGCTCTTTCTGTTCCGGAGTCAGAATCGCGCCGATCTCGCTATTCAATTTTTTCAACAGCTCGCGCTCATGCTGAATAAGCGCTTTCTGAGTGATCGTCGTATCCATCCGAAGCTGCATCGTTTTGGCGTGATGTGCTGCTACGATGTCGCGAATCGATGTTTGCTGTTTTTCGGTCAATTTCAATTGGTCGGTCAAGCGCTCGATAAATTTATCGCCTCGTTTGCCATCCATCATTGGATGACCGCGCATTTTTTCCGGTTTATCGGATTTTACCGCCTTCTCCGAAGCAGTCGGTTGATCGGTTTCGGCATACGCGCAAGTACCCAATACAAAAACTGCAAGTAACATCAGTATGGTGATTGTTCTAGTTAATCTCATTGTTCCTCCGAGATTGTGAAATCCTGTCCGCCAAGTAATACGAGAGTATCAATCGGTCTGAGGGATTGCGTCGGTCTGACCAATCCGCCAGGAAAATGGGTTGTAATCGCGATGAGTATCGACCACATCGCACTGATCGATCCGTTTCAATGTATTACACGCGAGATAGGTCACTGGAGTTGCAAATACTTCCACACCTACTTTAAAGATGTAATTGGAGAGGATGATGGTCCACAATAGCTCGCTGCTGATCGTACCGGCGAACGCTATCATGCAGAATAGACCCGTGTCGAGTGCCTCGCCGACCACTGTCGATCCGATTGTCCGCATCCAGAGATGTTTTTTGGGTTGAAACCGTTTCATGATCGACATGATCGTGTCATTCGACCACGAGCCGAATAAATATGCCGCCACCGATGCCATTACAATGCGGGTGGTCGAGAGTAATATGCTCTCGTATGCGGCTTGATTGGTCCACTCCGATGCCGAGGGTAACATTCCGACGACGGCGAATAGCGACACTGCCATTAATTGCGCGGCGAGACCGATCCAGATCGTGCGACGAGCAATACGGAAGCCGTATACTTCCGTCAGGATGTCGCCAAAGATATAGGAGATCGGAAACAGCAATGTGCCGCCATCGAATGTGAAATGACCGAGATTCACCAATTTGGTCGATGCCACATTCGAAATTAGGAGTACTGCTACGAAAAATCCGGTGATTGCCGGTAGCGATTTGTAATTACGGTATTCCATTGTTCCATTCGATTGATGATTTAAGCGTCATAATATAACGCAAATTCACAGCAAAAGGTAGTCGATCCAGTTAAATATAAGTTTATGATTATTAGTAAGAAATATCGAGTTAAGAATTGTCAGTTGGTTATCCATCGCGAAGCGGTGGACTAAAAGAGTCCGCGTATTATTTATCCCGAAAATCTACTTACACACTTTTTACGTAGCCGCAGGCTTCAGCCTGCGTATTTTTATTTCTTGAATCTTGTATCTTGACATACGTGCGGATCCCCTCGCCTGCCCGTCTAATTCTGTTTGGTAGGGGCGTTCTTACGCGTCCGCCCGTGTCAGGTGCATTAGCCACGATAGGGGCTTTTGGCAACCCCGAAGCGCTCACCGAAGGTATTACGTCATCATCTTTTTAATTCAATATTTCAATATTCGCATTCTGCCAATTCGACTGTTACGGGCGGACGCGTAAGAACGCCCCTACCAAAAAAAAAGAAGATTCGGAGATACCCTCTAATAAAAAAACGGGCGGTTCGAAAACCACCCGTTAATTCTTCTAAGTATCTAGTACCACCCGTTACTTCATGAACACCACTTTACGCGTGGTCTTGAAGTTGTCGGCGGTAATCATCACGTAATACACGCCGCTGGCGTTGCCGCTGGCATTCCAATGCAGAGTATAGGTTCCGGCATCGAGGTTCCCTTGCGATAATACTGCTACTTCGCGACCGGTTTGATCGAACACCTTCGCCGAAACAAAACCGCTCTTCGGAACACTCAGTTTCATCGTCATCGAGGGATTGAACGGATTCGGATACGCTTCCGAAACCACGTAATCCTTCGGTAACATCTGGGTCGCCGGTTGATCGACACCAGTGAATCCATCGGGAGTTTGCGTACTGAATCGGATGATGTGGTTGTTGTGCAACTCTTCCGCACCCGGAGATGCGACGTGTGCAAACAACAGATCCAAACCGTCGGTGTGTTCCCAATTCATGATGCCCATCGTTGTGTAGTTGTTGGTCTGATCGACATCGGATGAAGTGTGATACTGGAAATCGATAATGTTGTCGCTCGATGGTCCACGACGATCGCCGTAAAGAATGATTTCGAATTTCTGTCGGATCGGATTCGTTTCAATACCGTACCGCGAATATGCTTCCGCCCATTCGATGATATATTTCCGATCGCCGGGGGTGTTGTCCATTCGATAGAACAATCGGACTCGACCGCTATCAGCCGGATTCGAACCCTTCAAGTCGTCCCAGTTCGCCGCAAGCAACGTGCGCGGTCCCTGAGAATTCGGCAGCGTCCAGTTGTAGAAATCATACATCCAGGTGCTGTCGAAGCTGACCCAACCATTCGAACAAATCGACAAGAATTGATTGTAAGTCCGACCGTAGAATGTGAATGGGAACGGTATCGCTTGCACATACGTGGTATCGTCTTTCAGAATGAGCGAAGTCCCGTTACCGCCCAGTGCCGTATCCAATTCGATCCAGTTATAAGTCGGTGTCGGCCACGTTCCGGTCGACGGTACGTCGATCTCTTCGTAGGCGTAGTAGCCGTAATTGTCCGGTCCGGTCGGCATCGTGCTGGCACGGGTTCCGCAAGTGATATTGAACCACGTGGTCAATGTATCCGAACCACCGATGATCCAATTCAACATCCGAATGGGAATGATGTGTCCGGGTAGAATGGATTGGGCGATTTCCGCATCGAATGCTACAAAACCGCTATCGCGAATCGCCATATAATACGCCGCCGGTGTCGTGATATTCATGCCATTCGAGAAGGTGACAAACTGGTAGTTGCATGCCGGAATGGCAGCGTTACCCTCACTCTTGAGATGCACTTGAATTGTCGTCGAGCGGCTGACACCCGGTGTTAACGACCCACTCTCGACGACGATCCCGGAGATCCGCGGTAATGCCCAAGCGACTGGCATGGCGAAATCGACGGCACCCGAAGCGAACGTCAAGCGAAGCGATTCCGGTGTGCGATCTGCCAGGGATACGACTTTCACGCGATAAGTCAGGGATGTGGTAGCACCGGCATTCACCGTACCGGCATTGGAACTATTGTTGAGAATGACCAACCGGTTGCGCGTATTCGTTTGCGATAAAATCGCCTGCGAAGCGGCTGCGGTCGTTCCCACATTCTTGATTAAGATGTTGATATCGCCTTCGACACCCGGGCTGGGCAGTGTATTGGGAATATTGAAGAACACTGAATCGACCCGGAACTGACCAATCAAAGGATTATTAGTTTGAATGTAGTTGATAACTGGACGGTAGTTACCGCCGCGAACCGCGATTCTAACGGTATCGTTTGCGACGATCCGCAATGGTAACGTGGCATATCCTTGAGCATCAGTAAGCGAGACTGCTGGATTAGCACCAGCATTTCCGACGATCAGCGCTGCAACCATATTCGGCAAAGGATTACCTGTTCGCTGATCGACTGCGCGAATCGTCATCGAAGACGAAGCTGGATTCAATGTCGTCGGGAATGTCACTTGCATCGTGTCAGGTGTTTTGTACCATAACGTCAATGACGGATCGCCAAGGATGTTGTAGAACCGGAAATATTGTTCGACTGCCGTCATCTCATTCGGGAAACCTTGATACACTTCCAATTTTCCGCGCAATGTTGCCGGACCCAGTTTATTGAGACCGTCATTCAGCCAGCCGTGCAGCAATCCAGCCAGAATTGGGTTGTTATAGCGTGTGCTGGTATGCAAGTGGGCTGCACCGAAGAAAGCCGGACCGCATTTCGGTACACTTGGCGAACCGGTTTCAACCCATGCTTCGCCGAAGCATTGGTTGCCGTCGACTTGCGAATTTAATGCGGCATACCGACCATTCTGACAGACGATCGATAGCATTACTGCATCGTTTCTGGTGACATTAGCCAAGTCACCTCGCTGTAATCGAGGGTAGAGTGGACCTTGGCTATCGCCCCAGCCGCGATAAGTGATTAGCGAAACACCTTGATTGATTAACGCAAGAATCGAATCAGTACCTGGTGCCGGTTGCATCGGATAAAGATAGGTACTGACATTGTAACCAAAGTCACGCAACATCTGTGCTGCCCAACGGGTATTTTCCGTGGGAGTGATCGGTGGGCTACCCGTGTCGGAATAGTTGCCGGCGAAGCAGAATGCTTTATTCATGTAATTCGTATTCGCTGGGTTTCCAGTTCCGGGGGAATTTTGATGTTGTTGTGTTTTGTTCACGATCGTAGCAAGTCCTGTAGTAGAACCATAGGAGATTCTACCCAGAAATGCTTCCGGCCAGAAGTCAGAACCATCCAGCAATACATAATTCAAGTCGGAAGGAACCGTTTCCGCTGCCGAAACGGTAAACGGAAACGTCGGGACATTGTCCAATCGGTCGGCATCGCCGATAATCGCGACATATTCGACTGGAAGCGTATGTGCCAACGAATTGTAGACATCGGCTATCAACAATTTGATCTGGTCGCCATTGGCTCCGGACGGAATCAAGATCGTAGCGACATTATATCCTTCCATTTTCTTCAAATTGGTAAACGTGAGAAGTTGCGAATTATAAGACGCTGAGGAAGGACGCACGATCACGTAAGTACCCGGTCGCCACAACAGGGATCGTCCCATCGAGAATGGGTTATAACCCAAAAACATCGTTTCATAGATCCCGTGATAGGATGGTGTGATCGGACCGGTTAATGTCGGTCCTGCTACAGTCGCAGTCAACGTGATCGTTAGTTCGCTGATCGCTTCGATGGTGCCGTCGGATAGTTGGCGCAACGGATACACGGTCACCGGAACGACGCCGAAATCCTTGAAGACACCCGGTTCGCCGACAGTCACGCGCGGCATCTCGCTGGATTTCGCCAACGGGGTGTTGGGGAATTCCGGATCGCTGGCGATCGCAACTGCGCCGCCGAGTCGGTCCGTCGTGATATGTTCCGTACGTCCGGCAACGACACTGGCAGTCGCTTTCACCGCAAAATTGAAGGGGACGAATACGGTCACGCCGGAAATATCGGGGGTACCTAATTTCGGAAACGCTTCGTGTTGTCCACCAACGCGAAGAGCAACGCCGTTGGTCGCTTTCTCAACCGCGAAGCCATTCAACTTCACTGTGAAAGTGACCGTGGTTGCGCTGCGATTGAGTTGATCGACGTTGGGGGATGGGGTGCCGACTGCCGCGGATGACGCTGCATCGGACAGCCAGACGGTTTGCACGGGAGCAGCAAATGCGCCGAGTGCAACGATTAACAGGATCGAAAGAAGTAACCTTCTCATCGGTGTTTCCTCCTCTTGGTGAACAGTCCCGGTATGAAACGAAAACTTCCGACAAAAAAACGCAAGCCGAAAATCAATCCGCTCAGTCGATCCGGGGGCAGCGGTTGCACCTGTTTATGATCTCGCCACTGTAGCCGCGAAAGTTTCGAGAGAATCTCAATACTACAGTTACAATATGCATTCAAAGCCGGATAAAAGCAATATGCAACAACGATTGCGAATGAAAATCAATCTTGATAACACATTTGCACACAACTTCCCAGAAGTGATTACTATTTATACAGATATTAGCTACTTACCGGAGGTAAAGGATGCTCTCTGCAGATGATCGGTTGATTTGTCGTTGCGAGGACTGCAGCGAAGGAACATGCGAAGCATTTCCGAAGCGGAAGGACGAAGCAATCTATCTTGAATCCTGTTTTCTCTAGTAGGGGTGGGTCCCCGCGCCCGCCCGTTCTTGTATCTTTATTTCTCTTTTCCCAATCCCCAATGCCTATTTCTCCATCACCCATTCTATGCGTCAGGCGCTGCCTGCCGCTTGGGGCGAATGCGATTCGCCCCTACGGAAAAAACGCGGACTAAAGTCCGCCGCTACCATGATGAATTGTCAGGCTGAAGCCTAACTTCCGATTTCAAGAGACAGATACACCGAACCTGCGATTCGCTTCCTTTCCGTAGGTCAGAACTTGTTCTGACCATTTCTTGTATTTTTTTTCTCTTTTCCCACCACCTACAACCCACTACCCACCACCCGTTTGGTTGATTTGTCGTTGCGAGGACTGCAGCGAAGGAACATGCGAAGCATTACCTCAGTTTCTTCCCGACGGTGCATCTCTCCTACAAATTGAGCAAACTAAATGAATTGCAATTGAGTTACAGTCGGCGCGTGCGGCGACCGGATGGTGAGGATTTGAATCCATTCCCGGAATATCGCGATCCGTTGAATGTCTGGGCGGGAAATCCGAAACTGTTGCCGGAATATGTGAATGTGCTGGAACTCGGTTGTCAATATCTGAATGGCGGATTGATGTTGGTACCGGCGCTGTTCTACCGCAACACGAATAATCGCTTTACCCGGGTCACGCAGACACTGCACGATTCGATCGTCTTGACGACCATGGAAAATCTGGCTTCCGATCAATCCGGCGGTATCGAATTGAATGTGTCGTGGAATCATCAGAAATCGTTTTCGCTTCACGGATACAGTAGTGTGTTTTTCGATCAGATCGATGCCACCAATCTTAACAATACAATGGAAAGAAGAATGTTACGACGTGGACCAGCAATATCACGATGGATGTCAATTTGACCGAGACCAGCCGGTTTCAACTCAACTCGAATTACAATTCGGCACGATTGACGGCGCAAGGGAAAAACAAACCGTCGTATTCGCTCAATTCCGGTTTTCGACAAGAATTGTTTGAAGGAAAATTGACGATCACTGCGACCGTCACGGATATCTTCAAGACGATGAAACGGGAATTCGAGTTGAATATCCCGACGCTGCAGCAAACATCGGTGAATAAGCGCGACTCGCGCGTAATGTACGTCGGATTGAATTATCGCTTCGGTTCGCAGAAGAAGAAAGCGAAAGAAGACCAGATTAAATACGATGACGGGTTGTAGAATAGATCGCCGTAAAATGTATACGGGCGCTTTGCAGCGCCCGTTTTTTTTGTGTTTCTTACACTCGTTCGAATTTCGTGGTGAAGTGCCGCAGGATCGGTGGTTCGTAGGTGGTCCTTAAAAGCTAGTTCAACATTCGAACTTAGAATATCAATTAATTGATTGCTAGATAATCTGAATTGGATTAAATGTAAGGATCGTCCAATTTGCAGTAACTAGCATCAAGAATATTGGCTTTACAACAATAATTCATTAACCAAGTTACATGTTCTTCATCGATGGGTGGGATATCCTTCTTGAACAAAACGGCTCGATCCAATCTTCCGATCCACTCTCGCGCTTTAGTTACTAATTGAACCTCGATGATACGCGATTCTTGGATCATAATTAAAAAATGGATAGCACGATAATTAGTGTCGTGGGAGTACAATTTCGGATTGAAATAATAATTTCTGCATCGATAAATTTTTCGATAAAAGTCACGCCATATTTTTACTCCTAATTGCGCAAGTTCGTTAGGAGTCTGGACGACTATTCGAAATCGAACCAAGTCCCAAATATCGTATAAATATTCAGGATAATACCCTAACCGTTTTCGTTTCTCAATCGATTTTGCGATTGATTCATCTGATTTCAAGTTACCAAATAAATGTTCGAGCGGAACTTGCGATTTCTCGATATAATCAAGTAACACGAGTCGGGAAAAGTCAAAGACTTTCTGTTTCTCATTTTTATCCATCACAAAATCAGACCAGTCAGCGATATTTTGACTAATTCGAAAGCCTGTTTCCGGGATAACTATTAACTTTCTAGATAATAGATCTACTGACTGATCGTGAAGCAATTGAAAATTGGGATCTGCTGAGTTTGTTCCATTCTCAATTTTATTGCCTAACTCTAAAAATTCGGTTCGATCTTTGTCAGAAAGTGAGCACCAGAATTGTTTGAACCATTTGTCATGGCACTCGCAGTATTCGATATGTCTTTGTAACATTGAGCACTCAAAATTATTAATTACGAGAAATAGATATCATTCTTTGCAAATGTTGATCGAACAGAGTCCTTTCTCTCAACAACAGCAATTTTTTTTCCTTTCTTATGAAGTAATAGAAATTCTTTGTTTACTAAATCTTTAATGCGATAATACATTTCACTCGGATTTTGAACTTTGTCAACTTGCCATCTCTGAAAATTCGTAAATAAATCTTCAAGAGTGATCTGATCTAATGAATACTCGTATATAAATTCAATTATCTTTTTCTGAGTAAAAGATAATTTTCTATAAGAATCCACTAATTTCAGTTCTTGATCTGCAACACTAGGAGCACTCTCGATGGGTATTTTAGATACTGATGTAACAGAATAAAGCGAATATTCGTTAGGTTTTTGTTTTAAATTAGATTTATGTGAAAGATATGTGAACAAAATCACGAAAAATAATCCAATTAATAATTCAAACACACCTATAAATACTATTAACCCATTTGGGTGAGCACGATAAATTATATTATTTGTTTGATTATGCCATTCGAAAATTCCTAATAAAATCATAACTGTTCCACCAAGAACAAATATTGCATCGATTCTTGCCTTAAAAAGACTTTTTAAAAGTTCGAACATAATGATCCCTTTCAAAATAATAAATTAGAGATTAATCGCTTTAAATTGAAATGAATTACCGGTTAATTAAGAGCACAATATATTCTTTTTTTCCAAAGTTAACTGAACAAAACCAATTTTCTCAATGACAGCTATATTTCTTCCAATATTATGAAGATTAATGAAACCATTATATTTTAGATCTTTAATTCTATAATAAAATTCGTTTTTGTTTTGAATAATTCCAGGTCTCCAGGCTTGAAAACCATCGAAAAGCACTTCGAGAGAAATTTCATTTAATAAATGTTGGTAAATAAATTGTACAATCAGCATTTGTGTTAATGTTAAATTGTGATAAGATAAGACTAACTGTTCTTCATAGTCTCGTTTAGGACTTGCCATCTCCGAATGAACTCTCTGTTGAATATAGAAATTAATAATATAGAGTGAAATACCAATTAATGTTAACAGAATCCCAATAAAAATGACAAAACTATGAGGATGTGTTCGAATAATAATGTTATTTAATTGACCATTCCATTCAAAAATACCAAGCAGCAACATCGAAGAACCAACAAGCACTAAGATGACATCAACTTTTGCTTTAAGAACGCCTTTAAGTAGTTCTAGCATGATAAAGCTCGTCTTGGAAGAGAAATATGATTTTTTTCGATAAGTACAATTTGAGTACTAAATTTTATCTTTACTCTTATAGCGCAATCGGCTGAAAAGCAATTTGGGTGGTTGCCCTTAGTCGACTCAAATAAAAGAATATTTTCTTTCATATGAATTGGAAGCGATGATTGTAATGGCATTTGATAATAATTTTGGACGTACTCCTTCATACAACAAAAATAAAAATAGTATGCTGTGGCTTGTTGAATCGGTAGAGTGCTGACTTGCAGTGAATCAATAATTTTGTGTTCTTTTAACCACCAATCACATAAAACAAGAAACTCGTAATCAACCAATCCCCCAGCACCGCTTTTAAAATCCCAATAATGTGGCGATTTTGGGTCGTCGTATTCATCGCTGCGATGTGGGTTTCCGAGGAAGAATCTGTGCAAATTATCGAATGAAGTATTTTTCAACCAATACTTGAATTTACTAATAAATTCTTGGTAGATCGACTGGTTTCCTGCAAGAAATCGAAGGTGAGGAAAAGAGACAAGTAATGGAAAAGAGTAGGTGTCGATTGCTTTATCGAGAGAATTAATGATGAAATGCGTTGGATGATTTGGTGTGTATCGTTTAAGTAGCGATTTTATCAAATCGCGATCAATGTTTGGTGATCGATAAAGAACGAAGAAATCAATATCGGAAAACTGATTTGGATGACCGCGAGCGTAGCTTCCCCTTAAACAGATAGCAAAAGTTTGATTATTCAAAAATGAAGAAATATGCTCTTCGGAAAGATAGGCGTGAAGTTGTTCAACTCGTTTTAAGAATTTCTCTTGATATGTCAGCGATAATTTTAAGAATGTTGTCGGGTTGTTTGTGATAAACATAAACAATACCTATGCAAACTTCATTCGATCACAGTAGTAAAAAAATCCATAAATAGTTTCTTCATGAGGCAATTAGTATTCTTGTAAAGATAATAATAAACTAAACAAATTCAAAATGGTATTTGGTAAAATATAAACAATCAACTTACATGTTGACGAGATATCTAAAAAATAATTCCGGTAAAACTATACCGGAATTATCAATTAAGTTAAATTGTGTTTCTTACACCCGTTCGAATTTTGTGGTGAAGTGCCGCAGGATCGGCGGTTCGTAAGTGATCCGCAGACCTTTGATTTTGTGAGCGCGATCTTTCAACTTCTTCATCCCGTCGGCAACAAATTCGAGATGCGAATTCGTGTATGCGCGTCGCGGAACGCAAAGCCTTAGCAATTCCAATTTCGGATAGCGGTTTTCGCGGGTTACCGGATCGCGATCCGCCAGTACCGTGCCAATTTCCACACCACGGACACCCGCCTCGATATAGGCTTCCACGCCCAGCACCTGCGCCGGGAACGCTTCGCGCGGAATATTCGGCAACAATTTCAAGGCATCGACGTAGATCGCATGTCCACCTGCCGGCTGTACGATCGGAATGCCGCGTTCCAACAAGAGATCGCCGAAATATTTCACCTGAGCCAACCGGAATTCGAGGTAATCTTCTTCAACACCTTCGCGTAGACCGACCGCCAATGCTTCCAAGTCGCGTCCCGATTGACCGCCGTACGTCACGAACCCTTCAAACAGAATTCCGAAAATCGAGCACTGACGATACAGCTCTTCGTCGCGACAGGCAATAAAGCCACCGATATTCACCAGCGCGTCCTTCTTCGAGGACATCGTGCAACCATCTGCCATGGAAAATAGTTCGAGGGCAATTTCTTTGACCGATTTCTGTGAATATCCATTTTCGCGCTGTTGAATGAATTTGCAATTTTCGGCATAGCGCGCGGCATCGATGAATAATTTCACGTCATACTTGTCGCACAAGGCTTTCACGGCACGGGCATTTTCCATCGAGACTGGTTGTCCGCCGGTGCTGTTACAGGTAACCGTGAGTAATACGAAGGGAATTAATTTCTTCGGAGCATATTCCTGCAAAACCGATTCCAGTTTTTTCAGGCAGACATTCCCTTTGAACGGATGGATCAGCTCCGGATCGAAAGCGTTGTCGTCGGTGCAGTCGATCGCGTGCGCTTTGCGATATTCGATGTGTCCTTTGGTCGTATCGAAATGCGAATTGCCGGGAATGACTTCTCCTTCGTGAACCAATACACTATGCAGTACGTTTTCGGCAGCACGCCCTTGGTGGGTGGGGAGGACGAAGGGAAAACCCATGATATCCTGAACCGCTTTTTGGAAATTGTAGAATGAGCGCGCACCGGCATACGATTCGTCGCCCATCATCAACGCTGCCCACTGCGCATTCGACATCGCGCCGGTACCACTGTCCGAGAGCATATCGATGAAGACATCTTCCGAATGCAAGCCAAATAGATTGTAGCCGGTTTCCTTGATTTTTTGTTCCCGCTCGTCGCGCGGCAGGAGCCGGATCGGCTCAATCATCTTGATTCGGTAGGGTTCTGGAAACATCGTAACTCCGTTCAATAGTACTTCCCAGCGACACCTTCTTACCGAAAAATCCCGGAAGAAAGTGGTGAAACTTGGTTGATTCGCAGTATCCGGCAGCGAACTGACATTGTCCGGCAACCTGCCGGGTAAAATATAACCTCGAAAACCGCGATTCCGAAAAGTTTGTTTTTTATCGAAATACCTTTGAGTTTGCGATACCGATCACGTTTTTTTCAGGGTCGTCGACCACTGCCGCAAAATCCACCCGATAGCCCCGTACACCAAGCTGATCAACGTATTTGCCCGAATTGCGAGTGGAAACAGCATCGCCTGAGCCGGTGAATATCCCAACATCACCCCGATTTCCGCCGCACCGATATCGGCAATCCCGATCCCGCCCGGAATAAAACTGCCGACGATCACGAATGTGGTCACACTCATCAACAGCATTGCATCGAACAGCGTCACAGGCGCGTTGAATGCCGCTGCCAGCGCCCACCACATCACTGCGATCGAGATCCAGAGGATCAGCGTGAGCGCCAATACCGATTTCCGTTCTAACAGTAAATGCGATGCCGATCGCATCCCCTCGAAGAGACTGCGAAGTTTCGGCGACCACCGTACCGCCAGCACCAAACCCACGATACCGCAGGCAATCACTCCAATCACCACTCCCAGCACCAGCAGCAGCCGATCGGCGAGGTAGGTCCGCAGTTTCGCCTGCGTCAGGATGCCGATTGTAGAAAACAACAGCAGTGTCGCAACGTCGACGACACGTTCAACGGCAACGATACCATACTGCGAACCACGCTGTTCTCCGAGAATCCGGTGCGATAATTCCGCTTTCAGAAATTCACCGGCATTCATCGGTGTGATCGATCCGAGTCCTTTTGCAATCATCGTGACGATCGCGAGATCGCGCCACGGCAGCAGCCGTGGTGTTGCCGAGAGCAGAACACCCCAGCGGATCGTGGAGAACAAGAGGAACACACCGTAGAACAGAAAACCAGTGATCAACCACCAGGGTGAGACCCGAAACCCTTCACGGAACAGGTCGGGCGGGGAGCGCCAGATAAAGTAGAGGACAGCGGCAACGATTCCGACCAGTGTCAGTAACCACTGCAGGATGATGCGACCGCGATGGCTGGATAGCGTCATTCGCTGGCTTTTCCGTACATCGGATATACTTCGCGCAATCGTCGTTGAACGGCTGCCGGTACGTACCGGGCGACATCGCCACCGTGCGATGCGACGTTCCGGATCAGCGAGCTGTTGAGATAGGTATAGCGCGCATGCGGCATCATGAAGATCGTGACGATTTCCGGGGCGAGTCGGCGATTCATCAATGCCATTTGAAATTCGAATTCGAAATCGCTGGTGGCGCGAACGCCGCGGATCAGGGCGATGGCACAATGTTCTTCGGCGAATCGAACCACCAGTCCTTCGTACGTATCGACGTCTACCGACGGCATTTCCGAAACACTCTCCTTGATCATCGCGACGCGCGTTTCCAAATCGAATAGCGGTTTCTTTTCGGGATTGGATGCGATGCAGACGATGATTTTATCGAACAATACCGAGGCACGACGGATTACATCGAGATGACCATTCGTGATTGGATCGAATGTCCCCGGTACAACTGCCACACGTGGTGTCACAACGTCTCTCCCTTGGAAAAATCAACATCAATAATGATTTGTCGGTCGTCTTCCGACGAAGCCGCAGGCATAAGGCTTATTATTAAATTGATTTTGATTTCTCTGGTAGGGGCGGTTCGCGAACCGCCCGTGTCCTATGATAACTCACGATTATTTTCGAATTTGGGAATCAAGATGGTCTAATTTACAATCGTTATCCTCAATATTGATCATCCCAACTTTCAACGTTACGGGCGGTTCGCGAACCGCCCCTACCTCAAAATTCCCATTCAAACGCGAACGTTTTTCGCCGTTACCAAAAACATAATTAATATACACCAAAACGGGCGAACAATATCGCTCGCCCGTAACACAAGTTATTCTCAATACCGGTTCATTGCCGATAAATTATGCACTGACAAGAATCCGGAAAAAACTACTCTTCGGTTTTCTCGTCGGTCTTTTCTTCTTTCGCTTCCTTGGCTGCTTTCTTCGCATTCTGGAACTTCGGAATGGCATCGGAAATCGAATTCACTAAGTCAGGCAATTTCGCCGTCAGATTATCCAACACGCTCGGTTTCGTTCCGAACAAGTGAATATTGTGTCCATCGATCACGATGAATGCCACCGGCGAGACCGACAATCCCGCGCCGCCACCGGAACCGCCCGGACCGTCGCCATCCGCTTTGCCCGGTCCCGCGCCGCTTCCGGCACCGACACCCAATGCAACTTTCACCACCGGGACAATGATCTTTTCACCGATCATTACCGGTTCGCCGACAACTGTTTTGGTAGCAGCAATATTCTGTAACTTGTCTAACAGCGTTTCCAGAATTTCTTTGGTAGTTCCGCCTGCCATATTTCCTCCTTGGTTCTGAATTGGATTGATGACTCAACTCAGGCATCAATCTTTTTGTAAAAAAAATAGTCTCTTATTTCACGACTACGATGCGGTAGAGGTTCCCGTGTCGGACGATCGAAACCCGGAATGGGAGTTTCTGCCACTGCTTAAGCGCATTAGTCAGATCGCTGAGTTCGCCGGAAGCTTCCGATCCGTCGATCGTCAATTTCTCCGCAGTCGGGATCGCAAACGATTCGTCCGCTTTATAGCTTAAGAACGGTAGATAGAGGGTAAATCGATCCGTCGGTGCATCGTATTTTCCGTTCAGCGAATCGACCTTACCGCCTTGCATCTTCCAAGCAGCTTTCATCGCCTCGGTTGGATCGTGGTCGGCAATGATTTGAACCATCGCTTCGCCCGACGAGATCGAGACTAACTCCAGTTTTCCACCCGATTCGGCAATTTGAAGGATCTTTGCAATCAATCCGCCGGGGCTGTCCGAAGTTTCTACCGGTGTTATGTGAGTGACGGTATCGGGTATCGAGGTTGCAGCACTTCCCTTCGCACTATCCGTCAGCGGTACTGTATGTGGTACGGCTTTCGGTCGATTGTGGTAGCGATTGCTGTAAATCATCGCAACTGCACTCAAAATTGCGACAATGGCGGTGATTATGATGACCCGTTTGATCAGGCGGGCACTCTTCGAAAAGTCGAAATTGTGCTGGACCGGTTCTTCGGTAATGGTCTCTTCCGGAGGAGTAGATCCGGGCTTTTCCGAAAGAGTGTATACCGGTTTTTCGGGAACTCCGGGGAATTGATGCGCCGTCGGTTGCGTGACCGATAGCGATTTGAAATCGAATGACAACACTTCGCTGATTGGTTGATCGGGCAGTGCAAACCGGATTGCCGAAAGATTGTATCCGTGTTCCAGCAGGACGCCTTTCCAGAACGCCACTACCGCCGGACGCATCAGTGCGACATCGTGCATGCCGTCGCCGCGATCGCGATAGAGATAGAGATAATAGTCGAGATCGGTTTGCAGTTGTTTCGATAGTTCCCACGTGATTTGTCGGGGAATTTCCTCTTCCGGCAACGACGGTGTCGGTATTTTCGTCGCCATTCCCCAGGATGGCGGTAACCACACTTCGAGATCGGTCGAAGCGGGTGTCGCAGTCGTGAAGATGGTCGAGAGATAAGTTTTGAGTGCCTGAGTTGCAATCTCGGATTTGGTGATGATTGCTTCCAGCGGGAATGAGGCTTCGGTGGCTGCCGTTTCGACGAATTCGAGGGTCTGTTCCTCACCCTGCAATTCGCCTAATACAAATTCGTTTTCCCGGACCCAGAGCACGGCAGTATTCATTTTGCTCCTCCGGGTTGGGTTGTTGCAATCTTCAAGTACGGGGCGATCCGTTCCCAGTTGCTAGGACCGATACCGCGCACCCGATCGACGAAATCGGCTGCCGAGTGAAACGGCGTGCGAGTACGTTCGCTAACGATGCGTGCTGCCATTTTCGGTCCAATTCCCGGTACCAGTTGTAACATTTCCGGCGACGCCAGATTCGGGTCGAGCGGAAAACGAATGGTTGTATCGGTTAATAATATAATGCTTGAATCGGAGCTATTCGCCCTTTTTTCAACCGGTTTCGATTTTTCGAACCAAGCTTTCGGAAAACACGCGAATAGGAGCACGATTGTAATAATCAGGATGACACTCCGTTCATAGGGTGTCATCCTGATTGAGAACGTTCGGTGGTGATGGGGTGTATCAGACTTCTTTAAGTTTTCCGAATTCTGCGAAGACAATCGGCTTATCCTCTACGACAGCTTTATCGCGGATCGCTTTCAGTGTCTTTTGCTGAGCGATTTCAATCTTGATCGATCGGCGACGGACCGGATCCTCGAATTTCTCGCGGATTTCCGCAACCGGAACTTTATTGGTCTTGGCATAGACCTGAATTTCATGTTCGATTTCTTCATCGGTCGGTTCGATCGACAACTGCTGGGCAATCCGTTCCGCCAGCAATTCCCACTTCGCTTCGTTCTCGGCGGCGGGTTTTACGATCTTCTCGATGAATTCCGGGGGAATTTCAATATCGCGACCTTCGGACAGACGTTCCTTGATCTTCTCTTCGGCATAGCTGACCAGCGCCGGCGGCAGATCAAGCGTATTGCCCGCAATCACGCTGTCGCGCAACCGGATCAACAACCCTTCTTCGGCACGACGGTCGGCATTCGCCTGCAATTCGCTCTTCAGCGCATCGCGCAAATCGGCGACAGTCTTGAATTTCGACGTGAACATCTGGGCGTATTCGTCGGTTACTTCCGGCAATTCGCGTGTCAATACCCGTTCGACTTTGACCCGGAAGGTATACTTGTTTTCGTGGGTGTGGTCGCCGTGGGTGTGTGTTTCGGTCACTTCCACCTTGCGCGTTTCACCAGCTATCGCGCCGAGCAACTGGTCGCTGCTGGTCGCACCAAGCGGATCGCCGCTCACCGGGAGCGACTGGATCTGGCGGACAGATTCTTTCAGTACGAACCCTTCGTCGTCGAGTTGCGCAATTTCACAGGCGAGGAAATTGTCGGCGGTAGCCGCTAAATCGGTATCGAGGTACTTCGCATGTCGGACGCGCAACTCTTCGAGTGAGGCGTCGATATCGGCTTCGGTCACTTCCACCTGATATTTCCACGCTGCGACGCTATCGAAGCCAACTGCTTCGAATTCCGGTGCTACCGGGACTTTCGCGGTGAAATTGATATCCTGATTTTCGCCATAGACCACATCGTCGATTTCCGCGGTCGCAACCGGGTCGACTTTCGCTTCGGTCAATGCGATCGGGAACGCTTCCTGAATAATTTCTTGTGCCAGTTCCTGCAGGATCGTTTCACCGAACCGCGATTTGATGATGTGCAACGGAATTCTACCGGGGCGAAAGCCGGGGAGTTTCAATTGGGTTGCGGTGTTATAGAGTTGTTCTTGATAGCGGGTCGACAGCTCTGCGGCTGGAACCGTTACACGGAGTTCGATTGTGGTCGAATCGATCCGATTGCTGTCGAACTTAATTGCTTCGATCATGAAATTTGTCCTAATGGGTGAATGATTCCGTTCGCATTTGGCAGTACGAACGAAGAAATAAAACGGGCGTGCGAAAGGGGGGACTCGAACCCCCACGCCTTGCGGCACCAGATCCTAAGTCTGGCGCGTCTGCCAATTCCGCCACTCTCGCGGAGAACGCAAATATCCAATGTATCTCATTATTTCGGCTGGATCAAGTTACCGGTTTTCGGTGTTGACGGTACGCAAGCCATAAAAGTAGTACGGTTATCCAAGGGAACCTTAATATTTCCAATAAGATCCAAATAATAATCCGGAGCGGGACCACTTTCATGATCAACGAAGACTCCCAGCGCCAGACACCTTCGACAAAATCACCATCGAATGCCAAATCAAGTCGCTGCGGTTTTAATGGAAGTATTGCACAACCAATACCATAAAGAAAACCAATTTGAGCAGGATCCTCGCCTCCGAATTGTATCCGGCAGCGGCACTCCTCGCAACTGGGTACTTTCAGCAGTCGACCGATCATCCGCAGGAATTGCTTTAGGATTTTTACAAATCGTTTCTGTTCTTCGACGATTAGTGCAAACCATGCGACTTCCGGTTCGGATTTGTCCGCGTTTTTTTTCTTCTGATCGGTGGATGGCGTCAGTTCATCTGATCCACCCGGTTGATTTGGTTCCGATGGCGATGATTTTTTCTTGCCGAAACTGAAATTGATGTGAATACCCGTCGATTCCGGTTCCGGTTCGGATGGGGTGGTGATTGCTTTTCCATCGGATTCTACAGCCTTTGCTGGTTCAGTCGATTTTTTCGCGGGGAAGCTGCTGCGTGATTTGAACCAGAGCCATTGCAGTTCGAAGTAACCGGTTTTGTCGAGCAGAAAGAATCGAAAGCGCACCGGGAACGCCAAGATGATCGCGAGTACGATCACAATTCCCAGTAGAATTTCGAGGAGGAGCATCATTCGAGTAGATCGTTTCCATTGTGAAGCGGTTTGGTGGCACCGGGAAGGCGTTTGCTGCGGAAAAAATTCTGCAACATTTCGGCACAGGCACCTTCGCGAATGCCGCCAATGACGGTGACTTTCCGCCCGAGCCTGCCGTCTTCGAGGAGATTGTAGAGACTGCCACAGGCACCCAGTTTCGGATCGGATGCACCAAATACGATCCGGTCGATATGGGCAAGCAGAATCGCGCCAGCGCACATCGGGCACGGTTCGAGAGTAGTATACAATGTACATCCCTCGAGCAACGGTTCGCCGAGCGCTTCGGCGGCGGCGGTGATCGCAATCATTTCGGCGTGCGCGGTCGGATCGCAGCCGGCGATGATCCGATTATAACCCGTTCCGAGCAGCCGTTCGCCGCGCATCACGACGGCACCGACCGGCACTTCGTCGGCATCGAGGGCATATTGCGCCTGACGGAGGGCGCGCTCCATTCCGCGATCCAGTTCATTCATGTTGTGCAACAACCCAATTCATTCATAGCGAGAATATAATCCGATGCAATCCGTTTTGGTAGCGGCGGAGTAAAAGAGGCCGTTTTTTTTTTGCGTAGGGGCGTATGGCATACGCCCGAAGCGGCAGGCAGCGCCTGACGCCGAGTATGTCTCCTGATATGTAAACAAGAGGAGTCGGAATAAATTCCGACCTACCGAAAAGAAGATGCACGCAGGTTTGGAGGTCTGCATCACCAACAGGATGGGAGTTGGGGGTTAGGAGTTGGGAATTTGGGGAAAAGATCGGTAGCGGCGGACTTTAGTCCGCTCTAAGTTCTGCTTTCTTTGTAGCCGCAGGCTTCATCCTGCGTTCTTGTATCTTTTTTGATCCTGTATCCTGCAGTGGGGTGACCCTCCGCGAACGCCCGCTCTTGTATCTTTTTTACCCCAATACCCACAACCTACCACCCACCACCCATTTTTCGTAGGGGCGTATGGCATACGCCCGAAGCGGCAGGCAGTGCCTGACGCCGAGTATGTATCCTGATATGTGAACAAGAGGAGTCGGAATAAATTCCGACCTACGGAAAAGAAGATACTCGCAGGCTCGGAGGCCTGCGCCACCAAAGACAAGACACAGGAGGTGGTCAGAACAAGTTCTGACCTACGGAAAAGAAGATGCACGCAGGTTTGGAGGTCTGCGCCACCATCAGGATGGGAGTTGGGGGTTAGGAGTTGGGAATTTGGGGAAAAGAGGGGTAGCGGCGGACTTTAGTCCGCTCTAAGTTCTGCTTTCTTTGTAGCCGCAGACTTCAGCCTGCGTTTTTTTTCTGATTATGACACAAGAGGAGTCGGAATAAATTCCGACCTACGGAAAAGAAGATACTCGCAGGCTCGGATGTATGCACCACCAACAGGATGGGAGTTGGGGGTTAGGAGTTGGGAATTTGGGGAAAAGAGGGGTAGCGGCGGACTTTAGTCCGCTCTAAGTTCTGCTTTCTTTGTAGCCGCAGGCTTCAGCCTGCTTTTTTTTTCTGATTATGACACAAGAGGAGTCGGAATAAATTCCGACATACTTCCTGACACAGGAGGTGGTCAGAACAAGTTCTGACCTACGGAAAAGAAGATGCACGCAGGCTCGGAGGCCTGCGCCGCCAAAGACAAGACACAGGAGGTGGTCAGAACAAGTTCTGACCTACCGCAACACGATCCTCCTATCACCCAATCTTTTTAGTAGGGGCGGACCCCCGTGTCCGCCCGCTCTCTTTTTTTTTATTCCCCAACGCCCACAACCTACCATCCACCACCCATCTTGTAGCCCCCGCTGGCGGGGGTTGGGGGTGGTCGCGCCGGTAGGCGCGTGAGCGAAGCAAAAAAAACTCGCAATCAAGTTTTTCTTTAGAATCTTCTTTTTAGGACTCTAGAGTCCACTAAAAACTCTGGACTCGGAATCTTCTGTATCTTTCCTCGTTACCTCTAAAGATTCTTTATTTAGCTCGCAGTATGACTCTAGAGTAAAGACTCTAAAGAAGACTCTAGAGATAAAGACTCGGTTGATATTTTCATGTTGTTGTGAATACATCGGTTAGACGCGTTTTCTGAGTGATAAATTGGCATCATCGGTGGATAACTCCGATAATTCAATATAAATAATACACTTATCTAGAATTGTAATGTAAATGCTTCCGAGAGTCCGATTCCGGTTAGGATAATGTGGAGATTTTCGAATTTATATGTTTTGAATAATTAATGGATGCTTAAAATTGTATCGAATTTATTTTGCCGAAACAAAAATAACTCTTGACTTTTGCCTAAAAATGTATTATATTATATACAAGATGGGGAATAGGTGTTGGGTGATGGGGAGTGGGGAAAAGAAAAAAAACGATTAAAACTTCCATTGGCACTGTGCATTCACATCATCAAACATCACCAACCATCCAACTCCGACGCTTACTGCTGCGATCTCTGACCAACAAAGACTCTTTTATAAAAAATCTCACCGTATCTTCCGCGAAAGGAATCCAACCATGTCCGATATCAATGAATGGTGGCTGCAAGGGCGTATCGGCGCCATTTCACCGCTTATCCCCGATCGCAAAACCAGCTTCTGCAAAGTCACCCTCGTTACCTCCACCCGCATCGATCACCGCCAGAAAGACATCGAAGACTGGCATGAAATCATCATGGGTCATGATGTCGCGGAACAATTCCTTTCCGAAGCTGCTGTCGGGAAAAAAATACGCTGTAAGGGATATCTTCTTCGGCGTCGAATCAGACCTAAAAACTCCAACATATCTCCAGAGTCACAAATGATTGCGACTTGGTATTCTATCGACTGTGTGAAAAGGTTCAACGAGGCAAATCATATCAGATTCGTTGCCTAATCGATCTCCAGTGACGAACACAAAATTTCTCAATTCAGTCGGATTTTGAGTTTCAGAGTGTTAAAAATGTGGTTATTATATAACACTACATTCTGCACTGCATCTTCGCCAATCCCAACCGATCCATATTTGTTATTGATGAGGTTTATTATGAAACTCAAGTTATATCTATTCGGAGCGATCGTTCTGCTCCTCTCCTTGGCGCTATTCGGTTGCAACAAGGAAGATTCGAAAACAACCGACAATGGCATTGACACAACCGCTGCGGCGGCAAAAGTCAATGAAGCGAATCATCAGTTGGAATTGACGTTACAGTCGATTTTCTCCGGTCCGGAACCGGAACAGCCTTCCGACATCGATCTTTCGACACCATACGGTCTGTATATCCAAGCATTGGAAAAAGACCCGAACAATAAAACCGCAAACTTCGGCGCCGCGATTTTGGAGATCGTGATGATCTCGCGCGAAGCGCGCACCAACCAACTATTCACGGCATGGCGCGATTTCGGCGAACGCGACAGCATATTCGAAGTGGCTGCTCCGGCACTGTTTATGCGTAAACCGACAACCGTACAACCGGCACTCAAATTCGATGCGCTCGCGATGCCGTTATTCCCATCGCTGCTGATGTTGAACAATCCAGCGCGAATTCAGGAACTTGCCGTCGTCGATCCGACTATCGCCGATCTGCAGAATTTCGCCGCCACATCGTTTTTACCGCGTATCAGCACTGCAATTTCGCGCTTGGAAGTCGTCACTCAGGATACCTCGTTCCGGTTTATCGTCACTGCGACTATGCAGAACGATACGCGCGCCGATCCAGTCATCCTCGATTTGACTGAAATCTATGCGACGCTTGCCGGACTGAATGCCATCAAGGCAATGTTCCTGATGTTCACCTCGTACAATCTGGATCCCGGTGGATTCACCGGCGCTGCCATGCAATCGGCGATGACGCGCAGCTCCAATTTCTTCGCGCTGACCTCGACCGGTTCCTCCAATATGCCGGCGGCACGCACTGCGTGGCTCACCGCGCTCGATCGCCTCAATACGGCGATCTATCGCTTGGAACACGAAACCGGAAATCAGAGCCAACACTTGCTCAAGATCGCCGAACAGGATGGCGTCAAACGTAGCGAACTCGACTCGATCAAACTCTATTTGCCGAAGGTTCGCACTACATTCGAAACTTCGCAATTGTGGAATGTGAAAGTCCACTCCGGCGAAACGCACCACTTCGAAGATGTCCGCTTTTCGCTGAATTCGGTCTTTACCAGCCCGATTCAGAACATAAAGACACTCTTCCCGATGTACGATGTCGTAATGGATACCGTCGAATATCATCGATCGACTTGGATCGAGGATACGGTCGTCGCGACTGTCAGTTTCAACGGACAGCTCTATTGGAATCGCAGTGTAACGTATCGCAACGGCGTTGCCAGCAACCAGAATTCCTATCAATCGATGGGTGTTCCCGCATTCGATACCTATTGGAACAACAAGATCGCATTGTACCGGAATAAACCGCAAGCGGAACTCCACATGTGGTGTAATGCTTACTTCAGTGCTTCCGGGTCGCACACGATCAAGGCACAATTCGAAGTCGATTATTACGATATCCACTATCGGACACAGCCGATCATCACTTGGGCAGACACCTCGTTTGCAACGTGGCATATTCCCGATCCGACCATGGGCGGGCTATTGCCGGGTATGACCGACAGTGAAATGAAACGATTGATGGATATGCAGGCATCCGATTGGACGCGAACCATGACGATGCATTTCTGGGATGACGAAGCCGATTCGTCGTCTGCGCGGTAATGCTCCAATTATTTCTGTTCGTTATGGCGACTCTGTTGATTTTCGGCAGAGTCGCCGTTGCTCTTCCGGTCGAGCTATCGGATCGATTGGTCGATTGGCATAGCCGCGAGCATTCGATGTCGTTTGCTCCGGTCAACGATTCCGCTTACATCGGTGTGACCTTCTCGGGAAAGTATTGCGACTGGTATCGCACCGGGGGAATGGAGCAGGCGAATGCGTCATTCTCACGACAATTCTCCAGCAGCGCTTGGATGATCTATCCCAAACCAGTACCATGGCGTCTTTCTGCTGAACGATTCACATCCTTCACTCGCCTCAATCCAAAATTATCCGGAAATCCCGGATCGCTTCGCTCGATCGACGATGGCACCGGTATGAGTCTCAAAGTGCAGCCACTCTCATACTTGCAAGTGCAATCGCAGTTCCGATCGAATCATCGCGACTATGACGATCTCGGATTCAGTCTGCGTGGTTCTGTGCCGCGATATGGCAGTGCCATAATCGGTTGGTCGCGTCTGACCGATCGCTCGGCGATTGCATTGGAGTGGGAAGGAAATCCTGCTGCGGTCGATCTGCATGTGTTGCAGGAGGGAATGACGGCGGGACTGATCACGAGCAAACGATTCGGTTTCCAAGTTGCAGCGGAAGGACGCAAAGCAAATTTGATTCGCAGTGAAGAGAATCCGACGACACCGACCTATTCACCGTGGGGCAGTCTCGAATCGTATCGACTGGCGATGACGCATTACGACCGAAGCCGCTCGGTCACAGTCGGGGTGCGCGGCTGGAAAATGAATGCGATGGCGTACGGGATGCAGTACGATCTGACATTCTCGAAATTGACGTATCTCGATTTCCAGCATCACGGGGCATTTGGGAGTTATCACTATCGCACCAACTGTGGTTCGGAAGTCGATTTCGGTGCCGAGTATATGCACTTCGAAGGGTATTCCCGGGGACATGTCGAATTCTATCCGTTCGTCTCGGGTTGGGTCTGGCTGCTCGGTTCGCGACGATTGTACATCGCGGATGCTGCCGGTTATCTCTGGCATTATCGATTTTCGGCACAGAAGAGTTTGAAGCTGCCGCGATTGCGGTACGGGCTTGCCGTCGATTTCTACGATGTTTGTCTCGATGGCTATTACAGCGATTGGCGACCCGCATTTTTAGTATTTGGCGTAGCCGATTTTCAGTCGGGACGGATCGCATTGCAGCGGGCGCAATTAGGGAAGCTGACTTTTTCGATTTCGGAATCATTTGAAACGGGATTCTCATTTCGCTATGAATTCCAACAACTATTTCCGATTCATACCACCAACCGTGCAAGTCCGACGGGTATTGCGACGGGACCGAGCAAATCAACTTCCGCGACGACCCGATCGTATGGCGGTGCCATTCACACACTCACCTTATCTCAAACCTTCGAACTGTTCCCTACCGAACAACCAGCCGAGCAGAAACCGATGAAGAGTAAAATGCGGATGCCGTATAGGAAGAAAAAATAGTGCTTTGTACGTGGTGCTTGGTGTTGAATGATTGGTGGTTGGGATCGTATTGCTGTAGGTCGGAACTTGTTCTGACCACCTCCTGTGTCTTGTCTTTAGTGGTGCAGGCTCGGAGGTTTGTGCCCTTTGAATTCGGAGGTAAGGCTTCAGCCTGACAATTCTGTACAGTAGCGGCGGACTTTAGTCCGCGTATTTATCATCGTAGCCGCAGGCTTCAGACTGCGCTATTTTTTTGAATATAGTAGGGGCGACCCTCCGCGGTCGCCCGCATCTTTTTAGGACACAAGAGGAGTCGGAATAAATTCCGACCTACGGAAAAGATCGGTGGTGGGGAATGGGTGGTAGGTGTTGGGAAAAGAAAAAAATACAAGAAGTGGTCAGAACAAGTTCTGACCTACGGAAAAGAAGATGCTCGCTGGATTTGAGGTTTGTGCCCTTTGAATTCGGAGGTAAGGCTTCAGCCTGACAATTCTGTACGGTAGCGGCGGACTTTAGTCCGCGTATTTATCATCGTAGCCGCAGGCTTCAGACTGCGTTTTTTTGTTGAATCTTGTATCTTGTAGTAGGGGCGACCCTTCGCGGTCGCCCGCATCTTTTTAGGACACAAGAGGAGTCGGAATAAATTCCGACCTACGGAAAAGATCGGTGGTGGGGAATGGGTGGTAGGTGTTGGGAAAAGAAAAAAATACAAGAAGTGGTCAGAACAAGTTCTGACCTACGGAAAAGAAGATGCTCGCTGGATTTGAGGTTTGTGCCCTTTGAATTCGGAGGTAAGGCTTCAGCCTGACAATTCTGTACGGTAGCGGCGGACTTTAGTCCGCGTATTTATCATCGTAGCCGCAGGCTTCAGACTGCGCTTTTTTGTTGAATCTTGTATCTTGTAGTAGGGGCGACCCTCCGCGGTCGCCCGCATCTTTTTAGGACACAAGAGGAGTCGGAATAAATTCCGACAAGCTTCCCTATGTACTAATCCCTGATAAAACAATAGTATTGTAATATTGAAATCTTTTTGAAATCTGAAAATAATCTATTGCATTCTATTCGATCTGTTGCTACGTTATACTATACTATCAAACCAATCCGTAATCATTTCACCTGATTTTTCCGCCGATATTTTAATCTGTTGGATGTTTATTTGCCGTGGAGCTACGATGAAATCCGACAACAAAAATCTTGCCTCTGTAGTATTTCTCCTATTCGTGATCAGTCTGCCGTTGACCGGCTTCGCACAAGGGTGGAATCGCTTTGTGATGAATCGTTCGATCGATCAAATCACATCGGTAAAATTCTTCGGTACCAATTCCGGTTGTATCGTCGGTAAAGAGGGCGTGATATACTATTCCTCCAATGGCGGTATCAGTTGGGAATCGCGGTATTGCGGATCGCACGTCAATCTTACCGGTGTGACCATGACGAGCGACAATGCAATATACTGTATTGGTGACAATGGATTGATTAAGTATTCTTCCAACCGAGGCATGGTGTGGCAAAGTCAATCCAGTGGAATTTCCGATCAATTGAATGGGATTGATTTCGTAAATGGATTCACTGGTTGGATTGTCGGATCGAATGGACGGATTCTTCATACTTCCTCCGGCGGTTCGCTCTGGCAAATCCAAAATTCCGGTGTCGATCGCAATCTTCACGGACTCAGTTTTGCGAATAGTTCGGTAGGATTGATTGTCGGCGATTCCGGAACCATTCTCTCGACCATCGACGGTGGCGCCGAGTGGACTGCACGCAACAGTGGTACCACTACGCAACTCAACGGAGTGACTTTTTTCGGAACAACTCACGGTTGGGCTGTCGGGCAAAACGGTACGATCCTATATACTTCCAATGGCGGAGTCAATTGGACACCGCAGCAAAGTGGCGCGACTATTGAATTAACTGCCGTCTTTGCGAACAATTTAAATAGCTGCTGGGCAACTGCCATCGATGGTTCGCTATACAAAACCACTGATGCGGGTGTGCATTGGAATCGCTATGTACCACCGGTATTGTATGCATTGCTGGGATTATATTTTAACAATATTCAGGAAGGATGGGCAGTAGGGGATAGTTGCACGATTTTACACACGACCAACGGCGGACTCGTATGGCAACAGTATACGATCGGGGCGACCGAGGATTTAAAACGGATTCAGTTCCTTGATCGCGATTACGGCTGGGGTGTCGGAGCAAATGGCAAAGTTGCCTACACCACAAATGGCGGTGCGCGATGGCAATTTCAATTCAGTACGACCTCCGATGAACTCATCGATCTGTCATTTCCCGATTGTCAGCACGGGTGGGCGATTAGTATGGAACGCGCGCTGACCCACACTACCGATGGAGGTGCGACTTGGAATAGTCAATCCAGCGCTGCATCGATGTTGACACTGACAGTGAGTTTTGCCGATTCCCTGCACGGTTGGATCATGGGATGGCTGGGTTTTATCTGTCATACGAACGATGGCGGTGTTACCTGGACGATGCAACGACAGAACTCACCGGGGTGTTGTATCTATGGATCGTGTTGTCTCGATTCGAATATTGCATGGGGCTGTTCGGAAGAGGGTGAGATCTCGTGTACAGTCGATGGCGGTTCGACTTGGAGTGTGCACAGTCTCCCGGTATATGCCTGGTTGAACGATATCACTTTTGTCGATCCCCGACACGGTTGGACCATCGGTGAAGGGGGAGTGATTTATCGCTCGAATGATGGCGGGGTGACTTGGAGCCTTCAAGGCAGCAATACGAATGTTAAATTAAACAAGCTGGTATTCCTCGACACACTCAACGGTTGGATCGTCGGAAATCAGGGAACGATTCTCCACACTACCGATGGTGGTAATATCTGGACCAATCAGCCCAGTGGTTACACCGGAAATTTGCGCGACGTGTCCTTCACCAATCGGGCTAGTGGCTGGATTGTCTGCGACTCCAGTGTAATCTTGCATACCAGCAATGGCGGGATAACCTACGTTACCGCGACACCTACGCGATCGCTTCCATCGCAGATAACACTTCATCCAAACTATCCGAATCCATTCAATGCTACGACAGTGATCTCCTATGCGTTGCCGCAAACGGGAATGGTCGATCTCGCGATTTTCGATTTGCAAGGGCGCGCAGTGCAATCGTTGTATCAGGGCAAATTGAATGCAGGTGAGTACCGCGTAACCTTCGATGGTAAGAATCTCGCTTCAGGAACTTATTTTGTAAGGTTGCAGATCGGTATGTCAGTGCGAACACAGAAGATCGTGTTGTTGAAGTAGTTCATAATATGAAGTAAATGATCCGTTCGCGTATTTTTTTCCGAAGGGGCGTATGGCATACGCCCTTTTTTTGTCGCCGCAGGCTTTAGCCTGCGTTTTCTTTTCTTGAATTTTCTATCCTGCATTAAGGGTGTTCCTCCGCGTCCGCTCGATCTTGTAATTTTTTTGGTAGCGGCGGACTTTAGTCCGCATATTGTTTTATTATGATTTTACAAGAATGGCGGACTGAAGTCCGCCGCTACCGAAAGAAAATCGAGATTGCTTCGTCTCTTCGGGCGCACTAGGTTGCGCCCTTCGATCCTCGCAACGACAAATCAGGATACAGAATGCAGAAAGATACAAGGGGCGTTCCTCCGCGTCCGCCCGTATCTTGTAAGAGATGTACAACTTTGAATTTATTCTCGAGATTCTTGGAAATAATTTTCGATTGTAATTCCAGATACGTTTGCGCATCTTGACCGGACACGGGCAGACGCGTAAGAACGCCCAACCTTAAAGATAAGTCGGAATAGCTTCCGACCGACGAAAAAAATGGGTGGTAGGTGTTAGGAAAAGATTAAAAAAGATACAAGAACGCAGGCTCGGAGGCCTGCGCCACCGAAAAGATGGGTGATGGGGAATGGGTAGTAGGTGATAGGAAAAGATGAAAAATACAAGAAGTGGTCAGAACAAGTTCTGACCTACGGAAAGGAAGATGCTAGCAAGCTCGGAGATCAGTGCCCTTTGTATTCTGAGGTTAGGCTTCAACCTGACAATTCTCTATGGTAGCGGCGGACTTTAGTCCGCGTATTTTTCCAAAGTATCCGCAGGATTTAGCCTGCGTTAATTCTTTCTTTGCATCTTGTATCCTGAAGTAGGGTGGCATCCCCGCATGCCCCCGTTCATTTTTGGACACAAGAGGAGTCGGAATAAATTCCGACCCACCGAAAAGATGGGTGATGGGGAATGGGTAGTAGGTGATGGGAAAAATAAAAAAAATACAAGAAGTGGTCAGAACAAGTTCTGACCTACGGAAAGGAAGCAAATCGCAGGAAGCTCGAAACCGCTAAAGTTATCTATTTAATAAATAACAGGATAAATCGATATACTTGACTCGGTGTTAGTATTATTCTATATTTCGATATATGTCGAACTATCGTAATCTTCCCGTCGAGCAGCTCGCTGCTCTCTTTAAAGCACTGTCCAATCCACAGCGACTCCAGATCTTCCTCAATGTCCTAGATTGCTTTGAGGAATGCGGTTGCTGCGAAACGACTGTCGATGAAACCCGCTGCTGTGTCGGCGATGTCGGAACTGGACTGGATCTCGCGGCATCCACCATCTCGCATCACATCAAGGAACTGCGTCAAGCCGGTCTGCTGAAACTGAAGCGGCGCGGTCAGCGCATCGAGTGCTGGATCGAACCGAATGCGACGCGCGAGATCGCACAATTTGTCGAATTGGTGCTCAGCAAATGCGTACGTCCGGAGCTGTGTTGCCCCGACGCAGCCGGCACAAGCTGTACACCTGCACAACCGCCTGAGGAGGGTACATCGAAATGAGTCCTGTGATCATTCGCAAAAAACAGAGTTGTTGCGGTGGTGCATCCACTCACCATCCGGAAAAGGGATCGTGTTGCAACAGCACCACTGCTCCCGAACAAAAAGAAGCAAGCTGCGATTGTGACAGCCAAACCGCGAAACCCGCGAAAGAACCGTGCTGCAGCGCTTCCGCAGAATCTGCTAATACCGCAGTCACATGTGGTTGCAGCAGCGAAGCTAAAAAAACTGCCCCAGAAACCTGCGCCAGCAAAGCGACCGCCAAAGAACCGGAGTATAGCTGTGGTTGCGGTAGTTCAAGTGCTGCCACCATCGACTATGTTAGACCGAGCTTTCAGACCGGAACAATCTCGACGCCTGCCGGAGAAATTCCCCGGATTAGCACGGAACTCACTACCTGCGATCGGTACGGCACATTCAAGGCGCGATGGGATATCAACCGCATGGCGTATGCCGTGGCACCGGGATTGTACGGTATCGGCAATCCGACGCCGGAATCGCCGGTGTTGGTTACCGCGAATTATAAATTGACGTTCGATCGTGTCCGCAAACAACTCGCGGGACGGAATTTGTGGCTGATGGTGCTCGATTCGAAAGGGATTAATGTCTGGTGTGCCGCAGGAAAAGGGACATTCGGGACGGCAGAATTGGTGAATCGGATTACTGTGACACGACTGTCTGAAATCGTCTCGCATCGCCGATTGATTTTGCCGCAACTGGGAGCGCCCGGTGTAAGCGGCTATCAGGTGTTCGAGCAGAGTGGTTTTCACGTCCAATTCGGTCCGGTACGATCGGAAGATCTTCCCACTTATTTGGATTCGAATTACAAAGTGACGCCGGAAATGCGCCGTGTACGGTTCGGATTGAAAGATCGGATTGTGCTCATCCCCGTCGAATTGGTAGGTGGATTCAATCAGGCATCGCTGATTGCGATCGGTGCGATGCTGCTGGTTACTGTGTTGGCGGGATTCTTGACACCGGGAGGATTTACTCTGCCGCATTTACTGGCGACGGCGATTCCTGCGATTTGTATTGTCCTCGGCTCATTTGTCGGTGGTTCGGTGTTGGGTCCAATTCTGTTGCCGATTTTGCCCGGACGACGCTTCTCGATGAAAGGGGCTATCCTCGGAATGCTTATCGCGGCGGTGATCGGATTGGGTACTGGATGGATGCAAACACCGGGAGAGCATTGGGCGCAATTGGTTGCCGCCGGTTTGATTAGTGCGGCGATCACGAGCTATACGGTGCTCAATTTCACCGGATCAAGTACCTTCACGTCGCTCTCCGGTGTCTTGAAGGAGACCCGACAAGCGCTACCACTGCAGCTTGGGGCGAGTGTGACCGGTCTGGTGGTGTGGATTGTCGGAATGTGGATTGCATAATCGGAGGAAATCATGCGCTATCTGGAAAATGAAGTCACGTTGGAATTCAATCCCGACTTATGCAACGGTTGTGCACTCTGTGTCGCGGTATGTCCGCATGGTGTGTTTGCGATGCAGCAGAAACGGGCAGCGTTGGTCGATCGCGGTGCTTGCATGGAGTGCGGTGCCTGCGAAAAGAATTGCGAACGGCATGCAATCACGGTTCGTGCCGGTGTGGGTTGTGCTGCAGCCGTGATCAACGGGTGGTTGCGGAAATCCGAACCGACCTGCGATTGTGGTGGAGCATGCTGAAAGACGGGTGGTGGGTAGTAGGTGGTAGGTGATGGGAAAAGATGGGGATTGGGTAGTAGGTGGTAGGTGATGGGAAAAGATGGGTAGTGGAGAACTAACAGATTCCGCGTATTTTTTTCCGTAGGGGCGTATGCCATACGCCCTTTTTTTGTAACCGCAGGCTTCAGCCTGCGTTTTCTTTTGTATCCTGAAGTAGGGGCGGGTCCCCGCGCCCGCCCGATTTAATATATCTTTTAGGTAGGGGCGGTTCGCGAACCGCCCGTATCTTGTAATAGATGTACAGCTTTGAATTTATTCCTGAGATTCTTGGGAATAATTTTCGATTGTAAATCCAGAAACGTTTGAGCATCTTGACCGGACACGGGCGGTTCGCGAACCGCCCGTATCTTGTAATAGATGTACAGCTTTGAATTTATTCCTGAGATTCTTGGGAATAATTTTCGATTGTAAATCCAGAAACGTTTGAGCATCTTGACCGGACACGGGCGGTTCGCGAACCGCCCCTACCAAAAAAAAGGAGTCGGAATAAATTCCGACCTACTGAAAAGATGGGTGGTAGGGAATAGGTGTTGGGTGTTGGGAAAAGATTAATGGATAAAAGATAGATTGCTTCGTCTCTTCGCTTCGGAAGTGCTGCGCACGTTCCTTCGGTTTGTTGCGAACCAGACATTTTACAAGATTCATCGGTGTTCGCTAAACCTTTCCGCTTCGCTGCCGCAAGGTTTTCCTCGCAACGACCAATCAGGATAAGATAAAAAAAAGATACAAGAACGCAGGCTCGGAGACCTGCGCCACCGAAAAGATAGGTGGTGGGGAATAGGTGGTAGGTGTTGGGAAATGATAAAAAAAAAATCACAGAGGCTCTGAAATTTATCAATCGTGATGTATATTTGAAATCGATAAAACTTGATTTTCTGCTTTACCTGCAACCCGTATGAATTTGCGAACCACTCGCACCGATCCGATGAGGCAATTATGAAGACGATCCGAATTATATTCATTTTGATGGCAATCAGCGCAATCGTTTTACTTCCACACATCAGCTCTGCACTCGGATGGGTGCGACAAACATCGGTACCGGTATCGACGACACTGGCAACAGCGAAATTTGTTGATGCCGATTACGGCTGGGCAGTCGGTTTTACCGGCACCATCATTCATACCACCAATGGCGGTACCGACTGGTTGAATCAAACCAGCAACGTTTCTGTTGCATTATATGGTGTCTCGTTCACCGACCGGAATCTTGGCTGGATTTCCGGCAACAGCGGTACGATCCTGCATACCACCAACGGCGGTGCAGATTGGTCGCGTCAGACCAGCAATACGACGAATTATCTTTATGCTACATCATTCACCGATGCGAATAATGGCTGGGTAGTCGGCGATTCCGGCACGATTCTGCATACCACCAATGGCGGCGTCAACTGGGTCAGTCAACGCACCGGCAGCACCAGTATGTTATTGGGTATTGCCGCACTGAACAGTTCCACCTGCTGGGTCGTCGGAACGAATGGCATCATTCTGCACACGACCAATGGCGGCAGCGCATGGGTGATCCAAACCAGCAACACGACCAATTGGTTGTATCGCGTCGCATTCGTCGATGAGAACCACGGCTGGACGGTCGGTGTCAGCGGCACTATTCGCTATACTACGAATGGCGGTGCAACGTGGGGTACGCAGAATAGCGCATCGACCCGACGATTGGAAGGAGTGGCATTTATCGATGCGAATAACGGTTGGGTGACGGGCGAAGCGGGTACGATTTTACGAACGACGAATGGCGGATCGACGTGGATTACGCAAACCAGTACCACGACAAATTTGTTAAAATGCGTCACCTTTCTCGATCCCAATACCGGCTGGGCAGTGGGTGCCAGTGGCACTGTACTGCATACTACCGATGGTGGCGGTACTGCAGTCGAGGAACAGCTTATACGCTTGTTGCCGACTCAAGTAGTATTGCAACCCAGCTATCCGAATCCATTTAACAATTCGACGACGATCGCCTATTCGTTGCCGGTTTCCACCACGGTGTTATTGACTGTGTACGATCAGACGGGACGGACAATCCGCACGTTGGATAACGGAAATCGGAATCCCGGCGAGTACCGGTTTGCGTTCAGTGGTGCCGGATTGGCGTCGGGTTCGTATTATGTGCGATTGCAGGCGGGTGCAATTGTGCAAACGCAGAAAATAATTCTCGTGAAGTAATTCATGATATGAAGTAGTAGGGGCGGTTCTCTGCGACCGCCCTTTTTTTATTTCGTAGGGGCGAACCACGAAGTGCTTGCCGAAGGCAAACGATAAAAAGATACAAGATCGGGGGCATGCGGGGATGCCCCCCTACTAAAAAAGAAAGAGTCGGAATAAATTCCGACTCACGGAAAAGATGGGTGATGGGGGATAGGTGTCGGGTGATGGGAAAAGATAAAAACAGATACAAGAACGGGCGGTTCTCTGCGACCGCCATTTTTTTTATTTCGTAGGGGCGAACCACGAAGTGCTCGCCGAAGGCAACCGATAAAAAGATACAAGATCGGGGGCATGCGGGGATGCCCCCCTACTAAAAAAGAAAGAGTCGGAATAAATTCCGCCCCACGGAAAAGATGGGTGATGGGGGATAGGTGTCGGGTGATGGGAAAAGATAATAACAGATACAAGAACGGGCGGTTCTCTGCGACCGCCATTTTTTTTATTTCGTAGGGGCGAACCACGAAGTGCTCACCGAAGGCAAACGATAAAAAGATACAAGATCGGGGGCATGCGGGGATGCCCCCCTACTAAAAAAGAAAGAGTCGGAATAAATTCCGACCCACGGAAAAGATGGGTGATGGGGGATAGGTGTCGGGTGATGGGAAAAGATAAAAACAGATACAAGATCGGGCGGTTCGCGAACCGCCCCTACTAAAAAAATGAGTCGGAATAAATTCCGCCCCACGGAAAAGAAGATACTCGCCTCTGTGTGGTGCTGTTATCGGTGACTTACTAATACTATCTATCTTACCGTCGTCAATATCGATGAAATAAAAACTTACCTGTATTTTACCGGTTTATTCGAAATAATTGCCCCTAGTTAGGGTAATTGAACCTCCGACTTTTTTATAAAACGGATCATTTTGATTGCTGGTTATTCAATTCCGGTACATATTACCGCTAATCAGACTTGTCGGAGCTTCTATGAACCCCTCGTTCACTCGCAATTGGTTTGTCATTATCCTGCTTTCCCTTTCCTTTTTTACTCTCTCATTTGCACAATCGTGGATTTGGCAGAATCCGCTACCAAGCGGCAATTGTCTGCATACGGTGAAGTTCTTTGCTTCCGGTCAGGGTTGGGTTGCCGGATTGTACGGCACGATCGCTCATACCACCGATGGCGGTTTGACTTGGACCATGCAAACGAGCGGAACCAGCCAAGGACTCAACTATCTGACCATGGTGAATGAACGCCACGGTTGGATTGTCGGTGACTCGATTCTGTTGCATACCGCCGATGGTGGCAATCATTGGGAAACAGTCACAGTCGCACCCGGATTTACAGCGAAATCGGTCGCCTTTGCCGACAGCAGTTTCGGCTGGGTGGTGGGTAACAGCGGACAAATCTACTGCACTGCCGATGGTGGTTCGACCTGGAGTCTTCAAACCAGCAATAGTACCGCGCAACTCTATTTTGTAAGATGTATCGATCGCTCGCACTGTTGGATCGCCGGCGGTACGGCACTACTTCGCACGGTAAATGGTGGTGAGACGTGGACAACAACAACCGGCACCCGCACCCCGAGTCGATTCACATTCCTGAATGCCGATACCGGTTGGGGCGTTGGCGCGGAAAATGAGGGTGGTTATATCTGTCTGCGCACCGTCAATGGCGGTGTTTCCTGGACGACCAACAACGGTGGTTGGTTTGCGCTCGCGAGTATCGATTTCACCGATGCGCACAACGGGTGGGTAGTCGGTGAAGCCGGTATCATCCATCATTCCACCGACGGTGGTCAATCCTGGCAGAGTCAGTCGAGTGGTGTTACGAACGGTGTCGGATTAACCGATGTCAGTTTTGTCGATTCATTGCACGGCTGGGCAACCGGTCACTATGGAATTTTGTTGCACACTATCGATGGCGGAGCGACCTGGGGACCGATGGTTCCCAGTTTTACCGGTACACTGAACGATGTCTGTTTTGTCGATTCCAGTAACGGTTGGGCGGTCGGAACCAACAACTCAGGCACTGCGCAATGTGCAATTCTGCATACCGCGAATGGCGGCACCAGTTGGGAGCGACAGACCGGCGGCGGCACCATGACTGGAAAAGGGGTTGCATTCATCAATCCCGATACCGGATGGGTGGTCGGTGATCACGGCGTCTATAAAACAATCAACGGCGGCGGCGATTGGGTACTTCAGACCGATCTTCAGGCGCTCAACTACAACCACATTTTCTTTTTGAATGAGCGCCATGGCTGGATGGTGGGACTGAATGGTCGGATCATGCATACCAGCGACGGTGGTGCCTCATGGTTTCTCCAGACCAATAATTATACCGGGAGTATCGATCGGATTGAATTCGCCGATTCGGTCAATGGCTGGCTGGCAGGATATGACAGCGGGAGCCGGAATTATTATTTGTATCATACCACGACTGGAGGTACTAATTGGTCGCTGCAGCATACCGGTACCGGATTCGCCGTATACGATTTTGCGGTGATCAGTCCGAGTGAGTGTTGGGTTGCCGGCGGTTCGGTCAATACGACGCCGCAGCATCCATTGTTGTTACACACGCTCGATGGCGGTGCGAATTGGAACGATGTGTCACCCAATGTTTCTTACGAATTGCATGGCTTGGTCTGGTTCGACAGCAACCACGGCACGATCTGCGGCAGTAACGGCATGATCCTGACGACTACCGACGGTGGAACAATGTGGTCGAGAACTGTCGTGACAAATCAGAGCTTTACCACCATTTGCGCGACCGATCGCAATCATTCTTGGGTTGTTGGATTGAGCGGTACGATTCTCTTTTCCGGTCGCACGTCGATGTCGGATGTGACGGAACCGGTGACCAGCAAATTGCCAAAGGAATTTGTGCTGCATCCGAATTACCCTAATCCATTTAATAGCTCGACGACGATTTCGTATTCATTGCCGATTTCGGGAAATGTCGACTTGAAGATTTTCGATCTGCAGGGGCGGGAAGTCCAGTCGGTATATTCGGGATCTACCCATGCGGGAAGTTATCGTGCCAGTTTCGATGGGAAGGGGTTGGCATCGGGGACGTATTTTGTCCGGTTGCAGATGGGTGAGGCGGTTCGGATTCAGAAAATTGTTTTATTAAAGTAGGCGCGACCCTCCGCGGTCGCCCGCATCTTTTTTGGACACAAGAGGAGTCGGAATAAATTCCGACCTACGGAAAAGATGGGTGATGGGTTGTAGATGACGGGATTAGTAGGATTGCAATGACGAAGGAGGATCGATTATGAACACAGGCAACAGCAGTTACTTTCGAAACATAGTGACGATTGTGGGTATTCTTGTTTTTGCGACAATCGGCTTTGCGCAATCGACGTATATTCACACCATACCCCACAATGATTTTTCCGAATGTTCCGATGTGGTTGAAACACCGGACGGCGGCTACTTCTTGCTCTGCATCATGCAGAATGGAATTGAGAACAATCTGATTTTGCACCGGATCAATTCAGATGGTGAATTGGTATCGACCCACAATTACGGAATCACCGCAGTTGGAGAATTGTACCGGCAGCGGATTATCTCCGCGAATGATGGGAATTATCTCATAGCCTCGACCTATCGTGGTGAGAGTGGTTGGCTGTTGAAAATCGATTCCTCGGGGGATACGCTTTGGACCTATCGACCAACTGACAACAACTGGAGCTTTAGCGATCTCTATCAGACGTCCGATGGATCCATTTATATCGTCGGTGGCGGAAACGGGCGACTGCAACTGCTCAAATTCAGTGCCGCCGGTACACAGCTTTGGTTCCAGACTTATCCCGGAATCAGTCACGGCGGAGGTAGTATTATTCCAGCAGTCGACAGCGGTTTTGTCATTTCCTCGTGTGTCGAGACTTCCAACTATTACGACATTAGTGTCAAGAAGGTCGATACGGCGGGAATCCAGCAATGGACAACGATCTTTGGCGATGGAAACGATCAGATCCCAACTTTTATCAAATCCGATGCGGGGTATGTGGTTGGCGGGTATAATGGTGGCGAATCGTGGAGCGGCGATAATTTTCGACTGCGTTTAAATTCCGCCGGGGATACTGTATCCTGCCAGCATTGGCAAAATTCGTTTTATCCGGCTTGCACTACACCGCTAAGCGACGGCGGTTATATCTATGGCGTTTCCGGTACCGGATCGTTTGGACTAAGTAAATTCGGAGCCAATCAGAATATTCTTTGGGAACGAACCTTTTCGATCGGTACCAACAATTATTATTTTCCGCAATTCATCGAAGAGGCATCCGATCATAGTTTGATCGTCACCGGTGTGGTGGTGTATCCCGGTGGAGATCGACACGATATACTGATTGCCCGGACCGACTCGCTCGGTTTGATCGGACAGGCTGTTGTTGGCAAAGACATTTCACTTCCGGTTTCGGTTGCGATGCTGTCAAGTTATCCCAATCCATTCAATAATGTGACCACAATTTCGTATTCGCTGCCGTCATCCGGGAATGTCGAACTCAAGATTCTCGATCTGCAGGGGCGGGAAGTGCAGTTGGTATATTCGGGATCTACGCATGCGGGAAGTTATCGTGCCCGTTTCGATGGGAAAGGATTGGCATCGGGAACGTATTTTGTCCGGTTGCAGATTGGTGAGGCGGTTCGGATGCAGAAAATTGTTCTGTTAAAGTAGGGACGAACTTCAGCGGTCACCCGCTCTTACTAATAAAGAAGGAGTCGGAATAAATTCCGACCTACGGAAAAGATGGGTGATGGGGGGTAGGTGTTGGGTGGTGGGAGAAGATAAAAAAGACACAAGAACGGGGGCATGCGGGGATGCCCCCCTACTAAAAAACAGGATGCAAGATAAATAAAGATGTAAGAATGGGTGAATGCGTTGGAATGCCTGTACCCCTTCTTTTCACCATGAACTATGCACCAGCAACCAAGCACCCATTTCCGATAAAGGAACTAATCCGGTATTTGATTCGTATCACAACCAGGGATAAGTCTTGAATATTAATCTTAGTAATTGATTATTAAAATGTTATTAATTTGGACTTGACAAACCGCATCCGACGGTTGTACACTCTTAGTACTATCCGTATGATTTCGGATTAACCCAGAGTACATAAACTACGATTTATTCTATCGTTAAGGAGGAATTCTGCGATTTGATCAATTGAAACGCCTGCGTGAACGGCTTCACATCCCCGGAAAATTCCGCATCCTCGTGATGCCGGAAGGGTCTGCGACGATGAAACAATTTACGCTCCGGTTCAAACACCTTACGTTCGGTGCAGTTGGCGGCTCGATCTTTTTTGTCATGGTCATCGCACTGACGGCGTATCTGGTGGGAACATTCGTCGCGGAAAAACGCATCTCAACCGTCATGGCTGAGCAACACGTCCTCAAGAGTCAGGTCATCACGCTCGGTCAACGACTGAGTCTGATGAAAGATAAGATCGCCGATCTGTCGCGCTCCGATAACTTATTGCGGCAAGGTCTTGGACTGCCGACCGTTACAAACGATGCCCGTCAAGGTGGTGTCGGTGGCGTTGTGGCACCCGAAGCAAAGGGCACCGATGCCGACTCGCTAGCACAGGAAGTCGCCGAATTGGAACGGGAAATTGCCGTCCAAAAAGAGAGCTTTGGCGAAATCCAAACCGGTTTGGCACGTCAGCAAGCGGTTGTCGATCATACCCCATCGATTCGTCCGATTATGGGTGGTTACATCGGCAGCTCCTTCGGTATGCGTCGCGATCCATTCACGGGTCAAGTGAAATCGCACGAAGGGTTGGACATCAACGCCTCGATCGGCACGCCGATCATGGCAACTGCCCCCGGTATTGTGAAGGTTGCAAAGTACTTGACGCAATACGGCAATATCATCGTAGTCGATCACCTGTACGGCTATCAGACAGTGTATGCGCACTGCTCCAGTTTGTCGGTACGGGTTGGCGATAGCGTCAAGCGCGGCGAGATTATCGGTTATGTCGGTATGACCGGACGCGCCAGCGGACCCCATGTTCATTATGAAGTCCGGATGCATACCCGACCGGTAGATCCAATGGACTTCCTGTTTGATACATTTGCCGAGGCGAAAGCCAAGTAAGTTTACTGCTACACGTTTTTCGCGGCTCTTTCATCATTGGAAGAGCCGTTTTTTTGGTGCATCGGTTCGGTAGGTTTTGAGCGAATTGATCGAAACATTATCTTTGCATCGGTGGTTAATCGTTTGCACTGCAGCTTCTAGAACCGTACGAACCGTATGATCAACACAATTACCTGAGCCAATCGCAACCTGTGAAAATAGCTGTCATCTTCAATCCCTTTTCCGGATTACCGAAACTCCTGCCAATGATCCGACAGAAAGTACTGTCGCAGCTCTCCGATTACGGTCATGAGTCATTGGTGTATGACATCGCGATTGGTTGCAATGCCACGACGCTGGCGCAGGAAGCAGTCGCTGCCGGTGCCGAGATTGTGATTGCGGCTGGCGGCGACGGTACGGTGAATGGGATTGCCAAAGGGGTGAACAACACCAACGTCGCGCTGTTTCATCTTCCACTCGGCAGTGGCAATGGATTTGCCCGGACGATGGGTATTCCGTTGAAAATCGATGCGGCATTGGCACTCCTGCGCAATCCGGTGATTCGCAAAGTCGATACTGCGACGATGAATGGCGAATTGTTCGTGATTTCTTGCGGGTTTGGGCTGGATGCGCAAATTGCACACGATTTCAGCAAATTGAAAATTCGCGGTATTGGACCTTACATCTTATTCGGTTTCAAACGGTATTTCCGGTATGTGTCGGAACGGTACCGATTGACCGATCTCGATACCAACCGCACCTGGGAAGCGGAAGCACTGATTGTGGCGGCGACGCTCTCGCCGCAATTCGGAGGAGGTGCAATCGTCGCACCGATGGCTGCGCCGGACGACGGCTATCTCGATTGGTTCGAAGGGGAGAACCCGAATCTTCATGAAGTACCGCGGATCTATTACCGGCTCTTCAATGGCTCATTGGATGTCGAGAAACGGATGCACTACTATCGGGTGAAACGGATTCAAGTGGAACGGCTCTCTGACCGGAGGGAGATTCATCTCGATGGCGAAGCCTGTTATTCGGAGAAGGTGAATGTGATTGAGATTCATCCGCTCACGCTGTCGGCGGTGGTCGGTCCCGCGCATTTTGATGGGTGGAAGTAGCGGTGCTTGGTGCTTGGTAAAGAAAGTCGCGGGGAAATATCGTCATCTTGAGTCTTGATTTGTCGTTGCGAGGAACGCAGCGAAGTAACATGCGAAGCATTTACGAAGCGAAGAGACGAAGCAATCTAATCTTGTGATTTTTTCAAGCAATCGCAGGCTCAGAGCATTCGTTATTTGCATTTGGAGGTTAGGCGTTAGCCTGACACTGTTAGTAAATATCGGCGGATTGATCCGAGTATTTTCACCCGTAGGGGCGTATGGAATGGGTGATAGGGAATAGGTAGTAGGTGGTGGGAAAAGATAAAAAAAAGAGTCGGAATAAATTCCGACCTACTAAAGAAGATTGCGGAATCGGAAGTCGGCAGTATTATAGAAGTAAAGGCAAACAATGATTCACACACCAGAAGCAGTAAAATTACCACGCAGTTTTGTCCAATTGGATTACATGGACTGGATCAAGCGCCATGCACAACGCCCCGACGAGACGCTCGAATGGGGACTGGCGCTGTCGGGGATGCCCGATGCCGATATGAAATTATTGAAACCACTGACCGAAGACCTGCCGTTGTTCGGGAACAATCACAACGGTTGGCGACCGTGGAAAGAGGCGCTGGCGGAGAAGTACAGTCTCAAATACGAACAGGTGTCGACCAGTTTCGGTACGCAGATGGCGAATTTCCTCGCCGTTGCCGCACTCGCCGGTCCGGGCGACCGAGTGATGGTCGAATATCCGACCTACGAACCGCTCCACGGCTTACCGCGCGGATTTGCGAGCAAAGTCGATTACCTGATCATGAAGCGCGAAAATGGTTGGAAAGTCACCGTCGAGGAATTCAAGAAGGCGGTCGGCAATGCCGTCCGGCTGGTGATTCTGGCGAATTCGCACAATCCGACCGGAATCTTTTATAAAGACGATGAGATCGTGCAATTCGCGAAAATTGTCGCCGATGCCGGTGGTCATTTATTGATCGACGAAGTGTATCGCGACGCCGTGCCGGAACTGCGCGGACGCACGACTGCTACGCTGGCTAACAATATCGTCGTAACATCTAGTTGGACGAAAGTATACGGACTTAGCACACTGCGCGCCGGTTGGATTTTCGGCAGCCCGGAAGTCATTCACGCCGTAGAATTGGTAAACGATCGTCTCCCGGCACGGGGACCGCTGATTCTGGAAGAGCTTTGCTCCCGTGTGGCGCGTACTCCCGGCTTACTGCATAAATGCGGACCGGATCGCTTGATCCGGTTGGTCGGAAATCGGCAAGTACTGGCTGAAACCGCGGCGCGCAACGGTTGGGATGTCGTATTACCTGATTGGTCGTTAGTGGTTTATCTAAAACACCCGACGCTGAGCGGCGATGAAGTATCGGCACGAGGACGGTCAGCGGGATTGCTCATTACACCCGGGAAATATTTCGGCGATTCGTCGCGAATCCGAATGGCACTGACTGCCGATACCGACACCTTCTCCCAGCTTCTACGGAAGTTAGAGGAGGCGTTACAGTAGGCTTGTGTCGCGGCAAGAATCGTTGTATAATCGCTATCGACTTGATCCAATCGAACACGAATAAAAGATCGCTCGAAAAGTTGTCATCGAAAGTAGGGGCGGGCTCCCATGCCCGCCCGCAAGTCAGGCGAAGCCTGACACCGATTTATGACAACTTATTTTCAGAGATACTATATATTTACCCCTTGGTTATTCGAAATATGAGGACAGAATGAAGATCGCAGTACTAGTGAAAACCGTTCCGGATTCCGAAGCCCGGATCCAATTGGCGCCCGATGGCAAGGACTGGGTGCGCAAAGACGTCAAACTTGATTTGAATCCGTACGATGAATATGCCATCGAAGAAGCATTGAAATTGAAGGAAGCGAACGGCGGTACGGTAACCGTCGTCAGTTATGGACAGGCGGAAGTGACCGACGCGTTACGCAAAGCGCTGGCGATGGGCGCGGACGATGCGATACACGCTGTCGGCGATGCGACGCCCGATCCGATGGTTACAGCCAAGGCGCTGGCACAGGCGCTCAACGGTCGCGGTTTCGAATTGATACTCTGTGGAAAAGCCGCTATCGACGACGACAATATGGCAGTCGGAACCATGCTCGCTGCAGCGATGGATATACCGAATGTGTCGGTCGCGGTGAAATTGACGATTGCCGGTGGCAATGCGACCTGCGAACGCGAAATCGACGGTGGTGTCGAGGTGGTGACCACATCGCTCCCCGCCGTGATCAGTTGTCAGAAGGGTCTCAACGATCCACGCTACCCGTCGCTCAAAGGGATCATGGCAGCGAAAAAGAAGACTATCGAGCAGGTCAATGTTACCGTCGACGCGGCGAAAATCACTGTCGACAGCTATAGCTATCCCGAAGCACGCAAGGGGGGACGGTTCCTCGGCAAGAGTGCCGACGATATCCCGGAACTCGTTCGACTGCTGAAAGAGGAAGCGAAAGTCATTTAGATTTTTTAGTAGGGGCAGACCCCCGTGTCTGCCCGCTCTTGTGTCTTGATCTTTAGTAGGGGCGATCCCACTGCGGTCGCCCACCTTATGAATCTTGATTTTGTAGGTGGGACATGCTTGTCCTGTAACCTATCGCGAAGTACTTGGAGACATCATGAAATTTTTAGTATGGGTAGAAACCAAAAATGGAAAAGCGACCGGAACGTCGCATGGTACTTTAAGCGCCGCCCGCCAACTCGCGGGAGACGCTGCAATTGCAGCCGTGATATTCGATGGCACTGCTGCCGCTGATTGTGCCAGATTTGGCGCCGATGAAGTGTATGTCGCGAGCGATGCCGGCTTGAAGAGCTATTCGACCGAAGGGTATACCGCAGCGTTGCAACAGGCGATGACGGCGAGTGGCGCCGATACGCTGTTCCTAACTGCTACGGCAGCCGGACGCGATGTTGCACCGCGATTGGCGATGATGATCGATGCCGCGTTGCTGGTCGATGTCACCGGTCTGAAAATCGACGGCGATGCGATCGTCGCGACTCATCCGGTATTTGCCGGCAAGGCGATCCAGACGCTGCGCACCAGCGCTCCGAATAAAGTTATTTCAACGCGTGCAAAAGCGTTTCTGCCGACCGAGTGCCCGAAAGCCGGCACCGTGAAAGAATTGGCGGTAACATTGCCTACGATCCGTGCGAAGGTTGTCGAGACGCGCGTTGCCAGTACCGATCGACCGTTGTTGACCGAAGCCGATATCATTGTTTCCGGTGGTCGCGGGATGAAGAGTGCGGAGAATTTCAAGCTGATCGAACAGCTCGCCGATGCGCTCGGTGCCGCAGTCGGTGCTTCGCGTGCGGTGGTGGATGCCGGCTGGCGCCCTCACGAAGAGCAGGTCGGTCAGACCGGAAAGAATGTCAGCCCATCGCTCTACTTCGCGATTGGCATTAGCGGTGCGGTACAGCATCTTGCCGGTATGAACAGCTCGAAGACGATCGTTGCGATTAATCCCGATGCGCAGGCGCCGATCTGGAAGATTGCCGATTACGGTATCATCGCCGATGCGATGGAGATCGTCCCGAAGCTGGCGGATGCGGTGAAGAAGTAAAGCAATTAAGCGAGGAGAACCTCGATCGAGGTAATCATGCTCAAATCAATTTACATCGATAACTACAAAACACTGGTCGATTTCAAACTGGACTTGAAACCGATCAACTTACTGTTAGGCGCGAACGGGGCAGGGAAGACCAGCGTTTTCTCTGCCTTGGAAGCGGTGCAACAATTAGTCTCATCCTCGAATAGTATAGAAACAATTTTTAGAAAAATGCATCTTACGCGCTGGGAAAAAGTAAAAGAAGATCACTCTTTTTCCCTTGAACTCCAAGATAATATCGGGCTATATCGCTACGAAGTCTCATTAGATCCTGGTGATGAAGATAAATATACAGGTTCAATCAAATATGAACGGATTTTTTTAAACGGCATCCTCTATTATTCTTTCGAAAATGGAATCATTGAAGTCTATAATGACCAACATAATCGAACAAACAGATACTCTTTTAATATTTCAAGATCAGGATTAATTTCAATTCAGAATTCTTTAGAAAATCGAGTGATTATGCATTTTCTTGAATTGATTAATAGCATTCTAATTTTTTCTCTCGACCCATATTCAGGTGAAGGAATTAGAAAAAAAGAAACTACTAATGATAATATTCGACTTAACAAACGAGCTAGGAATTTTGAGGATTGGTTTTATCATTTTCGAAGCTCTATAAATTCTGATTATGATAATTATATAAGAGAACTTCAGCAAGTTGTTCCAAATTTAGATGCAATTGTTGGTAATGAAGTGTTTGGCCACCGTTTTTTAACAATTGAATTTATGAATAATATCACTAAAGATAATAAAAACAATAAAGAAGAATATTTATTCTATGAGCTATCTGAAGGTCAGAGAATTTTAATTATCCTGTATTCAATAATATATTATTCAAAAATTCGCCCAACAATTCTAGTGTTAGACGAGCCCGATAACTTTGTCACTCTTCGCGAAATTGGGCCGATCATAAACAATCTGATCGAGCGCTCGGAAGACAAAGAAAATCCCTTGCAATCTATTATCATTTCTCATCATCCGGAAATTATCGATGCATTGGGATTCTCGAACGGAATACTCTTGCGACGCAAGGATGGTGGTGCAACCGAAGCGATTAAAGATTTGCGGAAATCGTTACCGGTAATGGATAGTGGCATGCTGATGTCGGAAATAATTGCTCGAGGTTGGGAGAATGATTAGAATTGGTATCGATCTCTTGTACGAAGGAGAACGCGATTACAATTTTATCAAGCATTTCCTAAGAAATTCGAATGTGTCGATTCGGGATTTTCCAGTTTTCAAAGAACGATCGGGAAGCGGCGAGCAATACGTGAGAGTTACGCTACCAGAACGATTGAAGGCATTTCGTACACACAATTTTATTAAGAGTAATTGTTTGATTGTTTTGACAGATGCCGATACAATTTCCATCGAAAAGCGCAAGCAACAACTTCAAAAAGAATGTTTGGAAAAGGGCGTCGATTATATTCAGGATGGTGAACAAGTTATCGTAGCAATTCCGCGTCGAAATCTTGAAACATGGGTACAACATATCAATAATCCATCGATCATTGACGAGACTGAAGATTTTAAAGAGAAAACTACAGATGAAGAATGTACGATCGCAGCCAAGAGACTAGCTGATCTTTGCCGAAACAAATCCGAAGTGAAATTACCATCTTTGTCAAGAGCCTGTAACGAATTCAATCGCAGATTTCCAACTGGGAACAATTAATGTCTGACGAAAAAACAACCTGTATTGTCGTGGGTGCCGGTCCGGCGGGAGCGGCGGCGGCATTGACGTTGGCGAAAGCCGGGATCGAGGTGTTGTTGCTGGAGCGCGGCGAAACCGCCGGCTGCAAGAACCTGTTCGGCGGCGTGCTCTATACCACCATTCTGGATAAATTGGTGCCGGAGTGGATGGACGAAGCACCGCTCGAACGCTATGTCACCCGCAAGCGCTTCTCGCTGATGGCGAAGGATGCCGAAATCGCCCTCGACTTCAAAACCAAGCGCTACGAACAGCACCCGAAGCGAAATTATTCCTATGTCGCGCTCCGTGCCAAATTCGATGCATGGTTTGCTGGAAAAGCCGAAGAAGCCGGTGCTATGCTTGCCACCGGGGTCATGGTCAAAGAGCTGATCATTCAGAATGACAAAGTCATCGGCGTTCGCACCGAACCGGGTAACGAAGAATTTTTCGCCGACGTTGTGATTTCCGCCGAAGGCGTACACAGTTATCTGACACTGCAGGCTGGATTGCGCAAAGAGGAATTCAATCCCGATTTCATGGTCACTGCCGCAAAAGAAGTGATCGAGCTGGATCAGACCGTACTCGAAGACCGTTTCCAATTAGAAGGGGATGAGGGGGTTGCTGCCGCGTACTTCGGTGAAGGGTTGTTCGGCATGTTCGGTGCCGGGTTTGTCTATACCAACAAGAATTCACTCTCGATCGGCACCGGTGTGACGATTAGCGAGATGATCCGTCATAAAAAGAATCCGAACGACGTACTGGAACATTTCAAACAACACCCGGCGATCCGTCCATTGATCAAAGGCGGAACAACGATCGAATATTCCGCGCACATGATTCCGGAATATGGCTACGATCACCGCCCCGGTCTGTACACTGCCGGTTTTCTTGTCACTGGCGACGCGGCTGGTTTGGTCAACAGCAGCCATCATCAGGAAGGCACGAACCTCGCGATGGCATCGGGCGTATTTGCCGCCGAAACCGTGATTGAAGCAGTCAAGCGCAACGATTTTAGCCGCGCCACGATGGCACTATACGAACAGAAACTGGAAAACAGTTTTGTGCTGAAGGATCTGAAGAAGTACCGCCACATGTCGCACTTCTTCAACACGAATCCTCATTTCCTGCGCGACTATCCGGAACTGGCGGCTGAATTGCTCGGCGATTATTTCGAAGTGTCGGATCGTCCGAAAGCGGAGGTCGAAAGCGAAGTGTACCGGAAATTGCGTCGACGCGTTCCGGTGTTAACAATGTTGACTGATTTCTGGAAAGCCAAGAAAGCGATCTTTTAGGAGACACCGATGGCAGTACTAACGACAATTGAAGAAAAACTCGGTCTCCTGAAGTATAAGCACGACCGCGAGAGTCACATCACGGTGGATCAGGAGAAATTTAAACAGGATCCGGTGCAATCGATTTTGTATGTCTGTCCGGCGAAGGTGTACGAGAAGCGCGAATCCGACGGCACATGCGTAGTAAATTTCGAGAATTGCGTCGAATGCGGAACCTGCCGGATTGCTGCGCCAGACTACGTCCGGTGGTTTTATCCGATCGGTGGTGTCGGGGTACAGTATCGCGAGGGGTAACCCGAAATCGACCGAATCGATCTACCAGAATAGTATTGATTTTTTGGGATCCGCAAAAATCGTTTGGATCAACGGCGATTTCCCTTAAATTAGACGTAACTTTTACGATCAGAGTATTCGACTATGCCTTCTATCTCTCAGGAGAAGATTTTTCAGTATTCGTTACTACTACCGCTACTGGTCGTATTGTGTGCTCTTACCCTTCTTCCGAACGACAGTTACAGCGCTGCCCGCGGAACTCTTCAGGAATCGATCAAGCAAATCGATTCGCTGTTTCAATACGGCGAAATCGATCATGCCGAAACCGAAGCGCTGAAACTACTTTCCGATCGACATTTGACCGACGATGACCGGGTCCATCTGGAGTGTTTGATTGGATCGATTTACGTGGCTCGATCCGATTCACTCGGAGCGAAACAAGCCTTTCAGCGTGCATTGCGGCTGCGACCGAATCTGACGTTGAACCCGAATACCACTGCCCCGAAGATTATTGCACTGTTCGAAGTCGCGAAGCTCGAAAACTCCCCTTCTTATTATATGACCGACGAGCAGATTGAACTCTACGAAGTGGCGAAAATCCGGTTGAAAGCCTATCCGGTCGGTTATGTTCTGCCGGGTTGGGGCATCCTTCGGCAAGGGAAATCGCGCGAGGGAACCATTCTGTTAACCTCTGAATGTGCCTTGCTTGCCGGGACGATTTACGCTGCGATCAGTGCCAACAAGGCGCACGACGATTATCACGCTGCCGGTAGCGACAATGCTGCAGCGCGGTGGGATACTTACAAATCCTGGGTTCAGAAACGCGATCTGCTGCTCATATCGACTGCAGTCCTACATACCGTCGGTATTTTGGATATTACGTACGGCAGGCTCGCTCTCCCCGGGAAGACCCAACTTTCGATCAATGGGTCGGGGGTGGGGATCGCATTGACATTCTGACATCGATAATCATGCATCGAATGCATGAAGTCTGCAAGTTATGCATAGATTGCATTCCACGTTTTTACCAACCAATATTGATATTTAAAGAATTATCCAATTTAAACCCTTGATTCAGTTTTGGCATACCGATTGCTCTATAGAAAAGCGGATACTTGATCAGCTTCGATGAGTTTAAACTTCCAATGTTCTTGTACGGTTTACTTAGATTGTTCTTGCACTGCTCGCTTTGATGGAAGTTTGAAGACTTAAGCTGCCCAGCTAACTTAGAACAACTCGCTGACTTGCTAACTGATCTGCTAACTTTGATTTGCTTTCGTTGATTTGCTTACTGTATGGGGAGCTTAGTCGGGGCACGGTTCACACGCACTGCTAACGATGACAACATCCCGACGCGCACGTAAAATGCCTGCTTTTAGCAGGCATTTTACGTTTTAGGGGATTGATCGTCGGAATGCATTGTGGTAGATCGGAATTTATTCCGACTCCTCTTGTGTCCAAAATTGATCGGCGGACACGAAGGGTCGCTCCGAAAAATTGTACGATCGTATTGCTGTAGGTCATAACTTGTTCTGACCACCTCTTGTGTCCAAAATTGGGCGGGCGACCGCGGAGGGTCGCCATTACGGCAGGATACAGGATTCAAGAGAAGAAAGATCGCGGACTAAAGTCCGCCGCTACCAATCTTTTCCCAACACCAACACCCATCTTTTCGGTGGGTCGGAATTTATTCCGACTCCTCTTGTGGTACGGGCGGTTCGCGAACCGCCCGTGTCTGTTGAAGATCGTTTTTATTCGCAATCGGGAAAATTATTTTTTGCGAAAGGTAAATATTTGTGCATTATCATCGGGTTCGGGCGGGCATGGGAGCCCGCCCCTACTACAGGACACAAGAAGAAAAGATAACAGAAAGGGCGTATGCGATACGCCCCTACGGAAAAAAGAGCCGATTCGGAGATCGGCACTACTTCAAGAGAACGATCTTCTGAGTCTGGGTGAAATTGCCAGCGGTGAGACGCACAAAATAGGTGCCGGTGGCGAGACTCTTGCCATCGAATGTAAACGTGTACTCACCCGGATCCTGATTGAAATTCACGAGTTTCGCGACCTCTTTGCCGGTCACATCGAATACGCGCAGATCGACCTTCCCACTCTTCGCAATCGCATAGCGGATGGTAGTGGTCGCATTGAATGGATTGGGATAATTCGGTTTCAGTACGAAGCTGGTGGGAACCGTTTCGCTGACACGATCGACGACACCGAGTGCCTGCGAGCAGTCGTAGATGCCGAGATTCGTAAATTCAGCCAGATAAACCGTATCGCCCACGACAACACACCGGCGTGCTTCCCCGGGTGTATTGTAGAATCCGACTTCCTGCGGATTTTCCGGATTGCTGATATTGATGATCTGCAAACCAGAGTAATCATCGGCAACATAGGCATAGTTGCCGGAAACGGCTACACCATAAGCTTCACCGGGGGTATTGTAGAACCCAACTTCCTGCGGGTTTTCGGGATTGCTGATATTAATGATTCGTAAACCAGACCATCCATCGGCAACGTAGGCATAGTTGCCGGAAACGGTGACACCCAACGCAATATCGGGGGTATCGTAGAAACCTACTTCTTGTGGGTTTGCCGGATTGCTGATATTGATAATCCTCAAACCGTAATTATAATCTGCGACATAGGCATAGTTGCCGGAAACGGTGACACCAAGAGCAGTACCGGGCGTATCGTAGAATCCGATTTCGGTCGGTGCTGCCGGATTGTTGATATTGATGATTCGTAAACCGGATCCTCCATCGGCTACATAGGCATAGTTGCCGGAAACGGTGACACCATATGCATAACCGGGCGTATTGTAGAAACCAACTTGTTGTGGATTTTCCGGATTGCTGATATTGATGATTCGTAAACCGGATCCTCCATCGGCTACATAGGCATAGTTGCCGGAAACGGTGACACCATATGCATAACCGGGCGTATCGTAGAATCCGACTTCTTGTGGGTTTTCGGGATTGCTGATATTGATGATTCGCAAGCCTGAAAAACCATCGGCGACGTAGGCATAATTGCCGGAAACGGTGACACCAAGAGCAGTACCGGGCGTATCGTAGAATCCGACTTCTTGCGGGATTGCCGGATTGGTGATATTGATGATCCTCAAACCGTAATTATAATCTGCGACATAGGCATAATTGCCGGAAACGGTGACACCATATGCATAATCGGGGGTATCGTAGAAACCAACTTGTTGCGGATTTTCCGGATTGCTGATATTGATGATTCGTAAACCGGATCCTTCATCGGCTACATAGGCATAGTTGCCGGAAACTGCTACGCCCAATGCATTCCCGGGCGTATCGTAGAAACCAACTTGTTGTGGATTTGCCGGATTGCTGATATTGATGATCCGCAAACCGAAATTCCAATCGGCAACATAGGCATAGTTGCCGGAAACGGTGACACCCTCAGCAAGATCGGGCGTATCGCAGAAACCGACTTGTTGCGGATTTTCCGGATTGCTGATATTGATAATCCGCAAACCGTAATTATAATCTGCGACATAGGCATAATTGCCGGAAACGGTGACACCAAGAGCAGTACCGGGAGTATCGTAGAATCCGACTTGTTGCGGGTTTTCGGGATTGCTAATACCGATGATTCGCAAACCTGAATCTCCATCAGCGACGTAGGCATAATTGCCGGAAACGGTGACACCGCAAGCCTCACCGGGCAAAGCGCAGAAACCCACAGGTTGTGGATTAGCCGGATTACTGATATTGATGATTCGCAAACCAGCACTGCCATCGGCAACGTAGGCATAATTGCCCTGTACCGCTACCCCTAGCGAGTTGGTTTGCCAAAACCGTCCGAGACAGCGAACACCGGAGCTGTCCTGTGCCAGCGCGCTGTTCAGCGAGAGGAGCAGAGTAAGCGATACCAGCAGGAACGGCAGAATACGGAGCGGTTTCATGGGTGGTTCCTTTCTCGATGATAGCAGTGCAATTGGTTCGTAATCGGATTATCGGGATGGTAATATAATAGTATAGGATCAAAACAGATCCAAGCGAAATTCCTGCCAAATTGTAAATATTCGCAGCATATAGTAGGGGCGGGTCCCCGCGCCCGCCCGGTCTTGAATCATTTTCTTTATCTTTTCCCACCACCTACCACCCATTACCCAACACCCATTTTGTTGATTTGTCATTGCGAAGCCCTGCAGTGGCTGAGGCAATCTTTTTTTCATTCGGTAGCGGCGGACTTCAGTCCGCCATTCTTGTAAAATCATTTTAATAAAACAATACGCGGACTAAAGTCCGCCGCTACCAAAAAAAATCACCAGACCGGGCGGGCGCGGGGACCCGCCCCTACTTCAGGATAAAGGATACAAAGATTCAAGAATAAGAAAATCGCAGGCTAAAGCTTGCGGCTACAAAAAAAAATAGATTGCCACATCACGCGCCGTACGGCGCATTCCTCGCAACGACAAATCAAGATATATAAGATGGCGGGCGGTTCGCGAACCGCCCCTACCAAAAAGAATAAACAGAAAAAATAGTAGGTTGCCACATACGCCGTACGGCGCATTCCTCGCAATGACAAATCAGGATACACGAACGGGCGGGCATGGGAGCCCGCCCCTACTACAGGACACAAGAAGAAAAGATAACAGAAAGGGCGTATGCCATACACCCCTACGAAAAAATTCGCGAACTCTTTATTAGTCCGCCGCTACCCCTAGCTAGCACTATCACCAATCACCAAGTACTATATACTAAGCGCAAAGCACTAAGTTCCATTTCACCATTTGCATTCGTATCACTTACTAAACAACAATTACTGGAGAATCGAACATGTCTGGTAGAATCTTTGTTTCCGGCGCCGCCGGAAAAGTCGGTCGTGCTGTGGTCGAGAAATTGATTGCCAAAGGAGAACCGGTGCGAGGTGGTTTTCGCAATCCGGCAGCTGCGACGGCACCTCGTGAATTGCACAAAGTTAAATTCGACTTCACCGATTTCGCATCGGTCGAATCGGCACTCGATGGCGTCAGCGGTGCCTTCCTGATCTCACCGCCGCTCGATCCCGATGCCCCGGCGAAGTTGACACCCTTCATCAAAGAGGCGAAGAAACACAATATCCATGTGGTCTTCATCTCGGCGTTTGGTGCCAACATGAATGCCGATGGCGCGCTTGCGAAAGTCGAAAAGTTACTCCACGATACCGCCGTCACCTATACTATTCTGCGTCCAAATTTCTTCATGGACAATTTCACCGAAGGGTGGATTGCCCCATCGATCAAGCAGCAGAACAGCCTCTTTATTCCAGCCGGCGACGGGAAGACGAGTTTTATTGCCGCCCACGATATCGCCGCGGCTGTGGTTTCGGCATTCAACCGGAAATTGGTTGGAAAGACGTACGATCTAACCGGATCGGAAGCGCTCGATCACACCGAAGTGGCGCAACTGATTAGCACTGCTACCGGACGGACGATTTCGTATGTCGATATTCCCGAATCGGCCTTGATCGAAGGTGCGAAAGCGCAGGGGATGCCGGATGGAATGATCGCCTATCTTGCAGATCTTTATAAGGCAGTACGCGGTGGTTATTGTGCAGCTATCACACACGATCTCGAAGATTTGATCAACGATCAACCGATTCGCTTTTCCACTTTCGCCAAAGCCCATAAAGCAGATTGGTAGAATTCGAGAGCTGGAAATTGGGAATTACAGTGCCATGACTGTGGTGTGCCGACGATCGATTCGACAGACCGATAATTTCTTGATGGATGGGCGGATCTATGGGTCCGCCCGAAGTTTATCACAGAATAGAGTTACCTAGTTCCTACCAATAATTTGGTGCATTGCCCACATCGTAACTATCTTGGCATCGCAACAATTATTCGTGAATATCTGACAAAAGTAGAGATAAATTGACTGGAATTGGTCTGAGACACAAACTCATCGTTATCGCGACACTTTCCCTGTTCGCCGGAACGGGGTGGACGAGTCCGCTGCTGCGGTTGTCGATTCCTCAAAACAATCGGCAGATCGACGGTCAGGGAAAGACGATTACGGCACTGACGTGGGAAGGTGCGCAATTTACCCATCCTGAAGTGATCGACCGGGAGCTGCTCAATCGTGCCGGTTCGAAATTCGACACGAATTTTGCGCGTGTGGAATTCAATCGGTTTCGGAGTCTCGATATCTTCGCGGATGTTCAGCTCACTACCAGGACCGGTGTCGATACTGTTGCGGTCGTGTGGCAATTCAAAGAGATGCCGACACTGCTGATGCTGCCGGACATCGCCAGTGAACCGGATGGTGGAATTGCGGCGGGTGGATTGATTGCCGGAACGAATTTTCTCGGTCGCAATATCCGGATCGCCGTCGAGGCGTTGTGGGGAAAGACGCGGAACTATCAGTATGAATTCGAACATCCGTGGTTCGGTAACAATCGGCACGCACTGCGAATCATGGGCGGATATCACGAACAGCAGAATGAGGCGGAACACTTTTTCGAGAAATATTGGGACAGCGATATCTGGTTGGAACAGTGGACTACTCGCAGCAATCATTTCGATCTAGGCGGTGGTTTTTTGCTGCTCGAGGGGGATGACAGCACAAAGACGCTGCGGGTTTCCGGGAAGGATCGCAACGGGTGGTTCGGGGTTCGTGGTTCAATCGATCGCCGAAACGATATCAGTCACCCTTCGGCGGGACAGTTGCTGCAACTCGAGGGGAAACAGTACTTCGGCGATTCGCATTATACCGAGTTCACATTCGATGGACGCAGCTGGTTTCCATTTACTGACCGATTGTATTGGGCACAGAGCGTATTGTGTCAATTGCGAACGAATGTAAATGATTTTCCGGTGTATCAAACGTACCGGTTGGGCGGTTCGCAGACGATTCGCGGCAACTCGTTGAAAGATTTGGGGAAGTGGCAATTTGGTAAAAATGAAGTGATTGCTACTTCTGAGCTGCGGTGGCGGTTTTTGCCGCGGGTAGTGGCGGAATCGATGGGATTTGCCTATCCATTCGGGGTGGAAGCGGCGCTGTTTGGTGATGCCGGAACGGCGTGGGATGCGACGACAATTTCGCAGCGACGGATTTCGGTGGGGGGAGGAGCGGGTTTGCGATTTCTCGTACCGGCGATCAAGGAAGTGCGGATCGATTATGCGCGTGGGGAGGGGGGTAATTCTGCTTTCTCACTTACGATTGGTGTAAAAGAGAAGTATCAGCGGTACCGGATTCGCTGACCGGTTCGGTTTTCGTCGGCGTTGAATGTTCGCCGTGAATTGTGTATACTATCATTGAATTTTTTTTGCGCCTATAGCTCAATCGGATAGAGCACAAGCCTTCTAAGCTTGGGGTTGTGGGTTCGAGTCCCGCTGGGCGCGCGGCTTACAGGAGGAGCTAACTCCTCGGAGCTAACGGTTATTGGAAACTTTTCGGAGTCTCCAATGGCAGTTTCTCTCTTTTTACGCAAGACCGGTATCTGGTATCTCAAGATCACCGAGGATCATAAAACCACCTGGAAAAGCACTGGTTCAAAAGACCATCTATCTGCTTGTAAGATACTCAATGAGTATAAGCGAAAAGCCCCAATCACTATTCCCAAGCCGATAAACAAACCTAAATCGATATGTCAAATAGCTGATCAATCGTTGCTTTCAACCTTCACTCAAGAGTGTCTGGATTGGTCTGCAGCGAATCATCGGCGAGGGACTACCGATATCTATCGCAAGACCTTCGCGAATTTTTTGCGGATTGTTGGGGATGTTCCGTTATCAACAATCACTCTGCGTGTTATTGATCGCTTCAAAGCGATCCGAAGCCGCGAAGTGAAAGCGGTAACCTTGAATGTCGAATTACGGACGATCCGCAGTGCCTTGCATCAGGCGAAGAAATGGGGTCTAATTTCGGAAGTACCGATTACCGGGAAAAATTTACTCAAAGTACCATCCGATACGATTGCACTGTCAGAGAGTGAAGTAAAACAGCTTCTGGATTCGATACAAGAGCCGTGGTTGCGTTCAATAGTACTGGTGGCAGTTTATACTGGTTTACGGAGAAACGAGCTTTGTCGACTAACGTGGAGCGATTTTGACGAAGTCAGAGGATTATTGACAGTTCACGAATCGAAAGCGGGGAAAGCGCGGTGTATTCCGGTATCCGAGGGGGTAACCCAAATCCTGGTTAGTATACCGAAAACGGGTGACAGGATTTTCACTTTGGATGGGAAACAGCCGGTGCAAGGTTCTTGGGTATCGCATCTGTTCAAGCGGTATTGCCGGAAGTTGGGATTATCCGAGAAGATCCATTTCCACACACTCAGGCATACTTGTGCATCAATCATGGTGCGGAATGGCGTGAGTCTATTCCATACCAGTAAGGTGCTTGGTCATTCGTCGGTAGTCGTTACCGAGAAATTTTATGCACACATGGGAGTCGAGGATTTGCGGGGTGCAGTGAATGTGGTGGGTCAATTGCTCCAATCGAATCATAGGAATGGGAATCGATTGGTGGCGTGAGGATAATCTGCGTCGAGACAATGTGGAACGAGTGATACAACCCGGAATTTGTATTGGGTGCTTTATCGAACCCTGACCCTAAATATTCACGAATAACGGGGCTTCCGGGGCAAGGGCGAGAAGGTAATTACTCTTCCGCCAACAATATAATATAACACTTTTTTCACATTGTCTTCAATCGTTCGAGCGGCAATATTCGGCAGCAACCAAGTCGGTAATGTCTCTTTCAACCGGTAAATCTGCCAGTAATCGACAAGAATGATTTGCTTCAACTCATAGATCAACCAGTCGGGACAATCGCATTTGCCGCGCTCGATCACACTGATGAATTGCTGGGTGACTTGCAGTCGCGAAGCTAGTTCTTTTTGTGTATAGTTACTTCGTTTCCGTGACTCGCGAATGATATTACCGATTTCGACACGGATGTCGATGGGGCTGTTTTCTACTTGATCCATTGTTCCTCCTATTTCAAGAGTTCTAGAATGCTTCCGAACCTGCCGAACCTGTTTACCAGTCTGTGATATATTTTTTATATGTGAGTATGTGTACATGTACATGTTATCACATATTTATTTTCCTTCCTTAAGGGGTGAATGAGGTTCGGCATGTCCGGCAGAAAACCGTTAAGCCCCTTAAATAGCCGTTTCCAGCTGCCGAACATCGATTATGTGAGGTTCGGCAATCGATCGAATGTCCGGCAAAATCGACGAATGAAATTCATACTTTGCGATACTTTCCTAAACCTCAATAAGTCTTTCGATCTTCTATATTGTTCTTATCACGCAATCGATACAATCGACATTTTCCGCGTGAAATGCTGTTATCGTGTACAATCTCGATTTGAAGATTTCCAAACAAGCGCCCTTTAATACGGTTCAGCGCTTTTCCGAGACGCGTCTGATTCGAGTGATCGGAATCTTCACCCAAGATTGAAGACAGTAGCATTTTTCGATTACAAAGATCGAGTAATTGTTTGGTCTGAACAGGATCGCTTTTGAACTCATTCCACCAACTTTCGGTAAATTCCAGATACATCTCGGTATCCATACTCAGCTCGTGAAATACTTCATTGCAATTACTCATGAAACCGGATATCGATACGGCATCGAAGACGCCACCAATCGTTTTCGCCCATTGTTCGAACGACCCCAGTACTTGTTTCCCATCAGGTTTTCCAGTGTCAAGCCAAGAACGAATCAATACTAGGATAGCAGTGACCAACTCTCGACGATTGTCCATCGCCCAAAGCTCTATTTCAGAATGTTTGAAATCGGTTCGTTTCCACGGTTGACTGTCAACCGGTGTGATGCGGCACCGGATTATTCGCCGTGACAATTCTTCAGCTACATGGATGTTATTCGCAGTAATGATTATTATCATTCGATTGGGTAGGGATATTATTTCCGATCTACCGAGTAATCGCCCTGAATAATTCGTGCTAGTCAAGATTAGTGCTAACCCATCGGAATTTAGTTTTCGGTATTCTGGGAAGTTGTCGAATAATAGAATCGATGTATTTTGAATGAGTTCGGCAAGAATCATTTTCTTCAATTCATCATTATTTTCTGGAAAGGCGCGAGGCGAAATACGCTTTCCCGTCGCGATGATCGAGACGACATCACACAATTTACTTTTTCCACTTCCTGCAATCGAAGCATCGATGAGGTGGAGCGGAGTACATCCGTTAATCAAATGTCTCACAAATGGCAAGATCAACAGTGCAATAGCAGTCGAACAATCGGCATCACGGTGTTCGAAAGGAAAATTGACCAATAAATCATCGGTGAATAGTCGCTTTGCTGCCTCGATTTCTTCCTTCGTGGGGTGCTCAGGAACTTCGATATTCGCCAATTCATCAGGTAAGTCGAGGTAAATTCTTGAATCGGAATCATAACCGGATTGACTAAGTAATATCCCATCGCTTCTGAAGATCGGGATTCGCACAATTGTGTCTAGTACCGGGATACGTGGATCGATCCGGGTGAGCATATCTTTCACTAAATAATCGGATGGTCTGCTCGCGCGACGTTCATTATTCTCGACTTTAACCCAATTGGCACATCGATACAGATGACTATAGAGTTCGTTTATCCCTATCGGGTGAGTCGTAAGATGTGATTCCGACGAGCTTATTTTTAACTCGATTAGTTGTTGACCGAACACAAATATTCTGGGTGGATCGTTTTGAGCAATAATGGCATCCCACGCATCTGCGATGACTTCCGGCAACTGTCGGTTATTGACGATAATCGATGGCAATTGATTGTCTTGATCGGTCTCAGGTAACTGTCCGGTTGCTGGGAGAGGCACTCCAGTCTTGTCCGCTACCCGGCGGCAGGCATCGATAAAACTCTTTGCTACTCCTCGTTTGATCAGGAAATCGAAAACCGATATCGTTTGACCACTGCGAAATGAATGAAACTTACCTTTCTCAGCAGCGCCTTCGCCCGACGCGACACTAGCGGAGGGGTGACGATCACCCGATGATGAATCGGGATCGCGGCATTCCAACCAACCACCCATACTCGTTCGACCGGTTAAGAATTCACCATATACCTCATTCAGGTCTAGTTTACCTAAAGCATGTTGACGCCATTCCGAATAGTCGTTCGGAGTTTGAGTAGATACTTCCGTCGATTCGCCATCGGACTTCGATTTTTGTAGCATTGTAGAATTTCGATCGAGGTGTTTGATTGCTTGTTGCACTTTTTCGACTGAGATCGTTTCGAAAAGTTCCGGTTCGTACTCTTCGAACCCGTAGTCATCGTCTAGTTTGTAGAAACGGTTGCAACCGGGCTTTGCATCATACCACAATGGCAGCCAGACGGCATTTCCGCAACCATTATTGCTGATCCGTTCGGTTTTAGGAAAGACCTCAATACCACGATTATCGCCGGGACTTGCATACCCGCCGTTTTCGAGTTGCTGATTGGGTGGACATAATAGAAACCCAAGCCGACGTGCATCCTTCGCAATAATTGATTCTTCGAAAAAGAGCCAGAGATGATAACCGTGACCTCGCCCTGAACGCTCGATGAAACAGGGTAAGGACACGCTAAGAGCTGTTTCATAAGCCGCTTTCACGGCACTTTCAGGATCACGCAAAGCGTCTTTATGTTCGGGTCCACCATCGAAATCGAGACAGAGCCATTTTGTCAAACCTTCGTTGTTAGGAGAGTAAGTCGCGAGTCGAAAACAACCGGTTTTCTGATGAGTTCCTCGGTCATTTGTGATTTCTACAGTACTATGATACAGTTTATTCCCGGTTATATGACCTAATATCAGTTGATCCAAGTACCCATTCACATGAATCGGATGGGGATTTTTTCCAACCATGATGGCAATTTTATCAGTTCGATTGAAGAACGCATTTCGGATCATTTCGACATTTTGATTCATCTTTCACCTCGCAATCCTATCCGGGTCGGTGGAACAATATTCATCATGTTTGGTCGTTGTAGTGACGGTCGGCTTCCTAGTTGTCGATCGATGATCTCAACTGCGCCGCGAAGATCTTCCACTGAGATATGGGCATAAAACTTTTCAGTGACTACAACCGAGGAGTGTCCCAATACTTTCGAGGCGTGATACAAACTGACTCCATTCGCAACCATGATACTGGCGCAGGTGTGTCGCAATGTGTGGAAGTGGATCTTTTCGGATAACCCGAGTTTTCGACAGTAGCGTTTGAACAGGTGAGTCACCCAGGAGCTACCGATCATGTGCTCACGATCGATTGAGAAGATGTATTGTGAAGTATGGGGTAATTGCTCCAACACTACGCACACTGACTCGGAAACGGGGATACAACGCGACTTACCTGCTTTGGACTCGTGGACGGTGAATAGTCCTCGGACATCGTCGTAATCGTTCCAAGTCAACCGACAGATCTCGTTGCGGCGAAGACCGGTGTGAACCGCGAGTAGCACCATCGCTTTGAACCACGGTTCCTGAATCGCTTCGAGTAACCGATTGACTTCAATCTCAGATAATGCAACCGTGTCGCTGGGAACCTTGATCAAATGCTTTCCACTGATCGGTACTTTGTTGATCAACTCCCAACGCTTCGCTTGATTCAACGCACTCCGAATTGCCCGAAGTTCGACATTCACCGATACCGGTTTGACGCTGGTCAATCGCGCTGCTTTGTATTGCTCGATCAATCGCTCGGTGATCTTGACGATGGGAATGTCACCAAAGATATCAATCAGATTCCGAAAGGTATTCCGGTAGATTGTTGTTGTGCCGGGTCGATGATTCGAGCGCGACCACGACAAGCACTCGCATATAAAGGAAGAAAGAGTAACCGACTCAATTGTGCTGATAACTGAACCACTGTGTCGCTTTTTTCGACGTTGCGAATAATTAAATATTGTTTCGTTCATTGCACTCCACCTTACGTATTTTTAACGAAAAGTAGAGCATCACATTGTATATTGATAGGTGTGGAAAAATTCTAGGTAGGATTTTAAGGTTATGATAATAGTAATGATACAACGACTGGAGGAGTGGAAATTCCTCGCCTCGATATTTTAATCGATGAAAAATGAACTATGAAGATTCGCGAGCTTTTCCCAAGCAATCTTTTGAATAGAGTACAGCTTGATCGATGTCAGATATCAAATTTTGAATTTGGCTTCTGGAAAGATACAATCGGAATTCTACTGAATCCCGATTCAACCTTACTCGATCGAACAATCTAGTCTTTATTTTAGCTGAAAGATCTTTCAGCAATCGGCTCCAATAAGTCTGAAGGCGCTTATGAACCTCCACAGACCTTGTACTCGGCAACTTGATCCAACCTTTATTATGCCACTCAATCAAGCGATCCGATAACTCTTGCTCAGTAACGAAAAGATAGGAGTGCGTTCCACTACCGCATTCTTTACCATTGAATAATGCAAATAGAAAGAACAATTGAATACGCCCTAGTTGCATTGTGTGTGGCTGTATCGCCTTGCCGATTAATTCACACGCAAACCCTTTAACAATTTTGTGACCCGGAAAACGTCTTAAGATTAGCTCTGCCTCGTCGGAAATCTGAATTTGATCTAATGATGAGAGTACCGATCCAAGGTCGATTGATGGATATGGTTCACATAACAGATCCATTATCCGATAGACATAGACTGCCGATTTCGCTAGATTCGATCGATCCATTATATCGATAGTTGGTGATTCATTACAAAGAACTAGATAGGGATTGTGTCTACTAGCAATGTCTAACAAGCGATGGAATCGATCGGTGAAAGACAAATGGTCGGTATTTGTTGCAAAGCAAATCGAAACACAAAAAGTTGAGTACGACGTCTCAGCAAACTTATATATATCGGTCACCACCTCATTTTGTTTGCTATCGACGCATTCCCACTGATTCTCGCTAGCGAGCCATTTCAGAAAATGGAATCGTGAAAATCGGAACTGACGAATCGATTCAGACGGGATTGATCGAGATTCCACGCTTCCATACGGACAAACCAATAATGACTGAACGTCACTGCGATAATAGATCTTCAGAAGGCATTCATCGCACTCACAGGGTTCCAGACAAGGGAGTTCTTCTTGTGGTTGGATTTCCTGAATCAACCCCAACGCCAATAGCGACGCGATGCAATCCGTTTCGCCCCATTCCTCGAAATTGAAACCGGTGATCGTATCGATATCGCAACCGTGAGTCGTTTTAAGAATGCGATCAATGAGAGTGTTCGAAAACAAAGTGATTCCTCTTGAGGTGTTCCATGATGCGATTTTGTAGATAGCGTCGATCGAATTTAGCGGACGATGGCGGCTTAATCGTCACATCTTTCTTTTTCTCTTTCCCTTGCCAGTAAAAGGAAAATCTCAGTGTCACCGACCTAATAGCGAGTTTCTTTGGATCGAAATCAGGATGAGAGGCTTGCAGATACTTCAACAAATCGAAAAATCGAAAGGTTGCCGATACCGATCCGCGCTTGCCATCCGAGAAGACAATCTCAGTTACCTTAACACCTCTGCAATCGCGATCCCACTGATAGTTGAATTCGAAGTCAAAGCCCTGCTCAATGATTGGGTCTAACGTGTAATTAAGCTCTAATGACTTTTTATCCAACCATTCGTCATTTACGATATGGTGAGCAAACAAAGTCGCAAGTGTTTTCTTCTCCTTCGCTGTCCGCGCATTCACCAATATTTTCGCTTGTTCAGGTTGGAAGCATAAATAATCGAGCTTGGCTTCGCGTAGGATCTTGCTATTCACATCGTTTTTTTCGACAACCTGAACGCTATTTTTCGCTTTACCGTGAAGAATCAGAAAATGGAAACCGTTCGCATCTTGATATTGACGGACTTTACAGAAAGCACCTTGGAGTCTTCCGTTATAAAATGACTTCAGAGCAGATTCGTATAAAGTCACTTTCTCAGGATCTGGGATTATCGAAATAGTTTTATTTCCATTGTATTCACCGGAAAATTGTGCGATCTGTAGTTGAAGACGATCCACACACACTTCGAAAACTTCGTGATACTGAAGATAAGCAACCATTGCTATTTCGGCACGAGTCGGTTGTTTTTGTTCCTGTGCCAAATAGATCGCTCGGATTGGAGACTTCAAATCGTTGGATACCTCCATTAAGGTCTCGAACCCTTCTTCGCTGGCTAAATCGGAGATCATCAGTAGATTGTAAATGAGTTTATCGGATAAGAACTCATAGTTTTCCAACAATGCTTCAAACAGCTCCTTACTAGATAATTCGCTTAGCTTCAACCCTTCCGTTTCTGGGAATTGCGAAAAGAACTGCTTCAATATTGGTTGTGATATTCCATCGAGAACGCGCTGGTTGATAAAGTAATTGACATTCTTACGCATCGTCAATCTCCTTTGAATAAGGATCGTTGCAACTAACCTATTCCCCATAAAACAAGCAACCGCCCCACCTTCCGGTAGGGCGGCTTGAAATTCGCAATTAATTGAATTACTTCAACAGAATCGCTTTCTTCGTCGCTACAAATCCTGGTGTCTTCATCGTAATGAAGTAAATACCGGTACTAACTTTCATACCGCTGGAGTTATTGCCGTCCCAGTTGATTCGATAACTGCCGGTAGTATAGTCTTTATCGGCGAGCGTCTTCACCAACCGACCTAGTGCATCGTACACCGATACCGATACCCGACTTGACTTCGGAACTTCAAATCGAATTTGAGTGGTGTTGTTGAATGGATTCGGATAGATTGAACTGAGTGTAAATGCCTTCGGAATCGCAACTGCAGTTTCATGCGATGGTGGCTTGATTGCCTTGGAAAGCTTCGCGATCTTCGACAATGCCGTCATGCGGTTCGATTGCTGTGTCTGATAGTAACCGGCAATATCGCCTCGTTTCGAGGCAGGCGTCGGACGCAACAAACTCGAGACCAGCATGTCATACTCAATTCGTAGCGAGTCGTCACCGTTGCCATACGCGAGAATCGAATCGCGAAACGCATCGGCAGTCAGGAATTCGTGCATCGCGTCGAAGCCGTAACTCTCGTTGTAATACTTCGTCATGCTGTATGGATCGCCTACCGGCGGCAACTGCGGATTCAATTCCGACAGTCGTTGCAATGCCGCGGCACCGGCAGCAGTGGAATCGCCCGATTGCGCCAGCGTCAGATTGTAATAGTACAAAGCGCTATCGAGCATATCCTGACTGAAATAGATGTCGCCGCGCAACAAACTGCCGCCGAGATCGGACATGTAGTCGCCCAGATTCGTTCCGCACGACGAAGAGTCGAATACAGTATTCAAGCCCCAATACGCCCCATTGCTGGGCAACAAGCCACCTAACGGATTCGGATCCTTGTCGAAAGAGTTGCCTTTCAGATTAAGATAGAACGGCGTGCCGACTTGCTGCATGTAATAGTTCAAATGGTTTCCATTTTGGTCGATAATACCGGTAAAGGTGTTCTCGCCATAGAGGAAAACCGGTGTCGAGTTGTCGACCAACACCATCGGGAAGTCGAGGATACCGGAGAAATCGTTCGACCCGACCTGTGAGTTGTCGGGATCGTAGAACGATGCCGTCGAGTTGCCGGTAAGATATACAGCATGATGATCGTTACCGGAGAAGCTGTTGCAGGTAAAGATCGTCGAAGCGGCATACCCGAAGAAACCGGATTTGTAATTGGTGGCGTTAATTCCGTTATCGCTGATGTTGCAGTGATCGATCCGACCGCCGCCATTCGACCAAACGAATGCGGCATCGCGATTGTTGTGCACCAGATTGTTATAGAATTGCGCTTCGCTGTACAAACCATTCACACCGATCGTACAATTGGAGATCTCGCTGTTGTCGATCTGAACTTTACTGGAAGTGGTATACAGGTCAATTCCGATGGTGCTGTTATTATTGCCAACGATATTGCAACCGTTGATCGTTGTCTCCTTCGGTTTCCACAGTTCCAGCGCTTTCACCGATTGGTTGTTGAAGTTGCAGCTTGTGATCGATTGATAAGAACCGTCGAGGGCATCGAATGAGGAAATCGCCTTCTCGCCGCCGGTAAAAGTGCAGTGCGACAACGCTACTGTATCCGCAAGCGAATTGACGGATATCGCCGTCGCACAATTCTCGAATTCCGCCGAATCGAGTTGAATTTGACCACCGGTGGATTTGATGGCATTGGAAAATGATACAAATTTTGCAAATCCTCCAATTACTTTACCACCCTCTTCAACTTCGATCGATGGTGCATCATTTTGGTGACCAATCAAGAATGCATAATTTTCGATTGGTGTTGGTGCGCTATCATGACCCATAAACTGCACGACAGTACCACTTGGAACATGAATTTTTCCACCATAAGTAAATGATATTCCTGCTCCCGGGTCAATTTTTAATGTGTCGTTTGATGGAGGTTCTACAACATCGAAAACACAAAATGAACCTGAAATCCGAGCAGTCTGTTTGACAATAGAACCAAAACTAACGGATATGTCGCCAGTCGATTCATCATAAAAAATATTAGGTTCAGTTGAATTCTCAACCCTAAATCGAATATGATCTTGACCGGTCATTACTTCAGCGAAATATACTCTTTCACGGTAACAATCATAAGTATTATTAAAACTTGGACTGAAAATGTCACCGGTAACATTTGTCGCAAGAGTTGACCAAGTATTACCCGAATTGTACGATACAAGAATATTAACTGCTTGCGGTGTCGAATTAGTTGAATACATGTATTCGCGCCACCTAACTGGAATCGAGTTTGTACGATAGCGATCACCTGGATTGGGTGTTGTGATTTGAACAACATTATGACGAAATGCTGTTATACCACTATTTGTACAAACAAAAGCACGACCTTGAATTTTTGGCGCTTCAGCAACGCCAAAAAAACTGGAATTATGTACCCAGTCGTCTGACGGCATACACACTTTTCTACCGTCACTTATATCATAAGAACCCATATTAAAACCGTCATTCCACGCAACTCCCCGTTGTAAATGGTATCGTAGATTGGCAATTGTAATTCCCGTCGCAGTCAACCCATAAACGTAATCGAATCTAGGATTGCCTACCATGCCAATATTAGTGCCGGTAAGACCGATATATGTCCAACCTCCATATCTAGGATTTTGCACAGTTCGGAAATACTGCCATTGATGTAAACCAGTTGGTAAATTTGGAGGAGTTTCGTTAGTGGTTTCACATGAAATGATGTCTGGATAAATCGTAGCTCCATCAGCAGAATAGAACACAACACCACCAATAGTATTGTGACCGAGAGTTCGGGGATCCATAATGTTAAATTGATTATTGTTCAAATTAATCGGTCGAAATCCCCCGCAATTATTTCTTCCAATTAATAAGTGCGCTAAGCTTAGGTCAATCGAGATTGGAGAGAGACCTTCCTCCATTTCCAGTTGGTTAATATTGGTGAAAGAACCGTCGGCAGGATTAAATCGCAACTTATGAACTGATGTTGCAGTGGTAGCAAAAACAATTATTTGATTAGTACCTAGAACAGTAAAGTTCATCGCTTTCAAATAAGTAACTCCCGGAAGGTGATAACCGGTTATGCGAGTTAGAGTTGCTGGTTCAAACACATCGATCCAATTTGCTCCAGCTGCGAATATGTACTGACTCAGAACAACGCCATTCGTGGGAACATTGGTTGCATTACAGATTGAAGAATAAGGGGTTGAGGTTAGAATTTGATCGGTTTCAGTGAATGTGAATGCGGTTGGATCGGTCATTGATATTGATATTTTCCGAATACCGCGTTCGCAAGCAGCAAATAGCATTACCGGAGTGTTCGATGAATTATCTGACCGATAGAAACATAATTCATTCGGGCTTCCTCCCGCTCCCGGACAGTTAGTATAAGTCCGATATGCGTTGCCGTTAAATACAACAATATTCTGATATGGTCCATTAGCGATATAAATTGGACTAGTTGTCGAGGACGGATTCACTAATACGATCGACAATGGACTACCGTTAAAGTTTCGTTTTGAAAATACTGGTGAAGATTGATCCAAATACCATTGTATTGCGTCCGAACCGGTATAAGGACTTGCTAGAAGATCAAATTGGACTAAATCTGCTCCGTTTCCCGAAGAAGAATTTTTTACAATTCGAACGTGAGCTTTAAATAATGCAGTTGCAGCTTGCTCTCCAATGCAAGTCATTGCAACTGCAGGTCCAAGATCATTTCCAGAAAATTGGAGGACGTCATAATCACTATTAAAGTACCAATTTCCCATATTCGATCGGTGCGTTATTACGATCCGGTCTGTCAATGAAAGGATGATAAATTCCGATCCAAAAACAGCAGGAAGGTAATACAGTGCTTTTAATGGAACATCAGATTCATTTATATAAGTCAGAGGTTCCCAGTAAGGATTAGTTCCGCTGTAATGGTAATCTAACAAGTAATTTATACTCGGTGTTCCGGAAACGAACCCACCGATTAACAGTTGACCGGTTGCACCAAAGACCGGTTTGCAAAGTGTAGCATTATTTTGTGAAGAAACCACAGTAAATTGATTAATATCCCCGTACTGACTATACGATCCGACCCCGATCTGAGTATCTCCCGAAATTAAGATTTTTCCATCCCTAGCCAAGAGATACTTCCACTGACCAGTAGGAAGTGTTTCTACATCAAGCTGTGAAGGTGAGAATGGGTCGTCGGTCAAATCATATGTTTTTACTTCTTGAGTAGTAAGTTGAAACAAAATCTGTCCGACACGGAAAACATCTTTTGTGTTATCGTTTTGCGAGAATTCATTTACACAAAAATACGTCTCCGATTCAGTGATTGCTGTGGGATTATTAAGAGGTGTTCGAAGAATTCGAACTCCACCGGTTCCAGAAGCTACATAAATGTACTGATAAGATGTATTCGAGTATGTTACCATGCCAGATACATCACCCCAATATTGATAGTTTTCAACAGGAGTTGGTGGTGTGTAGCTGCCACATGGAATAATATTTCGAGCTTGGGATAGTGATGAGGTGATTAGTAAACTAACAATGATGCCAATCATCGACAGATAACGAAGAATACTTCTCATAGCAATCTCCCTCAAAGTTATTTGATTAGTGAAATCGGATAAATCCGATTTGAGTTATTCACTCGTAAATGAATGAAATATTTTCCACTGGCAAATTTTTCTGAGTGCCAGTTAAATTGATAGAATCCTGATGAATACTGATCGCATGCAACGACAGCCACACTTTTTCCCAAAACGTTGAAGATTTCAAGTCGAAGCATACTCGCTGTCGGCAATGATAACCTAATATGAAGAATCGAGTTGAATGGGTTCGGAAAGGTCGTAAGTTGAAACGTTTCGACAACGGGATGAAATTCTACCAGTTCTGAGGATGTCACCGAGGCTGTCGAGCGATAATTACTGTAGTAGAGACAATTCATGGAATCGAGATAGAGCTTCTTGTAATCACTTTCAGACGTTTCAAGAAGAGTCTCCCAATGAGAATTGTTATGTAACAACCGTTTCACATATTGATGAATATTGGAGGTTAAATCGGTATTATTCTCGATTATAAATAAATCGCCTTGAATATTATCGAGAAAACAGTTTATCGATTGGTTGGATAATAGAAATGGGACTGTGAGCCAATCGACACCGCCATTGTTCGATTTAAAATGACCTCTGGCGGTTTGCGCGAAGACTGCATGTCCAGACCAAATCTTGAGAGGTTGTTCATTAAGAAGCTGATACTGAGACGTTCGATGCCAACTTGTGCCTAGATTCGAAGAACGTTCGAGGTATGTCGTATCATTAGAAAATGTCAACTGATAGATTGTATTGGACGAATCACATCCAATGATGGAATTTTCAGATATTAAATGCCAACTGCAACCTTGATTGGTCGAATATTGATTCCCTCGGATCTCTGTTCCATCAGGTAAATAACAGAAATCGCCAGTACTTTGAGCCGTATCTCGAGACCAATTCTCACCATGATCGTTTGAACGAAAAATATCGTCATTGGTTGCTAAAATGATCCTTCCATTTTGTTTCTTACAGATTCCCTTAATTCCAATCGATTGTCTGCCATCGATACAAATCTTACGAGTGATCGTTTGCCAAGTCGTACAATGGTCGCGACTAATCAACAAACCGAGATCTGCAGTGATCATCGAACCGTTATTTGTTTCCAGCCAATACTCATTTCGATAAGCTTCGAATGCAGAAAAACATTCAATCCAATTAACTCCTTGATCAGTAGAACGATAAGTAGCCTCATCAGCACGAATGATTGTTCCAGATTGTGATACACCGAACGTTGGGTATTCCGATATTAGATTCGGTGAAAAATATGTCCATGTCGTTCCGAAATCGGTGGACCGCGCTAAGTCACTTCGATTTAGAGAAGGTCTGAAGACCTGAACGTAAATTCTTCCTAATGAATCAATAGAGAAGTCATCACTTACTAACTCAAATCCCGGCACCGACTGCCAATGTAGCCCCCCATCGAGCGACCGATACAAACCAGTCCAAGCAGATCCACTTGCTAGGATTACGGTATCGTTGACAGCTTCCATATCGTTAAAATGAAAAGGTCCTGGTACCGCAATGGTTTGCCAGTTTTCCCCGTTGTCAGTTGATCGTGCGACATAATGGTCCGGTGCCCAGCCGGTATCAAGTGGTAGAGAGCCGCTGCATAGAATTGTATGGTTAGGAGTAATTGCAAGGCAATTGTTGAAACGGACGGGAATTGATCGCGATACCCAGGATACACCATCGTTGGTTGAGATAAATAACTTGCTGGTATCGATTTGTAAATATTCGTAAGACATCACATAATGGCGTCCATCGCTAAATACACGATGTTGTTTTAAATCGTAGCTACAAAATATTGGCTCGTTTATCCAGTTTATGCCGTTATTTGTCGTTGAGAATGTTCGGAATTCTCCTGTATATAACCGTGTAAAATACAATTTTCCCGTTCGGTCGATGCAAATCGAAGGCAATGGCGAATCGTTCCAATTCTCAAGTCGACCTACGAAAATCCAAGTTACACCATCATCAGTTGATCGAATAAGATTGTAACTTCCATGACCCTCAGACCAAATTAACACATTGTTATTCACGCCATTTTGAACTAACCTGGTTAGTCCTCCGAAACTGCTAAGTTGTTCAAAAGTAGGTTGCCCAAGTCCTACTTGGGAGCTTAACATTGCGAGAACAGTAAACATCCATTTAGTTAGATTGCTCATTTGTATGTTTTTACAATTAGATATAACATATTGACAATGAACTGCTAATTACTGAAAAAAACTGGTTGCGCTCAACCGATACTTGCACAATGACATAAAATGATTCCACAAATCCATCTAATTCGATCGACCATCTTTCGCAACTTTCTACTTAGTACTAGTATACAACTGGGTGACTCCCGATCAACTTGCAGGATCTTCGAATTGGAGCTGATTGTTGGAAACCTTGCGGGAACATGCATCGTCATTGCCTCTTCGATCTGTGTCTCGACATCACAATCCATCCATCGGAATATTAAGCATGTTGTCTTTTGATAAACTAGTAAATCACTATTCAATTGTCAATAGCGAAGAGACAATTTTTAAAAATACTTATCTTTCGTCAACTTATATATTGAATTATACTAATGTTAGAAATATTCCACATAAGTAATCAACTTATTAGAGAAAATATACCAATAACTATCTTTTAGAATTAAATATATTCAGGTTTGAGCCAGACAATTTTAACGAAATAGTATAAAATAGATCCCGACGCGAGTTTGCGCCCATCGAACGTGACGCGATAGCTGCCACTATGCTGTTTCTCATCCACCAGCGTCAGCACACCGCGATCCATCTGATCGATTAGTATTTATTTCACTCTACCGGTTATCGGAATCAGAACCTGGATTCCACTTTTCGCTAAATCTGCACTAACGAATTGCGAAAATTTTGATTCATTGCATTTCGATTGATAATCGGGAAGTACTTTAGTTATCTTTTAAAATTAATTCTTGCACCAACAAGGGACAAATATGGCTGCACCAAAGCGGAAGTCGGGTACGGAATTGTTTATCGTCGACAACAACGATTCCGATTGGAAAGTTCGCTCCTACATCAGCGACTGGTGCGAATTGTCGAAAGCGATTGATATCGCTACCGGCTACTTCGAGATCGGTGGTCTATTATGTCTGAAAGAAAAGTGGCAGCAGGTCGATCGGATCCGCATTCTGATGGGTGACGAAGTATCGTATCGTACCAAAGCGGCGTTTACCAAAGGGCTACAGCGAATTCAAAGCACTCTGGATCGAAGTCTCGAAGATGAAAAGTTACGCAACGACTTTTTAGAAGGTGTCCCCGCGATCGTTGAAGGCATTCGTTCCGGTAAGATCGTCTGCCGGGTCTTCCGGAAGGATAAGTTTCATGCTAAAGCCTATATCACACATGGTCGTGCTGCGGTGATCGGATCGTTCGCGCTGGTTGGTTCATCAAATTTCACTTTTCCGGGCTTGAATGATAATATCGAACTAAATGTTCAAATTACCGGCTCCGATGTTAGTTCGTTACAGGATTGGTTCGAACAGCATTGGAATGAAGCGGACGACGTTACTGCCGATATTCTCCGCACCTTCGAACGTCACACAAATCCGCATCAGCCATTCGAAATCTGGTTGAAATCGCTGTATGAGTATTTTTACGGGCGTGAACTCGATGCTGACAATTGGGATCGTGAAAAGTCCGTGATGTACAAGATCCTCGATAAATATCAGCGAGATGCCTATAAGAATCTGATGCAAATCGCTAGTAGGTTCGGCGGGGCGTTTCTGTGCGATGGGGTCGGGTTGGGGAAAACCTATGTCGGATTGATGTTACTGGAACGATTGGTTTTCAAAGAAAAAAAGCAAGTCGTCCTGTTCGCCCCGAAAGCCGCTCGCGAAGATGTCTGGAATACAGCTTTGGAACAATATATGCCCAAAGCGAAGAGTGAATTCGTCAATCTGGTAGTCTATAATCACACGGACCTTAACCGCGTAGGGGATTGGCCGGAGAAGATGGCGCTGACGGTCCGCGATGCCGATGTGATCCTGATCGATGAGGCGCACCACTTCCGGAACAAGGGGGTTGCCGGCGAGCAAAAATCGGCGCCATCGCGCTACCGCAAGTTGCAAGACTACATCCATTCGGGAGATCGTCCGAAGCAGATCTACTTCCTGACCGCTACTCCGATCAATAATACGGTACACGATTTCCGCAATATGATCGAGCTCTTCACCAAAGACAATGAACAATACTTTTCGACTACGATTGGCATTCACAATCTTACCGCCCATTTTATCCAGTTGAACGCGCGAATTCTCGGGAAAACAGCTAAAACGGTACAACTTGCTTTAAATCTGGAAAACAATCTGTTCGATGCCGAGCGGGTGTTGCATTCGGACAAGATCTTCGATGCCTTAGTGGTGCAACGCAGCCGCGCCTATGTGAAGGAGAGCCAGTTGCAGAGCGAGGGCGGCGTTTCGATGTTTCCCGAGCGAGAGATCCCAAAAGTCGTGCCGTATAATTTGAAATCGACCTACGGAATACTGTTAAAGAGTGTGGAACAAGCCTTTCGGAACGATATTCCGTTATTCAATCTTAGTGTCTATTATCCGTTAAAACATTGGATCGGTGGTGAAATCGTTGGACTAGAACGCGCTTTCGCCGATGGTCGTCAGAAAATGGTCGTATCGCTGATCCGTACGTCGTTCCTTAAGCGATTCGAAAGTTCGGCGGTTGCATTCGAAATCTCATGTTGGCGATTGTTAAAAAATCTTCTTAAATGGATCACAGTTCATGGAACTTCAGAGAATTCAAAACGTTCGATCCATTCTTGGAAGCTGATTAATGCACCGCTAATTAATTACCAAGTTCAACACGAGCTCGATCTTTATCCGACCGACACAGAAGAAGACGAAGTAGAGGATTTCTTAAGCGACGAAAGTCTAGCGGAAGTCATTCAGCTTGACGATCCAGAGAATTACGATATCGATAAAATAGTGGAAGAAACGCTAGTAGACTTATCACAACTCGCAGCTTTCCTGCAGGAAGTTCGACAGGTCAAACCGGAGCGGGATGACAAGCTGAAATCGCTGATCAAGCTTCTTAAAACCGATCCGGTATTGAAGAAGGAAAAGGCGATAATCTTTACCGAATTCGCCGATACCGCCCGATATCTCGAACATGAATTGAAGAATGAGAAGATCAAAGGAATTTATCGGGTAGACGGCAGCTTTAAACATGAGCAGCGTAGTGAAATCTTGCATCGTTTTTCGCCGTATTACAATGGGCGATCCTCAGTAGATCTCGCTGCGAGCGGGCAATCGGAAATCCGGATCCTGATTTCGACCGATGTCTTGTCGGAAGGCTTAAACCTGCAGGATGCCACCCGGCTTATCAATTACGACTTGCATTGGAATCCGGTGCGGTTGATGCAGCGGATCGGTCGTGTCGATCGCCGCATGAATCCGGAGATCGAAGCAAAAATTGTAGAGGATCACCCTGAACTTAAGGCAACCCGCGGGAAAGTCGCATTCTGGAATTTCCTTCCGCCCGATGAATTGAATTTATTGCTCGGACTGTTCCAGAAGGTATCGAAGAAAGTGTTGGTGATCTCGAAACTGCTCGGCATCGAAGGGCGCAAGCTGCTGACGCCAGATGACGAATTCGATCCAATCCGCGAACTGAACGAGCAGTGTGATGGCGAGCTATCCGAAGCCGAACGCCTCCGCTTGGAATACGAGAAGCTGATGCGGGATTACCCGGAGCTGGCAGCCGAATTGCCGGACTTCCCGAATAAGGTCTATTCCGGTCGAGAGGCGCAACATAGCGCGAAAGCGATTTTCTTCTGTTATCGTATTCCCGGACCCGATCCCGACCAGATCGATACCGAGACAGGCATGCGGTGGACGGAGCGGATGGGAAAAACCGTCTGGTATTGCTGCGATCTTGCGTCAGGAAATGTCACTGCTGATCTTACCGAGATTGCCCGGATCATCCGCACCGCTCCCGACACGTCGCGCCGCATCGCTCTGGATCGAACTCAAGTCACCGAGATTCGCAAGAAGGTCGAGCGGCAGGTGATACACGATGAATTAAGAACAGTGCAATCCCCGATAGGTGTTTCGCCGATATTAAAATGTTGGATGGAGTTAAACTGATGAAACAGAATTTATCGACCAAGATTGAATTAGCGATTCAAAATTCGAAGAGTGAGTCTACATTTATAAAAAATCTCTTAATCGACACGCTTAATTGGCCGTTACAAGCGGATAAATCGGAATTTACCGACTTTACTTACGAATGGTATCAGCAAGATTTGGGGATCGAAAAAGACCATAGCAAAGTGAAAATCGCCTATCAAATTCCCCCCTTTCGAGATGATAATCCCTGGGGAATTTTCGTCATCGAGTTTGCTGATACGAAATTTTTCGCTACGGGACGCGGTATCACGAAAGACTTGCGCGAGATGCTTCGCGGATTAACCAGCAAGAAGCAAGTTGTGGGACATTTCGAGCGGGAAGGTTTACTCTTCATTTGTACTTATAATTATGAATATTTCTCCTTTGCGCATTTTAAAAATCCCGGCATTAATTCGAAAACGACCCCGTTGGCAGCATTCGGGTGGGGACCTGACGATCCGATTCATACAATCTGCGATTGCAATCTATCGCATTTGTGTTATTCTGACTCATGGACGAACGACGAATGGCGTAAAGAGTGGCAAACGGCCTTCGATGTCGAGCAAGTTACCGAACGCTTCTATAATGAATATGAGCGAGTTTTTTCCGATTTTGAGAATCGGTTAGTTGTCGAAAAAATCAAAGGCAAAGAGGAATCTGAAACCAAGCGGATGTTCGCGCAAACGATCTTCAATCGTTTGATGTTTCTACGGTTTATTGAGCGAAAGAATTGGCTTCAATTCGGTAAAGAGAAAGACAATCACATATATTTGAACTCGCTCTATCGTGCTGGTGGTTATGACAGTAAGTCTTTTTATCTTGGACGGTTACGGCCGCTATTTTTTTATGGATTAGCGAAATATAATGAAGGTGATTCGCCAGCTTATGGGATAGTACCATTTTTAAATGGCGGTTTATTTAAGGAAGGAGATATCGATAAAGTCGTTGTCGATCTTCCTGATGATGTCTTTCAACCACTCCTCGCAAAAGATGGTCTATTGTATCGTTACAATTTTACCGTCGATGAATCGACACCAATCGATATCGAAGTCGGCGTCGATCCCGAAATGCTGGGAAAGGTGTTTGAGAAGGTCGTCACACGTCCGAAAGACCGAAAAGCAAAAGGCGCGTTTTATACACCCCGGTCAATTGTCGCATTCATGTGCAAAGAGGCTTTGAAAGGGTATTTACCCAATTGTGAGCGCTTGATCGATCATTATGATGCTAGTGATATCAGTATTCAACAAGCAAAAAAACTAATTAAGAAAGTTGAAGCCGTAAAAATTTGCGATCCGGCGTGCGGTTCGGGCGCGTATTTAGTTGGGATGTTGCAGGAACTGTTTCAGATTTTGAAATTACTCGATACTGCTGGTAAACTTGAAACCCCGAATATCGCTTATGAAGCGAAATTGAAAATAATACAGAACAATTTATACGGTGTCGATCTTGACGAATTTGCCGTCCATATCGCGCGGTTGCGGTTATGGCTTTCGTTATCGATCGATAACCCGATGCTTACTCCCGAACCGTTACCGAATCTCGATTATAAAATTGAATGTGGCGATAGCTTATCGGAATTGGTCCGCACTGAATTTGTGGGGATTGAAGATAAGGACATCAATGAATTTATCGAGATGAAAGAACATTATCTGAATATGCATAGTATCGATAAAGATGCATACGGCGAGAAAATCGAGAAAATCAGAGAACATTTCAGGATTTGTCGTGGTCGTGTGAAAGGATCGAAAGTATTTGATTGGGATATCGAATTTGCCGAAGTCATGCATACATACCCACTAGACAATGCTGGCTTCGATATTGTCATTGCGAATCCGCCTTATGGCGTAAAATGTAATGAAGTCCTACGAGACCGCTATTTTTCGGTTGAAGCCGATGGACAGAAACAGAGCCGGGATAGTTACGGGATTTTCATGGTTCGAGGTATCGAATTATTAAAGCCGGGTGGTTATTTTACCTATATCATTTCCGATACCTGGCGTACGCTTCGAACGCATTTACCGTTAAGAAAACAACTCCTTAGAACACGAATCGAACATTTTATCGATTTACCCGATTGGACTTTCGAAGCGGTCGTGAATACGTGTATACTATCCCTCCAAAAAATGAATCCGGAGGAATCGCATACCGTTATTGCCGGTGATTTGCGTAATCTACCGAAAAAAGATTGGAAAGATCTGGAAAAGCAATTAACGAATATTGCCGGGCACGGTCCTGATGTACAAACCACAACAGCAGCGAGGTATACCTACCCGCAGGAATTGATTAAATCGTATAACGGATTATCGTTCTTCGTAGCTTCACCGAAGCTATATAAATTTATGTCGGAACCATCATTTACATCTGTGGGAACCATTGCGGATGTGGTTGTCGGTCTTCAGACCGGTGATAATAACTATTACATTAGAAAATATCCCGATGCACGAGGAAGCTATATAGAAATCGATAAACGAAAAGTATTGACTGAAGAAGAAATAACCAATTTAACCAACGATGAAAAGAGTAATGGCATTGACCCAGAGAAGTATAGCGGTCGACACTTCTTACCGTATGATAAAGGGGGCGAATCTGATGCTAAAGGGGGGTGGTTGCCAAATTATTTTGTACCAACTGAGTATTATATCGATTGGTCAACAAAGGCTGTTGAACGTATGAAAAATGATAGGTCTTCACGATTTCAGAATTCAAACCACTATTTTATAAATGGTATTTCATTTTCACGCACCGGTCAATATGCTCCAACTTTTCGTTTTAATTCGAAGAGTGTATTTGATACTGAAGGTTCGAGCATTGATATTCAAGAAAATAATCAATCCCGAATATCACATTACATTCTGATATCATATTTGTGTTCGAAACTTGCGAGGTATTTTTTCAAGTCCTTTATAGACCATACAGTACATGTTCAAGTAGATGAAATAAAAACACTTCCGATACCTATTTCGATTTCCACTGAAATCAATAAAGAAATTACATCAATAGTTGAAAGAATTGTAAATATTCAATCAATTAATCGCATTGCGAACTACCTTCATGAACAAAACGAAATTGATCAAATCGTTTATAGTGTTTATGGTCTTACTAATGATGACATTCGCGAAATCGAGCTCTGGTACTGTCGTCGCTATCCGAAGCTAGCCGAAGCACAAGGCGTATTGGCTGAAGTAAAAACCAAATACGCTTCCCATCTACAACGGTGCGAATTAGTTCTTTCCAAACCACCACATTATTGGAAGTCGCATCTACTCTTGCAATTGATTGCCCAAGGGGAAGGGCAACAACTCGAATTCAAAGCGACTTTTGCGCATGATCTTGCAACAAAATCCGAGAACAAAAATCTACATTTGGAAGTATTGAAAACGATCGCCGCCTTTCTGAATTCGACTACAGGTGGAATATTACTGATTGGCGTCAAAAATTCCGGTGAGATTACCGGTATCGAGCAGGATTATCCATACTGTCAAACTGGACATTGCGACCGCGATGGTTTTGAGCTCCGGATCCGTTCGATGACAACCTCCCGTTTCGATCCACAACCGTATGAGAAGATTCTCTTCACCTTCTTCGAAATTGATGGGAAGACCGTCTGTCAGATTAATGTCAAGCCGGAGCCTCGTCCCGAAGGAATTTACCTTGATGGCGATTTATTTATTCGCGACGGCAATAAAACCCAGAAATTGACCGGTGCCGATATCGGTCGCTGGGTTGCGAATCGAACCACGCATTCCTCCGCCTGATGTCCTCCATCGGCGATCACGGCGGCTGGCCGATTCAGTGACATATGCAATCGAATTTTCATCGCTGACAATGGAAGTCGCAATTTTATAAGGAATGAATCACAGGAATTGCACAAAAACCACCGTATTCAATGGAGACATCATGAAAAAATACCCACTTGTTATTCAATTTGTGTACAACCCGGAATCAGCCGATGCCGAAGGGCTTGCACAATCGCTCCACGATGTATTCAATCGGAACCGCGCTGTGCCGGGATTGCAAATTCCCACGCGCTTCATGCCCATGCATCGACACGTTCCTGATATTTCGTCACAATTGCTTGAAGAAGCCGAACAAATTGTCTATGTCTTGCTTTTGGACGATTACATCACTACGAATCACAAAAATACCGAGCCAGTAACTTGGTCGAAATACATCCTAGATATATGCCGCCAAGCTCAAAGGAAGAAATCAAATGCCCGTTTAATTCCGATTCAGCTAACCCGCTACGGTCTTCCTGATGCTCCGCCGATGTCAAATCTGAATGCCGTCCGTGCCTGGGCAATTTCCGACCGACAGGAGCGCGATGCACATATCGCACGATACATCACTCAAAATCTGATCCGCTACTTGTTACCCGAACAAAAAAACAAAGATGCCGTACCAATCGAGATCTTTATCAGCCATACCAAATTGGATTTAAATACTGATCCTTTTGCCGTAAATCAGTTGATCGAGTATTTGACGATCAATCGTCCGGTAAAAGGATGGTACGATGAGGGTGACATTGAACCGGGATCAGAATTTGGCGAGAGAATTTTTAGCGGTGTAGAAAAATCCTCGATGCTCGTTATTGCTACCGATCATTATTCCACTCGAACATGGTGTCGGAAAGAATTGATTCACGCCAAACTGAACAATCGCCCGATTGTTGTCGCCAATGCGATTTCCAACAAAGAGAATCGCAGTTTTCCTTATCTGGGCAATGTACCCGTTATTCGCTGGCAGAATAACCCGCGCGAGGTTATTGATCTCGTGTTGCAAGAAACTTTGCGTTCGCTGTTCGTGACGCGCGTTTTACAAAATGAAATTGCAAACCAGCAATTTATTCCCAATCCTCCTGAGTTACTGACGCTGAAGCATCATTCACAAAATCATCGACGAAAGAATACGAAAGTGTATTTTTATCCCGATCCGCCATTGAATGAAGAGGAGCGACTGATTCTACAGAATGATCGGATTCACTATACGACGCCATTGCAACATTTTGCCGACCAACATCAACCAACCAGGCTCCCAATGATTGCACTTTCGATTTCAGAATCGTCGGATATCGGCGATTACGGATTACGAAAGTGTCATCTGGACGAGTTTTACTTTGAATTATCGCGATACTTACTACTAGCTGGTTACCGGCTTGCTTATGGTGGCGATCTCCGTAATGACGGGTATACGCTAAGACTCGTAGATGTAACCCACGATCCTGCGCTCGAAGTTATCTCCCAATCGAGACCGGCACGTGCCAACAATCGTAAACCGCTCGTTTGTTATCGTCCTTGGCCAAAAAGTAAAATCCCATTGGAAGCGTCGCAAGTTTTACCCGTCGCTGAATGGATCGCTTGTCCGAAACCTGCTGAAAAATTCTTTAATTTCACGACTGGAAAACCGATTGGAAAGGATTCGCTTCGCAGATTTGAAATTGCACTTGGTTTGACTGAGATGCGGAGAAAGCAGTCAAAAGAATGCTTAGCTCGCATAGTGATTGGCGGCAAGCTCGGTAGAAAAAATGATGAGTATTCCGGAATTCTACCGGGGACGTTAGAAGAGACGCTCTACAGTATCCAATACAGTAAACCAGTCTATCTAATCGGCGCCTTCGGTGGCTGTGCCAAAGCGTTGAGCGATCAGATAGTACACAACATTCCACGCAATGAACTGACGGAATATTTTCAAGCTTTAACACCTCACCGAAAGCTGTTAGAAAAACTCTACACAAGCCAACGCGTAAGGTTTCCATCACTTGAAGAATTTTCAAAAACTTGCGATATAAACGGAAGTAAAATGTTAAATAACGGTCTGGATTCAGCCGATAATCTTGTATTGTCGGAAACCCGCTCACCCGAGAAGATCGTGGAGTTGATTTTGAAAGGGCTGTATCAACATCAACCTCGACGGAAATCAGTGACGTAATCAGAATGTGGAACCGAAAAGAACTCAACAGCGTAAGTAATCGGGAGGTCTGATTGGTCCTTTAGAGGCTTGTGGAAGTGCACTGAGAGGCATCTCTCAAAGTTTGATGTTTAGGAATGGTTTGCTTATCTGATTATGTAAGTAACTCTCTTATTGTATTGTTATTACTGATCTTATTGTTTTTAAAAAGTTGCCGCGGGGTTGAATAATTCACATTCTTTGATGCAAACGGGTGATATTTTCATTGCGAATCCGTGCGATTACTTGAGAAATTACCCTTTTATTAGTGGAAACGCTTGCGAAATGAGTCCGGACATTTTATCTTATCGCGTCGTTCGATTTGTCTTGTTGTTTTATTTGACGGAACAACATAATTGTCGAATGAGCTTGAAACGAGATGTGAAATTTTTCTCGACCGCACCACATGAGTCGAAGCTTCCATCTCTTGATCGTGCGCATCCTGCTTTGTTGCACTTGATCGAAAAACGAAATGCACTGGACAAGGAACAGAACATAATGGGTTTGACGAACCGCGAAACTGACGAAACTTTTCGTGATGATGCAAATTCATCGGATCCAAATCCCACCCCAAGACAACCGAAACTTTTCGCAAAGTCAGCAATAGATTCTTCGGTTCACTCCAATGATAATGGAAACTCAAATGTTCCCCCGCAAAGTCCGGGAATGGGAATCACAAACTCATTTGATCATAACTATTGTGATAAAAAATTTCTTATTAACATGATTTATCCAAATATTGAGAAACTGGAGTTGGAGATAAATGACAAGAAAATTGAAATAAATGTTCGCGAATTCATGATTAATTTGTATGAAAATTTACGTCAAAGTCTTTTTCTCTGGAATTCCGAAAAACCATTACTATTAGACTGTAAATACAATAGCTTTGATCATTCTCAAGTAATATCAAACATAACCAATAATGGATATCTATATGTTGCTGTTATTTGCAAAGGGTTTGAGCAACATAAAGTGTTCTGCGATGAATTATATAAATTACTAGTTAAATTTAAAGATAATTTAGAATATTTAAAGATATTCACTATTGATGGAACAAAGCCGCCGGAACAATTATATCCTACCTTCGATTTAACGCATATTGACATTAATAATTGTGAAACCCCTGAGATGATTTGTAATTATTTAATCGAATACATGAAATCTGGTTCAATTTTATTAAATTTAAAAAAACGTTCTGAGAATGACGCAGAAAAAATTGCCGCAACTTTTGAGGATCTTTCTTTGATTTCTTTATTCCAAAATCACACATTGGCACCTTCACTATGTTCGCTCATTGAATTTCTGCGTTTTTGCAAGGATTATAAAACGATAAACCTTATCTGTAGAGATCTAGCAACATTATTGTTCTATATAAACTCTCTAGATCAACTTGCTACTTTAAAAGACGACGATAATACGAGCAGTAATTTTAGATCTAAATTATCTGACAAAGAATTAAATTCTTTAAATACTGGGTTATCTAAAATTCAACTCTCATTAAATAGTTTGGGCAACTATTTGTTTTCTATAAGCAAAACGACTTTTGATAGTACTTCTTATACCAGTAAAGTAAATAATTCTATTTTTCTAGGTAACAAATTACGCGCAATTCTTGAACATAGAATTGGTAGACAATCTGGATCAAACGGTATTGATATTGATAATTCTATTTTTGTGATAAGATTTTTGTTAGAAAACATCGATGAAAAACTAACCGTTACTTATAATAGCGCCAATGTTAATTTTATCATTAATACTATTCATAATAAAGATCGCTCGCTAAAAAGGGTTCTTAAAATACTTATTAGTGTATCAGATGATCATAACCAATGTACGATTGATAGTATGCATAAATATATGAAAAGGGAGATTCCGACTGTTGATAATGTCGAAAAGATGAAATCCTTAGTGACATTCTTGAAAGCAACTTATGCACATAATCAAGAAGGATACTATCCATTATATACAAAAGATAGTAAACAGAGGGTATCGTTATGATAATTAAACATAACTTTGCTCAACATCCTATTGATGTGTTCTCACAGTTTTCTGAGATCGATGAAACGTCATTATATAATGTTTGGATTATTCTCAATAATCATCTTTTAAGATTAGAATCCATCAATGCATACAAAGAATTCGCCAGCAGTATTCTTGCTTTTTACAGGTTTTCGATTGATTGTTGTATTAGAAATAATTTTTCTAAATTTGGTTTTGACGAATTAATTTTTAGCATCTATGATGTTTACTATTCTGTCGGAATAAAACTTGAGATCGATACTACTATGCAATTTGACAAGGATGCAGATTTTGAATTGATTAAAATTAATATTATCCCACTACTTCAAGACATAGTATCAGAAATTCGATATTTATCCGCTTCATTGCCCCTCTTAACTGTAAGTTCTGCTGAAAACGATCCAGATAGTGAATCTGAAAGTAAACCTAAATTATTAGTTCTTCGAAATGCAGCATTTTTGGAACCTCTTGTTGATAGCTTGGATTTTTCGAAGATGTTCAACCGTATCTGTCATTCTGAATAGTGTAGGAGAATTAATGATTTCAATTTCACCTCTTAAATTAGACCTGCCTTCTATTTTCATTGGTTTATCTACCCTCAGTATCCACGATGAGATAAACACTAAAGAAAACATTAACGATTTAATTATTGATCACGGTAAGTATTTTGGGAGATTGTGTCCTAATGATAATTATTATAAATATTATTATAACCCTTCGTTTTATTATATGTTTAGTAAATTTGATTTATTGTCAATTTGCCTAACAGACGATTATCAATTAGGAACACAGAAATTTGGATCACATCATCCTGATTGGAAAGGGAAATATCCCTTCCAATTTCAAACGATCATTGGACCATCTCCGAATAAAGATACAATTGAACTGTCCAAGGAAACATTTTTAAATCCAACAAATTGTCCACTAATAGCACTTTGCCAATTGAAAATCAATTGTTCGTTTATTATTGGAGGTGGTATAGAAATACTAAAGATATTTATCGAAGCGATTAACGAGCACTTCAACGATTATAAACAAAAAAATTCAAGCTCCTGTATACATATACTTGTTAATAACTCTTTTTCTTGGCACGATTTAACAATACTTGTATTTTCAAATAGTTATATAGATATATTAAAATATATAGTTAATCTTCGTGAATTAACCTTGAATCGCCTTCTGAAGGATTCGCATTTAAGAAATAGATTCGAAAGTATAAGAAAAAGGTTATTATTTGAAAAAGAAACAAAATCTAAGGGAAATTTAAAGGTTGACAAAAACATAGATATTTATGAATCACATTTATTTTCTGTATCTGTGACTTCTCTAGGGTTCGATTTTAAATATTTTGAAGAGTATAGTAATATTATTAGTAAGTGTAATGAAGGATATGAAAAATTTAAATTCAATATTAATAATATTATAAATGAAAAGAAGCCTTCTCTTTTTCCAATCAGACGGTGGATGACAAAGGCAGGTCACTTACAGTCTGCAATTAATACACTTGAATTTCTTGATGATTGCGCTGATAATTCAAGTTTAGCCAAAATTTACCCTCGATTGCCATTTGGCGTAAAATATTTTGTTTGTACTGGTCGTGGTGGTGATCTAATAAACTATCCAATCAATAGCGTGCAAGACGATAAGGATAATAATATAGCTAATAAAAATTATTTGGATTTAAAAGCGTTAACTAGTAAGGAACTTATTGAATTTACATTAGAAAATCGATTTAAAGTCGATCAACACGATATTATTAGTGTTTATACATTCATATCAACTTTCTCTGATGAGGTTTTAAATGATGAGATTAGTCATGTTGAAAAAGAGAAGCATTTTGAACCAATCTTTGAGGATAAGTATCAACATAATGTAATAAAATACCAAACTACATCAGTAGGAAATTTTAACCAATTTCATAACTATATGAGACAAGGCGTAGCGATGGTGAATGATACTCGTTTATGTCATTCACTTGAAAAGTACAACCAATGCATCCGCGACCGTTTACTTTTTTCAAATTTCATAGAATTGCGCGAAAGTATTAATGAATTCTTATTATCTGCAATAAATAGAATTAAATTAGGTGGAACACTAAATTCAGTTAATGAATACATTGGCTCCTTTGTCGATGCACTGGATGTTGCTTGGCGCAATCGCTATTACATGTCTTGGGATTTAAGTGATTTGACAGATTTTAATCTGGAGTATAAAGGTGGTATTCAGTTGATTGTTACTGCAGTAAATGGAGCTTATAAAGCTATTACCAGTAATATCGGCGTTAAAGGATCTTTCGCATTTATTTCAGGATCTACTAGTGTAAAGGCAACTGGTAGAACAATGCATCTAAACTACGATGAAGTATTTTTTCCAGAATTCTTTGCTGTTCATGTTTGTCACGAAGCAGTAGAAAATTTATTGAAAAAAGTATACAATGATCGTATCTATGAGAAATTAGGTTACATCCAAGTACGAGATACTGAATATAGAAAATTTTTCGATGCGATGATTAATATTGTCAATCCTGACTTCGGCCCAAAAATGATTCAATCAGCTAATGAGAGAGTTATTAATAAATTTCCAAATTTTGAAAAAATATTAAGAAAGCACCAAGTTTTATCCCAAGATCTCTGTACCGAAATATTCGCTGATTTTAATGCTTACTATTTCGTTTTTCGTAGAGATAAGGATTTATTTCTTTTTTGGTATCGACAAATGTTCCTTGGTGAGTCAGCTGCATGGATCAAAGAACCTGAGATTAGCAAGTTAAGCGAAACCGATGCAAAAAGTATTTTTAAATACTCAATCAACGAAGGTCTACTTTACCAATATTTATTACGCCTAGTTATTGTTCTTGGTCCAAATTCTAAAGATCTTATTTATGAATATTGGAAAGATCCAGACCCGAAACTCTTTCGCTTAAAATACAGTAAATATACCGAGTTACACGATCTAGTCGTTGAGTTTTTTAAAGAACCAGCTCTTAAAGAATGGTTAGAATCTGTATATGGTTATTTAGAAGGTAAAGAGAAAGAGATCGGTGAAGCCGATGATTACTTACGTTATGAATTACTGAAAAATTCATTCGAGTCAGGTCATGTGATTAGTTACAAACAAACTGACATAGACAATCGCGCCAAGAAAACTTTTCAATTTACGACGTCCGTTTTGCATTCATATCTTAGACTTATGCATGAAAAAATAACTGATAACGATCCTGAATCTAAAGATGACAAATCACATATTTACTTAGTTGAACGCAAAGGCGATGGGTATATTAAGGTATATGATAATAGCCAATTTTGTTACGATATTCGAGGTGGAATGTATATTAACGATCACCAAAATAGATTAAATTATATGCGTTATCGTAACGTCCTCATGATGTCACTTTGGGATATGGCTACTAAAGATAAGATTCATGATATCGATATTTGTTGATGAATTGTGATAAAGATGAAGCAGTTCTGATGCTCGAGCATCACATAAGATCACATCACCAAGTATGTGATATGCCGTCACAATTATAACAATTCATCACACGTGATCATTTGTCACAGTTTATCGACTTGACTTCGAATCGAAAATTGTCGAGATTGGAGCTAACGGCTCAATTGTTCAATCCATCCAGTAACCGTTAGCTCTCGAGAAATGGTAATCTACTAATTCTATTAAGATTACACTAGCTCAATCGGATAGAGCACAAGCCTTCTAAGCTTGGGGTTGTGGGTTCGAGTCCCGCTGGGCGCGCTTATTTGGTTCTTAATCCTTGGTGATTGGTTCTAAGTACTTAGGATAATAAAACGTTAAAAAAAGGGCGAATAAGACTCGCCCTTTTTTGATTTTAGCACGAACCTTGCAGTCGGGTAGGAAAGAGGGTTCGAACCTGCTGGGCACGCTCGTTTCGGAAGTTAAGCTTGAACTTCAGACGAATAGACATCAATTTCCACATTGATCCACTTAGCCTTACAACAGTTGCACTACCATCAAAATTCCAGGTGATCAAATCGAAAGGCGCTCATCACCGCGAGCGTCAATCCACCGATTGTTGCAGCGAACGAATCGATTGAAGTGAAGTACGTGAGATTAATCTTGTCATATCATCAGAAGCATTCAGATTGACGAATTTCGGATGTGAAGTTTGAGAAGTTCGTACGTATATATAGTATGAGGATGATGTTTGAATTCGAGTATTTTGATCATTGGATCGCTGTACAAATTAATATTTAGAGACCTACACAATCCTGTGCTCGCATCAGTAAATCACACATCATTGATCACCAGAGTAATCGATTCGGAACAATTCACATATAAAAATCTTGATGATTACAAATCCAGTAGTACTTGTTATCTCTAAATGAAACTTTCGTGCGATTGATCTTAACAATCAATTTCGAATGAATCAGATTGGATGTCGTTAGACTGATCTGCCCCCATTATTTGTACCAGTGTCTATGTCACACTGGTCTCATTCCTGCGTAGCGTAGCGGAGCAGGAATGAGTGGTAACTCTGTTTCCGGTGCCGGCGGCAGATAGCCCAAAGAGCTGTGCGGTCGAATCGTATTGTAATGGTGCCGCCATTGTTCGATAATCACCTTTGCTTCCAATATGGTATCAAAGATTTCACCCTTCAGCAACAGTTTCAACCGACAGTTAAAACTTTCGATGTATCCGTTTTCCCACGGGCTGCCAGGCGTAATAAACAAGGGTTGCACATCAACCCGGGGCAGCCACGCTAGTACCTCATTCGCCGTAAACTCAGGGCCATTGTCACTACGAACATGAATCGGTGTACCTCGTACTACAAACAGTTCTTCCAGTACGCAAAGAACATCATCCGCCTTGATCTTCCGGGCTACCAGGATCGCAAGGCATTCCCGGGTGTATTCGTCCATGATCGCAAAGATCTTGAACGAACGACCATTCGACGTATGCCACGTGACAAAGTCGAAGCTCCAGACATGATCCGGATGTTCCGGACGTAGACGGATGCAGGAACCATCATTCAGCCACAGTCTTCGACGCTTCTTCTGCTTCTTCGGGACCTTCAGTCCGGACTGTCGCCAGATCCGTTCCACCCGTTTGTGGTTTACCCGCCAGCCGATGTTACGGATCATCGCCGTTACGATCCGGTAGCCATACCCGCCATACTGGCAAGCCAGAAATACCACCAGCGAGACCAACGGGCCTTCGTCGGCACGACGAAGCGGTGCATACCGGTGACTCGTTCGTGGTTCGCAAAGAACCGTACAGACCCGTCGTTCCGAGACCCGATCAATGCCCAGCGAATGGCGAACAGTAAGCGCAGTCTCGCGACGCTTCGCCGGGCACACTATTTTCCCTTGAGAGCCTCCTGCAGGATCTCTTTGTCCAAGGTCAGATCAGATACGACCTTCCGAAGACGGCCATTCTCGCGTTCCAGTTCCTTCAAACGCTTCGCCTGATCCAGCTTCAAACCACCGTATTCCTTGCGCCAGTGGTAGTAAGTATGTTCCTGGATGCCCAACTTCCGGCAAACTTCACGGACGCTCATCCCCTTCCCAATCTCAACTTCCGCTTCACGAAGCATCGGGATAATCTGCTCCGCAGTTCGCTTCACTCCACGCATGAAAACCTCCCATAAAAGGTACTACTCTGACATAGAGAGTGGTACTACTTTCGGGGGCTAGATCAGTTTCAATCGTTCGCGAAATTGGTCCTATTATGACAGCACTTATTTGCGCTGGCAAGGTTGGTTCCGGTATCGGTGCGGAACTTGCCTCCATGCGCGTGACCGAGCAGATCGATGCGATGCAGGTATCGGGTACGGATCCGTTTAAATATGTGGTCGTTACTCGGGTACTAGCGGCGATGATGATGATTCCAGTTCTTACGATTTTCTCTGACGCGTCCTCGTTCTTCGGGTCGTATTTAGGCGTCAATCTACAAGGAGATGTAAGCCTTCAATTATTCCTTTCGCAGGCAATGACGCGGCTTACTTTTACAGATTTGCTCCCGGCAGTTATCAAGACATTTTTCTTTGGATTCGCGATCGGTATCATCGGAGCTTACAAGGGATACAACGCCAATAGTGGAACAGAAGGTGTCGGAAAGGCGGCAAATGCTGCCGTCGTGATGGCATCGCTATCGATTTTTATCATCGATTTAATTGCGGTACAGATCGTAAGCATTTTCATTTAATATCAGGCTAGAGCAATGGAATCGAAAACTAAAGTGACTGAGATGAATGGGGAGAAACAAGTTCCGGAATCGATCGGATCGAACGACTGTTTGATCGAAGTTCAACATTTAAAAAAATCGTTCGGTGAAAGCGAAGTATTGAAAGATGTCTCCTTTGCGGTGACAAAAAGTGAAAGTCTTGCAGTGCTGGGTAAGTCGGGCACGGGAAAATCGGTGCTCATCAAATGCATTGTGGGTCTGATTGAACCGGATGAGGGAACAATTATTCTATTTGGTAAGGACATTGCGACTGTTTCGAAGAAAGAGCTGGCTGAACTTCGAAATAAAATCGGTTTTCTCTTTCAGAGTGCAGCGCTTTACGATTCGATGAGTGTAAGGGAAAATCTCGAATTTCCGCTAAGGAACGTTAAACCGAAACCGTCACGAAGCGAAATCGACGAATTAGTCAGCGAGGCTTTGAAGAGTGTCGGATTATCCGATGCCATCGATAAAATGCCATCGGAACTATCGGGCGGTATGCGCAAGCGATTGGGTCTTGCGCGAACACTGATTCAGAAACCCGAGATTATGCTATATGATGAACCAACGACAGGTCTCGACCCGATCACAGCAAGAGAAATCAATTCGCTAATTCTAGAGGTACAAAAAAATAACCAAACAACGTCGATCATCATTACCCACGATATGGAGTGTACGAAAACCACTTCGAACCGGATTATCGTGCTGGGAGATGGGCACTGTTTGGCTGAAGGAACGTTCGAGGAACTGGAGCACTCGAACGATGACAACGTGAAGTCATTTTTCGAATGGCAAACCGAATTGCACTAGTCAGTGCGACTTCGCGAAAAAGGAGTGTTCGCCATGATCAAAAAATCATCGACTCATATCAAACTCGGGATATTTATTACGAGTGGACTAATTTTGTTTGCTTCCGCAATCTATATAATCGGTATGAATCAGCAATTTTTCAATAAGACGTTCCATATTTATGGCATATTCAGCGATGTGAATGGACTTCAGGAAGGCAACAATATTCGATATGCAGGCATTAAAGTGGGAATTATTGAAAGCATTTTAATGGTAGGCGACACCACGGTGTGTGTTGACATTTCAATCGATGAATCCGTTCGGAAGTTTATTAAAAAAGACGCTGTTGCATTGATTGGAACCGAAGGTTTAATGGGAAATAAAGCACTCATTATTACGCCCGGAACCAGTACTTTACCGCAAATTAATTCCGGTGATACAATTAAGACTAGACCTCCGCTGAATATCGATCGAATGATGGGTACAGTCAAGTTAACGAACGATAATTTGGCGCGCATCACGGATGATATGTCCGAAATCGTCCACTCGATCAGGCAGGGAAAAGGAACGGTCGGTAAACTGCTGATGGATACTACATTTCTGAAAGTTCCGATCGATAATGTAATCCAAGTTACTACCGATCTACAGGATATCGTCGCCACAATACGCGCTGGCGAAGGTGTTTTGGGAAGATTAGTCGCTGATTCGGTGGCAACTCGAGAAATTGATACTACACTAGTGAATCTTAAAGAGGCATCAGAGAACTTTAAAATCCTGACTGTAAAGGCGAAGAAGAGTTTTCTGCTTTGGGGATTTTAGGAGTCAAATATTCGAGATCTCTTGAAATAGTACAAAATAATAGCTACTAATCTTACTATCTTTGATCGAATAGGAACCTTTGAGAATCAGGTATCGCAATAATAACCTCTGCGGAGATTCTATATAAATTATCGAATACATGTTATAATCAATACTATTTATCTTTGTTCTCTCGATATATTATTCGACGATACACTGCATAATGAAATTGCCAGTCAATTGAATTTGATTAACTAGTAATTTTGAAGCAACACTTAGAGACCATAAATCCCTACCACCATCACGACCAGGTCGAAAACGGGTGCATGTTTCTCCAAGTACTAATTCATGATTTGATTGGTCTACGAATTGAAGCAGATCATTCTTGTTGACTACTGGAAAATCTACCGATTGAAAGAGACGTTGCCAACATTGTTGTTACCGAATATCGCCGCTCGAACGGTTGAAAACAATGTGAAAAAAGTGTAACATTATATTATTGGCGGAAGAGTGATCACCTCTTCGCCTGTACCCCGGAAGCCCCGTTATCCGATCGATGAAGTTGTCACTGATTCGATTGTCACCAATTCGAATTCTAGCGAATTTCATTTGAGAAAAAGTGGCAGGCTGCTCGCTTGCCACTATTTATTTTACATTTTTCTTCAAAAAACCGTATTGATCGTGGAATTAGGAACTTCGATATGACTATATTTAGTAAGGAAATAACCTGAAAAATGGTTCTCTGCTAGGCGAATTGATGACTAATTCCAGCGCTACTGTAACTCCAGATCGGGCATCCCAAATTGGCGATTTCTGGGGCGGACTCGCGTCCATGTTCGTTGCGCTTCCATCCTCGATCGCATTTGGTATCGCCGTTTATACGACACTCGATCCCGGATTTGCCGGACAAGGGGCAATGGCTGGAATACTAGGTGCCGGGGCATTAGGGATTGTCGCCTCCATGATTGGTCGCAACGGCGGACTGATCTCAGCACCGTGTGCGCCTGCAGCAGCGGTATTGACCGCCTTGATTATCGGATTACTTTCGAATGGCGCGTTCGCGGCGCGTGGAACCGATATTCCGCTGCTGATTACCTTGACCATATTTTTTGCGGCACTGTTTCAACTATTCTACGGCTTAATCGGTTGGGGTCGATTGATCAAATTTATCCCATACCCGGTTGTAAGTGGGTACATGTCGGGAGTTGGAATCCTTATCGCGCTAGGTCAACTACCGAAACTCCTGGGTCTTCCATCCGGCACCAATTTGCAAGATGGATTCATGCATCCGGAAATCTGGAGAATTCCCGGTCTGTCAGTTGGAATCGTTACAATCATTGTAACATTAATATCGCCGCGATTCACCACCAGAATTCCTGCCACTATTCTTGGTTTGCTCGCCGGCATCGCTACTTATTTTAGTTTGTCGACAATCTATCCGGAATTATTACTAGTTCAGGGGAATTCACTTATTATTGGTCCGATTGAAACTTCAGGATCGTTTTTTTCAACGATATCCGGACACTTTTACGGTCTGATTCACATCGATCTCATCTCGATTACTGCGGTTCTGGTTCCAGCGCTGACGCTATCGGTTTTGCTCTCGATCGATACGCTCAAAACATGCGTGGTGCTGGATACAATTTCCATCAGTCGACATAACTCCGATCGAGTGTTAAAAGGGGTTGGCATTGGAAATCTGGTCGTTTCGTTTTTAGGGGGTATTCCCGGTGCCGGTACGATGGGACCATCGTTGGTCAATTCCGCAAGTGGCGGTCGTACGCCTCGTTCCGGGGTGTACGAAGGGATATTTGTGCTACTGGTTTTCCTGCTACTGCGACCGTTGATTGCCTGGGTGCCGATCGGTGCATTGGCGGGAATTCTGATGGTGATTGCCTGGCGAATGTTCGACCGAAGTATGTTCCACTTGTTGAAATTGCCAACGGGACGACTTGATTTTGTCGTAATAGCCGGTGTCGTCTTTCTGGCAGTGGCATTCGACCTAATCGTTGCAACCGGGGTTGGTGTCGGGTTGGCAATTCTCCTTTTTATCCGCGATCAGGTCAAGGTTTCCATCATCTACCGGAAACAATATTTGAATCAAGTATCCTCGAAAACGCGCCGTGTTGCCAGCGAACGGGCGATCATCGAACGAGACGGCGAACAAGGTGTTTTGTGTGAATTGCAGGGAAATCTCTTTTTCGGAACTGCCGATCAATTATTCGCGCAACTAGAACCCGATCTCCGGACAAAACGTTTCATTTTGTTCGATCTACGGCGAGTCCAGTCGATCGATTATACCGCCATGCATTTTATCAAACAGATGCAGACGTTGCTCACTCGCCGGAATGGAAGTTTGTTGTTCTGTAGTCTCTCTAGTGCACTGTTGAGCAAGAATATTTTCGAACACTCGCTCAAAGATGCCGGGATACTGGATTCGAACAGTGATAGTATCCTGTTTGGAACTTTGGATGATGCTTTGGAATGGATTGAAAATCGATTGCTCGAAACCGCCGGTGTCACCTCCGAACCGGACGAATCGCCCGTCCTTCTAGATGAGTTTAACATCTTTCGCGGGCAGGATGAGACTATACTGGAAGAACTGGCAAAGACTATCCAAGAACGGTTTTACAAAAAAGGGGATACGATCTTTGCGAAAGGCGAACTGGGGGACGAAATATTTTTTGTTCGCCGGGGAAGTGTACGAATTGTCCTCCCGTTTGAAAGCGGAGCTGTTCACCACTTGGTGAATATTGGTCGAGCAGACTTTTTCGGGGAACTGGCATTTCTCGATCAAGGTAAGCGCTCAGCCAATGCTGAAGCGAAAGAAGATTGCGAGTTGTATGTTTTATCGCGCCAGTCGTTCGAAGCAGTAGTAGCGAAACGAGAAAAATTCGGTCGGGAAGTTTTAAAACGATTGGCGCTGACGATTGCCGAACACTTACGTCAAGCCGATGCCGAATTGCAATTGAGTAAAGAACGGTGATGCGACGAAAGAATTACTTCTGTATCGAGCGACAGACTTAATCTTATTAGTGCACTTAAATGGGAAATCTTCTCCACTCCACTCAGATCAACTTTCGCGACCAAATATTCAGTAATATTATTCATTCGATTATACATCGATGGAAAGCTTGTTATAAAAATATTTTCGCTATTGAGACCGAAAATTCTGTTCTGATTATTATCACTTCCATTCTTTGGTCGGTAGGTCAAGTTCGGTTCTATCCGATTATTCTCATTTCGGTAATCAACGACCAGATTATAGTGGTTCTTGAAAATAAGTTGTCATGATTCGGTGTCAGGATTTGCCTGACCTGCGGGCGGACGCGGGGATCCGCCCCTACTACCGATAACAACTTATTTTCCAGAGATACTATATACAAAAAAAATCTCGATTGAACTGCAAGAGGCAGCTCAATCGAGATAATAGCACAGAATTGTCACTTAAAAAATAGTTGTCATGATTTGGTGGTCGGCTTTTGTCGAATATGTACCGACGAGCGAGTCTGTACTTACAAATACCGACGGGCGACCGCGGCGGGTCGCCCGTACAATCGAACAGCGAAAATTATTTCAACAGCACCATCTTCCGTGTAGCTGAAAATGTACCAGCCTCGAGACGATAGAAATACACGCCATTCGCTAAACTGGAACCGTCGAATGTGACGGTATGCTTGCCTGCTGCAAACGGTTTACCGGTAGACAGCGACGCGACAACCTGCCCAAGGTTGTTGTAGACGGATAAACTGACCGGCATCATCCGCGGAACTGAGAAAGTAATCGATGTAACCGGATTAAACGGATTCGGTCGATTTTGCAGCAATGAATAGGTTAGTGGAAGTTGCTCCGGCGTCTGAGTTACTTCACTGTTAGGATTGAACACATTCATGACGATTGGAACATACACAAGCGGCACACTGGAATTATTGCTAATCCTCAGTCCATCGGAATATCGAACTGGCAGATTCGTGCTTGTCATCGAAATGGATACAGTTTCGAGTTGATTGGCTAGTAATTCTCCCGATACTGGCGAAACCTGAATCCATGACCGATCCACGGCAAGCTTGTAGATGCCCACGATATCGGAATTGGAGTGACTCATAAGCGCAATTGCCACCCAAAAAGTAGGATTCCAAGTATTGGTGATTGCTAAACCATATGCGGCATCGCCATTACTCCCCAGACTGGCGAGAATACGACTGGTACCGGTGGTTGGATTGATTTTTACAAGGCGAGTTCCAGTGGTATGCGATTGTTGATCGCGATAATAAGCGTACAATTTCATCCCATCCGGGTCGGCGGGAAACCATGCCAATCCGAATAAACCGCTTATTGCAGGGATATCGCCGACAATCGAGTTATTAGCCAAATTTAGCTTGTAGATCGGGCTGTTTTGATCGGCATAATAGAGCATCCGATTGGCAGTATCGATTGTGATTGACCGTGCGACCGATACAAATTGGATCGGAATTCGTGAAAGAACGCTGCCAGTTCCAGTATCGATTCGATCAATATGATTATCGTACGAACCATAGAGATACCGACCATCGAATGCCAGATCGCGCCAGCCGATGACACCAACACTGTCTGGGCAATTGTAAGTGTTCAATAATTGCGTTCCAGTCCGATCGAGTTTGTACAACTTGTGCGGTCGAGCATAATTAGGGGAAGCACCGCTAATCCAAAAATGCTCCCCGTCGTATTCGACACCACTTAACATCGGATCGTTGATGAGTAGCGAGGATGGATTGATAGAAGCCAGTGACGAAAAGAGTGAATCCTCTTCCGATCCATTCGGGTTGATTGACTGAGTAAGATTCCAAGTCAACGGTCCATTCCCGGTATTACGCAGGAATAAATGCAGAGTAGTGTCCTGTCCACCTGTCGATAAGCGGGCATAGAGCGAATCATTCGGTGCCATTACGGTATCTTGCGGGTGTAACGTTATCCGAAGAATCGGTTTTCGCATTGTAAAGTGAACAGTGGTTGTACTGCTATCGCGAACACGGACGGTATCGGTAATCGGAATATACCCGAATGCTTGAATCGAAATCGGAAATGTGCCACTGGGGAAACGGTCGATACGAAACTGACCATTTGAATCGGTAACAGCCGATGCGATCGCTTCACGAGAACTAATGACGGCTCCCTGAATCGGTCGACCATCGCTCAACTGAGTAACATCTCCGATAAGTCTTCCCGACACGAAGCTTGCCGAAGTAGCGAAGGTGATAGCACGGTTGATATCGACGCCATCGGGAATCACTGCAGCACCATTCGACCAGTCGTGCCAGAAAACATATTGTAATGCCCGGGAGCGAGAAGAATCGCAAATCCCGATCGTAGTGAATCCCGGTTCGTATGGGTAGCTTAGATATTCACTGCTGCTCCGGGTTTTGTATTGGAATTTAAGAATGCAATCGCTAGAAGGAACGCGTAATGATTGCGGGTTGTAGATGAGTACCTGAAATTCGTTTGGACCAGTAAAACCGTTCAGATAAGTAATACCTTTCCAAGTGATCACGTAAGCATGTGAGCTGGAATCGTAACTACCGAACACACCTCCCGATGGATAACTGGGAATTAATAAATCCTGCCAGTCCACTGCTACCATATTGGGGGGAACATCGGGACCCGGTAATGCACGATTACGAAACGTGTACTGCAAATGCGAGCCATTTAGCGCATCGATTACCCGAGCCGGACCGAACGAAAACCAACCATTCGTGCATACTGTGATTGTGTCATAGATAATTCCATAATGTTGCGCATGAAAAGGTAGCCGGATTAATACCGAACTATCGGTACTTTCGACCGGATCATTCAAATTCAACCGATTCGCCAATGTCTCATTATCGATCCACTGATAAGTCGGGTGCAAAAAATAGGATGTATCGGTATCGTCGAATGCCATGTACCCATACGAATCGGGACCGGTGCAAAGTGTTGTTGGATAATCACCATCAACCCCAATCGTCACTGTGAAATACAAAGTGTCGCGAAGACTATCACACTGAAAAATTGCCATCATACCGGCATGAGTACCGGGTATACTGTTTCTGGCGGAATGGATTTGAAATTGTTGAGTAGAAAGATTAGTCACCGTCAGTAACGACGGCAACGATGGAAATATCGCATTCGATACGTGAACTTCGATTTGCGGCGAGAGCGATATCAAACGCGCCTGAGAGGTTTGAACTGTTAGATCGCTAGTGTTCATCACCGAAATGGCTAAATTGGCAACCACATCGGGATTAAGTCGAGCCGGTGTGAGCGACGATCCGAAATAGCGCAATTGGATTGATTGTATTGGTAAGGAAATTGGATAGGTCCACCGATACTGTGAATCGGCAGTGGTAATCCGAAGATGAAGCGGAAGGTGATCTCCGTTTCGGATATTCGTTGCAATCGCAATTCGGAAATTAATGGCATTATATGCTGTGTCGCTTGGTGCGAGATTGGGATACGATCCCAGACTGTCGATCACTACAATTCGCGGATCGTCGGATGTCAAATAGGATCGGATTGTTCTAAGGGTGTCCCGCGATCCCCGATTGGCAAGTTGAATCCGGAGATCGATTATCTCGCCGGGATTGGCGATTTGATTGTTGTTACCAATGCGACCGTTCCCGGTATTATCGATTATCGACAGACGATTCAATACCAATTCTCCGGGAAGTGTCGTAACAACGACTGTATCGATCCGAGGGAGATAGTTGTCGCCAACCTTATTACCGATTACGGTAACAATCATGGTTCCAGTAGTTCGATTGGTAAGTGGTAGGTTTACTTGACCGCGAGCATCGGTTACGCCGCGGGCATAGGTTTCGAGTTCATTGTTGCTATTGTATTTTTGTACGGTAACCAGCGCATTCGGCACAATTGCATTGTCTTCGGTGCGATTTACTTGAAATTCAAAGGTATTTTGATGAAGTGGAATTAGTGTCGACATTGTTGTAGAAAGGTGGCGGGGCACTCCGGTCCACATATTCACCGAGATATCGCCCATGACATTGTACCAATTCAGAATGTCGGTAACGCGTGCCGGATCGTAGTTCCAGAAATTGCGCCACATCTGGTATTTGCCTTCAAAATACATTCCACCCGGTTGTCGGGCATTTTTCACACCCAGTCCGTAGTATGTTCCAGCCGCCATACAATTGTTATTGGATGGTGTTTGGCTGGATGTTTCGCTGCTCATGGCTGCAATCGCACCACACGGCGCAGTAGGAGTACCGAGTTTTACCAGTGTTTCGTGAATACCACTTGAGGAAGCCCCATAATAATCGCCGGTACTGCACGTGATGTTAAACGCGACAAAACACTTGTTGATATTCGTCGAAATACCAGAAAGATCCGACGATGAGATTTGCCCGATCCATGATGCCCGGTGCGCAAGAAACAACATTCCTGGATTGCATCGGATGGAAATTAAACTGGCATCGACATGTCCATTATGTTCGTCATAGTTGATATTCCTTGGTGGGACACCACGTACTGCCATCATCGACATGCAGTACCAGATACAAGTGCGGTTCGAGTAGACATCGTTGGATACTCCGGCGTATCCCCAGCCCCTTCGAAACCAAGTGGAATCGGTCATATTTGGTTGTCGTTCATAATTTATCGACCGATTGATCATCAACTGCAATTGCGATGCATTATTCGCCGGCCAACGGCTGATATACGCATCGGCAAGAATGTCGTTTCCGCTGAGACAGACGAACTGGTGGTCGGTGTATGTGTAAGACGATTGATAAGCCGGGAGTGAAAAATTATCATTTGTATTATACGCATCTGCTGCTAGTATAACATTATCTAGACCGGCAGGTGAATTGTAAATATTCAGCAATTGATTACGGATGACAGAGGTATCGGTTGAAGTCGAAATAATCAATTGTGTGGGGCGTCCACTCTGATTTCGCCAGTCTACAAACGGCTGAATCTGCGATACTGTCCCGAGTCGACAGACAATCACAGTTTGACCGAATAACGCATTGGCATTTAATTCCGTCAATTCGTCGGCACCAATGATTTCGCGGTAAAATTGTGCAAACGTTGGTGAAGGGTGGGGAGCGGTACGGATTTCATTGATTCCGATTCCACCGGTGGGAACAGTCTCGATTTCGATGGAAGTGTAGACCCGCACCGTGCGCGTTCCGGGATTGACAGCGACCGGTTGGACGTTCAACAGTCCGATGCGCGCATCGCGGAGGATTTGCGGTTCACTGACTTTGACCAATTCTTCCGGGAACCAATGATCTTTCGAATAGAAGTCGCGATCGATTGTAAAGGGACGATCGCGATATCCATCTTTCGTTTCGACGGGTAACGGTTGCTGAGGTAGAACATCGATGTCACGATACTCGATGTAATCCGATGCGATCACACGCACGGCAACATTGCCGGTGTTGGGATACAATACCGGGCGCGCAATGGCTGGCACCAACGGCTTACCGGGAGTCCAGTTGCGGGTTTCACCGGGGATATCGATCCAAGTCCATTCCTCTTTACCGGCGATTACCGATTCGAATTTCACATTCGGATGCGAGAACATCAGTTTATAATGACCAACGCCCAGCTTTTGAACATCGATTTGGATTGATCCGGAATCGGGAATGCCAAGGATATCGTCGTCGGATGGAGTCCATTCCCGGGGATTAGCAAAGGCGAACAAGGATGAGGCGAAGAGCAGAAAAAAAACGATTGAGAGCAAGCAGCGAGTATTCATTACTACCTCCTGAAGCAGTGCTTGATGACCGACAATATTACCAGTTCTAGCAAACTAACCTGAGGTGTTCATAAAAAAGTTTGAATGGAAGTTGTAATAAGTAAAATCAAGATAGTGATTTGACCAAAAGATTATTGTACAAGATATGAAAGAGTATGATAAAGAAAAATATTTTTTTTAAAAATTCGCAACATGCACAATATTAACTACTTGTTCTTTGAATGGTATAATAATGATGTGTACAATTCGTCTATTAAGAAGTCGCATACGGTTATGCAATTTCAATGCACTCATAACCTTAGACTGATTATAGTGGTTCTTGAAAATAAGTTATCATTATTTCGTGTCAGGCTTCGCCAGACCTGCGGGCGGACACGGGGGTCCGCCCCTACTACCGATAACAACTTATTTTCAAGAGATACTTTAGACCAAGAATATAAGGGGTATCGGTAGGGAGTTTTTTTACAGTGCAGAAAAGTTTTCAGGAATTACCGCAGTTGTAATTCCAGATAAAGACGAAAAAAAATCTGGATCATAGAAATGAAGGTGAGATACGGGATTTTTTTGTATTTGAACTGGCAGGTAATGAGCTTGATTCTTTGCATGGCGAGATCGGATACTTCCAATAAGCGAATCTGAAATCACGAAGGAATCGGTAAATCTCGGGTAGTGGTTGTTGCGATGATTTTTGAGTGAATGCGACAGCTTCATCGAAATCTTGTATTGCTGAATCGGAATTGGCTATCGTACCGAATTGATATCCGAAGTGAATCACTGAGTTCGAATCAGCAAGACTGGCGCTTGTTTGAAGAATTATTTTTGAAAACGACCACTTGAGTATTGAATATCACGAGTATTGAAGTTACATTAAAAGTAAATCGATCAAATTAATGTCAGCACGAATAATTTGAAACCGAGGTAAATTTCGATCTTTGACATCAACACCAACGACTTTCTTCCGATTTATGAGGAGAAAGTCACTTCCTCAAACAATGTTATCGATGCAATCATGCATCGATATTCAGTGTAGTATCTGTTAGTTACTCTGTTTTGAATACCATGTCTGGAAGCGGCATTGAATCTAAGCAATGCCTAACTGAACGAGGATACTATGAGACATCCCATCCGCTATTTATTCGCCATCTCTGTACTTTCACTATTAACTAATTCGTTCGCGACAGATTTGTCGCAGTCCACCCAAAATCATCTTTCACCCGGACAATCGGTACCAGTAAACTGGTCCAACGATGGCGATCCGCGTTGGAAATTGATTGAATCAGCTACGACATTATTTTCCTTCAAGTCGGCATCCGACATCAGCGACTGGCATCCGCAAGGTTGTTGGAAGTTTGGATTGGAGCAATCATCCCTCAAAACAAGCGATGAAAACATTCTCTTCGTTACCGGTGATTTTTTATCTTACCCGAACGATGCGAATGATCGAATTACTTCATCTGAGATAACGTTACCTCGACTACCGCACAAATACAATCAAATTCTGTTGACAATCGATGAAACGTATCAGTTGGAAAGCGATTACGACTACGGTAATATCGAAATCTCCTCCGATCAAGGTCGTCATTGGCAAGTACTCGATACTAGAACCGGATCGAGTGTGAGTCAGATAAAATCAATTATCGACTTGACCTGGTTTGCCGGTAATACAATTCAACTCGGTTTCAGAATATCGTCCAATTCGACACATTCATTTGCGGGATGGTCGGTGGGGAGATGCGATTTATATCAAACCAACCAACCGATCATCAACAGCGTTGATGAGACGGACAATCTGTCGACATCGATGGTCAATATCAACTCACAATGTTTTCCGGTAATTTTTTCCAACGTGAGTGTAACATTCGATAGCAGCCAAGTGAACGGATTGGCTGCCAGTGCGTTTCATGTTACGGAAAATAACATCCCTCAAACCGATCTTTTTTCGGTGGTTCCCCCTGATTCGAATAACGGAAATCGACTCGCTGACATTGTTTTTGTGCTTGATGTTACGGGAAGTATGGGTGAGGAAATCGAATCGGTTCGTCGGAACATGGAAAGCTTCGTAAGTACCTTGATTTCTAGCGAAGTGAACTGCAATATCGGTTTCGTCGTATTCGGTGATATTGTGTACCGATACAACGAAGGGAATCTTTATTCGGACATGGCAACTGTTCAATCGATCTTAACGAATATCCGACTCGGTGAACATGGAATTGGAAGTGGCAGTGATGAACCAGAAAATCAACTGGGTGCCTTAGCCGTTGCGAATGCCATGAATTTTCGCCCCGGAGCGCAGCGGAATCTCATATTATTGACTGATGCTCCCTCACATGAGAACGATGGGGTCACAACGTATACGACTGCGCAAGTTCAAACGATGCTGGTTGGCAGTCATTCCATTCTATTTCCGATCTTTGATACGAACGATTCGCGGCAGATTGCACAGTATGTGACTCTTGCACGCGCCACGAATCCAACCGGCACATATTTCAATGTCTATGCCAATTTCAATGCGATCATTTCGCAAATCAGCAGTATGATTTCGAATACTTACTTGATTACCTACCGTTCGAACATACCTGCAAACGTTACACAAATCAGGACGGTTGTCATCCAAACTGCTCATCGGGATCAAATAAGTACTTGTTCCGGTTCTTATAATCCTAACTCAGCACCAGCGATTTCTCGAACGGAACAGACTCTCTTGCTCCATACACAATCGCTTCCTGCCAACTCTCCGGTCGTGATTTCTGTGAATGTCGTCGATAATGTCACACCATTCATCAGTCGGGTATCGCTCTATTACAAAAATCTAATTTCGACCAGTTACTCCCAAGCGACGATGAACCTGAGTGGTACTTCGTATACTGCAACGATACCGGCATCATCAATTGTTTGGCCGGGAATAATCTATTATTTCGCTGCTACCGATGGTCAGTCGACGACGACGAATCCATCTTCGAATCCTACTACGTTTCCTTACACACTAGCTGTAAGTCCGAATCACAGTCCACAAATCAATTTTACTCCACCTCCCAGTTATAGCTTAACCGGTGGTCGGAACGATTCGATATCGATCGACGCGACTATCACCGATTCGACGGTGATCGTAATGCGTTCTCGACTGTTTTATCGAGTTTTTCCGAATCTACTTTACCAAACTGTCGAGATGACCGACACTACCAACCATCGGTATCATGGGGCAATTCCCGCTGGCATTGCTACGAACGAACCGATTGAATATGTGTTGTACGCCGAAGATGAAAATTGCATCGCGACAACAATTGGAACGTTCGATCAGCCATTAGCGATTCAACCGTCAAGATGAAAGCGGACACGAAGCAATGAGCGAATTTGCGGTGAAGAAAAATAAACCACAAAATCGTTCGCTTCATCCACTCGACTTTGAATCAATAGGCAAAATAAGTTTAACACACACATCGGAAATCGACTATGATCCGTGGAGGAAAAATGAAGACTCGAATGTCGATCCTTGTATCGGTGTTAGCAATGTTATTGCAATACCAGCTCAGTTTTGGATTTGGAGTAGCGGTTGTTTCGGCACCAAACAGCACTTGTATGCACTTGGATTCGGTTATTGTCCAAACAACGATTGAAAGTCAAATTGCGATCACAAAGACTACGCAATATTTCCGTAACACGACTTCATTCCGATCCGTTAGTTACGGTTTTCCATTAGGCGAGCAAGCAAGTGCGACTTCTCTAAGGTGGCGTATTAACGGAGAATGGTGGACGGCAAGCATCGCTGGAACGAGTCAGGACACAACATTGCCCGGTGGTTCGACCGGTGACATACTGACCAACTATCTTGGGGCTACTCCGCTATTTTTTCCGATTCCACAACAAGTACCCCGCGACAGCTCGCTTGTGGTTGAGTTAACCTATGTCGAACTACTTCCCTATTCAATGGGAATTGTCCGATATTCCTATATCAGCGATTATCATACAATTCAATCGACTCCGATTGGTTACCAGCAGTTTGATTTGCATTTACGATCGCTTCGGACAATCGACTCAATCTGGTTGGCGAATACTATTCCATCGGCAGAAGTTGCGAATTATCACGATAGTGCTGCCGTTTTTTACTCTGCTAGCAATATCGTTGCATCGACCAATATGGTTGTTCAATATACTCTGAATGCAAGTCAATTGGGTTTGTTCGGATATAGCACGCTACAACCGGACTCGCTTGTACCAGATTCGCTGGGAAGAGGATTCTATACCTTTATCGCTGAACCAAGTCCCGATGCATCTCATCAGTCGATTTCGAAGGTATTCACATTAGTCATCGATCGGTCGGGAAGTATGTTGGGAAGCAAAATTCAACAAGCGAAAGATGCGGCAACTTATATCTTGAATAATCTGAATCAAGGCGATCGGTTCAATATCATTGATTTCGATAATGTGATTACTCCATTCCGCAGTGCTCACATTCCATATTCTACCCAGACTCGCGATTCGGCAATTACCTATATCAATTCGTTGACTGCGCGCGGAACTACAAATATTTCAGGTGCGTTGGGGGTTGCAGTCTCACAATTTGCCGCAGCAAACGACTCAACGGCAAATATTATAATTTTCATTACTGACGGTCAACCTACCACTGGTTACGTCAATTCTACACAGTTGGTAAACTATATCGATCGCCAAGTGTCACGAGCGGCAGATAACATCAATTTATTCTGTTTTGGCATCGGATCGGATGTGAATCAGCAGATCCTTACATTAATCTCGATGCACAATCGCGGAATCACTCAGTTTGTCAATGAATCCGATCTTTGTACACAGGTCACTTCATTTTATCAGATCATTCGTAATCCGGTATTGATCAATCCGCATATTGAGTTTACACCCAATATCGTTTCCGAAACGTATCCTGCGGTTTTGCCAAATCTCTATCGAGGTTCGCAAATGATCGTATCCGGTCGGTATCCTTCTGCCCAGCCGATAACGATTACACTGTCGGGTACGGCGTATGGCGTGCCGGTATCGTATACCTATCCACTGGTGTTGTCGGCATCGTCCGATCCGGAAAATCTGTATTTGGAAAAAGTGTGGGCGAAGAAAAAAATCGAGTCGCTGCTCATCCAGTATTATGCGCAAAATCGTAGTTCGGATACCGCGCTGACACTCCGCGCGCAAATCATTCAGATCAGTCGATCATACGGTGTTATCAGTCCATTCACCAGTTTTTCGGGTGGAAGTACCCCGGTCGATGAAAAGCCCGGAACAAGCACAGTTGCGACGCCACAATCGTTTTCGCTATTAGGGAATTATCCGAATCCGTTCAACTCCACTACTAAAATTCGCGTGCAGTTGAATGTGGCAGTCCACGGTTTTGTGGAAATCCGGATTTACAATATTCTCGGGGAATTAGTTCGGACATTGCGATTCCAAGCGAATGGCAGTGGTATTTATTCCGTGAATTGGGATGGTCATTCCGATTCGGGTAAACTAGTATCTGCCGGAGTTTATTTATACGCGATCGATTGTCAAAACACTCTACTTGTGGGAAAAATGAATTTACTCAAGTAGAGCAATAGTATTTTTCTTTGTTCCAATTTAATCACGTAGTGAAAGAACAACCGGTCTGAAGATCAAGACCGGTTGTTCTCTGATTATATCTTGATTCATATGCAAAAAGCATTTGAGATTGGATGAAAAAGATGTCGATTGTGACTGTTGATGCCCTACTATCGATAAAAGAACTCGATGAACCGCTGAAAACCGGTCATCCGGACAAGAATAAGTTCAGCATTTTCCCGAAAGTTTGTAGTAGACATTGTTGCGACACTATGTCTGCTTATTGGCAGTAGATTTCAACTATTAATAGTAAAAATATCGAGATAGCGCTTGAACATTATAGTGAATTTGACTACATTAAGGCGCTGTTAATAATCTACCACAATCATTTTATTTGATTGGCAAATAGTATCGATGTCATCTGGTGACGATACAATTTCATATCCCCTGTTTTTTATTCAATTTCGTGCAGAGTGAAGAATCGATACCCTTTCCATACGTAGTTTTGCCTAGATTTTGAAATTCACTGCTTGAATTCTCAAGCCACATTTTTCTATCCTTCTTTACCGATGATCGCAGTACCTCAACAACCGGAGGGTTTTTATGTATCGTTTGATTACAGTTTTGCTGTTTCTGGCATTCATAGCGGGTGTTGCACTATCCAATCCGGTATATATGGGATTGAACACCTTCGATGTGAATGGTGAAATCATATACGAAATCATGTACAACGGTTCACCGGTTCCGAGTGGAAATCTGGTACAGGTAATCCGTCCCAACGGTACACTACATCCTCCAGTCACTACTGCCGATAATTTAGGCGCTCCCTCCGGCGGCGATATCGTTAGTTCAATATTCGCGATGGGTGATGGTGCCAGCGATCAAGCGGGCGTCTTTGCAACAATTCTGTATGGACAATCGGCAACTCCGACCGATACGCGAACTCCGACATCGTTAAATGTTGGATCGCAATTTTACATTCGCGTTTGGGCTGATGTCGTTGCCGCTGCCGAACTTCCATTTACCGGCGGAACGCATTACGCCGACGGCGGTCCGTACACTGTTCCTGCAACCGATTCCGATCTGTGGGATATTCAGGTCAATCCCACTTCCGCCATACCAACTTGGTCGACTTGTGGTGTTGCGCCAGCGGTAATTTCGGTACGGGAAGTATCGGGAGGGGTCATCGTCGATCCACTCAATTTCGGATCTACTCTCATCAATACTTCGATCAACCATACGATTCGAATCTCTAACAACGGCGGTTCGACATTATACCTCGCCGGAGCATCGACAACCGGTGATTATTCGAACGGTACTGTTACTAGTTCGATTGCCGCGGGTGGTTATTCCGATGTCACGTTGACGTTTACACCGACCGTATCCGGTACTCGAACCGGTACTTTTAGCTTTTCCCATAATGCCGCAGGAAGCCCCTATTCGTTAAATCTGACCGGAGCCGGCAACAATCCTACCTTGACCCTCACTCGTCCGCGCGGCAGTGAGGTCTATGTGATCGGACAAGTAGATACGATCAAATGGTCGCAATCGGATTTAACCGGTAACGTATCAGTCGAACTCAATACCAACTACCCCTCGGGTATTTGGACATCGCTCGGAACGGTTGCCGCATCGACCGGATATGTGACATGGACGCCACTGGTTTCTCAGACATCGGCTGGCAGTGCACGAATTCGCGTAACCTCAATCAACATTCCCGCAGTATGCGATACCAGTGACGCTAATTTCGGAATCTACACCGTGCCCACGGCGCTCAATCTAGGTGTAGTTTCCTATTATCCATTTAACGGTAGTGTAGCCGACAATTCCGGATTTAGTAACAACTTGACTCCGTTATACATGTCTTATACGACCGATCGATTCGATCGCGCCAGTTCTGCCGCTTCGTTCAACGGTTCTACGACCCGCACATGGAATGTCAATCCGAGTTTTGTAGTTAATCGATCGTCTTCTTTTACCGTATCGACTTGGGTCAAATTCAATACAACTACCCCAACTCAGACGATCATGCTGCTAGGTCCTGCAACAACCGGTTACATGGATCTAATTTTGGATCTGAATTCCACTGGTACACTTCGCTGGGCTGCGACCAATAATGTCGACCCGGCGATCAGTGTCCAATCCGGTATTGCAGCAGGGCTATGGAACCATGTAGCAGCCGTGTACGATCAGGGTAAACTCACACTATATATCAACGGCACATCGGTCGGCACGATCAATTATACCTATACGGCATCAACAGCGACCGCATCGCCGATGACAATCGGAGCTTACTATTCCGGAACTGCTTCAAATCATCTAAACGGAGTGTTAGATGAAATGCGGATGTACAATCGCGCGCTCACTCCCAGTGAAATTGGCGGATTATCTGCTCAAATATTGGTCACGAAGCCGAATGGAAGTAATGTGAATGTGGTCGGTCAGCCCGATTCTGTCAAGTGGTCGCAACTCGGCGTGACCGGAAACGTCTATATCGAATTGAATACAAATTACCCCTCGGGTTCTTGGACGTCACTTGGAACGGCTGCGGCTTCAACGGGCTATTTGCTCTGGACACCGCAATCGAGTCAAGCTTCGACGACTGCGCGATTCCGTGTGACTTCGGTAAACAATTCATCGATTAGCGATACCAGCGACGCGAATTTCAATATTTATACGTTACAACAAGCTTTAACGCAGGGATTGGTAGCCTATTATCCGCTAAATGGTAATGCGCTGGATTATAGCGGGAACGGTTATACTGGCGTTGCATCCTATACGTCCAATACCACTGACCGATATGGTTCGTCAGTTGGGGCATTTGCATTCGATGGTGCATCCAGCTACGTGGATGTTCCCAACTCAAATGCGATTAGTTTCCAATCGTTAACGGTATCCGCCTGGGTAAATCGAATCGGTTCTTCTACGATCATCACAAAAGATCGTGTCGGTCCATCGGGTGATTACACTTTTGTATTCGAAGTGTCCTCGACTGGAGCCGTTTCGATGACCGTCCGACTATCCACTGGAACTTCGCTGACGCTTAATTCAGTGTCAAATATCAGTACCAATACATGGTATCACCTGGTTTCAACGTACGACGGTACTTCGATTAAGCTCTATATCAACGGTACTCTTAATACATCAGTGTCGACAGGAAATGGTTTGAGCGAAGCTACAACACGAAGCTTCTCAATCGGTAGTATTAAGTACACCACGGCGAGTCATTCTAACTTTTTTAATGGTTCGATCGACGAAGTCCGCGCTTACAATCGTGTCCTTAGTGCTGCTGAAATCACGGCATTGTATCAAGGTGTCGGTGTTTCCCGACCAAATGGCGGAGATGTCTTCGTTGTCGGTCAGCAAGACTCAATCAAGTGGGGACAAACGGGTGTAACCGGGAATGTCAATATCGAACTCAATACGAACTACCCCTCGGGATCCTGGACGTCGCTGGGAACTGCTGCCGCATCGACCGGATATATGACATGGACACCGCAACTATCCCAAATTTCAACTACTGCGCGAATTCGAGTTACATCGGTGAACAATTCGGCAGTTGGCGATACCGGTGATGGCAATTTCGGTATCTACACCGCACAAATGGCAATCAATCAGGGACTGGTGGCGTATTATCAACTGAATGGCGATGTAACTGACAACTCCGGTCAAGGCAACAATCTGACTCCGTCATCCATCACCTACACCACTGACCAAAACGGGATAGCGAGTTACGCAGCATCATTCAACGGTACTTCCAGCTATGGTCTGAATACTAATCCGAATTTCGTTTTCAGTTACAATTCTCGATTTACCATTTCGTCCTGGGTGAAATTCAACTCATCAGCGACTTATCAAGCACTAGGTTGTTTTGGAAATAGTGCCACCAATTCATTTTTCGGCGCACTGGAAAAATTCAGTACCAACATTCGCTGGGCTGTTGGAAAGAGCGGTGTTCTTACCGCAAGTGCGACCTATCCATTCTCGAATATTACACTCGGTAATTGGTATCTCATTACCGGTGTATATGATAATGGAGTCGTTTCACTATACGTAAATGGTAATCTAGTGAGTTCGACGTCATTTTCACTGACGACTACAGTTCCTACCGCGACTCCAATTGCGATCGGTAGTTACTACTACTCCAGCACCAGTACAGTTGCCAATTTCCTCAACGGCTCGTTGGATCAGTATCGAATCTACAATCGTGCACTCTCGTTATCGGAAATCTATACCCTATTCCGAAATCTGAATGTGAGTCGTCCGAATGGGGGCGAAATTTTTGTCATCGATCAAGCGGATACGGTGAAGTGGGTGCAGACTGGTCTTACCGGTTCGGTCAACGTCGAATTGAATACGAATTATCCATCGGGTTCATGGACTTCGCTAGGTACTGTGGCGGCATCGACCGGATCTTTAGTCTGGACGCCGCTAATGTCACAGGGTTCGGCAGGTCTGGCACGAATTCGCATTACCTCAGTAACATATCCGACAATAGGCGATACTAGCGATGCGAATTTCGGAATCTATACTGCGCAAACAGCAACCAATCAGGGGTGGATCGGAAATTATCCGATGGATAATACGATGTACGATTATTCACTCTACGGCAATCATCTTTCGTCGACGAACCTGAGCTATACTACCGACCGCTTCAACCAAACTAATTGCGCCGCGTCGTTCAATGGTACATCGGGTTACAGTCGTCGATCCAATTTCAGTTACGTATTCAATAAACCTTCGACATTTACGGTCTCGACTTGGGTCAAATTCAATACGTCGACACCGACTCAAACCATTCTGCATCTTGGAAATGCGACGACCGGATATCTCGAGCTGGCACTGGATCTATATTCCACTGGAGTATTACGCTGGGCTGCAGCAAATTACAGCGATCAGACAATAAGTGTGCAATCGAATATTACTGCCGGTCAGTGGAATCATGTCGCTGGTGTATACAATCAAGGTCAACTCACGCTTTACATCAACGGTTATTCCGTCGGCACAACGAGTTATCCCTACAATGCAACAACATCGACATCCACACCATTGACGATTGGTGCTTACTACTACGGCGGATTTCCGACCAATTTTATGAATGGTGCATTGGATGAAATGCGACTATTCAACCGCGCACTAAGCGCAGCAGAAATCAGTTATCTGGCGACTCAAATATATTTGACGAACCACAATGGCGGCGACGTAAACGTGGTCGATCAAGCGAACTATGTCGAATGGCGGCAAAGCGGGATCACGGGCAACGTTACAGTTGAACTGAATACGAATTATCCATCGGGCAGTTGGACAGTGCTGGGTTCTGCTGCGGCATCCACCGGTTATTATATTTGGACACCGTTATCCTCTCAACTTACAACGAATGCTCGAATTCGCATTACTCCGGTTAACTATCCCTCGATGTGCGATACCAGCAATGCAAATTTCGGAGTGTATACGCTGCAACAGGCACTCCAAACCGGATTACTGGCATATTATCCGTTCTCGGGGAACACCAGCGATGCCAGTGGCAACGGTTTGACTGCGATCAACCAGGGTGCGTCATGGACGACCGACCGCAACGGTGTTGCGAACAGTGCCTTCAGTTTCAATGGTTCCTCCAGTTATGTCTATGCCGATGTCGGATCGGCATTTTCGGTATCGCAAGTTTCGATCTCGGCGTGGATCAAATCCACTGGTCCCGGAACAACCTCGCCTAGAATTGCGGCAGTGGGTCCTTTGAACAGTACAGCTCAAAACTATGGATTACTGCTGGAGGGAACCGGCAGTCCGAGGCGATTGTGGTTCTACACCAACTCCAGCGTGACCGATGTTTTCAGTGGGTCGGTATTTACCAATGACAACCTCTGGCATCATGTGGTATCGGTTTACGACGGATCCACAGTATATCTCTATCTCGACGGTTCGATGATTGCTGGTGCGATTACCACAGGAGCCATACCGACCTTTACGTCGCGCCGATTGCAGATCGGGCGATCAGACTACCCCACCGACGCTTTTCAAGGATCGATCGACGAAGTGCGGTTCTACAATCGTGCACTCTCCGACGGGGAAATCAACGCGCTGTATTCCAGTATTGCAATATCCCGTCCCAATGGCGGCGAAGTCTTTGTTGTCGGTCAAGCTGATTCAATCAAGTGGGTAAATAAGGGATTAACCGGTTACGTTTCGGTAGAATTGAACACGAATTATCCATCCGGTAGTTGGACCTCGCTCGGAACTGTGCTGGGTACCACTGGATATGTTACGTGGACACCGCAAGTATCGCAGCTTTCAACGAATGCGCGCATTCGCGTCATGTCTACATCGTATCCATCGATTGGCGATACCAGCGATGCGAATTTTGCTGTGGTCACGCAGAGCTCGATGCGGTTTGATGGTGTCTCTTCCTACATTGACATTCAGAATTTAACTATCTTGAATCAGCTTCCATTAACATTGGAAGCATGGGTGAAACCGGAAGATGTGGGATCGAGTATCAACTACGCAAACAATATTTTATCCAATGATGACCGATTGCATTACTCTGTCGGGTTTGGCGTGAACTCCAACTCAAGCCAGTCTTATTTTAATTCGAATTTCCATGATGGCGCTCGTCAATCACAGTTATCATTTCCAGTGGGACAATGGAAACACGTTGCGATTGTCTACTCATCAGGAAACGTATCTTCGTATGTCAACGGTATTTTGTATGAAACCTACAACTTCACGCAATTGATACCAGATGCCCTTACCGAGCTTTTTATCGGTCGGTACAACCCTGGCACAACCGAAAGTGTCACGCTCTTCAAAGGTCAGGTTTCTGATGTCCGTGCTTGGTCTACGGCTCGAACGGCTCAACAGATTAGAGAGAACTACAATCGGCGTCTAACCGGTATGGAATCGGGATTAGTCGGTTATTGGCCCCTTTCAGGATCTACCGGAAGTCCAATCTCCGATCTAGCCAGCACTCACAATGGAATTAATTATGGTGCAGTAGTTGTTGGAGATGCTCCACCTCTTTTACCACTTAATTTAACTTCGCCCAACGGAGGTGAGGTACTCATTGCTGGACAAACGAATGCGATCAACTGGCTGCAAACAGGTCTAACAGGCAATATAACGATACAGAAGTCGTTGAATTATTCGACATCCGGTGGATCGACTTGGACAAATATTGCTACTGTTCCAATTAACGATTTGACGCATACTTGGACACCGGCAATCTCCGATACAAGCCGCACTGCTCGCATACGCATTACCTCGGTAACCAATCCGACTATGGGGGATACCAGCGAAGCGAATTTCGGGATTTATTCAGTACAACAAGCGGTGCAGCAGGGATTGGTTGCATACTATCCGTTGAATGGGAATGCGACCGATGCCAGCGGGAACGGGCATACGGGAACGGTGAATGGCGCAACACCTTCCAATGATCGATACGGCACTTCGCAAAAAGCGTATTCATTTAATGGAAGTAGCAATGACATCGATTTGGGCAATCTCGGTGCTATTGATAATTATTCGGTAAGTATGTGGTTCAAGAAAGGAATAGCGAATAACTACATTCCCGGAGGCGTTGCAGGTTCCGGAAGCGAAGCTCATTTGTTTGGAACTCAAAGTACAGTTCTCAATAACTATTATAAGTTTGGATTTCATGAGAGCTATCGGGATCGACTCTATTTTGCATTATCACCCACTTTCGGTAATGTGGTGGCATGTTATTCAAACACTTCGATAACTGATGCCAATTGGCATCACTTGGTTGTTGTTCGAAATGGTTCAGTGTTGACGCCGTATCTCGATGGTTCGGTAATGACTTTAACTACACTGGGTTGGTCAAGCGGAGATGTGAGTGGAACTGTCGCAACCGGAACTGTGACAAAACTAGGAACTATTGGTGGAGCAACTGATGCAAAATTTAATGGTTCCATCGACGAAACCCGGATTTATTCACGCGCACTTACATTAACCGAGATTTCGGCATTGTATCAGGGCATCGGCATTTCCCGCCCGAATGGCGGCGATGTGTTCGTTGTTGGACAAACCGATTCAGTCAAATGGGGACAATCGGGAATTACCGGTAATGTGAATGTCGAATTGAACACGAACTATCCAACCGGCAGTTGGACATCGCTCGGAACGGTTGCCGCATCGACCGGATATATAACGTGGACGCCGCTACCGGCGCAACTTTCATCGACGGCACGGATTCGCATTACTTCGGTGACGTATCCGACGATTGGCGATACCAGCGATGGGAATTTTGGCATCTATAACGTACAGCAGGCGGTGCAACAAGGCATACTCGCATATTATCCACTGAATGGGAATGCGAACGATGCCAGTGGAAATGGGCACCACGGGACTCCAGGTGGTGATTTAACCTCATCCGCGAATAGCTACGGAACTTCAAACTCGGCTATGCACTTTGATGGAAGTAGTGCAAACATTACTGTTTCTTCTACTACAGGGTTAGATGCAACAAACATTACAGTAAGCGCTTGGGTAAAGCTCGATCAATATACTGGAGATAATGAAACAGTTGTCGCTAGATGGCATGGTGGTGCAGAAGTGTTTGCTCTAGAAATTGACCCTACGAATCACCCACAACTAGTGACGAATATTAATAGTACACATATTTTAGCCACATCATCGTCTACACTCCCATTAGGTACTTGGGCTCATTTGTGTGGAACATATAATGGGCAAATGGTATCACTTTATGTTAACGGGGTGTTACTTTGTTCATCTCCATTTTCTGGAGCATTCGCTCCATCTACATCTCCCCTGATGATTGGATCGCAATACGCTGCTTTGGATAGGAACTGGACGAACGGTTCGATCGATGAAGTGCGGTTTTACAATCGCGCTTTGAGCGCTTCGGAAATTCAGAATCTCTACATCGGAATGGGCATTTCCCGACCCAACGGTGGAGAGACATTTACAATTGGAATACCCGATACGTTAAAGTGGGGAAGTACCGGAATCACCGGGAATGTCCGAATTGAACTAAATCGCAATTATCCGTCGAGCACGTGGGATACTTTGTTTGCCAGCACTCCTAACGATGGCAGCGAGCTTTGGCAACCATCCGGAACAGTGTCATCAACCGCACGGATTCGAGTGACGTCGATTGCCAATCCCACGGTTGCCGATACCAGCGATGCGAATTTCACCATCGTACTCCCACCGTTGGTTGTAACTAGACCCAATGGCGGTGAGATTTTTGCGATCGGTATTCCCGACACAATCCGGTGGACACAATCCGGTATCGTCGGAAACGTCTCGATCAAGCTTAACACCGCATACCCGGGTGGTTCCTGGACGACACTCGCCACAGTCGCAGCGTCTCAACTATATTACGTTTGGACACCGACCGCACCGGTATCTTCGAATGCACTGGTTGCCATTACCTCAGTGAATAATAGTGGAGTAACCGATTCATCCAATACAATATTCTCAATCGTCCAGCCCAGTTTGACCGTTTCGCGACCGAACAATCTCGATACGATCTATATCGGGAATATGGATACGATTCGCTGGACCGCCAATTATTTGCCCGGAACCTTGACAGTGAAGATGAATCGCAACTATCCCGGCGGTATTTGGCAGACACTATCGACGACTGTACCTGCTTCGCAAGGATGGTTGGATTGGTATGTCGCCGAGCCGACCGCCAACAATGTCCGGGTCTCCATTCTTTCCAACTCTTATAGCAGTTATCGCGATACTTCGGACGCCAACTCACCGATTGTGTATCCGTCGTTGCGCATCACTCGTCCGGTACTGGGTGACACGATGCTGGTGAACCATCTGGAAACGATTCATTGGAATGCGGGACATCTACCCGGAAATGTCACAGTTAAGTATAATCTGAATTATCCTTCCGGGGCGTGGGGAACGGTCGTAACCAATTATCCGGCGTCAACGGGAGAAGTAAACTGGTCGACTAACAACCTCAGTTTGACCAACAATTTTCGGATTGCCATTACATCCGAATCGTTCCCGAATATCGCCGATACATCTTCGGTGAATTTGGTGCTGGCGACGCCGTTTGTAAGTATTCTTCATCCGAATGGCGGGGAACAATTGCAGGTTGGTGTCCCTGATACTATTCGCTGGGCAACAAATATCAATAGTACTTTCATTCTCTTGATGTCACGGCACGGCGATAATCCGGAGTATTTCGACATCTTGCCCGGAAGTGACAGCATTCCCTCGACGCAAAATATGTTTATTTGGACACCGACAGAGCCACTATCCGATTCGGTTCGGTTCTATATTACCGATTATGCCGAACCATTCGACGATTACTCCGATGCGGATTGCCGCATTATCAACGGCAGTCTCGCGTTAACTCGTCCCAATGGCGGTGAAACGTTCTTTGCCGGTGAAGTCGACAGTGTGAAATGGACAAGTAGCTCGCTACGCGGAACAGTGAAAATTCAGATCAATCGGAATTATCCGACTGGAACTTGGACGACACTCGATTCGCTAACTAACATTACCCAAGGGTACTGGCGGTGGAACCCGGTATCGCTCCCGGTTACCGGTGTAGCGCGAATCCGCGTGGTATCCAATAGTAACAGCTATTTTGCCGATACGTCGAATGCCGCATTCTCCATTGCAGCGCGATCGATCAGTGTGGTTCGCCCCGATGGTGGTGAATCCTGCTATCTCAACACGGTTGATACGATTCGATACACGACTCAAAATTTACCGAATGGTGTTCGGATCGAATTGAATCGCAACTACCCCTCTACGACTTGGGAAGTATTGACCGATTCCGCTTCCAGCGTCACTGGATATTGGCTGTGGAATGTGTCCGGAGCGGCATCAGCGACTGCCCGAATTCGCTGTACCGGTCGCGGGTACACCGGTTACGCCGATACTTCGAATGCGAATTTCACCATTCGACCGTATCCGATGAGTATGAATTTCAGTTCGATTAATTTCTCGAGCGTTCACGTCCGAACCGCCGATTCCGTGCAACTGAAAGTCTGGAATACCGGAAATCAGGCATTCCGCTTTACCACCTTAACTGGTGCGACGAGTGGGATGTACAGTCGTCGAATAATGGATACGGATTCATCCACAAATACCAACGACACACTTCGGATTTGGGTGAAGTTTACTCCGGATTCGGTATTGACATATCGCGATACGTTGAAATTTACCTTTGCCAGTCCGTTCGATCCGATCACCATTCCGGTTGCGGGATTAGGCACAGGTTACTACGTAACGCTGTCAAGAAGCTCCTATAATTTTGCACTACCGATCGAACCGACATTGCATGATTCCATTTCGGTTATTGTTCGCGTTGCGGGAAATCGACCGCTGCTTGGTGGACAGTGGATCACATTACCGTCGACTGCGCCGTTCTCGACGACATCGCAGTTGATGCCGACGGTCAACGCCGGTGATTCCAGTACAGTCTGGGTAAAATTCAATCCTGTGACAACTGGATCATTTGCAGCGCAAGTTGCGTTGCTGGATTCCGCGATCAATGAGGATACGATTCGGATATCGGTGAGTGGTACGTCGAGTTTCGTTCCGGCAGCTCCCCGATTGACGGTGTCGCTATCCGGTTACGATGCGCGATTGAATTGGACCCGTGTCGATTCATCGGTCGGTCATGTTCATCTGGATACGACGCTTCAACGCTGGTATATCGTTTATTTCAGCGCGCGGAACGATACGGTGAATGCGAATCGGTGGTATTTCCTCGGTGCTACCTATGACAAGGATAGTGTCGCTTTCATTCATCGCGATGTAGCGCGGTTCTCGCCGTTGATGTTTTACCGGGTTACGACGTGGATATATGCACCATCGCAGTCGGCATCGATTGTCCGGGTATTGGAATCGATGCCGGTAGGTACACCGGAAGCGGTTATGAAACGGTATTTAAGCGAAGCGATCGATCAACAGCAATAATTTATTAACTTCTGTTAACCGCCCTGCAGCGATGTGGGGCGGTTTTTTTTATAGCTCGAAATTATACTATCGAGTCTGTTGCAATAATTTTTATCGCGAGAGCGAGAAAAAAAGTGGCGAGGTTCATCCCCGCCACTATTGATAAAGAACTGATAAGCTGGTTAGAATTGGAAATGAATACCTGCGATCAGACTGGGATCGTTCGGTCCATTCTGTAGTTCGCCAATCTTTTTCCGGATGAACTCCGGTGCGTAATTCTTCTGACCGAGCAAATTAAAGCCGTCAACGGACAGATTTATATTGGAATTCAACGTGTACCGGAATCCGGCATTCAGGTCGAAAACCGCCTTCACAGTGAATTCGTTTGTTCCAGTCGAGGAACTAACCAAATTCGTACACTCACCCGTATAGATTCCGGTAATCGACCAATCGGTATCCTTCCACTTGTGGTTCACTCCCAGCGATGCGGTGAGTGCGGGAATGTATTTGATGGGATCGCCACCTTTCACTTTCCCGTAGGTGTAAGCGGGATTAAAAAACAGCTCGGTATTGGAACTGACAATCGCTTTGCATTCGGCTTCGGCACCGTAATAAACGAGATTGTCGGGTGAATTCGCGTAGCGGGTTTTGGTCGTTAGATAAGGAATGCGGATAATTTGATCGCTGCACTCCAAATAATATCCATCGATCCCGATTCGAAACCGTTTATCGATCGTGGTGGTCAGCGCCAAGTCGATCGTATTTACCTTTTCCTGTTTCAGATCCGGGTCGCCAACAGTTGTGGGTAATCCGACATATCGTTCAAATAGTGTTGGCGATCTGAATGCCTGACCATACAATAGTTTCATGGTGGTAGTGGACGACATCGAATAGACCAATCCGGCACGCGGTGTTACAAACGGTGTGTAGTCTTTGTTGTAATTATACCGGACTCCGATCAAAGCGTTTAATTCTTTGGTAAACCGATATGTGCCTTGAACATACGCCGAAAGATCGGTATTGTCGACAATGGGTACACCTTTACTGATGATCGTATCGGCTCCCCGGTCGATAATGTTGTAACCAAGACTTTGGGCAAATTCGCAAATTGCTCCGTAGATAATCGAAACATCGTTCGAAGGGGTATAGTTGAATTGTACTTCAGCGTCATTTCGATATCCGGTCGATTGATAATTTGTCCAACCACCGTTCAGACGGGTATAGAAATTACGATCGATATGATTGAATGATGTACGCAGATTCATCACGGTTTTCGACGAGATAGCATGTTCATACGAAGCGGCAGTGAACAATCCGATATGATGACTCTCTCTATTCTCTGCCATTCCCCAAACGCGTGGTGTCTCGCCGATTTTGGTGGAAACCATATCCATATAGGCGACGATTAAATTGAACTTCCCGCTATTCCACTGGACGACTGCATTCTGATAATTGTTCTTATCGTCGAAGGTATAACTGTTTCCCGCTTCGTCTTTTTCGAGGTTGTACGGATAACCTTTCTCACTGCGATTTCCCAGTGTCAAATCGACATTTGCTTCGGGTGTCATGACTTCACCGCGTAAGAACGATTCGCAGAGTTGAAAACTCCCGCCTTTCATATCGGCGCTGGCTTTATTGCCTTCCGATTTTTTTAGAATGATGTTTATCACACCGCCGAAAGCATTGGTTCCGTAAAGCGTAGATCCCGGTCCGCGGACGACTTCAATTCGTTCGATTGCCGCGATCGGTATCATGTTTAAGTAATAGGAACCATTTACTGCATCCCAGAATGGATTTCCGTTGATCATAAGCAGCGACTTGTCATTGTATAAAGTAGAATAAATTCCCCGGAAAAATGGTTGACGGAAGCCCCAGTATGTCTCCATGACTTTTACACCGGGGATATAATTCAGTGCGTCTTCGATCGACCGATAACCGTATTTAACAAAGTCGTCGGCAGTGATGACAGTGATGATGCCGGGCGATTCGTCGATTGAGAGTGCCGTCTTGGATGATGTGGTTACTTTCATATTCATCAAATCGTCGAGTGATTTATCCCAGAGATCCTCGGCAATAGCAATCGTGCTAATTGACAGTAATAAGCTTAACAAGGATACAAAAGTGTGAGATTGTTTCTGACACATGTTACCCCCTAACATCGAGATCACTGAATATTTCAGTGATGTTCGAGAAGTGAATTAGTCGATTATCGAATCCCAATCAGAATTTTCAGCTCTGTGAAATTCGAGTGGTTACTAGACAGGCAATTCACAGTGGGTGGTTGTAGTTATAATATCGGAATAAATTGTAACAATATGAATATATGACTCACGATAATAACAAATTAGTACTCTCGTGTAGTTAATTAACAACTCATCGAAATGTTTGTCGATATGTAATTCATATTATAAATGAGAAATCAGATTTGATCATTAGCAATTTTTAGCTAGAGAGCTATGTGGAACTCTACAAAATAAATTATTCATAGTGGCAATTAATTAAATGAAATAATTGATGAAAATAAAAACTGTGGCAAGCAGTCGAGTTATTGGTGATTCACTATTTTATACACTACTGAGAGTACAACCGGGCGAAAGAGGATGTCACATTCAATATTCGATCGAATCGATTTCTATTCAATCGTCTTCGCAAACCATTTATCTGAGAAATAAATGGAAATAGATGGTTTTCGACGAAGAATGAAACGAAAAATAGGCTTGTGAGGAGTTTGTGATTAACTGGCAAGGACCTAAGAATTGTGGAATCGAAAATCGATTGTAACAGATGTTACTTTGCTTTGATTTGATACTGTATCAGGGATAAATGCAATTTTGTAATCGGAAAAAAGACTGATCAGACGGTTCGTTCGACGATTAGCAGTGTGATGTCGTCGGTTTGTATAGCACCTTCGGAAAAAGCTGCAATCGCCTCAAGAATTTTTTGTTTGATGATGATCGACGAGTAATTATTTGCAGCGACAAGATCAACCAGACGCGACATCCCAAACATATTTTCATTACAATTTTCTGCTTCGGTAATCCCATCGGTAAAAAGAATCAGACGCGAACCCCGCTCGAATGGCAGAGATTTACGCTGTGCGGGGAGTTCCGGCAACAGTCCTAACGGCACGCCAGTCGATTTGATCTGAGTAATCTCGCCCTCGGCGGTTAAGAGAATAACGGGGATGTGACCGGCGCTGATATAGTCGAATCGGTCAGCAGTCACTTCTGCCGCAAATAGTGTAATGTAAGTACCGAGTGGAAATTGCATGGCAAAATGAGCACCGATCCGGGGAATCGCATCCAGAATCGATTCACCGATACTGTTGAGGTAGCGCAGTAAATTCGCCAATCCCGACATCCAGAGACCGGCACCGGGACCTTTTCCGCTGACATCGGCGACAATTGCGAAGTAGCCATTGCGGGTAGGGAATGCATCGAAATAGTCGCCCCCAATATTTCTTGCGACACTGCAATGTCCGGTGACTTGCATCCCGTTGGGTTGGGGAATTTCCGACGGCATCAAGCGTTTTTGGAATTCACTCGCAATCGACAGTTCGGAGACTAATTGTTGTTCGGCAAGTTCGGTTTCATGCATCTGGCTTTTGCGAATTGCCAAGGCAGCCAGTGCAGCAAAGCACTCCAACAATTCTTGTTCGCTCTCATGGAATAACTCGCCGTCAATTCGGTTCAGCGCTTGAATCGTTCCGATTGTTTCGTCGCTGGTTCGAAGTGGTACGCATAAGTAACCGTGTGTTTTGAAGCCGGTTTTTTTGTCGACGCCGCTAAAAAATCGCGGATCGGATTCGACATTGGCAATGTTGATCGATTGGTTGTTGGCGGCAACCCACCCGGCGATACCGGTACCGACGGGAATGACGATCGGTTTAGTAGGATCAAGAATAAGATTGGTTGAATCGGTAAGTGTCAGTTGGTCGTGATTTGTGTTCATCAGGAAGATCGAAGCGGCTTCGCAATGAATCAACGATTGAACCGAAAGTAAAATTTGACGAAACATCAATCTTGTTTCGTTGGATTCAAGCACCGAGCGAATAGCATTAGCCAGTTCGTGGTAACTGGTTTCTGTCATCATATCTAACCGGCTTCCGATAGCGTACTTCTTATTATTTGATCAGCGCGATTGCAGCTTGACGCGTATCGGCAACGGAAAACAACGGAAGTAGCGACGACATCTCTAACAATTCTCTAACATCCTTGGGGATATTTGCCAATACCAGTTTGGCTTGCGCGCCACGAACCGAAGTCAATACCGCAGCCAGTGCGCCGATACCGGTAGAATTCATCCATTGCACCATTTCAAGGTCGAGTATGATCTTCAAACCACCACTCATCAATTCATTGCGAACGAGTTCGGTCAAAGATTGAACTTCATTACCGCCCATCCATTTTCCGGCTAAAGCGATTACCAGAACCCCTTCTTCCTTTGTCGTCGAAACCATATCCCACATAGTAACTCCCGATTTTAAGTTGAATGCGTTCGAATAAGAATTAAAAGAAATTTTAAGGATTGGAACAAGTTGGAATCTTACTATCGATCAATTTGCTGGATCGTGAATAGGATAAATCGATCGATAATCGGTGTAATATACTAATATTGAAGTTGATAGCAAATGACTTAAATCAAGAATTCCAAAATAGTATCGATCTAGGATTGAGGCTGATATCAATCGATTAGAAATAGAAAGGGTGGAAGCATATTCCACCCATTTGACAAGGCAAGATGTCGTTGACTTAGCTAATCAGAATCGCTGGCATCCCGGACAAGTCGAAATCCGAGTTCGGTTGCTGGCACATTCTTAAAAGTATAGCTACGTTTCGGTGATCGGCACCCATCGCGAATCGTTCCCCAATTTCCCCCGCGATAGACGCAATAATTAGTGGCATCAAGGTAAGGACTGGTATCGGTCTGATCGGTAGTATAGAGATGAAATGCATCTTCGCAGTACTCTTCGACGTTACCTAACATATCGTAAAGTCCCCATGGATTGGGTCTGAGCGAGCCGACTGGATGAACATCTGCCAGACACATCTCACCATTCCAACAGTAACCATCCATGTGGATATAATTCGTATCATTACCCCAAAAAAATCGCGTGGTAGTTCCAGCCCGACAGGCGTACTCCCACTCTGCTTCAGTCGGTAACCGAAATTGATTATTGACATTACCCTCAAATGATTGAATTTCATTCCATGTGATATTATTTACCGGACAGTTATCGCCTATCCCGGAACTATCGTAACCAACATGCGAGGGATGGGTTCCTATGATCGCAGCCCATTGCTGTTGCGTGATCTCGTATGCTCCGATCCAAAAACCATGTTCAACGATAACCGGGTGTTTCGGCATTTCATTTCGAATCGGCGTGAGATCCGTTTCGGATGACCCCATTAGAAACGTTCCAGCCGGAATCCAACGCATGTCGATCGATAATCCTGAATCGCCGAGTGGAAACGATCGTGCAGTACCCGCAACCGGGTCGGTCGTTGCTTTTATACGGTAAAAATATTGTTGACCGGTATTGGATAAAATATCTGGTAAAAAGAAGGAGGCAGTTGAAGTCGCGCCGATATAAGACCATCCGCTAAGACAGTATGGATTCGGGTCTTGCCGGTTCACCAACAACCGATAAATCTTATAACGATTTACGGTCATTGTTTCATTCAAAACATTTCGAGTGACCGTCGACCAGGTGAGGCGGAGTGAATCCGATTCCTGATACACTGCAAGATGAGGATTGACCGGTGGTTTCGGTGCCGTTGTTGTTTGCGAAATTGAAACAACAAATAGCAAGATTGCAACAGTCATTAGCATCACAGAAACATTCTTAACAACATTCCGAATTCGACTGGATATACGTTTCAAAGCTGTTATGTGCATAGAAGTCACTAGTCACCTCAACGCATCAAATTAGTTTCGCGGATAAAAGGAATGATTTAATTAAATTACGAAAATACAGTCATTCGTAACGAATTCAACAGTAAAATTATTCGTCTTCCAGCGATAATCAAGTGAATTGAGTAAAAATTGTATCGGTTTTTGTGATAATCATCACTATCACAAGTATCAAAATAATTATAACTAATGCAATCAAAGAGTTGAGAAAATTGTGTAGCTGATTTTATCTCATTTATTCTGAGAGTTTAACTATTATCTATATTATTGTTTATTAATAATATGAAGTTCGACGCCGCAACAGACAATACTTCAGTGATCAACGTTCTTTGATTAAATCAGTAGCTAGATACCGATACTATAGATATACAGCATTTTTTCGAGGGAGTGTTAAATATCATTAAAAGTTATTTACCTAGAATAAGGTTCCAGAAAAGAACTATATTAATGCATTGAACAAAATTTTCTTACAAATTATCGTTTCGATCTTCCGGAGTTCAGGCAATGGCTTCAGATCAAACCAAAGATCCTTTGACACTTCTTTCCAACTTATTACTCGACGAACAACCGTCAACGATTTCAATTCCCGTCGGTGAGCGACGCGAAGTCGTGGTGTTTTTTCTAGATATTGTTGGATTTTCTACGTTATCAGAAAAGCTGAACAATCCCGAAAAACAGTACACGATTATCTCTCAGGTTTTTGCCGCCTTCTCAAAAATAATCGATGACCATGGTGGAAAAGTCGAGAAGTATATCGGCGATGCGATTCTTGCAGTGTGGGGGACAGACCAGATTACTGAATTCGATGCGGAGAAAGCAATACGCAGCGGTATTGAAATTCTACAAAAACTTGTCGCAGTCAACGAAACACTGTCTTCCCTGGGGATTGAAATTCAGGCACGGATCGGGATCAATGCCGGAATGGCGGTTTTTGTACCCGATCCTTCGCAAACCCCCGACCCACGCAACGCACGAAGTTGGTCGGTAACCGGCGATACTGTTAATACAGCCCAACGATTAGAAAGCAATGCGAAACCGGGAACAATCTTTATCAGCGCATCCGTACGCGAGCAAGCCGGCGAAGCGTTTCTTTACGAGGATATGGGCGATCTGACAGTCAAAGGAAAGCAACATCCCATTCACACCTACCAGATCGCCGGGAAAGGAACTGGACGCAAAAAACCGTGGGAACGCGTTGAATTAGTCAAGCACTCGCGTATGGTTGGACGGGATCGCGAATTGTCACGTTTGAACAACCATCTCACAATTGAACCGGAGTTGAATGACGATGGCTTTGCGAAACCACACATCATCGGAATACGCGCCGAAGCCGGTCTTGGAAAATCCCGGTTGTGCAGCGAATTTACAGCCGAACTAACGATTCCATTTCTGAAAGGTCAGACCATCGCCTACGCTCAACCTTCTAATTGGGTCTGGATGACCTTGTTACGGGACTTCTTTCATGTGAATGAAATCGATCCCGATGGATATTCGAAGCTATGTGATAAGATTGGATCGATCGCAAACGAGACGAATCGCAATCGACTTCAATTAAGCATGCCGTTTCTAGCCCACTTACTCGATTTACAATCACCGGATAACAAACGAATTCAGGCAATGGATTCCAAAATCATCATGCAGGAAGTGAAGCTTGGTATCAAATGGATTTTGGAGAATCTGGCGGAAAAACAGCGAATCGTGGTTTTGCTGGAAGACTACCATTGGATTGATACCGCGTCCATTTCGCTGCTGAAATACTTGATCCGAACGCTCGAATCGCTTCACCCCGTACTCTTTCTGTTACCGTATCGACCTAGTGCGCAACTACCAGTTTTCGATTCCGATGAAGCGGTCGTTGAAGATATTGTGCTCACTGAAATCGGAAATGAAGATTGTCGTGATTTGCTTCGCAGCATGCTCGGTTCGAGTCTTCCGGAAGAGACTGAACAATTTCTTTTGTCTCGTGCCGAAGGTAATCCATTTTACATCGAAGAAGTCGTAATCTCACTGGTTTCTCGCGGTATCCTCCTGCGCGAGGGCGAGCATTGGATCGTCATGCAACCGCTAAGCGAAGCCGATGTTCCCTTGACACTTCAAGCGATCATTCTGTCGCGAATCGACAATCTGGAGCAAAAGCAGAAAGAGTTATTGAAACATGCCTCGGTAATCGGTCGGTTGTTTCTGGTCGATGTCCTGCAGCAGATGGTGCAAAGGTCTTCTCCGGGAATCGATCTCGAAAAGGAATTGAATGCTTTATCGCAAACCAATCTGATTTTCGAAGCAGTCGATTCACGTGAGCGCGCCTATATTTTTAAGCACGCTATCACCCGCGAAGTTGCTTATAGTACCTTTCTGGAAACACAGTTACATGATTTACACCGGAATGTCGCTGAAATCATGGAGAACCTGTTTTCCAGTAGCGATACTTATGCGTCGTTGATTGCAGACCATTGGGAAAAATCGCGATCCGCTCCGGAAAAAGTCGATCAGTGGAATATGCGGGCATTGAAGCATTTCTCTGTCAATTATCGCTTCGAAGATGGGATCGCTCTTGCCGAGAAATTATTGAAGCAATTGGATGAGTTACCCGACAGCGTTGAGCGATGTAAGAAGAAGTATCCGGTTTGGATGATACTCATCGAATTGTTGGCGAACAACTATGAGAAGCAGCTAGCCTTATTAGAAGAAGCGGAAAAGGAATCGCGAAGATACGAACTGATCGATCAGCTTGCCAGTATTCTAAATCAATTCGGTCGTTTCTATCAGAATCGAAAACAAATCAGTAAAGCCGAATTCTATTATCGCGAAGCCGAACCGCTTATTCGATCACTCAATGATAAAGCGATGTTGCAGCGATTTCTTATCGCCAATACCTATTTGGCATTCCAGGATTTGAATAAAGAATTGGCCGATAGGTATTTCACTGAAGCTCGGGATTATTTCGATGAATTGAGCAATTTAACCGATTTCTACAATATTGAACAATTCCAGTTAATGCGAGATATCGAATCGGTTTATTCGCCAGAATTTGACGAACTTTACGATAAGTATATTAAAAAGGCGCATGCGAATTTCGATCGATTTTTAGAAGCACACTGTTTGACACTTTGGGGTTTGATTTTCGGTCATCGGCTCAATTTCAATGGAGCATACGAGAAACTGAATCAAGCACTCGATATTTATCAACAGATCGGAATATTAAAGGGGTGTGCCGATTGTTACAAAGAAATTGGTTACTATAATCATTATGCTGGAACCTACGATCTTGCGTTAGCAAATTCGCAGAAAGCCTTATCTATCTTCAAAAAGCTGCAAGAGCCGTCGCAAGTGGCATTGTGTATTCAGACGATTCATAAATCACTCCTGCGGTTGAATCGCATTCCCGAAGCTGAAGAGATGTACCGACTAGGTATCGAGAATTGGCAAAAAGTAAACTATCATTGGGGTGTCGTAATTTTTAAAATCGAAGCAGGAGTTTTTCATTTACGGCAGAAGAGTGTTGACAGAGCGATACAGTTCTACGACGAGATCGTCGAGTTATTCGATGTATTAACGCATTACGGACCGGGTCAACACTATGTCGCTCGCTTTCGAAAACGTCTCATCGAAGCCGGAGTCGATATTACACGATTGCCAATTCCCGAAGAGTACTTGACTGCAGATCTCGGGCTTTCATATTTGTTCGACTGGTGAGAATTCACGAAGGAAATAATTTCTTCTGGAGATATGCTCGATGGATTTGACGCACTCAAGCGATCCTTTGATACTTCTTTCCAACTTGTTACTTGACGAACAATCGCCAACAGTTGCTATTCCCATCGGTGAACGACGTGAAGTTGTTGTTTTCTTCCTGGATATCGTCGGTTTTACTTCACTAGCTGAAAAGCTGAACAACCCCGAAAAACAGTATACGATTATCTCTCAGGTATTTGCTGCATTCTCAAAAATTATCGATGACCATGGTGGAAAAGTTGAGAAGTATATCGGCGATGCGATTCTTGCGGTATGGGGGACGGACCAGATAACCGAATTCGATGCGGAAAAAGCAGTTCGCAGCGGTTTGGAAATCTTACAAAAATTGATCTCGGTAAATCAAACATTGTCGCCGTTAGGAATCGAGATTCAAGCGCGGATCGGGATCAATGCCGGAATGGCGATATTTGTTCCAGATCCATCCCAAACTCCTGATCCACGTAACGCTCGAAGTTGGTCGGTCACCGGCGACACTGTCAACACAGCGCAACGATTAGAAAGCAACGCGAAACCGGGATCCATCTTGATTAGCGCTTCAGTGCGCGAGCAAGCCGGCGAAGCATTTATCTATGAAGATAAGGGCGATCTGACAGTCAAAGGAAAGCAACATCCCATTCACATCTACCAGATCGCCGGGAAAGGGGCTGGACGCAAAAAACCGTGGGAACGCGTAGAACTGGTCAAACATTCACGCATGGTTGGGCGGGACAAAGAATTATCCAGATTGAATAACCATCTTACTAGTGAACCGGAGTTGAATGACGACGGTTTTGCGAAACCGCACATCATCGGTATTCGCGCCGAAGCCGGAATGGGGAAATCCCGGTTGTGTAGTGAATTCACCGCGAGTTTGACGGTTACCCTTTTGAAAGGGCAGACGATTGCGTATGCTCAACCGTCAAATTGGGTGTGGATGACGTTGCTACGCGATTTCTTCCAAGTGAATGAAATCGATCCCGATGGATACCGCAAACTCGAAGAAAAGATTTCGTCGATTGAAAACGAGAAAAGACGGAATCGCTTGCAATCCAGTCTTCCGTTTCTCGCTCATCAACTAGATTTGAAATCTCCGGATTCCGATGGAATACGGTCGATGGATGCCAAGATAATCAACCAAGAAGTAAAGCTGGGTATCAAATGGTTATTGGAAAGCCTCGCTGAAAACAATCGGATCGTCGTATTATTGGAAGATTATCACTGGATCGATTCTGCTTCCAATTCACTGTTGAAGTATTTAATACGAACACTGGAATCGAATTATCCCATTCTTTTCTTACTTCCCTACCGTCCGAGTGTAACGTTACCGGCAATCGATCCTGATGAAGCAATCCTTGACGATATTATTCTAACCGAAATTGGAAATGAAGATTGTCGCGATTTATTGCATAGTATGCTAGGTTCGAGACTACCCGAAGAGACCGAACAATTTCTTCTGTCGCGTGCCGACGGGAATCCGTTCTATATCGAAGAGGTAGTGATTTCGTTAGTATCGCGAGGTATCTTGCAGCAAGACGGAAAACAGTGGCTCGCCATGCAACCGCTAAGCGAAGCAGATGTTCCCCAGACCCTTCAAGCCATCATCCTCTCCCGTATCGATAATCTTGAACTCAAACAGAAGGAACTATTGAAGTATGCCTCGGTTATAGGACGACTGTTTCTGGTCGAGGTGCTTGAACAAATGGTTGCAAGATTGTCGCCTGAAATCGACTTAGAATCGGAATTGCGAGCATTATCCCATGTAAATTTGATTTTCGAATCGATCGATTCCCGCGAACGTGCTTACTTATTCAAGCACGCAATTACCCGCGATGTCGCATACGGTACATTTTTAGATGTCCAATTGCGAAATCTGCATCGGATTGTCGCGGAAATTATGGAACAGATGTTTTCCGATACTGAAACGTATGCCGGTATGATTGCCGAACATTGGGAGAAATCGCAAGCTGCCCCTGAAAAGATCGATCAATGGAATATGAAGGCATTAAAGCACTATGCCTTCAACTACCGATTCGAAGATGGAATCGCGCTTGGCGAGAAACTGTTAAAGCGATTGGACGATCTACCCGATACAGTGGATCGATGTAAGAAAAAATATCCCATAGCGATGCAGCTCTTCGGTTTGTATGCGAATTTTCCCGAGAAAAAATTAGCGCTGCTCGAAGATTCCGAGCACGAGGCGCGTAAATACGGTCTGAATGATCAACTGGCAATAATTTTGACGAGATTTGCTCATTTATATGATAATCAAAAACTATTAGACAAAGCAACGCAATATTATCTCGAAGCCGAACCACTAGTTCGAGCTCTTAAAAATAAAGAGGAATTGTTAAGTGTTTTAATTAATCTAGCCTATTGCGCGTTCGTTAAGACAAATTTGGATTCGTCAAATAGATATTTAGAAGAAGCACTGCAATATTTTGACGAATCGAGCAACATCGCAGATTGCTTTAATATTGAACAAATTCAAATACTGAGTCGAGTCGAAGACGCTTTTTCGCCATTAATAGACGAGCTTTATGAAAAATATATCAGAATAGGAAAAGTCAAATTTAACCGATCGATTGTTGCAATTAGCTTGGGACAATGGGGTAGATTTTGTGCGATTCGTCGCGATTTCAACGGCGCGCTCGATAAATTTAACAGTGCAATCGAAATATATCAACAGATTGGTTTATTGGATAGGATCGCAGATTGTTATTATGATATCGGTCATTGTTACCATTATGCCGGTTCTTACGATCTAGCAATTTCCAATTCACAAAAAGCGATGTCAATGCATCGAAAACTCCATGATTCTCAACAAATTGTCTGGTGTATCCTGACCATTTATAAATCGCTACTTCGTTTGAATCGGCTGCCCGAAGCAGAAGAGTTGTATCGGCTTGGAATCGATGAAGCTCGAAAAATTCATGATCTCAATGATGAAGTATATTTTAAAGTTGAAACAGGGGTTTTCTACTTACGGCAAAAGGAATTGGATCGAGCTGTGCAATACTACGATGAGATCGGTGCTATGTTCGATATTCTTCCCGATTACGAGCCAATGCATTATTTTGTGAATCGATACCGTAAACGCTTGATTGAATCGGGAGTCGATCCGGTACGGTTACCGATTCCGGAAGTGTATTTAACTGCGCAACCTGCGACTGATATGTTCGATTGGTAGATCCAATATTGACGAATAACTATTTGTCGCTGTTAACAGCAAAAAGGCGGAACTTCGGTTCCGCCTTTCGTAATTACTGAATTGAGTGGTTTTACTTGATCAAAACGATCTTGCGAACCGCTTCGTTGTTACCGGCGGTAAGCTTCAGGAAATAGGTACCGGTTGCAAGATGGCTGCAATCGATCGTTTCTCGGTAACTACCGGCACCAAGGCGCTCATTGCGCACAACCATGACTTCCCGACCGGTCAGATCGAATAACTTGATTGCGACGCGATTTGCCTTAGCCAGCGTAAAGTCAACTGAGGTTGTTGGATTGAACGGGTTCGGATAAGCATTACCGACTTGGAACGTCGCCGGAAGTGTTACATCCGGTGCTGCACTGCCGGAAATCGTTAAGGTGACTGGAACAACGACCGGTACAATATTTCCGGAGAAAGTAAATGCTCCGGTGTGTACGGAACCAGCTGTCATGTTCTGTGAATTCCACAATACTGGAACGGTAGTCGATTGACTCGGTTGCAGGCTGAATGTTGTTTGAATTGGATTTGCCCAGTAAGGTGAGAATTGAATCCGGATCGCGTTGTTCGATGGAATGAACGTGGACGGATTGAGGGTTGAATTATAAATATTGACGAATCGCGATCGATCCTCGCTTTGAATACCGATTGCGGTATTGTAATCGGCGATGCTAATCGTGCCGTATTGCAATAAAATCGTGCCGTCTTCGTAGAGTGCACACTGCGCGTTGATCCGGGTCGTGACGCCACTGTAACGGCGGGCATTGATCCATGAGAAGATCACGCGTTCGTTTTGGGAATCGTATACGATCTTTGTGCTGCCGGTGTCCTGAGCGACCCATAGATCGTTCCAGAATACGGCGATACACGATTCCACGTAATTGCTCGGGAACGGCTGACGTCGCCAGGAATTCGCATCGGTAATTTGATTGAAGGAGAGGATACCGTTTGCATTCATATAGACAGTCGAATAGTTACTGCCATAGAACGGGAATACGAACGGAAGATCGTACGAGATCGTCGCATCGTTGCCCATCGCCCCATCATCCCCCCCGGTAGTATCGATCCAGCGATAAGCCGGACCACCGGAATTTGCCGTCTGCAAATAGGTAAAGTTGTTGAGTCCGGTATTCGACGTAAGAGTGCCACTATACGGAATCGAACCGGTATTGGTAACCGTCAACGTTTGCGTCAGCGTGTCGTTAACTGCTAGCGTCGTGGTGAAGGGGGTAGGCGTTACCGTGATAGATGTAGCACTCGCAATCTTGAAATTACCGGCAAGTGTGTCGGCATTGCGCGGTCGTCGAATTGACTTGACGATGATGCGTGCACTGTCGGTGGAAGCACCATTCACATTCCACTCACAGTATCCATTGTTGGGAACGTTGGCAGCGATAGTATCCCACGTACCCGACGGATAATGCCGATTGAGCAGAATATTCATCGTATCGGTGTAGAAAGAATTCCAGATAATCGGGAAAGTGTGTTCGATAAATGCCATCTGCTGCGGTGCCGGTGACGTGATTCCGTGGCAACGCGTTGACTGCAATACTTCGCGGGAAGAAGTGTTCTGCACGAAGGCAATGATACTGCAACTATCGATATTGTAGGGTTCGGTACCAGTCGTACGCGGCGCGAAACGGGTCGTGAACGTAAGGGTATCGGACGTTGAACCGGAATGGGTAAAAGGAAAACCGGCAACCGATGGTTTTGCCGAAATAAACGGGTAATCCCAGGTGTTGACTCCGTTCGGTGCGGCAGTTGCCCACACTTCGTGGATTTCAGTCAAATATATTTTTAGGAAAGTGCTACTGGTGATTGCTTGATTGGCAACTGCTTTCACCGTCACGACCAGTGTATCGTTCGTGGTCGGAACGACACTGACCTTAAGCCAGACTGGTGACGGGAGTGCGTTGCGGGTATTGACAGCAGTCGTGATCAAGTTCGGTGTAGAAGAAGCACCGAAACCGACGATTACGTTACCGTCGATCGCGAAAGTAGGATAACCGGTTACACCGTAAGTATTTCGAAGTGTATCGGCTTGTCCGGTGTTGGCTAAGTACCACGGATCATTGGGTCCCGGGTAATTTTCATGATACTGGATGTATTGGACTGTACCTTGCCCCGCAAGGTATGGGACGAGCCACGTATGGGCTGTCGCACAGAACGATCAAGAGTAGTTCGTGTAGTCTTCCAGTAGTACGGTGCGGGGATACGCAAAACCGAGCGCAGCCATCGCGACTACCAGAAGCAACACTGCACCAATAGTAGCACTTTGCTTCATAATGATCTCCGGGTTAATCGAGTGAATTGCTATTTTAAGTGAAAATTCAACATGAAAAGTAACCAATTCCGGTTGGATTCTCAATCGAAAATTGAATTTTAGAAAAAAAGTGAGAGTGGGGAGGGTGTATCGGTTTAGTACAGGAATGTCATAATTGAACATATAAAAAAAGACTCGCAAGATGCTGTAGTACAGCTCAAGCGAGTCCGATTGTCTTACACAGGAAATATCAGGAAAAGAATACGAACTATCTATTGTAAATAAAAATAATTATGCGATAATCGAATAACCGCCATCGACAGTGATGGTCTGACCGTGGATCATCTTCGCCATCGGGCTACAAAGAAACAGGGCAACATCCGCAACATCGTCCGGAGTGACCAGTCGACCTGCCGGGGTACGGTGTAACGAGTTTTTCAAGATCTCGTCGCGGTGCGGGAAATGCGAGAGTGCATCGGTGTCGACAACACCTGCCGATAGCACGTTGACATTGATGTTGCGCGGGGCAAGTTCGACAGCTAGATGGCGGACGAGGGATTCTAACGCTGCTTTCGACGCACCAACCGCGGCATATTGCGGTAGCGCTCGGGTAGCGCCAAGCGAACTGACGGCGACTATTTTCCCGCCGTGTTCCATCAACTTGACGGAATTCTGAACGAGTGGCAAAAACGCCCCGGCATTGATTCCAAGTGTCCATTCCCAATGACGGTAGGTCAGCTCCAAGCCCGGTTTAATCACGCCACTGGCGGCATTTGAAATAAGTATGTCGAGCCGTCCGTAGTGCTTGGCGATTTCTTCGAACATTGCCGGTTGTTTTTCAACTTCCGCGACATTCCCTTTCAGCAGCAGGCAGTGCGAGCCAGCTTCTTCGATTGCCTGAGCCGTCTCTTCGGCGGCTTTGCGATTGCGGAGGTAGTTAATGGCGATGTCGGCGCCGGCTTGTGCCAAGCGAACTGCGATCGCGCGACCGATGCCGCGCGAACCACCAGTGATGAAGGCGACTTGTTTAGCGAATTTCATAGATATTCCAATAGCGAATCAATCGAAAAAAAATTACTCTTGAACCAGTGTCCAGCGGTTACCATAAGGGTCTTCGAATACTGCCAAATCGACCGGTTCTCCGGCACCACCCGGTTCCTCGACCTCGATCCCGCGTTCCTTCAATTCATTGATCGACGCTTCAAGCGATTCAACCACGACACTGATATCGGTACCCTGCAAGACTTCTTCGACTTCATCCAGCACCAGCGTGGTGTCGCCGATGGCAAAGCCGACGAAGTCCTCTTCGTCGAATAGTTCGGGTAAACCGATCGTCATGGCATAGAATTCGCGAGCTTCTGCGATATCGGTTACCGGCAGGAAAATTGTGTCGACGCGTAGGAACATTATATCTCCAATCCGATTATTGGTGATGGTGTAGGGTGAATGTATATAATGAAATACGAAAACCGGACCGGCGCGGAATAATACTGGCAATTCAGCGCGAGTCCGGTGATACATGGCGGGAGCGTCTGGGAATCGAACCCAGCCGAGAGGTTTCCCCCTCACAACCGGCTTTGAAGGCCGTGGCGTCCACCAGAACCGCAGCCACTCCCAAAATCAAATTGTACTAAGATACGTAAAATGAACTGAAATATACAGTGTTACTTCAATAAGACGATCTTCTGCGATTTTGATGCGCCATTCGCTTGTAACCGGACAAAATAAGTTCCCGATGGGAGCGACTTGCCATCGATGGTGACGCGATACGATCCGGCTTGTTGTTGGAAATGGGTCGATTGGAATACTTCACGACCATTCAAATCGTAGATCTGAATCGACTGCAGTGGTGAATGAAGTGTCGTGATCTGCAACGTAACGGATGAATTAAAGGGATTGGGATAAGCTTTTACAGCGAAACTGTCGATTATTGAAGCCGATGGATCAGAATTGACGCTGTTGACATGCAGTAGCGGTTTCGAAAAATCGACGACTTGATACCACATCGTATCGGAACCAAACGAATTGGTGGCGACCACCTGAAATTGAGCCGATCGATAAATTTGATTCGATGTTGCCGGAATCGTGACGACATTATTTTGCATCGTGATTCCCGGCCAGGCATTCACCATCTGGTAGCCAGCGATACCGGATGCGCTGTCAAAGCGTATCGTATCGCGTTGAACAGTACCATTAATCCGGAACGACTTTCCTTCAAATGGAATAAAGCGAGGAAGATATTGAGTCGTACTCCCGACGCGGAACGATTTTGTATATGTAGCTGAACTCGTCACGATTCGCGCTTCCCAGATTCCGTAATCAGCCGAAGTGACATAGCCGCTGAAATTCCAATACCAATAGAACCAGGCATATTGATAGCGATTGGCGATCGATGTGTTCGATTGGCTGTAAACACGACCGGATGGGGTTCGTAGCGAAATCGTATACGTATCGCCTGCCTGATTCTGGTCTTGGAACCAGCACATGATGTAGGGTTCGGATGCTCCGATCTGCAGGGGTTGCGAAAAGCCATTTTTCAAATACGACATGGAGACGTCATTGAGGCTGCCGCCAGCAGCCGCCTGCGTTGTCACTCCCATATCGAAGACGCGCATGGGGAGAGTACCGACATAGGGTTCTTGAACCGACCAAAGTGACGGGAGCGGGTTATTAGTACCGAACCACGGATCGCGAGTGACCCAGTTACTATTTTCATACTGCCCGAGTTCGAAATGAAGGTGCGCATCGGTCGACATCCCGGAACTGCCTACCAGACCAAGTTGATCTCCCTGTTGTATGGTCTCTCCGACTTGGACGGTCGGAGAATTGGTGCGCATATGCCAATAATAAGCGTAGGAGTTGTCGCTGTGACGAATGATGACATAATTCGCCGGCGGATAGGGTGGATTGCCCCAATTGGTATTGCGGTCGAATTCCTGATATGCTACTCCGGCTACTACTCCGGGTGCTGCGGCATAAATTGGTATGCCGCGATCCATTTGCCGGAAATTCAACAAACAGTAATCGGTACCACGATGACCATCGTAAGAATGGGGATTTCCCATAAAGTCGCGAATAGCCGATGAAGTATCGTCGTCGACATAGTTGACTAGTACTAGTTTTTCATTCATCCGTATACTAAGTGGCCAACCGAATAAGGGATAATTTACTTCCTGAATGATGGGTGACGAACTGCGCGATTTGGAAAGATATTCTTCTAATGGCTTCGGTGGATAGAGAGCGGGTGGTACTGCATTGACCGTCATCGCGGGAGAGGTGATAACATGTTCGATACCAACACCGTCGGCATCTGAAGCAAATGCAAGTGAAGTAGTCAAAGTGAGAAGAAAAAAGGTTCCGATGAAGAGACTTACGGTTTTCATCCTGCAGGCTCCTTAGTTGGCATTAGGTATAAAAGTAGTTTAAATGAGTGTAAGAGACAATGTTTTTCGGGGTGCTATTCACTTTTTTTGGGCAGTTTCGAGACTGGCACGGAAAATCGAAGCATTTCGGTGCAATTAACGAAAAACGGTGTACTCATCAGTACACCGTTTTCGAATTGAAGATGTTCAATATTGTGGTTCATGAAAATATGTTGTCATGAATTGGTGTCAGGCTTCGCCTGACCTGCGGGCGGACACGGGGGACCGCCCCTACTACCGATAACAACTTATTTTCAAGAGAAACTATACTATCTCGAAATCACTTCAAGATGACCATTCTTTGTGTCTGCGACCATCCTTCGCAATTCAACCGGTAGAAATAGACACCCGATGCCAAACCAGACCCGTTGAAGCGGGTGGAATGATAACCGGCGGGAAGTTTTCCATCCACCAATCGAGCAATCTCACGTCCGTTCAGATCGAATACGACTAACTGCACACTGCTCGCTTCCGGTAAATCAAAGCGAATTTCAGTCAGTGGATTGAACGGATTCGGGTAATTCGGATGTAGTGCAATTTTCTCCGGTAAACCGAGCAAACGATGGGGATCGGTACCATTGAAGATGACGTTCGCATTCACTGAGACGACGCGGGTACTGCAATCATTGGTCGAGAAAATGATGTCACCGATGATCCGATCATTGATGTGATAAGTCGTATCGAGTGTTATTGTCACATTGATATTATTAACCGAAGATCCGGGTGCAACGACTCCGGAATCGGGCGATACCGTTAACCAATTACGAAGCGGTGCATAGTTCGGATAGAAATATGCCAAACCCCAACCGTTCATATTGGTCGGGAGCCCTTGACCGGCGGATGCACCGTAATAATTCTGGATGTAATAGCGATTTGCACCGGTACTGCCCTGAATACCGACGGTTGCCGACATTTGACTTACCGGAACACGATCGTATAAGAACACGATCGCTCGGTTGTTTGCATGGAATTGTGCTTCAAAGCGAACCGTGTCGGTTTCGTGACCAATGCGATTGCCGACCCACTCCAGAATAAAGACGTTATTGACTGCATCGTAAAACTTATAGACAGACGCTTCAAGATCGTCCCAGAGCGGCATCACGGCATTGATTGCGGTTTCGGTAGGAAGCGGCAAGTTGACGCGGCTGCCGAGTGGATCGTCGCTATTGATGAATTGCGCAACACCATTGGTGTTGACCCGAATCCGGTTATACTGAGTGCCATAATAATAGAAATTGAAGCCGTCCATTTGCGTCATGATTGCTTCGTCATCGCCTTGCAGTACTAGTGTACCGGTGGATGCAATATTTCGGAATGTCAACCATTCGGGGAAATTGATTTCGGATAAGTCGTAACAGTAGTAGCCGAAACTATCGGGACCCCAGAATTGATCGACCGATTGAATTACCGGTTGAGTGGTTTCTTCCTGCCCGGGAATCTTAGGCTGATGTTCGATTGCCAGCGTCTGAGCCGGAAGGGGTGAGGGGAGGATTGCCGCACGAGCATCGATACTGGGATCGAATCTTTCGCGACGCCATGAAGAACCGGATCGAAGCAATGACGTTCGATTTCGGGTTGTCACTTTCCAATTGAGTGGTGCATCGCCACTATTGGTGATAGTGAGCGGAACGGTAGTCACGCCGTTGGTCGGTGTCTGCAAATCGAATGATGTTGGTGTGGTCGAGATCGATGGATGTCGGACCGTATCGGAAATCGAGGTCGTAGTGCTACTCGTGATCGAGAACGCATGATAAATAGTATCGGGAACGAAGCAGCTCGCGACAATTTTCGCAACCCAATTCCCGGGTTGCAGAGCAATTGAATAGTATCCGTTTGCCAGCGATGTGGCAGTCCACTGATTTGCCACACTGATTTGGGCACCGGCTAATGGCAAGCCATTACCGCGAACGATTCGACCGGATAACGATCCGTTGCTTCGCTGTGTCGACCAGAAACCGATACTGGAACTTGACGTCGGTCGAAATACTCCCGTGCCATTCAGATTGAGTTGGAAACCTTGTGTTCCAGTTTGATCTTCGATGCCGATTCCATAGTCGGAGAAAGATGGTGAATACTGATACGCGAAATATATTGCTCCTGATTGATCCAGCCGCACTTGGAAATTACCTGCCGATGCTTGAGATGGTGCATGGAGGATGGATGTATAAGAGACGATAAAGAGACCATTCAGCGTATTGATTTTGACCGATCCACTGCTGCAATCAAGATCGCCCCAGAGTGGCGCAATCACGGCATTGGGAAGATCTGACGAGGGGAATCCGGGGCACTGGCGTGGATACCATTGCGGTGAAGTGAATGAAAGGAAACCGTTCGACGAGATATAGACTGAATCGTAATTGACACCGAAGAACGGGAACGAGAATCCGAGCGGTACCCGAACGGAACCATCGACGCGAAGACCCAAGTCGGTCCAGTTGGTGGTATTGTACCAGGTATAATTTACCGTCGACCACGGTTGTTGAATCGAGATAAAGAATGGATCGGATTTTTCCGACACATTTGCCGGAATGGCATCGTCGAATGCCTCGATCCGGTAAGTGTACCCGCGATTGTTGGATGGCGGATCGTAAACGAACGAATCGATATTTGCTGCGACTGTACCAATTAATGTAGTATCGCGATAGATCTTGTACCCGGTAAGATCGACACATGGCGTACTATCGGCATTGGTCGTAACCGGACTCCAGCGCAGAAGCAGCGTCGTATCGACAATTGATGCGGTTAGATACGCCGGTTTTGCTGGTGGCATGTTGTAGGTGGCAAGCGCCGAATCGGGACAGAGCGCGATGAATGCCGGAGCAGTGTAGACTGCGGCAACATTATACCAACTGTAGATTCCTTCGCCACGGCTACCACGCGAACTATCAATATACTCGTAAATATTCGGTGCAAGATTTGCCAGTAACGTATCGTTGCGATAGATGCGGTATCCACTCAGTGATGCAATTTCATCCTCAGTCGAACCGGGCGCCTGCCAGTTCATAATGATCCGATCGTCGTGGAATCCATCGCCCATAAAACCGGCGGGTGGCTGATTTGAAATCGGTCGCAATAATATCGTCAGATTGGTGTCGAGATTAGATCTCAATTGAAACTCAATCGTTCGAGAATGATACCCAAAAGCACTGGCGATAACAGAAACGGGAAGTGCATTCACATTGAGGAATTGAAATTCGGAGTTGGGCAGTTGGACATCAACCGAACGAGGATAGGAACCGTCATACAAATCAATTCGACCGGCGATTGCATTGTTATTTGTCGAATCGCGTAAAACTCCTGCAATCGATCCATATAATCGCGATGTGCGTCGGATTCGAACATTCAAACTATCATGACCCGATGATTCGCCAATATTTGCGCCGGATTGCGTACAAATGCCGAAATAAAGTGTAAGCGGTTCTTCGGCATGCAAATAATTAATATCGATCACACCATTCGGATACAAAACGTATTGCATCGTAATCGATAAATTCGGATTTTGATATTGATGTGCGTTAAAATAACTGATTACAAACCGGTTGTTGAGAGTATCGAAGGCATACCGAATCGAATCGTTTGCCACGACCAGATCCATCCACGATCCGGCTACGATCTGAGCAATGCTACTGTGCTCGATTGGTGTCGGTGCCCTTAATAGCCTGTCACTTGGAGCCAAGTGATTACCGATAAAACCGTTGGTCGAACATTCGACTGAATCCCAAGTACTGCTGTATAATGGGAAACGGAATGGAAGTGCAATAGCAGGAGTAAGTTCATCGTCGCCGCAGATTAATCCAATGCTGCGATTTCGAATATCAATCCAATTGAATTGTCCTAAATCGTAGGAATAACCCGGATCGGGTCGAGGGATGCTCGAAACAACATTCGAGAGATCGGACATGCCGACTGTGGAGTGTGTCTTGACGAAATAGCGATACTCGATGCCATCGGTGACAGTCGTATCGGAAAACGTCGTGTCGGTCGCGGTAGAGCGAACACCGATGGGAAGTGTATCGGTTCCGGTTATCCGCCAAATACTATATCCGAATATTCCCGTTCCAGTTGGACGACTCCATATCAACGGAACTCGGTTATGCAATCCGGTCGTTGCCGTTAGATTGACCGGAGGATTCACCACCAAAGTCGCAGTGGTTAGTGTCAGTCCCGGCGACACGGTCGCGTTCGCAGTCACTGAAAATGTACCGGATGACGTTGTACCGCGATAAGTTGGCGCAATCGCTCGCAACCGATAATTGGAAGCGACGAGAATGTTCGGGAAGACGGCGACGCCTAAACTGTCGGTGACACGGAACAGATTGGGGAAAGCAGTGACTTCGACCAATGCATTGCGGATCGGAACACTGCCAGCACCGCGGATAGTCGCCGAGATTGTTCCGGTGGATAGATAAAACCGGATCGCCATGGAATTGGTAGGAGTGATCGTCGACGAGTTGTAGCAGTATTGCAAATAGCGATTGTTCGCTCCGCTATTGGGTCCCTGCAGACCGATCGTACAGTGGTTATTCAGTGCGCTCATGTCGCGATACATACACTCAATGACACCGGATTCATACAATCGGAGCTGGAATGTGTAAGTATAGAGTGGTAAATAGTAATGCGGTACTTGATACCATTCGACGATAAACCGGTGATTAGTGCTGTCGCGATAGTACCATATCGAACCCCCCTGAGTAGGGTCGAGATCGTCCCAAAATGGATAAATACCGGGTTGCACATGGTTGGTGAACGGGAGTGCGACATTGTTGAAATAACTCGACGTGAGCCCGAAACCGACAAAACCGTTAGTACAAATATTGATGCTATCGGTGTAGGTTGTACCGTAAAAAGGGAAGAAGCCTGAAAGTGGCACGGCAACGTTCTGATCGTTGAGTGTAAGTCCAGTGTTGAAACCGGGTCCACCGGCATCGCCAGCGATTTCGAACCAATCGAATGTTGGTCCGGTCGGTTCGACGACATTGTCGATATAGCGATAGCCATACCCATCTGGACCACCGGTGCGATTAAGCTCATCGGCAGCAGCGAACACAGTTGTCGGCAGTGTTGCGATCAGAATAAATGTGAGGCATAGCGAAGTTAGAACGAACGAGAATTTGTTACGCATCGGAATCTCCCAACCCATAGGGGTTGATCGTGTCGAATGTCGAGGATCATCAATCAATCAATTAAAATACAGTATTTTTTTGCCAAGGGATAATGATTTTAGGATGTGGAGAAGATTTTCGGAAAATTATAGGTGGGAGAATAGAATATTTAATCCTAGAATTATCAGAACGATACCAGCGATAATTTCAATTCGTTTGCCGACCCACTTGCGGACATGATCGGCGAGTAGCATTGCGATTAGCGTCGCAATCGCAGAAACGAGACCGATGATTATTACAGAAATAACGATTGGTGCTTGCATTGCGGGGATTCCGATCCCGGCAGCAAACGCATCGATGCTGACTGCGACTGATAGACCGATCAGTTTCACTCCGCGTGTCAGATCGATCGGATTTTCAGCTTCTTCATCGCCGGTGATCGATTTATAGATCATGATCGATCCTACCACTGCGAGCAAGATGAATGCGACCCAGTGATCGATCTTTTCGACGAAATAGAGCAGTGCGCCACCGACCAGCGCACCGCTTAGCGATAGTAAACTCTGAAATAGACCGAAATGGAACGACAAGCGGAAGATTTGCCGTGGTTCGCGATGCGACAATCCGACCGAAGCTCCGACCGAAAAAGCATCTGCAGCTAAGGCACAGGCTAAAATGAAGATAGGGAGTAGGTAATTCATCGATCCATTATGTTATTCAAGAATAATCGTAGAATATACATGATAAATTGAAAATCTCCAGATTTGATTTTTCATGAATGGTTGTTCGACAATACTAATAAATCAATATCACTTGTAGAAATTCTGTTCCAGAGCCTATTTTATATCGATTCTTGAAAAGAAGTGGTTATGATTTGTTGTCAGGTTCGCCTGACCTGCGAGCGGGCGCAGGGACCCGCCCCTACGATCGATAACAACTTCTTTTCTTGAGAAACTATATTGGAATAATTGGGACTAACTTTCTCGATCGAGATTGTTATTGGAGTCATCATGAAACCGATGTTGTTATGCATAATTCTATTCTCGTCACTTTCGCTCGGTATCACGGCACCGACAATCGATCCGAATATGCCGTATACCGAATTGAAAACTCTGGTGAACCGGAACGATCCGGCTGCGATGAAATTGCTAGGAGAGCGATTGTATCGCGGCGACACGATGCCGAAAGATGTTGTCGAAGCGATATCGTGGTTGGAGAAGGCTGCGGCTGCCGGTGACGGGGAAGCGTATTACGATCTCAGTGTGATTTATTTGAACAACGATGGAGTGACCCGCGACGTACCGAAAGCGATTGGATATCTTCGCAAAGGGGCGGATCTGAACAATGTGGATGCACAGACCTCGCTTGCGATGTTTTGCCAAGCAGGCGAACGTGCCGATCCGAGTTTGACAGTCGATATGAAGGAAGCCATTAAGTGGTATTCGCGGGCGGCGGCGCAGAACAATACCGATGCGATTCAACGATTGGCAATGATTTACCGGATGGGAAACGGAGTAGAAAAGAGTGAAATTGATGCGGTAAAGTGGTTTCAGCGCGGTGCCGATCTGGGCAATTTCGATTGCATGTGGGCAGTGGGTCAATCGCTGTACGATGGCGTGGGAACGAAGAAGGACATCGTCAAAGGGCTCGCCTATATGACGATTGCTGCCGAGAATTCAAGCGATCCGGAACAAAAGAAAGCGATGAAAGACCGGCTCGCGAAATACACCGAAACCCTGAAGAAAGGGCAATTGGATGAAATGAAATGGATTGTCGGGGAGTGGAAAGGGAAAAGAAAGAAGTAGATGGAATTTGGTTTGATCAGACAATCATTACCGAAGAAGCAATTGATTCAGTCGATCAATAATCGATAAATCCTCTTTAATGGCTGCTAGAGGTGATATATTAACCAATATCAGATTAGTATCTAAACGTCTTTGCTGTTTTAGGATTATACTTTCGATATCCCCCCAATCTTTTCCACGATTGGCAAATGCTTTCATGACGATTAAATCTTCAGCCGAACAGATCTGAAGGTCATATTCCGACATAATACAGATCTTCGAACTTCTTTTAATCATTTGTTCTTCGAAATCCAAACCAGTCAGAGTAATATCAATCGGCACTCCAGTTGAACTTCGGAGTAGTAAAACGCGTTGTTTGACAGCAAACGATTTGGCATCGGGAATTCGGGATGAGAATTTTTGTTGTAATAGGTCGATTAAATCGATCTCATTGCCAAAACCGCACAACAAAGCGATATCAAGATCATTGGTTACGCGAATCTCGCCCCAATGGATGACTGCGATTCCACCGATAAAACAAAACGGTCGGTTCTTCTCCTCAAGAAACGACTGAATTTCGATAGCCGCTTTCAGTAGATGAATCATTTCGGTCTCAGCATAGCAAAATAGCGCTGCATCTCGACCAAGCCACTGGTTTCGGATGGGGTGGAGTGTTCCAGCGAATAGTTGAAGAGATCTTCGAGTGCTGTCAAGGTCTTTTCAACATAGTCAGGCTGACGCAATTCCGCCGCTTTGATTGCGCGGAGTTCGGCATCGGTCTGTTGCCAGCCATCTGCCCAACGTTTGATGTTTTCCGGAGTATCGGTCATAACGCTACAAGATAACAAAAAATCGAAATATTCTAACAGGAATTTTGCAAAATCTGGACAATTGAGCATTCCGGATGTAATTGCGCGACCGAACTGTACATTCACCCACATCAGTACTCTATATCTTTCATTATCAGTTACTAAGCAACAAATACCAAGTACAAATCACTCATAACCTCCACTCGGTTTTGACCGGAACGACAAATCTCTCTACCTTTTACTCTAATCACAAGGAGTAAGTCGTGTCGGAACGGGATGTCATCCGCATTGAAGGCGCACGCGAACACAATCTCAAGAACATCACGCTGGAAATTCCTCGCAACAAACTGGTCGTGATCACCGGACTGTCTGGTTCCGGTAAATCGTCGCTGGCATTCGATACGATCTATGCCGAAGGGCAGCGTCGTTATGTCGAATCGCTGTCGGCGTATGCACGGCAGTTCCTCGGCTTGATGGAAAAACCGGATGTCGACCGGATCGAAGGGCTGTCGCCCGCGATTGCGATTCAACAGAAAGCGGGCACTCGCAACCCGCGCTCGACCGTTGCCACTGTCACGGAAATTTACGACTACATGCGATTGCTGTTCGCGCGCATCGGTATCCCGTTTTGTCCGAAATGCGGCAAGATTATCGAACGCCAGACCGCAGAACAGATTGTCGATCTGCTCTTGATGTATCCCGACGGCACGCGCCTGAATCTGCTCGCACCGCTAATCCGCGGACGCAAGGGGGAGTACAAGGATCTACTCGCTGAAATCAAGCGGGACGGCTATGTCCGGGTACGGGTCGATGGTATTGTCTACGGCATCGACGACCCGATCCCGATGAAAAAGACGCTCAAGCATACGATCGAAGTGGTCGTCGACCGACTAAAGATCGAGAAGAAACTACGTTCGAGACTGGTCGATTCGGTGGAAACCGCGCTGAAGCTATCGAGCGGAATGCTAACGGTGATCGATGAAGCCGGAGTCGAACGGATGTTTAGCGAGCGCTTCGCTTGCATCGATTGCGGTATCTCGATCGAAGAACCGGTACCGCGCCTCTTCTCATTCAACTCGCCGTATGGCGCTTGTACGACCTGTTCCGGTCTTGGTACGAAGATGGAAATCGATCCCGAGCGAATCATTGTCAATCCACATCTGTCGGTGAAAGAGGGGGCGCTGGCGAATAGTGTGAGCGGCGATACCCTGTTCAATCAGGCAATGGAGCAGATGGCAAAGGGGCAGGGATTCAAGATCGATGTGCCGTGGGAAAACCTGACCAAGAAACAGGTCGAGATGATTCTGTACGGCACGGGCGCCGATAAATACAAATTCCGGTTTGCACACAGCGACGGGAAGCGTTATTGGGAGCAGGTTGGTAAGTGGGAAGGGGTTATTCCGAATCTGCATCGACGCTACCATCAGACGCAATCGACGATGATTCGCGAATGGATCGAGAGCTTCATGGGCTCGATTCCCTGTCCGGATTGTAAAGGGCAACGCCTTAAGCCGGAGGCGCTCGCGATTAAAATAGATAATCGCTCGATTGCAGAAGTAGCGTCGTACTCGATTTCTACTGCACTCAATTATTTTAAGCAGCTCAAACTTAGTGAACGCGAATTGAAAATCTCCGGTCAGATTTTGAAAGAGATCAAATCGCGGCTCGGTTTTCTGTTCAATGTTGGTCTTGAATATCTCACCCTCAACCGCACTGCGGGCACGTTATCGGGTGGTGAGGCGCAACGAATTCAGTTAGCGACACAAATCGGCAGTCAATTGGTTGGAGTGTTGTATATCCTCGATGAACCGTCGATTGGACTTCACCAGCGCGACAATACAAAATTGATTCAGACATTGGTACAATTGCGCGATTTGAAGAACACTGTGATTGTCGTCGAACACGACGAAGAGACGATGCGCTCGGCAGATCATTTGATCGACATGGGTCCGAAAGCGGGGCGGTTTGGCGGTCAAATTATTGCCCAAGGAACGCCAGCGGAAGTCGAAAAAGTCGCCGATTCGCTTACTGGACAGTATTTATCCGGAACATTGAAGATCGATCTACCGAAAAGTCGTCGCAGTGGCAGTGGAAAAGTGCTGAAGATAACCAATGCGACCGGTAACAATCTAAAAAACGTCAATGTCGAAATTCCTCTTGGCAAATTTGTAACGATTACCGGTGTCTCGGGTAGCGGCAAGTCGTCGCTAGTTTCGGAAACACTGACCCGGGCACTGGCACAGAAACTGAATAAAGCACGGGAACAATCGTTGCCGTATGGCAAGATCACCGGTCTGGAACATCTCGATAAGGTGATTGAAATCGATCAATCGCCGATTGGTCGAACACCGCGCTCGAATCCTGCGACTTATACGGGACTATTTGGCGCGATACGAGATCTGTTTGCGCAATTGCCGGAAGCAAAGATGCGCGGCTACACCCCGGGACGGTTCAGTTTCAATGTCAAAGGGGGACGGTGCGACACCTGCGAAGGGGACGGGATCATCAAGATCGAGATGTACTTCCTTCCCGATGTGTATGTCAGTTGTGAAGCCTGTAACGGACGACGTTACAACCGTGAGACGCTGGAAGTACGCTACAAGGGGAAGAGCATTGCCGATGTATTGGAAATGACCGTCGAAGAGGCATTGGAGTTTTTCAATGCAATACCTCCCATTCGACGGAAACTTCAGACATTGTTCGATGTCGGTCTCGGTTATATTCACCTTGGACAACAGGCGACGACGCTGTCCGGAGGCGAAGCGCAGCGGGTCAAACTGAGTACCGAATTGTCGCGGATGGCTACCGGTAAAACGATTTATGTCCTCGATGAACCGACTACCGGATTGCACTTTGCCGATATCAAATTGTTGTTGGAAGTGCTGCAACGCTTGGTCGACAAAGGGAATACCGTCGTGGTGATCGAACACAATCTCGATGTAATCAAAGTCGCGGATTGGGTGATCGATCTCGGACCCGAAGGGGGAGATGCCGGCGGGGAGATTATTGGCGAAGGGACACCGGAAACGATTGCGAAGATCAAACAATCGTATACGGGACAATACCTGAAGCATGTCCTACATTGATGCACATTCATTTTAATTCTTAAGACAAGTGGTTTTTTCACTGAGAATTTGCGATATTGTGTGATAGATTTGCATAAAATTATGATTTGAATTGCGAATGGGTATGGAGGGGAAAACATGAATAGACTTCTTTGGTGTTTGCTAGTCGTAACGATTTTTTGTATAGGTGTATCGGCGCAAGAACTTGTGATCCTGCAGCCGAATGGTGCTTCACATTGGGTGGTAAACTCGCCTTATCAGGTTCAGGTTGTGCCACAAGGATTTTCCGGCAGATTGCGCACTGTAATCGAACTCAATCGGGTTTATCCGGATAATCCGTGGGTGGAAATCGGTAGTTTCAATCCCAATTATATCGATCGCCAGACGATGTACCTTAACGGTTATTTATCAGGCGTACCAACGTCCGATTTTACCGCAGCGATCCGGGTTCGCATCGATTCGCTGCACATCTCGCAAATTTCCGAACGATTCATTATCGATCCGATCAATGGTATCGATGAATCTACCACCGGTGTTTTGGTCGATTACCGAATGCTTTCGGTGTACCCGAATCCGTTTAATTCGACTGCTACTATCGCGATCAATTTGGATCGCAGCCAAGATCTCACACTGAAAATTCACGACCGAGTCGGTCGCGAAGTGACGACACTAACTTCCGGTTTGGTCTCGGCAGGGGAACATCGATATAAATTCGATGCCTCGCATCTTTCCGCCGGGGTTTATTTCATTACCGCGAATCGCGCCGGGAAGCCATTGGTGATGCAGAAAGCCGTTTTGCTTAAATAGAATTTGAAACATTATTTAACAATTTGCTCGAGAAGTATATGCCCGATTTAATTCCGACCCTCAAAGAAAAAGTGTTGAACGTCCGCCGCGATATTATCACGATGCTAGCATATGCCGGATCGGGTCATACGGGTGGATCGCTTTCGTGTGCCGATTTCGCATCGGTGCTAATGTTCCACGAATTGAAACGCGATCCCCGCGATCCGAATTGGGATTTGCGCGACTTTCTGTTTTACTCGAATGGTCATGTATCGCCAGTGAACTATTCGTGTCTGGCGGAAGCCGGTTACTTCCCGAAACGGGATTTATTGCGTTTCCGGCAACTCGATGGTCAATTGCAAGGACACCCGTGTCATGAGACGCCGGGCATCGAAGTTGGTTCGGGATCATTGGGACAAGGACTTTCGATTGGTTGCGGAGCCGCACTAGCAGCGAAGCGGGAGCGACATCCCCGACGGGTTTATGTCATCATGGGTGACGGCGAGTTGCAAGAAGGGATGTGTTGGGAAGCGGCGATGTTTGGGGCGCACTACCGGTTGAACAATCTTTGCGCGATCGTCGATCGGAACTTCAAGCAGATCGATGGCGATACCGAAACTGTGATGGCGTTGGAACCACTTGCGGATAAATGGACTGCGTTCGGTTGGAATGTGATTGCGACCGACGGACACGATCTGGCTGGTTTGATTGCCGCTTATGAACAAGCGCGAGCGGTGGATGATAAACCGACAGTCTTGTTGCTCCGAACGATTATGGGGAAGGGGGTATCGTTTATGGAGAACGATCACCGCTGGCACGGCAAAGCCCCGTCAAAAGAGCAAGCAGAAGCGGCGTTACGCGAATTGGGTACTAATTTGGACGAGTGGACTGAATATTTGAAGAATGCATAACGGAATTCACGCATTCAACAGAATATTGAACATCTCTCTGGAGACTATTGCAAATGGCAGAACAAAAACCGACCCGTGCCGGATATGGCGAAGCGTTGGTCGAGTTGGGCAAGCGGGATAACCGCATTTGGGTATTAACCGGCGATTTAGCTGAATCTACGATGGTCGATAAATTCGAGAAAGCTTATCCGGAGCGGTTTGTACAATGCGGAATTGCCGAACAGAATATGTGCAACGTTGCCGCCGGTCTCGCTGTCGGTGGAAAGATTCCGTTTTGGACAACCTACGGCGCATTTGCAGCGTGCCGCTCACTCGATATGTTGCGTGTTACGGTCTGCTACTCCGATTTGAATGTCAAGATCGGAGGAGCGCATTGCGGTATCACCGTCGGACCCGATGGCGCTACACATCAGATTTTAGAAGACCTTGCGATTATGCGGGTGTTACCGAATATGAAGGTGGTTGTGCCTGCCGATTATCACGAAGCTTATAATGCCACGATTGCCGCAGCGGAAATTTACGGACCGGTGTATGTCCGATTGGGACGTGCGCCTGCTCCGGTTTTTACTGATCGCGAAGATCCATTTGTGATTGGGAAAGCGAAAATTCTTCATGAAGGATCCGATATTGCGATCATCGCCTGCGGGCAGTTGGTTTCGGAATCGATTCTCGCCGCCGAAGAATTGGCAAAGAGTGGTATTCAGGCACGAGTGATCAACATGTCGACGCTGAAACCGATCGATACTGCGGCTATTGTCGCGGCAGCTCGGGATTGCGGGCGGATCGTTACTGCCGAAGAACATCAGATCTACGGCGGTCTCGGCAGCGCTGTGGCACATGAATGTGCTGTGAATGGTGTGCCGGTGCCGATGAAGATGATTGCGATTCAAGATCGGTTCGGTCAGAGTGGATCACCGGAAGAGTTGCTTACTTATTTTGGACTCCGATCCGCGAATATCGTCGATGCTGCAAAATCGTTATTAAAGAAATAACTGAAAATGGTAACAAACAAGAGGGACAGGCGGTTAAGCCTGTCCCTTTTTGTAGGAGTAAAGTCATTTCCCGCAGCAATTACTTCAACAGTATCAGCTTTTGAGTGTGAACGAAATCACCGGCAGTCATCCGGGCAAAGTAAGTACCTGCCGCGAGATTCCTACCATCGAAGACGACATTGTATTCCCCGGGAGACTGATGGGTATCGACAAGCGTTGTAACCTCGTGACCGGCAAGATCGAAGATTTTTAGCGATACTTTGCTATTCTTCGGGATCGTATATCGAATAGTCGTGGTGGGATTGAAGGGATTAGGATAGTTATCCATCAATCCGGTAGTCTGGGGTAGCCCGATTGTTGCGTGTTCCGGTGCATTCAACAGTCCCCACAAATTGGTTTTAGTGAGATATGCACCGCTACTGAAACCACATAAAATTAAACCGTCGTTATTTGCCGTTAGACAGCCACCATATCCCATCGATCCCGCACTGTTGTAATATCGGTGCCAAATCTGTTCGCCGGTGGTTGTGTAGCAAATACCGGTCATTTGAAATCCGGTAGATAAATGGACATATCCGACAACTACGATATTGCCATCGGGTGAAATGACGATGTGATTGCCATACCCGTCATCTTCATTGATTGTGCGTGACCAAATTTCATTACCATCCCAATCGAATTGCACGGTTACAATCCGATTCGGTGTAATCGAATCTCCGTTCATGGGTCCTGTCACCACTGGTCCAACTGATGAAACCGCGACGCCATTTCCCCATCCGGTAAATCGATCCAGTTTCCGTGACCAAATTGTGTCACCGGAGCTGTCACAGCGGAGCAACCACATTCTATTGGTAATCACCTGATTGCTTCGATTAGCCAGACCTGTAACCAAAAAACCACCGGAAGGAAGTTGCCAAGTCCTGTAGAATGCTTCGGAAGTCCCACTCCAGCCGTAGATATGTGAACCGAGTGATTCACCTTGTGCAGATAAATGAATCAGTAACCCTTCTGTTGTCGCACCGTCTTGGAAACAGCCGCTTAACCAATAGCTGCCATCGAAAGCGCGAGATAAACACGGGACACTTTGATTACTGTATTCGGTGGTTAAAATATCATGAGCCAAAATGATCGCCCCGGAAATATTATAAACGGCGAATCGCGGTGTTATGCCGGAGATGTAGACACAAGCAATACTAGTATCCGATAGTGGAGCGATACTGGCACGTGTTGCTCCCGATGGTAACTCCCAGTAACGCATTATATCGCCGGTACTATCGATAATGGCAATATTCGATGGGAGATCGGTTAAAATCGCATACCGATTTACGTTAACCGGAAATACTGTTTTAGCTCGACCGTTGAGATAATAATACGATTGTTCCCAGCATAGCGCACTGGCAAATTGACATAGCACGAATATTCCAACGGCGATAACAAGAAATCGTGCAAAGATAAGAGTTCGAACTTGGAACATATTATTACTCCTTATGAAGTTATTCTACGTGATTTCTTTACGAAAGAAGTAAGAACTAATTCGGAAATTTACTGCTATTTCAATAATACTAACTTCTGTGTTTGAATTTCCGATGGTGTGCTTAGCCGGGCAAAGTATGTACCCGATGCAAGCGAACTTCCATTTATTTTCACGGAGTATTTCCCGGTTTCCTGAGTACGATTGACTAAAGTTGCGACACTTCGACCGGTAAGATCGAACAACTCCAACCGGACTTCGGATCGTTGCGGCAGCGAATATTTCAGTGTCGTAGTAGCATTGAATGGATTCGGAAATGCTGGTGTCAGTGTAACGCTCATGGGAAGATCAGAATTAGTCGGTTCTACGCCATTGATTGTGGCACAATTGAGCAAAATCAAACCGGTGTTATTGGCAACCAGTGTATTGTATCCAATCGGTGCGACACCCCAAGCATTGCTGGTTTGGTGGGATGCAACGATTCGTAGATTCGTTGGATTGGAAACATCGACAATTTTTATCCCTTGGTTACCGCAGGGTAAGTAGAGCAGATTGTTGACGATTTGACATTCTCCAAAATTGACAACCCCGCCAGCACCGTAGTCGAGCGAATCGACAACAACAGGATTGGTTTGATTATGCATATCGAGGGCATAAATCAGGTAGGGACTCATCGATTGATAATAGAGGTATCCGTTCTGTGCAGCGATGAGTCGTAGATCCGATTGAAATGGAACAACCGCATGACCGGTTTCGATTGGATTAGCGGGATCGCTCACGTCGTAACACGATACTTCATTATAATTTTTACTCAAATACAGTGTATTGTTTTCCCGCATCAGTTGGTGAGGTGTCATTTCACTATCTTCTAGGAAAGTCACAAACCGAGGTGCACTGAGGTTGGATCCATCAATTACGTGAATGCCATTCCCATTGGCTAGATACCAGTAGTTACCGATAATCTCCATCTGTGAAATGTTATCACCACAAATTGAATCACGCGACGAGTGGAAAATTTGTCGGGGATGATAAGCATTGGAGATATCGACAACCGACAGCGAAGAATAGGTTAACAAATAAATCCGGTTTCCATAGATCCGATAATTAATGATCTCATTATCCGCTTCATACAACCCAGCTAAAATTGGAAGATGCGGACCAGTCATATCGATCAATCGAATCGATACTTCGTGAAAAACAGCGGCAGTAGTACCAATCGCTTTCACATCGTTAAAACTACCACAACGATTATAGGTACTTATCTCAGTCGGATTTGCCGGATCGGAACAGTCGACAATGCGAACGCCGTAAGTACCATCGGCAACATAGACTGTCGTTCCTCGCACTGACATGTCCCAGATATCGGCGATCGGATAATAGGTGCCGAGTACTTGCATCGAATCGGGATGAGTGATGTCGATGATCGCCATCGGACAATCTACCGGAGCATATTGCGCATACAATCGATTGCCCTCAGTTCTTACTAAATAGACATAATCGGGGAGATTGAATGATGTAACTCGATAGATCGAATCCGGATTTGCGATATCGAGCACATCGATATCGCCGTGTGCCAGATAAGCATAATGACCACTGATCGCGACATCGGACGACAAGAAATTTGGATCTTCGGTATAGGAACCAAGACAAACCGGGGCGATCGGATTGGTAAGATCGAAAATTGAAAATCGATCACCTGAAGTATAAAGACGGTTGCCAACCAACGTCATACCATATACTCTGAGTAGGAAAGTATCGGTATAGACAATTCGGTACATGTGAAGCGCGGGGAAGTATCGCGCGACTTGAAAACCATAGTTGTCGCAGCTCAGATAGAGAATATCTCCGGTTCGATTCGGTATGATCTGACGCAATCCCGTTACGGAGCAGTATTGAGCATTATCTCCAATTGGTTCATATCTGGGTGCACGGCTAAACACCCCATTACCATGATTGACAAAGATGAAACTGTCCGAAACTGACACGCTATTACACGGTCGATAAGCAGGTACATTGTTCGGAATTTCGGAGGGTACAGCCGGATTAGAGATATTGAGCGTGTGAACGCCCCCTTCGCTGGCAGCACAGAACAGCGTGTCGCCACTGAGTGCGACACTTATAACTGCACCACCCCAATTGTAATTCCATTGCCAGATTTCGGGGAGGACTTGGGCAGAAACGAGCAGAGGAATCAATAAAACGAATGGGATCAATACAAGGGATAGGATTGATGTTCGGGGAATCATGGCTTTCTCCTTTCAAATGTAAGCTGACCACGGACGAATCGAAGATAACCGAAAGTGAAGCGGGTTAACCTCACAAATGAAACTAATATCAATCTACATAACGAATTGAATATCTGTCAATGATTATTGTTGAAATTTACAAATATGTCTGTGATCTAGGTAATTTAATTTTTTAAAAATACTAAACTGTGCTGCAGGTTTATTTTGGGTATAAATTATCGAAGCAGAACGATTTTCTGTGTTTGCGAATATGCACCAGCGGTCAATCTGGCGAAATAGGTACCACTGCTGAGTTTCGAGCCATCGAATTTGACGGAATACTCACCCGGATTCTGGTGGAAATCGACTAGATTTGCGACTTCCCGACCGGTCAGATCGAAGATTTTCAGCGATACTTTGCTCGTCTTCGGAATCGAATACCGGATGGTTGTGGTTGGATTGAAGGGATTGGGATAATTGGGTTTCAACGCAAACGTTGTTGGGGAGGTCGCGATGATGCGATCGACAACTCCAACACATCCAGAACAGTCATAGACGCCGACATTGTAATATTCGGAAGTATAGACATACCGGTTCGTGACCGAAATGGATCGAACATCGATTGATTCTTCATAGAATCCAACTTCGATTGGTTCTAATAGATCGGCAATTTGGATGATTCTGATTCCAGCAGTACGATCCGATATATAAGCATAGTTTCCATCGATGACGAATTGTTCGGAACAATCGGGAAGATGGCAACAGCCAATTAGTCGAAGGTTTTGTATATCCGATGCATTGAAGATATTGAATGTGGAATCACTGGTTGTGGCAAAAATTATTGAATCACGAGCGACCATGGACAGTATACCCGCGAGCGAATCGATACCGATCAATTGGGTACTATCGTGATTGGCGAAACTGTATTTGTAGATTTGCGATTCGTTGCTCTCCAGAATGGTTTCGCCGATAATGCAATCAGGTCGGATCGCGCTGGAAGCCGATCGAAACAAACCAACTCGTTGTGGATGCGATGGATTGGCGATATCGAAAATCAAGTTCATGGTGACAATGCCTTCGATCCCAGCATACCGTCCAATGCCGACCACAGCGTAATGATCTAGGATAAATATTGAATTCGGACTGTCCTGAATTTCGAATGGACAATTCCAAATTGTAGTCTGACTGAGGAGCCCAAGACTATCGTTTGCAAGAAACTGGTAAATTTTTAAATCGATTCGAGTATCACTCGAGTCATTCCAGACAACATCGACGGAATATCCATACTCTCCTGAAAATGCCCAAATATAATTGTTTATTTCGGCTGTCACCCGTGTGGGAATGGAATTATCGAGATTCACTATTTGGCAACCGTAATCGAACCAATTGAATAGCCGGTTCCCGGTAACTTGAATTTGTAATGATGGTCGCAGCGGAATAAATCTGCTGGTGATGAGTGGATTTGCCGGTGATGTCAGATCGATTAATTCCAAATTAGCTTGGTCATTCAGCACTGTTGCGTGATTTCCAGTAATACAGATACTAAAGGGAAAAGTGCTGGATAGGCTACCGACGTTCCGGATACTGTCCGGGTTTGAGAGATCGAGCACCTGAAGTCGCGAATCGACCGTAGGATACGCACCTCGATGCATTGAGCCGTAGTAGAAGTAATTTCCGTGGAATGCGAATTGACATAATAATCCGTTTTGATTCATCGTTCGAGTGCGTTGAGCGAGCAACTGCGGTGACGCTGGATCCGCAATATTCAGAATCGACACGGTATCAATGCCACCGATCGCGGCGTAATTCCCCTGCACTTGTACTTGATAGGCTGTTCTGGAATAGTGACCTACTTCGAAACAATTTGCCGGATTGGCAATATTGACAATACGCAATCCTGAATCGACATCAGCGATATAGGCGAAGTTTCCCGATACTACGACATCAAGAGCATAGTATGGTGTCGCAAGGACACCGAGTTCACTGGGGTTAGCAGGTTCGGTGATATCGAGGATCCTGAGCCCATTCACGCCATCGGCGAGATAGAGGTTGGTTGCGGAAATTGCGAGCGCATATACATATCCGGGTGAATCGTAACGATTGACTTCGAATGGTGAGCTGGGATTACTAACATCGACAACGCGTACACCCGCATCGCCATTGGCGAGGTAAGCGTAATTGTTCGCAACAGCGACACTCCGGACGAGATCATTATCTAAAAAGAAACCGCACTCAAACGGGACCGCCGGATTGGTCAGATCGATTATCGACAATCCACGGGAGCATGCGACATAGGCATAGTTTCCTACAGTTGTGTGGGTAAAGCCGAATTCACTGGTCTGTTTTCGTGCGACACAACTGATGCCGGAACTATCTTGCGCCATGACGGAATTGATTGAAAGAAGAATAATAGCGAAAATCAGAGTCGTGAAGGAGGCGATTCGTCGGAGTGTCATGACTTGTTCCTTTCAAAGTGAGTGAAGCAAAGAAGAGAAATAGAACAATGGATTTGCAATAGTAAACTAATAGTAATATGAAGATACCTGCAAGGGTAAAACATAAAAAATGAAAATTATTGCAATATGTTGATCATATAGGTGTTGGGTAGTGGGTGATGGGTGGTAGGGAAAGATAAAAAATGATACAAGAACGCGGACTAAAGTCCGCCGGTACAAAAAAAAAGAGGTCAGGCTGAAGCCTAACCTCCGTATAATAATATTGTTAGAAAACAAATTATGGATAGCTTTCCTCATCAGTGGGGAAATTGAGATTCTTGATATCGTCGCGGTACTGCTCCACAGCGGAAATGATGGTGTTCCCGACTTCGGCATAGCGCCGGGCAAATTTGAACTTCACTTCCGGTTGCAAACCGAGCATATCGTGCAGCACCAGGATTTGTCCATCGCAGAGTGGCCCCGAGGCGATTCCGATCGTCGGAATCGAAATTGAATTTGTCACCATTTCTGCAACGTCGCGCGGGATTTTTTCCAGTACAAGACTGAAACAACCAGCTTGTTCCAAGGCTTTCGCATTGGCAATGATTTTCTCGACCGCTTCCGGGGTACGGGCTTGTAGCAAGTAGCCACCGTACTGCAGCACCATCTGCGGCTGCAGACCGAGATGCCCCATCACTGGAACACCGGTATTGACAAGCTTCTCAATCATCGGGCAAAGTTCGACACCCCCTTCGACCTTGACGGCGGAAACACGCCCTTCCTGAAGGAGACGAACGGCGTTGCGGTAGCCAACTTCAACCGATTCAGTGTAACTGGCAAACGGCATATCCGCGACAACCAGCGCATGATCGACGGCGCGAGAGACTAACCGGCTATGATAGATCATGTTGTCGAGCGTAACCGGAACCGTGGTTTCTTCGCCTTGCATCGTCATACCGAGTGAATCGCCAATCAATATTAAATCGACTCCGGCTTGATCCACCAGTCGCGCGAGAGAATAGTCGTATGCGGTCAGCGCGACAATTTTCCGTTTCCCTTTCAGTTCGCGGATATGGCGGGTGGTGATGCGATGAGTGGTGTTCATAACAGAATCTCGTCGATAATGCCTCCGGCGATCACGCGATCCCCCCGGAAAGCGACACAACTTTGTCCCCTTGCCGGAGCCCGGACGGGGGTATGAAAATCGCATTGCGCACGACCGTCGGGCAGTGGTGTCCAATCTGCCAAAACGCCCGGGTCGTGATATCGTACTTGTACAAGGTACGAACCGGAATTGGGAGCGCCAACAATATCGCGGACGATAATCCGGTGCCGGAACAGTGCTGTGACCGGTCCAACCACGACTTTGGTTTCCGGGACATTCACATCGATTACGTAATTCGGTTCGGTAAATCCGCCCCCCAAACCTTTGCGTTGTCCGACCGTGTAATGATATAGATTTTCACGAATTCCCAGCTTCTTTCCATCACTGGTCACCAATTCCGCTTCCAATTTCTGGTCGGGATATTTGCTTGCCAGCCACGTCCGGTAATCGGTGCCACTGAGAAAACAGATATCCTGACTTTCGGGATTACTGGCGGTGGGGAGACCCGCTTCTTTCGCAATGAGGCGGATTTCGGATTTGCGGAACGCCCCTAACGGCAAGAGCGTTGCGGCGCGGCGTGGTTCTTCCACTACCCAGAGTGCATAAGCTTGATCTTTGGTCGGATCGAAACCGCGTGCAAACCAATACCGATTATCGACTTTTACCCGCCGGACATAATGACCCGTGGAAATGAAATCGATGCCTAATAGCAATTTCCGATCCCACAAAGCGCCCCATTTCAACTCGCGGTTGCATTCGATACACGGATTGGGGGTTTCACCGGAGAAGTAGCTCTGGTCGAAATAGTCGATGACTTTGGTTTGAAACAGATCGGAGAAATTCCAGACTTGGGAGGTGGCACCAATATGATCGCATACGCGGGCGACATCGATTGAGCTACCCGTATGGCAACACCCTTTCGCAGTGGCGGGGGTTCCTTCCGGTACTAATCGGAAATGGACACCGATTACGGTAAGTCCAGCTTGTGCCAGAAGATAGGCAGCAGCCGAGCTGTCGACCCCGCCAGACATCGCAACGAGCACGCTACTACCACTCCATTGATGACGGGCAGCAGCGATCCAGCGGTCGCGCCGGCGTAAGATGTGGTCGCGTTCCGTCTCAGCCACCGTTCACCACTCGACGTTGTTTGGCAATGACGGTTGCGACCCGGTTGGCAGCATCTGTCACATCTTCAAGCGAAAGTGACGGACCGAAACTGAATCGGATACATTCATTGGCGGCTTTCTCGGTCAGTCCGATTTCTATAAGTACTTGTGAAGGCTTAAGGGCACCACTGGCACAGGCGGAACCAGCGGACGCAGCTACACCGGCAAGGTCGAACCCGAGTAATAAGGCTTCAGCTTCGGTGTTGGCAAATCGAAGATTCAAGATTGAATCGCTACAGCGATCAATTGGAGAGATAAATGTAAACTCGCAGCCGAGTGATGTTAATTGTTGAATAAATCTTTGTTTCAGTGTTGCAATGCGGTCGCGATATTCGGTTGCATTCCGGTGCCAGAGCTCGCACGCCTTGCCGAATCCGACGATGGCGGGAAGTCCTTCGGTACCGGCATGTTTCCCACGCTCCTGACTTGCTGCGGCAATCCATGGGGGGAGATCGATTCCCTCGCGTACCCAGAGTGCGCCGATCCCTTTAGGACCATTGATTTTATGTGATGCTACCGAAACCAGATCGGCACCCATCGAAATTGGGGAGGGGTATTTGCCGATCGCTTGGACGGCATCGGTGTGAAAGAGCGCATCGGAAGCATGAGCAATATTGGCAAGTGCAGAAATATCCTGCAGTGTTCCTAATTCATTGTTACAATACATTAATGAAATAAATCTAGTATCAGTATCGCTCAATGATTGTAATTGATCAATTAAGTATCTGCCTTCGGAATCGCTTTTCAACCACCGGACAGTCCATCCTTCGGTGGTTAGTCGTTTAGCGACATTACGGACAGCGGAATGTTCGATCTGGGCAGTGATGAAATTGCCTTTGTTGGCTTGAAAGAGCTGTGCCATGCCAAGAATTGCCCACTGATCGGCTTCCGAACCACTCGCCGTGAAGAAGATGCGATCCGATGTCGTTTCGAGGAGAGTTGCAACCTGAATGCGCGCCTGCTCCAGCGCTTTTTTCGCAATTCGACCTTCAGTATGGAGTGAACTCGGGTTGCCCCACCCCTGCTCCATGACATTCACCATCACGGCAATCACTTCCGGGTGAACGGGGGTCGTTGCAGCATGATCCAAGTAGATTCGGTTCATAGGTTTCTGCTTTTCATTATTTTAGATTCGCCGGCAAATAGCCCTGCCGATAGGCTGCTTCCAATTGTTTATAGGCACGGAATCGATGAGACATGCCATTTTTTACCGCAGGGGATAATTCTGCCAAGGTTTCAGTGTACCCGGTCGGTACAAAAATCGGGTCATACCCGAAACCGTTATTACCCCGCTCGATCGTAATGATTTCTCCTAATAATACTCCGCGACCCAGCCACTTCCCACCATTCCATACGACAGCGAGGACCGTCTCAAACCGGGCAGGATATGGCTTTTGGAGAGTGGATAACTCTTGAAGTAATTTCTTACGATTTGCATCATAACTATTGGTTTCACCAGCATAACGTGCACTGTGGATACCGGGAGCGCCATTCAGGCAATCGACAAACAGACCGGTGTCGTCGGCAACTGAGATCAGGTCGGTTGCTTTGTGATAATAGACAGCTTTCAACAACGCATTCGCCTCAAGCGACTCGCCATTTTCTTCCGGTGATGGGAGATTGAAGTCGGTAGCGAGTTGCCAATCCACCGGAATGTCGCAGATTTCGATTAGCTCTTTCAGCTTGTGAGGATTATTGGAGCCGAGCAGCCACGGAATGTTCATCGCTGGAGTTCCTTCCAGAAGGAAGTTCCGGCACTCCATTTCCCCAAGCCAAATGCTTCATATACTGTCGCACCTAAGTCGGCAAAAGTCGTACGAATTCCTAATGATACATTTTGTCGAATGCTTTTGCCGACGATTAGTACCGGTACCCGTTCGCGGGAGTGGTCGGTGGACGGAGTCGTCGGATCATTGCCATGATCGGCGGTCAATATGAGAGTATCTTCCGAACCCATTTCAGCGCGGATGACTGGAAGCATCGTGTCGAACCACTCCAGTGCATTGGCAAAACCCTCGATATCGTTGCGGTGACCGTAAAGCATATCGAAATCGACTAGATTTGCAAATAGGAAACCAGTGTCTTTCTGCCGAAGCCAATCCAATATTCCTTGTACCGATTCCTCATTGTTTTTTGCGCCAATTTTCTCACTCACCCCTTGACCAGCGAAGAGATCGGCGATTTTACCGACGGATACCGTTGGGATATCATGAGCTTTTAGCACATCCATGACGGTCGGACCACCGGGCGGGAGCGATTCGTCGTGCCGGTTCGGGGTACGGTAGAATTCACCGGCGACACCTAAGAAGGGGCGTGCAATGACCCGTCCGACTGCATAAGGACCAGTCATCCATAATTCACGTAAATCCTTACAGATCCGGTACAGCTCATGAAGTGGTACCACATCCTCGTGGGCGGCAATCTGTAGCACCGAGTCGGCGGAGGTATAGACGATCAAATCGCCGGTTTTGACATGCTGCTCACCCAGCTCCTTGATGATCTCCGTGCCCGAAGCGGGTTTATTGCCGATGATACCGCGTCCACTGATCCGGCGGATTTCCTGCAGGACGGGTTCCGGGAAACCATCGAAAAAGTAGGGGAAGGGGGTGTGCGTGATCAATCCTGCCAGTTCCCAATGACCAGTGGTGGAATCCTTGCCGGCGGATTGTTCCGTCATCACGCCCCAGGCACCTTCACTGACGCATGCCGGGACATTGGCTATCGGCGTACAATTCCCGATCCCAAGTTTTTGTAAATTCGGGATATTCAAATTCTGGTGACGGGAAAGATTACCAAGGGTATTGGAACCCTCATCTTTGTAATCGGCGGCATCCGGGGCATCGCCACAGCCGACGCCGTCGAGCACTAATTGGATCCAACGCATAATGTGAGATTCCTTTTCGACAAAATACAACGCCATGCAAGAACGGTCAAACGTCTCGGCGCGATCTAGCCTCGATAGAATAAATACGTAGAAACGGATGCTATCTATTCGACCAGACGATCTGATCGCTCAGCGCAGTGTGTTCTTTAATCTACCAGTTGAAGGATTAATGATCGATAAGGATATGTCAGATCCACTTTATGGGATGCAGAGTAATCTTTTATTCGATACGGGTTCGTTCGCTTATAAAAAATAAGCGATCTAGGAGTGACCAACAACTGTACTGACGTCGCAAATTCCTAGCGAGAATAATATCCGACTTTTTCTAGTAGCAGGAACAAGTCATCATCGTCTAGAACGAAAAAATTGATATACAGAAACACTCATGGTTGAATTTTAATCGAATTGAAAAAAATGTCTTTATAAAACCGTTTACAGAAAATTCGCGCATTCTTAACATCTTCTCCGATCAACTTGAACTCACAATTCAAAATATTTAACTTAGCAAGAATACTGACTTCACCTAATACATCACATCAATCCATGAGGAATCCCAGTGAAACGACATTTTATCCTTACCCTCGCATTCGTCGCTAACATCATAATTGCTGCATCGGCGTTTGCGCAAGAATGGCAGTGGCAGCATCCGACAACTACATCCAATCGACTGATGGATATCTGTTTTCCAACTCCTAGTATTGGGTGGGCAGTAGGCAATTACGGTACGATCATTCACACTACCGATGGCGGCATTACTTGGCAAACGCAGTCCTCCGGTACGACTTCTAACATCGCAAGAATTTTTTTCGTCGACACGCTGCACGGCTGGGCGACTTGTTCGAACGACCGATTATTGTTGATCACCTCGAATGGTGGCACAACATGGGATATCACTACGATCGGGACTTCGAGCTTTCCCGGCGATATTTTATTCCGCTCGCTGACGGATGGCTGGGTTGTCGATGGTTCTCGACTATTGCGCACAACGAATGGGGGTTTCACCTGGTCGATACTCAATATCGGTGCGAGTGCTACGATTAACAGTTTGTATCGATCCGATAGCACAACGATCTGGGCGGTGGGAAATTCCGGAATGATTGTCCGATCCACTAATAATGGCAGCAATTGGAGCAGTATAACGAGCAGCACTTCCGCAAATTTATTAAGCATCTGCATGGTCGATTCCGGATATGGATGGTGTTCCGGTAATAACGGTACGATTGTGAAAACGACGAATCACGGTACGAATTGGTCGCAACAAACCAGCGGGACTTCTTTGCAACTATCCGGAATTGCGTTTACGAATCGATCGATGGGGTGGGTTGTCGGCAGTACCGGAACCATTCGGTATACGGAAAATGGTGGTAATAGTTGGAGTGCACAGACGAGCGCTGTCACGATACCATTGAACGCTGTGACAGTACTCGATTCCGATCGGGTGGTAATCATCGGCGATTTCGGTGCGGTTTTACGTACGACCGATCATGGCGTGTTATGGGCGCCAATCGATTACCCGCATAATCCGCGAATCCACGCAATGAAATTTCTAAACGAACGTATCGGTTGGGCAGCGTGCGATTCCGGTCATGTCTTGCATACCACCGATGGCGGACTACACTGGACATTTCAGGCAACACTAAATATGCAATTGGCGATGGGCATCTCAATTCGGGATTCGCTGAAGTTGTGGGTCTGCGGTTTATCGAATAGCGCCCACGAAAATGTCTTCCGATCTACCGACGGCGGAATCAGTTGGGCGGCAACACAAGTCACGGTTGAGAGTAAAATCCGCGACATCGAATTCGTAACGGATTCGATCGGTTGGGCGGTCGCAACGAATGGTAAAATTCTAAAATCGACCGATTGTGGGGCTTCTTGGCAAGTACATCCGTATTCGATTGCAACTTCAGCCGGCTTTTACGACGTTAATTTCATTTCAGCGCGAGAGGGATGGGTTTGCGGTGAACCCGGAACCTATCATACTTCCGATAGTGGTGCTACTTGGCAGCAACAGGATTGGACCATCGGCATCTCGATGCATTTTATCGATAATTTACACGGCTGGATCGGGAGTACGAACGGTATAATCGTGCGAACGACGAATGGTGGTTCGAATTGGACAACCGTACGGGATAATGGGCATATCCAGTATCGCGGAATTTATTTTGTAAGCGCACAAGAGGGGTGGGCAGTCGGTGACAGTTGTCAAATCCTTTATACGATGAATGGTGGCACAAGCTGGATGCAACAGCAGACTGCTTCGACCGACACACTCACCGAAGTAATTTTCACCGATCCCAATCATGGATGGGTTTGCGGAGCGAACGGTCTGATCATGCATTTGTCCTCCACAGGTAACGAATGGGTACCGGAAAATGTCGGACTTCGATTACCGGAAGCGTATCAATTACTCAGTAATTATCCGAATCCCTTCAATAGCACGACAACAATTTCCTATACGCTACCGAAAGCGAGTGCGATCGAACTGAAGCTGTACAACCTTTCCGGTCGCGAGTTAGCGACTTTGTTTACCAGTGCGCAGGAATCGCCCGGCATACACCGAATCGCATTCGACGGGAAAGATCTCGCTTCCGGCACGTACTTTGTACGAATGCAAGCCGGATCTTTTGTGCAGACGCAGAAACTGGTGTTGTTAAAGTAGTCGCGGATTTATTGCGATAGTGAATTACATCGGTTGTTTTATGGGAAGTAGCGGACATGAGTCCGCTATTTTTGCAATGGCACGTTCGATCGTGCAAGAAACCCTTGCGGAAGCGAAGATTCATTTCGGCACAATCATCGCTGCAAAGTGTAATCTAAGAATTCTCAAATACTAGATAGACATATATAATTGTTATTACATAAATTACTGTCCGCAATTATACTTTTTCCACGAGCATTGAATCGTTACATTGGCTTCGACATGTTGGCTTCGATTAATCAATCAATCTTTGGAGGCACTTTTGAAGCCCAGTTCTATCTTATTATTCCTAGTTATCATGATCGGCACGTTGGTTCTTATTTCGTGTACCGATAAAAGTAATCCTTCAACACCTGACACGAACAGCAACGGGGATCTCAGACCGCTCGCTGTCGGCAACTATTGGGTGTATCGGGAAAGCGATAATAACGCTCAAATTACTCAATACGATAGTATCGTGATCACCACTACTGTAACAATCCAAGGTGCATCCTATTTCCAGGAAGAAACCTTTATCCATGCGCCTGATTCAGTTCATTGGTGGCATTCCCCTTTTAAGCACTACCTGACTGTTCGAGATGATGGGTATTATCAATTCGACTCTTCGAATATGATGCCGAAAAAGTTTTTACCGAGCCAACCAAGTGCAGGCTATCATGAAGTAATTATTGATACAACCGGGGGTCAGTTTCTCACCGATACTATCGATTGTCGATCCATTTCCGATAATAGTACTGTACCGGCTGGAACTTTCACAAATTGTACGCACATTCGTAACGGATACAGTTCGGGTAGCGTCTACGATACCTGGTATAAGCCCGGTGTGGGTGAAGTCAGGTTTTTATATTCACTTCCTTCTGCTCCACAATACAATTATTCGAAAGCATTGTTACGGTATCGGGTGAATTGATCGATCTTCCGATTCTTGTTTGACAACCTGTTAGAAGCGGCAACTGTTTTTTACATAGCAGTTGCCGCTTTTGTAATTGGGTCTGGTCAGTACCGCGGTATGAACATACCTATTTTCAAGAATTTCAAAAATCGCCCCTGATGGAAATCGGTATCCCCAAGAAATATTTTTTTTAGATCCTTCTCGCCTTGCAATATTCATTCGATTGATGGTAGTTTAGAAATAGAAGAATACCGTTCCGAATTTCCTAGCTGATACCGTCTCCGAAAGGAACTTGCGTTGACTCATTCAAGACATCACCGCTTCTGGCTGGTTATCGTCACAATTCTGCTCGCAATCCAATTCGTGCAAGCACAGGACAGTTTGAATATCAGATGTTTGAGCCGAATACCGACAACCGCTTCTCGCGCTGTAGCGGTTCAGGGAAATTTCGCTTATGTATGCGACGATACAGTTGGATTGCGAGTGATCGATATTTCGGATCCGTTACATCCAACACAAGTCGCCTGTTTTGATACTCCTGGTGAAGTAGCTAATATAAAAATTGTTGATAATTACGCTTTTGTAATTGATTATGGTGTTGGATTGAAGATTCTGAATATCTCCAATCCCTACTCTATTACCCAAATTGGGTCATTGACACCGCCTCATTTTAGTGGGATAGATCTCGCCATATCTGGCAACTATGCGTACATCGCCGATATTTCAAACGGAATGCGAATTATCGACATCTCCAATTTATCGGCTCCAGTTCAGATTGCGCTCGATACGATCAATTGTGAATTGTGGGGGATTGCTGTTTCAGGTCGATATGCTTATCTGGCAGATCATTTAAATGGTATCCGCATCTTTGATGTATTGAATCCGGTCTCACCGGTCATGATCGATACTAGCTATTTACGCACTACATATGATATCGAAATATCGGGAAATTATGCCTATATCGCAGGGGGTGGCAGGTGGCTATCGATTGCTGATATTACCAATCCGTCTGCACCGCAGCAAGTTGAATGTCCAAATTACAATGGTTCAGGATATAGCGTTTCGGTGATTGGCAACTATGCATATTTAACCGGATCATATTTATCTCATCGTAGTGTTCGAATTTTCAATATCAGTAATCCGTTATCGGTCTATCAAGTTGGATTCTATAACCTTCCCAATATCTCGATGGGAGTTGCTGTCTCAGGTAACCATCTCTACGTAGTGGAACGAACAAATTTCGGTATCTACGATATCTCTCAGGCGCTCGGTGTGGTCGATCGCATCAGTGAGGCAGTCCCTTCAACGTTTGCACTGAAACCGAATTTTCCCAATCCCTTCAACCCAACCACCACAATACAGTACACGATTCCGAAGAGCAGTAAAGTATCGCTGAAAATCTTCGATTTGAATGGTCGGGAAGTGGCGTCGCTGGTCGATTTCAATCAGAATCCCGGCGAGTACAGTGTCAAATTCGATGGCAAGACATTGGCAGCCGGGACGTATTTTGCGCGATTGGAAGCGGGGTCTTTTGTGCAGATGCAGAAACTGGTGTTGTTAAAGTAGGATCGTATAATCTTTCTGTAGGGCATATGCATACCTTCGAAGCAAAGCCAGACGAAGAGAATGGTTGTTGGGTGATAGGAGGATGGAGTAAGAAAAAGAAGGGTAGCGGCGGACTTAAGTCCGCCATTTTTTTCGAAGGGTTGAACCACCAAGTGTCGCTGAAGGCAATCGTATTCGGTCGGAGCGGCAGGCAGTACCTGACGTAGGAATAGGTTAGATTTGAAGAGAAGGTTGCCACACTTCGCGCGTAAAAAAATCGTGCTTCGTTCACAACGACATATCAGGAAAAAAAATGGGTATTGGGTTATAGGTGATGGGTGTTAGGGGAAGAAAAAATATAAGAATAGGAGAATTCTAACTGCAGGAATAAAAAAAAAAGATACTGAAAGCGAACTAAAGGCTTTTAACTAAATAGATTAACTTCGCTGTAGCGTTGGACTTTAGTCCATTCTCTGTTTCATTTTCAAGAATTGCGGATTGAAGACCGAATCGATAAATCAGTGTGTTATTGGTAGGGGCGTTCTTACGCGTCCGCCCGTAACAGTTGAATTGGCAGAATTCAAAGATTGAACCTTTGAATCAAAAGATGCGGGTGTATTACGTTCAGTGAGAGCTTCACGGTTGCCATAAGCCCCTACTTTAGCTAATGCACCAGACACGGGCGGTTCGCGAACCGCCCCTACCAAAGATGTATAGATAAATAGTTAAAAGCCATTAGTCCGCCGCTACCGGATGGTTGATGGGTGGTTAGTAAAAGAAAAAAAGATACATGAAGCGCAGTCTAAAGCCTGCGGCTACAAAAAAATGCAGACGCAACTCACAAGAAAACAATAACTGTGCAGATAATGCAGAATATGCAGATACCACCGTGCAAGAGCGTGTGATTGTGATTGCAAAAAATGCATACTTTCATCAATCTCCCATCTCGCGACTCTCTACTGTCACTTGATCGTCTCTAATAATCAATGATATAAGGTGCTGTTAAGCGTTTGGCACAGCACTTGCACTATAGTAATCCGGATAGGATGAAGCGAGCCGTAGATGAATAGGGTTCTTTGATGGGGAGAGTGGTGAATAGGATTGATCGATGTGATCGTTAGTTTTGATTTCTCCCTAAAGTGTTCCCGTTTGACGATGATGATTAGAGCGGTTCGATGATAGTATGAGATGATTGGACGATTGTGACGTTTGCGCGTCAGGATGAAAAAAAGGCAACCCATGTTGGGTTGCCCTTTTTTTTTATCGAGATCTTCGAAGAGTGGCATTTCAGGTTGAACTTCTGTATGCTATAACAGAGTTCTTTTCCAGTAAGGGGGAGTTATGCTTCGCTATATTTTGCCGCTTGCGGCACTACTGATACTTGTTCCAGCCTGCTTTGCCCAGCTAACCCTGATCAGCACGACACCGGCAGACCACACCGTCAATTTACCAACGACTACGACGTTTTCTTTCACATTTTCGGCAGCTCTCGATACTGCGATTCGCTATCCGCAGGGATATCCGATCGGTACCGCCGAGATGATGCAGGATTCGATGATTGTTGAGAATTACATGATTTCTGCCGATTTGCGTACCATCACCTTTTCGGTGCAATTGACTGCGAACACCGACTTCACGATCCTGCTGCTCACCGCTCGCAGTGCCACTGGACAACTGCTCGATCATCCCCATGCTTTGAATTTCTCGACCCGACGAACAAGTGGTATTTATTCGGTATCGGGTAACATCACGATGAGTGGTAATTTCATCGCCGATGCCGTTGTCGGATTGTTTACCTATCCACCGTTCGGCAATGATGGCGGACGGCTGGAAATCGGCTCGGTCAGCGGTACTGGTGGCAACTACACGCTTTCTTCGGTTCGTCCCGGCGTATATTATCCGATCTGCGCACTAGATGCCAATCACAATGGCGATATCCGCAATGAGGATGGCGACGGGATCGGTTTCTACGACCCCAATCATGACGGGCATCCTGACAGTATCGTCGTTTCCAATTCGCTCACTGCGATCAATTTGGTGATGTCGCAAGCGCGTCCGATTACTGCGCGAACGCAGTTACCGCAAGTCCTTCAGATGGCGCATCAGCTTGACAGCGCAGCCGTGTTGCTGGCAGTGATGAGTGGCGATTCGGTCATCACACCTGATGGTAGAGCTTGGAATTGGGGTTACCTGTTCGCGAACATTCGGGCTCAACGCAACTTTATGATTGGTGCCAATTCGCTGAGTATGGAAATGGATACCAATCGGGATCATCTTCCACAGTTTCCTCCCGGGATGCAGCCGATGCCGATTCAATTCATCGACAGCGACAGCGCACTCGCCATAGCGGAACGGGAAGGCGGTGGGTGGTTCCGTGCCAACACGATTCTGAATCATGTAAATATGATGGGCGGCAATCTGACGGTTATTGTACCGGGTCCTGCCAATCAGATGTCATGGGTTGTGATCTATCAGGCGACGATGAATGACGAAGACACCACTCTGGTGGTGGGAATCGACATGCTGACCGGAGCGGTGTTGACGAACGATGTCCGCGAAACACCGGTTCGAACGTTACCAACGGGATTTGCGATCACAGCAGTGAGTCCGAATCCGTTCAACTCGACGACGACCATTCATTACGAATTGGTGACGGCTCAGACTGTGCGCGCTGCGATCTATGATCTTGAGGGGCGCTTCGTGACGACACTGATGAACGGCAGAGTGAGTGCCGGGAGCGGGGTGTTGCACTGGAATGCCACCGGAGTCGCTTCGGGTGTCTATCTGCTGCGGATGCAGGCGGGACAGCAAATAGTCAGCCGAAAGCTGGTGCTGGTGAAGTAGATAAACAGAAATTGCTAAGTTTGCGGGCGGGAGGAGCATCCTTTCGCCCGATTTGTATAATCTGATTAGTTTTTGCTTGAAAGTAATAAATATTAATGATATTTTGATGGTAATTACTTTTCTTACCATATCCTCGCTCACAAGGGAGAATTTATGTCCCATAATACTCGCTGTAATCATTGCAAAGACCGGTTAGACGAATTGTTCCGGTATCATTATGGATCGATTGAACATAAACATAAAGTACAAGTTCCGGTTCATCTAGAAAAATTAGGAGAGTTTACCAATCTAAGGACCTTCCAAAAACTGGAAAAAATTTATCATGCATTAGAAGGATTTAAACAGCAGAAACAATTCGTCAAGTCTGTCAATCTGCAGCGGTGCGATATCTTCATTCCTCAATTGATGCGAATAGTTGAGTTGGATGAAACGCAGCATTTCAGTGCTGCAAGGGCAATTGCATTGGAACAGTATCCAAAATCTTTTGAGTTGGGGTTTTCTCGCAAACAGTGGATTTTATATTGTCGCCATTATAATTCAAAAGATCCTATGCCACCATACCGTGACGAACAGCGTGCCTGGTACGATACTATACGTGATTTTCTACCATTTTTAATTGGGTACGCACCTACAATTCGAATTCATATCGGAGACTTTGCATGGTGCGAACTTGATAGTAGTAGCAAGTCTGATCGAAATAAATTCAGGGAACTTCTGTCGATTAAATGAAGGAGTAATTCATGTTTAACTTCACTGTAAGCCGGTTAATTGTGGCGAAAGACGAGAATTATTCTGGAATTCGAGCTGCAAATTTAATCAATCGCGCCGCAAAAAAAATGAATCAATTAGGCTGTCATTCGCGCTATTTCATAACAAAAGGAGGATTTGTCGGTTTCGATTGGCCAAATGGTGTTTCCGTGACCGATGAACCATGGAATCCGCGGCTGTCGGTAATCCGAGATTTGACAAGCGCAGCCCTACAAGAGATCAAGTCATTGTTACGACATTTGCATCGTAAGAATCTTCCATTCGATTTTTTAACGATTGGGATCGATTCGTTTTCACCCGATGAGAATCGCAGTATAGAATTGGTTTGTGTTATCGATTTCGAACAACGAATACCTACTTTCCGATTCACAGGCAAATCATATCCAATTACAAATCAAGAACGGCAATTGTACCGTATTTCCGACCTCAATACACACATAATGAAATTAGGTAAAGACCGAGTTTTGATTTTAGGTTGTCATGATCTCAACTTATTCTCTGCTCGTCGAGCTAAAACAGCATCATCATCTAGAAAGTCCATACGTACCGAAATGAAAAAGATCGCAAGTAAATTCAAACCAACAATTGTTTTGCAACATCCTCATACATCAGATTTTCCAAAAACCTGGCGACTCGGTATTGCCGGATTGAAGAAAACACTTCCATCGGTAAAAACGTTTGCATCTGCAGGAGCCATGGTGGGAATACGTGAGGACATCCACAAGGAAATCCGCGAAGAAACTGGACAGGGAAAGGTTTTAGACATTGTCTATAGCAACCGTCAGTTCCTCTTCGATACATCTGAATATTTATAGAATTGATAACTTCCGAAATTGCTCGAATTGTTCTAATTGATATTGAATTTATTATAACAAAATTAACGATTATTTATGAATGGTATGTCTAACGTCAGTATCATTATCGAGGAATTTTATGAGTAGTCTATCGAGTTCCGTTTGTCCCGCGGAAGGGGCGAAATGGCTGGTTCACCCGATCCGGCAATGGATTCAATCACCGATCAAGTTATTGCAACCATTCATTAAACCGGGGATGATAGCGGTCGATATTGGGTGCGGTCCGGGTTACTTCGCAGTTGGGTTGGCAGAATTGGTCGGGTCATCCGGAAAGGTGATTGGCGTCGACTTGCAACCGGAGATGCTCGCGTTTGCGCAACAATATGCGACCAAGTGCGGTGTATCCGATCGGATCAACTGGCAGCTCTGTACCCAGACCAGCTTGGAATTGAACAATGTACAAGCCGATTTCGTGCTGGCATTTTATGTCGTGCATGAGATTCCCGATCGAATTGGTTTATTCAAACAAATCCTAAAAGTATTGAAGCCGGATGGAAAATTTCTCTTGATTGAACCGAATTTCCACGTTTCGAAGTCCGCCTTTACGCAAACAGTTGCCGATGCGAAGAGTGCCGGTTTGATACCAGTTCAGGATTACAAAGTCTTCTTAAGTCGAGGGATATTGCTGGGCAAGCCGCGTTAAGAAAGTATCTCTTGAAAATAAGTTGTAATCGGTAGTAGGGGCGGACCCTCGCGTCCGCCCGCAGGTCAGGTGAAGCCTGACACCGAATCATGACAACTTATTATCAAGAACCACTATAAAAAAATCTTCAAGAACTATTTTTTAGTTGTAGCAAATTCGATATTGCATATATCTTATAATTACGAATTTCGAATAATTGGTAACTTTCCGATTTCTCTGCTTTATAATGATGCTTCATTGCGAGTGTTGCGCGATGAACGAAGATTCTATTTTCCAAATGAGGTTACTATGCGCTGGATGATTGCTGCTATCTGCTCGATACTCATTTTTTCTTCGCTTTCTATTGCTAGTACTTCCGGTAAAATCACTGGACATGTTACGCTCGAGGATACGAAAGAGAGTGCCGTAAGTGCTTCGGTACTGATTCTCGAATTGAAGATCGGCGCGAAAACTGATTTCGAAGGGAATTATACCATTCTGAATGTGCCACCGGGAACATATACGCTGAGGTTTAGCTATGTTGGTTATAGATCAGTCAAAATCGATAGCGTAATTATTACTTCAGGTGTGACATTTACGCAGAATGTGACATTGAAGGCGGAATCCGTTCAACGCTCAGAAATCGTGATAAAAGCTGAACCCCCAAAAGTGCAATTGGATGTGACGGGTGGCGATAAAATAACCCGTAGACAGGATATAGATCGAACTTCGGCAAGTAGCGTGCAAGACGGTATCTACAAAAAATCCGGTGTGAAAATCGATAATGATGGTGCATTGCACGTTCGCGGAGGTCGGCGGGGCGAATCGGCGGTTGTTCAAGGGACCAATACTGGCGACCCGATGGCAGGTTCTGCCAAGGAACGTGCTCAACGTGCCGTATCCAGACCTGACAAGATGCCGCCCTATTATCCACCGCCATATCGCCCGACCCCGGGACGCGATAACTATGCCCGGATCAATGAGAATCCGTTTATAAGTGTGAATGACGAACCGCTCTCGACTTTTTCGATCGATGTCGATAACGCATCGTATAGCAACGTTCGCAGCTTTTTGATGGCGGGGAATCTGCCTCCCATGAATGCCGTTCGACTTGAAGAAATGATTAATTATTTCAGCTATAACTATCCCGAACCGAAAGACGAACACCCCTGTTCGATCACGACGAATCTGGCGGAATGCCCGTGGGACGATGAGCATTATCTGCTTCGGGTGGGATTGAAAGCGAAATCGCTCGATCAGGAAGAAGTGAAACCGAACAATCTGGTGTTTCTGCTCGATGTTTCCGGCTCGATGGCTGATGAGAATAAGCTTCCATTGGTCAAGCGCGCATTCCGGCTGCTGGCGAATCAACTGCGTCACGAAGATCATATCGCGATTGTCACCTACTCTACGACTGCGCGAATCGCGTTATCCAGCACGCGCGGCGATCGTCTCGACGATATCTTGAGTGCAATCGACGGTTTGGCGGCGAATGGATCGACGGCTGGTGCGCAGGGGATTCAGCTAGCCTATCAGGTTGCCGCCGATAATTTTCTCGAGAATGGTACGAACCGGGTGATTATCGCGACGGATGGCGATTTTAACGTCGGCGTCAGCGACGATAACCAGTTGTTGCAGATGATCAAACAGAAACGCAAGAGCAATATTTTCCTCTCGATCTTAGGCGTCGGTCGTGGGAATTTGCAGGATGCGAAGATGGAGCTGCTCGCCGACAACGGGAACGGTCACTACTACTACATCGATACTTTCAATGAAGCCCGCAAAGTGTTTCTAGAACAGCTATACGGTACACTGGTGACGGTAGCGAAAGATGTCAAGGTGCAGATCGAATTCAATCCGGCGAAAGTGATTGGATACAGATTGATCGGTTACGAGAATCGGCTATTGGCGGCAGAAGATTTCAATAACGATCGGGTCGATGCCGGTGAAATGGGGGCGGGACACACGGTTACGGCGTTGTATGAAATCGTACCGGTAGGTGCGGACAATCCGTTCCCGTCGATCGATAGTCTGCGTTATCAGCAAACTGAACCGGAACCGCAGCATGCTTGGCGCAAGACGGATAAAGAGTGGTTGTTTGTCAAAGTGCGGTATAAAGAACCGGATGAGAAACGGAGCAATTTGATCGAACATCCAGTCACCGGAACGCCGGTCAAATTCGCGAATTCACCGAGTGACATGCAATTTGCAGTGGCTGTGGCGGAATTCGGAATGCTCCTGCGCAATTCGCCGTATGGGGAAGATATCGATTATACCGAAGTAAAAAAATTGGCGCGACACAATCTAGGAGAAGATCCTGCGGGGATCCGTCACGAATTCCTGCGAATGATTGAGGCTGCGGAAGAACCCACGCCGGGGAATAGGTAGGATTTCAACTTATTGTTGTTTCAATTATTAGCAATATTTTATTTTTTTATTGCTTTCTATTAGTATAGATATTATATTACAACATTATTAGTGTTTTAGCTAAAATGGAGATTCCATGATACTCGAACCTGTTATTGAGGCAAGGCTCAGAAAATTTAAAGAATTTTTTGAATTACAACATTTAAATGAAGATGAAATATTTGAAAAATTTGTTAATCATGTGATAACTATTTCACACCAACCAGATGCATTTACTGGTGATGCAGATCTACTTGATATAATTACTGTTGGGGGATCTGATGACATAGGAATTGATGGAATTGGGATAAAATTGAATGATCTTTTTGTGAAGTCGAAAGAAGATATTGATGATATTTCTAATAAATTTAAACGTGCTAATGCCGAGTTTATTTTTATTCAGTCAAAAAATCAGCAAAAATTTAAAGCTGATGCATTTCTTTCTTTTTCACAAGGTGTTCGATCTTTTTTTGATTCTAATTCTAAAGCCCCTATAAATGCTAAAATTAAATCTATGCGTAAATTTAAGGATTATTTATTTAGCCACGACATGATGGACTTATGGGAAGATAATCCTTCAATTAGATTGTATTATGTTGCATTAGGAAAATGGAAAGGTCAACAACTTCATACAGCACATGCTGAAAAGATAAAAGATGATTTAAATAATCTCAATATGTTTTCAAAAGTTGAAGTACATTTTATTGACAGTGAAGCATTAAAGCTTATTTGTGATAATAATGATAGCAACTTTAAAGTTCAAATCAATGCGATTGAAGTAATGCCATTAACAGAGGTAGCCGGAGTAGATAATTCATGTATAGCTCTTTGTAAAGCAAATGAATTTTTTAATATTATTAAAACAGATGAGGGTGTTATTAGAAAATCATTATTTGATAATAATGTTCGTGATTTTCAAGGTGAAAGTTCAATAAATAAAGAAATTGGTGAAACAATAATTAATGAACCAGAAAAAATGGTTTTATTAAATAATGGGATTACACTTGTGTGTGACAAATATCTTCTTAATTACAGGAGTTTTCAAATAACTAACCCTCAAATAGTTAATGGTTGTCAAACAAGCCATGTACTTTATAATATAGCTAATATGAAATATGATATTAGCAATGTCACTATTTGTTTGAGAATTATTTCGACTACTAATCTTGATATATCTAACAAAATTGTTAGAGGGACAAATAGACAAAATATTGTTTTGGACGAAGCTTTTGAAGCAACCAGAAAATTTCACATCCAATTAGAAGACTTTTTCTCTGCTTACTCTGAAAAAATTGGAGTAAGATTATTTTATGAACGCCGGTCAAAACAATTTGCACATAACCCGAAGATTCTTCAGTCAGAAAAATCAAATTTAAGGACTATTACTCAATCTTTTGTCGGAATGTTTTTAAATAAACCTCACTTATCTCACAGGCATGAAGCTTTTTTATTAGATACACTTTCTAATGAACTATATCAAGATAGCCACTCAAATTTACCGTATTTCATATCATCTCTTTCGATGATTAAGGTCGAGAAATTATTTCGCGAAGGCCGCATTAAAGGCAATTTGTTACCTTACAAGGCTCATATATTAATGTTATTTAGAGAGATTAAGGGAGGAAAGTGCCCTAACATAAATCACGAAAAAAAGATTGATTCGTATTGTAGTGATCTAATTAAAAATATTAATAATTCTAACGAATTTGCAACTACAATATTATCAGCGGTAAATATCATTAACCATGCAAGACAAGAGTGGATAGATTTACATAAAAATCCATATAGAGATGTTTCAGAATTTACTACATTTCTTCTTTCAAAAATAACTGAATCAAATATTATCGATCCAATTTCAGACCCAATTTGGTTTTACGGTAAAATAGTAAAGATATTATATGATAAAAATGGAAAATTATGTGGTTTTATTCAGAGTAAACCGGATGATATTTTTTTCCATTCTGCTGAAAACACGATTTCAACAACGTATTTAAATAAATATGTAAAGTATCAAATTAGAGAAGAGTATTCTCGTAAATATGGGATAAATATTAGTCTACTTGAATAACTATATAAAAATCACAAATAAGCATATACTTTACCCTACGTCTTCAACTCCTTTTTCTTCGCAGCCGGGAACAGCACATTGTTCAGGATCAGGCGATAACCGGGGCTGTTGCGATGAAGATTGAGATTGGTCGGTGGATCGCCGACTTGATGGCGATAATCTTCCGGATCGTGACCACCGAAAAATGTCCACGTCCCTTTGCCAAGAATCCCGTGGATATATTTCGCGTCGTCTTCCCCTTCGACTTCCCCTAATACAGTCACACCGGGCTTGAGCAAATGTCTGCGAAATCCCGTCGTCTGACCCATGAAGCCTTTGACCACTGCAGTATGATCCTGTGTCAACATCGCTGAGACCGGGTCGAATTTCGCGGCAAATTCGAACAGCGTGAAGTAGTCGTTGTCTTCACCGCGAGTGCTTAAACCGAATTGCGGAGTAGTATCGATATCGCTGAATTCGTAGGTCATCGGATCGAAAATCAACTTAAAATCGGTGAATGCAAGGCAATTGCGATAATCGAGTTTACTCTGCGCCTGTGGATCGGGTGGATCGCCATCGAACGGAGTATCGCAGATATCGACGCCACGTGCCGCCAGGGCAATATCGTAGGTATCCGGTCCACTGCACATCGCAAACAGGAAACCGCCGTTCTGAACATATTCACGAATGTTCCAGACGACCGAGCTTTTCAACTGCGAAACTTTTGCGAAACCTAATCTACGGGCGCGCGCCTCTTCTTCGCGCTGTTGCCGGATGTACCATTCGGCATTGCGGAATTGTCCATAGAATTTGCCATACTGACCGGTGAAGTCTTCGTGATGGAGATGGAGCCAATCGTATTCGGGAAGCTTGTGATTGAGTACTTCCTCGTCGTAAATCCGGGTATAGGGAATTTCGGCATATTCCAATGCCAGTCGAACTGCATCGTCCCACGGCAGAGCGTCTGGTGGCGCATAAACAGCTACTTTCGGGGCTTTCTCCAGTCGTACCGCTTCCATATTCGCTTTTTCAATTTCGGCATCAATTGCCGCCGAAGTCGACGCCGAGAGCTGTTCCACCGTGACACCACGCAACATGCACATCCGTTGAATTTCATCGAGCGCCTCAGTCCGGAAACTGCCGCCGCGATAATTCAATAGCCACTCTACGATACCCCCTTTGGAAAGAATCGAGAAGGCGACACCGTACGCTTTGAGATGGTCACGTTGCGTACCATCCATCGGGATCAGCAGGAATTGTGCATTCGCGGTCGTGATCGACAGCAGCAGCAAGAGCGAAAAAACGATAAACCGGAATTTCATGATGCCTCAAATACATCAAAGATAGATTGCCACAGCCCCTTTGGGGCTTCGCAATGACAAATCAGGATAGATTGCCACATCAGCAGCTACGCTGCTTCCTCGCAATGTCATAAAAATTACAATTTGATCCAGCGCAGCCGGAGACTATTCGAGACCACTGTCACCGAACTGAATGCCATTGCCGCACTCGCCAGCATCGGGCTGAGCAATATTCCCGCGACAGGAAACAGCAAACCGGCAGCGACGGGAATACAAATCACGTTGTATAAAAAAGCCCAAAACAGGTTCTGGCGCGTGATTTGCATCGCAGTGCGCGACAATGAAATTGCTGTCAAAATTGTCTGTAAATCGTCGCGAATTAAAATCACTTCACCGGCTTCCGCCGCGATTGCGGTACCGGCACCGATCGCGATCCCTACATCCGCTTGTGCCAGTGCCGGAGCATCATTCACCCCGTCGCCCACCATCGCGACCCGGTGTCCTGACGCTTGCAGTTGTTTGATAGCAGCGACTTTCCCTTCGGGGAGGAGACTGCCATGAAATTCGGTAATACCGAGTTGATTGGCGATCGCAGTTGCCGTCCGGATGTTGTCGCCAGTCAGCATACCGACTGTCAGACTATTTTGCTGAAGTTGCTTTACTACAGCTTTGGCAGTATTTCTAACTGGATCGGCAATCGCGAATGCTGCTACCAATTGTTGCTCAGATGCGACAAAAACGACGGTGTCGGCTGCCGATTCGTGGTGTTGCAGAAATGGTTCGACAGCATCCAACGTGATCTCAAGTTCGGTTAGAAACCGCTCATTTCCTAAAACGAGCGACACCCCTTCGACAGTTCCCCGAACACCTCGTCCGGGTAACGCCTCGAATTGATCAACGTCCGGTAGATTTACGGCGTCTGGTGTAGTGAAGGCTACGATTGCATCGCCGAGTGGATGCCCTGATGCGCGTTCCAAAGCTGCAATTTTAGCGAATAACGCTGATGGATCAAGAATTTGGGGGGATAGGAAATGATCGGTTACCTGCGGTTTTCCGGCAGTGAGAGTGCCGGTTTTGTCGAATAGCACGGTGTCAATCTGTGCCAATAATTGAAGTGCTTCGCCACTTTTGATCAGGATGCCGCTGCTTGCCCCGCGCCCGGAAGCGACCATCACGGCGGTGGGAACTGCTAGTCCCATTGCGCAGGGACAGGCGATGATCAAAACCGCTACTGCCGCAGTCATGGCTCGGAAGAGGGAATGATCGACTGTGAGTGTCAGCCAAGCGAAAAAGGTCATGATGGCTAGCAGAAGCACGACTGGAACGAAGATGGCACTGATGCGATCTGCCATTTTCTGGATCGGTGCACGGGTTCCCTGTGTATCCTGAACCAACTGGACGATCCGAGCGAGGGTACTGGCATCGCCAACTGCTTCGGCGCGAATGATTAATCGACCATTCCGATTGATGGTTCCCCCGACGACGCGATCGTCGGATTGTTTCTCTACTGGGATTGGCTCGCCTGTTAGCATCGCTTCGTCGACACTACTGCTACCCGATTCAACGATGCCATCGACGGGGATCCGTTCACCGGGACGGATCGCGATCTTGTCGCCGGCAATAACTTGTTCGATCGGTAATTCGATCTCTTCTTGCTCAATGATTAATCGCGCAGTTTTCGGTTGCAAGCGCAGTAGTTCGCGAATCGCACCGGTAGCACGGTGTTTTGCTCGCGATTCAATAGTATTGCCGATTAAAACTAGTGCAATAATGAAAACGACTGCTTCATAATAGACATCGGCAGTCGTGCCATGACTAGTGAAAAGAGTGGGAGCAATCGTCGCGATGAATGAATAGATAAAGGCGGCACCGGTACCGATGGCAATCAGCGTATTCATATCGGTGGTGCGGTGTTTTGCGGCTGCCCACGCGCGGGTGTAGAAATGGCGCCCAGCCCAAGTCATGACGAAAATCGTTATCAGAAGTAATATCCAGCGAATCAGATCGGGTGAAACTGACATGATTTCCGGAATTGTTGAATGAATCAGCGGCATCACCCCACCGGACAACCACTGCATGAACGGATCGGATGATGCGGCATCGGGATCGTGAGTTGTCATCAAAGGCATCGAGAGTAACATTGCCAACAGCGCCAGCGCGAAAGCAAATAAGGCTTTCCGGCGTAAACTGCGATAATTCTCTTCCTGCTGCCGTTCTAGATTCAACGGGGCGGAGAGAATCGAGGTGCCGGTTTCGGGTAGCGCTGCTTCGTAACCGGTATCGATTACGGTTTCAACGAGATTGTCGGGGGAAACGGTAGATGGTTCGAACGTGACAGTGGCGTTGTGTAACATCAAGTTAACGACGGCATCTTTAACGCCGGGATGTTTCTGCAACGCGCGTTGCACCCGTGCCTGACAGGCGGCACAGGACATCCCTTCGACTTGAAAGGTGAGGCGCTGGATGTTCGTCGGTTCGGACATTGTTATTGATATACCCGGATACGATCAATCATATATACAATACGGATCGAACCGCCTGCTCGGCAGTGTCGGTGCAGATCTGGATTAGCTTCACATAAAGATTATTTGCGGGCGCGATCCGATTTCAATTCAACCATACTTGCACACATGCAGGCGCCGAGTATGTAAATACAACCGGAGAGATAGATCCAGAGCAGCAGCGCCATCATACCGCCGAATGCGCCATATACCGCATTCATTGTGGCAAAATTATGCAAATACACAACGAACAGATTCTCACTAATCCGGATGGCAATAGTAGCGCAGAATGCGGCTAGCCAGACTTCTCGGAATTTTGTTTGACGTCTCGGTGCAAATATATATAGTAGTGAAAGACTCGTAAAGATGACGATAATCGGTAAAAAGAAACTCCCAACACTAGACAAAAAAGAACGCATTTCTGTGGTTGGAATTAACCAATCTTTCACCATACTCACGAGCATAGGAATAGTAACGCCAAGGAAGACGGCACAAACCATCACACACAATAAGAATAAACTTCTCAGCGGGAGGCGCCACCATTTAAATTTCGTAAGTCCCCACGCCGAATTGATGGAATCGATCATAGTTGCGAAAAATTGGATTGCAACCCATACCAGTGCTAGAAATGCGAACGTTCCAGCATGGCGTTGAGCATGAATGACTTTGGTAATTGTATCGACGATTTGGGTCTGAATATCGGTATTGAAAGGGAAGTAGCTGGAAACGAACCCAATCACAACATTTCTGACCCACTGACGATTGACTACCGACGAGATTACCTTAACGAAGATGACAACCAGTGGAAACAACGAGAAGAATGCATAATAAGCAAATGCCGCAGCGCGAATATCACCGTTTATATTAATAAATTTTTGGAAAGTTAGTTTAGCAATTGAACTGACTTGTTGTGAAAATACAAGGAACCAACTCGATCTTTTGTTCGGTATGAATGAAGATTCATACTTCGGTGGTGGATCGAATCGGCGTTGCTTGTCTAGTTTGAAGTGCGGCTTTTTAAGTTTTTCGTGCATCGATTTGGCTTCTGGAAAGTGATACGATGAATGCGAATTGATTCGTTTTTACTTGCTAATTGGTTCAATTAATAGAATCGGTACAAATGTAAATATTAATCATGTAGAGCACTCTGATGAATAGGAATAATTATACTTTCCCACGGAATTTGTTCAAGTCGCGACGCTCTTTTTTGGTCGGCTTCGATTTATTTTCGGAAAAAGCCCGCTTGGCAGCACGCATGATTTCGTAGCGTTCGATGATCTCTTTGGCAGTTTCTTCGCGATAGGTGGTTTTCGCTACTTCTTTCGATACATTCTTACCCGGCATTTCGAGAATTCGGAACGAACGGTACAAGCCACGATCGCGAATTTCGATCAGATCGTTTTCTTTCACCAAATCCGCGGCATCGAGTTTCCGGTCACTCCGAAGAATTTTACCTTCGCGGCAAGCGTCGGTGGCTTGTGTTCGTGATTTGAACAAGCGGGCATGGAATAACCACAAATCGACTCTCATTTTTCCGATTCCTTCTTCCGCGGAGTATTTCGGGGTGGTTCTCCCCAGTCAGTCTGGATAAAGCTTTCGAGCGATTGTCGCCCTTCCTGATCGCGGCTGGCAGCCAATCGCAACCATGGGAGCAACTGATATTCCACTCGGACTTTGTTGTTGCTGCTATCAATTCCACCTACCGGCGAAACCAGCGAAAAGAATAGTTCATTCGTGATGTAACCACCGATTTCCAATTCACCGGCTGTCGATCCAAGATCTTTTCGCTGATCCTGTCGGAATTGCAATACCGACAAACCGAATTTATTTCCGAGGGAATTTGTGATCTGATCGAAACCCATTTGTGTTGCAGTGCCGACCAAATCTTTCGCTCCGAGTTTTGAAGTATCGGCACCACTGCCCGCCATTCCCAGCGCAGCAGAGGGTTTCCCGATGGTCAGGTAACTGATGACATCAAGATCATTCATTTTTTCACCGTTACGGTCGGTACCGGCAAAGATTATATTCGGTTCCTTCGCAGTTCCGGTGATTGAGAACTGAATGTCGACCCCCGCAGATCGTTTCAAGCTGGGTGCCGATGCCGTTAATTGCATCTGAGGATTGAAGGGATCGCCATTGAAGGTCATGATCCCTTGACTGATTTGCAATTGACGACTGTATTGGGTCACCGTGCCGCGGGCAATTTCGATCTTACCGTAAATATTCGGAAAGCGATTACCGGCAAATTTTTCAAGATCGAGATCCATTTTCGCTTCGGCATTGATCCCCATACCACGAATCCAGACATTGCCGGGTGCAATAACCGATACGTGTCCGTAAGAATTGTCCCACGTTGCCAGCGCTGGGAAGATCGAAATGTCGTCTTCTTCCAGTACAATTTCTTCCAGATTTTTGTCAGTTTCTCCCAGATCGTAGCGTACTTCCGATAGTGCCATCGAGCCTTCCATCGCCAGATGGTTGATCGGTCCACGTAGATTGACATTCATGTCACCGGTGAATGTTTTTCGCGGCAACTTCATAAACTGGTAACGACTCGCTCGAGCTTCGAGATTCAAACTATCCGGCAGGAAATTCCGGAAAGTAAGTTGTCCCGTCAATTTGATATTACCTTTACCGGATTTCGAGGTAGCTTCTTGAATAACCAGTGATTTTCCCACGGTTGAGGCGTGGATCACCATATCCCGCTGATCGACGCCGAATTCCGGAAGCAGTAGTTTCTTTCCGGTCATATCGACTTTCATCTTCATGCCGTAGACCGGATCGCGGTCGATCTGTATTTGCAGATTACCATCCCAGGTCGAGTGTTGTGGCATCATTCCGGCAAACCATCGCGATGGCATTTCAATGGTCGATAGATGTAATGAATCGAAACCGGCAATCGAACTATCAGTCATTCGTGCATTACCATACGATGTCAACGCTTCGATCCCTTCCCGCTCGCCTTTCATTTCCCAGATCAGGCGGTCACCGGTATAGGTAATCTTCGCCTTGAGTGTATCCATCAATTCCAAATTGTTCCAGCCAATGCGATGGGTTGTAATTTGCGTCGAGACATGAACTTTTTCGTGAATCGGTTTCGACCATGTTCCGGTTGCATCCACATCACCTTGAAGATTTTGCAAGCTGGGAACGACAGTTAACAGCGATGGTAACGCCATACCTTTGATTGAAAAACTCCCCTTCATCGAGCCAGCAGTGTCCAGATCAAACGAACCATCGAGAATGCCAAAGGGGGTATCCATCCTGAATTGACGCCAATTGAAACCGGTTTTCCGGTCGTAAACCAAAGGTTCCGACTCCAATAAGTAGAGCGGGATGTGCGGTGTCCGAAGTGACAAAGAGTCCGCATGGGCAGTGAAACGCATGGCATTCCGATCAAGAAATCCCTGCAACTTGATCAGGGTGGCAAGCGTGTCGGAAGCTGCGCGAATCGTCGTTTTAAGTGAATCGTTGCGATATACAGCCGATAACGAAAGTGAAAGTGGTGCAAGGAACGTGGATCGGAGCGAATCGATGGTTGCTTCGATTAAATATGGCGATTCCGGATATTGGAATTCGGACTTTATCAATCGTAAAGTATCGATCGAATAATCGCGCATCCGGAATTTTGTAAGCATTCCATGAACCGTCCCACCGATCGATAGATTTGTGCTATCTTCAAACTTTTTCTGTTTCCCGATAATCGTAAAGTTCAGTGAAGCTTGCCCGGAAAGGGTAGAATCTGCGGCAACAATTTGAGGAATATTTTTCAACGAAAGCTGTTGAACTGCGCCGGCGAAACTGAATCCGTCGGTCAGTTGGTAGTATCCTTTCAGTGCAATTGCCGTCTTACCGGAAAGTGCGTGCAGGGAATCAATATCAATATTTTTCTTCGTGTACTTTCCACTGACGACAACGGTATCCAATCGATTCTGGAACCAGTAATGACGATCCAATCCCGCTCGGAATTGAATAGTGTCGATCGGTATTTTTTTCCCCGAAGCAGTTGCAGAAATCGCCAGCACAAGACTGTCGGGGAAGTCTTTTCCCGGTAACCAATCGTGCAGTTGATGAACCGCACCCGATAGTTGAACAGTTGCCGACGAATGATCCTTTCCCAATCCCTTGGTCGATAAATCGATCGTTACATCACCGTGCGACTCCCCTAGTATTCCTTTCAGAGTCGCATTGTGTTTTCCGTAAGTTGCATCGACATTGGCGGTGATATTTTTGAGTGGAGGAAAATACGAATCTTTCAGAATTAGTGTGCCACTAATGGCGAAATCGGAGACAATATTGTAAATCGTTCCGATGGCTGAAGCCGTTAAATTGGTTGAATCGATCGAAGAAATGAATGGAGCAATATTGATGTTTTCGATCTTGGCATCATAATCGATGTTTTCCAATTTTCCATCGGGATTTTTCAAGAACAAGTTGATCGATTGACCGGGTAGATAGGCATTAACCAGTGTTGTCAAGCCATTTGGGGTATTCGAACCATTAAAATCGATTGCGAGTGGCATTGTAATCGTCCACTTGTTAACAAATCGTCGAATAGTAGAATCGGGAATCGTGAGATCGCCATTGAATGTACCCTGTGGGGGAGATTTCGCTAAATTGACTTTCGCACTACTGATACTGAGTGCCACTTGCGGCATGTTAAGATGGAAGTACTCGAGCGACATCCGGTCGCGAAGGTATAGGTATGTTCTGGCACGAAGAGTGATCGGTGCGTGATCAAGTTGCAGCGATTTATTTAAAGATTGGACAGTAACATAAGAGTTCTGAATCGAGAAATTACCCACCGCGATTCGTTTAAGCGGAAAATCGCTCTTTTTCTTCGTTGAATCGGGTTTAATAGCTGTCTGTGGTTTTGCTGATTTGGTAAATAATGCGGCAATATTCCAGTGCGTGCTATCTTGTTGCAGGTGCAATCGAACACCGCGCAGTAATAGATATTGGATGTTGAGATGCTTGCGCAATAACGACCAGACTTGTACGCGAAATTGGATTGTATCGCATGCGATGATCGTATCGGAGCCACTTGTCCAGCGAAGATTATAGATTTCCAACATCGGAAATTGACTGGTTCGTACTTTGGCAATCGTACAGTTACCGTTTCCGGCACTAGAGATGCCATCACCGATTAATTTTGCGATTTTGTGTTGTCCGTATGGGGAAACAATCAATAAGTACACGATTAATGATATCAACGCAGAGACCAGCGATAACCACTTCACTACATCGACAATTTGGAGTAGCGTATAGAGCAGACGTGCAGAAATCCGCTTTATCATATTGCTTCTCCGATTGCCAGAATAAACTGGGGCGATTCCGGTTTACCGGATGCACGGAATGGATTGTCGCGTGTCTGCCATCCGATATCGAAGCGGAAAGGACCGATGGGGGTATGCAATCGAACACCAGTACCAACTGTGGTCATCAAAGGCCATTTCCCGAACGATTGATATTTTGACCAGACATTACCCGCATCGATGAAATTCGCCCACCATAGCGGACCCCAGACTTTTGCCCGAATTTCAAATGCTCCTGCCAGCATTGCCTGACCACCGATCGACACTTCTTTGTTGTTAATGGTTCCCCGCGGGGAGAGCGAATTACGCGCCCAACCACGCATTAAACCTGAACCTCCAAGGTAAAACAAGTCTTCGGAATTGGGAGGTGGAGGAGCGCCATTCGGGAAGATCGATCCGGCTTCGAAACGAGTTGCGTAAGTTAACTTACGGTCAAAAGTAATCGCATAATTACCGTAGCATTTAAACTTGTAAAATCGGTAGGTATTGCGAAATAACACGCCCGATACCGATAATTCCGGCGAGAAGATTCCACCTTCGGTCGATTCGAATGGATCCTTGCGGAAGTCGTATAACCCGGTAACCGTATACAAGTCGCGATTGTTCAGGATATTTTGTTGATCAGTCGTGAGTGAAGCATCACGATGATTGGTCGTGTCGAATTTCCAACTGCGTTGCAAGTCTTGCGAGAACGAAACCGACCACCATTGACCGCTGAGGAAATTCACGGTTTGCTTACTGCCGATCGCATTGAAACTGAATTCCCAACTCCGCTTGGCATAGGGTGCAACCACAAATTCCGAACCGGGACCGATGGCATGTGGAAATGAGACTGAAACAGCGCCGAATGTTTGTAAATAGGAGGCGCTACCGCTGATTTTCAGGGTACGTCCGCTACCCAAAATGAATCGGTCAGTTAGTTCGCCAAGTCCTTCCCACTGCTGTTCCCAATTTTTATCAGTCACCCAAGCAGCACCGAATTTTGCCTGCCACCGGTTTGCTTCGACGACACGAATGCGAATTGGCAAGCGATCGCTTTTCACCGATGTATCGGCGACCAAATCGATGCTGCGAAACACGTTCCGTGAATAGAGAATGCGTCGCGATCGTTCGATCAGCGAAGTTGAGTATTGCAGACCCGGTTTCGTGAGAAGATCGGCAGTGACGTCTTTCGGTTTCAGACAAGTCAAGCCTTGGACTGAGGCGGTATCGAATTGACAGATATTGCCGGCATTGACATGCAGCGATAAATCGACTCCCAGCGAATCTGGCTGCCAATTTACTTCCGAAGTTACCTTCGCTCGAGCATAACCATGACTCAAGTAAATCATGTGCAGCGAATCGACTGCTTGTTGCAACTCGATTTCGCGATATCGTCGTCCGCGAGTTAATGATAAATATCGCCGGAAACTCAGTGTGTCTTTGGCAGGGAGTTCAGTGGCATTGATCCAATACCGATTAGTTTTCGTACATTCACCCACTCGAATGTGATATACTGCCGATATTCGATCGTTTTTTTCGGGAAGCACCTCACCGCGAACAGTGATGTTGCGCCATCCTTCACGCCGTAAGAGATGATCGACACGAATCACATCGCGAGTAAAAGTCGGTGCATCGAAAATTGGTCGATCTTTCCAAAACAGCAGTTTGCCATACCACGGTGGCGGAGTTGTAGCGACATAAAGCCAAACCGTTGAAGCTGGGAGGGGAGATTGGTCAAGTTTCACGTCTTTTAGTTCGAAACCGTTGACCGCCGAAAACTCGCGCGGAACTCGTTGTGCTATTGCCGATGCACACAATAATCCGAGAATAAATGCGAGAACCACGATCGATATCGTGCGTTTGGTGGTCATAGCGATATTGATTTGATCAAACTAACACTCGTACTCTGATTTGTAAGTATTTAATATACAATACATAATAATAATCAAGATTCATACTGTACCGGAAACTAAACCTGAAATATACAATCGATAATGCTTGGGAAAAACCATCTTGCACTTTCTTATACGAATGTAACCGAAAATTGATCCCAGAAGTATACCGATCAGAGTCAAATCACCCATAGAATAGTACCGGATCGATCATTTCGTTATCGACGTTGAATTCAATGGACAAATACAATTCAAAATTCATTTTCTTTCACACCGATAGGAAGCTGTGAAACCTCGGTGAATATCACTGTAGAGCTGTGCTCGTTACCACTCCTAGGTTTGGTGTGAAGCAGGATTTAGCGATTTTCAGGTTAGTTGACATCGTATATTATTTGTGAACGAGTAGACTGGAGGCTGAAATGTCCACATACCCTGAACAGTCTGAACTTGACACGATCGAGTTGCATACCGATTGGCTTGATGAAATCCGCGAAATCCAATCGCTCATTGTGTATAATCGCTTAAATGACGCGAATTTGCGTCTGGAACAATTGAGTGAGGCGATCGAACCGACTCAGGATCCGGAGTGGTTGGCTCGATTATATAACATTATCGGCTTGTATCTAGATCGCGTAAGTCGTCACGAAGAAGCGCAATCCCGCTATTTTCAAGCTTTGGAATTAGTTGAAGAACTCGAAAATCCGCGCTTGAATGCGACCACATACCGCAATTTAGCCACTTCTTTTATCTATAGTGCTCGTTATAACGAAGCGTTCGGATATTTTGACCGAGCGTTGAAGATTGTTCGCGAGTTGGATGATAAAGAGGTGATTGCAGCAATTCTAACCAACATGTCGCATCTGCATCGGATAGAGGGATACTTCGATCAAGCGCTTACCTTGAATGAAGAAGCACTGGCGCTATCGCGGGAACTCGGAAATCGACAAGGGGAAGGGTGCGTTCTTCACAATATCGGTACCGGTTATTTCGAACAGGGCAAAATCGATCAAGCAACAGAGTATTTTCGGCAATCGACTGAGATCTTTACCGAATTGGGAATGATTGAAACAGCATCGTCGGTTCGATGCGATTTAGCGAAAGTGTTGCAAGCGCAAGGTGAATACGACAGTGCCTTGGTTGAGATGGAGCTTGCAATTAAACAGGCGCGCGATTGCGGTGTTACGCGCAATGAATCGTATGCGTTGAGTGCACGAGCATTTCTGTTTGCGACAATCTCCGAGTTTGGACAAGCTGAGTTAGATGTCCAAGCGGCTCTGGCGATTCAACGTCAGGATAAGAATACTCGCTTCGAAGCAATTTCACTGGGCATCTACGGTTTTATCAGTTTCTACCGGGGAGAAATCGAAACATCCGAATGGTATCTACAGCAATCGATCGATTTATCACTCAAGATCGGCGATCTTCGTAGTTATGCTCTAACCACTAATTATCTAGCACAATTGTATCAGTCCGTAGGGATGCGCGACAAAGCATATCATCTTTATCATCAAGCGCTGGAGAAATTCCGGAGCGAGCGCCTGGAGATGTCGGAAGTCAGGGTGTTATGTCAACTGGCAGTATGGCATGCCGAAGAGGGGGATACTACCGAAGCGCGCTGGCAATTCGAACAAGTGATAGCGAAGTGTCGAAAGCTACCAATCCATAACAGTCTATTCGAAAATTTGACGCAATATGCTGCATTTCTGATTAAAATTGGCGAACTGGATGAGGCGCAACGACTCCTTGACGAGGCGGCGAGAAATGAACCGGATCACCGGATTATGGTGACTTTGCAATATCGCGTAGTACTGTTGCATTTTCGAGTAGCAGAATTTCTGATGCATCACAACGGCGATTCGCTTGCTCGTCAATTCCAAAACAGTTCACAGAACAGCGAATTTGCAAAGAAGTATCTCGATCTCGTGCGCGAGTTTGAGCGTCGTAAATTGGGGGCAAAGAATCCAATTTCAGCGAGTTTTCAGGTTTTGCGGAATCTCCTTCTACAACTCCATGTACCTGCCATATTCCTGCCTAATCCGAAGCAATGGTAACGAAATAAATGCTAAAATAAACGTAAAAGAAAGCAGATAGAGTGGTTCTCGAAAATAAGTTGTCATGATTCGGTGTCAGGCTTCGCCTGACCTGCGGGCGGACGCGGGGGTCCGCCCCTACTACCGATAACAACTTATTTTGAAGAGATTCTATAGTACTAAGAAAAATTGCGAGAAGATTACGGGAAAAAAGCGGGCGGACTCTAAAGTCCGCCCTTGCTGCTATCGATAACTAAGATCAAACCTCAATACTCAATTCGAGTATACAATCGTTTTCGTCTGATTGTCGACCATCGGCAAAGTAAAGCTCCAGAGTTTATTCGGAATATCCCACTGCTCTATTCGACCATACACATAGGTTGTTGAATAGTGGGCATCGTAGTATCCCAACGGATAAGTGATTCCATTGGGTGGAATAGACACGTTTTCAATCTGTTCGTTGGAGTGATTGTAATTCACCCGGAATTGATCGAAATCGGCATCGTAACTGTTGTTCTTCACCGACAGGAAGAAATAGTCTTCCGGGATATAAAAATTATACCGTAATGAGCTGCTTGATCCGACATCCACCACTTCATCGACACTCATCGCCAGACCGAGGAGATTTCCCGATTCGGTTCGCGCGGCAGATTCCGCTTCCACCCGGATCGATTCGGGACGGTAGCTGAAATGATAAACGGTACTTGCGCCAGATCCAACGGTGCGGGTTTCGTGATCGATTGTCACTTCAGTTTTGTAGGGTGCATCATTGTGGAAGGTAAAATCAAAACCGTGACTTTCGCTTCCGACTGTCAAGTATACTCGTTGATTCGACCGATTGGAAAGATAAAAATCGGAACCTTGGCGCCATAACTTCGCACTCGGATATCCGGACAGGAAATGCGCGTACACGAGGGTATTCTGATTGCCGGGATAGTATCCCAATACGGTCCGGCTGCTGAATGCAGGGATGTAAACATCCACGACCGTCTCTTCGCAATCCTGATAATTGACTTTCACATAGTCGATCGAATGCGCAGTATTGTTGGTGATCGAGAGGTGAAAGTACGATTGATCGGAATTAACGACATAGCGTGTTCCACCGTAGCTGGAAAGATAAACGCTGCCATACACAGGAATCGAGTAACCGATTCGTTGATGACAATCGTTGACAGCAACGATTGATCCGGAAATCGATACCCGACCGGGATCGTCGTCATATTGAACGACCACTGAATCCTCGGCATCGATCGTAATACTCCGCTCGTGTCCGATAGCGATATCGGCTCGACCGAGGGAGTTGTTGACGATGGTCAGGCTATAGGGTTCGTCTACGGGTCCGTTAGGACTGTAGTGATCGCTTAACATACAGCCACTGAAAAAGACTGTTGCAAGCAGCAGGGAAAGGGATATGAGTCGCATGGTCAACTCCTCTAATTGAACTCATCGTGGTAACGAACGAACTGAATGAACCGATTAATGTTGTTCGAACATTGGAACTGCTACGATCGCATGAATTCAAATATGGTGTTGCTCCATTTAAGTATCGATTATACGATTACTGGTTCGGTCAAGTTCCCGATATGATTTCGATTGACAAGATAAAACCAATATCGATCAGCTATGAGATGGAAAAGTATTTCGTTCTCACTAGTATGATTGCATCAAGAAATAATCGGTTTAATCACTCCACTCCGATGTTTTTTGTTGTGAGAAATCTTATATTTGAAGTCGTACACAATGAATTAACGATTCCGCGAAGGAGATAGCGCATGTTATCGAATTTATTCTGGATATACCTGATCAATCTGATTCTGCTGATTGTTCATGAAATCGATTCCGCCTATTGGCAAGAGTGGAAACTGTTTCATTTGCCGGGCGGTATTCAAGCGTTTGTGCTGTTGCATATCCCCTTGCTGTTCATCTTGCTGCTCGGTTTGATCGGAGTGTATGAACGGTGGCAAATCGGATTGGTACTATCATTTGCCGAGGCGATTGCGGGCATTGCAGCTTTCGCGATCCATCAATGGTTTTTGCATAAAGGGCATTCGGAATTCAATAATTCTGTTTCGCGCGGTGTGTTGTGGTTATTGCTCATTGTATCGCTGGGGCAGATCGCAATGACATCGACGATGCTGCAAAGATACTAGTGTGGGAAATGTAAGTGAAAATGAAAACGTGACCCGATCGAGTCCCGTTCGATGTATGCAAGATGGTGTATGACTAGTCGAACAGATACGATACCGAAAGCATGATGCCATTCGATTTGAACGTCACTCCGGAGGCAGAACTCTCATTGGCGAGTCCCATTGTATACCGTAATTCAGGAACAATCGAACCCTTCGTTAATTTATAAGTAGAACCGGCGCCAAGATTCAGATAAATGAATGAACTCTGATAGTCCTGAATGGAACCACCACTCTTCCAGTCGGCGCTCGAATTCAAATCAAGTTCGAGTCCGCCAGATAAGAAGATCGGATTTTTATCGTAATCGCTTATTTGGCATTGTACCGACGGTGCGATTGCAAAATTCGAGATTTCGGCTTCTTCGGAAAATGTAACCCCACTGACTTTACCACTCATTTTGCTGCCACGACCGATGATCATCACATCGCCGGCAAACGACCAAATCTTGTTAATCGGTTTTCGAGTTGTGAGACCAAATGCGAATTTAGCAACGCTTTCGTTACTGATGTCGGTCCATCCGTCCATCGTAAGTTTTGCGTTGGAGATGTTCAAACCAGCTTTCACGCCAAACGACCATTTCGAAGGAGTTTCGGCATAAGCTGAAACCGTCATAAGTAAGAGAAACATCAAAGCGATCGATTTACGAATCATGAATGACTCCTGTGAAGATAGATGAACAGATTAACAGCCATCGAAAGTAACGAGAGAATTCGAACAACTCAACGATTGAAATCAAAATTGCTAATTTGAGTAGCGCGATTGCGACAACTACGCTGCCGATGGACTGCGGTTGTAGGTAATTTTACACGAATCTTTACTGGTGGAATGCTGCGATTTCGAGCAAATTCAGGGAGGCGAGGCTTCTTACACGAAGCAGGAAATGAGTGAATTTCGTTTTGATCTCATCGGAATCTTTCAATCTCTTGTTTATAGGTAACGTATTATCTTGCGATTATGTCCATATTTTCACAAACTTTGCTGTATTTTCAAGTCTTTTCGCTACTTTGTCGCATTAAGCAAATTGGCAAAACCAGTTCGGAAAGTAGTATATTAATGTCTGTTTCTAGAACGAAGTAGCCAATCCGTGAAGAATCTGCCAGAAAAATACACCATTGCCCTCGCCCAGATCGCCTCGAAAATCGGTGATCTGACTGCCAACCGCGATAAACATCTCGAGCTGATCGAGCAGGCGATTTCTTCCGGTGCATCGATGATTATCTTCCCCGAATTATCGCTTTCAGGATATTTGCTGCGCGATTTGGTCAGCGATGTAGCACTGTCTGCTTCCGACGATTTTTTTGGACCGATTCGACGACTCAGCACCGATATTACGATTGTGTGCGGTGGCGTCGAGCTGTCGGATGATTTCAATTTGTACAACTCCGTTTTTGTATTCGAAGCCGGTCGACTTTTGCACATTCATCGGAAAGTGTATTTGCCGAATTACAGTGTGTTCGAAGAGAAACGGTTCTTTGGCGAAGGCGATCGCGTGCGGGCGTATCCGTCGCGACTCGGCACTCACGGTTGCCTAATTTGCAACGATATGTGGCACCCGTCGTTACTGTGGTTGTTGAATCTTCAGGGTGTGGAACTGGCAATTGTTCCGTCCGCCTCGCCGCTTCGCGGTTTAGGCGAGACCGAAGAAGCCGATTCCATGCGGGTTTGGCGACTACTTTGCGAAACGGGGGCAAAATCGAATATTTTATATGTAGCTTTCGTCAACCAGATCGGTTGGCAAGACGGATTGTTCTTCTGGGGGAACTCGACGCTGTACGGTCCCAATGGCCGGGCAGTGGGGAGCGCGAGCCCCGAAACCGAAGAGTTGTTAGTGCTGGAAATCGATCGCGACTGGCTCCGCCGGGAACGAATCGCAACACCACTTCGGAGAGACGAGCGGGTTGATTTGGTCGCCCGCGAATTAGCTTTCATCCGGTCTCGGCATCAAACCAAGCCAGCGCTTGACGTTTGACCGGCACCCGTTGAAATTATCCAACATATTCTATCAGTTACGAACCTGAAAAGCAGGTTCATCTCGGAGGATAGCATGGCATCTTATAAGACGCCGAGAGAGCATTCCAAGCAGACGATTAGCGCGTTTGACAATGCAAAGCGACAGTTTGACGCCGCCGCTCGGCAACTCGGCTTAACCGAAAACCAGATTGCAATGATCAAAGAGCCGCGACGCGTTACCAAGGTTTCGCTCCCGGTGGCGATGGACGACGGTCGTATCGAAGTCTTCACCGCGTTCCGCGTTCAGCACAACATCGCTCGTGGACCGGCAAAGGGCGGCATTCGTTACAGCCCGATGGTCTGTGAAGACGAAGTGAAAGCATTGGCATTTTGGATGACTTACAAGTGCGCCGTTGTCGACATCCCAATGGGTGGTGGCAAGGGTGGTATCATCTGCGACCCGAATCAATTGTCCCGCGGCGAACTCGAACGACTCTCCCGTCGTTACTTTGCCGAAATGCACGATCTGTTTGGACCGGATCGCGACGTACCGGCACCGGACGTAAACACCACCAGCCAGATTATGGCATGGATGATGGATACGTATTCGATGCACGTCGGCAACAACACCCCCGCAGTGATCACCGGCAAGCCGTTGGAAATCGGTGGTAGCCGTGGTCGCGAGCAGGCGACTGCTCAGGGTATGGTGTTCTGCGTATTGCAGGCTGCCAAGCACCTCAAGATCGACCTCAAGAAAGCGACTGTCGCAGTGCAGGGATACGGCAATGCCGGTTCCAACGCAGCGTTGTTGCTCGCCCGCGAAGGCTGCAAGATCATCGCCATCAGCGATGAATACGGCGCCTTCCACGACGAAAAGGGTATCGATCCCAAGCATGCGATCGACTATCGCAAAGCAAACGGTGGCAAACTTTCCGGTTACGACAAAGTTTCCAGCGCCAAGCAGTTCAAGGATCCGATGGATCTGCTCGAGATGGAATGCGACATTTTGATCCCCGCCGCCATCGAAAACCAGATCACCGACGAGAACGCTGCTCGCATCAAGGCGAAGTTGATTGCCGAATGCGCCAACGGTCCGATCACCCCGGAAGCCGACGAAATCATCGACAAGAAGGGCGTCATGGTCATTCCGGACATTCTTTGCAATGCCGGTGGCGTGACGGTTTCCTATTTCGAATGGGTTCAGAACCGCATGGGTTACTACTGGACGGAAGAATACGTATTGCAAGAACTGAAGCGCTTTATGGACAAGGCGTTCCTCAGCGTATTGAACGTATCGATCGAACGCAAAGTCGACATGCGCATTGCCGCGTTCATGGTCTCGATTGACCGTGTTCGCACCGCAAGCGAATGGCGTGGCTTGTACCACTAGTATTTTCGGAAGTACCGAGAAGAACCGGCGAGGAGAAATCCTCGCCGGTTTTTGTTTGTTGTTATTTGTAAAACAATTATAGGAACCATTGCAAAATCTCTAAATTAAATTTAAATTGTATTTATTATTGAAAGATTACTTATTCTATAAAAAGAAAAAAGGCAATGAAATGGCAAAATGTTTTATATCTTATAGTGAATCATATCGATCCGTTATGGAGATGATAAAGAAATTAGTCGAAACTCTCGGATTTGAAGTAGATTGTTTTGATGAACCCGATATAAATCGACCACCCATTCAGCTTTCACAACAAAGAATTGCTAGTGCAGATTGTGTCGTAATAATTATTGGTCCAAAGAATCGCGAGGAGACCATTTCAGCACCCTGGCCAGCAGAAGAAGGGGTATACGCAATAGCCAAAGAAAAACCTGTAGCTTTGTTCATTCATCCAAATACTCAACTACCTGAATCTTTACAAAATTTGCAAACACCAGCCCGATTTAATTTTTGGGATATAAATGACCAAATGCGAAATATTCATAATATTCTAAAACATCTTCTAGATCTTAAAAGGAGAATTGATCTTCCTCCAGGGACTCAACCATTTTTATATACAAAGTCCATTTCCAGAAATCGAATTTCTCGAACAGGGTCGCTCACTGTTCAAATTTATAGTGAGGTTGTTGCTCGCCAGGAATGTTCCCGTTTCCATCATGCTTTGGATACTGGACTAGACAATCGCAAATCGGCAATAATCAAATTAGTTAATGATAATTCTTATTACATCGAAACTACATTAGGGAGCGAAAGTCACCGGGCTTCCATTGAAATCGCACCATGTACCGATCAACAGATTCCTTACTTTGTTAATGTCGAACCACCTTTGGCTCCAGGTGAACGATTAGGTTATCAGAGAGAATTCGAAGTTCAAAATTGGTTCCCCTTAACTCAAGTTGAATTAAAGAAAATTTCTGAAGAACCAGGATTTCCTTTAGAGTATATTCAAGACGGAAAAATTTATTACGGGGATGTTTACGATGTGTTTTACGAAATGGAAGCGATAACTCTTGCGATTCATATTCCTCGACGATATCCAATTAAGTCTATTCGAGCATTGGCTTTATCGTCGACAGCACGGACATTGAATGTTGGTGAAACTGAAAAAATAAATAAAAAGGAAGTGATCAGTCTCGTAACACTTCCTGAAAGCAGTGAACAAGTGATTTGTTTAAATGTTCGACCACCATTAATCAATCATCGATATGCACTTTTATATGAACCAGAATGAATTTTTCATTCCATCAAGCAAAAATTGAAATGCATTATTACTGATGATTTCGATACTAGTCGACATGAAGCAGACCCACGGCGAATACTCTTTTCACTTCAACGGCGCATTGCTCGCTGACGGAAGCTATTTCGTTCGATTAACCGCAGGCAATTATTCGAAGACGCAGAAAACCATTCTGTTGAAGTAGGTCATTTATCGGCTCATTGGGCTGAACTCGGTATTGAAAAAATTGCGCTGTTTATTTTCATCCTTGGTCGCTCGTTCCTGCGTTATCTCCTCAGTTATCCAGCATGGAACCTTGGTCTTGTCAGAGAGTTGAGCGGGTTCATATTGCCATTCGCGCACTCCGCTTGATAGGAATATTTCATCGATGTCTGGCATCTGTTCCGGATCCATGGATTTTATCGCAATCACTTTTCCATTACGATTGATGAGAATTTGCACCGTAAATGACTTGATTTCACTGCCATACCTGAACGGGGAAGTGTATCGCCTGTCATAACGCTTCGGTAATGAATCGGCAACTGGACATTTTTGATTCAATTTAATAATCTCGTAATCCGGGTCGGTGGTATCGGCATAACAAAACGGATTGACATCACGTTTTCTTCCAAGTGCATTTATGAAATTCCCCATTACATTCCCTTCCGAGTGTTCGTCCCAAAATAGACTCAGACCGTCATCATTGTCACCGAAAGATCTGACAAATTCAGGATAACGGCTTTTACTATTGTGACAAATTAATGAGCTATGATCAAAGCTGACGTTCTGAAAGCGAACCGAGTACGATATTGTGGCATAGGGAACATTATATGAAGTTCCAGCATTGGGAAATTTTTCAAACCCTCTTGGCGCGTACATGGCTGTAGTTCTTTTAACTATATAGGTGCCAGTGATCTTGATATCGGCTTTTGGATCCTTATAGTAGTGTATCACGTATCCTTTGGAAGCTAGTTTCTCACCGACTTTACGACCAAACGCTTTCATGAAAAAATCTGTGCCGGCTTTTTCCCCGCTCTGGTCGTCACTGTAGATACAGATAACAGTGACTTTACTCAGGTCATGTTTCAGTTCTGGGGAAATCCGCACATCAACTTTATACATGCAACCAGTAAGCAGCATTAGGATAATAAATATGACTGGGAAAGTGCGTGAAAGTGACAAGTGATGGAAGGACATGCGAATTTCTCCGATTTCAGGGATTCGTATTGACTCCGAACCGATACTTACTTTGAGAATTAATTAAGGGTCACTTGGCTTTCAAGTCAAGCTGTAGCGATCTTTTTCCAAAATTAGATCGCCAATCCGGAAATCGGCAGTAAGAACAATTATCTCAAAAGACCCTCCCTTGGAAGATTAGTCCATTTCGTCGACGCTGGAGACAAATCGAGAATCTGCGATATTTCGATTCTACTATTGATTTATCCGTAAACTGGCTCGATATTGATTAACAATACTATTCATTCTCATCCAATTCAGATATCCTCGTCATCTGGCTGCCAAGATAGGAGAACTTGTGAAGACGGTGCGATTTATTCTGCTTCTAACGATCGTTGCTATTGCATTTCCGGCGTTCGGTCGGCAATATTCGTTTAACTTCTCGACGATCGATTCAACTCAAATTGGTAATCCCATCTTATTTCAGGGTTCCTCATTGCCTGTTGGCTGTCTCGTACAAGTGATCCGACCGGCTGGACCGTTGCATCCGCCAATCAATTCCGGGACGCTGCGCGGAATGCCTTCCTACGGTGATGTGGAAAGTACCCGGTTTGGCATCGGCGATAGCTTGGTTAATCCCGGCAATTTTCACGTTACTTTGACCGGTCAATCAGCATTTCCACAGAATCTTCAAACGCAGACTTCACTCAACTCCGGGATGGAATTCTACTTTCGGGTCTGGTCGGATGTCGCAGATACTGCAACTGCACCGTTTCCCGATGGTGCACACTACGTCGACGGCGGACCGTATACCGTTCCGGAATACAGTACTTCCATTCAAACAATCTGGTGCGTCCACGTTCATCCGACTTCCGCTGCACCCGATTGGCGGGTTTGCGATGCGAGCCATGTACCGGTAATGCAGTTGGGGGGCTTGGTCAACAACACGCTCCAATGTGGATCGGTGGCGATCGGTGATAGCGTTTTACATACTGTAACGATTAGAAATACCGGATCGATCGACCTCTGTATCAGCAATTACACGGCAATTGGCGATTTTTACGTTGATTCTTTCCCCGCGATTGTCGCTCCGGGAAGTGTGACCGAAGTACCGATCGGTTTTCGACCAACTATTGGTGGAGTGCGGAATGGCAATTTTATTTTTCATAATAACAGTGCCGAGGATGAGTATAGCATCAATCTGACGGGAATTGGCACGCCGAATCCATTACCACCAATAACTGTAACCCTTGCCGATGGACGACCTGTAGGTAATGCGCTCTTTTTTGGAGATGTGCCGATGGGAAATGTTTTGACACATACGCTCGCCATCACCAATACCGATTCAACCACCATTACTTTGACCAACGTTCATGCTACTGGCGATTTTCACTATGCCATGGTCTCGAATCAAATTCCCGGCGGTGGTCAGATCTTTACCGAGGTAACTTTTATTCCAACTGCGGCTGGAACGCGGAGCGGATCGTTTGGATTTACTTGTAATCCCTCGGGAATCACTTATTCATTGGAGTTGGAAGGTAATGGAATACTAGTTCCTGTTCCGGCGATGGATGTGTCGCAAGATGGTTATCCGTTGACGGATCCCTTACAGTTTAATCCGACAACGATCGGTGTTCCAACGACACGAACGATTCGGGTGACCAACGTCGGTACTGCGAATTTGACACTGGGTTACGGGAGTTGTACGGGTGATTATTCTAATTCCCAAACAAGTACAACCATTCTTCCGAGTGAGAATTTCGATATCGTGCTGACTTTCTCACCGACGGAAGTCGGTACTAGAACTGGTACTTTCACACTTTCGCATAATATTTCAAATCAACCACTCGTGATCATTCTTCAGGGACAATGTAATACTATCGAGCAGACTGGCGATCCTGCCGATCCAGTCATCTCAGCGTTCTCACTCTCAAGTTATCCCAACCCATTCAATGCCACAACTGAAATTCGCTATTCGATTTCGAAGAGTGAAAAAGTCGATCTTAGGGTATTCGACCTTACCGGTCGAGAAATCGCGAATTTGGTGAATCGAATGCAGAATTCCGGCAGCTACAAATGCCGTTTTGATGGAAGGTCACTTGCTAGTGGCACCTATTTTGTGCGGATGAAGGCGGGCGAAGTCGTGAAGCACCAAAAACTGGTTTTGTTGAAGTAGGTGCATTTGCGAAAACAAAGTGGCTCGGAATTTATTCCGAGCCTTTTTTTTGGGGGGAGGTGGGGATTTATCCCCGCCTTTTTTTTTTAAAAAATCCGATTCTGTAATCTGCAGTAAGACCAATTTCGATAGGGCAGCATTTATATTATTCATCGGAATAAATTCCGATATATAGAACATAATCGCAGGCTCGGATGCCTACACTACCAAAATTGATTGAAAATGAATAATATATTTTCAGTATTAAGATAAAAAGGGTAAGAAACTGATAATTAGCGAATATCTCCTCAATTTCCGATCCACCCCGGATTTAGTTGAAAAAGTTAACTGCTTCCAATATATTAGAAGGTTTCAGAGAACTACCGATGCTAGAAGAATTGATGGATCGGCGCGAAGCGCTGCTCGGGGAAATTGCCGACGTCTGCCAGCGCTGTGGGCGCGACCCGGCGACGGTGCGAATTGTCGCTGTGACGAAATTTCACCCGGTTTCGTTAATTGAAGCGGCGTATGCCGCCGGTTTCCGGGAGATCGGTGAGAACCGGATTCAGGAAGCCGCCGAGAAACATGCGACGCTGTCAGGATTGGCTTTGCGCTGGCACGGGATCGGTCATCTCCAAACCAACAAAGCGAAACTGGCGGTGGAAACATTCGACGAGATTCACAGTCTCGATCGTATTGAAATCATCGATAAAATCGCACAAGCCGCATCGTCACAGGGCAAACAACTTGCAGGCTATCTGCAAGTCAATGTCTCCGGCAAATCGGGACAGAGTGGTTGTCTTGCGGAAGATGCACCGGAGTTGCTGCAGCGGATGAAGAGCAGTGGTTCGATCGTTCCGGTCGGGTTGATGTGTATCGCTGCTCCCGTCGATGAAGTCGGCGAGACCGAAGTTCGGAAAGAATTTGGAAAAGTACGCGAGTTGCGCGATCGCTTGATCTCCGAAAAGTTACTGCCGGACGATGCCGGGATGTCGATGGGGATGAGTGGCGATTGGCAACTGGCAGTGTTGGAAGGTGCAACAATCATTCGAATTGGTTCGGCGTTATTCGGCGAAAGGGTATATCCGCGATGAGATTAACAGTACAGGAAATCCGCCGGCACCATTTCAACCGGAAGGTGCGCGGTTACGACCCGGTGGAAGTCGAAGCGTTTCTGGAATTGGTAGCGCAGGAGATGGAAGTCGCATTCCGGGAATTAAATGAATCGCGGGTGAAGATCCAAGCCTACGACAAAGAGCTGAACGATTATAAAGTCCGGGAAAAAACGCTGCAGGATGCACTGAAACACGCACAGGAGACAGCCGAACAGATTACCGAGTCGGCGCGACGTAACGCCGAATTGCAGTTGAAAGAAGCGCAGGTCGAGATCGAGCGCGCGAAACAAAAAGGGGTTGCGGATTTACGTACCATTCAAGAAGAGACGATTAAATTGGAAGTTCAGAAGGAGAGTTTCCTGCGGCGGCTGAGGTACATGCTTCAAGCCGAAGAAGAATTGCTGGAAATCCTCTCCAACAATGGTAATGTAGATTCGACCCATTCGGAACAGAAAACGAGTTCGAAGTGAATACGGCAAGGAAATTTAAGAAAGCGGCAGTCCGCCCCGATTTTCGGGTGCTGGATCGTAAATGGCAGACCATTTGGAAAGAGCGCAAGCTGTTCGATGTAACGAATGAGCAGCGCAATGACGCGGAACCGTGGGTCTTTTTCGATGGTCCTCCCGGCACGAACGGCGTGCCGCACATCGGTCACATGATGCAATCGGCATTGAAAGATGTATGGCCGCGATTCTGGACTATGCGCGGCAAGAAAGTGATTCGCCGCGCCGGTTGGGACACGCACGGTCTTCCGGTCGAATTGACCGCGGAGAAAGAACTCGGTATTCAGACCAAGCGCGGGATTGAAGCGTTTGGTGTACAGAAGTATATCGACTATTGCCGCGACACCGTATTCCGGTATAAATCGAAGTGGGAAGAGGCGATCGAGCGCATCGGTCGAGAGATTAGTCTCGACGATGCATACGCGACCTATCGCGAACCGTATATCCAGACCGACTGGTGGTTCTTGCAGCGTGCGTGGCGTACCCAGATCAACGATCAGGGTGAATTGCGTTATAGCGACGAACTGCAGGAAGGGTTTAAGCGTCTGGTCTATCGCAATTACCGGATCATGCCCTATTGCTGCCGGTGCGGAACACCACTCTCGAATTTCGAAATTGCGCAGGGTTACAAAACCGTTCCGGATTTAACACTATTTGCCAAATTTCCGTTGCGTGACGATCCGAATACTTCGTTTGTGGCGTGGACGACGACTGCATGGACGCTGCTTTCGAATGTAGCGCTCGCGGTCGGTCCCGACATTGAATATGTCACCATCGCACTGAAAGAAGCTTCTACGGCGGGAAAAGCCGGTGAGAAATTTATCGTTGCGAATGCACGGCTGGAAGCGCTCGCCCCGTATTTGCCGAAGTACGACATCATCGACCGGAAATCCGGTTCCGAATTGGTCGGTGTGAAGTACCGTCCACTCTGGGATTGGCAAGCTTCCGACGCCGATCATTTTGTCATTGCCGATACCTACGTGACTACCGAAGACGGATCCGGTATCGTGCACCTTGCCGCTTACGGTGAGGACGACTTCCGCTTGATCCGGCAGTACGGCTTGTCGCTGGTGCAGAATGTCGATGAAAACGGCAATGTGCTGGAATCAATTCCCGAGTACGGCGGTCGATTCTTCAAAGCGAAGAATGACAAGGGCGACACACTGCTCGATCTCGATGTTTTGAAGGATCTCCACAGCCGCAATTTGCTGTTTGCGAAAGAGAAACACGAGCACGAGTACCCCTTCTGCTATCGTTGCGATACTCCATTGATGTACTTCGCCCGTGCGGGATGGTTCATCCGCATGACCGAACTCAAGACGCGTTTGATCGAAGGCAATCAGACCATTCGGTGGCAGCCGGAACATATCCGCGACGGTCGATTCGGCAATTGGCTGGAAAACGTTATCGATTGGAACTTCACTCGCGAGCGGTATTGGGGCAGTCCGCTACCGATCTGGACGAACCGGAAGGAAGGTGGGGAGTACCGGGAATACTGTATTGGTTCGCGCAAAGAACTCGAAGAACTGGCACTTGACCCAATCCCCGACGGATTCGATCTGCATAAACCGATCATCGACGAGATCCGGATCAAGCATCCGGTGACGGGTGAACCGCTTTACCGGGAGAATTTCGTACTCGATAGCTGGTTCGATGCCGGCATGATGCCGTGGGGTCAGTGGGGATATCCCTATGAACCGGGTTCGGTCGAGACAATGGATGGTCGCGACAAGCAATATCCCTGCGACTTCATCTGCGAAGCGATCGATCAGACCCGCGGATGGTTCTATACGCTATTGGCGTGTTCGGTTTTACACCGAATCGTGGAAGAGGCACGCGGCACGCCTGCCGACAAACTACCGGCATTCAGCAGCTACAAGACGGTCATCTGCACTGAACTCATCATGGATGACAAAGGTCAGAAGATGTCGAAGAGTAAGGGGAATGTTGTCGACCCGGTCAAGCTGTTCGATAAATATGGCGCCGATCCGGTGCGATGGTTGTTCTACGGCTCAAATCCGTGGATGGTGAAGAAATTCTCCGAAGCCGGTCTGGAAGAAGGCATCCAACAGGTGCTCTTGCCGGTTTGGAATGCCTATGTATTCTTCACAACCTATGCCGAAGCGGATGGTTGGGAACCGACCAGGGATTCAGTGCAGTACTCGGAGTTGGATCGCTGGATTTTAGTGAATTTGCATACTTTGATCAACAAAGTCACCGAATCGTTGGAAGACTTCGATGTCGCGGTTGCAGCGCAAGCATTCGCGACATTCTTTGACGAATTGAATAACTGGTATATCCGCCGGTCGCGCCGCCGTTTCTGGAAGAGTGAAAGCGACGAAGATAAAAATGCGGCATTCACTACTTTGCATGAAGTGTTATTGACGGTATCGAAGCTTTTAGCGCCATTTGCGCCGCATTTAGCGGAAGAAATTTATTCTGGGATGGCGCGAGTCGATCCGGATCAGAATATTCAGCAATCGGTTCATTTGACGGTTTGGCCTACGAAAGTGGCTATCACTGAAGAAGAGAAGTGGTTGTTGGAAAAACACCAGATGGTGCGGGAAATCGTGACGGATGGACACTTTTTGCGACAGACCGCGAATTTGCGCGTACGTCAACCACTAAGTGAATTGAAGGTCTTTGGAGCCGGTGTCGATAATAAAGTATTAGCCGATATCGTTCAATCAATTGACATCATCACCGACGAATTGAATGTGAAGCAGGTCACTTTTGTGGAATCTGCACAAGAGTTGGTCTCTTTCGTTGCCAAGCCGAATCTGAAGATTTTAGGTCCTAGACTCGGCGGGAAACTTAAGACGGTAACGGAAGGGATTAAACAGCTCGTATCCAGTGACATTGCGGTGTTGAAAGCTGGCAAAGCAATTGTTGTTACTGGTGAATCCCTGACTAGCGGCGATGTGTTAATTGATTGTGTTGCCGCAACCAATTGGGTGGCGCGATCGGAAGGTAACTGGATCGTAGCACTCAATACTGAACTGGACGAAGGTTTGCTTGCGGAGGGATTCGTACGCGAGCTGGTAAATCGGTTGCAGAACGCCCGCAAAAATGCCGATTTTCATGTTACCGATCGGATTCGGGTTACACTCTGGGGCGCCGACAATTGTTTAGCGCCATTGGACCAACCAGAGTTAAGGAATTACCTGGAGCGGGAAACACTGTGTGTAGAATTGATCGTCGCGTCCGATTTAGGCGCCATGGCTGAACAGGATGTTTCCGGCAAATCGGTCGCCTGGAATGTCGAACGAGTTTCCAATACAAAGGATTAACGTATGTCCGAACCTCGCTTGTATACAGTGGAAGACGCACCGCATTTTAAAGAATTGCTGGTGAAACGTCGCACTCAGCTCTTGATCGATCTTGGATATATCGAAGATACCGCGATCAAGACCTCGCTTGCCGATTATACCGGCGATGCCTCGACTTACTCTTATCACATGGCAGATCAGGGTACGGACGCACAGGAACGCGAAAAGGCAATAATGTTCGCCGGTCGCGAAGGAAAATACCTGACCCAAATCGAGCAGGCGTTAAAGCGGATCGAAGATGGTACATACGGGATTTGCACGGTCACCGGACAGCCGATCGAATTTGCTCGACTGGAAGCAATTCCAACCACGACCAAATGTGCTTCGGCAAAGCTAGGTGAAAAGGATAAATGAACGTTCGTTCAGAATCTGTCTGCGATCGATAACTATAATTAATTGGGTCTTCCAATTTCGTTGTTACACACTGACAATGTTCAGTAAATTGGAGGCGGGGCAAACGTGTCCCGCCTTATTGTTTAATCGTTACTCGAATCTGGTTTACGATGAAAAAATATCAACCCGCAATCCTCTGGTTCATTATTGCAGCCGTGTGGATTGCGCTTGATCAGATTACCAAGCATTTTGCCATGATGTATTTGCAACCGATCGGTTCAAAATCGATAATTGGCGATCTGTTGCGGTTTACTTACGCCGAAAATCGGGGCATGGCTTTCAGTATTTCAATATTTCCACCATGGTTTCTCTCGGTGGTGAAAATCGTCGCTGCGGTGGTCATATCAATTATTATATTGCGCGATCCCAAAGCTACTTTTCGGAATTTTTGCTTTTCGCTGATATTGGCGGGAGCTGTCGGGAATGTGATTGATCGCCTGCACTACGGATTCGTGGTGGATTTTATCGATGTCGACTTTCCCGATTTTATTATGCAGCGCTGGCCGATCTTCAACTTAGCCGATTCGGGTATCTCAGTCGGTGTGACACTATTTGCAATCTATCATATTTTTATCGAACCTAAACTGGTACCGTTACCACCGAAAAATACAACTTCACTTGCCGGATCAAATGAAAAAAATTAGTTGTATCCTGTTTTTCGTCATTTTCCTGATCACTGTGCCGGTCGCGGTATGTGCCGAATTTACTATACCTCCTCGACCGACCGCATTCGTGAACGATTACGCCAAATTGTTGAGTCCCGACCAGTTGACTCGGATCGAACAGATTTGTAAAAACATCGAACAACAATTGGACGGAATCGAATTTGCTGTGGTCACCGTTCCATCACTCAACGATTTAACGATCGAAGATGCGACAGTTCGGTGGTTCGAAGCATGGAAGATCGGAAAGAAAGACAAGAACAACGGTTTGCTATTGATGGTTGCGCCGAAAGAACGAAAAGTAAAAATCGAAGTCGGCTATGGACTGGAACCGATTTTACCGGATGGGGTGATTGGCGAATTACTTGATCGCGGTTTTGTCAACACTTTCCGGTTGACACAAAATTACGGCGATGCGATCAACAACACTGTCAGTATGATCGGTATGCGGGTTGCCAAGATTGAAGGAAAGAAACTGGACGGTGTTCAATTACAAGCCGCAAAGCGTCCGAGTAACAGCAATCGATTTCCGTATTGGTGGCTGATTTTTGCGGTAATTTTCTTCTTCCTGCGACGTCGAACCGGCTTCTTCTTTTTTCCGGGCGGTTTTGGTGGTGGCGGCTTCGGTGGCGGAGGTTTTGGCGGAGGTGGATTTGGCGGTTTCGGTGGCGGTGAATCCGGTGGCGGTGGTGCCTCTAGGAGCTTCTAGATCAGCAAGTTAGTATGTTTATACAAGATTGCATTTGTATCTCGGAACCTCATTTGAATCGATTTGATAGATATTGGGAAAAGGTCGTCGATGCTAAACGTATTTTCTAAAACTGTCGGTTTGGACGAACGAATCGTTTTTCTTAAAGAGCGCTTCGAAACGGTATTTGGCAGCCATTTGAGCAGCGTTTTGCTATATGGATCTGCCTGCGGCTCACATTGGCATCAGGACTACTCCGATATCAACTTGGCAATTGAATTCCGGGGTGAGGATATTGATGTTTTGGATTGGGCAACCGGACTGAAAAAAGACTTTGAGCGCTTCCGAATCGAAGCATTATGGTTTGAAGAAGGGGGCATTTCCCGCGCTGCCGATGTCTTTCCGATCGAATTACTCGATATGAAAACCCGCTCCCGTGTTCTTTTGGGTCATAATCCAGTAGAAAATGTCATTGTCTACAAACCGGATCTTAGGCTGGCTTGTGAGCGATTTGGACGCGAAAAATTGCTGACATTGCGCAGCCACTATCAACGAAATGTCGGCAATGAAGCGGCATTGCGTACGATTCTGTTGCGATCCACCCCGGGCTGGAGTGCAGTATTTCAAGCTGTTTTGTATATTTGCGATCTACCGATTTCCGAACATGCCAAAGAGCGTGCCGAGGCGGTCGGTGAACGCCTGCAATTTGATTCATCGCCATTTCAGGCACTATTTGAATGGCGTTCTCTACCGAAATCAGGTGATTTAGTCTTTTTAATGCAACTTTACCGCAGTTATTTACGCGCGATCAAGGGATTTACCGTCGCCATTGATCAGTGGGAGGAAAATGTTTAAATCGTTATTTATACGGAAGAACCGGGGTGCTGCTGTGCTCTGGATCATATTGGCAGTGATCGTATTAGTCGGAATCATTTTGTTTGCGTGGGTTCAGGGCGCATATAATAAGATGGTCGCAGCCGATGAAGCGGTAAAAGCGTCCTGGGCACAAGTCGAAAATCAGTTGCAACGCCGTTACGACCTAATCCCGAATCTGGTGGAAACAGTCAAAGGATTTGCCACTCAGGAAAAATCGGTGTTGATCGGCGTAACTGAAGCTCGCGCCAAAGTGGGCGGAGCCGGTGGCGATGTCAATAAGCGGATTGGTGCCGAAAACGAACTCAGCTCGGCTTTGTCGCGATTGATGGTAATCGTCGAAAGCTATCCTCAGTTGAAATCGGATCAGAACTTTCTCCGGTTGCAAGACGAACTAGCCGGAACGGAAAATCGGTTATCCGTCGAGCGTCGCCGGTATAACGAAGAAGTCCAAAAATTCAACGTGCTGGTTCGGAGTTTCCCGGCAAATATCATCGCCGGAATGTTCAATTTCACGGTACGTCAAACATTCGAAGCGCCTGCTGATGCTAAAATTGCACCAAAAGTGAAATTTTAATCGATCTGTAGTATCCAAGACGATTTTGAATGTTATATTACAACTATCTTAACTCATAACCGGTCAACGTTCCTTGACGTAACACTTTGCGCTACGACCGCCAAGGAGGATTATGGACGTAACATTTTGGGGAACACGCGGCTCGCTACCGTCGCCGGGACCGTTAACGGTTCGGTACGGCGGTAATACTACCTGCGTGGAAGTCGCATTTGCCTCCGGTGAAATTGTTATTATCGATTCCGGTACGGGTATTCGTCCGTTAGGGAACGATTTAATTTCGCGTGGAGGTTCCGTTCGCGTGAAATTGTTATTCACTCATGCACATTGGGATCATGTGCAGGGCTTCCCGTTTTTCGTTCCGGCATTTATCGCAGGCAATCATATCGAGATTTATGGTTCGGAAGCCGCGCAGAAATTGATTCGCGACGATATTTTCGATGCCAGTGACAGTAGTTATTTCCCAGTGAAGAAAGCCGATTTCAAAGCGACCTGCGCCTTTCACGAAGGGGCGGATTGGCTCCCGAAATTGCAGGGTGCTACAGTAAAAGCATTACCGTTGAATCATCCCGGTGGCGGTTTTTGTTATCGCTTCGACGAGAATGGAAAATCGTTCGCATTTGTCACCGATTTCGAATTGGGTCAGAAGTATGCGACGGGATCGAGTATTGCCGAATTGCGAAAATTCGTACATGAAGTCGACCTGCTGGTGATGGATGCTCAGTACACCGACGAAGAAATAGCGATGACGCGCGGTTGGGGACACTCGACATTCAATGAAGCGATCGATTTTGGTCACTCTGCCGGCGTCTCCAAATTGGTGTTGTATCATCACGATCCGAGACGAAGCGACGAGGAACTCGATCACATCGTAGCGAAATTGCGCAGCCGCTTGGTCGCCAATCGAGAACCGATGGAAGTCGCACCGGCACGCGAAGGTGAAACACTGGTTGTGTAGCAATTCGATTCAATTTTACGGAAGAGGTTGGGCAAGCAGTCTGACCTCTTTTCTTTAGGAAGACGCTCTAATCGGATGGAGATAGAAAGATGAAAACTTTTTCCAAACCCCCACTCACCATCGATTTTACCAATGCGATCAATCCCGGTCCGGCTGGTGCTGGAGCGATTGCAGCACCGATTTTAAATGAAGCAATCGTGAAAGAGCTGAAACTCGCTCTTGCCGACAACTACCGGATGCGCGAGACTGGCGAGATTGCGTGGGCGGAGTTACCGCACGAAGCGCAAGCGATTGCCGATCAGAGTGTCGTATTTGCAAAAACGATTCGCAATGATTTCGAAAATTTCGTGCAGATGGGAATCGGTGGCAGCGCGCTTGGTGCACAGGCGGTGCTGGAAGCGGTGGGGCATCCGTATGCGAATTTGACCAATCAAAGACCGCGCATGTTTGTTGCCGACAATATCGATCCGGATCAATTGAACGGTCTGTTCGATGTTGCCGATCCGAAGAAAACGTGTTATCACATCGTAACGAAATCGGGTTCGACTCCGGAGACGATGGCGCAACTCTTCATCGTGTTGGATCGGATCAAAGCGGCGGTTGGCGATAATTGGCGAAAGCATCTTTATATCACCACCGATCCGAAAGTCGGTGCGCTGAAGAAGTGGGCAGTCGAAGAAAATCTCCCGACACTGCATATTCCACCGAAGGTGGGGGGACGGTTCTCGGTACTCACATCGGTTGGACTACTGCCGGCAGCCGTGGCGGGAATGGATGTCTATGCGATGTTGGAAGGGGCGAAGTGGATGCAGATTCGCTGCTGGCATGAGAACCCGGAACAGAATCCGGCGGCGTGGTTGGCGGCGTTGTTGGTGAGGGCAGATCGCGAACTTGGGATCAAGATGTTTGTGATGATGCCGTATAGCAGTCGGCTGTATCGGATGGGGGATTGGTTCCGGCAGTTGTGGGCTGAGTCGATTGGGAAGCGATACGATCGCGATGGCAAGGAGATTTTTGTCGGGACGACTCCGATCAAAGCGCTCGGTGCGACCGATCAGCATTCGCAGGTGCAGCTTTATGTCGAAGGTCCGAAGGATAAGTTGACGATCTTTGTTGAAGCACCATTCGATGGTGAAGTCAAGATTCCGATTGGCTTGCCGGGCGACAAGGCTCTCGCGTATCTCGAAGGGCATGGCATGGGCGAATTATTGCTGACGGAATTGCGAGCGACGGAACGCGCGATTGCGAAGGCGGGACGACCATCGATCACGATTAAACTGAGTGGACACAATCCCGAGGCGGTCGGTGCGTTTTTGTATTTGTGGGAAGTAACGACGGCGCTGGCAGGATCGATGTACAACATCAATGCCTTCGATCAACCGGGGGTGGAAGCAGGCAAGATCACGACGGCGGCACTGCTTGGCAAACCGGGGATGGAAGCTGAAGCTGACGCCATCAATAAGGAGCTGGCGGCATTTAAGAAGATTGTGGTGTAGAACGATAGGGGCGACCCGCCATACGACGGATCGATGCGCACCATGTTTTTTAGTAGGGGAGGCCCTCCGCGGCCTCCCGTTTTTGTATCTTTAATTCTGTTTCTTTTATCCTTTATCCTTCAGTACTGCCCAACTCCGATTGGGCATTTTTGTTTTCCTGTATCCTGATTTGTCGTTGCGAGGAACGAAACGTAGGAACGTGCGCAGCACTTCCGTAGCGAAGAGACGAAGTAAACTCCTCTTGTAACACACTCCTGATTTGTCGGTTCGAATCTTCTTTTCCGTAGGTCAGAAATTGTTCTGACCATTTCTTTTTCCGTAGGGTATGGCATACGCCCGTTATTTTTTATCCTGATCGGACACGGGCGGTTCTCGAACCGCCCCTACTATAAAAAAATGATGAGTCGGAATAAATTTCGACCTACTGCAAAGAAGGTGTCGCCATGTCAGATGTGGCGTATCTTTCGCGCAATGACAGAATAGGATACAAAATCAAAGATACTAGAACGGGAGCCCGCTGAGGGGCTCCCCTACTTCAGGATATGCAATGAATGGAAGTTGTCTCGGTTATGTCTGTTTTACAAGAAATCCGGTTTATAGATCGATGAATTCAAGTTTATTTAGATGAATTCCGGGAGAGTGGATGAGCGGTAATGATCTGGTGGTTTTTGAACAATTAGTTATTGTTGTTTGTATTCTTTAATTAGTTTGCTAAAGTGTGTCCTAAAAAGAACAATCTTATCGGTAAGCCACTTGAAATATTCATTCATTTTTGATTCTTTTTCAATATCAGCACCTGTCAATTTCTGAGTAATAAGGCAAGCTTTGGCTGCCTCTTTCCATTCTAACCCACCCAATTCATTTTCTAATTGCGCCTTCTGCTCTTGTAAGTAATTGAATAATCCTTTGTCATTGCTGATATAAATTCCGCAAGCTAGTAGTTGTTCTCTGGTATTAATCGTTAACATGATATGAGCTACCGAGTTACCAATACTTACATCATACCAATGTTGGTAACGAGGCGTCTGAAATTTAATTGGCAATTTTTGCTCTTGAGCATAAGATTTTAGCCTCGTCCAAAAATCAAATTGCCTGAGTTTAGTATCTGTTAACTCGTCTTTAATGTTACCTTGCTTTAGAATTTTAGACCATTCATTTGGGCTGCTAATAACTTGAAATTTGGGTGCTGGAGCAGAATTATCAATTTGCCATAATTCTAATTTAATGGCAAAAAATGCAATTTTTTCTGGTGTGTTTTCGTTTAGCCAATCAATAGCTTGTCGGTGCTCTTCTCTGATTTCTTTAAATATCCATATGATAATGTTCGCGTCGTAACCTGCGGCATAAGTAATAATTTTACCTAAATGGTCGTGGTCAGTAGTTTCTAACTGATTCTCAATAATTATTTTTCTACCTGTGGCTTCTTCTTCAGCTAAAATATCCAAACTGAATTTTCCCACTTCTGCTTCTTTCTTAATTAAACTAATGTCAATACCGATTTCTTCACTTAGTAAGGCTAAGTTTTCATTATCACAAAGCCAATCAGAAAAATCTGAGGCTTCATTTTTCCAAGCTGTTCGAAGGTCAACTTTGACAATTTTACCTAAGGGGTTACTCATGGTTGTTCGCCTCAAAGATTACAAAACTGATATAATTGATTTAATGACCTGATAAAGTACAAAATTGTATTTGAAATAGAAAGTAAGATATTCACCAGTCTAGTATACAATTGAAATTAGTGATTACAGTATAGCGAGTGCGTTTTTTGGCTGAACACGTCTAACAGCTACCTACTATGCGCATATCTGCGCATGAAACCGTTCTTCCCTACCTACGAGAACCTAACCTAATATTTCACACTGCTAAGAGTTACCCTCGATTTAGAATTATCTTACTCGTCACCACTGTTTCTATTCATTGATTTTCACCCGATCCATTCAAGTCAGTTTAAATATGTTCGCGCCTGCGTTACACGCAGTCGACGAATCACTGGAGGTAGATTTGATTAGGTTAGATTTCTGTCGTGAGGCTTGATATTATGAAAAAAATCGCACGGATCCAATCTGATAAACGCTACCCACCTCACCGTTTCCAGTACTTACCATGTACTTACCAGCGGAAACAAGAAGCACTCAAGGATTGAGAGATAACTGCTTGTGATTACGTTGAGGTGAATCGTAAGTCTCGTATTTCTGTTTTGGATTCGGTTCGGTTCGGGGGGGGCGCGATTTCGCAACGGCAAGGTTTTCGCAACGACAAATCATAAGGAGCGCAGGCTGAAGCCTGCGGCTACGAAAATGGGCGTATGCCATACGCCCCTACGAAAAAAAAAGCGGACTCTCTTAGTCAGCCGCTACACATTCTATTAAAAATCAAAGCACTCCTCAAAAGACCAAATTGGCAGCTGAGGGTCTGCAATGGAATAATTACCGGATCGCAGCCGATTTCAGTGCTTTCTGGAACATCTTCTTGATCGCGTTGTTCTCTTCACTCAGGAGTGCCTGTTCAAAGAAGGGGAGGAGTTCCACTCGGGCGGTAGCATTCGCTTTAGCAAGTTCCGTCAGTGCATAGGCGGCACTCCACCGCAGCACCGTCCCTTCGCCCTGTAGCATCTTCTGCAAAGCGGGAATCGCTTGCGCACAGTCGCTGGGGAAGTGCGGGGCAAGATTGCCAATCGTTTCGGCGGCTTCCCAACAGACTCGGGGGGCTTTGGCAGAGAGTTGCTGCTGGATGAAATCGATCGACCCGGTGAAGAATTTGGGTTCGGTCTTGGAGATCAGCGTCAAGGCGCTCATGCAATTGCCCCGCTCGGAATCGCCGGCAACCGCCATGAGGTCGATTAGTTCACGGCTCAGTTTCCGTTCGGTCAGGAAGAGATTGGCTAACAGCTCGATCTTCTCTTTCGGCTTGATTGTCTTCGAAAGCAAGATCTCATCGTATTGGGAGGGCGGTCGCTTCATATTTCCTCACTGAATTTTTTCACGATCCGCTATAATATACAGGGATATTCTGGAAATTCTCACCATTTCCCTTGAATATACTCGCGCAAGTAGCGGATTTCGGTTTCCCGTTCGTGTGTGTGCCACTTTCCGATATCGCCGATGGAAATCAATCCCACCAATTTTCCATTATCCATGACGGGGAGGTGGCGGCACCGTTTTTTCGTCATCACCGCAAGACAATCGTCCAGTTCCCACTCCGGAGTGACATAGACCAGATCCGGTGACATAAATTCAGCGACAGTAAGCTCGATCAACGATTTGTCCGTCCGGAGCGAAGCCCGGAGGAAATCGCGTTCGGTGAAGATGCCCAGTATTTCCTCTTTGTGAACAATCAATGCGGCACCGACTTTTTCTTCGATCAACACCCGAACCGCATTCAACAGCGAGGTCGATGGTGTGATTGTGATGACATTCGGTCCCTTTTCTTTCAGGATGGATGCAACCTGAGCCATGTATTTTCCCCCCATATGAACGGTAGCAATCGGCAATAGCGATTTCTTCAAAAGTGATACGTTCATCCGACTAAATTGCATATTATGACTTAAATGACCTCGCAAAACTGAGATCTTGTGATCAAATATTATATCTACTGAAAAAGTCGTCATGAATCGGTATCAGGCTTCGCCTGCTCTGCGGGCGGGCATGGGAACCCGCTCCTACTATCGATAACAACTTATTTTTCAGATCCATTATCGTAATCACATTGTCGACAAACGTGCCTAAATCACATGCAGGATTACTCAATGATATCATTCATATTTGTTCTGGTTTGGGTCCATGAATTATCTTTCACAATTAATTATTTCCAGCTACTCTTTTGTCAGCTACTGAGATTATTCAATTTACAAGTCACTACATCACTTCACCTGTTGCCTTAATTCGTAACGGCATCTCTGAAATGTAGTCCCGCTTCCATCTTACAGAAAGGTAATGTCATGAAGTCTCGCAACATGATGATTGTTATCGTCACGTTTCTACTACTCTGCATCGGTGTTGCATTTGCAGCCGATGGTACAACTGAAGTCAGTAAAAGTTGGACCGCATCGTTCAAGAAAGACATCAACTGGCAGATGTTGACCGATGCCGGATACTTGGTCGTCGGATCCGACGATGGTCTATATGGGCTCAATCCGAAGACTGGCGAAGTCGCTTGGAAAATTGCCGAAGGGAAAGGGGTCGATGAAGATTTCTTCGAAATTATTCCGGGATCTCAATTTGCCGTGATCACGAAGAAGACCGGTGGATTGGGTATGATGATGTCGATGCAACTTTTTATCGATGTTATCGAAGGGAAAATTCTTTGGAAAACCGAGGATGCCGGGATTAAAAATGCACTCGGACAGATGTTTGTCGAACCGGCGAATGGCGTGTTGCTATATGGTTGGAAAGGCAGCTACGGCAGCCCGACGACGTTCTTCGTCGATCCGCTTACCGGCAAGAAAATCTGGGAAAATAAGGAACTCTTTGACGATGTACCGGCGTTGTTTCCGATCAAACCGAATGCGAAAATCGCTCGCACCAGTATCGTTGGAAACCAACCACCAGTGTATCTGGAAGATGGTTCGTTCCTGGTGTTTATGTCGGAAGAGGGATTGCGGAAAGTCGATTCGAAGACTGGCAATATTATCTGGAAATCCAAATTTAAATTCAAAGAAGTTCCGGCATTCCGAAACGGTTATGGTCCGATACGGATAACCAAAGACGGTAAATGTGCCTTGGTTCCGCACGACAAAGCGTTGGAAATGATCAATCTTGCCGACGGCAAACCGGTGTGGGAAAAACCTGTTAAGTTACCGGGTAAAGTCGGTCAAATGGAAGAGACGTCGTTCGGTTTGGTGGTTCGCGGCGCTCCGGGCAAGGATTCGCGACCGTTTATTACCGTCGTCGATCTAAAGACGCAAGCATCACCGTGGAAAAAACCGTTTAAAGATCTGGATGGTGCCAGTAACTTTGTGATGCAGGGCGATTATATTTATCTCTATGCCGATGGCTCGGTCTTTAAAATCAGCCTTGCCGACGGTTCGGCGGATGAGTTCGTCAAGAAGATCAAATTCAAGGACGATGAAATTCCCTCGACGCTAGAACTGTACGACAACGGCGTGATTTTAATCTCCGATCAGAACATGGCGAAATACGATTTTACCGGCAAGCAGGTGTATCAGGTCTATCACAAAGCACCGCAGTCGGGACTGTTCGCGAAGATCGCATCGACGGCATTGATTGCCGCCGCCAACGCCGCTGCCGCGGGAAATGCCTATAGTACGGCTCAGGCAACTGGCACGAGTCAATCCTATTCCTTGGTGACCAGCAATCCGATTATGTCGGCGCGGTTCAAAGCATCCTCGAATGCCGGTAAATTTGTCACGGTCTTGACGAAGGTAGAAGCCGGGAAGCAGAGCGGTCCGGGATTGGTGAAAGTGGATAAGGTCGAAGGGAAAGATGTCAAGAGCTTGGTGTTGGGAACGAAAGAACCGAAATACCAGTACGACGATGTCGAAAACCGATTGTTTTTCATTAAAGACGACAAAACAATTGAGTGTTACGCGTTCTAGGCAGCCTCATCGGAGCGACTTGCAAAGGGGAAAAAAAGATATTATAATTGCGTTTGCAAGAAGCTAAGATGATCCCCGGTAGCTCAATCGGCAGAGCGGTTGGCTGTTAACCAATAGGTTGGGAGTTCGAGTCTCTCCCGGGGAGCCGCAGAAATCCGCTCATGAACTGGGCGGATTTTTTGTTAACAGCACCCTCGAAGATTACGGTCTTCGGGGGTTTGCTCGTTTTGCACCAGTGGCGGGTTTTCGCGGATTTTGGTTGGATGCTCTTGGACTCGCTGTTTCTGAACGATTACATTATTTTGCAGGGAGAACCGTCAAGGTTGCAGTTCTGAGTACGAGTTTTTGGTTGGGACTCGCTGATTCGCTCTTGAACAAAGTTCGCTGGGTTAACAGAGTTGCCTTTCGGATTCAGTCAGAATCACAATCACGCCTTAACAAAGATTTGTAAAAGTTGATAATGGATCATTTTATGTCTTTGCTGGAATTTCGAATCGGCAGGAGGCGTGTGTCGAAATTTTTCTTTTAGAGGTAAGTAAATGCTTAAGCAGTTGCGTATAAAGAATTTTAAAATTTGGCATGACACTGGTGAGATCCGTATGGCTCCAATTACTTTGTTCTTTGGAGCAAATAGCTCTGGAAAATCTAGTATTGGCCAGTTCTTGATGATGCTGAAGCAAACTGTTGAATCACCAGACCGTAAAGCAGTTTTTTATCCAGGTGGAAAAAACTCTGCCGTACAACTTGGATCATTTTCAGAGATGGTATATCAAAGAAACTCCGAACAAAAAATATCATTTGAATATCGGTGGGATTTTCAAGATACTCTTCAAATTAAAGATCCCAACTCTAAGAAAAATTACTCTGGCAACTTACTATCGTTCGAAGCCATCGTCGGTAGGAAGGAAGGGTTGGATTTCTCACTTATTGTTGATTACTTCAAATATAGATTAATGGATAATAAAGATCAAAAGTTGTCTATTTCGTTACGATATAAGCCAGGTTCAAAACCTGAATATAAAGCAGAAACGGAGCAATATGACCTAACTCGTAAAATGATGAGAGCTTGGCCACTTAAAGAAACCGTTCGTTTTTACGGATTTCCCGATGAACTTGTAGCGTATTATCAAAACGCAGCTTTTGTGCAGACACTGAACCTTAGACATGAAAGATTGTTTCAATCTCTTTCTTATCTTGGTCCACTCCGAACTAAAGGGGAACGATTATATTCATGGACTGGAATTGAGCCCGAAAGTGTTGGATATGATGGAGCGAATACTGTTGCAGCGATTTTGGCTGCTCGCAACAGAAAAATTAGCTTAGGGAAAGGGCTCAAAACAAAGCCATTTGAGGAAATAATAGCATTAGAATTAAAAAAAATGGACTTAATCGAGGATTTTAAAGTTAATCCTATATCAAAGGAAAGACAGGAATACGAAGTAAAAGTACGATCAAAAGGGTCTAGCGATTTCGTGGACATCCCAGATGTGGGTTTTGGAATTTCTCAAGTACTACCAGTGCTTGTTCAGTGTTTCTACGCTCCTGTGGGTTCGATTATTCTTATGGAGCAACCAGAAATACACCTTCACCCGAATGCACAATCAGCTCTAGCCGACGTATTCATTGATGTTATTAATTCCAAAATTAACGGAATCGACAGAAACATCCAACTAATTATTGAAACTCACTCTGAGCACTTTTTAAGGCGTTTGCAGCGTCGAATTGCTGAAAATGTCGTTGAACAGGAGAATATCTCCGCATATTTTTCAAGTATAAATAAAACTCCTGCTATGTTAAATCAGTTAGAAATTGACATGTTTGGTAACATTAAAAACTGGCCTGAAAATTTTTTCGGCGATGAAATGGGCGACATCACTGAGCAAGCAAAAGCCGCGATGAAAAAACGACATAATTTGGCAACAGGCAGTTCGGAGACTTCTAAATGAGTCTCTATCCGAGAAAATTCTTAATTGATACTAACATTCCAAAAACCGCAAATCTAGCCACAAACCCGGATACGATACCACAAGAATTGACGTGTTGTGTTAATGCGTGCATTGAAGCTGTCCAACATGTGATTAAAAATGGTGGATTGGTTATGGATGCAGGAGACGAAATCTTCGACGAATACCGGCATAATCTATCCTTGAGAGGACAACCAGGTGTAGGCGACGGATTTCTTAAATGGGTGCATGATCACCGTTGGAGTTTTCCAGAAGAAGATAGAGTCGTAATAACTAAAGAAGGAGAGTCATACGTTGAATTTCCACAACACGATGGATTAGCACTATTCGACAATTCAGATAGAAAATTCATTGCTGTTTCTTTCGCGCACCCAAGTAAACCTCATATTCTACAAGCGACCGACAGCAAATGGTGGGGATGGAACAGTGCGTTGAATGAGGTTGGAATTAATGTAAAATTTCTCTGCCCTGATTACATCCAAACAAAGTATCTAGAGAAGATTGGTGAATGAACAATAACTTTTTTAAGTATCCAACTACACCTCATTTAAAACTTCTAGGTGATGTAGTAGTCAGAGATGACAAAGTAATGTCAGAAACAGAGATGAATGTTTTTCTCGGTGGTGAAATTATTATAGAAGAAAAAGTCGATGGTGCAAATCTTGGAATTTCTTTTGATGATGACGGAAATGTTCGAACCCAAAACAGAGGCGGATATTTAAACATGCCCTATACTGGGCAATGGAAAAAGTTACCTGAATGGCTATTTCCGAGAACTGACACTCTCTTCGAAAAACTTACTAACAGATTTATTCTATTCGGTGAATGGTGCTTTGCACAACACTCAGTAGAATATAACCGATTACCAGATTGGTTTTTGGGCTTTGACATATACGATAAATTAACTGCTCGTTTTTTATCTTGTCCACGCAGAGATGAGATTACTTCATCGATTGGAATTTTTATGGTTCCAAGAGTTGCGCAAGGTCATTTTACTTCTAGTGATGTTATAAAGCATCTTTCAATTTCTCAACTATCTAACAATCAAGCAGAAGGTTTATACCTACGTGTGGATTGTGGTGATTGGCTAGTGAAGAGAGCCAAATTAGTGCGTTCGAACTTTATTCAATCTGTAGAAAAACATTGGTCTCATTCACCCATAAAACCTAACAAGGTGAGATTTGACTAAATAGTGCTTATTTTAATCTCTGTTATTTTTGTGATTATTTGATATTCGTTTCAATAATAATATTTGTTGAAGCTTGGTTTGCACACTTTTCCTCTTTTTCCGGTATGTAACAAGTAGGGGGAATCACTTTTAGGGCTCTGGTGAGTCCGGTGGTTTCCGATTTACTTGGTTACGAGCTGGATCATTAATGCATTACTCTGTACTTCCTGAAGACATGACTCCCACCGAGCGGTTCGGTGAGATTGTCTGCATATTAGCATCTACTTTCTCGCGTTTGCGCTACCCGAATTCTCATCAACAATCAATCTCTGAACACCAATACCAAGAACCATGTAATCCAAGCGTAGCAAGCGCTTCCGGGAAGATTGCTGCTGTGCAAAAGATACCTCGCGATGACTTGACTTCTCCGCCCAGGTGATTGCACTGTTCAAGCGGGTTAACACAGTGAGAACAATAATCGGGAGGTTGAGCTTGCGAATAGAAATCATACGAGAGATCGACAAGGTACGCACCATGACCGTTAAGGCATTGCGGGAAAAGTATCTGGAGGTATTTGGGGAAACTACCCGCTCTGGAAACAAGGACTTTCTCTGGAAGCGGATAGCCTGGCGGATACAGGCCATCGAGGAAGGCGATTTATCGGAACGGGCGCGACGTCGCGCCGAGGAACTGGCATCCGATGCTGACTTACGAGTTCGCACCCCATCTAGCGCCCTGGCGGAACCTGTCGCGTTGAACGCGGGCATTACTGCTACGTATGCGTTTCAAGTAACTACCGACCAGCGTGTACCCATACCCGGGACAATGCTTACCCGTCAGTACAAAGGAACAACGATCCGGGTAATGGTACTGGCGAAAGGCTTTGAATACAACGGGAAGCTGTATCGCACATTGACTTCCATCTCGAAAGAAATTACCGGTTCCCGCTGGAACGGTTTTCACTTCTTTGGATTGCAGAAGGAAGGAGTTGCCGCATGAGACAGCGTAGTCAATTATCTCAGCCACCAGCTAGCGATACCAAAAAGCCGATCCGATGTGCCATCTATACCCGTAAGTCGACTGAGGAGGGGCTTGAGCAGGAATTCAACTCGCTGGATGCGCAACGGGAATCGGCGGAAGCATTTATTGCGAGCCAGAAAAATGAGGGTTGGGTCTGCTTGCCGGAGAAATACGACGATGGCGGATTCACCGGTGGTAACATGGAACGGCCCGCCTTGAAGAGATTGCTGGCACAGGCGGAAGCAGGCAATATCAATTGTATTGTAGTATACAAGGTTGATCGCCTCTCCCGCTCCCTGATGGACTTTGCTCGAATCATGGAGATCCTCGAACGTCAGCACATTTCTTTTGTCTCTGTTACTCAGCAGTTCAATACGACTCATTCGATGGGACGACTGACCCTCAACATTCTGCTCTCTTTCGCACAGTTCGAGCGCGAGATCATTTCCGAGCGCACCCGTGATAAAATGAGTGCTGCCCGCAAGAAAGGGATGTGGATGGGCGGTATTCCGGTGCTTGGATATGATATCCATCCGCAAAACAGAAAGCTGGTCGTCAATCCGGAGGAAGCGCTTCGCGTAAAGGAAGCCTTCAGTTTATACCTTGATCACGAATCTTTGCTCGCTACTGCACAGGAGTTGAACCATCGAGGTTGGACGACAAAACAGTGGACTACAAAGAGTGGAATCGCAAAGGGTGGATTGGCATTTGAAAAGGTCAATTTGTTTCGGTTGCTGACAAATCTGACTTACATCGGGAAGTTGGAGTACAAGGGGGAACTATACGAAGGTGAGCATGAAGCAATCGTTGAATCGGATGTTTGGAATCGAGTCCAGGCACTTTTACATCGCAACGGCAAGAGTGGTGGTGTAGAGGTCCGGAACAAGTTCGGTTCTTTACTCAGAGGCATCTTGTTTTGTGACTCTTGCCATGCTGCAATGGTGCATACGTACACTGCAAGAAAAGAGTGCAAGATCTACCGGTATTACGTTTGCTCGAAAGCGCAGCACAGGGGCTGGCACACTTGTCCCACCAAATCGCTTCCCGCCGGTGAGATTGAGCAATTTGTAGTGAATCGGATTCGCTCCATTGGTAGTGATCGGGGACTGATAACAGAGACACTCAACCAAGCGAGACAACTGGTTCAAAGTGATATTACGAAATTGGAAAACGAGCTTACCGTTGTACAACACCAGTTGGAATATCTTGGTGCGGAAGTTCCAAAGGTGCTCTCCTCGCGAAATGGTTCGAGACGAAGTGTTACGCAAACAGACCCTTCCGAATTGGAAGAAAAGATTCGAATAGCTCGTCAACGAGCAGAAGAGTTGTCGGCTGAGATCGCATTACGAAAAAACGATTGGATCACTGAGAGTGATATTGAGACTGCACTTGGAACCTTTGATCCAATGTGGGAAGCAATGAATGCGAAAGAGCGTACCAAGTTAATTCATCTGCTGGTTGAGCGTGTTGGCTATGAAGGGTCCGCTGGAAAATTGAGTATCACATTCCGGCCGAGTGGAATCAAATCACTGGGTCAGGAATCATTCGCAGCATAATTTTAGGAGCATGTATGTCATTGACTGTTGATTGTACCATTCATTTCAAGAGCGGAGCAGCCGGTAGAAAGCGCATCATTGCTGGCAATGAACCAGCTCAACTGGAACTCAATCCTGGAAACACGCCACGCATTACTAAACTGATGGCTCTGGCAATAAAACTGGATCGGTTGGTTGCTCAGGGAGAAGTGGTTGATTACTCTGACCTTGCTAGGTTGGGACACGTAAGTCGTGCTCGTATCACGCAAATCATGAATCTGCGGCTTCTTGCACCTGATATTCAAGAAGCAGTACTCTTCCTCCCTCATACTCTCAAAGGTCGAGATCGGATTCAAGAGCGAGATCTTCGTCCAATCGCGGCTACACCGCAGTGGAACCGACAACGCAAAATGTGGAACAAATTATCCACCGAAATAACTCCATGATTCTTCGTTTGGAGATCGTACTTCACTTCACATAGCTGCTCAGAATCACGACCCTATTTTTCATTTTTTCTACACATCTTTGTTCCAGCAATCCGGGAAAATTATCTTGATGAGTGATTTCAACGACAACTTCCGGTGACTCACTGGAGGTTCTTCTTGTAGGAGAGTAGCAACTGAGTTCGGACAATATTTTCATTGTAACGTGGTCAACCGCGCAAACAATATTTGACCCCTGCTGATCGAATCTAACCGGTCGGCATTTACTTTCTGTGTCCGACTGCCTGACTCTTTTTCAAACGTCCATCGTGTGAACAATCGCATCAATATTTCACCCACTCAATAAGTGGAGTACCCTTTTACCAGACCTGAATAGGATGTTTCATGTCGACGTATATTCTTCGCCGATTCGCCCATGTTGATGGTCTTAAATCGATTGCCATCAATCACCTCCACTCACTTCTCTCCAGTTATGATTCTTACTTGCACAGACGTGGATTCACACTCACACACTCTGTTGACGCAGTGAACGTCGATGAATGGTTTACAAAACGCAGTTTCATTATCAGTGAGCGGGATGATGAAGAAGAAATCTAACCCAACTAATTTTTGGTTCGCACTCGAATCCATAATCGGTTTATCGGCTGTTGCTGATGAATGGCGAAAGTACTCTGGTAGTGAATTTGAATCAATCCAATCCGTTCTTCGTCCCAACGGTCGAATTGCCGCATCACATCCTTGTCTGCAACCGCGTGACTGTGGGTGTAGCCATAATGTTGTGATACATACACCGAAAGACATTGTAGCGGTCTGCAGATGTGGACTTGAATGCGATACTTTCCCACTGAAAAGTACACAACTAGCAATCTATGAGTTGGATCGTCCTAAGCTGGATTTAGCCGTTGCGACAGTTTTCAATCTTCAACAGGCAAGCGTCCAGATAAAAAATATGATTCGCACCTCCTGTGTCGGTCAGCTTACGATGGGATATATTTCCATACCGGTATTCTTGACCATACAGCCCGGTAGTATAGAGTATTCGCTAATTGCTGATTTGCTACTCTCCATGAACACTTCGCCGTTTATACTGTTGACACCGTTACCGGATTTAATCACTCCCGAATGCATCACTCAACTTTCGTCGCGTGGTTGTTATGTTTTATCGCTTGCTGAAAGCACAGTGATCCAGGTGAAATTCAAACTTGTACTGAGTACTTTAGGTTCCCAATTCCTCGAACGAATTAGAACGCTACCAGTTGCATTGTCTCCGAATGTTACAACTGTTCGGAACATTTCTGATCGTGGTTCATCCGACCAAATTATACTAGAACGAAGGGAAGTTGATGGCGATATCCACTGGTATGTGAATGGCTTTGATAAAGGAGTTTTCGCTGCGCACAATAACTCAAAGAAAAACTCCATATTGACGATCCTGTATGATGAAATCGGTAATGGTTGGGTGAAGCATGATCGATTTATAACTGCATGCGGGTGGAAAAAGGAAGAGTACTTTGGAGCTGGAAATGGAGTGACTGGTCGCATGCAAAAGCAGTTAAATATTATCCGAAAGTTTCTTGGAATGAAGATCGAGTTTGTTACTAGCAAGGGAGTAAAGTTTCCAGCAGAAGTCGTCAAGTCCAGAGGATAGTCCAGAAAATATTTACTAACATTCTACTTAATCCACTCGACCGTCAATCCCGTATTGGCGGTCGTGTTTGTTTTAGTCTTCTAACTCATTTCTGGACAGTCTAGGAAATAGTCCAGAAAACCAGACCCTCTAAAAACCACCCTTATGCTATATCCAAGATCAATCTCATCGGAAAGGGTGTAGCAAATGGAATTCACAAAAAATAATGTAAGCACCAGTCGACAGGAGCTGATTCGTCTGATGCAACGACTCAACTTCGGACGAATTGAAGGACTGCAGATCGTCAATGGCGATCCGGTTCTTACCCCCCTCCCCCGTGTCGTTCAATGTGTCAAGTTTAAGGGCGACAATAATCCGCGTCCTGAACTCCGCAGCAAGGATTTTGTCCTCAAGGATGAACTCGTCGAACTGTTTTCATACTTCAATGAACTGAACAACGGGACAATAGAGACCATCGAAGTCAAACACGGACTTCCCTTCAATATGAATATCGAGATGGTGTTTCGGTAATACATTCCGATTCAAATTTTCACCAGGCAATAGACTAGACGCATAGCGGAGGTCGTTGTGGGTGTCGCTTACCGGCGAACTCACAGCATCTCCGCTTTTTCATGTTAGTCTTTCCGGACTTATGCCGACACCCACGCGGGCTCCTCAACCGAGGAGACTCAAATGGAATCAGCATTTCGCAATGATGGCGTCGATGAGTATGCCATTCAGTTGATCAAGTACAAAGCCCGTCATTTGGTAGGGCAAGCGGGATTTACAGCCGATGATCGCCAGGACATTGAACAGGATTTAATCATTGACCTGCTGCAACGGTTATCAAATTTCAACCCGGATAAGGCACAACACAACACCTTTGTAACAAGAGTAGTGGACAACAAAATCGCTTCAATGATAGAGGCTCGAACTTCGATAAAGCGTGACTATCGCGTGATAGTCATCTCGATTAACGAACCATTGGTCGATACAGGTGGAGAAGTAATGGATCACTCTGAAACAATAAGTCAAGACGACTATTTCTTCCGAATCAACTCTTCTATTCGATCCACTGTTGATCAACATGATCTCAAGATCGACTTACATGCTGTGATCGAGCAACTACCTGAAGAGCTGCAACGGATGTGCGAGCTCCTCAGTCAAGGCTCCATTTCTGAAGTATCGCGAACCACCGGCTGCAGCAGAACAAAAATGTACAGTGCTCTCAAACGAATACGGAAGGTATTTGAATTCAATGAAATACGATGACGATCCAATGGGAGAAATACAACTTTAGAATTTTTCCGGTATGTAACAAGTAGAGGGGTATGAAAGGAAAATCATGGTTCCGTTTTACAAATACTGTTTCGATCCAAAACTACCGGTCAAGGAAGTTGAGGAATCATTGTTGCTGGCAGTGCTGGCAGTTGAATGTCTGCATGGCCGATCTAAGGTTCGATTGGACGCATCTTTTTCGTTAGATGCCAAAGCACATACTTGCATCGTAAACGCTTCCACAGAAGTTGGTTGTGCCATTGCGCGAATCTTTACCGGTTTTCTGAATAATGAATTTGGTGAACTGGCATTCAAAGTAGAGCGCATTAACGAAGGTAATAGCGAAGTCGAATCACCAAAGGTTGCTGAGGTGTCCCATGAATAGAGCGATCCTCACCTACTCGGCAATGTCCTCTTTTCTCAATTGTAACCGCCAATATTACAACCGTGACATTCGAATGCTGGTTACGAAGGATCGTGATCCGGTTTTGGATTTTGGTTCCGTATGGCATGGTGCCTTAGAGCGGTGGTACACATCTGGCGATCAGGTTGCCAAGATTCGTGGAATTCTCAAATACATCGATGATAGTTTCCCGAACCGAGAACGTGACCCGCAACAGAAACGTGACTGGTTCATGCTGCATGCCATGTTTGAGGAGTACCTCGAACGTTATCCCGAAGAAGCATTCGACGTCATTGCTGCCGAGACCAAGTTCGTACTCCCTATTATTAATCCTTCGTCGGGTCGTATTAGCCGCACGTTTTTACTCTCCGGTAAAGTCGATGGACTGATCCGTATGAAAGACTCTGGCGAGCTGTACGTAATGGAACACAAGACCGCAGCCAAAGTCGATGAATCATACCTTGAAAAGCTCCCGCTTGATTTTCAAATCAACCTCTATTCCTATGCTCTGTCGCGCCATTTAAATCAACCGATTACCGGTGTGCTGTACAACGTGGTACAGAAAACCACCATTCGCCAGAATCCCGGTGAATCGGAAGACGACTTCGAGAAACGCCGGGCAGTATTAATTGCTAAATCCAAGACTGGCACGACCACCGCCAAACGTCAGTTACCGGAATCGGATGATGAATTCCGGGACCGGATGCGCTCAAAGTATCACGAACCGGAAATGTTCATACGTGAGCAGCTCTTGATTTCACGCGCTGATCTGAACCGTACCGAAGACTATGTCTGGAAAATTACCCAGAAGATCCTAGCTGAAATGAAAGCCGGAGACTGGCTCGGTAATGGTGGTTGCTGCTTCAAGTATGGCAAACCATGCCAGTATTGGGCGCTTTGCCGCAGTGGCGACAACGATTTGGTGCGCGAGAATTGTTATGACGTAAAGCAACCGCACGAAGAATTGGCGGAAGAAGCAACCCCTTTGTTTTAATTGAAAGGATACAAAATGTCGTTACTACCGACCGCCAAAACGCCACCTAATGTGACGCTGGCAAATCAGACAGTTCTACTTTGGGGTCCTGCAAAAGTAGGAAAAAGTGAATTCTGTTCTCAAGCGGAACCGGCACTTTTTCTTGCTACTGAGGCAGGGCTCAACCACCTGAACGTTTTTCAAACACCCATTGCTAGTTGGGACGATTTTCTTTCGGCTTGTAAGGAAATCGCTGAGGGTAATCATTCCTTCCAGACCATCGTGGTTGATACTGTCGACAATGCTTACCGGATGTGTACCGAATACATCTGCAAGTTGCACAATATCAAACACGAGTCCGATCTCGGTTACGGCAAGGGTTACGCGCTCGTCAACAACGAATTCTACCGCGTGCTGAACAAGTTATCACTTCTACCCTACGGTTTGTTTTTGATCTCCCATGCACAGGAAAAAGAAATCGAGTCGCGTACCGGCAACTACACCAAGATGGTCCCAACGTTGCCAGAAAAGTCGCGCAAGATTGTACTCGGAATGTGCGATCTGATTCTATTTGCCGATTTCGAGGATGTGGTGAATGAAGATGGGAGTGTTACGCAACGTCGTGTCATTCGTACTAAACCGACCAAATACTACGAAGCCGGTGATCGTACCGGTAATCTCCCGGAAACTCTTGAACTCAATTTCAACAAATTCATCGCTGCATATCGCGATGCGGTAGCTGCCAATTCCAACACGCCCAAGCCAGTTGAGGTGAACTAGCCATGACTCCAAACAATGAAGCCGTCGATCTCTCCCAGTGGGATGAGGAATATGAACAAGCACAAGTCGAAGAGCGCAGTCACGAAGAAGTTCCTGATGGTAAGTATCAGGTAAAAGTCGACATGGCTGAGTTAACCAGCACCAAAACAACCGGTGATCCAATGTTGAAATGGACATTCGTGATCCTCGGACCGCAATTCGCTGGACGCAAACTGTGGAAGAATGCAGTTATTCGCGGTGAAGATTCAGTGAAGTACATCAAAGGTGATCTGGCTGTATGTGGAATCACCTTGCCGAAATTTTCCGCACTTCCACAATACACCGAAAAATTGCTTGATCTCCAACTTGAAATTTCGAAGCAAACCCGTGGTGAGTATTCCAACATCTACATCAACAAGCTGATTTCAGGTGATGCCGCGACTCCCACTCCGAAAACCGGTAACGCCAAACAGAAACCATCTACCAGTTATGCGAAAGCGTCTCAAGATGCCAGTAAACCGTTCTAATCGATTGTCAATCCTAGTCGACACTCGTGAGCAACATCCATTCGAGTTCGATCCAGCTAGAGTGGAATCCATTCGATTGGGGCTGGATGCCGGTGATTATTCACTCGCCGGATTCGAACCATTGGTATCTGTTGAACGAAAGTCACTGGAAGATTATGTCTCCAGTTTGATCAGATCGCAGCAACGCTTCCTGCGTGAGATGAAAAAACTGTCAGTGATGCAGCACAAATGTGTCGTCGTGGAAGGCGATCTAGTGGATATCCAGCAGCATCGCTATCACTCCGGTGTTCATCCATCGGCAGTGATTGGAGCAACAATGATGCTCATAGTCGACTTCGGTGTACCGGTATTGTTCTGTTCGAATCGTCAACTGGCATGTGCTGTAACGGAATCATTTCTGGCTCGTTCGTGGAAGCAACTGACGAAGGAGAATGTGTAGCCATGGGACGATTAGTCAATGTGGGTGACACAGTGGAAATCCTGAATGGACGGTTTGCTGGCGCAATTGGTCGCCTCGTTCAAACTGGTTTTTCCGAGCCGTGTGTTGTGGAAATTCTTTACCCATTGATTGTCGTTGATGTTGGCGAACAGATCCAAGTGCAGCCTTGTCAGATGCGAGCTGTAGAGATAGTTCCAGAAGAAAAACAGACACGGAGAAAACGATGACCCGATTTTCCGAAGTGATTAGTATCGAGCTATCTCCGGATGAAGCTGATGCATTGTTACTCATTCTGAATGAGGCGCGACAAGAATTGTCACTTCCAGTTGATGCAGTCGTGTACAGGAACATAATGGAAAAGTTGGGAAGTATTCATGGAGAGCGATCTAATGAAATCCAAAGCAAAGTCACAATCAAACAGTGAATTGGAACGTCGAAGTGGATTCGTTGAGACGGTATTCTATACCAACCCGTCTTATACCACCGGTCGCTTTCACGATGATGATGGTAAATCATTTTCATTTGCTGGCTCAATTCGGATAGTCGAGAATGAGCCAGTTGTTCTGTTTGGAAAATTTACCATCCATCCTAAGTATGGACGACAGTTTACCGTTGATCGCTTTGAGTATGACTTTCATCCTTCGGTGGAAGGATTGACCGTCTATCTCGCAAATCATCCTGATATCAAAGGCATCGGCCCGGTAAAAGCAAATAGTATTGCCAGGCATTTTAACGATCACTTTGAAGCAACTCTGCTTGAGCATCCTGAAGTTATAGCGGAATACGCACAGGTGCCGTTCAGCGCTATTCAACAGTTACAAGCGATATGGACTAAGAACCGTTCAGAAAACGCCGCTGCTACCTACCTGTCGCAGTATGGGCTCACACACTTTCAGGTTAAAACGTTGCTCGATGAATTTGGCAATAATGTCATCGCACTGTTCAAAGAAAATCCCTATCAGGTTATCGCTGCTCTTCGTGGATTCGGCTTTAAAAATATTGACATGATTGCCCGCAAAATGGGAGTTCAAAAGGCTTCTCCCGACCGCATTCGCGCCGGATTGGTGCACGCAGTTAATGAACAGGTAGATGCTGGACACTGTTGGGTTTCATTCGATGATCTGGTAGAACATGCCAATGAATTATTGATTCTCGATACCCTTGATAGTCATGATCAGATCGTTCGTGAGTTGGAGTACTTGCTCGAAGCGAAACAGTTGGTCGAGATGGATACGGATGACCAGCGTATCGTTGCTCGTCCGGATTTGTATGCAAAAGAAAGAGAACTGACTTATTGGTTTGCCGAGAACAAAGGGGGAAATCCACACTTTCCATCACTGATGCCATTAGAAGGTATGAACTTGGATTATGCAGAAACGATGAATGAAGGTCAGCTTTCTGCGTTACTAGCAGCAACACATCATCAGATTTCGGTTATCGCAGGTGGTGCAGGAAGTGGTAAAACCTTTACCGTTGCAGTGATTACGAAAATACTCGAACAGACAGGCTTGAAAGTGACTCTTGCTGCTCCTACCGGTAAAGCAGCGAAACGACTCGAACAGATGATCGATCACGAGGCGGTCACTTTGCATCGGTTGCTTGGATACAATGGACGCTTTTTTTCAGCTTGTCCAGAGATGCCCATCGATACTGATGTGCTGATTGTTGACGAATTCTCGATGGTTGATGTCCCGCTTGCTTGGCAAATGCTCAGCGCTATCGATTGGGATCGTACAGCCATCATTTTGGTTGGAGATCCGAATCAGTTACCTCCAGTCGGACCCGGTAACATCCTGCGCGACCTACTGTCAACGAAATTGGTTAAAACCACTGTTCTGGATCGAATTGTACGACAAGCAGGACTTCTTAAAGAGAATTGTACAGCAATTCTATCCGGTGAAGTGCGTAAAACTGCTCCTGAAGTTACCGGTCAAACCCGTAAACCTTGGTTTATGATCGATCAATTCACCGATATGGAACATGTACGTCAGTTCTTGTTGGAAATGTACACAAAATTACTTTCCGAACGGCTCGGTTTCGATCTCTTGCGAGATGTGCAACTCATTACACCAACCAAAAAGGGTCCACTCGGTACAGTTGAGCTAAATACTGTTCTACAGCAATTACTCCAGAAAAAGCTCTTCAATGTTGATGTCACTCCTCCAAAGGTTGGACAACAGCAACGCCGTTTCTATCGGCACGACAAAGTCATCCAGACCCGCAATAATTATGACACCAATGTGATGAACGGTTCCATTGGATGGGTGCTGGACAACGACCCCAAGGGCGGTCTTACAGTTGAGTTCGAGAATGGTACTGTGACTGTTATTGAGCAAGGATCGCATGAACTTTCGGAATTGTCACTCGCCTATGCACTTACGGTTCACAAAGTTCAGGGTTCAGAATTTCCATGCGTGATTGCTGTGATTCACAAACTGCACACCTTTATGCACCATCGAAATCTATTCTACACCGCAGTAACTCGTGCCCGCGAAACCGCCATTGTCATAGGCGACCGATGGGGGTTAAAAAATTGTGCTCGGATCGTTCAAACCGAGCGGCGACGCACTTTTCTTTCCTTGATTAAAACAAGTCAACCTTCAAAGGTCGCTGTATGATCGATCCCCGGGTTGAACTGCTGCAACATTACTTTTTCTCGCGCACTGACAAAGTTGCGTTCTTTGCTTCGTGGGAAAAACCGCAACCAACGCCAGGCGGCGAACTGCTGCCTGCATTGTTGGATGCGCATATTCGCGGCAGTAAGGCACCTTGGGTAGAAGTCACATTCACCAATCAGAAAGGAAGTGGCTCGAATAAAGGTCGTTTCCGAATTGGATCATACACACCGACTCAAGACGGGTTAACGAAATGGCTATGTATCGATTTTGATGGCGGTCCAGGTCACGCGAATGGACTAATCGACCCGAAAGCTGCAGTCATTGAAGCATATAAAACTGCATCAAGTCTTGGCATTACCTCACACATCGAATGTTCCGGCGGTGGTCAAGGGTGGCATCTTTGGGTATTCTTCGATCCAATGGTTTCTGCGAAACAAACCCGAGAATTGGGTTTACTGGTTTGTCCCCGGGACCAACGCTGTCAAAATGGTGAGATGGGTGATCCACTTTCTAATCGTGGACTTGAGATTTTTCCTAAGCAACCTAAGATAAAATCCAGTGGATTTGGTAATCTCGTCTGGCTCCCCTGGTGGTGGAATGCTGCTGAGGGTGGTAATGAATTTTATCAATTCGATGAATCAGATGTGCTTGTTCGTTATCAACCGGAGTCCTTCTCTACGGTAACACCCGAACAACTCACTCAGACAATTGCTGCGCATGTTCGAATTGCACCAGAATCGGCACCGACACGTCGAAACACACGGTCAACACAGCTGCCACACACCCCGAAATCGAACAGTTCCGCTTGGGATGAATGGCGCTCGAAAGCATTATCGAAACTGCCGTTGGAAACAATCTATGGTGACTATTTAACCGGTGGTCATTCGAGTCCTGATTGGCTCGAGTGCCGCGATCCGGCATCGGCTTCCGGTGATCAGAATCCATCCGCAGGTGTTTCTACCGGAACAGGATCGGTCGAGCGTGGATCATTCCACTCATTTCTCACCGGTGAAACGATCTCGATTTTCGATTTTCTGATTCGAATCGGAAAGGCATCAGACTTCATTTCAGCTCGCGAAATCGTTACCAGTCTTTCCGGTGTAGCACCATTTGTAGAATCATCTACATTGCATTCTTCACTTCCAGAAATTGCTGTTAACAATCGGCAGCTTTCTAATATTGTAGATGATGCTTGGAATGCAATTCACCATTGGAACAAACCACCTAAAATGTTCCAACGAGGTGGTACTCTCGTTCGTTTGCAAAAGTCTCAACTATCCGAGCGTTACCAGCTTGAAGTGATTAATGAACCGGCCGCCTATGGTACACTCTTCCGGACCGCGCGATGGATAAAACATGTGGATGGAAACGTCACGGATGCACATCCTCCGCATGATATCGCTAAGGATTTACTCTGTAATGTAGACCCAAAACTTCCACCCATTGAAGCGGTAATTCATACACCGGTTTTCGGTCGTGATGGGACACTACTTACAACCTCAGGCTACTGCCCTAACGATTCGCTTTGGTTGCAGTTACCAGATCAATTATCTCATCTGGAAATTCCCCAGCATCCATCTTCACAACAAATTGTTGATGCAGTTTCCCTGTTAACGAATGAGTTACTGGTCGACTTTCCATTTGTGTCCGATTCCGACCGTACCCATGCAATTGCAGCGATGATACTTCCATTTGTTCGTCCGATGATTACTGGTTGCACACCACTTCATCTAATCGAAGCGCCAGTCGCCGGTTCAGGTAAGGGACTGCTTTGCAACATTATTTCGATCATTACTTCCGGCTATTCTGTTCCATCGCGAACACTTCCAAATGACGATGATGAACTGCGAAAAATGATCACTTCGGAGTTACTGAAGGGTAACCCAATTGTCCTACTCGATAATGCCGATGAACGGAAGCGCCTCAACTCGCCAACCTTGGCATCGGTGTTAACCGCTGAATACTGGACAGATCGATTTCTCGGATCATCCAAAATGGTGACGATGCAAAATCTTCCATTGTGGCTGCTCACTGGAAACAACGTACGCATGTCGCAAGAATTGATTCGTCGCGTCTTGCGTTCCCGATTTGATACCCGTGTTGAACAACCCTGGCTTCGCGAAAACTTCCGCCATGATGATTTGCGGGAATGGACACGTGAGCATCGTCCAGAGCTGGTGGCGGCCATTCTCACAATCATTCAGACTTGGATTAATGCCGGTAAGCCAGCAGGTAAAAAGAAACTTGGTTCCTACGAAGAGTGGTCAAAAGTGATTGGTGGAGTTCTATCTGTTGCTGGTATTCCCGGTTTTCTCGGAAATCTGGAGGCTCTGTATGATTCCTCTGACCCTGATCGTGACATGTGGCGTGAACTTGTAGCTGCCTGGTGGGAAGAATGGCGTGAAACCCCGGTCAAAGTTTCCGACTTGAATGAATTCTGTGAACGGACGGAATTATTAAATGGACTACGCGGTGATGGCACCCCTCGTTCGCAACAAACAAAACTTGGCACCGCAATTCGCCGCATAGTCGACCGGGTATTTCTGAACTATCGGGTAGAGCAATCGAAGGATTGGAAAGTCACCAATGGAAAAACGATTGCCTACAAGTTGGTCGAATTGCCTCAAAATGGTGCTGCAGAAATTAATGGCGAATCTGAACCCAAGATTGACCTTAGCAACTTCGATTGGGATGAATGAAATGCGAAGTCATTGCCTAAGCATGGTTTGTATTGTTTTCCTGTGGCTCGGCGCTCCGGTGATTTTCCCCGAACCTCCGAACCTAGCCGAACCTTCGATTTTGAGGTTCGGGGAACCGGAAAAGCTTTATCAGAGCGGCTTCAAAGACTTTACCCGAACCTCCGATCCTATGGCTATAGTCAACGTACGTGCGCACGCACGCGCATACGCATGCACACGCGCATGTGAGTGTAAGGGTACCAAAAAGGTTCGGGTAGGTTCGGAGGTTCGGGTAAGCTTTCTTCAACTCTATGAAAATAATGAAGATGAAATTTCAAAAACTACCCGAACCTCATGATGCTAGGTTCGGGTGAGGTTCGGGGTACGAATAATCAATCAGTTGATTCAATTGTGGGTAGCATTATGCAATTCGGACTATTTCAAACCGCTGAGCAATACGACCTCTATGTCGCCATCGATCTGACAACAAAGTCGATGCCGGTATCTGGTAGCACTTCAGCCGAAATCTTGGAAGGGACAAAAACCTTCCGTCGGCTGGATGCAACGTATCTGCTTTGGCTGGAAAGCCGAGTTGCCAATATCGAATCTGCTTATCGCAAAGGAAAAGCGTCCGTTGGACTATACAAAACGGTTCAGCAGCGCTTCGTCGATGTTCAAAAGTGGGCAAGAAATAACATAGATGCTGCCATTCTCGATGCATTGCGCAAAAACTTCGATCCGAAATCATATAGTCCGCCGGTGTCGGAACCTACACCACCAGTGACAGAAAGCTGGTCAGATAATATGCGCGAAGCTTTTGAGGAACGAGCTGCAATCATGGAATACGATGGTGGAATGACCCGTGCCGAAGCAGAACGTGCAGCCGAACGAACCGTACGAAATGCTTTTCAACCTGTAATGGGAAGATAGAATACAATGACGAAACCCAGTAAAATCAATACTTCCGTGCGAAACGACCGCGCAAACAAGCCCGCGCTACCGGCTCCAGTTCCGAATTTGCAAGTAAGCGTAAACGAGAAACAGACGCTGAACGGTGCTGCGATCTGTGGTGTGGTTTCGAAGAAAGGAAACGAGTGCAGCCGAGCAGCGATGGCGAACGGTCGCTGCCGTTTTCATGGCGGGAAACTGTCCGGAGTAATGATGGCTCGCCCCGGAAATCGCAATGCAGTCAAGCATGGTGCATTTCTGCCTGATATCCAGGACGAACGCGAACAGAATGCGTTCGATCTGTTCTTGTCCGATCTTTACGAAGTCTTCCCGGATCTGAACAAAGCGAGCGATCTCCGACATGCTCAGCTGGCTGCCATTACCTATATCCGTTTGCTACGTGCGCTTTGGGGCGAAGCTTCAAGCTCTACGATAGACGATCTCTCCCGAGCGTTCACGCGGCACCTTGCGGCAATACGGGTAAACCGTGACCAACGGGTGAGCGAGACCGATGCCCACGCAGGTCCGAGATCGCCTGCCGAATATGCGGTTGAGATCATTCAGCAGGTTCGGATGTATTCGAAGGGTGGTGCTTCTCCAGTTTCAATCGATCCCGTTTTGCTCGGGTTGGACGTAGAAAATGACTGAGATGCTTCAGGGGCTAAAGTGTCATAATTCTATCGCTTGTGATTTCAAAGCGATAGAAATGAATGATTCTAATCTGGATTATAATAATCAGGATTATAATCTTTCAGCACGCAGGCATGACATGCAGGCAGGTCAAGCATCGAGGTCGTCAAGCCCATCTCCGATTGTGCACTCCCATTCCTTACCGACCTGTTCGATCAAATCGGAATGTAAACGCAGCGATTCTGCAAACTCTTTTTGTCGTGCTTCGTGTACTACGTTCACCAATGCTTCCCTGCAAAATGCGGCAAGGGATATTCCTTTTGACCTTGCCATCTTCTGTGCAGCCACTTTTAGTTCCAGCGGAACCGTGATCGTCATTCGAACCATGCGTTCTGATATTTTTGCCATGTTTACTCCTGGGTTAGATCGCCACAGAATGCGTCTCCCGAATTGCCAAATCAAGTGTCGCCAGAAAAACGGAAAATACCCATCGCAGACCATCGCAAATTCGTTACGAGAAATCGCGACTTACGATCTAACTCGTGAGAATATCAGCAGGGAATCGGTATTCTGCGATTGTACCTCGGGCGGGGTGGCAGCTGCGTCGTCTTGGAATTCTGTTCAAATTCCGACGTGTGTCTGCTGTGTCCAGAACGTGTCAGAAGGTCGCTCTGATCGAAAATACAAAGACTTAGTAGATTTGCTGGTATGTCACGCTGGCGAATGTGTTCAAACGGCAGGGGTGGATTATGGAAATAGTTATGGATCAAACTGCATAACTCGCAACAATTCAAAGGTTTGGCGATCTGTTCGAATATGTTCTGTCACCGTAGTGAAGTTTCGTTGGCCCAAGTTCTGGATCTTTCAATCGCAACCGCGAAACGCAACCGGCAAAGCTCGAAGCGAAAAACGCAGGGTAGCCCCAAAGGGGGTGTCTGGCAGGGTATTAGGGTCAAAATTCCGAATCAACAGTGAAACTCTGGCTCGAAACTCATTTGGCGAGCTTCTTCAAAGTTGCATCTTGCTCACCCATCAACCGTTTGGTTGCGATAGCAACTTTCTTCCGGTGGCGTTTCCGTTCAGGTTTCACCACCAGATCAGTATTGCTATTTGCTGGAATTTCTTCGACAGCACTGAGACGTTTCGATTTCAATGTTCGCCGATTATTCATGGTAGTCCCTTACACGAAAATTCCTGCAATTTTGCATTTCAAATGCAAATATACAGGCTTACTCAATGTGAATACAGAATTCAAAGCAAGAGTAATCATCTAGTTAAATCTGGCTGTTCGGCTTTCCATCGCTTCTTCGAACGACTCGTCGGTTATATGAGCATAAATCTGCGTATGGACGATGCTGCGATGTCCGAGCGCCTTCTGTACAACCAGAATATCGTGGTTCTTAGCATACAGCGAAGTGGCAAAGGTGTGCCGGAGTTTGTGGGGAGTGACTTGCTTCAGGATGCCTGCTCGTTTTACCCACTTCGACACGACGATTTGAAAGCCTCTGCTCACCATTCGACCGTATTGCTGGTTTACGAAAAGAGCATTCACGTTGCTGTCAGTTGCGAAGTGTTTTCGTTCACCTTGGATGTACTGATCTATGGCATCGCGAGTGATCGATGGAAGAAATTTGCGAATGGGGTTGCCACCTTTTGCTCGCTTGATGAAAAGATGTTTATCGGAGATATCAGCCAGTTCGATCTGTGCCAGCTCACCTACCCGGATTCCGGTATCGAGCAACACCCGGATGATCGCGTAGTCCCGTTGCTGATGAATATTGCGCGGGTAATCTCGCAGACAATCGAGCAGTTGCTTCTCCTCAGCTTCATTGAGGTAGGTCGGCGGCAACGGCTCAACATGTTTGATCTGCACGTGTTCCGCCGGGTTATCGGGAATATGACCATTTCGCTTTGCCCAGAGGAAAAACGATCGCAGTGCAGCCTTCATTCGGTTAATGGTATTCGCGTGTTTCATCGAGCCATCGGATTTGGTAGCGAACAATACGACAAAGCTGTCAATATCGCCGCTGGTAACGTTCTTGATAGTGGATATACCGGTAGCAGCAAAGAACTCGAAGCAATGACCAAGGTCAGCAGTGAAGTTCTTGATAGTATGAGGCGACTTACTCTGAGCCAGCAAGTACGTCCGGTAGTCGACAATCAGTTGCTCAAAGCTCACTGTTCATCCTCCTCGATGGTGAACCATGTCCAGTTTGTGGCATGGCGGAACCACACTTCCAATCGTTGTCCTACGAACTCCGTCAGATCGAGGCACATTCGGAAATCGCCATACAATACAAGTTCTTTGCCATTGTCTCGTAAAAAATTGAATTGCAGTATCGATCCTTCTTGGGAAAAAGACTGCAGGGTTGCGAAACACTCCATTGTATCCTCCTTATCGTTTCAAACCGGCGACTTTACCGTCTTCGCCGAGGGTCAAGTTCGAGAAATAACCAGAGCGCAATCTCTTCCACTCACTCTTGGCGTGGTAACTAGGGACGTTTTCAAAGACGATTTTCACTTCGTAGCGGACCGCTACTCGGGAAAGTTTGAAGCGGTAAAATCGCGGTTTCCCATCGGCACCAGGGAAAGAGTTTTGCAGGTGCCCGTAACTGTCAAGTTTCCAGCCTTTGCTCTGTGCCCAGTCAATGAATTGTTCTCTGGTCATTGGTTATCTCCTGTGGTGATGGGTTCTAACTCTTCGCGTCGCACTTCGACCTGTACAAACGATCCGGTAAAGCCAATCTCAATCGCGAAATACAACGCGGGGTCTGGTGTACCGGGTGCGATTAGCAGTTGGGGGTATTGATCGATGTTGTATCTGGTTAAAAAAAGATTGGCTTCGGGATCGCTTGGTTCCGGTTGGTTCATAAAGAAGCCGGTAATCTCGGCATTACGCGGGTGGGTCAAGTATCTCACTTGCTGTCCAAGCCTGTACTGGATTGGGTTTGCGGGTTGTGCTGGCATGATGTCTCCTTCGTTTTTGGTGTGGACACATTACAGTCCCTGTGGCGGGAAAGCAAGTCTGGATAAGGGTTTCGGGATATGAGTGGAAGTGTAAAGAAAGCAAAGGCTTCGCAGGGCGCATCCGTCGCAATTCCATCGGGATTAGCCAGTGTTTTTACCGTTCTGGTCGATCCTGCGGTATGGGGGGAGCACTACCTCAAGAACCCGGATGGAACGAGGCGTAGCTACTGGCAGCATCAATACAGCGACTTACGGTCACCGGCAAAACAGATTATCCATCAGGATGGTCGCGAGGTCGGCAAAACAATCGTGTTAACTACTCTGGTGCTGCATTACGGATTTACGACTCATAATGGTTCGGGCTTGGTGGCAACCCCGCATCAAGGACATCTCGAAACAATTATCGATGAGATCGAGCAGCAGATTTTCAACAATCCAACGCTGCTGGCAAGTGTCGCAAAAAACCGTTATGGCAATCCCGACATCAGCCAGAAACCGTATTACCGCATCCGGTTCTCGACCGGGACAGTAATCCATTTCCGGCAGGCGGGCGATTCCGGTCAACCATTTCGGTCGTTGCATGTCGACCGGGTCTGGGTCGATGAGGCAGCCTGGATGACTGAGCGGTCTTGGAAAGCACTTCGGCGTTGTCTGAATGAGGCAGGTGTGTTTCGGATTTATTCGACACCGAATGGTCTACGCGACACCACTTACTACCGGTTAACGCAGGATAAAAATAAACGGTGGCAGGTGGTGCGATGGCCATCGTCACTGCATCCCAACTGGACCGTAGCTCGCGAAAAAGAACTGATGGAATTCTATGGTGGTCGCGATACCTCCGGTTTCCAGCATGAGGTATTAGGGGAACATGGCAGTCCAACGTACTCGGCATTCCCAGTTGATTCGATTCGCATTGCATTGACTGACATCCCGGAATACCAACGCGTGATTCTCACCGGTAATGAATTATCCGATTGCGAAACTGAGGATGCGATTCGGGCGAGACTCGATATGCTTGTCGGTCTGACTCCACAAAAAGGGAAGTTTTGGCTCGGTGGCGACCTCGGTTATACATCCGATCCATGCGAATTATTGGTGTGGCAGGAAGATGAAACCGGCAAGTTGTCACTGGTCTACCGGTTACATGCCGAGCATGTCGCCTATCCGATTATCGCGGAGCTGATTGCGGTGATGGATGATTATTTCGGATTTGTAGGACTCGGTGTTGACGAAGGTGGTAATGGACTGGCGGTTGTTCAGGAACTGACCACACTCGACAAGTTTTCCGATGCGCGTTTCTCCGACCGTTTACTTGGTTTCAACTTCGGAAGTTCGACTGTGATCGGATATACCGACGAAGGGAAGCAACGAAAAAAGCGCACCAAGGAGTTGATGACGAGTCTGATTAATGGTCGACTGTCGCAACGAACGATTCGTTTTCCCAACGACGATCCTGAAATCGAGGATCAGTTTACCACTCACACCTACAGCATGTCCGAAGGAAAGATCATCTATTCCAAGGGACGCGACCACATTATCGATGCAACGCGCTGCGCGATGCTGCGGGTGTATCTGGAAGAAATCAAAGAACTGAGGCCGGAAGTCGAAGAGGCAGCCTTAATGCCGCTTACCACTGATCCGTTATTTACGTGAGGATTCCAATGAAACTATGGCCGTTTACTACTGCACCAAAACCGATGGAAACAACCACGATCACGATTCTCGATGATTCGATGGGTGCTGCCGCCGATATCTCCGGAACATTTTCGTCGGAATACACTGTGCAAGGGATTCCGACCATCTGGGAGGAACGCGGCAAGCTCGCCTGGCAATACTACACCGAGGAACCGATTGTCAACAACGCGATCAATGCCTGGCGTACGTTCGCTATCGGTGATGAGATACAGGTGACTTCCGATGATGAAGAAACCCGTAAAGCCGCACGTGATCTGTTCAAGCGACTAGCGTTGAATGACTTCGTTCGCGACATGATCCTGCAATTGCTGGTCAAAGGCGAATGCATGGGTTACAAGACCTACGGTGGACAGAAAAAGAAAACCGTTGGCGGTAAGGAAGGATATTCCGAGATCGAACAGATCTGGTGTCTGAATCCGGTTTCGGTTCAGTTCCAACTGGATAAGGGCGAGATCGTAAAGATTATTCAGAAAACCGAAGATGCTGTTGGCATTACCTCCGGTAGTGAGATCGAACTCAATTCCGGACAGTTCTATCACCAGAAATGGAACAGTCCCCAGTTTAACTCGCGTGGCAACTCGATGGTACTCCCGGCATTCGAGTCGATTGAGCTGATGCGCGACTACCGGCGTGCCGAGCGTGCCATCGCCAAGCGGTGGACGACTCCGCTTCGTTTTATCACGGTTGGTGGCAAGTTCGGTGATAAGGTAGTAATGCCGACGCAGAAGATGCTGCAGCAGGTGCGCGATACGATCAATAAAATGGATTTAAAGTCGGGTATGGTCGTTCCGTTCTATGTCGATGTGAAAACCTACGGCGCCGAAGGAATTGTTCTCAATACCGAAGAGAAAGTCAAAGAGATCAAATCCGATATCGTTGTTGCCCTCGGTTTTGTCAAATCACTGATTACCGGTGAGGGTCCCAACTTTGCCACCGCCAGTGTCGGTTTCTCCAAAGTTATTCTGATGCTGAAGGAGATCAAGCAGATTGCTCGCGACGTGTTGACCTGGATTTTCGACGACTGGAAGGAATTGAACGGCTGGCAGGACAAACACATCGACTTCATTTTTTCCGATATCGATCTCACCAATGAAGATGGTCAGAAGAAGATGCTGGTCGAGCTGTATGATCGGAAAATCATCTCCATCGATACGCTACAATCGAAGTTGGGTCTGCGCCCCGAAGTGGAGGCTGCCAATCAAGTCGAGGAGCGGAAGAGTACCATCGATTCCCTCACGATCAAGGACATCGCGACTCTGATCGCATCAGGAGTGGTCTCGGTGCAGACCGTACAGGAACATCTCGGACTTGATCCTGTTACCGAGGATAAAAACATGAAACAATCCGATGCGCAGAGTGTAGCAGACATTTATGCATCGGTTGATTTGCCGGATGTTCTCCAATGACACAGCAAGAACGAATAATAGCGGAAACGGCGAAGAGTCTGGCAGCAGTCGACAAATACAGCGACCGCCAGATTAAGTCTTTGTTGCAATCGCTCCAGCAATCCTCCGTCCAGATCAGGGGTGAGCTGCTGTCGCTCGCCGGTCGTGGTTCGGCAACGCCGGGATTGCAGATTCGTCAGGATCAACTGCTGGCGATTCAGAAGCGCATCGATGCGATTATCAGTCAGCTCAATGAACAGCAATCGGTTCTATTTACTGGGATAACAAAAGATTCGTTCCAGAATGGTGTGCATTCCGCGATCAGTGAGTTCGGTAACATTGGTTTCCCAACATACGATTCGCTCAATCAATCTGACCGGTTGGCATTAGCTACCGATGCCATGAGTGTGATCGATACCCAGGCGCTTGATTTTCTTACAAACTATCATCTGCAACTGCTTGGAAATGTTTCGCAGCAATTAGCTGACAGTATCAAGCAGGAATTAAACACCGGAATCATTACTGGTTCTAGTATCGCCGACGTGGTCGAAAAAATTGGTGGTGTCATACCCAACCCAGACGAGTTCCGGGTAGCTGGTAAGACCGTTTTCAAAACTGCACAACAGCGCATCGAAACGATTACCCGCACCGAGATCTTGCGGGCGCATAACCAAGGTCGGGCAAAATTCTACCAAACAGTTGGTGTCCAGAAAGTTACCTGGATTACGGCGCAGGATGAACGCACCTGCCGGGAATGTGCCCCGCTCGATGGTAAGGAATTTCCTATTGCGGAAGCACCATCACTTCCCCGTCACCCGATGTGCCGGTGTACCACTTTCGTTTCGGCACCGCTTACGATCTGTGGACAAGGTGAACCAATTGCGATGGCAGCAGCAACGGGGGCTGGATGTATCATGCCTGCCACCCAAGTTCAGCAACTGTCGAAAGTGCAACAAGCCAGTACTGCCAAGGTACAGCAGGCATTCCAGAGTGGTGATCCGGCACAGTTGCAACTTCTCACCATCAAAGAGATTCAGGGTCTGGCAATGCAGAATGGAGTCGCCATTGCCCGTACCAAGAGTGATTTTATTGCATTGCTGGATCAAGCGGAAATCGGCATCGATCATTCGCAGCTTGGTGGACCCGCACTCAAGGCGAAACTGGCACAGTATAAAATCGGAGCGCTCCGCAGCAAAGACGAACTAGTCAAGTTGCTGCTCCAGAAAAAGCAATCCGTTTCCCAAGTTGTCACCCAAACAATACCCGTCGTGCAGCAACAGGCGCTGATTGATCTCGCAAAACAAGAACTAGATCAGTTGACGAGTGCAGTATCGTTTCCAACGAGCGTTACAGATTATCAGTCGTTTCTTGCATCGGTATCTGCGGTGGAAAGTAAGATTGCTGCTCTTTCCGGTGATCAGGCTTATGTGAACATTATCAGTCAGCCGTTGCAAAATATGCAACAACTGAAATCAAGCTGGCAGGCATCGCTTACCGCAAAATCATCCAGTGATCTGAAAACACTGGCTAAGGATGCGAAACTTACTCACTGGCAATGGGCATCGAAAGATGAAGTAGTAACACTTCTTTCGTCGAACGATCCGGTACAACGGCAGGGTGCGGTTGCATCCATAGAGTCCAAGTATGCAAAATGGGCAGAAAAACATGGCGGTAAGTCAGTTAAATCGCAGGCGATCCTTCCCTCGCCACCTCGCGCCCCCTCGTTGCTCAAGCCAGCAGTTAAACCTATTACTCAAACAGTTGTTACTCCGATTCCACTTTCCCGTTATTTCGATCCAACGGCAGCACTCACTCATACCGAACGAGATCAATTGTGGGAGCAGGTTCGGCTACAACCAGATCAGCATTTCAAGTTCAAACGGCATGCGAATGATCTTGGTGGTGGACACCCAAAGGATATTTTCGTTGATGCTCGAGGACAGGAATGGATGTTCAAGCCAGTAGATGCTGGTTCCGAATTTGCTGCTGAGGCGGAAACTGCTGCCTACAAGATCGGTCGCATCGTCGATGACAATATGGTGGAAGTTCGGGTTGTCAAATTAAATGGACAAACCGGAACGATTCAACGAATGATCGCCGAACTGTCAGACAAATCCGATCTCACTTTTTTCGAACCCAGTAAATTTAGTGCTGACGAAATTGAGCAACTGCAGCGCCACCGCGTTATCGACTGGTTGGTCTCCAATCACGATGGTCACGTTGCCCAGTTCCTTCGTACCCAGGATGGTCGTCTTATCGGAATCGATAAGGGACAGGCGTGGCGATACTTCCCGAATGACAAGCTAGGAATCGACTATCATCCCAATAGCCGGTTCGGTGAACGGGAGCCGGTATACAACACACTGTTCCGGATGCAGAAAAATGGTGAGATAACTCTCCCATGGCAGCCGATTCTCGATACGATCAAGCGACTGGAACAACTCAGTGATGATGAATTGTGGTCGTACGTCGAATCCTATGCGACCGGTCGTTTCCAAAACGACAGTGCCGGTCTCCGTAAATTCAAACTGATGCTGGTCGACCGCAAGAACAACCTGCGCAGGGATTTTGAAGCATACATCAAGACCGTTGACAAAAAGTTCAAGGGATTTGATGCCGTAACTGCAGAATCGAAAGCGAGCGGAAAAGTTGTTGATCCAAAACGGAAACAAGCCGAGGAATTAATCAAGAAAGTCGATGATGCAGGTTGGCAGGGAGTCACCATAGATTTTGATAGTGGCGATGTAGAAGACATGAACCTGCTCGTATTCACTGAAAAAGTAAACGGTAAGCCCCGCACTGCCGTGAAAATGAAGTTGTTGAAAGATGCCGATCAACGGGTACATAAACTGATCAAAGGGCTAATTGAACCAGATGCAGCAGTAGGTCAACCACTTCCGGAAGATCACTACTTTGACACAATTGTATCTGCATTGAAAACGATTCAATCTGGTTCCAAAAAAACTACCAAAATTGATGCGGCAACTAGTTTCCTGAATGAATTGAATTCGCTGCGCGTTTCCAGCGATCCTGACATCAAGGCAATGGCGGAGCGTTACCATTACTGGATCAATGTGATCAAGAATTGGCAGAATGCTGGTAACACAGGACTTATACCAGAAATCGAAAGTGGTCAACATCTTGATCTGTATCTCAAAATGCCGCCAGCTAAAAAGGCGGGCAAGAAGACTGCTTCATTTTCTGTAAAAAAGGGGACTGTTAGCTTTGAATCGCGGGTCGCCAAGGGGAAAGAAATCGAGGTAAAAGGCAATCGCCGAGGCGCTGGTCAGATCTTTCATCGCGGTGACACCTCTGTTCAGTATCAGATTGACTTTGGTGACGGGACTACCGCATACTATACCCCCACTGTATCAGCCAACAACAGTTTATTCGCGGTGAATGGTGAAATCGAGTTCTTTGTCGATGGAAAAGCAACTCCTGAACTTTTAGATCGCATTATTCAGCACTCGAATACACTTGGTATCAATGGTAAAATAGCGACTGACGAGGACATCGAATTGATGTATTTGCTTAAGCATGGGTACGTCTTGAAGGATGTGGAACAATCCGGTTACAAACAACTTCTGGATAATTTCGAATCTACCAAAGCATCCACAACTGAGCGCATCCGAGTATTGCGTGACTATTGGTCGAAAAAAATGGGTGTGAAGGATGTAACCAAGGTCCCAAGTTATCAGCCACAAGGTGTATTGCAATTCGGCACCACCGGTGGCATCCAACAAGCTGGTCATCGGGTACAAATGCGGTTCGATTTGAGTGATGCAATGTTGGAAAAGCAGTTGCCTGGTGTCTCGCTAGTACACTCGCTTACCAATGATTATGGACATATTGTTGAGTTTTTCGATCAAGTGTTGGCTGGCAATGGAACACTCGTAAGTACGGTGGAAAAGTTGCGTTGCGGAATACCGGTGGGTGGAATGTCGCCTGCAGAAGATATGTCCAGTGGTGGTGCTACCTATGTATTTACTCGCATAAAATCTGCTACTGACAGTCGATCAGAAGGTATTTACTTCAAAAAGAGCATGCTTAGAAGGCTCGATGCGATCAGTTACGATCATGATAAGTACGGTCGAGTCACTGGTAATGACGTGATCGAGAATCGGCACAGTACGATTGATGGATTTCGTCACTGTGCAGGCCGTTCTGGTAATGAAACCATTTTCAAATACACAGTGACATTATTGGATAACATTGAGGAAGTTCGGGTTAATCAGGGTCGTCGTAGTAAGATGCTGGAAGTATTCAAGAGGCATGGCATCAGCCGGTTGCCAGATGGTAGAAAAGTCGAAGAAGTAGTTAAGGACTCCTAATCATGAACATGAATTTGGCAGATGAAATTATTCGCATTCAGGCAATCTTCGATGATATTATGAAATCAGGTTCGTGGATTCTAGTGGAATTCGCGAAGGACGATACCCTGGATCTCGATATCGGATGTTACTACAAAGTGTTAAAGGTGATGCCCGGCTTCGATGCAGCAGGCAACCTGATAGATACTGATTTCTGGTTGCTCTTTTGTACTGCAGGTTATGAAGATGACAGCCATCATGGACACGTCAAGAAAATTCTTGACATGACAAATACTGAGTTTGGTGTCGACTTGCAGACTTCGGATGGTGAATATCTCCACATTGAGCGGATTTGCTTTGGTGTGGATACACAGCATGAATCGAGATGGCAACAGTACCAGCGGTTGGTTGCTGACAATCCTGAAAAGTACACGGAATTACAGATTGCGTATGTCGCTGATGCGCTATCACGGATGGAGGACTAATGAGAGTCAAATATCTGATCGATGCGCTACTCGTCGATGATATCGCTGGCGGTCTCACCTGGAAACCGGTTGGTGTCTGGGCGGTAGAAATCGGCGCAACCACGCTGGCATTTGAGTGGAAGTACTTACCCATTAATCCGGAACGGGATGCCGAGGCTGACCGGATTGCGACTGCGCTGGTGGAAAATGGAGTGACTGTTTTGCCAGCGGACTTTCTGGAGTATCACCAGATTGCTTACAATTCCTACACCGGACAATTCTACGGTCCGTTTGAGGGGGAGTTTGCCAACTTGCCTGCTTGTTGTGATAAAATCCTCAGATCTTTCGGTGGGGTGTGATCGATGCGGACGTTAATGAAATTGCTGAACGAAGTTCTGAACAAGCCATTTTTCGGAAAGATCACGATCTTTGTCAACAACGGCCGGATTTCTTCCATTGAAAAACAGGAAACCGTTCAGGTGAAAGAGGGAGGCAACAGTGAAAGCCTTACGACCATCATCGACCAGAATTCGCAGTTGTATCGCGAGCTAATTGGAGGTAATGATCTGCGAAAATGATTCGTCGAAGTACCGTATCGTTAGGTATATCAAGCTTATACAGGATTAGTTGTGTAAAAATGGACTGCGAGTACATATTTACACATGTTTTGTTGTAACCAGTTTATAATTCAGTAATTATGACGTCTGTTTTTTGCGTTGTGTTGATGTTCTTTATTCGTCTTCTCGCTCTCCAATAATAAATTGATAACGAATAATCATGTACTTAGTTTTTCTGAACGCACTTGCACACCCTTTCTTTGTTTTGTATTGTACATATACTTCGCGTTTCGCGAATTGCAAATTGAAGTTGTAAAGGAAAGACGATGAAAAAGAGTTCGGTAATGAGACCGCAAGACATCGTGATTCTACTAAAGTTAGTAGCTATTCGTGATGCGGAAAAAAGAATGATTGACCTTGCGAATGAATTGTTTATCAGTCTTTCAGAAGTATCAGAATCGTTGAACCGTTCTTACATCTCTGGGTTGATAGGATCAAATAAAAGGGATGTCCATAGAAAAGCATTTCTGGAGTTTCTGATCTATGGAATTCGGTATGTTTTTCCTCAGTACCCAGGTGCAATTGTAAGAGGTATGCCTACGGCGCACTCGGCATCACCGATGAAAGAGAAGATTTCTTCGCATGCTGGCGAATATTTCGTATGGGAGGATGTCGATGGCGAAGTTCGCGGTCAAAAGATTGAACCGTTATTCATTTCAGTGCCTAAAGCTGCAAGAATCGACCACGACCTTTATGAGTTATTGACGTTAGTTGATTCCCTTCGAGTAGGTCAACCCAGGGAAATTGCTGTAGCGCAACACCTTCTCAAGGAAAGGTTTCATTAGTTTTAATGTGATAATTGACGAGCGTTGTGTCTTGTAGATTGGGAATTGCTTTTAGACCTCGTCCCAACAGCGCTTGATCGTTTCTTACCCGAACTTGTTTCGAACAAGTATGAAACTGGAATGCCCAATCCTTCGTGGATAGCGCTGATCATTTTCTTGCTAAGTTCGCGCTTGCCAGATAGCACTTCATACACTCGTGTTCTTGTCCCAATGAATGGAATGAGATCCTTGTTGGTTAATCCCTGTTGTTCCATCACGAATCGGATCATTTCAATCGGGGAAACTTTCAAATCTCTCATTGAGCTGTGCGCATCGTCGAAGTGTTGCATTAGAACAGCAATTAACTCAATCTCATTTGCTTCGGGTGAATTAGGTTGCGGATCGAGCGCAATCAAGCTGTCCATCTCGTTGAGAGCAGCCTGGTAATCTTCCGCAGTTTTAATTAGTTTCAGTTCCATAGTTTCCCCTATCCTAACCTAAGTTTATCATACTCCGCGTGCGTTCCAATCCAAACGACTCGCACGACACCAGCAACATACACTACCTGTACTACCAACCGATGCTTGTTTCCACGTATGTTAAATATGACACGGTTATCGTGTAGGAAACTAGCAGTCGCGAACCTAAGCTTAATATCATGAGTGGTTTTCCACTCTGCTTCGGTTATCAGCATAACCCACGCTTTCAAAGCAATGGCTACGTCAGCATGAGATCGGCAATAGTCGTCGATTAGTTTCCGGTTTGCGATTAACATGCTACAATATAATACGTACCCATTTTGGGAACAAGTGGTAAACGTGTAAATTCTGATTTTGTTTTCAGCGTATGTTCATAGCGGGGTTCTTGACAGAGAGTTCCGGTTTTCGTAAATTGATTGTGACATTATTCGCCCCATAAGGGGAAAGCGCTGGTAGCGGGAAACACCCAACCCGGCATCATACTTCTGAGGAAGAGGTATGGTGCCGGTTTTTTTGTTTTTAGGAAAATTGATGCACCTCGATTCGCAAATTCGTTACTTGCTCCAGACTCATGCTGAACTGCGTTCAGTAGCTCAGGATAAGGCTGAACAGGTTTCGTACGTAACCAATTACATCGGCTCGAAACAAAAACTTGTCGAGTGGATTTGGTCACACACCCCCCACGGTGTGCAGAGTGTGCTTGATGCGTTCAGTGGCAGCTCCGTTGTTGGTTATATGTATAAGCGGCAGGGCTTGCGGGTCGTGGCTAACGACCGTTTGAAGTACGCATTTCACATCGCCCGGGCGATCATTGAGAACAACGATACGACTCTTTCAGAAGGCGATATCGATGGATTGCTCGCGGATAACTCAAAGGCGCGAACCTTTGTCCAGGACAACTTCAAGGGGTTGTTCTTCGCCAAAGGTGTGCATGCAGCTATCGATAACATTCGCACCAACATAGATGATCTGCGCGGGTACAAAAAGGATATCGCACTGTTCGCACTTGCGAAAGCGTGCATCAGTGGCAAGGGCGGTTTCGGCCATTTCCAATCGTCGGTACGGTACGGAAAATTCGAAGATACTCTGGATGAATTCACCAAGCGATTCCGCGATAACTGTGCGACGATCAACCAGCTCGTGTACGACAACGGCAAAGAGAATCGTGCCGAAAACTCCACCATCGATGAGTTGCTTCCCGGTGTTAAAGTTGATCTAGCCTATTTCGATCCACCGTATGCGACCGAGTTCTCGACCACCAATTACGAAAGCTATTACCACTTTGTCGAAGGACTGATGACCTATTGGGACGGTCTGACTATCAATATCGATAGTGCCACCCACAAGTTCATTGAAACCGGTGAACAGACGGTAACGCAGGCATCTGCCGAAGCATTTTTTGAGACGTTTCTGAAGAGTGCCGCTGGTATCGGATGCTGGATCATTTCTTATCGCGATCATGCCTTTCCCAACGAAGCGAAGATCAAATCTCTAATTGCGGATTCCGGTAAAGTGTCCCGAATGTTTTCGAAGGATCACTCTTACCAGCTCGCCGGAAACGACCGTCGTGGCGATGCCTCACAAGCCAAAGAGCGGATATTCGTCTGCGGACCAACTGAGACAGCAATACGAGTTGTAGCAGATTTGGAAGAGGAAGTATCTCAAACTTCACAGGGAGTATCTGAGCAATTTCCAGCAAGTGGTTTTCGTGACGAGAAACACTGCAAAGCAACGATCACTGCCAATATCAAGTTGGTTGCCGATGCGAAAGTCGCCGGTGTCGCTGATACAGATCCTGAGTTTGTATTTGTACTAACGCACGTCGGCACCAATCTCAACGGTGATAATTTCACTCGCGACGAACTGATCAAAGCTGCACCTACTGCGATTTCACGCAAAGTCGATCTCAAACATTCGCAGGATCTCACTGACATCGTCGGTGGCATTACCGATTCCCAGTGGAAAGATGAAGAGGGCGGTTTGATAGAATGTACCGGTCGTCTCTTTGTTTCTGATAATCCGCACGCCCAGCTCGCTTACCGGCTCATGAAGGAAGGGATCGTCAAGCAGGTCTCAATGGAATGCCAGTACGATGCAGGTGAGTGTTCGATCTGTGGAAAGAAATTCTCTTCTAAGGCTGACTACTGCATCCATCTCCGCAAATACAAAGGTGCCACTTATCAGGGAAAACCGGTATTTGAAATCCTGCGTGGTGTCGTGTTTACCGGTGTGGGATTGCTTTCCGATAAAGGTGCCGACGAACGTGCGGTAATCCGTTCCGTTGCTGCAACTGGAGACAAAATGAAAACACAGGCATTGTCTTTTTCCGAATATTTCCTCCAGCAACAGCGCAGTATGACGCTGTGGGACGTCGTGGGAGGATTACAAAGTTATCTGGGCGACCTACTTGGCAAAGTGAAGAATGAAGACCTCACCAACGACCAGGCCTTTGAACTGATGCAGAGTGGTGTTGAGCAATTTCGTTCCTCGCTGGAGGAGCTGTTTCAAAATCCAGCCGATTTACCAACTGTGGAGGCAAAGAAAATGAGTGATCAGAAACCACCGGAAACCCCTCCGGCGAGTGAGGCAGCTCCGGCAAGCGAACAGATCAAGACGCTGACGCAGGAGAATGCCGATTTGAAAAAGCAGGTCGAAGAGCTGGCGAAGCAACTTGACACGCTGAAGAAAGCTGCTGCTCAAGAAAAAGCGAAGGCAAAAGCGACGGAATTAGTGAAACGATTCGAACTCAAGGGTCGCACGTTCGCCAATGATACCGAGCGGGAAGCTGAGATTGAACGTCTATCAGCGCTTTCTGAAGATGCGCTCGCTGCAGTCGAAAACAGTCTTGCCGTTATCCCGGACATGAGTGCGCAGGCGAATCGCCAGCCGGTACTCAAAACCGATGCCGGTGTAAAGCCGGTCAATGTTCCCGATGCACCTCCCGGTGATTCACTGGGCAGCGAGCTGAAGGAAGGGATTCTGGCTGCTTACAAACACAATCGTGGCGAACCGGTAAACCCCTAACCTGGAGCAAAGTCTCTTATGGCAAACTATCTCAATGCCACCTTGCCGGGAATTGCCTACGGCAATGGCGAACTGCAGGGTCCGGGTAACCCCGGGCAAATCGTGAAGTTGATCGGTAACGATCTCTTCGCTGTAGTCAGTAATGCGAACGATGAACCGTTTGGCATCATCGGACGCACCAACCGCACCAAGAATTCACCGACCCCGGGACCGAATGACAAGGTACTGGCAGTGGTGTTTGTTGGCGACGGTATCTACGAAACCGACAATTTTTCCGGTTCGATCACAGCCGGTGATGCGCTCACCTTCGATGCGACGCTCGGCAACCTGAAAGTTGCTGGCGCCGGAAGCCAGATTATCGGTCGTGCGCTGTCGGTATCGGATGGGCTTTTGAAGTTTCAGTGGACGAATCACGGGACCAGTGTCCCCTCGGCGTAAGGAGTAATCAATGAATAGCACCGAAGTGAACTCCCGCGAATTCATGGAGAAAATGGGTCGATTGATGACCCGTTCTCTGGAGAGTCCGGAGGGAATGAAAGCGATGGCGGAAGCGATTGCTCCCCCGATTGAGATGGAACTCAACCGCAGGATCATTACGCCGTTGCTCTTGACCGAACACCCGTTACCTCCCGGACAACCAGCGAAGTACCAGAAGGTTGCCGGTATCAAGGCACATTGGATCGCCACTGGTGGACAGGTGGTTTCCAGTGAAATTGCGGACAATGACGAAGTTGAATTTCCGGTGGACCGTATCCCGGCAAATCCGATGGTCGATATCTCGGCATTGCAGAGTGGCAACGTCGGCACGCTGACAGACCACCAGAACAAAGCCGCCGATGCCATCCGCAAGGAAATTGATAAACGGACGATGGCACTACTTTCGGCTGCCGTTCCCCAGTCGAACATCGTGACCATTACCAGCGGTGGGAAGCTCACCGAAACCGCCTTTTATCAGGCAATCGCCAAGGTTGAGGATCTCGAACTCAATCCGCGATACATCGTGATGCGTGGTGCCCGAATGGCCGATCTCAAGAGCTGGTCGAATCTCGATCAACAGTCCAATCGTGAGCTGTTCGAGAAGGGTGTCGTCAAGTCGATGGGTGGCGCTGGTCTGATCAATACCGCCAGTGCGTCGCTGTCGGAAGTGATTCTGATCCCCGATTACGAAATCGGAAAGTATGCGATCCGGACTGCAATCACCGCCGAACCGTACAAGGATGTGCAGAAATTCAAGGTTGGCTGGGTCGTCTGGCTCGAGTGTGCGCTTGGCATTACCCGTCCCGATTTGTTGTTCAAAATCGTCATCAACGGTTAATCCGATGGCACAGATCAAAAATAGTTCCGGGACGACGTTGGTGTTCCCTTCGGGTTTAGTCTTGCTGCCGGACGCATCGCATTCTCCGAGTCGTTTGACTCCCGAGTTAAGCGATGCGCTGGCAAGCGGACTGCTTACCGAAGAGAAACCGATGGAAGCGACCGGCGAAGTAGAAACGACAACAACCGGTAAGAAAAAGAAATGACACCGTTGTCCGAACTCACGGCGAAATTGCGTCTCGACTACCATGATACGCTGAGTGATCCGGCACACGATCTGTCGGACGAGCAATTGTGTCGTTGTATCGAACGGGGATTGCTGTTCCTGAATCGCGACTTCGCTGCAGTCTATACGGTGACTGGTGATTCAATCGACCCTGTATTGACGATGGAACACCGCGAACTGCTTTTGCTCAGTTCGCTCGCACTGGTTTGTGAAACGATGGCAGCAAAATCGTCGCGGCAGGTTTCATTCTCTTCCGGCGATAAATCGGTGACGCATGGCGATGAAGCTCGTATCTGGCTCGCACTGGGTGAGCGCAGTATGTCGAGATACGATGCCGCAGTTGAGGCTTGGACAGGTGGAGTCGGCAGCCTGCAGCCATTGCTGTATGGTGATTCGGAGTCATGACAACTTTTCTGACCATCGCACAAGCGAATCAGATTCTTGCCGACATGAAAGTGCTCATTGAAAGTAGCGGCGAATCGGCAACTCGCTCCCGGCAGGTAATAAACCCGGTGTTATACGGTGGGCAACCTATCGGTGAATCGATCGACCAGATTACTTTTCCAATCCTGCGCAAGCAACTGCCGGAAAGCGATCTGACCGTTTCAGGTAATGCATTCGTGATTTCGGTGTTACCGGAGATCGATATCGGTGAAATTGATATCGTCACAATTGGCAGTACGCATTACGGAGTCGTGGAAGTAACGCAGCACAATCTGTTCGGGGTCATAACGCATCTGGATGTAAAACTGGAACCGTACCGGAGCAATCAGTGAAAATTGTCGTCGACACTCGTGCATTTGCTAAGAGCAAAGCGGTGCTTCGCAAGCATCCGTTGTTGCTGCAAGCTGCATTACAGAGTGCGATGGTGACGCTTGCCGAGGATGTTCGTAAGGTTGCGGTGACTAAACTTCGTGATAGTGGTGCAGTCGATTCCGGTTTACTGATGAACAGTATTTCGGTAGTCCCGGAAAGTAAACGGAAACTTACTGTCGGCACCAATGTCGCGTATGCGGCTGCTGTGGAATTTGGTGCACGGGGTCACTGGCTCCATATCGATTCCGTTCCTGGTATGAGGCTCTGGCTCAAACGTCATGGAATACCGGGGTGGAATACGAGGAAGTTTTTCTATGTAGCACCCAAGCCGCGTCCCTATTTCGAACCGGCATTTGTGCATGGAAAAGCGGTTGCACCAAAAGTGATCGAAGTGGCATTTGGTAATGTGTTACTGGGACTCCATTCGTGAAGCTAGAACTCGCATTAGCGCAGTGGATTACTAGTAATCATCCAGAGCTGCATGTGTTCAAGGATGATTTGGCGCATACGGCAGCCGGGTATCCCTATCCACTTCTGCTCATTACTGAAATTGATGCTAGGCGCATGCAGATCGGAACGGGACCATACGATGTAGTGGATGGTTCTACCGAGCAAAAATGGTGGAATGTTGACAGGACGTTGCGGTTTACAATGCGCTCACCGGCAGATAAACAACATGATGGCAACACGATTGTACATGCGCTGATTGAGCAGATCGACAATGAGCTGCAGTCGCTTTTTCGTACCGGATCGGTCGACTTACTACTGGGCGATGATTCAGTACACGTCGCAATGGCGAATCACGCAGGTTTTCATGAGCTGCCTGCTATCACCGATAAGTTGCCATTCGTGTATCAGCGAGCACTGTCATGGCGTTTTCAGGAAATGACCTGTCAGGAGTTTGAAGGAGTGCCTCCACTGATCGCGGTGCATTTCGAGATGGGAGATTTCGAGTAATGAACAGACGTACGAACGGGGATTCTGAACCGGTAACCGACTTGATCGCTCCCGTTGAAACGACAATTACTGTCGCTCCGGAGTATCGGGTGAATGTGTTGCTTCCCGAATTAAAGCAGTATCCGACCCATGTCATGAACGCCGTACTGGCGCAGCATGGATTGACACCGATGAGTTTGATTTCGAAGACGCGCCTCGTCGAATTGATCGAGTCGTGGTTAAAGGGGGATGCCAATGGCTGACCGCATTATCAAGAATGTGTACACAGATTATAAGTCGGGTCCGGTGGTCCCTTCCGTCATCCCGACCAACATCGAGTTCTGTGCAGGCACCGCCAAGCGGGGTCTGCTTGAACATGTCTATCAAGTGTCGGATAAGGCGACCGCGAAGGAACTCTTCGGTAGTGGCGAATTGCTGAAAGCGCTGGAAGAGAAGATCGACGCTTCGCAAGGATCGGCAGTCCTGTATGTACTTCGTATCGCGGGTGCCACTGCTGCCGCCGCGACCTCCAATCTGATGGATGCGACTTCCGGCACTGCCATTCCCGCAATTGTCCTCACGGCAAAGGAAAAGGGGACGTGGTTTAATAGTGACCGAGTGAACGTCGATGTGATCGCCGATTCGAACGACCGCACCATCGTAATTACCATCGGTGAACAGATTTATCGCTTCACAGGTACGACCAATACTGCCCTGGTAGAATCGATCAACGGCAACAGTAACTGCCCAGTTAAGGCTGTCGTTGCCAGTGGTTCACCTACGGTGGTGAAAGCGCAAACTGGTGTACACCTAGCTGGTGGGGACGACGGTGATACACTCGCCAACAGTGATTACACCAATGCGATCACACTTTCCGAAACATACACCGATGCGGCATGGGTGCATTTCGTCGGTGCGACCTCGGTTGCGCTCTGGACTTCGATCCTTACTTCCTGCGCCAACATGATTGCCAGTAATCGTGGTGAACGATTCGCCATTCTCGATTTTCCGACGATTACGGCAGTCGACAAAATGCAACCGACTGCTGCCGAAATTGTCACTTATCTCGCTTCTTGCAAGACCTTGTACGATGCGGTTCGCGACCGTAATGCAGTGTTCTGTGTCGGCGAAGGGAAGTTCATCGCTTCCGATGGCACCGTCTATACCAACCGGCTCACCAATACACTGACTGGACTACTCGCCAATATCGATATCCAGAAGAGTTTGCTGGGTGAAAAGCCAGTCAACTTGATCAATCTCACTACCCATTTCACCAATGCGCAGCAGACTTCGTTGGTGACCGAAGGTATCAATTACTTCCGGTTCCAACCGGGATTTGGCACCATCGTAGCGTTGTCGCAGAATCGTTGTCCGGTGGGTGATACTTACAACCGGGTTGAGAAACTTCGCGCGGTCTACACCGCCGGGAAGAAATGCCGGGCGGCAGCGTTCCCACATCTCGGTCGTCCCAACGATTCACAGGGGCATGGCATCAAGTTGCTCGAAACCGACATGAAGAAACCACTCCAGATCATGCAGGATGCCGGGCAGATCGACAGTTACGATCTCTTCATCGAATGCACACAAGAAATGCGCGATCTCGGTGAAGCTCGCGTCGTGCTCACTGTGAATTCGATGAAGGCGTTCGAGATCATCCTTAACGAAATCTACCTGCAGTAAGCGGAGAAAGGACGCATAGATATGCCGAATCAAGAACCGATTGGCGTAATGGATGGCATCGCCGAGAACAGTATCAAACTGTTCATCGACGGGTTGCCGGTCTTCGCCCTGAAAAATTTCAATTGGAAGATCTCACATCCGAAAAAACCGCTTTATGGCGCTGGTTTTCCCAAGGCTCATGGCGTGACCCGTGCGGTCCACAAAACCTATGAGATCGATTTCGAGATTGCGGAAGTGCTTTCGAATAAAGCATTTGTCGCATCACAATTGCTAAAGAACACCGCACTGCAAGCGCCGTTCAGTGATCTCACTGATATTCGCGATGCCACCATTATTGCCATGTATCCTGGCGCTGCGATTGGTGAGAGTAAACTATTCACCGGTGTCGAAATCACGGATTACGAAGGTGGTTTCGAGGATTCCGAAGATGCGAAACCAGTTGGTATCAAGTGCAAGGGCTTTGCCCTCGAGAAAGTGTAACGAGGATTTTAATGGAAACACTCAGCGATAACACCGTCATTCCACCGTTTCAGGTGCAGGAATTGACTCCAGAGATTCTCGCACAACTGCAAGAGAAGTGGAAACAGTACACGCTCCATGAAATTGAGTTGCCAACCACCGAGCAGAAATTCGTGGTTCGCAGCAGCAACTGGACAGAATTCTCCAAGATGCAGACGTTCCTGTCGAACAACCAGCAGACTGCCATTACCCGGGCGCCGGTGATGTATATCTCGCAGTTTGTAGTCTTTCCCGAAATCAATGCGATGGAGCTGGAAACCAATACCAGTGGCTTCTGGCAACCGGGACTCATTCTTTCGCTATTCCTGAAAATTCAGGAAACACTGGGACACAAAGATGGTGGTTCGATAAAAAAGCTCTGAGGCGTGAGCGCGAGCGAATCGATCACGAATGGTATCTCCAACTGCGGGCTGTGATCTGCAAATGGTTTCCGGGATACACCTTTGCGGTAGTCGATACACTGCCGTTTGAACAGGTATATGAACTGTATGCCAGCGCCGAGTGGTTATCCGATCAGGAATCGAAGGCCGTTGAACAAAACAAACCGAAGCGGGGACGAAGGTAAAAAGAGATGTCGCAAGGGTTTACACAAGCGATTCACATTGCGTTGGTTGGCACTGCCGATCTAGCTGCATTTGATATGGCTACCCGGCAACTCAACACCCTCGAGTCTACCCTTCACAAAGCCTCGACCACTCTTGCTAGTCTTGGTCTGAAGTCAACACTGTTCGGTGCCGGCATGGCGTTCTCGGTCGGCACTGCCATCAAATCGGCAGCTGATTTCGAATCGGAACTTGCAATGGTGAGCACCCTGCTTACTGCCCAGACCGAACAGTACCTCCCGAAATATAAAAAAGAACTCGTGGATCTCGCTGCATCGTCTCCCAAGGATTCGCTGGAAGGGTTGACGAAGGCGCTTTACCAGACGATCTCCGCCAACGTCCCGGCGAGCGATGCCATGCGGGTGTTGACTATTGCTTCGCAATCAGCTGCTGCCGGTCTCACTGATACCGAGACAGCGGTCGATGGCATTACCAGCGTCTTAAATGCCTACCAGATGAGCGCAAAAGAAGCAACCCGCGTCTCCGACATCATGTTTATGGCGCAGAATTTAGGTAAAACCACCTTCGGCGAAATGGCGAAAGAGTTGGGTGGTGTATTAGGTACGGCATCGGCAGCCGGCGTGTCGTTTGAAGAAATCGCAGCAGCGATTACGACGATTACGAAGCGTGGTATCAACACTGCCGAATCGGTTACCGCCATCAACATGGCACTACAGGATATCATTGCACCCTCAGAAAAAGCAAAACGTGCCTCAGCAAAATTCGGTATCGAGTTGTCACTATCGAAAATGCATGCGATGGGATTCCAGAAATACCTGCAGTACCTCTCCAGTGGGGTCGGCGGCAGCATCGAAAACATCGCGCAACTGTCCGATAATGTGCGTGGGTTAAAGGCGATTCTTGCGCTGACCGGTAAAAATGCAAATGAAGCGGCAAGTGATTTGACTGCGATGACAGTATCGGCGAATGCGACTCGCGATGCATTCGCGAAAGTATCCGATACGGTGAAGGCGAAATGGAATCATGTCACCAATGCACTAGCAACCTTGAAAGAGACCCTTGGCGAACCATTGCTTTCTCCAATGGCGGTAGTACTAGATAAAGTGGCATCTATTGTCAACGCGTTTCGACAGTTCGCTGCAGTGCATCCCACATTAGTTTCGGTTGGCGCTTCGTTTATGGCAACCAGTGCATCGGTGTTCCTATTCGGGGGATTACTGCTACTCTCTGCCAGTGGTGTGACTGCGCTTGCAGCAAACTTGCTTGCCATTCCTACTAAGCTGAGTGCGCTTGCCACCGCCATGAAACTTTCACTTCCCGCCGGGACCGGAATGCTTGGTATCCTGAAAGCCATCAGTGGAACGATTCTATCGGTCGCATCTCCTGTACTAATTGCTGCTGGTGTGGTGGCAGGATTGTTCGTCGCCTGGAAGACTAACTTCCTCGGACTACGCGATGTCGTTACCGCGTTCTGGACTGCGATAAAACCGCTTCTGACTGCGCTGTGGTCAACTTTCAAGCTGCTTGTTACCGATGTGGTGTACCAGATCCGAGATATTGCACAGGCTGTTACTGGTTGGTTTACGACTTGGAACAGCTCGTTTACTGGTATGCAGTCACCACTGATCGCTTTTGCAATGGTTACCGCCTATACCGTTGGATTTACCATCGGACTATTTCGTGGATTCTTCGATCTGCTGCGCACGTCACCAGTGATGGGGACACTACTGGCAACCGGACTGGGAATTGGGATTTTCAAACTGTGGGGAATGTCGTCGGCGATTGGTGGGATCATTTCACTACTCAAAACGCTTCCCTATTACACCCGCGTCTTCGGCGCTGAATTAAAGTACCTCAGTATTAAACTGGCTGAGATTGCTGCTAATCCAAAACTTGCCTTCGAGATCCTGCGCAATGCCATGACCAGTGGTGCCGGTACGGCGAAGAACTTTGCTGTTTCCGTTTACTCCTCGTTTCTCACTGCTTTGAAAGGGATGTGGCAGTTTACGCTATCAGCAGCTCAGGGCATCTGGCAGTGGGCACTTTCGCTGGGATCGTCGATTGCATTCGTGGTCAAGAATCTGGCGATGCTCACCTGGAACTTAGCGGTCGCAGGAATGAAAGTCGTCTGGTTCGGCATGCAGTGGCTAATCACGAAAGCGGTAATGCTCGCCCATGCGATAGCCACCGGTGTTGCCACCAGCGCTCAGTGGCTACTCAATGTCGCGATGACTGCCAACCCCATCGGTTTGATAATCGCCGGGGTCGTCGCGCTTGGTGCCGCATTCTACCTACTGTACAAACATTGGGACACGGTATGGGGTTGGATCAAACAAGCGGCACTCGTTGCCGTACTCGGAATCGTCGCACCATTCTATTTGCTCTGGAAACACTGGGATACCGTACTCGGTTGGCTGAAAATCGGATTTACTGCCGTTGGTGACTTTTTTTCCGGTATCTGGGACACAGTTAAGCAAGCTGGTATGAATGCTGCTGACTGGGTAATCGAGAAAATCAACTGGCTCATCGGCAAGATTAATTCCGTTTCGTCCTATCTCGGATTTGAGATTCCGCTCATCCCGACCTTTACCGGGAAAGCCTCGATCCCGACCCAACCGGCAGTCATTCCGGTGGAAGTACGCACGTTTACCAAGGACAGCAATCTCGTCCACAACTCGCCGTACACCATTCTGACGCAGCAGGCACAAATTCCGGTGGCAGTGACGCTCGACGATTTTTTCCTGCGGCTTCAGGATTCGCTGACAAAGACGCTCACCAATCTGCTAGATCTGATGACGCTGCGGTTAGAACAGTTTGTGATGACAACGCAGCAACTCTCTAGACTACAGCCATCGCTTTCATTTGCTGGTGGTTCGTTTGATGTCGGTACTCCTCCATCCAGTTCCAGTATCGTATCGAGCCGGATTTTCAATACGCAGCGAAGTCATCGTTCGACCAGCATCGACCGTAGCATTCGCATCGATGCGATCAACATTTCCGGCGTGTCTGGTGAACAAGGTGAATCGATTCGCGATCAGATTATTGCTGCACTATCCGATGCGCTTTCCGCGACTGACGGGGTCGAGGAGGCATCCATTGGCTGATCTCGTGTTCGGTATCATCAACCTGCTCCGCCAGAAGGAAGATGATTCAGCAAGGCTCAAGTCGTTGCAGGATAAAGTGAAGGCTAAGCGTACTAGTCAGTGGGATTCCCGCGAGTATTCTACTGCCGGAGAACTGATGTTGAAGCGAGGTGATACCGAGCTTCACTTATATCCGAAAAAAGTAGGGATCAAGCAGAGCATCAAGATCGATGAGATCGAGATTCCGAAATCGTCTGGTAAGATTAAACAAGTACTTGGATACGAAGACACGGAAATCACGGTCACCATCGAGCTGATCAATCTCGAAGAAAATGGCAAAGTAGTAAAACCCCTGCGTGAGCGGGTCGAGTCGCTTCAAAAGTTATACCGCGAAGGAAAACAAAAGTTGCCGGTGCCATTGACGCTGGTTTCACCACTTCCCGAAATCGCCGGAATTGATCAGGTGTTCTGGAAAGAATTGCAGCTCGAGGATGATCCGGAGGGATACAACCTCGTCACTGCGCAGTGTGTTTTTGTCCAGTTCAATTCGATCAAGACTCAACTGGAAAATCAAGCAGCGTTACAAAGCGCACAACAATCGGCACAAAGTGATGCGACTGCGAATATGCCAAGTGAAATGCAACGACCTGATACGTCACAGGATGATGCACTGGCTCAACGGTTAGGTGCGACAGCGAAGAGTGGCGAGCGTGCCGGTTATACCCTGGGTTCGCTTGGCGACAGTATGCCCGAACATCCGGCTGCCGACGCATCGGTTACACACTAAGGATTCATTTTTATGGTTTTAGAACCTTATCAACTTGCCAATCGAACACCGGTCACATCGGTCAAGTACAAAGACCTCGAGATCGGGGATGCGGTTAGTGTATTCGAAGTGACTTCGTTTCGTCGCGGCACTGGTGATACCGCCTGGCTGAAAATCCCGATTGCCACCGGATTCGATGGGGAATTTTTCGAACGGGGTGCACCAGTAATAATCCAATGGGGACTCGATAGCACTGACAATCTGGTGCAAATCTTCGATGGTGTGGTCCGCGAAGTGAAGGAGTTGGATCAAGCAATTCGGGTCGAGTTGGTCGACTATATGACATTGCTTCACGCCAAGCAGATCACGACCACCATCGAAGATGAAAATTCCGAAGCGATTATTCAGCAACTGGTAAAGCACACAGGACTCGCTGTTAAGCTTGAGACATCCGGATTGGAGTTGAAGAAGTTTCCACTGTTCAACCGGACACTCTTTGAAGCAATGACCCATCTGGCTGAGCGGGTGAAATTCGAACTGGGTAAAACGATGCTGTTCTGGATACGAAACAGAACGCTGCTTTGGCAATCTCCCAAACCACCTGCCGAACCGGTCGTTTCCTTCGTTACCGGTTTGAACATCAACAACCGTGGGTCAAGCAAGTTGCAAGGATACTCTTGGCTCACTACCGGCATTGCTCCAGTGCACCACGGTGACACCATTGAAGTGGATGGTGAAGCGGTTGTGGCGGAACGTGTGTACTACAAGTGGTCTCGTGGCGGCCGCAGTAAGATTTACTGGAAGCATGTCAGTGACTGAAACGTGCGAACATGATCTGCTGCAGCTCCTGCGCAAGGCGATGGAGACGATGCGTCCCGATCTATCTGGGTATATGCGCTTTCCGATGCGAGGAAAAGTGGTAGCAGTCGATGCGGATAAGTTCACAGTCGATGTACAGCCTGATGACGAGTCAACACCACTGCTTCCTAAATGTCAGATTCTGACGCTTTGGGCAACCAACAGTCAGCGGATTGTGATTCTTCCGAAGATCGATGACGCAGTCGTGGTCGGCTTTCTCTGGGGAGATCCAACCCAACCATTTGTGATGGGATTTGTAACGGACACAGGGACATGTGGTAAACATCTCATCATCGAGCAGGGTAGCAGCCGGATTGAAATCGCGGAAGGTGGAGCAATCCTGATCGCAACTGATGCAACGCTGAATGTTACTGCCGGTGCGAAAATCATGATTAGTGGTGATGCCGATATCGATGTGATTGCTGCCGGAAAAGTGAAACTGTCGGCTCCGCAGGTTGAATTTGGCAGTAGCGCACAGGAAAAAGTGGTACTGGGTGATTCGTTCTTGAGCTATTTCAATACGCACATCCATACCGGAAATCTTGGTGCACCGACCTCGCCACCGATTCAACCGATGATGACAACGATGTTATCGGAAGTATCAAAAACGGAATAATCATGGCGCTTTCGGCAACACTACTCAAGGAATTGATCGGACAGCAGTATGACTCGCTGGATGCGGACGGATCGTCGTTAGCTGGTTTGATCGAACAGCATATCCGGCAGGAATTGGGTAGTGTTCCCGCATTTGCCGGTGGTAGTTATCTCGATCCTATTCCCAAGATGTCGCGTGCGATAGCTCATGCGGTACATCAGAATACCAAGACCAGCTTCGCTGAAGCGGTGGCGACAGCCGTGGTGCAGCATTTCGTAAGTGCTGGAGTGGTTACGGTAGCAGCAGGAATTGCGGTATCTACTGCTGGTAGTCCGGCAGCACAGACTGGTGCGACGACTGCGCCGGGTATAGGTACGATTGCATGATTTAGAACAGGGTGTAGTAAACGCCACGCCCTTTTCCGTGTTGTTGCAGCAATCCGTTCTTAACCATGCTTTTCAAATGACTCTTTACAGTATTGCGATTGGCTTGAAGTTGGTCGGTGATATCGGTGATTGATGCCCGACCTCGCTCTTTTACAAGTTGACGAATTGATTCCGGCAGAGACATAACCTGTGTTTGTCGTTGCTGATCAAGCCGAGTTGAGAGATGATCTTTCTGGCGCTTGAGTGATAGTAGAAAGAACTCATTCCAGGCTGGATCATCAAATTTTGTCTGTGTTTTACGCAGTGCGAGATAGTAATCCTGTTTGTGAAGTTCGATTTGCTGTTCAAGCGATGCGTACTGAATAAAATCATAACCAGATCGAAGTAGTAACAGGTTCGTAAGAATGCGCGATAATCTCCCATTGCCATCCTGGAAGGGATGAATCGCAAGAAAGTGAACTACAAAATCAGCGACGATCAACAGTGGATGTTCTTCCATTGATGCGAATCGTGAAGCAATCTGTTCAATTAGCGCTCTGGTTTGATGAGGTGTTTCCAGTGGTGTGGTCGTCTCGAAAACGATTCCGATTTCTACTCCGGTTTCGTCAAATGCGGCAACGTGATTCGCATGATGTTTGTAACTGCCAAGGTGCCATTGGTCTTTGCTCGAATGTTGGAGTAAAAGCTTATGCAGGTACATGACGTTGTTTTCAGTCAAAGGGATATCACTATGCGATTCGGAAATCAATTTCATTGCGACAGCGTATCCAGCGACTTCCTCTTCGTCACGGTTGCGAAACGATTTTACATCGAGTCCGCGCAGAAGAGTCTCAATTTCTAAATCAGATAGCTTTGCCCCTTCGATGCGGGTTGAAGATCCGATGGATTCAATGGTGGCAAAACGACGAAGAGTAGTCAGTGTCTCAATGGACAAACCAGAGAGACCACGCCAATACCCTTTGAATTCATCAATCTCGGCTATTAGCCGAAGAATGGACGGAGTGAGTGTCATTTACAGGTATTCCTATATCCAGTACCACCCAATTATACCCAATTAGCAACGTCAATACAAGAATATGGATGTAAATAGGTGATATCGATACTAGAAATGAAGGGTTAAAAGTTTGGAACAACATCTCGGCACTGACTTGAAATTTGATGACTTAGGAGATTTAGCCGTCTCCACGACCGGTGATATTGCATTGGTCTCAGGTCGGGACTGTCTGTTGGGCGATCTGGCAGATGCCCTACGGACACAACCGGGTGATTTGTTCCCTCATCCCGAATTTGGCTGTGGTTTGCTTGGCATGCTAGGCGTGAATGATACACCGCTCAACCGGACGCTGGCACAGCGATTTATCACAAAGACTCTGGAGAATGATCAACGGGTGAAACAATCAACGATACAGGTGGAGCTGCTTTCGTTCAGTAGCGAGGAAAAGACCTTCCGGGCACGGTTTGAAGCAGTCGGTGATACCGAGACTCACACACTTGTCTGGGGCTATGGCATTAAAAGCATCGAAGATCTAAAACGGAATTCTACGAATTATGAAATCGTACAGTGACATTCGCGATGAGTTGATTACGAAGGTGGCGGCGAAAACTCCGTTCACTAATTTCTCGACCTCGAGTGGGATACGGAACCTGCTCGAAATTATCGCGTATGTCATCGCGTCACTCTACAATTTTGTTTTCAAGGTGTCGCAGCAAGGTTTTTTGATGACTGCTACTGGTGAGTGGCTCGACCTGCGTGCTCGCGAATGTGGTGTGGAGAGGTTGCCCGGCAGCAAGGCACAAATTTGGATCACATTCTACCGTGCACAATCGCCGAACACTCTTACCATACCAGCCGGAACAATCGTTAAAAGTCGTGCGGATTCCAGTGGAAATGAATACCGTTTTTCCACGATCCAGGCAGCATCAATTCCAGCCAATGAAGCATTTATTCGAGTACTGGTTGAAGCTGAAGTGATTGGCACCTGCTGCAATCTTGGCGCGGGAACCGTTACCCGAATCGTTACCTCGATTTCCGGTGTTACCAGTGCCATCAATGAGAATTTTGAAGCTAACGGTAAGCAAGTATCGGCACTCTTTCGCGAAGGTTCGGATCGCGAAACTGATACGGCACTTCGCAAGCGAGCACAACTGGCTTGGCAGACTCTTGGTGTCGGTGGTAATCGTGCCGCTTATGAGCAATGGGCACTGTCAGTTCCGGGGGTTCGAGCTGCCCAGATCCTCGATGATTTTCCGTTTGGACCCGGCACCGTCGGAGTCGTGGTTCTTGGTGCCAGCGGCATGCCAACACCGCAGCTACTGTCCGATGTCTTGATTTACTTGCGAAAGCGTAAACCGCTCACTTCCGATGTTCGAGTGGTTGGTCCCAGTAAACGCACGGTAAATGTTTCAATGAAAGTGTGGCGATTAGCGAGTGCCGACCGTGACCGTATTGATACGGCAGTCAGTCAAGTGGTGGCATTGCATACCAGCAAATTGCTGCTTGGTGAAGGATTGCTGGTTGCCCGGTTATTGCAGGCAATTCTTAGCATCGATGGTGTCTACAACGTTCACATCGAACAGCCACAATCCGATTTGCTGTGTGGTCCCACGGAGTTTCTGGAACTGGGTTCGCTAACGATTGAACATTATCTGAAGGGGCGCAGTTACCAGGACACTGGCATCATTACCGAACCTGTAGAATCGACAAATGGCGATGAGGTACTGGCGCTTCGCAGGGAGAATTTTTACGCATGAGCGCCATTGGAGAGTTTCTCTGGATGCTTCTGCCCGGTATCCGCAAACAAAAGGACACAGAGCATTCCGTGTTGTATGGATTGCTTACTGCAATCGGTGAATTGCTCGACGATGTGAAATCGGATATCCGGCGCATGCGATTGTCGTGGTATGCACAGACGATTGAATCCAGTAACAGTTACTACCAGCAACCCGAACGTAGTAATGATCTCGATGAGATTGCATTAGGAAAATCAACTCGCAGATATCCAGATGAATCGAATGAATTACTGGCAGATCGGCTCACCGACTGGACGAATTTATGTAAATGGAATGGCACCAAGCCGGGACTCAAATTGTTGATCGAATCGCAAGGATTCGTCTGCCGGGAAATCGTTGAAAGTTATGCCGATAGTCAAGGTTTAATACTACTGTCTCGTGTCGATCAACCGCTCGAAGCGGAGATCAATCTGACGCATCTGTTTTCATCTGGTGATGCGCAGAAGGAAGAATACCAAGAATATCGGCAGAACCGAGTCTACCGTGCCAGTGAGCTTGTGTGGAATTTCTGTTTTGCGGTGAGTGTCGGAAGTAATGGATTACCGGAACACCGACGTGAACAATTGCAACAAGCGATTTATGAATTCAAACCGGCGCATACCCGCGCCCAAATCATGTTTGTGGACTGAATAAATGAAGAAACTACTGTACTTCTCCGGCATCAAACCGACCATCGAAGATCTCGAATTCCAACAGGACGGGATAGAACTGGCGTTGTCTTCGCTGCAATCCGATCTGGTAAGTGATGGGATCGTGCGAGGACTATCGGTCGGGGAAGGCATGAATACCGGTGAATACGTTGTATCTCCCGGTGCCGCATTTGTTAAAGGAAAACGAGTTGAAGTTCCGGAAGCGACGACTTTTCAATCTGCAGTGAACCGGTTTGTGGTATTGCAATACTCGCAGTCTACCAGTAATGAAGTATCACATTTCCTGACCGGTGAGAAACATGCAATTTACGGAGATGACAGTTTTGCTATTGAAGTTCGTAGTACCGATGCAATCACAGTCGGTGAAATACTGCTCGCGAAAATCGAGTCGGATGGATCAGTATCTGATCTTCGCACTCCAGTTTCGCTACTAATTGATGAACGACTTCATTCACTGAACAGCGATACCCATACGATATCGCCGGTGTTCCGCATTGGTGGAGCAAACGGACCTGCCGCGTTAACGGTTGCAAATCTATTGTCCGAATCGCCCGAGCTGCGCAATTTGCTGCGTAATGGACTCGTCAATTATCTCGATGGTAAAGGTGACCAATTATTGTTAACCCGGAAGATTCCATCACAGCCGAATGCGCCGGTGCTGTTGCTTTCGAATGTCCAGCTCAAAGTGTATGGACAGTCCTCCCGATCCACTGAATTGTCGCTGGCACTCGATTCGTATCAAGCAGCCTCGATAACCGGACAGCAGTTATCTTCGCATGTGTCGGCGATTTCTGAACTGCGTTCACTGGTTGTTGCCAAACAAATCGCAGGTCTCACACTCGATCAACTTCGTGGCGACGTGACACTACCGGGTGGAACCTATGATCATGAAGTTCGCATCCGAAAAAATGAACTAATCCGAAGCGGTGTGTTGGCGAATACTAGGTTGCCGGGAACGGTATCGGTATCGAGTGGTTCGCAAGTCTTGACTGGCATCGGAACCGCATTCGACAACAGCTATATCGGCAAGCGAATTCTGATTGATCCCGGTGCGACAGGAACTCCGGTAGAATTACTAATTTCGTCTGTTTCCGATGCGACTCACGCGTCACTTTCTTCGGCATCAACCGTCAACATTTCGAATGGGGTGTTCTATTTTGCCGATGTACCGGAGATTGGATTTGGTGGTTCGATTACAACGATTTCTGCGATGCTTGGCGGTATCGATGCGGTTAAATCCGGGAAAGAGCAGTCCCGTTCACTGGCGCTTCAACAGCAGACTGACGCTGCCACGATTGTCAGCAGCCATGCCGTAAAACTATCGCAACCGGTCAGTAACCAGTATGGTCTATTTCTCACCTGGGCAAAACCCGTACTCGTGGATCGCGAGGAGATTACCCACTATCTCGTCCGGGTTGTGGAGCTGATTTCCGATGCTGGTTCACTATCCAACAATCTGACTGTGGAAACCCTGGAAGCGAATCATTCCGATCTGATTTTTCGGGTTGCCGAAAGCGTTACCAAGAAACGCCAGCAAATCGAAATCGATGATGCTGTCACGACTGTTGCCACAGGCTCCACCACTCAGCAGATCGTTTATACCGGCAATGTGTCCATCGCATTGAATCAGCGCATCGTTATCGGAACCGAAAGCGCTATTGTTCGTTCGGTCGATCCGGCGACCAAGACGATCCAGCTTCTAACACCTTTATCTATTGTACCCATCGCTAACACTCCCTTGGTAACGAAGAAATTACTGTTCGAATCCGATGTCCGGACGGAAAGTTTCTCACTTCCGGTAGAGCCGGGACAACGTTTGCTGTTGTTTGTTCGGGCTGTATCCGAGTACGGTGTAGCGTCCCAATGGAGCAACGCACTGGCAGTGGATGTGAATTCACTGGCAACAGGTAGTGGCAAAACGGTATCCCAGTTGGCGGAGAGTGAACGACAAACGCTTACCATTGCCAAACAGATCGAACGCGAACAAGTAACTCGTGATCTTTCCGAACAACTCTTTGCCCTGCAACGCGCTATCGCTGAAGCACCAACACAGGAGCAACTCGACGCGATTGCCAGCTCGATCAGTACAGGAGCGGCACTCTGATGTCCGATGCCATTCTGAATCTATCGGGACTGCCACCAAAGCGCGCAGCAACACTGTTCGATCTGCTGGCACGTACTCGTCGCGATAGTAAATGGCAATCGATTCCGGTGCGGGTGGTATCAGTATCAGACGATGGAACGCTCACCATAAATGGTCTTCGGGATAGTCGGTATGCGTTGCTGTTTTCAGATCCGACTGCTATGTCGTTTTCCCGTTTCAAACTTGATGTTGGCGATAAATCGAAGTACCGGACGATCTATCTGAGTGATCCAATTCCGACACCGGTATTGCAATCGGTTGTTGGTTCAGTTCGGCTTAATGAAATCATCGCCCGTTTGAGCTGGACAATCCAAAGTGATGTCGCCGTTACCGCGTTCGATGTTTACTGGAAGTGTGAGAACGAACCAGCATTTACTCTCGCAAGTACAGTTGCTGATCGGACAGCACGATCCTGTGAAATATTCGGACTACAAGCCGAGAGCCGGTTTCGCTGGTACATCGTGGCACGAGGAGCTGGATCAATGAATCGTAAGTCGAATACTGTAGAAATGTTAACACCGGTCTCACCAGTCGCTGAACCGAATTTGATCGTGAATGGAAATTTTGAGACTGCCATTTGGTAGTTAGGAGATGATATAACATGGCACAACCGATTAAAATTTCAACTGTCGAAAAACTGTTCGGCAACCAGTCGATGGAAATCAATCCGGATGGAAATGCCGGGAGTGTATTGACCGACCTGACTAAGACCAACTTTGTCAATCTACAAGGTTTGACATCGGTTACAGTATCCGGGTACATCAATGCGAAGACATACACTGGCGGTTACATCGTTGCCCGGGCAGTGTTCTTCGATGTCAATGATGCACAGCTTGGCACCCATGACTGGATAACACTTTCGGCAACTACTTCCGGATTCACCCGCTTCTACCAGACCTATTACCTGTCGCAAGCACCGGTTCCTGCCAATACCGTCAAGATGAAATTGCAGTTCGGTGGTATCCAGAAAACCGGGGTCAATCCGAACTTCGATGCATTCATCGATGGAGTAAAAGTCGAGCAGGGCGACAAGCTCACCGCCTATACCGACTATACGCTGAAAGAAAACGATTCACTTGATCTGGTTGGCGATGGTGTCATTTTCAAAAAGATTACCGGTGTCAGCAGTAGCAATCAGGTCACCGCGAACTCAATTGAATCTGCTGCTGTTACTTCAGTGAAAATCGCCGATGGTGCAGTCGCCACAGCGAAAATTGCTGCCGGCGCAGTTACGACCAATGAACTCGGTGCCAATGCAGTTACAACCGGTAAACTGGCGACTGGAGCCGTTACCAGTAACGAGCTGGCTGCCAATTCGGTCATTGATACGAAGATTGCTAGCAGTGCCGTAACCAATGCGAAAATCGCAACCAACGCGGTCGACAGCACCAAGATAGCTGACAGCTCGATCTCGACGGCTAAGATCAATGCTGGCGCAGTCGATGGAACCAAGATCGCTACCGGTGCAGTTGATAATGCACAATTAGCTAACAATGCGGTCGATAATTCAAAGATTGCGGATAGTGCAGTATCGAACACGAAGCTCCAGGACGGTGCAATTACCAATTTGAAGATCGCATCGGGATCGGTGGCTGAGGATCGTTTGAACACTGCGCTCACGACTAAACTATCCAAGCACCTTACGGACGGAAATTTCAAGGGCGATGTATTTGCCAGTGATGGTACTACTAAGCTCATCGATGCGACTACCGGAAAAGTAACGACTGCATTACAGACTTCCAGTGGTGCTTCGCTAAACGACCGGGTTGAGGCGATCTACAGCGATGTCTATAACAAGGATGTCGCACTCCCAGTCATCGATAAAAATGTCAACAAATCCTTGGTGCATGCCACCTACAAGACCTATCGTCCCGGAACGACCACAGCCGATCTGAACATTGGTGTTACCGGTGACGCCTGGGATAGTCTGTTCGATCTTACCCGTGCTGATAATGGTGAGGATTTGCTCGATGCATCTGGTGCACCGATTAAAGTAGTTGCGTTGTGGGGAAAACAAACTAAAGCGAGTCCAATTTCGGCAGGCAGTGATCCGAATGGTGTCGGGGCTGGATGGTCTCGCAACGATGGTGATGGCACCACTAATTCGACCTGGTTTGAATTATCTGCGGTCCCGACTGCAAACTTCAACATCGTTTATTCTATCCGTAAGAAACTGTCTACGCTACAGACTCGCGACTTGGTTACCGTTGGTGTCATTAAAGGTGGTCAATCCGACGCCAATATTACCGGCGCACTGCAGGATCTGAAGGGCACAACCAACTGGAACGATGCGGTTCCGAGTGGCCGGAAACTCACCGATCTTACCACGACCAAAGATGCCGGGGCAACCTATATCATTGCTGATGGTAAGGTTAAGGGAACCTCGATTGTCGCTGGTGAAGTCGGAACGACCCAGCTCGCTGATAATGGTGTCACCACCGCCAAGCTTCCCGATAACGCGATTACCACTCAGAAAATCAATGCCGGAGCGGTTACTGGTGCAAAGATCGCTTCGGCGACGATTACCGGTTCCAATGTTGCCAATGCGACCATAACTGGTACTCAGATTGCATCGAGTACGGTAACTGGCAGCAACATTGCCTCGGCAACCATTGCGCAGGGTAATCTCGCGAACAACAGTATCGGGTCCGCACAAATCGTCGATGCAAACATTACTACTGCGAAAATAGCGGCACTAGCAGTTGACAATACTAAACTCGCAGATGGATCTGTTACCAATGCCAAGATCGGTGCAAATGCGGTTGATGCAGCCAAACTTGCGAATGGTGCCGTTGGAACGACTCAACTTGCCAACTTGGCTGTCGATAATACCAAGCTTGCCGATAGCAGTGTCGGTACGAGTAAGCTCGCAAACCTCGCGGTTGACTCAATCAAGATTGCTGACAGTGGTGTTACCACAGTGAAGATTGCGGCAAATGCGGTCGATGCCTCGAAAATTGCCTCGGGTGCTGTAGGAACCACTCAGCTTGCTAATAGCGCAGTTGATTCAACCAAGCTGGCAAACAATGCGGTCACTGCCGGAAAGATTGCGACAAACGCGGTTGTGAACGGCAATATCGCCGATGGTGCGATCACCGATACCAAGATTTCCGATGGATCGGTAACCACTGCCAAACTGAATGCGACCGCGCTTTCGGTATTCGATGGTCGCAATCTGGTGCAGAATCCTTCGTTTGAATCGGGAGCGTGGGTCTGATGAGTTACTTCGATACTGATAATTCACATTCCGTGTTTGGTGGCAGTTCACTGCGGTTGGTCGGTGATTCGACCACACCGAATGTCATCACCGGACACAGCAATGATATTCCTGTTGCCAACCGGGATTCGGTTGTTATTTCCGCTTATGTGTTCGCTCCGGCAATTACTGCTGGCACATCATTCACAGGCAAAATAGAATACGTCGACAAGAACGGCAGCTCGCTCGGAAGTGGGGACTGGTTAAAACTTACATCATCGAACAGCCAGTTTACCCGGTACTATGCGATCAAGGATGTAACCACTTTTCCCAAGGATACCGTTGCCATCCAATTGTCATTCTCCCTAACCGAGAGTGCCGGGAAACCAACTGGTACGGTTTACGTCGACTGTGTTAAGTGTGAGTATGGCAACAAACTGACTGGATATTCCGAGTCAGTGTTCTATGAAGAAATCTACCAGCACATCGGTGGCTTCGGGATTTCGAAGATCGGTACATCACAAATTGACAAGGATGCTGTAACCAGTGAACAACTAGCAATCGACTTTACCAGTCTGGAAAAAATAACTGACACCGCACTGCAGTTCGATGGTTCAATCCTGACCACCAACAAGCAATTGAATGCTTGCGCTGGAATGTCAGCTAACGGGAAAACCGGCATTACACAAACAATCGATGTGCCGGATACTGGTGGCGGGAAATACACCATTGCTATTACCGATGGCATCATTACGAGCATCACATGAGCGAACCGGAACACATTGAACATTCTCAACTTGAGCCGCCATACTCCTGCCAGTACCACCTGGCAAAAATGGAGCAGGTTTCTCAACAACTAGCCGATCTACGCGATGCGGTGAAAGAACTAAACTCATCGATTAAAGGGAATGGTAAGGAAGGTATCATCGTCAAGGTGGACCGCAACACCAACTTCCGGTTGCTGATGACGAAGCTGCTCTGGGTGTTATTTACGCCACTGTACGGTGGTTTGATCGCATTCGTTTTTCAACATTTTATGGCACATCACTGAGGTAAGCATGAGCCTATTAACTGCCGTGCCCATTGTGGGACAGATCATCGATAAAGCCGCCGGTATCATCGACAAGTGGGTGCCGGACAAAGACCTTGCTGCAAAGTTGAATCACGACCTGCAGGCGCAGATGCTTTCGCTCGACTACAGTGCACTCGAAAAGGAAATCGATGCCAAGGCGAAAGTACTGGTCGCGGAAGTACAGGGACAGAGCTGGCTGCAACGCAACTGGCGACCATTGCTCATGCTCGTGTTCACATACATCGTTGCACACAATTTCGTGATCGCACCGATCTTCGGTATCACGTCAGTACCCGTACCGGAGCAAATGTGGACATTGCTTAATATTGGCATTGGTGGTTACATCGTTGGGCGCAGCGCTGAGAAAATTGCGACTGTTGTGAAAAAGGATGATGCAAAATGACCTTCGATGAAATTGAATTTGTTCCTGCTGCACAAGGAAATTATTCTTCACGTCCTCGTGGTACAGCGATTGATACCATCGTCATTCATTACACCGCGAATGGCAGTATCGAGGATACGATTGCATGGTTTCAGAATCCGGCGAACAAAGTTTCCGCGCATTATGTAGTTGGTCTTGATGGTCAAATTGTTCTAATGGTGCCGGTTGCCAAGCGTGCCTATCATGCCGGTGTTTCATCATTGAGTGGTCGCACTGGTGTCAATGCATTTTCCATCGGTATCGAACTTGTCAACTGGGGTCCCATCAAACTTCGTGACGAATCCTTTTTCGCATGGCCTGGCGATTACACGCACCATTTTGAAGGGGATACACCGTTACTTATCGCTGGCGAATACTGGCAACCCTACCCAGAACCGCAGCTAACTGCCCTGGAGCAGCTGATACAACTCCTCCGCGAAGAGCATCCAATTCAGTGGATTGTGGGGCACAACGAGATAGCACCCGAACGCAAGATGGACCCAGGTCCAGCGTTTCCGTGGGAGCGTATTCGCTCCAACGTTTGACCTTCTCTACACTTCCATAAACATCCATAATTACACCCCTTCTAATATCCTGTAAGCCTTACCAGTAAAGCGTTTGCAGGTATTGCCTTGACTTGACTTCGGCAATCACTTCCTCGTAATGTGTTGCCAACGAGTTGTTCTAACACAAGGCAATACCATGATATACACGATATACAACCAACGCTTCGGTGTCGAGATTGAGACTGTAGGATGCGAACGAGCCAAGATTGCCAAGGCAATTGCAGAAGTCGTAATCGGTCAGATATCACTTGATCCTACTGGTGCATACAACGCAACGCTGGTAACGCAAACGGATGGCAGAATCTGGCGCATCCAAAACGACGCTTCGGTAGCAACAGTGAATGGAGTAAAGGGGTCGGAAATTATCTCACCGATACTCCTTTACAGCGATATAGAGAATCTACAAAAGATAGTAAGAGCGGTTCGCAATGCGGGTTGTAAGACTTCATCCTCATGCAGTGTCCACGTGCATGTTGAGGGCGCTCCGCATACACCGCAAACGCTTAGCAACCTTGCCAAGCTCTATTACCGCAACGAGGATTTACTGTTTCAAGCGGTTGGAACATTGCCATCCCGCAAGGTGCGCTTCACCAAGCCGATGGAACAGGATTTTATCGACCGTATTGCCAGTAGTCGACCGACGACGATGGATGAATTTAACAAGTTGGTTTTCGGTCAATACACGCCGCATCCGGAACATTACAACAATAGTCGATACCGAGCGATCAACTGGGTGAATCTTTGGAGACCAATCAACACGGTCGAGTTTAGGCTCTACAATAGCACGTTAAATGCCTTGAAGGTCACCGCCTGGGTGCAACTCTCGCTAGCACTGTCGGTACGCGCTCTCAACATGAAGCAGACAACCCATACCAAGATCAATACCGACAATCCCAAGTTCAACTTCCGGGTCTTCCTTGTATCCTCACTTGGCATGATTGGCAACGAGTTTAAGTCGACCCGCAGCATCCTACTCAAGAATCTACCGGGCAACAGCGCTTGGCGATACGGTAAGCCAGAAAATCATGTTGAGGTCGCCAATGCCAAGTGATACTTGCACCATACCGTATTTCGCGTACGGGGCGAATCTCAATCTGGTTGGAATGGACTGCCGTTGCCCTGGTCATCTTCCTCGCTGTATTGCATACATCGAAGATTACCAGCTCGTCTTTCGAGGTGTAGCATCCATCGAGCCAGCGGAGGGACACCGGGTGTATGGCGCATTGTACTTACTCGATGAAAAACATCTTGCCGCACTTGACCGTTTCGAAGGATACCCGCGACTGTATCGCCGTGAGATTTTATCACTCCGCAAAGCCGGAAACAACCACCGTACGGAAGCATGGGTGTACCTCATGAATGCTGAACGCAACGATTATTACCCACCATCCGGCGGATACCTGAGCACCATTATCGACGGCTGTCACGACTGGGGAATTCCCAATATATACATCCGTGAAATTCACTCAATCGCAAGGAGAAGCAAACAATGGTAACCAAACACGAACTCGTGAATGACAATGCGGTCTTTGTCGGCTCAGCCGCCGAGATTGTCGAACAACTTCGCACGCAGGCATACTTCGAACGGTCACTGCCGTTTCGCGAGTATATCTGCCAACTCGCAAATGTGGTCGAACAACTGACTAGCGCACAGATCGTCAAACCACTTTTCGAACAATCGGACATGCTCGATGACAATCAATTGGCGGAGCATTTCGTTCAACACCTCATCGCAAATGGAATGTTCAAAGAAGCGTGAACGACTTGACAATTACACCCCGCAACGTACATTGCGACCCCGCAATCCGGGCGGATTCCCAACAACCAAGCTAAGAAAGGAAGTACAATGAATCAGCAACCACAACGCAAGAAGCAAGTCGGCGACTGGGTCGTCGTCACAGGCGGACAAAATCGCGGTATTGCCGGTGAAATAACCGTGATCAACCATCCTCGAATAACAGTTACCACTGCAGATGGAAATGAGATCCATACCACCAGTGGATGGTTGGAATTTGCTAAGCGACCCGCAAAAAGAAAAGTGGAAGTGTCGTCGTTAGATGCACCAGTACCTGCGAGCGAACCAATCGATTTATCTCGTGTCGCATTTGTTCACAGTGTAACTACCATCGAGTCGGAACCACCAGTTATTGAGCCGTTTGAAACTGTGGAAACGACACTGTCCGAAGTGGAACCCTCTCTCATCCCGGTGCCTGAGCCGGACGTCTCTTCCATTGCCGAGCCCGTATCTGTGCCACCGGAGTTAGTTACCGAGCAATCATCCGAACCAGCACCGGAAAATGCCACTGTAGCCATCGTGGCTACGAACCCCTACAGCGAAATGACGGTCGTGCAACTGCAGTTGCTCGCCAAAGAGCGCGGCATCAGTATTGCCCGAACCAAGAGCGACTTCGTTCGGATTCTTACTGCTCAAGTTCCGGATATCGATGTCACTACGCTGAAAGGTCCCGAGCTATACAACAAGGTCGCAGAGCACCATATCTCTAGGCTCCGCTCCAAACACGATTTGGTTGATTTGCTGTCGCAAGGGGTTAGCCAATGATCCAACGCTTTGAAAATCTGAGTGCAACAGGTACGCCGCCGCTTCATGCAGTGGCGTATCTGCGCAAGTCGACGCGGGAGATGCAAGAAAACTCTATCTACAACCAACAGCTCGCGATTGACAAGTTTGCACAACACCACAATATCAAGATCGTAAAATACTTCATCGATGATGGCATCTCCGGTCTCACCATGCAGAAACGGGATGCCTTCAAGGAACTCATTAACGATTACGTCGTTGGTGGTAAAGATCATTTTAGCATCATCCTGGTGCTGGATGTAACTCGCTGGGGTCGCTTCCAGGACATTGACGAATCAGCGCACCTGGAATTTCTTTGTCGGAAGCATGGCAAGGAAATCATCTATGTGACTGAGGAATTCAAGAACGATAATTCGATCATGGATTCACTGATCAAGGCGCTGAAACGAGCAATGGCTGCTGAGTATTCCAAGAATTTGAGCGACAAGGTCCTTGCCGGTTCACTTACCATAGCAAAGCAGGGATTCCGAGTCGGTGCGCCTGCTCCCTACGGATATGAACGAATGCGCCTCGACCAGCAACGTAATCCCGTTGGAATTCTTCGCGATGGTGAACGAAAAGCGATTGCCAATGAACGTGTTACCCTTGTACCCGGTTCACCGGAAGAGACTGAAACCATTCGCCACATATTTTCCGCATTTACTGAACGTGGTCTGCGTGAAGGTAAAATTGCGGTTGAATTGAATGAACGAAAAGTTCCCTCACCGGGTGGAGGTGAGTGGTCGGAAAATACGATCAGGGTGCTACTGCGCGATGAAACGTACACCGGTACTCTGCGGTACAATCGTACATCGTCGCGACTGCATGGACCTACGAAGAAAAATCCGCGTGACCGGTGGGTACTGGTTCCGCAGGCATTCGAAGCGATTGTCTCTCCGGATACCTTCGTGCAAGCCCAACAGATATTTCAAGAGCGACATCCAGTTTGGAATGATCAGGATATTATTCTCCGTTTACAGGAGCTGTTTCAGAAGCATGGAAAGCTGACTGGATTGATCATTGAATCAACACCGGAGATGCCTTCTACCACCATCCTGAAAAAGCGATTCGGTTCGTTGTTCAATGCCTACAAATTGGTCGGGTATGTACCACCCTATGATATCCGATTCTTCGAATTGAAGGACATGGTAAAATCCATCGAAGAAAAATTGTGGCAAGATGTACTTGCAGCACTTAACGAGATGGGACTCACCGTAGTTGATCATGGCACTCACCTTTGTCTCAATGAACAGCTCAACATTCAACTCATGGCTTCCAGTATCCGTAATAACAATGGGAAGAAACGCTGGGCATACCGCTTCGACCATCAGGTTGATATTGATCTGACTCTTGCTGTACGCCTTGCTGATGACGAAGGAAACATTCTTGATTTCTACTGTTTCCCAACTATCGCAATGGAGACGGAAAAATTATTTGTCTCGTGGTCAAACGGAATCTACATCGATGCGTTTCGGTTCGATACCCTGATCGATGTGTACGATTTGTTTGGTGACACTGACCGTATTAGAAAGGAGGAACCAACGTATGAAAACCGTTCGTAATGTCGTTGAAATCAAGATCGACAGAATCAAAATCATCAATCCACGCGAGCGCGATCCGGCGAAGTTTGCAGAAAATGTCGCCAGTATTCAGCGCCTCGGTTTGAAACGTCCGATTGTCGTCAATTCCCGCTTCATCAAGGAGCATGGTAAGTACGAGTTGGTTTGTGGTCAAGGGCGCATTGAAGCATTCCAGAAATTGAAACGTGACACTATTCCAGCATTAACCGTAGATGTCGACCGCGAGACCGCACTCATCATGTCCATCGCGGAGAATGCTACCCGGAGCATGCCACCACCCATCTGGTTCGCACAAGTAGTCAAAGGGCTCGTAGAAAGTGGAATGTCGATTGATAACATTGCTGTTATTGTTGATCGGAGTCCGGTTGTGGTTAGAGACTACTTGACCTTGATTGAGCATGGTGACCGGCGACTAATTAATGCCGTAGAACAACAACGGATAGCCGTTCGAGCTGCGATAGCAATCTCACGAGAGCCTAATGGGGAGTTGCAACAACTTCTGGCGAAAGGAATCGAGAGTGGTTTGTTTGACGCAAATGAGATTTCTGCTGTGCGAAAAATTATCCAGAACCGGATGCGTTTTCTACAAGCCAACCAGGCAAAGAAGGAAAGTAAGAATTCCGGGAGATTGGAGCTTTCAATAGAGGCACTGCGAAAGGAAATCAAGCGGAAACTCGACAAATGGGATGACTTCATTCGCAGGTCTCGTCGTAACGAGAATCAAATAACAATCCTCAGCGATTCCTGTACCCGGTTGTTTGAAGATTCCGACTGGTTAGAAGTGATCGAAGCACAGAAACTTACGGAATTTCCAAAGTTGCGTGGCGACGATTTGAGTGTACTCTTCCCAACAATGAAAAAGTGAGGTTATTATGCGCAAGCATGCTTTCGAAACGAACACAGTATTACTTCCGGTCTGCGACCTGAATGCGATGTTCACACGTAACACCAAAAGCTCAAAAACGATGCTCTACCAGCGCATCCTATCATCAATCCGTGAAGTCGGACTCATTGAACCACTCGTCGTTGTGGAAAAAGAGGGTCGGTACTTCATCAAGGATGGATACTTGCGGTATAAGGCACTGCAGGAGCTGAACATCGATTACGCGGAGTGTTTGATTAGCTCCGATGATGACGTGTACACCTACAACAAGCGTGTTAATCCCCTCTCAGCCTCCGAGGCACATACCATGATCAATAAGGCGATTACCGAAGGGGTTAGTATCGACAAAATTGCGAAGACATTAAATGTGGAAAAGCAGTGGGTTCGCCAAATGGATAATCTACTGGTCGGAATTGCACCTTCTCTGGTTGGTGTACTGAAACAGCACAATGTTTCGAAATCCATCTACGAAGAGCTGAAAAAGGTAACCCAGGCTCGTCAAATCGAGATCGTGGAATTCCTCCGGACTACCAATGACTTTTCCCTGCGGTACACTCGGATGCTGGTAGGTGCCACGCCGAAAGAGCAATGGGTCGAATCCAAGCTGCCAAAGAAATCCATCGACGAGGAAATCAAGCGTGAACTTGCCGGGAAACTCTACAAGATGGAAGAGTCCTTCAAAAAGGCAACCGACACCTTTCGGGACAATGTGTTCAATCTGGTTATGCTGTCCGGGTATCTACGTCAAGTGATCAGCAACCCAACTGCAAAGGGGTTCCTTGACCAGAATTACCCTGATATCCTGGTTACGTTCGAGAAGATTGTCAAAGACCCAAGTCTGGATGTGTGAGCCACTAACTTATGAAATAACAAGATGTAACGTATCTTTAAGTAGCTATATTGACATTGACTGTCTATTATGTTACTTTGCGGTACGGAGGAAATTATCATGGCAACTCTCCAGCTATCATCCAATCTAAAACGCATCCGACACCATTGTAAACTCACTCAACCTGAGGTAGCGGAGAAAGCTGGTCTTTCTCTTGCTGCGTACCGCAAGATTGAATCAGGCGTTTCGGAACCGCGTGTAAACAGCTTACAAGCTATCGCGAAAGCGCTGAGTACTAATATACCGGAGCTTCTGCTGCCAGTGCAGCAGTTGAGTGCGGTACGATTCCGGTCGAGTAAAAAACTAAGGAGCCGCGAGCAGATTCTCGCACAAGTCGGAACTTGGAGTTCGAACTACCATTTACTGGAAAAGCTACTTCACGATTATAGTAAATCAAAGTTACCAGCCACTTCTAAGTCTTCACGTCGGTCAACTTCCTCGGTTGAAGAGCTAGCGATGTCGATCAGATCTGCTTTCGGTATAAGGGGCGACGAACCGATACAAGATATCTGCGGTTTGATAGAAAAAAATGGCATCAAAATCGGAACCTTACGTATTGCTTCACCTGAATTCTTTGGATTGTCGATTTCCGCTCGCGACGGTGGACCTGCAGTGGTAGTAAATACTTGGGAAAGAATCTCGGTTGAACGCTGGATATTTACCACTGCTCACGAGCTTGGGCACTTAGTAATGCATGACTCAGATTACGATGCTGAACAGAAAGACGAAGAGGCAAGGCACGAGCAAGAGGCTAATCAATTCGCATCTTACTTTCTGATGCCGCGAGATGCTTTTCTGAAAGAATGGGATGAACCATACGGGTTAGCTTTTCTTGACCGTGTGTTGAAAGTTAAGCGTCTATTCAAAGTCAGTTACAAAACGATTCTCTATCGTCTGGTAGAGGAGAAAAAAGCAGATTCTGATGTTTGGGCTAGCTTTCACTTTGAATTCAAACGGAAATATGGTCGTTCTCTCCTACATCACGTTGAGCCTAATGCGATATCACAGGATGCGTTTCGTTCTAATCAACCAGCAGTACTCGCAGCCGATGAACCGGAAGGAGTTTCTAAGTATGAATTTCCAGGTGATCGTTACTCCCGTCTTGTTCGAAAAGCAGTGGAAGAAAGTCACATTTCACTTAGCCGAGCAGCTGAGATGATTGGTTGTTCGTTATCAGAAATGAGACAACGTGCTGCTACGTGGGTAGCATAAAATGAAAACGCCCCCACATCGACTACTTTTAATGGACGCGAATGTACTGATCGACTTTGTCAAATCCGATGCTTCTATGCTTCCCGTTTTTTCTGATACTCAGACCAGTTGGATACCGCCGACTTCCCACCACGGTTGCACCTGTCGCAATTCCTCTACCCATCCAAGCTACTATCGATTCTACGTTTCAGTGCCACCTGAACGCAACCTGTCGCGAACTCGACGAGCGTCAGGCTCCAGTTGATTCTGTGCGTCATTTTCTGTCGCTTCAAACTGGTAACTTGGAAGTTCGCGTTAACAAGTGTCGAATTTTCTTTGTGTTCTAATTGCTTGATTCCAATTAAGATTATGACGGTAGTGGAGTTGCAGAACATTGCTAAAGAGTACGACATTTCAGGTGCAAGAACGAAAACTATTTCTGCACTTCATTAAGAAACTTGATTAGAACTTAGAATAACTGAGGAGTTTAGCACTGTGAAGAAAATCTCCACATCTCGTTTCTCGCAATTGCGTACAAAGAAGATCTGAAAGAGTAACTCTAGTAATAAGTCTCGGCAAATCAACTCTGCATGCAGATAAATCAGACGTGACATCTTCTTTTGATTTTTTAAAAAATAGTAATCGGGAGTAGCTCTTGGGCTGGTTGTTTGCGTAAATTGCATTTTCTCTCAAACTACGTATTAAAAAGAAAAGTAACGTCGTAGATCGTAAAGTTCGAGTTAACAATGACCAAATTACTTCCCGGGGACATCATCGCTGGGTTGGAACCAGATGAGCACGTTCAAATCAGAAGCCTTACACAGCTTGGTGAGAAGGTTTTGATTGATGGTATCGGCGAACGAAGTCGTCGTGAAATCCGGCGCCCTGTTTCTGTAACTGAGATTGAGCGCCTTACTAAAATTCGTGGTTCGAACTACTCGTTTGATGGTGATTCACGAAGTTTCCTATTGGGTATGGAAGCGACCCGCATCCAAATCGCTTACCAGTTTGACCCATTGTTCGCAGTGAACTCTAGTGTCGTTGACGTGCTTCCTCATCAGGTAGAAGCAGTCTATCGGTATCTGTTACCACTACCCCGAATCCGCTTCCTACTTGCCGATGACACAGGTGCTGGCAAGACTATCATGACCGGATTGTTAATTAAGGAATTGTTATTTCGAGGCATCATTAGTAAGGTGCTCATCATAACGCCAGGTGGTCTTACTGGACAGTGGCGTGACGAAATGATTGACAAGTTTGGTCTCCCATTCCGACTGATTAACCGTGCGACATTTGATGCAGAGCCTGGTCAGTTTGCGCGTAACGATGAAGGGGCATTTATCACATCCATCGACTTTATTTCTCGCAACGAAGGATGCCTGAATGCCGCCAAAGAAACTCCGTGGGACATCATCGTCGTAGATGAAGCTCACAAGTTGTCCGCTTATGAGTATGGCACCAAAGTCGATAAAAACGAACGCTACCAAGCGATTGAGGCTCTATCGACCCGCACTGACCACTTACTTTTCCTGACTGCTACCCCACATCGTGGTCGCAAGGATACGTTCCGCAGATTACTGATGCTGTTAGACCAGGATTTGTTTCAGAAAGATGAACTGGTCACTGAACGCTTGAAACGCCAAGCGCAGACAGTCAATCTCAATACGGAACAGTTTGAAGCGGAAGCAGCAATCAATGAAGCGAGGAATCGATTCTTCCTGCGAAGATTGAAAGAGGAGATGGTCGATTGGAACGGTAACCAGCTCTTCAAACCCCGCCATACGAACACCGTCGGATACAATCTGACACCAGAAGAGTATCAACTGTACTTAGCGGTCACAGCGTATGTTCGGTCACGTCGAAAGCAGGCGAAGGAAAAGAAAAATCGAAACGTCGAACTAGCTCTAGTCGTTATGCAACGCCGATTGGCAAGCAGTATCTACGCCATTACCAAGACGCTGGAAAACCGACTCAATTCTTTAGAGTATGCTCTGGATGTACTCAAAGATGCACAGCGCAAGACTGAATTGAAAGCGTTGCTGAGGGGCAGTGAAAACGATATCCCCACCAGTTACGACGACTATGAAGAGCAGGATGACATTCAGCGGGAAGATGTCGACAAGAAGATTTTCCGTTACGTTCTTAGCGATAATCCTGAGGAAGTTGCCAAAGAAAAATCGGAAGTGATTGCGTTACTTGAGATGGCTCGTGCGTTGAAGAATCACAAGGAAGCCAAGTTCTCAGAATTGTTACGGGTACTCGATTCTTCCGATGTGATTCGACGAGAAGAAGAGAAGCTCGTCATCTTCACCGAACACAAACACACCCTTGACAATCTTCAAATGCGACTTTCCGCAATGGGGTATTCAGTCACCACGATTCATGGTGGGATGGATATCGAAATGCGTAAGCAGGCGCAACGAGAATTCCGAACGCGCTCTAAAATCATGATTGCCACCGATGCCGCAGGCGAAGGTATCAACCTCCAGTTTTGTCGATATCTCATCAACTGGGACATCCCATGGAATCCTAATCGCCTTGAACAGCGCATGGGTCGTATCCACCGCTACGGTCAGTTAAGCGACGTATGGGTCTACAATCTTGTCGCAACTAACACACGTGAAGGTTCTGTTCTTCAACGTGTTCTAACGAAGCTTGACCAAATGCGAGAGCAGATGGGTACGGACCGCGTCTATGATGTTATCGACGAACTTCTCGATGATGTTCCACTGGTAGAATTGATTGAACGCTCCATCGACGAAGACTCGCCTGATGATGTATGTGATGATACCGACCGATTGTTGAGTAATGACAAAGAAGGTCGTGCCGAAGAGCTTATCAACTTGCAGAAGAAAGCGTCACTAGCCTCCCATCTAGATATGCGTCAGGCTACTGAATTACGTGATGCCTCCGACGAGAGAAGACTGCAACCAATCTTCGTACAGAACTTCTTCTTTGATGCCTATCGTGCCGCAAGTGGGATGATTACCGAAGACAATTACTATCCTGTTTTCACTGTTGGTAAAGTTCCTTCCGTACTATTGGAAGTCGCCAGACAGAATCACTTTCCCATTACTGAATCGTACCTAACTCCATTCGTATTCGACAAGAACTTGGTAAGTGTTGCCAGTCGTACTGCTGTCCCTGATGGCACCAGAATGATTGGTCCCGGTCATCCACTGTTCGAAACTCTCATCATGTGGGCGTTGAAAAGTTCACGGGAAGCGTTCACGAAGGGAACAGTTCTCATCGACCCGAACATTGCTTCCCCACAACGGATTTGGATTGTCCGCTCCAAGATTGAAGATGAACGCCGGGAAGAGCGGGTACGTACTGCACACGAGAAACTTGCTGTCGTGATTGAAGACCATCTCGGTTTGCGGTCAACGTCACCGGCGAATCTGCTGATATACACGACACCCGATTCACCGATTGACTTGCCAACGGTAGATGCAAAGTCGAATGATGAAATCCAACTTTGGACCTACGAGTACATCACTGAACCACAGAAGAAGCAGGTTACCAAGCATCGGCAAACTGAGACTGACTTGCGTCGCACGTACTTGACTCACACTTTTTCGGAACTGATAAGCGAGTTACAAAGTCAGCTTGAAGAATTGCAACGCTACCAACTGTACGGTGATGACAAACCGGAAGAGCGGCAGAAGTTGGAACAGCGCGTACAACAACTGAAGGATCGCAAGATAGTCCGACTGGAAGAGTTGGAATTGATGATGCGATTACGTGCCAACCTTCCTGAGATTATAACTTCTGCGGTGGTCATCCCTTCACCGATTGCAATGGTTGTTTCCGACGACAGCTCGCTACAGCGTGGCGTACCGATGCGTCGCGATGACGAAGTCGAACGCATTGCAATGGATGTGGTGATGCGGTTTGAGCGTAGTCGTGGATGGCATCCTACCGATGTATCGCAAGATGGCGAACACTATGATATCCGCTCTGAATCGCCAGATGGACAGAAACGCTTCATCGAAGTAAAAGGTCGTGCGACAACAGGCGCCATCGTTATCACATCGTCGGAGCGGGATAAGCTGGCACAACTAAAAGACCGCGCCTTTCTGTATATTGTGACACAGTGCCGAAGCGCATTACCGCGACTTCGTATCATTCCGAATCCGATGGATTGCCTGAACCCTGAACAATGGTATCGGCAGGTTCAGTACCTCGTTCAACTATCTGACTGGCAACATCAAGGGGAAGAATATGACTTGTCCGCGCTTAATTGAGGTCGCACTACCGATTCGAGAAATCTCGGCGGAAAGTGTTCGGGACAAGTCTCTTCGTCATGGTCACATTTCCACACTTCACCTTTGGTGGGCACGTCGTCCGCTCTCCGCTAGTCGTGCAATTGTATTTGCTTCGCTTGTTCCAGACCCTGACCATCCAGATTGTCCACAGGATTTCAAAGATACTGTATATCGTTTTCTTGGAAAGGGTAACGTTCCCAGAATATTACAGCAGTACCGGCGAGGAAGACACGATTTTGAATCCACAGACCCCTATAAACCTTACGAAGGAATGGAAGACACGCTTCGGAATCGGTTACTGACTTTTATCGCCAGATGGTCGCCGGAATGGATTCAATTTGAGGCAGGTCGTAGCGATAAACAGCCTGGACCCAGCGAGATGTTGGACGATCGTTGTCTGGTCAAGTGGGAAACCAGTGACCCGCAGAATGAACAAGGGAAAGTGATTCTCCATATCGCTAAGGAGCTTATCAGAATTGCCAATGGAGGTGAAACACCGACTGTACTTGACCCATTTTCAGGTGGTGGTTCAATACCACTGGAAGCAGGTAGGTTAGGGTGCAATACGATAGCAAACGATTACAATCCTGTGGCATATCTGATACTTCGTGCTACTTGCGAATATCCTCAAAAATATGGGAAACCGGGACGTCGTAATGGACCTAATGGAGAAGAATCGGAAGTCCCAAATGTACTTGCTTTTGATGTCGACTATTGGGCAAAAAGAGTTCAAGAAATTGCAAAAGTCCAGATTAATGAATTTTATCCAGTTGGAATGGATGGAAATCCAATCGTTGGTTATTTATGGGCACGAACCGTTTTGTGTGCTAACCCGAATTGTAAAGCAGAAATTCCCTTATTGCGTAGTTTGACAATTTGTGAGAAAACGAATAAGAAATATACATTAACGATGCAGTTGGACAGAAACAACAAAAGTGTAAAGTTCGGAGTTGTTCACAATGATGTAACCGCTGAAACAACAGGGACGATGCTTTCTGGAGGAAACTGTAATTGTCCATTTTGTGAACAAATTACTTCGGTTCAGCACATCAGACAGTCTGGGTTAGATGGAAAAATCGGTGAAGTAATGCTTGCCGTAGTAACTGATACTCCTGATGGAAAATCCTACAGAACTGTAGAGAAGCTTGACTTAGAGGCTTATCAAAAAGCAAAACTAGTTTATGCTGACATTGAAAAGCCAACCGAGTTCATTGTCCCCGAAATAAACTCTCCTCAAGCAGATATCGATGCTGGTGCACATCGAAGTATAAGTGTTGATATGTATGGTTATAAAACGTTTGCAAGTCTGTTTAATCCACGTCAACTAGTATGTATGTCTGCCTTCGTGATTGCAATAAATCAAGTAGAAACAGAATTATTGGCACAAGTGAACGATAGCGAGTATCGAAAGTGTATAATGCTCTATCTAGGTGTGCTTTTGAGCCGCATATCACAACGAATGTCTAACATCGGTATTTGGAATACCGGAGGGGAAAAGTTTGAGCATCCCTTTGGAAGACAATCACTTGCGATGGTTTGGGATTATCCTGAAGTCAATCCTTTTTCTGATTCAACCGGAGGAACTGATGGTCAATTAGGATGGATACAAAGAGTAATTGCTCATGAGCAAGTGCAAGGCACCATATCAAATTCTATTTCTGTAAGACAAGGTGACGCAGCTTCAATAAATGGTAGTGTAAAACCAGTCCAAACTATTATTACTGACCCTCCTTATTTTGACGCCATCGCTTATGCAGATTTGTCTGATTATTTCTACGTATGGCTTAAGCGAGTTCTGAATAATAGTTTTCCGAGTGCTTTTATAACACCTCAAACTCCTAAAATTGATGAAGCAGTCGCACATAAACATCGTCATCATGGAAAAAAAGAACTTGGCAAAAAACACTTTTCGAAAAAACTTGCAGAGTCATTTGCTACTGCAAAAAAACACTGTAGGCAAGATGGCACAGTTAGTATCATGTTTGCGCATCAGTCTACAGAAGCATGGACAGCATTGATAGACGCTATTTTTTCTGCTGGTCTGAACATAACCGCAACATATCCAATTGATACTGAAAGAGTTTTGGCACTTAAAAAGGACATATCTGCACTTGCTTCTTCAATAACTGTTGTGTGTCGACACCGTGAGTTTGGAAATGCAATAACGTTTCGTGATGTACGAGCGTTAATAGAAAAAGAAGTTGCCAAAGCAGTCAATAGATTTTGGAATTATGGTTTTCGAGGTGCTGACCTTATTGTCGCATGTTTTGGTCCGGCTGTTGGAGTATTCGGGCAGTTTGAGCGTGTAGAACGTGCCGATGGGACATTAGTTGGCGTCAAAGAGCTTCTCGATTTTGTAAGAGAGTGTGCGCTAAAAGCTATCGCAGGTGAGTTCAATGGTGACCACCTATCCAGACTATATTTCGTTTGGGTCAATTTGTATGGAACAAGCGTTCAAAAGTTCAATGATGCTCGATTAGTGATTCAAATCGGTGGTGGCGACGATATAAACATCGATATTGCCAAGCAAGAAAAGTTGTTCATCGTCGATGGTTCTGATTGTCGATTGGCTTTGCTTGCTGACCGTACTGATATTTCCAAATTGGGCCGTGAGCCGGAATCCCCACTCATCGACCGACTTCACTTTGCCATGCGATTATGGCAAGCTGAACTTCGCAACGATTTAATTGGCTACCTTCGCAGTAATGACCTGTTGGAAGATGAACGGTTCTGGAAGTTGGCACAGGCACTTTTCGAAGTACTTCCCCGTACCGAAGTAGACTGGAAGTTGGTGTCTGCTTTGCTTAGTGAACGTGACACCCTGAAACTCGAATCACGTAAGAAGTTACCTACCGAACCCGAAATCGGGCAGTCAAGAAGTTTAGATTTACCGGCTGAGGAATAAACCACGATGGCACCTGAACTAAAACCCTGGTACGCAATTGCAACACCCCATTCCGATATTCGTGAGGGGCGACTCGATGAAGCGGTTTTTGCTGCTGACCTGTGGAAAGTTGTACAGGGTGAAGCGCCGGATATCTACCTCAACACCGCAGATTTCTTTGCTAAGACCTATCTCACTGCCGGTCTCACAAATGTGCTAAAGAAAGTTGCCAGAGCCCTATCCGGTGATGCTGATGCCGGTGATAGAATCGTCAGTTTGCAGACATCGTTCGGTGGTGGTAAAACCCATGCCCTAGTCGCATTGTGGCATCTTGCCAAGCATGCCGATGTGATTCGCAACGACCCTGCTTGTTCTGAATTGAATAGTGCAATCGGTGCTTTTTTACCGAAGCAACCGATTTCTGTTGCCGTGTTCACCAATAAAACAACCGATGCTACCCAAGGACGTCACACCCCTGAAGGGTTAGTCATCCGAACGATGTGGGGGGAGCTTGCCTACCAACTCGGTGGTATTGAACTGTACAAGCGCATCGAAGCGAACGACCAAGCAAGGACTGTACCTCAGGGTCTTTTCGGTGAACTCTTAAAAAGTGTCAGTCCCTGTTTAATTCTGCTTGACGAAGTTGCCGATTACTGCATTGGTGCTAATGGTGTTCCGGTCGGTAATCTCACGCTCTCCGACCAGACGGTCTCCTTCGCCCAACAACTTTCTGAAGCGGTTTCCAGTATCAAGGAGGTCGCAGTTGTCGCTACCCTTCCTGCCAGTCACCTTGAAGTTGCCGGGTCTGAGCGTGGCGTGGAAATCCTGAATAGTTTGGAGCGACGGTTCGGTCGTATGAGTGCCGATGTCAAACCAGTGGCGGACCAAGAAATCTACGATGTCGTTCGTCGTCGTTTGTTCGATTCTGTTGGTGACCTTACCGAACAGGAACGGGTCGCGACAGCTTACATGGCGATGTACACTACCCACAAGTCAGAGGTTCCGACTGAAGCGGCACGTTCCAATTACAAGGACCAATTGGTTCGTGCTTATCCTTTCCATCCGATGGTAATCGACGCTCTGTTTCTCCGTTGGGGTAGCCATCCAGACTTCCAGCGTACACGTGGAGTTCTTCGTTTGTTGGCTTCGGTGGTCGGTGACCTGTGGAAGCGTCGAAACAATGAGACACAAGCGCAGTCGATGATACTTCCCTGCCACATTCGATGGGATGTGGATGCACTTCATGCCGCCCTTACCCGAATGTGGGGTAGTGCCTATGACTCAGTGGTCGCAGCAGATATCATCGGTGAAAAAGCCAATGCGATGATGATTGATGAAGAACGTGGTGGCGAGTATTTCACGCAGAAGATTGCACAAGGTTTGGCTTCTGCGGCTCTGCTCGGCTCCTTTGGTGGACAAGGGGAACGCTCAGGATACAGTAACAAGGAATTGAAACTTTGTGTCGGTCGTCCGGAACTGAATTGGAATTTTACCGATGGTGCCATCACAGTTTTAGAAGAAAAGGCGTTTTACCTTCATTCGACTACAGTCGGTGAATCCACTAGTAAGCGGTATTGGTTCGCCACAAAACCGACTTTAAACAAACTGATTGTTCAGTACCGCGCTCAAATTGGTGACAAGAGCTTTGATAAAGAGATTTCCGACACCATCCGCGACCAAGCACATAAAGTTGTCACAGGTACTGACAAATGGAAAATCCTTGTTAGTCCTGATGATGATTTGCCGGAACAAAAGTCACTAACTCTTCTCATTATGTCTCCGGAGTTCGCGTACTCCGAAAATGGTGGGCAGAAGAATCTGCTGTCTTCGCCGATTGATGACCAACTTCTGAAAATCAGCCTGAAGTGCGGTCAGAAGGAACGACTATTCCGAAACACCCTCATCTTTTTGCTCCCTTCGCATAAGGGATTGAATAAATTGCGGACCACATTTCGAGAAGTTGCTGCTCTGGAGCTAGTGAAACGGGATTACTACTCCCAACTGGATAAAGAACAGCAGGAGGAACTACTGAAGCGTCTTGAAAGGGAGCGTAAAAACGTCCAGGAGAGCCTTGGAAGCACCTATACATACATCGCCCGTGTTTCTGGTCAAACGGCAGATGTAAAACCTCTCACGGACGTTAAAACGAGTTTTGCTGACCATCTTGGTGCTGCTTGGTCATGGGTTATCGACGATGAATGGGTTTTGCGGAAAGTTGGGTCGGTTACGCTCGAAAAATCAGGGTTAGTACTACAGGATGGCGGAATTCGAGTCAAAGATGCACTGGAGTCGATGCTCCGCTACACCGATAAGCCGATGTTGGCTAATCGTGATGCTCTACTTCGTGGATTGGTTGATGCCTGCAAGGATTCTGTGATTGGAATCGCACGTGGTATTACATTGAACAACATCCAAAAGCAGTGGTGCGGTGAGACAATCACTTTGGACCCGAACGAAGATGGATTATGGATTATCCCGAAGTTTACAAAGGTTGTGGTTCCACCCGAACCAATGGGTAGTGGGTCACAGGGAAGTACACCTTCAGGCACAACCTCTACGCCGACAGGAAACGAATTAGGAGCATCTACTGGAAGCATATTCGGTGGCGACGGTTCTATTCCACCGGCAACTGGTGAAGAAACCGTAGTCGAAGTCGTAGATGACAACAACAAAATTCACAGCTTCCGAATCTCGGGGAATGTTGCCACAGAAAACTGGACTGAACTGTTCCGCTGTTTCATCCAACCGACACTGCGATTGAATTTGAAGAAGCTCCAGATAAGTGTGTCCTTCAGCGGCGAAACCCACGAAGGGAATCCACTTGATGTAAATGACCCATCGGTCAAAGGCATGAAGGAAGCGGCAAAGCAGTTGGGGTTGAAGTTTGATTAAAGCACAAAAACATTCAATTCCGATCAGGGTTTATGATTTTTTTTCTGGTTGCGGAGGTACAAGCTTAGGTTTTGGGCAAGCTGGAATTCAGCATGCTCTAGCGGTTGATTCATGCCAAGATGCCGTTTCAACATTTATTAAAAATTTTCCTGGTGTTAATGTTATTAATGAACCGATTGAGACTTTGGATGTGAAACGGATTCAATCTCATTTTTTGAATGTGCCCGAAGTGAAGCTCTTTTGTGGTTGTGCACCCTGTCAGCCATTTACCAAGCAGAAAACAAACACAATATTAGTAAATTCAAAAGATGAACGGCGCGAACTATTAACTTACTTTGCTGAAATGGTTCATCAATGCCTTCCTGAGTTGGTTTTCATAGAAAATGTCCCTGGACTACAAAAAGTAACTCTTGGTGCAGAAGGACCGTTTTCTAGGCTTATCGACCAACTCGAAAAGGATAAATACTTTTGTTCCTATGGAGTTATAACTGCACAAGATTATGGAGCAGCACAGTTTCGCAGGCGCCTGGTTTTAGTCGCCAGTAGATTAGGTAAAATCGACTTACCCCTTCCTACACATGGAATGCAAACGCCAAACAAATTTGTTACTGTTTGGGATGCGATCAGCGAACTTCCTTCAATAAATCATGGTGAAGAGCATCCAGATACAATTAGATATCCCAATCATCGTGCAGCAAGACTTTCAAAGCTTAACTTGGAACGAATTCAGAATACTAAGACGAATGGACGTCGAGATTGGCCTGACAGATTATTACCGGATTGCTATACGAAGAAAAAGAATGGTAATCGGTATACTGGTCATACTGATTGTTATACGCGTTTGGCATGGCATGAGTCTGCACCAGGACTTACAACACGATGCATTAGTTATTCAAATGGAAGATTCGGACATCCAGAACAGGATCGTGCTATTTCTGTGAGAGAGGCTGCGAGATTGCAAGGATTCCCCGACAACTTCATTTTCACTGGATCGCTAAATTCTATGGCACGCCAGATCGGAAATGCAGTTCCTGTATCAGTAGCACGAGCATTCGGAATTCATTTTGTAAATCATGTTAAAAAGGCTGGGCTGTGGCATGGCTAAGTTTCGGACTAAGGCAAGAGCAGTTGACATGCTTGGTCGACAACAAATCGCAGATGCGTCTACTGCCATTAGTGAACTCTTTAAAAACGCACATGATGCGTATGCTGATAATGTAGAAGTCGATTTTTTTAGATCAGACCTTCTTTTGGTGATTCGAGATGATGGAATCGGTATGTCTTTCAAGGAGTTCGAATCAAATTGGTTAGTTTTGGGAACGGATAGCAAAGTTAAGTCTGTATTAGGAGAGCAGTTGTATTCTCCGCAAGACAAGCCTTTGCGTGCGGTAATGGGTGAGAAAGGTATTGGACGTCTCGCAATAGCCTTCCTAGGGCGTCAGGTAATGGTGTTGACACGATCAGAAAAAATAGGCGAAAGCAATGACATCACTATGTGTTACGTTCACTGGGGATTATTTGAGCAACCGTCCTTGAATCTTGACGACGTCGAAATCCCTATTAGACGTATTTCTGGTGGTGAAAATGTTTCACATAATGATGTTGCCGAATTGCTCCGGGAAAATGTTGAATGCATTGTGCGACTTCAAGCAAAATTTCCACAGTGCACATTTAACGCGATATTAAATGACATTTCTGATTTTCAAGTAGACCCACAAAACTTCGAGAAAACTGTTGGAGGACTTTCTCTTTCTAACGGAAAAAGCGGTACTCATTTTTACGTAGCTCCAGCATCAGAAACAATCCTTGCTGATATCCAAACTGAGAAAAAATCAGAATCGAAAGAATTCAGTAAGTGCTTACTTGGCTTCTGCAATTCTACCTTTTCTGTTGACAGTTCCCCCCCGATAAAAACCGCTTTCAGATTCTGGTCAACTGACAGTTCTTTTGAAGACTTGATCGGAGAAGGTGAGTTTTTTACAAAAAATGATCTAAAGCAGTCCGACCAATTCGTTAGCGGTAATGTTGATGAATATGGACAGTTCAGAGGTACTGTAAGGGTTTACAAACAAGATTACAATAACCACATCATTTCGTGGAAAGATGGAGGTGGAAAACCGACAGCATGTGGTCCTTTTGGTATAGAATTCGGGTATCTACAAGGAAATCAACGTGAAAGTATGTCTGATCCATCAGATTTTGTACTACTTAACAAAAAGCTAAACAATATCGGTGGTCTTTATGTATATCGTGATCGAATTCGCATTCTTCCCTATGGTAATTCAGACGTCGATTGGTTGAATATCGAAGAGAGACGAAACAAAGGCTTTGGTTACTACTTTTTCTCATACAGACGAATCTATGGCGGCGTGAGCCTTACCAGGCAAATGAATGGCGATTTGCGTGAAAAAGCTGGTCGTGAAGGCTTCCAGAAGGATAAAGCCTATCGACACTTAAAGAGTGTTCTAGAAAACATATTTCTACAACTAGCTGCTGATTTCTTTCGCAAGGAAGCACCGTTAGGTGGTCACTTTAAGGATCACAAAGATGAATTGGATAGAGTAGAAAGAGCCCGTCGAAAACGTGAACAACAAACGGCAACAAAACGTAGCAAACTTACTGAAGCGCTTAATGCATTTTTCTCCAAAACAAGTCAGGGAGTACCCGAGTTAGAAATTGCTTCACTAAGGCAACACATACAAGCCAGAATGCAACTCGCATCTAAAATGACAGATGCCGACAATGCTTCGCGTGAATTACTAGATGCAGAACTCGAGGCCAACCGCAGGCTTTCAGATTTGCGAACTAAATACAACATTGTTCGTCCTCGCGGGGTTGGTTTAACTAAACAGCTGGACAGAGATTGGGAAGCATTTCTGCGCGAGTTAACTAGACTTGAGACTGAAGTTTTCGCCCCATTCGCTTCGACGATTGCTGAGTCTTTGGGTTCCATGGCTGCGCAAGCTAAAATTTATATCGACCAACGTCGACGAATGCAGGATCTAATCCATCGTCTAGCAGACGAACAGAATTCGATTATGCGAACCGAAGCAAATGCACTTCAGCAGACAACAGGTCAAACGCGCCGTGCAGCAATCAATACAGCACGATCGGCATTGAAGGAGCTTCGAGATGCAATCGAAGCTGTCAACGAAGACCTCGCACACAGGGATTTAAGCGATTTACCACCTCATCAGATTGAAGAAATTCGAGCAAACTACGAGCAACGTATTAACACAGTTTCCACTAAAAACGCTGAGACCATGGGAAGTGTTCGTGAGTTACTGGTTGGAATTACTGAAAGTCTCGAACAAAAAAACGACGTCAGTCAATTGGATATGGCAGAAGCAATGGAAACAGAGCTTCAGTCACTTCGTGAACAAGTTGATACCGACGAAGAATTAGTACAGTTAGGGCTTGCTGTAGCAGTAATTAATCATGAATTCGTCGCAGCAATCAAAATGATCAGGAGTCAACTACGTGAGCTTAGAGCTTGGGCGCAAGCAAACGACGGACTACTTCCGATCTACAGTGAGATCCGGACTAATTTTGATCACCTGGATGCCCATCTAAATCTGTTCACTCCTCTTCAACGACGTCTTTATCGGCAACGCATTGACATTCAAGGTAGCGAAATCGTTCATTATGTTCATGCACTTTTTAGTGTACGGCTAGATCGACATAAAATTTCACTTAGTGCCACTCAAGCGTTTCAGGACAGCAGGATACATAGTTATCCTTCAACGATCTATCCAGTATTTGTAAACATTATCGATAACTTCATTTTCTGGTTAAAGGATCAGCCTCACGAGCGTCTAATTTTACTCGACTGCTCTAATGATGAATACCACATCGAAAACAACGGACCTTCGGTTAGCAAGCGCGACTCGGAATCGATTTTCGAACAGGGCTTTTCTCGAAAACCAGGAGGACGGGGATTGGGTCTCTATATTTCGAGAAAAGTACTACAAAAAGAGGGAATGAGCCTCGAATTGGATTCACAGCGCGATTCTAAAGTTGGTGTTAGATTCATTCTCTCTTGGAGAAAAGACAATGTGTGAACATAATTCTCAGTTCAGTAAGTTTATTCTTGAGTCCGTTAGTAAATATCTTCAAACTGTTGTTGTCGTCGACGACCGGATTTATGAAAAAACGAGCAGTGGTTTACCAACAGGTTTAATGGCACCACCGACAAGGAGTAGAAAAGCTGCAGTAAAAAGTGCACAAACAGAAAACGATAAAAAGAGTGCACTCGCGGGTAATTTTGTAAACTCAGAAAAATCAGAAGAAGTGTCATTTCACGATGTACAAAATAGTTTCGCTAAAAAACGTATAGTTTGTTCTTTATACCAACCTCTAAAAACTGCTTCATTCGGCGAGCAATCTGATGTCTATTGTTTATGCTCAACTGCGGATGTTGTAATTGTTGACTGGGATCTTCACGGTGATATGGGTAACAAAGCTACAATTCTGGTAGGTAGCTTAATAGAACAAAGCATGAAGGAGATTCCACATCAATTACGGCTAGTTCTAATATACACTATGGAAGCAAACCTTCAGGCGATTGCAAGCAAAATCTATGACGATCTCGTTACACGAATCAAGAAAGAATTAATCGACGTTGATAAAAAAAACAATGGACTTGTTCTTACAACGAAAACCGCTAGAATCGTCGTGTTGGGAAAACGTGAGAACACCGCACTGAAAGAATATGCTGATTACTGGGTTCCAGAAAAAAAATTAGCAGAAAGAACAATATTTGAATTTTCTCATCTTGCTTCTGGTTTGTTACAAGCTATTGTGCTTCGTGGTGTTGCGAATCTTCGAGCAAACAACCGACGTATTCTAACTAGATTCCATGAAGGTCTTGATACCGCTTTTCTTGTACATCGTGCACTAATTTTACCTGAAGAGACTTTTAGTCAGATAATTCCCTTGCTGACTGACGAACTGCGGGCAGTACTTGAAGATACTTTCGGAGAAAACCTAGTCGGGACTAATCTGATTACTGAAGGAATTATAGCTGACTGGTGTGCAATGCGTTGGAAACCTATCAGTGACGCACAAGAGTCTTTTGGAAAGAAAAGTGATGTAAATGAGTTTGCTAAAAACGTTTTCAGTAATGGGCCAATTGTCAAGGAAAGCTACACAAATCACAATTTAGGAAAATTTAGTAGCCTTGTTGACACAAAAACGGGCTCAGATGGGATTCAGCAGTGGGGAAGTGAAAAAAAATGTTATGAACTTGCGAAATTCCTAACTGCTGGCTGTGGCGGCGATTTGAGCCATTTACAATTTAGCTCCCTCATGAGCCAAAGAATTGCTTATCGAGATTCACGGAGAACTCTACACCTTGGTGTAATTGTTAAAGAATTGAGCCAACAGGGCCGCTACCTTCTTTGCCTCCAGCCTGTATGTGATAGTGTTAGACTCAAAGGGAAGTTAGTACCTTTTATTTTCTGTTGTTTGGAGATTCACTCAAGTGATCATCCCGTCACTCATGTGGTGATTAATCTAAAAAATGAAATCGTTCAACTTCACTATAAACCCAAAACGACTAACTGCTTTGTCACAAGTTTCACCACTAACAAAGATTCAGTACACGCTATTTCAAATGACAATGATGACCAGATCACTTTCGAGGATAACAAAAAAATCAAGTATGAATGGATTGCCGAGTTGAAGACCGAACATGCCCAACGTGCAGCTGAAGAGTTTGGGAGTGCCTTATCTCGAGTAGGTCTAAGCGAATCTGAGTGGTTAAGATTGAAGGCAAAACTTAAAAAATGATCTTACAGTAAATCAGGTCAATATTTATCAAGTAGAGCAGAGAAACTAAGAACCTTTTCCCTAAACAATGCGCGATTGCTGAATCACTCTGTTTGTATACTCTGCAAGGATGGACGAAGAAACCTAACCCACCCCAAGCATAATCGGGCATGAAGATATTGAAAAAGGTGGAAGAATAAACTGATTTCTTGCAATCACAAGACACTTAATATATGTTGTAACAATAACTTACTAAAGGAGCAAACCCTATGGAAGAGAAGCTTCAACTCGCGATCAATACGATTTTCGATTCTTTAATGACAGTCTGGGAAGACAACGGGAATGTAATGGCTGATGCCGTGAGAGACAGTGTTGTTACAAATCTGTCTAAGCTGACGGGAATGTCATCTGAAGAGGTCGAAGCGCAAGTTGAGTTGATGGTAAATTCAGCGCAATGATATTTATCACTATGTTTCACCTGATTTTGTATGATGTCTGATATTGCTTTGACAGTCAGGGATTTGTTAGTGATTCCGAATGATCAGATAGTTCGGCAGATGGTCAGCCTGTCAGTTCCACCCATAAGCGAACAGTAAATCTTCTCAGCTATCGTAACTGTAGCCGAATCGCTTCGCGCAAAGCAACGAAGTCCGAACAGGAACTCGAAAACCATTTTTATAGAGCCTTCTGCAGAAGGCGTTTCAGGGGGAGTTGTGAAACGGCTGATCGAGGATAATACTTATTTGACGATCTCCGTACTTGAGAATGCTATCGATTCATTGGAAACTGCTGCAGCACAATTAGTGCGTTTGGATAATCTTAAATGGAAGTGGGTTGCCATTACATTACATCACGCTTTGTACACTTTCTGCGTCGCTGCATTAACCGGAAGTAATTACGAAAATGTGTTAGGCGATGACTCAAACTGCAATTGGTGTAAAATTGGAAGTTCGGAGAAGTGGAATAGACTGTATCAAATGAAACGTCCTAAAAGTAGTGGCTATCTTATCGAATGGAAAGAAACTGACGAAGTACCGCCAGTTTTTAATGAGAAGTTGGCAGCAAGCGACAATAATAATTCCAAGAGAAGGGCAACAAATCGTAAAAAGCTCATTGGGTTTTGGACTGCCTTTGCACGAATTCAGGACGATGTTTTCTGGATGAAGCGGTTTGTTCACTCTCGGGCAGTTGGTATTTCAAATACTGAATGGGACAACATTGAATGGCTGACCAACGAAGTCCGAAATGGTTGCGTCCACTTTATTCCAAAGTTTTTGATTATCCCGATTGTGGACATTCAGGAGGCTTGTAAAGATGTAGTTCGAATTATTGAATTCTTGGCTTTTGAGTCGAATACGATACTTTTCAATAACCATGAATCTCAAACAAAGAGAATTGCTAAAGCAATTGAGCAATTCAGTAACTACAGAGATTCCGCAGACAGCGTCTGAGCAATTGAGGATTTGGAGATATCTGAGACAGTATCTCGGAAAATCGACTTTGTAGAAAGCGACGATAATCGATGATTGATGAAAGTTCCAGTAGCTCCGCCCCAAAAGAATCCGAACTACTGTTTTACCAGTTGGAGGATGGTCGCACGCGGGTCGAAGTGCGTCTCGACGGGGAAACCGTCTGGCTGACTCAAGCCGCGCTTGCTGAACTATATCAAACGACCATCCCCAACATCAACATACATATTCGCAATATCTTGGACGAACGAGAGCTAGATGAATCGGCAACTATTAAGCAATACTTAATAGTTCGAGCAGAAGGTACTCGTCAGGTCGAGCGTCAAGTAAAGTTCTACAATTTAGAGATGATCCTTGCCGTCGGCTACCGGGTTCGATCCCCCCGTGGCACCCAGTTTCGCCGCTGGGCGACCGAGCGGTTGCGCGAGTACATCGTAAAAGGCTTTACGATGGATGATGAGCGGCTCAAGGAAGGCAAGACGCTGGGTGTCGATTACTTCGACGAGTTGTTGGAACGCATCCGCGATATCCGCGCCAGCGAGAAACGTTTTTACCAGAAAATCCGCGACCTGTTCACCCTCGCCATCGATTACGATCCGAAGTCGCTTACCACGCAGGAGTTCTTCCAAATCGTTCAGAACAAGCTACATTGGGCGGTCACCCGAATGACGGCACCGGAATTGATCGCTAGTCGCTCTGATGCTTCGAAGCCGAATATGGGGTTGACCAGTTGGAAAGGGGTAAAAGTACGCAAGGGAGATGTCACCGTTGCGAAAAATTATCTCAATGCCGACGAAATGGGCGAGTTGAACCGCATCGTCTCACTGTACCTCGACTTCGCCGAAGACCAGACCAAACGTCGGCAGCCACTCTACATCAAGGATTGGCGAGCAAAGCTCGATGCCTTCCTGAAATTCACCGAGCGAGAGGTTCTCGATAATCCCGGACAAGTTTCGATGGAAGTTGCACAGACGCTGGCACTGGAGCAGTACGAACAATTCCAGCAACGTCGCCTGACTGAGAAAGCATCGACAGCCTTTGCCGAGGACGCAGAGCTGGAACGCACGCAGAAACTATTGGAATCAGGGAAAATCGGTAAAACCCGGAGGGAAAAATAAGGCCTTCAGTTTGCTTCCAATATTGATCGCGCTAAGTTACTCATACAGTAACCTTGCGCAACCGACACCTGCTATAATTGAGAATTTCTCAGACGACATTCCTTCTCGAATCGCTCAACTAACACTTATTTCGCACAGTATCATTTAGTATGTTAGTGTTCAGTAATAGCGTTAGTAGGATGACATGAACAAGCTCAAAATTAATCTGGTACAGTACTTACGCGATACAATCGGTGTCGAAGTGGATCTTCGAGACTGGGAGAAGTGGCGCGGGTTTCCACAGTATCTCCGGGCTCGGTATCACTACTTTATGATGACAATGCTGGGTACGGAATGTGTCCTGGTGGTTGATACTGATGAAAAGGAACAGACTCCTGCAATCATCAATAAGCAATTCGATCAGATTCGCTCTCTTCAAAATGCCACTCTCATTTATGTACGCGAGGCTGTAAGTTCTTTTAACCGTAAGCGCTTGATCGAGCATAAAGTCCCTTTTATCATACCGGGAAACCAAATGTACCTACCGATGCTTGGTATCGACTTACGAGAACATATCCGGCAAATACGGGAGTCTAAACCGAAGCTTAGTCCCTCTACTCAAGCGCTCATTCTATCAATACTGTGGAAAATGGAAACTGGTACAATTACTCCGACTGAAGTTGCGACTCGACTTGGGTACTCTTTGATGACGATGACACGCGCATTCAACGAGCTGGAGCTTGCGGGTATTGGAAAGCATACGACAATGGGAAAAAGTCGTCAATTGAAAATTGTGGAGCAAGGAAACGAGCTGTTGAATTTAGCCATGCCCTTTCTTGGTAGTCCGATTCGGAAGCAGTGTTATGTTGCCAGCAAGGACATGATTACTTGTGAAATCTACTTAGCTGGTGAAAGCGCACTTGCTAAATACTCGATGTTGACAGAATCAACCATACCGGTGTATGCTCTTTCGTTGGAAGACTGGAAGCAGGAAAAAGTACAGAAACAAGTAATGGAGCTTACTTATCCCGAACAGGATTGCTGCGGAATCGAGATCTGGAAGTACGCTCCTGCGTTGTTTGCGCAAAATGGTGTCGTTGACCGAGTATCACTTTATTTGTCACTCATGGATAACCACGACGCACGGGTTCAAATCGCCCAGGACCAGATGATTGGTGAGATAACATGGTAAAAGGATTAGACAGAGGACACGTCAATCTTGGATATGAATTGCTTGTTATGAGTTTACTGAAACCGTGAGTACTCTGCGATGGAAATTTGCAAAATTTGACCGAAGGCTAATCATTAATATCTCATTATGATTCATTGTGTTATGAAAAATTGCACTACGATACTCTGCGATGGAAAACTCATGAAAACGGTTGCACGTGGGGAAATTCTAAGCGAAACTTACCCTCCTCATGAAAAAAAGGCGAACTAATTTAACAGATAGCGCATGAGCTCTTTTTTAGACTTTTCCGAAAAACATGTTTAAGTGTTTGTAATGGCAGATGTTCGATTGTTTTGCCAGTTCGTTTTCTCGCTACACTCCTGTTAAATTTGCGAGTCACTGTAATCTTGCAAAAAAGGGATTTCTTAGCAACCCTATTCTCTTCCAAGCAAAGAGCCGTCTTAGTTAACAGAAAGCGAATGAATCTTTTTTTGACTTAGTAGAGATGTTTATTTAAGAGTTTATAATTACAGATGTTCATGTTATTTCCCATTTCATTTACTTGCATAATTCCTGTTAAATTAGCGAATTTTCACAATCTTGCCTTGATCGTGTAACCACGACGCACGGATTCAAATCGCCCAGGATCAGATGATTGGTGAGATAACATGGTAAAAGGATTAGACAAGTTCCGTTAGACTTTCGCGGCACACCAGCAAAACTACCTCGTCATTGGTGTGCGGCTTAACGGGAAGCGGATGAGTTCACACAAATCAACAACAAACACGAAGATCCTGCAGAAATCTACGATACCACTTACTTGCTTGTTGCAAATGGTCTGACAATATTTCTGTCGTTAGACGATACGCAACACTCTTATGCCATTCAAACTAAAATCGATTTCAAGTGGTTTTGTGTTTGCTACCCTGTTTCAGGCAATCCAAGACCGTCCTCAGACTCACATGAGCATTGTCGCTTGCACCTAAGCACCATTGATACCTGCTGAACTAAGAATAGAGTTGACTATCTGTTACCAATTACGTATAATAGGTAACACTTGGTCAACTGAATGTCATGAGAATAGCACCCAAATCCAATATTATCATAAGTCGTCTTCGTCGCTCGGGCATTCTCCGAACAAGCGATCTAATCGCGCTTGGGGTTACTAAAGAGTATCTCAGAAAACTGGCACGCAGTGGAATAATTGAAAATGTCAGTCGCGGTCTCTACCGACTCCCTAACTCAGATGTATCGATCCACCATTCGATTGCAGTAGCTTGTAAGCAAGTGCCATCTGGAGTCATCTGTCTGCTTTCAGCCCTTCGGTTCCACAACGTGACAACCCAGAATCCGACTGCCGTCTGGATCGCAATTGGTAGAGAGACTCGTCAACCCACCATTTCTACTGTACCCATGCGGTTCGTTAAGTCGTCTAGTAAGTTCATTTCAACCGGTGTTGAGCGTCATCGCACTGCGGATGGACAGGTACGCGTCTACTCCCTTGCCAGAACAATTGCGGACTGTTTTAAATTTAGGAACAAGATTGGAATTGATGTAGCGGTAGAAGCTCTTCAATCCGCTCTGAAAAACCACAAAGTTGACATTGATGAGCTTTGGAAGTATGCCAAACTGAATCGGATAACGAAAATCATGACACCCTACCTAACGGTCACTGAATGAAAAAGCCGATTACAAATATCTCAGCATCGATCCTGCAGCGGTTGATGAACTACCGGAAAGTACGGAATGAAGAGTTCAGTGTTGTAGTATCTCGGTACATCGTCGAGCGGTTTCTTTATCGTCTTAGCATTTCGCAATTCTCGGATTCATTTGTTCTCAAGGGAGCACAACTCTTTACACTCTGGTCGGAAATCACTCCGCGTACAACCCGCGATTTGGATTTACTCCACTACGGTGATTCCAGTATTGATTCGATGGTGTCAACTATCCGACATATTTGTACTATCCCGTGTGAGGAAGATGGGGTAGAATTCCTGCTTGATACGGTCCGGGGTGAAGCTATCCGAGAGCAGGCAAACTACATCGGCGTTCGGATTCTAATGTCCTACCGAATCGGTACATTGCATGATACTCTTCAAATTGATGTCGGTTTCGGTGATGCAGTCGTTTCGCAAAAGCCAAAACAAACCGTTACGGCAATCCTAGAAAATCTTCCAGCACCAGTTCTTCTAGCATATTCGAGGGAAACTGTTATTGCTGAAAAGTATGAAGCAATGGTCATATTGGGAATTAGGAATAGCCGGATGAAAGATTTCTTCGATATTTGGACACTTTTTTCAAAGTTTACGATTGACGAGTCACTACTTGAGGAATCGATTCTGGCTACTTTTACCAGGCGTAATACACCTTTCCCTAAAAATACTCCACTAGCATTGGCTGAAGAGTTTGCGACGAATCCAGACAAAATGAAACAATGGTCGGCATTCCTCAAACGAACCCGTGCGACGGGCATTCCGAGTGAGTTAGAAGTGGTAATTGGGTATCTGCATGAACGACTCGAACCTGTTCGATTGAATCTTCTCAAACGAGCCGATTGACTTCATTCGGGTTCACCATTTCGGAAGAAATACTCCAAAAACTTCGCAGATTAATCCCGACCCTGGCTCTCTACTCAAGACATAAAATGACTGCCAGCGTATTCACTTCGTTAACCATGACAAAGCATGAATTCCAAATTGTACTGGAGTGTTAGTTAACAGTTTGAGAGTGCTCCCGCTGTTAACCGAGAATAAATTTTTGGAAAGCGTAGATTGTTTATTTCTCGTTTTAATACCTTATGTTGTAAAAATGAGCCCTTCGATATTCTGCGATGGAAAACTCATGAAAACGGTTACACCCGGGGAGCCCTAATAGTCCGACTTGATTCAAATCAGGTCGGGCTATTTTTTTGTTTTGCGCATCGAGTTCCACCTCCACCCGCGTCTTCTTTGCCATCGGGGGCTTCAGCGTTTTTCCGGTCGTCAGCTTGGGAATCCGCATGTTGATCCGTGCGATGGATTCATCGATTATTTCGATGCTCTCAACGAAATGAATTACCACCATCCGCAATCTCTCGAAAGGTATTGTTTCCGCTTCTGAGTCGAAGTTTCTAATCAATTTTCGACAGATATCGAGATCCCGTTTCAACGCTTCTGTGAGGATTTCCACATTGTATTTCTGCTTGAATTCTGCATCCAGAAACCGCTTTTCACGTTGTAATTCATCAATCTTCACCTTGCATGTTTCCACGTCCATTCCAGCGCCAATTGCATCGTAGTAGCGTTCGATACTGATACTAAGCTCTTTCAAGCGTTCTGCCAACCGTTGCTCCTCGCCACTCTTGCCGGCTTTTAATTCCATTAACTTCGCCTGGATGGATTGCTCAATTTCATCGAGTCGTCCGGGTTTCGCGATTTCATGCTGGATGGCCCTTAGGACGGCGCTTTCCAGAAAATCCTTGTCAATATAGAATGAACCGCATTTACACTCTTTCTGATTGATGTAACCAGAGCACACATAACGCTTTAGCATGTATTCGATGCGTTCGTTTTCGAGTTTACTGACCTTCTTTCTCCGGATTCCTACGTATGCTTGACCGCATTTACCACAGCGAATAATCTTAGATAAGAGCCACTCTTCCTTCTGGGTAACTGTCGGGAAAGCCTTGCCAATGTTGCCTGCAGCCATGGCTTTGCGACGGAAGTACATTTCCTTGCTCACAATAGGATCGTGGGTGTTCTCAACAATCATCCATTCGCTTTCAGGGCGCTGCTTGTGGGACTTGGAGTTAGTGCGGTTCCAGACTGTGGCACCGTAGTACACCGGGTTATTCAAGTACTGACCGATTCTCTGCTTACACCACGGTTTTCCACTGGCCGTCACGATACCTTCAGCGGTTAATCGATTTACGATCGCCTTAGCCCCGAGACCATCATTGGTGGCCCATTCGAAGATTTTACGGATGGTTGCTACTTCCATGGGATCACCTAGAGCCAGCTTTTTATGCACCCTGTCGCCAATACCAGGCACATCGATCTTGGTGTAGCCGTAAGGCACACTCCCACCATTTAAGAAGCCGCGTGAGGCATTCTCCGCCATTCCCTTGCGGGTTTCCATCGAGAGGTTCATCGAGTAAAACTGGTTGATCACTTCGATGATTCCTTCGAAGAGAAAGCCCGACGGGGTATCCGAGTCAAAGCTCTCGCACAGGGATTTTACTGATACACCGTACTTGTTTAGTAAGGACTTGAAGATGACGGATTCTTCACGATTTCGCGAGAAGCGATCCAGTTTATGTACCAGGATGAATTTGACATTGTTCTCCTTGGCAAAACTGATCATTTCCATGAAGCCGCGACGCTTATCAGCGGATGCATACGCCGATACACCCTCATCCTTGAACATCTGCAATAGCTGCATCTCTGGCTGATCATTCACGTACTTTTCGATGGCTTTGATCTGGGCCGGAATGGAGAGATCCTTCTGTGCCTGATCTTCCGATGAAACTCGCGCATAACCTACGACTCGAACCATTTTATCCTCCTTGCTATCCCAGTAGTAATGGCAATCACTATGCCACGATTCCAGGTGCGATTTAGTGGTTCGAAGTTACACGAACGTTCCGCAGAATCAAGTCCAGTCTGCATGCCCCCCGAATCGAGTTAGTAACCCTGCAAAGCGAAAAGTGCTTAATATGATCACTTATAGGGTTACTAACTACCAAAATGGTGATCAAAATGATCACTCAGGGTAACTAACGGTGACCATAATGCTCATTTTGCTGTAAAACTGGGTTACTAACTACTTCCGGAGGATTTCTTGAAGAGAATTTGAAGTAACCTTGCATCTCAAAACGATACTCATATTGCTCACCCTGTATAGGTTTGGATGAGCAGAATGATCATTTCTAGGGTTACTAACTGGCTAGCTGCTATTCAATTTGCTCACCCTGCTCGAAATTAGGGTTACTATCGTTTCTCACTGCTTTCTATCTACTGAATAATCCATTAGTTACATCATTCATCAGACTTCGGCATACCTATTGCGTTAACCGGTATCGTCGTGATTCCGCACGATGAATCCAGTTGAAAATGGAGAACAATGAACCAGCCACATAATCTTCGTTTTGAAGTCGTGCAGTCACCGAATGCGAGTGTTGCCGAAGAACATGCAGCAATAAATGTGCTGGCAAACAGGAGAGTTTCCCCCGGATCGCGATCTCAGTCGATATGCTGGACACCGGTGTTGACATCCCCGAAGTTGTAAACCTCGCATTTATGAAACCGGTCAGTTCGTATGTGAAATTCTGGCAAATGATCGGTCGCGGTTCCCGGAACAACGAAACCTGCAAGCAGCACTCTTGGCTCCCCAACGGGAAAAAAGAACGCTACCTGATCATCGACTACTGGGAGAATTGGGGAGATACACTGCGGAAGAACCGCCGCAAGGAACCAACTCAAATCCCAGTATTGGTAACAATCCTCACCACTCGAATCAAAAAACTCGAGTTGTTGCTTGCCGACCAGACCGACTCGGCTTTTGTGCGGATCGTAGCAGATTTGCGGCGGGAGCTTGAGCATATTCCGCAGACATCCTTCTCGGTTCAGAAAGCATGGAGCGAAGTCAAGGATGCCTGGGAGGATGATTTCTGGCGATACTTGACTGCAGACAAACTAGACTTCCTGCAGATGAAGGTTGCACCGTTGCTACGCTTCGCTGTCGACGTGAACCCTGACGAGGCGTTTTTCATCAGCAAGATGGAGCGTCTCGGTTTATTGCTGCTGCAGCGCAAGGATATGGCGAAACAGATCGAATCGATACGCGAGGATGTAGCGCGGCTTCCCACCAACCTATCGCAAGTCGATGAACAAAGACAGCAGGTCGATTTCGTACTTTCCAATGCGTTTGGACAACCCCAGTCGCTTGCAGCGATTGACGAGACCAAAGCGGCTCTCGCCCCGTTGATGAAGTACCGGAAAGATCGCCCTTCAAACGTCATCGAGCTGGGACTTGACGATGTAATTCAATCTCGACACTGGTGTATCGTCCAGAATGGCGACCAGCGCATTTACGTCGAGGAATACAAGCGACTGGTCGAGGAACGGGTACTCGCGCTTGCAGAAAACCACCCGACGATTAAGAAACTGAAAGCCGGTGGCGACATCACAACCGACGATCTAGTGAGCTTGGAACAGACACTCACCACGGAATTACAATCCGATGAAGTATCGTTGTTCGACGATAACATGGAGAAGGCGTTCGGTGTTCGCGTCGGTAGTCTGGTCGATTTCATTCGACACGTTTTGAATCTAGAGAAACTTCCGACTCGAGAGAGTATCATCGGGGCGGCGTTCGATGCATTTGTGCTGGAGCATAACTTCAATGCCGACCAGAGCCGCTTTCTGCGGGCGGTACGGGTTGTGTTCAAGGAACGGAAGAAGATCACGCTCGAAGACTTGTACGACGAACCGTTCACCAACTTCGGAGCGAATGCTGTCGAGAAACTCTTTAGCCAGCAGGAAATTGACGAGTTGCTGCAGTTGACAGGCGGGTTGGCGGCGTAGTAAAAGGAGATTATGGTGGCAGATCTAAAGATGATTACCGATAGACCTAGCTTTAAAGGTGTTGGTCACTCCGATGCAGACGCATTCAATCATAGGGTGATTGCTGATTCTATCCTAGAAATCCTCGAAAAAAATGACCCTCCAATGACCATCGGTTTGTTTGGTGGGTGGGGGGTTGGAAAATCATCAATCATGAATCTCATCGAATCGCTCCTTGATCGGGACAAGTATGCCTATGTCTATTTCAATGCTTGGAAATACTCAGGTGATTCGTTTAGACGAGAGTTCCTATTGACTGTTGCAAGATCGGAAGAGATAATCAAGAGCAAATCGGAACGTGAATCCAAAGTCAACGAGCTGAGTACACTTAGTCACACTTCGATTCTTAAAAAACCAAAAGAGACAATTTCGATATCGAAGTCGGGTGTAATTCAATCCTCAGCTTTCATCGTTCTAGCAACAATTGCCACCTACCTTCTTATTAGTGGTGGTGAAGTAAAAAGTTTACCAACGATGGGTAGCGGAATATTTGCGTTGGTAGTCAGCCTTGTTGTTTTATTTCTAAATCAAGTTAAACAGATAATCAAAGTCGATGTAGACAACTCACAAGATCCGAAACTTATCTTCCCTGAGCAATTTGTAGAAAAGTTTAAAGAATTAGTCAACATAGCAAGCAAAAATAAACCTTCACGCAAATTGGTGTTCGTTATCGATGATTTAGATCGTTGTGAAATCGATATGATCAATTCAGTTCTCGTTTCATTGAAAAACTTTTTTGAAGTTGATCGTTGCTGTTTTATTGTGCCAATGGACGATTCCTCAGTTGTTCAAATGTTTTCAGCCAAAAATACGAACATTGGTTACGAGCAGTTAAGAAAATATTTCTCTGTATCAATACGAATCCCAGTTTTTCACAATGAAGATATTGTTCTCTTCGCAAAGGAAACAGCAAAAAAATACAATATCTCTCAAAATGTTGCGTATTTAGCGGCAAAAGGGTACTGCAAAGATGCCCGGAAGATGAAACACTTCCTAAACTTATTTATGATCAAAAGAGCTATTGCCGTTGCACGACACACCCAAGGATATTTGGGTGAGTTAGATGTTAGCAAACTTGAACCCCAGATTGCCAAACTTACAGTTTTAGAGTACCAGTATCCAGAGTTTTACAGAGTTATAACCGAGAACCCGGAGTACTTGAACCGATTCACAAATGCTGCGCGCGGACATGAAGAAAATCTTAGCGAAAGCGAGATACTGTGCGAGTTCTCAGAATCCAAAGACGGGAAGATTTCGATCAATGATGTTTGGAAAAAATACCGTGGGTTGAGAAAGTTCTTGGCTGAAACTTACCAAATCGAGATTATAGATTTAGACACACTTGCGAAGCTAAAAACAACGGAACAAGTCACTAGACTCGGTTCAATTGGTTCAAAACTTAGTCGAGCAGTTACCGAGAATGAGTTTCACTTCGAAGAATTTCTGACTGCAGATTCTGTTCAAGGAAAGGATGAAGCAATTGTTGATACGCTTCAAGCTTCAATAGATGATGATCTAGAGCTAGTTACAAGGCGCGTTATTGAAATAGCGCACTACTTATTGATAAATAAAATGTTAATTGCTGAGGAACATAAGAGATTATTTATTGATGTCACTAGAGTCATCACTTCGAAAACGTTGGATTTTAAACTTCAAATCGAGGATTTGAGTTTTTACCTTAACGAGTCGCCACAGTTGAGCGAATCATTACATGACGACATTCTCAGTAAAGTGCAGAGTACTCTCCTTTCACAAGATTCATACACTGACGCTGTTTGGGAAGTCATCAACCATCCCGAATTTTTTAGTCGCGCTCGGAATGACTCAAATCAATTCAATACTTCCCTTGAACGGTGGCTACAAGAAGTTTTTGATAACCCAGTACGACTGCTCAGTTTCCTTAAAGGTCTGAACTCACTTCGATTGACGAAGGGTGAGCGTAAGAACGCAGGATTGGTTGTTCCTTCTGCTGTGCTTGAACACCAACTTGTGTCTCGGATATCGGGTGACGACACCGAAATGTTAAACCAAATCAATGACGAACTATATAAGTTATTCCTTAATCCCAACAACGCGGGTGAGTTTACTTCTGACGATACGCTTGATTCGACTTTAGTGCGAATTCTCAAAGACCTGCTATCTAGGAATGCGGAAACCGAAGGATTCACTCGTTGTGCTGATTTCGTTCTTCGGTTGCCCCGCGAATTGCATTCAGATCAAGCTTTAAAGTTGTCAAGGTTCTTAACAAATCAACCAATTGAAGAAGAGGAGGAAGTGAGTTCTGAACCAGTTATTGTGGAAAACACACCATTGGTATTATGTCTCCTTCTTCGGTGTTTACCAAGACTATCTGAAACCCAATCTAAATCAGAAATAGAATTCGTCGAGGGCGTTTACAGTTGCTCTTCGACAGAACTTCAAGCAGTAATCGATCTGATAAATTCATACTCTTATTTACAAAACGAGTATACATGCAAGCTTCTGAACCAAGGAGTCACTAAAAAGTGGCAGTGGGTAAAAGACAACTTCCAGACTCTGCACAAAGAAACGGATCTCTTACCCTTTGCAAGAATTTGCCAGTCCTACTTGGGAAATATAGACATAGAGGTTAAATCTTTCGTTCAGCAGCTTTTGTCTCTATCGGAGGTGGAACAACTCCAACATGCAACTAATTACATCGTCGAAAAAGCACGAGAATTTGGCGAACCATTTATTATCGAATGCATTACGGCAGTAACGAGCAATATTTCGAATCAAGAGCTACCTATTGATTGCCGAACCATCTACATCGACCTCTACAACGCTCTCTTGAACCTGATTCCGAGTGAAAGAAGAGGTAATACCTTTGACGAGTTGGTTGCCACTATCCAAATCGATGATTTTGATCTATTGCCAATTTTCACCGAGAAGTTCGAACCTTTACGGAGCACAGTAGGTCGTGGGTTGCTTCAACCCCAGCAACGTATTTTCCTCGAAGCAATTGTAAACGATGAGACGAACGACCTTTCGCAGTATTCTACCTTTTTTAACACTTGTCTACTAAATGGAAAACTATCCCCTGAAAGTTCAACTACACTCGCACGTAGAATTATGAATGAACTACCCCTGTCTGAAAAAAGTGAGGGGCATCGGATGTTGTTACTCGAACTCACGAATGAAATTACCGCAATGAGTGATGACAAAAAAGATGATTTGTCACAGACGCTATACTATTATAAAGATACCGGAGATAATCCCCAATTAAGGGGGAAGGCACATGAGATCAATGAGATGTTGATTTCGAACGGCACAATACGCCGGTATTCACCTCCACCACCACCTCCGCCATCTGAAGCAACAACTGAGGAAGCTTAATGCTAACAGACCCTATTCTCCGTTCGAAAGTCGATGCCCTCTGGGACAAGTTCTGGTCAGGTGGAATCTCGAATCCGCTGTCTGCGATTGAGCAGATGTCGTACCTCATTTTCCTGAAGCGGATCGAGGATATGGACGATACACGAGCGGCATCGGCACGCCGCCGGTCAACACCGTTCACTTCGTTGTTTGACAATCCCATCGGTTGGAAAACCGGTGACATCGACCGTACCCAGTGTCGCTGGTCGTATTGGAGTCAGCTCCCCGGCGAACGGATGTTGAAGCACGTCCGGGACAATGTGTTTGAATTCCTGCGGACGCTCGGCGGCGAAACCAGCACCTTCACACAGCACATGCAGGACGCGGTGTTCATTATCCCCAAAGCGTCGCTGCTGCAGGAAGCGGTCAAGATCATCGAGGAGATGCACATCTCCGAGCAGAACATCGACGTGCAAGGCGACTTGTACGAGTACCTGCTTCGCCAGTTGACGATGGCGGGGAAAAACGGTCAATTCCGCACCCCTCGTCACATAATTCGGATGATCACGAAACTGGTGAATCCACAGATCGGTCAAAAAGTGTGTGACCCGGCGGGCGGCACCGGTGGTTTTCTCGTCGCGGCTTACGAGCACATTCTCGAGGCGAACACCAGTCCCGACATTCTCGAATACGACGAGGACGGCAAACCGCACCACCTCATCGGCGATAAAATTGCCGACAAGCGACTCCAGACATTCCTGAAAAGCCACGCGCTGACTGGGTACGATTTCGATCCTACAATGGTTCGCATCGGCGCGATGAATTTGATGCTCCACGGTATCGACAACCCGAATTTCATCTGGACGGATACGTTGAGCAAGACCTTCACCGAAAAAGGGTTGTACGACGTCATTATCGCGAACCCGCCGTTCAAAGGGTCGATTGACAAGAACGATATTAACCCCCGGTTCAAGGTCAAAACCACCAAGACGGAACTGTTGTTTCTCGAGCTGATGATCGACCTGCTGGTGATGGGTGGTCGCTGTGGGGTCATTGTACCAGACGGGGTGCTGTTCGGTGGCAGCAACGCCCATGTGGACGTGCGTAAACGGCTGTTAGACGCTTGTAAACTCGAAGGGGTAATATCGATGCCATCGGGAGTTTTCAAGCCGTATGCGGGCGTGTCGACGGCGGTGCTGATCTTCCAAAAGGGGGGCATCACCGATAACGTCTGGTTCTACGATATGCAGGCGGACGGCTTCTCGCTCGACGACAAGCGGAATCGCGTCGCTGAGAACGACATTCCCGATCTGGTCGCTCAGTGGCAACAACGGGCAACCGCAGCCGGTGCCGACCGTTCGCAGAAATGCTTCATGGTTCCGGTCGACGAGATTCGCGCGAACAAGCACGACCTCTCGATTTCGAGATATCGCCAAACAGTTTCCGATTCCGTTTGTTTCGAGAATCCTGTAATTCTGATTGATAAGCTCTACGATCTCGAGGGTGAAATTCAATCTGATATCGTTGCAATTAGAAAGCTGATGAGTAGATGAAACAAGAATTCATTAAAATCAGCGATTTGTGTAAGTTCGAGTATGGCGACAGCCTTCCCGCTCGAACAAGAAACACGGGAAGTGTCCCTGTCTATGGTTCGAACGGTATCGTTGGATTCCACGACAGTGCTGTGACTTCAGGAGAAACAATAATTGTTGGGAGAAAAGGTTCGGTTGGTGAAGTTCATTACTCGCCAGTTGCCTGTTTTCCTATTGACACGACTTACTACATTTCACGAACGCTAAAAAAGTGCTCACTTAAATGGTTGTATTTCATTTTGAAAAGTTCCGGAATGACTGAGATGAATAAAGCGTCAGCAGTACCGGGTTTGAACAGAAACGATGCATACGATGTCAAAATCCACTATCCCCCACTACCCGAGCAGGAGCGCATCGCGGCGATCTTGGAGAAGGCAGATGCGGCTCGTGCCAAACGCCGCCAAGCCAATGCCCTGACTGAGGAGTTCCTCCAGTCCGCTTTCATCGACCTCTTCGGCGATCCCGCCACTAATCCGAAAGGATGGAAGACAAAACCTCTAGGGTCATTGTGTGACATTAGACGCGGCGCATCACCTAGACCAATAAAAGAATTTCTGGGCGGAACCATTCCTTGGATAAAAATTGGTGATGGTTCGCAAGGTGGTTCTATTTTCCTATCATCGACAGCAGAACACATAATCGAGTCAGGTCAATCCAAAAGTGTGTTCGTACCTGAAGGTTCGTTGATTTTTGCTAACTGCGGTGTGAGCTTAGGATTTGCTAGGATTCTCAAAATTTCTGGTTGCATTCACGACGGTTGGTTAGCATTTAGCAATTATTCAAACGAACTAAATCCCTTGTTTTTACTCGCGACAATCAATGAGTTGACGGGGTATCTTAGAGGGATTGCCCCTTCAGGAACTCAACCCAATTTGAATACTTCGATCATGAAAAATCTGCAGATTCCGCTACCACCCGTCAAAATGCAGTCCAACTACGCTGAAACAATGATTCAAATCGAAAACCTACGAACTAAGCAACTTCAGTCCGAGCAGGAACTCGAGAACCTGTTCCAAAGCCTTCTGCAGAAGGCGTTTCAGGGGAAGTTGTAATCAATTAGGAGATGTAATGAGTGGAATATTAATTGACCGTTTAAGCGGTATTCATGGTATTCTCATGGCGTCATTCGAAGCTAGTGCAAAGATGTCCAGTTCAACTATAGGTTCAGAACGCGAAAACTTCGTCAAGTATTTTTTAAGTGATATCCTACCTCCACCATTTCGAATCGGATCAGGTGATATCATCGACAGCAAACAACAACGAAGTGGACAAGTAGATATAGTTATTGAATACCCCTTTCTTCCTAGCTTTCCTTTACCCAATGGTGAGAAAAGATTGTACTTTGCTGAGGGTGTAGCTGCAGTGATTGAAGTAAAATCAGAGATCGCTCAACAATGGCAAGATGTACTCAGAACAAAATCAAGCGTAAAGGCTCTTGAAAGAAAATACGAACGAGTTGTTACTCGCCATCATGGTGAAGAGTATTCACACGGTGTTGAGTTTTACAACAAAATTCCTGTTTATGGCGTTGGCTATAAGGGCTGGGCTAGGATCGAAACACTTCGAGAAAAAACTTCACCTAATAATGAAGGTAAAATAGACATTGATGGATTATTGGTATTAGAAAGTAAATTATTTTCATCACAGGAATTTACCTTGCCAAAAGAGTCATTCTCTTGCTTATTGGCATTTGCGAATTCACTCTTGAAAGACCTGAAAATGTTTCGCGAGATTGATGTAAACTTTGGTAACTATGTAAAAGTGCTTGATGGCATTGCCTAATGGAGATTAACCTCGAATATTCAGCAGACTGCGTTTGCGAAATTGTGGAGTTAGAGATATCCAAGACTCTGTCTCGGAAATTCGATTTTGATGAAAGTGACAATTGTCGATGATTGACTATTGTCCGAGTACCGAAATCCGAACAGAACTCGTAAACCTTTTCCGGAGCCTTCTGTTTAAGGCATTTCAGGGGGAGTTGTGAACGATAAAGAAATCGAAGAGTTAAAAGATAAGTACAAAGGAACATGGAACAGAGTTGTCGATAATCTTGATAACGAAAAATCAATTTCTAAACGTCAAGCGAGTCGAATCCTTTTAGCAATCAATTTCTATTTTTGGTTATACCGAATAAAAACAAAAATCAAAATTGAAGATTTGACCTTTGGCTTAGGTAACGTTTCAGATTTGAAGAGTGGCGATGGAAAGTTATCACAAACACTTATCGATCACATTTGGAAGCCACTCGATGACACAGAGGTTTTCCATTATACTGAGTTGAGTATAGCAAATTCTATCAGCTCATCAGGCAAATTGCGGTTTTACTCCCTCAAAAAAAATTATGGTTTTAATGAAGTAGAGACACTCTGCAAGAAACTAGGCTTTACAGGGTATCTATCCCCATCTCCAAGTGGGGAACCGAAATGGAAGGAAATGCATGAAAGAACTTTTATATTTTGCTGTTCACCTAATACCAATTCCTTAACTATTCACCCATTTGTCAAATATGGGAAAGATGCTCGGTTAAGATTAAAGATTTCGCGACATTCCACATTTAAGCGAATGATTTACAAAAAGTTTTTCTTCGATAGAACATCGATTATTAAACGACTGGATTTGTTACTGCACTTATTTTTTCAACGAAGATTGACATTAAAGGGGTATTCCACAATTATTGCATTCTATTTGCCAAGCAAGTTTAAAACTGAAGATGAATTTCGAATTGCACTCAGATTCTTCGATACTCACCCGAATTATCCTGAAACAGAAGAATTCAATGTTACCCTTAATGATAAAATTAAGTACATCGAAATCCCACTTTATAGTTCATCAGCGAGTAGTTGCCCAGTGCGCATAGAACTTCTAGGTGTAGAGAAGTGGAACGGATCAGCTTGGGTGTAATTTTGATGAGTTACTTCTGAAATCGCCAGATATTGTCTGGCAATTTTTTGTGTGAATATCCGAGACTCTATCTCGGAAATTCGGTTTTACAGAAAGCGACGATAATCGATGATTGACGAAGGTTTCAGTAGCTTTGCTCCCAAAGAATCCGAACTGCTGTTCTACCAGTTGGAAGATGGTCGCTCGCGCATTGAGGTGCGTTTAGAAGGCAACACGGTCTGGTTGACGCAGGCGTTGCTAGCCCAGTTGTTCCAGACGACTAAGCAGAACATTAGCCTGCATTTACAGTCGATCTTCACTGAGGGGGAACTGGAACCCGATTCAGTTGTAAAGGAATACTTGACAACTGCCGTTGATGGAAAGAACTATAAAACAAAGTATTATAATTTAGATGCGATCATTGCTATTGGCTACCGGGTACGTTCTCCCCGTGGCACCCAGTTCCGCCGTTGGGCAACCGAGCGGCTACGCGAGTACATCGTCAAAGGGTTCACGATGGACGACGAGCGGCTCAAGGAAGGCAAGACGCTCGGTGTCGATTACTTCGACGAGCTGCTGGAACGCATTCGCGACATTCGCGCCAGTGAAAAGCGATTCTACCAGAAAATCCGCGAGCTGTTCACCCTTGCCATCGATTACGATCCGAAGTCGCTTTCCACACAGGAGTTCTTCCAAATCGTCCAGAACAAGCTGCATTGGGCGGTCACTCGGATGACGGCACCTGAATTGATCGCCAGTCGCTCCGATGCTTCCAAGCCGAACATGGGGCTTACCAGTTGGAAGGGGGCGAAAGTCCGCAAGGGAGATGTCACCGTTGCGAAAAATTACCTCAATGCTGACGAAATCACCGAGTTAAATCGCATCGTTGTAATGTACCTCGATTACGCGGAAGACCAGACCAAGCGTCGACAACCGCTTTACATCAAGGATTGGCGAGCAAAGCTCGATGCCTTCCTAAAGTTCAACGAGCGGGAGGTTCTCGACGACCCCGGGCACGTTTCAATGGAAGTAGCACACGCGCTGGCATTCGAGCGGTATGAGCAATTCCAGCAGCGTCGCCTGACCGAGGAAGCATCGACAGCCTTTGCCGATGACAACGAACTTGAGCGAACACAGAAATTGCTGGAATCCGGTAGGGCAAGCAAGCCACGAAGGAAGAAGTAAGTACCGTTATATCTTAGAGATCGATTCGCTTTGTTCGTCTCATTCATCTCCTTGAGTCTGTGAATTCTCTTTTCCCTTGATTACTCTTCGTTTGTTTCCTTTTACCCGAGTCATTATTGCCTCCGAGTTGTATAGGTTAATGCGTTCTAACCATATTGTACGTATTGGAGGATAATGGTATGGAACGACCAGCACTGAGTCCAGTCCAGCAGAAGTATCTCAAGTGGATTGCCAGGAGGATCGAGAAAATCGGAAAATCACCGACATTAGCTGAGATCGGTGAGTACTTCGACACGAGTGGTGTGAATGCCTACAAAATCGTTGAGATTCTGGTGCGAAAGGGATATCTGCGAAAGACCACTATCGGTCCATACCGGGCATTGGAACTCGTGGATGAAGATGGAATTACAGTACATCCGGGTAAGTTGCCTGTTGTAGGACAAGTCGCGGCAGGTTTGCCAGTGCTGGCGGTTGAGAACCGAATCGGGTATGTCTCGCTGGACGAGGCTGTTACGCGACGTGGGGCAACGTATGCGCTTCGGGTAAAAGGCGAGTCCATGATCGGAGCGGGGATCATGCCCGGTGATACGGTGTTCGTTCGGCAGCAACCAACTGCAACAAACGGGAAAATTGTCGTAGCAATGGTCAATGATGAAGCAACCGTGAAGCGGTATTTTCCAAATCGGAACGGCATAGTACGACTGAAGGCCGAGAACCCACGATTCAAAGATATCCATGTGCCTGCAGATCAATGTTCAATTCTCGGAGTTGTTGTCGGTTGTTACCGGAATGTGGAGTAAGTGATGACAATTAATGTGTCCCTGCGCTCTTGCTTGGTTTCAGATACGAGGTATGTGTGAATTTGTGGCTGAATCCGCTTGATACACCACTGGAAAAAATCAATCGACAGCTAGAAATGCTGACTCGACCGTTCGGAATGTTCCATCAGTTCGATGCGTTTTATCGAGTCCTGCAGTCGATTCATAAGATCCAAGATAGTCTGCTTCCGTTATCCGCAAATCTTGGCATTTCCACATTCCCATCTGACAACCAGCAGGTGAATTCAGAAACATCCATCGCTTTGCTCGATGAAACGATCGTGAAGAGTGGTTTACCTGCCGATAGCATTCTTGAACTGCAATATGTGTTCAATAACCCCGCACTAGTGACAGATGAAACGAATGGTGATGTTTTTAAGGTATGTGACTCCATATTTAGGCATGGTCGCGCAGAGAATCAATCTACGAGCTTGATGAATAAACTACATCACCGAGTTGATGCTCTGGAGTCATTCATTACCCAGCAGATAAGGGAGCAGTCAGCATTACAACGAGAGCGACCGCTAGTTTCACAACTTCACATCCAAGGGAACAACAACGTTGTAAATGTAACCGGTGCTGGTTCGATTCAATTTCATCAAAATAGCGATGTGACAAGACCCTTAGAATCCCAATTCGAGGATGTATCCTCACTATCATCATCAGATTGGAAATTCCGCGTTTCCGCTCAACTGGAAGAGTTATCACCAGATCGGCTCAAAATACTGCATGATGAAACTAGAGCGCTACGGCATGACCGACTCCAAACGATGGCGCTTGAGCTATCTAAGCCATTGGACGCTTCTGCACTCAAGATCTTGGCAAAGCGCTTACAAGCAGAGTATTCAGTTTACACTCGGTCATTGAATGAGTCACTGGGGTTGATTGTGCTGGCATCGTTCCAAGCTGAATTTGAAAAAGTAAATATGAGTACTTCGGACGAAGAGTCATTACGAAAAGACCTGCAGACGATCTGCAGCAATCTTACGAGTCTCACCAACCGATTCTTTAACTTACTTGAAGTGTATCAAACCACGATTGAACAGCTGTTGATGGATTCAATCGAAGAGTGTAGCATAATGATTGGCGATACCATAATCGATTCAAGAGCGCTGTTGGAACCATTGGAGCGATACAAGTGTTTCTACGCTCGTAAACCAATCGTCGCAGTGTTTTCCAATCTACTCAGGAATGCGTTTGCCAGCGTCGCTACAGTCAAGGAACCACTCATTACGCTTAGTTCCAACTTTGATCAAAAGTGTATCGTAACAATTCGCGATAACGGGGTTGGCATTCCCCATAAAGATCACCAGCGCATATTTGAAGACGGATTCTCTACAAAGGGAACAGAAGGATTTGGACTCGCACACTCACGCAAATTGATGGATTCGCTGGGAGGAACATTGCGTTTGATTCAAAGTAAACCGAAGCAGGGATCCATATTTGAGGTGACACTGTGAAGCTGAGCAAACACAATCAGAAAATGAAAATTCTCTTAGTGGAGGATGATCCAGCTCATCGGAAGGTGATACTGGATGTTTTGCGCGATCAGTTTGATGTCTCATCTGCCGCTTGTTATGATTTGGCAGTAACGAATTTAAAGCAAACGAAATTCGACCTTGTATTCTTGGATTTAATGCTCCCAGAATCGAATAGCAGCGAAGTTGTTAAGGATGGCTCACTCGGATACAAGTTATTGAAATTGATCCGCCAAGTTGAACCCCTTTGTCCGGTGGTAATCGTTTCCGGTCTCCAATCCATCCGCACTGCTGTTGACCTAATGCTGCTTGGCATTGCCGACTATGTAGTGAAAGATCAAATTGAGGAACAACTCCCACTTATTTTATTGCGAGCGGAACAGGCACGGCAAGGTCAAATTGACCAGTTACTATTACGCCGATTCCAAAGTGATCGAACCAGTGGAAAATTTGTTTATGCTGACAAGTCGATGAGATTGATTGATGAGAAGATCGACATGTTAGCTCGAAATGACTCGACAGCACTATTGCTTGGTGAAACTGGAACTGGCAAGGATGTTATCGCCAAGGAGATTCACCGCAGATCATCCCGGTGCAAGGGTCCTTTCATCGCCATAAATTGTGCCAGTATTCCAGAAAAGCTGTTTGAGTCTGAGATGTTCGGAAGTGAAAAGGGGGCATTTTCAGGAGCGGAAACTACTAAAGTTGGCTATCTGGAGATTGCCAATCACGGAACACTGTTTCTGGACGAGATTGCTGATTTATCTGAGGAAAATCAGAAGAAATTTCTGCGATTCTTGAACAGTAAAGAGCTTCAGCGGTTGGGAAGTACGAAAGTAATTCGAGTTGATGTGCGAGTCATTTCCGCTACGAACAAGGATTTCTCTTATGAGATCTCGGAACGTCATTTTCGTCGTGATCTATACGAGCGACTTGTCCGTCATATCATACGAATTCCACCTTTGCGAACCCGGCTCGCTGACATTCCGGTACTAGTATCACACATACTTTCGCAAAGCCTTACCGGAAGTACTCTAAAATTCACTCCCAAAGCGATGAAGGAACTTCGTCGTTACGATTGGCAGGGAAATGTCAGAGAGCTCGATAATGTCTTATACCGGATCATCGATGACGCTACGTCCGATGTCGTTGTGACCAATAGTACAACTGCGAGTACGATTGCAACTGCCCCTGCAGCATAATGGAGCTTTTTGGGATAGTTGAATGCAGGTGACGAAGCATTGACTTTCTTCTCGATCATCGTAGTAGCTGCAAATGCTCCAACTGCCATGATGATCAGCAGAAATGCAAACAGTCCCTGAGAGATTCCTATCGAATTGAAGACTTTGATTGCTCCCAACGAACTGGATTCGTAGAAGGTGTGATACAACGGATATAGTTCTCCAAATACGAACACACCCAATACGCCTCCACCCACGAAGAACATTGCATCCACTTTACCAATCGACATCGCACAGATACTGGTTCCGGGACAATACCCCCCCAACAAGAAACCGATTCCCATAAACACACCACCGACAATTGCCGGAGCTAACCAAGTAGGATTGACATAAATGGCTTCGAGATCCAAGAGACCAAAGTATCCAAGCAGGATCGTGCCTGTCATTGCGGTGATCGCGGCAGTAAAGAAGACGCGCAAGACAGTAAAGTCATAGCCATAAAAGAGACCGGCGAGTCTTCGCGATGACGAGAAACCTGCTTGTTCGAGGACGATGCCAAATACGAGACCAAGGATCAGCGCCACTACCAGATTGAATTGGTCAGAAATGATGTCAGGTACAAAGGGACCCATAATGTTCTCTTCCTCTCTACAACCAGAGTTTTCTAACGAAATAAGCAACGGCAAATCCAGTTCCAAAAATTGCCATCATGGTCACAAATCCTGCAGTGGAAAGCACTGCCATACCGCTTAACGCTGCACCACTCGTGCAACCTCTTGCAAACTGAGCACCGATTCCAAACAGCGCACCACCAATTACGGCGAAGATCCACCGAGTGAGATTGGCGATTCTTGGACCTTTTTCAGTAACGACTTTTAATCGATTACTTACCAATCCCGACAGAAATCCACCAATGAGCACCCCGGCGATTTCAAAGACCAACCATGATTTCATGGGCGACTCTTTTCCCAGACCCACATAATTTCCATAGAAGGCAGACGATTCGGCATGAGTTGGTGCAACCGCATCGACAGCGGTGACAACCACACTTTTTATAGCGCCACTCGCACCTAGTCCTCGTCCGGTGAGAAAGATCGTTGCAAGTAGCACCAATCCCAGATAAAAACCGGCAAGGTAGGGATTCATATACTTCGTGTTCATTTCTTCCTCACTTCGACACTAGCGGGTTGGCAGATAACTTAACTGATTCGGTAGTTTTGTCCTGCGGTAATTCTTCGAATCCGGTAATCATCGCACGTAGGTTTGATGTCACAGTCTCTCCGGTGGTGATTAAATAAAGGTGAGCGATAAAGAATGCAACCAGAAAGAATGCGCCTATTACATGAAACATCGCTACCACCGATAAACTGTGAATACTAATTGACATGACTTCATGCTGCTGAGGATAGCGGTAGAACATGTACAACAATCCCGAGATCACCATGATTGGAATAACCAGTACCTTCAACCCTAGATAGACGAGTTTCTGCAATGGATTCAGTTTCCGCAATACGGTCTTACGAGTCGGGTGAGGTGCATTACGAAAGATTCCAAAGATATAGTATTCGGCTTGCGCGCGAAGGTTCTTCCGGGTCGGGAGATACTGTCTCCATTCACCGGTTGTCACATGCCAGAAGATGGTAAAGACAATCAGGATGATAAATAAAATTGCTGCGATGTTGTGGTAATGAACCGCTTGGTCAAACCCAAAAAATCGTAAGGAGCCATGAATCTCAAAGCCGGTAATTCCGAGAAAGATGATAAGGATTGCTTGCATCCAGTGCCAGAACCGTTCGTAACTACGGTATACATATTCCATTTTCATTACTTGCCTCCCTTCGCATCTTTGTGCAGATACCACCGGACGGTACCATGTACGATCACACCAATCAGTGTAAACAGAATGGATAGTTTTCCAATCCACTCAACCCATGGATTGACATCTCTGCCTGGAAGATAAAAGTCCGTCAATCCAGCCAATCGACCGTTATCACGAGTGTGACATTCGATACATGCTACCGTCTGTTTTGCCGGGGAAACCATGTGGTTGATCGGCCAGTACATTTCAGTGTTGATAAATCCGTACTGTCCACTATACGGTAGATCAATCTCTTTCATCCCAGCAGTAATCGCCTTCGGCCAGTCGAATTCTTTCCAGTAACCACTGTCACCGGGTGTAGACGAATAAGTCTTAGGCTGTATCAAATAGTTGTTTCGGGTATCATAGAGCTGCTTGGCGCGATGGACTTTCACCGGATAAATCTTGGCATCGGGATCGTCGTAGTTACCAAGAAGTTCATTCATCTTCACCGGTTTGGAGCTGTCAACGATGTCACCTACTAAGTAATGGGATGCTGTACCATTGAACCAGTAATACTCTGGTTTGACATTCTTGCCCCATTTAAACGAACCTTTGATCGACATGTAGACATCGGTTCCAGTCGAGTCAGCTTCTTCGAATGGCTTTCCATCCTTCAATTTTCCAGCAGTCGACCAATCCCAAAAGAGTTTCGTCGGATTCACTTTGGCATAGACCGGGATGTGACACGTCTGACAGGCGACTTTAAGCGTATGCTGATTGAGTACTTTATCGGTGTGTGGCATGGTAGTATGACACTGTTCGCATGCAACCCGGTTTCGATTCATGGAAGAGACAGAGTACATTTTCCCGAGCATCTGGTGTTGTTCAGCAGTATGACAAGTGACACACTGCATATCTGAGTTTTCCGATGCCATGTGGACATCGACGGATCGATCGGGATCGAACATCGATTTTTCGAGATCACCATGCTTCACATTGTTTCCACCACCACCGAAGAAATGGCAGGTTCCACAATTTGTCCGCAACGGTTTTCCAACGTGCTGAGCAACTTTATTCAAATCCACCGTGGGATCTGGCATGCCCGCGCCACCGGATTTCTTGACGTAGGTATTCGAGTTGTCGTGACAACTGATGCAATCGACATTGAGTGAATCGCTGAAATCGAAGGAACTGTTCGCATAGCCATAACCGATGTGGCATTTGTTGCAACTTTGCTGATTTCCCGAAATACCAATGCAAAAATTGTTCAGAATGTTCTTCTTGCCAACCGATCGAATCCCTTTGTTGGGGATATACTCCAGACGTTCCCAATTCCAGTGCGACGATTTCATCACTTCGGCTGCTCTGCCATCATGACAGGAGATACAAGCTGCCGTCACGTCTTGTGGTCGTTTGAACTCTTTTTTCAGTACGTCAAACTTGGTGTGATCTACCGACGATTTACTCTTCTTGTGGAACTTTTCACGTAACAGAGCAAGCGGAGTACTTTCTTCGCTTTTCTTGGGAAGCGTTGTTACAACCAGTCCCGCAAGAATGGCTAACGCGATTACAACTAAAAATATCCGCTTCATACAGCAGTGTCCTTCACTTGGTTTTCAAGTGGCATTTGGGGTGTAATTCCAGCGTTCAGTCGGTCTCGAATCAGCTGTTTGATCTGGCTGCAATTGCTCGACATCAGATAAATCTCACAGGATTGACAATCACGGTCAGCACATACATTGGATTGGTGCTTGTAGGTCCAGCATCCAGCATCGCTTCGTTCATAAGAGGGGCATTTTACTCGTTGATCCATTGGACAATTCACGTGAATCCAACAAGGAATCATTGCATGGATTTTGCGAATTCCTTCAATGGATACTTTTTCCACCGAGATTGCATGCCGAATACACTTAAGACGCTCGACATCGGCGACTGAGTACAAACGCTGATTGCCAGAACTCTTTACCGTTAGAACCAAACCGCGATGTTCATAAAGTCGGAGAGTTTGCACGGAGACTTTTAACATCCGCGCAACGGTTCCTACCGTAAACACAGGAAGTAATGGATCATCTGTAGGGAGTGGTTTTGGCATTGCAGTACCCGAGCGGTTAGTGATGATTGATTGAAGCAAGTTGATTTAAATCGATAACAAACTGCTCGATTTCTTGCTTGTGAAAGCCTTTCTGTCGAGCAGCTTCTCCCAGTGTACCCCAGATTGGATCACCACAAGCGAGGCACTTAATGTGGTGTTTCATCAAATAGGTCACAGCTTCGGGAAGTTCTGTCACCAGCTCTTCTATAGAAGTGTTTTCTGTTACAACCATGAAATTCTCACTTCACTTGCGGTTTACTGCTATCTACCTGGCAGGTGCTCATATTACAGACGCCGTAGAGTCCACAGAATCCAACAGCGGCAGTCGCCAGCGGAATCAGACCAACCAATCCCCACCAACTTTGGTTAAATACGCCAAAAGCAATGATGGCCAATCCAACGATGACCCGAATAATTCGATCTACGTTCCCGATATTTTTTTTCATTTCACCCTCACGTAAAAAATGACATCATCTCAACACGCCAAACTCTACAGTAAAAATAATCAACATACATGTTAATTACAAATATAGATATTGATGGCAATCTCTCATTCACAATTAGCATTGATAATATTAGTCTTAGTGAAATCAAGACGTGTCGCTCAGCGATTCATCGTCCAGAAATTTGTTCTTTATGGGTATATGCTTATATTGTGTCGAGGAGAAAAATGCCACCAGGTCGTCCACATCAATGCCGTTGGGTTGGTTCGATGCCAACTGTTACCCGCTACAAGGCTTGCGGTGTTCCGTTGAATTTGTCAACAGAGATTGTCCTCTCGATTGATGAATTTGAGGCACTTCGTCTTGCCGACCAGAATGGTCTCCACCACGCCAAAGCCGGTGAGATGATGGGAATCTCGCGTGCCACCTTTGGAAGAATAATCGAATCAGCTCGCCGAAAAACGATTCTAGCGTTAAGTAATGGATATTCGCTTCGAATCGAGGGGGGAGCATACGAGGTTGTAATGAAACGAAATTTTATTTGTGCTGACTGTGGACATCGGTGGGAATCGAACCAAGGGCGTTGCCACACTCCCGGTTGTCCGAAATGTGGCAGCAAACAGTTCGGCTGTGACCATCGACCGGAACCCGTATCGGAATTCAATCTCGATGGCTGTTGTGGTGGCAAAGGTGAACATGGCAGCGAAGGTGATAATTGTGGCTGCCATTAACTGAGGATTCAATGAATGTCTGAGAACCATACACATGGTCATACCGGTGCGGGTAGCAGTTGTATTTGTCCAAAGTGCGGCGAGAAGATACTTCATCGTGCTGGCAATCCATGCCGAGAAGAGTGCTGTCCAAAATGTGGCGCTAAGATGTTACGAGAGGGTTCTGAGCATCACAAGCTACTGCTGGAAAAGCGTGCAAAGGGATCAATTGAATCCAAGTAGGTTACTTTGGTCTTGGATAATGGTATGAGTAAGCAGCAAGAAGCATTAAAAAGTACAATTGCTCCGATTCGCCTTTTGAAATTTTTCAGGAACAGAGATGGATGTTGAACTAGTATCCAGACTGCAATTTGCTTTAACAATTGGCTTTCATTACCTCTTCCCACCCCTAAGTATTGGTTTGGGACTAATGCTGGTTGTTATGGAAGGGTTGTATTTAAAGACCAAGGATATCGCTTATCACCACATGACTCGTTTCTGGGTGCGAGTATTTGGACTCATTTTTGCCATCGGTGTTGCAACCGGAATTGTAATGGAGTTCCAGTTTGGCACGAATTGGTCAAATTATTCTCGGTACGTAGGTGACGTCTTTGGAAGTGCACTCGCTGCAGAAGGAGTGTTTGCATTCTTCCTCGAATCAGGATTCCTCGCAGTACTTCTGTTCGGTTGGGACAAAGTGAGTCCCAGGATGCACTTCTTTGCGACAATAATGGTCGCCTTGGGTTCGCATTTCAGCGCGATTTGGATTATTGTCGCGAACTCATGGATGCACACACCTGCCGGTTTTCACATTGTGCAAACTACTAGTGGATTTCGAGCTGAGATCGTGGATTTCTGGGCAGTTGTTTTCAATCCATCGATGATTGACCGACTCACGCATACCCTTGCGGCAGCTTGGCAAACCGGTGCCTGGTTAGTGCTTAGTGTAAGTGCATACTACCTACTGAAGAACCGACATCATGAATTTGCCATGAGAAGTGTAAAGATTGGCTTGATCGTTTCACTAATTGGATCGCTCGGTCAGTTAGTTACCGGTCATGGCAGTGCACAAACTGCTGCCCAATACCAACCAACAAAGTTAGCTGCTTTTGAAGGACATTATCCCGCGAACGAACCCGCACCATTGTACTTGTTCGGCTGGGTGGATGAAACCCACCACCAAGTGTACGGCGTAAAAATCCCCGGGATGCTTAGTTTTCTTGTACATGGTAACACCCAAGCACCAGTGAAAGGACTGGATGCATTTCCAGAAGCGGATCGCCCGCCGGTGAACATGGTTTTCCAATCCTATCACGCAATGGTAGCAATCGGAATGTTTCTCATCGGATTAAGTCTCGTGACGGCATTCGGGGTCTGGAAACAGAAACTTACACACTGGCGACCGATACTTTGGGTCCTTGTGTTTTCGGTACTTTTACCGCAAGCGGGGAATCTGCTTGGTTGGATGTCGGCTGAAATCGGGCGCCAACCTTGGATTGTCTATGGATTGCTTCGCACCAAAGACGGGTTGTCACCGAATGTTGTGGCGGGTCAAGTTTGGACATCCATCATCATCTTTGGATTGATTTACTCCTTGCTCTTGGCCGTATTCCTATACCTCCTCAACGACAAAATCCAACATGGTCCTGAGATCGATGATCAACTCGACAGTGGGAGACACCGCGCATGATTGAATCGTTGAATTTGAATCTGATCTGGTATCTCTTAATCGGAATATTGCTCACAGGGTATGCAATTCTCGATGGATTTGATTTTGGGGTCGGAATGCTGCACCTATTCATCAAGAATGACAATGGTCGTCGGGTGTTCCTGAATGCAATTGGTCCGGTATGGGACGGAAATGAAGTTTGGCTGGTAACTGCTGGTGGTGCTCTCTTTGCTGCTTTTCCTGAAGTTTATGCGTCTGCCTTTTCCGGCTTCTACCTACCTTTCATGTTACTGTTGTTTGCGCTAATCTTTCGTGCGGTCTCCATCGAATTTCGCAGCAAACGTCCCGAACTTAATTGGCGGAGATCGTGGGACTACAGTTTTGCCCTTGGCAGTTTTCTCGCTTCGTTACTAATCGGAGTTACGCTTGGAAACATTGTCTGGGGCATACCGCTCGATTCTGCGCACAACTACACCGGATCTGTTTTTGATCTATTACATCCATACCCTCTACTGATAGGGATCACGACTGTTGCGTTATTTTTAATGCATGGTGCGATCTACTTGGTTTTAAAGACGGAAGGTGATGTTCAGGGAGAGGTTAGAAAATGGGTCAACAATACGATCATCTTTTTCATTATCTGTTACGCGACAGCAACAATGGCAACCTTGCTGTACGTTCCTAGAATGACAGTAGCCATTCAAGAGCACCCATTTTTGTTTGCTGTCGCAGTCATTAACATGCTGGCGATTGCCAACATTCCTCGAGAGATTCACCACGGGCGCGAGTTTCGAGCATTTCTATCATCAAGTGCAGCAATCGTCGCTTTAATGGCACTATTTGGAATCGGGATGTTTCCAGTCATGCTTTTCTCGACAGCTGTTGAAGGTAGTAGTCTAACGATATTGAATGCTGCATCATCCTCACAGACACTATCGATCATGTTGATTATCGCCCTGATCGGGATGCCTTTGGTGATCGCTTATACGGTAAGCATCTATTGGATTTTCCGCGGTAAAGTGAAGATCGACAAAATGAGTTATTGATGATTCTGTTCGCAAGGCACTGATCGGGAATTAATATTGATTAGAATACTGAGGTTAGAAGTGATTGCCATTCATCAGGAACAACTTTGAAAGCGACTCAAGCTGTATTGAGTTATTTTGGTAAGAGAGTTCTGCTTGCAATGATTCTCTTGCTCCTGGTCGGTTGCGCTGAACAATTTTCAAAATATAAGACCAGTGACACAACGCGGAATCAGATCACTTCTAAGACTCGACACGAACGGCAAACGGAATGGCGTGCAATATCACAGGCTCAAAGAAACGAATTACTCTTGACATGGTTTCGTAGACATCTCGGCACTGTTTACGATGGTCCCGGTGATGCTTACGAATGCTTCGGCTTTATCAATGATGGTATCAACTATATGTCGGGAGGGTTGAAACGACTTCCACCGCCAGATCTGGACACTTGTTCGCTCAAGCAATATGGCAACTATTCTACCAAGAAATACCGTTTAAGACAAGTCGTTAGTAAGCAACCAACTACCGAGATTCATCCGGGAATGATCATACAGTTTAAGTACACTGTACAAGCAACAGAGTGGTATGCTGGATACATCGGACCTCATACTGCTTGCATCGATTCTGTCGATTTATCACACGATGGTGGTATCTGGGTAATTGATGCTAACTATGGATTACCCCACAACAATGTTCAGCGTCATCAATATCAATGGGAGTTTCTCATGCATCCTGAAAATTGCTGGACGGTTTATGAGGTTATCGAGTGATTCATCAAATTCCGCGTGCAGGCGTACTGCATTCTCGTTGTAACGATTGAGATATGCACATCGAGATAGGAGTTGATTTTGGTTGTCATCGGACTTCTAGTTCTTGGACTAATTGCTGGAATGGCAAGTGGTGTTATCGGAATCGGTGGTGGGATATTGATCATCCCTGCCCTCGTTTATTTTTTCAAATTCTCTCAACATCAAGCCCAGGGTACGACATTGGCGCTTATGATTCCACCAATTGGAATCTTAGCCGCAATCAACTACTACAATCAGGGTTACGTTAACACGAAAGCGGTTATCTTAATCGCCCTTGGTTTTACTGTTGGTGGTTACCTTGGCTCAAAATTCTCGGTTGGAATTTCAGATGGTGTCTTACAACGCATCTTTGGAGTGGCATTGATCGCGATCGGTGCGTTCATCATTTTCAAAGCCCCCAAGGGGTAATCTGTTAAACCTTTTTGTAACTGGCACTGTCTACACCGCACAGCAGTTACTTAAAATTACACTAGGAAACAACGATGGATACGAAAGATCTAGGCTTTAATACCAAGTTAGTACATGCTGGCTTTCATGGCGATCCAACGGGAGCAGTCAACATCCCAATCTACCAATCATCAACATTTGCGTTCGAGAGTGCTGCCCATGGTGCTGCACTTTTTGCTGGTAAAGAAGAAGGATACATCTACACTCGTCTGGGTAATCCGACGATCCACGCATTGGAAGAAAATATTGCGGAGCTGGAGCGTGGCTTCGGAGCAATTGCAACCAGCTCAGGTATGGGTGCAGTTAGTACAGTGTACTTGGCGCTGCTTTCTCAGGGCGACCATCTCGTCAGCACTGCGTCGGTGTATGGGCCTTCACGGGGATTAGTCGAGAAACACCTTTCCCGCTTCGGCGTTAGTTCGACTTACTTAGATACCTCCGATCTAGAACAGGTCGAAGCTTCGATTCAGCCAAACACCAAGCTCATTTATGTAGAAACCCCTTCCAATCCAGCAATGTTAGTAACTGATCTCGAGGGTATCTCAAAGATTGCAAAGGCACACGATTGCTTGTTAGTCGTCGACAATACCTTCGCAAGTCCATTTCTGCAAAAACCTCTCGAACTAGGTGCAGATGTAGTACTTCATTCCGTAACTAAATTCTTGAATGGTCACGCCGATATCGTCGGTGGAATCGTTATCGCAAAAACGGAAGAGCTATTTTCGAAGATCCGAACGATGATGATTAATCTTGGTTGCAACATGGACCCTCATCAAGCATTCATGGTTTTACGTGGAGTTAAAACGCTATCGATTCGAATGCGTGAATCAGAAAAGAATGCAATGATCATCGCAAAATGGTTGGAATCACACCCGAAAGTGGAATGGGTTAGATACATCGGATTACCATCGCATCCACAACATGATCTTGCCAAACGTCAGATGAGCGGCTTCGGATCGATGATCGGTTTCGAACTAAAGGGTGGTGTTGAAGCAGGTAGGAAGTTAATGGATCATGTCAAACTTGCCATCCTCGCAGTCTCACTCGGTGGTGTCGAAACATTAATCGAGCATCCAGCATCGATGACCCACGCTGGGATGTCTCACGAAGATCGCTTAGAGGCAGGTATCAGCGATGGATTGGTTCGGTATTCTGTCGGGATTGAAGATGTCGAGGATCTGATTGCCGATCTTGAACAAGCGTTGGAAACTGTATAAAAGCTAGCTTCGAAAAGGACGAGTCATCCAGCTCATAAACTCGATCTATTGGGCAGCTGTAGCAAGTAAGGAATTTTGATGAAAGCACGTTTAAAAGTACTAACCAGTTTCACCCTGACATTTACATTTATTGTAACCTCACTGTCGGGAATCGCAATGTTCCTTTCACCAAAGGGTCGGATTGCAAACTGGATGAATTGGCAGTGGTTAGGATTATCGAAGGAGCAGTGGACTGATCTGCACATCGTATTCGTAACTGTGATGCTCATTACTGGGGTTCTTCACCTGCTAGTCTTCAACTGGGGTCCATTCCTCTCTTATTTCAAGCGCTCTGCGCAGGCAGGAATGCGGTTCAAATGGGAGCTTGTAATTTCTGTAGTCCTCATACCGGTACTTTGGTTTGGCACAACGTATCGAATCCAACCGATTATCAGTGTCGTTCAACTGAACAACTGGATCGATCAAACGTATGAAACAAAGATGAATGAACCTCCAGTACCGCATGCAGAAACGTTTACAATCGTAGAGTTTGCCGATAAAGTTCTACGTGTTTCTACGTCTGAAGCAATGGACAAATTCAAAACGAGTGGGTTCCCGGCGAATGATTCACTTGAAACCATCAGCAATATTGCGGCAAGAATGAATGTGCCTCCAAGTGACATTTTTAAGAAGCTATCAATCGCTAAATCTACAACCAAGAGTAAGATCGTTGAATTCTCTGGATATGGGAACAAAACGTTGCAAGAGGTTTGTTCAGAGCTTGGAATCTCACCAGTGGAAGGCAGAAAACTACTGGAAAAAGCTGGGGTGAAAGAGTTCAGTGAAGAAATGAATCTTAGAGCGTATGCAAATCAGATCGGAAAAAAACCGATCAACATTGCAAGAATTTTGGCTGGAGAAGAAATGTAGTTAGAAGCTGTACATCACACGAAGTGGAACATTGCCATCAATTTCCCAACTGTGTACATCACTGCAGCGATTCCAACAAGCTTGATCGAGTAACTCTTCCAGTCCTTGAGTGTAGCTGGCTCATTTTCGCCGGTGAGACCATGGAATTTTGTGATATCGATGTATCGTATCGCTATAAGGGCGGGAACAATCAGCCAGAAAATGATGTCAGCGATGACGCCTGCTTCATTTTTTCCGATAAAAAAAGTGGCAGCAAGTAGAGCAACGTTCCCAAAAAAGAACCAGAGTAAACGAATGAATGCTGGAAGACAACCGGAGGGTTTGTTAGAAGAATCTGTCGAATTGGGTTGAGTTGCCATGGTGGCCTCCAAAACTGTGGAACTTTACAGATTGTTCCTGTTTTGAATGGCGGCCCGACCACTCTAAATCCTGCAGCACCAATGGAGGTGCTACACCCTAATCAAAATGTATTAATCAAAAATAAGTAGGGCAAAGTTCCTGCGCAAGCGAATCGTCACTTTTCAACGGATTATTTTTCTGGAATTGTGCTTGCGTCACCATCTCTCAGTGCCCGGTAATGCGGGGACATGATCTCGACTCCGGCCTTAATGAAACAGTCTTGTATGTTCTGATGCAGATCGGAATAGATCACTGCCATTTTGGTTGGAGCATTCGTGTAAGCATTCAACTCGTATTCGACGTAGAAGTCATTCAAAGCGATCTGGAGGACAAATGGTTTCGGATCACTTGAAACATCAGTTGTCATTCCGGCAGCATCTATTAGTAGTTGGTGCACGATCCGCCATGGGGCATCGTATCCAATCGTGACAGAAGTTTGCAGAATCAGTTCGCGGTTATCGCTTAACGTGCTGTAGTTAACGATGTGACTGCTAAGGACGATAGAGTTAGGAATGGTTACTTCTACGTTTTTAATGGTTCGGATTCGAGTGATCAATAGTGTCTTCTCGACAATGTCTCCCACTGTATCAGTAATTTTTACGCGATCGCCAACCTGAAAGGGTCGCATGTAAGTTAGAATAATCCCAGCAATGATATTCGATATCGCCGAAGAAGAACCAAACGACAACATAACACCAATAAAAACGGTGATTCCTTGAAAGAACTTCGAGTCAGCACCCGGGAGATAAGGAAAGATGACGATAACTGCACAAACAATGATCACAAGCCTGACTATTTTGTAGGTCGGGTTGATCAGATCAAGGTGAAATCCACTAAACTTGAAGGCTCCACTTGCCAGTTCGTCGAACAGGAATCTGACTCCTTTGATGAAGTAGTAGGTGACAACAATGATTACAGCTATTGTAAATAATGAAGGAAGATAAGCAACAAATGCGACAACAGTAGCGTGAAGAGGATGGACAATTAGATCTAGCAGTTTTTTAGACCAAGTTTGGGTGTAATCGAATTGTCGGAATAGAATAGTCAAGTAGAAATATATTACTGCAGCGATTGCCACCAGTTTAGTATTGCGAACTAGACCAGTGATGACTCCTTGGATGCGAGTCTTAGAAAGTAACTCCCAATCTCTAATTTTTACACCATCAAAGTGCTTATCGATCCACTGTGATAGAACTGTTTGCAATCCGTTCACAAATGCTTTTCCTACTTTGAATGCCACTACTAGCGCAACCGTAAGTAGAATCGCAACACCGATATCACTCAGCAATGGAGTAACGTCCCACTGGCGTGTATACGGAAACAGTTCCCAGATATGCAAGAATAGGTAGTAAAAAGCAACGAGAGAGATTGCAGTACGAATGACTCCAAGTAATATCGTAGTTATTTGTAAAAATGTGGACAAATGCATCAATTCGAATCCACGGAACGAAAATCCACCTTGACGCCTGTTTGCCAATCGTGTCAGCGATACCACCATCCATTTGTACATCTTAGCGAGTATAAATAGAAGTATGATAAAGCTTAGCAAATACAGGGAGGATTCGCCGATGTTACTCCAAACTGCCTGAGGTGATGTATTTGCGCGGTAGGAAAAAATCTTTTGCTTGATAATGTCCAAGAATTGCAGGGCGGTTTGGTGCCGGGAAACAGTGGAGTCAATCAGATCGGTTGTGAGAACGACACAAAGCAACTGTGTACCGTAACTGATGTCGCTAGAATATTCACTCTCTGAAACTCGAAATGAGTCCCATTCTAATTTTCTAAGTGTGGTAAGTATTAGCAATTGTTCGCTGATGCGTTCTGCCCGTTCTGCCCCGGTGAATGTCCCTGTATTTGAGATTACCGAAAAGAGTGTGTCACGCTGGAAGACAACTGGATATCCTATATTGTTTGGAGAAGACAAAATCTTAGTCGAGTCAGAATTCAATAGTCTTATGGTGTCAACTTCCTTCGCACCGGATGGCAATGAGATGGATAACAGTGTGACAACCACTGTAATTGCAGCAGTCGTAAGTGTTCTTCTCAATTTCTCAAACATTCATCCTCCGGTTCCAGAGCGATAGGCGCGCCAGATACATACTAAGTTCTACGTTCATTTAGTAGATATTGAACGACGGGTGGAGCTAACAAGCATCAATACAATCCAACCAAGAATGGCAGAAACTAATGAGCCGCCGATAATGCCGATCTTAGCTGCATCCAAATGTGAACCGGATGGGAATGCAAGATTTGCGATGAAGAGTGACATGGTAAAGCCGATGCCACCAAGCAATCCGATACCTAGAACATGCATCCATCTTACTGATGATGGCAACACTGCCAATTTTAACTTAACTGCGAGAAAAGAGAACAAGAAGATACCAATGGCTTTTCCAAACACAAGACCAAATGCGGTTCCGGTTGCGACAGTATCGCTCAGTAATGACCCAAATTGATCTCCGATTACGACTCCTGCATTGGCGAGAGCAAACACCGGCATAATCAGAAACGTGACAACCTTATGAAGTCCAGTATCCAGAAATTGTAGCGGTGATTGAACACTTTTCGTAAGCTTCATTAAGGAATAAATGGCGTTTATTTGCTTATGGTTGAGGAAAGCGTGAGCTTGGACATTACTACCATTGGAAAAATCATCGAGTGAGCGATGCCCTTCAAAAATGAACTCTTTCTGATTAACCCGAGTCGTGGCTGGAATACACATCGCCAGTATCACTCCAGCAATTGTCGAATGGATGCCTGACTGCAAGACGAGATACCAAAGGATCACTCCAAACACCAGATAAACAGGTACCGATCGTACATTACTCCAGTTTAAGATTGCGAGTATAACCACAGTAATACCAGCCAGTCCCAAAAACATCAGCGATATCTCATTCGTATAAAACACCGCTATCACCAGGACAGCCCCAATGTCATCGATAATTGCCAATGCCGTCAACATCACCTTCAATCCGAGTGGCACTTTGTTTCCCAAGATTGCGAGCATTCCAATCGCGAACGCAATGTCGGTTGCCATCGGAATCCCCCAACCTCGAACGCCTTCCGTTCCGGAAGTCATCAGCCAGTAAATAGTAGCCGGAAACAACATACCTCCCAACGCAGCGAAGATTGGGAGTAACGCTTTCTTCGGTGATGCCAGTTCACCGACCAGCATCTCGCGTTTAATTTCTAAACCCACTACTAAAAAGAATATTGCCATTAACCCATCGTTGATCAGATGCATAACCGAAGTCGATACCTGATATTGTCCGATTCCAACATTCAACGAAGAATGAAAAATGTTCTGGTAGAGGGTAGCCCAAATTGAGTTCGCCCAAATCACAGCAATGACTGCACTGATGAATAACAGGATGCCTGATGCTGATTCCAATTTGAAGAATTCTTGGAACGGAGTCAGTATTCTGTTTTTAAGTAGATGGTTCACTTTGTGTGTCTCTCGATTCATTCTTTTCTCTTTCAAGTAATGGTCTCAAGCTTGGACTCTGACGGTACAGTTGTTTTGGATCTGATTTCGAGTAATGCATCGTAGATGGGTAGTGATCCAAGCAGCGTGGCAGTCAGGTAAGAAATCAGACACGCAATCGATAACGGAAAAAGTTGTGAGTAGTTACCTGTCATCTCTAGTATAAGTACGATACCAGTTAGAGGTGCGCGAACACTTGCAACAAAAACCGCAGCCATACCGATTACGGCGAATGCGGCCGGGGTCGGTGCCAATGCGGGAAACATCAAGTGATCGAACTGCCCAACAATTGCGCCCAGGAGTGCACCAATCAGTAACATGGGTGCAAAGATTCCGCCGGGAACCCCTGCAGCAAAAGAAAGACTCGTCAACAGGATTTTACCTACTAAAAGGAGTAGTAGAAAGATGATCGTACCATCTCTCGGGATCACTCCTTTCAATATCATCTCTGCAGTTGCATGTCCACCACCGGTAATTTCTGGCAGAATCCATACCGAGGCTGCAATTACTACTGCGACAACTCCACCTCTTACCCATGGATTCTTGAGATACAAATCGGCATAACGAATGCTGTTCAGTAACGACTTGTTAAAAACAACTCCAATCAGCCCTGCCGCTACTCCCAAGATGGCAAATAGTGGAAGTGCCTCTAATGACGGTACCGGAAATGAGGTCACATGAAATGAAGGGATTTGACCGACGGAAATCTGAGTGACGAGTGCAGCAGTAAGCGAGGAGATGAATGCGGTGCCATACGTCATCGGTGACAAACCGCGACGTAACTCCTCAATGACAAAAATGAACCCAGCAAGTGGTGCATTAAACGCACCTGCCAACCCGGCTCCAGCACCACAAGCGATCAGGTGACTACGTTCACTGGCTGTACTGCGAAGGAATTTCGATACAACCATTCCAACCGCAGAACCCATTTGAACTGTTGGACCTTCACGACCAAGTGAAAATCCTGCACCGATTGCGAGTACACCTCCAATGAACTTAACAAGCAAGACTCGAATCCAACGAATTTCAATTTTACGCTCGAGAACAAGCTTGACATGGGGAATTCCACTACCAGCAGCTTCTGGTGCAAACTTATTCGTCATCCAACTGACTAATGCTCCTATTCCAATGATCACAATAGAGAACGGTAGCACCCACCAATATGAACTTTCCGAGATCGATGCCATTATCGATTTACGTATCACTTCTGCAAACCAGAGGAAGTATTGAAATGTAAGAGCAATTGAACCAGTAGCTAATCCGATGGTTATAGCACGTACAAACTGATACCGTCGACTCATCTGAATCAGGCGCACCATTCGCTCTCGATTACTTGTTCCACTAGCAGTGGCGCTTACACTCACGATAGAAATCCCTTATCTCTTCAAGATCGGCTGACTCAGTTGTCTGGCAAACCGGTGAATGGTACTTTATTCATACATCCCATTAAAGACGAGCGGTATGGATCTTCAGAACATCATGTTAAATGTTTTAAGTACACCGGAAGTACAGTATATCCTTCTGCTATTCGCTTTGTTCGTGTTTCCGAAGTGGTTGCAAAGATTCCGTATTCCCGGTGCCATAACCAGCCTTTTGTTGGGCATGGTTGCCAGCATGTTTCTCCACCTCTTTGATCAAGATGCAACAATTCAATTACTTGCTACTTTCGGGATCGTCTCAATGTTCCTCTTTGCCGGACTTGAGATGGATTTTGTTCTGTTGCGCAAACACTTCTCAGTTCTGATACAACATATTGCAATTCAATTGGTTACTCTACTACTCATTGCATGGATAGCATCGTTCGTTTTTGATTTATCCAGCCGAGCTGCCATCGTATTGGCAATGGCGCTGCTTACTCCTTCCGCAGGTTTCATACTTGATTCCTTACTCACGTTGAAGGTGTCTAATCTTGAGAAAGAATGGATCAAATCGAAAGTACTGGCTACTGAGCTAGTCACTTTAAGTGTTTTGTTCTTTGTACTCCAGTCAACCAGTGCAGTAAAAATGTCAGTCTCGCTGGGAGTGTTGATTGCTCTAGTCGTCATTCTTCCGATTCTGTTCAAACTCTTTGCCTCCTGGATCATTCCATTTGCCCCTAAATCCGAATTTGCGTTCCTACTGATGGTTGCAGTAGTAAGTTCGCTGGTTACCCGCAGACTCGGAGTATACTACCTGGTCGGGGCCTTTATCGTCGGAATCACAGCGCAGAATTTTCAAAAGCATTTGCCAGCCATTGCATCGGAAAAAATGCTCCACGCTGTCGAAGTTTTTGCTTCGTTCTTTATCCCTTTTTACTTTTTTAACGCCGGAATGCACCTACACAAAGAAGATTTCAATTGGTATGTGCTTCTCGCTGGGATCTCTTTTGCATTTGTGTTAATTCCAACAAGGATCTTTCAGGTCGCCTTACATCGACGGTTTGCCCTTCACGAAACGCTAATTTCCAGTAGACGTATCGGTATCGCATTGCTTCCATCACTTGTGTTCACCATCGTACTAGCCGAGATTCTCCGCGAACGGTTTGAAGCACCCCCCATCATCTTTGGGGGGCTGATAGTTTACACTATTGTAACTACAGTACTTCCCAGTATTCTTTTGAGATCGGAACCACCTCAAGGGTTATCGCATAAAGTCTAGGCACTTTACATGATCATAATCTAACCAAACTATTCAAAGGTCCGCTTACTTATCACGTTCGATGTTAGCCTTGAAAGGATTGTACGTCTAAACCATGTTACTAAGTTTGTTGCTAATGACGTGTCAGAAAGAAGATGCAAATCGCCCGTGTTTTTAGCTGACAGATCTATCGTAACCCGACAATCGGAGGATGGGTTTAAGTCATACATCGCCGTGACGATAGATCCCTCAATTGATGTTCCAACTATTAGTATATTACTAACTCTTTTCCGGATGAGTCTATCTGGTAGATTTCTGAACTGCCCAAACCACTTGTTTTTTCCACTACCTATTAAGGTTAATTGTGGCTTCAGTTGATTGATGGCCTTGCGAATTCCTTTGAGGGGTGAACCTTTAACGATATGGATCGTTATCCCGAAAGATGGAGTGGGAAGTTGCTCTCGTATGATCTTCATGATTTGCATTTGAAACCAGCGAAGTTGTTCACGTTCCCGGTCTTTTTCTGGGATTACGTGTACTACATGGAGAGGAACATGACGCACCTGAGAAATTCGATACGCCTCTCTCAGAACAGGAAAATCAATCGACTTGAGTTGAATGGCAACTACGATCCCTGATTCTTCTACGAAAATGTTACACCTTCACTTCCTGCAGCAAATCATACTTCAGCAAACTTGTCTAATCATTCGTTCGACGATTTGTCTAATACCTATTGATGCGAATCGCTATTAACTCGAACCACCAGCAAGGAACACTTGGCCCGACGAATAAGTCCTTCCGACACACTGCCGAGAGTTAGTCGTTTCAAACCCGATTTACCATGAGATCCAATAACGAGCAGCTCAGCCCGAGATGCAATCACTGCATGGAGAATTGCATCGATTGGATTTCCTTCCTTGAGAATCGATTTTGCGGAAAATTCTTCTGCGACTATCCGAAGCTTTTCTTTTGATTCATGAAGAAATGTGGAATGCATATCGCTGGTAGTAAATGGTGAAACCATTGGATCAGGAGCGAAAAATAGAAATGGCGATGTCTCAACAACATGAATGATGATTAACTGATTCGATCGGTAACTGGCTGCAACACTTGCTCGATGAACTGCAGGCAGGCTTAGATCGGAAAAATCGGTTGCAGCCAGCACGCATCCTTGTTTACGCTTTCGAGCTATTAACACTGGACAGGTTGCGTGTCTTACAACACGTTCGGCGATCCCAGAAAAAATCTTTGGTCGTGTCTTCTTTGTTCCCGCACCTATTACAATCATTGAGGCATCAACTTCGTCGGCGATTTGAAGAATACCGGCATCGGCAGAGCCCTGCACGACATGGAGTGTGACTGGTAACCTGACATCAGGATAGGTGTCAGTGATCAAGTACTCTAAACGAGATTTAGCAGCTGCGATCTGTTCTTCAGCCACAAACGGTGAATCACCGATTAGAGATAGTCCAGTCATGGGTAAAAATCTGGTGTCAGGAATAACGTGAACAACATGAGCTGGTATACTCTCGCGAAGCGCGAGGTCGATGCCATGACGGAAAGCCACCATACTATCTCTGTCGTTTTTTACTGCGATTAGTACGGGACCGCGGTGCTCATTCATTTCATACTCCTGCTTGATGTAGTGATTTCGATTGGCGAGCTAGTGTGTCCAAATCATTGTTCTAGCCATCCTCAGGAGCGTCACGTCCAGATATGATCTGCTCTTTCCTGCGTCGGCGTTGCTTCTCAAGTTTTGTAACAACTTCACGCGCAGCATCGGAAGCATCGCTCGATTTAGCGGAGGCACGGTAAAATCCGCTCTGGGAATGGATACGGCATAAAACCTCTTTCTCAGGGCCTTCCTCAGTAACATCCCACTCGACCGTCTGGATGTTATGGAACAGCTTTTCAAACCGCTCAGTAAGCTCTTCAATAAGAGGTTTAAGACCAGCAAACGAATCATGGATTCGAATGGAGAACGTCAAAGTCATGGTGTATTCCTTTCAATCAGTACCGCAACACGACACAAACTTGAATATGCTTCATATATGAATAAGATACAGAAAAGACATTACTTTGTCAATTGCGCGATGGATGGCTAGTAAAATCGATGCTTGTTCTGGATTAGTACGAGTGTGTTTGCGTTTGAAGTTAACAAATTGTACCTTATTCATAATTGAAAGGAATTCAATAATGAACGGAAGAAGAGACCGACGCAAACAGGAAACCAGAGCCGCATTTCTAAAAGCTGGGTTAGAGATGTTTCATGAGAAGGGGATCGTAGCTACCAGAATCGAAGATATCACCGATCTAGCGGATGTCGCACGCGGCGGTTTCTACAATTACTTCGAATCTAAGGACGACTTGGTCTACGCATTGCTCATTGAGGGGATCGAACAGCTCCGGTCACTTCTGGCAGCCGGAGTAAATGTAAAGTACTCAACTCGAAAACGGATCGAAGTCGTCGTTCAAGTTCACGAAAACTTTTTTACGACTCACCCCGAATATGCTCTGCTCTTTCATCAAGCTAGAGGGTTACTTGAAACGAAATCTTTCGATGTGACACTGCTAAGGAAAGGATTTAAACAATACTTGAACATTGTTGGAGATTCCCTTTTTCCACCAAAAGCGCTTTCACAAATGAGTGAAGAGGCGAAACTCGGGTTTGCGCGAATGGTCGCAGGTACAATCGCGGGCTATCGATCCTATAGCCTTGCGACTGGGTTGACCCCCGACTATAAAGATGTAACGAACATACTTTTAAACGGTTTGACCATTCCCGGCGAAAAAATTGAATCTCAGATCGATAATTGTCAGGTTACCGAGCAAACCTGAGAAAGGATGGTGAACATGGATACGACCGAAGCATTCAAAACAAAACCGAAGATTGCAGTTCTTGGAGCTGGACACGGTGGTTTGGCAATGGCAGGTCACCTAGCCATCAAAGGGTTTGAAATCAAGCTGTTCAATCGAAGTGAGGAGCGACTCTGGGGTGTTAAATCAACTGGTGGCATTGAAGTAGAAGGAGAAATAGAAGGGTTTGGCAAGATCGATGTCGTATCGACAAACATCAGAGAAGTAATTGACGATGCCGACTTGATTATGGTAGTAGCTCCCGCCACCGCTCACCGTTACATGGCAGAACAATGTGCCCCATACTTACACGATGGCCAAATCGTCATACTTCATCCGGGCCGAACGTTTGGTGCATTGGAATTCCGTCAGGTGTTAAGTCAGCACAACGTCACCGCCGATGCTGCAATCGCCGAAACTCAGACATTTATCTATGCTTCACGTGCAATCGGACCCGGTCATGTGAAGATATTTGGAATCAAGAATTCAATACCAGTCGCCTCAATCCGTGCCCATCTCATCCCCAGCGTCCTCAAACAATTACGAGTTGTTTATCCGCAGTTCGTTCCAGGCGACAATATCTTCAAGACCAGTTTCGATAACATTGGTGCCGTGTTTCACCCAACGCTCTGTGTATTGAACGCGGGATGGATTGAAGATGATGCAGAGTTCCAATTCTACATCAATGGTGTAACGGAATCAGTTGCAAAAGTACTCGAGCAAGTTGACATCGAGCGCGTAAATGTTGCCGAGGCGCTTGGTATTCGGGCTTTAACCGCCCGTCAGTGGCTCTACATGGCTTACAACACTGCTGGTGATGATCTCCACACTGCGATGAAAAAGAACCCGGGGTACCGAGGAATCATGGCACCTACTACTCTTCGAGTTCGATACATCAGCGAAGATGTTCCTTCGAGCTTAGTCCCAATCGCATCAGTAGGGAAGAAGTTTGGTGTTGAGACTCCAACCATCAACACAATCATTCAACTCGCATCAGTATTAAACCAAACAGACTACAAAGCGATTGGTAGAACAGTTGAGAGGTTGGGGATCGCGGACATGACCTTAAAGGAACTTCGGTTATTGGCGATCGGCGAACCGCATCAGCCAATCGCTAACCTTAGTAAATCAGAGGAGGGCAAATCATGAAAAAAAGCATTTTAGGCGCTGCCCTCGGTAATTGTGTACATGTTGCAGGTTTGCATCACTTTTTGATGATTGCGGAATCCGAAGGTTATCAGACCAGTTCGCTGGGACCAGCAGTTTCCATCGAGCGGTTGGTAAAAGCAATTCAGGATGTTCACCCAACCATCATCGCAGTCAGTTACCGTTTAACTCCCGAAGTCGCGGCGGAACTGTTCGAAACTTTACGTTCACGGCTAGAGAATCTAGGAATGCAATCGACACGAATGGTATTCGGTGGAACCGTACCGGTGTGCCTAATTGCTCAAAAGTCCGGGTTATTCGAACGGGTTTTTGATGGCCATGATTCAGTAGAAAATATCAAAGCGTTTCTGCGTGGTGAAGTTGACAGGAGCGCAATTCAAAAACCAATGACAGATTTAATCGGTCGTATCGAGCAGAAATACCCGTATCCACTTTTGCGACACCACTACGGACGTCCGACCCTTGAAGAAACCATTGAAGGGGTCAAAACGATTGCTGAGGCCGGAGTACTGGACGTGATTTCGCTCGGCACCGATCAGAATGCACAGGAACATTTCTTTCGTTCGGAAGAGATGGATCATGCGCAGGATGGTGCGGGTGGCGTTCCGGTTCGGACATCCGAACAATTGAGAGAAATTTTCGTCGCTTCCCGATGTGGTAACTTTCCACTGATTCGTTGTTACAGCGGGACTCGAGATCTGATTCCTTGGGCAGAGATGAGTGTGGATACAATCCATAACGCATGGGGTGCAATTCCGCTCTGCTGGTACTGTGTGATCGATGGCCGTTCTCAATTATCGCTCTACGATTCGATTCGCGAAAAGCAAGCAGCGATGCATTGGTACGCTGAGCGAAATATCCCGGTAGAAGTGAATGAATCACACCAGTGGAGTCTACGCGATGCGCACGATTCGTTGGGGGTCGCAATGGCCTTTCTTGCGGCCTACAATGCGAAGAAAGCAGGCGTCAAGAACTATGTATCGCAATTTATGTTCAACACTCCACCCGGAACTTCGCCGGTCAATGATCTTGCCAAAATGCTCGCGAAAAAGGAGCTGATTGAGTCGCTTCACGATGATACATTTACTTCATATCGAGAAGTTCGAGCTGGTATTGCGCACTTTTCATCCAACCCATTTACAGCATCTGGTCAACTCGCTGCCTCGGCTGTGATCAGTCTAGCTTTGAAACCCCACATCCTGCACGTTGTTGGACATAGCGAAGGGCATCACGCCACAACCGCATCTGAACTGATTCAGAGTTGCAACATAATTCATGGTGTGTTGCAAAACTGTTTGCATGGTTTGCCTGATATGACTTTTGACAAAGATGTCATCGCGAGACAGTATGAGTTAATATCAGAAGCGAAAACTTTATTATCAGCTATTAAGATGTTTGGGGCAGCAGTCAGTGATGATCCTTGGAGCGATGCGTGGGTGTTATCGAATGCTATCAAGAATGGTATTCTCGATGCGCCGCATTTTCGCGGGAATCCCGCACTCTGTGGTAAAATCATAACTAGGTGTATCAATGGCGGATGGTATGCCATCGACGAGAGTTCTGGAAATCCCATAACCGAGCAAAATAGACTAAAGTTAGTGCTTGATTCTACACTTGTGTTAAGTGCTAATCAGAATAATTCATCAATCTAAGTCAGGAGGACAATCGTGGCAGGCATCGCAGGAACATCCAAACCAAATGCCAACGACCTTGTCGGTAAAATGTTGCAACTGATGCATCATCGCGGTAGTGCTGGTAAGGAAGTAGTCGACGTGCAAAACTGTACGTTCGGAATCTGTTGGCCAAAATCGCAAATAAAGTTGGCACAAAAGTTACTGGACACCCATGTGCTTAGTGATGAGACTGCAAACGGGCACTCTGTTTCCGCAAACATTGTCGACGGAAGGTTGATTCTAAAGAGAGACAAATTAGGTGTCGTTCCTTTATATTATGCCCATACTTCAGATGGATCACTTTGTTTTGCCTCTGAAGCGAAAGCGCTCTTTCCTTTCGCAAGAAACATAACTGAGTTACTTCCAGGAACGGAAACAGATGGCGATAAGGTCACTGAGTACTTCAGATTGACTCAATCACCGATTTTACTGCACTCCGACATAGAGATCGCCCGTCTACTACGTACACGATTGGATCTGTCAGTCGTGCGGCGTATTCGCGGGTATGCAATGGGGTCATGGCTATCGGGTGGATTAGATTCCAGTGTGCTGGCGGCCTTGGCTAAGCAACATCTTCCCATATTGCATACCTTTGCTGCTGGAACCAAAGAAGCGTCCGATCTTTTGTTTGCCCGTGAGATGGCAAACCATATCGGGTCCATTCACCATGAACTAATTGTCGATCTAGATCAGATGACAAGTATTCTACCGAAAGTGATCTATCATCTAGAATCTTTCGATGCACTATTGGTGCGTTCCAGCATAATGAATTTTCTCGTTGCTCAACTTGCGTCCGAATATGTCGAAGAGGTGTTCTCTGGTGAAGGAGGTGACGAACTCTTTGGTGGATACGAGTATTTAAAAGAACTCCCACTTGATCAATTGCCAGCTGAACTTATCGACATCACTAGTCGTTTACATAATACTGCACTTCAACGAGTGGATCGCTCTGCATCAGCTCATGGAACCATCGCTCATACCGCTTTTCTTGATCCTGATGTAGTCGATTTTGCACTTCGAATTCCACCGGAGTTAAAAATACGCGATGGAATTGAAAAATGGATTCTGAGAGAGTCCATGAAAGACCTGCTACCTGAAAGCATTTACCGACGAAAGAAAGCGAAGTTCTGGGAAGGAGCAGGTGTCTCAGACATGATTGCAATGCATGTTGATTCAAACATCTCGAATCAAGATTTTCAACGGGAACGTACCTTACCAAATGGATGGTTACTCAACAGCAAAGAAGAGCTGATGTACTACCGGATTTTTGTTAGTCACTTTGGAGAACTGGAAGATCTTAATTGGATGGGAAGGACCAAAGGGGTTAAAGCAGATGTTTAACCATTTGGTGGAGTAAGCGATGAATTTTCTGAGCCACGTAATCCATGATTTTCTTGTGCTCTTTGCAATGGTGAATGCTGTGGGAAATCTTCCCATATTTGCGTTCCACACATCCGGAATGACCTCTTTCGAGCGGAACAAGGTGTTCCGGTTGGCAGTGATAACCGCCGGATCAATTGTGATTTCATTTGCTCTCTTTGGTGACTGGATGTTAAGGAATGTCTTTGAAGTAAGCACCGCATCATTCAAGATTGCAGGTGGAATTCTTGTCTTCGCTGTTGCTGCAAAAGGAGTTATATCGCAAACAAGTAATGTTCCGCAGGATTCTGGTAAGTTCGAAAACGTAGCAGTGTTTCCATTGGCTTTTCCGTTTCTGGCAGGTCCCGGCACGATTGTCACGACCATACTTTTGTTTCAGACTGGTGGCTCACTTGTAACTGTTGGTGTTGCCGTACTGGTTTATTTATCAGTGATCCCTTTACTTCGCTTAGCACCATTGGTCGAAAAAGCAATCGGACAAGTTGGTGTAATGATTGTAGCTCGAATACTCTACATTTTCATCTGCGCGAAAGCAGTGAGTTTTGTGATTACCGGAATCAAAGCAAGCTGACCTTGTTCTTTTACTGTTATGCACAACTGATAAACTGATGTACAAATCAAAAGTAGCAGGAAAGAACTCCGCATCCTTTGAATTGCTGATGGCAAAGTGAATTCTGAAAATGAAACTCTAGTTTAGTTCGTATCACATAGTTAGTAGGTGCGGTTTTGAACTTTTCGAGTGACAGCGATCGGTCAATATCGTTTTAATTAAGAAATCCAGCGGCTTTTTATAATAAATGTCAATTGACTAAGTCGTATGATAAATACATTTATTGCACGGAAAGCGAAATCATGAATAAGAAGCCATCGATGAATGAGAAAGTAAGATCGCTAATGGAATCATTAGCAAGCACTGAAGGCATGGTACGCGAGACAGCTAGGATATCGTTAGTAGCTCTTGATCTGCCCCCATTATTTGTACCAGTGTCTATGTCACACTGGTCTCATTCCTGCGTAGCGTAGCGGAGCAGGAATGAGTGGTAACTCTGTTTCCGGTGCCGGCGGCAGATAGCCCAAAGAGCTGTGCGGTCGAATCGTATTGTAATGGTGCCGCCATTGTTCGATAATCACCTTTGCTTCCAATATGGTATCAAAGATTTCACCCTTCAGCAACAGTTTCAACCGACAGTTAAAACTTTCGATGTATCCGTTTTCCCACGGGCTGCCAGGCGTAATAAACAAGGGTTGCACATCAACCCGGGGCAGCCACGCTAGTACCTCATTCGCCGTAAACTCAGGGCCATTGTCACTACGAACATGAATCGGTGTACCTCGTACTACAAACAGTTCTTCCAGTACGCAAAGAACATCATCCGCCTTGATCTTCCGGGCTACCAGGATCGCAAGGCATTCCCGGGTGTATTCGTCCATGATCGCAAAGATCTTGAACGAACGACCATTCGACGTATGCCACGTGACAAAGTCGAAGCTCCAGACATGATCCGGATGTTCCGGACGTAGACGGATGCAGGAACCATCATTCAGCCACAGTCTTCGACGCTTCTTCTGCTTCTTCGGGACCTTCAGTCCGGACTGTCGCCAGATCCGTTCCACCCGTTTGTGGTTTACCCGCCAGCCGATGTTACGGATCATCGCCGTTACGATCCGGTAGCCATACCCGCCATACTGGCAAGCCAGAAATACCACCAGCGAGACCAACGGGCCTTCGTCGGCACGACGAAGCGGTGCATACCGGTGACTCGTTCGTGGTTCGCAAAGAACCGTACAGACCCGTCGTTCCGAGACCCGATCAATGCCCAGCGAATGGCGAACAGTAAGCGCAGTCTCGCGACGCTTCGCCGGGCACACTATTTTCCCTTGAGAGCCTCCTGCAGGATCTCTTTGTCCAAGGTCAGATCAGATACGACCTTCCGAAGACGGCCATTCTCGCGTTCCAGTTCCTTCAAACGCTTCGCCTGATCCAGCTTCAAACCACCGTATTCCTTGCGCCAGTGGTAGTAAGTATGTTCCTGGATGCCCAACTTCCGGCAAACTTCACGGACGCTCATCCCCTTCCCAATCTCAACTTCCGCTTCACGAAGCATCGGGATAATCTGCTCCGCAGTTCGCTTCACTCCACGCATGAAAACCTCCCATAAAAGGTACTACTCTGACATAGAGAGTGGTACTACTTTCGGGGGCTAGATCAAGTCAAAGACCTTCCGAAATTGATCCGACAATATTATCTCAATGTGGAACAATTTTTGCGTTACGTTTGGCGAACGCTTCTGACCGCTCACATGTGACTGGAACCGTAAGTGACAATCTTGAAGGATTATTTAACATGTTACCAGCATTACGAACTGGTGAAGCAATTATTGTAGGGGAGTCAGTACATTTACCCTTACGTGCGTTAGTTGATGCACCAATTGAAAACCGCTTTCCAGACAGTCACGATCCGCATGTCTACGATCCTAGTTCACGGAGTGGATGGAATCGACCCATGCAGGTGGAAGATTATGCGCGAGTTTTGAAGAATTGGAGAAACGAGAAGCCGTAAAGTACATGCATTATAAGGAGGTCGTTGATGGAAAGAATTCCGGTAAATTCGTCAATCATAGTAGACATTGGTTACGATCCAAACACTATGACACTCGAGTTGAGTTTCACACAAGGTACTGTTTACCAATATTTCGATGTTCCGGAAGCACTCTACTCAGAATTACTGCGAGCAGACTCGAAGGGAAAATATTTTCATGCAAATATAAAAGATGCCTATCGGTATGCAAAGTTATAAAGGTCGCATCAGATGGAATACCACAAAACGTTTGTAGCTGAGGAGGAACTTCCGTGATCCGCTTCCTCCATACGAGTGACTGGCAGTTGGGGATGACCCGCCATTTTCTGTCCGAAGGTGCTCAGGAAAGATATACCCAAGCACGCTTTGACGCTATTCGGACTATGGGGCGAATAGCTAAAAGTGAGGATTGCCAGTTTATGCTGGTATGTGGCGATGCATTCGAGTCGAACCAGGTGGACAGAAAAACGGTAGCCCGGGCTATGGAAGCAATTAAGGAAGTTTCAGTTCCTGTTTTCATCTTGCCGGGTAATCACGACCCGTTGAATGCTGCTTCTGTTTATCGTTCGAGCACCTTCATTGAGCGTAAGCCAGCAAATGTACAGATCATCGAGACCGCCTCACCAATCAAAATATCAGAAGATGTGGAGCTGGTGGGTGCACCTTGGATGTCAAAGCGTCCGGTATTCAATCCCATCGAGGACGCGATCAACGCCCTTGAACCTACCAACAAAATCATTCGAATTTGCTTGGGTCACGGAGCAGTAGACACGCTATCACCAGATAGTGAATCCACAGCAATCATTTCGGTTACCATGCTCGAACGAGCCATCGGTGATGGGAAGATACACTTTGTAGCACTTGGCGACAGACACTCTTTGACTAACGTCGGCAGTGGCAACCGTATCTGGTATTCCGGGACACCCGAGTCTACAGATTTTCGTGAGATACAATCTGGTTACGCCAACATAGTTGAGATAGACAACCATAGTGTGACCGCTAAGAGCGTCCAGATCGGTCAATGGCGGTTCATCGAACATGAACGGGTTGATCTTAATACAGCAGAGGATGTAGAATCGATACGGAAGAAATTGGAGGAAATCGAGAAAAAGGAGCGCACTGTCGTTCGGTTGAACCTCGTCGGCTCGCTTTCGTTAACCGCAAATACAATACTTCAGAATCACATATTCGCTGCAAAGGATATATTCGGTGCCTTCGATGTAAGCGATGAAACACTTTTAGTGCTACCGGACGACGCAGACTTTGCAAACCTTGGATTTTCGGGCTTTGCTGATGAAACCGTAAAACGTCTTCGAAGCACGATTGCAGAAGGTGGAGATGAAAGTATTGTGGCGCGCGATGCCCTGATGCTTATGCTTAGGTTGGCAAGGGGGGCAGCATGAAATTCGTTCGCCTTCGAGTCTCCAATTACCGAGGTATAGATGCCGCTGAAGTAATGTTCGGACCGAATGGTATTACTCTGATTCAGGGACCTAATGAAACTGGTAAAACCAGTCTGGGCGAGTCCATTGGGATTCTCTTCGAATATTTAGATTCAAGCAAGCATCGAAATATCGAAGCTATCAAACCGGTTCATCGAGATGAAGGTCCAGAGATTGAGTTACAGGCAGAGAGCGGCCCTTACAGCTTCACATTTACAAAGCGGTTCCTCAAACGACCAGAAACCAAACTCACTGTTACTAGCCCAAAACCAGAAAACTACACTGGACGCGAAGCGCACGAGCGCGCAGAATCTATCCTTCGCGAAACCCTCGACATTGATCTCTGGAGAGCATTGACCATTCAACAGGGTGATGCAATCCATCAACCAGACCTCACGAAGCAGACATCTCTTTCGGTCGCACTCGATAAAGCAGCCGGTGGGAATCCCGTCGATCCTCGGGATGAAGGACTATTCGACATAGTACATGAGGAGTACCTCCGATACTTTACTGAAAAGGGGAGCGAACGGAAGGAACTAGCGGATTCCCGCAAGGCGCAGAAAGATTGCGAAGCAGAAGTTGTCCGTATCGTGCAGGCAATCCGATCCCTCGACCAAGACATTGACCGTGCGGCAGCTCTTCAGCGAGAATTGGATCAGCTAAAAAAACAAGAAGATGAATTTACAAAGGTGGTAGCAGCCCATTCAATTTCTCTTGAGGAAATTGCTGCGTTAGAGATTGCCCTTTCGACAGCTCGTTTGAAGCTTGAATCAGCACAAAAATCCGAGCAAGTCGCTCGCGGTGATAAGGATGTACGGCAAGGTCTCATTAATTCGGTTTCAATTGGTGCAAAGGAGCATGGCGAGATCGTTGATTCCTGTGCTATGTCACTCACAGCATTGAACCAAGCCGATGGCAAACTCAAAGCAGCACAAAAGGCTTTCGACGAAAGTGACATTGCAAGAAAGGCTGCCGTTTGACTCATTAAGCGGTGGCACCAAAGAACAGCTTTCACTGATCTTCCGATCCGCCTGCTCGATGATCGTTGCCAACGATGGAGGAATGCCGCTCATTCTTGACGATGCTTTGGGTTATACTGACCCAGAACGGCTGCGTCTCATGGGTGCAGTTCTTGCTAAAGCAGCCAAGGAATGCCAGATTGTTATATTCACTTGCGTTCCAGACCGGTATAGCTATGTTGGAGAGGCTAAGGTCGTCTCAATAAGTTGAAAACGCGTACTTACGAGTTCAGTGGTACGAATAGATGAAAAACTCAAAACTCAAAGTTCAACTAACTTTATGGGAATGAGTGGAAGGTACTCATGAAGAATGTAAAACTGACATTGTCGCCAGACAAGAAATCGGTATCCATCGAAGTCGATTTGACCCAAGATTTTGGCAAATCTGCAAGTGGCAAAACCATCATTATTGCCAGCACAGAGGGCAATGTAGTGATCGAGGGAACCAATCCTCCTGTAACTGTCGGGTTGAACATTTACAAGAAGTAATGGTCTTCACTTTAGATTCAGTCGTACTCATAACGTCGGAATTTGGTCAAAATGTTGTCCTTTATAATGTTCAGGAAACTAGTGCTGCCTATTGTATAAGAAGTATTTGACACATTGTCAAAATCGGATAACTCTTGAGCAAATGTTACAAGCGATTGTTGATCTTTCTTGACCGAGTAAAGTTGATTGATTCGGTTGAGCAATAACATTCGAACAACGAGGCGAGTAATGAAAATCAGTTCGATACACATAGAAAACTTTCGTTCATTTAAAGATGAGACTATTACCTTCAGCGACTATACTTGCTTGGTTGGCGCTAACGGCTCGGGAAAGTCGAATGTAATTTGTGCGTTAAACGTCGTATTTGGTGAAACCGAAGGAGTTTCTACTGACCTTCGCACACTTACGGTTGAGGATTTTCACAATAAAGACACTAAGAACCCTATAGTGATAACAGTGATCTTTACAGATTTAAGCGAGGCGGCAAAAGATGACTTTGCGGATTATTTTCGTCAAGAGGCACTCATTCTTTCGGCTGTTGCCGAGTTCGATCAAAACACTGGTACTGCGGTTGTAAAGCAATTTGGGCAAAGGAAAGGTATGGATGAATTTAAAGAGTATTTCAAAGCAAAAGGAGATAAAAAAACTACAGGTGAGTTGAAACCAATTTTTGCAAACATTAAGACAAACTTCTCTGATTTACCAAATGCGACCACTGAACCTGCAATGACCGCTGCGTTACGTGATTACGAAAGTAATCATCCTGAATTATGTGTACTGATTCCAAGTGAAGATCAATTCTACGGTATATCGAAAGGCAAAAATCTATTGGCTAAGTACCTTCAATGGGTTTATATACCGGCTGTAAAAGACGTAATAGTTGAACAAAGGGAAGCAAAATCAACAGCATTAGGTAAGCTACTGGCACGAACCGTACGAGCAAGAGTAAGTTTCGGCGATAAGATAAAAGAAATCCGTGAAACAGCTCAAAGAGATTATCAAATTCTTATTGATAGTAACCAAAGTGTATTGGATGAAATTTCCGGCGCACTTCAAAAACGCCTTACGGAATGGTCACATCCAGACGCAGCACTTAAATTACTTTGGAGTAAGGACGATAAAGCCATAAAAGTAGATGAACCGTTCGCGCAAATATTAGCAGGTGAAGGAGCTTTTGAAGGTGATCTTGCACGTTTTGGACATGGTTTTCAACGCTCTTATTTCTTAGCTTTGTTACAAGTTTTATCCGCATCCGGTGATGATCCATCTGCCCCTAAACTTATTCTTGCTTGTGAAGAACCAGAATTATTTCAGCACCCTCCACAAGCTCGGCACCTTTATAATGTTTTCCAAAATTTAATTGCGGAATACTCACAAGTAATTATCTGCACACATAGCCCGTATTTCGTTTCTGGGGATAAGTTCGAAGATATAAGAATCGTTCGCAAATGTAGTTCGGTGTCAAATGTAAAGCGCGTTACGTACGATCAGATAGGTAATTTAATTGCAAGTGCTGGCGGCAAATCAATCAAACCCGAAGGCACTCTTGCAAAACTTCATCAAGCGTTGCAACCGTCTTTGAGCGAAATGTTCTTCACCTCTCATTTGATTCTGGTTGAAGGTCTTGAAGATTTTGCTTACGTCACTACTTATTTAACACTTATGGATTTATGGAACGACTTTAGACGTTTCGGTTGTCATATTGTACCTGTTAATGGTAAGAGTAACTTTCCACAACCTATGGCATTAGCGAAGCTGCTGGACATTCCTACCTATATAATATTCGATGCAGATACTGATAAAATTCCTGATCCCTCTAGTGAAAAATATAAATCGATCAAAGGATATCACGAAAAAGATAATTTAACGATTTTGAAATTATGGGGAATTTCAAACCCTGATCCATTCCCAACTAGTACTTTTTGGAGTAATCGTATTACTATGTGGTCTTCTGACATTGGGAAAACCATAGAAGCTGACATAGGGCAAAGCACTTTATCAACATATTCTACCAAAGCCGACGCTATTTATGGTAGTCCTGGTGGATTAGAAAAGAACAATCTTCACATCGCAGCTTATTTGAAATTTGCGTGGGATGACAGTGTGAGGTGGTACCCTCCGTTTGGACAGTTTTGTGCGAATCTTAGTTAGATTGCACTGCCCACTGTCTGCTGTTTCTTGTCAGGCAGCTGCCTGACAAGAAAGATTTCTTAGACTATCGGTGTAGACTTCATCTGGGGTTTGATAGCCCAAGCCTTGGTGCGAACGTTCGCTGTTGTAGAACGAAAAATATTCACCGATACTGCGCTCTGCAATGCGAACTGAATCGTACCCTTTCAAGTATACTTCCTCGTACTTCAACGACTTCCACAATCGTTCGACAAAACGGTTATCCATCCACCGACCTTTACCATCCATACTGATCCGAACGCCTGCCTCTTTCAAAACATCCGTAAATGCGACGCTGGTAAACTGACACCCTTGATCGCTGTTGAAGATCTCAGGCTTCCCATACTTCGACAACGCATCCTTCAATGCTTCCACACAGGAATGCGTATCCAGCGTATTCGACAACCGCCACGACAACACCTTGCGACTGAACCAGTCGATCACCGCCACCAGGTACATAAAACCCTTTGCCAGTGGGATGTACGTGATGTCGGTCGCCCATACTTGATTCGCGCGATCAACCGTCAAGTCGCGAAGCAAGTACGGATAAATCTTGTGTTCCTTGTCAGGAACCGTCGTACGCGGCTTGCGGTACAATGCTTCCAGACCCAGGATGCGTAGCAAGGAACGAACCTTTTTCCGACCAACATCGATACCCTGCTTCGATAACTCCACCACCAGTTTACGGGCACCGTAGAACGGAACCTTCAGGTGAAGCTCATCCAGCGTTCGCAACAGCATCAAATTGTTCGAATCAAGCGGAACAGGGCGATAGTAGTAACTGCTGCGTGGAACCTTGATCAAAGAACACTGCTGAACCAACGGTAAACGGGCACCCGGATCGATCAGCGCTTCACGCTCAGAACGCCCAAGCGACTGAGCCCCTTTGCTAAAAAATCGTTTTCCATCGTTAACTGGCCGATCTTGGCGCGCAGCTCCTTAAGATCTACTTCTTCACTTCCTGACGATTCAGTTTTGCCAAATACCGATGCAGCATGATCCAAAAGCTGCTTCTTCCACTGACTGATCTGGTTCGGATGAACTTGATATAGACTTGATAGTTCAGATACTGTCTTATCACCCTTGAGTGCGGCTAATGCTACCGTCGCCTTGAAATCAGGCGATAATGTCCGTCGTAAACCCGACATTGTAAACTCCCTGCTTGCTGTCAAAATATCGGGCAAAGCAATCTAACTAACAAACTGTCCAGGAAAACGGGACCACTTCAGTGTAAAATCTGTATCATTAGAAAAGCTTTGCAATAAACTGATCGAATTCGCTAAGGAACCTTAACCAGATTAATATCATTATTGTGTTGGCTAAATGGTAAAGCGCTAGATCCTCTTTGTTTCCCATACTCCTTCAACCTATAACTAATTTGCTTGTTGCGAAACGTCGGATTATATTCCTACCGTTAGATGAAACGCAACAAATCAATGCCAACAGCAACTGACATTCTTCAACTCATCCATGACCGTGGTGTAATCCGAGCAAGGGATCTGTCGCGTCTGGGGATTGGTACGATTTATCTGACGCGGCTAGTCGAGGATGGGCAGATACGACGCATCGGTCGCGGTCTCTATGCATCGAATTCGTATGACCAATCCGACCGGCATTCATTTATCGAAATTGCACTAAAAGCACCCCACGCAATTATTTCACTACTGTCGGCTCTGCAGTATCATGGTCTGACGACTCAAGCTCCATTCGAGGTCTGGATTACCATTGCGGCTCATGCGAGAAAACCGTCACTCGAGTATCCGCCACTGCGCGTATTCCGGACATCGGAGCAGACGCTCCCGATAGGCTGCGAACAACACACCATTGATAGTGTCACAGTCAATATCTATTCTCCGGCACGCACTGTCGTCGATTGCTTCCGATACCGCAACAAAATCGGGATAGATGTTGCCAAAGAGGCACTGCGCGATGGTATTCGAATGAAGAAATGCACCATTGACGACCTCTGGCGGATCGCAACCCAATGCAGAATTGCCAATGTGATCCGTCCCTACCTCGAGACAATCGAATGAGTCCGAACCTCGTCGCATCAATCCAAGCTCGTCTACTGGCGATAGCCAAACGACAAGGTGAGGATTTTACAATTTTACTTTCCCGCTTTGCCGGAGAGCGGTTTCTGTATCGACTCAGTCAATCGGAATACAAAGATCGCTTCATATTGAAAGGTGCAACTCTCTTTTTGATCAGTGACGGTATTCTGCATCGTCCGACTCGCGATATCGATCTGCTCGGTTTTTTCCCGAACGACCAAGCTGCACTCGAAGATGTATTCCGCTCGCTGTGCCGAATGAGTTTTCCCGCCGATGGATTGACTTTTCTTGCCAACACGATTGCCAGTGCACCGATCCGTGAAGAACAAGAATATCAAGGGATTCGTGTTACAATGACGGCAATGCTCGGGAAAATGAGATGCCCGCTTCAAGTGGACATCGGCTTTGGCGATTCGATTATTCCGGCACCCACCGAAGTCAAGGTTCCAGTGTTGCTCGATCTTCCGGCACCGATACTTCGCGCCTATGCGCCGGAAACATCGGTCGCTGAGAAACTGCATGCGATCGTCATTCGCGGTATTGCTAACAGCCGAATGAAGGATTATTTCGATCTCTGGTACTGGGCATCCAACCGAAGCTTTGATGGCGACCGATTGACCCAGGCGATTCACGCCACGCTCGAACGGCGACAAACGGCGATTCCCGAAGAATTGCCATTTGGGCTTTCCGATGACTTTGCAAGAGATACTATCAAGCGACAACAGTGGGATGCTTTTCTGAATCGAAACCGATTGCAGACGAGCGACTCCAGTTTTCAAGAGGTTGTTCGCTTGGTGCAACAATTTGCATGGGAACCACTCACGGCAGTTCGAACCGGAATTGATTTCAAGAAAACGTGGCAACCAGCAACGGGCTGGTCAAAGTAAATTGAACTAAAGACCATTCTCTAACCTCTCTGAGAACCTCCTCCGATTCCTAACTCTTGAATTTTCCTTACTCGCTTTCTCAAACGAGTCAATTTCTTTGCCTTGGAGTTGATTGGTTAATTTATTTTAACCATATTGGATTTACGAAAGGAGTTCGGAATGACTCGACCGAAATTGAGTACCTCGCAGCAAAAGTATCTGAAATGGATTGCAGAAGTTATTGCCAAAACCGGCAAGTCGCCGACGCTTGAAGAGATTGGCGATCACTTCAAATCGACGGCGGTGAATGCTTACAAGATCGTCCAGATACTTGTTCGTAAAGGATATGTCAAGAAAACGGGCAACGGGCCGGTACGAACGCTCGTTGTGCTCGACGATGAGGGTAACGGAATTGTTCCGAACCAACTCCCACTGATCGGCAGGGTCGCGGCAGGTTTGCCGGTGTTGGCAGTAGAGAACCGGATTGGCATGGTTACGCTAGACGAAGCTTTCCTGCGACGTGGGGCATCCTTCGTACTTGTGGTTCAAGGGGAATCGATGCTCGATGCCGGTATCCTTCCGGGAGACAAGGTCATCATCAAACAGCAACCGACCGCAGAAACCGGACAGATTGTGCTGGCATTACTTGGCGAAGAGGCAACCATCAAACGATTCTACCCTCAGACGAATGGTTCGGTGATATTGAAACCGGAGAATCGCAGCTTTTCTGACATTGTTGTCGCCACAGGTAATTGTTCGATTCAGGGTGTGGTTATCGGCTGTTACCGAGAGATTGAGTAAGATAGTAAAGGCGGAAGTAAGATGCAGATCGAACGATTAGGTAACTACGATTTCCCGGAAGACATGATCGCCACCTGGAAACAAATGGGAATCGCGGTATTGCAACCGATTCAAGAGCAAGCGGTCCAACGCTATAAGCTGTTCGAAGGCAATAGCATGATCGTTTCCGCGCCGACTTCTTCCGGCAAGACCTTTGTCGGAGAATTGGCAGCAGTGTACCAAGCGATCCATGAACGGAAAACCGCATTCCTTGTACCATTGAAAGCGATTGCAGAAGAAAAGTTCAAGACCTTCAGGCAGATGTACGAACCGTCGGGGATTCGGGTCGTAGTATCGAACCGCGATCACAAGGAATACGATACCGACATCGAAACGGGAAATTTCGATATCGCCATTATCGTATTCGAAAAATTCTTCCAACTTTTGAACAGTAACAAGAACTTCCTCGGTTCGCTGGGACTGGTTGTCATCGATGAATTACAGATGCTTGCCGACCATACTCGCGGCACCAATCTGGAACTAATACTGACCCATTTACGGATGCAGCATAAAGGATCGTTCCAAATTGTCGGTCTGTCGGCGGTGCTGGGTAATCATGGGTTAGTCAACCAATGGCTGGGCATCGTGCTTATGGTGAACACTTAGCGATCTCTTCGCAGGAGAATTTTCTTGACACATCTTCAGAATCGCAACCCTACTTTCCAGTTCCAACCGATCTCGCCACAGTTTTAAGAAACAGTTCGCTACCACTTTGGGTGATTTCAGAATGCTTCGATTCACAGGATATTGGAGCATTAGCCATGAAACAGACGTACTTCAACGAGTTATGAAAGAGTTTCCATCAAAACTGTATGGTTTAAAGATGCTCGGCAAGTTCGCGCTTCCACACCCAGATTGGCGATTCGTTCTCTCTAATCAAATTGTTCAACTGACTCCTTGGACAGAAGCCGAATATGGTTGGACAGTTAGAACCGCGATAAATAGTGTTGCTTCAGCAATTGGAGCAGAAAGACATTTGCCTTTCATTAACAAAGCCAGTTGGCAAGATGTTAAGCACTTTGTAAAGAGCTCAAAGCAGAATTCCAATTTGAATTTGATTTATATCATCTATCCTTCATGGCAATTCGTGTCATCGGGGTGTATTCTGTCTGTGGATAATTTCATTCGAATTGAGGCCGTACAAGGTAGTATCGCAAAACTGACTGAAGGCAAAACCAATCCAGATGCTTCGATAACGTTTCAAAGATTTCCTCCATTTCTCCGCACGGATGAAACAGGTGCCCTAACTATCATTAACCAAAGATTGCTACGGTCTTTTGTCAGAGCGTTTCCACTCATCTCGATGTATGATGGCAATCTCGAGTGGGCATTGACATCTAAAGATCAATTATTCTTTTTTCAATGGGATTTGCTTCGAAATAGTCCTTTATAGAATCACCCTGTAGACGACAAGAAATCCAACTCTTACATTACTAGCATATACAAATATTTCAGAAACACTTCGAACACTTTTCCTTTTTTTCCGGTATGTAACAAGTAGGGGGAATCAGTTTTAGGGCTCTGGTGAGTCAGGTGGTTTCCGATTTACTTGGTTACGTACTGGAACTTCGATGGATTACTCTGTACATCCTGATGACATGACTCCAACAGAGCGATTTGGTGAGATCGCATCCATTTTAGCATCTACTTCTCGCGTTTTCACCACTAACTCCCGACTAGACGTTCGCAACACTTCTCGCATTGCATCAAGAAATGACTCACGAGTATCGTTGGCTCTTCACCAATTCAATTACAGATTATTTAGTCCACTGTTAATGCTTTAATTATTCTTAACTTATGATAGTATTGGAACAAACCACAAATCTATGATTGACAATTAGTCCAGACTGAAGTATATTACATCATTAACTAGGAGCTTGGCAATGTCAGCAGGGAAAGAATCTGTAGATAGCGTTTTACAATTAGCACGTCTTGCTCTAAGTGGCAAGCGAGAAGATCTTGTTTTGTACGTGAAACGATTGTCCAGAAACTTCCGTTTGTCGAATCCATTATTGGCAGAATCGCTATCTGAACTATTGGAGGACGCGCAAGCGAATCATGAAAGTTTCAAGAGAGAAAACGAAAGCTTCCTTCCGTATGATAGTGATTCAAAGTTGAGTTTGATTAGGATGGAGTTTCCAGTCAAGTTAGAAACAGATCCTATATGGAGTGATTCGGTAAGAAGTGCTATTACTCAGATTGTGGATGAAAGAAAACAAGGAAGTTTACTACGTGACTCACGTGTTCCTCCTACACGAACTGCTTTGTTCGTCGGTCCGCCAGGTGTAGGAAAAACAATGTCAGCTAAGTGGTTAGCTCGTGAGCTGAATGTCAAGTTACTAACCCTAGATCTTTCAGCCGTCATGAGTAGTTTTCTTGGGAAAACAGGTGTAAATCTGAGGCAAGTTTTAGATTATTCGAAGTCGGAACGATGCATCCTCTTGTTAGATGAACTTGATTCAATTGCTAAAAAACGAGACGACTCATTAGAGGTTGGCGAGCTTAAAAGGCTAGTTACAGTTCTATTGCAAGAGATTGATGAGTGGCCAGAAAACAACTTGTTGATAGCCGCGACGAATCATGCAGATTTGCTTGATCCAGCTGTTTGGAGGCGGTTTGAATTTATTGTCGAATTCGATATGCCTGAGAGTGATCAAGTCGAGGTAGCTGTTCGAAAGTACTTTGGTGAAAGATTTCAAGAACTTGGAGACTGGCTTAGCATTTATGCTACTACATTTCAACATTCATCATTCAGCGATATAGAGAGAGATGTTAAGAAAGTAATCAGAGCCTCAATCATTCAAAGCACATCGTTAATCGACATTGTTGAGCAACGCTTTGAAGCTAGTATGAAGACAATCTCACATGAAAAAAAACGTGAAATCGCTCTTCGCTTATCTGAAATGGGTTATCCGACAAGACGTGTTCAAGAATTGACTGGAATAAGTAGAGCAACAACCCTGAAAGATCGTAATGCTGCTCCAAAGAAGAAAGGAGTTTCGAGATGAACAATAAGTCGAACAAAAGGCTCCTCATCGGTAGAGGTGAAAGGCTAACCGAAGAGATCAAATCACCAGTTCGAGGATTTGATAAAACTCCTCTATACTCAATCGAAGAGTCGCTTAATCGACTTACACCGATGTTGGAGAAGGCTACCTCTGAAATTACCAAATTACCGGCTCTAGCTTGCCCGAAAAACCAATCGGTGTTTTCTTTCGTGCTTAACCCAAGTTTTATTGCAAAATCATATTTTCCAAACGCTCTTTTTGCGAAGTACAATATGCGACCGATTGGCAGCAGGATGATTCCGATCACACCCATCAAATGGACTAGGAAGCGAGAACCTGAACGAACACCAACACTTGAGATATTTGTTTCAAGCGATATCGATCAGTTTAGAACTTTTTCCAGTTCAATAATCTCAAACACATTTATTCCGGAGATCGAGGGAGATTTAAACAAAATTGAGCAGATTTTCCTTCCAACTCCACATCAAAAGTTAAAGTATATCCCAGAAGGATCAAGATTGTTTGAGATAGTGCTGCACTATTCCGAGCAGAACTCACCTTCATTCATTCTTAGTGGTTTTAAGGACTACTTGGAATCTATTAATGTAAAGGCAAGCCTTCAGGATAGAATTGAAGCGGGTGGTCTATGTTTTGTCCCAATCAGAACGGTTCCAGAGAGAGTTGAAACTATTGCGTTGTTCTCGTTCTTACGGCTTGCACGAGTTGCACCTAAACTACGACCAATCGAACCGAACTACTCAACATTAAAGAGGTCTGTATTTCAAGTAAAGCTGCCAAAGACTACCACAATTGATGATAAAGTCAAAGTAGCCATTTTCGACGGGGGTTTGCCTGACAAGCATCCATTAGGCCCCTGGGTCAAAGAATTAGAACCAGCTGGAATAGGTGCAAAAGAGCTCAGTGCAACTTCACACGGACTTTCAGTTACTTCTGCTTTGTTGTTTGGACCTTTGCAAGATGGAATCGAACCACTATCTCCTACTTTCCATGTTGATCACTGGCGGGTACTTGATAAGAAAAGCGACGGTGATGATGCTGGGTTAAAAATAATTGAGCGTATCAAGTCCGTACTTGACGACAATGAATATCACTTTATCAACTTAAGCCTCGGACCGGACTTACCAATCGAGGACAACGATGTTAACCCTTGGACTGCTGTGCTAGATCAATATTTAGCAGACGGTACAACCCTGGCATGTTTTGCTGTTGGTAATGGTGGTGAACGAGATCACACTAGTGGAAACAATAGAATACAACCGCCAGCAGATTGTGTTAATGGAGTTGGAGTCGGTGCGTGCGATAGTAGATTTGAGACGTGGGACAAAGCGCTTTATAGTAGTGTAGGACCAGGTAGGAGTCCAGGTCTGATAAAACCAGATATTGTAGCTTTTGGTGGCTCAAATCATGAAGTGTTTTGGACATGCACATCGGGAGAAAGTGGTCGCTCTACTCAAGGAACCAGTTTTTCTGCTCCTAACGCATTACGTACAGCAATTGGAATCAGAACTTTTTACGGAGATGCTGTAAAGCCACTTACTTCAAGAGCCTTACTTATCCACAAATCTGAGGCTAGAGCTACTCAACCAGATGATGAAGTTGGGTTTGGAAGGGTATCTGAAAATGTGGGAGATTACATTTACTGTACCGACACAGAAGTTACGATTTTATATCAAGGGAAACTTGATCCCGGTAAGTATAGACAGTTCCAAATTCCGGTCCCAGAAAATGAAATGGTTGGAATGGTTTCAATTTCAGCTACGATATGTTACACAACTGATACTGACGTTGAAGATCCTTTCAATTACACTCGATCGGGTCTTGAGGTTGTATTCCGCCCTGATAGTAGAGAATCAAAGAAGACAAAGACATTCTTTGGGGAATTTGATTTTGCTGACGAACTAGATCTTAGAATTCAGGCTCATAAATGGGAGACTGTCAGGAAAAATACTATCAAGATGAGAGGTTCCTCTCTCCATGACCCAGTGTTTGATGTACACTACATGGCACGCCAACATGGTCGAAATGCATCGCGTGCCTTGCGAATACCTTACTCTTGTGTCATCACGATTTCGGCTCCGAAAATGCCGAGATTATACGATGAAATTTTAAATCGGTACAGTGATCTGCCCCCATTATTTGTACCAGTGTCTATGTCACACTGGTCTCATTCCTGCGTAGCGTAGCGGAGCAGGAATGAGTGGTAACTCTGTTTCCGGTGCCGGCGGCAGATAGCCCAAAGAGCTGTGCGGTCGAATCGTATTGTAATGGTGCCGCCATTGTTCGATAATCACCTTTGCTTCCAATATGGTATCAAAGATTTCACCCTTCAGCAACAGTTTCAACCGACAGTTAAAACTTTCGATGTATCCGTTTTCCCACGGGCTGCCAGGCGTAATAAACAAGGGTTGCACATCAACCCGGGGCAGCCACGCTAGTACCTCATTCGCCGTAAACTCAGGGCCATTGTCACTACGAACATGAATCGGTGTACCTCGTACTACAAACAGTTCTTCCAGTACGCAAAGAACATCATCCGCCTTGATCTTCCGGGCTACCAGGATCGCAAGGCATTCCCGGGTGTATTCGTCCATGATCGCAAAGATCTTGAACGAACGACCATTCGACGTATGCCACGTGACAAAGTCGAAGCTCCAGACATGATCCGGATGTTCCGGACGTAGACGGATGCAGGAACCATCATTCAGCCACAGTCTTCGACGCTTCTTCTGCTTCTTCGGGACCTTCAGTCCGGACTGTCGCCAGATCCGTTCCACCCGTTTGTGGTTTACCCGCCAGCCGATGTTACGGATCATCGCCGTTACGATCCGGTAGCCATACCCGCCATACTGGCAAGCCAGAAATACCACCAGCGAGACCAACGGGCCTTCGTCGGCACGACGAAGCGGTGCATACCGGTGACTCGTTCGTGGTTCGCAAAGAACCGTACAGACCCGTCGTTCCGAGACCCGATCAATGCCCAGCGAATGGCGAACAGTAAGCGCAGTCTCGCGACGCTTCGCCGGGCACACTATTTTCCCTTGAGAGCCTCCTGCAGGATCTCTTTGTCCAAGGTCAGATCAGATACGACCTTCCGAAGACGGCCATTCTCGCGTTCCAGTTCCTTCAAACGCTTCGCCTGATCCAGCTTCAAACCACCGTATTCCTTGCGCCAGTGGTAGTAAGTATGTTCCTGGATGCCCAACTTCCGGCAAACTTCACGGACGCTCATCCCCTTCCCAATCTCAACTTCCGCTTCACGAAGCATCGGGATAATCTGCTCCGCAGTTCGCTTCACTCCACGCATGAAAACCTCCCATAAAAGGTACTACTCTGACATAGAGAGTGGTACTACTTTCGGGGGCTAGATCAATTTTTGATGATTGAATTTAATTGTGTATACGATCTTAGAATAACAGTATTATCAATATGATCAGAGAAGTGAGACTCTATTAAGACAGAATATCATATTGCTAAACTAAAAACGCATTTTTTAATTTTCAATCTTGCGACAGACCTACCGATAAATTATCTCTACTTTTGACATTTCTCGGTTTACTCTTCGATTACGACGGATTATCTTTACAAAACTAAACAAGTCGTTGCGACGTACTTCTATCGTAGTCGCTCACAGGAGGTATCTTGATCCGTCGATCCACACTGCTATTTCTGATGGTCATCTTAGCGATCTGTTCAACTCAACGAGCATTTGCCGTACCTGCGGATCCAACAACTTGTATTCCTACCTCAGGGTCAGTGAACCAATCCATTACGCCTAATCTTGTTTGGTCGACATCGGCCGGTGCGACCGGTTATGACGTCTATTTCGGCACCATGAATCCCCCCACGACAAGGGTTTCGTACAATCAGTCCGGGAACAATTACAACCCGGGAACCTTGGTGAGCTACACAGTCTATTACTGGAAAGTGATCGCTCGAAATTCCACCGGAACTTCACCCGGAACCATGAATTGGTACTTCCGAACAATTCGCACTGTGCCTAATGACCCGACAAATCCCAATCCTACAAACAATGCGACCGGGATAGCGACCAACCAAGTTCTTAGTTGGACAGCGTCATATGATGCGGACATGTATGACGTTTATTTTGGCACAACTAACCCACCAACGACACGTGTTTCCCAAAACCAGACTGGCACAACATATACTCCCACATTGTCGATTTCCACGACTTACTATTGGAAAGTACTTGCCCGAAATGCGGTTGGATACTCACCCGGAACGATCTGGCGGTTTACTACCGGAAGCCAACCGAATTATCAGTGGAATGTGTCCACACTCGATTTCGGCAATAGAGGATACCGTCCAACTTTTTCGGTCGATGATACCGTTTATGTAGAGAACAATGGGGCGACAAATGGAACGTTATCGATCACGCCGTTGAGTTCAACGAATTTTCTTGTGGTTTCTCCGACCACCTCATTTTCGCTGGCACCCGGTGACAGTCAGGCTGTCATCCTCCGATTTGATCCCACGACGCCAGGCACCCTTTCCAGTACGTTTACTGCCAATGGCACTAATTCTCCGACGATCAGTGTATCTGGTACAACTTCCTTCCATTCACCGCCAGTCCAAGCAAGCGATAGCACAAATCTTTATTGTGTTCATCTGACCTGGCCGATTGAGAGTTTTACCGTGTATTATCGTGTATTCCGCAGTACCACAAACGACACTGCTACAGCCATAGCGATGGGGACTTGGACAACTCTAAGTACTTATGACGATTCTTCTGCGGTTGCGGGCACGGTATACTACTACTGGGTGAAGATGGCATTTAACAGCTCGGGCGCGTATGCTTCGGATCTCTACATAGCCGAGCCGGGATCAAAACTGCGACCGACAACCTTGGTCGTGACTCCTGATCCGATGACGCCGTTTTTGGTAGCGGGGGGGCAGCAGTTCTTAACCATCACAATTAGTGGTGGTCGCCCCACTTCCGCATGGCGAATCGATACGCTGCCCTCGTGGATATCCCTTTCTTCCAACAATAGTTTCGGGACTCGCACGATCATTGTAACAGCTCCTGCGAATACCGGTATCGGACGATCTGATAGTCTCCGGGTATTTCTGGTCGAATACCCTACGACGTATCAGTGGGTGTCTGTGAGTCAAGAGACCAACATCACAACACTCACTGCCACTCCCAATCCGATTCAAGTCGGGAGCGCCGAATCAGCCGTTACCCTTACGGCTTCTGTCACCGGACATGACCCATCGGCTTACTGGCATGCCGGGACAGTTCCCAGTTGGATTCAGGTTATCCCCTCGGGTCAATACGGCTCGGGAACGACCGGTGTGTATATCGATGCCAACACAGGGATCACACGCACAGATAGTATCGGACTCAATTGTTACGATGATCCCAACGTGACAACGACCTGGGTACGAGTGATTCAACATGCAGGACCCCCAATTCTATCTGTTTCCCCAACCACGATTTCGCAATTTGTTTATGGTGGTGGATCGCAGAATACAACTGTAACGATCGGTGGAGGTAATCCTTCGGCTACTTGGACAACGAGTAATGTTCCGAGTTGGATCACGCTGAATCCGACCACTTCGACGGGAACGCGCACGGTAAGTGTCACCGCTTCCGCGAACACTGGTCTCGCCCGCTCTGACAGCTTTCAGGTCGCTTCCAGCGGGGCAACTGGCAGTCCGGTTTGGGTCAAAGTGAGTCAAGCGACGTTGCCGACAACACTATCCGTATCTCCGACTACGATCACGCAATTTGCCTATGGCGGCGGATCTCAAACAACTACTATCACGATTGGTGGCGGTAATCCTTCAGCCACTTGGATAACGGGTAATATTCCCAGTTGGATTACGCTGAATCCCGCTACCAGTACGGGGACACGAACGGTAACAATCACTGCTGCAATGAACAGCAGTACCGCCCGCTCCGACAGCTTCCAAGTCACTTCAACCGGAGCTACTGGCAGCCCGGTTTGGGTCAAAGTGAGTCAGGTTGCATCGACAACGATTTCGGTTTCAGCGAATCCGATGTCGCAGTTCGTCTACACCGGTGGAACACAAAACTTAACGGTCACGGTAGCAGGAAGTAGCCCAACCGCTACTTGGTCAACGAGCAATGTTCCCAGTTGGATTACGCTCAATCCGACGACCTACGCCGGCACGCGCACGATCACTGTTACTGCCGCAGCTAATGCAGGTACAACCCGTTCGGATAGTTTTCAGGTAGTCTCGACGGGAGCCGTAGGGAGTCCGACCTGGGTAAAGGTCTCACAGGCATACGCAGGCACCTTACTGACTGTCACCCCGACGACAATGCCGCAGTTCAATGGCACACTACGATCGCAATCTATTGCTTTGTCTATTTCGGGAACCAATCCGACTGCCGCATGGACGATCAGTAATTTGCCGAGCTGGATCAGCGTTAACTCATCTTCCGGATCGGGATCGGCAAGTGTGACCGTTTCTGCGGTAACGAATACCGGTGCTGCTCGCGCCGATAGTTTTCGAGTGAATTGTACCGCCTCAATCGTCAATCCGATCTGGGTGAAAGTGAGTCAGGATCACGCCCCGGTCACTGTTTCTATTGTTGTGTTTGAGGGGGATCTACGAAATCTCGCTTATAATGGTCAGGACATTCAGTTCTTTGTCTCGGTGCAGGGCTACGATCCCACCGAAAGCAGGACTGCAGACCAGTTTCCGAGCTGGGCGCCCGGTACGCCCTATGGTGACGGGTTCACCCTGCATATCGCGGCTAATCCCGGTTTTGAACGTACTGATTCAATTCGTGTTACCTGTATCAACTCTATTGCAAGCCCATATTACGTTGTACTTCGTCAGAATCCAGCGTTGACTTCAATGTCGGTGACTCCGACGACCCTTTCGCAATTCGCGAAAACGGGGGGAACTCAAACTACCGCAGTTAGTTTCATTGGTCGCTTGTTGAGCTCTCCGTGGACGGCAAGCAACATTCCCAGTTGGATTAGTCTGAGTCCATCATCCGGTGCGGGTGGCTCTTCAATCTCGGTTACTGCTCAAGCAAATAGCGGCATAGCTCGTGCCGACAGCTTCCAAGTTAGTAGTACGGGAATTATTGGCAGCCCGATATGGGTAAAAGTTTCTCAAGCTGCAGGATCACTCTTAAGCACCAGCCTTACGACAATTCCTCAATTTACCGATGCTGGAGGAGCGCAGTCTTTCTCGGTCAATGTTACTGGTGGCATCTCGAACGCGACATGGACGGCGAGCAACATTCCGAGTTGGATCACATTGAATCCCACAACTTTTGCCGGTACGCGAACAGTTGTTGCGACCGCTTCGGCAAACACAGGAATTGCACGAGCGGATAGTTTCCAGGTCGCATCGACTGGAGCTGTCGGTAGTCCGCTTTGGGTACGAGTCAGCCAAGCTGTAGGAGCGACAACCCTTTCCGTATTGCCGACGATTGTTACGCAGTTTGCCAATAGTGGCGGATCGCAGAATGTGACAGTTTCGGTCGGTGGCGGAAACCCAACCGCAACGTGGACGACCAGCAATGTGCCGAGTTGGATCACATTAAATCCCACCTCATACGCAGGCTCACGGGCAGTATCAGTAACTGCACAGGCAAGTTTCATTAGCGCTCGTTCCGATAGTTTCCGAATCGCTTGCACAGGTGCCACTGGCAGTCCGGTTTGGGTGAAAGTGTCTCAAGCAGTAGGAGCAACAACATTAGCGGTGAATCCAACTACGCTGTCTCTGTTCAATGCTACTGTTACCTCACAACCGATGGCAATCACAATTGGTGGTTACAATCTCAGCGCACCCTGGACAATCAACAGTGTTCCGAGTTGGGTCAACGTCAGCTCGGTTAGCGGTTCAGGGTCAGCCAATCTTACCGTTTCCACTGTAACCAATACCGGTGCGGCTCGTGTTGATAGTTTCCGAGTAAACTGCCCGGGAACATTGGGAAGTCCGATTTGGGTGAAAGTGAGTCAAGATCACGCTCCGGTCAGCCTAAACATCTATCCAAATAGTGACGCCAATGATCAAATGCGTTATGAAGGATATGGTTATAATGGTACAGATTATTTTCTAGTGTATGTTGAATCCACTGGGTATGATACCCACGAACCATGGACTGTGGATCATATCCCCAGTTGGTGTAACGACCTTTATACATCTCAAGTAGACGGTACTATCCTTTTCCGAGTAACTCCTAACACCGGGTTTGAACGCTCCGACACTTTACGCGTCTTATGCGCAAATGCCATTGGAAGTCCATACAATATCATATTACGGCAGAATCCGTTTTTGACATCCATGGTTGTTTCTCCGACTACGATTACACAATTTCCTGCAATCGGCAACTCGCAAATCATATCGTTGAGCTTTACCGGGCGCTTGCTCACTTCTGCCTGGTCGACGAGCAATGTACCGAGTTGGATATCATTGAATCCGAGTTCCGGTAATGGTGGTAGGTCGATTGCAGTTGTTGCATCAGCGAATGGTGGAGTTGCCAGAGCTGATAGTTTTCAGATCAGCAGCACAGGTATTATTGGAAGTCCAGTATGGGTTAAAGTATCTCAAACGGCAGGTACGACATTAAGTACAAGTCTGACTACGCTCCCGCAATTCAGTAATTCCGGTGGTTCGCAATCTGTGACTGTGAATGTCACTGGAGGCATAACAAATGCAACTTGGACGACCAGCAATGTACCTAGTTGGATTTCGTTAATTCCCACTACGTATGCCGGAACGCGAACTGTGACCGTTACAGCGCTTGCCAATGCCGGAGGCGCTCGATCCGACAGTTTCCAAGTCAATTCGACCGGGGCGGTTGGAAGTCCGATCTGGGTCAAAGTGAGTCAAGCGGCTGGAGCTACTATATTTTCAGTCTCACCCAATCCACTCGCGCAGTTTGATCCACAGGGTATGGCTCAGAATCTCTCGATCTCGATCAGTGGTGGCAATCCCACTGCTGCATGGTCGGTAGCCAATCTTCCCTCGTGGATCAGTTTGAACTCTAGTTCCGGAGCGGGTTCCGCGACAGTTACTGTTACTGCTTCCGCCAATAGTGGAGTTGCTCGCAGCGACAGTTTTCAGGTATCAAGCACAGGTGCAACTGGAAGTCCCATTTGGGTACGAGTCTCTCAGGCTGCAGCTCCACCAACGATCTCTATCTCTCCCACCACGATTCCGCAGTACAGCTCTACTGGCGGGTCACAGGATGTAACTGTCACCATAGGTGGCGGTGATACGACTGCTGCCTGGACATTTGGTTTATTACCCGAATGGTTGGTATTGAGTATCGAAGGGGAAATGAGAGGCTCCCAGTTGCTTCACGTTATTCTACAGTATAATGAGGGAGTCGCTCGCGCCGATAGTTTCCCGATTATTTGTTCAGGTGCTGTAGGGAGCCCGGTTTGGATCAAGGTGTCGCAGGCAGCGGGTCCAACCACGTTCGCAGTAACACCAACCACCATTCCACAATTCAGCAGTAGTGGTGGAACATATGATGTTGCAGCGACGATAGGTGGCGGCGATACAACGGCAGCCTGGACATTCGGCACTTTCCCGTATTGGCTGATTCTGGTTGTCGATACTGAGATGCGAGGTTCTCAGACGATTCATGTTATGGCAGAGTATAACGACGGAATCGCTCGTTCCGATAGTTTCCAAATAGTATGTGCTGGTGCTGTGGGTAGTCCCATTTGGGTACGAGTCTCTCAGGCAGCAGCTCCACCAACGATCTCTATCTCTCCCACCACGATTCCGCAGTACAGCTCTACTGGCGGGTCACAGGATGTAACTGTCACCATAGGTGGCGGTGATACGACTGCTGCCTGGACATTTGGTTTATTACCCGAATGGTTGGTATTGAGTATCGAAGGGGAAATGAGAGGCTCCAAGTTGCTTCACGTTATTCTACAGTATAATGAGGGAGTCGCTCGCGTCGATAGTTTCCCGATTATTTGTTCAGGTGCTGTAGGGAGCCCGGTTTGGATCAAGGTGTCGCAGGCAGCCGGTCCAACCACGTTCGCAGTAACACCAACCACCATTCCACAATTCAGCAGTAGTGGTGGAACATATGATGTTGCAGCGACGATAGGTGGCGGCGATACGACGGCAGCCTGGACATTCGGCACTTTCCCGTATTGGCTGATTCTGGTTGTCGATACTGAAATGCGAGGTTCACAGACGATTCATGTTATGGCAGAGTATAACGACGGAATCGCTCGTTCCGATAGTTTCCAAATAGTATGTGCTGGTGCTGTGGGTAGTCCCATTTGGGTACGAGTCTCTCAGGCAGCAGCTCCACCAACGATCTCTATCTCTCCCACCACGATTCCGCAGTACAGCTCTACTGGCGGGTCACAGGATGTAACTGTCACCATAGGTGGCGGTGATACGACTGCTGCTTGGACATTTGGTTTATTACCCGAATGGTTAGTATTGAGTATCGAAGGGGAAATGAGAGGCTCCCAGTTGCTTCACGTTATTCTACAGTATAATGAAGGAGCTGCTCGTGCCGATAGTTTCCCGATTATTTGTTCAGGTGCTGTAGGGAGCCCGGTTTGGATCAAGGTGTCGCAAGCTGCGGGAACGCTTCCCCTTGTCGCGGCAATCTCCCCTATTCCATCGAGTGGTTCTGTGCTCATGTTGCTCCCGCCAGAGTTATCGTGGAATGGGGATCCAAGTAATCCACAGTATGATATCTATCTGGGTACGAGTAATCCGCCATTGACATGTGTAGCCACCAATTTGGCAACATCTTCGTTTACACCAAGCACTCTAGTTGGCGATGGAATCTACTACTGGTATGTTGTTTCGCACAATGCGACAGATAGTATCCCGAGTGTAGTCTGGTCGTTCATGATTGATTCATCTGTGCCAACGCTGTCGATCACATATTCGAGCAATGAGGCACATTTAACTTGGAATGCAACAGCATTTCCACAGGTGAAGATCTACCGAAGTACAAGCTCGGCGTACTTCACACCGTCGATTGCAACATTGTTGATGACGGTTCCAAGTTCGCCAAATTCGTATGTCGACTCGCCCGTGACTGGGCAATATTACTACAAGGTTACTTATGTCAGCGAGGGAGCTTCTGCAAAATGAGGGTCAATCCGAGTTGAGTCACTAATGAAATGGGTAATGATGATGGAGTGATCACCCAAATCGAAATTGGTGCAATTACTCGTCCACAAATTGATGTCAAGCCAGTCTGTCTTGAGAGAAATGTCAAGATGACCACTTAGCGAGGTGAAGTTCTAAGTATCAGATCACACTGAAAGTCGTTATATGTCTTTCGCAATTTGCCCCCTATTTACTACCGTAGATAGGGGGTTTTAGCATCTAGTTAAAAAAACTAGTTCCGTTCTCATTACGTAAGATCGAAGGGTAATTAATCAAGAGACAACTCATACAAGATCCGCCCAAACGCATTATTGTTTAGTTAGCGTCGAATGTGATCCAAGTGATAAATTGAGACAATGAAATTTATCACATGGATAGTCCGACTTATCAGCGAAGCACAATTCGATAAGAAAGCGTATCACTTACATAATCTCTAAATACGGAAACTTTTCAATAAATCGATTACAGACATTTACGATGAGTTCTAGTTCGATATTGAATGATCCAATTAATGTTCGGGGGCAGTACGAATAAGTCAATCACTAACATGAACGATTCACCAATCAAGAAGATAAAAAAAACTACTTCAGTGTTGGATCTCGACGGACTTACAGGTCTAAGTGAAGTTGAAGCTAAAGCGCGATTGCAACTGGAAGGATTTAACGAACTACCCGCTCAGAAAAACCGTAGCTTATTCAAAATTATTTTCGAAGTTGCTCGCGAACCGATGTTTATCATGTTACTAGCTGCTGGATCCCTTTACTTCTTAATGGGTGAACCGGTGGATGCATTGATGCTACTCGGCTTTGTGCTCGTTGTAATGGCAATTACGATTATTCAGGAACGGCGCACAGAGCATGCGCTTGAAGCTTTAAGAGATTTATCAAGTCCAAGAACTCTCGTTATTCGTGATGGGTCTCATCAAAGGATCGCCGGACGTGAAGTCGCTAGGGGCGATTTTGTTGTCTTATCCGAAGGTGATCGCGTGCCCGCAGATGGCTTGTTGCGGCGAGGAATCAACCTATCAGCCGATGAGTCTCTGTTATCAGGTGAATCGAATCCGGTCAGAAAAACCGCATCGTCGGATATCATTACTCTCGATACACCGGGTGGCGACGATCTGCCCTCTCTGTTTTCAGGAACATTGGTTACAACTGGTCAAGGTATCATCGAAGTCACCGCAACAGGTTTTCGCTCTGAGTTGGGTAAGATTGGAAAAGCATTAGATCAAATAAGTCCTGAACCTACTCCTCTTCAAAAAGAGATGGGACGACTCGTTCGAACTTTTGCTATCGTAGGCATGGTTGCATGTTCAATTGTGGTTGTAGCTTTTGCCCTAACTCGTGGGGGAGGTGCCAATGTATGGAAAGAGGGAATCCTTGCAGGAATCGCAATGGCAATGGCAGTTTTACCGGAAGAGTTTCCCGTAATACTAACAATCTTTCTCGCACTTGGAGCTTGGCGAATCTCGCGAATTAAGGTTTTGACGAGGAGAATGCCGGTTATTGAGACTTTAGGATCTGCGACAGTGCTTTGTGTCGATAAGACTGGTACTCTAACTCAAAATCAAATGACTTTACAACAGCTAATGGTTGATTCTGAGTTAATAGAACTCTCTTCTACTTCCACCGAACTGTCAGAAAGCGCTCACAACCTGCTGGAATGTGCAATTCTTGCCAGTAATCGAGATCCATTTGATCCGATGGAACGCGCGTTGCATGAAGCAGGTAAAAAGTTGATCGCCGATACAGAGCACCTGCATCCGGATTGGTCGCTGGAGTGTGATTACCCATTAACACCTAGTCTACTGGCAATGAGTCTTGCTTGGCGAAAAGGGAATACCGATGAGATTGTAGTTTCGGCTAAAGGTGCACCGGAGGCTATTGCGGAATTGTGTCATATGACAATCGAACAGCGATCGAAATTGGTTAAAGATGTAGAATCTTTAGCGAGTATTGGTTCTCGCGTGTTGGGTGTAGCACGCTGTGAGATGAAACAAATCAGCCTTCCTGATCAACAGCACGATTTAGCACTCAAATTCGTAGGGTTGATCGGTTTTCAAGATCCACTTCGATCAACAGTTCCTGCAGCAATTGGAGAATGCCAGACCGCTGGTATACGGGTCGTAATGATCACCGGCGATTATCCTGCTACCGCTCAGAGCATTGCGCGTCAGGCTGGACTAACAAACTGCGATAATGTAATCACAGGTACCGAGCTGAACAGTATGACCGATGAGACTCTTGCACAACGGATAAAGGATGTGCAAGTATTTGCCCGTGTAATTCCCGAACAAAAACTCCGTATTGTAAATGCACTAAAGGAAAACAAAGAGATTGTTGCGATGACCGGTGATGGAGTTAATGATGCTCCAGCGCTGAAAGCTGCTCATATCGGTATTGCGATGGGGGGGAGGGGAACGGATGTGGCACGTGAATCTGCCTCATTAGTACTTCTAAATGATGACTTCTCTTCAATTGTATTAGCCGTAAAGCTTGGCAGGCGTATCTTCGACAACATTAAGAAAGCAATTGCATTCACTTTGGCAGTTCATGTTCCTATTGCAGGATTATCGATGATTCCGGTTTTTATCTCTGACTGGCCTCTGCTACTGTTACCAATACACATTGTATTTTTGGAACTGATCATCGATCCATCTTGTTCGCTAATCTTCGAAGCAGAGGATGCGGAATCCAATGTGATGAAGCGTCCTCCTCGCAAACCTGAAGAACATCTCTTTTCACTGCGAACGGTTGGAATGGCAATATTTCAGGGTGTATGCGTTCTCGCTATTTGTATCGGTGTATTTCTATATGCGCGAGTCGATCATTCGCCGGAAGTCGCAAGTGCAATGATGTTCGCTACTTTGGTTGTTTCATTCATCGTGATCATTCTCGTGAATCGATCTTGGACAAGATCTGTCTTTGCGATGTTCCGAGTTCCGAACGAAGCGCTTAAGTGGGTTGTTCTTGGCACATTAGTTATTCTCAGTGGCGTTCTATTTATTCCATTCGCCCAACGACTATTTCACTTTGCACCACTTGATGTAGTTGACATTGTAATATGTTTAGGAACCACAGCAGTATGTTTTTTAATTTTTGAGTTGGTAAAACGGATAGGTAGGAAATATTGGGTGTTAGTATAAATCCATTCCGACTAAGCGAGTTATTCATTCAGTATTAATCGGACTCGTCGCGATGAAATAGTTACATTATTATACTGGAAGACACCTAGTTTTTACCTACCAGTGTATGATTATTCGAATATGTAAGTAGTCAATGAGAGAGGGTTGCTCCGATAAGCACAATGGTGCACCTCTAGACCATTTCGAATGCAGATAAATTGACTTAGGGTGAACAATGGCAAATAGAATAATTAATGAATCGGTAGAAACGTATCTCGATAACCTGCCTCAAGATCGTAAGGAAATTGTTACTTCAGTACGTGAAGTGATTATAGCGAATCTACCAGCGGGGTATGAAGAAGGGATCCTCTATGGAATGATATGCTACTTTGTACCACTGGATCGTTATCCCGATACCTACAATAAACAACCGCTAATGCTTGCAGGAATTGCTTCCAGAAAAAGTTACCTGTCGCTTCATTTAGTAGCTGTTTACGGAAAAAAAGAGTTGAACGAATGGCTTGTGGAAGAATGGAGCAAGACCGGAAAAAAACTGAATATGGGTAAAGGGTGTATTCATTTTAAAAAAATCGATGATCTACCACTTGAGCTGATCGCTAAAACTATCGCTAAAGTTCCCGTATCGGAATTCATCACGTTATTCGAAAAAAAGTAAAACGATTTCGATTTTCTCCGAGCCAGATCGGGTAAGAATTTACCATTGGAACTTACTGACTCGCGAAAAAGATCGCAGGTTACAAGTTAGTAGAGACAATTTGTTCTATAGTAGTTCTTGAAAATAAGTTGTCATGATTCGGTGTCAGGCTTTACCTGAACTGCTATTAGTCGCTCCTGCTATCGATGACAACTTATTTTCAAGCGATACATTAGTTAAGCGGATTATTATCCCCTGTTTTAGCCTGTCCAATAACCTTTCTCGATAGAATTAGCTTCTCTAACAATTACTTCGAATCGGTAGAACCGACCGGTGAGTAAAATGAATTAACGCGATAGTAATATTGCATACCGATTCCCGCCGTACTGTCTTGATACACTGTCGAGGGAGATAGCACCGATCCAATCAGCGTGCCGATACCCGGAGGAGTGAAGTACCCATTGTTGCCATACCGGTATACATTATATCCGCTAACAGTTCCCGACGCTGTCAACCAATTCAAGGTGGCAATACTGGTATTGCGATCGAACAAAATTGATAGATTAGCTGGAATTCCCGGTATGATATACGCACTTCCCGTTAAAGGAATCGACAAGATAGGGTGTCTACTGGCATTTGAAGTAATCCTTAAAGAATCGGACAAAGTGCCTGTAGACAAAGGTGTCCAAGTGATCAGCAGTGCCGACGAATCGTTTACCGCAATTGTCCGAGATGTCCAACTCTTCGTGACGTTAGCAGGAGCAGTTATATTCGTAATCGTTAACGGAAGATATCCGGTACTCCGAATATAAATCGTTTGACTTCCCGAAGACCCCACCGCTACGGCACCTAAACCAATCGAGGTGCTACGTACGGTAATCTCAGGATGCCCGATTGCCACTCCATTAATCGTAACCGCCCACCGCTTGATATTGAAAGCATCGGAAACGACAATCAGAGAATCCGAAAGATTGCCCGAAGTTACTGGATGCCAGGTGAGGGACAATTGAGCCGAATCACCAGGTAATATTGTCCGAGTCGTCCAATTGGTTGTGATTGTCGCAGGCGATCTTGCAATCGAAGTATTGGTAATATGCAAAGTATCGGTACCGGGATTGCGTAAATACAACGATCGCACCTGAGATCCTCCCGTTTCGACAGTGTCGAATGCAATATTCGAAACACCCGGCATACACATCTGACCACGTGCTGTTCCAGTCAATCTAATAACCATCCTAGATCTATTGATTGCATTCGTAGTCACCACAACAGAATCGTTGATTGGATTATTCCAGTGCGGTGTCCAAGCCAATGTGAATGTGCCAGTGGTTCCACCTGCCACTGCAAACGAGGAAGTCGCGAAACCGACATCGGGAGGGCTGGATGTCAACGAATAAAACAGCGAATCATTCCCGGAATTCACAAGATGGATAGTTATCGTTCGGGTACTATCGACATGCACGGATCCAAAGCTCATAACAGTGTCCGGTGAACTGACTACGGCACCTCGCCCATATCCCGATAGCGGAACAGCATAACGAGAAGAATTCGTCGCATTTGATCGCACATAAAGGGTATCGTGCCACGTTCCCAAGGTAGTCGCAACCCAGGTAAGAATATTCACGATTGAATCACCCGGTGCGATATTGCGAGTCGACCAAGTGGTGGATACGGTTGTCGGCAAATCGATACCAGTGATTCGGAGGGTATCGGTTCCACTATTGCGGATATACAGATTACTTAATTTTCCACTACCAACATGTCCATCGGCAAAATCGAGTGGTCTTGGAGAAGTCGAAATGATGGCTGTCAGTGGCAAAATGGTAAATATTCGATCACTAACATCGTATAATGTCGCATTATTCGATACCACCGCTTTGTAGAGCGCATTGGTCGTTCCAACATTGGGTACAGTGTGATTGTAGGTAACATTTCCCGGTGGCTGATTGCGAATTTGACACAAAGCAATCCAACTGACTCCATTGTTCGTCGAATAAAACATATCGGTACCAGTTGCGGTATCGCCGACCGTTGTGAAAAATCGAATAGCCTGTGTCGATCCAGCTTGCCAGCTTTCACCACCATTAGGAGACAACACCCGAATTCCGGTAGTAACAATCGAAAACATCTGATTGCTGACATCGAAAATGGTCGGATTGTTTACTGAACTGACCCGAATTAAACAGGAATCCGACGCATTATTCGGAACCAACCAATTCAAACAGGTATCCAGATAGGGTGCGATACCAAGTTGCGACCAAATAAAACCGTTGTTAAACGAAACCTCAACTTTAACTGAATCCGGTATTCTAGGGACAAACCGAATATTCACTAGTTGATTGGGAGCGTAATATTCCCCTCCATTTGGAGAAGTCAAACTAATTGAAGGGATGATGATAGAAAAAGCAGCATCGGAAACGTCGGAATATGTCCGACTTTGATTCGAGATTCGGATCAATCCGCCAGTCGTTGCTGTCGCCGGAATCGACCAGATATAGGGTTGAATTAGACCCGCTGAACTGGAATCGATTCTGATCCAACTTGTCCCCGAATTGGTGGAATATTCGAGACGATAGACAGACGCACCATTCACTGCTGTCCACGTGATAAATCGATTCTGATTCGAATATAAGAGTTCTCCTCCATTAGGCGACAGTACTTGGAGTTGCGGATTCGATGTTATTGTGAACATCGCATGACTGCTGTCTGCGATCGATCCATCTTCGTTGACAATCTTGATACGACAACGTGTCGATGCTAATGACGGAACCGTCCATGGATAAGGTGAAACTGCCAAACCGGAATTGATCATCGTCCAGCTTGTGCCGTTATCGGTCGTCAAGAATATTTGATACACCGAGGTGTTGGAAGTTGCCCAAGTAAGATTGTGGCTGAATCCGGCATTCCACGTTTCACCGCCAACCGGCGATAATAGTTGCATGGTTGGGGGAGTCATAATTGTGAAAATATTACTCGAGAATCCACTCACTTCCGGGGTCATTGCGAGTGATCGGACACGTATGCTGGAATTATTTGTTACTGCTCCTGCAACAGTCCACAAGTAACTTCCGGAATTCGATGTATTGGCAGCAATCGTTTCCCATGATCCGTTTGGATAGTTGCGATTAAGTTCAATTGCCACATTACCGGTGATGCTCTGGAATGACCATTGAATGGATCGCGAACTTCCCAAAGTCCAGCGTTCACCGCCATTGGGTGCGGTAACTGAAATCGTATGGGGTTGAACAACAACCAAAGGTGTGTCGGAATAAGCTACAACCGCTGGCCACATCGACAGCGTGGTGATTTTGAATAGACCATGTGTCGTTTCGGGTCCAGTGACCAACCAATCAACCGCTCCAGTATTAGCAACATTACTGAGAATTGTATCCCAGGTACCGAAATATGAATTTCGATTAAACAAGATTGCTAGATTTCCCTCAATATTTTGTGCCGACCATCCAATGCTCCGCATTGTTCCGATATTGCACGTAGTATTTGCGGGTGGCGAAGTAAAACTTAGCGAAGGCGGTGCCACAATCGAAAAATCGCTTATGGAAGTATCACAAATCTGAGGGGTCATTGAAACAGAGCTGATTCGGATTCGTCCATTCTGTGTACTTGGTCCGGTTACTAACCAATTGAATGAGTTTGTATTGGAAATATTGGACGCGATTGTGGTCCAATCGCCCCACGGATAGTGCCGATTCAATTCGATATTGATATTACCATTGATGTGAATTGAATTCCAATTGATTACTCTCGTGGAGTTGCCATCCCAGCTATCCATACTACCCGGAGAATTGATGACGAAACGGGAAGGTTCATCCACGGTAATCGTAAAATTGGAAGGAGATTCATTGTTCGCATAAAGTGCAAGACCGTAATCGTCATCGCTCAGTGGTGTAAAGACGAAAGAAGCAGTATTAGAAGACGTCAATTCCACTGCGGACACAGATTGACCACACCCGGCAAAATACGGCGCATCATGCGATTGGAAGAGTTTTATTCCAAACGCAGCCGATCCACTGGTGCGTTCCACCGTGAAAGTATAGGGAATTCCGGCAATCAGATTGACATCCCACATTTTAACGACATCATCTGAAAGCCAGCTGCCGGATGCGGCACAGGGAGGAGCAAGTGGAGTAGAACTGCCAGCACACCATTCGATGGAAAAACTGCCAGTGCCGCCGTACCGATTCATCCGGTTGTAATATTGACCGGTTGGTGTGTGGTTGTAATCTACTGCGATAAAATCGACTGGATTCGTTAAACCACTATTGGCAGCCTCATTTGTAAAATTGTTATCGGTCCATAAACTAAGATCGTAATCGACACCAGAAGTTGATCGGATTCCCGTTGCCGACCAGCGAGGGGAAGATTGTGTGTAGGAATAAAATACAACATCTCCACCTTGGCGTGGAACGGAATGATCATCGATCAGCGAACCGATGGAAGGGAATGAAATACTAAAATTCGCGTCGCAGGTATCGCTTCGCATCGGAGTCATGTTTAGTGTTCTAATTCTTACTCGGGCTTGCCCGGTTTCGGGTCCGGTTGCCGTCCACCGATAATAACCGCTATTCGCAATATTTTCCGCAATCGGTACCCAGAGATAATTGCTATTATAACTTCGTGCCAGTTCAATCGTGACATTCCCGACGACATCAGTCGAATTCCAAGTGATATCTACATCAGAAGAGTAGGGATAGTTGCCCCCAAAATTCGGAGAAGTTATCACGATGGTGGGTGTTGGTACATCGACAAACAGCGAACATGCAGCCATATCGCTGGTATTTTTATAAACGACCAACCCATAATAATCGGATGCCGTGACTGTATAACTAAACGATTCAGCATCGCTATATCCATCCGAATGTGCGACTGATGCCTGTTTTCCGGCGTAGTAAGCGGCGCCATTGGACGCGAAAAGTGCGATACCCAAATCCCCTGATCCACTGACTCGATCACAGCGGAATGTATGGGTTCCCGGGTTCAAATATACGTCCCACACTCTGGCTATTCGCGAAGTCTCAAAAACAGAATAGCCTCGTGAACCCGATTGGAGCATTTCAGTACCACCTTCGTACTGAACGTTGAAGGTACCGTTTCCGCTATAGCGCGTTACTCGTGGATAAAATATTCCCGAACGGCTGTGGTTGTGATCGGAAACAATGAAATCGGTTGAATCGATTGTACTACTCGATGCCAGTGTCGTGGTATAAGCCGAGTTATCGAATAACTGCAAATCGTAATCCGACCCGAGTGGCGAATGAAGACCAACGACTGACCAATAATTTTGTGATTGATTAAAAGTGTAATAGCTCGTTGATGCATTGCCTCCCAATGCGTTTCCGGAAGTAAGATCGCTGATCGATTGAGTGATGGTAAAATCATCATCCGAGATATCGGTCACTTGTTGATTACCGAATGAAATACCTATCCGAATACGCGCATGACCACTTGCTGGCTGAGTGACTAGCCAGTTATAGGTTCCTAAATTCGATCCGGTAATCCCGATATACTCCCACACACCCGATGGATAATTCCGGTCGATTTCAAAGGTGATGTTACCCTGGATACCACCGGCATTCCACTCAATCGGAAAGGTAGAGCCGACCGACCAACTTTCACTACCGTTCGGAGAAAGTAGTCTCACTCCAGGTATGCTAAGGGTATAGGTACCACTACTATCATTGTCGCAGAGTATTGCCAAGCCATACCAGTCGCTGACAGTGGGGGTGTATTGAATTTGTTTCGAAGTGAAGTTATCCGGTTGATAACTGGCAACATTTCTGGCAATATTGGAATAATAAGAGGAATTTTGCGAAGCAAATAGATACATCCCAAGATCGATACCTCCCGTTTGGTCGAGTTGGATCGTATGGGTTGTTCCAGCCGTAAGGAATACATTCCAGATTTTAACCACATTATTGGCTGGCCAATTTCTTATCGATGAACTCATCCCTGGACGCAATGTATCGAGCGCTGCGTCCCCTTGTACACGATAGGAAGAGCTATATTCATCATTATCAGGATTAATCTTGTAATACACTGGAGACAATACTGCGTGATGATAATCGGCAACAAGCATATCGGCTGGAAATCCTGAATAATTACCTGATGAAGTATCAATTCTTTCAGAATAAACCGAATCGCGGTATCCATACATATAATGAAGTCTGCTACTCATTTCGACTCGGTATCCTACCGCAGTCCATCCAGCGGATAATGGTGTCAACTTGTAATAATTGGTGCCATATCCATTTTGAATGATTTGGTTGTTGAGTTCAATCGGCGAGATGATGGAAAAGTTGGCATGCGAAGTATCGCCGATTTGCGGGGTCATGGCAACGCTGCGGAGCCGTATCCGGCAATTGTTCGAAAGCGCTCCAGTAACCGTCCAATTGTAAACGCCGCTGTTTGCTACTGAAGAAGCAATCTGCTCCCATGATCCATTGGGATAGGTGCGATTGAGATCGATGCTGATATTGCCGGACATATTATTCGTACTCCAGCGAATCGGCGTAGTAATTCCCGAGAAACACCGTTCACCTCCATTCGGTGTCATTAGGGCAATAACATGTAAATCGGCAAAGGGATTGATCAATCCGCGACCCATCATGCCAATCTCTTCCGGATTGTATCGATCCAAATTGATCGCGGTTGACATAATCAACGCTTCTAACTGATTGACTGTTAACGTCGGATTTCGCGATAAAATCAGGGCTGCAACCGAAGCCGCCATGGGGCTAGCCATCGAAGTACCATGATATTGTATATAATGAACGGCGTGATAGGCATTGACGACCATCGTCGACCAAATGTCTTGACCGAATGCGGAAAGATCGATCCATGTTCCATAGTTCGAGAAAGAGCTAAATTGATAATCGTTACGGATCGATGTAACTGCAATTACATTGGCAGCGGCGGCTGGATACAGCCGATTGCCAGAGTGATCATTGCCTGCAGCAGCAAAAACCAAACAATTGTTATTGCGGGCATATTGCAACACGGTCACATAAGCAGAAGAAGGGGTTGCGTACGATCCAATACTGAGATTGATGATGCGAGCACCACGATTGACCGCGTATTGAATTCCGGCAACGAAATCATCATCGGAACCAGTTCCTAGATGCTGTCCTAGGTGGATATATTCGCACCCGGCACGAACACCGATAGTTCGAATGTTAAAAGCGGGCGAGTTGACACCAATTCCATTGTCAGTTCGCGCGGCAAGAATTCCAGCAACATGCGTGCCATGACTTTCAAAATCCATCGGATCATTGTCGCGCGGACCGTAGTCTTCACCGGGGGAGGGAGAACCTTCGAATTCGGCAGCACTATGACTGACAAAGTCATAACCGATCACGTCATCGACAAATCCATTGTTATCGTTATCGATTCCATTATTGTCTGCACTCGTGAGCCGACCGTCATGATTGATATCTTCGGCACTATTTACTCGAAAAGAGCCAACCAGATCCTCATGGTTGTAATCGACACCGGTGTCGATCGATACTGCAAGGATCGTGCTATCCCCTTTCCCAAAATCCCATGCCCGTCGTAGTCGCAGTGAATCGTAATAATCGGAGACCATTTGTACGTTCGCTTCGCGGAATAACTGCCAATCGTTGGGTGTGTATTGAAGTTGCCGAATCGGACAGGGTGCCGCTTCTTCGATACCGGGAATTCGTGCGAGTTCCTCGCACAATTTTTCAATTTGCTGCTCGGAATCGAAGAACTTCGGAAAGTGAATCAAGTAAAAGCGCTCCATTCTGAGCGCATGAAATTCCTTATTCTGTAACGAAATCGGATCAAAGGAAAAAACCGGATCGAGCTTTTCTACGTTGAGTTTAGCGAGCTTGAGATCGAGGGCTAATATACCACTGGGAAGAAGAATCGACCCGTCGGGAATTCGATGCATTTTACTACTAGCAGCAGGATCGAATGTTAGAAATATCGTTCCCGATAAATAATGTTCAAATGCCAATGTTACTGATGGAAGTAAAAACAGAAACACAATTCCCATAAATAGGTGTAGAAAGGAATGATGTCGGTTCATTTGACAACTCCTTTCTGCGCGGGAACAGTATTTTTAAATTTGAGTATTGTCGGTTTGGTGGTAGTGGGGAGGTAGCCACTGGTATCGGATCCGATCGGTAGAGGTTTGAGCTTTATTGGTATTACACCTACAACTCGAATCGATTGGATTAGAGGAGAGATTTTTGGGAGTGAAGCGAGCTTCCATCTTTCGGTTTCAGATAACAGTGCGGGTAATGAAGTATTACAAGAATCGGTAACGATCGGATAATCCGGTTTCAGATTCACAGAATCCGATCGCTCAAGCTTCAAATTAACCGATGTGTTTGTCGGAAAGGGTGACGATGCAAATGCAAAATGGAAAGAAAGTGTGAATAAAAGTGCAAGTGCAAATGCAAACAATCGCAAACGAAAACAAGGCTTCATTCTTTCCTCCTAGCCAAGTAACTATAATAATTGAGCTAGTATTAATTGAATTAAATAATTGTTAAAATAAGATAATAGCGTTCACAGTCACTTCAAGTACCATGAGTTCATCACAAGTGCATTCGCGAAATACTAACTCGAACCTTCACTCACTTTTCGGTCAAAAATCGTCGGTGAGAACCCATCGAGGCAGTACAGTGCCATGATCTACTACTACTCAATTCACTGCAGTAACCCGGTAATAATACACCCTACCAGTAGGCTCTTCGATATACTGTTGCGTTCCAGCAGGTACGGAATAAATCAGTGTTCCACCGACCGGAGGAGTGAAGTATGGTGTTGATGAACGGTAAACATGATATCCTGCAGTCGCACCCGAAACCGCATTCCACTCTAGAATTCTAAACGTACCACTAGTTCTGATTTGTAATTGCTGTGGTGCTGCCGGAGGCGCTACTACCGGTCCAGTTACGTGTAATGAATTAACGAAGAGAATCGATCCATGACCATTGATTCCGATTAATCCAATTCGAGCATACGTCGAAAGCACTTCATTCGGAATCGGTAACGTCAGAGTTCGAGCCGAAGATTCAATACCAGGAACCATCGCGGAACCATCCCCGCTGTTGAGCGAGTTATCCAATGTACCCGCACTCGACCATAACGTCTGCAATGGGTATAGATATCCATCCTGATTCATTGTGACAATCTGTAGTGTATCGACGTAAGGTTGGTAGGGAGCATAAGTCCATGTAAATGAAACCGTACCCCCTTGCTCTATACTCGGCATCGTTAGAAATGGTGTCCAAAGAATATCTTTCTCGCCAAGAAATCCGTTGTGATACCAATCGAGTCGCGCGACTCCGTCTCCGGCATAACCACCGGAAATCCGATCCCAAGTGATCTCATTTCCCTGATTATCGAGAAACCATTCCGATGGTGGAAAAGTCGCCTGTTCAAACGATTCAGTCAGTGGTAATGCTACCGGTATGTATGTCGTAATCCAACAATCGGGTGACGGATCGGACCGAAGGTAGTCGCCATTGTAAGCGTAGCAGGCAAACTGGTAAGTAATTCCAGGCGTCAATCCCACTACTTTAATCGTATCCCACAGATTGTAGGGTAACCGGATTTCCGATGTATCCAACACTCCGAATGGTGGTTGAATCCATAATCCGGTGCTCAGTTCCCGAAATGAAAGGAAGGTCGATGGAGGAGCGGTAGTCCCGATTACCGGTACTATCCGCAAGGTTGAACACCCTACGGCAGTTACTAACGGAAACAGAGGCGCTTCGGCTAGTGTCCAGCCATTCGCTGAAGCATACCCGACCGACCGGACATCGGAGACCAGACTGTACACCCGGTAATAGATATAGGTACTTGAGGGTAAATTTTGAATGGAAGCAGAAGTGACATTTTCCGAAACAGTATCATGAGGCGAGAAATTATAACCATCGAAGGAAATGTCAATGACAAAACCGCTTTCTTCGTCCGACTGATCCACCCAACTGATGCAAGTTGAGCTTGTGGTAGTTCCGATAAGTGTCGCATTGGCAGGACTGCCCGTGGGGAGGATCTGACTGATATAAACACTATCGATGTAAATATTTGAACCGCCGTGATTGATGCCGATGAATCCAATTCGGACGTAATCTTGCTCTAGCGCTTGAGCCGGGATAAAAACTCTTGCATGTCCCCACGTTCCAGTCTCACCCGGAACGCTGCGCATCCCGCCACTGCCTGCTGCCAAAGATAGTCCGCTGTAGCCATTGGCATCGGCAATCCACATCTGATCCTGCGTGCCTTGTCGATCGGTTACTACGATCAGCGAATCATTCGTCGATGATTCATTGAAAGTATAACTCCAAATGAACCGTAGATAATAACCTCCAACCGGGCGGAAATCGAAATGGGGTGTCCAGAAAATGGCGTGCTCGCCGTTTGGAATCGATGAACTAATTGGCAATTCTGCCACTCCGTCATTGGCATTATAATCGGCAAAGCGCTGCCAGAGGACACCACCTTCCGGATTGGCGCGTTGCCAGGAATAAGGCAGCGCATAAGGTCCGGGGAAGGTTTCCATATAAGGGGGTGAATAGCTGGTTTCAGTTCTTCTGGTAACTCGCGGTGAATATTCGGTTACAGATCCACTTCGGTCGCGAGCAACGGAAAAGATTTGATAAGGTGTATTGGGCACCAAATTCTCGATAAAGATCTGATTCCAACCAGTCAATCTCTGCCACACCGGTTCGGTTCCGAACGTTCCATCGGCTTGAATCCAGTTAACGAAGTTATCATCGCAGCGAATCGCATACTCGGTTTCGACGTTGTTGGGAGTGGTGGCATTGTTTTCCGGATTGATTGTCATCCGGTACTGCGAAACTTCGTATACTGTAGGTACGAAAGGGATCACGGCAGGAAGATTTAAATCGGTTTCGGCGAAGGTTTGCGAGTAAGAAATACCATTCCAGGCATAGACCCTGAACCAGTAGCGTGTATTCGGTGTCAGGTTTGTTGCGGTATAGGCAAGCACGTTTGCATTCACTGAATCCAAGGGTTCAAATTGTGTGCCATCTACCGATTTGAAGAGTGTAAAGTGTTGTTCGGTGAATGAATGATCGATCCAAGTAAATTGTAACGAGGCTGCACTTAGTTGTGTTGCAGAAAGATTCGTTGGTCCTGATAAATCGACTCCGGGAAGGATTGTAAAATTATCTACAAAAATCCCCGGATCTGTCCCATATCCCATGGCAGATCCACGATTGATACGTAGTCCGAAATAAATCGTAGGTCTATTCAGGATTTCATTGGGGAGTGAGATCTGCATTGTGTTCCACATTCCCGGGAAGGGGTGATAGGGAGGGGCATTTTCAAAACTGATTAAAGCGTGTTCGCCAGTTCCGCGCGTCCATTTTTTGTTAAGAGTATACTTCGTATCTGTAGGCGAGTAACAATAGAACACTTCTAAAGTATCGGGAAGACTGGTTTCATATGATTCCGGAGCGCAGCTCCAATCATAGTTTAACGTTGCTGAAGCCAGACTGAGTGTATTCAGTGGCGGTGTAATCAATGACGATTCATCACCGGGTGACCTGACAGTCAAGCAGCCGTCACCACTGTACTCGCCAGTATACCGAGTCCAGTACATATAGTTAGTATTCACTGGTTGTGATGTCCAGGATGTTGGCGGAAACGTAGTACTGGCAAATGTTTCCCGGAACGGGAGACCGGTGTTATTGTATATCGTGATGTTCGAAGTGGACATATCGAACGATGCCGGGTTATTTTGATCATAAACTCTGAATCGCAATGTTGTGGTTGGTGCGATGTTAGTTGCCCAGATATAGTCGAAGATCGATACAATCGGTCCGGCTACCGGTTCCCAAGCTCCGGAAGGGTAGTTTTGATTCATTTCAATCATGATGTTCGAGACTTCTTCGCGAGCGTTCCAGGTTATGCGAAGCGAAGACGCTGACAAGATCCGCTCACCACCCCGCGGTGAATTTAACGTTACCGGATAGGCATTGCGAACTAAACTGTAAGCATCGACCATCTTTCCCATCCAAGCAGCATTATTAGGATCGAAGGCAATGATGTCGCTATTGTAACGCTGGAAGAGTGTTAACAAAGAATCGTCGGAGATCGATGGGCGACTACTAAGAATCAACGCTGCAACCGATGCTGCATTAGGGGATGCCATCGAAGTGCCGCTCTTGATCTCGTACCCTCCAGTTCGGGAGGTTGACAGTATACTCGAACCGGGCGCACAAAAATCGATCCAACCGCCGTAATTCGAGAACGAAGATTTTACATTCCCCGGAGCCAAAGATGCGACTGCTTGTGATTCATCAAAGGCAGCGGGATATGCCATCGTGGAACTGTTGTCATTTCCCGCCGAGAAAAAACAAAGACAATTATTCGCACGGGCGTATTGAATCGCGGTATGTTCCGCGGTATTCGGAATACCGCCACCGTAACTACCACTAATGATCCGGGCACCACGATTCACAGCATATTGGATCGCGACCGGAGTATCCTCTCCAAACATCAATCCTGCCACTCCATCGGGTTTGGTTACGGATCCACCGGCTCTGATACAGATTGTAGAAACATTGTAGCTGGCTGCCGGCACTCCGATCGTATTTTTGGTCGCGGCTGCCATGGTTCCACAGACATGGGTTCCATGCCCATTGAAGTCGGACGGAGTAGGATCGCGAGGTCCATATTCCTCGCCGGGAGTGGCAGTCCACGAACCCGAAGGAACATAACTGGTAAAGTCGTAGCCAATCACGTCGTCGATAAATCCATTATGGTCATCGTCAATTCCATTCAGGTCAGCAGAAGTGAATCGACCGTCATGATTAATGTCTTCAGTCGTATTCACCCTGATATTTGGAATCAAATCGGGATGATCGTAGTTCACTCCGGTATCGATTGACGCAATCAGAATCGATGAGGAACCCCGAACCATTTCCCATGCTTCGCGACACCGCATGCCATCCAGACCCCACATTCCAGAAGTACCCGCCGCAACCGACCAATCATTGGGAGTGGCATGCAATTCACGGTGATTGACCGGTTCCGCCAGTGCAATTACCGAGAGTGTTTTTGCGCCATTGACGACATCGTCGACCGTTTCATTGCCGAACGGTTTGTCAGGATCTACTTTTCCTTGCACCAGATAGAATCGATCCATTCCGAGTTCGAAAAAGGTTGGGTTCTTCAGCGAAATTGGATCGAAAGAAAAAACCGGAACCAGTTGCATGCAGTGATAACTCGACAACCACTGGTCGAGTTCTTTATCGCCAGTAGGAACCGTAAATGAGCCATCAGCTTCACGGTGGACTTGACCAGAAAATTGAGGAGTGATCTGCACGAAGATCATACTCTGATCAACCAGATCTGCTGTTGAGATTGAAGCAAGACAAACAATCGGTAATAGTAGTAGGCAAAATACAAGTGGGAGTTTTGATAAGTAACTGGTCATGATTTTCCCTCGATGAATTCTTCACAAGGATACATTGTGCCTGTTAGGAAACGATAAACCTTAATTGTGCGTGATGGTTCGATACGAGAAGACTTATTCGACAAGTTGTTCAGGGAAATCCAACTCTTGTACGGGCGTGTTCAGGAGCAACTCAAACGGAAAGATAGTGAAAGTAGGGGTACTTGTGAAGTCAAAAGGAAGAAAATAAAAGATTTCTGGTGATATGGATCAATTCATCATGAAGTGTAGTTAACAACAGAAATATTCTCTATTCATGAGAATATTCTTTAAAACGATCCGGAAATTGTCTTCATGATAATATTACTCAACTGGATCAAACTCGCAATAAATCGACTTTCAACTGGAAAATACCTTATAGCTCAGTATTCATTTTCACTGCACAACTACTAGTAACCATCCTCTGCTAAGCCATGCGAATACTTTATTGTGTAGTAACTGAGCTTTCTGTTCTTCACAGCAATGGAATATTACAATTGACGACTATTTCACTTCCCAATCAAAGTGTGATGGTTTAGAGAACTAGAATAATCTGCTCATGAATTGGTAGGAATTTTTGTTTCTCTTCATCCTCCTAAGATTCCGGTTTTTGGAGAGTGTGTTTCTTTAACATCCCGACTGCTTCTAAGAGAAAAATGACTTTCGGTGTGTGTTTGGCTTGGACTCACTGTTTTGAAACAGTTACATTCTTTTCCGTAGAACCGTCCGAGTTATTGGGTGGAGAACGAGTTATACACCTGAATTCGGGACTTACTGTAATAAAATTAATTCATTGGGATACTTGGAAATCACGGAAGCGTGACCGACAAAATTATGAGAATTGGGGATAGACGAAAAATATGAGCCCAAAGACTATTCCGTTAAGTGGAGAATCAAACGATATCGATTGCACTTATCGAGTAATTTTTGAGAATGCATTAGAAGGTATCGTATTTACCGATTCTACCCAACAGCTTATCGAGGTTAATCCTTCGTGTTGTAAGATTCTAGGTTATGATCGCACGGAGTTACTTCAATTATCAATCTTCGACCTGCTCATTGAGGATGATTTCGAAGCAAAGAAACAAGATGTCGATGAATTTCTATCGGGTAAATTGAATTTTGTGGAACAGAGATTACGTCGGAAAGATGGTTTACCTATACACGTAGAGTTAATAGCAAAAAAGCTACCTGACGGACGATTATTATATTTGATTTACGATATAACTAAAAGCAAAAATACTGAAGCGACGTCTAAGCTTACCGAGCAAGGAATACAAAACATTCTCAAAAATTCTCCTTTTGGTTCTCACCATTACGAATTACAACCGGGAAATCGACTCGTTTTCACAGGAGCAAATCCCGCAGCCGATGCAATTCTAGGTGTTGATAATTCTCAATTCATTGGTAAAACAATCGAAGAGGCATTCCCTTTACTGGCACAAACTGAAATTCCCGATAAGTATCGGTTAGCAGCTTCAACAGGAGAGCGATTCTCTACTCAACAACTTTCCTATCAGGACGAGAAAATTGTTGGTGCTTTTGAAGTCTTCGCTTTTCAGACAATTCCAAACCATGTAACTGCATTCTTTATTAACGTGACCGAAAGAATGCAGACCGAAGAAGCACTGCGAGACAGTGAATCGAAGTACCGTAGATTATTCGAGACGATGGTACAGGGAATTGTGTATCAATCCAGTGATGGCTCTATCACATCAGCCAATCCTTCTGCGGAGAAGATTTTAGGACTTACTCTTGATCAGATGCAAGGTAAGACATCGATGGATCCGGATTGGAATGCAATTAATGAGGATGGTAAACCGCTTAAGGGTGATGATCACCCAGCAATGGTTGCACTTCGAACCGGAAGAGTCGTTGAAAATTTTATAATGGGTGTTGCAAATAATAGGACGAATAATTACACATGGATATCTGTAACGGCTACACCACAATTCAAACCGGGTGAATCCAAGCCTTATCAAGTTTATGCTACGTTTGACGATATTACCGAGAGTAAAATAGCTCTTAACAAACTACAGGAAAGCGAAGAGCGTTTTCGCACTTTGTTCCAAGGGGCGAATGAAGGAATATTTCTCTTATCTGAGGATGGAAACGAGTTATTAGCAGTTAATGAATCGTTTGCGCGGATGCACGGTTATACTTTGGAGGAAATGAAAAACATTTCTTTACGAGATCTGGATACCCCAGAATCGGCTGCCAAAGTGCAAGAACGAATGAAACTCCTACTAACCGGAGAAGCACTACTCATTGAAGTGGAGCACATTCATAAAGATGGTTCATGTTTCCCACTGGAAGTATCTGCTAGCTTAGTGACATTCAACGGAAAGAAAGCCATACAGTGTTTTCACCGCGACATTTCCGAAAGAAAAAAAACTGAAGTGATGCTCCGTGAAATAATCGAGCAAAACCCGTTATCTATTCAGATTGTCGATGAAAACGGTTATACGATAAAAGTCAATCCTGCCCATACTTTGTTATTCGGTGCTATTCCACCACCCGATTTTTCGATCTTTGATGATCTTGCGAGAAGAAGTCCGGAGTTGGAAATAATTATCAAACGGATTAAGAATGGCGAAGTCGTTCATTTTCCGGATATGTATTACAATGTTCACGATGTGAATCCAGAATTACCCGATAATCCGGTATGGATCAGAGCCGTTGTGTTTCCACTCAAAGATAATAACATCAATACCGGTACATTCGTCGTTGTGCACGAAAATATTACCGATCAAAAAATAGCAGAGAACGAAAAAGAAAAGCTAGAAACTCAGCTCCAACAGGCTCAGAAGATGGAGTCGATTGGCAGACTGGCAGGTGGTGTAGCACACGACTTCAATAATATGCTTGGGGTAATCCTCGGGCATGCAGAAATTTCGCTTGAAACGTTACCGAACGTACATCCAATTCGAAAAGATTTGGAAGAAATTCGACTTGCAGCGAACCGATCAGCCGATTTGACTCGACAATTACTAGCTTTTGCTCGAAAACAAACGATCGCACCGAGAGTGTTAGATCTGAACGAAGCAATTTCAGATACGTTGAAAATGCTTCATCGACTAATCGGTGAGAATATCTCTCTTTCTTGGTTACCTGCTGCTGGATTGTGGAATGTTAAAATCGATCCGTCACAGATTGATCAAATTCTTGCCAATCTCTGTGTCAATGCACGCGATGCTATCGATGGAGTTGGAAAAATTGTGATTGAAACAAAAAATTGTTCGTTCAATTCCGAGTATTGTGCTAGCAATATCGGTTTTGAACCGGGTGAATTTGTTCGAATTTCAATCAGCGATAGCGGTTCTGGTATGGATGTGGAAACCCTTTCACATGTATTTGAACCCTTTTTTACGACCAAGGAAGTCGGAAAAGGGACGGGATTAGGGTTGGCAACGGTTTACGGAGCGATCAAACAAAACAATGGTTTTGTGAATGTGAATAGCACTTTGGGTCAGGGAACGATCTTTTCTATTTATATTCCACGTTATATTTCGACTACCGACAATGAAACACATGAAATTGTTCTCGAAGTAAACCAGCACGGGAATGAGACGATATTGCTAGTGGAAGACGAACCTGCAATTCTGAGGTTAACAACAACAGTTTTGCAAAACCATGGTTACAACGTTCTCACAGCAAGTACTCCTAAGGAAGCGATTCAAATTGCTCAAGCACCAAACGTGAAATTCGACCTTTTAATCACCGATGTGGTAATGCCAGAGATGAATGGTAGAGAGCTTTCTAAGATTCTTGGTTCGATCTTTCCGAACCTGAAACACTTATTCATGTCCGGATACACTGCTGACATCATTGCTAGTCAAGGTGTATTGGATGAAAATGTCAATTTCATTCAGAAACCTTTCTCCATGCGCGAGATTACCTCGAAAGTAAGAGAGATGTTAGATCGAAAGTAGTGATCGAGTATAAAGATACCGGATCGTTGCTACATCTATATAATTATGACTGACCAATCAGTGAGTCCGTTTGCAATAATTTGTGATGATTACAATTACCCCAACTTTACCTGATCTTGATCCCTAACTCAGAAGCAATTTTGTGTCTAGATCGCTTTGATCTAGTCTAGATTTATCTCCGTCATTGCCTCTGATTAATGGAACACTCATAATCATATTTCTCGAATATATACATAATATGACGCTATCTAAACAGTCATTATGACTAATCTTCTCCCATTTCTATTCACATCAATTGTCACTCCGGTTGTACTAGTGTTCGACGAAACTACATAAAATACCTCGAAATTGTTCCCTCTAGAAGACCAGGTTAAGACGTATCACATAAAAATTGGAATTATGAATCCGAAATCATACAAGATATTACAATTGTTCACAATGAGATGTGAGTATGAGACGTAAGCAAAGAATTATTGGGAGAAATGATGAAGATTATCCTTACGAGAGAAGATGTGAATTCGTATCTTGAAAAGCATCCATTCACTTCAGTGGTACTAACACTCGAATCAGTTGTTCTCGATCAGCTTAGATTCAAGGTAACTGGTAACGTTCCTGCGGTGCCAATCGAAATCAGTATGCACTTTACTTTGACTGAGATAACCGCGACAAAATTCAATGGAGTATCTGGAAGTTTTCAATTGAATTTACCCATCCTTTTGAAGCCGTTTAGAGGTATCATTGAAAATTATTTACAAAACAAGCTTCCATTCCTCAACTTTCAAACCACACGGTTTTCCTATCCTATACCACTCGAAATATGGAATCACTTATCTTCGGTTTCTATCAAGTTAGATACCGATGAAATTAACATGAGTGTTGCAATTTAACTTTCGAAGACCGGAAAGGAGTTTCGTGAAGGACTTTGTGAGATTTCGAGTCTTTTGATTAGTATCGTTACGAAGTTATTTGAGTGTGAAATATAAAATACATTGAAGTAGTAGTATTCTATTCAACCACAATTTCATCACAGAAGAGCCATGCTTTACCACCCTTTCCTGGATGCCATTCAGGACATCGAAGAACTCCTTTTCCAATTACACGAACGAACCGAATATTTTCCTGTGAGATTGAAACAGAGAAATCTTTAATTTGTACTGAATTCGCATTGGAAGCAGGTTTTGAATTTGCGTGATGAATTTCTCCAACTTTCATAAACGATTTATTATCACTAGAAGTATAGAATTCGACTTTTGTTGGAAGGAAGATCCAATCGTCAATTGAACTCAGAAATCCGATTGAAACTTTTTGTACTTGTTTTGATTCGACAAGATCTATCGTTGCTTCGAGATCGACCCCTTCAAATCCTTGCCACTCACCCGACGAGTAATTATAGGATCCTTTGATACCGTCGGTTAAAGCACTCTTGCCAGAAGCTGGATACTTTTCGTTGAATGGGTATTTAAAATTGATCGGTTTATTCAAAGCTAGGTGCTTGATACCCGAACAACCTAAAGGTTTTATTGTTTTGAAGACATTCATTTTTTCTTGAGTGGAGGTGTTATACACCGCAATCGATGGAAAGTTATCACTACTCTCTTTCTCAACAGGATAAATTGTGATTGCATTGCCACTTGCACGAGAAAGAGGCGCAATTATTGTGTCAGAAGCAGTGACCAAATAATTACCAATTTCTACTTTCTCAGGATCCTTTTCCCAGTTGGTCAGTTTCGAATCTCCATAAACCGTAGCTATATACTTTCTACCTTTTTCGAGAAATGGGAGCGGGATGGAAAGTGTTCTACTTTCTTCATCGGTCACAGACCCAATAAACCAACGGTCTTTGCTTCTTCTAGCAATTGTTACATAATGACCAATACTCGCAATAATTACTTTCGTTTCATCCCACGTACACGGTACCTTTTCAATAAACTTAAAAGCTGGACTATTCGAATAATTTTCGATCATGTCCGAAACCATCATCAGTGGACTGTAGAAAATGACGTACAGTGCTAACTGATTGGTAAGTGTACAATAGAGTCGTTTATTTTTCTCGGGTGAGTGATTCACCCGGAAGATCCCAGGAGTGTAGTCTGCCGGTCCAGCAAGAAATCGGGTGAAGGGGAGGATGGTAACATGTTGGGGAGGAGTTGCCTTGTAGGTTGCATTCCATTCGTTCCCACGAATAGCCTCTTGTGAAACGAGGTTTGGCCATGTTCGATCGAGACCGGTTGGTTTGATACTTTCATGCACATCGAGTGCCACATGATATTTTGCAGCGGTTTCTACAACTTTTTGAAAATGTCGCACCATAAATTGACCATGATGGTGGTACCCGCTTGGAAGTATCGAACCTGCATATCCAGTCTTTACTGTGGTAATGCCAAGTCTTTGACATAAGGAAAAAGCATCTTCGAGCTGCGCTTCATAGACTGGAATATTACCTCCGGTTTCATGATGGGAGATAAATTGTACATTCTTAGATTTCGAGTATTTAACGACCTCTTCCAGATTAAAATCGGGAGTAGCTTTGCAGAAATTCTGTAATGGTGTTTTTCCCGGTGCCCAACTTTCCCAACCCACATTCCATCCTTCGGCTAAAACCCCCTCAATATGATGAGTCGCTGCAAAGTCGATGTATTCTTTGGTTCGCTTGGTTGTTGCCCCGTGTTTTGGACCCTGAAACCATGTGTATTTTCCCAGATGCATTCCCCACCAAATCCCGACAAACTTCATCGGTTTGATCCATGAATAATCAGTGATTCGATTGGGTTCATTAAGATTCTGAATTAAGTGAGATTCAATTAATTCACCGGGTGTACGGGCGATCATTATGACTCGCCATGGCGTCGTAAAAGGCGCTTTCACGCGGGCACAAACGCCATCTGGTTCAGGCCAGAGCGAAGATATAAACGAGAGTGAATCGGCTTTCGCTTTTTTTAGCGTCATTTCGGAATAGTTGATCAACGCGGCTTCATGAATAGATAGGGCGAGACCATCGTTTCGCTCAATTGTAAAGGGAGTATTGGCATCTGTGATTTTATCAATCGGTGTGTGTCGATAAAGGGATTCGTATGCGAACTCATTGGCGGGAATCCACCAGGCGCTGTCATTCGATGTGAAGTTGAATTCGCTGTTTTCGTTAGTGATAAATAGGCTGTCTTGATTGTGAATTCCAGCGATGATGTATCTGAACGCAATTCCATTATCGTAGGCTCGAGCGATTAACTGGATGATGCGTCGATTTTGATCAATTTCTTGAAAAGTAATCCATGTTTCATTGTAGTTATTCCTGATAGAGGACGAAAAACCAAGAACAGGATTCCAAGTTTCATCGCAGGAACTCTTTTTTACATCGACAATTTGTAGTTGTGTTCCCAATGGGGGTTGATTTTTGAATTCGAATGAGAAAGAAGATTTTCGCAAGATGACAGTGTTATCGCAAAAAACAGTATATGACGGTATTCCATTTTCCAGTGTAAGTCGAAATTCGATTTTGAAATCAGGGGAAGGGAGAGTGATCTCTGAATATTTTTGAATACACGATGCTAAACAGAAAATTTGAAATATGCCCAAACAACAATAAGCTATTCTCTTAATTATTGAAATATCGATCATTAGAATTGTCCATTTGCGAGATAAACACCAGCGATCTGGTTTGTCTCTTTCCAAAGTATAGAATCAAAGAATTCTTCTTTCAGCAACAGCTTCTGTCTACAGTTAATGTGTTCGAGGTAAACGTAGCGATCGATTAATCGATTTGTTGGCTGTTTCTTCAATCCCGATCATGTCGGTTAAATTGATGAAGCAACAACCCAGTGATTAGTTGAACGCACATTACTCATTCCGATATACAATACTTACTTAACGAACTCGATCGTACCGTCAGGTTTCAACTTCACATGCTTTCCCTTTTTAAGCTGTTGACCGTGGTAGTTCACGGTACTTGCTACCTTCGCATACTTCAGCTTTCCGTTCTCGTAGAAGTAAGTGCGTCCACCACCGCCAAAAAGTTCCGTCCAGAAAGTACCGACATCGCACGGTACGCCATCGATAGTCTGAACTTCCGATAAACCGCCGCTCGCCAGTCTGCCGCTAGGAAAAAATTCCGTCATCCAGTCATGACCACCACCCTGCATCGGGTGACCCTGTACGACCCAATTCTTGCCAAGAAAACACCAATCCATTACACCACTTTTAGTGAAGTGAAATCCTGTGTTCGCTGGAAACCTGTGTCCGAACAAACTATCATCCTTCACGATGCGTGCAAATTCGAGTGTATCATTCTGATAGAATTCAACCTCACCTGAAACGAGTAATCCATGTATCATTGTGGGTGTTGCGTATTTTTGAAATCGCGTATCGCTCGCTGCTAAAGCGGCTATGCTGATTATTCCGGACAAGAGTATTATTACTAACTGACGCATGATCGTCCCATTCCGTGTGAGTTATCCGACATCGATTCGCTAAAAAAAACTTGATACCTTTAATATTCAACTATGTTACAGATTCTACTGTTTCAATTTCTTTTGATGGACGATCAGGAATGAAGAGACAGATCGCTGCAACAACCATCGGTCCACAAATGAGCAGTGCCGTTTCGATTTGACCCCACCTAAACCCTTTACCGATGATAATAACCAGTAGTGCGACGGTTACGACCAAAACAATGCTTCCAACCACTCGCGGGTATTTCTTAGCCAACCATCCGAGCCCGGCAATTGCGAGTCCGGGAGAAATAATTAATAGCGTCTCCCAATTGAACCCAGCTTCGAATGAGGAAAACAAAGCAACGAGGAGGCCGACTCCCATAATCATCTTCGAAGCTGCCATTCGATAATCTTTCACCAACAGTACGTTGAAGAGCGCTTTGGAAGCGAGACCAGTCATAACAACACCAATGAACATTTCAAAAGTGTGATCGTTATGGGCAGCGTAGTAGATAGTATATGCTATCGCCATGACGATATCGGTAGCAAAGGCGATATTGCCAGAACGGTAATGCACCTGGAGTTGCCACTCGTCGAGATGCTTGCGAAAGTAGGTGAGTGCAGCTCGAATCGAGAATTGTAGATTCTGTAGGATTGTATTGTGGAATCTGCGTGAGACGATAATGACGAACAAGACGCGAACCACAACACCGATAGCGACGACCATAATAAATGAAAGGTAACAGGACTTTCCTTCGATCAGGTTCATCGCTGCAAACAGTAATGCGACAGTGTTAGTGATTCCGTAAGCAATGTTGCCGGAGCGATAGTGGATGATCATTTGTCGTTCATCCACTCGCGCCTGCTTGACACCGAACGAGGCTAGGGTGGGGCGCAACAGGTATGAACCGACTAATAAATACAACCAGAGCTGATCTTGAGTTAGGGCAAAAAGTGCCAACGCGAGGATAAAGTTCGCAGTGGCGATCCAGAATACGATGTCTTTCGCTTTAACCACGATCCTTTTCCTCCAATATAAATATCTCTTCCACCGTGACCCCCAATTTCTCCGCCAGTTGAAGGGCTAACTTGACAGATGGTGCATAATCCCCCTGTTCTATGGAGATGATCGTCTGTCGCGACACGCCAATCAGCTCAGCAAGCTGCTGCTGACTAAGCTCGCCCTTCAGGAACCGGTACTTTCTCAAATTGGTTTTCATGTCGCTTGTGCTATACCTCCGAATTGAATGTAAAGCTGTCTAAACATAATGTCAAGCCATCTTGACATTCATAGCGAAATAAGTATGTTGTATGGATGAATAATTTATGATAAATGTATAATAGTTTTCCATGCTATTTACACGGTGGGCTAGAAATGTAAAAAAATCGAGATCGATCATTATCGACTTGATAAAAATGAAAATTGGAACTCAGTAAGTTTGAAATGAAAAGTGGTGATTTGCGACAAGGCGTCTTCTCGCAATTCACATCTAACACCAAAATCAAAAATCACGTCTGAAGGAATTCGATCGACTATTCGCCGACAGTTTAAACAGATTGTTGACTTAATCTGATACCAGAGAAAAAAATGGGGTTAAATTGATGCTTTGGGATAGAATGAATAGAAGAAATTTCAATTCTATATTTTTCAGGGTCGAACCGATTCGGTCGAAAAAAACATTGCAGCAGCAGACTTCTTTATCGATTCCGATCCCGGCTTCGGTCAGGCAACGTCTATTCCGGTAGTTGTAGGAGAAGCCGCTACTATTTCGCTTACCGCACTTCTAAGCGGTCAAGCAAATTGCAATTGTGAATTGATTGTTCGCGTAAAAAATGCCAATGGAGTGTGAAGCGTCGCAGAACAATATAGATTTGTGATCGCAGATGTTCCCGACTCGCCTGCTTTGCTTTGGATATCCTATTTGCAATCCAGTGCAGAATTATCCTGGCAGGCTTCACCCGGAACAGTGGCGGGATATCATATCTATCGCAATCAGAGTACCTATTTCACACTATCCGCACAAGGTACGTTAATAGGTACCGTCGATGGAATTACGACCACTTACACCGATACTAACGTGATAGATAAATATTATTACCGTGTAACCTCATTTACGAACCTTAAATGATTAATCCATAATTATATAATATTGGTTTGCCCCCATTTTCTGTACCAGTGTCTATGTCACACTGGTCTCATTCCTGCGTAGCGTAGCGGAGCAGGAATGAGAGGTAACGCAGTTTCCGGCGCCGGCGGCAGATAGCCCAAAGAACTGTGTGGTCGGATCGTATTGTAATGGTGCCGCCATTGTTCGATAATCACCTTCGCTTCCAGCATGGTATCAAAGATTTCACCCTTCAGCAACAGTTTCAACCGACAATTAAAGCTTTCGATGTAACCATTTTGCCATGGGCTGCCGGGAGTAATAAACAACGGCTTTACATCAACCCGGGGAAGCCATGCCAGTACTTCATTCACCGTAAACTCAGGGCCATTGTCGCTGCGAACATGAACTGGTGTACCTCGTAATACAAACAGTTCTTCCAGTACGCAAAGAACATCATCCGCCTTGATCTTCCGGGCATCCAGGATCGAAAGATATTCGCGGGTATATTCGTCCATGATCGCGAAGACCTTGAACGAACGACCATTCGACGTATGCCACGTCACAAAGTCGAAGATCCAGACGTGATCCGGATGTTCCGGACGAAGTCTGATATTGGCAATCTTCATCTCGAGACTATCCGCCTTATTTCCTTCTCTAACTCAAGAGTATTTACATCAGATCGAAGAATGCCTTTTCGATCAATTATTAACAGACGGGGTAAACTTGAAATACCCAAAGCTTTTTTCCAGTAATTTCTCTTCTCTAATCCAATCGGGGCAATAACTTCGTGCCAGGGGAGATCCGCTTTTAATAAGGCTTCCTGCGCTTTTTCAATTGTAAAATCATGATTAATTCCGATTACTTCAAATCCTTTCGAATGAAGTTCAGAATATATCTGTTTCAACATCGGCATTTTCTTCATACAAGGATTACACCAAGTTGCCCAGAAATCAAGTAGAATTACTTTGCCCAGAAAATTTCGCGAATTGATTATCATTCCATCAGCACATTTTATTTGGAAGGCGTATGGCTTGCCGATTTGTGGAAAAGGTAATGCGCTTTCACCCATTTGTTGGAGTTGCTTGAAAGCATTTGGTGCAATGACATCTCTTAGATTATCCAGTGTCAATGCTTCGATTCCGAAGTAAGCCAGTCGATCGCAATTAAGTCTATTCGATGGCATAACGAATGTGTGTAATGAGACATTCTCCGTGGATCCACCAGTACTATTCTCAAATTCGAAACGGTTACCGCAAGAGTCAAAGCCAATCACTCGGAAGTCATACAGACCAGAAATTTTATCACTGGAATTTGCAACTGAAACCGATAAATCACCAGATCTCAGAATTTCGCGAGAAATTACAAAACCATTGATACAGCATAGTGGACTGGTATTATCTATCGGTTGAATTTGCCAGATCCATCCCGGTTGATTGGGGAACTGTCGAACCTCGGCATAAACAGTTGAATTTTTTGAAATCAAAAACACAAGTAGGATGAGCGCGGTAATAGATAACTGTATGAGTCTACTAACCTGTTTCATCTGACTCTCCCTAAAATTGAATGACCACTATCAGATCGACACACAATATTGAAGTATATAGTTATCGATCCACAATTAAGTAACTAGTGAATATGTTAATTCACGGTGGTGCTGCAAACATTCCGATTAAAGCATTAAAACATTGCTATTGAAAAAGAAAATCGATCAATCCAAATCTTGGTATATACAGTAACTGAAACAGCAATTAGGTGTTACAGGATTTAATTGTGTTTATTGATAATTCAATCGCACCAGATCGGATGGATTGATCTGGTGCGATTGATTATTCAGGGAACTACCACAATGTTCATTTCAACAAGTCGAAAGAGTTGCGTCGATCAAGATTCTTTTCCGACTGTTCGTGAATAGTGGTTCCCAATTCGTTGGAATTTGCGCAAGTTGCAGTAAACGTATTAAAAGCCGTTACCCGGTAATAGAACGCTGTCGATGGGAGGGCATTCGGAATTGTGAATTGAGTAATACTACCATCCGATACCGTTCCAATTAAAGCTACAGTTCCGGGTGGATTGAAGTATCCAGTAGTCGATCGATAGATATTATATCCCGAAACAGTACCAGTTGCCGCAGACCAGTTTAATACTAGATTATTCCCAACGACTGTAAGCGTCAGATTAGTAGGTGTAGTGGCAACCGCCCAACTGTTTCCAAACACATGAATCGAAACCGTCATTGCATTCGATGCGTTCGAGATGATCGTCAAATCGCCGACAATAGAAGTTATCAAAGTAGGAGTCCAATTGAGTTGAAGACTCAATGAATCCCCGGAGAGAATAGTAATCGGAAAAGTATTCCAGTTGCTACTGATCCCGGAAGGTAATATCAGTTGTGTAATTGACAATGTGGCGGTTCCGGGATTTCGAACATATAATCCCTGATGACCGGTAGTACTAACCTGAACTGATCCGAAAGATATCGATATAACACTAGCTTCGATTTGTGGTAGTGGTACCCAACAAATGCCTGCGAGTGAAATCGAATCTACTGGATTATTCGTTGCAGATGAAGAGATGATTAAGGATCCGCTTAAAGCCGAACCCGATATTGGTGACCAAGTGATTTGCATCGCAAGCGAATCGCCGGGAGCAATCGTTACCGGTAAAGTATTACAGTTGTGCGTAACGGTTGGCGGAGCTGATATCTGCGTGATCGTATACGGATAGTTTCCGGAATTGAACAATATTAGTGAACGTTGTGCGGATAAATTCACTTGAACCGATCCAAAATCCAGTACAGAAACACTAGTCTCAATCACCGCCTGCGGTACCCAACTGGAACCGGTTAGAAATACAGTATCCACAGGCGTGTTAATGACATTCGAAATGATTATGCATCTACCTGATTGATCGATAAGGGTCGTGTTACTATTTGGTGTCCACGTAAGTTGTAATGCCACCGAATCGCCTGCAGCTATTGAAATCGGAAAGGAAGTCCAGTTAGCAGAAAAAGTTGGTGGAAAGAATAAATTACTGATACGGAGCGGTGCTAATCCACCATTTCTCACCATTGTCGATCGAGTAACTTGATTTCCAACCATTACTGTTCCAAACGATACTGTTGCTGGATTCATCGAGATTGTCGGTTTCGGATACGTAAACAACAGCGCCGTTTTACTGATCGGTTGAAAACTATTGGATCCGTATTGTATGAAACTGGTACCGGTAGTTGCCCCCTGAATGCCAATAGTCGCATTGAAAACAGTTGGGGAGGGGATAGTATCATACTGAAATAATATGTCACCGCTGTTATTTAAAATAACTTGAAACCGAATTTGATTGTTCAGATCTCCAATTCGACGTGCCCAATAGGATATAACAAACCGACCATCAAGCAACCGCTGTGTCATCACCCGATCATTTGAGGTTGAAATCATCGTCAAATCGTCCCATAGTGGGAATAATACGCATGGACGGGATGCAGAGGCAGCAGGCAAATTGGTATTGTTGTAAGCTTGCCATACTGAAGGACCGAAAACAATGAACCCATTCGAACTAAAAGTAAGGGTATCGCCAACCGTCGATCCATAAAATGGCATCTGGAAGCCGCTATTGGAAATCGTACCTAACGCTTCATCGCCATTCAACCAAATTGCGCTACCGGTTGTTGAAATATCGATCCAATGATACACCGGACCGGAACTGGAATAGTTACCGGCAAACAGGTAATTACCGGTATAGGGACCACCGGTTTGAGGTGGAAGTACTGATGGTCCGAAAAAACTACCGGATGCAGGCAGTCGGATATTGCCGCTTGAATAAGATGCGTAAAAATAATAACTGTAATTTGCGGCATTAGATAACGTGACCGAAGTACTCCATACTTCCGTACCCGGTAACGATCCCGATTGTAATGTCATCGGATAGGAAGTAGAATTGAGATTGAGTAGTACTTGCGTCGGTGCGGTTCCCGTTACATAAGAAGTGTAGTTAACGGTGAATTGAAAGTTCCCGTTCACGACACCCACAGTCGGAAAAACCTCATTATTTGTTAGCACGCTCGAAATCGCTGTTCCAATTAACATTGAACTAGTTGTACCACTGATTGCGTCTGATTCAATTGAAAGTGAACTCAACAGTGCACCTGACGCAGGAGGTTGCCAGGTCACATTGTATGAAGTGGAATCGCCAGCAGCGATCGTAACTGATGAAGTAGATGGAGTAACATTCGCCGGTGTGGTCATTCCGGTGATATGCAATGGTACAGCGCTGAAGTTCCTGATTTGGAAAGCTCGCGTTGAATTACCGTTAATTGGAACCAACCCAAAATCGATCGAAGCAGGAGTGATTTTACACCAAGGCAATGTCGGATCGAATTGAATCGCGAAATTTGATTCACCCGGCATAGTATTCGAGCCGAATTGAAGATAACCGCCGGGTAACATATTGTTTTGGATACCGATTGAAGCACTGAATTTATCGGCACCGATCGTAGTATTGTACTGATATCGGATCGTACCGTTACGGTACAAGATTGCTTCTGCTAGAATGGTTGAAGTCGGAAAGTATACATTGTGCGCATAGTATTCTATAATAAATCTGCCATCGAGCATATCCTTATACCAGATTCCTTCAGTCGAATTTGGCACGATTGCCGCATCATCCCAGAATAATGCCAACGTAGCAGTGGGTAGAGTCGCGGTGGGGAAGTTTACATTCACTGCCGTTGATATCGTGGTTGGTCCCAAAGTAATCAGTCCATTGGTGCTGACAGCAATATTTCCATTGTATTCCGATCCGTAAAAGGGGAAGATGAACGAACCTAAGCTAAAAGATGAAAATGCTTCGTCGCCGCTCAGTGATAATTTTGTTCCAGAAGAGCGGATGTCTACCCAATTGTACGCCGGTCCACTAGCATTGGTGCTTGTTCGATACATATAACCTGCTGCAGTGGGAGCGACGGTACTGGGGGGGCGAATATCGACGATAATAGTATCGTGTGCGACGCTGTCGTATGAATCAGTGGCGTTAACAATTACTGTCGAATATCCAAACGAGCTGCTAGATATCTGCAGATCAGTACCTACAATGGAAGGGGTGACAGAAGTACCTTGTCCGAAACTGGGAATAACCGAACAAGAATAGGTGAGGTGGTCGCCATAGGGTAGATCGGGATCGGAGAAAATAGTATCTAGATTTGCGATAGTAAGATTGGTAATGGGCGAATCGAGATACAGTGGTGCAATGTGGCGATCAAGCATGGGATTATTGTCTAATACCACTGAAAACGACAATTGATCGCGAATACTCCATCGTCCATGGCTGTCTTGGACTCGGAAATAGGCAACATGTGGTCCGAGTGGTAAGCCGGTTAATGGCGCTATAAGATGAATATTAGGCTGTTGTGACGGGATAAATGGAATAGAAATGCCATTACCATATCCGGGGTCACTATCGATATAATACTCGCATCGGGTTATTGTTCCGATCGGGAGCGGATACGAGGATGTATCGCTCCAAACAAGAAAACTACTGGCAACAGGAACACTGTACGACCAAATTCCGCAATCGCCTTTAGCGCGAATGTAGATTTGATGAATACCGTTCGCGACGCCATTCAATGGAACCACAAATTGACCGTCAGTTGCATGTCCGGGACTCGATGCCGCGACATAAAATCCATGTCCAGCACCGGGATCGTCGTCGATAAATGTTTCGAAACCGATAATATTGCCAGTTAAATTCGAGCTAATCGAGGTAGTATCTGTCCAAACCATGAAACGTGCGGTTCCTTGACTACCTAGCGACCATTTGCCATCATTGCACTTGGCTCTGATCGTGATCGTGTGAACGCCGTTACTAATTTGGTTGAGCGGCATCATGATCATCTGTGAGCAGGTGGTTGCGGGATTGAGTTGGGCAAAATAGGTACCATATCCTAACCCGGGATCGATATCAATGAAGCACTCGTAACCAACGATTGTTTTGCCGACAGTATCACTTGCAGTAGAATTGTCTGACCATAAAAGAAAACGATTATAGACAGGTGTTTGCAGTGACCAGTTACCATTATTGCTCTGGGCGCGAATACCAATTTGATGAATACCGGCACTCAATCCGGTTAAATCGGCATTGAAAGTAAAATTGATCACTGAATCAGGATTAACTGGTACGATTCTTCCGTGACCAATTCCTTGATCAAGGTCAAAGTAGTATTCCAGCCGGGTGACTGATTGTGCATTCGCTAGAGCCACACATAAAGTAACTAAGCACCATAGTGTTAGTGACAACTTCCATCGCCTTCTCATCGGAATTCCTCCTGGTTCGGGATGTCAGTATGCTCGCGCCGAAACTGTCACGGGTAATCCGGTTTGGGTCGTTCCATGTCCGATTGTCTGAAACATTGTGATTTGTGGATAATAGGATCGACCGGAAAGTACATAGGCTGCTGGACCACCAAAAGGACCGGCAGTTATACCATCCATACCTCCACTGATCGTCGGTGATCCCGCAGCTGTTTGGTACATTTGATCGCCTGAGCCGGTTCCTATGATCATCGCAGAGACAGTAACATTGAAATGATTGAATAGGTCGGCTCGAGCGTTTCCGCCATTACCAGAAAAGAAATTGTATTCTGCTGCGGAATTCGAATGCAAGGTAAATGTCGAGCCGACTGCGATATTATTAAAAAAATCGGACCGATAGATATCGATCGAACCGCCGATATAATTATTGTATACAAGATTCATCGTGACCGATGTACCATCACTGCATGTTAGATTGGATGTAATGATGTTGTTCTTGATTGTAGCAGTCGCATCGGTCATGATCGTTACCGATGAAACTTTCGATTGTTGAATGATGGTTGCTGTGCCCGACAAGTATACATTGTTACCATAACATTTTTTTATTGTCACGTTTGCAACGCCTTGATTGACTAGAATATTAGCAGTTTCGAATCCCTCGATTACTGAATTATCGCTTCCCGTTGCGAATGTAATGGTTCCGAAATGAGCACTGTTAGTATTGACCGGTGCTGGAATCAGATTCGTCAAGAAATAACCGGGACCAACGAAATACAATTGCTTCGAAATCGTTGCACTTCCATATCCACCATTGTTTTCACCAACACAGATGATCGTATCACCGATTGCTGCAGAATCGTTCGCACCTTGGGCAGTACGAAAATGAGCGACTGAACCGGGATTGCGATCGAGCACACGAATTGTTGCGTTAGCCGGATTGAAGCCGGCACTGAGTAAGGTTAGCAAAAGAACAAACAGTACAAGGAAATTGTGATGAGAGTGTACTTTCCTACTCATGGTTTATACTCCATTCTTGGAAAAATTGCAGTTGTTCCCGACAATCATTGAAGAATATTCTTAAAGACTCGAGTAAGTTTAAAAAATTACTTGATATCCCAGGTCGAGATTGTATAAGACTACCTGATTGTCGGGAATTTCTAGCGCTCGTATCGATTAACAAATGAGCGCTTTATTGAGTAGTACACAAGGAAAGTGAGAATCTCGTGGGTACGAGGAAGCAGAAATTAATTATCTTGTAAACTGATCGCAGAATAGATGTAAAAAATGAGTAATAAGTTGCAGATTATTAATTAGTTGAAGTGTTGTATAGAATAAATCCAGACCATAGTTTCGGGTGTGGAACGCCCGTCATTTCCCGAGCGTCTCGAATTAATTCGATTTGCATTTCGTGAAAAGCTACCGCGATCGATTCGTTAAATAAGAGATTTTGATAAAATTTCTGGACAGCTTGAAAACTTATTCTATCGGGTAATGGTTGAACTACCGCTACAACGCTATTTGCGCCAGCCTTTAAGAATGATCGAATTAAACCGATCGGACTTTCATGAATTCGCAATGTACCCAGACCAGTGTTGCATCCGGATAGAAACACTAGACTACCAGTGCATATATTCTCGGTATGTTCGATTTCGCTAGCTGTGACAATGCCGTTACCGTGATGCGGTTTACTACTACCGGATTCCAACCAATCATTCACACCCGAGAATACGATACCGCACTTTGCACTTTGCGATAGAAATTCTTTCGGAGTGATTGCACGATTGTACTCGATATCTGTCGTTCGACCGTTCGCATCGCTTTGTGTATCGATCATATAAAAAAAACCGTGGGTTGCAATATGAAGAATCGTCGGTGATTGAATACGGAAGAATGACTGCTTCGTAGCATGAATTCCAGAATGATGAACTACTTTAAAATGGGATTGTGTAAGTGTATTATGTATCCATTTCCCCTCAAGTTCACTTGCCGGTAGGGGGGTAAAATTCGTAGTGAATCCGGCATTTGAAGTTGATGCTTGAGCAGAATATTTGTCTGAATCATCTGATCTCACGATAGATCGGAATTGGGTTTCGGATGGGGGGGATACTGAAAACCGAGGATTGGAAATCACGACGCACTTTCGGATTCCGTTTGTTAACATCGAACTGTAATATAAACCACTTCGCGCACTAAGAGCATACGAAATGTGAAACTTCTCAACAAGAAGAATATCGTTATCGTCGATTAATTGTTCGAATTGTAGCGACGCCAAGGTTCTATCTGGAACGATCAACAGTTTTCCAATACCGGGATCGATTGAAACTGAATTGAGTAACGGTTTAATCAGCAGTTGATACAATTGATTCGAAAGTGAATGCCATCGTACATAGCCGTCATCGTCTGTCGCAACATTTGCCAGTGTAAGTTCAGAAATTAAGTGATTGATGTGAGCAGCATCATTGATTACAATGAGATCGACTTCGACACCACGCTCTTTCCAATTGGTAATTACGAATGCGGTATATTGTCCTGTATTTCCACTTTCACTACCGGTATTTGTGTAATAGAAATCAATCACTGCAGTGTCAGGTGCCAATCTATTTGTAATATGTGATAAGGATAGTTCAAGCGAGTTAAATGTCCCAGGACGATTCGTCTGTTCAACCGATAGTTCAGCAGACAATTCCTCATAACGTTTAATAAGTAAATTCCATTTGTCATTATTCGTTACGCATTTTCCGATAGCTAATTCGCTGAATGCTTCACTGATCGATCGAAGTTCGCGGATCGTTTTCGATGATTTTTTTCCAACTCGATTTTGTTGACGTGAATTGGATAAGTTTTTGAAAAACTCTAGTTGTAAATAACCTTCAATTAAGTCTTTCGGTCGTATGTATGGTGATTTAAGAAATTGTAAAAATGATTGTACTACTTGAAATCCCATGGATTTAAAGATCGAGAGTTTGTTTGCGGAACTGTAAGGTGCTAGTACTTTTAACAAATTGTTTTGAAGACCGATACTCAGGAAGTAATAGATACGCGCTTTCGAATATTTTTTCTTTTCCTGTAAGTAACAGTAACCCAAGTTCACTAAAGTATTACAATATTTCAATGTGTGATCGGTACCCCATTTAACTGAATCCCGTTGACTTGCACGCAAGTACTGTATCGCTTCGGGATACAGATGTAGTTCAACTAGTGTCGAGCCGATATTATGAAGTAATGGACTGTGATCGGATATTTTCCGATTGTGCTCAATTCGCCTCATTGATTTCCGATAGAAAGAAATCGCCAAATCTTGCCGATCCATTTTTACCAGAAGTGATCTGCCCCCATTATTTGTACCAGTGTCTATGTCACACTGGTCTCATTCCTGCGTAGCGTAGCGGAGCAGGAATGAGTGGTAACTCTGTTTCCGGTGCCGGCGGCAGATAGCCCAAAGAGCTGTGCGGTCGAATCGTATTGTAATGGTGCCGCCATTGTTCGATAATCACCTTTGCTTCCAATATGGTATCAAAGATTTCACCCTTCAGCAACAGTTTCAACCGACAGTTAAAACTTTCGATGTATCCGTTTTCCCACGGGCTGCCAGGCGTAATAAACAAGGGTTGCACATCAACCCGGGGCAGCCACGCTAGTACCTCATTCGCCGTAAACTCAGGGCCATTGTCACTACGAACATGAATCGGTGTACCTCGTACTACAAACAGTTCTTCCAGTACGCAAAGAACATCATCCGCCTTGATCTTCCGGGCTACCAGGATCGCAAGGCATTCCCGGGTGTATTCGTCCATGATCGCAAAGATCTTGAACGAACGACCATTCGACGTATGCCACGTGACAAAGTCGAAGCTCCAGACATGATCCGGATGTTCCGGACGTAGACGGATGCAGGAACCATCATTCAGCCACAGTCTTCGACGCTTCTTCTGCTTCTTCGGGACCTTCAGTCCGGACTGTCGCCAGATCCGTTCCACCCGTTTGTGGTTTACCCGCCAGCCGATGTTACGGATCATCGCCGTTACGATCCGGTAGCCATACCCGCCATACTGGCAAGCCAGAAATACCACCAGCGAGACCAACGGGCCTTCGTGAGGTGGTACCCTCAGTTTGGACAGTTTTGTGCGAATCTTAGTTAGATTGCACCGCCCACTGTCTGCTGTTTCTTGTCAGGCAGCTGCCTGACAAGAAAGATTTCTTAGACTATCGGTGTAGACTTCATCTGGGGTTTGATAGCCCAAGCCTTGGTGCGAACGTTCGCTGTTGTAGAACGAAAAATACTCACCGATGCTACGCTCTGCAATGCGAACTGAATCGTACCCTTTCAAGTATACTTCCTCGTACTTCAACGACTTCCACAACCGTTCGACAAAACGGTTATCCATCCACCGACCTTTACCATCCATACTGATCCGAACGCCTGCCTCTTTCAAAACATCCGTAAATGCGATGCTGGTAAACTGACACCCTTGATCGCTGTTGAAGATCTCAGGCTTCCCATACTTCGACAATGCTTCCGTCAGCGCTTCCACACAGAAATCGGTGTCCAGCGTATTCGAAAGTCGCCACGACAGTACTTTCCGGCTGTACCAATCGATCACCGCCACCAGATACACAAAACCCCGAGCCAATGGGATGTACGTGATATCGGTTGCCCACACTTGATTCGCCCGATCTACCACAATATCGCGAAGCAGGTACGGATAAATCTTGTGTTCCTTGTCAGGAACCGTCGTACGCGGCTTGCGGTACAATGCTTCCAGACCGAGGATGCGTAGCAAGGAACGAACCTTTTTCCGACCAACATCGATACCCTGCTTCGATAACTCCACCACCAGTTTACGGGCACCGTAGAACGGAACCTTCAGGTGAAGCTCATCCAGCGTTCGCAACAGCATCAATTTGTTCGAATCAAGCGGAACAGGGCGATAGTAGTAACTGCTGCGTGGAACCTTGATCAAAGAACACTGCTGAACCAACGGTAAACGGGCACCCGGATCGATCAGCGCTTCACGCTCAGAACGCCCAAGCGACTGAGCCCCCGTGACAAAAAATCGTTCTCCATCGTTAACTGGCCAATCTTGGCGCGAAGCTCCTTAAGGTCTACTTCTTCACTTCCTGACGACTCGGTCTTGCCAAACACCGATGCAGCATGATCCAAAAGCTGCCTCTTCCACTGGCTGATCTGATTCGGATGAACCTGATACATACTCGCCAGTTCCGATACCGTCTTGTCACCCTTGAGGGCTGCTAATGCTACCTTCGCCTTGAAATCAGGCGATAAGGTCCGTCGTAATCCCGACATTGTAAACTCCCTGCTTGCTGTCAAAATATCGGGCAAAGCAATCTAACTAACAAACTGTCCAGGAAAACGGGACCACTTCATCGTCGGCACGACGAAGCGGTGCATACCGGTGACTCGTTCGTGGTTCGCAAAGAACCGTACAGACCCGTCGTTCCGAGACCCGATCAATGCCCAGCGAATGGCGAACAGTAAGCGCAGTCTCGCGACGCTTCGCCGGGCACACTATTTTCCCTTGAGAGCCTCCTGCAGGATCTCTTTGTCCAAGGTCAGATCAGATACGACCTTCCGAAGACGGCCATTCTCGCGTTCCAGTTCCTTCAAACGCTTCGCCTGATCCAGCTTCAAACCACCGTATTCCTTGCGCCAGTGGTAGTAAGTATGTTCCTGGATGCCCAACTTCCGGCAAACTTCACGGACGCTCATCCCCTTCCCAATCTCAACTTCCGCTTCACGAAGCATCGGGATAATCTGCTCCGCAGTTCGCTTCACTCCACGCATGAAAACCTCCCATAAAAGGTACTACTCTGACATAGAGAGTGGTACTACTTTCGGGGGCTAGATCAGAAGTAATCCATAAAGTTGTATCAATGACGTATTCAGTTTCAATGTCGATGGGAGCTTTTCATAGAGATTAAAAAAGTCATTTGACAAATCTCTACCTTCAATCGAGTTAGTAAGAACTTGCCGACAGAAAGCTAACATTGCTAGACAAGTCACATACGACAAAGGATCAATAGAGGGGTCTCGGCAAATAGAGAAATATTTCTTTAGTAATATTTCGGTCTTCTCGAATTCCTGCACTTGAAAGCGATGGTATGCTGCAATGTAAAGTACGCGAATGCACATTAATGCTTCACGTGGATTCTGATCCATCAATTCGATCGCTGATAATACAACGGTTTCAGCTTCGTGAAAGCGATGGGCTTCGTAAAGGGCATGCGATAAATTAGCTGTATTATTGGCGAAATCGGCAGTATTTGTCAAACCTAGTTCCACGAAGATTCGATTTACTTTCTTTTGCATCTCGATTGCTTCATCGAACTTACCCATGGCTTGGAGAACAGCCGCCCAGTTTGCCAATAGCGATCGATAGAGATCATCCTTAGGTAGCAAGTGGGTATTTGCCTTCTCGAAACAACGATTCGCTTTTGGGTAATCCTGTTTCTCAGAATAAATGATTGCTTCGTGGCAATAGCATCGGGCAGTTTGGATCCGGTCTGATTGGTTAATCGCGAGGCGTAGTGCGCGGATAATTACTTTTTTCGCCTGATCAAATTCTCCGCTTATTCGTAAATCGCGAGAATAGTTAATCAACTCCGAAATCGATTGTGAATTCGGTTTGCTTTGCGAGAGTATTTGCGCCGATTTACTCCTCATTATGTCGACGGAAGAAAATCAAATAGGTAGATGCTGTGACGTTTTGGAATGAAAATACGGATTGCTTTTGTTGATTAATACAATATTCAATCCGGCTATTATTGAGGCGAATACGATCGACCATGATGGCTGCCTTGTATTCTTGTTTTGGGTCTTCTATTTCGATTGTCACTTCTTGAGACGGCACAGTAATCTTGCATTCGGGAATAGAATCAGTAGTTACATGAACTGGAACTTTTGCAAGAGGAGCATTAGCGTCCAGACCACGGTATTCACCAATAGTGGCAATAACTCGAATTGATGGCGGTACGGAAAAATCGAATAACTGGTTAACAGTCCGTTGTTGAAGATCCGAGATCCACGATCTAATAAACTTCGATGCTTTGTGTTTTTTGTTCAAGACGGTTTGTAATGATTTTAATAGTATTGATGCCGGTTCGTAAACATTTTCTATGCTCAGTGGGATACGTTCCATTTGCAGATAAATTGACTGAGCCAGTCGATACTGATTACGGCAAGAGGTGCAGGCTTCTAAATGAACCAAGTGATGCTGATCCTGCATAGTTACCTCGACTTGCTCAGTAAGCGAGAGATCAATCAATCGTTCCAAATCAAGAGTGGATAAGTGCTTGGTCATAATCTACCTCGATGTCCTCTTAATTATACTCATTCACATTCAGTGTATCGCAGGTCACATGATTCGTGTGATTGATTTTGCCATTTTCACCGAGAGGCGCTTTCGAACGTTGTAGTTCCAATTACTTACAATACTAGCGCCAGCGATGCCCTGAGCGCAAACGAATACTTCAAATTCAATATTTCCACAGATTTTCAAGAGGATTTGATTGTACCGAGCGATAGAGACACTGTCGTTCCTTGAAAGCAAATTTTGAACAGAGCGATGCAATTCCTGACCGATTTTCGAAAATAACTGATCAATGAGTTGAGAGTTAAATTTGTAGTTTGCTTCGAATTCGGTTTGCCATTTCGCACAAAGTGCATACAACGTCTCCCGGGAAAATTCATTCACCAACTCGAGTGGAGTGATTTTGGAAGAACTAGTATGACAAAGACCAAAGGAGATTACTTGCCATGGCGTGCCTGAATTTATCAAATGATTCATGAAGATCTTGAATGTTCGATCTGACCCTTCGGGAGTATGACTTTGTTCAGAGACAAATTCACTTTGTTCATCGATTCGAATTACCTCTAATCGGTTTCTTACCGTTCGATTTAAAAAAGTTTTCACGTGATTGGAAGCAATTGTGTAAGCCCAAGTTGAAAACTTGACATTTCGATTAAAATCGAAAGTCTTGGTTGAATCAACTAGTTTGATAACGATTTCTTGTGTGAGGTCTTCTAATTCAGTATTGCTGCATACGCCTGAGTAAACCATCTTGGAAATTATTTGTCGAGTAAAGTCAGCGGATTGAAGATAAAGTTCATTCAGTGCTTCACGATCGTTTGCGCGCACTCGTTCTATCAAGTGATTATTGAATAAATTCTTTTCCATTTACTTACGAAGGAATTTGGTTGAATTCGGAATCAAGGTCGTTTATTGAACGCTCGAATCCAGCAATTAGTCCAGATTCAAGTCAGTATTGCAATAATGATTACACTGCAGCACTAGCATTCAAGATACCATAATTTAATGTGAATTGACTAATAATTACAATATCTGTGTCTCTTGTAAATTGTTACTGACGGAAATCTCAATTTGGAGTCGATCATCTACTGCCGTTTTTATTCAAATCCCACATAGATAGTTATCAATTAATTCCCGACTCTTTACATTTTCTTTACACCTTCTACTATCCTTCCACATTGATCTTTTACATCTTCTCGATCTTCTTATAATGAAATGGTTGGAAGGGAGGAGGTAGATGATGCAATTGACTTTATTTATGGCAGTGATAAGCGGCTTTGCTGTTGTTAAGACTCACATCAGATTGCATCGATTGGGATTGGAATTGGATAAAGCACTGGATGGAAGGAGAGAGACAATGGCAATATTGTATATCATCGCAGCAATAGTCGCGATCTTTGTCTTCACTTATTTGCTAGTAGCGTTGTTTCATCCGGAGAAGTTCTAATGAACAATTCTGATTTTCTGCAAATCGGGATCTACTTCATTGTTCTGTTGATACTTGCAAAGCCGCTTGGAACTTACATTGCAACTGTGATCGAATCAGATTGTAGATCAAAGCGCTTGCCGATCAGTTGGTTAGAACGATCAATCTACCGGATCTGCAACATCGATCCGCTTGTAGAAATGAATTGGAAGCAGTATGCGATTGCAGTCATGATGTTCAATGTTAGTGGAGTGGTGATCTTATTTTTGATCTTGTTAACACAGCATTGGATGCCGTTGAATCCCGAACATCGGAATGCGGTTCCATTTGCACTAGCATTGAACACTTCCGTTAGTTTCGTAACAAATACCAACTGGCAATCGTATAGTGGTGAATCGACGTTGAGTTACTTTTCGCAGATGGTTGGACTCACTGTTCAGAATTTTCTTTCTGCTGCTACTGGAATTGCTGTGATGGCTGCGTTGATTCGCGGACTGGTACGTAAAAATGTGGCAACTATCGGGAACTTCTGGATTGATCTAGTTCGCTCTACTATCTATATACTGTTACCACTTTCGATACTCCTTTCGATAGTGTTGATATGGCAAGGAGTTCCGCAAACCTTCTCGCCCACCTTAACAACGAAACTTATGGAACCGGTGCAGCAGGATTCGCTCACGAAAGTTACTACTCAATCCATCCCATTAGGACCAGTAGCTTCACAGATTGCGATCAAACAACTCGGTACGAACGGTGGTGGTTTCTACAATGTGAATTCAGCACACCCATTCGAGAATCCAACCCCACTCTCGAATTTCTTGGAAATGCTATCACTAATCCTCATTCCAACTGCACTCTGCTTCACATTCGGAAAGATGGTTGGGGATGCGCGGCAGGGGAATGCGTTACTGCTTACAATGTTAGTACTGTTTGCACTGTTTCTGTATGTGGGACTGTGGCAAGAGTATCAACCAAATCCGAATCTAGTATCCATTCACGGATTAAATTCAACTCAAGCAAATATGGAGGGTAAAGAAGTTCGATTTGGTGTTGCGAACTCGGTTCTTTGGGCAACTGCCACCACTGCTGCTTCCAATGGATCCGTGATTGCGATGCATGACAGTTTTTCACCTTTGGGTGGTTTAGTTCCAATGCTATTGATGCAATTAGGTGAAATTGTGTTTGGTGGTGTCGGATCGGGGCTGTACGGAATGATCGTCTTTGCAATTGTTGCAGTATTCATTGCTGGTTTGATGGTAGGTCGAACACCGGAGTATTTGGGAAAAAAGATTGAATCCTTCGAAATGAAAATGGTCTCGATTGTATTACTGGTTCCTATTCTTGTCGTACTCATCGGGACAGCGATCGCCGTGATTATTCCAGCAGGTAAAGCGGGGGTATTCAATCCGGGAGTACACGGTTTCAGCGAAATTCTATATGCATTATCCTCAGCTGCCAACAACAATGGTAGTTCATTTGCCGGACTAAGTGCGAATTCCAATTTTTATAATTATCTGCTTGCGTTTGCGATGTTCATTGGTCGCTTTATGGTAATTGTGCCAGTTTTGGCTATTGCAGGATCAATGGGCGAAAAGAAGAGTGTACCTGCTGGACCCGGGACCTTTCCAACTACGGGATGGTTGTTTATCGGAATCCTTAGTGCTGTGATTCTCATTGTCGGCGCGTTGAGTTTCTTTCCAGCGCTTGCATTAGGTCCCATCGTCGAACACTACCAATTATTCCGGTAGCAGGTGAATAATGGAAAAAAAATCACTTAACTCGCAACAGTTGCGTGAACAGATTTTCGAAGCGATTCAGGACTCATTTCGAAAAATGAATCCGAAGACTCAATTGCGCAATCCTGTAATGTTTGTAGTATACATCGGTAGCATTTTTACTACCGGGTTATATATACAATCGATAATCGGGCAGGGGGAAGCGCCCAGCTCATTTATCTTCGGCGTGACACTTTGGCTTTGGTTTACAGTATTGTTTGCCAACTTTGCCGAAGCTATTGCGGAAGGGCGAGGCAGAGCTCAAGCTGAAAGCCTCCGGAAAGCACGCAAGGATGTTACTGCTAAAAAACTTTCGGATCCAGTTCGAACTAGTATCTCAATATTGGTAGCTGCTTCGACCATGACAAAAGGGGATATATATCTGGTGGAAGCGGGTGATGTTCTTCCTGCCGATGGCGAAGTGATCGAAGGAGTCGCTTCTGTCGATGAAAGTGCGATAACTGGTGAAAGCGCACCAGTTATTCGCGAGAGCGGTGGTGATCGCAGTTCGGTAACAGGAGGTACTAGAATTTTGTCCGATTGGCTGGTCGTTCGGGTAACTGCAAAGCCGGGCGAATCGTTTCTAGACCGGATGATAGCAATGGTCGAAGGGGCAAAGAGACAGAAGACACCCAATGAAATCGCACTGAACATTCTACTTGCAGCGATGACAATCATATTCCTCTTGGTAACGGCGACGTTGCTCCCATTTTCGATCTTTGCTGTAGAAACGGCAAAAGGTGGTAATGTCATCTCCATAACAGTTTTGATATCATTACTGGTTTGCTTAGCACCCACTACCATTGGTGCGTTACTTTCCGCAATTGGTATCGCAGGCATGAATCGCCTAAGTCAATTCAATGTCATCGCAATGTCGGGGCGTGCGGTGGAGGCTGCTGGTGATGTCGATGTACTGCTTCTCGATAAGACCGGCACTATTACTCTTGGAAATCGACAGGCAGTTGAGTTTCTTCCAGTGAAAGGCGTGATTGAAAAGGAATTGGCTGAAGCTGCTCAGTTATCCTCTTTGGCAGATGAAACTCCGGAAGGACGTAGCATTGTCATATTGGCAAAGAACCGGTTTTCGATTCGCGAGCGCAGCATTGAACAGTTGGGTGTTCACTTCATACCATTCTCTGCCAATACTCGTATGAGTGGTGTTGATTTTCATGGGAAAGAGATTCGTAAAGGTGCAGCAGATAGCATCGAAAAATACATTATTTCGAATGGTGGTATAATTCCTCCGGAGTTGACATCGATTGTTCAAAGCGTTGCTCACAAAGGTGGTACACCATTGGTTGTTACTGAGAAACACCGTGTACTCGGTGTGATTCATTTGAAGGACATCGTGAAAGGTGGCATCAAAGAACGGTTTGTGCAATTGCGTAAAATTGGGATTAAAACCGTGATGATCACAGGTGACAATCCTCTCACTGCAGCTGCTATAGCAGCCGAGGCTGGTGTCGATGATTTTCTTGCAGAAGCGACACCGGAAGCCAAGTTAAAATTGATTAGGGAGTTTCAGCAGGCAGGTCATTTGGTCGCAATGTGTGGCGATGGCACCAACGATGCTCCGGCGCTGGCACAAGCCGATGTCGCTGTAGCAATGAATACAGGTACCCAAGCAGCAAAAGAAGCCGGTAATATGATCGACCTCGATTCCAATCCAACCAAACTTATCGAAGTCACACAGATCGGAAAGCAACTCCTGATGACTCGGGGTGCATTGACAACCTTTAGTATTTCGAATGACGTTGCCAAGTATTTCGCTATTCTACCCGCAGCGTTCGCATCGACTTATCCTGAACTGAATAAACTCAATGTAATGGGATTGACTTCACCACATAGTGCCATTCTTTCAGCAGTGATCTTCAATGCTTTGGTCATTATTCTGTTGATTCCACTCGCGCTTCGCGGAGTGAAGTATCGTCCACTTCCTGCATCGCAACTGCTATCGAGGAACATATTCATCTACGGTATCGGTGGACTTATTGTTCCATTTGTCGGTATCAAATTGATCGATCTGATTCTCGGCATATTTCATCTGGTCTAGGAAAACCATGAAACAGCTCTTCTATCAATCGGCGAAAATGCTAATCATATTGATTCTGCTCACTGGTGTGGTTTATCCCACGTTGATTACCATTGTCGGGCACTTTGTTTTTCCTCGCCAAGCATCTGGAAGCGTAATCAAAAATGGAGAAGTGCTCGTTGGATCAGAGTTAATTGGACAGCATTTTACCTCATCGAAGTACTTCTGGAGTCGCCCATCTGCGACTTTGCCTGTGTCCTATAACGCAGCCTCTTCGAGTGGATCTAATGTGGGTCCATCGAACCCAGCATTGGTAAAACAGGCAAAACTGCGAGAGACTCAATTGAAACAATCTGATAGTAGTAACTCACAACTGATTCCCATTGATCTTATAACCAGCTCAGGCAGTGGACTTGATCCACATATATCTCCCGAAGCTACCCGGTATCAGATTTCCCGTATTGCGAAACTACGTGGTTGTGATCGAGTGTTTCTGGAAAATCTCGTCACTCGCTTCACTGAGACAAGGCAATTAGGTATTTTAGGTGAATCGCGTGTAAACGTAGTGAAACTTAACTTAGCTCTCGACTCATTATGTCCAATAATAACAAAACAATAGATTACGAACGTCCCAATCCGGATGATTTAATCGAACGGATCAAACTGGAAGATAGTGTCTCCCCTCGGGGACGACTAGTCATTTTCTTTGGGTATGCCGCCGGAGTTGGAAAAACCTATAAAATGCTTGAGGCTGCCAGAGCACAGAAATCTGCAGGTATTGATGTTGTTATTGGTTTTGTACAACCCCATGGACGAATTGAGACTGAAACATTGATGAGTAGTCTCGAGTGTCTTCCCACTTCAAAAATCGAGTATCGATCGATCCAGATTGACGAATTTGATATCGATGCAGCTTTACAAAGAAAGCCAAAGCTAATACTAGTTGACGAACTGGCACATACAAATACACCTGAATGCAGACACCCCAAACGCTGGCAAGACATCGAAGATTTGCGTGATTCCGGTATCGATGTTTTTACTACGCTAAATGTTCAGCACCTTGAAACGCTCAACGATGTTGTGGCTCAAATTACTGGCGTTATTGTTCAAGAGACGATACCAGATGCCGTTTTCGATAGTGCAGACGAAATCGAACTTATCGACTTGCCTCCCGATGAGTTATTGGATCGCTTGAAACATGGCAAAGTGTATTTACCCAAGCAGATCGAACGGGCACTAAGTAATTTCTTTATCAAACCGAACCTGATCGCACTTCGGGAACTGGCGTTGCGAAAGACGACTGAACGAATTAATCAACAGGTTCAGACCGCCCGCAAGAGTATGGGTTCCGAGAAGATCTGGCAAACCGGCGAGAAATTACTAGTATGTGTGAGTCCTAATTCGTTGAGTCCGAAAGTCATTCGCACGGCAAAGCGAATAGCAACATCTTTGCAAACCAATTGGATTGCAGCGCACGTTGAAACTCCACACTCACAGCGGATCAGTGATAAAAGTCGACAGGCGTTATTGAAGCATTTGCACCTTGCTGAAACACTTGGCGCCGAGATTGTCACACTGAGTGGCAACAATCGTGCTGATGAGATTCTCGATTATGCTCATCATCGGAATATTTCTCAAATCATCGTCGGTTATAGTGATCGACCATGGTGGAAACAGTTTTTTCGAGAAGCAATTTCTTCGGAATTGCAAAGGAAAAGCACTGATATCGATGTTTTAGTAGTAGTGGGAACTACCGAGAAAGTAGATGCAGCGGATTCACCATTACCAGATGTCAAAGAAATCAAAGGGTACAAGCGCAGCCTTGCTGTTGTAGCACTCTGCACTGCAATCGCTTACTTGATGCACTATTTTCAACTAGCTGAAGCCAACAAGGTGATGGTTTTTTTGCTGGGTGTCGTATTCATTGCAGCTCGGTATGGTGCCGGTCCCGGAATATTGGCATCTATCGTAAGTGTTCTGCTATTCGATTTCTTGATGGTAAAGCCCTTTGTATCATTTGCAGTACAGGATACCGAGTATATCCTGACCTTTTTAGTGATGCTTGCAATCGCGATACTGATCAGCACTCTTACTTCACGGATCGCACAGCAGTCTGATATGTTACGCCGAAGAATGCAGCGAACTGAAGCACTCTATCGATTATCGAGACAGCTTGCCAGTACCGCTGGGTTTCATCAATTAATTGAGGTTGCAGATAAAGAACTTTCCGAAATGTTCGATTCGCAGATTGTTGTATATGTCCGTAAAGGAGCGAATGATTTTACCCCTGTGACGCAAGATTCGGATTATTTTACTACCGATTTCATTGAACATGGTGTTGCGATGTGGGCATTTACCCATGTTCAAATCACGGGACGGGGTACCGATACTTTACCTCAAGCGAAAACACTTTATTTACCATTGGTTGGAACCCGTGGTGCGTTAGGTGTGCTGGGTCTTCGACCGAGAAAATCGAATGTAATATTCATGCCAGAGCAGATGGAAACGTTAGAGACGCTATCAGGTCAAATCGCTTTAGCATTGGAACGAGAACTTTTTTCGGATCAAGTTCAGAAAGGTTTGTTGGACATTGAGTCCGAGCGATTGCGGAGCAGCCTATTGAGTTCAATCTCCCATGATCTACGAACACCCCTTTCTGTAATTTCAGGTGAAATCCAAAACCTACTCGGTCGAACAGATCTGACGGGAGATCACGATGTGTTAATGTCGTTATCTACAGCCGCAGGAGAAGCAAAACGATTAAATCGCTATATTGATAATCTGCTTATGATAACCAGACTGGAGGCAGGATCAATCGTTCCTGACCTGCAATGGAATGTGATTGATGATGTAATCGGAAGCGCTATAAGTGCAGTCAAAGTGGACTTATCAGGAAAAGAAATAAAATTAAACGTTCCTGAAACTCCCCCTGTAAAAATGGATAGTGTACTCATCGAACGGGTATTGATTAACTTGTTGGATAATGCAATTAAGTTTTCGGCTCCAGACACAGAAATTGAGTTAGAAGTCAATTCCTCTTCTGATATGCTGCAAGTATCGATCTCGGATCGTGGAATTGGTATGCCCGACGGAATGGAAGATAAAATTTTCGAAAAGTTCTACCGATCCGACCGGGATAATCATAATAGAAAATTGGGTACAGGATTAGGATTGTCGATCTGTAAGTCGATTTTGATTATGCACAATGGGTCAATTACTGCTACAAATCGCGATGGAGGAGGTACAATCGTATCTTTCCGATTACCATTAACCAGTAATACCGAACCAACGAAACGAATTAATGATGTCTAAAACTTCAGTTCTGATCATTGAAGATGAAGCTCCTGTTCGGCGGTTTGTCCGGTCAGCTTTAATCGGAATGGACTTTGCTGTACTTGAGGCAGAAACTGGTCGCGAAGGCATCAATCTGATCATTTCCCATCGTCCGGATGTCGTGATTCTCGATCTAGGTCTTCCCGACATGGATGGAATGGCTGTGATAAGAGAGGTAAGGGATTGGTCGCAAATACCAATCGTAATCCTTTCTGCCCGCGGTCAGGAAAAAGACAAAGTAACTGCATTGGATCACGGCGCTGACGACTATGTAACTAAGCCCTTCAGTGTCAATGAATTGATTTCGCGAATAAAGGTCGCAATCCGACATTCAGTTCGCGTCTCGTCAAATGAACCTATATCCGAAACAAAGATTGTATCAGGAAATTTAACCATCGACTTGGAAGCACACCGTGTCTTTCGGAATGAAATCGAAATACACTTAACCAATATCGAATACCGGTTACTTGCGGCACTTGCTCGAAATCAAGGGAAAATCCTCACTCACCGGCAAATAATGAGGGATGTTTGGGACAAACATTCTTATGACGAGCAACATGCATTGCGCGTTTATGTGGGAGCGCTTCGAAGAAAGATTGAACCAAATCCTGCATTGCCGGTTTTCATTATTACTGAGCAAGGAGTTGGTTATCGATTGTCCGATTGAATTTTGTGACGAAGAATTATTATGTAAAAAAACGAGAATCGAAGAGTTACTAAAAATTATTATCGATGAAATTGAAATGGATTGATGCAACTAGATGAATTATAATTTGGTGCGAAGTAATCTATCTGTGCAAAACAACATAGTGAACGTAATGCAAAGTACCTTTCCTGCATTAATGTTATTGATCGCAACGATATTATCGAGTACTATCCACCTAGCTTATTCCGTAAAATATTTATATTGATTATAAAAATATATTGGGCAATAGAAAACCCCGTCATTACCCGGCGAACCGTGATAATGACGGGGTTTTACGAATTGTGTTCTTACTTCAGCAAAACAACTTTCCGCTCCGTGGAAAAATGTCGACTTGATATCCGAAGGATGTATGTTCCGCTGGCTAATTGTCGACCATCGACTGCAATGTATCTGGCTTGTGATGTCAAATTTCCAGTAAACAATGTTTGAACCAATTGACCTGTTACAGAATACAAAGCAACTTTCGCCTCACCTGCTTCCCGCAATTGCACTTTCACAGTCATTGTCGCATTAAATGGATTCGGATACGATTTTAGGAATGCGAATCCATTCGGCATTTCTGGATCGGTGTAGTGAGTATTGATTGACAATACTCGCAATACCGTTTGAATTCCCTCCAGACTTATTTCCGATAATCGGTACTGATATCGTTGATTGTAAACAATTCGGTTATCATTCCAACGGTATGTCAATTGCGTCGAACTGTTGCCATTTTGGGTGGTGATTCTGGCTATAGTTTCGTATTGTGTCGAATCGGTCCGTCGTTCGATCAGAAATCCATTATTGTTCACTTCGGATTCAGTAATCCATAAAAGATTCACTCCAGTTGAAGATACATTTGCCGAAAACGAAGATAAATTAACTGGAAGAACACCACTATTTCCCAGCGTCCAGGTTGAGAAGTGATCGAGATGTTCAATCGTAAATTCCCATACACCTGGTGCCACTAGGACTCGTCGCGTTGCAGGAACAAAATGCCAGGTATTACCGCCATCCAGTGAATATCCGGCATTAATTGGTGGCATTGCAGTCAATGGATCACCAATCCCACTCGGTAAATCCGCTGATGTGAATCGCAAGGTCAATGTCGCATCGGTGAATTGTTCCGACGAAGGGGTGATCTCCCACGTTCGACTTATGGTGTTTTCCGGCGGCGTCTGCAATGGATTTAAAGTCGGAGCAGAATAAACCACATTAACTGTTACCGATCCGGGATTACCATTGGAACCGGTTTGAGTTGGAAATACGATCTCAACTGGAGGTTGTCCACCAGTCGAGGGATCGGGTGGTGTTATCATAACAAATGGATGTTGACTTAAATCCGGATTCGGACTAGTTATTATCGGTGCGATTGAATGGAGCGATAACTGCGCGCTCAAGATTCGCAGCGAATCACCAGCTCGTAAGTCAATTGCCCGAAATTTCCAAACACCGTTCGCTGGTTTTCCTACAAGCCTCGCAAAAGTGCAATAGGGTTTCCAAGTCCCAGTGAATGGGGGAGTAGCGGTAAGGATCGAGGAATCGGCGCTAGCTTTGAAAATCACGTCAGTAAAATTATCTCCGCTGCCGCCGCTTCTTGCAATGAGAGTATCGGTCGTTCCGTCCGGTGCGACCAGTGTGAACACAACATCACCAGTATAAGAATGAGAGGCACTCAAGAAAAACTCAACATTCGAAACAACTTGAAATGATCCCAGATTCACATTGATTGGAATGGAAATTGTGTCCAGATCGACATATCGGCTTGGCAACAAACCTGACGCTGGGGAATACACGGTTGAATTCGTTGTCCATGCCAAAGTCGATTGTGTCGCTACTGAGGAATACAATGAACGGATATTATTGGAATTTCGTGCTACCACATCGAATGAATAGCTGGTAGATGGGGATAATGCCAACACTGTTTTGGGACAATTCCAGGCAATTAATGTCTGCCAGACAGTATCAGTGCCCATTGTTCCAAGTGCTGTCAGGAAATGGTTGCCATTCACCCGAACTGCATATTGAGTCGAACTGGAATTTGGCGTTGAGAGATTATTCAGGATCGACAAAAATACTGTATTCGCCGTTGCGGCAGATACAAGCGGTTGAGCTGGAACCGCTGCCAAAGTTGTAAACGACAAGGATGCATAAGTTGTAGAGTAGACATAAGAATTCAACTCGTCGGTTGATTGATTTGGTTTTGCCGAAGCTCCGCTCTGAACGACCGATTTATGCCGTGTGCTGGTACTTTTCAGTGATTTCTCGAAGGATTGATTGCCATCCGGTTGATCAGTTGAATCACCGTTGCCTAGATATCCACTGCTTAACAGTGTCGTAGCACTAGCCGCCGAATAGATCCGGATGTAATAAGTCTGATTAGGTATGAGGTTATTGATAACAGCATTATAGACGCTGCCTTGTTCTGCACTCGACGATGAAACAACTTGTACAATGGGTGTAGCGGTAGTAGGATCGAAGTTAGCAGCAAACGATGTCGGGGAAACGAAAATATGAAAGTAATCTTCGCTAATGGAACCATCGACCCAATCGAGTTGTACCGAAGTGGTCGCAACGTTCGATGCAACCAGTGTCGTGGGACTACCGGTGATACTTTCGAAAGTACCCTCATCGGCTCCGATATCGGGATTGCTGCTGTTTCTGGTTTCGCCATCGATATCGACCGTTACACCAGTGATCAGCGTTCCATGATTACTTACCGGAGAATCGCTGAATTGAGTAACATGGAGATTTTGTGGATCGATCGTACTCACGAGTTTTGGATTGGCTTGGATTGAGTGAAGATCGTGCGCAGGCGTAAATGCCGATTGCCAATCCGATAAATTCGTTTTCATCGTATTGCCAAACCGTCCGACACTACCGTTGGTGTTCGGCGAGTAGTAGAGGTTGTAATCGGAAACAAGTGTGGTTACATCCGAATAGATTGCCGCATGAACAGAAGACGATTGCGTCGCCGATGCATTCACGAAAATATTGTTCCGAACGGTATCAACCGAGGATTGAACCGAGAGACAGCGCGAGCTGTAAAGTGAACCGGAGCTGTTTAGATAGTCGGTTTTCAAGTAGACTGTGTTGTGGGCAAATAAACCAACAGCACTACTCGCAACAATTCCCCCTACATAATAACTCGACGACGACAGTGGGCTGGTGGAGGTCGATTTCGCCGCCAGATCATAGATCATATTGTTCGTGACGATTGCGCGAAAACTGGCACTGCTAGCATTCATGTGGATGCCGTATACAAATGCCGGTTGTTGATTGGGTGAGACCGATTTGATATTGTTGATGCGGCATCTCGTGACAGTAGTCGCTCCATAGCCGTAGACACTGCGAATCGCGTAAGCGTTGTTGGTGCTGCCACGAACAATCATATTGCGAACATCGACATCGTGAATGTTAAGCCCTTCCTGCTCGTAGGAATAAATACCGTAACACGTTCCCAACGCGTTTCCGATGGAATCGGCTACGGTCGGCCCACCAATCTGGAAGCGGTTGACATAATCGAGACCGGTTGTAGTGCTACCGATTTCGTTGCCAATATCTCGATAATTTAAACTGCTGTTGTCGGGCGAGAGCTGAATGCCATTTCCCGCCTGCGTGATTTTTAGGTTCAAGTATTTATTATAGCTGTTCGACAAGGATTGCGAATTTATTGCGACAGAGTAACTGGTATAGATACCGGAAGATGCTTTACCTGCCCTTAATGTAATCTTGGCATTCTGAATCGTGTTGTAGATCGCACCGGCGGTGGAGGTATTGGTCAACCAATAACCATATTCGCAGAAATCGGTGCCAGTACTCTGATCGACGATATCGATTCCATCGAAGGTCACGTACTTGGATGCAACCAATTTCACTGCCGCTTCTACACTTGAGGTTACCGGTGGAACGATGGTTACCGATCCACTCTCCTTACGGAAAATAATCGGTTTGGCAGCAGTGGATAGGGTTGTGTTCACCACAACTGCTTCGTTAAACACACCCGGACGGACCGACACTACCACTCCTCCGGTACTCAGCGGTAGATTACAAAGCGCGGTGTTTGCCTCGGCAAACGTCGTGAAGTTGGGATTGCTACCACCCAATGTAAGCGTGCCCGACAAGTAACTCGGTGCTCCGGTAAAATGAATTTTATAGGTGGTATCGTTCAAGTCCTGACTCGTGATGGTAACAGAATCCGTCTTCGTACCCCAGGTCTTCGGGTAAAATCGGACGATGAAATGCGCGGAGTCGTTTGCTGCAATCGTCGTGGGAAGCGAATCGACAAATGTGTAGGATGACGCTAACGTCGTGAATGCGAGTGTTGAAGAACAATTTCCAGTGTTAACAATGGTAAATGTTCTATCGAGATTCGTGTAGGGTGATACTGTACCATAGTCGCTGGTTCCATCGTTGACTACTTGTCGAACCGTGATATTCGGCATCAATCCGGTACCTGTCAGTTTAACGACATACCGACCATTGGTCTGATCTTGCGTAGTGATCACCAGCGAATCGGTATAGGTGGCGTTCAGGGTCGGCGAAAAGCTGATTCGCACTGCTATTGAATCGTTTGCTGCGACAGTTGCAGCCGGAGTTCCAACAAATGTGTAACCCGTGTGCAATGCAGCATACGACAAAGTCGAAGCGGCTGTTCCACTGTTTTTTATATAAAATTCCAATTCGCTAGCGGATCCGGGTCTGCAACTGGTGAAGGTCGCAGTACTGCGGTTAGCATAACCATTAACTGCTACGATCGGAAAATTGCTGGTAGCGATTAATCTAAATGGGGCACTGAGATGAGTAGGATCGTTTGTCGACAATTGATACGTTATTGAATGATCACCGATGCCTAGCGAAGTGAAACGTACTGTGAAGGTTGTTTGCACACCATGCTGTATTATCGTTGGAGGTGTTCCAACATATTGAAAACCTCCACTGATTGCAGGATATACAATTGAGAGTGGTGCATTTCCGGTGTTGGCAATCAATAATGACCGATCAACCGATTGGCTCTCACCGACATTTCCAAAATCTGCTTGATTATTCAGGATCATAAAATTACTTCGTCCACCAAAAGTACCTTCATCTGCGCCGATATCCGGTGCTTGAGCATGACGTGATTGCCCGTCAATGTCGGTTGAAATCCAACTAATCGGAAATCCACAGCTTTCGATACGGGTCGGATTAGCCGTTTCAAAATAGGCTATATGAAGATCGATGGGTGATTCGGTGTTCACAAAGTAAGGAGTACCGAAAGTAGAATTCAGATCCACATTGGGACTGAAAGAAGTCTGCCAACTCGACAAACTGTTACAATCGCCAGAAGGGCTATATCCGAAATAGCCACCGCGAGCGCTATTCGATAAATAGAAATTATTGTTATCTGAAACCAATTGAGTCACCGATCTGAATAGGCAGTAGTGGCGACTTCCGTTCCCATCGGAAGAAATATTCGCGAGGATATTGTTGTAAAGCGTGTCGTACGTTAGAAATGAACCGTTTCGCATCGTAATACACGCGCTCCCAGCGAGGGTATCGCGAGCGGCATACCGATCTTGTTTGATCAGAATGGAATTGTTCGCAAAAGTACCGGAGGCCGAATAAGCAGCAATTCCGATTGCACACATACTGGATGTGGCAGTCGAGCGTTGCGACGAGGAGACGATATCCGAAATCATATTGTTGTAAATTTTGAATACTGGAATGTTTGTTGCCGTACCATATCCATTTAAAAAGATTCCCTGCACGACCATGTTATCGGTGTTTGAGGTAATATTGCGAATTCCGGTGATCCGGTTCCGATACACCGATGCAGTTCCGAAGTAGAATTGAAGAAGTAATCCAGTGGCATTGTACGAATCGGTGGTAACGATATTCGAGATATCGATATCATGAATGGCTAAATCTTTTTGATAGCTGGTGTAGATACCGTAACCGGTTCCCGGACCACCGACCGTATCTGTACCACCGATGGTGAGACGGTCGGCAAAACTAAGCGAAGGATTGGTGCTGCCAACTTCATTTCCCGCATCGCTGAGTGCCTCGTCGTTGTATCCACTCAGATAGATACCGCTGCGGCAGTTAGTAATCTTCAAATTGTAAAACTTATTGTTGCTTTGCGTGCCGAGGGTAGAGGTCGGGTTAAATGAAAAGCGCGAGTAAACACCGTTCGAAGCATACTGTCGATGCAAAGCAATACGACAATTTTGAATGGTGATGTTTTGTGCGCCATTGGTTGCAGACGCATTGGTGAGCCAATAACCATACTCGATAAAGTTGCTGCCGGAGCTGTTATCGGCAACATCGATCCCATCAAACGTCACCCAGTCGGTGCCATTCAGTTTAACTGCGGCTTCCGTTGCCGAGGTCGCGACGGGAGTTAGTGTAACCGTTCCGCTCTCTTTGCGGAATACAACTGGATTCATCTGACTGCAGTTGGGGATCGTATTGAGCGCAATCATTTCTGCGTAACTGCCGGACCGAATATTGAAGGTCACACCTCCCGAACCGACACCGATCGAATTTAAGCCGAAAATAGCATCGGTAAAGTTGGTATAATCGGGATTGGTTCCACCGATAGTTTTTGTCCCGGAGATCGGAATACCGGTACCCGTCAAATAAATTTTATAAACCGGATTATGACCATCTTGAGTTGTGATCATAAGCGAATCGCGAACAGCACCGGAGATTAATGGCTGATACCGCATTGTAAAGGTGGTCGATCCATAGGCGGCAACTTGTGTTGGAATTGCACCAATCAACGAAAATTGCGATGATGAACTGGCAAAACTTAGTGTCGAAGCGGAACTTCCAGTATTGTTTATGGTGAATGTTTGGCTATCTACCATACCGCCGATGAGTGAGCCGAACGCATAGGTCGAGGAATCGCTGTAACCCGAGACTTGAATGGCTATACCTTGGCATTGTGCTCGCAGGTAGATCGTGTACACGGGGGTGCGAATATCTTGCGAACTGATCCGCAAAGTGGAAGCATGCGATCCATATGAGGTCGGGTGAAAGCGTACTTTCAGTGAATCACGACCACCTGCCGCGATCGACGAAGGAGGTGTTGAAAGGAAGCTGAAGTCATTGGTCAGCGCGTCGTAGGATAAAGTCGAAGGCTGATCGCCATCATTCTGTAAGTGAACCGTTACATCGCGATTATCTAGCAGATCAGTCGTCGCGAAAATTGTCGAGTCGCTGTTGGCGACATCCGCGAAAACGTGCGAATAGTGACAATTCCCCGTTACATAAATCTTATAGACCGGGTTGTGTCCATCCTGTGTCGTAATGACGATGGAATCACTAACGACGCCATAGGTTGTCGGCGTATAACGCACGGAAAAAGTGGTCGACCCGTTGTCCGCTACAGTAGACGGATTGGTGCCGACGAATGTGAACTGACTATGCAGCGTGGCAAATGCCAATGTCGAGCTGGCATTGCCGCTATTTTGCAAAGTGAAATTGGCAGTACCCGCCGATCCGATGTTGACATCACCAAATGAATACGTCGAGGAGTCGGTATTATCGGTTACTTGGATCGCTACGCCTTGACAGAGTGCAGACAAATGAATTGTATAAGAAGGTGCCGCAGGATCGTTCGAAGCAACGATGAGATCGCTGGAATGCGGTCCGTACGTTGTCGGTTGAAATCGAACCGTAACGGAATCGGAACTGTTTGCACCAAGTGTGGTCGGGCGTGAACCAGTATAACTGAAACCATCCGTCAGAGTAGAATAGTTTAAAGGAGTTGCGGTATTACCTAGATTTTGCAGATGAATTACGATGTTCCGACTATCATTGATATCGGTGGTCGGGAATCTACAGGTATCCCCATTCGAATAATCCGCACGAAGAATTGACAGATTTCCGCGACCAACCATTCGGATCGTGTATAGTGGTGTTACAGGATCTTGAGAGGTAATGCGGATCGATTCGAATGCGCTATCGCCGTTTGTAGGTGTAAATCGAACGGTAAATTGAACCGATGCGTTTCGCGCGATAGAGGTTGGACAAACACCCACATACGAATATGGCCCAGTCAAGGGAGCGAATGACAATGTAGAAGCGACTGGACCTGTATTATTCAAAGTAAACGTACGAGTTGCACTGGAATTCACATTTACATTTCCGAAATTGAACCAACTACTGTCCGGTTGACTCGTAACATTCAAGTCCGCTTGAACGCCCCAACCCCACACACTCAATTGATAAGGGGGCTCACCGGCATTCTGATTCCCAATCGAAACCGTAGCGGTTTGGTCGACACCACCCACAATGGGAGTGAAGCGCACGGTGATGCTTGCCGAATCGTTCAATGGAATGGAAGTAGGTAGGCTACTAACAAAGCTGAATGGAGTCGTAAGTTGTGAGAACGTTAGATTTGCCGGTCCAGAATCGCCAATATTGACGAGTTTGAACGTATGGTCGACGGGATGAAGATAGTCGGTCGTGGGAAATGAATATAGGTTACCACTACCACGTTCAGTGGTCGTTATTTTCGCGCCTCCGGTAAACGTGCCTTCGTCAAAACCGATATCGGGATGAATGGTTGAACGAGTATCACCATCGATATCATGTGTTATTTCAGGAATGGGGAGCCCAGCATTACTAACAATCGAGTGCATGTTGGTTTGAATGTGACGATTATCGGAACTCACAAAGTATGGATTGCCACTGATCGAATGTTGTTCATAAACCGTTTGATTTTGTAATGCAGCCATCGAATAGTATTCTACATCATTACTTTTTAGAAATCTACCCCCATTCGGGATATCGTAACAGTTGTAATCAGAGAAAAAGCTGCCGTAACTAGTCGTTCCATTTGTGATTACATAACCCTCGGACAAAGTATTCGTTAAAATATTGTTATAAATGCGGATGTGGGCATTACTTGCTCCAATGTAGATATTTGAAGCGTATCTGCCGCCGAGATAATTGTTCGCATAAATTGAATTATAACAAATTTTGAGTGTCATTCGACATGCAACACCATAGACGACGATGCCACCATGCGGTAAGTAAGCGCTAAGTTCAGGATACAACTCCAACGGCATAACAGTAGTAGGGGAGAAATTATAAATAGAATTATTATCTACGAAAACCTGCGCTGTTTCATCACCTCCGCTGAACCAAATCATTGCAATCAATTTACTACTCAATGAGTGATGGAAATTTGAGATTCGATTACGAGATATGTAATTTTCCCGTCCATAAATACTTCCGACACGTATTCCGAACAGATGTCCATCGGAAGTGCCATTCGATATTTCACAATCGTGAATCCGAATATTTTGCTGGTTAGTAAAATGTATTCCTCCACTAGTTGCGCCATCAACATGACCAATCCCGTAATATCGTCCCAGTCTCAACCGGTTGATCGCGTTGATGTCTGTGGATGTAGAACCAATTTCATTGTCTTGTGATCGAAAATTTGAATTGGAACAACTCATCGAAAACAATGCGATCGCAGTACCCGCTCGATCGATGTTGCAATCCAAAATCGAATTGTAGCTATTAGCACCCTCGACACTGGTAGGAGTATATACTTCGTCAGCATAAACACCGTAGGTCGGAACACCGACTGTATTTGTACATCTGCCATTCAGGATCGAACAATTCCGGATAATATTGTATTGGCAGCCATTGGTCGGGGATACTTGGCACAACCAAATTGCATACCTGACACTAGTAAAATTAACGCCGTCCAATCCGGCAGTAATGCTAAGTGAGTCGAGCGTGATGTAGTCCGCGCCATTCAACTTAACGATGGATAGGTTTCCATTATCGATGTATGGATATTGGATGTTGACAATCCCAGAACCGCGTAGTGTGATGCGATTGGTTGCCGATGCTCCGACCACAGCATTGATCTGAATCGGCCAAGTCTCGTTCGAATACGTCCCGGGAGCAGCCGTGATCGTTACTGGTCCACTAACACCTTGCGTGTTCAGGGCGTTTACAGCCGCAGTAAAGTTCAGAAAATTCGTCGAACTGGCAGCCAATGATGGATCGATCGTATAGTTGCCCGAAAGTTGCGCAAACACTGCTAGCGGAAGCAGTGCAACCATTATTACGAATAGTAGAAGATTAGGGCGCATAAAATAATTCTCCTGATATTTCTTGTATGATTCTAAGTGTACAGTAGAAATTTGGGGACAGATCTCTGATAGAAGAAATTTTTGACAAATTTGTGCGAGTCTTTGCGCGTTTTGTGCGAACGACTCCACAAGTACTAGCAATATCTAGAGTAATATGCTATTTAAAGGGACGATTTGAAGCGCTTTGGGTCGAAAATATGGCGATCGAGCAGAAGAAAATGAATGTACCCGATTTTACCGATTGAGGATATCAGATGGACTTTTACCAAATAGTTTCTTAAAACTGCGATAGAAATAATTCGGATCGCGGAAACCAACCGAATACGCGACTTCAGATACCGAGGCGAAATTTTTCCGAGTTAAGAATTCCAAAGCGCGATTTAAGCGAATTTGCATGATGAAATCGAGTGGTGTTAAATCGGTCAGTAATTTTAATTTTCGTCGTAATTGACTTTCGCTTAAGTTGACGACGCTTACAAAATCCTCCGGCGACAAATTTGGATTGTCCAGATTCTTCATAACCGCATCGCGGAGACGTTGGACGAATTTTTCATCGTATGAGGGTGATTTGATAGGTTCAGATTGAACAGTAATCGCTTTTTTCGCAAAGGCTTTGCGTAGATCCCGGTATCTGGTTACAATGTTTGTTAAGAGCGTTTCGATAATAGAGGCTTTGAATGGTTTTGTAACATAATAGTCGGCTCTACCTTTCAAGCCAGCGATTTGATCCATTTCGGAGGATCTAGCAGTTAGTAAAACTACCGGAACAACGTGAAGGATCTCATCTTGCTTGACGAATTGCAGCAATTCAAATCCATTCATCCGTGGCATCATTACATCGGAAACAATAATATCTGGGAGAATTTCTCGCGCTAATTGAAGTCCTGCTTCACCGTCGTAAGCGTAATGAATCTCGAATTTACGCGAAAGAAATTTTCCCAATTCATCGCACAATTCGACGTTATCGTCGACCAATAAGATCACGGGACGGTCGGTAGAGCGTCGAATTGGTTTTCGCGATTTAGTCTCAGTTTGAGCTTCTGATATGGTACTGGTGCTTGGAGGCTGTAAAAAACGGAGTGGTAGCTGATTATCATTGTATGACTGAGCTACTTCTTCGGATGCAAGGGGAAGTTCGAACCAAAAAGTGCTGCCACTTCCGAGTTCGCTTTTAAAACCAATCGCTCCAGCCATGCTTTCCACAAGGCTTTTGGTGATCGCAAGCCCGACACCACTCGAGGATTCTGTGCCGGTTGGTCGATTTTGCGTTATTCCGAATTGCTGGAAAATATTGGATTGATCCTCTAATGCAATTCCCAATCCCTCGTCTTGAATCGAAATCCGACACTTGCCAGATGTGGACGGCGCGTCTGCACAAAGCACAGAGGATTTTACAATGATTCTTGTTCCGGTAGGCGAGTACTTGATAGCATTCGAAATCAGATTCTCTAGAATTTGTTCGAATGCACTTGGATCAGCCATGCCAATCGCAGGATGTGAAGGTTTCTGCCACTCGATGGAAATATCTTTTTTGGATCCTAGCGGACGATACTGATCAATGATATAATCGATTATTCGATCAAACGCTATCGGTTGAATTTTCAGTAATTGGGATAGTGTTTCTAGATTGTTGAAATAGTCGAGATTCGCAATTTGGTTTAGCATTCGTTGCACGATATTCGATATCTGTTGTGTACGGTGTTTTCCCTTCGTGGGGTCAGATTCAAACAGCATTTGTTGATTCAATACATCGATCGTTAATAAAGGATTTTTTAAATCGTGTGCCACCATCTCGACAATGCGTTGTTTTTCGCGCTGGGCTTCATCTAATTTCCGGTTCAACTTTTCAAGAATAGTTGCTTTCTCTTGTTGGGTTGCAGCATCGCGAAGAGCTTGGTTTACTTGGAATCGCGCCTCCATTTTGGTCTGAGTAGAGATCTTTTCTTCGTTAAGGAATTGCGATCGAAGTGCGTCGTATCGAAGGAATTGTTGAATTGATCGGTCTAAATTTCCCATGCTTTGATTGACCAAAGCTAATTTATAATGCAAATTCATTTGAATTCGCACTGATCCGATTTTTTCAACCAGATCAATAGCTTGAAGTAGTAATTCGTGTCCTTGGTTAAATTGTGAGTTGTCGATAAAATAGTGCGCTTTTGTTTCAAGTGAATGAATTAAATTGGACGTGTCGGTGAGTTCTTCGAAAACCGGGATACATCGGTTGAGAGAATCGATCATTTCATCCCACCGCTTTAAATGATGATAAGCTTCTGCTAAATTGAGATGCGCGAGCGCGATTCCGCGACGATCGATTAGTTCCTCTTTAATGGTGATGCTACGTACATAGAAATCTATCGCAGCTTCCATTCGATTACTGCGAACCATTAAATTTCCCAGATTGATTAATACGACCGACACCTGACGCCGATCGCCGGTTTGTTCATTGATCGCAAGCGCTTTTAGGTAATACTCTTGCGCCTTATCCAGTTCATCTGTCCGGGAATAAATATTACCAATAGTATTAATCGTATTTGCAAGTTTATCCGTCGAACCACATTGTTCGCCGATTTCCACTGCTTCAAATAATTGGGATAATGCCAGCTCGTAATCGCCTAATTCCGAGTAAACGATAGCGGAATTATTCAGGATTCGGATCGTATTGACATTCGCTTTAATTGCGCGAGTAGCCGAAAGTGCGGATTGATAATACTCTATTGCTTGTTGATACCGACCAGATTGAAAATGAAGGATGCCTAAATTGGCTTTAATCGATATTGCAATATTGTGCATTTCATATTTGTCAGTGATCTCAAGTGCGGCCAATAAGTATTGTTCTGCCTTGGAATTATCAAAAGCTCGGATGTAGAGTACACCGATCTCTCGCAGCAGCAAAGCGTGTAATTGTTCAGGTTGAAGATTTTTTAAATAGCTTAAAGATTCAATCGCATACTCAATAACCCGGTCTAGCGACATAATTTTTAACTGGGATTCGATCTCATTAACAAATGTTTGCATATCGTCGATTGACGAGATCAATTTGATTTTTGTTTCGAGTTCAATACCTGTTAACAATTGACTATTCATCTGTATGCCATCAAGCAATTCGATAATCGATAGTAAAAGTTAGCTCTCTATAGACGGATTAATCCAAAACTTCGATTAATGCATTGCTATTCATTATGCAATTTCTAGTACTTTGTTCGTTACTCAAATGCTATTTGAGCTGATTCACTATTGGATATAAAAATACGAAACGCTACGCTATTCAGCAATACAGAAGGACTGTAGTATTTTGAGTTAACTTTCAACGAAATCAATAAATTGTCAAATTAATCCAATTAATCTTATTGATCCAAAATTATTCCTTATATTCTTCAGTTGAGAAACATTGGTTGTTAACTTGGAATTAATAGGTCATCGATTAGGTTTGAAGTTTTTCTCATTTGACATCAATCTATTGTATGAATTGTAATCAGTGCTATCAATAAAAAACGCCCACCATTAACAGTGGGCGTTTGAAGAAAGTGATGTTGCGCCTAGCGATTTTGTAACGATACGCCCAATATTCGCTGTACTTCCATTTCCGATGTACCCACCGGAATCGTCCGCAAGCAATCGCTCGAGCTGGCACCGCCCGTTATTGCAGTCACGCGATAATACATCGCAGGACTGAAGCGTACTACGCCAGTATGGGTATAGGTGGTTGCATCGACACCAGTCGTATAATTCAAATACTGCCAAGTATTTGTCAAGTTGCTGCGGTAATAAATGATATAGTTGGTTACAGCCACCGGACCGCCATAGATATCATGAGTGACTTGATTCCAAGCCAGATCCGCGTTGATACCGCTTGTCGTTACTGTCAATTGAGTCGGCATCATTGGCTGGTACGGTGTATTTAAATGGGTGTCTACGACTTCGCTGGCAACCCAATTCGACGTCGTGTCCGTCAATGCGAAATTTAATAGGACACCATCGAAACCATGTCCCGTGCGATCGGGTAAAATACCGATTCTTGCATTATTCTGTCCGGATGAACCCTCATTGAAATTGTAGTCGCAAATCAAAGTCGGATAGTCCGCGACCGATATTTGTCGTTGCAGAGTTTCCCAAAGTTGCGTTTGTGTTCGTATGCCGTTCCACACCCGGAAACCGTCGAGACACCCTTTTAATGCGCGGGATCCATCGTTTCTGCGACCGAGCTGGAAGTTAGCAGTGGATGAATAAAATGCCGAGGAAAGAGAACCGGTTACGCTTACAGGTTGTTCAAATCCATTCACAAAGATCTTCCCCAGCGATTGCGACGCATCGAACTCACAGGCGATATGCGTCCACACTCCCACCGGTATCGAATAGGCTGCATCGATATAAACTCCTAATCGGGGAATGAAGCGAATCAGATTGGGTCCCGTATGAATTTCCATCTGCTCGTTCGCTTTGGCACAGATGAATTGAACATCGCTGGTTGAATTCGGCGTCCATTTGAGCCAGGTCTCGATCGTGTAGCCATTCGTCGAGCCCAGATCGACTCCGGTGGAGATCACGACATTATCGTCGACACCATCGAACGCGAGTGCGTTGTCCTCTACAGGATACTGCTTGACGGCAACGGAATCGATATCACCGGAAGCCGTAGCGATATAGACCATCGCGTGACGGTTGGCGGTTGTCGTATTCGGCGATGCAGTCACTGGAAGCGGTATGCCACCATCGCCAGTGGTTCTACCGAGTGTTACCCAATTCGCGCTACACGAGGCATTCCAAGCAATTCGCGACGTCAACCGGATGGTATCCGCATGGATTGGGTTACTGGAAATGAATAAAGAATCGGTGGCAACAGTCAGATTGATTTGTCGTCCCGGAATCATCTCCTTGATTAGAACGAAATCGGTGCCACTGGCGGCCCATGGTCCCATTAAATTATTCACTACGATGCCGAGATACCAGTGCTGATTGGCGACGGTGATCCGTTGGGTGGCATAGGCATCGATCGGATAACGGTTGACAGTAGTACCGTCGAAACTACGTACTACGGCAGTTTGAGTAGAGTCTGTGCTATTGACCAGATCGAAGGTCGCGCTATCTGCCGTTAATGAAATCGGGATCGAATTCAGTGTCGATGTGCCTTCCCAAGGGAGCGGTTTTGCATTGTAATACCACTGCGACTGATCATTGTTACGGAGTTCCAACTGAACTTCCATAGCATGATTCGGATCCGGCATCGGACAAATCACGATAGGGGATGAGTAAGCGGGTACGGTAAAGGTAAATTCTTCCGCCAAGATATTGATGCCGGTAAATGTGACGGGGGTATCGGATAGACTGTGAACACCGAACATAAATCCTTGGGATAATACACCATTCACGGAATTGAAAACCATTCCCATGGGATAAAACCACAGATCGAACACAGCAGGATAACTGTCATCCCAGTATGAATTCGGTTGAAGGTAAACATGTTCCCGTAGATAGCCATTGTCGATTATCTGAAACTCGGCCATTTCCGGATATGCATCATTATTCGAAAAAACGTGCTCTCTTTCGTAACGGACACAGCCCAATGTGAACGTTCCATAATTAGTATTCCAAATCACATTCATTGTCAATGGGTAATCGTTAAAATTTTGGAGGACCATTTCTGGACCTTGCATAGGCGAGCTTCTTCCATATCTCTTCATTTCGCAATGAGTGAATTGGGACGGGGCAGGAACATAAGCGATCTCGTTGCCGTAATAGATGCCACTAGCTGTGACGAACTTCAACCGGCAATAATATTGCATCGGGTAACTGTTTTGGAAAGTAGTTGTGACGTTTGCCGATACGGTGGTGTCGTTCGAAATGGTGCCAATGACAATTTGATGGCCGTAGGTCAGCGTTTCGCCATACTCGAAGGAGAGCGTTCCTGAGAGTCCGTTGGTCGCGATATGACCGGAATACAGAGCGGTTAGCTGACCATAATCGTAAGTATAACCAGGGTAAATTGGTGATAAGCTGATTGAGCCTAAGTTGTTGCATTTGACCTGAGTCGGTTGATACGTATTCAAAACGGGAGTTTGCGCGAAAGCTACACAAGCGAGGATCGTGATCGGGAACAGAATGAGGAAGCGATTCATACATTACCCTTTCCGAGCTGAGGTGAAATATCTTGTGATAAAGAACGAAAATTAGCCTACAAATTCATGTTTCTCACAGCTTCCATCGAACAGTCGCAGAATCGCATTCAATTACGGCAGAAAATAGTCTACAAGGCCAAAATAACCATCGAGCTGTAGTTTTGCAATAAAATTTGTTTCCAATCGCGCGATTTTCCGCTGTCACCCATCAAATCTGTCGATTTCGAGAATGTTTGCCGGATCGAAAAGCACCATCGATCGCTAGCATTGTTAGGAAGGTAGCACCCAACATCGTCTCGATAGTTATCGCAATCCAAATCGATGAATTCACCGTTCCGCGGAAAAACTCATAGGTTCCCATGCTTGCCAACCCCAGAAACATAACTCCGATGGATAGACTGATCGATTGCCGAATCTTGCTAGGTTCAATATTTCTAACCAAAAACGAGATCATGGCAATACACAGCATAAACATGGAGACTCTTCGTCCGAGAATAGAAGTCGCTTCCGACGGTATAAGTCCCATATCCTGAACGAAACTGTCTGTGAAGAAAAGCATCTCGATGCAGAGGTAGGTGAATAACACCGAAGTGGCGATTGCAGCAATCTTGAATAGACGTTGTTTCATGTATTCTCCATTTGAGCTAAATTTTCATCTGAAGGAAAATTTTCGAATATCGTTAGAAAGTGTAAGGTAATGGTGAACTGCATTTGTATCAAAGTTCTCCATTATTGCAATACAGTGTGACTTGCACATCGAAAGCAGTAACGGTCAATATCACATGGATCGCGAAATGTCCTACTTGAGTCCGCATTAACGATCTATCGCTAGTCGTGGGTTGGTCAGCATCGATCCATGTGAAAGCGACTAAGTGCAATTAAGATTTGATTTACACCGATGGATGCGTATATTTACGGGTGAGTAGTAGTGCAAATCCGGTTACAGTTTACGTATTCGGGGAAGTGTCCCTTTTCAATACGGTTTTGCCATTGCTCGAAGTCTTTGATAATAGCGCGAATTCCATTACACGGTATAATATCGTGCTAATATTCAAATCATTGCCGATTCGGAAATCGGCAGTACTAGAAAATTTTAGATTTCTCTACTCGTTGTTCTAACATCAATCCATAAAACAAGAAGGGCTTATGTTTAGGATTGCACTCCATTTGGATCTTGCTGAATAAGGGCGGCAACTGATTTCCCGTTCAATACAAACTTCAGTTCCCCCTATTCCGACTTGATCCCTTCGCTTTATCCACCGATAGCTGTATCGGTAGGATTAGTCTTTTTGTTGCTTTTATTGTGAAGATTTGGAGTGAAAAACCATGTTTGAACTATCCTATTTAGGATTTTCCTCTTTTTTCAGAAATCAACTCGCAGACAATCTGCAGGACAATACACAGCTCGCGCGAATCACTGCAGAACACCGCAGCGAGTATGAAATATTAACGATCGACGGGCCGGGAAAAGCGCACTTATCGCCAAACCTGTACAAGACGCTGGAAAGCGAATTGTTACCGAAGGTGGGCGACTGGGTGGTGTTGGAAGCGCGTGACCGGATTCTGTATATCGAGCAGATCCTGACGCGAAGAACATCCCTGGTCCGAGGTTCGGCGGGTAAGGAGACGACAAGTCAGGTATTGGCAACCAATGTCGATATCGTTTTCATCGTCGCCGGTCTCGATTCGGTGTTTAATCCGAACCGAATTGAACGCTACTTGTCGTTAGTCTGGTCGAGCAAAGCGCAGCCAGTCGTTGTTCTGAACAAGGCAGATCTGTTGGAAGACCCTTCCAGTGTGTTGCTCGAGGCTGAGAAACGCAATCTGGGTGTACAAGTGATCCTTGCCAGCTCGAAAACGGCCGAGGGTTTGCACGAAATTCGATCGCTTCTATGCGAAGGAATAACTGCCGCGTTTGTCGGCCCATCGGGAGTTGGTAAATCAACGCTGATTAACGCGCTGCTTGGTGAAGAGCGTATCGAAACGAATGCGGTTCGAGAATGCGATGCGAAAGGGCGTCATACAACCGTCCATCGTCAATTGATTGTGCTGCCGGAAGGGGGTCTGGTGATCGATACCCCCGGTTTGCGCGAACTGCAACTGGCTGAAAGCGATGGTATCGCGTCGGCATTTCCGGAGATCGAAGCGCTGGCCGAACAGTGCCGTTTCAGCGATTGCACGCATCAGTCCGAACCGGGTTGTGCAGTAAAGAGCGCGGTTGAGCAGGGTTCGATTCAGCAAGAGCGATATGCGCACTATCTGAAACTACAGCACGACGTTCAATCGTTCAAAGTCCGCCAGAACGAACGGTTGCGCCATCAATCCGAACGGATCTGGGGAAAACTCAGTCGCGAAGGCGAGATGATTAGACGACTAAAAGGAAGGCGTTAATGGTTATTTATGCAATCGATCATGTAGTGAGCGATCAGTAGATTTGCTGGCGGGAGATCCCAATCGTCCGACTCGAAATAGTCGGACGTTTTTTTTAGATCGTGACTCGCACGCATTACCTAAAATATCTCAATGTTCATTCTTTCTTAAATAGGACTTGATTTATTATTCATAAGGACACTAATTTGTGACTATTCCCTTTTACCAGTACTAGCTTTGATTAATCCTTTTCGAATTCCAACATCATTAATCATTTATGAGGTGGTTATGTCTCGATTCTTTTTCTCTACTCTGATCGTTTTACTAATCGCTGGCATGTCGGGTGCAACCGTTCGAGTAGTAGACAACAATCCCAACGCAGTCGGCGTCTTTACGGATGGACAAACGGCAATCAATGCATCGGTTGCAGGAGATACCGTTTATTTTGCCGGTTCAGTTACTGGGTACGGCAGTATATCAATAAATCGACCGCTAACGATTATCGGAGCGGGTAATTTCCTGACAGAGTATCCGGAATCGCAAGCGCGCCCGCTTCCTTCCTATATCGTAAGTTTGTATCTAGCTGAAGGGGCAGCAGGGACAGTCGTTTATAGTATGAAATTCAATTCTGTTATCCTCTGGAGCAGTAATGTATCGCTCAGACGATGTGTTATCGATAACGGGGGAAATACTCTCATAAGTACCGATCGATTAATTTCGGATATATTGGTCGAACAATGCTATCTGTCAGGTTCTTACAACGGGTATCCTGCCATATTCTTACCTAATACGCAGAACACCAATTTTTACAACAATTACATGGTAAGTACTTCCACAACTCAACCACTATTCTGGACAGGAACGAGTGCGTCGAATATCGATCTGGTCAATAATGTGATTTCGGGCAATGTTGAGCTTAATAATGGATACATGGCAAATAATATCATGATCAGCGGTACGCTGACGGCCAATAATTGCCGAACATTCAATAACATCGGTAGTGGTGTGCAATTCTCGGCATCGAATAACAACCAGCAGAATATCGATATGTCTTCTGTGTTCATCGGTACCGGTACAACCGATGGACGATGGCAATTATCCGAAAGTTCACCGGCGCGAGCTGCGGGAATTGGGGGAGTGGATTGCGGTATCTTCGGGAATACTAATCCTTATATTCTGGCTTGTCTTCCACCGATACCGACGATAACCTCCTTTACCTCACAGGCTGCAACGACTGCTCCTGCAGGTCTTCCGATAACAATTCGTGCGCGCGGACATTACTAAAATCGTGAGGCGGAAATGAAAATTTTCAACTTGCGAATCGCTTTCACGGTATTCGGTATTGTGCTTCCTTGCTTGTTATGCGCGAATCCCATCGTGCGAATCGAGTATTTTATCGACTCCGATCCGGGTTGGCATCAAGCAACGAGCTTGCCTAGTACGACTGCGGATAGTATTTCGATCAGTTCCACGATACCTGTGAACGGGTTGGCGCTGGGAATGCACACAGTAGGATTCCGTGCAATCGACAATAACGATGTGTCCAGCGCTCCCTTTTTTCGAAGTTTCTGGATCGATCGTGTCATAGCGACTCCACACGTTGTTCAAATCGAATACTTCATCGATCGCGATCCGGGTTATGGCAATGGCATTAGTCCCACTTTCGAACAAGGTAGCTCAGTCGGTGTTAGCTTATGTGTTGCCACCGATACGCTTTCAATCGGAATGCATGTATTGGTCGTACGAGTACGTGCCGCCGATAACCGGTGGAGTACTTCTTTCAACAGACCATTCTGGGTAGAACCGATTCGGTCGGAAAAAAGCGTTGTAGCTGCAGAGTACTATGTCGACCGAGACCCGGGCGTTGGTCAGGCAATACCGTATCCGGTTATCCCAAATGTCGAAGTCAATCAGTCATTTGTTCTAGCAACCGATACTCTGTCACCGGGCCTTCATCTGTTTGGAATGAGATTTCGTGACAGCAGTGGAAACTGGACAATAGCTTTACAAAAAGGCTTCTGGGTAGAACGGATCCATTCGGTCGCTTCGGTTAATGCAGCCGAATATTACATCGATTCCGATCCCGGGTTCAATCTGGCAACGTCTATTCCGGTGGTCGCAGGAGAATCCGCTACTATTCCGTTTACCGCACTATTGAGCGGTCAAGCAAATGGCAATCATGAATTGATTGTTCGAGTCAGAAATACTAATGGAGTTTGGAGCGTCGCCGAGCAATACCGATTCGTGATCGCAGATGCTCCCGATGCACCTACTTTATTGGTGATCTCTTACAGTGGATCGAATGCAGTATTGCAATGGACGGCGCCATCAACGGCTGTCGATGGATTCCGGATTTATCGCAACAGCTTAGCTTATTTCATGCCACCAGCGCAAAATACGTTGATCGGTAGCGTGACCGGAGCGACTACAACATTTACCGATTACAATGTATCCGATAAGTACTATTATCGAGTGAGTTCATTTAATACACCATGATAACGGATTGCCTCCGTATTCAATCGAACGTAGATGGGGAGGGTTGTTAGATGACTCCCGATCGGATTTATAACGAGCAATGCTATCGAGTATTTAAAAAAACGATAGCGTTAACGGCTTTTCACCTGCAGAAATGCTCTCAAGCGAATATCTTTGGATGAAGCGCCAATCATGATGCGGGACATACCCGGTTCGATGGTCGGCTGAATATTTTGGTCGTACATCGTTAGTAAATCGGGAGTGATGGTAAATGACAATTCTCGGCTTTCACCGGGCTGGAGATGAACGCGTTGAAATTCCTTCAGCTCGGTGATTGGACGGGCGACTGATGCCAGTTCATCGCGAATGTATAGCTGCGTCACCTCATCGCCAGCTCGAGACCCGGTATTTTTAAGTGTGAAGCGGGCGATTGCCGACTGGCCGGCCTTCATTTCCGATGGTTCGATGCGCAAGTTGGTGTATTCAAAAGACGTGTAACTAAGACCATGACCGAACGGAAATAGCGGTTGCCCGCTCAGGTCGTTGTAATCGTCGCCGCGACCCGTCGGCTTGTGGTTGTAAACCAGCGGGAGTTGTCCTTCGGTAAGAGGATAAGTGATCGGGAGCCGGCCCGCGGGATTGATATCGCCAAAGAGCGCATCGGCAATCGCCATCCCACCTTGTTCCCCGGGGTACCAGACAGTCAGTATGGATGGAACCTGATCGATCCAATTCGACATCGTGATTGCACTTCCACCGACGAGTATGACGATAGTTGGTTTACCAAGTGCAGCCACCCGCCTAATTAACTCCTCTTGTCTTCCCGGTAATGACAGGGAGGCCCGATCCCGGAATTCACCTTCCTCGATACCGACAGCCAGAATTGATGCCTCGCAACGGTTCGCGAGATCGACTGCCTTTTGGATTTGAATTTCTTCGTCCGATGGAATTCCAACATTCCAGATCAGTTTGATGCGCGCATTACCCGTCGGTTCGAAATACTCCAAGCGAAGTTTTTGGGGTTGATTTGCGATGAATGAAACATCGGAAAGCGTAGTTCGATACGATGTTTTACTCCAGTTGTCAATCAAGAGGGAGTCATTTAGGTAGAGTCGGTAGCCGTCATTCCCCTCGATACCCAGTTTGAATTTTCCCGTTACCGGCGAGCGAAGAGTTCCCGTCCAACGCACAGAATAGAAGTCGTAGGTCAATTGTTGCGGATCGGGAGAGAATAGCGTCCACGCGAAATCGATCGAAGAATCTGTTCGGGTAAATACAGGTCTTCCGGTCAAGTCGATATTGTTGAAGTATTCCCCTTTGATACCGGTGATTGTGCTGTCACCCATTGACCATGAAAGTTGCGAATGAGGTACTGCTACGTACTGCGAAGCAATTCGATCACACCCTTTTGAGTATAAAACATCGATATTCTTTCCTGCTCTCGATCGGATTGCATCTACAATTGTGCTTGTTCGCGAGCAGGGTGCACTATATCCACCTAATCGCAAGGTATCGGCATCAGGACCGATCACAGCTATTGAGCGAATGGATTTGGGCAGAGGTAGAGTAGAGTTTTTGTTCTTAAGCAGAATGATCGACTCGCTTGCAGCTCGACGACTTAGTTGAAGGTGTGTGGAAGTGTCGGTGTTCTTCCCTTTTAATGGGTCGATGTAGGGTTGTTCGAATAGACTTAATTGAAATTTCGCGCGCAATACCCGAGCCACTGCCGAGTCGATGGTCGCCTTTCCGATACGTCCATCCAGAAAGGGCGGGATAAATAATTTGCTGTGGTCGATGGAGGTTTGAAAAATAACGTCGAGGCCGGAGTTAATCGCTTTCGCACTTGCGTCGGCATAATCCGAAGCCGTGAAATGAAGTACATTCGCTCCGCCTACCGCCCCGGCATCGGAAATGACAAACCCGCGAAATCCCATTTCACGTTTGAGTAAACGGTTGTTGAGACGGTCACTGGCCGAGCATGGCGATCCATCGAACGAATTGTAGGAAGTCATGATCGATCGCGCGCCACCTGAGTGGATACAGGCTTCAAAGGGGGGTAGATGTGTCTCTCGCAGGGAACGCTCGCCGATATCGATGGGATAGCTGTCACGTCCGCCTTCGCCGACGTTTGCTATGAAATGTTTCGGAGTGGCGATGATGCCATTTCGTTCGAATTCGGAGACAAATGCTACACCCATTCGAGAGGATAAGAAGGGATCTTCCCCATACGTCTCCTCCGTTCTTCCCCACCTTACATCGGTAGCAATATTGATTACCGGCGACAGTACCTGTCGTATTCCCTGATTGCGACATTGTTCGGCAATACTACGACTGATTTCATGCATTAGTGAGGTATCGAAAGTTGCAGCCAGACCGATTGCTTGCGGAAAAATCGTCGCATTCTTCTGGGTCAACCCATGTAACGCTTCGGCAAAAAAGATGATTGGAATTCCCAGACGAGTATTTTCGACAAAATGGTGTTGAACAAGGTTCAGACGATTTACTGACGCAGTGAAATCGAGATCGGAATTGATTTGAAGCCCAAAAACTCCGTCGTTAAATCGGGCTGGGTCATTGTCAATTTCACCAGCTAACATGAATAATTGCCAAAATTTCTCTTCAGGGGTCATGCGAGTGAGCAAATCATTAACGCGATATTCGATAGTTGCAGTTGAATCGCGATAGGTTTGCGCAACGCTGTGATGCGGGAAGAAGACAACCAAACTGATGGCAAAAATCAGCCCGATTTGAAACGTGCTATTTTGCTTAGAATACTTTGATTTCATCGCAGAAGATCCACGCTTTGCCCCCGGCACCTTTATGCCAAGGTGGACATTGTTTCATGTTCACAGCTTTCACTTGGATGTATCTTGCCGAAATGGGAAAGAAACGTACAGATAGAGGGATACGCAGTGTTCCTTCCTGATGCGAGTCGATGGAAGCTGATAAACACCCTACTGACCGAAATGCTTTCCCATCATCAGATGCGAAAAATTCAACTGATTCAGGTCGGAAGATCCATGATGCGTTGTCTTGAAGAAATGCGGTTTCGATGTAGGTTACAGGTTTGATCGCTCCTAGATCGATAGTTGCTTGCATATCCTCACCTTCAAACCCGAGCCAGTGCATATGGTAATCGTCCCATCCGATTAAACCATCCGTTAGCGCCTCTGCTTGTCCCTCGTGGTACTTAGGACTAGCAGGAATAGTCAGATTGACCGAGTGTTCCAATGCTTGATGCGGTTCAGTACTTCCCTGTAGAAAGCGACTACAAGAACTAAAATACTCTTCAGGAGGAACGCCATGTTCCCACAATTTCGAAATTCCAACACGCTTGCAACGCACATAAAAGGTATCTAGTAGTGTTGTGAATTCTGGTCGTGCAGTCCGTAATCCAGATTTTGTTCGAGTGAAACAGCCGCGATTATTATCAGCGAAGAGTTTGCCTAGTTCCAATTGAGCGTATTGTAGCGGAAGTCGAGCAGTCCGTACACGTTCAAGAATCTCCGGATTTCCCGCAACCGCAATTTCTGCTTGATCAAAGTACCGGTTGTACTGTTCGACCCGGTCACCGGATAAGTAACTTTTTGCAGCATAAAATGGATAACCAAAGCAGGAAAGACCGTCTCCCGATTTGACCAATGCAACCTGCATAGTGTCGATGTATTGGCGAAGATACGGCGCTGCACTGCCATAATAGCCCTGAAGGAAGTCATTGACCAGCGTATTTCTGTCGAGTTCGGGATTCCAGAGCAGTTTGGCAATTAAATAGGTACGTAGTTCGGCAAATTCCCCATGCATCTCACTGATGCCTTGCTCGAATACTGTGTTGATCCCGTTTTTTGCGAAGTACTGGAGATTCGGTTGTATCACATGGAGATTGGGGAATGGGCTAACCATATTTCGAAATTGAATTACATAATCCCACAGAAATATGTTTTTTGTCAATTTCGACCAATCCTGCAAGTCTTTGATAAAAGAGGCATCCGATGGACTATCGGCAATCGGTCGACTACGATCGCACTCGATACTGCATAGCATGATATTGACATTCGGTGCTGGTTTGGTGAGTCGCGGTGCCGAGCGAGAATATTGGTATGCCAAAGTCGAGATGGTTTTATCGGGGAATTCTGCAGCTACTCGATTGACAAATCGAAGGAGTGAGCCGGATTGCGATCCTTCAGCATCGTCAACCTTCCGGCACTCAGAACAGGTGCAGGGAACATAAGTGTCATTCTGTGATACCGACCAGAATTTCGCATTTGGTTTTTCCAGCATTCGTTTTCGAAGTTCTTCGATGACGATACGGACAACCTCGGAATTGCTGAGACACAATTGTCCATCTGCAATTCGAACACCATTATTTTCCGAAAAATACTCAGGGTGGTTCGCGAAGTACTTTTGGGGTGGCACTAGTGTTTGGAAAGTATGAACAAACAGACCCCAGTCTTCCAAAGAGTTCAGTTTATGCCAAGCATTATACTGTGCATCTTTGAAGTCTTGCAATCGAAACGAGAACGTCGGTATTTGGATCTCGTCAAGTGCTGGAAGAACGATTGTTGATTGATGTGGTATGACTGACACAGATGGACTGTATTTTCGACAACCCAGTTGGTTTTCCAGAAATGAATAGACAGCATTATGCAATCCGTGGTCGGTGTTGGCGGTTAGGATGATTTGATTGTTGCTGATTCGAGTATGAAAACCGTCAAGACTTAAATTCTTACCCTTAACCGGTTTGTCCGTGATTTGGAAAGAGATACTATTCGCTAACGGAATAGAACCAACCGAGACAGGTAGTTTCGGACCCGATATCCGGTCAATATAGATGCGTAAAGTTTCAGCGGCTGCTGTTACGATTGGAGTAGCGTGCTCGGGCAGCAAGATTTGGAACTGGCTCGTACCATCTTGAACGAGTGTAGTAGATCGAGGCGCAGCAAAACAATTTCCTGTTGCGAGTAATAGTGTTATGACGAGATAAATTGAGCGAAGTATTATCATTTCTCGACCTGCAATCGAAATGCCCATGCAAATTGACATGGCGGATTAGCGCGAACCGATTCGGGGATACGGATAACGCACCCTTTATCCGAAATTGACCACTCTAATGGCTTCTCAACACCGAACATTGTTACTTTGCTACCGGTCAATGGTTGGAAACTCGGAACTGTAATTGATGTTGGAAGACCGGGTTGAGATTCGGAATTGAGAAGAATGACATTTACACTTCGATCGGGAGATCTGGTATAACAGAGCTGCCCCTCTTTATAGGGAGCCACTGCACGGGTAGAGTAGATCGCATTGCCGTTGACCTTCATCCAGGCACCCAATTCATGTAATCGGTTGTAGGCGTCAGGCGACAATTCACCGGTCGGGCTGGGACCAATATTGAGTAAAAGGTTCCCACCTTTCGCGACGATATCGACCAATAGATGAATGAGTTTTCGTGTCGGTTTGTATTCATCGTTGGGGACATAGCTCCACGACGTTGCCATTGTTAAACAAGTTTCCCAGACAGTATTGAGGGGTTTTTCCGGTACTTCCTGTTCGGGGGTATGGTAATTTTGGTAGAGTCCATCGACCGCTCGATCGACGATAATTAATCCGGGTTGATGAGATCGTGCCATCGTTGCAATCTTCGGCATATCGATATTTTGGTCACAAGGTGCTTTGCCCCATCGTGGTGACGTTGGTGTCATCGGTTGAACCCAGCCACCATCCAACCAGAGGATATCGATGGGTCCATAATCAGTCATTAATTCTTGAATTTGATTGTACGTGAAATTCTTAAATGCATTCCATTTTTCAGGATATCGTTTGATGTCGTAATTCACATTCCGGTCGAATGGGGGAAAATATGGCCACCAGTAATCCGGTGAGTGCCAATCTGGTTTGGAGAAATATGTACCGACTCCGAAACCCTGTTTTCGAAACGCTGTAAACAATTCTTTAGTAATATTTGACTTAGCGTTAATACTAAATGGGCATTTGGCATCGGTAATCTTATAATCGGTTTCTTTTGTATCGAACATACAGAAACCATCGTGATGCTTGGTGGTAAAGATAAGATAGCGCATACCTGCATCTTTAGCGGCAGCAGCCCAACCAGCAGGATCAAATTTGGTTGGATTGAAACTAGTCTTCAGATTTTCATAAGCTGTTTTGTAGGACCAATAGTCTTTGGCTAAGGGTCCGCGCCGTTTGGTCCAATCTTCGTCTTCGGGACAGATACTCCAACTTTCAACGACACCCCATTGGCTGTAAGTACCCCAGTGCATAAGCAAACCAAGCTTCTGATCTTGAAACCACTCGAGTTTATTTAATACTAGCGAATCGGTTTGTGAATATGCCTGAGATGAAGTAATAGTGATACCGAATCCAATCAATAAGAAAAGTAAGAAATTTGTATTGAGTGTTTTATTACACTTCATATTAGTTCTCCTCTCATCGTCTCATTGAGAGCATAATATACTTAATCTATTACAGTTAAACTATAATATTCCCGATGTGATGTAAAAACACTTTCCAGATAAGAGGTGGAGTAAGCCTACACCCTTTGAATTGAGTTATTGTTTTAAGTGAGAACGCAGGCTCAAATAATTATGTTTTCGTAATGTATTGATTACTGGTGTTGAATATTCGCAAGTTACGAATGATCGATTAAAATGTTGACTTCTCGATAGTATTTTATCTACGTTAATATGACAAATCATTCCCAAGTATTTCCATCGCAGGAGGCACTTATGAATGCTCGCATATTTCTTCTTCTCTTCACTCATCTTTCACTATTTTCTTCTTCCTTCTCTACGGTTTTACTAGTTGATAATAGTAGTAATGCTGCGACTAACGCTTATTCTACTGTACAGGCAGCGCATAATGCCGCAGTTAGTGGCGATACTATTTATGTGATTGGCACAGGTAGTTCATATGGTCAACTAACTGCGACTAAAACACTTTATTGGTTTGGTCCGGGATATCTTTTGCAAAATAATCCAGAGACTCAAGCAAATCCTGGTTCAGCTCGACTGTCCGGTGTTTCGTTCAATTCAGGATCTGCAGGTTCGTCGATGACTGGTTTTTGTATCGAAGGGACACTCGATTTCGTAACAGGGAATATCTTGTTTCGAAGAAATTATGTTTCTTTGACTAACAATACCGCTTTTATGGTCGAAGTTCTAGCACCAAACGTAATTCTTGAGCAATGTTATTTCTATCATCCCTATACCTCTGGATCGGGACAATTTATTTCGATCGGTTCCGCTGCCAATAATACTGTTTTTAGAAACTGTATACTATACAGCTATGCCAATGAGATAATCGGTTCTACACTCACTGGTGCATTAACATTTCGAAATTGTGTATTCGATTTGTCAACGATGAGTTTTTACAATGCTGTTCTCGTAAATTGTATTTTGAAATCAGGTTCGTATTCCGCCAACAATAACGAAGTAACCTATTCGATGTGCAATAGTACGCAATTCGGTTCAAACAATCATAATATTCAAAATGTCGATATGGCATTTGTTTTTCAAACCACTGAAGATTTTGATGCATATTATCAGCTAGCATCCGGATCGCCGGCAATCGGAACCGGGGAAAGCGGAAGCGATATGGGCGTTTTCGGTGGACTGTACCCATATATCTTGAGTGGAATTCCAAATTTACCAACGATTACTTACATAAATGCCCCTTCCACTGGTAGTACAGTAAATGGACTACCAATAACGATCCGTGTTCGTGGTCGGAACTAGAGGAGGATGCATTATGATTGAAAGAATAATCTCTTCAACCGGGAGATGTACTCAAAATCGAATAATTTACTGGATTTTATTAACTCTTTTCTCTTTACCGATCTCGTATGCACAAATAGTAGATGCAGTAGAATATTTTTTCGATTCCGATCCCGGTTTTGGAAATGGAACGCCAATTTCGATTACACCAGCTACGTTGCTTGAAGTGCAAATTACTTCGTTTAGTCCATTAGGCAGTGGTGTTCACACGCTCTATGTTCGCGCTAGACAAAATGGCGTTTGGGGATTACCAGGTTTACACCGATTCTGGTCGGAACCAACCGGTCCCAATACTCCTGCTATAATAAGATTAGAATTTTTTTTCGACAATGATCCGGGAATCGGGAATGGTATACCCTTGATTTTGACCGGTACCGATTCGACTACTCGAACTATTATCGTTCCCATGAACAATTTGACACCCGGATTCCATTGGCTCTGGTTAAGAGCCATGGATAGTTATGGAGGGATATCTCTTCCACTACCAAAACCGATTTGGGTCGAGGGAGTAGAATACAATCGATCTTCGGTAAATGAGGTCGGAATATTTTTTGATATCGATTTAGGACCTGCTCATGATAGAATCGTTCCTCTTGTAGCTGCCGACTCACTTACAACTACATTTATTGCTAGCTTGGCAGATCTTTCAGCCGGATATCACAAAATGGGCGTTCGGATTAAAGATTCTGGTGGGAAATGGTCGCTACCATATATGAAACAAATCTTAGTGCTTGCACCTCCTGATGCTCCTCAATTCTTAGTAATATCGTACGAAAATAATAATGCCACTTTAAACTGGTCCACGACATCAGTTCCGATGGACAGCTTTCGCATCTATCGAAATTCGACTGGTCATTTTAATGTACCGAATAGTGGTACACTCATCGGAACAGTGAATGGAAGCACCACAACCTTCACTGATTACAACGTTACTGGTGAGTATTATTATCGAGTAACTGCTTACGTCATAGACGATTAGAGACCATTCTATACATCTACTTTTGGAAAGCACTAAATATGAGGAGTATCAAGATTTTCATAGAATTCATCGCTATACTGTGTAGAAACTTAACAGTCAATTTCGAGATCGCATAATTCGGGATCGCATATTTAGTGAGAACGCATCTTGTATTTGTGAGGTGGTACCCTCAGTTTGGACAGTTTTGTGCGAATCTTAGTTAGATTGCACCGCCCACTGTCTGCTGTTTCTTGTCAGGCAGCTGCCTGACAAGAAAGATTTCTTAGACTATCGGTGTAGACTTCATCTGGGGTTTGATAGCCCAAGCCTTGGTGCGAACGTTCGCTGTTGTAGAACGAAAAATACTCACCGATGCTACGCTCTGCAACGCGAACTGAATCGTACCCTTTCAAGTATACTTCCTCGTACTTCAACGACTTCCACAACCGTTCGACAAAACGGTTATCCATCCACCGACCCTTACCATCCATGCTGATCCGAACGCCAGCTTCTTTCAAGACATCAGTAAATGCAGTGCTAGTAAACTGACACCCTTGATCGCTGTTAAAGATCTCCGGTCTTCCATACTTCGACAATGCTTCCGTCAGCGCTTCCACACAGAAATCGGTGTCCAGCGTATTCGAAAGTCGCCACGACAGTACTTTCCGGCTGTACCAATCGATCACCGCCACCAGATACACAAAACCCCGAGCCAATGGGATGTACGTGATATCGGTTGCCCACACTTGATTCGCCCGATCTACCACAATATCGCGAAGCAGGTACGGATAAATCTTGTGTTCCTTGTCAGGGATCGTCGTACGCGGCTTGCGATACAACGCTTCCAGACCCAGGAGGCGCAGCAGGGAACGAACCTTTTTCCGACCAACATCGATACCCTGCTTCGATAACTCCACCACCAGTTTACGGGCACCGTAGAACGGAACTTTCAGATGAAGCTCATCCAATGTTCGCAACAGCATCAACTCGGTCGAATCAAGCGGAACCGGACGATAGTAGAAACTGCTGCGTGGAATCTGGATCAAAGAACACTGCTGAACCACCGGCAAACTGGCACCAGGATCGATCAGCGCTTCACGCTCAGAACGCCCAAGCGACTGAGCCCCCGTGACAAAAAATCGTTCTCCATCGTTAACTGGCCAATCTTGGCGCGAAGCTCCTTAAGGTCTACTTCTTCACTTCCTGACGATTCAGTTTTGCCAAATACCGATGCAGCATGATCCAAAAGCTGCTTCTTCCACTGACTGATCTGGTTCGGATGAACTTGATATAGACTTGATAGTTCAGATACTGTCTTATCACCCTTGAGTGCGGCTAATGCTACCTTCGCCTTGAAATCAGGCGATAAGGTCCGTCGTAATCCCGACATTGTAAACTCCCTGCTTGCTGTCAAAATATCGGGCAAAGCAATCTAACTAACAAACTGTCCAGGAAAACGGGACCACTTCATTGAGTGAGTGTAATACGTCAACTGAGACGTGATTTTGATCGTGTCGATGTTTTACGATTAATCCTCATTGAAAAACAACATTCATGAATACTATATCCCACTAACGAAACTTTACGTGTTTTTTTACTCATTCTACTGTTGAATATTTTGTGAAGTGATGATGCAATATCACTGCGACAGGGAGGCAGAGGTGAACACTAAAATTATAATATTATTGTTCTCAATCGTTAGTGCGACGTTCAGTTTACAGTCCTGCAAAGACAATTCGTCCCCAACTTCAGTGCCAACCGTCGGGATACTGATCTGCCCCCATTATTTGTACCAGTGTCTATGTCACACTGGTCTCATTCCTGCGTAGCGTAGCGGAGCAGGAATGAGTGGTAACTCTGTTTCCGGTGCCGGCGGCAGATAGCCCAAAGAGCTGTGCGGTCGAATCGTATTGTAATGGTGCCGCCATTGTTCGATAATCACCTTTGCTTCCAATATGGTATCAAAGATTTCACCCTTCAGCAACAGTTTCAACCGACAGTTAAAACTTTCGATGTATCCGTTTTCCCACGGGCTGCCAGGCGTAATAAACAAGGGTTGCACATCAACCCGGGGCAGCCACGCTAGTACCTCATTCGCCGTAAACTCAGGGCCATTGTCACTACGAACATGAATCGGTGTACCTCGTACTACAAACAGTTCTTCCAGTACGCAAAGAACATCATCCGCCTTGATCTTCCGGGCTACCAGGATCGCAAGGCATTCCCGGGTGTATTCGTCCATGATCGCAAAGATCTTGAACGAACGACCATTCGACGTATGCCACGTGACAAAGTCGAAGCTCCAGACATGATCCGGATGTTCCGGACGTAGACGGATGCAGGAACCATCATTCAGCCACAGTCTTCGACGCTTCTTCTGCTTCTTCGGGACCTTCAGTCCGGACTGTCGCCAGATCCGTTCCACCCGTTTGTGGTTTACCCGCCAGCCGATGTTACGGATCATCGCCGTTACGATCCGGTAGCCATACCCGCCATACTGGCAAGCCAGAAATACCACCAGCGAGACCAACGGGCCTTCGTCGGCACGACGAAGCGGTGCATACCGGTGACTCGTTCGTGGTTCGCAAAGAACCGTACAGACCCGTCGTTCCGAGACCCGATCAATGCCCAGCGAATGGCGAACAGTAAGCGCAGTCTCGCGACGCTTCGCCGGGCACACTATTTTCCCTTGAGAGCCTCCTGCAGGATCTCTTTGTCCAAGGTCAGATCAGATACGACCTTCCGAAGACGGCCATTCTCGCGTTCCAGTTCCTTCAAACGCTTCGCCTGATCCAGCTTCAAACCACCGTATTCCTTGCGCCAGTGGTAGTAAGTATGTTCCTGGATGCCCAACTTCCGGCAAACTTCACGGACGCTCATCCCCTTCCCAATCTCAACTTCCGCTTCACGAAGCATCGGGATAATCTGCTCCGCAGTTCGCTTCACTCCACGCATGAAAACCTCCCATAAAAGGTACTACTCTGACATAGAGAGTGGTACTACTTTCGGGGGCTAGATCAATACCAACCGATGGACTTATGGCATACTATCGATTCGATGGTAATATTGGCGATTCGAGTGGAAATGCTCATCACGGTACCCCTACAAATATATCCTTTGTGATCGATCGGTTTGGCGATACCAATAATGCAGTATCCTTTAACGGTTCTTCTAGCAGTATCGAAGTAGGAAATTGGTTTCGTGAGCCGTATTTCTCAATCTCATTATGGGTCAAATCTGGAGCAACACAGAACTCTTGGGCGAATATCGTGGAAAATTTCCATAACAGCAATCACGATGGGTCTTCGTCAAGTTTCAATACCCAAAGTATGCCGAACCAACCCAACTTGATTGATTTTGGAGTAGCTGTTAATCCCGCAGCAGCAAGAAGCACTCGTGTTCAACTGACTGCAGATGTCTGGCAGCATGTTGTCTTTATCAAAGATAGTTCAATGACATTAATCTATTTGAATAGTGCACTTGTGGATACAGCCGCCAATGTCGGTCCTACGGTTTATAATGGAAATGAGCAGCTGGGGTTTGCGCGCTGTTACTACTATTCAGCTCGACATTGGAATGGAGTGATGGATGATGCAAGAATCTACCGACGTGCTTTGACATCTGCCGAAGTAGCAGCTCTTTATCATGAAAAAGGGTGGCATTAATGGACGAGAAACTGCTGTAATCTAGCGGTGAATCGAATCCGATATACCGATTTGGGTGATTTAAGTGATTACATAACAAATGATAGGGACATCAATCTACCATCTATATACTTGTTCTGTAAAATCCTGTTCAATGCAGTATCTTATCCCTGATGTCGATAACACCCGAATCAAAAACTCAAACCATTTTACGGAATCCATCCTTTCTACGATTGTGGCTTGGACGGATCGGCATCTCATTTGCTTATCAGATGGAAGGTGTAGCCGTCGGTTGGCAAATGTATGCATTAACCAACAGTACCTTTTACTTGGGTTTGGTTGGTTTGGCGCAGTTTTTACCGATGGTGGCATTAACGTTGGTCGTCGGACAAGTAGTCGATCGATTCGACCGAAGAAAGATCTTACAAGTTTGTACCCTGATTGAAGCAACCTGCGTAGGTGCCCTCGCATTAGGTAGTAACCAGGGCTGGTTGAATGCGCACTTGTTGTTATTAATCGTGGCTGTAATTGGTGCTTCGCATGCCTTTGAAGGACCTGCTCTGCAATCACTCCTTCCGGGAATTGTTCCGCGTGAATTATTCCCAACCGCAGCAGCGATGTCAACCTCCGCAATGCAGACGTCAAGTATTATCGGACCTGCCATTGGTGGTTTCCTCTACACAATTAGTGCCTCAGTTGTTTATTCGGTTTCAGCAGGATGTTTTTTACTCGCCAGTGTAATGGTATTATTGATCCGATATGATCGAACGACTGTGATGAAGGAACCTGTTAACATCAAGTCGATATTCGCTGGAATTCACTTTATTTGGAGCAAACCAATTGTACTAGGTGCTATCTCACTGGATTTGTTTGCGGTATTGTTAGGTGGTGCGACGGCACTGCTACCGGTTTATGCCAAGGATATCTTACACACCGGACCGATGGGATTAGGGTTGCTTCGGTCTGGACCAGCGATTGGAGCGCTTCTTACCTCGGTGTATTTAGCTCGACATCCAATTCGAAGTCAAGTCGGAAAAATTATGTTCGTTGCAGTGATCGTATTTGGTATTGCTACCATTTTATTCGGTTTATCCACCTCATTCATTCTTTCCTTAATTACACTTCTAATCTTGGGCGGCTCGGATGTGATTAGTGTTGTCATTCGACATACATTGGTTCAATTGGGTACTCCTGATGAAATGCGAGGTCGAGTAAGTGCAGTTAACTCGCTGTTTATTGGTACTTCCAATCAACTTGGTGAATTTGAATCAGGGATTACTGCTGCAATTTTCGGTGTAGTGCCTGCAGTGGTGATCGGAGGACTTGGAACTATTGTTATCGTATTTACTTGGATGAGATTGTTCCCATCGCTGAAAAATGCCGACACGATTACTTAAGCGTAATCTAGGTTTACCTACTTATTTAGACTTGTTTTACCTATTCAATTCGAACATGATGTGAAGGATCGGCAACGCATATGAAAATATAATGTTAATTGTGACAATTGTTTGTTAATATTCACAATGAAGATTAAATTGTCTATTTAGAAACAAACCCAATATTACCCGATTGCTATTCGATATGTCACGAACCATCCAACGGACAGGTGCCATGACTAATCAAATGAATGCGATACCAGCTTCTAAGATTACTTTCCTCTCGACCGATATCGTCAACTCATCTGGAATGTGTCGAATTCTGGGTGATACCGACTACAAAGAGAACCTATACGATCCTCATTGGAAAATTCTGCGTGAGTGCCTCGATCTGCATCATGGGGAATTTTATGAGAATAAAGGGGATGGGCTACTTGCCACATTTTCCGATGTGAACGATGCAGTGGCTTGTGCCGTTGAGATGCAACAGCGTCTGAACAATCCACTTATCGAATTCAAACAGCAGCGGATCGCGGTAAGGATCGGAATTCACTGTTCGGAAACAGCATTAACTCCCGATTCCGACGGAAAATATCGTACTGGTGAATTGAATTATGTTTGCCGAATCGAGTCGATTGCAAATGGAAGCCAAATTCTGTTATCTGAAAACAGTGTTTTATTACTAACAAATCGTAATGAATTTTCCTGGTTGGAATGGCACAATCGCCGAATTAAGAGCTTCGACGATTCACCTGTGACTGTATTTGAATTGTTGTGGAATGGGCAGTCGCGCGGTACTCCCGGTTCTTCCTGGGCACCAGATTGGTTTGTCGGCGATGTAAGTGAGTATGTTGCGCGATTCGAATTGGAAAAAAGCATCATCGACGCCTTCGGCCGAAAATCTTCCAAACCTTATCGGATGGTCACGCTGCATGGAAGTGGCGGTACTGGCAAAACACGACTAGCGCTGACGACTGCAGTCAAAATGGCAGGATTGTTCGAGGGACGGGTTCATTTTGTCACTTTCCATCAGAAACCGGGTGAGACAACCGACTGCGGTGCATTACTCCTACAAGAACTCCGAACTACGCTGGGTTGTGAAGATTCCAAGCAAGAAACGGTATTGATTGCATTAACGCAACGGGGAAATGCGTTGTACTTGATTGACAATTACGAATCAATTGCCGACCCCTCCGCACAAGAAGTTTTGGTCACAATTCTTCAGCGAGTGAAAGATGCACACCTGTTGATCACCGGACAAAAGAAAGTTGAATTACCCGATTCGGAATATGTTATTGAATTGGAAGAAGGGATGACGTCTAGCGAAGGGATTGAACTATTTTTTAAACGAGCAAGAAATGTGTATCACGATTGGCAACCGACAGACGAAGAACTAGAATTAGTTAAGCACCTTGTTCAACTAGTCGAATATGTACCGATACGAATTGAATTTGCAACCGCCTGGTTGCGGAAACGCGATCTGAAAACAATCGTGAATGATCTGGTGATTAGCCCTCTGGGTAAGTATAGTGCTCTTCCTTCCGGAAGCCGGTTAGCCGCGACAACGCGAACGCATCATCAATCTTCGGAGTTGTGCCTTCAATACACTAGTTCGATGTTATCCGATACACTTCGCTTTAATTTCTATCGATTGGGTCTGTTCGGAGGTTCATTTTCAACTGAAGTTATCGAGCAAGCTTGTGGAGTCGAAGATGCTGAAGAATTAATAGACGCTTTAATCGATGCAAGTTTGATTTACCGCTTCGGTAATCCACGCGAGTACCGCTATACGATGCATCGGTTAACTTCAAGTTACTGTAATCGAAAACTACGTGAAATTGATAATTGGAAGGATATTGCAGGCAATTTCATTCAGTATTATGCGGCGCATTCAAAAGATTTCTGTGAAGAAGAAGTGTTAAAAATTCCTGATAGATACTTGACGATTCAGAATGAGTGGTTGAATCTGAAAAGTGCATCAATACTTGGAATTGAGCTAAATTCGCTTGAAGATACAGTCTCTCTTGCGCGTAATCTTTATGTATTCATCGGGAAATCCGAATTGTTTTCCGAAGGTGTGGAATTGTACGAGATGTTTCTGAAGTGGTATGACCGGATTGAGAATCAGGATCTTTCTGTAATCGCACTATTATTAGATCATTATATCGATGCACTTTGTGCAATTGGCAATTTTCCAGCTGCAATCGGTCATTTGAATCGGCTCTTTGATCTTGTGAAATCTCAAAATGGTGTCGATTCAATTGAGTACTTAAATATCGTTGATAAAATGATCGCTGTTACCACCGAATTAGGCAATTTTGAATCACAAATGAAGTTTATAATGATTGCAAAAGAGCTTATTGAGAAACGCTTCGGAAAAGAACACTATCGATATGCGGATATTCTATGTAGTCTAGGATCAATCTGTAATAATACGGGTAAGTATGCCGATGCTGAAGTGCATTTGTTGGATGCAAAAAATATTGCCGAACAATGTCCCGATCCATCCGGCAGATCGTTGGCAAATATCTTACTCTGTCTCGGAATGTTGTACGATTGTACAGGAAGATTTCTCGAAGCGATCCCGATATTTGAAAAAGCAGTTGCACTTTCCGATCAAATGGAGGTGAAGCGAATTAATTTTCTCGGAACCGCACTTAGTCAATTGGGTAATTCTTATCATCGTACGAATCGTAGCGAGGATGCTGTCAAATGTGGCGAACGTGCCTTGTCAATGCTCGAGCAGCAATTTCATGGCGATCATCCGAATCTGGTTTCGATCCTGAATAACTTGTCAGGTGGATACGAAGGAGTGGGACGTATCGAGGAAGGTGAACAATGTCTGAAACGCGCACTAGCGATTAACATCCGGTTCTTCGGTCGAAATCACAAGTTCACTCCGGTGATTACCAACAATCTTGGATACAACTTGTTGCGACATCACAATGTCGAGGAAGCGCTAGCAACTTTTCAAGATGCTCTAAATCTCATGACAGAGATTTACGGTCCCGACTTTTCAGGTTTGGCTATTGCGATGAATGGTATTGGTATTTCATTATTTCATCAAGGGAAATTCTTGGAAGCCGAAACGACTTTTAAAAAAGCAGTCGAACATCACGAGCGTACAGTAGGTCGGATCCATCCATTTACCGCCAATATGTTTACCGGTTGGGGACGAGCATGTCACAGTCTCAAGCGGTTTTCGGAAGCTGAGCGACACTTTCAAGCAGCGTTAGAGATACGCGAGCAGATCTTCGGCAAAGACGATCAATCGATTATTTCGAGTTGTTGTGAATTGGCTGAGATCTTAATTCCGCAAGGAAATGCTAACGAAGCACGTGCATTATTCGAACGCGCGTTACAGATCGTCGAGTCTAAAATGGGGCGCGATCATCCTGAAGCAATGCGAATTAAAGAACAAATTGATCGATTGAATTAATCTCCGACGATAAATCTGGTAATGATCGATTCGAAATAATATTGGGGCAGTATCATCGACTGCCCCAATATTATTTACAGTATTCAGAAAGTCTATCGATTTTCCTTTTTGAGTGAATGCCCTGTTATCAATCCAAAGACAAAGAGTACCAATGCGATTGCTCCAAGAGCGAAAATCGTATCGCCGAACACGCGCGACCACTTAAAGCCCTGCATCACCGGTGAGCCAAGAAATTCGGCACTTCGCGCATACCAATATCCGTATTTAACTGAAGCGTATGTCTGTAGCAACCCAACCGGTAATAATGAAATTGTTACCATGGCAAACAGACCTATGTTCATCGCCCAAAATGAGAACTTGAGCAATTTTTCATTCCATTCTTTTTGCACATAGAGCACTCGGAGGCAGAACAACATCAAACCGATGCCGAGCATCCCGTAAACTCCGAATAGAGCCGCATGACCGTGTACCGGTGTAGTGTTCAATCCCTGCATATAGTAGAGCGCGATTGGCGGGTTGATCATAAATCCAAATAAACCTGCTCCAACCATATTCCAGAAAGCGACTGAAATGAAATAATAAATCGGATACTTGTATTTGGATGCCCATGGAGTTGTGTGAGACAATCGGATGTTATCCCAAGCTTCAAAGCCTACCAGTACTAACGGTACCACTTCGAGTGCGCTAAATACCGATCCAAGTGCTAATATTTCGATCGGTGTTCCGGAAAAATATAGATGATGCAATGTTCCGATGATTCCACCAGCGAGGAAGATGGTGGATGAGAGAACGATCGATCGATTAGCCGATTCGATTTTGATTAATTGCAATCGTGCAAACATGAATGCGATTACCACTGTGGCAAATACCTCGAAAAAACCTTCGACCCAAAGGTGTACAACCCACCACCGCCAATATTCGGCTATGGCGAGATTTGTGTGTTGTCCCCAAACCAATCCTGCCATGTAAAATGCACCGATGGCAATTCCCGAAATCAGGAAGGTAATGAGGATCGGTCGTTGAGAATCGCGTCGTTTAATCGCAATCATAACGTTTCGACCAACCAGATATACCCATAAAACCAACCCGATCGTAAGGAAAATTTGCCAGAAACGTCCTAAATCAACGTATTCATACCCTTGGTGACCAAAATAGAACGCGGTTGTCCCGGTGATTTTATGGTGCACACTCATCGCTTCGCCAACCATCGATCCTACAACGATTAGCAGCAATGCAGAGAACAGAAAATTGACTCCGAACCGTTGCCATTTCAATTCGACACCACTCACAACCGGCGCGATATAGAGACCGGCAGCAAGCCAAGCTGTAGCAATCCAAAAAATACCGAGCTGAACATGCCAGGTTCTTGACAATACATACGGAAGCCATTTCGCTAGTGGAACGCCGTAGAATCCATTTCCCTCGACACCAAAATGCGCTGTGATGATACCAACGAGTATCTGAACCAAAATCAGTCCCGATACGACCCAAAAGTACTTAATTACTGCCTTTTGAGAAGGTGTGGGAGTAGCTAAATACAGTGGATCCGCTTCGGGTAATTTCGAAGGGATTGGATCGTGTTTTTGCGAAGCATTGTACCAAACCAATCCGCCGATACCAGCCAATAAAACGATAATGCTAACTCCCGTCCATACAATCGAACTCGGTGTTGGATGGTTGTCGACCAAATCCTCGTGAGGCCAATTGCTGGTGTATGTCATCTCCTGCCCCGGTCGGTTAGTAGTAGTAGCCCATGCCGACCAAAAATAAAACGCGGTAAGTTCGCGTAGCGCTTTGTGATCGGTTAGTGCACCTTGGGGAATGGAATATTTATCGTTTCCATCGGTGAAAATATGAGCATAATATCGAGACAATTCTTCGAACGCGGCAGCACGGATGGAATCGATTGTTAACGTACCTGTAGTTGCATCGAAGGTATTTTTTCTCATCATTTTGGATAAGCGTGTTTGTAACACAGCTCGTTGTTCATCATTTATTGATGTATAGGGTTGATTGAAACTCGATTTTGCCCAAGCATCGAGAATGAACATGCATTCTCGATGCAACCAATCAGCCGACCAGTCTGGCGCAATGTAACTACCATGTCCCCAAACCGATCCTAGTTCCATTCCACCCATGTTCTGCCAGACATTCTGTCCAGTCTCGATTTCCTGCTGGGTGAGAATTACTTTGCCATCAGGAGTAACCACTTTTACCGGAATTGGAGGGTGTTGTTGATAGATCTGGACACCTGCCCAGCCCAGAACAATGAAAGAAATCAAGATCACTAGCGTAAATCCAATCCAAAGCTTTTTCATACTTCCACCTCAGTTCATCTAAAAACTTGTTATAAAGACGTGTTCACAAATATGGTACGTCCCGATAACAAATGTTTTTTTGATGAATATCAAAAATGACCTAAGGTGTTAATACCCATGATAGTGCTGAATTGGTTTTCAATAGAGTGAGCAGGAAGAAGGGTAATTATTGTCATCGATTAATCGTCGAGATATTACGTATACTTCGTGATGCGATCAATTCTTGAGAATACAAAACGACCGATTTATTCGGTATTTCAATAAATCGGTCGTTTGATTGAGGATATTCAAGACTGAATAAAAATCGAATCAGCGATTATTTTCTAAATTGATTCAATTTCATTACGGGTGCTCGATTTAAAATTCCTGTCGTTGGAGTTGGCGTTCGAAGCCAGTTGGAACTAGAACTTGCACTGCCTCGATACGCAGTTACCCGGTAATAATAGTGCCCGGTAACGGATTCAGTGTACTCGGTAGTTGTCGAAGGTAGTTGAGTTAAATAGTAAGTGGAATTCGCTGAGAAATAGCCGGTTGTATTACGATAGACTTTGTAGCCATCGATTGAACCAGATACGGCTTGCCATGACAGAGTAACTGTTCCAGCGGGAAGCGAATAGGAAATCTGTAATCCAATCGGCATCTCTGGTGGCGCATCCAGACTCGAAACAGTAATGTCGTCTATAAATATTACTGCACCGGTTTGATTGTGAGCAATAAATGCAAATCGCACCAACCCCTTGGCTTTTACGGCATCGGGAATTCGAATCGTAGCTTGCCGCCAGGTTGATTGCGGTGCTGGAACTTGAGCTGACCCACCGATACCGGATGACAGTGCATTCTCACCAATCCCGTTCGACCACTTCAGCCACAACTCGGTATAATACCATTGCTGATCCTGCACGATTACCTGCAAACTATCATTATATGCTGCTAAAAAAGGCGTATATGCCCATTTAAACGATAGTTGACAACTGTCGATTGTGGTTAAATCGACATCTGGAGTCCATAAGTACGTCTCTCGACCGGGTAGTCCGTCGTGATAACAATCATAAGAAACTACCCCATCACCGGCATTCCCGCCACTCAGCCGTTGCCATACAGCTTCACCCTGATCTGCCTGCGTGCTCCAGTTGGTCGGTGGAAAACTCGGATCGGCAAAACCGCTGTAAAATGGCAATGTTGCTGGCGTGTTAGTATACACGACTGTCGGCGGCGAATTATCCGAAGTATCGCCGGGAGCGTTGTATGCCTTCACCACGAACCAATATCCAACACCTGGTTGTAACCCTGATACCATGATCGAGAGCCAATTCGAGAGTAATTCACGACGTTGGTATGTCGTAAGTAAACCGCTAGGATAATCGACATAGAGTCCCGAATAGAGATCTTGAATTGAATACATCGTGTTGTATGAATTCTCTGGTGGAAGCGAATTTTGTGCTGTTATCGATAATGTGGAACAGCGCACCATAGTAACCAGTGGAGCTTGGGGTGTCGCGGGAAGTGTGTATCCCAGAACCTGTGTATTGCCTGGTGAAGGCAACGTATGTAGTAACGAATTGACTTGGAACCAATAACAATTCGATGGAGCTAGGTTGGTCATTAAATAGGATGTATCGGTTGCGGGTACTTCCGTAAATTGCGAAAACGCTATTCCGTCGAGCGAATACGAGAGCAGGAAACCGGTTGCATTCGGGTCATTGTTATGCCAATGGAACCGGATTGCCGTCTGCGAAACTGAATCGATTACTGCATTACTAGGTGCTTCTGGTGGTGGAGTCGATAACACTTGAAAATCGGTAATGTAAATATTGGACATATTAGCGCTGTTACCGGTAAACACGAACCGTAAAGTATCGGCAGCCTGAACCTGATCGGGCAGAATGATACGCGCTTCGCGCCAAGTATCCCATGTCGCAGGTTGATATTGCGAACCACCAGTACCCGAGGCAAGGGAATTATCGCCAACACCCAATGCTTGTGCCGACCACAATTCATTCACATTCCAACCATCCCAAGAATAGCCGAAGTGTAATTGCTCGTTTTGTCCGGAACTGGTGTTGAAATAACTCCATTTGAACCGGACTTCGGCGGGAATGGAGGTAACGAGATTGTAATAATTCGACCAGAGTTGACTTGTACCAGCAGTACCGGTATCGAGGTAACATTCATATACGATCGCACCACGATTGGCTACGGTATCGACATACCCGCGCCACTGAGTGCCGTGATTGGAATTGCGGACTGTCCAATCCCAGGGCGTTGAACGCATCACATTGAAATTTTGCGTCGATGGTGTTGAAGCCGCTCCCAGCATATCGATCTCGACCAACGGTGTCATCGTTGAGACAATATCGTGCGCGCGAGCCTGCATACCGAAACTGTAGTGTCCACCGCAAGTCAAACCGCGGAATTCCAGTGCATTCCACTGCTCCAATGGCAACCATTCCGGTGAGACATTGAACGTTCCGTCGTACTGCATCCATCCTTGCACGGCTACTGGACGGGTGCGATCCAATGTGTAAATGCAGTACTCCGTCTCGGGACTGTTTGGGTAAGTTGCTGCGTTTTGGAAATACAATTTGACGGATGTTTGTGAGACATTGCCGACAATCGGAGTACCCGGTTGGGATGGGGAGGTGATCGCTTCGATCGAAGAGGAGTAGATCGATCGTAAGTCGCCGTTATGCGCCCATACCCGGTACCAGTAGTGCTGTCCGGCTTGAACCTGTGTGTCGACAAATCGCGCAAGATTCATCATCGTATGTCCAATCGAATCGTAATTCACACTATCGGATGACCGCTCGATGATGAATCCGGCTTCATTCGACGAATGATCCTGCCAATTGAGTGTCACATAATTCGAGGAAATACCTTCGACAAACAGATTCGTAGGAGAATTTACCCGGGCGTAACCGTATACCTTCACATTGTCGAGAAAGAAATCTGAGAAAGAATGATAACGATCATCCTGTCGCGATAAATAAAATCCGATAAATAAGGATGGATTTCCAGCCGCATCGGGTGGCAACTGTACTTCAACATGTTCGTACTCCGATGGCGCTGAAATGGGTCCACCACCTGATCCGACACATAACGCATGTTCGCCAGTACCGTCATTGGTGCGATATTGAGCCGTGTGAATGGTATGCAGACTATCGGTCGACCAAACGAGTCGAAAAGTATCGGCGACTTCACTTGTATACGGGAAGCATCCAAGATCGTATTGAATGGTGATCGCTGTAGAATAAAGCGAAAATAATCGAGGTGACCAGAGATAATCGGCAGTATCCAAATTGTAAAAATGATGACCTATCATCGTACCATCCCAGTCATCGGTTCGATCCCAAGATGACCCTCGATCGTAAGGGGCGGTCCAACCGACTCCAAACCGTGAAGGTGTACTCCAAGTCTCAATGAACGGTAATTGTCGAGATGGCGACACCATGATCGGAATCTTCATCGTATCGCCGAGCGATGGCCATTGTGTCGAAACGATTCGAAATCGTGCATTCGACAGGGGGGTATAATCCGATGTCCAGCGATAAGCATAATCCGGACTGTTATCGATGATCGTAGACCAATTTCCGGAAGGATAATTGCTGTCAAACTCTAGACGGAATGATGTAATATCCGATTGTGCTATCCACGATAGATCAAGTGTATCGCCATAAACCATTTTAACGGTATCGGTATTCATCATCGAGAAACTGATCGGTCGCAGAGTAATCATCGCTTTGTAGGCATCGACAATTCGACCTAACCGATTGCGGTACATATCGGCATTCCACGGTGCGGGATCGGTGCCAGTATCATAAAGGTGATTCAATAATTGTGTGGCAGTGAATTCCGGTTTATTCGAGAGAATGAGCGCTGCTACCGAAGCGGTATTCGGGCACGACATCGACGTACCGTTCATAAACTCGTAATCGTGAGGATGGTAGGTATTATTTTTCATCGTCGATAGAATGTCGACGCCCGGTGCGATAAAGCACATATAAGGGTTGTAGTTAGAGAAACTGGCACGAACGTTGCCAGTTGAACAAGCCGCTACAGCAATGACACCATTCAATCCAGCAGGGTATCGAGTGTCGCCCGAATTCTCATTTCCAGCAGATGCGAACGGTAGACATTCATGACTGCGAGCATATTGAATTGCAGTCTGTAACGAAGTGGTTGTAACCCCCAAAGGATTAAAGTCGCCTCCATAACTCATGCTAAGAATCCGAGCGCCTCGATTCACGCAATATTGTACTGCCGGTGCCACATCGGTATGAAAGAACCGGCTAGTATAGTCGCTGGAATTATTGATTCGGACGTTAAAACCAGCACGAACTGCCAACATTTTAACATTGTAGCTGGCAGCGGGAACACCATTGCGATTGTTGGTGACAACCGCAATCGTACCGGCGACATGGGTACCGTGCCCATTGATATCCATCGGGTTGTTATCGATCGGTCCGTAATCTTCACCATCGTCGTTTTGGACTCCTGGCAACCAAAATGCGTTGTTATTGGCGAAATCGAAGCCGATCACATCGTCGGTATATCCGTTGCCGTCGTTATCGATACCATCTTCATCAGCGGCAGTATACCGACCATCGTGGTTGATGTCCTCGAGATCGTTCACTTTTATATTGCCGACGAGATCGGGATGTAAGTAATCGATACCGGTATCGATGGTTGCGACAATTATTGATGAACTGCCCTTACCGTAATTCCAGGCTTGACGGCAGTGCATCGAATCGAGCCCCCACATCGTGGTTGAATGCCGAGCTGATGGATAAAGCTGCCAATCGGTGGGCGTGTTGTGTCCTTCATAAATTGGACTTGCATAAGCGGTTTCGATAGATAAACAAGTTCGAATTTCATCGGCAATGTCGATCGCATTTTGCTTACCGAATGCCTGCGGAAGCGGTAAAGCGCTTCGGAAGTAATAAAATCGATCCATTCCCAGTTCCCAGAAATACTTATCATGACGCGAGATTGGATCGAAAGAAAATGTCGGATGTAACTCTTTGACATGATATCGCTGGAGGATCGCATCCAACTTGAAATCGCCAGTAGGAAAGTGGATTATTCCATCGGTTGATTTGTGCAACGTCTGATTGAACGATGGGGTAAACATCAGTTCAACCAGATCGGGAACGTAATCAATTCCCGGTTTTGGTGGATGGGATTGAGCGAATGAGCAGGCAAGCAGTAGAGTGATGAGTATAACCGCAATACCAAGGCGCATAAGGCACCTCCAAAGAAATAGTAGAACAGAATTTCGGTCGTAGTACGCGAAGATCGCAGTTTACGGGCACCGAAATTGGCGAGTTTGTTTAATACTAATCACTAAGTACAAAAAAAATCAAAGCGGTTAAAGAGGCTAGAACAGTACTAAACATAGAGATGAACCGGTATTGCATCAAGACAAGTATGGTAAAAATGCAAAAAATACTGTGCGATTGATCACTGATCGTAGCTAAAAGTAACTACAATTATAATAAAAATGGATAGTAGAAGTACACCGGATCGGTAAAATAATAATTACATGTATTGATAATATAATTAGATAACTCAGAGATTTGGATGTACTGACCAAACAGTATATATTGTGACTAGTCAGTCATGTTGTGACCAATAATTTGTAGAGGAATACTGATGGGTCATAATACGACTAATTAGTATAGATATTGACTGAAAAGTCGAGGGTAAAATGGAAGAAGTCGAAAGCACCCCAAAACCGTCGCGAAAAGAGCTAGAGAAACTGCAACGGAAACGGGAAATCTTGAACGCAGCAAAAGCTTGTTTTCTCGAAAAGGGGTATCAAAATACTACTCTGGATGAGATTGCACAGCGAGCTGAGTTTGGTAAGGGGACGATCTATAACTATTTCGAAAGCAAGGAAGAGCTGCTCCTCGGTTTAATCGAACAATTCATGAAAGACGGGGTTGTGATTGCCGAAGAAGCAATTCTTCACTTTCCCGGAACAGCTCGCGAGAAGTTGACGAATTATGTGAAAACCGTTTTGAAAATGGGTACGGAACACGAGCATTTCCATATGGTAATATCCGAAATTCACAGTCTACGTACACAGGGATTTGAAGATCGGATGAAGTCGATTGGCAAACTCTTCGAAGATATTTGGAAAGTACCGGCAAGGTTATTGCAGGAAGAAATTGATGCCGGTCGGATCAAACCAAAGAATCCGTTTTACATGGCTTGCATGTTCGATATGATGGTCCGGGTATTCGGGGTGGGTACACAGCAGGATAAATTCCCGATCAAAATTAGCGATCATGATGAAATTGCCGATCTGATTATTACTACATTTTTCGATGGTATGTCGATCCACAGTTATGAAGGACAGTACAATGGTTAAACCGAAGTCGGTGCTGCGACTAGTCGTAATCACCTTGTTAATAAGTGTACTTCCGTTAACGGAATTGGTTCATGCTGCTACCGATACATCGGCAATTGCCAATGCGCGAGTTTTGAATTTGTCAACTACGATCAGCATGGCTCTGGATCAGAATCGCGACATAATGAGTTCAAAGCAGGACGTTGCGAAATCCCACGCACAGGTTCGAGAGGCTTGGTCGAATGCGTTACCGAGTATCTCGGTCTCGAGTACTTATCTCCGGTATGCGATTGCTCCTCAGATGTTCTTCAACGGTATGTCGATCACAACATCGTTGGACAATTCTTACTCGGCATCCGCTCAAATATCGCAACCTTTGTTGAGCCGCAAAGTAGGTATCGCGCTTGACGTTGCAAAATTGTACGACCAGTACACCGATAAAGGGTATCAATCGTCGCGAGAAGCGACCATTCGTGCCGCAACCAGAGCATTTTATCAAGTGCTGTTGACCAGGAAACTGGTTGATGTCAATCGCGAAGGGTTAAATGTCGCTACGGCAAATCGCGACAATATCCGCGCCCAGTATCAAAATGGTACTGCCGCTGAATACGATTTGCTCCGTTCCGAAGTGCAGGTCGCCAATACCGAACCATTGGTGATTGCTGCAGAAAATAATCTGGAATTGTCAAAGAATGCGCTGAAAAATTTGCTGGCAATTCCATTGAATGATCCGATCAAAGTTGAAGGTGATTTCGAATATTCCGAAGTATCATTGGATGAAATCGCCATGTCACGTTCCAGTGCAACTGCAAACAATACTATTCTGCAACAATTGCGATTGCAAGAAAACATGCTGACGAAGAATGTGAAGATCGAGCAAGCAGGATATTGGCCGACCCTCTATCTGATCGGAAATTACAATCTTCAAACGCAAGACAACACATTCCATTTCAGTAAATACAAGTGGAACGATGCATTTGCCTACGGTTTGACCTTTTCGTTTACTCCGTTCGATGGTTTTCGTACTTCTGCACGCGTTCAACAAGCCGCTGCCGATCTGAAAAAAATCCAACTGGCACGGGTAAAGGCAGAAGAAGGCTTGCAATTGCAAATCCAAGCCTCAGTCAACCAAATGCTGGAAGCGAAGAAACGGATTCAGGCGCAATCGAAGGGGTTGGAACAAGCACAGAAAGCGCTTCAGATCGCACAAACTCGATTCCGTAATGGGATCGGTACTCAACTGGAGCTTCTCGATACGCAAGCGGCATTAACACAGGCACAAACCAGTTATTCTGTAGCGATTTACGATTATCTATCGGCTAAAACGGATTGGCAGTATTTCGTCGGAAGTATTCGGCAATAACGGTCGACACGTAAGCGATGATTTTGAATGGAGGATGGAATGTTGTTAACTCAAAAAAATATAAACCTGCTGCAACTTGGCTTACTAACCGTTATGGCATTGAGTCTGTTTATTGGTTGCGGAAAAAAAGAATCGGCAACTACCGAAACAAATAAGAACACCGATCAGGTAATTCCGGTTGAAGTGACTGCCGTGCAGCGTGAAGATCTTTCAGTATTGAAAACATATACCGGACCTCTGGAAGGCGTGGAACAAGCGAGTATCGTGCCGAAGATTTCGGAGCGGATTGAGTCGGTTAAAACACACATTGGCTCATCAGTCAAAAAGGGTGATGTTTTGGTAATTCTGGATAAGGGAGGACCAACGTCACAATTCCTGCAGTCCGAAGCGAATTATTTGAATACCGATAAAACGCTTACGCGCATGAAAGCTCTCTTCAAAGAGGGGGCGATTTCACAACAATCGCTGGATGGCGTACAAACCAGTTTCGATATCGCCAAGGCGAATTACGAAGCTGCCAAACAGAACGTCGAATTAGTAGCACCAATTTCCGGAATTGTTACGGCATTACCGGCTGAAGTCGGCTCGCTGTCCAGTCCTGGAGTCGCATTAGCGACAGTAGCGCAAATCGATCGCATTAAAGTCATCTTCAATATGAATGAAGAGGACGTAGTCGACATCGCAGTCGGACAGACAGTTCAAATCAATTCGGAATATCGCACCGAAGCACCAGTCGATGGAAAAGTTACGGAAGTTTTTCACTCAGCCGATGCACAATCGCGTACTTTCGAAGTTCGAGCGTTATTCACCAACACAGCCGATCGGTGGTTCAAACCGGGAATGTTCGTGAAAGTGAAGTACCAGAGCAAACCGCAAACCAAAGCGATGGTCATACCCAATCAAGCAATCCTGAACGACGGTTCTGTCAGTAAGGTTTTCGTAATAAAGAACGGTCGCTCGTTCCAGAAGACGATCTCCCTGGGAAATACTGACGGCATCAAAACCGTTGTTCGTGATGGATTAACTGATACCGACACTGTCGTCATAACCGGTTGGAACAACCTCCGCGACAGTATCAGTGTCAACGAAACCGTGGCAAGTAAATAACTAGTTCGATTGTCAGGAGTCTGGTGTTATGAAATTATCCGATGTATCGATCGAACGCCCGGTATTTGCCACGATGATGGTGTTAGCACTCGTCGTGCTGGGGTTGTTCTCCTACATAAAACTTAGTATCGATCAATATCCGAACGTCGATTTCCCGTTTGTTACGATTACTACGATTCTTGCTGGGGCAGGTCCGGAACAAATGGAAACCGAAGTAACAAAGAAGGTTGAAGATGCCGCCAATACTGTGGAAGGTGTTAACCATATTACATCTTATTCGCAGGAAGGGGTATCGATCGTCGTAATCGAATTCAAATTGGAAATCGATGGTCGTTCGGCGACACAAGATGTCCGCGATAAAGTCGCAGCGATTCGCGCTGATATGCCGGATGGTATCGAGGATCCGATCATTCAGCGATTCGACCCTGCCAGTCAACCAATTTTCTCGTTAACGGTATCGGGCAAGCGACCGGAGAAAGAGATTACGACTTACACCCGTGACGTTATCAAGAAACGCGTCGAGAACGTTCCCGGTGTTGGTAATGTCGAAGTTGTCGGTGGTGCGGAACGTGAAGTTAATATCGAGGTTGATGCTGTCAAATTGCAGGCGTATAAGCTATCCATTCAAGATGTCATCACGGCAATCTCGATATCCAATATGGAAGTACCTGCGGGAAGTTTGATTCAAGGCAAGCGACAAATTCTGCTCCGAACCATCGGAAAATTCAAGAATGTCGTTGACTTTAATAAAGTCATCGTTACTTCACCGGGTGGCAAACCGGTTTATTTATCTGATGTCGCACGTGTAGTAGACGGTGTGAAGGAACGAACGAGCTTGACCCGATATAATGGGATTTCGGCAGTCAGTCTGGAAATCAAGAAGCAGTCCGGTGGTAACACGGTTGAAGTCGCCGACGCAATTCGAAAGCAGTTTGCTAAAATTCAGCAAGAGCTACCAGCCGATTTGACGATCAGTATTGCCCGAGATAATAGTACCCGTATTCGCGATTCAGTAAACGATGTGTTATTCGACATTTTCTATGGTGGTTTTCTGGCAGTCGTAGTAGTATTCCTGTTCCTTGCCAATATGCGAGCCACGATCATCAGTGCGATTGCGCTACCGACATCGATTATCGCAAGCTTCATCGTAATGTATGCGCTCAATTTTACGTTGAATATGATGTCGTTGCTGGCACTTTCGCTCGCAGTCGGTCTGCTGATCGACGATGCCATCGTGGTGATCGAAAACATCTATCGTCACATGAAGATGGGGAAGGATTCGATACAAGCGGCGAAAGATGCTACAGCCGAAATCGGTCTTGCGGTAATGGCTACGACGTTCACTATTGTCGCGGTATTTGTTCCGGTAGCATTTATTCCCGGACTGATTGGTCGTTTCTTCTTCCAATTTGGTATCACTGTTTCGGTTTCAGTTTTGGTCTCGTTATTCGTCGCATTTACCCTTACACCGATGCTCTCGTCGCGCTGGCTGGATAAAGAAGACGAAGAGTATGATCCCAAAAAAGCCGGAATATTAAAACGCTTCCTGCACTGGTTCAATCATCAGTTCGAGGTGTTAAGCGAGCGCTACAAAGGGGCAATTCGCTGGTCGTTGACCCGTCGATTTACTGTTCTTTTTGGTGCTATCGCAGTTTTCTTTCTCAGTCTTTTCTGCATCCGATTTCTTGGAACTTCGTTCTTCCCATCTTCGGATGAAAGCGAATTCACCATGAATGTGCAATCGGCTCCGGGAAGTTCGCTCGAACAGACCAGCGATCTGTGTCAACGGATCGAGAAACTATTGAATGAACGAAAAGAAGTTACCAGCATCCTGACAACGATTGGTGCCGGTAATGATCCTGTCACCAAGGCGTCAATTCTTGTGAAAGTCGTCAAGAAAAAGGACCGTGATAAATCGACTGAACAGATTTCAGATGAAATCCGCAAGATCGTAACCCAAGTCCCAGGCGCAACTGTAGACTTTACTACTTCGCACGGTCCTGGTGGTGCGCAGAAGATGTATGCGATGAGTATTCGCGGACCGAATATCGATACCTTGAAAATTCTCTCAGATAAGGTTGAGAAGATCGTTCGACAGACCAAGGGAACGGTTGACATTTCAAATAGTCTCACATTGTCGAAGCCGGAATATCGAATTCGTATCGATCGCGATCGAGCATCCGAACTCGGGTTGAATGTTGCGTCGATTGCTTCGAGTGTCCGAGCGATGGTCGATGGCGCAGTCGCTTCGCAGTATCAAGAAGGGGACGAGCAGTACGACGTCCGCGTGCGATTGGCGAAGAAGGATCGAACCTGGCTTGAAGATATTCGCAATCTCGCGATCAAAGGGAACAAGGACGATGCCGCCAAGCAGAAGATCGTTGTTCCGGTCGGATATGTCGCCAGTGTCGATCAAGCTGTTGGTCCATCGAAGATCGACCGGTACGACCGTCAGCGGGAAATCCGCGTAGAAGCGAACCTGCTGGGACGTCAGTTGGGTGAAGTCATGGCGGACGTTCAGAAGGAAACCGCCAAAATACAGTTACCGGTTGGCTACACAATGGGTGTGGTCGGTATGGGAGAGATGCAGAAGGAATCGTTCAGTAATATTCTTCTCTCGCTCTTCCTTGCGATCATCTTTGTCTACATTGTGCTGGCGGCACAGTTCGAGAGTTTCACTTATCCCTTCGCAATCATGTTCGCGTTGCCGATGTCATTAATTGGTGCCGTGATTGCGTTAATCATCTTCCACAGTGCCTTGTCGGTGATGTCGTTGATTGGCATTATCATGCTCATGGGTTTGGTGACCAAGAATGGTATTCTTTTAGTCGACTACACGAATACTTTACGTGGACATGGACATTCGCGAACCGAAGCGCTGATACAGGCTGGAGCCACACGATTACGCCCGATCCTGATGACAACCTTTGCCATGATTTTCGGTATGGTTCCGGTTGCGTTTGCCATGGGGGAAGGGAGCGAATTTCGCTCGCCGATGGGGCAGGCTGTCATCGGTGGGTTGATCACCTCGACCTTCCTGACGCTGTTCATCGTTCCGGTCGTTTACTCTTTGATCGACGATTTCACCTGGAAAAAACTGTTCCGAAAATTACATCTCGTTAAGAGTTAGGATATAGCCAGATTGAGTGGAAAATTATGAGAAAACGGGCGGTAGTGAGGGCTATCGTCCGTTTTTTGTTACTATTAGTTCTTCGTTTACAATAACTTCAAATAATATTGGAAATTGGTATTGTCATTTGATCATAATAAACATCAATTGATATTTTATGATTAAAGGAGAGAATATGATGACACGATTTTTAATCGCTTGCGGATTTATTCTTCTGGCATACTTGATTTTAGCAGGGGTATTGTTTGCAGGGGATAAGCTTTTTAATGTGTGTGGCGGAGTGGATGATGGGATCCCGGATTCGCTTCTGTTTAAAGATTCGTTAATCCAACCATCATGGAGAGGGTTTTATCTATTCTCATAAGTAATCTTCAGATAATATCTTGAGATTCACCGCATCATTAATCTATAACATTAAGAAATTATATTTAATTCTAATTGTAATCACTAAATACAACGTAGAATATTGACTTTCCTTTCGTATGGAACTATTTTGTCCTTGATTGACGGCATTTGTCCGGGTTTGTCGGTTGGAGTTGATTCGTGAAACTAACTGTAGAAAATGTAACTCAACTTTTTGGGGTGTCCGAAAAGACGATTTATCGCTGGATCAAATCCAATGCACTTCCTGCTTACCGAATCAACAACCAATACCGATTCAACTATACCGAATTGATTGAATGGGCTTCAACCCACCGAATTAACGTTTCCCAACCGCAAGTTTCGGGTGATCTTACTCCAGCTCCAGAGCAGTTGCAGAGCTTCGGTGAAGCGTTAGCGGCTGGTGGAATCCATTACCGGATCAGTGGTCACGATAAACCATCGGTGATGACTGAAGTTGTAAAACTACTCCAATTGCCAGACCGGATTGATCGAACGGTTCTGCTGCAAATCTTGATGGCTCGCGAGGAATTGGGCTCTACTGCGATCGGTGACGGGATCGCTATACCGCACGCTCGCAATCCGATCGTATTGAATGTAACACAACCCTATGTTGCACTGTTTTTCCTCGAACAACCGATTGAATTCGATGCGATGGACGGTGGTTTGGTTCATGCGTTGTTTACCATGATTACTCCGACAATAAAGTCTCACCTACGATTTCTGTCACAATTGGCATTCTTTTTACGCGATCCCGCATTTCACGATGCCATTATCCAACATGCTTCTAAAAGTAAAATATTGGAAGAGACCCATCGGGTGGAGGCTTTGCTGAATAGTCAGAATGCGAGTTCCACCCAACAGCAAAAGTCGGTTTCGTAATGACCTTGATATTGACAGGAATTACGTTCTTTTTGGTGGGAGGTTTCGGTGCGTTTCTATCGAGAAATCGACCGATTGCCGCAACTAGACTTGGTGTCGGTGGTGTCGTCGTGGGATCAATTCTTGGACTGATTGGGACACTACCAGTTCTGTTTTCGGCATCACCAGTCGAAGCGATTCGTCTCCCTTGGTCAATTCCATTCGGTACATTCTATTTGGAGATCGACGCACTTTCGGCGTTTTTCCTCATTCCGATTTATCTCCTTTCTGCTCTAAGTGCGATTTACGGTTCTGCATATCTCGAAAAAAACATTTACCAAAATAGATTGGGCAGTCACTGGGCTTTCTTCTCGATACTCATAGCGAGTATGGTGCTTGTTGTGATTGCGCGCAACGGTATGTTGTTTCTCATCGCATGGGAAGCTATGGCGCTCGCATCTTTCTTTCTGGTCATGTTGGATCGCGAACGCGAGTCAGTGCAGCGCGCCGGTTGGATCTACCTAGTTTCAACGCATATCGGAACGGTCTTTCTCTATTTTTTCTTTGTCCTGATTGGAGATCGAACCGGTTCACTCGATTTCGATGTAATTGCTTCATCAGGCGCACAAATCTATCCACAGGCAACGCTATTTTTTATCCTCGCGCTAATTGGTTTTGGCGCGAAAGCAGGTATCGTACCCCTTCACATTTGGTTGCCGGAAGCACATCCAGCGGCTCCCAGTCATGTTTCGGCAGTGATGTCGGGCATCATGATCAAAACTGGAATTTACGGCATTATCCGGACGTTATCGTGGTTTGGAACACCGCCCTTAGGTTGGGCAGTAGCATTGATCCTGATCGGTTGTGTTTCGGGTGTATTAGGTGTTTTACTGGCATTAGCTCAACACGATTTGAAACGACTATTGGCATATCATAGTGTTGAAAATATTGGAATTATCTTTTTGGGCTTGGGTATTGGGGTACTGGGACAATCGACTGGTTTACCGATGCTGATTGTACTGGGTTACGGTGGTGCCTTGTTACATACTTTAAATCATGCACTCTTTAAAGGTTTGCTTTTTTTGGGTGCGGGAAGCGTGCTACACGGTTCTCATACACTCGATATCGAACACACTGGTGGACTGTTGAAGCGAATGCCGTGGACGGGTATGGCATTTTTGATCGGTGCGGTCGCGATTTGCGGATTGCCACCTTTGAATGGATTTATTAGTGAATTCATGATTTATTCCGGAGCGTTTCAAGGTATTTTTTCATTGAATTCACTGTATGCAATTCCAGTGCTGCTTACTATCGTGGCGCTAGCACTGATCGGTGGCTTGGCTGCGCTATGTTTTACGAAAGCGTTTGGAATTGTTTTCTTAGGGCATCCACGCTCCCAGCAGGCGTCTGATGCACACGAAGTCAGTGCCGCAATGCGTTGGACGATGGTTGTCCTCGCTACGTTGTGTTTAGTAATCGGGTTAAGCGCACCATTGATGATGCGATTGCTGGAACCGGTTCTGGCGCAAATGATCGGTGTGATGCCTGAAACGTTTCTTCAACTCGATTCCAATTTCATACCACCACTTCAGTTTATTGTTGGAACCTCATTGCTATTGATCGCATTGGTCGCTGTTTTGTACTGGTTGATTCACCGGAAACAATCCAATATAACTGTTACAACTGCGGTGACGTGGGATTGTGGATATGCGAAACCGGAACCGCAAATGCAGTATACAGCCTCTTCTTTCGCACAACCATTGATCGATTTGATCGCGAAATCAATCCGACTTAAAGCCGATCTTCGAAAACCGATTGGATATTTTCCAGTCGAGGGGGGATACACTTCTGAAATTCCCGATCTTGCCGAGACACAATTCTGGACTCCGATTTTCAAGGGAATCGAATGGGTTATGTTACGATTTCGCTGGATCCAGACCGGTAGTATCCATTTATACATTCTCTATATCACAATCACGTTGATTGTTTTGCTCATCTGGAAGCTTGGGTGATCCGATGGTAAACCCATACGCATTCATTTTACTATTACTGGCGATCATATTGGCTCCGCTACTGCTAGGAATTATCAACCGCACCAAAGCGATCTGTGCTGGGAGAACCGGGCAACCATTGGTTCAAGTATACTACGATGTAGTGAAGCTACTTCGAAAAGAATCGGTGTATAGTCAGACGACAACTTGGATTTTCCGGATATCACCGGTGTTGTCGTTTGCCGGGCTTCTTCTGGCGCTATCAATGATTCCCTGGGGTGGATTACCGGCAATCGTCTCATTTCCCGGCGATTTCATCGTTGTATTCTATCTATTAGGCATCGGACGTTTTTTTACGATCCTGGCGGCACTCGATACTGGATCGAGTTTCGAAGGGATGGGTGCTAGTCGCGAAGCCTTCTTTTCGGCGTTGACCGAACCGATCTTGTTTTCGGTGATGATCACACTGGCGAGATTAACCGGTGAAATGTCGCTTTCGCATATCTTCCAACACATCAATGGTGGACTGTGGTTGTCTTCCGGTGCTGCTCTTATCCTGCTCGTGGTAATTTTATTCGTACTGCTGTTGACAGAAAACTCGCGCATTCCAGTCGACGATCCGAATACCCATCTCGAGTTAACGATGATCCACGAAGTAATGGTTCTTGACCATAGTGGTCCCGATTTTGGTTTAATACTGGCAAGCTCAGCCTGTAAACTATGGCTATTCGCTGCGTTATTAGCCGGTATTTTTATTCCCATTCGATCCGGAAATCTCTGGATCGATGGATTGCTGTTTCTGTTGGGAGTAATGATTACCGGTGTTGTGGTTGGATTAATCGAATCTTCGATGGCACGCCTTCGATTATTACTCGTTCCAAGAATGTTGGTTGGAGCATCGGCGATTGCCGCAATTTGTATTTTCCTGACGTTGAAGTGAGCTGAGGAAACTCGTGTGATAGACTTACTTTACATCTTACTCATTTTAACCGGCTTTGTGTTTCTGGGTTCGGGAAGGATGCAATTTAGTATCCGAACTTTGGCACTTCAGGGTATCATTCTCGGTCTCATTCCATTGATGGGGAGCTGGCAAGGTCTGTGGGGTAGAATACTCTCAATTGCCTCGCTAAGTCTAGTAATCAAAGGATTTGTATTACCATTTTATCTCACGCGTGCAATGCAGAAATCGAAAGTTCTGCAAGAAGATCAACCTTTTGTAGGATTTACTGCTTCGATTTTTATCGGCATTGTCTGTCTCGGCGCTTCGTTTTGGCTCTCTACCCGGTTACCACTCATTACTGGCTCGCAATCCCAGATGGCTGTTGCAGTGTCGTTATTTAATGTTTTTGTTGGATTGTATGTGATCATCAGTCGCCGCAAAGCATTATCGCAAGTACTTGGATATTTAGTGCTTGAAAACGGTGTTTACATTTTTGGTGCGGCATTTGCGATCGATGTGCCCTTACTTGTGGAATTGGGTGTATTGCTAGACGTTTTTGTTGCTGTTTTCGTTATGGGGATTGTGATTTTCCATATTAGTAAATCGTTCGATCATATCGACACAGATCAACTCTCGTCGCTCGTGGGATAGGATTGAACTAAAATGACTACTCTAATTCTGCCTGCTTTAATATTGATACCGCTCTTATCCGGAATCGCCACATTGATGATCCGTTCGGACATTATCCGTCGTATTCTTCTGATCGCGACGGCTGCGATCCACTTGCTACTTACTTTCGCGTCGTATTACGCCGCACCGGCATTAGGCGAGTGGTTGGTGTTGGATGCCTTGGGCAACTTGTTTTTATTAATATCCAGCGGTCTATTTTTAATTGCCTGTATCTACGGTGTCGGTTATCTAGCGCGTGAAAAACTGGATGAGCATCGATTGCATATCGATTTCGATGATTCTGAATCGAACTCACTGTTCGAAAATAATCCTGAATCATTGCTTACTGGCTGTTTATTATTCTTTCTGGCGGCGATGTCATTAGTCTGCGTAAGTAATCATCTGGGCTTGCTTTGGGTTGCCATAGAAGCAACAACTCTTGCTAGTGCACCGTTAATCTTTTTTCACAAGCATCGAAAATCACTCGAAGCGACTTGGAAGTATTTACTGATCTGTTCGATCGGAATTGCGTTGGCATTATTCGGGAATTTTTTATTGGCGGTATCGACGGCTCCGACTCAGAATGGAGAATTACCGCTACTACTCACGCAACTGTTACCGAAAGCGACTCAATTTCAACCACTTTGGCTGAAAGCAGCTTTCATATTTTTGCTGGTAGGGTATGGTACAAAAATGGGGTTAGCCCCATTACACACATGGTTACCTGACGCCCACAGCGAATCACCTAGTTTTGTTTCGGCACTATTATCCGGTGCTTTGCTGAATTGTGCGTTTCTGGGAATTTTACGGGCACAGCAGATCCTTGTTGCTGCTAATCTTGCTGTATTCGGGCAGGAGTTATTGATCGGATTTGGATTACTATCGATGGCATTTGCTACTACGTTTATTCTTCGTCAAATGGATTTTAAGCGAATGTTGGCATATTCCAGCGTTGAGCACATGGGCATTCTTGCTTTAGGAATCGGATTAGGCGGAACGGCAGTATTCGGCTCGTTACTTCACACCGTAAATCACTCGATCACAAAGGGAATGTTATTTCTCGTCGCAGGAAATATTTTGACGGTTATGCACAGCAAATCGACCATCAAAGTACGAGGATTATTGCAACGTTTACCCGTGTCATCGGTACTGTGGCTTGCGGGTTTTCTATCGATAACTGGATCGCCCCCATTCGGAACTTTTATCAGTGAATTCACAATTTTCAAGGCTGCGATCGAGCAGGGACATTTCTGGATTGCGATTGGATTCATCGGTATTCTAGCGACCATCTTTGTAGTGATGGCATCGATCGTTTTAAAAATGTGTTTCAGTACACCGCGACCCATCGATCAGGGAACTGACCACGAATCATGGACGATGATTCTACCTCCGTTATTTCTTGGAATTCTTTCGCTAATTCTCGGTCTGTATTTACCCCCGTTTCTTAAGGATCTCTTAAATGAAGCGGCACATCTGCTCGGAGGTGGCTTGTGAGTCAATCCGGGTATATCAACGTGGGTAATGGCGAACCGGTTAATCAAGCAGAAATACCTAATCTGCCATTCGCTGCATTCCGGGAACAGTTATTCCAATGCTTAGAAGATGGTGCATGGATCGCCGCACTTTATGCAACTCAAGAAGCATCGACAAAGCTCCGAACATATGCGGTGCTGGCCCATCCTCCTACCGGAAATTTGCGGATCTTCTCTGCACACCTCCTAGATGAATTCGAATCGATGACGCCTGATTGTCCGCAAGTGCAGTTATTCGAACGCGAAATGGCTGAACAATGGGGTGTTAAACCGATAGGGCACCCATGGTTAAAACCGGTTCGGTTTCATCATTCGTATCGGTTAGATCGCGATTGTTGGGATCGCACTTCTTCCACAGAGATTCTTCCGTGTGTTGGCGAATATTTTCGGATGCAAGGTGAAGAACTCCATGAAGTGGCTGTCGGTCCAGTGCATGCGGGAATTATCGAACCGGGACATTTCCGCTTCCAGTGTCATGGCGAAGATGTCTATCATTTAGAAATTGCACTCGGATATCAGCATCGCGGAATCGAGCGAGCTTTAATCGGTGGACCCAATACTCGAACTCAACATCTTATGGAAACGGCTGCCGGCGACACTTCGATCGGTCACTCATTTGCGTATTGTCAAATCCTCGAAGCACTTGCACATGCGAATGTGCCAGCCCGGGCATCGTCGTTACGCGGAATTTGTTTAGAGCTGGAACGGCTTGCGAATCATACTGGAGATTTGGGTGCATTAGCCGGAGATGTCGGTTTTCTTCCTACTGCATCGTTCTGCGGTCGGTTACGTGGCGATTTTCTGAATTTGACTGCGTTGTTGTGTGGTAATCGATTTGGTCGATCGATGTTGTGTCCCGGTGGAGTTCGATTTGATATGGATACCGATCGGATTTCAAAATTTGATGAGATCTTAGATAAATCCTATTCTGAATTAACCGACACAGTTAATCTTTTGTGGCAATCGGCATCGGTGATGGATCGATTCGAGGAAACTAGGCGCGTATCAACTGAAGATGCATTAGCTTTGGGATTGGTCGGACCGGCAGCTCGAGCCTCCGATCTCGAGGGAGATATTCGAACCGATTTTCCGACAGGTATTTATCGGTTCTCTAATATTCCAACTGCGACTTGGCACACCGGGGATGTCTTGGGAAGAGCTTTCGTAAGGTGGATCGAGATACAACGATCGGTTTCATTTATTCGCGATCAAGTAAAATCGCTTCCCGAGTCGCCAATCCGAATTCCACTTGCTCCCATCGAAGCGAGCAATCTGGTAGTATCGCTGGTAGAAGGTTGGCGTGGCGCAATTTGTCACTGTGCAATTACCGATAGCAAAGGTGCTATTAGTCATTATAAAGTGGTTGATCCATCCTTTCATAATTGGACCGGGTTAGCATTCGCGATGCGCGATCAACAGATTTCCGACTTTCCGCTCTGTAATAAGAGTTTCAATCTATCCTATTGCGGGTATGACTTATGATTGATATTCTTCGCACTCGCTGGAAACAAGGTCATCGCACGATCTCCTATCCCGATCAGCCGCCAACATTGCCGGATCGATTTCGCGGTCGTCCGGTGATTGATTCCGCAAAATGTACCGATGATTGTCGAATTTGTGTTGACGTTTGCCCGACAAAAGCGATTTTCCGACTTGATACCAATCGCACTGAAATTGATTTAGGACGCTGCTTGTTCTGTACCGATTGTCTCGAGGCATGTCCGACAGGTGCAATTCGTCTTCAACAGGATTATCGATTATCTGCAAATCAGCGTGACCAATTGGTTGTTCCTGCTGAGAGTGAAGTACTCCCCAAAGTAACTGCGCTACACAAAGAAATACTCTGGTTGTTCGGTCGATCGTTGAAGCTTCGTGAAGTAAGTGCGGGGGGGTGTAACGGTTGTGAAGCCGATACCAATGTGTTATCGACGATCACTTTCGATTTAGGTCGCTTCGGAATTCAATTTGTCGCTTCGCCGCGTCATGCCGATGGCTTATTGATCACAGGTCCAGTGACACAAAACATGAAGTTGGCACTCTTAAAAACTTGGGAAGCCGTTCCTGAGCCTAAAATCGTTATCGCTGTGGGTGCTTGTGCGATATCCGGTGGACCATTTATCGATCATCCCGAAATCAATAACGGCATTGGCGATTTGCTGAAAGTCGATCTATTTATTCCGGGTTGTCCGCCACATCCTATTACAATACTCGACGGATTGCTCGGATTATTGGCGCGAATCTAATGCAGAATTTATTGTAACATTAAAAAAGGCGCATGATGCGCCTTTTTTTTATTCTAAGTTCGATCGAAACTATCTTCGTTTTTTCTTCCCTTCGGATTTCATGGCGTCGATTTGTTCCTTTGCACGTGCCGCTTCGGGAGTATCGGCAAAGTTGGTCATGATCTGCGACCAAGCCTCTTTTGCCCCAGTCGTATTGCCAGTGGCTTTGAATAGTTTACCCAACTGCCAGAGTGCGGTTGGTGTCCGAGAAGTGGGTGGTGTGGCAGTACCTGCGGCACGGAAGTCGGCAATCGCACCGGAAGTATCCTTCGTCGCCAATTTTGCCTGACCTCGACCGAAGTAAGCATTCGGAGCGAGTGGGGAGGTCGCCCATCGTTCTAGAAACGTGGTATAACCGGCGATCGCTAATTCAAAGTTTCCACGGGCATTGTCGGTTTCGGCAGCATCTAAAGCAGTACGCGCAGCGATTGTATCGATCTTGGTCGAGTCACCCATCATTTTCCGTCGAACTTCACTCATGCCCATTGCGACATCGGAGAATTTACCTGTCGTTTCCTGAAGACGCGATGAGAGGCGAGTAATTTGCTGCTCGATACCGTCGAGTTGACCGCCTACCGATGCTTTGAAACTGCGAATCAGTTGATCTTGTTGATCGATGCGTCGTTTCAGTTCGGTAATCGATGAATCGCGGCGTGCATCGTTCGCAGTTTGTGCTGCTTGATTCGCGAGTAAGAGTTTTGTTTGATCGCGTGTGATATCGGTGTTTTCGTGGATTTGCTTGATTCCACAACCACTGGTTAAGATCACCAATATAAAAAATAGTAGTTTTTTCATTTGCGAATTCCGGATCTAAAACGAAGGCTGGGACTCGTTTGGAATCCCAGCCATTCGATAAACACGTGTACTGATTATTTCAAATTGAATGCAACGCGACGATTCTTCGACCATGCAGCTTCGGTATGTCCTTGTTCGGCTGGACGCTCTTTCCCATAGGAAATGGTGGTAACACGGTCAGTCGCGATACCATAGTCTAGCAAGAACTTTTTAACGGATTGCGCACGTCGTTCGCCCAATGCCAAGTTATATTCGCTCGAACCGCGCTCGTCGGCATGACCTTCCAACTGAACTTTCCAAGTCGGATAAGATTTCAGTAAGTTGCCATCGAACGATGCATCGGTCGTCATATCCTTGCGAATATTCGACTTGTCGTAATCGAAATAAATGACCTTAATCGCAGCTTTGTCTTTTGCTTCGGCTTCTGCCTTCAAACGTGCTGCATCCATTTCAGCTTTTCGTTTGGCTTCATCTTCTGCACGTCGCTTGGCTTCGGCAGCAGCTTGTTCTTCGGCTCTCCGCTTGGCTTCTTCAGCAGCTTTGATTGAATCGAGATTAATTGTCGGTTTTGCATCTTCCTTCTTGGGTTTTGGACCGCAGCCGGTAGTCGATAACAATAAACCACCTGCCAGAGCAACCACAGCCAAACCGATCATTGAATACTTCATAGATTTCCTCCAGTAATTGAATTTTGAAAATTATTCGTTGGTTAGGGGTGGACCCCAGACCGGTCGTTGCGCGTCAACGCCACCGATGATAAAATCAACATCTCCCGTTTCGGGAGTTAGCAAAGCGATACCAGTTTCCCCGCGCCATACTGTTACAAAAGATATACGAAAACCCCCCGGTGTGAAAGCAGGATCTTTTTGATCTTCGGAATAATATAATAAACGCTTGTGGGTAATTCCTGCAGGATCTGTCGAATACAATTGAAATACCCCATTTTCACGTCTAACGTAAACGATTTTATCTCCTTGAGGAGAATAGCAGGGTGAATCGTTGTATTCCCCTTCGAAAGTGAGCCGTCGAACGTCAGTACCATCCGAAGCCATCGAGTAAACCTGCGGGGTTCCACTCCGATCACTAGTAAAAGTAATACGATCCCCTTTCGGACTCCAGGAGGGTGAGGTCGAAATATCGTTCGGGGAGAATGTCAATTGCGTGCGGTTCGTTCCGTTGATGTCAATGGTATAGATCTCAGTGTTACCGCCGACTGACGATGCGAACACTACCGTATGTCCGTCCGGCGAGATCGCCGGACTACTATCAACATGAGGTGATGAATACAATACATGCGCTTCGCCGGTAGCGACTGATTGCAGCCACACATCGGCGTTGCCATTGCGAAAACTGGTAAAAGCGATCTTGGAACCATCGGGTGAAATCGAGGGGGACATTAAGATTGTCCCGAATTTCGAAAGCTGTTGCTTGTCTTCACCCATCGCATTGCAGGTGAATAGTTCTTGAGCGCCACCTCTGACACGATCGGCGTAATACATTCTCGCAGTTGCGAAACCGGGTACGCCGACAAGTTGCATTTGTAGTGTACTTCCAGCTAGCAATGCCCCATCGATCGGTTGATTAGCCGTTGCATACGATTTAAACCAATACGGTCGGACACCGTCACCGGCATACAACGATAAGGTAACTGCGCCTCCACTACTGGCTTTTCGGACTTCTAGCTTCGCATTGGGTATCAATACTCCGGGAACAAGTGTGTCAGGCATGCGATCGACAACTTTTACGGCACCCGAGATGTTTAAAACTTTTGTCAGTCGCTTCGACCATTCCGAGGCTTCGTCGGAAGGGAGAAGCCAAGCTGAATCGGCTGATACCGCACCTGGGAAGAATAATACCGGTTTGGATACCCCTTGAGCGGTGCCCTGTAATACCACTTCTGGCTGTGCCGAAAAAGTAGTGTTATTGAAGAAACCAAGAGCCGCCACTAGGAGAACGAGTGTGGATACGTAGTGTGAGTTCGTAAGTCGATGGTGGCTGGTATATGACATTTTACTCTTGATTAACCGTTTCCGGTCGATTAGGACGATTGCTGAAAGTACTTACCATGCTTATGTTACATCAGCACTGAGAGAAGAACGGGCGACTTAGGTCGCCCGTTCCTAGGAGTGAGGGAGGCGGGATTCGAACCCACGACCCACGGCTTAAAAGGCCGGTGCTCTACCGGGCTGAGCTACTCCCCCTACAAGAAAAAAGCGTTTTAGCAAACGCTTACAGAGTTCTAATATGCATCAGAAAATACTCCAAAAGCAAGTGCTCGCTCGAACTTGACAAACGAGATCGAGAATCGTATATTTATCGTGTTCGGCAACACCAGCGAGTTTTACTACGCTAACGTTGCAGACGGTAAGGCTCCCCGAAAGCGAGCATCAAGTTAGGACGACTGACCGAAACCTTACCTAATAGGAAGGACGGCAGAAGTTGAAGAAAGGAATTACGATGAAGAAGGTCTTATTTGGTTTATTGATCGTCGCATTGGTCATGTTGGTTGGCTGCGCGACTCCGGAACAAAAAGCTCAGAAATTGTTTGAGCAGGGCAAATACGAAGAAATCTTAGCTCAGTACGGTCAACTCCCGATCGCTGCCGAAGCGAAGAACAAAATTGCCGAAAAAATGTTCAACGAAGGCAAATTTGAAGAAGTATTGAAGACCTATCCGGATAGCCCAGTTGCACCGCAAGCCAAGGCGAAGATTGCCGAAAAATTGTTCAACGAAGGCAAATATGACGAAGTCATCGCCGGCTACGGTGATACCCCGTTCGCAATGCAAGCGAAGGACATGAAGGCAAAGGCTGAATTCGAAGCCGCGACCAAGGAAAAGAAGAAAGACGCCCAGAAGAAGATGTTGGAAGACATCGTTGCCAAGTACGCAGGTACGCCGACCGCTGCCAATGCACAGCAAATGATCGACGATATGAGCAAGAAGGGTGGCAAGAAGGGCGCAGCACCAGCTAAGGGCGAGAAAAAAGCAGCCGCAGCGAAGCCAGCAAAGAAAGCCGGCAAAAAATAATCACCCTAAGTGATTTGATTTAAGATCGACCCCCAGTGAAAGCTGGGGGTTTTTCTTATCCATCAAATCCTGCTTTGTGACTTTCAGTTATGCTTGGAAAGAACTTATTGAAGCATCTGGACTTGGAGGGCTTGAACATTACAATGGTTTGAAGAATCGCTCTACTGTCTTTTTTATAGAATCTCTTGAAAATATGTTATTTTCGGTAGTAGGGGCGGATCCCCGCGTCCGCCCGCAGGTCAGGCGTAGCCTGACACCGAATCATGATAACTTGTTTTCAAGTACCACTATAACAAATCATTAAGGGTGGACCCCAGAGGCTGTTCGAAGTTCAGATGAAGCCAGACACCACTGATTATATAGAGATACTTTTGTTGAAGGTAGAGCGTTTTTGGTGAAGCAATTACTCAAGGCTGTGGAAGAACATGATCACATTCGGAAGACAATAAAGATACTATCTTCACATTCAAATCTAATTAGTCGGTGGATTGATTACATAAATGCACTCACCATTCAAAACGTGTACTTCCCATCTGTCCCGGTAAGTATCAACCACCATCGAATATAGGTTGAACTGCTCGCCAATCGATTTGATCGTAAGGGGGGTTGCATCAAGGGCATCTTGCGTCACTAACACTCGATGTTTACCGACAATCAGCGTTCGATCAATTTTGTTTTTAAGATATTCTGTGGCAGTTAAATCGTTGGGAATATTGCGTTTTAATTCGCCATACGAAAGCACCTCCGCTGACGTACGGTGTCGTATCCCTTCAGCCATTACCCAATCGTATGCAGTCAAAATAAAGTCGCCAGGGGTAGCCATTGCAGCAATCGGGGTAGTTCTCGAATAGAAGTAATCGTACTTTCGGTTCCGTATCCATCTCATCGATCCAAATTCATTGGAAATTCCCAATGATAGTGAGACTAAAATAACCGGAAGGATGTATCCAAATCGATGACTTACTGTCTTAGCGCGATGACCAATAAAAGCTAATATCCAGATGCAAATCGATTGAGGTATCCAGAATTCTACATTCGAAGAATCCCAAAATGAAAAGAAAGTCGTGTAGACGCATAGCCACAACAACACAGCTTGAACAATGATTTTTTCATTCGCTGATAAAGTTCGACGATTTTGAATTAATCTTGAAAGACCCAATACAACCCACCCACCAACCATAAGTGCCAGGATTGATAGCAGTATAGCGATGTTACTGTTTATTGATCGGGTTAAAAATAAATCTTCATCGATGAAAAAGCGTTGACGTAATGCATTGAGAGTACTTGGCGAAACAGGGAGGCGGTAAATGAATTGACCACCGATAAAGCTTTGCGTAAATCCATAGAGAATCTTGATTAGCGTAAAAGGTGAGATCTGGTTCCAGTAATTTGAATTGTGTGCATACAGTGTCAACCAGTTCCATGCCTCTGGTACTGAGGCAAATTTCTTTACACAAAACATTACATACAGATATGGGAGTGTGATCGCAGCATTCGCTGTAGTAATAAACAATATAATCGCATTTTTAATATCAGTATCGAGTGAATTTCTTCGGTAATAAAGTACTCCCAGAAAAACGATCCCCCAGAGAATATTTACTTGATGAGTGAGAACTGCTAGCGAAAATGTGGTCGTCGCAAAAAGGATTCTTCCACTTGTGATTCGAGGGTGGGTAATGATATACAATGTTAGAACGATGAAAAATAGCGGTACTAGATAAACTTCCAAAGCTGTCGAGTATAACCAAAATCCGTATGATAAGAGAATGGGGAGGAGCGATATTGCTGTTGTGAATCTTCGCCATTGCAAGCGATCGGTGAAAAGCCGGTATAGAGTTGTGATTACTCCAGCTCCGAAAATGGAACTAAAAATCTGAAGAACTGTGAGACTGTCACCGGTAAAACTAAAAAACCGCCATAACTGTAACCAGCCGTAAGCAGCGATATGATAAAGCAAATGATGGGGATTGATTAAATCGGATCCGCGAGTGATATCATTGATGTAAATAGCCGAATCTTTAGCTATCCCCAGATTATTCGTCAGAGTTGACACAAAAAATAGAAGGCTAGTACAGTAAATGGTTACTGTCAGGAATTGCTGTGATTCTTTGTTAGTACTTGACATCATCACTATTTGAATTATTTCTGATACTCTATCTGAGTTTATTCAGTTGAAACGTCTACTCTTCGCAAAGTGCTGGTTTCAGTATCCAATTTACTAATATAAATCATAGCCATGGACGCGAATATCCACACTATTGCGGCAACCATCAATGCGATGCGATTTCCAAACAAAAGCGTAATCGCCAATCCTAGAAATGGTGCAAATGAACCGCGAATACCGGTCGCAGCAATATGCACCGATTGATAGACTCCGACATCTTCATTCGATCGGGCAAATCGCATCGCACTAAGGTGCCATAGTGTGTGAACACCACTCATAATGAAGCCGAACAATCCAAACGAGATAAATAGACCAATTTTTTGATACATACCAGTTAAAAAACCAGTGAAAATTAGAGCAATCGGAAATAGTGCGCCTAGTGCAAAAACTCGCGCGGAAAGACGCCGAGGTGTAGATCGATCGAAGACGTGTCCGAAGAAAGGGATACCAACGATCATGACTAGTTGAAATACTGTTCCTCGGGCTAAGCCGATATCGGCATAATGGAGGTGAAGATCATCCACCAAATATAACGGGATGATTGGTAGTTGCATCATGAATGCGATACCGTATAACATGAAAGCAGCTTCAAATCGAAAAAAATCATGCCGTTTTCGCAAGAGTTGAAGTACTTCGCGCCAAGGGTCGAAGAATGTTTTTTTGCTAATGTAGTAGATCTTTTGGGGATCTGGCTTAGTTTTCACCGAGGAAAGCGCAATTATTCCAAAGAAAGCGACAATTCCAACTGTTAAGAACAATGATTGCCAATTTTGAGTCCCTTGATCGAGCCACCATCCGGAAAAAGCCGAAAAAATGGCTCCGATCAACATACTGATACTGTATGCGCGACCAAATACTCTTCCAGTATGAGTTTGAGCCACATATTGCTGGAGAATTCGGCTTTGAGCCAAAGTATGATAGGGGCTTACAAAAGCGAAAACCGCAAAAATACAAAAAAGATGATAGAAATTGGTTAACCAAAAACCACTAAGAAAGGTAAGAACAGTAATCATACCGGTGAAAAAAATTGTCTTTCTTTGGTCCCTGCCTGAAAGGAGACGTCCAGTCCAGATAGAAGTAACACTGGCTAAAGGAATGATCATTGTTAAAAATGTAATTTGTAATGGATTGGCTAATAGGGATTTACGAGAAATTACTTCGCCAAACTGCGATATCGCGTTGACGATTGAAAACATCGATATAAAAAAATATAATCTACCGATTGCAGAATATTGATCTAGAAACCTCGGTTTCACAACTTTGTCTCTTATTAATCAGACAGAAAAAATCAGTGCTAGGCTGAATTGCACCTTGGAACAGAATAAATATGTGTATATTAGATAACTATTCAAACTACTTTTCAATTTCTACGACCCAATCTTCCAGTTCACTCAATCAGAGACCGATAAGCTTTATAATTACAGTTCACTCAGATCAAATCGATAAATAAAGTATATCGCTCTTTTATCGGATCTCAAAATCTGGAAAACTTATTCTGCTACGTAGTAATCGCTTTCTGTGGGGGAAAAGCATGAATCGAGTTGGATACGGATCCTCAAAAATTCGCATTGTAGTCATCACATTGGTATTTACAATTGCAATCCTCTGTCTCGGGATTGCCTTTATCTATTTTCAAGAATCATCTTTTCGGAAACAAAGCGAACTCGAACTTTCAGCGATTGCCGACCTGAAAGCAAAACAATTGGTCGAATGGCGGCAAGAAAGAATTGACGATGCTGAATCAATCATCTTAAATCACGAGTTAATCAATAATTTTGCGAATTTAATCGAGCATTCACAGATTGAAAGCATTCGAAATCAGATAAAAAATTGGTTGTCGATCATGAGCTGGTCGACGATGTATGAAGAGATATTAATAACCGATTCTAATGGAATAATCTTAGTTTCTGAACCATCTGATCACAATGCTGGAAAGCAATATGACATTCAGTCGAGTCACACAGAAACCCACAAAGATAGTATCCGAGTAGTCGATTTTTATCGAAGTTCAAACGGAAATATCTATATTGAATTTCAAATTCCGATTTATTCCAAGAAAATTGCCGATCAAAATAAGCTTCTTGGATTGATAATACTGAAAGTCAATGCCGCTAATTTTATATATCCCGAATTGCAGGAATTTCCTATTCCTTCCGCTTCCGCTGAGTGTCTACTTGTTCGGCGCGATGGTGATTCAGTCGTGTATTTAAATGAATTACGTCACAGGAAAAATACTGCATTACAATTAAAATTTGCGCTTAGGGATACAGCGTTACCCGCAGTCAAAGTTGTTCTTGGTCGCAGAGGCATCTGCGAAGATACCGATTATCGGCATGTAAAAGTTATTGCAGCGCTTCGTGAGATTCCTTCGTCTCCTTGGTTTTTAGTTACGAAAATCGATTCAAAAGAGATTAATCAGTCATTACGCTATAGTGAAACAATTCTGAGCGTCGCATTACTATTATTAATCGGCGCTGTTTGGGCAATATTTGCTGTAATCGTGGGAAAATTACGTCTTCACGACGTACAAAATCGTCTTGATCGCGAACAAGAACGTTCTGAATTGTTGTATCAGATTGAATCGTTGATGCGATATGCCAACGATAGCATTTTTCTACTTGATTCTGGTTTCTCGATCATCGATGCAAATCTAAGTGCACAAACCGCTTTTAATGTCTCACAAGATGCAATGATCGGCAAGAATTTTACTGTCTTGTTTGGTAAATATATCGATATCGATTTTCAAACAGTTCTATTAATATCCGGAGATGCGAAAGAAACCACTTGGGAAGCGGACATCCGCGATCGTAACAGTATCGTTTACCCGGCAGAATTGACGTTAACAACAATTTCGCATAATCGGCATCGAGTCTATCAATTAGTAATTTGCGATATCAGTGATCGGAAAAAATGGCAAAATGCACTGATCAAATCTTCAGAAGAAATTTCGGATCTCTATAATAATGCTCCATGTGGATATCATTCGATCGATTCCGATGGATATATCGTTCGCATAAACGATACCGAACTCTCTTGGCTGGGGTATTCTCGCGAAGAAATCGTCAATCAAATAAGATTTGTCGATTTGTTGACAGAAGCAAGTCGTGGACTCTTCTTGGAACGATTTGAATATTTAAAAACCGATAGTGAAATTCAAAATATTGAATTATCCCTAATACGCAAAGATGGATTGATTCTTCCGGTACTTCACAACGCAAGCGCGTTGAAAACCGAGGATGGTAAGTTCATTTTGAGTCGATCGACAATTTTCGATCTGACTGAGCGAAAGAAAATCGAAGCTGTTTTACTCGAGAGTGAAGAACGATTTCGAAGAGCCTTTGAAGAAGGACCTCTCGGTGTTGTACTCGTCGATCCACAACTCAATTTTATTAAGGTCAATCAGGCATTTGCACAGATCGTTGGGTATACAACCGAAGAAATCGAGAGTATGTCGGTTAAAGACATCACGCATCCAGATTACTATGAGAACGATGTCGTTAACGTTATCAAATTACACGAACAAAAAATTAGTATCTATAAAACCGAGAAAGTATACATCCATAAAGATGGTCATTTCATCTGGGTTTCATTGACTGTTACTCCAATCAGAAGCGCCGACGGCAAAAAGAGCTACCAATTGGGGATGATTGAAGACATCACCGAGAAAAAATTAAATGAAGCTCGGTTGTATCGATCAAATCGGTCGTTAAGAATGTTATCCGATTGTAATCAAGTATTGATCCGTGCGAAGAGCGAAGTGGAGTTGATCCAGAAAATCGGACATACAATTTACACTCGTGGGGGATACCCGATTGTAGCAGTGATGTATATCGACCAGGAAGATCGAAATCGTCTAAAAATAGTTACTTCTAGCAGCGATGAAGAAATTTATCGCAACGATGCAAAGCTGGTATGGGAAGCCACCGATTTAGTCAATACCCCGTTTTATCAAGCAATGAAAGAGCGTACACACGTTATCTGGTCTAAAGATGATGATTTTAACAGCTCAATATGGTGGTCCGAAGCCGAAAAATTCAATTTTTCATATTCGATTAGCCTTCCAATGTACGAATTCGGTCATCTAATTGGAGTATTAAATATCTGTTCTAACGATTCACTCGCATTTCACGATGAAGAAGAGCTGAAACTTTTGCTCGAGTTGACCGATGATCTTTCGTTTGGCATCTCGATGCAACGGGTAGAAGTTACGCGAAATCTAATCGAAGCCGATTTAAAAGCTGCCAACGAGTTTACGGTAGATTTAATTCGAACGGCAAATACTATGATAATTGGTATGTCGATGAATGGGAGGATATCGATATTCAATGAAGCCGCTGAAAAAATCTCCGGCTATTCGATTGACGATCTTCAGTGTAAGAATTGGATTGAGGTTCTAATACCTCGAGACGTTTATCCAGATGTTTGGCTTGAATTTCAGAAGTTATCGCAGGGTGGAATTCCAAAACAGTTTGACAGCCCTATATTGACCAAGCATGGTGAAGAGCGGTATATCACTTGGAGTAACAATCAAATCTATCGGTATGGTTCTATAGACAGTACGATTTCATTCGGCATTGACATTACCGAACTCCAGCATACCCGTCAAAATCTCTTAAAATCCAATCGTGCGCTTCGAATGTTGAGTGATTGTAATCAAGTTTTAATTCGATCTAGCGACGAACTCGATTTATTGAATAGAGTATGTCAAGTAATCCATGACGAAGGAAACTATCCAATTGTCAATGTTTCTTACCGTGATCCGAATAATCAAAATGCAATTAATAGCATGATCACGATAAGCGAAACCGGAATTGATCGACTTTCCCAGTCGAAGAAGTATCCATTTAGCGAGACATTCAAGCAGGCAATTGAAACGGGAAAAGCGGTAATAAGCAGCCATCTTATCGAAGAAAGCAACAGATCGCCCCGGCAAACCGAAATAAACACACCAAATTTCACATCATTTGTGTGTCTTCCACTTAATATCGATGGTCGATCGATCGGTGCATTAAGTTTGTTTAGCGATCAAGATGGTGCTTTCGACTCGGAAGAAATGCGGTTATTAATTGAATTGGCTGATGATCTCTCCTATGGCATCAATTCATTCCGAACCGATTTACAACGACATCGCGCCGAATTAGAGCTACAAGAGCGTGAATATTGGTTGAGTGAATCGCAGCGCGTTTCACGTCTTGGTTCTTATAATTTCGATATTCCCAACGATTGTTGGAGTTGTTCGCAAGTCTTATCAGATGTATTTGGATTTAAATACGATTATAAAAAGAAAATGCAAGATTGGATTGATGCTGTACATCCCGAAGATCGACAAGCAATGATCGACTATTTCAGCAAAGAGGTAGTCGGTAGAAAACAACCTTTCGATCGTGAATACCGCATCGTTCGAAAGAGTGATAACGAAATTAGATGGGTTTGGGGGAAAGGACAGATTACTTACGATGCAATGGGCAATCCCATTAATATGATTGGTACTATTCAGGATATTACCGATCGAAAGCTAGCCGAAATTGCTCGAGCCGAAGCGGATAAGAAACATCGCGACCTCTTCACGCAATCGCGTGACGGTGTCTTTATTACCAATATCGACGGTACATTTATCGATATAAACGATGCCATGGTTTCGATCGTCGGATTTTCTATTGAAGAGTTGTTGTCGATGAAATCCAGCGATTTATACTTCAATCCCGAAGAGCGAATTCAATATCAAAAAGAAATCGAGTTAACTGGGTCAGTCTCTGATTATGAGATCAGATTACAGCGGAAAGATGGTAAAATTATTACTTGTCAGTTATCTGCAAATGTTCGCCATGGCGATAGTGGACAAATCATCGGTTATCAAGGCTTTTGTCACGATATCAGCTCTCGAAAACAAATTCAAGAACAATTGGTACAATCGCAGAAGATGGAAGCAATCGGTAGATTGGCAAGTGGTGTAGCGCACGACTTCAATAACTTGTTAACGATAATAACTGGCAATGCCGAATTGATGAATCTGAGCATCGATCAAACAAACCCGTTACGCGAGCGGTTGGCAAGTATCATCGAAACGGTTACACGAGCTACTGCACTGACCCGGCAACTATTGCTCTTCAGCCGAAAAAATCAACAAGAACTCGAGATCGTCAATCTCAACGATATTATTCACGGAATTGTCAAAATGCTTCAGCGATTGATCGGTGAAAATATCGATCTGATTGTCGAGACATATAGTGGGTTACCCAATATTGAAGCCGATCCCCGACAAATCGAACAAATTATCATGAATCTGGTAATCAACTCGCGCGATGCGATGACTGACGACGGTGAATTGACAATTTCAACAAACGTTTTCGAATCCGCAGAATCAAAGGATTCGATGACCGGGAATCAAACACCAATTTGCTACAGTGTGTTAACCGTTCACGATACTGGAGTTGGGATGTCGTCCGAGGTGCTTGCTTGTGCAACCGAACCGTTTTTTACGACCAAACCTGAAGGGAAAGGAACCGGTCTAGGTCTGTCAACCGTTCAAAGTATTGTCCAACAGTTGAATGGTAAATTGGAAATCGAAAGTGAAATAAATATCGGAACTACAATCAAGGTTTTTATCCCCGCTGTTGCGGTTAATCCGATTCCCAAAGTCAACAAAGTCGAAGAAAAAAGTGCCGGTCGAAATGAACTGATATTGGTCGTTGAAGATGAAGAAGCGATTCGCGATCTGCTCCATTTTATTTTAACCCAGCACGGATACCGCGTGCTTCGGGCAGCAAACGGAGTTGAAGCATTGCAAATTCTTGAGCAAGACGATCAAACAGTCGATGCGGTCATATCCGATGTTGTTATGCCACAAATGGGCGGTGTTAAGTTATTGGAAAAAATGAGGGAAAAATTTAGTAACGTGAAAGTGCTCTTTATGTCGGGATATACCACCGAAGAATCAATTCAATCGATTCAAGATAGTGGATTTCCGATTATCATGAAGCCGTTTAACACCAAGCATGTGCTGTCGGAATTGCGCAAAATTATTGATGGCGAGTAGTGTTCGAGGTTCTAGTTCACTTTCGATCAGACGAAACAGGATATTAGCTGTGTCAATGCTTGATCGCGCGGATTATCAGGAATAAAGGTGAAATTGATAATTTCTGGTATCCCTCCTGATCGACTCTTAGAAAATTCTCGGTTGGTCGTGGTTCGACAATTTGCTCGATACAAAAGCCAGCAGATAATATCGGAGAAATCATATCCTGCAGTGGTCGACGGTAATATTGAATGGGAAATCCCCAATCATCCTGGATGCAAATAGTTTTGAAATAATTATCCACTCTGAAAATTCTCCAGTCGGCAAATGGATGGTGAGTAGAAAAGAGCAAAGTGCCGTTCACCTTGAGGACGCGATAAAATTCTTTGAGTGGACCTGACCATTCTTTTAAATAATGCATGGTTAAAGAAGAAAACACACAATCGAAACTCTTCGATTCTAACCACGTTAAAGGAGTTTGTAGATCCCACAATCGATAATTCACTCTTGAACCCAGTCGTGTTCTAGTGATCTAGCCCCCGAAAGTAGTACCACTCTCTATGTCAGAGTAGTACCTTTTATGGGAGGTTTTCATGCGTGGAGTGAAGCGAACTGCGGAGCAGATTATCCCGATGCTTCGTGAAGCGGAAGTTGAGATTGGGAAGGGGATGAGCGTCCGTGAAGTTTGCCGGAAGTTGGGCATCCAGGAACATACTTACTACCACTGGCGCAAGGAATACGGTGGTTTGAAGCTGGATCAGGCGAAGCGTTTGAAGGAACTGGAACGCGAGAATGGCCGTCTTCGGAAGGTCGTATCTGATCTGACCTTGGACAAAGAGATCCTGCAGGAGGCTCTCAAGGGAAAATAGTGTGCCCGGCGAAGCGTCGCGAGACTGCGCTTACTGTTCGCCATTCGCTGGGCATTGATCGGGTCTCGGAACGACGGGTCTGTACGGTTCTTTGCGAACCACGAACGAGTCACCGGTATGCACCGCTTCGTCGTGCCGACGATGAAGTGGTCCCGTTTTCCTGGACAGTTTGTTAGTTAGATTGCTTTGCCCGATATTTTGACAGCAAGCAGGGAGTTTACAATGTCGGGATTACGACGGACCTTATCGCCTGATTTCAAGGCGAAGGTAGCATTAGCAGCCCTCAAGGGTGACAAGACGGTATCGGAACTGGCGAGTATGTATCAGGTTCATCCGAATCAGATCAGCCAGTGGAAGAGGCAGCTTTTGGATCATGCTGCATCGGTGTTTGGCAAGACCGAGTCGTCAGGAAGTGAAGAAGTAGACCTTAAGGAGCTTCGCGCCAAGATTGGCCAGTTAACGATGGAGAACGATTTTTTGTCACGGGGGCTCAGTCGCTTGGGCGTTCTGAGCGTGAAGCGCTGATCGATCCGGGTGCCCGTTTACCGTTGGTTCAGCAGTGTTCTTTGATCAAGGTTCCACGCAGCAGTTACTACTATCGCCCTGTTCCGCTTGATTCGAACAAATTGATGCTGTTGCGAACGCTGGATGAGCTTCACCTGAAGGTTCCGTTCTACGGTGCCCGTAAACTGGTGGTGGAGTTATCGAAGCAGGGTATCGATGTTGGTCGGAAAAAGGTTCGTTCCTTGCTACGCATCCTCGGTCTGGAAGCATTGTACCGCAAGCCGCGTACGACGGTTCCTGACAAGGAACACAAGATTTATCCGTACCTGCTTCGCGATATTGTGGTAGATCGGGCGAATCAAGTGTGGGCAACCGATATCACGTACATCCCATTGGCTCGGGGTTTTGTGTATCTGGTGGCGGTGATCGATTGGTACAGCCGGAAAGTACTGTCGTGGCGACTTTCGAATACGCTGGACACCGATTTCTGTGTGGAAGCGCTGACGGAAGCATTGTCGAAGTATGGGAAGCCTGAGATCTTCAACAGCGATCAAGGGTGTCAGTTTACCAGCATCGCATTTACGGATGTTTTGAAAGAGGCAGGCGTTCGGATCAGTATGGATGGTAAAGGTCGGTGGATGGATAACCGTTTTGTCGAACGGTTGTGGAAGTCGTTGAAGTACGAGGAAGTATACTTGAAAGGGTACGATTCAGTTCGCATTGCAGAGCGTAGCATCGGTGAGTATTTTTCGTTCTACAACAGCGAACGTTCGCACCAAGGCTTGGGCTATCAAACCCCAGATGAAGTCTACACCGATAGTCTAAGAAATCTTTCTTGTCAGGCAGCTGCCTGACAAGAAACAGCAGACAGTGGGCGGTGCAATCTAACTAAGATTCGCACAAAACTGTCCAAACTGAGGGTACCACCTCACGAAGGCCCGTTGGTCTCGCTGGTGGTATTTCTGGCTTGCCAGTATGGCGGGTATGGCTACCGGATCGTAACGGCGATGATCCGTAACATCGGCTGGCGGGTAAACCACAAACGGGTGGAACGGATCTGGCGACAGTCCGGACTGAAGGTCCCGAAGAAGCAGAAGAAGCGTCGAAGACTGTGGCTGAATGATGGTTCCTGCATCCGTCTACGTCCGGAACATCCGGATCATGTCTGGAGCTTCGACTTTGTCACGTGGCATACGTCGAATGGTCGTTCGTTCAAGATCTTTGCGATCATGGACGAATACACCCGGGAATGCCTTGCGATCCTGGTAGCCCGGAAGATCAAGGCGGATGATGTTCTTTGCGTACTGGAAGAACTGTTTGTAGTACGAGGTACACCGATTCATGTTCGTAGTGACAATGGCCCTGAGTTTACGGCGAATGAGGTACTAGCGTGGCTGCCCCGGGTTGATGTGCAACCCTTGTTTATTACGCCTGGCAGCCCGTGGGAAAACGGATACATCGAAAGTTTTAACTGTCGGTTGAAACTGTTGCTGAAGGGTGAAATCTTTGATACCATATTGGAAGCAAAGGTGATTATCGAACAATGGCGGCACCATTACAATACGATTCGACCGCACAGCTCTTTGGGCTATCTGCCGCCGGCACCGGAAACAGAGTTACCACTCATTCCTGCTCCGCTACGCTACGCAGGAATGAGACCAGTGTGACATAGACACTGGTACAAATAATGGGGGCAGATCACTAGCATTCGCTAGCATTTTCTCGCTTGCATCCACAATGGTTACCGAAGCATTGGAATTCGCAAAGTGCTCGGAATACCAACCATTACCACAGCCAGCATCCATAATTGTTTTTCCTGACAGTTCTGGAAGCAATTCCAGCATTGCTGGACGTTCGTAGTATGCATTGTAAGGTTTCTGATCGAGACCGCCATTGTACTTCTCGGCAAACTCGTCGTATTGACCGGGAGAAAAATCAGGTTCTTCCATAATTTGCTTTCCTATGCCGTGACATTTTTTTTTAAAATCATTCGCTCTAACAAAAAAGCCGACCGCGAAGTCGGCTTTTTCGGATAGATTGGAGCGAGTAATTATTCGCCTGCGGCTTTTTTGCCTGCGGCAAACAACCACTTGGTCGTGACGGACTTCGGTCGTTCGATCGGTGCACCCATTGCACGGGCAAGTACCATCTGGGCGCCCATACCGAGTACACGGGAAACCGAGAACAGTACGGTATAGTACGAGAATTCGCGGAGACCGTAGTGATAAATCAACGAACCGCTGGCGGCGTCTACGTTTGGCCATGGATCCTTGATCTTCTGGATGGTCTTGAGAATGTCCGGTACCGTGTCGAACGTCAATGCGACGGTCTGGAATACTGGATCTTCCGGGCATTTTTCGTGACCGAATGCCTTGAACATCTTGAAGCGTGGGTCGACCACGCGAAGAACCGCATGACCGTAACCGGGGATAACACGACCGGAACTCAGGGTTTCGGTTGCTTCCTTCTGCAGAGCTTCCTTCGAGGGGGTGCCACCGAATTTCTCATTGATGCTGAGCACCCAATTGAGGCATTCTTGATTGGCAAGACCGTGTAACGGACCGGCAAGACCGTTCAAACCGGCGCTGATCGCGTAATATGGATCGGACAATGCACTGGCGACGAGGTGACTGGTGTGTGCAGATACGTTGCCACTTTCATGGTCGCAGTGAAGAACCATATAAAGCTGCATCAGTTTGAAGAAATCGGCATTATCGAAGCCCATCATGTGTGCATAGTCGGCTGCCCAGTCAAGTTTCGGATTCGAAGCGATCTTGGCACCCTTGTTGTATTTCTTGCGATAGATCCAAGCGGAAATTTCGCCGACGGTCGCAACGATATCCAACACGTCTTCCAGCGCATATTTCCAGTATTCGGTCTTGGGCACGCCCTTGTCATATGCTGCACGGAACTTGGATTCTTTTTCCATGGCGAGAATTGCACAGTCAAGCATCGCCATCGGGTGGTGGTCGTCTTTTTCTTCGAACTGGTCGAGAATATTCCACACGTACTGCGGAACTTTCGAACGGGCTTTGAGGTCGGCTTGCAGGTCTGCCAATTCTTCTGCGTTCGGGAATTCACCGGTCAACATTAACCAGAAAATTTCTTCGGGAAGTTTGTCGCCAAGCTCTTCGAGCTTGATACCGCGAATGATAAGACCGTAGTTCGGATCGACTTCGGAAGTATCGCAAATCAAGGATTTGATACCGCGCATGCCGCCGTAAATCTGTTCCGCTTTAACCGTGTCAAGTTGCACTTGACCGTATTTTGCGTTGAATTCTTTCATTTCAGCGCGCAGCGTCGGAATTTGACCAGCGAGCTTATCGAATAACTTACTCATATTATAACTCCAATAATTGGGGTAGGTGTTGCGCCTGTCTGTTGGAACAACACACGTGATAAGAAGGAAAACCGGAGCACCGGTAGGGTGCAATCAAGATCACGAAAAGAGAATTGCTTGCGTCCATGATTGGTTCCACTACGGTCTAAAAAAGCTTGAAAATCTCCGGTGCCGCTGTGCGAGCATCAAAGCGATTAGCAGCCTAGCAATATACAGTAAAAAACATGTTCTCAACAAGTGACAAATTTTACGAAAATTCTTATATGTTATTAATAATTAATATATTGATTTTATCTACTGAATCAGCGTATCGGATCAAATTCTGCTCTGAATTGCTCCCTATTTTCACAGACTTCAGTATTATTGAAGCCCAAATGGTAATTTAATCACAGAACCGCTAAATAATCCTAGGATTACCTTCTCCACCTTATCATATATTGACAATGCTACGGCAATGCTATATATTATACTTAGTAGTCAATTAATACTTATATATTATAGGTGAACAATGGACGCTATCGATTTGAAAATTCTCGAAATACTGCAGCAAAACGGTCGTGCTACTCAATTGGAAATTGCCCAGAAAGTAGCATTGTCACAACCTGCTGTCGCGGAACGGATTCGTAAATTGGAGGAGCGCGGTATCATCAAAGGGTATACCGCTGTGATTGACGCTTCACGGGTAGGTAAGGACATTACCGCATTCGTATCGGTAGGGATCGAGCACCCGAAATACTTCGACAAATTCACGGAAACGATTCGCTCACTTCCCGAAGTATTGGAATGTCACCGGGTCGCCGGTCAAGAATCGTACATCCTGAAAATCAAAACCGACAATACGAAGAGTCTTGACCGATTATTGGTCGAGACGATTCGAACCATCAAAGGTGTAACGCAGACCGTTACTACCATCGTACTCTCGTCGATCAAAGAAGAGACCTTAGTACACATAAGTGCTGCCGCTAAACGGAGTGAACAATGAGTAGCTTATTGACCAGTTCCTCTAGAACATACAGTGAGATTGTCCTATCCCATAGAATGAATGGCATCAAGTCGTCAGCAGTGCGCGAAATTTTAAAGGTGACAGAACATCCGGAAATAATTTCGTTTGCCGGTGGTTTACCGGCACCGGAGTATTTTCCCGTCGATGCAATCGCTGCTGCGTTTCAATATGTTTTAAGCCATGATGGTGCCGCATCGCTTCAGTACAGTACTACTGAGGGGTTCCCGCAACTTCGGAAAGCAATTTCGGATCGGCTCAATCGTCAAGGAGGATCAACGACTCCCGATGATCTACTGATCACCAACGGATCGCAGCAAGGGCTTGATCTAATAGCCAAAGTCTTGATTAATCCCAGTGATGTTATTGTTGTCGAGAATCCCAGTTATCTGGCGGCATTGCAAGCGTTTGGTTTCTACGAAGCGCAATTCGCAGTAGTCGAAAGTGATGACGAAGGAATGATCGTCGATGATCTCGAAGCAATTGTGTTACAAAATTCTCCCAAAATGCTATATGTCGTACCGAACTATAATAATCCTACTGGTCGTACTCTTACGCTCTCACGTCGTATTGAATTAGTGCGTCTAGCACAAAAATATCGCTTTATCATTCTGGAAGACAATCCATACGGCGAGCTTTGTTTTGATGGCGATCCACTTCCATCGCTGGCGTCATTAGATAATCAGGGTGTGGTAGTGTCGTTGGGTACTTTTTCGAAAACCTTTGCGCCGGGACTGCGGGTTGGGTGGTTGTCGGGACCGACTAAGTTGGTGAAAGCGATGACGGTAGCCAAACAATCTACCGATTTGCATACATCATCCATTTCACAGCGTGTCATCGCTCATCTTTTGGCGACATTCGATTACGAAGGACACATTGCACAACTGCGAAAAGTTTATGGCGAGCGTGCTCAGGCGATGATTTCCACGTTAGAAACGGCATTACCCAAAGGAAGTAAGTGGAGCAGACCGAAAGGTGGGATGTTTGTTTGGGTTCAATTACCGACCGGTTACGATACCGATCGAATTCTCGAGATGGCTATCGAAAACAAGATTGCTTTTGTTCCGGGACGCTCTTTTTTCGCGAATGAACCGCAAATCGAGTGCATGCGATTGAATTTTTCCAATCAGCCAGTTGAGAAAATTACAGAGGGAATCAAGCGTTTGGGATTGATCTTACAAGATTGTTAAAGGTAGCGATCGATATTTAAATGAACATCGATATTAGCCAGTACGATGCCATTCCGACTAGTGCCGATGCTGGTATGGTCACGATCCAGGCGATAATGATGTTTCCAGCGAGACCCCAGCGGACTGCCGACAATCGCTTGGTGGCTCCGACACCCATGATTGCACCAGTGATAGTGTGAGTTGTACTGACAGCAATGCCACTAAAAGCGGTAACGAGTAACGTAATTGCACCGGCAGTTTCGGCACAGAAACCACCCGACGGTTTCAACTTCGTAATCTTCTGACCCATCGTCTTAACGATGCGCCAACCGCCAAAAAGTGTACCCATTGCAATTGCAAAATACGAAGAGAAGATTACCCAATAAGGAACTTCGAATTTATCTAAGAATCCAGCTGTAACGAGTAGACCGGTAATGATGCCCATGGTTTTTTGGGCATCGTTTGCACCATGCCCGAGTGAGTAAGCTGCAGCAGAGACCAATTGCAATTTACGGAATGCGCCATTAATTTTTGAGGATGGACGTTTATTGAACAGCCAAGTGAGACTGAGCATCAGGATGAATCCCATGACCATACCCATTATCGGCGCAACCACGATAAATAGCACAGTCATTGTCCAACCACTGTAAATCACTGCACCGAATCCAGCTTTAGCGATAGCGGCTCCGGCATACCCGCCCATCAGCGCGTGAGATGAGCTGGAGGGAATTGCATAATACCAAGTTAGCAGGTTCCAGAATATTGCACCGATTAATCCCGCTAGGATAACATATTCATTCACCGCTTCAAGATGAACCAAACCCTTACCAATTGTTTTCGCAACATGTACATCGAATAAAAATGCCGCAGATAAATTAAAAAACGCCGCCCAGATCACCGCGTTTCGGGGCGAGAGTACGCGTGTCGAAACCACAGTAGCAATCGAGTTGGCGGAATCGTGAAATCCGTTCAGAAAATCGAAGACTAGTGCGACGAAGATGATACAGATGATAAGTGTTAGCATTGGAAACCGATCTCTCTGGTTAGGAATGCTTGATTAAAATCGTTTCGAGTACGTTTGCGACATCTTCGCATTTATCGGTCGCAGTTTCAAGAGCAACAAAGACTTCCTTCAGCTTGATGATTTCGATCGGATTGGTTTCCTTGTCGAAAAGTTCGGCGATACCCGAAGCAAAGATCGTGTCGGCGTCGTTTTCGTAATCGTTAACTTTTCGAATCACCTCACGAAGAACCTCGGAATTCTCGAGTTTTCGTAGTTGCGGGATGCCACGCTTTAACTCTTTTACCGACATATTCAGTTTTTCGATCAGATTAATTAACTCGACTGGAAAATGGTCGATCTTGTACAGAGTAATTCGACGGATAGACCCGTCGATGTAGTCGAGAATATCATCAAGTTCGGACGCTAGGAGATGAATGTCTTCACGATCGAATGGGGTAACAAATGTACTATCGAGTTCACTGAAGATTTTATGCGTTACATCGTCACCTTTGTGTTCTAAGTCTTGTATCCTAATGACGAGATTTGCTCTTTCTTCACTCGAAGCGGATGAAATTTTTAATATTTCATCGGCTGCCTGATCGATGTACGATATAGATTCCTCTAGGAGTAAGTAGAACTTATCGTCTTTTGGAAGGAGATACTGCAATATTCGATCTAGTCGCATGGTGTAGCCGAATTTGATTGAAGAAATCAACTGTCTACTAGGATCACTCGCGACAAAGTACATACCCGATTTGACTTGTGCAATGCGAGATCCTCACAGAGAAGAATTCTTTCGATTCTTCCTTTATCTCATAATTTGACCATTAGTAGCGGGAAAAGTAAAAAAAAACGCAGTTCCGAAAAACTGCGTTAGGTAAATGCACGTGGTATGTTGATCTCAAAATGGCGAGAAGTTGTTTTGTGACCAATAGTCTTCTCGAAACTCCATCGATTGCTTGGCAAATGCCCCGGCATGAGATTGTTCCCAAACCATCAATTGCAGATAAAATTCCCGGAGTTCACCGGGACCGACTTCATCTGCTAGTCGACGGTACCGATCTATGGCATTCTGTTCTAATTGCTGACCGACAGACAATGCCGTCATCTCAAAATGGGCTTCTTTTAAGCGTTTACGGAGATCTTTGGAGAAGATAGGATGATCGCCGTTTAGATCGGCAACAGGAATTAATGGCACTTTTTCCAGCGGTTCATCTTTTAAGATATGTCCGTATTGCTTCCGCAACCACACTAAATGTTCACCTTCTTCGTGTGCAAGGTTTTGAAAGACTTCACGTCCTTGTGGGTCAGTAGTCTGCAACGCAGCTAGGTTGAAAAATTCGATACCGCTTCGCTCAGCCAACATGGCTTCTTTCAATCCTTCTAACATCTTAGTTTTCGTTTGATTATCCATTGCGATCTCCATTTCGTATATCTCTACAATAGTACGTAAATAGTACGAAGATCTAGGTGTATCTTGCAATCTTCAAAGAGGTAAGAGAAAAAGATGGAAGATTTAAAAACTTTCACAATCTCCGAAGCGCGAGCAACTTTACCGTTAATTCGAAGCATAGTAAAGGATATTCGTGAGGTTTGGCGCAAATTATCCGAAGATCAGTTGAGTTATGACTTACTCAACGGGCATCGAAATCTCGATGAGTTTTTTCCCGCCGAAATTGAGCGACTGAAAGAATATGAATGCAAATTGGATGAATACATTACTGAATTAAAGCAAATTGGCGTCAGTTTGAAATCTCCGGAACTAGGACTGATCGACTTTTTATATGAATTGAATGGACGGAAAGTCTGTTTATGCTGGAAAGATGGGGAGGATGATATTTTATACTGGCATTCAACCAATGCTGGTTATTTAAATCGGCAACTGATCGACCAGATTGCCAGCGAAGTATGAGATCGATTCTGTGAAGAAATCAGTCAATAAATGATATTGGTCATTTAGTTCCAAAAATCAGTACTTCCGTCGCACCATGGACACCATGTATATCTAACCGTTGAAGTAATTTCTCACCTTCTTCTTTGATGATTTCAAAATCGGGTAAGTCTTTTGCACGCACCAAATAATCTTGAAATCCTGTTCGAAATCGTTCAGTAGCTTCAACTGCTTTAGGATCGCCATCAAGCGAGACATCATCGAATGATTCTAGGTTTGACAAACTCAGTTTCGAGATCAGCGACTGTAATTCTGCGCGTGAATAGGTAGGATGGTGTGATATCCCAAGTTGACTATCGACTTTAGCCCACCAGTGATGAAACAGAACATGAGTCATCTGGGACTCAGTCTGTCCATCATTGATCATTTCATAAACGATGAACAATCCACCCGGTCTTAAGACTCGCTTCATCTCTTTCAGAGCAACTTCTGGGTCTGATAGATGATGGAGTGAATTACAGATCGCTACGACATCGAATTCACCGTTATTAAACGTCATTCGATGTGCATCCATCAACATGAATTCAGTTTTGGGAAGTTCGCTTGAAGCTTTATGTGCGTGTTGAATTGCTTTTTCCAAAGCATCGATTCCAATAAATCGATCGGCATTGGGAAACCATTGTTGAAGTGCATGGAGGAAACCGCCATGACCGGTAGCGACATCCAAGACATTCTTAGCATCGAAATTGCCTACGAACTCAATAAATTCCGCTTCAGTCATTGTTTCTCCGAATCTAGAGTGGTAACTATAAAAAATTGCATTATCATTATTTCTTTAAACACATTGATATAAAGAATTGTGCCATATTGATTGATTCTCGATTATTCACCATTCGTTCCGGATGCCACTGCACACCCATTGCGTGGTATTTTGCCCATTCTGCCGCTTCAATGATGCCATCGGAAGCTATTCCGACGACAGTACCCTCGCCGATGCGATCAGCCGCCTGGTGATGCCAACTATTCGTAGAGAATTCCAGTTCCGGAAAACAATTGGCAAATGTAGACCCACCAAGTTTTTTAACGCGATGATAGCAATCACCGTTGGGTTGGTAATGAATTTGTTCGGAAGTTACTTGACTAGGAATATCTTGAATTAGAGTTCCGCCGAATGTGACACATAACTGTTGAAAACCGCGGCAAATACCGAAGATTGGTAGCTTGCGTTCCACTGCACCACGAATGAGCGCAGTTTCCGACCAGGTACGGGTAAGATTTCCGATACAGCTATCGGAGATCGGTTTTTCCTTAAAAAATGATGGTGCTAGATCGTCGCCTCCACTTAACAAAACTCCATCGCATCGGTCAAGGATCGAATCCGTAAAATCTGTACGATTCTGGATCGGAACGATGACAGGAATACCACCGCCATACAGCACAAAATTCATATAACGATCCAGCGATTCGCCCATAAGCTCGGTTCGAGCAAGGAGAGCATGCAGTTTGGTCGAACCATCAGCAAGCACTTCCTGATCAAAATAAAAAGGGTCGGCTAATGGAGAACCTATTTTTTTTGCCATTCGCCCGCCACTAAATTGACTCCAGGCAATTGCGATAATTGGACGGGATTGGGCTTTATGCCAGTGTGAAGGGCGAGGAAACCAATGCATTTTCGATCCGATTTTTGTAGTTGAATTAGTCGATCTTCGACAACTAAAATCGGAAATGGATTGGAATAATACAAATCAATCGGATTTCAATGGTGAATAGATTGTATACAAGTCAATCAAAAACCGTAGCGATTTAGCATCCTGCAGAAATACACTGAATTCTTGATAGAAACAATCAAATATGTAATTTTACTTGACTTTGTCACACTTTCGCTTCATCTTAGGAAGATTATAGGTGTGAGAATATTGACCTTTTTTGTTCTCTTCTAGATTTTGATAGCAACAATCTCAGGTGGCAATTCGAAAAGCAAAAGGGCTAATCCGATGAGAACTATCGAAGTTTTTGATGAATCAAGCACCAAAATCGGCATTATTACCGATGCTACGGTTCAAGTATCGATCGATCGTCATGCCACTAGTGGTGGGTACGTTGGTGGTTTTTATCAAGAGGCTGTTCCGATCTCAAAAGGTCATTTTCGACCCTTATTGTTAAAAGATCAGGATCGAACGTATCTCCAGTGTTGGCTTCATGCGAAAACAGTGTTGGCAGGCAAGTTACATGCGGTATTTTCTTTCACCTATACCGAGGGTGCTCCACTGGAAGTGACAGTGAATTCTCCGCATTGATTTGAACTGGCATTGTTATAGTACTATCAATTATGAAATTTTATTCAATTCCAAATTGAGATTACATGAGCGTTGTCTATTATACTCCCGATCCGATTGCCCTGTTATTTGTCTCCATAGCAGGCGGTGTGTTGGCTCTGGATCGAGTCACTGTTCGATCAATGCTCTCATCGCCGCTAGTGGCTGCTCCACTCATCGCTGCTCTATTGGGAATGCCATTATTGGGGATGCTAACCGGACTTTTATTCCAGCTATTCTGGGTTCGAGAACCCGATGCACCAACCAAAACAACTCCCGATTCCGGTTTTGGTGCTGCTATTGCTTCGGCAGTTTCGGCATCATTAGTCGGTCATCTCTCCTTTGGAGAGCGGTTGCTGACATTATGGCCATATGCGATGATTTTTGGCGTTCTTGTAAGTCCATTAGCGGGTTTTACACGTTGGTTAGTCATCCGCGATCTTTCACGACGGTTGAGTAAATTCGATGCCGCTGTTCGAGCGGGGGATCTCGGAGCGATCCGTCGATATATGGCTTACGGAGTTGTGGCGCATGGATTTGCCGGAGCGTTCGCAGCAGGATTGACTTACATGTTGGGTTATGCGGGGTGGCATTTTTTCCAGAATATCTGGTATGAGGCTGATCCGGTATTACTGACAATTATTCCGTTATTTGCTGGAATTGCAATATCTTCAGTCGCGAAAATCTTCTTACAACGCGATACACTATTGGCGTTTGTAGGGGGTGCGATGATTTTAACCGGGTTCGAGCTGCTTAGGAGGTTTGTTACGCTATGACAAGCTACTCCCCCAAGTTAAAGATGCGAATTTGGAAAAGAATTCAGGATGCGTGTTCTATCGCTCCTGTGGTGTTAACTGAAAATCGCCATCTCGGTGCTGGCTGGGTTCATGCAATGATTCCAATCGCCCGGCAAATGTATGGTGACGATAAAGCTGCAATCGGGAAATTGTTGCAACGTCATAACGGATTTATCGGTTGCCACCCCGATTTTATGTCAATGGCTGCAGGAGCAGTAGCGCGATGTGAATTTGAAACAGGAAACAAAACTAACAGCCTTGATCAAGTCCGAAGCCTCCGCGAGTGGTGCTCTACTGCGCTACAGGTATATGGGTGGCAGTTATTTCGGGATGGTTGGCGTCCACTTACAATGATTATTGGGTTATTGATCGGATTATTTGCCTATCATCGATCAAATGCAACACGCGCAACGGCAATCATGCTTTTTCTGCTCATTTACAACATTCCAATTTGGACTTTTCGTCTCTGGTCGGTTGGGTACGGATGGCGCAAAGGTGTCAATTTACCCGGTGCGATGGCATTGTGGCCGTGGCGGAAAATTCTGTGGAGTATTCGGTTAACTGGAGCTGGACTGGTTGGGGCTGCTTTTGTGCTCACAGCCCGGGAATGGGGTCGAATAGTCTATACACTGGGTTCTGCAGGGGCGGAGGGATTAGCTTGGATAACTGTAGCTGTCGGTTTCTTAATTGGTTATCTATTGCAACCCCGGATACCCTTATATGCACTATTATTGTTATTGACGTCAATCGTTTTGAGTGTTGCATGGTTTCTCTAATGTAAGGGTGAATTGAAAAGCGGTTCAAAAATCGGTTTATTAAAGTTTACCTGATTAAAGATCTCCGGGGTAATTTCGTTAATTCGTCGGTAAGTAATTCATTGTTTGGCTTTTTAATCATGATCCGAAAAGAAATTGTAATCCGTAATCGCAATGGTCTCCATGCCCGCCCGGCAGCTCAATTTGTGAAACTAGCAGCGTCAAGCCACTCCGAAGTGTGGGTTGAAAAAGAAGGGAGTCGCGTCAACGGTCGATCGATCATGGGTATGATGCTACTTTCTGCCGAGCAAGGGGCTCGACTAACGATTGAAGTAAGTGGAACCGACGAAGAAGAACTTTGGACTAAAATAAACGACCTGGTCAACAATCGTTTCAATGAGGACTAACGCAATCGATGAGTAAAGAGTGGAAGGGTGTACCTGTTTCTCCCGGGATAGCGATCGGTAAATTATTCTGTTACCGATTACGTAAGCTCGTCGTCGATACTCGCACAATCTCGGTTGATCGTGTGCCCGTTGAAATCAATCGATTGAATGCGGGACTGTCCTCATGTCGTGCCGCTTTAGAGAAAACCCGAGAACATGCCGAAGGCACTTCCGGAAGGAGCATCGCTAAAATCTTCGAAGCACAATTACTATTACTTGAAGATGAATTCTTCATCGACGAAATGCGACAGATGATTCAAAATACTCTGGTCGATGCTGAAACTGCAGTATATAGTTCGATGCAACAAGCGATTAATCTACTGGGAAAAAGTAACGATACGATTTTTCGCGAACGTGCCACCGATTTACGCGACATCTGCCGACGTCTGCTGAATTGCCTACAAGGAACCGAGAATACCTCACTAGTGTTAACCGAACCGGTAATACTTGCAGCGGACGAGTTATCCCCTTCGGAACTGATTCACCTTGACCGTGACAAATTAATTGGTGTGGCACTTGACGAAGGGGGCGAAACATCGCATTCCGCTATCCTAGCAAGAGTATTCGGTGTTCCGGCAATCGTCGGATTGGAACGATTCTCACTCGAAACACCATCCGGATCGCAGGTAATAATTAATGGCAATTCGGGAAAACTAATCGTTGATCCCGATGAAGAGCGAATTAAAAAGTATACCCGGAAAATTAACGCTCATGCGGAATATCGTCAGTTGCTCTCGAATATCCGCGATACCGAAGCGGTAACCACCGATGGGGAGCGGATCTATCTTCATGCGAATATCGAATTACCGATCGAATTAAAATCAGTCTGCGATGTCAACGCCGATGGTGTGGGTCTCTTCCGAACCGAGTATCTCTATCTCAGTCAAGAAGTTCTGCCGGATGAAGAGGAGCAATACGAAGCATATAGCGAAGTTGCCAAACGACTAGCTCCGAAACCGGTTGTGATTCGTACTTTTGATTTGGGTGGCGATAAAGTTGCCGGCGATTGGCGACAGCATCGAGAAGCAAATCCATTCATGGGCTGGCGCGCGATTCGCGTGTCACTCTCTCGACCGGAAATATTTCGTACACAATTACGGGCTATTGCTCGCGCCGCGGTTCATGGCAACATCGAAGTGATGTTTCCGATGATTATCGGTTTGCAGGAACTATGGCAAGCGAAGAAAATCTTACATGAAGTCTATACCGAATTAAAGAACGAGAACAAACCGCATCGGACTGATATCCCTGTCGGAGTGATGATCGAAATTCCTTCCGCAGCAGTTTTAATCGATTTAATTGCGAAAGAAGCCGATTTTCTCAGTATCGGGACAAACGATTTAACGCAATTTACCTTAGCAGTCGATCGCAGCAATCATTTGGTTGCAGATCTCTATCAACCGTTCCATCTCTCGGTCTTGCGCTTTGTTAAAACGATTATCGAAGCTGGTGCCAATGCTGGCAAGAAAGTCTCGCTTTGCGGTGAGTTGGGTGGCAATTCAGTCGCGACTGTTCTTCTACTTGGTTTGGGATTGAAGCATTTCTCGATGTCACCGTTATTAATACCCGAGATCAAGTCGATCGTTCAATCAACTTCACTGGAAGAATGCCGGAAAATTGCCGAGCACGTATTACAAATGGATACTTCAGTCGAAATATCTCAATACCTCAAGAGTACGATCCGCAAACGCTTTGCCGATCTTCCGGTCTGGTTCGGAAGATAGTATCGAGTTTCTAAATAAAGGTCGAATTTGAAATTCGACCTTTTTCTTTCTCATCTTACTTTAAGGAGTTTCTGATGTTCCGTTTTGCGATCATTTTATTAACTCTGATTACATCAATCAGTTTTGCACAACCCACCTTGCTCTTCACTACCCCGGAACCGAATGATAGTGTAACCTTTTACTGGAGTTATTATTATCGGACTAATCCAATGGAATATCGACTTGTTCGAGATGCTGCCAACTTACAGATCATGAGTAGTATGTATTCACTGACTCCAGCGCACACGATTTCGAAACAAACCGGTGAAATTTTCTTTTCATCAATGTCTGACATGACCGGTGACGGCATTAGTGAGTGTGTTTTCCGTAATGTGATCGATTCTCGTCAAACGTATCGTATAGTCAATCCTGTTACTGGTACGACCTATTTTAATTTATCCGATCCAAATTACACTTACTCATCCATATTTGCGACTGATCTGGATCACGACGGAAGCATCGAGATTTGTGTCTACCGACGTCTTACTTCATCGACGAATTACAATTACCAATATGTTTTTTACCGAACTCAAGGGAGTTCGCCGAATCCAGCTCCAGAACCGATCGGTGATTTACTTCCAGTAGATCCGGTATTGATGCAGAATTATCCTAATCCCTTTAACAGCGAAACCGTGATTCGATATGATCTCCCTTCGGCACAAACAGCGACGTTGATGATTTTCGATGTCATGGGTCGTGTTATTAACTCGATTGCACTTCCGGCAGAACAACCTGGCATGCATGAATACCGTTGGAATGGGAGAGCTGGGAATGGGGGAGTGGTCGCATCGGGAACTTATTATTATCAACTGGCGACAAGTAAGGGATTAACAACAAAACAGATGATTGTCGTAAAATAGCTGCGGTTTATTGAGATTAAGAAAGCGGACAATTGCTGTCCGCTTTTTGTTATTTGACCAATTCAATTTGTGCCAGATGATGTTTGCCGTGCCAGGCATAGACACCGGTCAAATATTCGATAGAGATATTCCGATTGAAATAAGGGATAAACATCTCGCGTTTCAACTCATCCGGAGAAAGTGAGCGTAACAACAATACCCATCTCTGTTGGAGACCTTCGAGGAGATTCACCGAACTCTCTACAGGTGCCGTGCGTGCATCGGATAACTCCGCCCAGCGATCTTCTTCGTACGATTTTACCGTTGGAAGATCTTCGGTTAACGCAAGCCTAACCCGAATATAGGCATTCATGTGGCTATCGGGAAGATGATGAATGACTTGTCGAATGGTCCAGCCACCCTCGCGATAAGTAGAATTCAACTGTTCTTCTTTCAAAGTAGCTACTACTTCACGAAGACGCTTCGGAAATGAATCGAGTTCGTCGATCCATTCGGAAACCAGTGGAGCCGTGATCTTGTCAGGAATCGCCATCTTTCCTATCGGATATCGTCGGTCTATCATTTGACCTCCCTAATAATATTACTTCTTTGAAACGCCTAATCGATCACCGATCAATTTGAATTTATCGATGGCAGTCTGAATATGTTCGGGCTGGTGTGCAGCCGAGATCTGTACCCGAATTCGTGCCAATCCTTTGGGCACTACCGGATAGGAAAAACCGATGACATAAATTCCTTCGTCCAATAATTCCTTCGCCATTCGGGTTGCTAACACCGCATCGCCAAGCATTACCGGGCAAATGGGGGTTTCGCCTTTGACATTGAAACCGTTTTGGATCATAGCGAACCGGAATTTCCGGGTATTGTCGAACAATCGCTCGCGCAGATCGGGGAGTTCATCGATCAACTTAAAAGCTTCGATCCCAGCCGCAGCAATTACTGGGGCAATGGTATTCGAGAACAGATAGGGTCGCGATTTTTGCCGGAGCCATTGGACGATTTCTTTACGTCCGGTGGTAAAACCTCCCGAAGCACCTCCCATCGCCTTTCCCAGAGTAGAAGTAATAATATCGACTCGATTCAATACTCCAGTCAGTTCGCAGGATCCTCGTCCACGTTTTCCGAGAAATCCGGTTCCATGGCAGTCGTCTACCATCACCATCGCATCGTACTTTTCAGCCAGATCGCAGATTGCACTTAGCGGTGCTACATCGCCATCCATCGAAAAGACGCCATCGGTCACTATAATTCGGAAACGGTATTCCTGTGCCTGTTTCAGGATATCTTCCAAATCGGTCATATCCTTGTGCCGATAGCGGTACCGTTCCGCTTTACAGAGACGGACGCCATCGATGATGCTGGCGTGGTTCAATTCATCGGAGATCAGCGCATCCTGACCGCTTAGAAGCGGCTCGAAGACGCCACCATTGGCATCGAAACAAGCGGCATAGAGGATTGTGTCTTCGGTTCCAAAGAAATTGGAGATTGTCGCTTCCAATTCTTTGTGTAAATCTTGAGTACCGCAAATAAAACGAACACTTGATAGACCAAAACCGCGATCATCCAGGGCTTTTTTCGCTGCATTCACAATGCGTGGGTGATTTGCCAGTCCAAGGTAATTATTTGCACAAAAATTAATAACTTGACCTTGAGCCGTTTGGATAACTGCATCCTGCGGGGAGAGAATGATCCGTTCTTCTTTGAACAAACCTTCGACGTGAAGTTGATCGAGGTATTTAGCCAGTCGGTCGCGCATTCGATCGGAAAACATGATCTCTCCAAATTGTAATAACAGTCGGCGTAAAATAGCGTTTCAGGCGAATTGCTGCAACTTAATTGGATTATTGTTTGATATTTAAGTATATGCATTATTCGAAATTAGGTAATTGCCAAGAAATATTTAGAGCAATTATAAGTATAATTTGAATTCCACTAGAGATCTCATTCTGAAACTTTTTTGGATTTTTTCCCTCAAAATGTCTATCTTACGGCTTGAGATCAGCGAGAAGTTCGAGACAAAATCGAGTAAATTCACATTAGTTCATAGTGATTTGTATCGATGAATTTCTCATACTACTCTTTTTTGCACTGTTTCTAATCAATTCGGGTGTACAGTGCTCCCGATTTTGTGATTGCTTTCACGTCTTACCATATAGAAGGAATTTCAAATGAGTCATTTCGGTACGTACGAGGAAAGTTACGCCAACTTCAATTGGTCGATTTCGGAAAAAGAACTCGATTACAAACCAGGCGACGTAATCAATATTGGATGGTACTGCAGCGATCGAATCTGCAAACTCGGTAAAGCGAATAAAAATGCTCTGCTTTGGGAGAACCATCTAGGCGAATCCAAGACCTTCACATATAACGATGTTCGAGTATATTCGAATCATGTCGCGTCTTTTCTGCTTGAATTGGGTATCAAACCCGGTGAACGCGTTTGCTTGTTTATGGATCGAGCGCCGGAATTGTACATCGGTTTTGTCGGCATCCTCAAGATGGGTGCGGTAGCACAACCGCTGTTCTCGGCATTCGGCGACGAATCGTTGTTTACTCGTCTAGACAACGCCAAAACTTCTGCAATCTTTACGCAAAAGAAGCATGTCGCTAAAGTTCGCAAGATCTTGAAAGACCTTCCCGAATTGCGTCATATCATCGTGATTGATTCACCCGATGGACCCTTCAAAGATCGCGAAATACCATTCACAATGGAAAGCAAGCGCGTCGAAGAGTTTGAATCGTTCCCGAGCACTGCCGAAACGCCCTCCGTGCTGCACTATACTTCCGGAACCACCGGACAACCCAAGGGTGCACAGCATGTGCATGGTTCATTGATCTCTCAGTACATCACCGCGAAATGGATTCTCGATCTCCACGATGACGATGTATACTGGTGCAACGCCGATCCGGGGTGGGTGACCGGTACTTCGTACGGTATCATTGGACCGTGGTCAAATGGCGTCACTCAAGCGGTGTACGATGCAGGATTCAGCTCTGAAACTTGGTACAAATTTATCGAAAAATATCGCATCAGTGTCTGGTATTCCGCCCCGACTGCAATTCGGTTGTTGATGCGCGATGGCACCGATATTGTTAAGAAATTCGATCTTAGTTGCCTTCGCCATCTAGCTAGCGTTGGCGAACCACTTAACGCCGAAGCCGTCATCTGGTCGCAAGAAGCGTTCGGAATCATGTTCCTCGATACTTTCTGGCAGACTGAAACCGGTTGCATGGTGATTACAAATCACCCCGGTATGCCGATTAAACCGGGTTCGATGGGTAAGCCATTCCCGGGCATCACAGCGACTGTACTCGATCTGAAAACCTACGAACCGATCACTGTTCCGGGACGTGTTGGCTTGATCGCACTGAAACCGGGTTGGCCTTCGATGATTCGCACTTACTGGAATAATCCGACTGGGTATCAGAATAAATTCAAGAACGGTTGGTTTATTTGCGGCGACCGTGCTTCGATCGATCAGGAAGGATATTACTGGTTTGTCGGTCGCGACGATGATGTGATCAATACTGGTGGACACCTAGTCGGTCCGTTTGAAATTGAATCGGCATTGTTGGAACATCCTGCAGTTGCCGAATCGGCTGCCGTCGCCAAACCGGATAAAGTAAATATGGAAGTCGTGAAAGCGTTCGTAGCATTGAAACCGGGGAACGAACCGACATCCGATCTTGAACTTGAGATTATGAATTTTATCCGCAAACGGCTTTCGCCGTTGGCAATGCCGCAAGAAATCGAATTCGTCAAATCGCTACCGAAGACACGCAGCGGAAAAATTATGCGACGCGTGCTTCGCGCGCAAGAGTTTGGTGAACCGATCGGCGACTTATCAAGTTTGGAAAACGATTGATCGATTCTGGAGTTGATTCTGGAATTCTATAGTCAATGGTTCGTTAGAAGTGTAATTTGATTTCGCAATTGTCTGGAGTGATCGCCGATTGCTCAGACAAAAATATCTAATGTTATTGGAGATGACCATGGCAACTATGCATGAAGCCGTACTGAATTACATCAAGAAGGAATATCTTGAAGAAGACGACGACACCGAAATGACCTATGATACGCCATTGATCAGTGGTGGTATCGTCGATTCGTTTTCGATGGTATCGTTGAAAGTTTTTCTCGAGAAAAAATATTTAATTTCGATTCCCGATGCGAAGGCAACTCCGCAAGCATTCGATACTGTAAACAAGATTTGCAAGCTGGTCAAAGAATTCCGTCCCGATGCGGAATAGTCGAATCTGACTGGTCGGAATACACTCACAACATTCTTTGACAATTGCAGTGTTTTCGATCATCCCGAAAGGAAACAAGCATGGCGTACAAATCTGCGAAAGATATTTTCGCGAAGACGATCGACAAGATCAAAGACGATGGTCTATTTAAGACTGAACGATTGATTTGCAGCCCGCAAGGCGCCGATATCAAAGTCCGATTTCCGGCTGATGCTCCGGAAAAAGAAGTAATCAATATGTGTGCCAACAACTATCTCGGTTTGGCAAATCATCCCGAGGTCGTTAAAGCTGCGCACGAAGCACTCGACATCCGTGGATACGGGATGTCTTCGGTTCGCTTTATTTGCGGCACGCAGGACATTCATCGCGAATTGGAGAAGAAAACTGCGGAATTTCTTGGCAAGGAAGACTGCTGCGTATTCGGTAGCTGTATGGATGCCAACGCTGCAGTATTCGAAGTATTACTATCGGAAGAAGATGCAATCATCTCCGACCGCTTGATTCACGCGTCGTTGATCGATGGTATTCGGCTTTCGAAGGGTCAAAACTTCAACTACAAGCATGCCAACATGGAGCATCTGGAAGAGAAGCTTCAGGAAACGCAGAATTGCCGAATTCGGTTGATCGTCACCGACGGTGTCTTCTCGATGGACGGCGATACCGCACCGATGGACAAGATCTGTGAATTGGCAGAGAAGTATGAAGCGATGGTGTTGGTCGACGATTCACACGGTACTGGATATATCGGTAAAACCGGTCGTGGCGTTCACGAATTGTATGGGGTGATGGATAAAGTCGACATCATCACCACCACCTTTGGCAAGGCGCTCGGCGGTGCTACCGGCGGTTGCGTGGCAGGTCCGGCGGAAGTTGCCGAATTGATGAAACAGCGCGGTCGAACTTATTTATTCTCGAATGCGATTCCACCGGCAACGGCACTCGCTTCGATGAAAGTGATCGAAATGTTGAGTTCTTCCACTGGTCTGCGCGACAAGCTCGAGAAACTCACTGAATACTGGCGGAAGGGTTTGACCGAAGCCGGATTTGATGTCAAACCGGGTGATACGTCGATTGTTCCGGTGATGCTGTACAATGCGAAGTTGGCGCAGTCATTCAGTAAAGATCTGTATGACGAAGGGATCTATGCCGTCGGTTTCTTCTTCCCGGTAGTTCCGGCAGCACAGGCGCGAATTCGTACCCAGATCAGTGCCGGTCATGAATTCCATCATCTTGATAAAGCACTTGCCGCATTCAAGAAGGTGGGCGCGAAGCACGGTATTCTCGGCATGAAGAAGAAAGATATTATCGCGCGTTTCGGCGAATAATTTCTTCACGCATTACTACCATCGTATTACATCAGTTGGGGAGGGCTCGCGAGCCCTCCCTTTTTTTTATAGTAGGTCGGAATTTATTCCGACTCTTGTCTTTTTTAGATTGAAATGAGTCGGAATAAATTCCGACCTACTGAGAAGAAGTTCTCCATATTCTTGTGTCCTACACCCTGATTTGTCGATGCGAAGCCCTGCAGGGACTGTGGCAACCTTCTCTTATGTAGCCGCAGGCTTCAGCCTGCGTTTAATTTCAATTGATTCTTCATCATGATTATGTCTTTGCGAGGAATGAATGTAGTAACATCAGCCGCAGGCTGATTTACGAAGTGAATGACGAAGCAATCTCCGCCTGTATCTTGAAGCTTATAATATTGCGTGTAAGGAAGCTATCGATAACTAGTGTCTAGTGTTAGAAACTTGATTGTAAGACCTAATGCTATGGTTTGATTCTAAAATTCAATCGGATCGAATTCAAGTGCAATTCCTTTCGAGGCTCGTCGCGCCTGATATAACTGAATTCCGATACCTTTACCTTTAATAATATTCAGAAGTACTTTTCTAGTATTCTTTTTCATTTCACAACCGAAGATAACGGAGCAATATAATTCATCTGGATATTCAAGTATAGTTTTAGATCCTTGAATATCTGCACCTGGTCTTGGTGCCCTGACGATACGAACCTCATTTTCATATGACCAATTCTGATGCTTTAAGCCGAAAATTCTGTGAAAAAATAAGGGTGGATTATCGAAAATGTTATTCAGTGTATATTGCTGAAGATCGATTGGATCGTATTCAATATTTTTATCTATCCAGATCTCGAATCGATATTTTTCAAGATACCTACAAATTTTTCTCGATCAAATCCAATGCAAAACCCGCGATGATAATCGGAATAATGAGACCACATTGATCTGCCCCCATTATTTGTACCAGTGTCTATGTCACACTGGTCTCATTCCTGCGTAGCGTAGCGGAGCAGGAATGAGTGGTAACTCTGTTTCCGGTGCCGGCGGCAGATAGCCCAAAGAGCTGTGCGGTCGAATCGTATTGTAATGGTGCCGCCATTGTTCGATAATCACCTTTGCTTCCAATATGGTATCAAAGATTTCACCCTTCAGCAACAGTTTCAACCGACAGTTAAAACTTTCGATGTATCCGTTTTCCCACGGGCTGCCAGGCGTAATAAACAAGGGTTGCACATCAACCCGGGGCAGCCACGCTAGTACCTCATTCGCCGTAAACTCAGGGCCATTGTCACTACGAACATGAATCGGTGTACCTCGTACTACAAACAGTTCTTCCAGTACGCAAAGAACATCATCCGCCTTGATCTTCCGGGCTACCAGGATCGCAAGGCATTCCCGGGTGTATTCGTCCATGATCGCAAAGATCTTGAACGAACGACCATTCGACGTATGCCACGTGACAAAGTCGAAGCTCCAGACATGATCCGGATGTTCCGGACGTAGACGGATGCAGGAACCATCATTCAGCCACAGTCTTCGACGCTTCTTCTGCTTCTTCGGGACCTTCAGTCCGGACTGTCGCCAGATCCGTTCCACCCGTTTGTGGTTTACCCGCCAGCCGATGTTACGGATCATCGCCGTTACGATCCGGTAGCCATACCCGCCATACTGGCAAGCCAGAAATACCACCAGCGAGACCAACGGGCCTTCGTCGGCACGACGAAGCGGTGCATACCGGTGACTCGTTCGTGGTTCGCAAAGAACCGTACAGACCCGTCGTTCCGAGACCCGATCAATGCCCAGCGAATGGCGAACAGTAAGCGCAGTCTCGCGACGCTTCGCCGGGCACACTATTTTCCCTTGAGAGCCTCCTGCAGGATCTCTTTGTCCAAGGTCAGATCAGATACGACCTTCCGAAGACGGCCATTCTCGCGTTCCAGTTCCTTCAAACGCTTCGCCTGATCCAGCTTCAAACCACCGTATTCCTTGCGCCAGTGGTAGTAAGTATGTTCCTGGATGCCCAACTTCCGGCAAACTTCACGGACGCTCATCCCCTTCCCAATCTCAACTTCCGCTTCACGAAGCATCGGGATAATCTGCTCCGCAGTTCGCTTCACTCCACGCATGAAAACCTCCCATAAAAGGTACTACTCTGACATAGAGAGTGGTACTACTTTCGGGGGCTAGATCAACATGATGATTGAATCGTGGACTTTCGATACCGAATAGATCCCATATTTATCAGATGTGTCTAGTATTTTTATTGTTAAGAAGTCTACTAATTTCTGTCTTTGAATTGCGTCATTGAACAAATGGTAATAATTCATTTCATTTATGTGATTTTCCTTGATGAATTCTGACTTTAAACCTGAAATTTCGAAATATCTCTTGATATGTTCATTGCTCTCAAACCCCCAATCGTAAGGGATTCTACAATCAAATGGATCGTTCAATTCTGAAGGAGCTGCAAAGTATATTTCATTATTGCTAAGAGCTGAGATTCCATACTCATTCACAGCGCGATACTTGAAGTATTGTTTTGGAGTATCTTGGAACATGAAGAAATCTCCAATCATCGGAATTATTTACTAAGCACTAATCACTATTCGCCAATTCCGATCATTTCACCAACTCGATCTTCCGAACCTGACTATTCTTCCCAACGTTCATTCGAACGAAATACGACCCTGAACTTAGCCCATTACCATTAAAATTCAATTTGTAGCTGCCTGCATGCTGCAATCCCTGATGTAACGTGGTTATTTCCCGACCTTGCAAATCAAAAACGCGCAGATCGACTTTTCCGGGGGTGGGGAGGGAATAGGAAATCGTTGTGGAAGAATTGAACGGGTTTGGATAATTTGGCACTAGTAAGGGTTCCAAAAGCAGTGCGGGTGCAGCGCCAAATTGGACGCCCCAAGTACGAGCGTTATCATAGTAGTAAAGAAAGGATCTACTGGTCAACAGCCAGATACCACCATCAGGACTGATTTGGACTTTTAGAAAAGTGGTTCCGTATGATTCGCCTAGTTCTTGCCATGAAGTGCCGCTGTTCGTCGTGTAATAAAATTGACCCCATCGACCAATCGCACAGCCAACATTTCCCCGAAAATCAACATCAATCCAATTTCCAAAATTATCCGTATTAACGAGTGTCCAATACCGACTGCCATTGTTCGAAACCACTAAAGTACCATCACTCAAGATAGCGAACACTCGTGATGGAGAGACCGCTTTCACTACTTGAACTGCAAGGTTACCAGTCATCGGCAATAGTGTCCAGTGATTACCGCCATCGATTGTTTGAAAGAAATTGCTTCCATCGGATAACCAGCCCGATTGCCGATTTGCAAAGCTCAAGCTGACGATTTCGAAATTCGATCCCCATGTTTGCTCCGTCCAGTTACTTCCACCATCGGTAGTGTGAAGCAGGTGGCGATTTGTACCGTAACACCAGCCGTATAGGGAATCCACCATGATAATTTGTTGGAAGGCAGTGGTGGAATCTCGATATTGCTGAATCCAACTGTTACCGGCATCCGAACTGTGAAAAATCGTGCCATTGCTTCCGACAACCCAACCATTCAATGAATCGGGGAAAGTGATAGAATTCAAAATCGCATTGGTGAGATCGAAATGATAACTCCACCCGCGATTTTCATTGAGTGAGAGTATCGTGCCATTTGGTCCAGCAAACCACAATACGGAAGGATCCGATACCGCAAACGAATTGAAGAATGTTGTAGCGGAAAACGATTGACTCGTAACTGTCTGCCAGCCATCGTCACTCATATTCAATACATATGCTGAATATGAACTACTCCTTTCGGTTGCCCAAACTCGGTTATGATAATGAATGATCGGAGAGATCGAATGATTAGGAGAAATTCGATTCCAATTTTGACCACCATCCGTCGTTCTATAAAGACCATTGCTTGATGAACTGAGGTAACCTTGCAGTGAATCGACAAAATCGATATAACTAGCTTCGTAATTCAACGGATTTCTTGACCAGGATGATCCACCGTCCGTAGTGCGTAGGATGACATTGGGATATTCGATCAGCCAGCCATGCAATGCATCGGTGAAACTCATTCCATAAAGGAACGTTGTATCGCTCCAGCAACTATCCCATGTGACGCCACCATCGGAAGTTCGGAATAATTGGCTGGGATTGTTGAACGTATGGATCCAACCATTCAGCCGATCGACGAATTTGATACCTGAAATAGAGTGTCCAGCACTGAATCGCTCGCTCCAATTCATTCCGCCATCTGTAGTTGCCAATAGTATGCTATTATCGCTGAGGAAGCCATGCAGCGAGTCGGTGAAGAGGATATCCATCAGATATGAATTCGGACGGTTTAACTGTATTGACCATGTTGAAGAATGGTAGCGAAGTACTACGCCGGAATCGGCAATCGCCCAGCCGTGGTTAGGATCGGTAAAAAATATGCTTTGAATGCGATTGGGCGTACCGGTGTTTTGATAGTTCCAGGTAGACCCGCCATCTGCAGACCAATGAATTCCCATTTCCCAACCACTGATCCAGCCGTGAAGCGAGTCACAAAAAAAGATCGGACTGGGACAGGGAGAACATCGGCGTAAAGTATAGGTCTGACCATTGTTCCAAGCACTACATATGCATGTCAGACTGAATAACAGACCCAAAACTATCGGCAGTCGTTTGAAGTTCATCGCAGTTTCCTGATTATGGTTCTGATTTTACGTTTTTATACGACTTTTGGATTGTAAGCAAGAAAATCTGATGTATCGATCATAAAGAAATGAAAATCAATTTTGTTGTCTTCCTTACCGAAGTCACTTTCTTTTCGCCAACCCCACCACATAACCATCGGGATCAAGGACATACGCGACTTCATCGCCCCAATCGCGCAGTTGCAGCGGACTGAGCGGTGTCGCACCGAGCGAACAAGCTAACGCATAATCGGCAGCAGGATCGTCGCAGAAGAGATATAATTCAGCGCGGAGTGAAGCGGAAGAAGCAGTATCGGGAAGATGAGATCCCAATAGTCGCTTCATGCTCGCGTCGGGCATCAAACCCAGTAGGTAATCTTCGGCGAGTGGGAATTCGCACATCCCGGGTACATCGAGGGTCGGTTCGCGATGCAGAATTGCGCGATAAAATTTCTTTGCACGGTCGGGGTCGTTGACATAGAATATGGTCATACCGTGGAGCATTTTCCCCCCGATCATCGCTCATAAATTAAATCAACGAACAAGTACTCATTGTTGATTATTTAAGTAATTAGTGCGTAGCTCCAACCGGTATCGGCTGGGTTTCCTGCAATCGTTTACGCAATTCCTCAAGTGGCGTCTTGATCAGGATGCTGACACGCCGATTTTCCGGTGCGGCGAGATTTCCACTATTTAATGGACGGGTATCGGAGAAACCAGTTACCTGTTGAATGCGGAATGACTTCAAACCGTATCCAATCATAACACGACGAATACTATTGGCACGTTCGGTCGAGAGTTCCCAATTGGTATAACCACTACCGGAACCGCCATATTGGCGGTTGTCGGTGTGTCCTTCGATTGCGATCGGATATCCCAATTTCTCAATTTCCGGTGTTAATAATCGCATCAATTGATGAAGTTGCCGAGTGACATTTGCCGATCCGACTTCGAAGAAATTGAATTTGGTATTATCGCGTAATTCAATTCGTATACCTTCATCGGTCACCGATATATCGACAAATTCACTTAACTCATCGAACTCCGGACGCGATTGCAATGCATTTTGCATCCGCGTGGCTTCTTCGGTCAGTGACTTCTCTAGTTCCTGCATGACTTGAGCGGTGGTGGGAGGAGGTGCTTTTCCGGGGACAGTCGATATTTTTGCCGAACCCATCGATTCGGAAAAACCAATCGGATCGCGGAAATATCCGGCGATTGCTTCTTTAGTTGGTTGGTCCTGACTGAGAATCCAAAGCACGATAAACAACGCCAACATTGCAGTGACGAAGTCGGCATAAGCAACTTTCCAAGCGCCACCATGTCCACCTCCATGTGCCGCTTTTTTCGGGCGTCGTGGCGGTGGTTGCGATTCGTTTTCGGGAGAGGCTTCCACAATTATCCTTTACCGAGTTGCGATTCAAGTTCATCGAATGTCGGGCGCAATCCATCGTAAATGGCGCGGCGAGCATATTCAGCCGCCATTTTTGGATTCATTCCGCGAGCAATACCCAGAATGCCGTACTTCAATACATTTAATATCCGCGATTCTTCCATATTGCCGAGTTCTATGTTCATCGCCACTGGTCCCGCGAAACCATACGATAGTAATACCCCCAAGAAGGTTCCGACCAACGCAGCAGCGACTTTTTTACCAACGACTACCGGTCCTTCGGCAATGGCAGACATGGTTTTAATGATACCCATAACTGCCGCTACAATACCGAGACCGGGAAGTGCGTCTGCGGTGTTGGCGAGTAGTTGCTGAGGTGTACTATGTTCTTCGTGAAGGGTTTCGATGTCGGTGTCCATTAACAATTCCAAATCGTAATGGGTAATACCACCAACAACAACCAGTTTTAAATTATCGGTCATGAATTTAATCAATTCATGGTTGTTCAAAATCAATGGATACTTAGAAAATATCGGGGAATTTCGAGGCTCCTGAATGTGCGATTCCAAAGCGATCAAGCCGTCACGGCGGGCAATCTGACCAAGGTCGTGAATCAATTTCAACGATTCTAAATAGGTTGCTCGATCGGGCAATTTTCCGGTAATCGAACCAATCACTTTCGTGATCAGTAACTTGATTGTTCGCTGATTGCCTTTAATGATCAGTCCACCTAGTGCACCACCGCCAATGATCACGAACTCATACCACGGTTCGAAAATAAGTGCAATGTGTCCACCGCCCGCAGCATATCCACCGAAGACGAACAGCACTACCAGTATTAGACCAACGATTACAGTCATATTGTTACCCTACGCGAGTCCTATTGTGTTCGACAAATTAACGCAACAGAAGCGTGTTTGCGTTGTGTAGAACTGCTGTCTTCTAATTTCTCGGTCGAATCGATTTGTCTGCTCGATAAAAATTGACAAACGGAACGCCCTGTTTTCGAATTACGCTTGATTACAATTTTGATAATTCCAATAAATATATGCAATAACGAGAAAATAATCTAATTATTGTGTTATATTTATTGTTTATCATTTAGTAATAACAACTAATATTGAGGTTGCCAGATACTCCTCGAGAGTCTCTCCTCCGGGATTCCAATCAATAAAATAAAGTTAATGCTTTTCAACCGTTATGTCGAGAGTTCACGGTGTGATCTGAATACCATTTTGTTGTTTCATTGCGTGACGGTTTCGATCATTCTACCTTGCTGCATGATGAATCGCAACATGCACTTTGGCATTTTACTCGATTTTGACGGCACCATCACTACTATCGACACTCTTCAATATTTGCTTGACCGATATGGGATGGCAGATTGGCGGAAATTGGATGATCAAATCGAATTCGGCGAATATCGCGAATCCGATGCGCTGAAAATTCAGATGAGTTCTTTGAGAATTTCTCCACAACAAGCGATCGATGAACTGATCGCTGTGATCGCTATTCGGGATGGATTCAAAGAATTTTTTTCTTATGCGAAGCAACATTCAATCCCGATTCGGATCGTTTCTGGCGGTTTCGGGGAGATTATACATCCGTTTCTTCAATTTCACGGGATCGATTGCGAGGTAGTAGCGAATCGAATTGCCGGATTCAATGCCGAAGGTGGTTGGTTGGTTTCAAACGACGTAGAACCATTGCCCGATTGTCGTTACAGTTTATGTAAATGCAAATCGGCTGATTGGTTGCATGAGAGCGGTTCCAAGGTTCTTTATATCGGAGATGGTATTACCGACTTTTGTGTCGCTGGACGCTCCGATATTGTCTATGCATTGAAGAATGGTGCACTGGAACGAAAATGTATCCGCGAGCACCTACCTTACTTTTCCTATACGAACTTTTTTGAAATTTCCGCACATCTTGAATGTGTCGAATGATTGCTGGAGAAAGAAATGGCTTTGCGATTTCAATTGGTTGATACTGGCGAGCAACTGCCGCTTTTCATGATACCGACTCCTGTATCGAACAATAATTCTACCAAAACGATGAAACTTGCCGATGCTGCCCATATTTTCTGTCCAGTTTGCGGTGCCGAAACTGTTCAGGAGAATTTAAAAACCATCTGCCGAAGTCGAGTCTGTACCTACAGGATTGTGTTTAATTGTTCCGATTGTTAATCGGAATCGCTTCATACCGGTTCAATTGCAATTCTTGTCATTAGGATTCGGTCCTCTGTCGAATCTTGTTTGTCATAACTTTGGGTTATTCTCTTGCCGACTGCTATTTTTCAGTCGGCAATTCGAGTCGTATAATATGGGAAGAAACAATTAGTGAGGAACATGTGGCTGAACTACGCGAGCAGCTTTATGATGCTCTGAAAACAATAAAATATCCCGGGATGAGTCGGGATATCGTATCGTTTGGTTTAATCAATGAATTGGATGTCGATACTTCCGGGAAGGTGACAGTCAAACTGGAATTAACTACTCAAGATACCAATATTGCGAAAACACTGGGTTCGGAAATTCGTACCGTACTCATGAAATTATCTGGAGTAACAGAGGTTGAAGTGTTTGCCAAGCAACTTCCACCGAAACAACCTCAAATTGGTGGTCATGGTTCTCCCGGTGCACCTGAAACTCCTTTGGTTCCCGGTGTTAAACACATCGTGGCGGTTGCTTCCGGAAAAGGCGGGGTCGGAAAATCGACAGTAGCAGTCAACTTGGCTTTGGCGATGGCTCAATTAGGCAAGCGAGTCGGAATTCTCGATTGCGACATTTATGGACCATCGATACCGATGATGTTTGGCATCGATGAGGCACCGGAAATTGCCGAGAGCAAGATTATACCGCATGAGAAATTTGGCGTGCGAATCATGTCAATTGGATTTTTGATTCCGCAAGATCAGGCGCTAATCTGGCGTGGTCCCATGGTAATGGGTGCGATCGAGCAGATGTTGAAAGATGTCCATTGGGGCGATTTAGATTTTCTGTTTGTGGATATGCCGCCTGGAACCGGCGATGCGCAATTGACGATGGCACAGAAAGTCACTTTATCTGGCGCAGTCATCGTGACTACTCCGCAAAATCTCGCTTTACTCGATGCAATCAAAGGGGTAACGATGTTCCGGAAAGTTGATGTCCCGATCATCGGTCTCATCGAGAATATGAGTTACTTCCATTGTCCGAAATGCAATGAACGTACCGATATCTTTTCTTCTGGGGGAGGAAAGCGGGAAGCTGACCGGTTAGGTATTCCATTTCTTGGTGAAATTCCCTTGAATGCCGGAATCCGAGCAGCCGGAGATAGCGGCGAGCCGGTTGTTATTGCACATCCTGAATCGCACGAAGCGGAAGTGTTCCGGGCTTTGGCGCAAACAGTCGCAAACGAATTGAAGTGATAACCGAATAATAATTGTAATTGAGGTACGAATGGCATCCGAAGAAGAAATCATGGCTGCACTAGGCACCGTTTTCGATCCCGAAACCGGATTGGATATTGTCAGTATGGGCTTGGTTTACGATATCCAAATCGAAGGAACAGGGGTACAAGTCAAGATGACGCTGACAACGCCGGGATGCCCCCTATCCGATCGACTTTCGGAAGGGGCACGAACAGCGGTGCAGCAACTTCCGGGAGTGGAATCCTGTAATGTCGCAATCGTTTGGGATCCGCCTTGGCATCCGCGAATGATGTCGGACGAAGCGAAACTCCAATTAGGCTTTAAACTGTGAGTGACGATCTCGATCAATGGGAAGGGTGGGACGACCCACTCAAAGAAGTTGCACAATTTATCTCGGCAATTCCATCTAGAAGAATTGCCGAGGAATTGTACCGGGTCTTCTTACGAGAGATTGCAGTTGATCGCATGCGCTCCGATGGTGTCGACCCGATGGATGTAACCGTAAATCGCCGCTATTTTGCCGACCACAATCAGGAATTGACGCAACTTGCGCGAATACGTCTTCTGGAGTGGTGTGCATCGGTCGCATCACAAGAGGGATGATGGACGGGTATCCAGAAGTTTACCTCGATCATTTCCAGTATCCACGTTGGGTAGGTCAAGTTGAAAACACTACTCACCACTCCGTAAATCATGTTCTCCCTGGAACGGGTTGTTTCGACCAATTGGAAATCACATTATGCGTTCATGACGATATCGTAGAAGAAGCACGCTTTCGTGGACGATTATGTTCTGGTTCGGTCGCGGCAGCGTCTTTATTGATGACGATGATCCAAAATAAGTCGATATCCGAGATTATGAAGATCAATAAAGCAGATTTAGCGAATATCTGGTCATTTATTCCCACTGGCAAAGACCACAGTATCGAGTTGGCGATCTCGACTTTACATTCTGCGCTATCACCGACTGGAAATTAAAATTGTAAGTAAAAATAATTATATGATTTTGATAACCTCACTAAGAAGAAAACAAGTCCTTAATAGGATGTATCTCGATCGTAATTGCGAACATCAGCCTGCTTGAGACGATCACAAAAATCTGTACTCTTGGAGAAACTGAAAAAAAACTCTTCTCTGATGCTATGTTATTGTTATTTAGATAGAGCTTGTCCTTTAAAGCATTGCTCTGACCAACTTCAGGTATTATACTAAAATTCTGAAACTTCTAATTTCTAAGACTGATCGAAGAAACCTTGTTGAAGCATCCACAATCGAGATTACTCTGCGCATTTGCGTGGACATTATTGTTATTGCTAAGCAAGGATTTTTGGGTGCTGGCAAGTATTACAATTTGTTTACTTTTCGCAGCATACCGAGCAGGATGGGCAAGAGGTGGCGGACCGAGATTCTGGTATTTAGGCATCATGTTCTCAGTCACTGTGATTGCATTCTCAGTCCGAATTTACCCAAGTTTCTCCTGGATTTCCGATGGCTGGGAACGGGGATTACCAGTTGCGACTAGATTAATCGGTCTATTCGCAATCGGCGTCTGGACAATGGCAGGATTAACACCAGCGCGTTTGATTCGAGAATTGGAACGGTGGTTCTACCCGATTTCGAAAATATTACCACGGTTTCGACAGCTAGCGATCGGGTTGACGGTGGCAATGGCAGCGTGGGGTTGGATGCGTATTGAAACCGACCGAATTAAACAAGCCACTATTGCCCGGGGAATTGATTTTCGCGGTTCACTATCAGATAGATTACAAAAGTCGCAATTGATGCTCTTTCAAACGATTGCAATCGCATTGCGACGTGCCGATACGATGACAGTGGCTTTGTATTGCCGAGGATGGCGCGACGATCAACAACGATTGACGGCTGAAGCGATGCCGAATCGGGATCTCGTATTCTGCGTGTTAACCGCGATATTGGTGATTGGTGTAGGATTTTGGCAACGATGGTAACACAACGCTACCGGTTTCGCGTCGGTTATCTTGGCACCAATTTTGTCGGTTGGCAGTTTCAACCCAATGAGCGTACTGTTCAAAACGAGTTGCAAAACGCATTCCGGGCAATCGGTGAACCAGTATCGTCAGTTATCGGTGCTGGTCGAACGGATTCAGGTGTTCATGCTACCGGACAAGTAGCCCACGTTGATCTTGTGCGTGATTGGAATCGGATTAAATTAGAACGAGCCGTAAATTCTCAGCTTCCGGATGATATTCGGATTTACGATGCGGAATTAGCTACAGCAGATTTTCATGCGCGATTTAAGGCTAGCGGACGGTGTTACATCTATAGGATCTCGTTGATTGAAGATCCACTGCGACACGATACTGAATTGTATTGGGAGTATCCGGTCGATCGCGAACTAGTCGATTCTGCTTGTAAAGCTATTGTTGGATCGCACGATTTCAGTGCATTTATTCAAACGGGAAGCAACAACAGTCCAATTTGCAATGTCCATCAGGCTAATTGGGAATGGGAAACGAATTACCGTTTTCGATTTAAGATCTATGCCGATCGATTTGGTTGGAAAATGGTACGACGATTGGTGGGCGTGATGCTGACAATCGGACGAAAAAAGTTTCCAGTCGATTTCATTGACGAGTTGCTTCGGACCGGGATTGAACCGAAATGGTGCCAGGTCGTACCCGCACAAGGATTGATTTTCGCCGGGGTTACTTACCCCGAAGTGTTTGGTGGACCGGAACAACCCGATCCGGTCTGGTTTGATCGAACTAATTGGTGAGGATAAAAATGAAATTTTTTCTCGATACTGCATCGGTACAAGAAATTCGCGAAGCGGCAAGCTGGGGTATTTTAGATGGCGTGACAACCAATCCATCCCTAGTTGCCAAGGAAAAAGTCGGGTCGTTTGAAGACCTCTTACGCGAAATCACTGCAATTGTTCCCGGTCCAGTTTCGGCTGAAGTCGTTTCGCTTGACTCCGATGGGATGATGAAAGAAGCACATCATCTTGCAAAAATTGCCGATAATATTGTCATCAAGATTCCCTTGATCCCCGAAGGGCTGAAGACCGTCGTCAAATTGACCGCTGAAGGTATTAAAACCAATGTCACGCTCTGCTTTTCCAGTGGTCAGGCGATTTTAGCGGCAAAAGCCGGAGCGACGATGGTATCTCCGTTTGTCGGACGTCTCGACGATCTATCGCAAGATGGCATGAAATTGATCGAAGAGATCGTAACCATTTACCGTAACTACGATTTTTCGACCGAAGTATTGGTTGCATCGGTCCGACACCCGATTCACATTCAACAAGCTGCATTAATCGGTGCCGATATTGCCACAATCCCATGGAAAGTGTTTCAACAATTAGTTCACCATCCATTAACCGATAGTGGTTTGCAAAAATTCCTGGACGACTGGAAGAAGCGGAATTAAGCTGAACCTAGTCCGAAATCGACTAGTAATCAAAGTATTGAAAACGGATTGAATCGCTCGAGTGACACAGTATGATTAGATCATTTTTCATCGGTATCCTAATCGGTGGGATATTAACAGCCGGATGGTGGTTTACGCACCGTAATCAAACGCCGGTAGCGACTAATCTTCGCGCAACTCAAACTGGCGTTAATGCTCTGGTTTCCACTCAACCAACGTCGATATCGACTTCAGCTTCCAATGAAGCCTATATCAACCGGACGAACGATTCCGTCTATGCAACTCGAAGCAATGCCATCACTCGTGCTGTGGCAATTGCTACTCCGGCGGTGGTCGGTGTGAACGTAACTGCGGTTCGGGAACAATTGGTGCGAATGAATCCTTTCAACGATCCATTCTTCAGCGGATTGTTTCCACCGGAAGTCGTTCGACAACGGATCGAATCAATTGGAAGCGGTTTCCTGATTTCCTACGATGGATACATTCTTACCGCCGATCATGTGGTTGAAAATGCTACTGAAATTGTGATCACATTAGTCGGTGGCAAACAAGAAAACGCTCGATTGATTGGTACCGATAAAGTATCCGATGTTGCCTTACTGAAGATCAATGGCAGCAACCTTCCCTTCGTAAGACTATCCGATTCGCGCGATATCTTAGTTGGCGAATGGGCGATAGCGATGGGCAATCCATTTGGTCTATTCAATAACAATGTGAAGCCGTCCGTCAGCGTTGGTGTGGTGAGTACGATCGGTCAGGATTTTGATCGAAATTCCGAGGGGCGGGTTTATCGCGATATGATTCAGACCGATGCTGCGATCAATTCCGGAAACAGCGGTGGTCCGCTGTTGAATGCGCTAGGCGAAGTCATTGGAATGAATACGATGATTTACACTCCGGTACAGAATCGTCAAGGCGTTGGACCATCGGCTGGCGTAGGATTCGCTATTCCCGCCAATCGATTGAAAGCGACGATTGAAGTATTGAAAAAAGGTAAATCGCTGAATCGCGATTTCAATACCGGGATGCACGTTCAGAATCTCGATCCGCAAATTATCCGGTCACTTCGACTAAAAGCGGAAACTAAAGGTGTGATCGTTGCTGACGTCGATCGCGGTTCGCCAGCGGACAAAGCTGGAATTCAGCCGAGCGATATATTAATCGCAATGGATGAATACGAAATTTCCGATGTTCCATCGGTCCGTCGCGCATTGGATCGATTGGATTTAAAAGTCGGCGATCTGGTCAAATTGAAACTGTTGCGAGACGGATCGGAAAGGTCAGTGCAAATGCGGTTGGAGGCTTTTCGCAAATGATCGCACGTTATTCATTACCTGAAATGGCGTCAATTTGGACCGAAACTGCGAAATTTCAACGCTGGTTGGCGGTGGAATTAGCGGTTGTTCGAGTTCGTGAAGCGATGTTTCCGGAAGAAGTACCTACCGGAACTTCTGATTATCTGGCGAAAACCGCTAAAATTAATATTGCCAGAATTCAAGAAATTGAGGCGACAACCAATCACGATGTGATTGCATTCATCACTCAAGTAGCTGAAACCTGTGGTGAACCGGGACGACACATTCACTTCGGCTTAACCAGCAATGATGTAGTCGATAGCGCATTCGGACTGGCAATGCGCGACGCTTGCGACATCCTAATCGGTAAATTGGATGAATTGATCGAATCTGCTCGAAATCTGGCGCTGCAACACCCACATACCGTGATGATGGGTCGAACACATGGTATGCATGCCGAACCGATTACCTTTGGCATCAAAGTCGCTGGGTGGGTCGATGAATTGTTGCGCCATCGCGAACGGTTGCTTCATGCAAAACAGGGAGTAGCGGTAGGAAAGTTATCCGGCGCAGTTGGAGCTTATACCTTATTGTCTCCGGAAATCGAAGCGAAGGTAATGGACGTTCTTGATTTGAAGGTTGCATCGCATTCAACCCAAATCATTCCTCGCGATCGACATGCCGAATTACTTTCAAGTATTTCTATTCTGGGCGGTGGACTGGAACGGATCGCGACCGAAATCCGAAATGGTCAGCGAAGCGAATTAAGCGAGCTAGCCGAACCGTTCGGAAAAGGACAACGTGGCTCGAGCGCGATGCCGCATAAACGGAATCCGATTCTGTGCGAGCGCGTTTGCGGCGGTTCAAGGGTGCTACGCGGTTATGCCGTCGTCGGTTTCGAGAATATGGCTCTGTGGATGGAACGCGACATCTCACATAGTTCCGCCGAGCGAATCGTAATTGCCGATGCATTTGTCCTTGCTCACTATTTGCTGCATTTGATGCATAAAATCGTCTCAGGTTTGACCGTCGACGAAAAACGAATGAAAGAAATCGTCAAGAGTACCCGTGACTTGCATTTATCGCAGCGCATTCTATCGGCATTGGTCGCATCGGGCAAGTCGCGCGACAAAAGTTATGAGTTAGTTCAAAAAGCGGCATTTACTGCCAAAGCGCAGAAGAAATCGTTGCTAGTCATTGCCGCCAATGAGAATTGGTGGGACATGTCTCAGGAATTTATTGCTACAATTTGTGATCAAAAACCCGACCGTTATTGGCGAGATATTTATCGCCGAGCGGGAGTGAAGCCATTATCGACTGGAGGTAGGAAGATTGGAAAAGCGTAATTTAATGTATGAAGGTAAAGCCAAAAAACTTTGGTATACCGACCACGAACAGCGTCTGGTTCAACTTTTCAAAGACGATTTAACCGCGTTCAACGGTCAGAAGACCGGCTCATTCGTTGGTAAAGGGGCAATCAATTGCGCCATCTCCGAACATATGTTTCGGTATCTTGAAAGTCATCACATTCCGACTCACTTGATTGAAAAAGTGTCTGAGAATGAAATGACTGTCCGAAAACTCGATATCATTCCGGTCGAAGTTGTTATCAGAAACGTCGCAGCCGGTTCTTTGGTCAAACGCTACAATTTGACCGAAGGTATTGAGCTATCCAGTGTCGTACTTGAATATTATTACAAGAACGATTCGCTGGGTGATCCGATGATGGCTGAATCGTTGGCGGTCGCACTGGATATGGCAACTCCGGAACAGATTCGCTCGATCAATCGCATGGCGACGAAGATCAACGCGTTAATGCGATCCTATTTCGAACGACGCAATTTATTGTTGGTCGATATGAAACTCGAATTCGGCAAAGTCGAAGAAGATGTCATTCTCGCCGACGAGATTTCGCCAGACTCGATGCGCGTTTGGGACAAAAACACCAAAGTCAAGCTCGACAAGGATCGTTTCCGGTTCGATCTCGGTGAAGTGGAAAAAGGGTATCGCGAAATCATGCGACGATTGCTCAACGAAGGCTGATGTTGGACCAATCGAAGTTCACTCTTTCCACAAGTGAGGTTGTATGGGCGTAACGCGAGATGGTTTTATCATCTTGATACCACTGTGTATCGCAACCATACTTGCGATTGCTTTGGCATTTGGATTGAATCGCTGGTGGTGGCTGGCGGCATCGCCTCTGATTATTCTTCTATTGTTTTCACTCTGGTTTTTCCGGGATCCGGAGCGAACAATCCCAGGCAGCGATGAAACGGTCGTTTCACCGGGTGATGGGAAAGTACTTCAAGTTGTCGATTTGGAGTCGGACGAATTTATCGGTGGTAAAGCACAAATGGTATCGATCTTTCTGTCGGTATTCAATGTGCATGTGAATCGCAATCCAGTTTCCGGCATCGTTCGCGACGTGAAGCGGTTTCCCGGTAAGTTTCTAATCGCCTACGACCATCGTGCAACCAACGAAAACAATCGATTGCGGGTCGATATCGAGTCGCCGCGCGGTCGAGTTCGATGTGTGCAGGTTACAGGCGCGATTGCGCGAAGAATAGTGTGTCACTTGTCGATCGGCGATTCGATTGTACGAGGCAATCGATATGGAATGATTCGATTTGGTTCAAGAATGGATTTGGTCATTCCTGCGAGCGCGAAAGTACAAGTAAAACCTGGCGACATTGTACATGGTGGAGAAACCGTAATTGCAATCTGGTAATTCTACTACCGGCAAGATACCGGTTTACCGGGCAGTTCTACCGAATTTATTCACGCTCGGTAATCTCTTCTGCGGATATTTGTCGATCGTTAACACGATCAACGATAATTTCGCGACCGCTGCTGTGCTAATTCTGGTGGCAAGTGTATTCGATGCACTCGATGGTAAAATTGCTCGCTGGACTCGCAGCTCAAGTCCATTCGGTGCCGAACTGGATTCTATTTGCGATGTTGTCAGTTTCGGTATCGCCCCATCAATCCTGGTTTATCGCCATGAATTATTGGATCCGCCGTTTGGAATCCCCGATTTTATTGCGATCGCCATTGCCTTTTTACCTGCATTGGGTGGGGCTCTTCGGTTGGCTCGATTCAATGTAGTTGCGCATGCCAGCGGTGAGCATAAGAACTACTTTACCGGGATGCCAATCCCGGCTGCAGCCAATACACTGAGTGCTTACATCCTGTTCACTAGCAGAGTCTACGATCATCCGATAATGCACAGTCTGGTTCCCTTACTATTGCTGGCACTTTGCTTGTTAATGGTATCGAAAGTACGATATAGTGCCATTCCACCTTTTTCATGGCACCAATCTATTATCGGGCGGATAAAATTGATTTATATCATTGCCAGTTTGATCGCGTTGGTATTGTTTCAGGAAATCGTATTTTTCCCGATCATGTTCCTGTACTTGTTGAGCGGATTTGTTGAGAATTTTCTACCCGACAAAACAACTGATTAATTGGATTGTCCAAGAGGCATAATATGACTTATGAAGTTCGCATCTTTCTGAAAGAAGGTTTGCTCGATCCGGCTGCAGCAACGATCGAACGAGCCTTGAAACGATTGGAATTCGCCGAGGTTACAGGTTTTCGAACGGGCAAAGTATTCATCATTGAGGTTCCCGATCAAACACCAGTCGACCGGGTTGCCGAGATGTGCCACAAGTTACTAGCCAATCCAGTCATGGAAAGATTCGAAATCAACGAGGTGAAAGCGTGAAGCGAGTTGGTGTAGTCATCTTTCCCGGTACTAATTGCGATCAGGAAGCAATTCGCGTCTTCGACCAATCCGAGCAGTTTTCGGTAACCGACCTTTGGTACGATGATCCACTGCCGGGTAATCTTGATCTAGTGATCCTACCGGGTGGATGGTCGTACGGCGATACCCTCCGCGCCGGTGCGATTGCACGATTCTCCAAAATTATGCCGGGAGTAATCGATCATGCCAATCGGGGCGGATTGGTTATGGGTATATGCAATGGTTTCCAAATATTGACTGAATCAGGTCTGTTACCGGGTGCATTAGCTCGAAACTCGTCGTTACGGTTTCGCTGTGAAGTCGTTCACTGTCGAATTGAATCGGCGAAAACGCCATTCTTCAATGGATTAGTTGCCGGATCGGTGGTTCCGTTACCGATCGCGCACGGTGAAGGACGCTTCGTCGCTGATACTGTAACGCTCAAGCAGTTGGAAGATGACGGACTGATCGCTCTTCGATATTGCACCACTACGGGTGAAACTAGCAACTCAGCCAATCCAAATGGATCGATCAATAATATTGCCGGCATTGTCAGTCGCAATGGTAATGTCTTTGGATTGATGCCGCATCCTGAACGGCTGGCAAACGAATTAGTGAATGGACTCGCCGGTTATCCATTAATGACCGCATGGGCGAGTGCATGATTGGAGGGATGGAAATTGCCCTCGTTGCAGTATTGGCGCTGTTTCTACTCCGCACTGATGAAATTGTGAAAGTAGTTCGTGTCTGGAAAAATGTTCGCGGAGTCATTCGCGACACAAAAGCTGAAGTAACCGATGCATTGGTCAAACCGATCAAAGAAGCAATTTCCGAACAACGGAAATCGATCGATCGGGAATTAATCGATCCCATCAAAGAATCCTTTCAAGATCCAAAACAGGGATGATGAAATCGTGAAACAAACGATTGCTACCATTGCCGATCAAGTTAATTTTGGTATTCTCGATGCACGCGATCGGGTCGAAACCAGTTGTGCGACGATCGAGGAATACGAATATTTAAATGCAACGCGGTTCCTGCTTCGCGATCGCGCTATGCGACAAGCCGAAAAAATCCAAAAAGCCATTTCAGCCGGAAAACAATTTCCGCTTGCAGGCATTACACTTGCCGTCAAAGACAATATTGCTACCGAAGGGGATGAAACTACCGCCGGATCGCGGATATTGGAAGGTTATCGCTCACCGTTTACTGCAACTGCTGTTCAACGCTTGGAAGAAGCCGGCGCTATCGTCGTTGCCAAAACCAATCTCGATGAATTTGCGATGGGTTCTTCCGGTGAAAACTCAGCGTATGGCGCTACGCTTCATCCATTCGACACCGAGCGTGTTCCCGGGGGTTCCTCCAGTGGATCGGCAGCTCTGGTTGCGGTAAATGCCGTCGATGGTGCACTCGGCAGTGAAACCGGTGGATCGGTTCGTCAACCTGCATCTTTCTGCGGTATTGTCGGTGTAAAGCCGACCTATGGTCGCGTATCGCGCTATGGATTGATCGCGTTTGCATCGTCATTGGATCAAATCAGTCCGTTTGCCCGAACGGTAGCAGATGCCGAAGCAATTTTATATACCATGTCGGGCGGGGATGTTCGAGACGCGACCAGCGCTCGGGAGCCCGTTCCTGCGATAGGCGAAGAACAAGGTGGTGGTGTCCAACGGTTGAAAATCGCCGCATTGAAATTGTCACACGATCTTCAACCCGCACCGGCAGTGATGGACGGTTATCAACGTGCAATGCATTTGCTGGCAGATGAAGGCGCAGAAGTCGAAGAAGTCGAACTACCTTCATTCGAGTTATCGGTTGCGATATATTACATCATAGCCACCGCCGAGGCTTCTTCCAATTTGGCACGATACGATGGTGGAAGATACGGTTCGCGTGTAACTGCCGAAGGTCTTCGCGAAATGTATCGAAGTTCCAGGGGACAAGGATTTGGTAAAGAAGTCAAACGGCGAATACTGCTCGGTACATTTGTACTTTCTTCAGGTTTTATCGATGCTTATTACCGTAAAGCGATGCTCGTCCGGCGAAAGATGGCAAATGAATATTCGGAATTGATGAATCGGTTCGATTGTTTGCTTCTTCCTACTTCGCCGACTACCGCCTTTCGGATCGGTGAACGTATTTCCGATCCAGTTTCGATGTATTTGAGTGATATCTTCACCATCCCTGCAAACATGGTCGGTTGTCCGGCGATTTCAGTACCCTTCGGTCTCGATGGAAATCATTTGCCGATCGGCTTGCAGGTTATGGGAAAATCTTTTCAGGAACCACGAATGTTTCGAGTTGCTGAAACACTGGAGCGATTGGCACAATCATGAACTGGGAACCGGTAATTGGGTTGGAAGTTCACGTCCAACTTTTGACCAAAACAAAAATGTTTTGTGGCTGTTCTACTGCTGTTGGAAATGTTCCAAACACACAAGTATGTCCAGTCTGCATGGCGTTACCCGGAGCACTTCCGGTGCCAAATCGACAAGCAATCGAATTTGCTATTCGACTTGGATTGGCGTTTGGTTGCTCTATTCGTAACCGAACGAAATTCGATCGGAAAAATTATTTCTACCCAGATCTTCCCAAAGGTTATCAAATAAGCCAATTTGATGAACCGATTTGCGAAAATGGTAAGATTACCATTGCAACAGAAACTGGACCGAAAGAAATCCGTATTCTCCGCATCCATCTGGAAGAGGATGCCGGAAAGAGCCTTCATACTGGCACCGACACGACGCTGGTCGATCTGAATCGATGCGGTGTCCCATTGCTCGAAATTGTTTCGCAGCCGGATGTGCGGACACCACAAGAAGCCTATCTTTATTTATCGGAAATCAAGCGAACAGTAGAGCAACTTGAAATTTCATCGGGAAATCTGGAAGAAGGGTCGATGCGTTGCGACGCCAATGTCTCGCTACGTGCTAATATTAATGCGGATTTTGGAACACGCTGCGAGATAAAAAACATCAACTCGTTGAAATACGTTTCCCGCGCAATCGAAGCTGAAATCGAACGGCAGTCCGATATTTTAAACAATGGCGGTACGATTGAACAGCAAACACTGACATTTGACGAGAAATCTGGTCGGAATAAATCGCTTCGCAGCAAGGAGGAAAGTCGCGACTACCGTTATTTTCCCGAACCCGATCTTGTAAAATTCACTGTTCCCGACGAATGGATTGCAGAAGTTAAGAATTTTATCCCGATGTGGAAACGCGATTACGATCGGAGAAAATCCGAATGCGATTTGAGCGATTCTGAACTAGATCAACTAACGCAATTTCCCGAGTTGGGCACCTATTTCGATCGCGTAACAGAGCATTTAATCGCGCTGGATATTGATCGCGAAAACCGCAAGAAAGCTACACGCTGGGTTCTGAATGAAGCGCAAGCCCAATTCAAACTTCGAAATGAATCGCCGCTGACTTCGCGATTGTCACCTGAAATTCTAGCTCAAATTGTTGTGAAAGTGATTAAGAACGAGATCAACAACAATACTGGCAAAGATTTACTCGAACGGATGCACACAGAGACTCGATCGCTGAATGAAATCATTGCTACCGAAGGTTTATCGAAAGTCAGTGATACCGGATTTGTCGAGACGATTGTCCGACAAGTGATCGAAAACTTCAGTTCACAAGTGGAAGAGTATCGCAGTGGAAAAGCGAAAGTATTCGAATTTCTTCTTGGTCAGATCATGAAGTTGTCACGTGGCAAAGCCGACCCCGATACAGCACGAAAGATCTTGAAGAGTGCGTTGGATCAGTAAAGTAGCGATATTTATTATCTTGCTTACCTTTGCCGGTAATGCAATCGCTTTAGACTATAAAGCGATCTTTTGGCACGCCAATAGCGCTTCCGATACTATTCTGGTAGAACGAATCGCAACGAGTATTGCCGAAAAATTGTATGAACGCGGGATACTGATTTCACCGGATTCGATTCGATCGATTTGTGGCGAGTCTGTTTTCGACGCAACGAGCAATGCTCGTGAACAATTTTTTCAAAAATTTCGAACTGCCACACGAATCGATATTATGGTTCGAAGGTTTGGTGGTTCGGTTAGTGCAACAGCTTACTCAACTAATCTTCAAACCTCCGATTCACTTCGAATATTTTATCCGGGTACTACAATTGAAGTTTCCGATTGGATTGAATTTCAACTTACGAAATGGATATTGCCTAGCTATTCGGTACAAACTTCCAATTTAAAGGCAAGACTGGAAGTCGACGGTTTACCTCTAGGTGCCGAGATTTACATCGACGGAAAACCCACTGGATCAAGAATCCCAGCACGATTCGATTCGATCGATGCAGGCATACATCTCGTCGAAATCGTCGGCAAAAATGTTGCTGCATCAAAAGTGAATTGTTATCCGAATACAATTGCCGGTGTTCAATTAAAAGGACGTGAAGTAAAAGCGTTGTTGGAAATATTAACAAATCCACCGGGACTGAATGTTGCCATCGACGATGTAAATAGTGGCGCAACTCCGTATTTGCGGGAATCACCAGCCGGCAGCTATAGTATCACTGTTGGTGGCGGTGAACACGAAGAATTAGTTCGATTGGTTGATATTGTTGAACACGAATGGCGGGTCATTAATCTAACACCAAGAATTATGAATCGGGTTGTCGTGGTTACCACTCCTCCCGGCGCGGTATTGTATAATGGTCCGGTTCGAGTAGGTACTTCAGGCGATACATTGACATGTTCTCCCGAAGGTGAAGATTGGACAGCCGATCATCCCTATGCTTATCCTGCGCCAATTCATGTGAAAGGGGAGCCGAGAAAAATTTCTTTTCTCGAAGTCAGACTACCTCCGGCACATTCATTTCTCTGGTTGAAGAATTGGTATCATTTATCTCATCTTACAATCGATGAAAGCGAAATCGCCGTTACTCGACCGGATAGTCAATCTATTCCCGCCGGAAAGCACGAAGTCGCGATCCTTACACCTGGTTTTAAAACCCGAAAGTTTCCAATCGATTTGCAGCGTGGTGCGTTAGAATCGATCGAAGCCCAACCGATACCTTCTCCAAGTTGGAAAGCAGCCGCAATGTCATTAGTGGTTCCGGGACTAGGTCAATTTGCCGACGGTAATCGTATTCGGGGGGCTGCATTTCTAGTTGCAGCTATTATATCCAGTTCTGGTTGGAGACAGGCTGATCGATCATTGGTAGATCGCATCAATCAAGCACAAAGTGCCGATAGAAATTATTATAAAGCATTGTCGACTTCGACTGCAATTCAATGGCATCAGATCGCCGATAGTCGGTGGAGTAGCGCATCGCAACAATCGAATAAACGCAATCTTTGGGCGTCATCGGCTATTGCAATCTGGGGACTAGCAGCATTGGATCGAATCGTTTTCCCAACACGCGAATTAAAACCAGCCGATTTTCCAGCAGGTTCCGGTATTCGTGTCGAATTTCCTATACCAGGGCGGAAAATCAAATGAAACCAATGAGATTCATTTTATTTATTCTGCTAACAATCGGTATTATGCTGATCCAGTGTACGAAGCTACCTGACCGATCATCAGTATATAATCCATTTGAAAATGGATCGGAAAATATCTTTCAACCGAGCGTCACTCTTTCAGATGGCGGTGCTTTAATTAGGTGGCAGCGCCCGACAATTGATTTTGAGCGAATATTAATTTATCGAGGCGAAAGCCCGATGCTTGACAGTATGCGATTATTGGGTTGGTATCCAATCGATTCGACACGATTTATCGATCGATCGATCATTGATGGAAATATCTACTATTATGCACTGGTAGGTGAAAATTCCAATGGTCGTACTCATGTCAGTCCATCTATCGCACTTAGATTGTTTCTTCCCATTATCGCGATCGATGGCGATAGCAGTTTTACGTATGAGCGAACTGTAGGATTGACAATTATTGCATCGCGTGCGCGATCGATGTGGATTGGCGGGTCCCCAACTGATCCAAATGCCAGTTGGCAAATGCTCCAGCGCAATGTCCGATATACACTTTCCAATGGTCGCGGGAAGAAGTATATCTACGTAAAATTGGCATTCGTCACAGGTGATACTTCCGAATTTATTACCGATTCGATAACTACTGTTCCAGTCACAGGTAGATTTGTTACTACCGATACGGCGCATTATGTAAATTACAATCGAATCATTCTGAATATTACGGCATCTGGTGCAACCAAGATGCGGTTCTCAAACGATCCGAATTTTGTTAATGTTCCATTTAAATCATTTGCGACTCGGGACACTTTCTATTTGAGTGATCCCGACGGATCGAAGCGAATTTTCGGACAATTCGACAATAACTTCGGCGAACCGGTTAATTCCGATACATCGTTACAATTAATATTGGATCGGTATGCACATATTAACTCGCTGACAGAGAACTCGAACGGTCGGGCACTGGCTCTTCAACAATCTGTTGCGGTGCGCATGGATGTGGGGGAAATCGGGGGTAACGCTTGGATACGGATGATCGATTCGCTGGGGAATCGACGCGATAGTATTCCGCTTTACGACCCGCAGAACACCGGAGTTTATACAACTATATATCCTGTTTGGTTCGGTCACAATATTTATCGGGGTTACTTAATTGGTAATTACAGCGATCTGGCAGGAAATAATGCGGAAGACACTGCTGGCACAAGGATTACAATCAGTCTTGCCAACGATGAAATGGTGCCATTAGCAGGTGGTACATTCATCATGGGTAGCGTCACCGGAACCGATGAAGAACGACCACCGCATTTTGTTTCGATATCACCATTTCAACTTGATCGATATGAAATCACCAATCGAACATTTGCCATATTTTTGTCATCCGGAACGGGAAATATTCGATACTGGCACCCTAGTATGAAGATCAGTCGATCTGGCAATACGTGTACTGCGATGCCACAATTCGAAAACCATCCCGTTCGGTTTGTTAGTTATGAAGCTGCTACGGCTTATGCACAATGGATTGGAAAGCGACTTCCAACCGAAGCTGAGTGGGAATTTGCCGCTCGAGGATCAGCCAACCGAGTTTACCCGTGGGGGAATAGCAGCAATATCGGTCGACAAGTGAACGGACACCCTTCCCTCATCACTACACCGCGACCGGATTATTCAATTCGAATCGATTCGACAACTACACCAGTTGGTTTCTACGATGGTAATCTAAATCAAAATTATCAAACGAATAATGGTGCTACACCTGAAGGAATTCACGATCTAGCGGGTAATGTCGAGGAGTGGGTTAGCGATTGGTATGATTTCTCTTATTATGCCACTTCACCATCCGACAACCCTCGTGGACCAGAAACCGGCGATTACCGTATCGTTCGCGGTGGAAGTTATTTCAATGGCTCATTCGATCTAAGATCCTCAAAACGTGTTGCGACAATTCCTTCTGCGCAATTTGAAACAATCGGTTTTCGTTGTGCCACATCACGGACGGCAAAATAATGATCTGGGAATTACACGAAGTTCGCATGGTGGGCTTTAAATCGTTTTCACGTCGTACAAAAGTGGGACTTGGAAAAGGTTTAACGGCAATAGTTGGTTCCAATGGCTGCGGAAAGACCAATATTGCCGATGCCGTTCGCTTTGCGTTAGGCGAAATGCGACCACACCAACTCCGTGTAGAAAATCTTGAAGATGTAATCTTTGCTGGAACTGCCAATGCAACCCCAGTAGTTGTTGCAGAAGTAACGTTGACTTTTGTCGATCGTGAATCTGACGGTGTCTTTACGATTACCCGTCGCTTGACTCGAGGTGGTGATACTGAGTACCGAATCGATGGACAACCCGCACGATTAAAGGATCTGCAGCGGAAATTGGAGCAGATCGGAATCGTTTCACAACGCGGTGTAGTGGTCGAACTGCGACATATGGACGAAGTTCTGATTGACGGTAGTAAACTTCCCCGACTCATGGTCGAAGAAGGGTGCGGAATTGCACCTTTTCTAGAGCGGCGCAATCATGCCCAATCTAAACTGGATGATGCACTTCGCTCGCTTGAACTGTTAGAACCACGCATTCAACAGATCAATTTAGATCTCGAACGTCTTGCACAACAAGCACAGCGAGCCAAACGATGGCGAAATACCCGGGATGCGCTCGACCGGGCACGCAACAGCGAGCAGTGGGGGGAAGTGCGCCGCCTTCGAACCGAAATCGATTCACTGACAACAAACCTCGAACAACTTCGTGCCGATAATTCCTCCGAAAGCGAATTAGTTCAAGTACAAGCCGATATTGCTCAGACTGAAGAAGCTTATCAATCGATTCAAAATAATTGGGAAACTATTACTGACGAGCTGTTTGCATTGGGAACCACTCGTGAATCGGCAGCACTCAAGATTAAAGAATTCGAATTAAGACGAGTAAAAAACGAAACTCTGATAGAGACTTCGAAGGAAGATTTAAAGCGCATTGATGCCGAATTGTTGGAAATTTCCGAAGAAAAACCAAATACCCTTATAGAAGAAATTGATCGCGCTAGTAAAGAGCTGAATCGAATCTCGACCGATTTATTGGAGCGTGAAGAATCCTATCGATTGTTATCTAAAGAACACGAAAATAATCAAAAACTGAAAAATGAATTCGAACAAAACCGTTTTCGAGTACAGAGCACAATCCAAACACTAATCGATTCACGAAATCGACTTTCGAATCAAATCAACGATCTGTCTCCATTACCAGTCCAAGATCCTGCAATAGGAACTGAGCTAGAACACTTAATTACCGAAAAATTGCAGGAAGAAAAGGAATTTCAACTCCTAGCTGATCGACAGAAAACTGCTGTTGCATTACTTGATGAACAGCACCAGTTGTTGATGACAGATTTAGCCAATGTGCGTGGTGATAAAGGAAGGCAAGAACGTGAGATTCTCTGGATTGAACGAATGCTTGCCGATCGTCCCGACCTATCACAGGAACTGCGTGAATTTATCAAGAAACATGCCCGCGAAATCCAATTGATTCGAGACGAAGGTAACGACAATGCGATGCTGTTGTATCAAATTGCTTCAACCGATCGCATTATGTTACCGGAAAATCAAGTTTCGGCAATCTTAACCGATGCTTTAAAGCATAAATTCCGATGTGAATGGGCGATCAACACGGAAACGAAGCTCGTTGAGTTATCGCGATTGCTTCAAGAGAATCCCCCTCCCGGTGTGGAATGGATTGCTAGTGAAGGTGTTACCCGGGATGCCTCAGGCATTCTTCGAACGATCGGTGATGAAGAAAGCAGTGTTCCAGTTGGTTTACCAAAGCAATTGTCCTTGTTAAAAGAGAAATTAGCATCTTTACTTCAAAATGAACAAAGAAATGTTGACGAGTTAGCAACCGTATCAGAAAAATTGAAGGTTGCTCGGGACGATTATCGACTGGCAATCGATCAAATTGCGAAATCGACCATCAAACGATCTGAATTGGAACACCAATTAGTACAATTTCGAGCACAAGTTGCCGAAACGAATAATAGAAATCTTCTAAGACGTGCCGAACAAGAGCGACTAACCAAAGAAATCAATGATATATCCAGTCAGATCGAGAATTTAAAATCCGAAGAAGCTATACTGGTTGCACCAGATTTTCCCGATCTAGTACCGACGTTAACGGATGCTGCAACTCTGATCGAAAATTTAAGAGACGAGAAGAATAAAACGGAGTATACGCTACATCGTCTGCAAATCGAGTTACGCAATTATGAAATTATTCTGGATCAACGAAAACAAAAACAAAAATTACTTATCCAGCGGCAGCTCGACAATCGCAAGAAAATTTCAGAGCTATCATCGGAAACTGAAACAATTCAACTTCAGTGGCAGAACACTCGAACAGAATTGACTGTGCTTGAACGGAAGGAAGCAGAACTTCAAGAACAACGAAACCAAATTGGACCATCGAGAAATCAAATTTCAGAAAAGCTGCAATCGACTCGAGTCAATTTGGAGATAATCAGAAATCGTGTGGAAGAGTGGCATACTCAGATTGCTCTTCATTCTGAGAAGTTGGTTCAATTGCAATCACAACTGACTGACCGAACACGATCGGCAAATGAAACTGGACCGGAACCGAAAGAAACCGTCCGAGTTGGAGCCGAAGAGATTACGCGCCTTGAGCAGCGATTGAAATCATTGGAACCAGTCAATCACTTAGCTGAACAAGAATACGATACTTTGAAATCCGAAGTAGAGTTTCTTCATACCGAACGCAATCAGATTCGTGAAGCTGCAGAAATTCACCGTAAATCGGTCGATGAAGCAATTCGGTTTGCTGTCGAAAAGCTTACCGTGGCTAGAGTGCAGATTGAACAGAATTTTACCGATATCATCGCCCGATTGTTTCCGGGTGGCGAAGCTGCATTAGAGTGGGGAGAAGGTGATATTTTGACAGATGCCCCTCTCTTGCTGAAAGTATCTCCCAGAGGAAAGCGAATTCGATCGTTACGAATACTCTCCGGCGGTGAACGGGCTTTAGTTGCTTTGGCTTTTCTGGTAGCGGTACTGGGACAGAACCGCGCGCTTCCATTTCTTATCCTGGATGAAGTAGATGCCCCGTTGGATGAAGAGAATACTGTCCGTTTTTTACATTGGGTAAAAGATTTAACTGCAACCACGCAAGTCGTTTTACTCACTCACAATAGACAATCGATCGCTGCATCGGATACATGGGTTGGCGTCACAATGCCCGAGCCGGGAATCTCGCAAACTGTGAAAGTAATCCCCGCCTTGGAGGAAACATGAAACATCAATTGATGGTATTTTTCCTGATTTGTGCATCAGTGGGAAGTCTTTACTCGATTTCACAGGCTGAATCGATGCCTCGAATGCGTCTTGATACGGTTCGGTTCATCGAGCCTGACGGACAGACTAGGTTGGACATCCCATTGAGTATCTTCCGTGCTCGATTGTATTATCGAACCGACTCTAGTGGAAATCGGTTTACTAGTTACCGATTCCGCGTTCGAGCGTATCAAGATACTTCAATCGTCTTTCAGGAAATCTGGGATCGAATTCACCGACCCGGAATTAACGAAAATACTGCAAAAGGAATCATCCCCGATCTGGCATCGGTTGTGCTTCCTAATGGTAGTTATCGGGTTGAAGTCGAACTGACAGATTCATTAGGGCACTTCCGGGAACGAAAAGTATTCGACTCACTGCGATTTGATTCCACCACTCGTTTTTCAATATCCGGTTTGCAAGTCTGCTCAGAAATTTCACCTGATTCTTCGGTCGATGAATTCCGGCGTAACGGTTATTTGTTGGTTCCATATGCCGAGAAAGTATTCGGAAAAGCATTTCCCATCCTCTACTTGTACTGGGAACAATACAATCAAAAACCCGATTCGCTCTGTCGATATCAGATCTCGGTGCTTTCCAGTCGATCGCAAACACCGGTTAAGCCTACTGTGACCCGTGAAAAAGTGATCGTAGCCAATCGCACATTCAATGTGGAGGCACTTCGGATTCACGATTTACCGACTGGATCTTTTTTGGTTAAAGTGAATTCTCAAGCATTTCCTTCGGGTCGGATCGATTCAAGTTTTTCGCGGTTCTTCATCTATTCCGATAGTATTTCACCGCTAGCACGCAGTCAGAAACCAGTGCAACCAGCATACAATCCAGCAATCATCCTGCTTAGCGATATTCACTATATCGCCGATCAATCAATTTTAGATGCTGTTGCAAAATTAACACCGGAAGAACAACGCACTTGGGCTGTTAATTTTTGGCGAGACCGCGACCCGACTCCGAGTACTCCCTACAATGAGTCAATGGAACAATATCGTACGCGCCTTGAAACTGTAGAGACTTATACCTATCGCGATAAACCGGGTTGGCAAACCGATCGCGGTCGAGTCATGTTGTTCTATGGACCACCGGATGATATCACCGATAATGCATTCGAGAGTTCGATCACAACGGAAGAATCCAACAAAGTTACTGGAAGTAATCGTCCTTATATCGTTTGGAAATACAACAATATCGGTGGTGGCGCATTTTTTGTCTTTGGCGACCTTAGATTATTCGGTGATTACGAATTACTTCATAGCACCATGCCCGGCGAACGTCAGGATGAATCCTGGTATCGTCGGTTGCGGGGCGTAAAATAGGATCGAACCGTGGCAATTGTTGATATACAGCGACTCACGAAGATCTATCCCGATCGCAAAAAGCCTGTTACTGCGCTTCAGGATGTGACATTTAAAATCAATGAAAGTGAAATTGTCGGTTTGTTGGGTGTAAACGGTGCCGGCAAAACCACTTGTCTCCGCATCATTGCGACAATGCTTCAACCAACTTCCGGTGAAGTTACTGTTGCTGGTTTTTCGGTTGCTACGCACCCGAACGATGTACGGAAACAGATCGGCTTCATGACCAGTACTACCGGTTTATACCCACGTCTAACGGGTCGTGAAATCTTGTCATATTTCGGTCGTTTACATGAATTGTCGGATTCTGACTTGAAACGGCGAATTGATGAAGTCGTCAATGAATTTCAATTATCCGAATTTATCGATCGGAAATGTGATAAGCTGTCAACTGGACAGAAACAACGCATAAATGTTGCCAGAACGTCACTCCATCGACCGAAATTGCTGGTTATGGACGAACCGACTGCGGGTCTCGACGTGCTCGGTGCCCGCACGATTGTCGATTTCGTCAGGACTTCGAAATCTTTAGGGCAATCAGTGCTATTCTCGACACACCGGATGGAAGAAGCCGAAGCGCTATGCGATCGAATCGTGGTGATTCATCGCGGACGTGTTGTATCCGACGGTACGATCAATGAATTACGGCAACGAACCGGTAAAAATGAACTTCAACATCTCTTTTTGTCTATCATCGGTGAATAGGAGCCACAATGGGTATTAATTTCGGTCATATCTGGATTGTTTTCCGGAAAGAGTTACTCGATGTGCTACGCGATCGCCGAACGATTCTTTCGATGATTGTCATTCCAATCTTGATTATGCCAGTTTTATCTGGCGGTATTGCGTGGTTTACTAAACATCAAATTACCAAATTGGAGTCTCAGAAGGCGTTAGTCCAAGTTATCGGTGCTGATCGGTTTCCCAATCTCATCGATGAATTGAAGAAGACTGAGAATATTCAAGTGATTGACACACCGATTGACACTGCGCAAGCGCTGAAATTACTTCGTGATGAATCGGTTCGGGTAGTCGTCAATATTCCGAAATCGTGGTCGGCTGAGCTAGCTAGCGCTCATCAATTGTCCAATGATTCGATCCAATTATTCTATCTTGGAGCAAAAGAAGAATCTTCGATTGCCAGTGATCGAGTTCGCGAAGCAATTAAACGTGTCCGCGATCAATATACCGAAGAATTGATCACACAATCCGGACTATCGAAAACAATCCTTAAACCGTTTATTATTTACAGTATCAATTCATCCACTCCCACGGAAGTCGGTGGAAAAATTGTCGGCATGTTTTTACCCTATATGCTAATTCTACTTTCGTTGACTGGAGCGATGTATCCCGCTATCGATTTAACTGCCGGCGAAAAAGAGCGGGGAACACTCGAGACACTATTGCTCTCACCGGCATCGCGAACGGAATTAGTATTAGGCAAATTCTTTACAGTAATGTTAACAAGTATGACTACAGCAATTCTATCACTGGCATCGATTGCGATGATGTCGAAAGGAATGCTAATCTCGATGCCACCCGAAATCCTCGATAAATTAAACCTTCACATTGGGATATCGACGATTTTTACTGTCGTGGTGCTGATGATCCCATTGAGTGCAATATTTTCCTCGCTTTTATTGGCAATTTCTTTGTTAGCAAAGAGTTATAAAGAGGCGCAGAGCTACATCTCGCCATTAATGATCCTCGCAATTTTCCCCGCGATGGCTTCGATTATGCCCGGAGTCAAAACCGATTTAATTCTTTCACTGATCCCGGTATTGAATGTCTCATTATTGATTAAAGATTCATTTGCCGGTAATATGAACCCGATGTATTTGGCGACCGCATTTTTGTCAACTGTGGTGTTTGCTGCCATTTCACTGCGGGTTTGTGTCGTCACTTTCATGAAAGAATCTGTTCTTTTCCGTGTATGATTTTTGAATTGAGGAAAAAAGGCGGACTGAGAAGTCCGCCTTTTTGTTATTTCCACCCATCGATTCTTTATTTCAGTAACACAACTTTTGCCAACGTGCGTTGCTGACCTTGTTGTGCCTCAATCCAGTAAATTCCGCTACTTGCATCTTTTGCATTCCAATGCCATTGCCGTTTACCCACACCTGACACAATCTCGTGCTCTACCATTTCACCTAGTGAATTGTAGATAGCAAGTCGGACATTTTCACGATTGGGTACTGAAATTCGAATGGACACTTCGCGATTAAATGGATTCGGATATGCCGAAAGTGTCAGATTTGTGGGCAGGGAAGGTGTTTCCCGATCAATTGATGATATTGCATTCAGCCAATTAAACATCGCTTGAAATAGCGCATTCCGCGAAGTTAAACCTGTACCGTGTAACGCCTCGACACCAAATCCCATTAATATCGTTTTTGCCGAATCAGGATAGGACGTAGATATCACACCGAAGGCGTTCGGCAAATTATAATATACTGCCCATGGTGTACCACCGTTGTATACAGATAGCGCATCTTGCGAGGTTTGGTTGCTGGCACCCGTCGAACCAGTAATCAAGATCGTATTGCGACCTGCCCATGGGGTATTCGTTAAGCCTGTAAGACGGAGTGGTGTAACATGTGATGATTGCAATGACGCACCAAATCGGTGCAATAAATTGCTATCGAGGACAGCCAATCGCTCGGCAATATTCTGACCGCTCAAGATGACTTGAGTCCCAGCGCTAAGAGCATGTTTGATTGCAGACAGTTGAGTTGTATCGAATGGTGTAACTCGATCGCCGGTGTACCAGAGTACCGTCGGGAAAAGAGTGATTGTTTGATACAGATTCGTCTGTAAACTTGCCTGATCGAGTCGATAAGCAATATTGCATGAATCAAGCGATGGTAGGATATAAGCCGAATAATTGTACATGCTATCGTCGGCAAATACCCATAGTTGTGCATTTGGAATAGTTCGATTGAAGCTGTTGTTTGTCGTCGTTACTTGAACGATATCTGCCGGGACTCGAACGGCTGGAGCCGACGCTTCGCATTGAATCGACCACCGTCCCTCGGGAATTTGCATTGAAAAAGTGCCACTACGATCGGTATTCGCTTGCGCTTGTCGAGTTGTTACTTCTAGCGATTGTGCTCGAACGACGGCGTTCCAACCAGTCCCTTCGACATGAGTGATCGCACCATGGAAATTTACCATCCGTCTCACGCCAATTTGAACATGAATTGTGTCATTTGCGCGATTGCTATCCGGACTAACAAGAGCAGCTAATGCTGAGATCGAATCGAATTGAGCTAGCCCGACCCCGAACGTCAACATCGTACTACCGGTAATTGCCAATTCGGGAAGAGTATCCGTTCGCACAACCGGTGAAGATGTTCCAGTGGCTGTCGATCTGATAATCGGAGCGATTGGTCTTCTTCCACTGTTGGTGACGGTAATTCTTAAGAAAACTGAATCGCCGGTTACAATATAATTAGAAGTAGGAAGAATTGAGGTTACTTCTGCATCGTATTGCGGAACAGTCCATCCAATGGTGGGGAGGATCTCCATCCAATTTAGATAGGATGAAACCCACGACTGATCTTGATTTTGTGGATCTCCCGGGGTTGCCGGGATACCACCGTCATTATCTCGATCCTGATTGACGAGATAGTCGATAATCGTATCCGAACTGTCGCGAAATGCTTGTCGATGTGTGAAAGCAAATGCATCAGTGTGAGCATGACCATACCAAGTCGCCCAAGCATTCGACCACGATCCAGTACCGGGTCTACCATCCATAAAAGCGCCATATTGATTTACCCACGGTATACCAAAAGTAGTGTCTTCTCGACAAATTGAATTTAACACCCCCCAGAAGACACAGCCGCCACAGAGTGCCCAACTTTCCGAATTACGAAGCGCTGTAGTGGGATTTGCTTCAATCCATAGACGCAATCGTTGTCCTCGTGCTAAGGCACTATCTAGCCATCGATCGGCATTGGGAGAATTGCGCCACCTTGCATACCGCGCAAGAGCGCCGGTTGCGATCCCTTCGGAATTGCGATTTTCAGTGGAACTATAGGGTGCCGGGTAATCGCGAACATAATTAGCACACGAATCGCCATAACCAATGACCGAAGTATCATGTGTCACGCTTACATACGCCATTGTTGCAGCAATACCCCACCCGGAATTATGACTCCGGTAGTATTGATTGTTGCCACCTTCTTCGGTCCATGCCGGGAAATTCCGTAAATAGATCCACGCATTTGCTAACTCGTTTTGAAATAGTGTGTCGATACCGCACAAACCACGTGCATAGGACCAAACGACAATTGCTTCCTGCGTATTGTCGGTTTGGATGATGTCGTATAGCGAACCTGTCTCACCTTCGCGCTGTCCTCCGAATTCAATTCCGGGAATGCGTACTTGTAGTGAGCGCAACCAATTTGCTGTGAGGAGGTATCGATTTAAGGGATTGCTAACAGAAATTGTTGGTGGATCGATCTGCGGTATTTGAAACTGATGTGCCGATGAAGTCACCATCACATCCGAGGCTTGCTGTAACAGAATTTCCTCAGGAGTTAAATAAGGGGTCGAAAATGCCAATTGACAGGATATGACGAGCAAAATCACAATTATTGAAATGATCCCGATCACAGGTCTAAATCCGAAAACAATTCCGTGGTTCCAATTCATGACTTTCCCTTGCATGTATATTTCTTTGACACTATTATCTATGAATATACACTAAGTAAAGTAGCATTGTTTATTCGTTTCCCAAAAGTCGAATTAAACAACTATCAAATTTATATTAGTCTGATTGTTAACGATTTAATCCCGAGATTTCGATGAAGTTGCAGCTTAGCCGACGAATATTCCTCTTATTGACCCTAGGTTTAGTGACAGTAGGCGCATTGGCACTGAGACCAATGCGGACAACCGATATTGCAAAAGTTGTTCCGCAAATTGAGGATGGAAACCGGATCATACATGCCGAAACCGGTAAAACAATTTTCTTAACGATATCGACACTTCAACCGGAATTGCCACATGATCAACGTGAAGCATATGTGAAACAGTGGCTACAAGAAAAGTATCAGAAGGAGTTAGGACTAAATAAACTACCATCCATTCGGTTGTTTCTGCGGCAAGATACCCCGGGAGGGGAAGTACTTCGATTTTATCAAACCATAGACGGAATCGATGCATTCCAGAATGATTTGGTCGCTCAGTTTACGCCCAATGGTGCTTTGTTTTCTATCCATCAAAGTCTGCAGGATCGGATCGATCCTATTTCTTTGACCCCGGCGATTTCCAGTACCGAAGCATTGGATAAAGCCCGAATTTCTTTAAAGATCACCCAAGAAAATCACACTCCCTTCAATGATCTTCACATCTGGTGGGACGAGAACAGCAAACTACATTTGGTTTATCGAGTTCGACTTCATCCTAAAGTTCCATTTGGCGAATACGAAGCAATTATCGACGCGCATTCTGGAGCGACTTTACGGACTTCCGATTTGACGCGATATCTCGATGGAACAGGCTATGTATTCGATCCCGATCCCTTAACAACAGGGCAGGCTACGTATAATACCCCTTCGGGAAGTTGGAACGACAACAATAATGCGGATTCACCACTTCTGAACGGTCAACGCCGGTTAGTCGTTTTGCGAAATCTTAACAACCCTGTCGGTGGTCGGTATACTCTGACAGGATCTTGGGCAACGTTAGCTGAATTCGATACACCGACGTATGCTCCGCCATCGCGGACAAGTCCCGATTCATTTCGGTTCACTCGTTCCCAGCGCTATTTCGATGATGTGATGTGTTATTATTTCGTTGATTCTACTCAACGATATATCCAATCGCTCGGTTTTAACAATATTCAACATGCTTCTATTCAAATCGATGCGCACGGTCAGCAAGGCGACGATAATTCGTCTTTTTCTCCCGGAACGAACCAGCTATCGTTTGGCGAGGGTGGAGTCGACGATGCGCAGGATGCCGATGCGATTCTTCATGAATACGGTCATGCAATCCAGTATTCGCAAATTCCCAATCTATCCGGTGGAGAAGCCGATCCACTGGGTGAAGGTTTTGGTGATTATTGGGCTGGAAGCTATTCATCATCGCGATCGTCTTTTCATCGCGATTGGGTTTTCAATTGGGATGGTCACAATCAATATTGGGATGGGCGAGTATTTAATACGACATTGACTTATCCATCCGGTATGGGAACCGATTATCACCTCAACGGTCAAATCTGGTCACGAGCTTTGATGGATATTTACTATGCGGTCGGTCGAACCATTTGTGACCGAATTGTTCTACAAGGTCAATATGCCTGGGGTGCTAGTCCAACTTATATCTCAGCGGCAACCACAATATACAATGCCGATCAACTGCTGTACGGTGGAACGCATTCGACACAAATCTATACAGCATTTCATAATCGCGGAATACTGAGTTCCATCCCGGCAAGCGTTATTCTCACTGGTACAGTAACTGCTGCAACCGGTGGTGTTACCATTCCCAATGCTATTGTTTCGATCGATGGTGCCGTTCGTGATACTACGAATAGTTCCGGTGTTTATTCGATTACGGGTCTTTCGATCGCGTCGCATACGCTTAGTGTAACCAATCTCGCATATAATCAGTACTCAAATACCGTACGCATTAGCGGAACCGGAACGACTACTAGCAACGTGTTGATGACTCGCCCGCACTATATCGCAACTCCGGATTCGATTCATCTATCTATTGCAGCAAATGAGACCCATCGATCCATTTCACAATTGTGTGTAGTACAAAACAACGGCGATGGTCCCGGTACTTACCGATTGGAATTGCGCAGTGGTTCCGCCCGATTACAGCCTTGGTCTTTGCTTCGCGAACTAGATGTCACGCAAATTACCGGTGACTATGCATTGCAGGGTGTCGATGTATTATCCAATCAAATTCTCGTATCGGGTTCCAATGGCACTCAAAATCCGAATCGCTTCTACCGTCTCAATTTGAATAGCGGCACTCTTATAACATCTTCCGATCAACCGACTACTACTACTGCCGGCATTCGTGATTTGGCTGTATGCAACAATCGTGTGTATGGTAGCGACAACGATACTATTTGGAGTTGGGACGCCTCTTTTTCGAATCGACAACTTGCACTTCGCAACACCTATAGTAGTAACAATCAGGCATTGGCTATTCAAAATTCCGGATCCAGTCAATTTATCTGGATTGGAAATGGAACTAGCCCGGTTCGCTTGCTTAGCGGTACCGGACAATCGCTTGGAACGATACAGAATAATCGGAATATCACTGGAATTGCGGCTTCACCAGTTATTGATGATCCGGTATGGTTCGTCTCTACCGATAATAATCAAATGTGGATCTCAACTCTGAATTCAACCGGTGATACTGTTGTCACTCTCCAACAACTTGATCTTCCTACAGGATACTCTACTGCAGGTGCCGGATATTACTCGACTGGTGGTAATGATGTACTGGTTGTTTTAGTCACGCCATCTAGCGCTTCCCAACACGCCTATTTGCGATTTTATGCGGTCTCTTCGGTAATTAGTTACGCGACGATCACTGGATCGACCACTGGGTATTTAGCTGCAAATAGTTCTATTTCTGTACCGATCGATATCAACTTCAATCCGTCTCAAAATCTCTTTGTATTTCAATTATATCAAGCAAACTCTCCGGGTTCTACTGGCTTAACAACCGTTGTTGCCGAACGACAATCCGGGGTGGGTGAATCGAATAATGCAGAATTACCGGGTCAATTTTCGGTATCACCTTGTTATCCAAATCCGTTCAATCCGTTCACTTCAATAACAATTTCACTACCTTCTTCAGGAATTGTTCAATATTGTCTATATGATATTACCGGGCGAAAGGTTCAGGAACGGATGTTGCCGCTATCACAAGGACAACACAATCTTTCATTCTCGCTAATTGGCCTTGCTTCCGGACTATATTTTCCCGAATTTCAGTGGAATAGCCATCGTCTTGTCGGTCAACGCTGGATTTATCTGAAATGATCATCGACCCGAACCAACTAGGTCCAACTCCCGAAGATCGTCGCTACAAACCGGAATGGATGGATAGCGAGGTCGGCGAAGGGGGATCGTTATATCTACCAATTCCATTGGTGGGTATCCGTATGGACACGGTTGCATCGTTCGATTTGTATGTAAAAACTCAACCCCACCGATTTGTCAAGTACCGCGACCAGCAAGAGGTTATAACTCCTGCAGTATTTGCTCGATTACGCGAATTCAACACGAATTATCTCTACATCCCAATTAGTAATCGAGGTGAATATTCCCGGTATATCGAGCAACAACTCCCTACGATCATTGCCGATCCGTCTATTCCGATCGAACAAAAAGCGACGTTGGTTTACAATACCACCTCGAATATTATCCAGGATTTAATGCAATCGCCAAGCGCTGCAAACCTGACCCGAACCGATGAACTGGCTGGAACACTCATCGATGTTGTAAAACGGGGTGGGGAGGCGCTAAGCGCACTTCTTCGGTTAGCTAGTTATGATTATTACACTTACACACATTCAGTAAACGTTTCGGTATATGCGGTTGCGTTATCAAGTCGGCTCGGTATCGATTCCCAAGCCAGTATCCATCGATTGGCACTCGGGGCAATAATGCACGACATCGGGAAGTCCTTTCTTTCGAATGAGATCCTAATGCAACCGAGATCGTTGACTCGCGATGAATTTACGACGGTTAAGGAGCATCCCGGTCTGGGAGCCGGTGTGATTTCACAAGAAGCAAAGAAGATGGAAGAAGTGGCTTTGATTGTCCATCAACATCACGAGGCACTCGATGGTTCAGGCTATCCTGATGGCTTGAAGGAAAATCAAATTCATCCATATGCCAAAATTATTACAATTCTGGATATGTATGATGCATTGACGACCCGACGCGTCTACCGCAGTGCTTACTCACCGATACAAGCATTGAAAATTATTGCCGAACATGTCGGACGTTCTATTGACGATCGAATTTTTGCTGAATTTGTCAAACTACTCGGTACGATTGGTCCCGGATAAACAGCATGGTGAAGTTTCCTACCGATCAAGATCACTATAAAACTCTCGGAATTGCACCGGATGCTACTATCGAACAGATTAAATTAGCATATCGGCGACTCGCAAAACGCTATCATCCGGATGCAAATCCCGATGATCCTACAACCGGTGACCGCTTTAAACAACTTGCCGAAGCCTATCGCGTGCTTAGCGATCCCAAACTCCGCTTGGAATACCACGAACGTTTTTTAGCACACGCCCGAGCTGGTTTCCACAAAATGAAACCAACAGCATATGCTGTTTGGCAAGAATTTTCACAGCATGGCGAGAAGCGGCATCGCGTCGAGAAACGCGGGATGGATATCGTTGTTACTATTCCTATCACGCTGGAAGAAATTGTTACCGGGGGAAGTCGTACAGTCACAATCAATCGGTTACACATCTGTAAATTATGTGGCGGAACCGGTGTCAAACCGGGGCTGGGAAAAATAATCTGTCCAATCTGCAACGGTATTGGTGAAATACCTGCAACCGGATCGCATGGGTTACGATTTGAACAATGCCGCAATTGCCACGGTGAAGGTCAGATAATTCGTGAGCATTGCATGCATTGCAACGGCAAGGGGCGCGAACGTCAAAATCATCCGATGGTGATTCAAATTCCCAAAGGATTGCCTACCGATAAACCGATTGTGATGAAAGGGCAGGGGCATATTGGCGATAGCGTTGATCAACCCGGTGATCTTCGAGTCAATTTTATCGAAGCACCTCATAAGTATTTTACCCGCAGCAACCGCGATCTTCAATATGAAATCATTTTATCACCGGAATTGTATTACCTCGGTGGTGATGTATCCATCCCGACCTTATCCACTCCAGTTTCATTAAAACTTGTTGCCGGTCTTCCCGATGGTAAAATGCTGTGTATCCGATCACGTGGACTACCGGCTTGGGACGGTGGTGCTACCGGTGATCTCTACGTCGTCGTCAGACATCGATTTCCGCCACGTTATTCACCAACGCTTCGCGAAATTATGCACCGTCTTACCGATCAACCGGAATTCGCACAGTACTTCGATTCATCTGGCTTTACGCACCGTCCCGATTTTGTGGAAGAAATTACTCCACAACAGGAAGATGTAAAACCACAGGAACATAAATCGTGATTGTTCTGGATGGTCACAGCATCTTACATGCTATTCCCGAATTAATGACGATCTTAAAGCGCGATCCTATCACCGCGATGCAACGCTTGTTGGGTCGTGCGATGCGTGAATCGAAGATTACCGTAGTTTTTGATGGAAAACAACCAGCACCATTTCCGACCAGCCATGTGAAAGTAATTTTTGCCGATTCGATGGATCACAAGTACGAACGCGCTGACATGGTCATTCGGGAATTGGTGATCAATAAAAAAGCATCACTTGTCGTCACACGAGATGAGGCATTACGAAGTACAATCACGCAGTTAGGTGGAAAAGTGGTTGATCCGGAAGTGTGGTACTCTGGAAAATCGCAAGAGAATTTCCCCAAACTTACAAAACACAACAACAGTAATCTTCAGAATAAACGCGGTCCAGGCGGTACCCATACTGAATGGATAGATCTATTTCGAAATCGACCTCGTGATGATACCGATGATTCATAAAAAAGGGTAGAATTGCTTCTACCCTTTTTGAGTATACTGCAAGGATTTATTTCTTTTTGCGTTTAACCTTTTTGGCAATCGGTTTCGATTTTAGTACTACTTTTTTGGATCCATTCTCAATCGGGATTAACGCATTGGCAATCACTTCTTCCACCCGTTTTACCGGAATGAATGTGATTACTTTCTTAACCGAGTCGGGCATCTCTTCCAAATCTTTCTGATTTAAATACGGGATTAAAACCGTTTTAATCCCTGCGCGCGCAGCAGCGACAGCTTTTTCGCGCAAACCACCGATCGGCAGCACTTTCCCTTGAAGCGTGATTTCGCCGGTCATCGCCAAATCACCTTTTACTTTCCGATTGGAAAAAAGCGAGGTGAGAGCCGTAAGCATTGTTACGCCTGCCGATGGTCCATCTTTCGGTGTTGCCCCTTCTGGAACGTGGATGTGGATGTCTTTCCCTTGAAGAAAATCTTCTTTGATGCCGTATTCTTTGGCATGCGAACGCAAAATCGAAAGCGCAATTTCAGCCGATTCCTTCATCACAGCGCCTAATTGACCAGTCAGAAACAGCCCTTTACTACCCGGCATTACTGACGTTTCGATCTTCAGAACATCACCACCGAATGGTGTCCATGCCAAGCCATTTGCAACGCCGATAAGCGCTGCTTCCTTTTTGGCAATATCCATAAATGTTGGGATACCAAGTAGTTTGACTACGCTGTCGCGATCGATTGTCATCAGTCGTTTTAATTTACCGTCGGCTTTCTTGACAGCTAGTTTTCGACAAATCGATCCAATTTCTCGCTCGAGATTTCGAACCCCGGCTTCCATTGTATATCCGGTGATTACTGCATCCAATGCCGATCGAGTGAATTTTACATCAGTCGATGAAAGACCGTTCTCTGAACGCTGTCGAGGAACGAGATACTTCATTCCGATCTCGATTTTTTCCTCAGTCAAGTATCCGGGGAGACGAATGACTTCCATGCGATCGAGGAGCGGTCGGGGAATAGTATCGAGAGTGTTTGCAGTAGTTAGAAATAACACTTTCGACAAATCCAATTCGACTTCGAGATAATGATCGGTAAAACTGGAATTCTGTTCCGGATCGAGAACTTCCAACAGTGCCGATGAAGGATCGCCACGGAAATCGGAGCCAAGCTTATCAATTTCATCGAGCATGAATACCGGATTGATCGATCCCGCTTTCACGATACCTTGGACGATTCGCCCCGGTAACGCACCAACGTATGTACGCCGGTGTCCCCGGATCTCCGCTTCATCACGCATTCCACCAAGTGAGAATCGAAAGAAATTCCGTCCCATCGACCGTGCAATCGAGCGTCCGATCGAAGTCTTCCCAACGCCGGGAGGTCCCACCAAACAAAGGATTGGACCTTTCGAAGTGTCTTTCAATTTCCGAACGGCGAGAAATTCGATGATCCTGTCTTTAACATCTTCAAGTCCGAAATGATCGGCTTCGAGAATTTTGCGAGCTTTCTGAATTTCAATACGATCTTCCGTTACTTTCTTCCACGGGATATCCAGCAACCAGTCAATAAAAGTGCGCGACACACTATATTCGGCAGATGCCGGGCTCATCCTGCCTAACCGTTCGAGTTCCTTTTCAGCAACTTTTAATGCCGCTTCGGGTATCCCGGCTTTGGCGACTCGGTCGCGTAATTCATCCAATTCTTGATTTTCATTTTCACCCAACTCGCGCTGGATCGCACGCATCTGCTCGCGCAGCATATACTCGCGCTGCGATTTTCCAATCTCACCTTCCACTTCGGATTGCAGTTTATTACCCAACCGAAGCACTTCTTGTTCTCGATTGATAATTGCCAATAAACGCGTCATTCGGTCAACGACATCTTCTGCTTCCAGAATTCGTTGTCTTTGAACTATAGATAAATTGAGATTGGCAGCGATCAAATCTGCAAGCTGTCCGTTCTCCTGAACATTCATTACGGCGATTTTCAATTCATCGGGGAATTGTTGACTCAAGTCGAACAACACCGTCATTTCTTCTTGAATCTTCCGCCGTAACGCTTCCGCTTTGTTCGGGTCACTGGTAGTCGTAGTTAGAATTCGCAGCCGAGTGCGCCAGTAGGGATCGGTCTTTTCAATTGATTCCAGTTCAATTCGTTCGGTGCCTTGTATCAATAGTCGCATGCTGTTATCAGGCATCCGAATCATTTTCAAAATTTGAACGACACATCCGATAACATAAACATCCTCGTCCGTGTTACGCGGGGAAACCGTTTCGGACTTTTCATTCGCTTCCTGACGACGAGTAGCAATAGCAAACAATTTAGGACCAGCCAGCACATCGTTGACGAGGCGGAGTATCGGTGGTTCATTGACTGCCAAAGGAAGCACTAATCCCGGGAAGACCACCAAGTCCTTCACTGGAAGTAAGGGTAATACATCAGGAATTTGAGCTTTGGTCGTACTGGAAGTATCGATGATTTCTTCGTTCATACATCGCTCCGAATTTCAATCGTTACCGTACTGAGTGGTTCAGGTTGTTTCTTCGTCATACGGATCAACAAAATACCATCCTTATAGGTTACATTGACGGAATCGCCTTCAACTCGGCAAGGCAGTTCGAAAACACGTTCGAACGGACCGTAGTTGATCTCCATGAGCTGATAATTTCGTTTACAAAAACCTTCGATGTCGTCGCGAATGCCCCGTATTCGGAACTCATTCTGTTCCAGTACCATTTTTATCGTATCGCGATTAACACCACTTAAATCGACTGCGATTACTACTTCATCTTCAGTGTCGAATAAATCTGCAGTAGGACGCCAACCCGATTGAGCCGGGAACGACATCTTCCGATTGAAATAATTACTGAAAATAAAGTCCATTTCGTCGCGAGAATCCGTGGGACTGAATTCTAAATATTTGGATTCCTGCATTTTATGCTCCCTTTGACAATGGGGTGAAAAATCATTATTTTGCGTGTCTATAACAAACGTAATTAGGAAAAGGTGATCACATGAGCTTTCAGTGCGAAATCTGCGGAAAAGGTTCTCTCAAAGGACATAATAAATCGCATGCACACAATTTGACAATCCGTCGTTGGAAACCGAACCTACAAAAGGTACGAGCGGCAACACCTCAGGGAACTCAGAGCATCCGCGTCTGCACTGCCTGTATCCAAGCTGGAAAAGTTCTAAAAGCGGTATAACACACGATTTATTCAATTCGTGTTGTTATTCCCTCGACTGCGATTTTTCGTTTAACCGCCGCTACTTGTGCGGCGGCTTCTTTTTGCGTAAGAAAACGTCCGCTCCAGACTCGATAAAGCTTCTTACCCTCTTTCATCCATTCTACAACTTCCACCTGATAGCCATTTTCGCGTAATTGAGCTGCAATTCGGTCGGCAGTAGATTTCACGGAAAATACTCCGAATTGTGCTGCAAATTTACCCGCGGGATTGGATGTTGATTTCTCTACTGGTATCGGCTGAGAAGGGTTTTTCTTTTCGCCTTCGGTTCGAGTCGGCAAACTGCTCGATCCCGCTATCACGGGTGGTTTCGCTAAATCCGGTGATTTCTGTAGTGTCGCATTGATCATAGTGGCCGACTTTGGAGTGGTTTCGGTTGACACAACAGTCGCAACGGTGTCGTCTAGTTTCAACTCGGATAGTGGAATAAGTTTAAACATTCCCAGTTGTTTTAATCTAACCTTGGCGATCCGACCAGCTTGACCATTTCCATCGGTCCGGATTACTTCCCGATACAAGGATTCGGCTTTATCCGCATCTTCGCTATTCAGCGCATCCCACAGTTGTCGCCAAGCGTTGTCCAGCTTACCGGAATCGTAAAGCTGCTGAAGCGAGACCCAATCATTTTTGGAATACAATTTACTCCATTGAACCGGCGTCGCGATCACTGGAACCGCAAATATCAGGAGTATCAATAAAGTGAGAAAATAATATTGGGTCTTATTCATTGCTAGATTACGATCCGAAGCTTTCCCAGCTACCGCACGAAGGACAGAACCATCGCATATTGTCTGCGCTGTAGCCACAAGCCGAACAAGTATAAACGCTGCTTGGTGGCGCTAATCGTTTCATCGCATTCATGCCCAGTTTTGCCAATTCGTCGATGCGATGAAGTCGAGTCAGGTTACGTGCCAATTCATATTGTAGAATTTCGCTACCGGGATTAGCTTCTAGCCCTTCACGTAGGATTTTCAATGCGTTCTCGGTTTCACCTTTTCGATCGGCGATTGTTGCCAATGCTACATATCCTCGCACAATATGATGGTGATTTTTTAAGAAGGATTTGTAGAAACCTTCCACTTCGTCAAATCGCCCCTGTTCAAACAATATTGCTTCGAGGAGTGGAAATGATACATCAGCTTCATCCGGCGCATTTTCTACCAGTTGTTCAATTTCCTTTAGCGATTCGGCAATCCGTTTTTCGCGGCGATACGATTCAGCCAATCCGATGAAAGCGCCGGGAAACGCAGGATTATATTTTAATGCTTCGCGATACCGCAGACGACCTTCTTTCATCTTTCCACTGGCGCTGAGGCGATCCCCTTCCAATCCGTAGACAATCGCCATCCGATGCGAATTCGGTGCCTCTCCGCGCAAACTGGCAAGTTTTTTACAGGTTTCGATATAAGCAGCCCAATCCCCTTTGGCAGCGAGATGCTGTAAACTGTGATCCAACGCCCAAGTATTCGATTTATCCAGTGCTAAAAGCTGATCCAGACTGGATAACGCTTTCTCCGGTAAATTGGCGGCTTCGAAGTCTTCCGTTAACGCTTTGTGGATCGCGATCCGTTCACTGATCGATAATTGTTCTCGAACCGATAATTCCACATGGAATTTTAATGCGCGTTCAATATCGCCTTGACGCCGAAATACTTCACCCAATCGGACGCGAGCAAAAACATTGTCGGGATCTTCTTTGGCGGCTTGAAACAGCGCTTTCGTGGCACGTGCCAGATCGCCTTCGAGCAGTAAGTGCTGTCCAAGTTCGAACGGGCTTAATTCACTTTTTCGAAATGGTCGGCGTGCAGTCGATTGGTAATAGAAGTACCCACCCATCAAGATAAGAAAAACCAAAATGATCAGAAGTAGGAATTCGGTCACGGAAGACCTCGCTATCGGTTGTTGTCGGATTAATTTGTTTCAACCAAAACAGAAATTAGAACGGTCGGTCACGACCGCTGATTTTATGCCCCCCAGCCTTCGAGATCGTCGTCTTGTTTGACCGAGCGGACTTCAGCAATTGGAGTGATTGTAAACGTTGGTCGGGATTTCAATAAGCCTTCGACTTCACGATCGAGGTTAAAATTGCGGAGTCGATTGAGTTCATCTTTTAACCGATTGCATTCGCGTCGAAAGCGTGCCAGCTCTCCACGCAACTTCAATTGCGATGCGATGGTCAGTAAAAAGTATAACACCATACCGGCAAGGAACGCGACGAACAGTGCAAGAAATACCGGTGCATCCGGGGAAGTGTATGTGCCGATTTGAATTTTAACTAATTGATCTTGATTCTGTAATGCAAAACCGACTACAGCGATTACCACAATCGTAATCAAAATCCATCGGAGCATTGCCATATCGACCCCTCACAATGATATTTATTTTGTTGTCAGTGATTCGCCTACGAGCGTCATGGAACGACGACTGGTGATCTTGATTGGAATTAAATCACCCGGCTTTTCGTTTCCTACAGGAATTACCACTGGACGGTTCTGAGCAGTGCGTCCGATCCATTCCCGGGTATTTTTCGGCGAAATATTTTCGATCAACACTTCCGCTTCCGATCCGATTTGCGCGGCAACCAACTCTGCTTCCATCCGCCGTTGCAATTCGATCAGCTTTTCCAACCGGCGCTGTTTTTCCCCTTCCGGTACATCATCGTTCCAAGTAGCAGCTTTCGTGAAGGGACGTTGCGAATACTTAAACATGAATGCGCCGGAAAATCCAACTTGACGGACAACATCCAGAGTGTCTTCAAACTGCTCTGCCGTTTCGCCGGGAAAGCCAACTATAATATCGGTAGAAAAAGCCACCGATGGAACTATCGAACGAATATGATTCACTAAATTTAGATAATCTGCTTTTGAATAGCCGCGGTTCATCCGCAGCAAGACATCGTCGTTCCCTGCTTGCAGCGGTAAATGAAGGTGGGGGACGAGTACTCGAGGATTGGCTGCGATTGCTTCAAGCAAAGGATCGGGAAAATCTTTCGGGTGCGGGGAGGTAAAGCGTACCCGTTTAACTCCTGTAATCTTAGCAACTTCAGTCATTAAATCGGCAAATCGGACCGATTGCTCGGGATCCGCCCAGGAATTGACATTTTGTCCAAGCAGTGTGATCTCGACAAATCCTTTGGAGACAGCGTCCTTCACTTCATTCAAGATCGAGGAAATGCCTCGAGAGCGTTCGCGACCACGGGTATGAGGAACGATACAGAAGGTGCAGAAATTGTCGCACCCACGCATGATCGAGATCCAGGCGTTGATCCCTTCGCTTCGTACCGGGAAGATTTCCTCGTAATTCTCGAATCGATCCCGACGAACGACGACCTCGGCATCGTGTGCCGGAGTTTGGAGCTTGCGAATAATATTGGGGAGGTCGCGATAAGCATCGGGACCCATCACAAGATCGACCCAAGGGCGTTGCTGGATCAATTTTTCCTGAAGATTTTGCGCCATGCAACCGATGACGCCTAATACCATCGAAGGTTTCTTCTCTTTGAACTTCCGGTATTGCGCCAAAATGCCTAGAATACGGTCTTCAGCACCTTCCCGCACGGAACAGGTATTGATCAGTATGACATCGGCTTCAGCTTGGTGTTCCGTAGGTTCATACCCTTCCGGCATCATTACGCCGGCAACCAGCTCGGAATCGGCTTTGTTCATCTGACAGCCGTATGTTTCGATTAAAATCTTACGCATTCACCCCTCAACATGCTAACTAATATAGATACGAAGGGGGGAGAGACAAAAAAAGGGGGGATAGGGGGTCGGATGTGGGGGTTGGGGAAAAGAAGAGGGGATAGAAGATTAGGGTAACAGAAAAGCGTAGGTAGGACTTCAGACCCACTATCTTTATTCTTGAATCTGAATTATGCAGTAGGGGGTCATCCCCGCATGCCCCCGTTCATATATCCTGTATCTTGATTATGTCTTTTTTTAGGTATCCGCCAGCCGGCGGCTGTGGCAATCTACTCATGTATCCTGATTATGTCTTTGCGAGGATCGCAGCGAAGTAACATCAGCTGTAGGCTGATTTACGAAGCGAAGAGACGAAGCAACCCCGAAGGGCTCACCGAAGGTAATCTCCGCATTTGTCGTATATTTTCCGTAAGTGCGAATGCAATTCGCCCATACGGCGGCGACGTGTCGCCGCTCCGGTGCGTTCGCGAACGCACCCTACAGTTACGGACACGGGCGGTTCCGTTCGCTAACAAAGAATCTTTCACTTGACCCTTAAACCAGTTGACAGTCCGAACATCGAATATTATCCTATAGACACCCAATTCAATTCGATGGAAGAAACGACTTAGCGCGAGGTAACGATGATTCCGCAATCTCAATCCCGATCCATTCTCAACACAATACTTATCCTCTTCGCAATAGCGATCCTTGCGACCGCTGCATTGGCACAACCTGGCTGAGAGTGGCAGAATCCATTGCCGCAAGGGAATCATCTTCTCTCAGTTAAATTTGTAAATGACCACGAGGGGTGGGCAGTAGGCTACAACGGTACAATTATGCATTCTACTAACGATGGTGAATCTTGGCTGACCCAGTCCAGTGGAACGACGAATCAGCTTTATTCAGTAAACTTCATCGACGCCACTACCGGCTGGGCAGTGGGCGACATCGGAACCATTTTACACACCACTAATGGTGGTGAATCTTGGCTCAATCAAATCAGTGGAGCGTCTGATTATCTCTATTCAGTAGCCTTCATCAATGCTTCGACCGGCTGGGCAGTGGGATGGTATGGAACGATTTTTCACACTACCAACGGTGGTGAATCTTGGATCATCCAGCCCAGTGGAACGAATTATTATCTGAATTCAGTTACTTTTACTGACGCCAATAATGGTTGGATCGTAGGTGGTTATGGCACGATCCTCCACACCTCCACCGGCGGCACGACCTGGGCACCGGACGAGCGCACCAACAATCTTCCAAAAGGATTTTCGCTCGAGAATAATTATCCCAATCCCTTCAATTCCCGCACGACCCTCTTCTTCTCGTTACCGCGAGCGGGACGCGCGAAACTGACCGTCTACGATCTACTCGGCCGGAACGTCGCTACCGTGTTTGACGGCTACCAGCCTGCCGGTGAGCAGCACATTCCGTTCGATGCGAAATCGCTTGCATCTGGGATCTATCTCTACCGACTGCATTCCGGTTCGCACAGCGAAACCCGAAAGTTTACCGTAATTCGCTGATAATTGGGGAGGATCCCCAAGAAACAACAAATCAAAATACAGGATACACGAAAAAAAAAAGGGGGCGAATGCGATTCGCCCCTAAAAGTCAAAGTACTGAATATTATAATCTAAGAACCAAGAACTTAGCACTAAGAACCAATTACTAATCCTTCCAATTCCACCATTTGAGCTTATCAGGATTGTGGTGTTTGTGTGCGGCGAAATAGACTGCGCAACGGAAGACATAGAGCAGACAGCGGTCCTGATAAGCACCTCGCAGTGCAATTAAATCGTCATACATTTTCTGTGGATCTTTACCGATGAGATCAGAGACGTGATGGATTCCCAAATCGATCAGATCCTTCTTAATCGATTTTCCAACACCGGGGATGACAAGCAGGTCTTCTGGATCGATGAATTTAGTCAAGGTATTCTCATCACTTAGTAATTATACATAATATTCATTATACGACTTAAGGTGTGATAGCTAATCCAGGATCAAATATTCTAAAATGCTGCCTTGCACCCAGCCAACCCGTCCATCTGAAAGTCTGACTTCTTGCCATCGTCCAAAAGTGTTGAGTGGTTTCACTTCAGTCCCAGTGGAGATTGATCCAATTTCTTTCGAACTAAAATCTGGTTTTTGGAACAGCGATACGCCGGACTCAGTTACAAAAGCGACTTGGTTTGTGATGCTATTATAGCGCCAGATAGAAGTCAACAAACCGACGAACAAGATGACAACACCGATTGACAAAAAGGTGTAGTGGTGGACCATTGAAAGCGACTTATTCACCGGGTGAGATTTGAAGTACCACCATGAAAATACGATAATTATACCTAAATTAATGAGTATTGCATACAACCATATCGGAACAGTTAATAACAGGTTTCGCAGAAACTTGAATAAAGCAATTTCGGGAATTCCTTCCACCCGATTGGTGACTTTCTGCTGTAACCACTCCAGTAATTGTCGGTTTTCAGTGGTCGGTGCCAATCGAAAAGCGGCTGTAGCGGCTCTAATCGCACTTCCCAGCGAGTCATCGCCAAACGAATTCCACATCGCGATGCTATAAAGCGACCATTCACCAGGAGTTGCAACACCACTCGCGACATGTTGCTTTAAGAGAGCCACTGCACCCATTGTATTTTTCTGCGATAATAACTTATGCGCTTCATTAAACTCTGAATTACTAGCAATGGCTAAGCCATAAGTGCACAGATAAATCAAAGATAAGTAAACGATAGCGAATTTCTTGGAAAACATCAGTTCTTCTCCTGAATTAACGTAAGTGCTGATTTTTTCCACTCTGCGATCGCATCTTCCATTAAACTAGCCGGTTGATATCGCAATTCACGCAGATTTTGCCACAGTTCCATCCATTTCGATGCAATCGGATCAGTTAGTGCCGCAAGTTGATCGGGATGCGTGATCTTTCCGGAAGGATGTTTGAACGTTGTTGACAGATATTCACTTAAGATATGCTCAATATCTTCAGACTCTACTTCAGTAGATGCTGTAAAAGTATTGATTTTATCAAACAATCGTTTTTTGACTCCACGATATTGCGACCGTTCTTGAGAAGTCTTACCGGATTTTATCCGGATCCACCCCATCCCCAACAACCCGACGATTGTTAGTACGATTGCGAGATACCAGCCCATTCGCAGCCAAAACAAGGGTCGATCGGTGCGCTCGATCATGGGTACAGGTAGTTGATCCTGTCCATTAAAAATCGTACTGGGTTGGCGAGGTGCATACATCATCGTCTGACCATTCGCTGCCCCTTCAGCCGTCAACCAGAGTGTGTCCGCCAACAGTTTTCGATAGGTTTGGGTACTCGGATCGAAGGAATTGATCGATTGAAAGACTAAGGCAAACCGACCGGGTGAACGAGGAATCACCGGATACCGAATTTCCTTCCGGATCTGCTCCCCATCTCCAAAGGTCTTGCTCTGTGCGGGATACGACTCAAGGCTACCCGGAACAGTTAACTCGGGTATCGGAAGATTCTTTAACTGACTCCCCCCCTTGATATTGACCAGAACGGTAGCTGCTTGGTGGACTGGAACGGATTGCGGTGAAATGGATGCAGTCGCTTGAAAATTGCCGACCCAAGCATCGATACTCTTACCACCACCAGGAAGTGGTTTCGCAGTAATAGTCACTTTCTGCGATTTTACTGATTGCGGAACAATCGTAGCATCACCGAAGGGGTTGCCAAACGCACTAAAAGGATCGTTAAAGATCGAGAATGGGTCGTTATTACGGCGTCGAACTTGCTGAACAACTTCGATTTGAGCTTCTAAGGGGGGTACCTCGATCGTACCGGCTCGGGTCGGTGTGATCCAAACATCCATCACGACGGCAGAATTCACCGGTCGACCATTGCGTTCCGTCCGTTCGACTTTATACTCTCGAATTTCGCGCGCATTTTCCATACTGTAGCCACTCCCTTGCGGAAGTTGGGTAATTTGGAGATTTCGCGCCGATTGAAAGAAAATGCGGTACACGACATGAATGCGTTCCCCGACAAACACTGTTTTATCGGAAGTCGAGGCTTCGATCCACGCTTGCGCTGAAGAAGCTTGCTGCGGCTGTCTAGCTTGAGGTTGCCCTCTACTCTGACTTCCGGTATTTGGGGTGGAAGAGACCGGTACATCGACAACTTCAATGGTCGCTGCTGTAGACACAATTTGCTGTCCACCGGCATCGGATGAGGCAGTGGGAAGCGTATATGTCCCGGGTTTAGCAGGTGCTCGCAACACGTAAACCAACTCTACCGAATTGGAAACTTGACCATTGACGATCGAAAATTGAGTAGAAGTGGATGGACCACCTACTAATTGGAATTGCCCTAAATTTACCTTGGGATTTTTTGAAGTTCCCGATAAGGAAACACGCCATTCGAAGACGCCGTTTGGCTCGATTTGCTGTGTCGAAGCCTCGGCACGAATCGATGCCGCAAACGCAATATCAGCGAAACCACCGATCCATAATCCTAGTAAACCGAAAAGAATCAATGATCGCAATCGCGACATAGGTTACCAATCCTTCCCGGACGATGCACCACCTTGATCACCCTGGTTCCGTTTCTGCATTAACTTCTTTTGCAGATCGGCTTCGCGGTTTCGGGCTTGATCAAGCATCTTGTCATGCTGCTTCGGTTGTTGTTGCTTGGTCGAATCGGGATTCTGTTGTTTCTTTTGATCTTGTTGATTCTTCTGATCTTGCTTACTGGAATCGGGTTGTTGAACTTGTTTCATCAACATAGCCAATTCTAGATTTTTTCGAGTGTTCGTGTCGGATGGAACACTTCTCAGTGATTCGGTATAGCATTTGATCGCATCGTCATATTTCTTTTGACGAAACATCATATTACCCATCTGATAATAAGCATCCGATTTGACTTTTTTGTTTGGACTGCGAGCCGCTTCTTCAAACCACGATTGCGCTTCACCTGTTCGTCCTAATTCCTCATACGTCGAGGCAATATTAAATGGAATTTCAAACCGGGTTTTACGTTTGTCGCGTGCTTCCAGAAATTTTTCCAAGGCTTCTGCCTTTTTCGTGGAATCGGGGTATTTCAACAGTTTATTACCCTGATTGACGAGCGTCCTTCCAGACGCGGCAAATCCAAGATTGACCGATAAAACAAGAAAAGTGATTGAGAATAACGATAGGTAGAAGCGATAACGATTTACCTGCATCATTTCACTCCTTCAAACCAGCCCGGTCGAGATTTTCGATTGATTAACTGACGCCAATTTGCTTTCTGATACTTTCTAGCAAGGGGCAGTGCCCGTTCCAGTATCAATAACAGCAATCCGATTGCAACGAACCACAAACCCCGGCTCATATACTCAGTTACGACTTTTTCACCGACTTTTCGCTTGTCGAGTTGCCCGATACCATTCAAGATCGCTGTGATATCCCCTTCATCGCCACGCCACCGGATATACTGACCACCTGTCTGAAGTGCAATTGGCTTTAAGTTTTCTTCAACCAACTTGGTTGTCACCATATTGCCTTCGTTATCGGTTTTATATTGACCCGGTCGATTTTTCAATGGAATGGGACCACCTTCCGATGTTCCAATACCCAAAACGTAAAGCCGAGCACCGGCTTTTTGAAGGGCTTTTACCCCTTCGGCGACATATCCTTCGTGGTCTTCACCATCGGTAACCAGAACGACACCGCGATCCCGTGCCGGATCGCCTTCAAATTGTTGTGCCGCAAGCAGTAATGAACCACCAATATCGGTTCCACCGCCGGGTAGCACATCAGTATCGGCTGCTTCGAGCCATGTACGAACGATTGATGCATCGATTGTCATCGGAATTTGTAGAAACGGTCGACTGGATACAAAGATCATCGAGATCCGGTCATTCAACATCCGGTCTAACAACCGATTGATCTTATATTTGGCAAGATCAAGACGGCTTGGGGCAACATCAATCGCATTCATCGATTTGGATACATCGAGTATTAGAACAATGTCGGCGCCTTTTCGCTCAACAGTTTCAACTTTCGTACCGATTCGCGGGTCGGCATAACCAATCATCAGAAAGATCAATCCGGCGGATATCAATATCCACTCCCAACCGAACTTACGGTTTTCCCATCCCGGTGATAGCCGAGCCAATCCGGGGATTGCCAGGTTAATCTGTGATCGAAGTCGGATTTGCCAATAGTATCCACCGATTCCAATCAATATTGGAACCCACAGGAAGTAAATTGGCCACTCAATGCGAAATTGTAACATAAGATTTATCTTTAGTATTCGTCTTTACTGAATTAATTTTGCACATCATCTTCAAGAAAAATTCTAGTACTTAGTAAGCACTCCGGTAATATGTAAATCGCAATATTAACTCGGAACAGACGAATATTATTGCGATTAGCACAAACCACTTAAACTGATCTTCCACCCGACGCCACTTAACACCTTCAATTTTATACTTTTCCATCTGATCGATCTTGGCATAAATACTGCGAAGTGTTTTCGTGTCCGTCGCTCGATTGTAAGTGCCACCTGTCGCATCAGCGATGTTGTGCAGCAACTTCTCGTCGATTTCCACCGGAACCATCTGCATTTGGATACCGATTGGAGTCGGTACCGGATAGGGTGCCATACCTTCTTTTCCCACACCGACAGTGTACACTTTCACACGCATGTTTTTTGCGCGATCAGCAGCATCTAGGGGTGGGAAAATCATCTGGTTGTTGACACCATCTGTCATCAAGATGATCACTTTAGAAGGTGCTTTACTTGCTTCAAGACGTGCTAAAGCAAGTGTTAAACCAGCACCGATTGCAGTGCCATCTTCTTCGAGTTCGCGTGTTTTCGTTAAATCAATCATCTTTTTCAAGACATTGTGATCGGAAGTCAGTGGACACTGAGTGTAAGCTTCTTTCGAAAACACAACCAAACCGATCCGATCGTTCGGTCGACCATCGACGAATTGCTTCGCTGCTTCTTTCGCCGCTTCAAGACGATTTTTCGGTTCGAAATCGAGTGACATCATCGATCCGGAGACATCCAGCGCTATGATGATATCCACCCCTTCGGTTTCCGAACGTTCGCCGCCGGAAACACTTTGTGGTCGGGCGATAGCGAGTATCAGTGAAATGAATGCCAATCCCCGTAAGATTAGTAATAACTTACGACCACCATCGGATTTACCGACAATTTTCTTAATCGGTAAGAAGGCAGGAATTCGTGTTGCAGGTTCGCGAAATCGACCAATGCGCCATTCGAACCATGCCCAAGCAAGAATCGGTATCAACAGGAATAAGGCTTCAGGGTTGTCCCATTGCATCATTGCCGGTCCCCCTCCCTACCCTTTTCAGCTTCACGTAATTCATCAAGTAATGTTCGATTACTGTTTTTAGAATCTTGAGTTATCGAAGCCATTTGATTCGATTTTGATGACGAAATTTCCGCTGCAGAAGGCTGTGAACTGGAACTTTTTGATTCCTTTTGTTGCGCTGTCGCTTCGGCAATCGCCTTGGCTCGAAGGTCGTCCTGCTGCTTTTGCCAACGGATACCCCAAACACCAACAAGTTGTTCGGCTTCTTTTACCCCTTCGAGACAGCGATTGTTGGCAATCTCGCCGCGGGCAAACTTCACTTCATCGGCAATTGACAGTAAACCGATGAATATCTTGTGTTCCTCATTGCCAAGAATAGCTGCAACTTCTTTACTTCGTAATTCAGAAGTTGTTTTTTCAAGTGCATTATAGTTAAAGCGACCCTCTAAATATTCTTTAATGATATCTATAAGATCTGTCTGGAATCCTTTAATATCCCCTAACTCCCACTTCGCCTCATTCTTGATTATTGCCAATCGTTCAAACGCAACATGCTCTGGTGACGGTGGCGGAGGCGGTGGTGGTGGCGGTAACAATGATTTCCGGTATTTCTGATACCGCAAATACCCATAGATGAGTGCCGCTAATGCAATTGGTGCTCCGATCCATAACAACCATTCCAACCATGATGGTGGAATCGTTTTCATCGGTAAATCGGGTTTCAATAAAGTATCGAGACCTGGTCCGGGTTTCGCATTCAACGTCGAATGAATGGTAATCGGGATCGAATTGGTCTTAAATCGGGAAGTATCGGTACCGCGGATTGCAAAAATATCGAAAGACGGAACTGCGACATTTCCGGTATCCATCACTGCGAAGACACCAGTCCATTTCGCCGTCGGTCCAGTCGTTTCGATCGAGTTGCTCTGCAGTAAAACAAACGGAGTCTGCCAACCCGATCCACTCCAAGGACCAACTAATGTGGCATTTAGCGGCAGACCGGACATTTCAATCTGAATGGAGAGACTCTCGGCAATTGCTGCGCGTGTGCGACTGACCCGAGCCGTACCGGAAAAGGCTAAAACCGATTTATTTACAAATATACTGAAGATGATAAATAGGATAATTACCGACAGGCGATTCCAATGTCTCATCGATAGTGCCCTCGTCGCTGAAAGAAATCGGTAAGAATTGGAACGATATCGTCGTTGGTCTTGATTTCAACGCGATCGATGCGTGATCGACTTAATTGTGCGATGGTCTGTTCTCTTTGTTTGCGGAAACCTTCTTGCCATGCGGCTTGTACTTCTTTCCGGTTGGAATCGATCCAGGTCTCCTGATTGGTTTCGGCATCGATCACTTTTAACCATCCGGCTTGCGGAAGTTTCTCCTCTAGTTGGTCGATCAGATGGACTGCCACCACATCGTGTCGCGATGCCACCCGCTGCAATGCATCGTGATACCCTTCGGAATGAAAATCGGAAAGCAAAAACAAAATGGATCGCTGACGCATGATCCGGTCGACATATTCAAGGACATTTGTCAGATTGGTTCCTTGATTCTTCGGTTCGAATTCAACCAGTTCGGTTAATACCCGAAAAGCGTGGCTGCGCCCTTTTTTCGGTGGTAGATACCGCTCGACATGGTCGGAAAACAGTAATAACCCAACTTTATCGTTGTTCCGAATTGCCGAGAAGCTCAATATTGCCGCAATTTCCGCCGCAATTTCGGCTTTCCATTGGCGAAGCGAACCGAATTGTTGCGAGCCCGAAATATCGACGATCAAGAGGACAGTCAACTCTCGATCTTCTTCAAAGGTTTTGACAAACGGGTGATTCATTCGCGCCGAGACATTCCAATCGACATCGCGGATGTCGTCGCCGGCAATATAATCGCGCACTTCCCGAAACGTGACACCCCGTCCTCGAAAGGCCGAGTGGTATTGTCCGGTAAAAGTGGTTTTAACGATACCACGTGTCCGGATTTCTACTTCGCGAACGCGCTTGAGTAATTCTTTCGCATCCATTACGGTACGATAATCCGATCGAATAAGGTTTTCACGATTTTATCGGAAGTCCAGTCCTGCGCTTCAGCTTCGTAGCTAAGTCCAATGCGATGCCGTAAGACATCGACACCGATTGCGCGGACATCTTCCGGTAACACATAACCACGACGCTGGAGGAACGCATGTGCTCGGGCACAAGCGGTCAAGTAGATGGATGCACGCGGGCTGGCGCCGTAACGAATCATACCATCCAATTCTTTGACACCGGCGGCAACTGGATTGCGAGTAGCAATAATGATATCCAGAACGTAATTCTCGATCTTTTCATCCGTGTAAATCTGATCGCAGGCATTTCGGATTTGCAACAATTCTTCCGGAGTCAACGCTGGTTGAATCTTCTCGGATAGAATCCGTTTTTGATCGCGGAGAATGGTTCGCTCTTCGTCTCGACTAGGATAAGTCAACACCACTTTCATCAGGAAACGGTCAAGTTGCGCTTCGGGAAGTGGATAGGTTCCCTCTTGCTCTAGTGGGTTCTGTGTGGCTATTACCAGAAACGGCTGTTCGAGGTAATAGGTTTCTTCACCTAAAGTTACTTGACGTTCTTGCATCGCTTCGAGCAGTGCCGATTGCACTTTTGCCGGGGCGCGGTTGATTTCATCAGCCAACAAGAAATTCGTGAAGATGGGTCCTTTGCGAGTGACGAACCGCTGCTCTTTCATATCGAAAATTAGGGTTCCAGTTACGTCAGCCGGGAGCAAATCGGGCGTAAATTGAATTCGCTGAAAGCGTGCTTTGATCGAAGCAGCCAGCGTTTTCGCCGCCAGAGTCTTCGCCAATCCCGGAACGCCTTCCAAGAGTAAGTGACCGTCGCAAAGCAGTGCGATCAACATCCGATCGACTAGATCCTGTTGACCGACAATTACTTGTCCTAGTGCTTTTCGAACGCGCTCCAATCCAATGGACTCACGTGCGATCATTTCATTAAGTGCTCGAATATCAGTGTGCATAACAGTTCCGTAACCTAACGTCTTTGGTTTTCGATTTATATCAGTAAAAGCGTCAGTGCAAGACGACCTTCACATAAATAAGGTCGGGGCAATTCGCTAATTGCCCCGTGAAATTTCTTCGAAACGGGCAACCGCTGTCAGTGTCGATTGAAAACATTCCTCAGCGGTCTGCGAATCTTCTTGATATTTTTTTACGCATTAAATTCGGGATGGTTCCCGATCGAATGAAACCTACTTCGAGGTTTTCGGTTCCTGCGTTTCCTTGGTTTCTTTCTTCGTTGTATCGGTCGGAGAAAGTTGTTTCAGCTCTTCGATATCGTTGATATCTTTGCCAAGGTGCTTGAGTTCCCATTGAGCAGATGCGACGATACCGGGATCGCTAACACTCGAATAATCTTTCAAGAATTGCTCGTAGGCGGTTTTCGCTTTCGCCAAATCTTTCAACTCGTTGGCGTACAAGAAGCCGACCATGAATTGTGCTTGAGCTGCGCGGGTACCTTTCGGTGCGACTTTCACGACTTCTTCGTACTTCTGCACGGCGTCCTTAATTTTTCCCTGTTCCTGAAAGGTCTTCGCTGAATTAAAGAGTTCCTCTTCATTAGCTTTAGCGCCGCCGCAGCCAACCAACAGCATGATTGAAACGAATGCCCAAACTAAGCGGATTTTCGACATGCATCGATTCCTTTCGTTGATCGATCGACAAGATTTCCGGTAAATCGCTGATGATTCGTGACCGGATCGTATGAGATTAACGCATTAAATACGCGGGATAAGGTAAAAAAGTTTCTGCGATTGGTAAAATCTTGCTCCGAAAGTCTATCGGTAGTGTTAAGTTCCAACCTTTCGAAACATAATCCTAGATAATATGTTATAATACAATATTTTAAAGTACTTTAGCAAGATTGCCTAAGTATTGTCACTGTGATTGTTTCTTACCTTCGGAGAGCCAACCGAAAAGTTCGTACAAGTCATTTTGAGTTCGAAGCGGTGTAATCTCGACTGGTAGCGATCTGCGAATGATCTCTCCGTACCGCGATGTCAGGATCCGGCGATCGAGAATCAGAATAACACCGAGATCTTCTTCCAGCCGAATCATTCGACCAATTCCTTGTTTTAGCTTGAGGATTGTTTGCGGGATCGATACTTCGAAGAAGTCGCTTCCTCCCCGTTCTTTCACGAGTTCCGATTTGGAAGCTTGGATCGGATCATCGGGTACTGGAAATGGTAATCGCGGAATAATGATCGTTTCGAGTGCCGTTCCGGGAAGATCGACTCCTTCCCAGAATGAATCATATCCGATTAGGATTCCACCTTGTTTCCCGCGGAATTGCTCGACCAATTCTGCAGGATTGCCATCGCGACCCTGCAGCCAGACAAAATGATTCTTTCCGCGAAAATGCGACTGCAGCGCTTTGGCAAATTGCAATCCGACTCGCTTCGCAGTAGCTAGTACTAATGTGTTGATCGGTGCTTCGTGCAGCACTTCGGAAAGCCATTCTGCGACTCCGGCAGCGTCGAATTGACCATTCTGCCATGGATCCGGACCAAACATCGGTACGGCTATTCGCAGTTGTCGTTTCAATTTAAACGGTGAAGCGACATTTTGTTCGATTGGATCGACGGTCGTATCAGTTAACCCAATTGCTTTGCGATAATATTGAAATGAAGTATCCACCGACAATGTCGCACTGGTCAGGACACCGAACCGCTCCGCTTCAAACAGCTTCTCGCGCAAAACCTGCGATACATCTACCGGCGAAGCAAAGAATTCCACTTCCATCGGATCGGCATCAGGTGGCAGTTCCCACCAGGTAGCACTGTTCTTTTCGGCAATGCGAACGCGTTTCCAACAGACACCGCATTCAACGAGTTTCAATTCAAATGATTCAACCTGACTTCGCAAATCATCGTTCAGAGCGAAGACCGGTTTCAATTTCGTCACGCTACTGATCGCAGCAGTAATTTTTTCATCGATCCGTTCCGATGCTGCTGGAAACCATATTGCCGGTCCATCACCAGCCAAATATCGTTTTCGACGACCAAAATCTGAATCGGGTGTTGTATAGATCATTTGTGTAAAAGCATGGATATAACTATTCCAAGCCTCTTCAATGGCAGCAATCGCCAATTGCGCTTCGCGGAATGCGGTATTCTGTTGTGCTGCTGCAAATGCAAAAGCAAGATCGGTGAATGCTTCCTGAAGATTTCTGTAAACTGCTCGTGACACCGATACTGTCGCAGAATCACGTGCCACTTCTTCCAATCGATGCGCTTCGTCAATCACGATGGCATTGACTTCACCCAATAATTGCGGTTGATAGAGCAAATAGGTACAGAGTAACGCATGATTGACCACCACAAGTTGAGCGGTACTAGCTAATTTCCGTGCCTTGGCGTAGAAACATCCGATTGGACCGTTCGGACAGCCTCGGGCACCACAACCGAAGGGTTCCGATGCGACTTTCCGCATCATCTGACTGCCATCGCGCAAGGTCACAAATTCAGAAGCATCGCCCGTATCGGTCCAACTCAACCAAAGCGGTAATGTGGAAGCGTGATATGCTTCATCCGGAGAAATATTACCACTGCGATGTGCCGCTAAATCGTCAAACCGAAATGGACAGATGTAATTGTTGCGTCCTTTTAAGAGTGTTGTTTCAATACCGCGAAATCGCGGTAACCAGAATGGCAAATCTTTATGGAATAGTTGGTGCTGTAAGGTCTTACTATAGGTCGATATGACGGCTCGACGGGAACTATCTTCTGCTAACCAAGCTAATAACGGTAGTAGATATCCAAAGGTTTTTCCGACACCGGTTCCAGCTTCCAACACAATCCATTGTTCATTAGTGAGTGCTTTACCGACCCACTCGGCATACTCCATCTGACCATTACGTTGTCGAAACGAGGGTAGGTTTTGTGAGGCGTACCCATCGGTTGACAGCTCATGTTCGATCTCGGATAACTGTACGGATTGATTACCCTCCGATTTGCGATATGACGGTGACCACGGTGAAAGCGGCAATACCCGTTTTTTCCGTTCGGGAACATGAGGTCGCAACCTAGTCCAAGCTTCCGCAGGAAATCCATAGCGGGTATTATTTGCTAAAGCGGCAAGTTGATCGCATTCCTCCTTACACAATAAATTCAGTCGTGGAAGACAGGCACGAAATAACTCGCCAGTTGCGAATGCATCGGAAAGTGCGCGATGGGGTCGATCATGCTTCAAACCCAACCACTTTGTGAGGCTGCCTAATCCACCGGGAGGTGCTTCTGGATAAAGTAGTCGAGCAAAATTGCGGGTATCGAGCAACCACAGTGGTAATGACCAGGAGCGTCCGGTACGTGTTGCTTCTGCCATTACAAATCCGACATCAAAGACAAGACTATGACCTAACAGCGCTGGAGTCGATTTCCAGATGTCTTCAATTTCACTCAATCGTTCGGTAAATGACTTCTGACCCAACAGCATCTTATTTGAGATACCGGTCAATCGTGTAATCTCGGCGGGAACTTTATTGGGAATTGAAAACAGCTCATCGAAGGCTGTGGTTACACCTTCTGCAGTAACCCAGACTGCGCCCAATTCAATTACCCGATCACTACGTGAATCTAGACCGGTCGTCTCGCAATCGATTGCGAGGATCCGATCGGGGAAATTTAACTTTTCCCACATCTTGACGATTTCGGTCTGATTGACTTGCGGTGTGATGTTCACAATTGATATCCATTGCCGCAGCGGTCGAACCGTCCTGTGGCGTGAAAATGTTGGAAAACGCTTACTATCCTGTGGCTTACCCTATCTAGGTATCAAAAAAAAGGGGCGAATGCAATTCGCCCCAGTGAAATTTCAAATCCGAAACAAATCAGACAGGATACGAAATATCGAGATTACGTGCCGCCATCGCCTCATTTAATCGTCCAACGGGAGTCGATTTCGGTGCACTTCGAAGAACATCGGGTGTCTCTCTCGCCTCGACGGCAATTTTTTTCATCGCATCGATAAACCGGTCGATGGTTTGTAACGACTCGGTTTCGGTCGGTTCAATCATGATCGCTTCATGCACAATCAGCGGAAAATATACTGTCGGTGCATGGAACCCGTAATCGAGCAATCGCTTCGCAATATCCAACGTCTTGATATTGTATTCTTTTTGTTTATCCCCACTGAAGACAACTTCGTGCATACAGATGCCCGGATAGGGTAATTCGTAGTCATCGATCAATCTTGCCCGAATATAGTTCGCATTCAGGACTGCATACCGACTATTGTCGGTCAATCCTTCGCGACCATTACTGCGGATGTAAGACAGCGCGCGAACCAAGATGCCAAAATTGCCGAAAAACGTCAAGAGCTTGCCAATCGATAAGGGTCGTTTCCATTCCCAGTTGAAGTGGTTCCCATTTTTAACAATCCGTGGAACTGGAAGGAATTGTTCAAGATCGGCACGGCATCCGACTGGACCGGCACCCGGACCACCACCACCGTGAGGGGTTGAGAAGGTCTTGTGCAAATTGATATGACAAATATCGAAGCCCATGTCGGCGGGTCGAGCGATACCCACGATCGCATTCAGATTCGCGCCATCCATGTACATCAGTCCATCGACTGAGTGAATGATCGCCGCAATTTCCGCAATCTGTGGTTCAAACAAACCGAGTGTATTCGGATTCGTAATCATCAAACCAGCGACGTTGTCGTCGACAACTTTTCGCAGTTCTTCTAAATCGATCAATCCGTCCGAATTACTCGTCAATTGAAGTACTTCGAAGCCACAAATCGCGATGGAAGCCGGATTGGTTCCGTGTGCGGAATCGGGAATAATGATTTTCTTCGGATCGCGACCTTTGTTCTTGTGATATGCTTTCATCAACAAAAGACCGGTGTATTCCCCTTGCGCCCCAGCTGCGGGTTGCAATGTAATTGCATGAAATCCGGTAATCGCTTTGAGGGATTCTTCCAACTCCCAGAGCATCTGGAGTGCGCCTTGCATCGAGGAAATTGGCTGTAATGGGTGTAATTGCGTAAATCCCGGATATCGAGCGATTTCTTCATTCAACTTCGGGTTGTACTTCATCGTACAAGAACCAAGGGGGTAGAAATCTTTATCGACATGATGATTCAACACCGATAGTCTGGTAAAGTGACGAACAGCGTCGATTTCCGAAACTTCGGGAAATGGTAAATCTTCGCGTAACATCGCTGCCGGTATCGGTGATGGAAGAGCAGGAACATCCAAGTCAGGCAGTGGAACACCGGTTCGGGATGGTTGTGAAAGCTCAAAAAGCAATGGTTCGGTCATGCAACAACTCCTCAGATTGGTTAGAATAAACACTAAAGCAGTTCGCTTTGGTCTTATCCTGTAGTCATCGCGATAAGATAAGCATCTTTCACTTTTATCGCAATCGCTTGATTTTGCTGTTTTGAATCTATTCATTAGACAAAATCGATGAGATTAAACCTGACTACTCACTTGCGTTTCCTACAATTACTTTTTCCAAGGAAGAACCAAGAAATCGATATGAAATGTTCGTCTGCAAATCTTTTCATAAAAGTACAATTTATTGTGTATTTCTGTTTGGCTAGCAGTTCTTCATTTGCTACGACTTTGGGAGTAATTAGCGGATTAGGTCAAATCGATGTGAATGGAGCGATCTATAGCCATCGATCAGTAGCCATCGATTTTCTAGCCTCAAAATATGACATGGTGTCTTGGGGCGAAATTCGCACGACTGATGTAGTGAGAAGACGTGTACACGATATTACTCTTGAAAGTGGGTTCGGCTATGTATGCTATATTCCCGAGAGTAAATGGTGGCTTGGCGGTGGTGTACTGAGTGTGAATACTTCGGGCGATTTTGTTTCGACGCTACCTTGGGGACAAGCCAGCTACAGTGTCCTCCCTACCTTTTGGTTGCAAACTGCGGTGATCGCTGGAAACCGTGCGGAATATGATCGAGAGGGTGGAATAGTTCAAAGCGATCTCATGTGTTCCTGGTATAAAAATCGCTGGAATCTTCAATTTGGCGGTTTTGGTGAAGGTGGCAATCAAATCAAACCCAGTGGTGGCGGAGTCGTGCGGTTGAATTACAATCAACTCAAGTGGCAATTGAAATCGACTACCGTAGTGGGTAATTTTACTCATTGGATCGAACGCGAAACTTTACTGAAGTATGAGACCTATCAAACATCGCAGATAGTGAGTCGTGTGACTGGTAGTTATACCCTTTTCCAAAAAATGATTTTGAACGGTACGATCGAATTTAACAAAACAAAGGAGTCAGAAGCATGGTTCGGCAATTTCGGCATCAGTTATATATTCGGCTATTGAGTATCGGGATTATTGTACTCTTAGCATTACCCTTATTGGCTTTTGCACAATCGAACGTACAATCCGGTTTGGAATACGATAAAGCCGGCAAACCAGTCGCAATCATTGTCTCGGGAAAAAATTCGGAAGACAACGATGTGTATCTAGGTGTCTCAATTTACCCTAGTGGAATTGCCGATCCGCTTACACAAGGGATTCATTCCAATGAGACACTTCCTGCAGGACAAGTATTTTACAAGCGTTTCCCATTGAACAATACTGTAGCTGGTACATTTGAAGTTGCGGTCTGGGGTAAGAAGATACCGAAAAATATGGCAATCGATCCTAACAATTTCTTTGCCAAAAAATGGGGTTTCGTGCTCGATCAGCAGAAATGCTATCTTTCGGGTTGGATTATGCCGTTTGTCGGAAAGTGATTAAATGGTTTAATCGCGCCAGGCAAGCACAACGTTTGCTTGGCGCGATTAAAAATCGGCGATGTGCGCCAACCGGGATCCCTGCTCTTTACTAAAATCAATCAATAGCGGACGTTCTAGGCGGTGATTAAGTTCATCGCGAAGCAATAATACTTGTGGATGCTGCAAGTCGTTGGGATTAACTTTCGCAACTACACCAGCATAATTTTTCATCATCATATTTCGCGCATTTTCGACTCTTACCAGACTACTCACCGGAAACACATTAATAATCGACATCGCGGCAGCCACAACATGCGGATGAAACCATTTACCCGAGAGCGATAGCATCTCCTCTACCGCATTGAGTGGATCGATCGATTCCAATCGCACACGACCATTTACCAAATTGTCGAAGTAGTCAGACACCGCGATGATTTCGGCGTGTCGGAAGATTTTCCCGCGCAATTGTGGTCGATTATGGGTGGGTGGTAATGGATCGCCACTAATTCGCTCCGGAAAACCAGTACCGTCGAAATTCTCATGGTGCTGATAAATTGCCACGCTTACACTCAATGGCAGCGAATCATCGTCCATCACGATATCCGAACCCATTTTTGGATGCAATAAATATTTCTTCTGCAATTCCGTCGATCGGTCTAACGGGTGAATGATACGCTCGGCGGGTGTCCAAGAGGATTTTCCCAGATCGTGAAGTAGCGATGCTTGTGCTAGATTCTCCAAATCCGGTCGATCGTAATGGAACCGCATCCCGATCATCACTGAGAGAAGAGCTACTTCGAAGGAATGCGAAAAATCGCTTTCAAGACCCAAAGCAGTCGAAGGGTAGTAATGATTATTAGTGCCGTGTAAAACGGAATCAAGCAGTGTTTGCGAAGCCTGTTTCAAAATCCGGATTTTATTCGGTGTGCGCTCGGTACGAATCATCGAGCGAGCGTCGTTGGCAGTTTTCGATTCGGATTTACCGGATAACTTCGAAATGGAAATCAGCCGATTGTAAAGTGAGAATACTTTCCGACGGTCTTCGACATCGATCAAATCTTCGGCAATGATCGATTCGGTACCTTCTTCCTGAATATAGATAAATTGAAATTCGAATTTCCGCAATCGACCGATATATTCATCGGTCAGAGTCGTCCCCTGTTTCAAGAGCAAGCGCATCTGATCGTCATAAACTGGACGAGCGAGCACAGTACCAGGAATTAATCGATCAACAGTTGCTTGTCGCATAACCGAATAAGAATTAACAGTCCGAATGAAGAATCATTATCTACCTACCACAATATCGACTTGATGTCGCGGTACATTAATAATGAAATATCTGCCATTTTGCAAATCAAATTCAAGTCAAGGAAAAGAATAAAATCCCCGAAATCTGCCCAATTACATGAATATTGCAGCAATTGCAGCAGTTACCCAATTGGCAAAGGCACCGCAGAACATCATTTTCAAACCAATCGATGCCAACTCTGTGCGCTTTTCGGGTACAAGTGCACTTATTCCACCGATTTGGATCGCAATACTGGAAAAATTGGAAAAACCACACAACGCATACGTTGCAAGTGAAATCGAGCGTGGCGACAGCGTACCTGCAGCTTTCATTTGGGCAAGATCGGCATAAGCAACAAATTCATTTACCGAGATTTGGGTTCCAAGCAAATATCCGACTTTACCAGCTTCCGACCAGGGAATCCCCAGCATCCAGGCGAATGGCGCGAAAATTACCCCAAAAATGTCTTTCAACGACTCGGGAAACCAAGTGATATTGGTATAGAACCACACTTGTCCATGCATCCAACTCAGTACAACATTCAATCCCGCAATCAAGGCGATGAAGGCTATCAGCATGGCAGCGATATTGAGTGCCAATTTCATACCATCCGATGCACCGGATGAAGCGGCATCGATCAGATTGGTGTAATACTGCTCGCGGGGTACTTTTACATTACCGTACGTCAACGGTTTACCAAGTTCGGGAATTGCCAATTTGGCGAACATCAATGCCGAGGGTGCCGACATCACTGACGCTGCGATAATATGATTCGCGGGAATACCCATTGCGATATATCCCGCCATTACACCGCCGGCGATCGTCGCATATCCGCCACACATGATCGCGGCTAATTCCGAGCGGGTGGCGGTTTTCAAATAAGGGCGAATCAGTAATGGCGCTTCGGTCTGACCAAGAAAAATGTTGGCGGCACAGGATAGCGATTCGGCACCGGACGTATTCATGGTTTTCGCCATGATACGCGCAACTAGTTCAACGACGGGTTGCATGATGCGGGCATGATACAAGAGCGCCATAAAAGCGGAAAAGAAAATCACAGTCGGTAATACCAGCAGTGCAAATTGAAAGCCGAAAGTATTCATGTACTCCGGTTTGACGATGTTTCCAAATAAGAACTCGGAACCGTATTTCGAAAGCGAGAGAAATTCCGAAACGCGATCGCCAAACCAGCCGAGTGCTTTGATGCCGGGGGGAAAAACCAAAATCAATACGGCGAAAATTGCTTGTAATCCGACACCCCAAATGATTGTGCGCCATGGAATGCGTTTGCGATCTTCGGCAAACAATAACCAAACAATCAGTAACAGCATTGGAATAGCAAAAATTGCTCGAATTGAATCGGCACTCATGAAGTACTCCACAGCAAGAAGGAAGAAAAATGACAGGAAGGAAAGATACGGCTTCGGTTTCGGGTATTACAATTCAAGTTTGCAGAGTAATATAAATTCAATGAATAAAACAAAATAACTGGGTTGAACTGCATAAAAAAAGGTATTACTCAATCTTGCGAAGGAATAATACCCTTGTTTCGGTAAATCTGTGTCGGGACGACTGGATTTGAACCAGCGACCCCTAGACCCCCAGTCTAGCTCTTGAACGATTAGCGATAATGTATCTTATTACGTTTGTGAGAATTAGAGCTGACTAAGAAATCGAACTGCTAACGGTTTTTAGTGTTTTTTAGTCGTTAACCGTTAGCACCAATCTCGTCAATCTTCGAGTCAAAGTCAAGAGGGAGGTAGGAATTCAATTTTTTTTCTTGAATTCACCACAGCGAGATTCCCTAACAGGAGTATGATGAAGAAATCAGATTACGCTCGAACCGAGGATGGTTGGAAAGATATTTACGAACGCAATCCGAATGCAACAAATGAACGTGTTGCTTCAGTTGTACCACTAGAGTCTAATGGAACCAACTTTTCTGGTACTTTGGAACGAGGTGCTTCAGTCCAATTACCACCTTTGGGATCGGAAAGAACCCAAGGTGATTTTTCTGGTGAAGTTGGTACTGCCCAAACTCGACCGGAACTGTCGGAAAGAAAATTAACTACTCCCATTTCGAATCCTCTCTACAAACGTACATGAAATGATACATTACCAATTTACACAGAAAGCTATCCCCGCCATTCACCGATATCGGAAAATGGACAATCGACTTCCCAATGAAACTTGCCATAACGAAAATTCGATTCCATACTGGAAACACCGCTATGAACCCAGATATTTGGTTCAAGCATGGCATCACAGAATTTTATACAATAAAAATGAGTTATGGAATCACTACGAGCTTGATTTCTAAAATATTGTAAACCACCATGATAATTACCAGAAGTATCGAATTGATAATCTGCCCAAAATTCTAGAATTTCGTCATTCAATCTGTGATACATCATTCGACTTCGCCATCGCAGTGTATCGCTTGTGCCAACATAAGTCGAATCATAGAAATACTTGTTAGGTCGTTTAACAAATTTCACATGAAGCTTTTCATTAACGGTTCCCGAGTCTGTTACAAAACATAGAGTTGAATCGCTCCAATGAACAGTGTTATCGGGATGAAATCCATGAAAACTAACAGGTAAACTATCGATAAACATTGTAGATGAATCGTAAAAATAACCTGCTTCAGCAACACCGTCCATAGCAATCCAGTGAAATCCATTAAAATGGATCGGAGCAGCAAGTGAAAGAGAGAATAAAATTGAACTAAACAGAATTACCAATATTGAGTGTCTCATGGAAAAATCCTCATTGAATGGTTTGTAAATACTATTTAATAATCATCATCTTACGTACTGAAGATTGATGATTCGTCGTAAATCGATAAAAATACTCGCCTGAGGGCAAGCTTTTCGCATTAAAAACAATTCGATGAACGCCCGAATACTGATCCTCATCGACTATACTTCGAATCTTTCTCCCAAGCAAATCGAATAAATCAATTTTTACATGTTCTGTGGATGGAATCGAATATTCTATCGTTGTTGATGAATTGTACGGATTGGGGTAATTCTGGCAAAGAATCATCGAAGTTGGAAGATTTAACTCATAATTCTTAACACCAAGGGTGTCAAATCGAAATTGAGTGATAAAACAATCGCCTTCAAGACTGCCACCGTTATACACCGTATCGAACGCCGAAATTGTCGTTGGCAAATTGCTACTTGTAGTTGAGCCCACAAATACGATGGAACAATTATTTTCGGTCACCATTCCAAAAGTATTATCTGTTCCATTTCCACCAAAATAAGTTGAATAAGTAATATTTGAAACAAAATAATTTAATTTAGCAACAAAACAATCATATCCGCCTTGGTTAAGTCTTGAATATGCATCGATTGTCGTAGGGAAATCCGAACTATTCGTAATACCTGTAATATATATAGAATTTAGATTATCAATAAAAAGACCATTTCCAGATTCATATCCTAATCCTCCTAAAAAAGTACTAGACACTAATCGAGAAGAATCACAATCTAGTACACTGAGAATGCAGTCCATAGAACCACTTAAACTTGTATCAATTCCAACAGCAGTAACTGGATAATTTGTACTATATGTCTCTCCTGTCATCACAACATTTCTATTACTATTTATTAATATATTATTCACTACATCCTCATTATCTCCGCCTAAATAAGTACTGAAGAGTAAATTAGAACAGGTCGAATCAAAAATAGAAATAAATCCGTCAGACCATCCTCTGTTGAAAGTAGAATCAAATGAATTTATAGTTGCTGGAAAATCACTACTTGAAGTAAATCCCGCAATGATAATTTGATTGCGATTATTAAGATTAATAGTATTGCAAAAATCTAAATTTGTTCCTCCAAAATATGTACTATTAAATATCAGTGATCCAGTCGGATTGATATGCGAGATAAAACAGTCATACTCACCTCCATTAAAGGTAATATTATAAGCATTTGTTGTAATTGGAAAATCAGTACTTGAGGTGTTTCCTGTTATTATTGCTCCTCCAATACCATCGGGAATAATGTCTTCACCAACATCACTGTTCATGCCACCGATAAATTGACTATAAATTAATCGTGATCCAGAGCTATTAACTTTAGTGATAAAACAGTCGCTTGTCGGTAGAGTTGGACTAAGATGAAAGAGATTATCAGCAGGAAAGTTCTCACTAAAAGTCGAACCTGTAACAATTACTCCACTAAGACTATCATTACATATTGCACTTCCATAATCAACATCGGATCCTCCGAGATAAGTACAGAATATCAACGCAGATCCATCACTATTTACATGCGCAATAAAACAATCACTCGAACCATTATAGGATATATCACCAGCTCCTTCTGTTATAGGAAAATTATTACTCGCAGTCTCACCAGTTACAACACACCCTCCATTCATATCATTCACAACAGCATTTGCCACATCATTTCCACTCCCACCCAAATAGGTACTATACACCAACGGATCGATCCGCAGCATCTGCGAGTTATCATACCCATTTGGCAAATCGATCGCGAAGACATTTCCTGACTCGAGTCTGAATTGTGCCGTGACATTGTTTCCATGAGTGCCATCAGTAATGGTTTGGTATGCACCCGGAATTGACATCCGTAATTCACCGAGGGAGGTGGGAAGCGAAAGTTCATTTGATAAGAGGAGGTCGGACACTCCTGTCCGACTCCTTTTTGTGATAGAATTAATTGAGTCGACGGACAAGAGTGTCCGTCCACCGCCTACTATTGGCGCTTCCAATCCCTCACACACCATCTTGATTTGCTTCGGATCGGCACCGGGATGTACAACGAAATCGAATTCGAGATGACCCTTGCTCTCATACCATTCGACATCAATGCCGTCCCACACATCGTGATACACCACACGCGTAAAATTGCGGCAATCCGGTGCCCACTTTGAGGAATCATTCCCGAGGAAATAATTGTTGTGCCACGATAATTCACCCTGTGTATCGATGGATTTTGCGCAAGTGTATTTTCGTAGGTCGGAATTTATTCCGACATCCTCTTGTGTCGCGCATTCACCGACAAATTTGAATTTGAGGGCATGCGATTTTAACGCATAGCGCGGTGGGAGATCGCGATCCATCGGGTCAAAAGATAGATTGCCACGTCCGCCGCTTTGCGTCGTCCTCGCAATAACAGAGGAAGAATCAATCACGGAGGTTACAAGGGTGACACCATCGCGCTCAAGGAACCAGGCGAAGCCATCGCGCCGCACCTCGCATTTATACACCACGGCGGAATCCCACTGCCCTTTATTCTCGGTAAACTGGAATGGGTGTGGCAGCCGCGTCGATTGCACACTGACTCCATACGCTGAACCGATCAGGATAACGACTGCGAGGATCGTCTGAATGAATCTTTTCGTTCGCATCTTTCCTCCACTTCCTTCTAACCTAGTTCAGCATACAAGAAAACGCCCAGCACTTCAAGCATGGGCGCAGAATACTCAGTAAACCAGTAAGATTTTCGGTTACATCGATCTTACACTGCAAGCCGCCCAAGTATGTTTCCGTCGTAATTAGTCATAAAATAAGATCATTGACATCCGCTATCAATACTAAATAAAATATTCTGCAGAATCATCCTAGAGTTATCGATTCTCACATTGTATTGATAATAGTATTAGTGAATATTTGGCGTTGATCGATAGCAAATTCCATTCTTTACAAGTGGGTAGTTAGGCGTGTTGAATATTATTATAATTGAAAGTATTAGTATCGGTTGAACGTTTTTTTATTCTACACGCTTCAATGCGCACGCATTAAATAGTCGATATCCGACTCCCCACCACATTCACCGCACTTCTTAAATCCTCTACTCCCATGTGAGCGTAGTATTTCTCGGTAACGACTACCGAGGAGTGTCCCAGCACCTTGGAAGCGTGGTAGAGACTAACGCCATTGCGAACCATGATCGAAGCACAGGTATGGCGTAATGTGTGGAAATGGACTTTCTCGGAAAACCCAAGCTTCCGACACCATTTCTTGAAGGCGTGGGTAACCCAAGTCCCTTTGAGTGGGTGCGATCCATCCTGAGTAAAGATATACTCACAGGTCTTAGGAAGCTGCTCCAGCATTTTCACTACTGTGGATGAAACCGGAATACAGCGAGCCTTCCCCGACTTAGATTCATGAATTGTTAACAAACCACGTACCGAGTCAAAATCGCTCCACGTTAGCCTACAAAGCTCATTCCTGCGTAAACCAGTATGAACTGCCATGATTACTAACGAACGCAGCCATGAGTCACTGATCGAGTTTATGAGCTGTTCTACATCGTTCTCGGATAATGCCACAGTATCGCTAGGAACCTTGATCAGGTTCTTTCCTGAGATCGGTACTTCCTGCAACAGTCCCCACCGCTTGGCTTGAAAGAAGGCACTCCGTAGCGTTCGAAGTTCGATATTCACTGTCACGGGTTTGACTTCTGACATTCTTACGCTTTTAAAACGATCAATTAGGAGTTGATTGATAGAAGCAATGGGGATATCCCCAAGTACTCTGATCATATTCTTGAGCGTCCATCGCATTAAATCGGTTGATCCACAGGTATGGTTTGAGCTAGACCACATAAGACAGTCTTTAGCAAACGCCGATAACAAACACTGATCACTGTGTTTTATCGTGGTGGGTGTTTTAGTAGGTTTCTTTAGTTTCTGAAGTTTGAAGTCGATAAGGAACTTCTGTGCATCCACTTTGTTTGTCATACCAGTGGATTTCCAGCGAATATGTCCCTTTTCAGAAATCTTCAGATACCAGATTGAGCCACGTAGGAAAAGAGAAAACGGCATTGAAAACTCCTTTCAGAGATTCAATACCGTTAGCAGTATTGTGGGTAAAGTGTTAGCACCTCACCCCTACAAGTGTCGGGACGACTGGATTTGAACCAGCGACCCCTAGACCCCCAGTCTAGTGCGCTACCAGGCTGCGCCACGTCCCGTTGTGTTTCAAAATATTTCAATCCAATTCAGCATCTGCGATTGACCATCAAAAGGTATAAAAGCAAGACTGTTTGGGTTTGGACATTTTGAACAGATTTCACTGCTTAATCAACCCATTTTATTAGCAGTTTCATTAGCAATTACAACACGTCAACAAATTCGCTAATGGCAGGTTAAACATGCCTTTCACAGCATCACTGTATAGTTACTGCTGTCAGGAATTCACGAATTTTATTAGCAACTGCATCGTGCAAGATACATTCTTTAACCTTATTAGTCAAGTTTCTACTGTAGTACTAGGTTTCGCTGGTTCAAATCCAGTCGTCCCGACACATAACAGGGGGAAACAATGCCCCCACCTGTGAAATGGTTTGTGCTATGAACAATCAACGAATGATCGGAAAATAGGATTTACTTGACACAAGGTTATAATGTCAAACAATATACTAACACGTCTGTAAAAAAACACCAATCTTCTTCTACTGATGCGTAGCATCATGCGGAGCATACACGAACTTGATAGAACTGAAAGCTTTGTCAATGGTACGTTGCCTGTAGTCTAGTCGTCGTACAACCTTTTCCCTTCTACCCAACAACGATTGTTGCAACCATATTCGTTCGACTTGATGCTTGTCTAGACAATGGCGCGCGACCATCGAAACAAAAGCAAGATCGCACCTGGAATGATCATTATCATAATCAGAACAATCCCCATTTAACAACTTTGAAAACCGTTCCCCAAACCGATACAGCACAGCTTCAATAACAACACGATCTTCACAGCAAACAGGACATTCACGATCATTAGTCCATGATTGAACCACTGGAAGTGCTGGTTGATTGCTGATTATGTCGTGCAACTGTTCTTCACAATCCTGGATCATTAGGGGATATTGATGAAGAAATCTACCTGTCAGTGCAATGAAGCGGGATGTGTTGTAGACTTCGATTGATTGATCGGTAGATAGTTGTATGCGCCGATTGATCTTGGTCTTGGTGGTTCGGATAAATGTGTGCAATCCCTTTCCTGATTGCGATACTTCAGTGTATGATTGCAGGTTTTGAATAATGCCTTTGACCCATTGGTTAATCTTATTGCCCGCATCGATTACATGATCGAAATCTATGGCAGTGAATGGATCGTGTTGGGTTAAGACAAACCCTATTCCATCGTACTTCTGCTTCACAAATGTTGCAACACAATCGTGATAACTTGACCATGTTGATGGGTCGTTAATGCGCGCAACATGCCCCGTTACTTGGTAGGGTAACTTCGCTAATCGGGTTGAAGTTTGTACCAGTTTCCATAGCACAAACTGGTTGAATAACTTCAATTCATCTGGTATTGTAAACATGGCGTTCCTTTCATGAAATGCCCCACAACTTGTTGCTGTGGGGCTTGCTATCTTCGACTTAACCGAACAACATCGCACTAATCCAATGCAGTTGTAACGAATTCTTCATCTTCGGCAAGTTCCAATAACTTGCTGAATGTGTTGTTGCGAATTTCATCCAACCACAGCTTTTGTGCTGCCATTAAGATGTCACTACCTGTTGGTTTATCTGCCAACAACCCTTGGTCAAACGCTACATCGATATAGCCGACATACCTGCAATCGGATGCCAACCAGTGGGTTAAATTGCTGATGTAACAATTGGGTTCGCATTCCAATAAAATGTCGCGCATATCATCTTCATCACTGTCTTCATCCATATCGCAGATATCGGATAAAGTCGAATTCAGTTCTTCGTACACTGCATCATCGGGCAAATATTCACCATCATTATGCGCTGCGAAGCAAACATCACGCATCCATTCAGGTGCGTTATCAGCCAAGCAATAAAATTGTTCCCCACTATTTCGGGTGCGTCGTTCCATCATCTCATACATCATTTTTGCTAGCTTAATGATCCGCTGTTCTGTGCTTAGTTCGGTGGTTTCCATGTTAATTCCTTTCAGTTGGTCTAAAACGAAGAAAACCCGTATCGCGCATTGCGAACGGGTTGATGGGTTAATGAATAATTCAAATATTTGGGATTAGTAGTCGACCATTACATCGACTGCAAGCTTTCCTTTCAAGCACATCGGACAACATGCTTCCAGATATGTATCAAGATTATGCGGTTGCAATAATTTGATAACACCAGAACGCTTTGAATGCCCTGTAAAGGCATCTATTTCTTGTAGATCGGGAACATTACCACGTTCACCACGAAGGCTTCCTGACCAACTGTAACCCCCATTTTCAGTATCCCAACATGCTTCACATTCACTGCAATAAATCGATGCGTTCGATAAACCCAGCAGGAAGCTATCAGGTGCGTCGTAACGATCCATTTTAAAGAATGCGGGATAACTGAAACCCCAGCGTGCATCGCATCCGACATGGACTTGTAGTCCGAAGATTGCTTCACGGTCGTTACGGGAAGCACCAAACGGCTTGACAAAATAAATGCCATACACGATGTCATTGTGCAGGTGACATTGCCCACCCATATTGTAAGTGTACCCACTGGCATAGACATCCACTTCCTGATCAGGAAACTGCAATTCCACAAATTCATTCATCAAATCGGTACTACCACTGAAGGTTAATTGCTGTTCATCGCAAGCTGATTGTAATGGTTCGTGAATACCATCGATAAACGCTTCGATGTACTTCAGGGTGTTGACCTGGTAGTTGACGTGGACACTTTTATCATGGGCACCACGGTTGTGGGTAACCCATTCCTGTTTCAGTACAAATGGCTGCTTGTCTAATCCCAGGCGTTTGTTGTAATCTGATGAATAACCATACGCCCCACCACTGTCGATTATGTTTCGCCCACGCGATGTTGTAAATAGTGTAAGCAGCAATGATCGCGATGACAGTGCGGCTTCGGTTAATAGTTCCATATTGATCCCTTTGAAGGGGCTAAAATGACAAAAGCCCCTGTCGCGCGAAGCGAAGGGGCTGTGAATTGATTGACACAAATCATTACATCAGTTCAATGTATTGATGTGCCTGATCTAGATGTTCCAGTAGTTCCGATCGAATAATGCGGGTAACAAAGTTGTCTAACTGTTCAGTAGTGCGCCACAATGTTATGGCTGCTTCCAAGTGTCGTTGTGCTTCATGGCGATTGCCTTCGATCGTTAGTGTGACATCTTCGATTAACGCACCACAACAATCGCAACAAGGGACATAATCCCATTCACCCTGACCTTCCAGAATGACATTAACTTCATCATCCATGCATTCAATCCCGTCGGGCAAACAGTCAGCACTACAATAGACAGCACCATCGAACGTGTACCCGATCACTTCACCGAATGACATATCTTTTCCTTTCCATAGTGAACCAAGGGTTCGGTTCCTGTTGGGCAAACCTTTCTGGTTTGCGTGCAGGTAGAAAAAGAAAAAGCCCCTGGTTGGGGCTGTTCATCGTGTCAAGTAGTGATAATGTTCCCTAGAACCTTATGGCGGGGCTCGGAACGTTTTCTAGAATTTGTTCCAACACTTCAAACCTGGTCTTGACTATTGATCAATTGGATCGACCTGTTAAAGGGATCGATTAATTCTATGGGGGTGGTGGAAGGTAGTTAAATGAAATACAAGAAGGCTTTACATATTATCGTGATCCCTTTATCTGCTTAATATGATATCTTCATGAATAGTGCTATCTTCATAATCAGTTGCATTATTAAATGCATCACGTGAATATTGTTTATCTTTCATATAGTTATTGCTTATCGCGTCTGCTTGCTTTTTACAAGCCCCGACCCCATGACCACAATTTGCTAACTGTACATCATGACTACCATCCATATGAAGGGAATTATTCCCAAAGCCTCTTGTTTCAATTTCATTGTTAAGATGAATTGAATATTGCGGATGATCGATCATCGTTACAGTATGCTTTTTCTGTTTACTGTTCATCGGTTTAATTGCTACTTGAAACGTAAATCTTCTATGTTGGTTCTGGTTCTTCCGATCCTGTTCAATGACTTTAAGCTGGTAGACTTTCCAACCAGCACGAATATTCTTTATGAACTGACTGTTGCAAATCGGTATACTGAATGCGATATATCGTTCCCCTTTGATCCCCAATAAGTCGCGCATCAGGATATGAACAATCGCTTTCTTTTTATGCACAAATTCAACGGTAGTGTATACTGAATACGTACTATAAACATCACGTTCAGAAGCATCCGCACAATTCAACAATAAATGTTGATCGCGTCTTACTTCAGTCAATTTCTTCCGCTTATCGAATGCATTCAGTAGATGTCGATTACGATTACTTTTGATAACTGACTGCCATTCACCTTTCTGGTAGGTGTCTTCAACTTGTTCGAAGTATCTGTGTAATTCTGAAGTTGTTTTGAATGCAGTTGTTGATAAATTCCGCTTCTGTTGAAACATGGTTCGGTATTCATCAATCGTAAGAAAAGTCGGAATACTTACTTGTTTCCGAATAAAATGCTTAATGCCAAAATGCGAATAGATTGCAGTTGAATATGTCAATGATTGTTCAGATAGATCAAATCCTGTATGTGTCTTATTGTTCACTTCAATGATCGTTTTTCTTACTTTTCGATGTTCATTGTTCAAGATGATCCGATCCAATTCACCCTTTGTAACGGTAGCTACTTTACTACCATTATTGCTTGCTTTTGTCGAACTATGGTTGTTACTTTTCTTCGTCTGCTGTACGGTAGCTTTCTTAACACTAGAACCACTTTCATACCGACCTGAATTTGCTTTCACGATCTTCAAAATCGTTTCAGCTTTATTTAAACAATCGTATTCTAACTGATCGTTATCCTTCCCAAAGAAGGGGGCGTATATCGCTGCTGGCAAGCCTTCTTGCTTTTTGGGAAATATGTCTAGACCTAGTTCATACGCATCTGGGACAATTGCACAAATGACATCACGCAACTGATTTGCATCAATCGAACTATCAATCAAAAACCAAAGATGAATACCTAGTCCAGATCGTGAATGAACTTCCAGATATTTCAATCCAAGCTGATCCGCAGATTGTTTACTAGCATTAAGTGTCCCGTCAAAATCTGCTAATCCTTTGGAATGACAGCTTGAATGATCGAAATCAATCGCAAACCAATTCGACTTGCCTAATTTATCCGCACTACGAAACCCTATCCGACATTTGCCTGCAAGATGTGATTTTACCGCTTCATCAATTAGAAAACCAGGAATTTTGCAGTCTGTGGTTCCCATTTTTTTCGTCTTGGGATCACGACTAGTTTCCTTGATAATGCTACCAAGGAACTTTGAATTCTGCGAAATGTGTTGAAGGATTTCTACTGATTTCATTTGCCATACCTAATTGAAAAACGACTAACATGTAGTCACAATCGCGATACGACAGAAATGAATATTGTTATAGTTTTGTTTCAGCAGTTGCTTTGGGAATGGTTGTGCAGCATTTGTGGGGGTTGATTTCTTTCAGGTTCTTTCAACCAAGAACTTGATCGAACTTAGCACACTTTCAAGTAGGTGATTATTCATGCCCCATTGGGCATGAACTAATCGAAGTAATGCGATTGCATCTGTACGCGAATGATTGATGCATTATTTCTTCTGAAGCTGAATTCAAAAATACGACTTCAAATACACATTAATTGCTAACTTCTTAAATATTATGCATTAATATTAATTCAACCATTAAGATACGCATTTATATCACATTAAATCAATAAGATAATACATTGCGATTATTACAAAGACCCATGATTGCATAAACGACTTTGGACACTGCCTACTTTTTTCTTTCTTTTCTTTCTTTATATATTTCTTTCTTTTCTTTCTTTTTCTTTTGGGAAAAAGAAAGAAAAGTTCTTTAAAGAACTTCAAAGAACAACTGTACGAATTAATAATAACTTAAGAAATTATTCATCTACTTGTTATCTGAATACTACCTTCCCATCATTGACAACTTCTTATTAATTAAAGATATTCATCAATTTCATTGTCTGGTTGCGAATACTTGTCCATCAAATCTTCGCGATTTGACCAGGGTATTCAAATCAGAATACCGTTATTTGCGTCAAAAAGACACCGCCAAGACAATTAGTTTGCTTACGTGATATATTTTAAGGGCAAGCATAAAAAACGTCTTAGGATGTCATGTTGCGAATAAAAGTAATCTTTTGGGGATCACATTTTTGGTATAATCTGTTCAAGCAATACACTATCCCTGTAATTAACAATAAGATAAGTATAAGAAAACAATAAAATGTCAGATGCTACTGGTTCAATTCATCCACAATGCCCCTGAATTGTTCCAAAGCTGCTTCCAGATTTTCAGCAATATCCAAGGCTAGCACATCGGGATCAGGTAGGTTTGCACTGTCTTCAATGCTATCATCTTTCAACCAGAAGATATCTAAGCTGGCTTTGTCGCGTTGGATCAGTTCTTCGTAAGTGAAGGAATGATAGCGTTCGGTTTCAGTTCGTTCATGTCGGTTGGCAGGATTGTAACACTTCACAAAATCTTGCAGACTATCCAATGACATCTGGTTCGTTTTCAGTGTGAAATGCTGATTGGTGCGAAGATCATAAATCCACAATTTCTTTGTCCAAGGCGTTTCGCTGGCAGGTTTGTTGTCCATGAACAACACATTCGCTTTCACACCTTGCGCATAAAATATTCCTGTCGGTAGGCGTAACAACGTGTGTACATCGCACGCTTTCAGTAGCTTTCGTCGGATTGTTTCCCCCGCCCCACCTTCAAACAACACGTTATCGGGCACCACAATCGCTGCCCTACCTGTCACTTTCAACAGTGTTCGAACGTGCTGCAGGAAATTCAACTGTTTGTTTGAAGTAGTTGCCGAAAAGTCTTGGCGTTTGTAAGTGATCGTTTCGCGATCAGCTTTCCCTTCTTCATTGACAATCGTGATGCTGCTTTTCTTTCCAAATGGTGGATTTGTCATAACGATATCATAGTAGGTCTTCGGTTCCGACAGCAGACTATCACGTACTTCGATCAAACTGTCTTCGCCACCGACACCATGAAGGAACAAATTCATCACACATAATCGACCAACATTGTCGACAATATCGCATCCTGAAAACGTTTCCAACTTCAAAAACGTCTTCTGGTCGCGATCCATCTGATATTGATGCGATAAGTAATCGTGTGCGGCAAGGAAGAAACCGCCCGTACCACAAGCAGGATCGTGAATGGTTTGCAAGGGTTTCGGGTTCATCACTTCGACAATCGCTTTGATCAAACTGCGCGGGGTAAAATACTGACCTGCGCCACCCTTCACGTCTTCCGCATTCTTCTGCAACAACCCTTCGTAGATTTCACCTTTGATATCGATATCCATACCCAACCACGTTTCACCATTGATCAATTCGATCAACCGTTTCAGTTTGGCGGGGTCTTGGATGCGGTTCTGTGCTTTCTTAAAAATGATACCCAATGCGCCCGACATCTTTCCCAGTTCGGACAAGGTATGTCGGTATTGTACTTCCAAAGCATCACCATCGGGTTTGCATAACGCTTGCCAATCAATCCCTTCGGGGATTGGGGATACATGCTTCAGTTGCTTGGTTTCATCTGCCATTTTCAGGAATAGCAGGAAGGTCAACTGTTCTACATAATCTCCATAGCTTACACCATCGTCACGCAAGACACTGCAATAGTTCCAAAGTCGCTGTACGATTGTCGCTGCTTCGTTAGCCATTATATTTTGTCCCACTTGTCGATGTAACGTTGAAACTTTGGAAGTACTTCACCATGTATATCGCGAAGGACTACATTAAATCTACCATTAGCTGCTACATGATTATTTATCAAGCTTAGCAAGCGTCTAGTTTTTATGATGACCCATTGGTCTGTGTCTTGGAAGTAGAACACACAAATATCATGATTGGTTGATTGAAGTTGAAAAGGATAGTTCGGTCTTTGGCGGTTACTGTACCTTTTCACTTCAATCTTCAGGAACTTACCTTTGCCATTATTAACTAATAAATCGCAATGGTCGTTACATACAGGCGTGTAAACTGAAAAGCCACGACTTCCAAATTCTGATGCTGCTAAAGCTTCTGACCAATCGCTAGGCATTCTTCTTTCCTTTCGCACTGGGTTTACGGGTTCTGGGATTGGATGTTGATTGCGATTGTGCACGTTGGGATTTGATGCGTTCCAGCAGGATGGATGCTGGTTCATCGGTGGGGTCTTGGGGAACAAGTTTTCCTGCAAAGGCACGCTTCAGGATCGATTGACGCAAGCGGGTCGATTGGGCTAGGGCTTGATCGATGGTCTGTTCGACTGCATCTGCTACCGAAAAACGGCGTTCGATTTCAGATACGATTTGCTGCTGTTCTGCTGTTGAAGGCAGTGGAATAAGGAAATCTTCAATTACCTGCTTTGTTAAGGCTTGGCGGGTCGTTCCCACTTGAATACTTTCAATAAACCGTTGCATTTCTGGGGATGCGATGTAATAACTAAGAAATTTGGGTTCCAATGAAGATTTACATCGGATGATACTGACATGTTGGTTCACGTTAGCGGGACATACTTCGTTTGGAACGACACAAACGCGACCGATAGATGCACCTGTAATATTTAATAATACATCATTGATTACGACACGGGTTCCCGTCATTTCTTCGTCTTGTTCTGTAGAAATGTGGACTAACCCATCTAATACAAATCGATTGAAGTGAACATTCTGGCTACGAATGAAAGGAATGCCAGAATTTGTGTACACATCTTTTCCACCACGTGGGGTACTTCCACTTCCCACCTTAGAAGAATGCTTTGCCAATTTTTCTTTTGGAAATTGTTGTAATACACCATTTTCGATAGATGGATCGCGAAATGATTTGGCTAATACCGATTGCCGATACCGTTTCAGTTCACGCTTCACATTCTTCAGTGCGACTACCCCAGCATCCAGCTTGCTGAATAGTTCTTCAATCTTCGCGACAATCCGTTTCTGTTCGGGAAGGGGTGGTAAGGGAAATTGAAATTCTTCAATGTCTGTAGAACTAATGTTTGGTTGGGCTGCACCATAAGCTTCTTTAAGAATTGTTTCGCGAATGACAGCTAAGTAATGATATAGAAGTTGGAAATCAACTTGATTATTCGTAAAAAATCTGAACCGTCCAACACGTTGATTTAATAAGGGGGTATTATCGAGTTTGAAAATTCCATACTTACCTGTTGTTGCACCAGACATTGCAATTAAAACGTCACCTTTATGCACTACAAATGATGCGTTATCTTTTAGTGCCTTTTCAGATAAATAAACTGTATCGTTATTAAAGCTAATACATCCTTCAACTATATTGGATATGCGTATAAGTGGTACACCATCTTTTATGAATTCAGAACTTTTAAAAGCGTATCCACCTTGTAACTGGCAGAATTCACCAAGTTTCGTCCATACCCAACTTGATGGTAATACATCATTATTATTGTTGTTCACGATTTGCCAGTTCTTCTTGAATCTGTTGTAAACGTTGATACATGTCGAGTGGATACCCTTTCGGATTAACAACAAATGCAGGTTCACCGCCCATTATCGTTATTCGTCTGTTGTCATGATCAGGTCGTTCAGGCCAATCAATTGCCTTTACATCATCCCGAAATAGAGTTATTTCTTCAGTTTCGTTCAATCCGATAGCTGTAGTAAGTTGTGGAAGGTCTTTGAAATATGGCTTATTACATATCAGAAAAGCGATGGGGAAGCACTTATAAATTTGAATAAAACCAATATCATTCCATACCGTCCCTGCTGGCATCATTACATCACGCATTAGTACCATTGGATCATAAGGATAGAACCAGTAGAACACATTGATGTCACTAGGTATTTCAATTGATGTGTCTAAAACAAATGGTCGTGCTTTGTCATCAAAGTCGGAAATATGACCATCAACTTTCATAGCAATAAGATGACCTAGAATTGATCTTATTATAGGTAACGTCTTCAGTTTCGAATGAATTCTAGTTCGAGAACTGCGTGTACCCTTCATCATTAGTTTATACTTTACATCGTTCACAGTCAGAACCAAAGCTTGATCACCCTTACTAAGAATTTCATTGTTACATTTGTTACAAAGTGTAGTAAAATGTAATCCGTTTCTTGAAGTAAATACTTCCCTTTGATTTCCCATTTTTAATTCTTTTGGTAGATAGAGTAAAAGAAAACTTTGGATTAAAACTTCTTTATGTAATTGCACTTCACTGGCTGGAACATGATCTTTTGTCAACTTACTTTGAAGCCCACAGATATTACAAACAGGGGTTTTACCTTGTTTATGGAATGGGTCATCGTTTCCCTTATCGTTCATGTTGCTGTACCTGTCAATTTTGTCCCAATTCAATACTATCACCGCTTGTTTTGATGTGAAAGTAATTCCTTTAAGACATCAATTATTGGAATTGCATCCCCTTCCTTCGATGAATAACCAGTCGAATGATGTGTGAACATTGCTTCAGCAGCACGTTGTAAGATTTGTTGTTTGGTTTCTTCGCTGATTTTTCGTTCTGTCAACGGTAGGAAAGTTGTAACACAATTCTGACGATGCTGATTGATCACGTAATTATGCTGATGAAAACGGTAGTTCTTCACAGCGAAGATCAATAAGTAATACAAGGCAGTAAGCAATGCAATCTTTAAAATCAGTTGCTGGAATAATGAATAAGGAAGTCCGAATAACGTTGCTTGATTTGAAGACAAACTGTAGCTGTTACAAGCATTACAAGCACTAACTATCCAGAAGATTATGATTGCAACAACAATCGTACATCCAATACCTATCACGTACTTAAGCCACCGATCAATCATTTTCTGATGGTATATTGCAGTTTCATCAAAAGCTTTTATCCATTTGAATTGCGCGCCTTCTGCGGTTAACAATTCTGCTGCTGATAGGGTTTCTTCAAGTTTTTTTACCTTTTCTACAACATCTTCTTGAATTACATTCGCACGAGTAAGAAAATCAGTTATTACTTTATAAAAGACCTTGTAATACGATGCAATTTGCGATGCATACTCATTTACAAATTCATAACTTGTTTCTAATTTTTGTTCGCTTAACCTATCGATCATAAAACCCATCGTTTGAATTGCTTGCGTTGCGGTTTTGATTTCTTCTACAGGAATTTGTTCGTAATTGATAGTTCGAAAGGGTTTTAACAAAGCAAATATCTTATCGAATACTTCAATCAAACCTGTCTTGTTTGCTTGTTTTAAAAATTCGACTAATGTATCGCGTTCGATCAACAGAATTCTTTCAACACTTTGGTCAATAATTTGCGCCCAAGGTACGTTCTGTTCATTGGATTGCATATTATCACTTCTTTTTATGCTATCTTGAAACGGTATTACGTGCGATAAAAAATGTGAAATAATTTGATAATCCTTCTTATAACTTATACTAGCGTCAGTCAGCATCATCATCCATATCTGCTTATCGGTTTCTGAAGTTAATGCCAGTATCTTACCAAATAAATCTGATATCTTTTCTACGACTGCGAGTACTGGGGTAATTTCGATATCTGGAATGACATCCAGACGCAAATCCTTTAAAGGTGAAATCAACGTAAAGTAATCTGTTACGACTTTTTCAATTGCGTTGTGATTAATGACCTTCGATTTACTTTTTAAGGCTACTAAGTCATAAGATAGAACGGCTTCGACTGCGTGCTTCAATTCCAATTGTGCGATTGTGTCATTTTCAGAAATCATATTTTCTTCCTTCTTATCCCGCTAACACCTTGTTCAATTCATCCATCACCCGTTGATAATCCTTGCCAAACAATTCACTGAATTTGTAAATCCCACCCTTCAAATTGAAGGGAATGCTTTCAAAATCGTCTTCGGTAATTTCGATACTGGTTGCAATATGTTCTTTGATCATCTGCAACCATTCTAACTGTTGGGGTGTAAAACTGCGACCCGACTGCTGTTGCTGTTGCAACCAATCGTGAAAGCGGTGTTCCACAATATCGATAAATGGGGTTAAATCGTCTGCCATTCCACTGGTAAACTTCACCAGCGATACCAGATCGGTCAATACCGATTTCGGTTGTCCCTTCACCCTGCTGTGTTCCAATTGATCGTAACAATGCCACAAGCGTTCGGGAATAAATCCGTTCGGTGGTCGCTTGATGGTGTCGGCTAATTCCCTGATTGCATCGTAAGTCAGTTTCCGTTTGCCGTAAGGTTGGCTGTACAATATCTGTAATGCCGTTATTTCATCGCGATGGTCTTGCAGGTACTGTTGCCACGATTGAACATACTGTTGGGCTGCTTCCTTCGCCTTGCTGTTGAACCCTGCTTCCAGCACGAAATCCTGCGATACGATGTCGATGGTCTGTTCAAGCAGTTGTTTCGTTTCAATCAGCAGATTGCGTAGTTTTGGATCGTGAAACGGTTTGGCAACAGTTTCCGCAAGTTCCCCTGTAACGATTTTCAGTTGTTCGACAGTGGGGTTATCGGTCGCAAATTTCTTGCAGGCTGTTTCTACCTGTACATCGGGATCGAAGGCTGTGAATAACGGCAGGATCAATTCAGTCATCGATGCCACACCTGCGACATCCTGAATACGTTTGCGGTCTTCCTTCGACAATTGCCGATCCATTTGCGCTAACCGATTGCCCAATGAAATCAGATAATCTTCTTCACGATTACCTGCAGCAATCGCAAGTAACAACCTATCGAAGGGTATGGATTTCTTGCGTTCCAGTGGTCTGCTATCCCCTTTATCGCTTTCGCAGACACCAATTGCATCGACAATAACGAAATGGGTTTTGGCTTTCGCATCGGGTGACACTAATTGCAATGCGTTGCTATCGATGACCCTGGTGCCCCTTCCCTTCATCTGTTCGAAGTAAACTGCGGATTTGATGTCGCGCATGAATAACAGACATTCCAGCGGTTTGATATCGGTGCCTGTCGATATCATGTCGACCGTGACTGCGATGCGTGGGAAGTATTCGTTGCGAAATGCTGCGATCAAGGCTTCGGGGGTTTCACCCGTGGTTCTGTAAGTAATCTTCTTGGCAAAGTCTTTGCCCTTGCCGAATTCATCCCAGATAATATTCACGATATCTTCGGCATGACTATCGGTTTTGGCAAAGATTAAAGTCTTTGGTACTTCGGTTCGACCAGGGAAGATTTCCGTGAACAATTTATCGCGAAAGGTTTGGATTACGGTGCGGATTTGATCGACCATGACAATATCTTTATCCAACTGGGTCGGGGCATAATATAAATCTTCATCCAACAGTTCGTAGCGTACTTTGCGGGTCATCTTGTTGCGTTTATCGATGTATTCGCCCGCTTCGACTTTGCCACCTTTCACACTAGCATTCGTCTTAATCCGATACACTTCGTAACCGACATTCACCCCTTCGGCAATTGCGCGCTGATGGTTGAAATCCATCACCTGATTTTGTTTGAAGAACCCCAGGGTCTGCTTCGACGGCGTTGCCGTTAATCCAACAATGAATGCATCGAAATAATCCAATACCTGTCGCCACTGGTTGTAGATGGATCGATGACATTCATCGGTAACAATAAAGTCGAACGCTTCAATCGGGATGGTGGGATTATATTCAATAGGCTTGGGATCGTTGTCCAAGGTTAAATCGAAGGCAGAATGTTCATCCAATTCGGGATCGAATTCAGTTCCCTTCAACATCGAAAACAAGCGTTGGATTGTCGTGATTGTTACGTTGCAGACGGGATCGATGGTGTTCGATGACATCAATTGGATGTTGTACAGTTCAATGAATTTGCGGTGGTCGTCGGGGGTTTCGTACTTCTGAAATTCAGTCGATGCCTGAATGCCCAATGTTCTGCGATCCACCAGGAACAAGATATGTTTCGCACCAGCGAATTTGATCAACCGATAGATGAAACTTACTGCCAAAAAACTTTTTCCACTTCCAGTCGACATGCTGATCAATGCGCGTGGTTTGGATTTCGCAAAGCTGGCTTCCAGGTTCGTGATAGCTTCGATCTGACAATCACGCATTCCCTTGGTAATGATCGGGGGCATTTCGCGCATTCGGGCACGCAATGTGTTTGGTTCTTGTAGCCATTCGGCAAGCTTATCGGGTTTGTGGAAAGCGAATACTCCGCGAGGTCTACAGTCAGGATCGCGGATGTCGTAAAACATCGTTTCTTCACCTGTACTGACATAACCGAACGTAAGTGCTTGCTTGGCAATGGGGATGTGCTTCAGTTTACTGCGAAGATAGCTATCGGTTTGATCGACCACGCCTGATAGTGTATCGCCCTTTTTCTTGGCTTCAATCACACCTACAGGGCTGCCTTTTACGAACAGAACATAGTCTACAAACCCAACATCGGTGGGATATTCGCGGACTGCAACCCCAGGAAAAGACAAGTTTAATTCATCGATATTCTGTAGCTGCCAACCTGCTGCAGTCAACAGTTCATCAATCTTGTCGCGGGCTTCTTGTTCAGGTTTCTGTGGTTGTGGCATAGAAATTATACTGTCTTCAATTTTGGTGTAACGTCATTGAAATTTGGCTTTTGACCCACTATCCTAAGGTACATCCGAACGAAGACATTTTTTTCCAACCATTGAAACCTTTTTTCATATGCTGCAACAATACTTAATTCATTTTCAGATAATGCGGAACATGATTGTTCTAATTTATGCAATTTGTTTTTAACTTCTTGAAACAACTGTTCTAACACCGCAATACGTGATGTGTTACTTGATAATTCAGTTACGAATTTAATCATCTTTGCTTTCACTTGATCCAGATCCCTTTCGAGTATGGTTAGTCTATTAATTGCATATGCGAAGTTCTTTTCAAGTTCCGTAAGATGTTTATTCGATTGATCAATTATTAAATTTAAAGTGTCAATCTTCTGCAGCACTTCAAGCAATTCGTTCTGAATTTGTTTGAATTTTAAATCGAAACTATCTGCCATCGTTTTTACATTATTTATTGTCTTTTTCAAAACATCATAGTTGTGTACTAAGTTGTCGCCTTCATGATCAGTTAGAAATGAAGCAAGTGCATCAAGACGATCCAACCTTGCTTTTATCACGGTAAAGTTGTCTTTTGATACTTGTCCAAGTTCTTTCAGGATTTCGCTTTGTTCGTAAACAGCTTCATAGATACAGTGGGTAGATATTGCGGTTCGAAAAATCATTTCAGATGTTTCGGCTTGTGATTGAGACATCAATCTTTGGATTGAATATTCGCGTTTCTTGTCATCGTCGCTGAACCATTCACCAATTCTTTTCCAGATTGATAAATTTTCTGCTACAGTTAAGTTAACATCAATAATCCTTGATTTGTCCACTATCGAAGAAATTAGTTCACGATTTCTTACAGCATTTTGTTTAAGTACTTCGACACGTTTTCCATAGGACATAGCCAATTCAGCATCATGTTCAACTGCTTCCAAAACACTTGACCTGTATTCTACAATAGATTGAATTTCTTCATTGTATGACATTAGAATACCCCATCAGTAAATGTCGATTTCATGATCGCAACATTACTAGAAGTCAATAAATTATTTCTGTTTGTCTGGTCGTACACAAATTCTGCTTCGTCATTTACTAATACTACAGCCTTATTAGCCTTTTCTGAAGCCTGTCGATTGAAACGAAATTCATCAGCAAACTTCTTATCCATTTGTGCTTGTACTTTCAATCTGTGAATACTCTTCGACCACAGAAACCTAGCTGCCATCGAAGCAGGTACACTAACAAAGGGTGTGAAGGGTGCAAGAATAATATTCGTAATCGACCCAATCGCAGTTCCAGTAGCACGTTCAGCAACCATACTAATAATGTCTTCTGTCGAAGTTCCCTTGTTGTAGGCGTAGATCGCTGACACTAGAATTGCTGATGCTGCAAGATATGGGAAGTGAAAGTTCACTTGATCCTGTGATCCATCTACTAACGTATTCATGTGTTGGTTAAGTTCATCGGTAGACATACCACTGTCAATGTAATTGATACCATCGATGTGTTGTTCAACATGATCCGATGTCGTCAGTACATTATGAATTTCAGGATACTTGTCTGCATGTTCGTAGATATCTGATAAGTTCACCTTTGACTGAATATAATCAACGACATTGTGATCATGATCATAGATCACATAATCATAACCAGGTTGCGTTGCACTGTCGGCTAATTCAGCATGTAAACCGTCAGTAAGATGCTGGTTCAAGTTGTCTAGATTGTGAAGTTCGAAATACTTTCCTTCAATACCATTTAATGCCCCTTGCAAGCTATTAGGATCGTCTATTTTGGACTGAACAAAGTCAACAAGGCTTGTGTGTTCAGCAACATTCGGGTACTGCAGTTGAAAGGCTTGAACAAACAGTGGATCAAGTTTACCATCAGTGGCATGTCCAGCAATAAATTCAGCAGTTTCCTGGGTGCCCAATAATATTGCATCGAATATCGATTGCGCTTCTTTTTTTTCCTTGGTTCTTGTGTCCATTTGGTTCGCCTTTGGTCAACAAAAAAAACAACCCAACACTTTAACGTGCTGGGTTGTTCTGGTTACTATTCGAACAAGTACAAATAGACCGTACATGTAAGAATGTCATCAATCGATGACTTCGTGATCAAGATGGTTAGAAAAGCATCCCGAAATAACCAACTGTCACATTCAGATTATTTTACCCAGCAAGCCTTAAGATATGAAACAAGTTAAAGCGTTGTCAACAATTTATTGCCTACAAAGCAATTCTATTGACCGTTTCCCTAAGACTTTCTGGCTGCAAGTGGGCATAGAACTTTTCAGTCGTACTGACTGTAGTGTGTCCAAGAAGTTTGGCTATGTGGTAAATCGACACACCATCTGCAGCAAGCCACGATGCACACGAATGACGTAATGAATGGAAGTGTAGCTTGTCGTCTAGACCAAGCTTCCTGATGTATTGTTTCAGCTTATGGGTCGCCCAGTACCCACTAATTGCCTTACCATCATCCATTCGAAACACCAATCCATCATTCAACAAGTCACGTCGTTTCTGTAGCAACAAACAAGCTGCTTCACCTAATGGAATTGTTCGCTGCTTTCCCTGTTTCGTTTGATAGTTTTCACTGCTTTGGATGTGAACCCAACGTTTATTCATGTCCACTTGTTGCCAGGACAAGTTAATAATTTCACCCCTTCTTAAACCTGTCAGTATTGCGAATAGGACAACATCACGTAACCACAGTTCATTAATCGCTTCAAACAACTTCTGGAAGTCATCCTGCCCGAAAAACGTTTTCGTACATTCAGCAACACGAACAAAAGGAATATTCTTGAAAGGATTGCTTTCAATCCATCCCCAGTTCATTGCAATTGTAAAAGCTGATCGAAGGGTTCGAAGTTCCAGGTTTACAGTTACAGGCTTCACCTGGGTTATGCGAAGGGTTTTGTATGTGTCGATGTTGTGTTTATTGACACTACCTATCCTAATGTTACCAACTGCATTCTGAAATGCCATGAATGCATAATGAAATAGATCGATAGTGCCTTTGGTGTAATTGGATACGCCATTCTTCAGGAATTCTTCCTGAAATTCTGTTAGCGTACGATGTGATTTGGGACGTTTATGAATTTTTTCGAAGGAAGTCAAAACCTTTAATGCTTCTGACTTCTTCGTACAACGGGTGGTCTTCCACTGCGTCTTTCCATCATCACTTTGCGAAAGGATATACCAGACACCGTTCGCCCGACGGAATAGACTTAAATGATTTGGACTAGACATTGCTTTTCCATTAGCAATGCCATTAGCACTATTGAATTTCGTGTTCGGAACTATAGCATCTATCAAGACTTAGCTGTGTATCATCCTAGACCCCCAGTCTAGTGCGCTACCAGGCTGCGCCACGTCCCGTTGTGCAAAGCGAAAGATAGTGTTTCGAATCGACTAATTCAAGTCAGACCGAAATCGATGGCATTTTGAACCGATTCACTCCTTTCAGATCGATTAATTCCTCGCCGTTACCCGATAGTATCGCTTGGGTTGTGACGACGAACGAACGATCGAGGTATCGGATCCAGTCCACACCGAGGAAAAATTCGTCGACCAGAAATTCGGGATCGAATCGGCTTCGAATACCGAATAACTAGTAGCTCGACTGACACTCTGCCAACTCAACCGCATATTCTGAGCATCGATCTGGGTAATCGAAAGTACCGGAGATGCTGGCGGTGTTGGTGGTGTAGCTGGTCTGGTGGTGAATTTTGCCATTACTGGAAGATGATCGGATGCCCAATAAATTGCTCTCGCCACTGTCTGCGGCACAGAGGTATTCGTCGTTGTGTCGATTAATGTATTAAAAAAATTGCCACTCTGACCGATCGTTACAAAACTGTTGGGCACATACTGGATACCAACTGTGTCGCGCATCCCTTCGGAGTAGAGCAGAAAATCGAAGCGATCATCGCAACCACCCGATGCGCCACCACCAAATTGTGCATAGCGAGGACTTTGCGTATGGAGATAGGCAAAAGCAGCACCATCATGCCATACACCGCCATTGGCTAGTGAACCGGGTGCCAAAGGATCGATCAATCGACCCTGTCGATTGGCAGTCGAATCGAGTAAAAGTGTAAACGCTGCCTCAGTGGCTCGATATAAATTGAGGTCGCCTGTCATGATAAAATCTTGACCCAATGGAAATCGATTCAATGAATCGCGCAATATTTGTGCTTCACCTGCTCGTTGAAGCGCTTCAGCTGTTCCATCGCTTGCTTTTAAGTGTGCTTCGTACATCCGCAATCGATTATTCCCAACAACAGTATGAAGATTGTATTCGACGATGTCGCGCAGTACCGTCGGAAAATACCGCGAAGAATCATACACGAATTTCGAAGTGCGATAACACATCCCCGGATCGGAGTCGGGACCATCGTGAAAAGGTGCCATCGCGTATTGACCGGGAAAAACTGCATTCAATACCGAGTCGCGAAATAGTTGCAGCGCTGCAGACGAACCGACTTCATCGACCGTAATCAAATCGGGTGACATATAAGCAAGGACAGTGCGGAAATGTGGTAAACGCGAAGTAGTGGCGGAACTTCCGGAATTAAATTGCAACAGCGAATAAGTACCAATTCGCAACGTGTCGATTTGTGCAAAGGCGACAACCGGTAAACCCGATAACACGACAGTTACCGATAAGACAATAAGAAATGAACGCTTCAACATGTGAACTACTTCTTTCTAAGGCAAAAGCTACAAATGCGTGAAAAAAAGGTGAAACAATATATACTATTCATCGACATAGAAAAAATGAAGTTGAATGGGCGAGAGTCTTAGAGCAGATCTAACAATTGCTTGAGATCCATTTTTGCGGTAGATAATTTATCCCGAAAAGACGCTATTTCGTCTTGTAATTTTTTAATTACTAATAAATTGTCATTTTCTAATGATGGATTTAACATAGTTTCGCTCGGATCATTAACGGAAGACTTACCTGAATGTCCATTACTTCCAGTAGTTACATTTGGATTGAGCACAATCGGAACGTGCAACACATTTTCGAGGGGTGGAACAAAGATTTCGGATTCAAGTAAAGTATTACTGTTGAGCGGTATTAGTGTGCTTTCGGCGAAAGAATCTTCGATGACAAGGGATGTATCCGGTTTCGCAATCTCAAAATTAACCGGATTCAGGGAATTGTCCGATTCGAGGCGAGTGATGGCTTGATCGATTATCGTTCGACGATTTCGAAGTTCGGTTTTCGCCCCCTTGATCGTAAATTTTCGATTGTACAACAGGTCGATAATTTCTTTGATCACAACAATATCACGTACTTGGTACTGTCGAACACCGGCAGTTGACCTGCGTGGGGTCAACATTCGAAATTCTTTTTCCCAATAGCGCAGAATATGCGCCTCGACCCCAGTGATCTCTGTGACCTCCCGGATCGAATAGTACAATTTTTTGGTTTGGATCGGCATACGGAATATTCTTACGATAATAAAACGAAGAAAATTGATTTACAGATTACATGAATAAAAGATACGCATTTCTCGATAGAATTTCAAGAAAAGATCCTCCGAAAGTATTGCACAGCTACCGTTCCTCCGGCAAATTTATTTATTATCGATAATTTATTACTATGAAACTTAGGTAGTGCTTCATTCCGGCATTTCTCTTCGAAAGTAGGCAGCGATTCCCAGCGATAAACGCCTCGTCGCAAAACACAAGCGGCAAGTAGATCATCCGACCAGTCCGCTTCGATTCGGGGTAGACACAGCCACTGATAGCCTGCCTCAAGCGCCATCTCGAGATGTTTTTGTCGAACTCGACCGAACGGAAAAGCGATGCTCGTGACTGACTGTCCGAAGTGCTGTTCTAAACGCTCTTTACTTTCGACGATTTCGCGTCGTGCGTCGGTATCGGATAACAGTGTCAGTGACGTATGAGTGATACAATGCGATCCGATCCGCCAGCCATCGAAGATCAGCGAGAAGATCGCATTGTTATCGAGATGCTGGAAGGAACGCCAGGCAAGGCGTGCTTCCCAGTAATTTTTCTTCCCGATCGCATCGACAATGAGAAAGATCGTTCCGCGAAATCCGAATTTCGACAAAATTGGTGCTGCGTACCGCTTGATCGAATGATATCCATCGTCGAAAGTTAATCCCACGGCATTTTCAGGGGCATCCGTTTGCAGCGTTTCTTCCAATGGCAGCAAGATCTTTTCAGATTGCGAAACCGCTGTCATTTGTCGTTTGAAATGCTCCGGGGTAATGGAGGTAATGCCGACTTCCCACTGCGGATCAACCTTGTGGTAGAGTAGAATTGGTTTGTGATTTAATTGGAATAAATTCGGCACAAAAGGCTCACCTAGATATCAATGGAATATAATATAGCCGATTATAATACAAACATACAGATTAGTCGAGAGAACTGAATCTACTGATCGTTAAGTTAATGGTTAGGAACTTGACGCAAAGCTATAAAAACTTTTTTCTTGACAGACAAGAAATGGTAAAGTAATTTGCCTCTTGCTCCTGCTCGGCAAAAAAAGCAATCTTGGAAACAGTTATCAAATTTTGTGATGCAACAAAGGGAAGTATATGCCTTCGAATCACGACGTTTTTATCTCACATTCCTCATCCGACAAAATAATTGCCGATGCAGTCTGTGCAAAGTTAGAAGCCTCACACATTCGGTGTTGGGTTGCTCCTCGCGATATTATTCCCGGCGAGACATGGGCAGGTTCGATATTCAACGCGATAACAAACTGTAAAGTCATGATTATGATCCTATCGGGGAATGCAAATTCATCTAAACATGTTATCCGAGAAGTTGAAATTGCTGTGAAACAAAATGTAGTAATTGTTCCATTTCGAACTGAATCAATCGAGCCATCGCCTGATTTGGCTTACTTTCTCGGTGCAACTCATTGGCTCGATGCCATGACACCTCCTCTAGAAGCACGAATACAAGATTTAATAAGCTGTATTGACGGATTTCTCAATTTGAATCGGAAATCCAAGCGAAATCAATCGAATATAATCCTTTTATCGAAAGAAATATCTCCTGAAAGCGTTGATCCGCCCAAATCGCCTGTTCGATCAACTTCCGAACCAGTTTCTCAACCAAAACCGGCACTATCCGCTCGAGAAGAGCAGACTTCACCCGCGAAACTTGCAGATCCACCCTACTTAAAATATGATCTTGAACGTGCGGAGTCTGGTCAAGTTGTCGAAATGCGCAAGATGGGTCGACGCTATGAATCCGGTGATGGTGTTCCGAAAGATATGTCCAAAGCGATTATGTGGTACCGAAGATCAGCCGAACGTGGTTATGAATACGGGATGTGTGATCTGGCAAACTGTTACGCACAGGGAAAAGGCGTCCCTCAAGACACCAACATGGCTTTAATGTGGTATCAAAAGGCTGCTGATAGTGTCTTCAGTTGGCAGGCAGGTGCTGAAGCGTTGGCAAATTGGTATGCTAAAGGTGGCGACGGTCTGACTCAAGATTTGGCACAAGCAGTAAAATGGTATAAAAAAATCGCTGAACGGGGGTATCCAAGTGACATCTATCAGGTTGCTGAATGTTACGCCAAGGGTGGAATCGGTTTACCAAGGGATTTGAAAGAAGCAAAAGCTTGGTATCAGCGAGCTGCCGAGAAGGGTCATAAAGTCTCTCAAGATCGCCTTAAAGACCTTTACTAGTGCCGGCTTTTCAAAATGCTACAATAAGGAAATAGGTGAGCTGATTAGCTCACCTACTTGAATTTACATTGTTGTGTATTAATTATTTAAAATCCCGCTTGCCGGACAGCCAGAGCCGTTGATATTGATCAATCAGCGTAAAGGCTTCTTCGAGGATATCCTCAGTCGGCAGGAACACAAACCGGAAATGCTGTGTACCCGGTTTTTGACCAAAGCCACTACCGTGCACTACAACTACGCCGGTTGAGCGAATCAATCCTTTCACCCAATCTTCGTCGCTTTCCTGAATGTCGAGTTTCGGAAAACTATAAAATGCTCCAGTCGGTTTGACCACCGATATACCCGGTATCTGTGATAGTTTACTGACACTGATGTCGCGCCGTCGCTGAAGCTTTTGCTTCACTTCGGTCAAGAACGATTGATCGCCATCGAGTGCTTCGGCAATCGCGAATTGCATCGGGTGACTGGCGCACAAGCGTGCTCGAAGGAATTTATTGATCGCATTGATGTAATCTTTCAATTTCTCTTCCGGACCCGAAACAATACCCCAACCGATGCGCCATCCCGGTGCAACGTACCCTTTCGAAAGACCGTTGAAAGTAATGCACGGTAAATCGGGTGATAGCGAGGCAATACTGGTATGCGCCAATCCATCGAGTAGTAACTTATCGTAGATTTCATCGGCAAAGACGACCACATCATGAGCCAGTGCCATCTCGACAATGCGTTCCAACGTTTTACGCGAATACAACGATCCGGTTGGATTATTCGGGTTGATCAAGACGATGGCGCGAGTTCGCTCGTCAATTAAACTGGCAATCTCGTCGGCATCGGGTGCCCAATCATTTTCCTCTACGAGGTAATAGGGTCGATACTCTACTCCAAGTTTAGCTAAAATTGCCGAATAAAGCGGATATCCCGGTGTCGGGCAAAGAACGTTGTCGCCCGGATTGCATAGAGCGGTAAGTGCTAAATCAATAGCTTCCGAGGCACCGGTTGTAACAAATATATCCCGGATCGGTTGAATCCCTTTTCGGGTCGCTTCGCGTCGAATGGCGTCGCGCGCCGATTCGATCCCGGAACTGGGGGAATAACCGTTGTGGGAGTTCGCAATCATCCCTCGAGCGACGGCTTCTTTCAAGTGTTGTGGCGTATCGAAATCGTATTGATTGGGATCGCCAATATTTAATGCATATAGTTTGCCACCGCGCTGTTTCACTTCGTCGGCGATCAACAGTACGTCGCGGACGGCATAAAAGATCTCGTGTGAACGCAGTGCAGGTTGAATGGAAGACATGTTTAACCTCTGTAATGAAATGGTTTGTCAATTTACATCAAAAATGATACTCAGTTCAACGTACGATCTTGGATGTATGGCATTTCCCACTGAGAATTACTATCTTGTACAGATTTGTCCTCATATTTTTATAATTGTATCTCAAACCTTGAAATAGAGTACTTCGAGGTCGCGCTGATAGAAAGGGTGCATCAAAATGCGCAAGGTTTTAATTGTTGTAGTAGTTTTTTTGGCAGCTTCTGCTTTTGCCTTCAGTCCTCAGGGGCGTTATTACGGTGACCCGATTGTCGGTATCACAGCTCGATCGCTGTCAATGGGTGAAGTTGGATTAATCGGCGCAACTGGTGCGATCGAAGGGGTACGAAATCCGGCACAGCTTTCAGCGCTTTCTTCTGGTTTTCATATCGAAGCATCCGGGATGTTTCCACAAACGATTGAATCGCGATCTTTTCCAATCTACGACGGATTTGATGGTGTTTTAGCCGATAATCAGTACGTATCGACCTCGATGGGCGATGCACAATTCGCGATTGGTTTATCATTCTCGATGAAAAGTGAAGCGGGGACGCCATGGACGGTCGCTCTCGTTTCCAAACCAAGCCTCGATTATTATTACAAATTCAAAGAAGAAATTCGCGATCGCTTTAGTACCGGCGGTCTTCAAGATCGCGTACGCGGACGAGTGGAAGACAAAACTGAAGGTGCACGACGATGGTCGGGAATCGCGGCATCGTTTCCCATCATGCAATCGTTGTCAGCCGGTGTCGCGGTTGGTATGAATAGTGGATCGATTAAATCGAAGTACGCGTTTGCTCGCTTTTTAGATGGTGACAGTGCCGGAACGATTGAAATCAGCGATGAACCTGACAATGCGCACATGGAAAGCCGAATCGGTTTGACATATCAAATGAACGACCGGCTTCGATTCGGTGCGAATTACACCCTTCGAGGAAGTTGGAACGACAAGATTTCGATCGATTCTACCTCGCGCTATTATGTTGCCAATAATTTACGAACGAAGAGCAGCAACACTTCGATGGTGATCAACAGAACGTATCCTTCTTCGATCGGCGCGGGCTTGGAATATATCCCCGGACAAATGCTGCGGTCGAAATTCAATGCTGAATTTGAATGGACCAATTGGAAGAGTACCGATCTCGGTGTGAAAGGTTTAGAATTATTGAATACGATGGACGTACGATTAGGTATCGAACATCGCATTTTACCGGAAGTACCCGTTCGATTTGGCTACCGCTACTCCCCATCGCCCTTTGATAAGGAATGGGCTGTGTCGTACTTATCCGCTGGCAGCGGTTACGATTCCAAGAATTGGGTAATTGATTTTGGTGTCCAATTCGGTCATCTATCGACCAAGGGCAACGATCCTGTGCCCGATAACTGGTTTGGCGGTACTGCTCGTGTCGATCAGGACAAGGTCCAAGATCGCATGTTCCGGTTCACTGCCGGGCTTTCTTATCATTTTGACACCACTAAGTAAATTCCGGAGTCGGACGTAATGGGGGATTTCGTTTACGACTTTGGGATTATTGGTACTGGACCGATTGGATTATTTGCGGGCTTTTACGCCGGATATCACGGTCTGAATAGTGTAGCGTTCGATTTACTGCCGGAATTGGGCGGACAGTTAATCAATTTGTATCCGGAAAAATGGATCTTTGATGTCGGCGGTCATGTAAAGATTGAGGCTCGTGTATATATCGATTCGGTATTGCAACAAGCTTCGGTATTTTCACCGACCTACTTTGTGAATGAACGGATCGACCGTATCGAACCAGTCGATCCGGCTGTACACCAAGGTGCTCGGTATCGATTGACCAGCAGTGAACGATCGGTTTTGGCGAAGTGTATTCTGATTAGTGGCGGGATGGGCGCTTATCGACCGCGATCACTTGATCTACCCAATCTGTCAGCGTTGGAAAATGCCGGTATTCACTACAAAGTGACTGCCAAAGAGCATTTTCGAAACAAACGGGTGATGATTGTCGGAGGTGGCGACAGCGCAGTCGATTGGGCAGTCAACTTACACGGCGTTGCACAAAAAATTTGTGCTGTTCACCGCGCTCATCAGTTCAAAGCATTGGAAGCTACTGTCGCGGAAATGATCCACGATACTGCTGCCGAAATCTTGGTTCCCTTCGAAGTCAAAGCACTTCACGGAACGACCCATTTAACCGGAGTCACGCTCATTCACAGTGAAACCAGAACCGAACAATATTTCGAAGTTGACGATTTACTGCTGATGATCGGATTAATCGCCAATTTGGGTCCTATCGCCGAGTGGGGACTTCAAATCAAGAATAACGGTATTCTGGTAGATCGCCATCAGCAAACCAATCTGGAAGCGATCTACGCCATTGGTGATATTGCCCAATATCCGGGTAAAATCAATTTAATCGCTGCCGGAAATGGCGAAGCTAGTACGGCAATCGAACATGCGATTGCCACATACTTGAAAGTCGAACCACGTCCTCGAGATTGGCTTGAACAGTGATTTCTCGGAAATCGATGCTAAGTGAAATCGACCTATATATCGAGAGGTGAAATCGGATGTGGTTGGATTTCTTTCTTCTCTGCGGCGATTTTCTGGTCGATATTCTGCTCTTTCGCTGGTGGCGCAAAGATCGCGAGCCGGGTCAGCGAAAACGAAGATCTAATTACAAGTATTAATCGAACGATCGGTAATTCCACTCGATCGTTTTCTTATTCTTTCGCATTGGGTAGAAAATGATTCGCTTTAGTTCCTTATTGCTTTTATTGTTGGTCTGTACCAGTGCCGCTTTGGCATTATCCCCCGACGACTGGAATAGCTCGTCTGTCCCACCCGGTCTAGAACGTATCACAGTGGTTTTCACCAATGACGTTCATGGTGGAATCATGCGTTCAAGTGCGGAATTCTTGAATCCAGAATTTCCACCTTCACTCGGTGGTGCTTCCGCTGCTTATAAAATCATCGAGTCATTACGCGATCGGGCTAAACGCGACGGGCAAGCCTTTATGATATTTGACGCCGGCGATATCTACCAAGGTGCTCCGATCGGTACACGAACCCACGGTCTTGCAATCGTCGATTACTTGAATTTGATTGGAACGACCGCTGTTGTCGTCGGTAACCACGATCTTGATCAAGGAACGTGGTCGTTAGATTCGATGTCGAAACATGCTAATTTCACTTGGCTGGCTGCTAACCTGAAAGAAAAAGGCACCGATAAAGTATACCATGCAGTCAAACCCTGGAAGATTTTCGAGTTAAGCGGTCTAAAAGTCGGTCTAATCGGTTTAACCACGACAGCGACTAAATATATGTCGTTCCCCAAAAACATCGCTGCAGTGGACATTGAAGACGAAATTCCGGCATTAACTCGGGCAATGGCTGAAGTGAAAGCTGCTGGTGCACAATCGATATGGGTTATCTTTCATCAGGGAATCGAATTCGACGAGGATGCGAACTATCAGAAGCTACTTTCGATCGAGAAAAACAACGGATTTACCAGTCAATCGGTTCGCGACGCACAAGAACTGGCACACCGCGTTCCCGGGATCGATGTTATGTTTACCGGTCATATCCATATCGGCAAACCCAAAGGGTGGGTTCACCCCAAGACCCACACGCTCATGGTGCAAAACTACGGACATGGCGGCAATATCGGAGTAGTGGATTTGTTTGTTGACAAGAAATCGGGACGATTGGTGAAGTTCAAGATGCCGACCGATAATTCGATGTTGCTTCTGCTTCAGGAAGAGCAATGGGGTCGCGACGAGGGTATCGATAAAACCATTCAAGCGATCGTTGATACAGTAGAACAGGGAATGGACGAGGTTATTGGCGAAGCGATGGCGGAATTCCAACGCGGTGATGCCAATTCGGCAATGGTTGAATTTGTCGCCGATGCAATGCAGGACTACGGCAATACTGATCTAGCACTGCAAAACACCGGCGGTGTTCGAGAAAATTTTGCTCCCGGCAATATCACTCGCCGATCGATTTTTCATATTGAACCATTCGGGAATGAGTTAGTTAAATTCAAAGTAACCGGTGACTTTATCAAGAGGTTGCTGGAAAACCGTGCGTCCAGCGATCGCCTCGGAACGGGTATTGCCGGCTTGGTAATCACCTTCGATGGAAGTCGCCCAAAAGAAGATCGCATCACAAAAATCGAATTTACCAATGGAAAAATCTTCAATCGAGACAGCATCTATACGGTAACGACTTCCGACTATTTACTAATGGGTAATTCCGGTATGCAAATGTTAACGACTATTCCACAGGATCAAGTCGATTGGACCGGTGTTCGAATTTCCGATGCCATAACCAAATTCGTAACGAAGAAAACACCATTACAACCAGTCACGAACACCCGTTGGATCGATGTAGCCGAAAAGAAGTAAATCACCACTCACATCACCTTGTATCGATTTAAGGGCGTTTCGGCGCCCTTTTTTTTATTGCTCAGATGAACGGACGTTTCTTTCAATTATTTACTTTTGTATTTTGAACGTGATCTTCCTCGATTCAATGTGTTTATTAGTAGATTGAATACGAACCAAACACCTAGTACTATTTTATTGAGAGATGAGGTCTACTCATGGTGCTGCCATTTACTCAAGAAGAATTTCTATCCGTTTTTTCCGAGTACAATACCGCTATCGATCCAATGCCAATCGCCGGTTATTTTTTTGCAATAGTCATAGTTCTGGCAATTCAACTTAGAAAAAAATGGGCAGGCACATTTACCGGTTTCACTCTAGGAATGATGTGGATATGGAATGGTGCGGTTTATCAAATTGGTTACTTTTCGGCAATCAATAAAGCCGCCTACGGATTCGGGACGCTCATGATTGTTGAGGGAATATTGCTCATTCGGGTTGCTATCCGATGGGATCAAATCAACTTTCAATATTCACCCAATTGGAAAACCATATCGGGTTACATATTAATAATCTATTCGATGATCGTCTATTCCGTGATTGGTACTATGCTCGGACACGGATATCCCCAATCGCCAGTGTTTGGCGTCGCGCCTTGTCCAACTACAATCTTTACTTTTGGTATTTTATTGTTACTCCGAAAACCGTATGCAAAGTTTCTGCTGATTATCCCTGTGCTTTGGGCAGCAATCGGAACAGTAGCGGCGCTTCAATTGGGAATACGCGAGGATGTATTGCTCATAGCGGGTCCGGTGGTTTTTCTTATCGATTATGTATTGAACCGAAGTAAAACGAAGTAAAAGAGTGGGTAAATCGAAACGCACTGAATCAGATGAAATTATTCGGCGATACCAGTAGCGGTATCAACATTGACACCTTTGGCGCGAAGTTGCTCGATCGCCGATTGTATCATTGCAAAATGATGCATGTCGTGATAATGGATTGCCATTACCCAATCAGTTATTCCGGAAAAACCGATTGCCGGGGAATACAACCGAACACGATTGAGTTTAGTGGAAGATAGTGATGTGATCCGATGTTCGATCGTACGCGCGAATTTATCCAATTCAGCGATCATGGAAGCGCGTCTTGCGGTGCCTTTCGGCTTAGCAATGTAAATGGGGGTAGAAATCGATCGGTTTGAATAGGGATCCGATAGTTGCGACCGCGATCCATTCTTCATTGGAGGCGTTAGAAATCCGCAACGATTGGCAAGATTAAAGATCGACATACAAATCGCATCGTGCTTGTTCATGTGTTCGACAATTTGCGCAACCGTCCATTTACCTCGGACGTATTTTATTCGCCAAGCATCGCGTTGCAGTCGAAGTAACACCCGGATGATTTCCCGTCTACCATCGACAAGAAACGCCACCGCTTCCTCCCAATCATGCTCCAAGCCGTTATAAGCATTTTTTTTCATTTACTTATCCGGTAACATGATTCGATAGGAAAAGGTGGCGACTTTTTCCAAATTGTGCGAATTAGGCGATTTGCTGATTGCAGGTTGTGCAATACTTGATCCGACGACGGACGAACTTGACAGCCCCATCTTCGGTTTTCATCGCACTGACACGCAGAGTCGGCGCCGAAACTGTTTGTTTCTTGCAATTCGGACAGAACACCATCAACGAGGCGTTCTTTACTTTTTTTACCTTTTCGCCGAATGATTGTTGCTTAGCCATTTCAACTACTCCAAAATCTCAACTTAATGATTCTGCCTTACTTGGTTTCGCGAAACGTAGTCACCTTGCGATCGTACTTGCAATATTTCTTCAGTTCCAATCGTTCAGTCGTGTTACGTTTATTCTTTTCAGTGTGATAGCGTGCGACACCAGGCATACTATTTTTCCGGCACTCGGTACATTCCATTGTGATATTCAGCCGGACTTCTTTCGATTTGCTAGCCATTCAATATTCCTCCAAAGCATAGTAAGATACAAATTTTAACGGCAAAGTCAAGTAAATATTTTTTTCACCCTTGCACTGTCCTAGTTGATTTCGTATAATTTCAAGCTTTTATTGAATTCATACACAAATTCGCGAATCATCCCGGAGGTACTCCATGCGTCGATTTGGTGAAATATTGCTAGATGAAGGTATGATTAGTGACAATCAACTTCATGAAGCCCTTAGTATTCAGAAACATGCTTCTTTGAAAGTTGGTGAAGTCATGTTACAACAAGGCTCGATCAAACCCCATCATATCGAAGATGTGCTCATTCACCAGCGCGATATCGCGCCTGCACTGCGGTTCGGCGAAATTGCCATTCATCTGAATCTGGTCGATGCAAATAAAGTGGCTGAAGCAATCCGCTATCAACAAACCAGTAAAGGTATGTTAGGCGATATCCTCGTGGAGTTAGGTTACATTACCGAGAAACAACGCATCGATATCATGGCGATGCAAGCAAGAGATTTTCAATAAATTACGATTTTTCTCTACAGATACCGGAGTGTTGAATTATGCTCCGGTATGTTTCTTTTCCTGCATTATTCGGACAACCCTCGGTATCATAAACCTTGGTGCAAATCGATAAGATTGTGCCAAAATCTTATTCTTTATCCCGGTAATGATTAATGTTTTACCCTTCATTAATCCGTTATATCCTTGTTTTGCAACATCTTCTGCCGTCATCAGAGATTGTTGAAACAATTTGGATTCTGTCAACTTCGCACGTTCGGCAAAACCAGTTTCTGTCGGTCCGGGACAAAGAATCGAAACAGTAATATTGGTTTGTTTCAGCTCCTCCGCGAGTGCTTCACTAAAATGAAGGACATACGCTTTCGATGCAAAATATACTGCCATTAACGGACCGGGTTGAAATGCTGCGGTGGAAGCTACATTAAGAATTCTTCCAAAACCACTCGCTAGTCGAAGGTGAATAAACCGCTTCGTTATTTCTGTTAGCGCACGAATATTGACATCGATTAAAGATAGTTCTGCTGCCAACTCGGTTTGCGAGAATTCACCGTAAACAGCAAATCCAGCATTATTAATCAGAATTTCCGGGATGACTCCCCACTCCGATAACTGAAGAAAAATCGATTGGATCTTTGCTGTGTCGGCTAAATCGGCAGCGATAAATCGTACCGATACGTGAAATTCACGCTCGATTTCACTTGCGATCTGCGCTAACTGCTCGGTCGATCGAGCAGTGATGATCAGAGAATATCCATGTTGAGCAAATTCTTTAGCTAGCGCAAGACCTATTCCGGAACTAGCACCTGTGATGAATACCCAACGCGTTTCTGTATCTTGACTATTCATTCTGCCTCAACATCGAAATCAAAACAAGAAAGGGCGACGACGTCGCCCTTTAAAGTAAATAATGAAGGATCTGATTTACCACCGGTAAATTTGTACGCCTTCATCTTCGCTACAAACGACTAAGTAATTTTGAAACGTCGTAATAGCCACGGTTCCATTATGTTTCAGCAATCCCATCGGAACCGGATTTGCCGGATTCGACAGTGAGAGAACATAAACACCTTTGTAGAATTTATCGTCGACGGCGAATAGTCTCGAGCCATCGGCAGATACTTCAACCTGAACCAATCCGTCGGATCGATCTAGTTGATATTGCGTAACTGTCGAAACTAATTGCGGATGTGTCGGATTGGATATATCGACAGTGGCAATCCCATTGGTTTTCAACGAGACATAAGCATAATTGCCATGCTTGGCAATCCAATTCGCGGAACCGGGCAAATCCAGGTGACCCACTTCAACTGGCGCATTAGTCCAATTGGTATGATTGAGAACAATTAAGCCGTACTCTTCAGCTGCTGCAAACGTATATGGTTTACCGATGACAGCGTGACGAATCTTACTCGTACGCGAATTCGGGAAAAAAGCACCGCTGGTAATTTTCGACCAAGTCTCTGTTCCAGTATTCGTATCGATTTCAATTCCAGTCACTGTCACTATCAAGAAACCATCCGTCATCTGATGACATTTCATGAAATGAAGCGAAGTATCCGGATCGTGAAAAAGAGTCGTAGTCGAGCTATTTCCCAATTCCAATCCTTGCATTCTGGTAATGGTATCGTAAGTAGCTTCGAAGATGTTGTAAAGGAATCGATTCGTCGTACTAGCTCGATCACTCGCTAGCAGTTTGTGACGTAAGGAATCATAACCAACCCAAATGAAACCGTGGTTGGCTTCAGTGATAATATTTTTTAAATAATGCGGTTCCGGTTTCAAAGCGATGATTGCAATACCCCGCTCATCATCTGCGACATATAACGTGTCGTTATAAATTGCAGCCGCTTCAGGTGCACCGGGCGTAAGAATTGATGCAACTAATGTCATTCCAACATCTTGTACAGAAACCGGGTTTGATTGCTTTGCACATCCAAGAAACTGGGTAGTAAAGCAGATCGACGAAACCAGGATGACTATCGCTGCGAGTAGCGCGTGTTTCCGTTTCATTGCGATTTCCCTCCTCAAAATAATCTTTGCGAGTAGCTCTCGAAAACCTATGTAAATTCACTACACAGGTCGCTCAATAGCAATATATAAACAATCCTCGGGTGAAGACAAACAAATCGAAGATTTAAAGACTTTAATCGTACTGACAGATTCAACGAGACTGTGATGTCTAGAAATACGAGAAAAATCTCTTGTCAAACTTCGATCTAGAATAATGTATTAACCAAAAGGATAAACATATACTTAGGGACAAATAAATCAGCACTTACCTACTAGGTTGTGAAGGATCTCTGAATTTGTTTGAACAAAGGGGATAAGTCTATCTTATCCCCAATTTTGTGAAAACGTCAGAAACCTCGAGTAACAATACCTGAAACGGCAAGTATCGTGTCTAATAACATATACTTGCAGGTGAAAGTGTAAATTTGATCAGCAACTAAAGTTTAACAACCCGGGCATTTCCTTTGGGAAATTTCTCCATTGCGTTACGCGAGTCGAAAATTAACTTCGCGTTGTCGGCAATCAACCGGTAATCGATCACCTTATGATCGGTACTAATCAATACGAGATCGAATTTGGCAATATTTTCTGCCGTCAATTCGACCGATTTGATTTGGATCGCTTCGTTCAATGGATCTCGAATAACAGGAACATAAGGATCGTAATAATCGACGATTGCGCCTTTCTTACGGAGTTGAACTAATAAATCCAATGATGGTGATTCGCGAACATCGTCAATATCGCGTTTGTAAGACATGCCCAATAACAAGATCTTCGTGCCGTTGAGCGCTTTATGTTCCTTGTTCATCAAATCCATTATTCGGTCGACAACGAAGTCGGGCATGTGTGAATTGATTTCAGTCGCCAATTCGATAAACCGTGCCCGGTAGTTATGAGATCTTAATTTCCATGCGAGATACGATGGATCAATTGGAATACAATGCCCACCTAATCCCGGACCGGGGAAAAACGGCATGAAACCGAACGGTTTGGTCGCTGCTGCGTTAACGATTTCCCACACATCGACATTAAGAACATTGCACATGATCGCAAGTTCGTTCACCAAACCGATGTTAATTGCCCGGAAAGTGTTCTCGTACAATTTGACCATTTCTGCAGCAGTAGCGCTGTTTACACGGATGATCTTGGCAATCACTGTCTCGTAAAATGCTACCGAAATATCGCAGCAATTCAGAGTCGCGCCACCGACTACTTTCGGGGTATTCTGGGTATGAAAGTGAGGATTTCCCGGATCAACGCGCTCGGGACTGAATGAGGCAAAAATATCTTCGCCGATTTTAAAGCCTCGTGAAGTCAACTTAGGTACAACGACTTCATTGGTAGTGCCGGGGTAAGTCGTCGATTCCAATGTCACCAGCATGCCAGCATGGATCGCATCAGTCATCATCTCAAGTGCATCGAGAATGAAACTCATATCCGGATCGCCGGTTTTATTGAGTGGAGTTGGAACAGTTATCGCAACAACGTCTGCCGCTTTCAATTCCATAAAATCGCTGGTTGCACGCAATTTGCCAGCTTTCGTCAATTCGGCTAACTCGGCATCGTCGACGTCGCCAATATAGTTTTCTCCAGCATTGACATGTTTAATTTTATTCAGATCGACTTCTATACCGATCACTTTGTAGCCAGCTTTAGCTGTTTCAACTGCTAATGGTAAACCAACGTAGCCTAATCCGATTACGCCAATAATTGCAGTTCGGTCTTTGAACTTAGTTAGCAGTTGTTCCCGGTAGGACATAAATTGCTCCTTGCTAGAGATGAAAGGAAGTTATATCTTGATTGACTTGAATCTAAAAGGTAAAGCAATATTCCCCGTGGTTCAAGCAGCAAACTCGATTGGTAGAATCGATTTATTCTTGCATAATATGACAATTTACAGCAGGTTTCGATGCAAATGAAGACAGGTGATGCGTTACGTCCGGTTTGGTCTCGAACGACTGGACCGCGAGTTCGAATCGTATTGGTTGAACCGCGTAACGAAGGAAATATTGGCGCAACTGCTAGAGCACTACGCGTTTGCGGACTCAACGAATTGGCGATCGTCGGACTTCAGCACCCCTTGGATCGGGGCACTGCTTATGCAATGGCATGGGGTTCTGTCGATATCTTGCAATCGGCACTGATCGTTGATTCGTTAGAGGATGCGTTACAAGGGTGCCAATTAGCTATCGCAACAACTGCCAGACCACGCCATAGTAGTCATGTACCAATGGATCCCCGCGATTTAGCGAAAGAAGTCATGAAATTCGATCAATCGGCAACCATTGCGCTGGTTTTTGGGCGTGAAGACAGTGGTTTATCCAACGATGAGATGGAACGGTGCGAAATATGGGCATCGATTCCCGCCGCAGTGGTATATCCCTCATACAATCTCGCACAATCAGTGCAAATCTTCTGTTACGAACTCTTTCGCGCATTTCATGAAGCCCCGGAACAGACTTCCCGTTTGGCATCGGAACCGGAACAAGTCGATTGGCTCTATCGCAGAATGCGAGAGCGTTTAGAACTAAATGGATTCCATCCTCGTGACGGCATGGATAATTTCATCAATCACGCTCGAGGTGTATTAGGACCAGTTGTCGCCGATAAACATGCAGCTGGGTTCATTCATAAACTACTCGATGGTTTATTGGGTATTCGAACTAAATAAACTTAGTTGAATTATTATATAATACTATCTACATAATTTATTCTTAAACCATTTCGACATAATCGCAAATAGGTATTCTCTTGGAGCTTACATCACTTCCTTTTTTCACGTATCATTTGTGCAAATTGGATCTGGTCGTTTATATTGTTAAGTTTGCGAAGTCTAATCACCAAATATTCAATTTTTAAGAACCTATCAGTTCAGATTGTGAATCAAAATCTGATCGGATCTCAGTTTTATTGAGTATTGTTTTAACAAATATTAACGATGGTTATGTGGTGTGATTGATGTTCGTTTCACAAGGGAGAGCTAGATGAATCTACGCGCGAATCAATCTTTGGAACGGTATCTGCAAGAAATTGGAGAAGTACCCTTATTAACCGCTGAAGACGAAATTGAATTAGCTAAAAAAATTCGAAAAGGCGCCCGTGAAGGCGAACGCGCTTTGGAAACGTTGACCAAAGCCAATTTACGTTTTGTCGTCTCGGTCGCGAAACAATACCAAAACCAAGGTTTATCGCTTAGTGACTTAATCAATGAAGGTAATCTTGGTCTGATTAAAGCTGCACGTCGATTTGACGAAACTCGTGGTTTTAAATTCATCAGTTACGCTGTTTGGTGGATTCGCCAATCAATTCTTCAAGCTTTAGCGGAACAATCTCGGGTAGTAAGACTTCCTCTTAATCGCGTTGGTGCGATCAATAAGATCACCAAAGCCTACTCTTCGATCGAACAACAACAAGAGCGCGAACCAACTGTCGACGATATCGCTGAAGCGCTGGAAATGTCACCAGTTGAAGTACTCGAAACCTTAAAAATGAACGGACGTCATCTGTCCATGGATGCACCGTTCAGTCAAGGTGAAGACAATCGCTTACTCGACATTTTACAGGATGAAAGTAGTCCCTCGCCGGATGTCGACTTGGTGCGCGATTCACTTGAAAAAGAAATCGAACGTGCTCTGTCAACTTTAACTGATCGTGAAGCGGATGTCATTCGATGGTACTTTGGGCTTCATAAAAAAGATGACACTGCACCAGTCGTTATTCCTGCTGAAGGTGAAGATATCCATCTCCCCGCCTTGACATTGGAAGAGATCGGCGAGAAATTGAAACTCACTCGCGAGCGTGTACGGCAAATCAAAGAAAAAGCGATCCGTCGCTTACGGCACCCGTCAAGATCTCGAGCGTTAAGAGCATACTTAGGATAATTCAATTTTTAGATTAAAGATGAGCGCGAATGTTTTCGCGCTCTTTTTTTGTAATCTTCTGGAATCCACTTCGCAACTCGAAAGTCAAATTTGTTAGCTGCAATTAGTACTATCCAACATTTTTTTAATCTGTTTCTAAAACAAACACGTCCGCGATTGCTCGCGGACGTGCTATTGGTACTACTGCGATGTGACTACTTCACCATGACCATCTTCTTAATCGAAGTGAACTTTCCACTTTCGATTCGGTAGAAATAGACGCCAGTCGCCAGCGCATCCCCTTGGAACCGCACTGAATGATACCCTGCCGGGAGATAGCTGTTCACCAGTGTGGTGACTTCCTGTCCCAAGGCATTGTATATCGTCAATCGAGTCAAGCCCGGGTTCTTCAGATCGAATCTGATTTCCGTAGCTGGATTGAACGGGTTCGGGTAATTCTGATGCAGTTTGTATGCAGTCGGTATACCAGTCGCTACCTCGTTGACATTGACCGAATCCGGTAACACATGAATTACTACTGGAATAGTAATCGTCGTACAGGCATTCGTTCCAATAATCATGTTGGCTGCTAAATCGGTATTGTCGATTGCAGTACTATCGAGATGGATACTAACACTCAATTCAAGAATCTGCGATTCGCCAATTTGCGCTTCTTCCGGAGAAACAATCGCAAAGTTTTGGAACGGACGATTCTGGAATTCTACTGCATAGTTGGACATGCTGTTGTAGAACAACGAGTCGCTGTAAATATTGATACCACCGGTTCCTTCATTATCGATACCGGCGCATGCGCCCTGTCCGGTAGTCGTCGGAGCCAGTGTACCCAAATTACGATACTGGAACTTAATCAAACCATCGGAATAAAGAATGATTTGATAGGTTTTCGCATACGCAGCATTGGTCTGATAAGTGTAATTGTTGTACCGAACATCTTCGAATGTAAATACCAAGCGGGTTGGATTATCCAAGACTTGATACATATAACGCGAAGTTGTTACGTGAGCATTGTAATACTTGAACGGCGCAATTTGATAGTAATTGTCGGGCAGAGCCAAGTATGTCGGGAAACTAGCATAGTTTCTCAACATCAGGTACCCGCTTGAGCTGACATACAGTGAATCGAATTGCTGATTGTAGAACGGGAAACTGAACCCAATCGGCACTTGTGCGACTGCATTGTAAGCTTGTGTTGCACCCGGCCAAATTTCAATTGCACCGGTCGCAGTTGTAATTGTTTCCCACCGATACGCCGCACCACCGTCAAGATTGTCGCGAGCTTCGTAACTACCCGCATCTATCGGCCACACTGTATTGATGGATGCACCGGAATTATTGCCCAACTGCATCATCGGCACACGCCGATTGGTATTGGAACCACGTCGCATCATTGTAGTAGTGGCAGAAATTGATTCGGGAATCAGTCGACCAGACGGATTTACACGGTCGATGGCATCATCGAATGGATAAGAAATGTAATTCGTAATATCGAGTTCCCAGTCGCCAACATCTTGAACGATAACGGTTTGCGATTGATCTTCGTTGCGATGCATCGCGAATTCCAATGATGATGGAGACGCTGAAATCTGCGGAACGAAGAGTGAATCTTCAAATCGTGCTGTATCGGTATCAGTGAATACATAATTATCGTAAGCAACCACTGGATACATGCAAGGTTTGCTAATTCGGACATCCCAAGTTCCCGACGGAACTTGGAGCGACCACCGACCCGATGAATCGGTCTGGGCAGTCCAAATATTGTGAACTCGTACTGATGCGTTGGCTACTGGGCTGTTGTCGCGGCGGAAAACGTGTCCGCGTGCTTCAACAGGTGCAGCACCTTCAATACTGAGATTCGTTACATAGAAGTGAGGTCCATAATAGTTATGGGCAATGAAACCAATCCGAACCGAGGGATGACCGATCGCATTCGTCGGCAACCAAGTTTCGGCATGTCCCCAGTTGTCGATCACTGCCGGCGAAGTATTGTAACCACCACCGGTACCCGGGCTAACGCGTAAGTTGGTTTCACCAGTACCAATACCCGATCGTACCCAGAATGGTGAGTATGTTAAACCACCATCTATCGAGTACACAACTTCAATCGTATCGGCGTAAGTGTTGGTAGTAACGTTGTAGAAATACCAATCGAACGTGACATGTCCGATTTGAATATCTTCGGTATTGATCGGCGGCGACCACAGTTGGTCGATTTGCGCATTACCGGGATAGTAGTTGTAGAACGGCATACATGCAGCACTAACGGATGAGGTTGACCGGATCCAAGTGATACTGTTGTCGGAATTCACTACCGTCCAATCTGGTGGTGGAAATGCCGTGCCACTGAAGTTCTGCGCAAACGGTAACTCGAACGCAGCTTGCGTCGTGAAAGTAGTACTTGATGACAAAGCGGTTTCAACATTCGCCCCGTTGCGAGCTTTGGTTCGAACAGCATAATCGTTATTCGCAGTCAAACCGAACAGGACTACATTGCCCCAACTTGCCATCTTCTTCCAGACTGGTGTCGTACCCAGCGCACCGTTGGCTTGGACATACATTGAGTCGACCATAACTGCATATTCGGTTAAAGCCGGATTCGGGAATTCTGCATCGTTATTGATAACGACGGTAGCGGAAGTAATACCTACCGATGTTACTGTTGGCGATGCCGGAATCGAAGCCAAAGTCCAACCATTCGTTAATGCAAAAGTGGTTGATCTTAATGTACCGTTCGCGGAATGTACTCGATAATAGTACTGAGTGTTCGGTAACAATTCGTTATCAGTGTAAACCGATAAAGTTGAAGCAACGGTCGAATCTAGAACAAACCCTGTGTCCGCAGTAGAAACATAAATCGGGAAACCAGTTTCATTTGTGGCAGTTCGACGCCAATGCAACTGTAACGAAATGATTGACGCATTTGTTACCCATGCGGAATCTGGTGCTGTCGGAGTAACACCGGTACCGGTCGTAAACGACCAGATCGGACTGTTATTCACCGAAGCAGCATTTCGCGCCGCGATTTTCCAGTAATAGGTAGTGTTTGCAGCTAATTGCGCCGGAGCAAACGACGTTCCGGGTTGATCCGTCGAAACGATATCAGCCGGCGGATTCGTAGTTCCCAAATACACATTGTATCCAGTTGCTGCTGCTGCGGCATGCCAACTCAATGTTGCATTTTGCGGAACATTCACTTCATCGGTATTCGGTACTGGAGCATAGGGTTGTCCCAGAGTATAGAACAAGTATGCAGTATTGGCTGTGGGTTGCGGTGGACCATACTGTAAGAAACGCGATCCATTCCGATCCTGAATTGCGGCTGCTGAGAACGGACAGTTGCCCGACAGCGTGCCGTAGTTGACCATTGCTTGACCGTTATCGTAAATAATCACCTGAATAGCAAGTGGACCTTGGCTGCCAAGTGAATAGAAATTGGTGTAAGTAATGACCAATCGGTTCGGATTGGTGAGTGCTTCGTATCTCACTGTAGTCTGTGAAACCGACATATCGTAGTTCCAGAAGTAAATTCCTGCTGGATACGATACAAACGGGAATACCGTAGTGGTATAATTGTAAGCGTTGGCAGAACCAAACTGAATTCGACCATTCGTACCGATATAATACTGTGTATACGAGGTGTCATACCAGACAATCGGGAATGGTGCAGTAAAGGGACCTGCCTGACCGTCATCGGTACTCGTCCAACCTGTTACGGTAACAGCATTGGTAGTTGGATCGATCCAGCTATACGCCGGACCGCCAGGTGCATTCGAGGTGATGTAGCGATATCCGAACGCATCGGGACCACCATGATTGATGTCATTCGTCGTAATCGAAGCAGATGGACCTGCTGCAGCTTCAACACCTAGACCGTTCACTGCGATGGCTTCGAAAGTATAGGTAACGCCGGAAGTCAAACCGGACACAACCTTATTCGCCCAACCCCCTCGGGTACCCAAGAAGATACCCATCATATCTAGCGTACCGGCTGCAGTAATCCAGCGATTGGAAGTTGTCTCCCGCAATTTGTATCGAGTACTCGAACCGTTATTGTCGATTCCGATACTATTGACTTGAATCGTGTAGAAACCTTGTCCCGATGGACTAAGCGATGGCACGGTCGCCGGTACGGGATTCGTCCAGCTATTCGCGGTCGCATAGTTGACAGTTACTACATTGCCATTTTGTGCATACACACGATACCAATATTGACGACCCGGCGAACAAGTAGTATCGCGATAGGACGTCGTGTTCGGTGACGCAGTAACAAGTGCTGTATATGTTGTTCCATCGGTCGATCGAGTGATCGGGAAACCAGTTTCATTCGTCGAGTTATCCTGCCAAGTTAATGTCATTGCCGTGGTTGAAGGCGCAGGATTGGTTGCGATCGCGCCATTGGATGGCGTTCCCGGAGCCGCACCCGAACCAGTAGTGAATGACCATACCGGACCGGGATTGAATAATGCAGTATCGTTACCAAACGCTACAACTCGCCAGTAATATGTGGTATTCGCTGCAAGCGTTGGAGTATACACAGTATCGGTCCCATGCGTCACGACTTGCGCCATCGGTGGGTTTTCAGTGTCGTAGAAGACATTGTAAGTCGTAGCTGCGATTGCAGGCGACCAACTCAGCGAAGTATTTGTCGGGACACCGGTTGCTGCATCAGCAGGAATCGGGTTCGACGGTTGACCCAATCGATAGAACATGTACGCGGTATTCTGTACCGGGATTGGCGGTGCATACTGTAAGAATCGAGCACCATTGCGATCTTGAATAGCAGCACCGGCTATTGGACAAGCTGCTGCCAGAGTACCGTAATTGACAATCACTAAGCCAGTTTCATATAGAATGACTTGGCAGGCAATTGGACCTTGGCTACCCAGTGTGTAAAAGTTGGTGTAAGTAATCACCATTCGGGTTGGATTGGTCAAGCCTTCATACTTAACCGTCGTCTGGGATACCGACATATCGTAATTCCAGAAGTACACACCTGCGGGATATCCAGTAAACGGGAAAGTACCTGATGAATAGTTGTAAGGATCAGCTCTTCCAAACTGAATACGACCGTTCGTTCCAATATAGAATGTGGTGTACGTCGTGTCGTACCACGGGAACGTAAATCCGAAATTAAACGGACCGGTCTGACCGTCGTCGGTGCTCGTCCAACCAGTTACCGTAGTCGCGTTGCCAGTTGGATCAATCCAACTGTAAGTCGGACCGCCAGTCTGTGCATTCGACGTAATGTACCGGTAACCGTATCCATCAGGACCACCGTGATTGATATCGTTGGTGGTAACTGTAGCTGATGGTCCTATGGGAGCAGAAACACCTCGACCATTGAATGCCATTGCGGCAAAACGATAGGTTCCACCGGAAGTCAATCCGCTGACCACATAGTTCGACCAGGACGGTCTCGAGAACAATCGTGCCGACATCGAATCGAGTAGCGTTCCAGCTGTCGAAACCCACTGATTTGAGTTGAGTTCCTTAACACGGTACAGTGTATTCGGTCCATTCTGGTCTGCTCTCACAGTTATTCCAACAGTATAGAAACCTAGACCAGAAGGAATGACAGTCGGCGAAATCGCAGAAACCGGATTGGTCCACCCGCTGACTGAAGCATAATTGACCGATCGAGCGCTGGTATTTTCCGAATAGACTCGGAATTGATACATCACACTCGGGGATAAATTGGTAATCGTCCGAGCTGTCGAATTTGCCGGCGCTGTAGCGACCAATGTAAAAACGGTATCGGTCGATGCTTTCGCATAAATCGGAAATCCCGTTTCATTATTGGAGTTATCGGTCCATGTGATTGCTATCGATGACGTCGTTGGAGTTGGATCGGTAGCAATTGCTGCATTCGATGGAGTGGCAGGAGCAGTACCCGTACCAGTTGTGAATGACCATGTTGGACTGGTTGTCGTCGTAACGGAATCCTGACCGAAAGCAACTACTTTCCAATAATATGTTGTTGCGGCCGAGAGCGTTGGCGTGTAGGTCGTACCAGTTTGATGCTCCGAAATCAACGCCACTGGTGGGTTTTCCGTATCGAAATAAACATCGTAATAAATCGCTGCGATCGCAGAAGTCCAACTCAACGAAGTGTTCGTCGGGACGTTGGTTGAAGCGTTCGCTGGCAATGGGTCAGAAGCAGTACCCAATTTATAAATCAAATAAGAAACTTCGGAAACCGGCATTGGCGGTGCCCACATTAAACCGCGCGTACCGTTTCGATCCTGACTTCCAGCAGAATAGATGACTGGTGTGCCAGTTCGTGTTCCGTAGTTCACTCTAACTGCGCCATCCTGATACAAGACGACTTGAGCATTAATCAAGTTAGTAGTGTTGTATGCAATGTTCGTATACGTAATAACCAATCGAGTTGGATTAGTCAAGGCTTCATAGGTAACCGTTGCATTGGTAATATCCATATACTGGTTCCAGAAGTAAATACCTGCTGGGAACCCCGCATACGCGATCGGCATCGTCGTATTGTAATAATACCCTTGATTCTGTGCACCGAATTGAACACGACCTTCCGTTCCGCAATAGAACGTAGTAAAAGTAGTGTCATACCATGGGAAGCTAAACCCAATCTGGAACGGTCCAGCAGCACCGTAATAATTATTCGTCCAACCGGTAACGGTGGTTGCGTTCGCAGAAGGTGCGATCCATTCGTAGGTTATCGGGCTGATAGCCGCATTCGATGTGATAAACCGGTAGCCGTAACTGTCGGGACCGCCATGATTCACATCGGCAGTTGTGATCGTTGCAGACGGACCAACCGGTGCAATAACATTCATTCCGTTGATAGCGTACACCGCAAAAGTATATGTCGCACCGGAAGTCAGACCGCTGATAGTAAAGTTATTCCAGCCAGCTCGAGACGTGGTTCGCATATTGGCGGCATCAAGCGTACCTGAAGGCGAAATCCACATATTCTGCGTGACTTCTTTCACTCGATAAAGTGTGTTCGGACCATTCAGATCGGCATTAACAGTCACATTGACTGTGTAGAAGCCTTGACCTGAAAGCGATAGCCCTGGAGCATTCGACGCGACTGGATTTGTCCAACCCGATACCGGGCTGTAGTTAACCGATCGCGCAGCCGCATTCTCGGCGTATACCCGGAATAAATATTGAACGCTGGGTGAAAGACCGGTGAAAGTGTGCGTTGTCGTATTTGCAGCAGCAGTAGTAGCTAATACATAGCCGGTATCGCCTGCGGCTTTCATATAAATCGGGAAACCTGTTTCATTATTTGAATTGTCAACCCAGTTGATGGTTAGGGCACTCGATGTCGGAGCTGGATTTGTTGAGATTGCTGCATTCGACGGCGGTGTCGGTGCGGAACCGGTACCGGTAGTAAAGCTCCAAACCGGACTGGAAGTTGACTGCGACGAATCGGCATTAAATGCGACCACTTGCCAGTAATAGGTCGTGCTAGCCGATAATGTCGGGGTATAAGAAGTAGTTGTTAAATGTGTACCGAGTTGCGCAACGGGCGGATTTTCGGTATCGAAGAATAAATTGTAAAAATCGGCTTGCGCAGCGGGATCCCAACCGAGCGAGGAATTGGTGGGGACGCCTGTTGAAGCATTCGCCGGTGTCGGATTCGCAACCGTACCGAGCCGATAAATCAAAATAGCACGATTGGCAGTAAGTAAACTGTTTGGATTCGCATTGTAAGTCATCTGTAATCCAACAGTTCCAGTAGTATTTTGACAACCGACAGTGCATAGTGTCGATGCAGCAGTCGGAGCCAGCGAGTACTGCATTTTAATTGTACCATTTGGGTAGAGAATTACCTGAAAACGAATGATTTCAGTTCCGCTCAACTGAGTTGTATTAATCCAGCTGCAAATAAACGCTGTATCGGATGACAAATATTGGATTGCGTTTGTAGATGCAGAGAGATCATCCCACCAAGCAAAAATGGCACCTCGAGGTGCGCCGCCATACTGGTTAGTATCGGCAGTTGGAAGTGCCGTATTTGTATACCAACCTCCTGCAATCGATGAATATCGTGGAAGGAACGATAACCATCCATTGGTGCTGATATAACAGCTAGTGTAATTATTTCCGTAATATGGAAATGTAAATCCTAATGATACAGCGCCAGTAGTTTGATCATCACCACTCGGTCCTGCAGTACCAGTTATGGTAATCCAAGAATAAGTCGGACCGCCGGTTTCACGATCATCCATCCAGCGATAACCCATCGAGTCGGGACCACCGAATGCATCGGTAGCAGGTGTCGAAGGGATGAAAGAATTGGGATGACGAGCGTGCATGATCGCATCAAGGTAGGGTGACACAAACGCCTTGATATCTGGCGTCATCTGCCGCTCTCCCCGGTAGATCTGCTCTGCTAACTCGCGAGCGTACCGTTCCTGATCGGGGGTTAGGTTCGGATTCGTCGCAATTGGCACGACCGAGGCTCCCGGCAGGATGGGTTTGTTTCTGTTTTCCAACGCAGCAAATGCTTGAGTGGAGATTAGTGCAATGAGCACAAAGATCACCCACCAAACAGTTTGCCTCGACCTCAAATTATGCATGATTACCTCCGCAGTAACATTCATCTAAAAATGCGACTGTTCATCGCATGGTGTTTTATTGAAGAAAACGAGACGAAGTTGATTGACTCTTGGCGAGCAGTACGGGAAGCAAATCTAGATGGTGAAAACATCTAACTTGCAGAATGTAGAGCAATCTTCGGGAAATGACAATCCATTTTCAATTAAAACTCATTTTTTTGAGTTCAGTTTCTTATTTACGATTTATCTTATTGATATAGATATACTTCGGTGGCGTTGTGTCAAATCGGAAAGACAGCAGGATTTGCTTTTCTAGGCAATTTTCAATTGTAAATGACAATTACCGATTTTTCTTCGAGTTCGTTAATCTCGAAAGCACTAGTACGCATTGAATCAGGTCGATTTTTTAGGAAACATTAGTAAATCTTGATCCTCTGAGAGATTGTTTCCATTTCACCCGCTTTCTATCTATTGGTTAGGATATCGATTTTGACTTTGAAGTTCATACGATGCTAAATTTTCATTGAAAGTAAATTCAATTTTAACTATTAGATAGCACTCCGATTGAGTTGAAATTGGCATCGATGATTTTGGAATATTCGAGTAAAAGAATTTCATATTTTCAGAGTTGTGATAGTAATCACTCATTTATTGTTATCTATATTACAATATATTATCTTATATCATGTTGTTTTAATTAGTTATTTTTAATTTAAGCAAAAATAAATACTACTACTTGTGGAAGCTATTCTCTTTCCACCCGATATTATTAGAATTGGAAGAATACACCCTTGAATATTAAACAATTGAAGAAAGAAAACTCTATTACTGCTATTTACCAAAAAAAAAGGGGTAGACCAAAGGTCTACCCCAATTGTACTTCCGACAGATTATTTGATGAGTAATAGCGGTTGTTTCTTGATAATGTTGTTCACTTCCATTATGGCAAAGTAAGATCCACTTGATACTCGCTTTGCTTCCCATCTTGTAGTGTAATAACCCGGTCGGAACGATTGTTCCAATAACGTCGCTATCGTTTGACCATTAGCATTGATAATCCGAATTCTGACATTTCCCTGGTGAGGTACACCGAATCGAATTGTGGTTGAATTATTGAATGGGTTCGGATAACTAGGTAGCAATTGATACTCAGTGGGAATTCCCGACATTTCATTCAACACAACCCCATTTCCCTGAATGAGAGTAAAATTCGTGTCAGAAATATCGATGTTCGACAGATCGGTTGATCGAATCCGGATTCGAGCATTCAGAGTACCCTCTGATGCAGTAGCTGTCCAGATTTCTGAACCGTCATTCGGTGTATTGCTGATGATTGTTTCCCACTGACCATTCGGATAGGAGCGGTTCAAATCGATACTCAATTGAGTAGCTGCAATTCCGTTGCCAGCCCACCGAATAGTGACATGATCGCCACCAGTGAAATACTCTCCACCATTCGGAGCAATAATTCGGAGATCGCGAATTGTAAAAGTCGAATCGGTCACATCCGTTAATCCACCTGTGATGGTAGTAATCCGCATTCTGGCGTTGTTCGTCATCGGTCCGGTGACCAGCCATGAATAACTACCGCTATTCGCTATGCTGTCAACGATCGTACCCCACGTACCGGACGGGTAATTCCGGTTTAATTGAATTCGGATTAAACTGGCATTGCCGTGCGGTAACCAAGTGATATTGGTTCGACTACCCGCGGTAAGAGTATCGAGTATGTTCGGTGCAGTTAATACCGGAGTACCAATCGAAATCGAGAAATTGGCAGTACCGACCGCGGTATTCAAGTTGTTAGAAGAGCGAATTCGAATTCGTGCCGTTTGCGTTACCGGTCCTGTCACTAACCATTGGTATGCACCGTTATTGGTAGCATTTTGAGCAATCGATTCCCATGTTCCACTGGGATAGGTTCGATTTAATTCAATGATTAATGGTTGAGTGGTCGAATTCACATTCCAAACGATCGACTCGGTATTACCGATAAACCAGTTTGCGCCTCCGATCGGTGCCGTAAGGCGAATATCGTTAATCAAGAAATTACCATCGGAAGTATCGATCAAACCGGAAACTAACGAAATCAATCGAATTCGCGCGGTAGTGGTATTGGGACCACTAATCTGCCAATTCCAACTTCCATTGTTTGGGATACTATCTGCTAAAGTGGTCCAGGAAGTGCTAGGATAACTTCGATTCAACTGAAGTCGAACATAACCGGGTAGTCCAGCAGTTGTCCAAGTAATCGCACGTGTGGTTCCAGCAACGACGACATCTGAAGAGTAGGGGAAGCCCAATGCCGGATTAGTATAATGAATTGTAAAATTGCTATCCGAAACATCAAAACATCGGTTGTTAGCTGTACGGATGCGAATTCGCGCAGACTGAGTGGCAGTTCCACTCGTGGTCCAGTTATGCCATCCGGAATTCGTTACGTTGGTGAATAGACTCTCCCAAGTTCCCGTGGGATAATTTCGATTTAGCTCAATCGTTACCGGTAAAGTCGTAGTTGTAGAATCCCAGAAAATCTGGTGTATTGTTCCGGTAGCCCAATCTTCATGACCGTTCGGAACATAGACTACGATATCGCGGATGGAAAATTCATACCCCGACATACTAACGACATTACCCGGAATAGTAACAATTCTTACGCGTCCCGAAACCGCACGTGGTCCATTGATCGACCAATTCCATCGTCCATTGTTTGGCAAACTATCAGCCAACCTCTCCCAAGTTCCGGTCGGATAACTTCGATTAAGTTCGATCCGGATTAAATCAGTGTTTCCGTTACTCACCCATGTGACAACGGTATCTCGTCCTGCTGTAAGTAATTCCCCACCGACCGGGAAAGAGATCCGTGGAGTACCTGCAGTGATTGAAAAATTTGAATCAGAAATATCGAAATTTCGCCCGTTTGCGGAACGAATCCGAATTCTAGAATTAGTGGATGCTGGTCCAACAACTGTCCACGACTCCCAGCCATCGTTTGTCGTATTCGTATATAGTTGTTCCCAAGATCCAGCGGGATAATTCCGATTTAGTTCAATCGTCATCGGAACATTGACAATAGTGGAATCCCAGAAAATCATCTGTTGTGTTCCGATTACCCAATTCTCTCGTCCATTCGGTGCGTAGACTGAGAGATCACGAATTCGGAAATTATTATCCGATATACACGATAAGTGACTGGTGAGAGTTGACAATCGAACTCGCGATTGAGGCGATAAGGGACCACTGATCTGCCAATTCCATCTTCCAGTATTTGTAACACTGTCAGCTAATAATTCCCATGTTCCACTGGGATAATTGCGGTTGAGTTCCAATCGAACTAATTCCGAGTTGCCATTATTTACCCATGTAATAACCGAATCTTGACCAGCAGTAAGTAATTCATAACCAACTGGAAATGTTAGCCGAGGTACACCATTAACAATTGTGAAATTCGCTTCAGAAGTTGCGATGTTTCGACTATTTGAAGATCGAACACGAATTCTCGCGATCGAAGACGAAGGTCCGGTTACAGTCCAGAATCGCCAACCACTATTAACGGCATTCGTGATGATCGTTTCCCACGTACCATTCGGGTAATTTCGATTGATATCAATCGTCATTGGAACATTCACAATAGATGAATCCCATGAGATCAATTGTTGTGAACCGATCGTCCAGTTTTCTCCGCCATTCGGGGTATATAATGCTACATCTCGAATGGTGAAATTGCTATAGGTTACGCCGGTATAGCCACTATCGGAAGTGGTAAGACGGAGTCTCGCACTAGTGGTTCTCGGTCCAGCAACATTCCAGCTCCAACTACCATTGTTCGCAGCGGCAGCGACTAATGTAGCCCAAGAACCGATTGGATAATTACGGTTGATTTGGATTCGCACAGTCCCAGTTGATCCATTGGGATTCCAGGTAACTGTCTGAGTCGTACCTGCGGTAAACGATTCACCACCAGCCGGGAAAATAAAAGTGGGGTCAGTGGATATGACGGTAAAATTGGTGTCAGATTCATCCAAATTGTTCGAATTCCCGGTTCGAACGCGAATACGTGCAACAGAAGTTGTGGGTCCGGTTACAGTCCAAGCAATTGTTCCGGTATTGGCGATATTCGTAAACAGTGGTTCCCATGATCCGCTGGGATAACTTCGATTAATATCGATCGAGACTGAATCGGTACATCCGTTTGCATTCCAAGTAATCTGATGAGAGGATCCAGAATTCCAAGTAACGGCACTGTTTGGCGAGGTAATTGCCATGGTTCTGATAATGAAACTCGTGTCGGAGATATCGTTACTGGAACCGGGAGTATTGGTAACTCGAATACGCGCATTGGAAGTTGCAGGTCCATTTACAACCCACGACCACGATCCTGTATTGGGAATACTCGTAACCAGAGTCTGCCACACACCATTGGGATAATCGCGATTGATCGAGATTCGAGCATTGCCAGTACCACTGTTGGGATTCCAGGAAACTTCGTGAGTAGTATTTGCAATCCAATTCTCGCCACCATTGGGAATCAAGACAGTAGGAACTGGATAGATGATCGACATATTTCCGCTAGAGTAGGCAATATTAGCGCTATTTTGCGATCGAACGCGAACGCGCGCTGTAGTCGATATCGGACCAGTAACAGTCCAAACTTCCCACCCGTCATTGACCGTGTTCGTTGCAATGGTATCCCAATTGCCCGAAGGATAATCACGATTGATTTCAATTGTCATCAGTTGGGTATTGATTGTTGCATCCCAGGTTATTGCATGTGCCGAACCGATCGACCATACATCACCAGCGGCAGGGGCGTATAATACAACATCGCGAATGGTGAAGACCGCAGCCGATTGACCACCAACTGATATATCAGTCGCAACCACTTTTATTTTTGCTGTTGTCGACATCGGTCCAGTTACTAACCAATCGTATTGACCAGTCGCAACGGGAATATTGGTTGCGATTGTTTCCCAAGCGCCACCGCTAGCACGTTGAATCGCGATATTTACGTTACCGTTATAATTATCCGATGCCCATTCGATAGTCTGTTGAGTATTCGCGGTAAAAATCTCACCCCCGGTTGGATACACGACGACTATCGCAGATTGACTGGAGTTTGTCGACAAAGTCGCAGTCATCGTATTTCCGGAATTGGAAATATTGGTGACCATCACCTGAGTATTCACACCGTGATAACTTGAAGTGTTCGGTGTCGACATCTGACTAAATGATCGATTATTGGTCGATCCCGGCCAGGGATCGCCACTGTTACCGCTACTTTGGTCACGTTCTAATTCATACAATCCATCGGCTTGTTCCAATGCCACGCGATAGTGTCCACTGTCACTGTAGGTTGGATACCATTCATGATCGTCTTGAGATGTGACAGTTGTGTCGATGTGATAGATCAATAAACCAGAGCCGGGCAAAGTAGTATCGTATCCCATCAATTGACGATTCTCGATCAGATAGTACTCCGGATCGTTCACATCTTGCGATCTTAGCATAAATGTTGTCGCAGTGTTCTCGATAGCGGGAATAGATAGATTATTTGACGTCCCATAAATTTCAGTCGGAATCACCAAACCGGCAACATACCGGCTGTAAGCATCGAAGTATGCTGGCGAGTTTCCCAAATTACCATTCCAACTACCACCAGCCATTAACGACCAACGACCAAGACCCCGTGATGTGTAGTCGCGATCATACCAATCCGGTACTCCAAAAACTGCGTGTCCCATTTCGTGTGCATACACACCACAGGTCATATCGCTGCTGTATTCCCAAAATTCCGGTTCGATTGAATAGTTTCGGACACGAACGCCATCGACCAATCGCGGTGTAATGTTCCAAGCATGAGACCAGATATCGGTACTATCGCCGGAGCTTTCGGCTCCCGTACCGGAGTGGACGATGAAGAGACCGTCAACGTAACCATTCCCATCGTGATCGTAGAGTGCAAAATTGATGCGTGCATTGATTGAATCGACGATATCTTCGACCAGTGCCTGCGAATTGTTCGGATAAGCTCCAGTTCCATGATCGGTTCCGACGTAATAGGAATAAGGCATCGGTGCGCGGATCCAACCAATCGAACTCGGTAGGTTTTGAGTTTGAATTCGCAAGTTCCCGTAAGTTGCTGAACGCCAATAATGGTGCAACGATCCACGAGTAGTATCGAACATCAGATGGTCGAAGTAGGATGCCGGTGTTTGATGAACCTGATCGCTGAAATCAACCAAAACGACGAGAATATTGAAATAGACTTCGTCAGTAGCACTGGTCATTCCGACTCGATTTGGGGCATCGACTCCCCGTGCCATCCGCTCCCGAATTTGTTGAGGTGTTCCCAGAGGATTAGGTAATCCTGCTCGGATTCGTGCTTCCAGTGCCGGACTCGGTGGCATCGCCGAGACTGTGGCTACAACCAGAATCACGAGTGAAAGGAGAGTGATGAAACGTAGAATAAGTCGATGCATAGCTAGCTCCACGAGCGTAAAATCAATGAGTTAATGCCTATTCCAAACCAAAGTACTCAATATAGATAAAAAGTGTCCGTTTTTTAAACAGATTCGTGCTGAAAACGTAATCGACCGGGTGATCGATGACACTGATTGGAGGAAGAAAGAGGCGTGGGGGTTTAAGAGAATACGAAACCGGTTGAAAGTCTTTTTTCAATAAAAAGATGTAATAGTGACTTAAAACAATATCTTTAATATTGTTATTTATGGAAATACAATGTGATATAAAGCATTATTTCACTTCCCCTGCAATCCTTTCCGAATCGTCTTCTTAAATGAACCGATCACCGATGCGTGGGTGTAGGGCTTGGTTTTATCAACTGGAGTAAATTTACCGGAACCGGTTTCATGACCTTTCGGGGTTTTTGCACCACCACTTTTCTTCGTAGCCATTGTAATCCTCACTCTCTAAATCAAAAATTGTGTTATCGTAACCTATTGATATTTTTCTCTCGAAAATGAGTTGTCATGATTCTGTGTCTGGCTTTGACTGACCTGCGGGCGGACGTGGGAGTCTGCCCCTACTACCGATGAAAACTTACTATCGAGAACCATTATAACATTCTCAATGTAAAACAGTTTCTGTCCTAAAAGCGAGACGATTCACAAGAAATATAAAGAAGTATTGAAGTCTCAGTACTGACTTGAGGGATTGATTTCGAATTAAAAAAAAAACGCACCGCAATCACGGTGCGCTTAGTAAACTTAGTGCCGGAGACCGGACTTGAACCGGTATACCCTTTCGAGTGCCACCCCCTCAAGATGGTGTGTCTGCCAATTTCACCACTCCGGCGGAAAATCTCAGTTGCTAACGACGGTTAGCGAATTAGCGGTTGTCAGGAACCTTGGGTAATTGATTACCTTGCGAAGAAGTCGGTTTCCGCTTCAATTCTTCCTGAACCACAGAAGTTGGTTTATTCGCACCCGATGCGAACACCATGCCGAGACAAACGACAAAAAACAGCGCTGCCAATATCGTTGTCGCTTTGGAAAGGAAAGTTGCCGTACCGCGACCGCCAAACATGGTCTGCGCAGCACCACCGACGCCGCCGAACGCGCCCGATAAACCGCCACCCTTGGAAGATTGCAGCAGTACTACCACGATGAGTAGCGCGCAAACAATGACGTGCAGAACGATTAATATTGCGAAGAGCATGTAAGTGAATCCTTTTCGTTTTCGAAGCCATACAAAATATATGCTCGAACCCCATCAAGTCAAGCGCACCCTCCCAGCGTGGTCAGGCACATCACATTGGTCTTACGGTTTTCCGCGCCAACCAGTTTGCTGCTAAAGCAAATAATATCAATAAAGTAATCCAACTTGCCGCCGGAGAAATCGCAATCGAGTCGCTACTACTGAGCGCTTGATGTGCCCACCCGAGTGGGTTGAATTTCGCCGCCCACTGTACCCAAACCGGTGAAACCGACAACGGGAGGAAGATTCCCGAGAGAAACAACATCGGAAGTTGGACAAAATTGAGTACCGGAATGATTGCGTCTTCGTGTTGCCCGACAAATGTCAAAGCAAACGAGAGCGAGCTGAATGCCAACCCGATAAAAGTGATAACTACGAAAATGACTGCGAAGAATTCGAACGTCATTGGTGGTCGCCACCCCATCACAACTGCGGTAATCATCACCACCGATACTTGCCACCAAATCGATACAATCAGTGCCACCGAATACCCCAGGACGATTGCAGTGCGCGAAATTGGCGAGACCAGTAATCGATTGATGAAACCAGAACGTAGCCGATCCAGCAGCGCCAAACCGCACCATGACGCCGAAAAGAAACTCCCCATCACCAATAATCCGGGAACAAAAAAGTCAAGATAGGTTCTTGTTCCGAGAAACGACTTCGTCACTTGGTCGGTATATAGTTGAGTATAGAGGATCAACCACATGATCGGTTCGATCACTTCCATCGCTACCCATACTTTCACGCGAAGCTGTGCCCGTAGACGATCGGCGGCTACTGCCCAGACATCGTGAAAAAATCGACCGATCGCTATAGTACTCATTCTTCGTGTTCCTCCGCTAGCGACACTCCGGTATGATGGAGGAAAACATCATCTAAGGTCGGCTCGCGATCGATCGATCCTTCCAGACTCTTTTTCAATTCGGTTGGTGTTCCTTCGGATACTAACTTGCCTTGATGGATGATGCCAACCCGATTGCAAATTCGATCCGCCTCTTCCAAGTAATGAGTCGTTAGTAGAATTGTCATACCACGCGCCTTCACGACCGCCATCAAATGTTGCCACAAATTGCGTCGGAACGGTACATCCAGTCCAAGTGTCGGTTCATCGAGGAACAACAATTCGGGTCGGTGGAGTAATGCAACTGCAACATCGACTTTTCGTCTCATCCCGCCGGACAGATCCTTCACCCGGCGATTCAAAAACGACTCTACATCGAACACTTTCGCCAACTCGATCACCTCATCGTGAATAAAAGGGCGAGTGTGCGGGTAAAGGCTTCCGAACAATTGAAAATTTTCTAGTACCGTTGCATATTCATTTAACGACACCGATTGCGCCACGAGTCCAATTTTTGGTCGCAACAATTTTCCTTGAGTAATGGGATTGAGTCCCAGCACTTCAAGTGTTCCACTAGTGGGTGTTAAGAGTGTTGTTAGAATTCGAACGGCAGTCGATTTTCCAGCGCCATTCAATCCAAGAAGTCCGTAGATTTCACCGGGTCGGACAGTAAACGAAAGATCGTCCAACGCCGTAACGGCAGGATTACCGCCGCGTTTGGGGTATATTTTACGTAAATTATCTACTCGAATTGTCATATGAATAAAATAGTCCGTCGAGAAGCCGATTCAAAAAAGTCGGTATGTGGAGGAATATCCAACTCAGAGAATATTAACGACCTCGCTCCAAAGCCAAAACAAAAGCGGTCGAGAGTTTCATAATATTGCGGTTGGCGTCGGCTAATCGCTTCGATAAAATTCCACCGAAATTGTAGAACAATTTAAATCCGAATGCGGGATTTGCATCGCAATAGTGTAACAGATCGTTGCGATTGATCAAACCCATTGTTACCGCGGAAGTGGCACGAACTGTCGCAGTACGTCGCCCGTCACCAAATAACGATGTTTCACCGACGGCGATGTGTTGATCGGCGCGAAGTCGAGCCAACGATTTATTGCGTTCGTCGTCGGCACTCTTATTTTCTGAAAGCATAAGTCGTTGGGTAATTTCGATCTCACCAGCTAACAAAATAAAAATATCGGTACCTAATTCATCTTCGGCAATAATTATATCTCCTGCGGAATACTCTTTTACGACAATTATTGAGCGCAACATTTCAAGATCTTTGGTCGACACTGCGTGAAAGAGCGTAAATTTCGAAAGAAAATCGAGATTTATCGTCAACATCTTTTATGCTCCTTTACTGGATCGACCGGGTAGGGCAACTGCAATATCATGTTGCCGCAAGACCGTATCATCGGCGGGATTGAGCCGAACTTGTTCTTGTTCTAATTCGGTCGGAGTGAGTCCCGCTTCGATAAATTTACGCCGAATGAACTCGTCGATCGAAGCCGAATCGTGCGATAAAATATCGACTGCCGAGAGAATCGACGTTTCCTGAATGAGTCCAACAATCATCCCACCAGTATTTCGACGATAGTCGGCAGAAAATTCGCCGAATGTTTTCCCAAACCAACTGGATGAAATCGGAACCCTGATAAACGAATGCTTGTTATTAGGATTTAATAGTTCATCGTAGACACGCGGAATACCCGGGCTAAGCGTATGAGCAGCCAGAAGAAATCCGGCGTAAGGTGCGACATTGACAACTTCGTCGACGCCGGCTCGTTTCAAATGATAGATATTTTTTTCTTCCGAAACTTGCGCGTAGATCGTTGCATTCTTATTCAACGCGCGGGCAGCTAGTGCCACCATGATTTGACGATCGTCACCCTGTTCATCGCGAGCTAATAGTACGATCGTCGCAGCTTCGGCAACATTGGCACGCTTCAGGGTCTCTTCCTGGGTATCGTCGCCATGAACAAACGTCATTTTCAAACCGGGATGACGAGCAGTCAGATCTTGCACATCATCGGGATTCAATTGATTGATTAATACTACGCGGATTTTTCGATCGGTTGTAAGTTCCAGAGTATTCAACAATTTCTCGGCGATCGAGTTCCAACCACAAATCAGGATATGATCCGTCCAGAGCACTTTCCTCAACCCCCTTCCTTCCCGTAATCGAAGGACGATGAACACCGACGAAATAGTCGCCGAAAAGACTGCAACTAACGCAATACCACCGAACATCAACAATACACCGGCGCCTCGACCCAACCAGGTTTTGGGTACGACATCGCCGTAACCAGTAGTCGTCATCGTTACTACTGCCCACCACAACGCTTCCGGTAAATCGTGGATTAACGAGCCCGATTCCAACCGTTCAAAGGTTAAGCCTATCCAAGCACCGATAAACGCAAACACAAACATCGCAAACGCGACAACAAGGATACCATTTCGGTATAATTGATGCCACAATTCGTACAATCGCAACCAATTTGCAAGCGACACTTCGCGGATCCACCGATCAATCCGTTTTCTTCGCAATAACCTTGCTTGCGATGTCGATTTATTTTTGTTATTTGCCATTATGTATTAAGTATCGTATCTATTCAACTACTTCTTCATCCAATTCTTGCCATGCTGGATCGACAACACAATAAAATTGTATCGTCGCATCTCCGCAATTATGCAATGACTGCCATGCGCCTGGTGGGATGTACACAACATCGCCAGTGGTGACATACTGTTCTTCATCGTCAATCGTCATCAATCCACTACCGGAAACGATGCAATATATTTCTGCGGAATGGCGCAGTCGATGTTTCTTCGTTACACACCCGGGTTCGATCTTGGCAAACGCAATGCTTGCTTTCATCGCAAGCGATTCATCGCGCTGCGGGTGTAACAACTCGGTTAATACCGAGTAGTCACCTGCTCGGAAATAGTCATTGTGTTCGATCGAAACGACTTTCATTTTGCTTTGACTTTGGCTACCGTGTTCGAACCAAAATTAATCTGAGTTGTAAATCCGTACTCCCAATGATCCAGCATTTCATAAGTCGGTGGTCGCTTACCCACTACATACCGAACGAATGCGATTGGTTCGATACCGATCGGGAGTGAACCAGTCTGCATCGGCAACCGGTATGTGGCACCAGAAGTCAACAATGCATAGGGTTGAATGTCTTTTGCCCAATGCCCTTCACCAGTGGTAACCCAGCTAGTACCGCCTGCCATTGGAACTGTCCAATCAAGACCGGCATCGGCACGAATCGTCGATGAATCGATCGGTGGCAATTGTCGAATTAACGAGATCGCAGCACTCAATTTTGCCGGAGTAGCTGTCTTCGATACCGCATACATAAAATCGGTGAATGGAATTTGATGGTCTACGCCAAAGCTATATGTGTAGTTTTGCGCGTGATATTTTTTCAAAGTATCCATTCGACTTTCAACACCCGTCTTAAGGAAGATCGATCCGACATATGTTCCTTGAAACATCGATGCTGGTACTGGAAGAGTCATTCCCCAATTCATTCCTAAACCTACTGTTCCATTGAGGTGGGAAGCGGGATGATAATCGAAAGCATGGACAACATCGGCGGAAATTCGAATATCGTACCGGCGCACTGAAGCGAACCCGACCGATCGACCGAAATTCAATAGCCGAGTTTCCGGTAATTGTAGCGCAACAGCCATCACATTCGGGTTACTCAGCATCATCAGTTCCAAATGCGGGACTTGAGCATAAGCATAGGTTGGTAAAATTGTCGTAATTGCGATCAATAACATTCCGATTAACAACAACCGCTTCATTATATCTCCTTAATGATTTTAACGTAACGTGCGATAAAGGCTTCGGCGTGGACGATCGTATACAGCGCCCACTTCTTTGCGTCTAGTGGCTTCATAGGCTGCGTAGTTCCCTTCGAACCATCGTACTTTTCCCAACCCTTCGAATGCTAAAATATGGGTACAGATGCGGTCGAGAAAAAATCGATCGTGACTGATCACCATCGCACAGCCATTGAAATCCAGTAACGCATTTTCCAATAATCGAAGTGTCGCGATGTCCAGATCATTGGTCGGTTCATCTAATAACAAGAAATTGCCACCGCGTCGAAGCAGTTTTGCCAAGTGCACCCGGTTGCGTTCGCCGCCAGACAACTTGCCAACCAATTTCTGTTGATCCCGTCCTTTAAAACCGAACCGACCCACATAACTTCTGGCGTTCACTTCGATCGATCCAAACATCAATCGGTCGTTATTATCTGCGATTTCTTCGAAAACCGTCTTTTCCGCTTTCAATGCATCGCGCATTTGATCGACATAAGCAATCTGAACTGTTTCTCCGAGACGGATCTTGCCTTGGTCAGGTTGTTCCAATCCTGTGATCATTCTGAATAGCGTCGTTTTGCCGACACCATTCGGACCGATCACGCCGACAATCGCGCCTCGTGGAAGATTGAGATCGAAGTTATCGATCAGTACCCGATCCCCATACCCTTTTGTGACTTTATCCAATTCCAGTACGACGTTGCCAAGATGGGGTCCCGGTGCAATCTGGAGGTCATTTGCGGAATCCCGGTACTCAAACGCTTCTTGCGACCGTTTCTCATATTCGAGAACGTGATTCATATTCCATTTGCTGCGATCGATCGTCGAAAGCTTGATCCAGGATTGTTCCCGCTTTAACAGCGCTAATTTAGCCGATGATTTTCCATCCTTCGACATTAATTCGATTTTCTGATCCAGCCATTGGGAATAATTCCCTTCCCACGGGATGCCGTGCGCATTTTCCAGTTCAAGGATCCATGCGGTGATATTATCCAGAAAATAGCGATCGTGGGTAATAATTATGACAGTTCCGGCAAATTCGCGGAGTTGTTTCTCAAGCCATGCCACGGTTTCGGCATCCAAATGGTTCGTTGGCTCGTCGAGTAGCAGCATGTCTGGCTGATCAAGCAGTACTTTACACAATGCGACACGACGCCGTTCACCGCCAGATAATTGTCCGAAGGTCAAATTATAATCAGGAATTACTAAAGCATCTGCTGCTTTTTCAATGTGTTGATCCAAATTCCAGCCATCTACTGCATCGATTGCATCTTGTAATTCAGACATCTTATTCAACGCTTTTTCCATCTCATCGGGGTCCATACTCCCCATCGCTTCCGTAATGGCGTTGTAGTCGTCTAGTAACTTTTTGGTTTGTGCGAATGATTCTTCGATTAACTGTTTTACGGTCTTTTCAGGATCTAATTGTGGTTCTTGCGGGACATATCCGACTCGAACTCCCTTCAGTGGCGCCGAATGTCCCAAGAAATTGTCGTCTTGACCCGCCATAATCCTTAAAAGAGTTGTCTTACCTGATCCGTTGTCACCCACAACACCGATTTTTGCTCCGGCAAAAAACGCTAAATTGATATTGTCTAGAATTTTATCAGTACCGTAAAATTTTTCAAGTCGGTACATTTCATAGACATACGGCGGCATTATCACTCCTTGGGTCTTCGAACACCGGAAATATAAGAACTTCTATCGAAAACATGAAGCCCTTGAGCCTTGTCTCGGAATCTTCTATCTTTTCCTGTCCTAGGAGAATACTTGTGAAAATTATCCATGAACCGGTTGTACGCGTTATCGCTACGAGTAACTTATCCAGCGAAGGTCTTGACGATTTCTTAACCCTCGAAGCCGGCGAGTGGCAAACAGACGCTACTACCGATTGTGAAAAGTTACCGGAAATCGCTGGAAGAATCTGTTATATGTCTTTTGGTGCAAAGCAGGGTCGGAAATCGAATCAATCCTACCTTGACAATATTTTGACAAGCGCACACGGATCGGTACTGGAACATGCCAATGTCACATTTCTCCTAAGCGGTATCTCCCGATCGTTAACTCACGAACTGGTCCGACATCGGGCGGGTTTTGCCTATTCGCAGCTTTCGCAACGCTATGTCGATGAATCGGAAACTGACTTCGTAATCCCCGATGCCATTGCAAACGATGCTGAATTGACAAATCTGTTTCAAGAGGCAATCGAACAGGCACACCAAGCTTATTTGAAGTTAGCGGATCGCTTATCGATTCTCGTCGAAAAAGATTTACCGGAATTATCGAAAACGGATCGACGGAAAATTGCTCGCCAAGCGGCAAGAAGCGTTCTTCCGAATGCCACCGAAACAAAAATCGTAGTCACTGCGAATTTGCGATCGTGGCGACATTTTGTCGAGTTACGTGGTTCACCACATGCAGAACCCGAAATTCGAAAGTTAGCAATCAAAGTCCTCGAACACTTACAAATAATTGCCCCCAATGTCTTTCGGGATTATTCGGTCGTGCCTTGCGAAAATGGTGGTTTTGCCGTAACAGTAATTCATCGCAAGGTTTGATGTGTCCATCACTGATATTGATTTCGAAACCGCTGTTACTGAACTTCAAAAAGGGGGATTAGTCGCATTTCCAACCGAGACTGTCTACGGTCTTGGTGCCGATGCCTTCAATCCTGTTGCGGTCGCAAAGATTTTTGAAGCCAAAAATCGACCACATTTCGACCCGCTAATCGTTCACGTATTTAATCTAGAGATGGCACGATCAGTTGCTTCCGAATTTCCGCCGCTCGCGGAACAATTGGTCAAGAAATTCTGGCCCGGACCGTTAACAGTTATTTTGCCGAAACGCGAATTAATTCCCGATATCGTAACTTCAGGTCTATCTACGGTTGGAATCAGAGTCCCGGCACATCCCATTGCACTGGAGTTGATAAAGAGATTCGGGCGACCAATCGCAGCACCTTCAGCGAATCCGTTTGGTTCGATTTCACCAACAACCGCCGATCATGTTCGCACACATTTCGGCGATCGGTTTCCAATCCTTGATGGTGATGCCACTACAGTAGGCATAGAGTCGACAATTATCGATTTCAGTGAAGGTCAACCGGCGCTGTTACGTCCGGGTGGTTTAAGTTTAGAAAAGATCATTGCAGAAATTGGTAGAGTTAACATTCAAGAACGATCCGATGCACTTCCGAAAGCACCAGGGCAGCTATCGCGACACTACGCTCCAAAAATTCCACTGATTATATTTCCCTTCGGAACTCTACCGACACCAGTTTCCGGGAAAAAATGTGCGTGCCTCCTCCCTGCTCCCATGCTAGTATCAGGATTTGAGTACACCGAAGTACTTTCTCAATCCAATGATCTAACTGAAATCGCTGTTAATCTATTCGCTGCACTTCGACGTCTCGAAAACCTGTCAGTCGACCTCATTGTAGCAGTAGAAACAACTTCTTGCGGTTTAGGACTAGCTATCAACGATCGATTGCGCCGAGCTGCCAGTCCAAATTGATCATTAACTTGAGTTACTTGTTTGATTAATCACACAAACAGCCGTAACTAATGTTACGGCTGTTATTGTACCAATTCAGAACAGACTAGAATTCTTTTAGATCGTCATCATCTAACGGAACAACATCCTGTGGTCGTTGGAGGCGACCTGTCTTCGGTAGTTCACGCTGCATGGTCCGGCGCCGATCGCTTGCCGTACTGGCAGAAGCAATGCTCTTGCGATTTATTGTTTCACGACGAGATGAACGGCGTGTTTCCGACAACTCAAACTCGTTCACCATCGCAGTCATTTCTATCGCCTGACTGTTCAAAGTCTGGGCTGCACTAGCCGATTCTTCGCTATTGGCGGCATTCTGCTGAGTTAATGCATTCAACTGACCCACCGCGACATTCACTTGCTCTATTCCGATCGTCTGTTCTTTGGAAGCAGTCGAAACCGATTCCACAAGTTCATTGATGCGCGATATTTCGCGTACGATCGACTTGAAGTGAACTGCAACTTCTGCTGTAATTGCAACTCCACTATCGGCTTTCTTGCGGGCCTCTTCGATCAAATCGGAAGTATTTTTTGCTGCCGAAGCAGATCGTTGTGCCAGATTACGTACTTCTTCTGCTACAACAGCAAATCCCTTCCCGGCTTCACCGGCTCGTGCCGCTTCTACGGCAGCATTCAAGGCGAGCAGGTTCGTTTGGAATGCAATTTCGTCGATCGTCTTCACAATCTTAGCCGTTTGATCGGAGGCTTCTTTGATTTTACCAATTTCGACCGACATCTTCTCAAGCGATGAATCGCCGATTTCAGCACTTTGTACGGTGCTTTGCGTCAATTGGCGTGCTTGATCGGCATTGGACGAGTTTTGCTTCGTCATCGCCGACATTTCTTCCAATGTCGCTGAGATCTCTTCCAATGAAGATGCCTGCTCAGAAGCAACCTGAGCTAGATTTTGACTGCTGGAACCGATTTGAGTAGCGGCATCGGAAACGGAATCGGAAGTCATCGATACTCGCTGAAGACTCTCATCAAGATTGGATACCGCCGTATTCATTGCATCCTTGATCCGAGCGAGATCGCCTTGGTAATTCCCATTCATTCTTGATGATAGGTCTCGATTGGCAACTCGCTCCAATGTTGCAGCCGCTTCGTTGATCGGTCCAATAACTGCATCTAAAGTGTCGTTTACCCCTTGAACAATGCGCTTGAAATCACCCCAATGCTTGGAAGCATCGGCACGGGTCGCCAATCTTCCCTCAACTGCAGCTTTAGCCAACATGTTGGCATCGGCAACCAGTAAATTCACAGCATCGATACAACGGTTCAAATTGTTCTTAATCACATTGAAATCGCCATTGTAATTGTCGATAATTTTACTTGGAATATCGCCTTTGGAGATTTTATCGACATAGTCGGCAGCGACATTCAATGGACCAATTACCGAATCCAGTGTATCGTTAACACCTTGAACGATGCGCTTGAAGTCACCTTGATGTTTGTTAGCATCGGCACGAGTGGCAAGCTTTCCATCGACAGCAGCTTTAGCTAACATATTCGCATCGGTGACAAGTAGATTCACGGCATCGATACATTGATTCAGATTATTCTTAATGATATTGAAATCGCCTTTATACTGATCGACGATCTTGGCGGGAATGTTACCTTTGGAAATATTGTCAACATATTCAGCAGCGACATTCAATGGATTGATAACTGAATCTAAAGTATCGTTCACACCTTCGACAATCTTGCGAAAATCTCCTTGATGGTTCTTTGCTTCGGCACGAGTTGCGAGTTTTCCCTCGACTGCAGCCTTTGCCAACATATTCGCATCGGCAACAAGACTATTCACGGCTTCGATACATTGATTCAAATTATTCTTAATTACGTTGAAATCGCCGTTGTAATTGTCCGTAATCTTCGCTGGAATATTCCCTTTAGAAATTTTATCGACATAATCGGCGGCGACATTCAATGGTCCAATAACAGCATCCAGCGTATCATTGACTCCCTTGACAACTTCCGAATACCCTCCATTGAATTTGCCAGTATCGCCACGCGAACCAAGTTTTCCAGCGATTGCAGCACTGGATAAGGATCTAGTTTCGTTTACCAATGCAGTCAAATTCTCTACTAGTTTGTTGAGAACGGGCGCAATCTCGTCGCGATTGCTTTGTGATGGAATTTTAATCGATAAATCTCCATCCGAAATGCTTTTTAGTGCACCAATCACGAATTTTTGCAGTTTCTCGGCAAACTCATCCATTGTCTTCGCCATTTGTCCGATTTCATCGGTTCGATCGAATGCAAGCCTGGTAGATAGTTCGCCACGATTGAATTCATTAAGCATTTCTACCACTCGCTTGAGTGGTATAGTAATGTTTCGAGATAGATAAATCCCAATGATCAAAGCTAGTATTGCATCGAGAATAACTAAGATCCAAGTATTTCTCGCGCCGTTCTCAGAGACTGCATCGGCGCTGTGGTCGGCTTCGGCAGCTTGTTTAACATTAATGGCGAGAATCTCTTTACAAAGCGGTATTGCTTCGTTGCGGAATTTGCGAATCCCGGTTCCAACTTCCCAGATCCGAAGGTCAAGGTCGACAATCTGTTTCTCATTCTTCTTAGCATCGCCACTTACGAGCCGATCCTTGTCGCGATTCAACGATTGGAAATTCACATCTTGCTTTCGCCATTCTTCTACTATTAAAACTAATTGCTTCCATTTAACTGCTTCTTCAGAAGTTTGTTTAAGTGATTCATAAACCGCTCTAGCTGCATCGAAGGACTTCCAACACTCGTCGGATTGCAAATACTGTGCTTCGCGTTCGGCACCCACCAAGCGGCGAAGTAACAATGCCCGTTCTTTCGTATTCAAATCCAACAAAGCCGATTGCATTTCCAAAATCGATACAGCACTAGGTAAGAATATTGTAGCAAGTTCGTCTTGTGCCGATTTGGTTGTGTTTTGAACCGACCGGGCGTATAAACCGACAATGATCGTTATAATCACAACGGCGATAAAACCGGAAATGAGTTTCTTGCCGATAGCGATGTTATCTAGACTCATTAGATCCCCCCAAGATGACTTTGAAACAGAAACTGATTTGAATACCTGTAAAGCGGTGATTAGAAGGTAACATACACACTGATATTTTATCGGTAGATAATCGAAGGAAATTAATTCTTTGCCTTAAATTTCTTAGAGTTAAGAGGGAATAAAATGTTTCACGGTGTATAATCAAGTAGTTACTTTTTAATTAATGCGATAACCTCTCAGAAGTTATTGTTGGTCAGCTAAAAGCCACAATTATGGATTCTTTATTTTTGATGCATTTCTTGTGTAATATTTTATAAATACATAATTTATACATAAATAAAAAAGCGCATTCACTACAGTGAATGCGCTTTCATAGTTGATAGCGTGAACAATCAGAATTCTTTTAAGTCATCGTCATCGAGTGGAACAACATCCTGAGGTCGTAACATCCGACCAGTTTTCGGTAATTCACGCGGTTGTGTTCTTCTACGATCACTATTTCCACTAGTTGGAGCAACACTCTTTCGAGTTACTTGTTCTCGACGTGTGGTTCGCTGTACGGCTGAAAGTTGAAATTCATTCACCATCTCGGACATCTCGATTGCCTGACTGTTCAATGTTTGTGCAGCACTTGCCGATTCCTCGCTATTGGCAGCATTCTGCTGTGTCAGCGCATTCAATTGACCGACTGCAACATTCACTTGTTCGATTCCAATTGTTTGTTCTTTCGATGCGGTCGAGACAGCTTCCACAAGTTCGTTAATTCGCGTGATCTCTTTCAGGATGGATTTGAAGTGCTTGGCAACCTCATTCGTAATTAAAACGCCACCATCGGCTCGTTTCCGAGCTTCATCGATGAGATCGGATGTATTCTTTGCTGCGGCTGCACTTCGTTGCGCCAAGTTACGCACTTCTTCAGCAACTACTGCAAATCCCTTTCCAGCCTCTCCCGCACGAGCAGCTTCCACTGCAGCATTTAATGCGAGTAGATTGGTTTGGAACGCGATCTCGTCGATTGTCTTCACGATCTTCGCAGTTTGATCGGAAGCTTCCTTGATCTTACCGATTTCAACCGACATTTGTTCGAGTGAAGCATCGCCGATTTCGGCACTTTGAACGGTATTCTGGGTCAGTTGTCGAGCTTGATCGGCATTGGTCGAGTTTTGCTTGGTCATCGCCGACATTTCTTCCAATGTCGCTGAAATCTCTTCCAACGAAGATGCTTGTTCTGAGGCAACTTGCGCCAAACTCTGACTACTAGATCCAATTTGTGTCGCAGCATCGGAAACAGAACTGGAAGTGATTGCAACTTGTTGCAGACTTTCATCAAGATTATTAACTGCAGTATTCAATGCTTCTTTTATTTTGGCGAGATCACCGAGATAATTCCCAGTCATCCGGGAAGTTAAGTCGCGATTTGCGACTCGTTCCATCGTATCTGCAGCTTCATTAATGGGTCCAATAACGGAATCCAAAGTATCGTTTACACCTTGGACGATCTTGCGGTATTCGCCTAAATGCTTAGAGGCATCGGCTCGTGTTGCAAGTTTTCCTTCGACTGCCGCTTGGGATAACATCATTGTGTCGTTAACCAACGCAGAAATCGAATCACGTGTTGTCTTGAAATCGGCGAAGATTGCCATATATTGATCGTACACACCCCGCATATCCGCCGTAGTTTCATCTACTTTTAGATTCAGATCGAGATCGCCCTGCGACATCTTCCGCAAATTGCTCGTGATCAAATCCACACCGTGTTTTCGATAAGCAGCTTCCTTGGCTTGTGCTGTAATTTCCTGAACTACTTCAATGTGTCCGATCCGCTCCCCTTTCCGATTGGTTATATAGGAAGAATCTACTTGGAAATTTCTTCCATTTTGATCGAAAGCGGTTCGTGATTTTCCACGACGGAGACACTCCACACCGCAATTTTCAGTCCTACATATTGCCGCGTTCCAGTTACTGCAAGGTTGACCGATCACATCTTTTCGCTTCACATTCAGGAATTGCTCGACCGGTTTGTTGATGAATGTCCATTTCATATCCATGTCGGTAACCGATAACGGTTGCGGAACCGAGTCAAGCAGTGCTTCATACCAAAAGACTTTTTCGACAACTACATCCAATGTATTGTTGATACCGTCGATAATTTTTCGGTAATCGCCGCTGTGATGATTAGCATCGGCTCTTGTATCGAATTTCTCGGCTGTCGCGGCTTTCACCAACATATTGGTATCGTCTACCAAAAGGTTGATTGCTTCGATACATTGATTCAAATTTACGATTAGAGTATTGAATTCGCCTTTAAACGAAGCTTTGTTTTTCTCAGGGATCTTACCACTGGAAATTTCACCGATCATCTTAGCTGCGACTTGAATTGGCTCGGTAAAAGCTTGCATCGATTGGTTGATATTGTCGATTACTTGTTTGTATGCCCCTGCGAATTTCGATGAGTCCGCGCGAACGTTCAGTTTTCCTTCAAGAGCGGTGTTCGTTAAAGATATTTGAGCAGCAATCACATCGTTGAGTTTATCTCTCAACAATGACATCGATTTCCCAAGTTTATCTTCATTCGATAAGATGGGGATTGACACTGAAATATTGCCATTCGATAAATTCTCCATCGCATCGACTTTTGCTCGCTGTGCTTCAACGATGTTTTGAAACGACTCGGCAACCTTCGAGATTTCGTCATTGCCAGATTGAGCTACAGTTACACTAACATCACCTAACGCAATTTTACCGGCACAGTCGGTAAGATTGTTCAACCTTCTGGAAAGACCATTTACCAGCCAAAATCCCCATAATCCAACGATACTCACCGAGATTAATACGACGATTATAATTAAAATGAAATTGTTTGAAGTGGATTTATTGAGAAATCCCTTGGAGTACTCGATTTTGATGTAACCGAGCACTTCTCCATTGGCACTTTTCAAAGGTTCGGAGATGGTTAACTCATCTCCACTCTGTTGGATCTCTTGTTTGCTGATTTCGTCGATTTGTTTCGTAGAATCGGCACGGAAACCAAAAACGTAATTTCTTTTCTCGTCGTATACCGCTACCGCTTTGATAGTTTCGTCGCTGTTTTTTCCACCCTGATCGAGTAATTTTAGTGTTTCCTTGATCGAATTGCCGCCATCAATTATCCGAGCCTGCATTCCCAGGGCGACACTTTCACGCGATAATTTCGAAATGAATGCTGCATCATTCGACAAGATATTGTTGCCTAATTTCTTCATTGTAAGTGGAGCAAAGATACCCGACACTATTAAGAAAATTACGCCGATAGAAAGCAATAGGACTAATATTTGGTATTTCAGTGACTTTCTCATCGTAGTTTCCTCTACAATCGTTAAACATTGAATGAAATAAATAAACGTCGAGCAACGCTTCAAATTGCGAATTTGAAGCGTTGCGAAGAAAGCAGATCTAGACCTAAGTTATTTGATCGTTTCGGCAATTTTCATGATCGCCGGCTGCCAATTCAATCCTTCTTCCGAAGAGGAAGAAAGATTCAATAATATCTTCGGTTTACCACCTTCGGCGGCAATGCCCAAAGTAACCCCTTTGGCAACAAGTGCGACTTTATTCGTGAGTGAAATGATTTTCTTCGAACGCGAATATTTCACTGCCTTATCGACCGAACCAGCATCACCAACAAATAGTATTGTAGGTGTTTCCGATGGTAAATCCGATCCGCTGGTAACTTTCTTTAACACCGAACCACCGATCTTCGTACCAATTCCACTCTTAAAAGCATCGATGATGTCTTGCGATCCACCCATAATGTAGATACTAACATCGCCTTTCGATGAGACACTGTTTTCCAGTGCCAGGATTTTAACGGAAATTGGTGCAGTAATAGCAGCAGGTGCATCATCGGCGCATCTTGCGACTGGTGCAATCAGTAAAATGACAAATGCTGCGATGACTGAGATCTTAAAGTAAAGCTTACACATGATAATCCCCTTAAAAATACGCTCGACGCAACGACTTGACTAATCGATTCGTGTTTTCGACAAGCCAAGTCTTAACCAAGGAATAAGTTCCTTCAACAATATAACAAAATTGATCATTATTTACAGTGTTACAGCTAATTGATAAAGTATTGTACGCCCATTTCCAAGTGGAACTGTGTTCAACTTGCCACGAGCATATTCCGGTTCTAAAGTAACATTGTTCAACAAGTTCTTGCCAGTGACCGAATGATTAATTGTAGTCGAACCGACCTGTTGGGTAAATGTCAAACCCGATGAAAGAACATACTGTAAGTCGATCGATTCAAGCGGTGCACCTCGCGCACCCCAGACTCGTACCGTCGAAGAGAACATGAAATTGCCGAACGGTTGCGAAACACCGATAGTACCCTGATGTTTCGGGATGAATTTAAAGTTATACGCCGACGTACCGATTTGATCTCCGTTATCGCCCTCAGTCCAGCAATAATTGATAAACGCATTGGTCGATTTTGGACGATAGTACTTCAATTCCAATTCGATCCCCTTTGCCGAGAATAAATCGCTGTTTGTGTAAATCGTCGATGCATCCGTTGGAACGTCCGGCAGACGTTTTGTTCGGTAAATCTTTTTATCGTAGTTAGCAAAATACCCTAACACTTGATAAAAGAGCGGTCCGTTACTTGATAGATATGCCAATTCCACATCAGTGCTAGTTTCCGGTTTCAAATCAGGATTCCCATAAACGGTAGCTGGTGACGGAATGTAATAGAGTTCGAAGAGTGAGGGCGCTCTGAACGATTGACCGGCGATGAGCTTCACACTATTTCGATTGGTAAAAGCGTAAACAAAAGTTACACGCGACGAGATATTGTCGCCGAATAATTGATTGTGTGTGTATCGACTGCCTGCTAACAAACTGAATTTTTGGAGTGTGTAGGATGCCTGTCCAAACCCGGATACTTCTTCGACATTGCGACCTTTCATGTTGTTATCGGCGGCAGTCGAATCTGTCTTCTTGATCGCATTTCGGAATTTGACGGTCTTCCGAATTTCGTAATCCGCACCTAAGTCGAATCGAATGCGATCACTGAATGTATACCCTAGTCGACCATTTGCTGAATTTCGATAAGTCACTAGATCACTTCGCGTTTGATCGTCGAGCGTTCTCGAATAATTCCAGTTTTGCCAATCGTAAATACTAGAGATCGATCCATCAAGATTCTTTCTGATCTGACCCGCGAATTTGTACTGGACCATGTATCCACGTGAAAATTGGTCATTACCTATGCCGGCTGAATAGGATGGTGTCACTCCGATATAACTCTGATGAGCAGTAAATCCATTGTACAACAAAGAATGAGGACCGTATGACATTCCCATCGTGAAGTTAGATCCCCTGATGTATTCCGGATACTCGCCTTTTACTTTCGATTCGTCGATAAATGGTTGTTTGTAACCGAGATCATCCGATGAATTCGCATACCCAAATACTCTGAAACCTTTATTCTCATACTGGGTTCCACCTCCTACGCCACTATTACCGCGAGTGCCAGAATAAATAAATGCAGAACCTTTTTCGTCACGTTGTTGTCCAATTACGATGTTAATTGTCCCAGTGTATGCATTCGTTCCATAAATGACCGACGCTGGACCTCGCAGCACTTCGATTCGATCCACTTGACGGATATCGACTCTTTCCAACCAAGGTTCCCCGGTCGTTCCATTCCACACCGGTACTCCATTGATTAATACAAGCACTTTGTTGGCGTATTGATCTTGAAGAATTCCGCGAGCTGTCGGTATGCCACGCTTTAAGTAGGTTCGCATAACCTCCATACCGGGTACTTCATCGACGGCTTCTGCAATGGATTGATAATGATAGCGGGAAATGGCTTCGCGATCGATTACATATACTGAGGAAGGAGTATGAAAAATATCTTGGGCAACTGTCGATGAAACTGAAATCTCAACTTTCAACAGTTCATCGAGTGATTGATTCCACAGATCTTGATTTTCGGCAGCGTTTGCGGATAACACCATTGCACAGAATGCCGCAATTACAATAGAAAAGCATTTATTCTGAGTAGACATAATCGTCTCCTTCTTAGTAAAGTAAATTCGAACCTCAACATCATTACAAGAATATTCATTCTTTCTTTCGTATCGTATCAAATTAAATCCAAAGCAATGACGACAATCAAAATTACTTCATGTATCCTTACAAATGCTCATCCCAAACGAATAATCGTAAGCCGACCTCGAAATTCGATCCGGCAAATATTATTTTGAGTATTTTTAATTCTTATCGACTTTCGGTAGCATATTTGCTCGACCTACTACATCCTACAACATTATCGGGAGAGTGAAGATCAAAGACCAATTAAAGCAGAGTAATAGCTAGTTCATATTGTCAACTCAAGAAAATCTGCAGACCAATTTGAAGAAGTGAAAATGGTTTATTGAATCGCGATTTTCTTGACCTGACGTTTACTCAAAAGATAACTCATCTGATACTGTTATCGTATAGAAGACGCCAAAATATTAGTGAATTATTTACTAAGATAGCTTTTTGAAGCAGTTGCGTTTAAGGCGTTGTGAAACAAATTGGATGAATGGATAACCTACTGAACAAGGTTTTTCAGAATAGCAGCGATTGTAGATATCGAAGTGGTAGTTCTTATTTCGTTAGATATTTCAATGTGATAACTAGTCTTCGTCACGCTCGATTGAAGCGACCCGCAGCTTTTTGTTGTCTTCGCAGTGAAATGCAATGGATGGAGACCATCAAATTTAACAATTAGGTCATTTTTGAATAAATTCTTAGAAGATCGAATAAAAAATTCATTTTTCAATTTTAAATCTTCGACAGAAAATCCCGTGGTCGTTATCTCAAAATCAGCATCAATCTTCTTTCGCTTTTTAAAACCGTGAATTTCAATTAATAGATCAAGAGGGGTATTCTGATCGTTTTCCATAATTGCAGCGAGATACTGCCGATACACATTTTCGGCTCGGTTGGTTGGTAGTTCGATAAAACGATTTAACTTTGTTTTTAATTTTTCTGTTGGACGATTTACGTTAATGTACCTTCCAATCGGATGCGGAATAAATCGATCGCCGCGATCGCGATATCCCCACGCGATCACACATCGGCAATTCAAGATTTGTGATAACGACTTGGCAATAGCAGCAGTTTTTGTCTCAGAAGGGGCATGCGGAGCTGCCACAACTATCTTTGAGTGTTCCCCAGAAATACTCTCGAAGCATGGTGGAAAAAGCTGTTCGACGAATTGTGCAAGATCGATAATCGAAAAATTAGCAGACATATCAAGATGTGTTTGGATATTTGAATATGCTATTGAGAAATCATTTTGTTTTTTTTCGAACTGAAGTATTCCATTTTCAAGCTCTATCGAAACTCTATCATCACTAATCAACATGTTGGATAAAATATTTTGTAAATTATGAGTAATTGTGTCTGAACAAAAAATTACCGGGAAGTCTGTACCGTGAAACATCAATTCCACTGCATTCCCTTGCCATTTTACGACAATACGAGGTTCGGTTTCAGGTACTTCACCTGCTAGCCAATAGAAACCTTTCGAATTACAAATCCATTTTTCCATCTTCTCGACTCATCTATTTCCGGAATATAATCATGGTACAACTACAAACACACAAAAAACGCGGATGAGTAATAATTACTCACCCGCGCTAAAATCATCTGGGAAAAGATCTACCGTTTTACTTGTGGTATTCCCTCGTCATCAATGGTTTCTTTTACCCAATCCGGAGCTACCAACATAATTTCACCGGGTTTGGTATTCTTCACTGCATACGATGTCCGGATTGCTTCGCACATCGGTTCGGGAAGAACAGTCATCATTGCATTTTGTAATTCCAATGCTAATCGAATACCCATCGGTTCTGGATAAACCAGGATGTCGGGTTTTTGATCGCTGCCGATTTTGGCTTTGGCTTTGGCAATCTCAATCGCTAATTCAAGACCACCAAGCGTATCGACAAGACCATTCTTTCGACCTTGCATGCCGGTCCAAACACGACCGTTGCCGATCGAATCAACAGATTCCCATTTCATCTTCCTACTGTCAGCGACTTTCTGAACGAATTCGCGATAGAAGTATTTAATCTGCCGCTCGACCAACGAACGTTCTTCAGGAGTATGCTTGCGGAATAGATTAAACATACCTGCATGTTTTCCAAATTTGATCTCTTCGTAATTCGAGCCAATTTTGTAAAGAGTGCTGTCAAGAACCGGTCTCATCGAGAATACACCGATCGATCCAGTGATCGAACCTTCCTCGGAAACAATTGTCGAACCTGGCGTTGCGATATAGTAACCACCCGAGGCAGCAACATCGGAAAATGAAACTACTACCGGTTTGATATTATTGGTATCATCTCGGCAAAGCATCAATTCTCGCCACATTTCATCCGAAGCAAAACCACTTCCACCGGGACTGTCGACGCGCAACACGATTGCTTTCACTTGCTTGTCGTTGCGAGCTTCGCGAATAGCGCGAACCATCGTTTCACTTCCCATCGATCGACCGGACAACAAACTGCTACCGGAGTTTCCCGATGTAATCGTGCCTACTGCATAAATGACGGCAACTTTCGGTTCCAGTGGACGATCCCAACGCGGATCGACTTCCGAGTCCATAAAATAGAAGCCTGCTGAAATCAAGCGAAGATCGTGTCCAGTCGAAAAATTGAACAATTTCTTCTGATCGGATTCCTTCTTACCGGTAAACATTTCCTTGAATTTTTTGTCGACTTCGTCGGGATACATCGTACCGTCGATCAATTTTGCAGCTAATGCTTCTTTCGCATTGTACGGACCATTGTCGATCTTGGCTTTGACGGTATCGACACTCCAGCCCCGATATCGGGCAATGCGTTCGGTAAATTGACGATACAGATCACCAACCAACCATTCACGTTGTGCACGATCCTGATCGGTCATATGCTTTTCGGTAAACATATTCGGAGCAGTTTTGTGTGGACCACTGGCTTCAACTTCCATTTCCACACCAAGCTTGTCTAATGTGCCTCTGACATAGAGACTACCTGAGGCATAGCCAACCAAGTAGACGTCGCCTTCAGGGTGAACATAAATCTTGTCTGCCATTGATGCGAGCATGTAGCTGCCGTTGCTTAACGATTTGCTGTAAACATACAATTTCTTGCCAGCCTGCTTGAATTTATCGAATTCGCGCATAATCGCTTGCATTTTTGCCGCACCGATCGAGATACCATCGACATAAAGAATGACTGCTTTCACATCCTTATCGTTGGTTAAGCGACGAATCTTCTTGAGGAATTTTTCTAGTTCTGGATTCCGCGAGGCAAAGAAACTGAACGGAGCCATCTGTTCATCCAGCGCAGACGGCATTTTCATAGTAACGATTTTGGGTTGTTCGGGGAATTTCAATGAAAGCAGACCGTCACTCTCGAAGAGATAAGTTGTCAAACCACCCTGCATCTTACTATCGGCATTTCGGACGTTATGAGCAACTTGCGAGTGATTTGTCGCAAAGCCGATTCCTACTCGGGTTTCTTTCGGTTCGGCAGCATATTGTGCTTGAAGTTTGATGCCGTCAATGGGTTCAACTTCAATAAAATATCGTGGATCTAACTTGTCACCGTATTTGATTTTCTTGGTAGTCGTAGTCGAATCACGTTCGTATAACGACACATCGGCACCAACCGTAACGCGATGTCCGTGCTTCCAAGAGGAGATTGCCAAAGGTCTAAAACTAAGTCCTAAATCGAAAATCGATTTGGTTTTCTCGGAACCGATGCGAGGTTCATTCACATTTCGCGCAACTGCGCCAAATGATAACCACGAATAGGGACGTGCCAGCATACCAATCGACCAGGCATTTTGCTGATCTATTCCGGTTGAATATTGATAGCGCGTTCCAAAATAGAAACCGTCGCCCATCTCCCATCCTAATCCCCAGTTGTAAATGGCGGCTTTGGACATTCCGGATGGTACTTCGTTGATATATTCGGCAGAATAAGCCAATCCGCTTATTCGAGCACCGAAACCACCATCTTTTACATAATCCTTGTTATTCGTGGCACGCATATACATCAAACCGACACCATCATATACGCCAATCGCTGCAGGATTGCCCCACAACGCCATTAAACCATCGGTTGAGGAAATAGTTGTGATCGGGTGCGATCGAATACCAATTCCATCATTGTAGGGACTTCCATAGACAGGTGACGTTTGTGCAAACGTCAGTGTCGTCAGAAGTAATAATAGGAGAAGCAATGCGACATTCTTCATAATAACCTCTAGGTTGATCCGCTTCGTGACTTGAAATAATCCAAAATTGATGCAAGCAACTAGTATGATACTTCGAGGTGGAAAGAGGTTGCAGTGAGTATGAAAGCGAAGCAGAATGACAACTAGCAGAGTGTTATTAGATTGATTAAATCTAAGTAATTTGATTTTAGAACAGACGTGCTCGACAAGAGAGGTAGTGCATCAATGCAATATCGTAACTGGTATCGGTCGTCATTCTGACAATCTCGATCCCCCGATTGAGGGCTTCCCGCTGTAATTTCCCGAAAAACTCCGCAACCGTAGTTTGAACGGCACTCGCAACATGGCGCGGACGTGTTACGATCTCTTCGCTGGTTTCCATATCGACAAATCGACCGTCTTTGGGAAATGCAAACGATAGTTCCCATGGATCCAGAATATGAAAGACTAGCACTTCGTGACCATTATGGCGGAAATGCGCCAGACCTTTCCAGAGTTCGTCCGGATCGTCCAAGAGATCGGAAAGCACGATTACCAATCCGCGACGGTGAATCATTTCTGCAACTTGATGTAGCAGTGGACCCATGTCCGTCTCGCCACCGGTATCCACTTGATCGAGAATAGAGTGAAGTACTGTCAAGTGACTTTGCGTAGATCGAGCAGGAATTACCTCGCGGATTTCCGAATCAAACCGAACCAGTCCTACAGCATCGCGTTGGCGTAACATTAAAAAAGCCAACGCGCCTGCTAAATCGCAAGCATATTGAAATTTGCTTATTCCTTTGGAGGCTGGTGATGAAAACGCCATCGAACCGGAGCAATCCAACATAATGGTAGCACGAAGGTTGGTTTCTTCTTGAAATTCCTTTACTACTAGACGTTCGCTTCGGGCATATCCCTTCCAGTCGATGCTGCGTAAAGAATCACCGGGGTGATATTGTCGGTGTTGTGCAAACTCGGCTGAGAAACCGTGATAGGGTGATTTGTGTAAACCCGTTAGAAAACCTTCAACGACGTATCGTGCACGAAGCTGAATGTTTTCCAGCCTTCTAACGATTTCCGGGCGAAGTGTTTCGCGTAAATTCATTCTGACTTTCTCACAACCGAGCTTTCATTAATTGTACAATACTCTCTTTATATGGATAAGGGCGGAAACAGTTCCGCCCTCATCTTCACTTAAGTGATTTCAAAATCATCAATTTGTGACGCTGGGAATACTATTGAGTAAGCGATTCAACACGGCGTTAATTTTAAAGAAAGTGGATGTTGATAGCAACGCCTGATGTGCCGAATCGGGATTTGATCGATGTAAGGTCGCCACGACTTCCTTGTCACCGATCGTTACATCGGCAAAAAGACCGCTCTCAACCTTAAATGGAGATTTGCGATCTTTACAGGTCACTTTGCCAACGTCGGTTTTCAAGTCGAGTGGAATGCCAACCGGTACGGTTAATTCGTAGTTCACGGAATATCCCTCAACTCCTTTGGGATTTGGCGATTCGATCGAGAGACGATTTCCAACTCGGTGAACATATACTGCAGAGTGATTCAGAATCGCATTCGCTTTGTTCTCGGTTTCAGCAGTCGCATTTCGCACGATCGCCATCTGAATCCGCGCACCACCTGTTTTTACGACGATGTCACCGTGATCGGTAACGACCGACAACAGGTTGATCCCATTCACATCGAAATCGCGAACAATCGATTCGTGTTGCGTGACGTGGGCAGCGGCAAAATGCACTCCTGCGACAACAAGTAGTAATACGACAACAAACCAATTCAATTTTTTCATAAGACCCTCGCAACTTGTGCGTAACAGGTTAAGATCGTAATCTTTTGTTGTTAAATCAATAGCTCTTTACTTTGATATTGCCATTCGTAGTCGACAGGTTGATCGAACCAGAACCATCTCCAATCGAGCCTTCCGCATCTGTTTCCTCTTTGTTGAGTCTAATTGACTTTTCAAAGTCGTCTATATCGATCCGACCATTCGTGGTCGAAGCGCGGAAACTGCCGTTACTGTTCTTGGGAATGGATAATTTCACATTTCCGTTTGAAGTCTCAGCTTTTAACTTACCCGATCCAGAGAGATCAACGCGAAGTGATAAAGTTCCATTCGATGTTTCAAACTCAGCCCTGCTCGAGGAGCAATTGGCATTGATGTTCCCATTCGATGTGTTTGCCTTGATCACACCGGAGCAGTTTGTTACTTCGATTGAACCGTTCGTCGAATTCAGCTCTAATTCTGCAGTTCTATCTGTGCATTCAATATTACCGTTAGTCGTTGAAATAAAAGCATTCATCTGTACTGGCAAGGTTACTTGATAATTTATCGATACATCGTAAAACATCTTCTCGGAATGGATTTGCTTCACTTTAATCCGTTCCCCGGTTTCTTTGATATCGACTGTTAGTTTTTGCATGACTTCCCGGCACCCGGATTCTGTCGGACCGTGAACGCGCTTCTCTGCATGAATAATGATTTTATCGGAACTTCCAGCGATTACTTCAACATTTCCATTAATGTTTGACAGCTCAAAATCGACTTTTCCCGAAGCGGGCAACTCGCGCTGAAAAGTATCTTTTAGCTCAGCACTTAAAGCGCTTGATAAACCAAAAGCAGAGAAGTAAGCCATTGTTATCATTATGAAGATCCTTTTCATGAAATAGCTCCTTATTACTTGTTGGAAGATTCAGATAGCAGGTTTGCTATCAAATCGTCAGCGCTTTTGCCTTCAGCTTCGGCATTGAATGTTAGAACGATTCTATGACGCAAAACTGAATTAGCAACAGCTTTAACATCTTCAATTTCAGGCGTCGGTTTTCCGTATAAAGCAGCTCGCGATTTTGCGGCTACAATCAATCCTTGCGAGGCACGTGGACCAGCTCCCCATTTAATAAAGGACTTTATCTGCGAGGAAGCCTCTTTTTCGTTCGGTCGGGTTTTCCTTACTAACTCAACTGCATACCGAATGACGTTGTCAGCAACTGGGATTCTGCCGATTAATTCCTGCATACTAATAAGAGCTTCTCCCGATAGGATCGGTTGCAATGTATCGATTCGATACATTCCATTCCCTTTCACGATCGATAACTCCTCATCGAAACTTGGGTATTCTACTCGCAACATCAGCAGAAATCGATCTAGCTGTGCTTCAGGTAGTGGATAAGTACCTTCTTGTTCAATCGGATTTTGGGTCGCAAGCACAAAAAAAGGTTCCTTTAGACGCAATGTTTGACCAGACGTAGTCACTGCGTGCTCTTGCATCGCTTCAAGTAGTGCTGCTTGTGTCTTCGGAGGTGTTCGGTTGATTTCGTCGGCAAGCACGATTTGCGCGAAAATCGGACCACGCAGAAATCGAAAATGTTTTTTACCGGTTCCGAGTTCGTCTTCGAGGATATCCGTACCGGTAATGTCGGAGGGCATCAGATCGGGGGTAAACTGAATCCGGGCGAAATCCAGCGCTAACAATTTCCCCATTGTCCGAACCAGCAATGTTTTTGCCAACCCCGGAACACCAACTAAAAGCGCATGTCCTCTGGACAACAAGGCAATCATAATCCCTTCCACCACGGGTTGTTGTCCAATTACAATTGATCCAACCGATTGTGTTAATTTAAGATATTGCTCTGCGAGGTTTTCCAATGCTTTGCGGTCGTCCACCAAGTGCTCCTGTAACTTCAGTATAATTGTAAGAAAATGGAAATTCGGGTGAGAGATCGAGTAGCGATCCTCGACTTAAACCCGTATCGTATCTATAGGTTCCTAATTAAGATAGAATACGATGAAATCGCAAAGCATCCAACAACCTGCTCCGACCAGTGAAGCGAGGTAATACAGTACATCCGCTTGTACAGCATACTTACTTGGACACCGATCCAACCGAGGAGTTACAGTGATCTTGAAACTACGTAATCTTTTAATAATTAATATAATATTATTGGGATTGATTGGTATCAGCGTTAGTGCAGAGCAATCATTTTCGCCGATTTCGACGCGACTTAGCCCTCCTCGGTATGCCAAAATTGAAGTAATCAATCAGGATAAACCGGCAATCACCAAACTGATTCACGGTGGTTATGATATTCAGGGAATGTCGAGTACACATAATTTTATCTTGATTGCCGACGATGATGACCGAGCACAATTGTCAGCCGATGGTATCGTTTGGCGCGAGTTGGAATCTGATTTATCTGCGTATTTTCAACATCGACTTACAACTGAAAGTCAAGATTTAGTGGGTGGTTATCCCAGTTATCAGGAAACAATCGATTCGTTAAATCTATACCGCCAGCAATTTCCCAATTTAGTGTCAGCACCTGTTTCAATCGGTACTACTACTGAAAACCGCAGTATGTACATGATTCGAGTGACTCATAATCCCGACAGTATCGATCAGAAACCGCAAGTGTTCTACAATGGCTTAATACATTCTCGTGAAGCCATTACGCACACACAACTTCTCTACTTCATTCGATATCTGATTAGCCATTACAATACCGATCAACGGGTTCGGAACATACTGGATACTCGAGCACTTTACTTCGTTCCATTAATCAATCCCGATGGTTATGTTTACAATGAGCAGTCCAGTCCCAGTGGCGGCGGCTTGTGGCGGAAAAATCGAGCAGTAGTGGGTGGTCGTATTGTCGGTGTCGATTTAAATCGAAATTTCGATGCTCATTGGGGATACGATGATATCGGTTCCAGTTCACAGTCGCGTTCCGACAGCTATCGTGGAACTGTGGCTTTTAGTGAACCGGAATCGCGCGCAATCCGCGACTTCTGCAATTCACATCGGTTTCGTGTGACTGTGAACTATCACTCATTTTCCAATCTCGTACTGTATCCGATGAGTTACCGACGGGAATATACCCGCGATAACCTGTTTTACAACAATATGGGACATCGATTAGGCGATCCGAATCGATATCAAATCGGCACACCCTGGTGGTTGCTTTATACGGTTAACGGCGATGCGATCGAATGGCAGTATTCGAATTCTCCCGATTCTGTCAAGAATTTTGCATTTGGTATCGAAGTCGGCGACTCTACTGATAGTTTCTGGCCGGCACGATCGCGAATTTCAACGCTCTGTCAGAGTTTAATTGAACCGAATCTTCGACTTGCAGAAATCGCCAATGAACCAAGGATCGTACTACCGCCACCGGTACCGCTTATCATTTCTGCAGACACGATCCAATCGACTCAAGCGATTCAATGGTCGACTAATCCGGATGAGCAGATTAATCCAGCTACGAACTGGGATCTGCGCGCGTCGAATACATACCCTACCGGAAATGAGAATTTCGATTCGACATCAATCCACAACTGGATTTCGAACGGAGTAATGCAGAATGATAGTCTCACAGCCCGTGGTCAATATGCCATGCGATTTGCCAATACGAACTCAACGACTTCGTACCTAGTCAATCGGTACCCAATTCCAATTCATTCAACCGATACACTTTCCTATCGGATCTGGTACGATATCGAAACAGATTACGATTATTTCGTTGCACAGATCTCGACTGATGACGGTATTACTTGGTTTTCACTCCCGGGGAATCTCACAACGACCACTGATCCGAATCATCAGAATTGGGATTACGGAATCACTGGGACGTCCAATCACCTCTTTGTTCAAGCACGACATCCATTGATACAATACGCCGGCAAATCTGCCCTCTTGCGGCTTATTTATATAACTGATGCCGCAACACTCAATGCCGGAGTTTGGATCGACAACGTAACACCATCACTTCTAGTGACTGAACCTTGGACAATTCATCACAACAATCTGTTAAATGCATCTGATTCGCTCCCTGCGGGAAATTGGATCATCCAGATTAGAGCACGTGATGCTCAAGGTGATACTTCCGCATGGTCGCTCCCGACATTGGTTACGATATCTTCATCTAATGCCATTTCTAATCGGGATCTTTCAATTCCAATTTCATTTGGGTTCGACCGAACTTATCCGAATCCCTTCAACAATTCGATTGCCATCACGTTTTCACTTACTGATCGAGCAAATACCGTTTTATCGATTTACAATACTAGCGGTCAGATCGTTTACCGCTACTCTTTCGGAATACGACCTGCCGGTCAGTACTCTACCAGTTGGAATGGAATCAGTAACACCGGATCCTTGACCAGTTCAGGGGTATACTTCTTACAACTTTCCAGTGGGCAACAAGTAAGTCATCGTAAAATCCTCCTCGTTAAGTAATTTTAACCATTCTATTTACGTTTGCTGGCAACAATCCGTTGCCAGCGATTTTTGGTCAATATTCCCGAAAAAAAGAGATCAATTTCTTCTTCATCTAAAAAATTTGTTCCGGCTTGATAAATACTACTTTTGGACTGAAGTATTCGTAACACTATATTGAAGTATTACGATTTTCGAAATAATTCGTATCATTCTGCTAATAACAATATTTATCGGAATTACGAATATCAAACAATAGGATCTGCGATGAAAGTCAACTGTGAGAGCTGTAAGGGAACTTGGAATGCGTCGGAAAAAATCGGTACGTCGCGGAACTGCCCCCACTGTGGAAAACAAGGAAAATTGAAGTGTACTTGCAACAAGTGCAAGAAAACAATGATTCCCGATCAAACTTTTGAGAAGAATCAAACGAATATGATGAATCTGTACGCAACGAATCTGGTTATTCAATGCCCTAAATGTAAATTCATTGGTCATTGGGCAGATTTTGAATTGGTTCTGACCAAAGGTGGTGGATTGTTTGGTTTCAGTTTTTAATTTTCTACTAGTTAAGAACGAAGTCAATGAAAGCATCGGTTGATGAACCGATGCTTTTCAATTTTTTGGGTCCAGATTGGAATCTTGCAGAGGATAAAGTTCTTTATTATCTTCACTCGCTTGATGAATGTCAGAGCTTCGGGGCGATTAGCTCAGTTGGCTAGAGCACCTGCTTTACACGCAGGGGGTCACTGGTTCGAGCCCGGTATCGCCCACACAAAACAGGAACATAATGTTCCTGTTTTTTTGTATTGATCTTTCCAAATCTGACGAATGGGAGTCGAAACGTGTAGAAACCTCGACCAAAGCTAACAAACACAATGTGAGGTGGTACCCTCCGTTTGGACAGTTTTGTGCGAATCTTAGTTAGATTGCACTGCCCACTGTCTGCTGTTTCTTGTCAGGCAGCTGCCTGACAAGAAAGATTTCTTAGACTATCGGTGTAGACTTCATCTGGGGTTTGATAGCCCAAGCCTTGGTGCGAACGTTCGCTGTTGTAGAACGAAAAATATTCACCGATACTGCGCTCTGCAATGCGAACTGAATCGTACCCTTTCAAGTATACTTCCTCGTACTTCAACGACTTCCACAATCGTTCGACAAAACGGTTATCCATCCACCGACCTTTACCATCCATACTGATCCGAACGCCTGCCTCTTTCAAAACATCCGTAAATGCGACGCTGGTAAACTGACACCCTTGATCGCTGTTGAAGATCTCAGGCTTCCCATACTTCGACAACGCATCCTTCAATGCTTCCACACAGGAATGCGTATCCAGCGTATTCGACAACCGCCACGACAACACCTTGCGACTGAACCAGTCGATCACCGCCACCAGGTACATAAAACCCTTTGCCAGTGGGATGTACGTGATGTCGGTCGCCCATACTTGATTCGCGCGATCAACCGTCAAGTCGCGAAGCAAGTACGGATAAATCTTGTGTTCCTTGTCAGGAACCGTCGTACGCGGCTTGCGGTACAATGCTTCCAGACCCAGGATGCGTAGCAAGGAACGAACCTTTTTCCGACCAACATCGATACCCTGCTTCGATAACTCCACCACCAGTTTACGGGCACCGTAGAACGGAACCTTCAGGTGAAGCTCATCCAGCGTTCGCAACAGCATCAAATTGTTCGAATCAAGCGGAACAGGGCGATAGTAGTAACTGCTGCGTGGAACCTTGATCAAAGAACACTGCTGAACCAACGGTAAACGGGCACCCGGATCGATCAGCGCTTCACGCTCAGAACGCCCAAGCGACTGAGCCCCTTTGCTAAAAAATCGTTTTCCATCGTTAACTGGCCGATCTTGGCGCGCAGCTCCTTAAGATCTACTTCTTCACTTCCTGACGATTCAGTTTTGCCAAATACCGATGCAGCATGATCCAAAAGCTGCTTCTTCCACTGACTGATCTGGTTCGGATGAACTTGATATAGACTTGATAGTTCAGATACTGTCTTATCACCCTTGAGTGCGGCTAATGCTACCGTCGCCTTGAAATCAGGCGATAATGTCCGTCGTAAACCCGACATTGTAAACTCCCTGCTTGCTGTCAAAATATCGGGCAAAGCAATCTAACTAACAAACTGTCCAGGAAAACGGGACCACTTCACTTATCCCTCCAGTAGCGACTTTCCAAGTGTACGTGTGAAAGGAAACCGTTCGAGCTGCAGCATGTATCGAAATTAAACTGATAAGTGTGCAGAAAAGGAGAGAATATTTGACGATTGACCGCATGGTAAACTCCTTTACAGTGAAAGAAAGTTGTGAACTGATTACTTGAGAAGCATCATCTTACGTGTTACAACCTGCTTTCCGATTTGAAGTCGGTAAAAATAAATTCCAGTTGGCAACGTTTGCGCATCGAAGCGGACGCGATACTCTCCGGCATCTTTTTGAGCATCAACCAAGGTGGATACCTGTTGCCCGATCAGATTGAAGACCGTCAATTTGACGTGTGAAAAAGTTGGAACTGAATAGTGAATCAGCGTTGATGAATTGAACGGGTTGGGATAATTCTGTACTCGTGCAAATTCAATCGGAAATATAAATCTATTTTCTTTTGCAGCTTCTTGGTGCAGTTGAATACAAGAAATAAAACAATCGCCATAATATGTTCCCCCATTGTAGGTAGTATCATAACCGTTTGTCGATACAGGAAAATTATTACTTGTGGTCATACCAACAATAATGAAATTTCTTGATCTAGTTATTTCAAGTCCGTATGCTTGATCTCTTCCATTCCCACCGAGAAATGTACTATAAATTAAATTAGAAAGTGATGAATCTAATTTTGATAAATAGCAATCGAAAGAACCACCATTATAATCTGAATCAAAGGATTCAATAGAAGTTGGAAAATTTACACAACTAGTATATCCTGCAATTGTAATACTATTCAAAGTATCTTCTTTAACAGCTGTTGGTCCAGTAATGCCAAGTGACGTTCCAAAATAAGTACTATGCAATAAGTGAGAACCACTTGAATCGATTAACGTTATAAAACATCGTGTACTATCGCTTCGGGTTGTATCAAATGCATTCTGAGTAACTGGAAAATTCATACTACGAGTTATTCCATCTACTATAACTCCAGAAAGTGAACTTAATTCAATGTTCACACCTACATCTTGTCCAGAACCACCAAGAAAAGTACTGTAGATCAATTGCATACAATTAGTATCTACTTTTACAATATAGCAATCTTGAATCCCTCCATTGTAGGTAGTATCGAATGAAGAAATAGTCGTAGGAAAACTTTGATTCGTCGAAAAACCAGTTATAACCAGACCATCACGAGACCGAGTCAAGTCAAATACTCCATCATTTCCCGAGCTTCCTAAATATGTGCTTGCAATTAAGTTCATAGCATCATTACTTAAATGAGCTATATAACAATCTATTCCCCCATTTAAAATGCGCTGAAAAGCTGTTGTTGTAGTTGGGAAATCATTACTTTGAGTGACTCCAGTTATGAAACAGCCACCAGTTGAATCACTAGTAATACTGATCACATCGTCTCCACTAGAACCGCCTATTGTTGTACTATATATAATTTGGTTTCCTATTTGATTGAGTCTAGTGATAAAACCGTCAGAAATACCTGAAAGTCTAGAACCGTTAGTTGTTGGAAAATCAATACTGTAGGTTTTTCCAGCAATAATAAAACCACTACTTCCATCATTACAGATATCACTCCCCTCATCTCCATTTGATCCACCTAGGAAAGTGCTAAAAATTAGTTCAGTTCTATTTTCGTTAAATTGTGACACAAAACAATCATTATTATTGAATGTTCTATCAAGTGCACCAGGCGTTGTAGGGAAATTGGTGCTCTCTGTACTGCCAATTATTGTAACATGATTCTCATTATTGTAGTTGATTGCTCGCCCACCATCATCTCCACTCCCCCCCAAATAGGTGCTGTACACCAGCGGATCGATTCGGAGCGTTTGCGCGGGGTCGTACCCATTCGGCAAATCGATCGCGAAGAGATTCCCCGCCAAGAGTCTGAATTGTGCCTCGACATCGTTTCCGCGTACACCATTCGCAGTGGTTTGGTATGCCCCCGGAATTTTCATCCGCAATTCACCCAATGAGATGGGAAGGAGGAGTTGGGAATCGGGTGTTAGGTCAAGAGGATCGTCCAACCCCGCACACACCATCTTGATTTGTTTCGGATCGGCACCGGGGTGAATCACAAAATCGAATTCGAGATGACCCTTGCTCTCATACCACTCGACATCGATGCCATCCCACACTTCGTGATACACCACGCGAGAGAAATTCCGACAATCCGGTGCCCACTTCGACGAATCATTCCCCAAGAAATAATTGTTGTGCCATGAAAATTCCCCCTGTGCATCGATGGATTTTGCGCAAGTGTATTTTCGTGGGTCGGAATTTCTTCCGACATCCTTTTGTGTCGTGCATTCGCCGACAAATTTGAATTTGAGAGCGTGCGATTTTAGTGCATATCGTGGTAGAAGATCGCGATCCATCGGATCGAAACGGGTATTGTCGAGTGGTTTCGTCGAATCAATCACGGACGTAACGAGGGTAACGCCATCGCGCTCAAGGAACCACGTGAACCCATCGCGCCGCACCTCGCATTTGTAGACAACGGCGGAATCCCACTGTCCCTTATTCTCCGTAAACTGGAATGAGTGCGGGAGTCGCGATGATTGCACACTGACACCTTGCACCACACTGATCGCACACAACACGAACATCAGCACCAAACACGTTGATCCTCGGTGTGATCTATATTTTCGGATGTCTGCTAGCCGGTTATGGGATTTCGGTTTCATCGTCAACTCCTTGGGAATGTCACTCTCTCAACATACAACGAAAAGCCCAACGCAGATAAGCATTGGGCAGCGATTCATTCACTCTACTCATGTAACCAGCGGTCTCCTGATAAACCTTGATTTTATCATTAGATCGGCATTCGTTGTATTCATGGAAGCAAATCATTGCATCTTATTCCCTTTTCTTTTTCACATTAACTAAGTAATACTAGAAATACAATAGTAAGGTTCATACATCAGAAAATTTCTTAACAAGAAAATAATCCCTTGACTTTGACTCGAAGATTGTCGAGATTGGTGCTAACGGTTATGTGCTCTGTCCAGTTAGCAGTTTTTGGTCTAAACCGTTAGCAGTTGAGATTATTGACACTTTGTAAGTTTAGGGTTATAAGTGATTTATAGGACAGAGTGAACCCTAGCACCTGCTTTACACGCAGGGGGTCACTGGTTCGAGCCCGGTATCGCCCACACAAAACAGGAACATAATGTTCCTGTTTTTTTGTATTGATCATTCTAAATCTGACGAATGGGAGTCGAAACGTGTAGAAACCTCGACCAAAGCTAACAAACACAATACCCCGGAATCTTACTTATTTTTCAATTCCATATTGTCATTAGAATGATCACACGGTATATTATTATTAGATTTCATCAGATATTCAGTAATTTATTGTAAATTATTAATATTAATTGGTTTGAGGTTTTCTAAGTAACCACATTAGCTGATGACACTGTGCGAGGAAGCGATGGTTACAATGGTTCCGATCAATCTTCTGAAGTTGACTCGCTGCTTCTCCAATCACGCATCTCGCGGTGTTTCAGATTCGTCAACGATGTTGTGTATTGCCTTTTCATGTTCAAATCACTATCTGCCAATTTAGAATTATCATCCAAGTTGGTTGGTGTTATTTTTTCTTTGAGATCGGTATTTTACCATTAGTTCTAACTTATCCCACTCTGTTCTATGATTCTGCTCGACTTTGATAACTGGGAGGCTATCATGAAACGATTTTTGAGCATGTTTATTTTGATTGCAATGCTAACATCAGTGGCATTTGCGAATGGTGTTTTAGTCATCGATGGTAGGACTGGAATCTATCTCCGACTGGACAGTACAGTCGTCAATGTAGATGTCCAAAGCCAAATCGCGATCACGACTACGACACAATATTATTATAATGCTGGCGCAAGTAACTTTGGAATATTTGCGTTTCCCTTGCCTGAGCAAGCGAGTGCGGTGCGCTTGCGTACAGGTGTTGCCGGAATCTGGGAAACGGCGCGGATCGATAGTGTTCGACAAGATACGACAATCCCTGGTGGAACGTCTCCAGCAAATTTAACTACCTATCTGGGACACACTCCCCTATTTTATACCTTACCTCAATATATTCGTCACGATTCGACCATTGCTGTCGAGCTGACGTATGTTGAACTGCTGCCCTATACCGATGGTAGTGTGAGTTATACTTATCCCAGCGACTATCATTTGATTCAATCGAGTGTAATACAACGCCAACGATTTAATTTCAATATTACTTCACCTCGATCGATCGACAGCCTGCTGATGACGAGTTCCCATCCGACAGTGGAGATAACCAATAATGGGACGAGTGGAGTGATCCGTGTTAGTCTGGTAGAAACCGCGATCAACCAAAACTATGGCGTCAGATACCGTCTCAATGCGAATCAACTTGGTTTATTCGCATACAGTACCAGTCTTCCAACGGTACCGGATACGCTGGGAAATGGATTTCTCACGTTTATCGCTGAACCCGATCCATCGCAAAACACCCGTGCAATCTCCAAGGTATTCTCGTTGATTATCGATCGCTCTGGTAGTATGTCCGGCACGAAAATAACCCAAGCGAAAAATGCTGCAACGTTCATCGTAAACAATCTCAACGAAGGCGATCGCTTCAATCTAATCGATTTCGACGACGCAATCACTTGCTTTCGACCGCGTCATGTGATGTTTACCAATCAGTCGCGTGATTCGGCGTTGACGTATATCAATGGATTGTATGCTCGAAACATGACGAGTATTTCCGGTGTTTTCGCGCAAGCCATTCCGCAATTCACTTTTGCGAACGATAGCACAGCGAATATCGTCATTTTCCTGACGGATGGTCAACCGACAGTCGGAATCACATCCCCAACGACACTCGTCACTTATGTCGATTCCTTGATCAGAGCAGCCGAAACCAATATCTGTTTGTTCAATTTTGGAATCGGATCCGATGTCAATCGTCAATTACTGGCTCAGATGTCGGCGCATAATCATGGTGTTGCCGAATTCCTTGGCAATGATGAATTGTACGCCCGAATCACCAGTTTCTACACTACAATTCGCAATCCGGTGCTGCTCGATAGCCGCATTACATTTACTCCCCCAATTGTCAGCCAAGTCTATCCCGATACGCTGCCGAATTTGTATAAAGGCAAACAGATGATCATCTCGGGACGGTACAGTCAAGCGGCTAACGTTCTGATTACGTTAAGCGGTAATGCTTTTGGCAATCCAGTTGCATATAATTACAACGTGCAATTGAATGAAGGTCAAATTGAAAGTAATCAGTTCCTCCCGAAAGTGTGGGCAAAGCGAAAAATCGAATCGTTGTTAGTGCGATATTATACGTTAAGTCCCACCTCATCGGCGGCGGTAGCACTACGTTCGCAGATCATTCTGATCAGTCAGCAGTATGGTGTGATCAGCCCATTTACCAGTTTCTCGGGGAATCCGAATGATGTCGATGAGAATCCCGGAGAAGCGGTTACGGATGCAAAACATCCGGCATCGTTTGAACTTCTCGGTAACTATCCGAATCCATTCAATCCGACAACAACGATCAAATTCCGGTTGAATATCAATTATCGGGGTATTGTCGATGTGCGGATTTACAATGTACTCGGACAACTGATTCGTACTTTGCATGTTCGTGTGAATGGACAAGGCGAATACGAAATCTTGTGGGATGGGTTAGCAGACAACAGTTTGTCGCTCTCCAACGGCACGTACTTTTATGCGATCGATATCCAGAACACGATCTTGATGGGCAAGATGAACCTGTTGAAGTAACAATTACGATTGGTTAAATCAAACGGGATGTCCACTGGACATCCCGTTTTTCTTACTATGATTACTTGATCGGTTATTTTACGAGTACCAACTTCCTCATTTCAGTTTGTTTGCCCGCCGTTAACCGCGCCAGATAAGTACCGGACGATAATTGCTTGCCATCGAATGTTACTCGATAGGTACCGGCATTTTGGTTGAAATCGACCAGATTTGCGACTTCACGCCCGGTCAAGTCGAATAACTTGAGTTCGACTTTTTCGCGTTGCGGAATCGAGTAACGGATGGTGGTCGTTGCGTTAAATGGATTGGGATAGTTGGGTAACAATGAGAATTGAGTGGGCGCGAAAGCAGCGAAATCATCGTGCTGGATATCGGTATTGAGTGAAGAAAAAGAAAAAGTCAGAAAATCATAACCATCAGCGAGATAGATAATATTTCCGCTGACGAATACATCGCAAGCATTAGATTGAGTGTTGTAAAAACCGACCTCACTTGCCTGTTCTGGGTTACTGATGTTATAAACATATAATCCCGCATATCTTGCAGCAATAAATATATAATTTTCAGAGATTGCAGCATTCACAACTGCATCGGGAAAATTATACCTTCCAACTGAAAAAGGTGTGCTGGGGTCAGCGATGTTTATAATATTCAAACCCCCGAAATAATCAGAAACATATGCGTAATTGCCGTTAACAATCACAGCTACAGCCTGTCCAGGTGTATCAAACCTTCCTACTCGAGTAGGATTCTCAGGATTTGAAATGTTTAAAATTATTAAGCCTGAATCGCGATCTGCCACATATGCAAAATTATCTACAACGTCTACATCGTATGCTGCGAATGTGTCAAAATGTCCTACTAGCTGAGGTAAAGATGGCACTGAAGTATTAATTATTCGAAGACCATCGGTGCTATCTGCAATATAAGTGTAATCGCCTACAACCTTAAGATTCATTGCAACGTCAGGAGTTTGGTATCGAGCAATTTCTGTTTGACTCAATGGATTGGAGATATCCATTATTCGAACACCTGACCGATAATCAGCAACGATTGCATAATGATCGGAAATCTCACAGCTCATTGCACCAGTCGGTGGAACTGAATTATGGACAAACACTGGACTAGCAGGATTAGTTACATTGTAGATGTTCAATCCACCCCAGAGATTCGATAAATACGCATAATTCCCTGAAACATTTACTGAATGATTCCAGCCATTAATGGTACTCGTAGTCGAAAGAACACTTAGACCATTTGGACTAGCAGCTCTTCCCCAATTAAGAATCAAAAAATCCGAACCATCTGATAGATAAATGATGCTGTCTCTGACAGCTATATTACATGCGATATTCGGAGTATCGTAATGTGCAACAAGTGTAGCATTTTCTGGATGAGTTACGTTATAGATGTATAAACCTGCGTATTTTGCTGCGACAAACGCATAATTACCGTAAAGTTGGATATGCACAACAGCGTCAGACATTGGATATTGTCTTACTAAAAATGGTGATCCAGGATTCGAGATATCGATAATACTAAAACCACCAGTAAAATCCGAAACATACGCATAATGACAATTGACCACGACTGCAACGGCATATCCCACAGTATTATAAACACCAGTTTGAGTGGGATTCTCAATATCAGAAATATCAATTATTTTGAGACCCTGATCGCGATCGGCAATATAAGCGAAATCGCCTTGGACTTGAACATCATAAGCAGCAAATGTATCAAAATGACCTAACAACTGCGGACTAGATGGATTTGTAATATCCAGAACTCGAAAACCATCAGTACTGTCAGCAATGTATAATCTGTCACCGATGACTCGTGCATTCATCGCTACATCAGGAGTCTGGTAACGTGTAATCTCGACCGGTTGAGCAGGATTCGAAATGTTGATGAATCGCATTCCCGAGCGATAATCGCATACGTAAGCAATACTATCAACAACTTCGCAACTCATCGCACCTGTTGGGGTATTGCATACTCCTAACAATTGTGGACTAGCTGGGTTGGTAATATCATAAATGCTTACCCCTCCCCACAAATTGCACAGATATGCACGATTTCCTGTAATATTGACGCCTCGGTTCCATCCCGAACCAATGTAAGTAGACCAAAGTTGAGTGATACCGGTACTAGGTTGCGAGTAGCAAATTGACGACGTAAGAATGAGAAATGAGAGGGCAATAAATCGCACGGTTTTCATAGCTTCTCCTTGATTATTTGATTAATATTAACATCAACACAATTTCAAGAAGAATCAAGCAATTTATCTTGAGATGACAAAAAAGAATTTAAAAAGTACAATACATGAATTACAAAATTAATTATAACTATTTATTATTTAATAGCTACGGTATAAATCACAAATGAATCCTCTTAGAGACTATCTATTTATTTCGGCATTACTTTGATGCACTAACATAAAACCGTATTGGTTTAATTTTCATATATTTCGAGCGATTTTGTCGGGCAAAGCGTTCGATTGAAAAGCTCTTAAAACCTGCTTTTTCTAACAACCATTCCAAATCTGTTTTAATAAATTCATGGAAATGAGCGCGATACTTTCGTTCAATTAGATGTTCAATTTTGTGATAAGCACAATAACTATCTGGCGTTGTGATATAAAGACTGCCATTTGGTTTAAGTACACGATGAATTTCACGCATAAAAAACAAAGGATTCATTAGATGTTCAATCAATTCGAAATTTGTTACCACATCGATACTGTTATCCTCAAAAGGTAACGGTTCCATGTCTAAGTCAATATCTAATACTAGAGGGTGAATCTGAAATTGTTCCTCGAGTAAATCCCGTAGCTTATTTGTTCCAGATCCAGCATCGTACCATTTTCCAGAAATCTTAACTTTATCTTTCAAGAAAAAATACTTGTCATCTCCTGCCACTGTTTCGTGACAACCACGTTCCTCGTGGTACAATGTTCGGAACAATTTCATTTTCTTTCCTCAGATAAGTCTTGGATTCTACTTTTAATAAATCAATCTAGTTAAGAATGTTCACCAACGACAAAGTCCATCGTTGCAACGCGGTACTTCAATCGTCGGGCTAACGACGCGATATTCTGGGCATACATAAAGTCGTGACCCCACTTCTCCTGCCATTCCGCGCTTGCTACCAGTTTGGCATTCACCACAAAATTCAACGAATCGACTTCAGGATAACGTGGCGCATCGGCTAGATTTCGGGGAATGATCGAATTTCCTTTCATTCCGAACAATCGCTCATTCCGATGGACATCCTTCACATTGGCAAATAAAATGCCGGTATCGTCCGACAACGCTTGTTCCAAAGCCGAAAATGCTCCCGGATAATATACATTATCGTGATCGAAAAACCAGACCCACCCTTGTTCAATCTTCTCAATGGCGCGATTGCGTTGATAAATACCCCACACTGCCGTGCGCGGGGAAGAATAAACCTCTAGAGTGTACCAGTCAGGTGGTTTCGCGATTGTGAACTGCGGATCGGCATCGCCATCAAACACAACGATATGTCGCACCTGAAAATGATGGTTTTGTTGCTGGATGATCGACTCTATTCCACGTTTCAGAACACCGTGAAATCGCGGGTAGTTGTAAGTAGGAGTGACAATATTCAGTAGCGTCTTCGTCACGAGTGGTATCATCCTCGCGGCAGTTCGGGATAATTCCCGATGGTGGTTAGTACTTGAAAATTCTCGAAGCCGTAATGACGACTAAAGTAGGTCAGATTTTCTTCGAACATGAAATCGGCGGTGGGACGTCGTTGAAAGTCGACCAGATGCGAAAGTGCACCATTCCACAAAAATCCAAAGATCGAATGTTGCGGTACTCCTCCCCACTGATCGGACCGATAATCGGGATCGTCGCCAGCGGCTGAATTAACTTGAAAGCGCAGCGTTCCAGCGCTTGCTCTAAGCTGATTTCGAATACCCGAGAATGCCTGTTCATTGAATTCACATCCGGCAGGAACGATCATCACCCAACCGCTAGTAAGCGTATGGATAGCGGCATTACGCAACGCAGTTTCATCTCGTGCTGTTCCCGGTACAATCAGCCACGATTGCCGGTACCATTCAGGCAATTGAGCGGGTTGCGACAATTTCACTTCACCGGAAGCGACCAGAAGATGTCGAACCTGAAACGGATGATTCGTCTGTGATACAATACTCTCAATCGTTTGCGAGACTCGCTTGACCGATTCATCATCCGGAATAACAGGAGTGATCAGCGTCAGTTCGTTGCCGATAACTCCCGATAATCGCTTCAATATCGTCCGGATTCGCCACCAATAATACACCCTCATTCTTCGATTTATCATGGTTGCCAGCGAATCCTACGTTATTCGATGTCTTAAATATACTGTCCTAACAGGTTGAATGCTTCACGAAATCCAGTTATTTAGAGAACGTACCGATCACAATCAGTGCCAGCAACGACAATCCGATAATGAGTGCGGTAAACCCGACACAGTACATTAGCACGCGCTTCCAAGTCGGAATCGGCAGTACTTTGATCTCGTCGATCTTCCCTTCCTGCACTAACCGATCGTACCAGAGCGGTCGTTCTTCCTTCAAATATTGTTCGCTGACACTACCGGTAAAAATCACTTCGTCTAGCGGGAAGTTCTCGCTGCGCAAGTGCTCGTTGAAAAAGTGAATCGTAAAGATAAAGCCTGTTGCAAGCAATGCCTCTTCCGAGTGGATGATATGCGCCGCATTGACGATCCAACCAGGCAACAACCGGGTAAAGAATTCCGGGAACCAAAGCGTTAAACCGGAAGCACCAATTGCAGCCACACCCCAGAATACCGCGAGATAATCAAACTTCTCCCAATAAGTGAAGCGATCAAATTTGGGTTTCTTGGCAATATGGAAGAAATATCCAATATGCTGGAAGAAATCAATCGCATCCTTCGGCTGCGGCACCATACTGTCGGGACCCCACAGCATTTTCTTGAGCGGGAGTTGCCGTTTCGCAAATCGATAGGTCAAATTTCCCAAGTGCAGTGCAAAGTACATGAACGTTAACACTGCCGCGACGCGATGCATCAATGCCATCGTATCGAGTCCGAGGAAATTGTGTGCAATCCAGTACGCCAGTGCTGTATGGCTGTATTTAAGCGGTAACCCGGTCATCGCCAGTGTTAAAAAGCTTACAATGACGATGCCGTGAACCACCCGGTCGTATACGCCAAACCGGCGATAACGGAATTCGCCATGCCACCGTTTGTGCGGTCCGTGACGAACCCGATCGATCATTTGTCGACCGATCCAAGCGAGTGTATGGATACCAAAAATCGCCAGTGTGATGAGCAATAACCACTTCATCATAAAGTGGATCGCATCCAATACCGGGTGCCCCGATGGTGCCATTGGATCGTAATGTTGCAATTGCGCAACGAAATTGGCATTCGCGTTCTTATGGCATTTGGCACAGGTTTGGACGATGCGTTGCCGTGAAATCGAAGAGGCAGGATTGTCTTTCGGCAAAATCAGATGGTGATCGTGACAGGAAATACAGGTAGCAAATTGCTCGCCCTGATATCCCAATGAATATGCTTTGCCGTGATAAGTATTCAGATATCCTGCTACGACGTTCGGATTGATTTGAAAACGCATCGTGACTTCACGATTCGCGTGACACGATCCGCAGAGTGAGATTAATGTTTGCCCGGTAAAGCGACTACTGATGCGTTCGATTTTTCGTTCGCCGTGACACGTGATACAGGTCGGGGCTTCGGAATGTCCTTTGGCAAAAGCGATCCCGTGGGCACTCCGTTCGTAATCTTTGAATTCTTTGACATGGCAGTTCGTGCACGTCAATTTCAACTTGGCTTCGGCACGTTTCTTCGGATCGGGAAGTTTAAAGTGGTACACATGACATTCGGTACAATTTGCTTGACCACCGGTGGCATTCACCATCATTGCCTTGCCGTGTGCAGTATTATTCTCCATCCGGTGACGTTCGTCGGCATGACACGTTAAACAGGTGCCGGGGATCGTCGGTTTAACGATACCAGTACCACTCTTCCCCATCTCCGTTGAATGACCGGTATGGCAGGCGGCACAAGTCATTACTTTTGCATCGACACCACTCTTGCGGTGAACGGTCTGCTCGTAACCCGTGTGACAGTTGCTGCAGGTCTGATCCATACGATCGATATGAACTTTCGAACGCGTATCTTTTACTGCAAATATTTCATGATTGCCATGGCAATCGATACAGATCGGTGCTTTGGAATTACCCTTTTTCACCTGATCGAAGTGATGCGATGTTAGATAATTCTTCGATTGCGGTTGATGGCAGGTATTGCATCGATCGACGATTTTCAGTCGCCAATCGGCTGGAAGCATGTTTCCGCGTTCGTTTTTGTCGTGAGCATCGTGGCAGCTTGTGCAGGATACGACAGCCTTCCCGGATTTGGCATTGCCATGAATTGAAGAATTGAATTTCTTGACTTCCAATGCGTGGCACACACCGCATACTTTGCGGGTATCCGGTTGTTTGTTGATTTCGTGGGTACCGTGGCACTGCTTGCAATCGGGGATATTGGTAAAACCGCGTTGTTTTAAATGATCGGCAAATCCCGCCATAAATTTCTTCGAGGCGTCGGCATGGCAATCCCCGCAATTTACCGGTTTGTATGGTTTAAAATGCGGAACATCATCGAAATTACCAGTTCCGTGACAATCGGTACAGGACTGAGAACGATGCATCGACGAATCGAAGCCAGTTTGAAATACTCCGACATTGCGATTGTCGGCGCTTTTCAAAGTGGTGTCGGAATGGCATTGAAAACAGTTCGAATTATCCGACCAATTCGTCTCGGCGGCGTAGTTTAGCATCGGTAAACTACCGAATATCAATAGCGCGAGTAAGAAAACAGAGTAGCGTTTCATGGGAAATTTTCCACAATCTTTCGATGAATAACTCGCGAATATATCTATAGAACGCTTTTCTAACAAATCCAATCCGAATCAACTTTAATTTTTTGGTTCTACTATGCTCCGATCGGATTGACTATTTCACTAATTCGATTTGCTGTACTTGATTGATAGTCGGGGTTGAAAGCCTAACAAAATAGGTTCCTGAAGATAATCCCGCACAATCGATCGGTATCGAATAGGATCCGGCAGAATACTGCTGGATTGGCAATTGAATCTGTACTTTCCCAAGTAGGTCAATTACCTGGAGCGAAACTCGATCCGGTCGAGTTAGCTGGATTGGAGCTATTATCGTTGAGTTAAACGGGTTCGGATAACATGGCGATAAAGTCGTCAACTGTGGCAAATTACACGGTTTTGTTTCGGTTACTTCGAGTAATCCCTGAGAGGATAAATGCGTCAATAATAAATCGGTTCCCGAAGTGCCGGTTACGATGTAATCACTGCTAGAGGTCTGTGCGATACCATAACCTGTTTGTGAGTAGAACTCGCGTTCGTAAGTGCGTTGCCATTGTTCCTGATTTGTCGAATTTACTTTGCCGATCCAGAGTAGGAACCGCCCGGATGCAGCCTGCTGAAACCCGGTTAGAACTGCACCACCATCAGCGGTCAGAGTGCCGTGATACGCCCAACCATACAGCATTGTAAACTCGTGTCGATCGGTTTCGATACCACTCGAATTCGTACGAATGATTACCGGCATTGAGGAATCGGCATGAGATACATAGCCGAAAATTGCGTATCCACCACTCGGTATGAGTGACAAACCGAATGGCACATCCATCCTGTTTTCACCAAATTGCCTCCCCCATTGCACTGAACCGGAGGCATCAGTATGAATCAGCCAGATATTGTAATCGGTGGTGCTGCTCTGCATATACGCAGTTATCATATACCCACCCTCTGGAGCTTGCACGACGCCGTAACCGCAGGTAGATCCCGTCGCGTGAAGATTGGTCAGCCATTGCTGATTTCCAAGTGAGTCTACTTTGAGTAACAGAATATCAGTACCGGCATTCACTACCATCGAACCTGTAATGATGAAGCCGTGATCGTCAGTGGGAGCGATTGCCAGACCAGTGCAAGCAGGTACTCGACCATTGTACAAACGGGTCCAGATCGTATCTCCGGAAAGATTCATCTTGTACAAGTACACATAATTCAGCGTTTGCCTAAAAGCGTCGCCGACGACAACAAATTGCGTTGAATTGACCGACAGGACATTGTTCGCATGCTCGGTACTATCTAGAATTTTTGTCCAAATGGTATCACCATTGCTATTGGTTCGAATCAACCAACTGTCATAGTTGTACCGGGCAGTGCTGCCAACCGCTAAAAAACCTCCATCGGATAGCGGAATTACTTTGCTGCCAGCATCGGCACTGCTGCGATGATAATTCCGAGACCAATATGATTGTGCCAACACTGCTTGCGAGAAGAACAAAGCAAAGACAACGATTAGAATGCTGAATCGATGATCGTAACGCATGTTAACCTCATGATAAAACAACTACCGAATAAACTTGAATAGTATGAATTTATCAAGTTACCTATTCCAATTCTATCAAACAATGATTTTATCCATGTGACAAACAATATTTTGGTTTTCTAGGGCAATTTTTGCGACCGATCGGTCGGAATAATTACTACTATCTCCTCTGGAAATGGTAATTTTATCAATTAGGAAATGAGTTTCGTATAATTGAACAAGATAGAGGAATGATACAATGAAGGGAAAAGTTGCCATTATGAAGGAAATCGGATTATACGTCCTAATTGTCGCGGCGTGGTTTGCTTTGCAGCGTTGGATCTTACCACGTATGGGGGTCTCGACTTGAGCTTCTCAAGCCTGTGCTCCGGCGGAGACACAATCCAATACGAAAGCAATCGAAACAAAATCACTACCAAGTCATAACCAAATAAATTCTGCAGATGTAAAATAAAAAAAGGGGCATCATTGATGCCCCTAATTAACGTTTTGAAAGATTATCTCTCGTCAGGATCTGCCATGGGTTTCGGACCTCGACCTGCCCAAGGCGGTGGACCCATTGGGTTATCACAACGAGGACCCATCGGGCAATCGCCTCTCATTGCACCAGGACCAAAAACAGGACCACGTCCCTTTCGCATACCGGGGTGCATTCCACGATTCATGCGGGGATGCGGAGCCGCTGCACCAAGATGATGTCGCGCTTTTACCAGTTCGCCCTCGGCTTCAGCTTCTTTTCCCTCTTTCAACAACTTCTTCGCGTTGTCGATATCTTTCTGAGCATTCTTCATCGCTTCTTCGCGCAGCTCTTCCATCGCTTTCATCCGAATCGACATTTTCTCAAGTCGCTTTTCCCAGTTGTCGATTCTTTCTTTTACCGATGGTGGATCTTTTTTATCCGGCATTTTCTTGTCGTCGCCAGCCAGTGCTCCTGTTACCCAACCCAACGCGAGAACCATCGCGAATAGGATCATATACTTCTTCATGGTTTCCTCCCAATTTCCGTTACTTCGATTTTCTATAACGAAATTAACTTAATCCAGTTAATCTTCGATCAGTATTGCGGTCATCTGAGGATATGACATCGGGAATAAAAAATCCGTTTAATTTACCGGTTAAGCCACATCAGGCTTGGTTTTCGCGACCAGTACCGGACACTTCGAAGTACGCACTACCCGGTCGGCAGTCGATCCGATTAAGAGATCTTTCATTCCACCCGATCCATGCGGTCCAATCACGATTAAATCGATTTGATTTTCGTCTGCGACCTTCACTAATTCGCGATGAGCGATGCCGTGAGAAACATGATGAATAGGCGAATCGACGATGTGAATATTCGCTTCGAAATTGCCGAAGGCATCGTTGACTGTCGCTTCGGCATTCGGTACCAGATTCTTCAGCGACGGAAATTCGAATGGAGTTCCTTCTAGAACGCCGCTTTCAATGATATGCATGACATGAATTTCGGCACTACATTTCGCCGCAATCAGATTCGCCCATTCCAAAGCATAATGCGATTGCAACGAGAAATCTACACCGACGAGAATTTTCTTGATCCCTTCCCACTTGCGAAGGGCTGAGTGCGGTGTAACAAGCAGAACGGGGATATTGGCAAACCGGAGAATGCGTTCAGTGATCGAGCCCAGCATCCACTTCGCGAGTGGAGTACGTCCGTGGGTACCCATCACAGTCATGATCGGAGGGAATTCGGTAAATTCTTTCAACGCCAAATCGGCGATATCGTTGCCATCGGTCATCTGAACTTGAAATCCGATTCCAAGTTCTTCCGCTAGCTTCGCAAAAGGTTTCAATACACTGCTGTGTGGTTCGGATTGTTTCGGATGGCGACCGTGAAAAATTACCAGATCCGATTGAAACGACTGCGCTAAGGTCAGTGCAACCGGAAACGCTGCTTGTGAGGTCTCTCCAAAGTCGGAAGGAAAAAATATATGCCGTGCCATCTCGCCACCTTTCCCGATCTGGCACAGCCAATACTTTTACTTACAGGAACGCCGTGCCGCGTCGATTGTCGCTATTTGCTGTAATACTTGTTCGAACAATTCAGGTGTTAACATATTCGGTCCATCGGAAGGGGATTGATCGGGATTCGGATGTGCTTCGAGAAAGACACCCTCAACGCCATGCGCGATCGCTGCACGCACCAATCCTGCTACTTCCCGTCGATCACCCCCGGTACTCCCCCCACTTCCACCAGGACGCTGAACTGAATGTGTCCCATCGAAGATCGTCGGGCAACCTAACTGACGCATTCTCTCTAAATTACGCATATCAACCACGAGTTCGCGATAGCCAAACGAAGTTCCTCGCTCTGTAAGTAAGATTCGGTCGCTTCCACCGGCTGAAACTTTATCGATTGCCCCTCGGAGGTCGTCGGGATGGAGAAATTGTCCCTTCTTGATATTAACGGCTTTGCCGGTCGAACCAGCCGCCATCAGGAGTCGGGTCTGTCGGCACAGAAATGCGGGAATTTGAAGAATATCAACAACTTCAGCTACGGAGGCACATTCATTGCTTTCGTGCACATCGGTCAGTACCGGTACTCCGAAAGTGGATTTCACTTTGGCAAGAATCGATAACCCCTCATCGAGTCCGGGACCGCGAATCGCCTGAGCCGAAGTGCGGTTGGCTTTTTCATAACTCGCTTTAAAGACGAAACCGAATGGGAATTTCGACACGATCTTGATCAGTTGCTCTGCCCATTTCAGCGTGAAATCCTCTTCCTCCAGCACACACGGTCCGGCAATAATCAGGAGCGGTGCATCGCCTCCGACTTCTACTCCCGGTGCAATTTCCCAACGTTTCGTGATCATAGTTGATGCTCCCGCGACGGCAGACCTGCCGCCAAAAGGTCGTGAAGCCGCAACATTCCGACCGGTTCCCGATTCTCATTGACCACTGGTAATACCGAAATCTGCGAAGGGCGGTCTTCCATCAGTTTCAATGCATCCAGCGCTAACATCTCGGAATTGATTGTGGTCGGCGATTTCGTCATCAGATCGATGATCGGTAATTCGATAGCGGCAGCGCCATATTTCCGGATGGCTCGACGAAGATCGCCATCAGTGAAGAAGCCCGCCAATTGACCGGTTTGAAAGACGATCGAGACCGCACCCAGTGGGATTGCGGTGAGCATTTCGATTGCGTCGCGTAATTTGGAATTATCGAGAATGACCGGATTTTCATTCCCGACATGCATTAGGTCGGACACCTTCAACAACAGCTTCTTGCCCAAAGCACCACCGGGATGCAGCATCGCGAAATCGACTGGTTTAAAATTGCGTTCATTCAATAAAACAACCGCGATTGCATCGCCGAGAGCGAGGGTTGCCGTTGTCGAACTGGTGGGAGCGAGACCGCTGAGACCGGCTTCCGGTGCCGACCCGAGATTCAACGAGAGATCGCAGCCGCGCGCCAATTCGGAGTTGGGATTGGCAGTAATCGCAATGGTGCTGGCACCAATCCGTTTCAAAACTGGCAGGATCGCGAGCAATTCTTCAGTCTCACCCGATTTTGAAAGCAGGATGCAGACATCTTTCGGACGAACGACACCCACGTCGCCGTGCAGCCCTTCAGTCGGATGGAGGAAAATCGATAGGGTGCCGGTAGAGGCGAGTGTCGCGGCGATTTTGCGCGCCACCAGTCCCGATTTACCAATACCGGTAACAATTACTTTGCCATCGGTAGCGAGGATCAATTCGATCGCACGAGCGAAGTTGTCGTCGATTGCCTGTTCCAGTGCATCGAGCGCGGCGCGTTCCATCCGCACCACTTCACGTGCCTGAGTCAGAATGTCTTGAACTGGTTTCATGATCTTACCAATCAGTCTGAGAGTAATTTGAAAAGCGTTCCAAGATACGAATTTCCTCGCAATCGGGGAAAGGTGGCGGGATAAAAAATCAACAATTGAGAAAACAAGGGATGAATCTGCTTTAGTATGGGCGACCCACTGCGGTCGCCCACATATCTTAGTGGTTGGAATTTATTCCGACCACCTCTTGTGTCTTTCATGTTTTAATGAGGGAGGCCCACCGCGGCCTTCCGTTCTTGTATCCTCTACCTTGTGGTAGGGGCGTTCCTACACGTCCGCCCTTATCCGTTGATGATACTCGATTATTGACGGATTCACACATTGAAATATTTTTCGTATCCGCGTGATGTCTTTCAGACATCACGTTTCGGGCGGTTCGCGAACCGCCCCTACCCAAGAAGATCCGGGCGACCTATCGCGGTCGCCCACCATTTATTCCGTAGGTCGGGCACTCTTGCCCGACTCTTTTCTGTCTCTTGTATCCTGATTATGTCTTTGCGAGGACCGAAGCGCAGGAACGTGCGTTAGCTAACGGACTTCCGAAGCGTAGTGACAAAGCAAACTCCTCATTTTCTGTTTGAGCATCTTGGACAGACACTACGCCGATAATTCTACAGATTTCAATAATTTCTGTATGTAACCTCTCTTTACTTGAAATCAACTAACACGCTCCGTAATTTGTTGAATAAAATAATCTGTGCATCGAATGAGCACTCGGTTCGAAAAATATCAACGATGATAAGGAGAACGGATCGGCGTCTTCCTCTATGTGGACGAGTATCAGAAGATTCTCGTCCAGTTGGGAGAATTGGATGAAATTAGCGCTTTCGATAAATCTGTAAGAATAAAAAGAGCCTGAAAGTTAATTTTAATTAGCACAATACAATATTTTAACAAGGAATTTTATGCAAAGCATAGGGAACTTCTTATTATCTGCACTAAAAAGCCTTTTTAATCACAAGATTAACATTGAAATTGATGATAAAAAATATCCTCTCAATTTATTGATGATGTTAATTTTTGCATTTGTCTTGGGAATTTTTGTAGGCATAAAATATTTTTCTCCATTTTATCATAATATTAGTAAAGATTCACTATCAGTTTCAAAAGTAGCTGAGAATCGGAAAAATCTACCTCAACTTGTTGAGTTTAATGCTGACAAGCTATCTTTAGAATCTAGAGAACTTGGTCAAAATATTGGATTAAAAGAAATTAATGTTTCATGTAGAGTAATTAATTGCCAGATTAAAATTAATGCTATTACTTATTTCTTCTCCCCAAATTACTTAGAATCATGGAGTGGAATGAGTAAATCTGTAGTTCAATTCAATACTGATTCAACAGTGATATCTAGTCAATCAAATATTAAAATATTTATTAATTTTGATGAACTCCCCAAGAGTTTGGCATCACTTCACAAATATGATCCTTCTAATAATGACAAAATAATAGGCACTTTAGATTTTACTGCTACTTTCGAATATTTAGATTCCATACCTGCTATAATCGATACAAAAAGTTTTCAATCGATAGTTTGTTTAACGAATAATCATCGCAAATAATTTTTGTTTAACAATTTCTACATATAAAACACCACTCTATCCATTTTTGTGATCGGGATTTTTTCTTGGAGGCGGCAAAAATCAAACCTACATAAATCAGTGCGTAAGGCTTCCGTCCGAACGGATGTCTGCAAGACATCCCGCAGATGTGAAAAAGAATAGATTGCGACACTGCGCTTCGCTTCGTTCGCAACGACAAATCAGGATAGACGCATTTCCGACCGTAGGGGCGCATGGCATACGCCCGAACGGGATGTCTGCAAGACATCCCGCAAATGTAAAAAAAGAATAGATTGCGACACTACGCTTCGTTTCGTTCGCAATGACAAGAAACAAATCGTATTTGCGAGCAATGACCGGCGTCAGGCGCTGCCTGCCGCTTGGGGGCGAATGCGATTCGCCCCTACGAAAAAGAAACAGATAGCGGACTAAAGTCCAACGCTACAAAAAGAAGATGACAAGATAAAAAGTTAAAAGCCATATGTTCGCCCTGCTACCAAAAAAACCGACTATTCACATAGTCGGTTTAGTGGAGGCGGTGGGAATCGAACCCACGTCCGAAGTTAGGTCACCGTTCAATCTACAGGCTTAGGACCGGTATTATTTCTCGCTACTCGGGGAGCACTGGTCCGGCTTCCGAATAACCAGCCACCTGAAGTTTTCGAGGGACGCCCGGTGGCGCACGTCCCCTTAGCCCATCGAAACGACGGCTGTGCCGAACCGGTTAGGCGCGGGTTCGGTTCGCCGAGCGCTTATATCTCTTTAGAGATTAAGCTGCCAGTGCATACGAGTAATCGTTGGCACTTCTGAGTGTGGTTGCGTTTTGACGAGGGACAACCATCCCCGGCCTGCATGAATCGACCCCCGTAACCCCGTCGAAGCCAAGTCGCCCCCCGGTTGATACTGGTCAAAATCGTGTGAAACTGATCGATTGCCACGTCATTCGCCTGACGGCGAATTCCTCGCAATGACAGATTATCGACACTCATTTGATAAGAGTCATCATATAGTACGGCGGTTGCAGTCGTTCTGCAATAAATTCCAGAATTGGGAATAGGAGCGTGAGAAAGGTATGACATTCGCTCATCGGCGTTTATGTCGAACCGGTAAATAAGACAAAAGAGACTCACTGATTCGTAAGTTAATACGACTACCAATATCGCAGCGGCTTAATCGCATCCAATGCATAGCGAATACGGGAAGTCAATAGCGGTGCCGCTTCTAGCAACCTCCCCGCTTCCTCTACCGCATATCGCTGTTTCAAAAATTCGGCAAATTCGATCCGGTATTCATCGCGATCCGGTGCCAATTCCACCGCTTTCAGAAAATGCTCCATCCCATTCCAGAGGAACATCGGCAAGCTCGATCGCGAAAAACCGGGATCATAATCGTGACCCAGTTTCGTCAATGCATTCGCTGTCGCAAAATGACAATATCCGGGATCGGTCTTTAATTGATCCGGAATAAAATCGCTGCCGAGAATATCGCGCAGTGCCATCCGAAGCTGCGGAATCGCCGACTTCGGATCATTTTCCAATTCACTCCAGGCTAGCGCGAGCCGCAAGTACATGGACGTTGGAATTGCTTTCACCGCTTGCTGCAGCGTCGGGGTGATCTTGTCGCGCTGTTCGAGTTGCCATAGCAATGATGCACGATCCAGCCATGTTGCCTCATCGAAGTTCTCAACCGCACCCAATAGGGGCAATCCCCCATTCAACCAGATTTCCCGCTGCGGATGATTCTGCCAGCGCAATGCCATCCGTACTGGCACACCGGCATACTGCCATTCGGGAATATGAGGATGCGATCCTTTCGGAGCCTCTTTCAGATACTTTGCCAATTGCTCGGAGCGATGCGTGAGTAGATGGCGCGAGTTCACCTCGTGCATTCCGGTAAAGCCAATACTGGCAGCTTTCGTCGGTCGTGTCAGGATCAAATCGATCTGATCGCGAATAGTGTCCGGATCGTAACTCAGTAGATGTTTATTCTCGACAAACAGACGCGCCCAACATTGATCGCATTCCTCCGTCAACACCAGCGCACCGCACGCCATTGCCTCGAAGAGCCGTAGATTTACCGAGGGAAACATGTTCTCATTGATCACGACCTGCGCGCGGCGGTAGAGATCAGCAACCTCCTGCGCTGAAACATTCCGCGTTCCACCACCATCGACAATCATCACGTCGCAGCACTGCTGAACCACTTTTAACAGCGCCGAGCGCTTTGGTCGCCGGGCGCTATCAATTGTACCGACAAACAAAAATGGAATATCGCGCTGCTCCCACTTCCGGTCACCGTGATAGTACAAATCGCTATCAGCCGAAAGCGGGAGCCATTCGACTTTCATCGCAGGATCGTTATAGAAGCCATACTCATGCGGTTGATCGACCAGTAGCAGCGACAAAGCCGGTGCGGCACGACGCATCCAGAACCGGTGGAGCGGTGCATCGGGTAGAAATGTTATAATTGGACATGATAAAGTGTTCAAATCGGCGGGAAAGACTACCGGCGAGATCGCACCAGAGATGAATAAAACATCGTCAGGCTGGATGAATTTGGCGATCTCCGGACCAGTCCAAGCTGATAGAGGAAACGGAGTGGTTGCGTCATCCGGTGTTAAATGCAGCACTTCGAAGCCTAATCGGCGTAACCCCTCAACAAATAATCCATCACCCAATACGACAATGCGCATGGAATGCTCCAAATTGAAACGGTGTTTACAATACGTGATTAAGAGGAATTTACGTATTATCTTCCTAATAAGAAATGGAGCTAGAATTATGCGCGTCGTAACTCGAGCCGATCTGGACGGTATTGTCTGTGCCGTGATCCTGAAACGGGTCATCAAGGTGACCGATTATCTGTTTACTGAAGCCTTCCCGCTGCAACATGGCGAAGTGGAAATTCGCGAAGGCGATGTCATCAATAATTTACCCTATCGGGAAGGGTGTACACTTTGGTTCGATCACCACGCCTCGAATGAACCGAGCGGTGAGATTCCCGGTAAATGGGCGCTGGAGCCATCAGCAGCCCGCGTCGTTTTCGACAATTATGAGGCACATTCACCGCAAATCCACGCATTCTCAGAGATGGTGCACCAAACTGATCGTGTCGATTCTGCGAATATCACTGCCGAAGAGATTGCCAATCCCAGTGGGTTCTTTCTAATCGAGTTAACAATCAATCCTAAGCAGCCCGCCGATGAGCCGTATTGGTTACATCTCATTGATTTGATGAATCGGTCCGACGGTAAGGTTGCAGCAATCCTTGCCGATCCCGAAGTCAAGAAACGCACTGATGTGGTACTTGAAGAAATTGAACAGTATCGCACATTATTAGCGAAACACTCGCAATTGCGTAACAACATCGTAGTAACCGATCTCCGATCGATCGACAAATTGCCAGCCGAAAATCGGTTCCTGATCTACGGGATGTTTCCGGAAGCGGAAGTCTCGGTAAAACTGGCATCTGTTCGAAGCGACAAAGGGCATCTTGTGAAAATATCACTCGGACGGTCGATCGTGAACCGAAACTCCACCGTTAACTTAGGGGAATTGCTTGCAAAACATGGTGGTGGCGGACATGCTGCAGCCGGTTCGGTCCATGTTCCCTTTGGCGAAGAAGAACCGGTACTGTCCAATTTATTGTCCGCGCTAATTGTCGAAGTTTGATACAGAAACAAATTTTCGAGAAAAACGTATTACATTACGTATTGTAAACCCTACGGAAGGTCAACATGAGCTTAGTTCCTATTGTAGTCGAACAAACCGGTCGCGGCGAACGCGCATTCGACATCTTCAGCCGCTTGCTCAAAGAGCGCATTATTTTCCTCGGCACCCCCATCGACGACCAGATCGCCTCTCTTATTGTGGCGCAACTTCTCTTCTTGGATGCCGAAGATCCCGACAAGGAAATCCAACTCTATATCAATAGTCCGGGAGGCATGGTCACGGCTGGACTAGCGATTTACGACACGATGCAACATGTGCGCTCTCCAGTGAGCACTATTTGCACCGGTATGGCTGCCTCGATGGGAGCACTCCTCCTCACCGCCGGTGAACCGGGTCGCAGATTGGCACTACCCAACAGTAAGATCATGATTCATCAGCCCTCGGGCGGTGCACGAGGACAGGCGTCCGACATCTTGATCGAAGCGGAAGAAATTTTGAAGATCAAGAAACAATTAAATGGAATTCTTGCAAAGCACACGGGACAACCGATTGAGGTCATTGATCGCGACACCGACCGGAATAACTACATGACTCCCGATGAAGCACTGAAGTACGGTATCATCGATTCCGTTCTGGTGAAACAGCCTGTCAGCGATAAAGAAACATCGAAATCGAAAAAGAAATAGTATTTAGTTTCAATCGCAAAAAGGGAGGTTTTCCTCCCTTTTTTTTTATTTTAGTTGGATTAGTATAGATCCTCGGAGTAGTTTTAAAGATATTTATACCTATCCTTTTTGAAAGCGAGTTCAATATGATCTCTCCGATGGAAACTGCGACCTTCGATTTGGTTACTGGAATTGCCGAGGCAGTCGACCTTATCAATCCAATTGTAGCTAATCATCACAAGAAAGTTGCCTATTTTGCGACAGCACTGGCACTTGAAGGCGGATTATCCGAAAAAGAACGCGAGGAGATATTAATTGCAGGAATGTTGCACGATATCGGTGCAATCTCGCTTCAGGAACGGAAGAATTTACTCTTCTTTCAAGCAGAACGAACGGTCTCCCACTGCGAAATCGGGTATCGATTGTTGAAGATGTTTCCACCATTTGCGAACATCGCCGAGATCGTCCGTTACCACCACACACCGTGGCGCAACGGCGAAGGAACGTATCAAAGTGGATACGATATTCCATTATCCAGTCATCTGATTCATTTAGCCGATCGCATTGCAGTATGCATTGAGCCGAATGAAGATATTCTCGATCAGTCTAATCACATTCTAGCGACCATAATAAAACACAAGAATACGCTGTTTCATCCTGAACATGTGGAATGGTTTGAAGCGTTGGCAGACAAAGAGTTTTTTTGGTTGGAAGCAACAGTTCCAAACATTGATTACTACCTTCGCAGTCACGTATCGTTAAGTCGGTATCAGCTTGAAGTCGATGATTTAGTTTCACTTGCACAAGTTTTTGCCCACGTGATAGATTTCAAGAGTACTTTTACCGCGACCCATTCGGCTGGAGTTAGTGTGGTTGCCGACAAACTGGCACAACTACTTCGATTTCAAGAAGAAGACCGCAAACTGATCCAAGTTGCTGGCTACCTCCATGATATTGGAAAATTAGCAGTTCCAACGGAAATTCTGGAAAAACCGGGGATGCTCGATCCGAGCGAAATTAATAAGATGCGCCGTCATACATTTTACACAAATTATATCCTCGATCACATCAAGGGATTTCAAACGGTAAAAACCTATGCAGCATTGCACCACGAGCATATGAACGGCAAAGGGTATCCCTTCCACTTGAAAGCGGAAGATCTTCCGTTAGGTACGCGAATTCTAGCGGTAGCAGACGTTTTCACCGCCTTGACTGAAGACCGACCATACCGCACTGGAATGGCAAAAACCGAAACGATGAAAATCGTTGGCTCGATGGTCGATTCTTATAAACTTGACCCTCAAGTTGTGTTGATTTTATCTGAAAATTATGAGGATATCGACAAAATCCGCGTCGAAGCTCAAGACCAAGCTCGAATAGTATACAAGCAACTTGTCGAAGTAGATTACGAATAGTAGATTCCTTCGATCAATTTCTCTTTGATCGATTTAACTGAGATGATTATGAGTTCTGCTTTCCAAATTTCCGAATATGAAATCGTCTGTGCGATTGCCGATGCAATCGATCTGATGAGTCCGATCGTTTCGAATCATCACAAACGTGTTGCATTCATCGCGTCTGCATTAGCACAGATCGGCGATATCCCTGCGAAACAACAACAAGAGTTAATTATAGCGGGATTGCTACACGATATCGGGGCATATTCTGTTCAGCATCGCGCTGAATTACATGAATTCGACAATAAAGATACGTCACTTCATTGCGAACTCGGATACCATTTTTTAAAAGAATACCCACCGTTTGAAAATGTTGCCGAGATTGTTCGGTTCCATCACCGACGCTGGAAAAATGGATCCGATCAAAAAATCGATGGAAAGAATGTCAATGAACTGGCACACTTATTGCATTTAGCCGATCGCATCGCAATCATGATCAACCAATATGAAGATATCGATCTGCAGATCCCGCGCATCTTGAATATTATTCAAAACGAAGCTGGTTTGATGTTCAAACCCGAGCACGTCGACTGGTTCAAAAACTTAGCAATCGATCAACAATTTTGGCACACACTTAATGACGAAAATTTCGAGACTGTTGTAAACAACCACATTTCACACGCAAAAGAAGAAATCGAACTGGATCAATTCATTCAATTTTCGCGAATCATCTCTCACATGATCGATTTTAAAAATCATTATGCTGCAACACACTCAGTTGGTGTTGCTCAAGTAGCGACTGATTTAGCGCATTTATTAAACTTATCCGAACAAGAATCAAAATTGATTGCGATTGCTGGGTATCTTCACGATTTAGGTACACTTGCCGTTCCTGCGGAAGACCTAAAACATAGTGGCGAAACACATCTGCGCGAAGATAAATTGAATCGTCGTTACACATTCTATACAAAGCAGATAGTCGATCGAATCGACTGGTTGCATAATGTAAAGGCCTATGCCGATATGCGACATTCAATCGACAATGACAAGCAATTTCCCTACAACTTGGGTGGTGACGATCATTCGATTGCATCAAGAATTCTTGCTCTTGCCGATGTTTATTCTGCTTTTAAAGAATACCGACCAGAGCGGGATGAAGTCTCGCACGATGATTTATCGAAATATTTGAGTGGAATGATTTTTAGTGGGCAGCTTGATCCAAGGCTAGTTGAGTTGCTGATGGCGAACATCGACTCGATCGAACAGCACCGAAAGTCGGCAGAAGATAGTGCTATGAGTTATTATAAAGAATATTTGAAAATTGCTCAACAAGAGAAGAACTAAAAATATTTCTAAACAAATTACTTACCTGCTATCGCTTCTTGAATCTCGGTGACTGCGCGTTCACCGGTTTCGAGAGCACCATGTACAGTGCCAAATTGACCATCGCTATGTGTTGCTTCGCCGGCAAAGAACAGTTTATCATTGACCGCCTCGCCTAAAGCGACTCGTGCATCTCCTTCGCCAATAATTGGATACGAGAATGCTCCTCGAATATAAGGATCTTTTCCCCAATCGGCGATATGGGATCCGATAAGTGTTTGCGAAGCGGCACCGGGACCAAAGATTCGATCGAGTTCGTTTAAGATTACTTGAATCGCTCCCGAACCGAGATTACTCAGATACTCGGCTTTTTCGCCAGCGACATACGCAGTCAGTACATCTCGAGCGGCGCTTCCCCCGGCACGCGCAACTGGATAATAGATCGGGACAAATCCATCACTGTAAATCGCGCCGGAATCCGGTTCCCAAAAACGGTTCGAGAATTTCAGGAAAATCTTCATTCCCGCACCCATGCCGATTTGATTCATTGCGGCAAGTTTTGTCGATGGGAGTGCTGGATAAAACGTGATATCACCATCGCGTAAAACCGGTAAAGGAACTGTGATAATAACTCTTGTAGCCGTATAGTGGCTTCCCCGAGCATCAGTCAGTTGAATTGAATCGCTTTCGTAGTTGATCGATTTGATCTGAACATTCAATCTGACTTTAGGAATGATCTGAACCATATAATTCGCAAGCATTGGTAGAAGTGCCGCGTTTTGAACTAAGTAATTAGAATCGCCCGAACTCCACAGTTGTTGCGCATTTGCCAGCCACTTTGCCGATATCCGTCGATTGGAAGCACCATAATCATTGCCAATTCGCGCTTCGAGTAGATGATTTACGCGGATCGCTATCGCTTGCAATTGCGCATAATCGTAGACTGTGATATCAGCACCATTATAAAGATAGAAATTGTCGATAAACTGATTTAATGCAACATAATCGGGGTCGGAAGTAATTTCAGATTCGGTGCGAAGGAAATTATCTAACATTAAATAGGTCGTTAAATCGGGAAGTAATAATGTAGCATGAGATGCTTGAGCGATCTGATACAAAATCGAATCTTCACCACGGATCTCTTCGGCACCGGTTTCAATTGGAACATCGGTAAAATTTTCTAATGTTCGAACGCGTCCGCCAATTCGATCCGAGGCTTCCAGAATCGTGACATCGATATTTGCGCGATCCAGTAAATAAGCGGCATAAAGTCCAGCAGCTCCAGCACCGATGACGATAACTTTCTCCGGAGTAGCAGGTTCATTGATGGCGGGATCATCCGACCAATTCGACTTTTTGCATGAAGATAGAATTGTCGAAAGTGCAGTCATTGAGGCAGCACTAACCAATATCCGTTTCAATACTTCACGCCGATCCATGGGAATTCCTTAGCGGGTTGTACATAGCGAGAATGCAGTAACTTTCTATGCAAGTATACCGAAAAGAATGCGAATATTCAATACATCACAAGCAATATGAAGAAATCTTTCCGCAAAACTCTATTTCAGTAATTGAAAACTCTTAACGGTAGTTAGACCATCCCCTTTTAACTGATAGTAGTAGGTTCCCGATGCAAGATCATTTCCTTGAAAGCGGATCGAATGCTCGCCTGCCGAATAATTATTCTCCGACAATACTCGCACTAATCGACCATTTGCATCGAATATCGAGAGTTTGATCAATCCCGGTTTGCGAAGCGAAAACGGAATTTCAGTAGCGTTATTAAATGGATTGGGATAATTTTGTGCCAATGAAAAAGTCGTCACCATCGGTTCGACGGTCTCATCGATTCCGGTGAAATTCGTAGCAGCGAGCCAAAGCGAGGCGTTCGTAAACAATTTTCCGTGATTTCCACTCGCATCGGTCCAACCGTAATAGAGCTGATCGCCGGTATCTCCTGTTCCATCGTCGCACGGTGAACTATCGCCAATTCCCACTACTTTTCCGCGACCATACTGCGCATACGCAACCATCACATTCCAATTGTCTCGCGACGAATACCATACTGCTCCCCGCACCGTCGGATTATTGGTAGTACTGATCGTTAAAGTAGTTCCGGCATCGAAATTGAATTGGGTGACTGTTCCGGCTGCTCCCCGAATGATCGAGTCCGAAACTGCAGTATCCATTACATAACTGTCGTATGAATAGCTATTTAAATTAAATAACATTCCGAACGGATTCGCTTGAACCGAATTTGTGCTCATCAAATCATTCCAAGCGTGGGGCGAATCAATACCATCGTTGTTTCGGTCGGAACCATTGTGATCAGCCACCATAAACAGACTTCCCCCGGCAGCGACAAAATTGATAATTGCAGATTTTTCGGTTGTACTAAAAGAGCTATTCGGTTCGACAACAACAAAGACATCGTAATTGGACAAATCTTGCACATTCGATCGACTGCCGTACGTAATCGCGCCACTAATGGGCAGCGTCTCGATAATATGACCACGTTTCACCAGCTCAACCCCCCAAGACGAAATCGCACCGGACCAATAGGTTTCGGGAGTTGAAGCAGTGATTCCCGATTGCGCTGGAGTGGGAATGCGTTGTGGATTTGACTGACCACCGGTCTGAGTATCAGCATCGATTACCCAATCGGCATTGGACGCCATCTCAGCTTTCGTGGCATCGAACAGGAATTTTCGTGCAAAAGCGGTCTGCTGTAAGTTCAATCCTAGGATTACCAGAATTGCACCAATAAAAATTCGAAACATAAGGGGACTGCGCATGGGACTTCCTAAAATCGGTAATTGAGATCGTCTCAATTCTATCGTGATAAGATAGGCGCACCAAAGGCGCGCCTTTTAGATTAGACAAATGCTGCTAAACAAAGTTTACTTCAACACAAATATAAGCAATTAGCGTGGTTTCTCGATGTTCTTAATCACAGTTTCCGGAGTACCGGGGAGACCGTTCACACCAATGTATTCAACAAACAATCCATCGGATCGAAACCGGTACCGACCATGCCAAAAATGCGAAAAGAGACCGGTAGGGTGAACAATCATGTCGGTATTGTGATCAGATTTGACTGTTTCATCCCGTTCCGCTTCCAATTTCACTGAGCTAAACTGATCTGGACGATAAACCCAAAAATCAATCGATTGAGTCACCCGATTTGAGATTATCGCATGTCCAAGACAAAATGGAATTGACTGAAACCAAGGTTTTTCATCGATATCAACAGATTTATCGATGTATTCACCTTTGAATTTCCCTTGAAATTGAATTGTGTTCCCGATCCTTGTCGCAGAGTAGTTTGATATTCCATCAGTCGACTGATAATGTAGCGAAATCGTTGCAAACAGTGAATCGTGTTCGAATGTGAAGGTCTCATTCGGTCGAACTACAGTCAATCGATTTTTCGCTTCGGGAAAGTACTCCCAGTGAATATTTACGGTATCCGATCCGGTTGTCTGTTGGAAGTAATATTTACCGCCGCCGTATACAAGTGGATTTGCCGAAAACGAATAGTTCGAATTGGCAAATAACAGTACGAACAATACGATTATCAGGTTGTTTTGCTCAAGTTTCATAAATCGAGTCACTTTTTCCGTTTGTAAAGTAATTCCAATAGAAAGATCAGTGCAAACAACTTGCCGAAAGCAATTTGCGGTATTATACTGAACGCTCACTATGAACGAGAAAATACCCCCCCCACATGCACCGGTTCTTGAACCGGCTCGAGATGTCGCTCGCGACAATCGCGAATTAACCCGAGAGATTGTACTGAAATGGCCCAAGACCGATCTTCATTGCCATCTCGACGGATCTGTCCGTTGTCAAACGGTATGGGAACTCGCACAAGATCAGAGCATCACCCTTCCTGCTCAATCCTTGGAAGAGTTAGAAAATCAACTAATCGTTGGTGATCGCGCTCAGAACCTCCGGGAGTATCTAGAACCATTTCACATCGTCAATATGGTTCTTCAGGAAAAATCTGCACTCGAACGTGCTGCTTTCGAACTTGCCGAGGATGCGTGGTTGGAAGGCGTCTGGTATATCGAGGTGCGCTTCTCCCCGATCCTACACATCCATCACGGGCTTCGACTCACTGAAATCATGGATGCAGTACTCGCTGGTTTAACCCGTGCCGAACGACAATATGGTATTCGCACTGGTGTGATCGTCTGCGGTATTCGATCAATCGAACCGGAAGTATCGCTACGATTGGCTGAACTGACTGTTGCATACAAGAATAAAGGTGTGGTTGCATTCGATTTAGCTGGTGCTGAAGACAATTATCCAGCGAAAGACCATGCCGACGCATTTTATCTGATCCGAAAAAACAACATTAATTGTACTGTTCATGCCGGCGAGGCATGGGGACCCGATAGTATAAGCCAAGCTTTGCACAGTCTGTCTACCCATCGAATTGGGCACGGCACCCGGTTGAAAGAAAATGGCGACTTACTGAATTATGTCAATGACCACCGCATTGCGATGGAAATTTGCGTGACTTCGAACGTTCAAACGAAAGTCGTCCCGAGTTACGAACAACATCCAATCCGATTCTATTACGACTGTGGTCTTCGCGTGACCATCAATACCGACAATCGAACCATCAGTGGCGTCTCGATCACCGATGAATACATGCGGATTCACGAACGGTGTGGTCTCACCCGAGGCGAATTGGAAGATATTGTGATCATGGGTTGGAAAGCGGCATTTTTACCTTATCGCGAAAAAGCGATCTTGTTGAAACGGGCACTCAAAGAGATGGAAAAAACTCGAGTTCCCTTCTAGATTTAAATGACAATTAGATACAATAAGGCGGGGCATGTGGACCCGCCTTATTTATCGAGCCTGATTATCATTATTTACTGTCGTTTTTTTTGAATTGTGACAAAGAAACGAGTTATATTAAAGGTTCATTACTACAATTCAATTCAACCAATACATCGGCGATTCTTTTCGAAGTAACCGAAATTAAAATTCGGCAAAATCATTCGAAATTGCGATTATTGGAAATTCTTCGTCGCAACATTAGCAGAAAACTGCGTTAACGCATTTCAGCAATAGAGCAAATGCAAAAAGTTTCAGTAACGTTTTTGGGATCGTTCACGATGAAAAATCGATACTCCGGATCACACTCCTGGCAGGTAATAATCTTAGCACTGCTACTCACTGCCTCACTGGCTAGTGCACAAATCAGATCGATCTATGATGTGATGTACAATCCAGCGAATCCAGGCGGTCCATCGCCATTTGCAGGTCAACGTATTCAAGTTACCGGCATCGTTACCAACACCGCAATCAATGCCAATGTCGTCGGTGGAGATTTCAGTTTTTCGATCCAATCCCGAGGCGATACAACGGCATTTCACGGTTTGTTCGTTATCAGCAGCAGCTTGAATCCGCAACATTTAGTAACAGTTGGCGATTCAGTGATTATTACCGGTCGTGTTTCGACAACCGCACCGACTAATATCAAAGTTTCTTCGACCGATCAAATCCAGATCGTTTCGGCTACTGGCTGGATACCGACCAATCCCGTGTTCGATATGACAGTTTTAACCAACGAAGATAGCGCAAAAACATATTCAGGTATGTATGTAAAGGTCGCAAATCCGATTATCCAGACGATTGCTACAGACGGTGCAACTCTGACCAATCGTTCTGTTTCGCTGCTGGTAGGTGGTGGTGGCAGTAGTGGTCGTTGGACTTATCAGTTAACAGTTGGTGATTCACTCAATTGGATTGGCGGGACCCTTCGAAAAAGCACTGCCGGTTGGATGCTGGAACCGCGCGGTGACGCCGACTTCCTTCCCTACGGTAATTTACCTCCGGTACTATCGCAAATCGATGCCACTCCGAACCTCCCCACTCCGGACGATCACGTTGTTTTCAATGTGAAAGTGACAAGCGCACAATCACAAATTAATCAAGTCTGGTTGACTTATTTTATTAATGATATCCGGCAAGATTCAATCTTGATGCACAAAGCCAATGGTGCGAACGATTCAATTTATACGGCAACTGCCGGTCCCTGGTGGCGTGGTGCTAGTTTGCGTTTCCGTGCCAAAGCCAAAGATAACAACAATTTGATCAGCTCCAGTTTCGAAAAATCGTTTACTGTGAATTTTCCCGGTGGATTGCTGCCATTCAAGTATATCGCCGACAACATCGACACTTTCTTGAATACGACTCAGACGCTTGATGGTATGGTGGTTTACTATCAACTTCGGTCGGGACGTACCGACGCTTACTTCGTCGATACTACTTTTACTTACACTTTTGGTTCCGATACGATCCGTAGTGTGGGTTTGTATATCAGTGAATCCGGTGCACCATCGACTTTCCCCAATTTGAAACGGGGAAACTACATCCGAATGCCATCAGCAATCAGTTACTACGCATACTCCAATCCAACTTCCTATTCATTGCAGGTAACTGGATTGACTAATGCAACTGTGCTTGCATCTGACTTGCCGTTACCACGACCGACACGGTGTCGAACTGGCGATGCGCCACTATTGAATAAACTGATCTCCTGCTCGAAAGCACCTTATTACAATTCAGGATCGTGGTTGGAAGTAACAGGGCGCATCATCACTGTAAATCCTACTTCCGGTGGTGTCAACCTATTGGTGGATGATGGATCGGGAACATTACCCATCCGCATCGTCGACGGCTCAAACCTCCGCTATGTCCGGGCATACAATCCCGATACTTCTGTACACGACTCGATTCCATTATCGCAAATGGTTAATCGGTTGTACCGAATTAGAGGTGTGGCATCCAAGTATTATACCGATTTCCAGATGGCAGTTGGATTTGCCGATGATATCGTTGAATACGATCCTAAAGTCGGCGATACCGATGAACCGATCATTGACGTGCCGGCACGGGTTTTGGTCAACGACCTGAATGAACAGATGACTATTCGCTACGGTGGAAAATCCGGTAGCCGAATTCAGCTCCGTGTATTCAATTTGAAGGGGCAAGTCGTTGCAACACTCGCCGATCGCACTAGTAATGGTATTGCCGAGATAACTTGGGATGGTCGAAACGACCTACGTGAAAAGCTTCCGCTCGGAACCTACATCATTCAAGTTGTAACCAACACGAATGGCAGTACTAAGAGCGCGTTAGCACCGATCGTTATTGGCACTAAACTGAAATAAGTGTCATTCAAGAACATGATGCAAGTATTCGGTATCTAGGAATTTCGACCAAATGAACCGATTTTTGGAAATTTTGTTGACAAGGAATGCAATCGTGAGAAACAGCCGTTTCGTATCAATGGCGATTATCGGTGCCAGTTGGCTGATTGTCGCTTCTTTCGCGTACGCCCAAGTAACCACCGACATCGAACCGCCACAACCGCGATTCGCCGCAATCGGCGCAACAGTGGCAATGGCAGGTGACCCGGCAATGGCTTTTTTCAATCCAGCAGGATTGACCGGTATTAAAGCACCTTCATTTAATTGTGCCTTTACTCGCCCCTACGATCAGAATTTTTTGACGGTATATCATGTCACGGCTGCGATGCCGTTACCGAAAAATTGGGGTGTTGCTGGCGTTTCAATTTTGAATAGCGGCGTCAAGTATGGCGGACAATCGTTAAGCAATGAGACTGCGGTTGCTTTAGCACACGCAATTACGCTTCAACGCGATATCAATACCGACCTCACTTTCGGATACGCTATTAAAGTGATGTCTCAGAGTTTTGGAACTTCGCTGGCTGGTGAAGATCTTGGAAGTTCAACTTCTTTCGGTATCGATGCCGGTGTGCGTGCAACACTGTGGCAGCGTACACGCGTAGCGTTCCATATCACCAATATCAATCGTCCTGAGATTGGAACGACTGAACCACACGATTTACCCGCAGTGGTTAACGTCGGTCTTGCCTATACTCCCTATCGCGGTGTCTACAGTGCGATCGAATTGGAACGAACGCTGGGTAATGAACAATTGTTGAAAGGCGGCTTCGAATTTGAAGTCGATCCTCACTTCGACCTTAGAATTGGCATTCGATCCAACCCGAACCGGATTGCTTTCGGTTTTGGCATCAAACAGATCATGAATGCTCACGTCGATTACACTTATTTGACTCACTCGTCGCTTCCGGCGACGCACATGATCGGATTTGGCTATGATTTCTAATATCGTCAACGGGCGCATTCTGGCAGGAATTGCCGTTGGCGTGTTGCTGATGTTGATTCCGGTCGCGTTCGCACAAGTCGAAGTCGATGAACCCGGTTCTCCGGTTTCGTTGTCCGACTCATTGAAAACAGTTACCGGCAGCCAGATCGACCTGAATATGGCTTCCAGGGATCAATTAATCGGAATTGGATTGACTGAAGCAGAAGCCGATGCGATTCTCGATCATATCCTGATGGAAGGACCGTACGAGAATTTTTACGAACTTTACGATACCGAAGGTTTACCCCAAGAAACGGTCGAGCGAATCGGTCCTAAAGTAATCGTTCGGATGCCAGGAGTGGATGATCCAGTCACACAACGACGCGAAGCAAACGCATATCGCATCGAACAACTTGTAAGTGACGAAGGATTCAGTGAAGGACTGGCAGATCAATTGGCAGATCAAATTCTTGACCCAATTGATGTGAATTCCGCTACTGAAGAAGAATTGACCGATATTCAAAATGTCTCGCCGATCGATGCCGCAGCAATTGTTAAGCGCATTCGAAGCGGCAACCCGATAAAAAGTGCACGCGAGCTTCGCCAGACACCGGGACTATCGCATTACGGTTATATCAATGCGCGACCCTATGTCAATTATGAACCGGGTATCGGTTTTCAACAAGTTCACGGTTTCTTCCAGACCCGTCTGTTCGATACTCCCTATCTTCCCGATAATTCGGCATCGATTCGCGACGATGCGCCGACCAACCGCTTGGATCTCAACGCAAAACTTCGATTGAATTATCTGAAATGGAAATTCGGTGTAGCAACTCATCGCGCGCGTAATGAAGATTTCCTCTATGACCATACTTTCGGTTCGTTCAGCACACCTCAAGGAAAGATTTTTCTTGAAAAGGACTATACAAAATTGGGTCCAGTCACTTTCAAGAAATTAATACTGGGTAATTTTCAAGCTGGATTCGGACAAGGTTTAATTTTCTCCAGCGGCGACTATTTTCAACCGCGGCAAACCGGATTTGGATACAGCAAGTCGATCAATGGGGTGTTAGGCGACTTGTCGGCATCCAATGAATTTGCCTATCGCGGTGCCGCATTCGAAGGTCGCGGCGGTCCATTCGAATTCACAGGTTTATACTCCAGTACTTGGAAAGACGCGGTGCTGAATACCGACGGTACGGTGAATCGATTTATCGTGATGCAGCCTCGATATGTCTACGATGCCCGTCCACCGATGGATACGATGTATGTTGTTGTCGACCCGAATACCAGTATTTCCGATACGATCCGTACAAAAGTAGATCGATTTCCCGGTATTCAATCGTATTTGAGTAACACCCGGGAAAACATTTTCGCCGGTAATTTGCAGTTTATTCCGGCAGTCGGCGTCCGCCTCGGTGCGAGCTGGGTTGAAGCGCTTTACAGCCGTCCGATTCGCGCGCAGCTCGATACGACTACGCTCGTCAACGGCAGCGATATGCAACAAATGGATGATTACTTTCCCGATATCGAAATCTCGGAAGGTTATTCCAATGCCTCCACCAGCAAACTGTGGAGTGGCGCAAAATCACGAATGCGCATTTATGGTTTCGACTGGCAGTTTGTTTACAAGAATTTCTCGTTCCAAGGCGAATACGGCGAACAAGAACATAAAGGGAGTTTCTGGAGAATCGGTGACGATCCTCACGGTTTTGTTTCATCGCTGTATGCCCAGTATTCTTCGCTCAATTTGCTACTCCTGTATCGCGATCGAAACGTCGGTTACGACAATATCTACGATCGCGGTTATGCAAACTATTCCCGATTCAAGAGTTCGATTTTCGGCGATGAGTTTTATTTAAAAGACGTCGTGATTGGTCAGCTTTACGACAATTCGTTCCAACCACAACCGGAACGCGGCTGGTTTTTGTCGGGACGATATCAGGTTCTGCGTCAATTGATCACCAGTTTCGAACTGGATCAGTGGACCCGCACGAGCGACGATGCCGAGCATTACCGCTGGGTTATGCGACTTCAGTACCGTCCGATCTTCCCGTTATCGTTCAACTTGCGACTATCCGATCAGGCACGCGACTATCAGAATTCGGAAAATCCACGCTATTACCGTGCAATGCAAGGTCGACTACAGACGAACGTGCGTTTATCGAATTACGATCAGGTATCATTCCTTTATTCTTATTCAGTAACTCAGTTCGCGCCACGTCCCCGACTCTTCTACGATGCGCTACCCGATGGCAAGTCACCGGTTAGCGGTCAGGGAACTTCGCCTGCCGAAGCATTTGGGATGTCGTTCCGACATAATTTGAATCGGTCGCTCTGGATCGGTGCCGGTGGAACGATGTATGACGGCTTCTTCTGGAATTATGAAGAAGGCGACTTCTACATTCGTGACGGAAAAGGGATTCGCTTCTATGGCGCGATCGGATCGCATCTCGGATCGGGAGTGTATGTCAAGGCGAAAGCCACCACGGAACACCCTTTGACTATTACGAATATGGTTGCCCGCAAATACAATTCGTCAATCGCGAGTGATGGTAAAATCCACGTAGGCGATAATGTTGCCAGCGACGACTTGAGTTTCCGAATTCAACTCGATTATTCGTTCTGATGATATTAACTATTTCTAATTTCAAGAAAAACCTGCTTGATAGCAGGTTTTTCTTGTTATAGATTGAAAGAGTTCATTGAAATTGCTCAAATACGATGAAAGGAAACGACTATGTATAATAATTCTAATTTCATCAATATGTTTGTGTTAAGTTCATACATCTCAATTTTAACTATCATTATGACCTGTCCTTCATCTACTTTCGCCCAATCTTGGGAATGGCAGAATCCATTGCCAAATGGTCATTTGTTAATGTCTTCTTCTTTCGTCGGTTCGAGCAACGGATGGGTTGTTGGTGCCTTCGGAACAATCTTACACACTACAAATAGTGGGTATTCATGGATTAATCAAACTTACAATGTTTCAATTCAACTTAATAGTGTATCATTCGTCGATTTACGCAATGGATGGGCAGTTGGGTGGTACGGTAATATAATTCACACTTCTAACGGTGGATTATCATGGATAAATCAAACAAGTAATGTTTCAGTCAATTTGATAGATGTACTATTTTTAGATTCTCTTCACGGGTGGACAGTCGGAGCCAGTGGGTCAATTCTTCATACCGATAATGGAGGGACAACATGGTCTCAGCAATCTAGCGCATCGACGAGCACTTATGAATCAATTTCATTTGTTAACTCTAATATTGGTTGGATCTGTGGGAGTGATGGATCAATCCTGCATACTATTGATGGAGGTTCAACATGGACGATTCAAACGAGTACAACAACAAATACACTTTTCTCAATCAAGTTTATTGATGTAAATAATGGATGGGCTTCGGGAAATTACGGGACGATCATTCACACGACCAATGCAGGTTTAACTTGGATTGCTCAGCGGTCAGGATACGAGAATTCGCTAACTTGTGTAAATTTCTTCGACGGAAATAATGGATATGCAATTGGAACACTTGGTATGATTTTACACACATCGAATGGTGGAAGCACATGGATCAACCAGTCTTACAATCTACTGAGTACATTTCGGACTATTGACCAACTCTCCACCGATACATTATTAATTTGTGGATCTGGCAATGTGATTCTTCGATCTGTCGATCAAGGTGCATCTTGGGTTAGAATAAATTCATCTGGAAATATAAGTTATCTTACATCCATTGCCTGTACAGATTCAAACAACATATGGGTAGCTGGGGAATTTGGTACAATTCTACATTCATCAAATAGTGGATTCGCTTGGATAAATCAAGAAAGTGAAACCGTAAATGATCTATATGGAATTACTTTTTTCGATACATTTACGGGTTGGGTCGCTGGACAAAATGGTACAATCCAACATACTACTAATGGTGGATTGACTTGGTTTTGTCAAAATAGTGGTGTAACTGACGAACTATTAGCAATAGCTAATTTTGGCTTGAACCATGTTTGGGCAGTAGGTTCAAATGGAACGATCGTTCACACTTCCGATGGGGGAAGCACTTGGTCAATTCAGGCGAGTGGAACCACAAATCAGTTAAAAAGCGTTTCGTTCATTGATAGCCTTAGAGGTTGGGCTGTGGGAATGCCTGGATCATTGGGTGTCCCTGGAGTTATTTTAAGGACTATTAATGGAGGTTTGAGCTGGGTTACAATTTCTAGTAGTACTTCGAACTATTATTATTCAATCAAATTTCTTGATTCTTTATCTGGGTGGTCTGCCTCATATATGCCAATGCAGGGACGTTGCATTGTATCTCAAACTACTGATGGAGGATATGGTTGGTCACTGAGAGGGTCAATTCAAAATTATTTAAATTGTATCACTATGTCTGATAATTCGCATGGATGGGTTGTAGGTGCAAACGGTACTATTATGGCCACATCAGGTACTGGATGGGTTGCTCAGACAAGCGGAACTACAAATAAATTACTTGGTGTTGCTTGTTCGGGTAGGTATGCATGGGCAGTTGGAACCGATGGCACTATTTTACGATTTCATCCACAATATCAACAACCATTAACACTTGAAAGTCCGAACGGTGGTGAACATTTCACACTCGGCAATTATTTCATTCACTGGAATGCACAATCTGTAACCGGAAATCTTCGAATTCAACTCAATCGGAATTATCCTCTTAGTACGTGGGAAGATGTTGGAACGGTTAATGCAAGTTTAAATCTTTTCAATTGGCATGTCACTTCACCATTAACCACCCATGCTCGGATTCGAATCCTTAGCATAGAGACACCTTCATATGGGGATACAAGTAATGCTGATTTCAGTATAGCGAATAATTCATTGTCTCTTCTTCACCCATTAGCTGGTGATACGTTGATAAATTTCTCAGTTGATACTATCCGTTGGCAATTCTTTGGATCGACTGATAATATCCGCATTTCTATTAACTATAATTACCCATCAGGTGAATGGGTACCGCTTCAGACACTTCCATCTTCTCGAACGTACTATTTATGGACTCTCAACGGACCAGTTAGCAGCAATGTTAGAATCAGAGTTTTAACAGATACAAGTCCCTCGGTTGGTGATACCAGTAATTCAAATTTCTCGATTGTGAATCCCACATTGCAACTACTATATCCTTACGGGGGAGAAATCCTTGCAAGATCAACGACTGAATCGATTAGATGGACTTATTCCGGACCACCGGTTTCATTCCAAATCGCTGTTAATTATACATATCCATCGCAAAACTGGGTATCATTACAAATGATATCTTCAGCCTATCGCAGACATGCATGGTTTATCGATGGTCCAAATAGTACTAATGTCAGAGTAAGATTGATTTCGAATACTAATCCGGCATTCGGCGATACTTCTGATACCGATTTTTCAATTCAAAATCCCTCGATCCGAATTACTTATCCGAACGGTGGTGAAATCTGTAGCAGTTCGCAAGTAGTTATTCGGTGGAATCATGCATTTATAGCAGATACTTGTCACATTCAACTTGAATATGATCGGAATTTTCCCAGCAGTGGTTGGACAACGATCAGTAGACCATCTGTGTACCCAGATTCTTTCGTTTGGCAACTCCCTTTTCTATCCTCATCGACAGTTCGTATCAGAGCTTTTTTGTTGAACAATACCTCTTTTTGCGACACGAGCGATGCCAATTTTTCGATCCAATATTCAGGGATTAATGAAGACGGATCGGAATTGCCGCACTCATTCTCTCTCAATGACGGGTTCCCCAACCCATTCAATTCGAGTATCGACTTCAGAGTCGCAGTGCCTCAAGCTGCATTGGTTGTGATAAAAGTATACAATCATCTCGGTCAGGAAGTTGCTACACTTACAAATGAACGTCTTGAGGTCGGCTACTATATATTTCAGTGGAGACCGACGTATTGTAGTTCAGGGATCTATTTTGTAAATATGAACTCGGAACACTTTTCGGTTGTTCGAAAAGTGAGTTATATTAAGTAATATCAATATAAAAACATTGCGGGAGCCATCTTGAAACGTAACGAATACGGCGGCAGTTTAGCCGATACATTCCTTGAGAAAGCCGATTATATGATCTCAATGGCGCGGATCAGGCTCGATCTCGCGGCAGCCCGTCAACGAGTCGATCGCGCACTACTGGCGCTTGGAGAAGGCACGTATAGCTTCGCAAACAATCCGAATCAAGCACAACCATTGCCGGTCGAGCTGGATGGCTCGGTAGAGCGAGTTCGGCGGGCACTTCAGGATTGTGATCGGTTACAGGAACGACTTGACAAAGTTCGCGAGCAATGGCGCGGTGAATGATTTTTTGGTTTGACGACAATAAGAGTCCAAACCAACTTGATTATCACTGACTAAAACTTCAGTTTAGTCATTTTTAATCTGCAACTTATCGATATTTGGGTGTTACTAACCAATATCGGATATCGATTACAGTCACGTCGATCGTTTGTATTTTTTGAAAGAGGATCCAATGAAATTTAAATATTCCATTCTGGCGATTGCCATTTTGTCTGCACTTTTAGTAATCGGCGCCGGGTGTGGCAAGAAAGTCACGCGCATCGATACCAATGAAACGAAAGACCTTTCGGGTCGTTGGAATGATACCGACAGTCGCACTGTGAGCACCGACGTTATTACTGACGTCTTGAATCACCCTTGGCTACAACAATTCGTAGCAAAGAAGAGCAAGAATCCTACGGTGATCGTAGGCACGATCCGCAATCTGTCGTCCGAACATATCGCGATCGGAACATTCAGTAACGACATTGAAAAAGCATTCATCAATAGCGGAAAAGTGACTGTGGTCGCTTCGGCTCTCGAACGCGGTGAAATGCGCGATGAACGGCGTGAGATGCAAGAAAATGCCGATCCCGAGACGATCAAGAAATTCGGTCGCGAACGGGGTGCCGACTATATCCTCAGTGGTGAAATCAATGCAATCGAAGATCGCGAAGGAAAAGAATCGATCATGTATTATCAAATCGATCTGAAACTCACCGATCTTGAAACCAATGCCAAAGTCTGGATCGGTGGTACGAAGATTAAGAAATACATCGAACGCAGCAAATTGAAGATCTAATCCAGCATGACATTTCAAACCATTACCCAACGACTGCAACGATGGCGGTTATCGGCGCTGATTGCTGCCATCGTCATAACGACATTATCGGGTTGCGTCAGCAATTATGCGCTGAAGCAAGATGCCGCACGCGATGCGGTAATTCAAGGTAAATATCAGGAAGCTTTGCAAGTTTACACAAAAGGCGACAAGGCAACCGATTATGTCGATGTATTACTCAATCGCGGTCTATCGAAATTCGAAACAACCGATTACCTCGCTGCGGAAAATGATCTTCGTCGTGCAGAAGAGCGGATCGAAGAGTTATACACGAAATCGATCTCTCGCGGCGTACTTTCGATGGTTTCCAATGATCGCGCACTGGCTTATTCGGGAACCAATTTTGAACGCGGAATGATCCACTACTACCGTGGTCTCGGCTTTCTCGAACGGAATCGTCGCGACGACTTTATCATCGAAGGTCGATCGCTATCCAAGTATCTGACTCAGCTCCCGGAATTGAGCAAAAAATCCGATACCGATTTCGCTTTCTTGCAATATTTTTCAGGAATTGGCTACGATCTCGGAAACCAACCGAACGATGCATGGATTTCATACGAACGTGCACGCACTTTGTATCCGAAGCAGCTTGGAACGACACCACCCTTCTTGCCAGCAATCTCTGCCGTAGCAGCAAAACGCGCTGGAATTATCTCGAGCGACAGTCTTCGACGGTCGGGCTTTAGTATTCCCGATTCTAGCTATGGACGACTGATCGTATTGCTGGAAAGTGGCGTCTGCGCTGGGTTGGATCAGGAAGATATTACGATTCCGATCTTTGAAACCGATCAACATCATTACGGCGACGATTATGACTATGCCGCTTTTGGTCGCGAGTGTCGAAGACGATCCTATCACACCGATCCACATCTTCAGATTGTCGATTGGTTGCATGTCGCAATTCCAAAACTCGATATTAACGGCAAAACGCGCGTCAATTCTGTTCAATTCTCAGCTTCCGGGTTAGGATCTGAACAATTACCGCTAGCAGTCGATCTATCGGATGCGTTCGAACGAGATTTCAACGATCGCCTCCCTGCAATTTTGGGTCGAGCAGTTGCCCGAACGATTGTAAAACGTGTTTCGGCAAATACAGCAAAAGATCAAGGTGGTACTGGTTTTTATTGGTTGGTGAAATTATTGGGTGAAGCGACCGAAACTGCCGATACTCGAAGTTGGGCTTTGCTTCCGGATAAAATCTTCGTTTACGATAAGTATGTACCTAACGGATCATATCATCTATCGATATCTGCGAATGAAGATATTATTCCGGTGGATAAAATCGACATCTCCGATGTAAAGGTCGAGGCAGGAAAGTCTACAATTAAGCGTATTCGAATTCGAGGGTAGCCAGCAGACTCATCAATGAATTGTTTAATAAAGAAAACCCGGGAAAAAATTCTTCCCGGGTATTTTTTGATGAAAAGAGCGTTACAATTACTTAACCTCTTTATGATCCTTCTTTCCATCGTCTTTGCAGTCGCCCTTGCAATCGGTTTTCTTGTCTTTGCAGTCGCCCTTGCAATCGGCTTTCTTATCTTTGCAGTCGTCCTTGCAATCGGCTTTCTTATCTTTGCAGTCGTCCTTACAATCGGCTTTCTTGTCTTTGCAGTCGCCCTTGCAATCAGCTTTCTTGTCTTTGCAGTCGTCCTTGCATTCAGCTTTCTTGTCTTTGCAGTCGCCCTTACAATCGGCTTTCATTTCGTGTTTGCCGTCTTTGCAATCCTCAGTCTTTTCGACTTTAGCTTCTTCATCTGGACATTTCGTATTAAGCACTGCAAAAACCTGACCGGACTTTGGCGTCAGCTCAACACCACTGGCGACCATCATCATCATTTTCCGGGGACCTTTGATTTCGCCTAAATTCATTCCTTCTTTCGCGAAATGCTTCAACATTTCTTCCGGCATATCCAATTCTTTTACCACACCCATCGCGCGCACGCTTGCACCCGCAGCATTTTTCGGCATAAAGAATTTTTCGCCCTGCGCTTTAACAAATAAATCTTTATCGCCGTCTTTGATGATAATCCAGCAACCGGCACTTTGACAGACAGTGGTGACGATTCCGTCGATGATAATAGGATCTTTCGATGGTTTCAGATCGATGAGTTTCATCGTTTTAAGATCGCCAATCTTCTCGCCGCAAGATAGCGGTGCCATTGCCTTCATGGCAGCAGGTTCTTTTGCCGATTTCATTTCTTCGGCATTCACAGCCAATACTAGTGATGCCAAAATTAAAATCGAGATTGCGATCGAAATAACACGCTTCATTAATGAATCCTTCCCTTTACTTTATGATTACAAATTTACCCTGAGTGATCGACCCGTTGTGTTCCGGAGTTAGATCTTCCACTGAAAACAGATACAAACCTGCCATTACCTGCTGATCGTTGCGGTTCTTCAAGTTCCAATTCTCAGCATAGTCATAAGTAGCACCGATATTACGGTCTCCTTCGATATTATGCGGAATGGCAGCCACTAAATCGCCACTGACGGTGAAAATACGAATAAGCGCCTTTCGAGGCAAATTGTAAAAATAGATCCGCCGGTCTTCTTGCGGGAAGAAATCGGGTGTTCCATCATCGCGATTTTCCCAGGCAAGACCATTTCCATGTGTTTTCGTATAATCGACATCGAATCGATAGGGATTCGGCACTACACCGACTTTCCGCATCGATGTATTGTATGAAGGTGCAGTCAATTTCATATTCGAGACTTTTCCAGTCTCCAGCGACATCGTTCCAGTTTTATAATCACCAAAATCGAATGCAGTCACCGAATAATATCGTGGGATCAATGGTGGAATTCCGTCGACGATGTAATGGTAACTCGAATCGACCGGATTCCAGAGTTGATACCGCACGCCATTGGATACGTAAGATGCTTCTTTGATACCCCGATTGATATTTACTCGCCGCCAGACATAGGTTTCACCCTTAATCACTGTATCCGGTTTCGAGCGAATCGTATCGGGCATTGACACCAATGAATCGGTAATTCGATCGTAAAAGGCGTAATCCATTCGGTCAAATACCGCCAACAACGAGAATTCATTCTCTAAACCGGATTCTGAAACGTAGATTCGGTACCCTTCAAAATCGTGCAATCGCGAAAACGGATCCAGATTGATTGAAGTGTCTTCCGATGGGGTCGGTTTCCAAATGATCTCGATCTGATTATTGCGCGATTCGACAGTTATTCGCGGTATCGGCGGCGGCGGCGGACCCCGGAAATCGTAATCGCCATCACCCGGGTCCAGCATACCATTGTCTTTCATATAATCGAGTCGAGGTGGATACCAAGGGTGCGTATCTTCGGTCAAGCCCTGTGATGCCCACTCAACATGGTCGGTACTACGTAATGAATCGATGCGACCGTTATTTTCCGTTCCGTCGGGATCCGGGCGAAGATACCGTCCACGCCAAATACCTTCAATGACGACACTATCGGTAGGTGTGGTCCAATACAAACCGTCGGAACCGGCATCTTCACCGAACCATCCGTCACCATTCGGATAATTTCGCGTCTTTGTGTCGTACATCGGATTGTCATATACCCGCGCAGCCCAATCTGCCGCATATTGAATCGTTCCAAAGTTGTAAAGATTTCGATTGAGTCGAGTACAAGAGATCTGTGCCGAATCCGGATTATGGAATGCCAATCCAGCCACAAAGGCGACTGTCATCGAGAATTTCTCACCGGGATTTAACCGGTAAACTCGGTCACCACCCGGTCCAGGTCCATCGTAAATTCCCAATGGTCCCCATGACAACAAGTACCGGGTATCATACCCTTTCGCAATGTCTTCCTTGACTTCATCTTTTGGCGCTCGCCATTGATGCGCTGGAATGCCGGGATGATCCAGATCGGGTTGCGAATGCGATTGGATATATGTCAGATCGTTTGTTAATACCTGATCGTAATCGAATTCGCGATTCGACAAAACGTCGTATTTCCGCTCATCGCCCATCGGGGTTCCGAATGTCGATGTCCAAGATTTTGAATCCTGCCATGCTGGTCCAAAATCTAAATTTTGGTTATTGTTGGATACCCACCAATTGAAACTGGTTTTGAGACGCGGATTGGGTGCTCGAAGAACGCGAGACCCTAACACATGAGGAACTGTAAAATCGCTACCGGAACAAACTCCAGGGGGTCGCCCATCGCCATCTGCGATATATGCGACATTCACAACCGAACTGTCATCACTCCCATCAGCCCGCTTGAAATAATAATATCGTTGAAATCCACAGATATCGTCAGTTTGATACACACCTGGAACTTCTCCGACGCCCCCGACATCACCATCGACATATAGACCAATGTATAAGTTTTTTAAATAGTTCGAAGCAATATTTTCAAATTCCCAATCAAAAAAGATAAAGTCTTTCGCATAGGAATATGAAAAAGCATATGATCGTTGCGTTACTTTAATGCCTAAGGGATAGTGCGGTCCGTCGATCGGATCGGTTGCCACAAAAAACTGATCGGTTAAAGTATCCGAATAAGTCATAATAAAGTCTTGTTCAGATACCGCTTCCGGTGAGCTTACATAGTCCCCGAGCCGGTTGAAATAATTCTCGCGAGTCGATCGTTCGATAATTCCACCGCGCGATCCTTCCGCTGGCCAGAGTTCGATAATATTTGTATTGGCAGACGTGCGGACCCATCCATCCGATCCAACCGAAACTCGCGGAAATTCTCGGTTGTCTTTTTGTACCATAGCACCAATCCAGAGCGATGCCATGTACATATAAGATTGACCCGATCCAGCCGGATACATTGCCTGAGGTGCATACGTTCCGGGATATTCCGGATCGGTCATAGCATTCGAATTACGGGTCGAGTAATTACCGATAAACCCATAATTTGTCACATTCATCCAGAGATTGCCGACGCGATGAACGCGATTGTTCACATTCGGATTGGCAATTTGAATTTGTGACACCCCTTTTCGAACTGGTCCGCGTTCTTCTTCGATCTCGGCACGTCCAATAGACACCCAGCTAAAGAAGAAAGAACAGATCAGAGAAGTACGTAATAATATAAAAAACAATAGTTTCATTATTTTCATAAATTATTCCATACGTAGGATGATTTCGACCATTATGCAGGAAAATTGGTAATTAACAAACTTCAATAACCCACTTCTGAGAGCAACCCGACTATATCATGCCTCAAAATCTCATCGCTATCATTCAATAATTCGATGGATAGCGGAAAAAACTGTTAGACGCGACTTAACACTTGATGCAACTTATGAGAATTTCTACGTATTTATCTATGATGGATAGTTGCATACCAGTTCAAATGAGAGCTTTTCAAACTGTTCAAGGTAATGAAACCGTTTATACCAGACAAGCTGAAGGATCAATCTTGCAATGAATGTTGCGAGCTAGCTAGTGTCTGCAAGTGATACACTTTGGAATCCAATTAACTGGTGATTATCTTTATCAGATATTATTTCTAACCGGAGGTGAGAATGAAGAAGTATTTAACTATGATCTGCCTACTGGCACTAACGGTGGCGTTCAGTGGTTGTGGAAATCAGGGAACCGAGCGAAAGATTCAGGAAGCCAACGATTTGATCACTCAAGCGGTCAACGAAGGCGCAGAGCTACATGCTCAGATTCCATTGCAGAAAGCGCGCGAAAGTATCGATCTCGCGAAACAACTTCTCAAAGAGAACAAAACTGACTCGGCACTGACAGTTTCCGCTCTTGCAGCCGAAGCAGCCCGCGAAGCACTTACTACAACCCGGGAAAATAATTCAATTCCTCATGACGGAAATTGATACCTCAACAATGTATGCTTCTTCGAAGCGACCGCTCAAGAAGTTGAGCGGTCGTTTTTCTCTTCCTCCACGGAAAACTCTTCGTGGAGCATTTTATCGTTTGATTTGGGAAGGTTCGTTCGCGCAGGCATTCATGGTGATGACCAGTGGCGGCTTGCTTATAGGTCTCGCGAAGTATCTTGGTGCGGCAAATTGGGAAGTGTCCCTGCTGAATGCGATGAATTTTTTGGTAATGCCCTTCCAATCCATTCTCGGCATCCATATCAATAAACCCTCTATTCGAAAAAACATCGTAATTATCACGGCAATCATTTCGCGGTCGATCTGGCTCGCACCGATGGCACTCGTCTGGTGGAAACCCAATCACGCGATCATCCTGTTGCTCCTGTTTGTCTTCGTCCAGAATGTGAGCTTCACAATCAGCACACTGTGTTGGATGTCGTGGGTGGGTGATATAGTCCATCGGGATTGGCGTGGTCGCTTTTTCGGAATCCGTCAGCGAGCTGCATCGACAGCTTCTGTTATCTTTCTGATGAGTGCGGGTTACTTACTCGATAAGTATCGAGAAGTGGGTCGAGAAGATATCGGTCATGTTGTATTAGGTGCGATTGCTGTCGTAATGGGAACGATTTCTACGGTTTTATTGAGTACAATTCCCCGGACAATTCATCACAGCAAACATATTGAAGAACATGATGTTAGTAAAGTAAAACCGTGGAAGGATCCAGCATATCGGAAAGTCATGATCGGAATTGCCGGATGGTATTTTGCCGTCGGTTTTGCAGGTCCGTATTGGGCGGTTCATATGCTGACCCATCTAAAGTTCGACTATATCATGCTGGTTGGATACGGAGCCGGTTTTACCGTCACGATGGCGATTGTTTCACCGTATGCCGGTCGGTGGATCGATAAGTTCGGTGATTTTGGGCTTACTACTGCAGGAATGATTTGTCTATCGACCGTACCGATTTATTGGCTGTTCATCACTCCCAGTTTTCCCTATCCGATTATTCCAGAGATTATTATTACGGCGTTCGGATGGAGTGCCGTACAAATCACTTCTTCCACAATTCCGCTACGGTTTTCGACACCGCATACTCGCAATAAATATATCGCCTCGCTATCTATGGCTACCGGTATCGGTTTTACTACCGGTGCTGTTATTGGTGGTCCACTGATGGATCTCTGGGATTCCGCGCGCGGAACGCTGTTTGGATTGCCACTGTACCCCACGCATTTCGCTTTCGCAATTACTGGTCTTTTGAGATGGGTAATTGCTGTATATTTCTACCGCCTACAAAAACGCGATTACGCACGATAATCAGTTAGATATAAATTCTTATTTCCTACTTTTCGCTTCATTACTCTCGAATCTTCATTTACATTTAGTCTACTATGGATCAATCAATGTTTGTCGCCGAATCAATTCGATCAAATGGTTTTCCCGATAACGGAAAACCGATCTTGAATGGCATCTCATTGACTATTCGATCGGGCGAATGGTGGCAAATTGTCGGCGAATCCGGGGTGGGAAAAACGCTGTTCCTGAGGTGTCTTGCCGGACTCATCCCATCACAAGGTAAACTGCTGCTCCATAATCGAAGTATCACTGATTACCCGTTACCGGAATGGCGAAGACACGTTTTGTTCATCGGTTCGAAACCGATTCCTTTCGCCGATACAATCCAAGATACAATGACGCTCCCATTTCATTGGCGTCATCTTTCAGCACCGGACAACGACCATCTTCGACGGACTTTGCATTCGGTAGGTTTGACTTTTGCGATGGATTATTCGACTAAATCGCTCTCAGATGGTGAGCGAGTCCGATTGGCAATCGCATCGGCAATACTTCTTGCACCTGACATATTGCTGCTGGACGAATCACTCGCTCCGTTAGATCGCAGTAATGCCGATTTAGTGATATCCACGATACTTTCCTTATCTACCCAACAAGGCACTGGGATTATATGGGTCGATCACGGCGATCGACTTACTTCCGATCACCCAATTTCGAAACTTGAAATTAAGAAAAATGAACGTTAACCCGGCATCTCCTACTCCCTATTTTCCGCTTTCTTTACTCGATCTGAGTATCGGCTGTGGGATGATGTTGTTCATTGCTTTTTTGGCGTGGCGCGGTCGCTACGGGATTGCTAAGACACTACTCTGGGGTGCTGTGCGAGCAGCAGTTCAGCTTCTTGCCGTCGGATATGTTCTAATGTGGTTGTTCTCGGTGAATTATTTCACTGTGATCTTCGGCGTGTTAATGATTCAATCCTTTGTTGCAGCGTGGCAATCGTCACGTCGTCCGAAAGTAGTTCTGGCTCATTTACCATTGTATCTCTGGGTTGCCATCACTGGATCTTCTTTCCTCTTTTTGTTTATTGCATTTGTTTTTGTGATTCAACCTGATCCGTTATGGAAAGGGCAGATTGTTATCCCGATCGGTGGAATGGTGATCGGTAATGCTCTGAATGCTGTGGCGTTAAGTGTCGATCGACTAGCTGCCGAGTATCGCTCGCGGAGGGATTGGATCGAGGCAGCTTTGGCGTTTGGTGCTTCTCCGCGGGAAGCTTCCTTTGAACCCCGCCGCGATGCATTACACGCCGCTGTTGCACCATCGATGAATCAACTTTTTGTAGTGGGTATTGTTCAGCTACCGGGGATGATGACGGGTCAAATCATAGGTGGCGTACCACCGACCGAAGCCGTTCGATACCAGATTTTAATCATGTATCTCATTACCGCAGGCTGTTTTGGCGGTGCTTGGATTGCGGAACGGCTGATTTGGCGAAAACTCGGATCGGCTGTTGGTGTATTGCTGGAAGAACGATCTCAAAACCGCTAACTACTTCTCCTGCATTAAAAATCCATGTATCCCAAATGACGCAACGCAAGATATCCAGCTCCGACGACACCCGCTGAATCCCCCATTTGGGCTTTCAATATTGGAATTGAACCTCTTGGAACGCCAAAAAGCGATTTCTTCAATAAATCCGGCACTCGTTCGTACCAGATCGGAAGATTGGATACTCCACCACCTAGCACAATTGCCTCGAGATCGAACGAATTGATCACATTGGCAAAGACTTCCGCCATGATCTGGCAGCTTTCATCGAAAAGCTTTACAGCAGCAGGATCGTTTTGGTCGAACCGTCGATAGATCTCGACAACATCACAATCCTCACCAGTCGCCTCGGTATACCTTCGCTGAAGACTCGATCCTGAAAGATATGCCTCGGCACAACCCCGACGACCGCACTCGCAAAGCCGCCCATTATAATCGATTGTGGTGTGTCCAAATTCACCCGCTCCCCCCTTGGCACCGCGATATAGCGACCCATTCTGAATAATTCCAAATCCCATTCCCGTACCAAGAATTACTGCCAGTACGAATTTGTATTGTTCTTTCGGGAGAGCAAAGTATTCGGCAAGTGCTAGACAATTTGCATCGTTTTCTACAATCAACGGTACATTCAATTTGGATTGTAAGGAACTGATAAATCCAATCGTCTCATAAACAGGAGTGTGCGGAGACCCAAATAGCTGATCTTCAGTTAAAAGATATGTTCCGGGAGTGCCAATGCCGACAGCATGAATAGTATTACCATCGGAAACTTGTCGAACGGTTTCAAGGATATTCCTGATGACACATTCCAAGCCTTTTTCCGGTTGTGAGAAGGTGCGATAACGCTTGTATACTTTTCGGTCTGCATCCAGTAGACAAGCTTCAACCTTCGTCCCGCCAAGATCGATTCCGATAACATATTTCGGCATTTTATGCTCTGGGTTAGAATAAAAAAGCCTTCGGATACGTAATCAATGGAAAACGTTTCCGAAGGCTTCACAGTATAATTATTGGACACTCGATCAGTGCCAAAATAGATTCCTACTTGTCTTGATTGGGCGCTTTTTCTGGCTCAGGTTTGATCGAAAGACCAATCGGTACAAATACGATATAGCCCAGTGCCAGTAGGAGCGGTGCAACCGTTACCGACAGCGGATTATCGGCCGGTCCCTGAATCAGCGCCAGATATCCCAACACGATAAATATTCCAGCAATCCCCAACCATTTCCAGTTCCGGTGCCCTAAAGCAGGATGCTCAATTCGAATGTTCTTTTTGATTTTTGCCATATTTCCCTCAGTGTCACCTATTGTACGAACTTTTAACGCGAACTGTCAAGTACCTGTTCCCTTTGTCCCCGATCACAGAAAAACCGTAAAAATAATTGTATATCAGGCGATTCTGTGGTAATTTGCACTCTTGTAAAAGGAGAATGCAATGGATGCACCCAAATCGATGCGACATATTCGAGACGATCTGTTGGGGAAATTGGATCAATTAGGTTTGGATCACCCCGGTATCGCTCACGAATTGTCACTTATCCGCGAAGATATCGAACATTTCACGACTTCTCAAATCGAACAGGGACAGCGATTAGCCAAGATTGGCGCGGCGCTGGGTGCAGAACGCGATATTAAAGCATTGCTCGAAATGATATTGCTTGAAGCGATGCGATTGAATAGCGCCGATGGTGGAACCTTCTACGCAGTAAAAACCGATTCAAAAGGAAATCCCATTTCACTCGAATGGATGCTGACCCGGAACGGAACGTTAAAGACATGGATGGGTGGAACAAGTGGTATCCCCATCCCCTTCCCGGAAATCCCCTTGTTTGTCAATGGAAGTGAGAATCACAGCAATGTGAGTGCGCATGTTGCACTCTCCGGTGAAACGATTAACCTCCCCGATGTTTATGAAGCAGAAGGATTTGATTTTCAGGGACCGCGTGCATTTGACGCCAAGGTGGGATATCGAACTAAATCGATGTTGGTTTTTCCGCTTCGCAATCACGAGAATGAAATTGTTGCAGTAATGCAATTGATCAATGTGATCGATGGTAGTGGAAATATTTATCCCTTCGCTAGCGACAATCAATTGGTCACTTTATCGCTTGCCACACAAGCGGCAGTGGCGTTGACGAATGCAAAACTGATTATATCTCTTGAAAACTTGTTCGATGCCTTCATCAAAGCGATTGCGCAATCGATTGACGCCAAGGACGATGTTACTGGTGGTCATATTCAACGAGTTGCCGAATTAACGATGATGATCGCCCGAGCGATCAATGAGACCAATGATGGACCGTTTGCCAATATTTATTTCTCGCAGGACGAGTTACGCGAATTATCGATCGCGGCATGGCTTCACGACACCGGAAAAATTACCACTCCGGAAACCGTTATGTTTAAATCGACCAAGCTCGAAGCGTTTGTCGATCGCGTTGATAATGTAAAAATGCGGTTCGAACTAGCTCGGTGTATGATGCAAATCGAGGCTTTCCGAAAGAAAATCGAACAAATCGTACCCAACCCCGAACAGAAGCAAAATTGGGAAGAAATCGACCGAAGCTTAACCGAATTTCTCACGCAAAATCGCGATGACTGGCACCTAATTGAACGCTTCAACGTCGGTGCCGAATTTTTGAAACCGGAAATTGCCGATCGCATCAAAGCGATTGCTGCAACTAGTTTCGAACTTTCTGAAGAACTGGCATTAAACCGCGAAACGCCGTATTTCGGCTACCTCTCGCGCAAAACCTGGGAAGCCAAACAAGAGAAGTGCGGACCACGCGAAGAAAAAGATCTTCCCATCGATCCTTCACAACGCAATTTATTAACAGCGAATGAATTGCTGAATATGTTGATTGCACGCGGAACAATCAACGATGAAGAACGTACTAAGATGGAAGATCATGTCGTGCAGACGATCAAGATTCTCGAGAAACTGCCATTCCCGCGAAAAATGCAGAATGTCCCGGAATATGCCGGTGGTCACCACGAATTCCTTAATGGCAAGGGTTATCCAAAGCATTTGAATAGGGAGAATCTCCCGATACAGTCGAAGATAATGGCAGTCGCCGATATCTTCGAGGCGCTGTCCGCTGCCGATCGCCCCTATAAGAAGGCGAAACCATTAAGCGAGACCTTGAAAATTATGGGATTCATGGTCAAGGATGGGTGTATCGACAATGATATTGTGAATGTCTTTCTTCACACCGGTACGATGGCAAAATATGCAAAGGAATTTATCGATCAGAAGCAAATCGATATCGAACTGAACGAACCACAATGAAGTCTGAAATGAGAAGAAATTCTTTCATTCTCGCCATCATAATGCTGTTTCTTATCGCATCGTGTGCGAATCGCAAACCATTGAGTACGGCAACTACCGGTTCATCCGCGATCGACTCATCTTACGCAAAAATTGATTTAGTAAAGTCGAATGCGTGGATCAATTTGATGCCTTCGACGACCCCAATAAAGCGAAATATCAGAGTAACAGCCAGCTTTCGTTTTACTGGCTCTGGACGCGCTTATCTTCCTAATTTGAAATACTATTTGGGTGGAAGCGAGATACTTGTTGAAGAAGCTGTAAATAACTGGAAAGATAGTACAGATTTTTCTTTACATCCCGATGAAGTCAAAATGCTCGACCTGCGCGTCTTATGCCCCGATCGATCGGCAGATTCTATTCGGATTGAATGGTATGATTGTCGATCAAAATCGCTTAAAAGCAATAAACTGCGAATTACTAAAGCGTACTAATTCTTGTCCCTGCTAAACCTAAAACTAGAAAGCGCGGTATTCAATACCGCGCTTTCAGGTCAATCATTGGCAGTAGTTCCTATTTCAGTAGGATCACTTTCTGCATATTCGAATACTTCGAGGTATTCATTTTTACAAAATAAATTCCAGTTGCTTTTCGATCGCGATCCGATACTCCCGACCACGTTGTCGAATGATAACCAACTTCGAATTGTCCATTCACTAATGTCGCTACTTTACGACCCATTACATCGAAAATTTCGATTGATACATGATCCGATCTGGGAAGTGCAAATTTGATCTCAGTTGTCGAATTGAATGGATTCGGATAGGGAGCCGATAGTGAATACGACTTTGGTAGTGCTCGTTCGGTTTCTTCTACATCGTTCACACCAATACTGAAATCGGCATTGCTAGTATCGCCAACTAGAGATGTCTCAACGGGTAGTAGTCGCAATCTTGCATGACCCGTCATCGGTATCGTAACTGTCCAAAATGCCGATCCAGAGTCGACTACCGAACTCACAATCTCTTGCCATTGATTCGAGGGAAAGAGACGATCCATTTGAATCCGAATCGTACCGGCACGATTCGAATTCCACCGGATAACTTGACGCTGTCCTACTCCCCAGTATTCTCCCCCATTCGGAGAAATCAACTGATAAACAGGAGTCATCACTATGAAGTCACGCTGCGATACGGCAGTAACTGTTGTATCGGTTCGCCAAATCAATTTAAACCGGACATTGTTTGCCACCGGACCAGTAACATTCCATCGGTAATAACCGACATTCTGAATGTCGCTGACCAACGTTTGCCAGGGTCCGTCTGGGAAATTTCGATTAATCAATAAATCGACATTCCCGCGCATTCCATAAGAGATCCAATTAATGGTCTTGGGAATTCTTACCCAAAATGTATCCGGTACCGATTGATTGGAAAAGACCATCGATGGGAATTTGATTGAGAAATTACAGTCGGAAGTATCGGCAAACATTTCGCTATTAGAATTCACGATACGAATTCGCGCACTGTCAGTGTCGAATCGACCGATAGTCCAAAGATATCGTCCTTGATCTGCAGGTACGTTCGTTGCAATCGTTATCCACTGTCCGACGGGGTAATGCAAATTCAATTCAATATTGATATAAGTTATCGCGTACGCATCCCAGCGAATAGTGTCGATTTGATTGAAATAAATCGTATCGCCATCATTCTGAGTTCTCAATCTGAGTAATGGTGAATTAATCGTGAAGTTCTCATCGGAGCGGTCGCTTTGCGTCGTGTCGTTTGGATCGACAATTCGAAGCCGAACATGTGACGAGGGTTGACCAGTAACTAACCAAGAATAAACACCGTTATTGTTGACATTATTCGCTAATGTTTCCCAATTTGTGTAAGGATAATTGCGATTAATCTCAATCCGAACAAACGGAATGGTACTACTCGCATTCCAGCGAATTAGCGAAGTGTTCTGAGCCCAAATAGTGTCAGGATTGTTGTGGGAAAGTAATTCGATAGAGCGTGCCGGCGTCAGCGCAATAGCCGCTTGCGCATCGGGCAAACCCGCTCCCATTTGACCGACAAATGTTGGATTGTAACTATCCAGATTGATTGCGGTCGAATATAACAGGCTCTCGACATCGGAATTCATCATCGACGGATTACGCGACCAAATCAAAGCTGCAACTGCTGCAGCATTTGGACAAGCCATCGATGTACCATCATGCGCTTCATAAGTGTTGTTGGTAAAAGTCGAATAGATATTCGCGCCCGGTGCCGATAATCCAATCCAGTTTCCATAACTCGAAAAATCGGCGACTACATCGCCAGCAGCCAATGCAGCTACTGCGATGACACCTGTTGCAGCAGCAGGATACATCATTACCGTGTCGCCATTGTTTCCGGCAGCAGCGAATAACAAGCAATCGTGAGCTTGTGCAAAGTCAATTGCATCCTGGAAAAATTGCGGTAGTTCAGCATCACTTCCAAAGCTCATGCTAATAATTCGTACACCGGAGTTGACGGCATATTGAATACCACGAGCAATATTAGTATCGGGGTAATTCGCAAATCCAACTTGAACGGCAATCAGTTTCACGTTGAAACTTGCAGATGCAACTCCGAAGCCATTATTGGTTCGAGCAGCAATGATCCCTGATGTATGTGTACCGTGCGGATTCGACCCAGCGACGTTGTTGCTGCCAGCAGCAAAATTCCAGCCGATTACATCGTCTACATATCCGTTGCTATCGTTGTCAACACCGTTTAAATCCGCTTCCGTCATTCGACCATCCTGATCGATATCTTCCGCCGGATTGAACCAGAGATTATCTTGGAGATCCTCGTGGGAATACTCAACTCCGGTATCGATCACCGATACTAGAATTTCATCATTTCCACGCGCAGAATCCCATGCGGCAGGACAATGCATCGAGTCCAAACCCCATAGCGTACCCGCAGTCGACCAGTCGTCGGGGAGCATGCAAGAAAATCGAATTGGTGGTAATTCGGCACGCTCGATCCCGGATACATGCGCAAATCGAGACGCGATCATTCGAGCCGATACTACATCGGTTGGGATTTTTGAGGTAATTCCATATTGCACCAAATAATCGCGATCAAGTCCAATCCGATGGAAGTTAGGATTGGCAAGCGATTTTTTATCGAATGTAAAAATGGGTCGCAGTTCGGTTACGCCAAATTCATTGAGTATTCGATCGAATTCAGCATTTCCGGTTGGAACTGCAATTTTTCCATTCAACGAGCGATTAACGGATGAAGAAAATTCCGGAGAAAATCGGAGTGAAAGTCTGGTCAGATCGTATTTATCTGGGCTGGCAAAAACCAATCCGGAGATAAGCGAAAAAAACAAAAAAAATGCCCATACAGATGGAATGGGCTTGCATCTACAATTGTTCATCAGTCACCTCATCTCAGTAAGTACTACATATTACAATAAATCGTCTGAGTAATCAACTTTTCATAACGATCTCGAAATTTTTTTAACTCAGGGTCGCCTGATTGATAGCATACCAATTAGTAGAGAAAGGCAAATTGGTTACTTTTGTACGCGAATTAGTCAAGTAAAATCAAAGAATTAGAATCGAACAGGGGTTGCAAATTGCTTCAAAGCATGATGCAAAGTGGACGATGCACGAATTTCTCCGACATGTCGACCAGCCCAATTTTTCAGAGTTCGAGTACCCCATCCGGTTTTCGCGCCCCATTGAGCCGGAAGCAATCCCAGAACTTCCAACAAAATGACCGAAACGGCATCCCGGGCAGTCTGTTCGCCATCCCACATTTTAATTGCGACACCAAGACCCAATCCAGTCGCGTTATCGTGCCAACCCATCGCATAATAGCCAGCAGCGCCAGCCTTAGCAATCAGTCCTTTGCAGGCATGCATCAAATCGGTATCGATCCGTTTGTGTGTTCCGGCGATCATTTCCGGTCGTTCAGTCATTGCACGTCGAACAAGGGCAACATCTTTACCGTAACGCTCACCTTGCTCGGCAAGACGTGCAAATCCAGTTGCCATTCCACGTAAAGTGGGTCCCCAAGTCACAACCGAACAGTGGTCCATACCCATCGCAATATCGCTTAGCGAATCTTCGCAATAACGCGCAATCCTAGCTTTGATACGCTGTTGAACGGGGTGGCTTGCTAGATAGTAACCTTCTAAATCGTCGCCATATTTTGCTGCAGTGGCAAGCATCGCTGCGTGTTTTCCCGAGCAATTATGATGTAAAATATCCGGTGTGCGACCTTCGCGGAGCAATGATCGACGGGTTTCTTCATCGATAGGTGGTTGAATTCCACACTGCAGTGCGTCAGGAGTAACATTAATTCGATCCAAAATTCTCGCAACTGCACGTCGATGCATCTCTTCGCCGGAATGCGAAGCACAAGCGATGGCAATTTCATCGATAGAGACCTCATCTCCCCAAACTTCAACAAACGGCAATGCTTGGAGCGGTTTCATTGAAGATCGAGTGAAGGGTCGATCATCGCTATCGCCAAGGCTAAACAACAGGTCGCCATTGGCATTTGCGATGGCTACTGATCCGTGGTGAAATGTCTCGATATGATCGCCACGTGTCTGTTCGATCAATACTGGTGCGGTGGAACTCACAATTGCTCCTCGTTAATATCTGCAAACACATTTATTTGAAACGAATTTCAAATTGTGTTCCTTCATATCCCCTTTGTGTAATGGTAATGTAATAAGATTTTGCTTCAGGTGCTATTGAATTTTGGTCTTTGAAATCGCATTGTTTCACGGTAATTCCGAATTTCGCTATTTCACACGTATATTTTTATATGACTGCTAAAAACAAGGAATATCGATGAAATCACCGCATCTGCAATCGTTTCAGCAAGCATTATCACAACGCATTCTAGTGATGGACGGCGCGACTGGTACCGCGTTGGAGCGTATGCAGCCAACTGCAGCGAATTTTGGAGGAATCGACAAAGAAGGGTGTAACGAGGCACTCAACCTATATTCACCACAGATCGTCGAAGCCTTACATAAGACTTATATCGAAGCAGGCGCCGATATCCTTGAAACGAACTCGTTTAACGGTTCGACGTTAGTGCTAGGTGAATATGGTCTAGCCGATCAAATTATCGAGGTGAATCGACTATCGGCAGAATTGGCACGATCGGCTATCGACAAATACGGCACTGATCGTCAGATCTTTGTTGCTGGAGCTATGGGACCGACGAATCGGGCAATATCGATCACAGGTGGTGTCACATTCGATCAACTAGTTGAATCCTATCGACTTCAAGCTACTGGACTGCTTTTGGGCGGAGCGGATTATTTACTTCTAGAAACACAACAAGATAGCGTTAATCTGAAAGCGGCTTGGATTGGACTAACCAAGGCACTTAAGGAAAATGGCAAAACCGATGTACCCATCGCGATTTCGGTAACGATCGAATCGACTGGAACAATGCTCGGTGGTCAAACGATCGACGCATTGTATTATACCGTCGCATCACTGAACCCGGTTTATATCGGGATGAACTGTGCCACTGGTCCGGATAAAATGACCGATCATATTCGGTCTTTGTCGCAAATCTGTCACCGACCGGTTGCCTGCGTTCCCAATGCTGGTCTACCCAATACCGAAGGGAAATACAGCGAAGGACCGGAGCAGTTCCACCACATTTTCGATCGATTCCTTCGCGAAGGTTATCTAAATGTAATCGGCGGCTGCTGTGGAACATCGGCGGAACATATCAAAGTGCTTCGGAAATTAGCCGACGAATACTCTCCGCGTATTCCGATTTTGAAAGCAAATCGCCGTACTCTCGCAGGTTCGGAACCGCTGGTCATCGACAATTTCATCCGACCGGTATTCGTTGGCGAGCGCACCAACGTGATTGGCTCCCGAAAATTCAAACGACTTGTTGCCGAAGAGAAATTCGATTTAGCCGCTGAAGTTGGTAAAGAGCAAGTACACCGCGGTGCTCACTTAGTCGATCTCTGTACCGCCAATCCTGATCGGGAAGAGTTGCACGATTTTCTGGCTGTACTCACTCCCCTCCTGCGAAAAGTTCGGGTTCCCATCATGATCGATTCAACCGATCCGGAAGTCGTTCATGCTGCCTTAAAATCGATTGGCGGAAAAGCGATCATCAATTCAATCAACTTTGAAGATGGCGACAAACGACTGGAGCAGATCTGTCCGGTGGCTAAAGAATTCGGTGCCTCGCTTGTCGTTGGTCTAATCGATGAAGACAAGCAATCCGGAATGGCTGTTACGCTTGAGCGGAAATTACAGATTGCCGAACGTGGATATAATACGTTGGTCGAAAAATGGGGTTTCGATCCCGGTGAAATTGTTTTCGACCCACTCACATTTCCCTGTGGAACCGGCGATCCGAATTACCGCGGTGCCGCAGCCGCTACTATTGCCGGTGTTGCCGAAATCAAGAAGCGCTGGCCGGAATGCATGACACTACTAGGAATATCCAATGTCAGTTTCGGGTTGCCTGATACCGGTAGGGAAGTGCTGAATTCAGTATTTCTTTACGAAGCGGTACAAGCCGGTCTTGACATGGCGATTGTGAATACTGCCGGACTGCACCGGTATGCCACAATTCCCGCTGAAGAGATCGATTTATGTGAAGACCTCCTATTCGAACGCCGTGCCGATGCTGTGAATCGCTTTGCCGCGCATTTCCGCGAAGCCAAAAAACAGCAACATGTTGACGAATGGGCACATCTGAGCAACGATCAGAAAATCACCGCCTGCATTGTCAATGGCGTTAAAGCGGGTCTCACCGACTATTTGGATATCGCACTCAAAGACCGGCAACCATTAGAAATAATCAATGGTCCGTTGATGGATGGGATGAAAGAAGTTGGACGGCTCTTTGCGGATAACAAACTGATCGTCGCTGAAGTACTGGAATCGGCTGAAGCGATGAAAGCCGGTGTCGATCATTTAAAGCAATTCTTTGCACCCGGTTCAAAAACATCCACACGCGGAAAGATGTTGCTTGCCACGGTGAAAGGGGATGTACACGATATTGGGAAAAATCTGGTCGATATGATCTTCTCGAATAACGGGTATGAAGTGATCAATCTTGGCATCAAGATCCCCCCGGAAACTTTGATTGCAGCGGTCTTGGAACATAATCCCGATTTCATCGGTCTCTCCGGTCTGCTCGTCCGCAGCGCGCAGCAGATGGTCATTACAGCGCAGGATTTTGCCGCTGCGGGTATCGATATCCCGCTCATGGTCGGTGGTGCGGCATTGACGCGAAAGTTTACCATGACGAAGATCGCACCGGAACATCTCGGACCGACATTTTATGCGCAAGAAGCGATGCAGGGACTGCAGTTAGCGAATCGACTCACCGATGATGACGAACGACCGAAGTTGGTTGACGAGTGGAAAGCAATCCAGCAACAACTGTTTGCATCATCTTCCGAAGAAATCGAGGAACTCCCCCCCGCTCCTTCAGGTTCGCGTTGGCACCCGATCGAGATTTTACGAGCACCCGATTTTGTTGAACATCATTTGCGCGAAGTACAGTTAGATGAAGTGCTTCCTCTGATTAATCCAATGATGCTCTATGGCAAGCATCTCGGTCTCAAAAATACCATGGCACGGCTGCATAAACCGACTGACAAACAGGCATGGGAGCTGCAGCAACAAGTCGAAAAAGTAATCGATCGCGCAGTGCATCTTGGTGTATTGCGACCGCAAGCAATCTATCGGTACTTCAAAGCGGCAGCGATGAATGAGACGATAATAGTTGCCGATGGATCCGGTAATGAACTCACCCGCATTGAATTCCCGCGCGAGCGTGTCGAACCATTTCGCTGCGCGGCGGATTGGATTCGACCGATCGAGCTAGGTGGCAATGATTCAATTGCGATGTTTGTCGTCAATGCCGGTCTGGAAGTTGGCAGATTGGCGAAAGAGTGGATGGAGGCGGGCGAATTATTGAATAGCCATATCCTCGCATCGGTCGCAATCGAGACTGCTGAGGCGACTGCCGAGTGGATACACAAAAAGATTCGTGCCGATTGGGGTGCTCCCGATCCAGCAACAATGGCATTCGGAGATTACATTAAGTGCCGTTACCGAGGTTTGCGAATTTCCTTCGGTTATCCGGCATGTCCACGAATCGAGGATCAGGCGATTCTGTTTGATCTATTGAAGCCGGAAAACAGTATCGGCGTGAAACTCACTGACGGATTCATGATGGAACCGGAAGCGAGTGTCAGTGCACTGGTGTTCCATCACCCGGACGCTAAATATTTCTCGGCATAAGTCAAACGGGCGTTCCAACGAACGCCCGCTTTTTTTAACCAAGCACTAAGCACCAATTCCCAAGCACCGCAATCACATCCCCGGATGACCGCGCGGCGCATTCTTGCCGGGTCCACCATCCATGAATGTCTTGAAGTTGTAATATAGAAGATTCTGTAGCTCAAAATTGGTGAAGCCTGCAGTGCGTAATGATTCGAGCTTATATTTATTTATGCCTGCAAGACCAATATTATCAAACGTATTGTGCTTGAGAAGTGATCGTAATGCTATATAAGAATACTCTGCTTCCTCTTCACGCATATTTATATTCACAGATCCGTTCGCTGATCCTTCAGTGAGCACAAATGAACCAAGTTTCTTTAATGAAGCTAGCAGTGACGAGTCCAATTGCTCAGTATGTAGATGAAAAATAGCTTTTTCTTTTAAAATTCCCGCAATCCTAAGAATCCCTTTCTGTCGCTCAGCAAAGTATTTCGACAGTTCTTTTGGATTACTAACCATCGGTTTGTCAGAATCGATAATGAAACGAATGTTTGTTTCTTTCAGATCTTGATCAACTAATCTTCGTAAGGTGTCATCAGATGGGTAATTATCAGGTAGATCTATGAAAGTTACCCCTTCACGATTAAGTGTTTTCCAGCCAAATCTAAGCATACTGTTTGCTATAGTAATGGGTACACTAAACATTAGACCCCGATACGGATCTATTTTTGGAAAGTCTTTGCTGATGGAATCAGCAAGGATAGGATAATATAATTGTTGGAATCGTTTCCTTTCAGAAGCTAGCCTATCCAATATTATTCCTAATTGATTATCGCGATCGTCGTTCATAGCCAAAGGCTGTATTTTAACTGGATAGAAAGGTCTAATCCCCCTGTATAAAAAAGGTTGTATGACATTTTGTATTGAATAATTTTCAATTCCACATGTCTTAAAAAGAAAGTGATCATTTATTCGTTCTGCATCATTATTAAATCTTTCAAACCACGATGGTTTCTCATCAATTTTCACTGCATTCTCAATAAATCGGTACGCCAAATCTCCCACCTTACCCAGCGAACTCGCTTTCACATTTCCCAGCGTATCGTACGGAGTATGATAAGTATCGTACACACCACCGATTGTACCGATGATGAATGAGGGAATCCCTGCCTCATCAAACGGAACATGGTCGCTGCCCGGGTACAATCGCCAGTACTGCAATCCCTTCCGAATACTTTCCGGCAGCGAATCGACAATCGCTTGACCCATCTGCGGAAATTCAGCCAAACCACCGACACCAAGCGTATCGCCACCGGTACCGACCACATCCATACTGAGCGAAGCTTTCACATGATAGCCCGATTGCGATAAAGTTTTGACGAAATACGAAGATCCTAGCAAGCCCTCTTCTTCGGCTGTGTATCCGATAAATAGAATCGATTGATTGTATTTCTTTCCCGATTTCGCGAACTGCTCCGCTAATTCCATCACAGTCGCTGCACCCGAAGCATTATCATTTCCACCATGATATATATTACCTGCCGGATCCATACCGTGATGATCGAAGTGCGCTCCGACAACCACAATATCATTGCGGTGTGCCGGATCGGAAGCCGGCAACAATCCTGCTACATTCGCCAGTGGTCGCTTCGGATAAAACTTGCCACTTACCCGAACATCACCGATCGCTGTTAGCGCCACTGCGGCTGACTTCTTCAACTTCTTCGCTTCGTCACGAAGTTGATCGGAAGTCTTACCACACGATTTCATTAGGATCGAATCGCCAAACGATTTCGCAATATTCAGTACTGGAAAGTCGGGTTGTGCGAGGGTATCGAAGATTGCTGGCAATCGCGGTGGGTCGTTGTCGAACTGCAGGAAAGCCACTGCGCCGTATTTCTTGGCGGCAATCGCTTTCATCCCGGCAACTCCTTCCATATTCCACCGTACACCGGTAAAATCGGGAGTGCCGCGCATCGCCAGCACAATCGCCCCTTTCACATCGACCGAGTCATAATCGTTCCACCCTTTATCCGGAGCGTAGACACCGTAGCCAACGAAAACAATTTTCCCGGTCCCATGTCCGATTCCCGACCCTTTGTAAATATTCATCTGCTTCCAAAACGTCGCGGAATCGCTCTTTCCATTTGGATACTTCACCACCAGATAACTCGGCATGGTGCAGTCGCCAGCCGGATAAGTGAATGGTTGTCGATACCCGGTTTTACCGAACGGTGGTTCCAAACCGATCCGCTTGAAGTGATCTTCGAGATATTTTTCCGCTCGATTTCCACCGAGAAATCCGGGATACCGACCTTGCAATGAATCCGAAGTCAGGACAGCTACATGGTGCATCGCTCGACCGGTGTCGAATGGCATTGGCGTGAGTTGTGTCTCATTCGCATCGGTTCGTGCATGTTGCCCCATCACTCCTGCCGGCTGTGCCAATGCAAAGATCACTACACCTAGCAGTGCAGACAATGCGATTAGAACTGATTGTTGCGCTTTCATATTCGTCCCGTTCAAATCAATTTTTCAGAGTATCTACAAATCAATGTTGCTTGATTTCACCCATCGGTCCCGGTCGATGGTCGGTATCGTAGACTGCTTGATTCATCAAATCGATGGCTTTGTCAAGTTGTGGATCGCGACCTGCAATGCGATCGGCTGGCGTCATCGGCACAGGATAATCGGGAACACAGCCGTGATGCTCTTCTTCCAGTTTCGTCCCATACACCCACCACCCTCGACCCGGTTGGCGGATATTGCCACCATTGATCGTTTGCCAACCACCGGTCGAAATGACGCCTCCCGCAGTTTCCCAACCGACAACGGGACCGCGTTTGATTGTCTGAATCGCATGGCTGAAGATCTCGGCATTGGAAAACGATCCTTCGTTACATAATACGGCAATCGGTTTATTCCACCGATACATCGGTAATCGGTCCTGCGGAAATCCAATTCCACCACCCCGGCTAATCGTATAGGCATGCTGGGGTTGGGTCAATGTGGTTAATAACAGATCGCAAGTGTGACCACCACCGTTATTGCGAACGTCAATAATCAAGGCGTCGCGTCCGTCGGCGGCAGCGTACAAATCGCGTTGGAACAGCTCCATGCTGTGTTCGTCCATCCCTTGGATATGGATATATGCCACCCGATTCTTAGACTTTTGAGTGACGGTTTCGCGATTTTTCTTCTCCATCTCCTGATATACCAATTGTCTGATCGCAAACCAATTTGCCGGAATAACCGAGATTTCCTGTTCTTTGCCCTCTCGGATAATCGTCAAGAGCACCGGTTCACCGGTTTTCCCTTCCAACGGTTTATTCAAATTCACTTCGGAAGAGACAGGTTCGCCATTGATCGCGGTTAGAATATCGCCAGGAAGGATTCGCGCTTGCGCTTTATCGCAAGGACCATTGCGAAGCACCGATGCAACTTTCAATCCATTTGCCTTATATTTTCGATCGAATGTTAGACCCAGCTCCCCCGCGGTTTGGGTTTTATCGTCATTGCGTGGTTGCGAATAACCGGTATGACTTGAATTCAATTCACCAAGTAGTAGTTCGACTACATCTTCGAAATCGATATCCGATTTCACATTCATCGCATAGGTTCGATACTTATTGCGCAATGCTTGCCAGTTGGCACCATGCATCGTCGAATCGTAGTAAGTACTCCCTAATCGGCGCCAGCATTCATCGAGGATCTGAAGCCATTCCCCTGCTTGATCGATCCTAAGAGTTGCACGGAAATTAGTATTCTCACTTTTACCTCCATCACTCCCAATGGAAGCCGGAGTGCCATTGCGAAGGAAATAGAAAGTCTTGCCATCGGCATCTAGTGTGATACTACCGGGATTAGCACCACCATCAGTGACCGCTTTCAGATCTTCACCAAATCGATTCACCGAATATAAATCACGCTTCTTTTTCAAATCGGCAGTGAAGTAGAATCGATCTCCTTTCGGATGAATCGCAACGATATTTTCACCACCATTCATATCGGTAATGCGTCTGGCTCGCAAGTAAATATCTTCAAAATCGATGACAACACTATCTGCAACTACTCCTTTCGCTTCCGATTTCTTCTCTTTCTTTCCTTTATGATCGGAATCCTTCTTGCTGTCATCGGATTTATTCTTGTCGCGGGTCTTTTCCCACTCTTTCCATTCTTCATCGGTGCGATCGTTATCGGATTTTCGCAGATAGACAAAATAGACATCCATCTGTTTGTGATGACGGAGAGATTGCCACGATAGAATGCGACCATCCGCTGACCAAACCGGATTCTCGTCATTGTCCGGGTGCATACTGATGTTTACTGGTGCGATACTTCCGTCAACTGGAACGACCCAGATATCACTGTTGAAATCGTAATCTTCAGTTGCATAGGCAATCCATTTGCTATCCGGTGACCAACTGAATTGCGTTTCCGACCAGGTATTCACTAGGATGTGATCATCCGATCCATCGCTATTCATCATCCGCAATTGTCCTTTACCGTGGATATACGCAATACGATCCCCTTTCGGCGACCATTTTCCATCATGGCAATCGGCGCTATCTTTGGTCAAGCGGAGTAGATTGAAATGACGTGCTTTCCGGAGTGATACTTTTCCAGTGTCATCGGGAACGAGTAATGTCAGTGCCTGATAGCCCCATCGATCGGTGGTGAACAAAACGGTGTCGGTGGTTCCCGGCTTAAATGCAGGATTGCAATCGCGCGCGACTGATGGCACCGGCACAACGGCTCTGCCACCCAATTCCCGATTGACCAATACAATTTCACCGTGAATCGTCATGGCATAATCAGAACCATCGCTGCTGACCGCCAATTCTTCAGCATTTGAACTAAACGTGACTTGATTGATCGGACTTTCGATTTCATCATCGGCGATATCGATCTTTAGTTGCTGGAGTTTACCTGGATTCGCAAGATCCAGTAAGTAGAGTGAACTATCTGCCTCAATGATTATCCTATGAGTGGTTTGAGACAGTCTCGCGTAACGCGGACCGTCATCCTTAAACGAAGTGATTTGGATTTTGTTGGTGCCGTCGGAATTCATCCGCCAGATATTGAAACTTCCACTCGAATCACTGATGAAATAGACTAGATTGTCCCTCAAGCTCCACAGCGGATTGAAATCGTATCCCCGATGAGTCGTCAGTTGGACAGGATCTTTCCCCGTTTCATACCGGTAGATATCCGACTGATCGCTGCCGCGATACCCTTTCCGTCCGAATAACGTGTGTCCAATCGTCAGTAAATAGGTACTCTCTGAACCGACAGCAACCTCTTCGGCAAAACAATCCACTAATCTAGATGGAGTACTTCCAGAAGTTTGAACTTGAAAGATCTGTGGCGACATTGGATAATCGAATTGTCCGCGTGCCGAGTAAAGAATCGATTTTCCATCTCTCGACCAATCTTGCACGAGTTCGGTCGTTTGTCCATAAGAGAGGCGAATTGGAGTGCCACCATTCGCGGGAATTGCGAAAATATCATGAGTTCCGCTGCGATCGGATGAAAATGCAATGGTTTTTCCATCTGGCGAAAACATCGGCGATCGGTCATATCCAGGATTGGCAGTCAATCGCATCGCCCGACCACCAGCGGATGAAACCGTCCAAAGGTCACCTTGACAACTGAAAACTAACGTCGATCCATCGGGAGACAATACCGGATAACGTGGGAAAAAAGCAGTAGTAGCATGCACGATCGAGACCGAAAGTAACAAGAGAAGAGCGAGCATCGTCATAATATTATTGCGGTTAGGACAGTTCGGCATCATTACCCCTGGTTTGAGAAGCTTTGTTGGAATTGACCTAATATAATTGAAAAACTGTCAATTCTTCTTGCATGTTGAATTGGCGATCGATAAACTTTGGTGCAGCAAAAGTGAGGAATATATGCCATTTTTATTTTTAATTATTGCCTTAGTCGTCGTAATTCTATGGATTGTAGGAATTTATAATGGATTAGTGCGGGGACGTAAACAAGTCGACAATAGCTGGTCGCAAATCGACGTCCAATTGAAGCGACGCCACGATCTGATCCCCAATCTGGTTGAAACAGTCAAAGGTTACGCCAAACACGAGCGTGAACTTCTGGAAAACATTACCAAGGCGCGTGCTCAGGCAGTCGATGCCCGTGATCGAGGGATCGGTCAACAAATCTCTACTGAAAATGCTTTGAGCGGAATGCTTCGAAATCTGATGGTTTCAGTTGAAGCCTATCCCGATCTGAAAGCCAACACCAACTTTTTAGCACTGCAGGAAGAACTATCCAGCACTGAAAACAAGATTGGCTTTGCCCGACAGCACTACAACGATGTTACGACGAATTACAATATTAAAACCGAAGTGTTTCCAAGCAATATTTTCGCCGGGATGTTCGGTTTCAAGCAGTGCGAACTGTGGCAAATCACCGATGCCGCTGAGCGCGAAGCACCCAAAGTTTCATTTTAATACTACTATCTCAGCATGAACGAAACGAATCGAGTGACTTTTCTTACTCTTATTGCTCAGAACAAGCGCGCCAGCATTCTGTTGACGGTACTGATGTGTCTTCTGATAATGATACTCGGCTTTGTCATCGGCAAAGCTTGGTTCGGCAATGGCGAAATCGGTATGGCGCTTGCCTTTGTCTTGAGTGTCGTTTTCAGTTTCATCAGTTGGTACGGTGGTGGCGATATCATTCTTTCGATGTCGGGTGCAAAGCAAATTGAAAAGAAAGATCACCCGAAACTATTCAATGTGGTTGAAGAAGTCGCGATCGCCGCCGGCATCCCAATGCCGCGGATCTACATCATCGAGGATACCGCTCCGAATGCCTTTGCCACCGGTCGCGATCCCGATAATGCGGTCGTTGCAATCACTCGCGGTCTACTCGAAAAATTGGACCGCGACGAGCTGCAAGGTGTGATTGCACATGAAATCGCACATATTCGCAATTTCGATATCCGATTTGCGATGCTGATGGCAGTGATGGTCGGCGTGATCGTCTTATTAAGCGATTTCTTTTTGCGTTCGTCTTGGTTCGGATTAGGTGGTCGTAGACGCGACCGTGACAGCGATAGCGGCGGTGGCGGATACTGGTTTATCGTCGCATTGGTCTTGGCAATTTTAGCGCCAATCTTTGCGAAAATTATCCAATTGGCGATTAGCCGAAAGCGCGAATATCTTGCCGATGCGACAGCCGTTCAATTTACAAGATATCCTGACGGATTGGCGCGGGCTTTACAAAAAATCGCCGCAGACGAAGAACCGCTCGAAAGCGCAAATCGTGCGACACAACACTTGTACATCGTCAATCCGTTGAAGAATTTTAAACAAGGGGTCGATAGTGTGTTCAGTACACACCCCCCCATCGAATCCCGGATCGCACTACTTCGACAACTTGGTGCCGGTCCGACAACTACTCCCAAATAGGAGGTAATGATGGAAGAATTGAGCCAAGTACCGACCAATACTATTACTCAACCCTCGCCTACTGTTACTCAACCCACGCCGGTATATGCGGGATTTTGGCGACGTGTTCTTGCTGCGATTATCGATTCGATCTTACTTCAAGTCGTTATGTCGATCATCTCGGTCATTTTCGGTATCGGATCAGCCCTGTCGATGCTCCCGATGCTGGCAACGGATAACGACGCTGCAATTGCCGGAATGATTGCATCACTCGTCGCATCCATGATGATGTTGATCATCGTCTCAACGATTGTTAACTGGTTGTATTATTCGTTGATGGAAAGTTCTTCGCTGCAGGCGTCGCTGGGTAAGATGGCAATCGGTATCGTTGTTACCGATCTGGACGGAAATCGAATTACTTTTTCTCGAGCGACCGGGCGATATTTCTCAAAGATTATCTCGTCGATCATTCTCTGTATCGGCTACATCATGGTCGGCTTTACTGCGAAAAAACAGGGGCTTCACGATATCATTGCCGGTACGTTAGTCGTCAAAAAGTAATATCGAATAATCATTCAATTTATGTAGAACCATCATCGCATTGCTCTCCAGCAGTGTGAATTAACTAGAACCACTCTTCGGGAGATAAAATGAGCGAATTGGAACAGCAACCGGTAACGCCAGTACCACCGCAACCGTTAGTCAATGCAGGATTTTGGTTGCGATTGCTAGCACATATTATCGATAAAATTATTGTTTCCTCTTTTCTTTCGATTTTTTCGGTCTTGTTCGGAATTAAAGCGGCAATATCGATGATTCCCATGTTGATCAATGGCGATGCTGCTACGATCACAACGTTCGTCACAACATTAATTTCATCGATGATGATGTTCATCCCGATCGCGATTCTGACTAAGTGGCTCTATTTCACGCTGATGGAGAGTTCCTCGATGCAGGCAACTGTAGGGAAAATGGCACTCGGCATCAAAGTAACCGATCTTAACGGTGAAAGAGTTACCTTTGCACGCGCAACCGGACGTCATTTTTCGAAAATCATCTCATCCGCGATTCTCGGTATCGGCTATATCATGGCAGCATTTACCGAAAAGAAACAGGGATTGCACGATATCATTGCGGGAACACTTGTCGTAAAAAAGTAGATCGATTGATCACTCTTTGAATGACGTAAAAAAAACAGGCATCAGTATGCCTGTTTTTTTTACAATGTTGGATGAACTATATCGACATGTCGATTGCTTGACCGAGGAAGCTCACACCGTCGGGACGGAGTCGTTTTTGAAGGTCTTCACGAAGTAATATTACACCGGTCGGTTGGTCCAATGGCTGTGGATCGGGAAAAACGACCTCATCACTATACCTCCGACGTTCGCCGGGATAGGCTGAAAGCAAAGGATCCATCGGTCGAGGACCGCTAATTTCAAAATTTGCAGGCATGTGCAAATACCTCAAGCAAAGAGTACAATTTGTCTCAAGTCGTACCTGATTATTGTCGATACATAATCGCAGGCCAACGGGTTCCACCGCGCCGGTTCCCTAGGTGCAGTTGCCCTCCGGTCAGATCAGCTCTAGTTCCCACCGCCGGAACGGAGCCGTTTGAACCTCCGTCGGTCTGGTCATCCAGTACCAGCGGGACTGAACCCTTGGCCGCCCAACTTTAAGTATTTCAAAACGACCCCACTAGCGATGAGCGGGGTCGTTCTGCTCTTCCTCCCGCGGGGTCACCGGTCCGGGGAGATCAAAACCATCGATTAAGCCAAGTCGATACCAACCCAATGAAATCGCTTCGGTGTCTTCGGGTGTTACCCCTTCGGACGATTCCGGAAGTGCCTTTTGAGCTTCAAACAGCATCCGACCGGCATCGGAAATCTCTACTACATCCACAATCTGATTCACCAGACGTTCGACTGAAACCGGCATCGATGTTACTTGCAGCGCATACGAAGCCGTGATTGACGGCACCGGCTGTACATTTGATTCAGGAATCGTCTGGAGCGCATTCATTGGGATAACCTCTTTCAAACTCTCCGCTCATCCGGGATTGACACAGATGAGCGGTGACCTATGGGGGCGCAGTACTACTTCGTTAGATGCTTATGCAAATGCCGTTCCATACTGTTAAGTACAATCATATTAATTGGATAGAAAAAACGTGAATTGAGGATCTGTTACGAAGAGGTAACAGTAACTTGAAGTATAGTTCAAGTTGGCAGGTGACAACTTCCTCATAATAATCATATATTATTGTTATATTACGACTTAGGAAATTTCAATAACGTTACAAACAGAATTAGTTACACGTCGCTCTAAATGCTGGAGCAGATCAGAGATACACAAGAGAATCTGGTTTTTACTCAATTATCTGTGAATCTTTCCGATTGAAAAGTACTAGAAGTACTCGGCGATCTTCTCTTTCATCAAGCGAGGCTAAAATGCTCTTCATACTCAGTGAAGAACATTAGATAATTGTGTAAGATGATGTTAAGTCGTCCAAGTTCACTAATTTTGATCAAATGAATTAATATTTTTTTGCCGATGTGATTGACCTTGAAGATCCACACTGACATATTACTCCTGTGAAGAAACAATTTATTAGATCTTTCGAGAGAATTCTTCACTGTTCATTTTGGCTTCACTTTTTTTATAATCGATGTACTTACTATTCCCTACAAGCAAACGTATTGTTCAAAATCGTCACATAATTACTCAATTCAAATAGTCGATTTTTTTTTACCGATGGAGAGATCAATTTTTCAATGATGCTTCTCGTTAAAAGCACACTAATTATTTTTCTCACTACTCTGCTCTGTCCATTGGCTCGAGCCAATATCTTATTTGTACCGACACAGTTTCAATCGATTGACAGCGCTGAAAGTTCAGCTTCGATGAATGATACAATAATTCTATCCAACGGTTCCTATACCGATCAGATAACCCTACATACGTCATTGACGATTGGCTCATTTTATATACTCACTCATGACTCTAATTCGATACGGCAGACGAATTGGTTACCGACGAATTCGATTCCATTAATCGATCCTGATTCAAATTCTGTCAATTTGATCGGATTGCACTTTATCTCGTCATCGCAACCAGTAACTCAGTTTTGTGTTATCACCGGTCGAGCAAGTGGCTTTCAACTCGATCACTGTGTTTTTTCAGGTACCTTTGATGCCTCGCTAACCAACGTTGCAACCATATCTTTGAATCCTATTTCAGCCGCAAATTTCAATGTGACAAATTGCATTTTCGAGACTACGAATCTAAGTGCAGGTCGGTTGATTGCATTTCTGGGACCCAACGGTGGTCGGGTTTATATATCGAATTGCGTTTTTTTGGGTCGATCGACCGGTGCTGGACACACAATTTACATCACAAATACTTCAGGCAGCACAGTCGTTCGGAACTGCCAATTTCGCCATCACGGTGATGGCATTTATATCAGTAGTAATGCTAGTTATGTCGATGGTTGCGAATTTGTCGGATTAAACGATCAAGCAATTGTGATGCAGGGACGAACCGATTCTGCCATTGTTTCGAACTGTCGGTTCGATTCGATTTCTGCCAATTCAGGTATGTTTGGAGTTGTTGAGTTTTTTAGTAGTCCGGGTCGAAATATCATGCGGAACTGTACTGTTTCAAATGTCTTTGCTACGAATAATAGTTATTTGCTTTGGATTTCCACATCTTTGGTCCGGATATATAATTGCTTGATGTATAACAATATCGTTCTACGTTTCATTAGCCTGACTAATGCTGATTCCGGTTCGAGTTTCGATTCGTGTCGAGTTCGGAATAGTAGTTTCTTATATGGAGTATATTCATTATCAAACACCCCACGGTTTCATATGTCCTGGTGTGATTTTGACGGAGTATATATTGATACATTGACTCGAAGTATCGATTCAATATTTGCCCCGAATTGCTGGTGGGGTGATCCAACCGGACCACGTTATAATGGGAATCCTAATGGCTTAGGGATGCTACTCTCGAATAATATTAATCCAATTCCGTGGCGTTTATCGCCCGTTTTTCCTACCGACGAAGTATCCGATCGCAACATTTCAGATCTCCTTCCGAATCGGATATCCGTCGATCCGGCATTTCCCAATCCATTCAACTCTTCCACCACGCTCTCCTACACCCTTCCGATCAATGCTCACATCGATCTTCGTCTGTACGATCTCAACGGACGTGAGATGCAGACACTCGTCAGTCAGCGACAGAATGCCGGCACCTATCGTATACTGCTGGACGGTTCGGGGCATGCTAGCGGAACCTATTTTGTGCGATTGCAGGCAGGCGAATTTTCGAAGACTCAGAAGATCGTGCTGTTGAAGTAATACATATTGTGAAGTAGGGGGGGCTCGCGAGCCCTCCCACCATTTATTTCGGAGGTCAGGCTTCAGCCTGACTCTTTTTATTTATTATTTTTTCAGTAGGGGCGTATGGCATACGCCCTTCGGTTCGTATGCGAACGAACCTTGCGTTACTTAGTCGAAGAGGCTATTCTCAAAGAACCCTTTATCATTGCTTTCTCCCCCTTACCGATGATTTGAACTTCTTGTATTGTCGTTCTCGTAGTACCTTTCGTTGAAGCAAAAGACTGTCTTCGACAGTTTTGGTTTCCGCTAGTATGATCTGTTGATCGAATTGATAGAGTTCGGTGAGTTGATCGCGAATCATTTGAATGATTACCGCTTTTCGATCTGAAGTAAATCCTACGAATTCCTGATGCATCGGAGCATCATTAATGATAGTAGCGACGCAATTCAAAACCGGGGATATGAGAAAATATGATTTCCAAAATTCTCATGCTGGACCATGTTTAATATTGACTGATAATTTTTATTTTATTATTTTTGAAAGGTTAATTTTCGAGGCAAAAATGCGTCATTGGCTTCGGGTTTTTACGGATATCGGCGAAAATTGGTTTGATTTCTTGCATTCTATCTGTATCACGCTTAACTGGTTATATAAATTTAAATTAGTTGCGATGATGCTTATGTTGGTTTCCGTTTCAATTTCACAACCGAATCTTCCTCGCATTGGTCAATATCAACTCCAGTTTTTATCGTCCAATGAGCGCAATCTTGCGATTCGTGATGGACACGCATTTGTTACTGGGTGGGCTAGTGGGTTAACCGTAATCGACTTTGCAAACCGGACATCGCCTTCCTTTGTCGCTAGTATTAATAGTATGGGAATGAACACGCGTGGTATTGCGCTGACCACTCACTATGCTTTCGTCACCAATCCCGACTCAGGTGTTTATGCCATCGATATTTCGCGATACGATTCAATGCGAGTCATTTCGTATTTGCCACTTATCGGTGCATGCCGTATGAAAAGTCTGGGTATATATGCTTACGTTGCTGCTTTCGGTCGTGATACAACAAGTTCAGGGTTGTACATTATCGATATTTCCAATCCGAATGTGCTTGTAATCAATGGTTTCGTTCAAGTACGTCAGATTAATGCATTATGTATCGATAATGGAATTGCATTTTGTGCTGCGCGTCCCGGAATCGTCACCATCGACATTACTAACCCTGCTTCACCGATCAGAATTGGATCTGCAAGGTGTCCATATCCGGATGGTATCGCTATTCAAAATCAGCGCGCGTACGTTGCGAACGACTCAGGACTTTGTATCTTCGACGTAAGCCAACCAGAGAATCCGGTTAGAATTGGATTTTATTACATGGATGCACCTACTTGGACAACCGATATCTCTATACAAAATCAATTCGCATTTCTACCGGTGTTCGGAGTTGGTATTCGAATGCTAAATATGAGTAATCCATCTACAGTAACTTTGCTCGCAATGAATGAAATGCCTGACCAGCGCAATCGTATACATAGTTGCGTAATCGATGAAAACTTCCTCTATACTGCAGAAGCACAGTACGTTGGTGTATTCAATTTCACTTCATTTCTTCCGGTCGAAGAATTTTCGCAGTCAACGCTTCCTGCAAGTATAACAGTCTCACCGCCATATCCGAATCCAGCGAATGCTGTCACAACTATTGCTTTCTCACTTCCCAGCAATTCGTTTGTCGAAGCGATGCTCTATGATGTGTCGGGGCGGATTGTACAACAACTCGTACACGAGCGAATGATTTCTGGGACTCATCGGATACAATTGAATACCCTCAATTTCCCAAGCGGAACATATTTCTGTCGCATAAAAACTGAAGACGAAATTCTGATTAAGAAGTTAGTTGTAATGAAGTAGTAGCGTAAATTTACATGCTGCCATAAAGTAAATATCTATCTCTGAAATTGTTTGCGAAATCTGGCATCGGTTAATTTTAGCAAATTTGCATTATTCAGATCGTATTTTTGTGTAGTACTTAATTGTTCCTTCTTGAAAGAATTGGAAATATTGCATTCACCGATTATGTGTATTCATTAGTCGGGCGATTACGCCGCAACTGTATCTTCACGAAGGGTACTGAGGTCGATTTCCAGTTGGACAATCTTCTCGTAGAGATTTTTGCGGGCAATCTTAAGCAATTCAGCGGCTTGCGATACATTCCCATCGCACTTCTGCAGCACCCGTTGAATAAATTCGCGTTCGAAATGTTTACGGGCATCTTTCAGAGATAGCATCTCGCCAACACTCTCTACGGTTGTGCTTGTCGGTTTCAATTTATCGCCAAGATCGTCGACTGTGATCATATCGTCCGAAGCCATCACCACGGCACGTTCAATCACATTCTCGAGTTCCCGGATGTTCCCGTTCCAACGGTACTGCTTCAGGGCTTGTAGCGCCTGTGCCGTGATGGTAATCGGCGCTTTCCCGCACTGCAAGCGAAACCGCTCGATAAAATGTTTGGCGATCGCTTCGATATCGTCGACACGTTCGCGTAATGGCGGTAATTTTATCGTAATCACATTCAATCGATAGTAGAGGTCTTCGCGAAATCGACCCGCCTTCACCTCTTCATGCAGATCGCGCCACGAAGCTGCAATCACGCGCACATCGACCTTAATCGTCTGTTCCCCGCCTACTCGCTCGAACGAGCGCTCCTGCAATACTCGCAATAATTTTACCTGCACCGATAGCGGAAGTTCACCGACTTCATCCAAAAAGATCGTACCGGTATGAGCTAATTCGAATCGCCCCTTCCGCTGTTTTATCGCACCAGTGAAGGCACCCGCTTCGTGTCCGAATAACTCGGTTTCCAATAGCGATTCCGGCAGCGAGGCACAAGAGACTTTGATATACGGTTTATTGCTACGATTCGAATAATGGCGAATCATGTTCGCCATTACCTCTTTGCCGGTACCGGTTTCACCCAAGATCAAAACAGTCGCAGGAACTTGCGCAATTTTATCGATCACCGCACGATACAGCTTGGACATCTCTTCATTGTGCGAAAAAGAGGGGAATGGCACTGTCTTATTTTTTTCTTGTTGCGATGACCACTGCTTCGAGTATTTTTCAACCAATTCGAAAATTATTTTATAGGAGAGTGGTTTAATCATTAAATCGACAGCTCCGCGTTTCATCGCGGTTACAGCCAATTCGATTTCCGGTCGCATCGTCGTTGCGATAACTGGTGTATTCGATCGATTGCGCGTACACCAGTCGATCAATTCCGTACCGCCGATATCCGATAGCACCAGATCGGTGATCACCAGATCGTAATGCTCGGTTTCCAATAGCTTCAATGCAGTCAAACCGTTTTTCTCAACGCGATATGTCCACCCAGCCGCTCGAAACTGCGAAACCAGTTGTTGAGCGGATTGCGTGTCTTCATCGACAATGAGTAAGTTCGGCTTCGCCATTACCAATTACCTATCGGTGCTTTCAGCGTGTCGGGAATAATTTTCTTCAACTCCGGTCCCGGTGTAAATCCTAACGGCTGTTTCAAGCTCTGCTGCAGGATGATTCCCCAATGATAGTCGCGATTCGATTTCGATATCAGCCAGGTTAATTGTTCCCGCGCTTCCGTATTCCGACCGAGTTTGACCAGAATTTGATATTTAAGAATATTTGCAATGACGTTATCGATTTCGAAATCCAGAATTCGATTTATTCGCACTAATGCCGAATCGAATTTGGAATTTTTGAAATCGATTTGCGCAATCCGGATCAGTACTTCCGTTTGCGTTGTGTCGATCTTTTCCGCCTCAACCAGCATCCGTCGCGCTTCGACCAAATCGTTCTTTTCCTGCAACAGTTGCCCTAAACCCAGAAGAACTTTCGGTCGATCGGTTTCGGAACAACTCCGCAAAAGTTTCCGATAGAGCTGCTCTTTCTCTTCCCGTTCCATCCGATTCAACGAGTCTTTCGGCGTTTTCACGATGATCGAATCAGATCCATCACTCTCTGAAAAACTAGTCGGGTCGATATCGGGTCCCGTCAAACCAATCCGGGTATACTCCTGCCGAGCCATATCCGAGAAACCCATCTGGTTATACAATCCTGCCAATTGAAAATGAGCTTCGTAAAAAAACGGTTCGATCGCTAACGCTTTGTGATAATTCTCGAGTGCTTCAAACAGTTTACCCTGCCGTTTGTTCACTTGTGCCCAGTTAAAATAATCCATCATCGGTGAGCGAAGACTGGATAAGAACGTGTTATCGTAGTTTGCGAGCAAAAAGCCCGGAACCAGACACATGATTCCCAGCATTACTTTATCGGCATTATGTTCGACAAGCTTGCGCGAGATATAATAAATTCCCGTAGCCGAAAGGAGTATTCCGATGGGAACGAGCGGAAAGCGGTATTCTGAACACGTGTAAAATAGCAGATTTCCAATGATGTAGGTAAGTGCTAAGATTATAATTATAAGCCATTTACGCCAGAATTTATAAATCGCAAAAATACCTAATCCAGTAAACGTGAGAATAAAAGCCCACCCGAACGGGAGCATCCGAACCATGACAGAATAGTCTTTAATGACGAAATATGTCAAATTGGTCGGTATTTCGGTCTTGTTGCTGAACCAAAGTAATTTGCGCCACTCTAATTTGAGGTAATTGATCGGGTGGGTTACGATCCAACTTATTCCAGTTTTCAGCCAGTAGTTCGCTGCTTCATTTTGACTTAGTTCTCGACCTGTTCGTTTGGAAGCCTCAATCCGGTAATCAGCTTCTTCTCGATCCGGTTCAGCCGAAGTTAAAAATAACGGTTCATCGTAAATACCAGAGGCATTTTCGTTATTTCCAACCCAAAAAACCATCCCTCCGGAAGTCTGAGTCAATCCAAAATGACCGGAATAGCTGTAATTCCGAATGAGAAACGGGAGCATCACAATAATTGCTCCTGCGATCATTAATCCGGATTTCTTTAATAAATCGAACCGATTCATTTGAAAAAATAGACCAAAAACCGGGTAAAGGAGCAGAAAAAGCATCGGGATCGGTCGGAATAAAATCGAGATTCCGATCATCGCACCACCGAGAACCGTTTTCCACCAAATCGTTTGTTGATCCACATCGATCAGGAAATACATTGCAGCTACTGTGAGAAAGAGAATGGGTGAGGTTGTTAAGATTGTACCGTTATAGACCGGTGTCATGTAATAACCAACCCACAACAACATCGCAATGCGAACAGCAGCCTCAGGTAGAAGCTTACGCGCCACTTTCAACATTAGTACAAGCGCGAATCCTTCGAGTAGCGTTTGGACGAACATCACCAGATATGGACTGGGAGTTACCAACCAATACAAAATGCCGACAAAGGTTGGATATCCCGGATTCATAAACCAAATGTCTTTTCCCCAGCCATGCTCGACGAATTTTAAAGCATATTGGTGATAATGAAGCGAATCAATGATCAAAGTATCTGTGATCGCGGTGCCATTGATTTGGATTAAATGAACGATTCGCGAGATCAACCAAACAATCCAAAGCAAAGCTGGTATTTTTGGGTGCGACCATAACCGATCAATCGTGCGATAAATGGGGTCGAGAATTTCTGCAGATTTGTTCCGATTAGCCATGAGGTTCATCCTTTCCAGAGTTGTCATCACATCGATTCAACAAAACATCCTATCTCACTTCGATTGTACAATAAAATAGCTGATTTAGTTCCAATTAGGAACATTTATGTGTCGGTAATGGCACCAACCGGAAATATAACGCTTTCTCCTTACATTGCATATTGGAGTTCTACCAGTTAAAACAATGAAAAACTAATATTTACATTTTCAAGAGAATTAACAACTTCCCGAATTAATGAGTTTTTTTGAATCAATCTCTAAAAAATGGATTTTTACGAGATTTTCGATTAGTTTAATCTATTACAGAACAGTTCGGACGAAATCGCGATTATCGACCTCGTTTTCTTTTAGGGTATCATCCACGAACACCTGAATTCTATTACTAATAAGTGACTTTTTCGATTGGATAAACGACATTAATTCGAGTTGCTTTCTACAGTTAATTATTGTATGTTAGCTCACTAATTCGTTCGCGAAATGAGCGGAAACATCAGGAGTAATCTTATGAATATTCGTAAACTATTTCTTTTTGCACTGGTACTTGGAACAGCCGTCATTGCTAATGCACAAGTTGTTATTAACGAGATGCTGTATGAAACTTTTTATACTTCCAATGCCGGTTGCTTCACTGAATTAAAAGGTACCGCTGGAACATCACTCGATGGTTATTGGTTGGTTGGAATCGATGGCGCCTCTGGCGCGTACGACTCAGTTGCATTAACCGGTACTATTCCTACAAGCGGTTACTTCGTGATTGCCAAAGACAATACTGTTGCCAATGCCAATCAAATTAGTACAGTTGTCGGATGGCACCAAGCTGGTGGTTCCACCGGTGGCTCGGGTGATAACGTTGTTCTCAAGAACAATGGCACGATCATCGACGCAGTTGGTTATGGAAATTTTGTTGGTCCCGATGCTTCTGCGATCTGGGCAGGATTTCCGACTGACAACCGCTACCACTCAGCGTATGATCCATATCCTGCGATCAAACGTACAGCACCGGCAGATTCTGTAAATCAGACTCTCAGCCGTTTTCCGGATGGCGTAAATACCCAAGACAATCGACTCGATTTTCGCATTGCATTCCCGACCCCTGGCGCTGCCAACATTTGGGATGCACCTACGTGCGTCGATCGTACACTTGCTCAAATCCGCCAGAATCGCACCAATGGCGTTCCGGTAGACTCCGGCGCTTATGTTCGCGTAAGTGGTACCGTTTGCTTCCCCTCAGGGTTGCTTCAGACCAACAATACTGCGATTAATGTGTACATTCAGGATCAAACTGCAGGTTGCAACCTCTACGGTATTTCGACTGCATGGTTACAATTCGGCGATTCGATCACGATCCAAGGGATCGTAATTCCGTTCCATGGTCGTACCGAAATTGGCAGTGCATTTCGTCAGCCTTACTTTACGATCATTAATCACGGACCAGCTCACGTAATGCCGACTCCAGTCGACGTTACTACCGCTGAAATGGCTTCTGCCGGCGCTGAAGCATACGAGGGTATGCTCGTTCGCCTTCAGAACGTGCAATTGGTTTCTTTGGCTTCCGGATCATCGTTTGTTTATCCTCCTACTGCATCCGCAAATAGCAAGATCAACATCAACGACGGAACTGGTCAAGCAGTTATGTTCATCAACAAGGGTAGCAACTGGACTGGCTGGACTACTTATCCGGCGATCGGATCGACGTTGACCGAAGTCTGGGGTATCTGCGATCAGTATGCTTCCACAACGGCACCACCGTTCAGTGGCGGTTACGAATTCAGCCCGCGATTTATTTCCGATTTCAGTCCGAACTCGTCTGTATCCGAAACTCCGATTCATGCGGTTGTCAATGATTTCCGACTTGAATCGGCTTATCCGAATCCATTCAATCGGACCACTGCTATTCGCTATAACATCTCTCAGGGTGAAATTGCGGATATCGCTGTCTACGATATTTCCGGTCGGTTGGTTGCCAATCTGGCATCGAACCTGAAAGCTGGAAACAATGTCGTATTTTGGAACGGTCGGAATTTAACGGGAACTACCGTTGCCGGCGGGATGTACATTATCAAGATGAACGGTATGAAGCACACTGCTACTATGAAGGCTGTGTACTTACCGTAATAAAATTTGGGTCCGGTTCGAGCCAATCGGAAAGCAACCGGATGGTATGCTTGTCCCAACAGCCTCAACCGGCCCGCTAATTTTGAACAAAGAAGACGGAATTTCTTCCGTCTTCTTTGTTTTTGCCTGAACTGTAACGATGAAGTCGATGCAATCAATCAATATCGTATCATATATCGATTCAATTAAGTAAATTGACCTCTACCCAATGGATGAACTTATATGAAACGTATTAAAGAACCTTCTACGAAGCACCGACGACCATTAAAAATTGGTATCTCTTGTTACCCCACTTATGGCGGGAGTGGTGTTCTAGCAACTGAACTCGGTATGGAATTGGCGCGCCGGGGACACGAAATTCATTTCATTACATATCAGTTTCCACATAGATTAGCCCTGTTCTCGCCCAATATCCGGTATCATGAAGTAGAAGTGATCGAGTATCCATTGTTCGAGTACTACCCCTATTCTCTATCGCTTGCAAGTAAAATGGTGGAAGTTGCCGAGACCTCTGGACTAGATATTCTCCATGTTCATTATGCAATTCCGCATAGTATTAGCGCCTTACTTGCAGCCGAAATCCTGAAGAACAAGCTTCCCTATATCACGACACTTCACGGCACCGATATCACACTAGTCGGTAACGATCGGAGTTTCTTGCCGATCGTTAAACTATCCGTTGATCGATCTCCCGGAGTGACGGCAGTATCACAATTTCTTGCCGACGAAACGGTCAAAACCTTTGAAGTGAAACGTAAGATAGATGTGATCTACAACTTTGTCGACGGTACCGAATTCAAACCGTTATCCGATACCGCAAAAGCAGTTAGCAGTTTCGCGCGAAATGTTCCTTTACTTGTCCATTTATCGAATTTCCGGGCAGTAAAACGGATTGGCGATGTCGTCGATGTCTTCCACCGCGTTCGACAGAACTGCGAAGCCAAATTGCTTTTTATTGGCGATGGACCAGACCGCTCAAAAGCCGAACACATGCTAAAAGAATACGGTTTATTCGAAGATTCGATTTTTGTCGGTAAACAACTCGCTATTGCAGATTTATTAGCAATGGCAGATCTCTTCCTCCTCCCTTCCGAAACGGAATCATTTGGACTGGCAGCACTCGAGGCAATGAGTTGCGAAGTTCCGGTATTGGCGTATCGAGTAGGAGGTTTATCGGAAGTTGTAGATGATGGTGAGACGGGATTTCTGCTACCATTGGGTGATACTGCCGGCATGGCGGAAGCGGCATGCAAGCTGTTGGAGGCACCGAAACTACGTCGCGAAATGGGTAAGAATGCGCGTAAAACAGCGTTGGAACGATTTAGCAAGAAAGTTATCGTCGATCAGTATGAAGAGTATTACTATCAGTTCATCGGTCAAGAATAAAAAAATAGCGGAGTGGATTAACTCCACTCCGCTATAGTGATTACGATCAGTCGTGCTATTCTTCTGACTGAAAACTCTCTTTGAAGCCGAATTTCCGCTTTATCGTCTCTAACACATCATATGCTACTGGAACGATGATCAATGTAAGTAGTGTTGATGAAATCAATCCTCCAATCACAACAACACCCAGTGCAACACGGAATTCTGCTGATGGACCCCATCCCAACGCAGTAGGGATCATACCGAAAATCATCGCAAGTGTCGTCATCAAGATCGGTCGTAACCGAATTGGTCCAGCAATTAATAAAGCTTCATGAATCGATTTACCCGTTCGACGAATGCGATTGGTAAAGTCGACTAAAAGGATCGAATTTTTCGTTACCAATCCCATTAACATGATTAGTCCAATAAATGCAAGCATGTCAAATGGTCGATGCGCAAACAACAAACCAAAGAAACCACCGATCACTGCAAACGGCAATGCCAGCATGATTGTAAATGGGTGCAGAAAGGAATTGAATTGCGATGCAAGAACCATATACACAAATAAAATTGCCAGCGCCAATGCTAAGTACAAGGTTCCGAAACTCTCCTTATTCTGTGAAACTTGCCCCTCATACTTCAAGGTGTAACCAGGAGGTAACTTATAATCAGCAATCTTAGCTTTAATATCGCTGAATACATCTCCCAGACTTCGTTTCTCAATATTGGAGTTGATGATTGCTTGCCGAGTGCGATCTTGTCGGTTGATCTGCGAAGGACCGACTGTCCTGACTAATTCGACAAATTCCGATAACGGGATGACCCGACCATCGCGAAGCGGATAACCGTAGGTAAGCAATTTCTCAGGATCGGATCGATCAGCACGGTTGAACCGAACATAGACATCGATCTCGTCCTCACCATCGCGAAATGCGGTAGCTTTCGATCCATCTACGATCGTTCGAATCATCGCACCGATTTCAGCCGCAGTAACACCGAAGCGAGCTAAATTCTCGCGTTTCATGTGGTATTGAAACTCCGGTTTACCACTTCGTAAGGAGTTATCAAGATCAACAATACCGGAAACCAATTTGATACGCTGCTCCAAATCCGATGAGATTTTCTTTAAAACACTCACATCGGGACCTTGAACATTAATTTGAATTGGACGTTGAGTAATGGTTGCCGATTTATTGCGAATACCGGTTGCCTCTTCTGCCGAGACACGTAATCCGGGTACAGCTTGCACAATTGGACGAATTTCTTCGCGAATTCGTTTCGAAATACCGATATGATTTGCATTCACCAGGATCGAGGCTTGATTTGCCGAACCATCTTGAGTTCCAACTGTCGTATAGTATGACGCGGTTTCAGGATGTTTCCGGACAATTTCTTCGACTTTTTGCACTCGCCGATTCATTTCAGCAAGTGAGATATCCTGCGATGCTTCCATCACAATGGAATACTGTCCGCGATCGCCCCGGGCATCTCCGGCAACACCCACGACCGATACGACATAAACCGAACTGATCAAAGTGACGATTGCAATCAAGACTACGATCAGCCGATGCGATAATGCCCACCGCAGCATGCCTTGATAATTATCGTCAAGCGATGATAGTAAATTTCCGATTTTGTTTCCCAATGCACTGGCACCGCTTTTCCCCGATTCAATCTTCTTAAAGAAATATGCCGAAAGCATTGGTGCTAAAGTGAATGCTTCAATAAGCGATATCAGTACCGCAACGGTTATAGTAACTCCAAATTGCCGGAAGAATTTTCCGGAAATTCCCGATGTGAATGCGATTGGTAGAAATACAGATACGACTGTCGTGGTGGTTGCCAAAACAGCTAAGGCAACTTCAGAAGTAGCTTCTCGTGCGGCTTTCCACGGCGACAATCCCTTTTCCATCCAGCGGAAAATATTCTCACGAACAACGATTGCATCGTCGATTAACAAACCGATTGAGAGTGAAAGCGCCATCAGGGTGATTAAATTGATCGTGTACCCGAAGATGTAGACAAAAAAGAAAGTTCCAACCAAACACACCGGTAATCCTGCCACTGTAATGATTGTTCCGCGAAGATCACGGAAAAACAGCATTACGACCAGTGATGCTAGAATTATCCCTTCAAGCAATGCTGCGACAACATCATCCCGCGAATTTCGAATAAAATCCGAATCATCGATTGCTAGATCGGCATGCAATTGCGGAAAATCTTTGGTTAATGTTTCCATCGCTTCGCGGATACGCTTAGCAACTGCGACAGTATTTGCACCTGACTGTTTCCGGATATCGATCGTAACGGATGGCTTTCCATTGCTTCGCGAAATCTGTCGAACTTCTTTAGAGGTATCGCGAACAGTGGCGACATCGCGTAACCGGATTGGATAATCGCGCACTTCCTTTACGACAATTGAATCGAATTCCGATGACCGTTTAACCGTAGCATTCGTTTTCAATAAAAATTCCTGCGCCCCGTTGGTGACACGACCTCCCGGCAGTTCAATATTGGCGCTACGAATTGCATTAGTAACATCGTTAATGCTGATGCCATAGGTCGACAATCGATCGCGAGAAACCGATATGGCAATTTCCCGTTCTTCACCACCCACCAATGAGATCGCAGCAACGCCGTCAATTCGTTCCAGAAACGGTTTTAATTTTTTCTCGACGATATAGCGTAAATCGCCGAGGGTTACATTCGGATCATTGGATGTGATCCCGTACGTCACGATTGGTTGATCGGCGGGATCGAATTTTTCATATTGAGGTTGAAGAATATCCATAGGCAGATTTTTGCGGATATTTTCAACTTTTTCACGGACTTCGGCAGCCTGTTCCTTGGCACTAAGTTCCAATTCAAATTCAACAACGACGATCGAAACACCTTCGGTCGAAGTAGATCGAATCTTTTTAACACCTTGCAAAACCGCGAGTGCTTCTTCAATCGGCTTGGTTACCTGATTTTCGACATCTTCCGGAGATGCTCCGGGATAGGGTACCATCACCGAGACAATCGGCATCGAGATATCCGGAAACAATTCAACCGGTAATCGCGAATATCCGATTACACCTAGTACAATAAGTGCTAGTACGCACATTGTGACAAACACGGGATATCGTATCGAGACATCAGCTAGTTTCATGGCTGAGTACTCCCCGCCACGACAACTGTATCGCCATTATTAAGAAAATCTGCGCCACTACTGATCAGCGTATCGGCACTTGTGATTCCCGATCGAATTTCAACGAGATCGCCCTCGCGAATACCGATCTCAACCGGTACTCTTCGAAATGCTGGAGCGCGATAGATCGCTGCAGTTGCTTTACCATTGTTCTCTTGGATTGCCGACCCCGGAACAAAAAGTGTCTCGTGTTGTTTATCGAGTAACCGGACTTTCAAAAACATGCCGGGCTTTATCCGTGAATCGACCAATCCGATTTCCACCGTCGTTGCCCGAGATTGTTCATTGGTAGTAGGATATATTTTCTTTACTAACCCCTTTATAACAGCGCCCGGAAACGCTTCGCATGAAAGCTCAGCAGTCATACCTGTGCGTACTCGTCCGATGTCCTGTTGAGCAACCGGGACTTTAACGATAATCTCCGATATATCATCGATTGCGTAAATCGGCGTTTGGGAAGTAATCGATGTTCCGTTATCGACAAATTTCTTCGAAATCACACCATTGGCAGGGCAGACCAGATCGGTCACAGAAAATTCTTGTGGCTGCAAATTCCGATCGATCTTTGCCAGCAGATCTCCCTTCTTTACAATCGAACCTACTGATACTTTCTGATCTAGAATTTTACCGCTTAAAGTTGAAGTGACAGTCACACTGCTGCTGGAAGCAGCATCTCCCCAAGTCTCGATTGCATCCGTTATGCTTTTGGAAATCGGCAGTGCGATCTCCACATGAGCTTTAACAACGACATTCGATTTTGAACGCAGAGCGGCTTTTTCTTGTACAGTCGATCGAACACGCCAAATTAGCAGCAGTACTATCAAGATGATGACAACCCATATAATCGCATTTTTCATTTCTCAATCCTCTCCTGCAATTCAAATCGAAGTTCTCCGGTCGCTTTTTTTACACTAGCCAATGCTATTGTCCAATCATATAGCGCTTGTTCCCGACTCATGCGGGCAGTTGAAAGTGCTAACTCGGCATCGGCAACATCACGCGATGATGTTTGACCGCCGACAAATTCGTTTCGAGCCAATTGATAGGCTTCTTCTGCTTGTGTAACGTAACGATCTTGTAGCCGCAATCGGCGCTCGGCATCGTCTAACGCGATCAATGCAAGTTTCATTTCGTTCGAAACAATCCGTTCAATATCAGAAGCTTGCCAATCGACTTGTTTTAACTGACTCTTCGATTGTTGCACTCTTGCTCGTGTCTGATGTCCATCGAATATTGGATAATTCAACTGTATTCCAATCGTCCAATTCTGTTTTAAATCATTCGGATGAAACATATCCTGACCATTCGCCCAAATTAAATTCGCTGTCCCGTTGACCATGGGATAATACCCAACCTTGGATAGTTTGATACCGATTTCGGTTAGCGATTTCATTTGCTTCAACTGAGTGAATTCTATCCGCTTCTGAATAGCAACAGACATTAATGAATCGAGGGAATAATCTGTCAACCGATACTGAAGCGAATCAGACGGTTCATCGCTGTCATTGATCGATCGTCCAGTGAGATATGAAAGCATCCGAATCGCACGACTACGATTGGCTTTTGCCGATTCCCAATTCGTTAAAAATTGATCGGCTTGGACTTGTGCACGCAATAAATCGAATTTTGAGATTTGACCTGCTTCAAAGCGTTTTTGCGCAAGATTGGCATTGTCAAACGACGATTCCTTCGACTTTCGCGCAACTCCCTCTACTTTTCGAGATAATACCCAATTCCAATAACTAGTCGTTACAGAATAAGCGAGATCCTGTTCAATTTTATCGCGATCGGAAGTACTTCGTGTTCGATTGATCCGTTGAAGTTCGATCGTGTTGCTCACGCGCTTTCCATCGAAGATTAGTTGAGACGCTTGAAAACCGAACCGATAGGAATTATCCGGTGAGAATTTAATAATCTGGTTGCCGAATTTTGCTTCGGTAATTACACCGTTATGCGTAACAATGCCATTTGCAGAAAGTGAAGGTAAGATTTGTCCACTGATTTCGTCTATCTTTGAATCCAATTCATTCGATTTCTCGATCAAAACCGATCGCTGAGCGTTGTATTGCAGCGCATCGCGATAGCAATCGGAAAGCGACAAATTACTTGCAAATACCGATAATGGGAGTAAACAAAGAATTAATTGCACCAATCTGATGTGGGTCATTGTTGTTGCTCCCATCGGTGCAATATTTGAGCAATTTTCGATAGATTGATTACTGATTGTTCAAACGTTTTTTGTTGACGAGGTGTCAAGCGATTTAAAAAATCGGTAAAACTAGAGATCATCATCTTGCGATGGCGATTCAAAAAGGAATGTCCTCGAGCCGAAAGCTTTAACTTCGTTTCTCGACGGTCTTCCGGATTGATTTCACGTAAGATCCAACCCGATTTCACCAGTTTTTCGATCAATTCAGACGCTGCCGGAGACTTAATCTTCAGAGACTTCGCAACCTCTTTAAGAGTCCAAAATGGTTGCGTCGACATAACTGCAAGCGCTTGAAATTGCTGTACCGATAAATCGGGGGAATGCATCGCCTTCGATCCCATTCGGTGGAAAGTTTTCATCGTATCGTGAAAAATCATTACCAATCGTTCGGCTCGATCGTCATTACCAGCCATCGCTAACTCCGATATTTGATTGAGTATTTTTCGATTATGTATAATATAATACGTCGGTAACCGAACTAATAATAGGTCGGTAACCGAACAATTCGGAGATCGAACACTAAATAAGCCGAATAAATGTATTATCTCAGTGCGGATTTATCTTTTTACGAATCAATGAATAACGGCTTTGTGTTTGATCAGATTTGACTAAATATCAGAAATATTCAGTTATTCAAATACAGCGGTTCAGCGGAGTAATCACGTATCCTTAAGAGATATCACATTAGTGATAGATATTTTAAAAAAGTTTACTCGGAGAGGACGGGTTGACAACAAAAAAGGCGGGTAATCCCGCCTCTTTTCGGATACGTAATAACAGATTATGCGTCGTCCAATGCTACAACTCCAGGTAGTTGTCGCCCTTCCATCAGTTCAAGTGAAGCGCCACCACCGGTTGAAACATGGCTGAAGCCTTCCGCCAACCCCATTTCCTGAACTGCTGCAGCGCTATCGCCACCGCCAATTACTGAAATTGCACCATCTTTGGTTCGTTCGACGATTGCTTCCGCTATTGCCCGGGTACCGTTGGCAAACGACGGCATTTCAAAGACACCTAATGGTCCATTCCAAAATATCGTTTGAGCGTCTTGAATGATTTTTGTGTATTCATCGATCGTAAGCGGACCGATGTCGACGCCCATCCACTTCCCATCGAATTCGTCAGTCTTCATAATTCGCGAAGGTGCTTCATTCTTGAATTCTTCTATACTGATGTGATCGGATGGTAAATGAAGTTGTGTGATAGAATCGGAACACTTCGCAAGAATAGAATTTGCCAACTCAATTTTATCCTCTTCTACCAAGGATTTACCCGTCGGTCGACCTTGTGCCCGATAAAAAGTAAATGCCATACCGCCACCGATTAGCAACGCATCGAACTTACCAATCAAGTTTGTTATGACATCGATTTTACCGGATACTTTCGCTCCCCCAAGGATACCGATCAGCGGTCGTTTCGGGTTTTGTAATAATCCCACTAAATAATGGAGTTCACTTTCCATCAGGAAGCCACCGACGCTCGGATGGAGAATATGGGTTACGCCTTCAGTAGAGGCGTGCGCACGATGCGCTGAACCGAAGGCATCATTCACATACATTTCCCCCGCCTTCGCTAATTCTTGAGCAAATGCCGGATCGTTCTTTTCTTCTTCTGGATAAAACCGGACATTCTCTAGTAACAGTACTTCACCATTTTTTAATGCCATCGCCTTCGATAGGACTTCGCCGCCAATGCAATCATTGATAAACTGGACCGGTTGCCCGAGTAACTCAGTAAGTCGATCGGCAATCGGTTTTAGCGATGATTTTGGATCCGGTCCCTTCGGACGTCCGAGATGGGACATTAAAATCACTCTTGCACCGTGTTCAATTAAATATTTGATCGTCGGGAGCGATTCGACAATTCTGCGATCGTCGGTGATATGTCCGTCACTCATCGGTACGTTGAAATCGCAGCGCACCAATACCCGTTTGCCAGATGGGTTAATATCCTTAACAGTTTTCTTTTTCATAAGTTCCTCACATTGTTCCATAATTCGAAATTCGATATAAAAAAACACAAACGGCGAACGTTACCGCCCGCCGTTTATGATCGAAGAAAAATCTTATAGATGTTTTAGATTCGGGCGATCGCTTACGTTACTTCAACAGCATCATCAGGTCGACCACGCGGTTCGAATAACCCCATTCGTTGTCGTACCAGGATAATACTTTCACGAATCGTTTGTCCATTACTTGCGTGGATAAGCCATCGAAGACTGAAGAATGCTTGTTTCCCACCACATCGGCTGATACGATTGGATCGTCGGTATATTCCAGAACACCTTTCATCGGACCTTCGGCAGCCGCTTTCATTGCAGCGTTGATCTCTTCAGCAGTGACGTCCTTGGCAACTTCGCAAACTAAATCGACTAGTGAACCATCCGGAGTCGGAACGCGAATTGCGATACCGTCGAGTTTCCCTTTCAAATCGGGAATCACTTTTCCGACAGCGCGTGCGGCACCAGTAGTAGTAGGTATCATGCTGAGTGCTGCTGCACGAGCGCGGCGAAGATCCTTATGGGGTAAATCGAGAACATTCTGATCGTTCGTATACGAGTGAATTGTCGTCATCCACCCCTTAACAATACCGAAATTCTCGTGTAGAACTTTTGCAACCGGGGCGAGGCAATTCGTCGTACAGCTCGCATTCGACACAACTTTATGTTCTGGTTTTAACATGTCCTCATTGACGCCCATAACAATCATGGCATCGATCGGATCCTTCGCCGGGACAGTTAACAGAACCTTCTTTGCACCTGCAGTGATGTGCTTCTGCAGGTCTTCCATTTTGATAAATTTACCAGTCGATTCGATAACTACATCGACTTTGAGCGCCGACCACGGCAGTTGCGCCGGATCTTTGATTGCCGAAACCGGGTAGTGTTTGTCGCCAATGACAATATCGGTTCCCGAGACGGTCACTGTTTCGGGGAACTTACCATGTACACTGTCATATTTCAATAAATGCGCCAATGTCGAAGCATCGGTGATATCGTTGATGGCTACGAATTCGACATCGGAACGGCGATATGCTGCCTTGAATACGAGCCGACCGATTCGACCAAATCCATTAATGGCAACACGCAAAGGCATGTATTCCTCCAAAATTAACGATTATATGGGTGAACGGTGCGCGAATGCGATATCGAAGCGGCTATATCTATAGCACCTGAAACTTATAGAGGAGTATACTAAAAATAAGTAGTAAATAAAAGATCACAGCGACTTGATATCAATTATTCGCATTTTTGATTTTGAAATCGATCATTATATTTCTCGATCAAACCATCATTACTATGTATTCAATCGGAACAATATGATTTATACTCCAATTGAAATCAAATGGTTCCGATCCATCTCGAAAAAAAAACCGGGAAGCAGTTCTACTTCCCGGTTAAATCGATTAAAGCTGAGATTAAAAGAATAAACTTGCGATCTCGTAAAACATTGGATCGACGACTTTATTCTCCAAAACTGCTTCAGCTAATGGAACCAGTATAATGTCTTCCGAACGTAATGCGACCATCATTCCCCGCTCCCCATTGGCAACCGCATCAACTGCCGCAATCCCAAATCGAGTAGACAAGATTCGATCGTAAGCAATTGGTATCCCACCGCGTTGAATATGACCTAAGTTGGTATAGCGTGTTTCAACACCAGTCTTCGCCTCGATCTGATCGGCAACCCATTGACCGACCCCGCCCAATCGGACGTGTCCGAATGCATCGGTTTTATCCGACATCAGGAAGTTCTTCGGTTCCGCTTTCGGTACCGCCCCTTCAGCTACGACCACGATTGAAAACGGACGTCGCTGATGACGTTTCTTCAATTTTTCGCAAACCTCATTGATGTCGAACGGCATCTCGGGGATCAAGATCTCATCGGCACCGCCAGCGATACCTGACATAGTGGCAATCCAGCCGGCATGGCGACCCATCACTTCCACAACCATAATTCGGTGATGCGATTCGGCAGTGGTCTGAAGTTTATCAATCGCCTCAGTCACAGTTTCTACCGCAGTATTGAATCCGAATGTATAATCGGTCCCCTTGATGTCGTTATCGATTGTCTTGGGAACGCCGATCACTTGAAATCCCCGCTCGTGCATCCATAACGCCACACCGAGCGTATCATCGCCGCCAATCGGGATCAATGCATCGATTTCAAATTTCTTCAAATGATACAAGATTCGGTCGAGATCTTCCGGTTTCTTGCGAGGATTCGTTCGTGAAGTGCCTAAAATCGTACCACCGCGACGAAGAATTCCTCCGACTGACAGCGAAGTCATCGGTTCGATCCAGCCTTCGATCAAACCTTTCCAACCATCGCGAAAACCAAACACTTCAAAGTCATGTGTTTGAACCGATCGCCGCACAACCGCTCGAATCACGGCATTCAAACCTGGACAATCGCCACCGCCGGTAAGAATTCCGATTTTTTTCTTGCCTTCGCCCATGATACTCCCTATTGAAATGTTATTCAAGAATATAGTAAGTGATTAGTTCATTTGCCATGAAGGATAATTCGTTTCGACGACTACCAATCAACCGATGAAAAGAATCGAAATGAAATCACTCACGTTTTCGGTTTTTTCAAAAATTGCTCGCGTTCACTCGCAGTTCGATCGAAAATTGTACGAAACATCGCTTCAATTTCCGGTACGAATTCGCGATTGCGTCGTGACATTGCGATCTTCGCAGTTTCAATCGCCTTTGTTAAACCATGTTCGCGCAACCACTCGGCACCACCCCACGAGAACGACGGAACATAGGTTTGCGGAAAGCCAGCGCCGAACAAGTTACATGCAATTCCGGTCACAGTACCGGTATTTAATTGCAGTCCGATCGACGTCTTAGTATGATCGCCAAGCAGGCATCCAATATGCACTTCTCCGGTTTCGATTCGTTCACCTGCAATCGTGATCGTGATCGGTCCATAGGTATTTTTTAGATCGGAGTTATTCGTTCCGGCACCAATATTCACCCAACTGCCGATTACACCCGTTCCAAGATATCCATCGTGTTGTTTATTGGAATATCCCATCCACAACGTCTTCTGTATTTCTCCACCAAGTTTACAGACCGGACCAATACTCGACGGTCCGTAAAGCTTGATACCAGCCCGTAGGGTGCAATTCGAGCCGATCGCGAGCGGTCCTTTCAAAAATGCATGCCCTTCGATAATTGTTCCTTCGTCAATCCAAATGGGTCCATCCGATGCATCGATTACAATTTGTTTACCAATTTTCACTGAGGGATGAATAAAAATCTGATCGGGATTTTCTAACCATACCCCGGGTAAATCGCGCTGAATCAAAGGATGCGTGGTACTATTCGATAATCTACGCGCTATGTCAAGCGCAATTTCAGTTTCCTGACGCACCAAAACATCGAATGGCGTTTGCACCAATTCGAGTTCATTCTCGACTGAAATGACCGGGATACCCAGTTCCATCCAATCATCGGTGATCCAACCTTCATTGGTTAACATCGCAAGTAATTTTTCCTGAGCATCGTGTTTCAGTGAAGCTGCCACGACAGTCTGGTCGCCACTTTCGGACATCACCGCAATCCACTCTTTATCAACCGGAAGCTTTTCTAGTAACGTTGCATCCCAGAGTCTACCATTAATGAACAACGCGATGTCGGTAATTGCTTCATTTACAACACTACCGGGATGGTAAAGTCGCTGCCACTCCACGAGATGCGGACGTACCCAACGATGCAATTTCCCGGAAAAGTGCGACAGCGCACTCTCGCGGAGGATACCGCATCCCGACCTGATTGCCCATACCGGTCGCAAGAGAGCTACTCCCCCTAACCGCCGAACTTTTTCATCTTCCCAAAGAATGATGTTGCGGAATTGATTATTCATAGGTTATATTCCTTCTGTCCCGATCTAAACTCATTTTGTAGACCTGTAAGTGAAAATATACAACATTCTCTCAAGTCAAACTTAAGAAAAAATGAGTTTTCCATCTCTAACTACTTGCAAATTTGATAAACGTGCGGTTATACTGTAGTTAACTTGATCTTGGGTGCTCCGGTCTTGTGAAGAAACGTTCATGAAAGGATGCTCCGATGCAAACATTCATTAAAAAAGATGTAGTCGAGCGAACCGCCAGCAAAGCGAATGTCGATGTCAAAGAAGTCGCAAAAGTAGTGGAATCGGTTTTTACCGTATTGCGCGAAATTATGATGAATGCCGATCCCGGTGTTCGCATCGAAATTCGTGATTTTGGTGTATTTGAAGTGAAACAAACGGCGGCAAAACCGAAAGCGCGAAATCCGAAGAAACCGGATCAGGTGATCTATATTCCACCTCGGCGCAAGACGCACTTCAAGCCCGGAAAATTGCTGAAGAATGCGTTAAAAGAACCGTTTGCTGTCGCTTAGTCCGCTCCTCTACTTACCAATTTAGTTTTTTGCGAATCGAAACCGGCTTGAGATATTCAAGCCGGCTATCGTTTTCGATTCTCGATAGCTCCACAACCATTCGATAACTGATACTTAGTTGAAATCAGCACAGGTTAATTTTATCTATCTACATTTCTATTTTCGCTATTATTTAATTCGATCTACTTTTATCCATATCGGTACTAATTATCAATTAATTAGAGGCAATCGGAAATCCTCAATATGCTTGCCGTAAAATGCGCGTTTGACTCTGAACAACGGATATACCCTTTAAATATTCATTTAAGGTAATCGCAAAAGTTATCAAGAATATGAAAAAGAAGTGAGAAAATAAAAACGGATTTCGAGAAAACAGTCGAAATCAAGAAAGCAGCTCAAAAACGGGGATTCTATCCTGTAGGAATCTGATTTTCTATTTATCGCAGTCTTAGGAATTTTTTTTCGAGTATTACTTACGATTCAACGCGACATCCGAAAACTTGTAGAGCTGGTTGTGAAAAGTTGAATTGACATCTGGCGTTTTTTTTAATTCGAAGCAAAAAGCCATTGGATCTCTTGGTCAGATGACTTTTCTACTTTCTATAAATTTAGCGTTTTCTTGCTTAGCTTTTTAACTGAGATAAAAAAAACAGGAGCAATCGCTCCTGTTATTTTGTATCTGTGAGCCACCAGGGACTCGAACCCCGAACCGACAGATTAAGAGTTTTCTTGCACAACTCATAATTGAGCTTTGATCTCAATTGATCTATCTAAAACGAAAACAGCCACCTATCCGATGGCTGTTTCTGTTTGTGTGAGCCGCCAGGGACTCGAACCCCGAACCGACAGATTAAGAGTCTGCTGCTCTACCAATTGAGCTAGCGGCCCATTCCTAACGTGTGCACAAATTAACGGTATTGAATCCGAAAGTCAAGTCTCGTCATTTTCCGTTATTTTACCAATCGCAAAGCAATTGTCTGCTTAAACTGCCTATTGTCGGTAATCTGCGCGAAATAATTTCCCGACGCTACACCAGTAGCATTCCATTCAAGACTTTGTTGTCCGGCACTGAACAATCGGTCGGCAATCGTCGCAATCTCTCGTCCCTGTTCGTTTACGATCGAGATATGAAGGGCAATCGGTTTCGCCAAATCGAATCGGATCAGTGTAGTAGCATTAAACGGATTCGGATATGCGCGTAAATTGGAAATCTCCGGAAGCGGTGCAGTACGCGGTTCCGGCGCAGCATTCGATCCGACAAACACAAAATCGGCATAAATCGGTAAATGATCTGCCCCATAATAAAGCGCTAGCGCTACACTGTCCGGGACAACCCCGTTCGGTAAACTTATGAGTGCGCCATTGAAGCGATTTCCATCGTTTCCAACTGTACGATGACTACCGACGATAAAATGCGATCCTGTTTCGGATTGTAAAGATACTGAAGGTAGCAGAAAATCGAATCGATCGTCCAATCCACCACCCACACCGCCATCGCTTAGCGAGGATATCCGCGAGGACTGAGTGTGAATATATCGGTAAGCTTCGCCATCGTGCCAGACACCAGATGCCACCGGATCGAATGCGCGACCGTTGTTATTCGTCAAGCTTCCAGTCAATTCGGTGTAGGCAGGTTCGGTATTCGTGTAGAAATTCATGTCGCCGCAGTAAATAAATCTCGCACCAGACGGCAAAGAATTTGCGTAATTGCGAGCAATCGTGGCTTCTGCCAATCGGTTCGATTCATACCCTTGCGATGCTTTCAAATGCATTCCGAAAATATAGAAATCGCCGGTGGAATCGGAATGGATCGGTCGCATCCGAAACACATAAATGAGGCGTAGCGATGTCTCCAAAGTTGTCTGATTGATCAAACGTACTTTCGACGAACGATAAAACAAACCAATTTGCGTATCATTTCCATCGATATAAGTTGAAGTCAGCCAGTCGGAATCGCCCCACACATTCAATGCTTGATCGCGAAACAATGGCAATCCACTTGCGTCATTGAGTTCACCGCTGACGAGAATATCCGGGTGAGTGTAATGAATCGTCGTTCGAAAATATGGGATGCGGGCTGCACCAGCTTGATTCGAACCCGGAAAATTTAACAGATTGTATGCCATAATCCGCAGAGTATCACGGGTCTGAGCCGACACTACGGACGCAAATAAACTGACAATGATGACAGCAGTTAAGACCACTGAAGAACGAGTACTACGCAATAAAGAATATTTCAAATACATTGAAAAACCCATCAAGGTGTCAAGACAACGAAGTCGCAGACTGTGTCTGCGACGTGAACAAATCATGGATTAAAGATGATGTTGGGTCCGAAGAAACATAGGTACTATTCAAGAACCCACTCGGGAAACGAAACAAGTTAAGATGTGATCTAGACTTGCGTTTCTTCTAATAATTGTAATATACTACGAAAAATTCCTGAAAACACTTAATACAATTCGAATCTGCCTTAGCTTCTGAACTTCCGATCCATTCGAAAAAAGCGGGTCATTCAACCCGCTTCTTGAAAAATTGTACCGATATCGGTTATTAATCGTCTTCTTCCCAAGGTTTCTTCGTTGTCACCGGTGCAGGAGCAGCTTCTTCTTCGGCTAACCAATCCGGTTTATCCGGTTTCGCAGCTTCCTTCTCCTCTTCGGGAACCACTTTCTGATCGGTCAGTGCTTTATCGGCATTCACCATCTCTTCCACTTCAAGGGGAACTAGGTTCGGATCGTCAAAATGCCATGGTTTGGCTTCTTCGCCAATATCTTGTCCCAAGCGGCGATAAATCTTCGAACCATCGTCTTCCACTTCCCAAGGCTTAAAGTTGGTCTCTTCAACCTGACCCTCGTCTGCCAATCGCAGTACCATACCAGAACTTTTTTTCTTCTGGAACGGGTCAGCTATTGGTTTTTCGGTTGAAGCAGGTTTAACAATCTTCTTACAAATGGGACAGGGTACATCATGGCTGGCAGGAACTGTCGGGTGTTTAGAGTTGTCGAGATAACCATTTCCACGATATTTATGATAATCGCGACAATTCCGCTCGAACGCTTGTCGAGCAGTTTCAGCCAATTGGAATGTAAATCGGGTATACTTTTTCTTCTGCGATTGACGTCGAAGTTCCGCTTTTAGATCATCGTCGGAACGACCGATATAACGGACACTTAGCTGTCCCCATACATCGTTGTGACCTAAACGGAATGTACCCGGACCCGATCGAGTGACATTCGACTCAATGATATCGTTTTCCAAGTCGAATGGTCCGAGTTGCTCGGAAGACATAGCTCCCTCCTTTCAGCCTTATAATTTGCAACAAAATTTCTCGGAATTCCACAGGCGCAAGGAGTTTACTTCATCAGCTTACTCATCGTAGAACAATTCAAAGACTGCTGCATTGAAAAATACGGAATAACATCCCCGAAACAAATGTACTGTACTTTGCCTAACCGAGGTTTTAAATTGAATTGATAATCTCTTATTAATTAGTTAATAATAAATTTTACGGAAGCTAGTTGCTCGAATTCATTCTCTAATTCATCTTGTAGCATTCATTCTTGAGGAATCATCCATGTCTGAAACCGATCTTATCCAAGAAATCGACCGACTTGAAAATGAGTTGAAAACGTCAAAACAACGATTGGCTGAGTTGCGGCTACAACTACCAATTCAACCGGTTACGAATTATACATTTACCGATCCGGAGCGCCGCAAAGTCACACTCTCGGAATTGTTTGGTGATCGGAACGAGTTGTTAATTGTTCACAATATGGGTAAATCGTGCCCATATTGCACGCTTTGGGCAGACGGCTTGAATGGTGTATACTTTCATATCGAGAGTAAAGTGCCGTTTGTGGTCTCAACACCGGATTCGCCTGATACGATTCGCGAATTTGCCGCATCCCGAAATTGGAAGTTCAAATTGGTCTCGACTCAGGGAACCAGCTTTAAGCAAGACTTGGGATTTGAGGTTGACGCAAGTTATTTACCGGGAGTGACGTCTTTTAAGAAAGACCCCGACGGTAAAATTTATCGCGTTACACAAACGCTGTTCGGTCCGGGTGACGATTTCTGTGCGGTCTGGCCGTTATTTGATCTGCTCCCTTCGGGAAACGAAGAGTGGCACCCTCGTTTCAAATATTTATAACCAACTTGAACAAGCGCTATCGATTTGGAAGAGTGAATGGCAACTTATTCTAAAAAACGGTTTGTATCACCCTTGGATTGGCTCGATGACCCGCAATCCCCACCTGAACTAACGTTTCTGGTGGGTACCGATGAATGGGTCATCGAAAAGATGCTCGATAGCTTTAAAGCGATCCTTCAAATCGAAGATCTTGAATACGGTTTTTCGATTCTTCATTGCGACGATCTCACGCCAGAAGCTGCGATGGATGCGCTTCGCGGGGGATCGTTACTTTATTCCGGGCGGCGGCTGATTTTTCTCCGGGGAACTCCATCCGGTCGACAAGACAAGCTGCGAAAGATCCTTGAACAATCCGTCACTAAACTTGAACCAGAGCTTACTTATGTCGTCTGGCAACTCGAAGAGTATGATGGTTCGAAACGTCCGAAACTTTGGCCATATACTGCCATTCAGCCGAGTCTGATTATTCGCTTCGACGAGCGATCCGATGATGAGATGCTCCTTTGGGCTAAGTATCTGCTTCGGAATGCCGGACTGAAGTTGTCGCCGAAGGGTATTCAACAGCTAGCCAATTCCGCACAATTTCCCTATGAATTGAACAGCATTGTCGAACAACTCCGGGTCTGGGCTGACGAACACGGCACCATTTCGGACGATGTGTTTGGTAAATTGGCGCTCGGTGAAATCAATTCCGTCGTCGAAGAGGTTGTATTCCACCTGCTGACTGGCAATCCGGATAAGATGCTTGCCGCTATCTATCGACTGGATGAGCAGACCGTTGCTCGCAATACCACGACGATTTTATGGCGGGTAGGATCGATGCTTCACGAAGCTTGGCAATGGCTACTACCCGCGCGACCGACCGATCCGCAGAGTTATCGGTGGAATCCGTACCAACGGTTCTTTCAGGATTTGGAGCCGTATCGCGATCGCGTCACGGAAGCGGCAATCTGGGAAACGTTGGCGGATTTGTCCACTTTGGACACCAGTTTAAAAACTACCGGTGCTTTCCAACAGGAATACCGGTTATTGGTTCAGTCACTGCTCCCTGCAGCCAAGCGTTTCCAGTCGGGAACACAACGGAAAGCTCGTGCGTAAATGAAACAGACTAGCGATCACGGCAACGATGTCGAAGACACCGACGAAATCACCGAGGTAGACGAAGGGATGCACGAACAATTGGCGGTAAAATTCGATCACACATCCGATCGGATTTTGATGCAACGGTTCCAAGCAGGCGAAGAAGAAGTATTCGTCACTCTGATGGAGCGTTATCAAGCGCCGCTCTATACGTTCATTTTGCGCATGCTCGGCGATCCGGTTGGAGCGAAAGATATGCTCCAAGAGACGTTTATCAGGGTCTGGGAACGTCGCGATCAGTACCGTGAAATCGCACAATTTTCAACTTGGCTCTATACCATCGCTGCCAATCTGGTTCGTTCCGAATTGCGAAAACGCAAACTTCGGCGCTGGATCCCGCTCGGTCATCACGACGACGACCAACCGGAAATCGATCCACCCGACGACGGTTTCCTTCCGGACGAGCTGGCAAACAGCAGTGGATTGCGAGTCAAAATCAATCAAGCATTGAAAAAACTACCGAGTGAATTTCGCGAAGCAGTGGTATTGCGCGACATCAACGACCTATCCTACGAAGAGATTGCGACGGCATTGAATGTGCCGGTAGGAACGGTGAAATCCCGCGTCAATCGCGGTCGGGCGCGGTTACAAGAAATGTTGAGACAATATTTATAAACCATAACGGTGAGAAAGCATGATCACTTGTACAAGATTCGAATCGATGTTCCCCAATGCAGTTGCAGGAAAATTAACACCGGAAGAAGCAGCAGAGTTTGCGGAACATCGCACACAGTGTCGGCACTGCGCCGGGTTCACCGAGGGTGACGCGTATTATCGGATGCGGTTGCAGACCGTCGGTTTCGAGCCGAATGCACCACAACTTGATCTGAACGCGATTTACCGTGGACAACGAGCCCCGCAGAACCGGACGTACAATTTGCCGATGCGTACTCTCAGCTTGGCTGCCGGTATCGTACTCGGGGCATTCGTGGTCGGCAAAGTGCTGTTGAACAATCCTGCAACACTTTCTACACCCGGTGCAATCAATCAAGCGAATCGAATCGATACAGCGCTTCCAGCCACTCCAGCACAGCAATTCGTGTCGAGTACGGACGGTAAATCTTCAACCAAACCAGTCGATTCGGTGAAAAACAAAAATCAAACCACGCAACCGATACCGGATCAATTCCACGGATCGATGCAGAGCGTCAGCGGTAAATAACCGACTTTTTGTATTACCTCCAACTGACCAACACGAACGGCGACCTTTCGGTCGCCGTTTGTGATTTGAAATAATCTCATTGAAAATAGTACTACTCTTCCCCATCCTTCTCATCCGCTTCAGCGCCCGGTAATTCTTCCTGTCGATGCTGCTCCAGCGCATCCTGCAGCGCCTGTTCCGCCGAAATATTCGTCCAGCAAACCGCCTGAATTACCGGCCAAAACCGGTTCATCATCCCGAACCCCATAAACACCAGAGGACTGAGAAATTCCGCAGGAAACGCCTGTTTGTAATGAGGATACCCAACCCGAAAGCGCACTTCACCGGAATTAGAATCAAGTTCGAAATTCCCGAACGCAAGATCGAAATTGAGCCGATTGAGAATATCGAGGATTCTGCTCCTTTTCGACTTTGGTGCGCGGAACGAGTGTGTTGTTAATGCGAGAATATTGCTCTCGCCAATCATGAAGACTGAACTATAATTGGAATTGTCGAGTGCCATCCCGACTCGTACTGCTCGACTCGGGTCGATGACTTCGTATTCTAAGCCGGTCGAATCGAGAAAATCCGTCAACTGGCGGAATAATGGCAACGCCGTCGATTCCGACGGCGTTACGTTTGAAGATTGTTCCTGATCGCTCACTGCTTGCCCATCGAACTAAGGAACTGCTCGTTGCTCTTGGTGCCGCGTATCCGGTCGCTGAGGAACCGCATCGCATCGGCTGGCGACAGATCGCCAAGCATATTGCGCAGAATCCAGATTCGGTTGAGTTCCATCTCGCCGAGCAACAGCTCTTCGTGGCGGGTACCCGACTTGTTGATGTCGATTGCCGGGAAGATACGCAATTCCGCCATGCGACGGTCGAGCACGATTTCGTTGTTACCGGTACCTTTGAATTCTTCGAAAATGACTTCGTCCATTCGACTGCCGGTATCGATCAATGCCGTTGCAATAATCGTCAACGACCCACCTTCTTCGATGTTGCGCGCCGCACCGAAGAATTTCTTCGGCTCATAGAGTGCGGTAGCATCCATACCACCCGATAACACGCGTCCGGAATGCGGTGCGACAGCGTTGTGGGCACGCGCTAAGCGCGTTATCGAGTCAAGGAGAATAACGACGTCGTGACCGTATTCAACCAGGCGTTTCGCCTTTTCAATCACCATATTCGAGATCTGAATATGTCGTTCCGGTTTTTCGTCGAATGTAGATGAAATCACTTCGCCGTGAACCGTACGCTGCATATCGGTGACTTCTTCGGGACGTTCGTCGATCAACAGAACGATCAACAATACTTCGGGATGATTGCGCGCAATCGAGTTGGCGATTTTTTGTAGAATAATCGTTTTACCGGCACGTGGCGGCGAGACGATCAACGATCGTTGACCTTTGCCGAGCGGTGTAAACAGGTCGATTGTACGACTGGTGATATCGCACCCTTCGTATTCTTCCTTGATTCGTTCGTTGGGATAAATCGGCGTCAGGTTATCGAACAGAATCTTGTTACGCGTCTCTTCGGGCGCTTCGAAGTTGATCGCTTCGACTTTCAAGAGGGCGAAAAAGCGTTCGCTCTCTTTCGGCGGGCGAATCTGTCCACTGACAATGTGACCTTTGCGAAGCCCGAATCGCTTGATTTGCGAAGGGCTGACATAGATATCGTCCGGACCGGGGAGATAATTCGAGGTCGGGCTGCGGAGAAAACCGTACCCTTCCGGTAAAATTTCCAAGACACCATTGGCAAAGATCAAACCGTCTTTTTCGGTTTGGCGTTCAAGGATCTTAAAAATCAAATCCTGACGCGGCATGCCTGAATAATCGTCGATTTTCAGACTCTTTGCGATGTCATTCAGTTCGGAGATTTTTAGCGATTTTAATTCGGCGAGTTCCATAGGAGTTCTCAAGCGAGGGAAATCAGAAACGACAGCCTAAAGCCCCCCTCGACAGGGTCCTTAGCGTGGGTGTGAGAATGGGTTACAACGTTACGATCATACAGGAGAGTGCTCAGGTAAGGAGCTAACACTTCAGATATGCTGTAACGGAAGTTACAAGCTGTTGCGAGCATAGTCAAGATGAGATACGAAAAAATTACTCGAGATTGTGGAATCCTAGTAACAAGAATAAATTACTGGAAACGTGGAAGTAAAGAACCGACCAGATAATGCGATCCCGTTAAAACAATACAATCGTTGGGATTTGCCTCGCTTATGGCAGCTTTCAGCGCTGCTTCCGGAGTCGGAAATGAACTCGCCTGACAGCCACAATCTGTAAATAACTGTGCCAATTCACGTCCGTCGCGAGCTCGTTCTCCTGTTAGAGGAGCGGCATAGATAATTGGTTTAAGTGGCTGTAACTCCCCAACAACACCAGCGATATCCTTATCAGCCAACAACCCGATCACCAATCGATAACGACCCTGTAACACCGGTTTCCGTGCCAGTAAAGTCTGTGTTAGCGCTGCCGCGCCAGCGGGATTGTGCGCCACATCGGCTACTATCAATGGGTTGCGTTGCAGCGGTTCCAATCGGGAGCGCCAGATAGTCTTCGGTAAACCAGATCGGATCGCGTCATTGGTGAACTGCGACAATCCTTGTTCCCGCACCGCCAACATGACACAGAGCACACCTTCGAGATTCTCGCGTTGGTGTTTTCCCTCGAGCGGTAACTCCAAATGATCTAGTCCTGCGAATTCGCGCTGTGCCTCTTCCGATAATTTCACCAATCGCACAATTTGATTTTTCTCAGGGGTGTTCTTTGCTCTTACCGCTTGAACGATCACAGTCGATCGGGCGTTCCGGTAAGATTTCGCTTTCCGATCAATGAAACGCTTTTCGAGAAACCGCTCGACTGCCGCCACCTGCCGTGAAGAAGTTGCGGCAGCACACGGTTTCCAGATGCCGGATTTATCCCGCGCAATCGCCACCCGAGTATAACCAAGGATTTCAGTATGATCGAGATCGATCCGTGTCAAATGCGCCACCAGCGGCTGTACTACGTTCGTACAGTCCCACGTACCGCCCAACCCAACCTCGATGACATTCAGCGTCGTTTCGGTTTGCCGGAAGACTTCGAAGGCGATTGCGGTTGTCACTTCAAAAAATGTCGCCTGGAGATTTTCCGCAAGCGGTCGAATCGATTGTAACAATTCACTCACTGCATTGATCGAAACCATCGCGTCATTAATCCGGATTCGCTCCCGCCAGTCGATCAGATGCGGTGACGTATAGAGCCCGACCTTGTATCCAGCTTCCTGCGCGATGGCGGCGATCATGGCACAGGTGGATCCTTTTCCGTTCGTTCCGGTTACGTGAATCACCGGAATTGCCAGATGTGGATCACCGAAATACGCAAGCAATTTCCGCGTCGTGTCGAGCGTACGCGTCATGCCGAAACGGTGACGCTGGAATAGCCAGTCGAGATTTTGTTGGTATGACACTATTCCCCAACCACCTTAAGATATGCAGCCTCTAGTTCTTCGATCGGTATTGAGCGAATGAGTTTTGGTGCTTCTCCTAAAAACCGCTCTGCGACTTCGAGAAAATTTCCTCCGGCATCCGTTAAGTAAAGTGCCGGATCTTGGGTGGGTGCAACGACATCTGACGAGTTGGGAAGATTAGCCAAATTCCGAATCGATAACTCCTGCGCTACCACCGCCGCCGTTGCTTCGGCGCTGTCGATGGTCTGAACAGTGTTCCAAATCCGATTCAATAGCGGTTTCAACAACGGGTAGTGAGTACAACCAAGCAAGAGAGTATCGCAGTGAGCATAGCGCAGCGGGGCAAGATATTTCTCAACAATCAACTCGGCAAATGGCGTCTCGTAGTCACCCTCCTCGATGATTGGAACCAGTAACGGCGCCGCGACCGACACAACTTTGCAGGAATTATCGATGCGTTGAATTGCGTGCCGGTAAGCATCGCTATTCACAGTTGCTCGTGTTGCCAATACCCCGATGCAGGTTTTCGAAAGCGCTACTGCTGCAGCCGCACCCGGCTGTATCACGCCGAAAACCGGCACCGGCATCCGCTCGTGGAGTGAGGGAAGTGCCAAGGCACTGGCAGTATTGCACGCAACGACAATTGCTTTCACCGGTTGAAGCGACAACCATGAACCAATTTGAAGGGCAAAACTTCGAACGATCTCTTTCGATTTCGATCCGTAAGGAACGCGAGCAGTATCCCCGAAATAGATAAAATCTTCTTCGGGGAGTTTTTTTCGCAATTCGCGCAAAACCGTAAGACCGCCGACACCGGAGTCAAAAACTCCGATCGGCAGTCTACGGGGTAGTATGGGAGTAATCATAGCGTAAAAATCACAGAATTTACCGGATTACGACATTCACCAATTTATCCGGTACGACAACCTCTTTTACGATCGTATAACCGTGCGTGTATTTCAGATATGCTTCGTCATTGTGAAGAATATCTAACACTGCTTCGTTCTTCAAGCCACGTGCCATGGTAACATGACCTCGGACTTTTCCATTCACCTGCATCACATACGCAACAGTATCTTCAACCAACCATTTGGGATCGGCTACCGGGAATGCTGCATCAAACAGATTACCGCTCTCCCCCAACCGTTCCCACGCTTCACAGAACAGATGCGGAGCCAGCGGCGCGGCTGCTTTAACAATCCGCTTTACCGCGTGATTGAATGCAATTGTATCGATTTCACCGACATCCCACGCGTAGAATTCATTCACGCAAGTCATCAGCGCCGCAATCGCGGTATTGAATTTGAATTGCCCGACACCACGTTCTACCGCGTAGGCGAGGTGATTCAACGCGCGTTCAATCTTTTCCGGGATAACACTATCGCCACCCGTTGCATTTTCTGCCCGTAACACCAAGCGCCAGATACGATTGACAGCACGTTCAATACCGGTGATTCCACCGTCGTTCCAGTCGCCACCGATCGCATAGTCGCCCATGAACATCAGGTACATCCGGAAGACATCGGAGCCGTATTGTTCGATGAATGGTTCCGGATTCACTACGTTGCCACGCGATTTCGACATCCGAGCACCATTATGGGTGATAACGCCCTGATGAACCATCTTCTTGAAGGGTTCCTTGAATGAAATCAAACCCGCCTTCTCGAACGCATGACAGATAAACCGCGCATAGAGCAAATGCCCGTAAGTATGCTCGGTACCACCGACATAAGTATCGACCGGTAACATTTTATTCACGATCTCGCGATCGAATGGTTGTGTATCATCCTGAGCACAAGGAAACCGCAGGAAGTACCACGAGGAACAGACAAACGTGTCCATCGTATCGGGATCGCGATTCGCCGGTTGTCCGCATTTCGGACAAGTGGTATGAATAAACGAGTCGATTGCTTCCAGTGGCGACTTACCCACCGGACGATATTCTTTCACTTCACTTGGCAGTACCACCGGCAGTTGACTTTCGGGTACCGGTACGACACCGCAATCGGGACAATGGATCATGGGGATCGGCGCTCCCCAATACCGCTGTCGGGATACCGACCAGTCGCGCAGTCGGTAAGTGATTTTCTTGTTTCCCTTGCCGATCTTCTCCAATCGGTCGACGATGACTTTCCCGGCAGTTTCCGATGGTGTACCGGTTAAATCGTCGCCGGAATTCACCATGAAGCCCGGTTCGGTATACGCGACTTCCATCGCGATCGGATCGAGTTTCGTCTCTTTCGGTTGAATAACCACTTTGATCGGCAGATCGAATTTACAGGCAAATTCAAAATCGCGTTGGTCATGCGCCGGAACCGCCATCACCACACCAGTACCGTAGCTCTCCAGCACATAATCGGCAATCCAGATCGGTATTTGCGTGCCCGTTAAGGGATGCGTGCAATAAGCTCCGGTGAACACACCGGTTTTCTCGCGATCGGTCGCCATCCGATCAATCTCAGTCGCACGCAACGTCTGACTGATATACTCTTTCACCGCGCCACGTTGCCCTGCTACAGTAATTGTATCGACCAGACTATGTTCCGGTGCCAACACCACATAAGTCACGCCATAGAGCGTATCGGGACGCGTAGTAAAGACTTCCAGATCGCCAGAGCCATCCGACATCGGGAATTTGATCGATGCACCCTCGGATTTTCCAATCCAATACTTCTGCGACGATTTGGTTTTCTCCGGCCAATCGATACCGCCTTGATCCACCGGTCGATCCAATTCTTCCAACAGACTTTCCGCGAAATCGGTGATCTTGAAAAACCATTGCGCCAGCTTGCGTCGTTCCACCGCGGTGCCGCAGCGTTCGCAATTACCTCCAACCACCTGCTCATTGGCTAACACGGTTTGATCTTTCGGACACCAATTCACCGGAGCCGTTTTATAATCGACCAAGCCCTGTTTGTAAAGCTGCAGGAACACCCACTGCGTCCACTTGTAATATTCCGGAGTCGATGTATTGACTTCGTAATTCCAGTCGTACATCGTACCCATCCGACGCAATTGACCACGGATGAAATCGACATTCGATTTGGTCGAATCGGCGGGATGTACGTTGTGCTTGATCGCGAAGTTTTCGGCAGGTAATCCGAAGGCATCGAAACCCATCGGTTCAAACACATTGTACCCTCGCATCCGCTGCAACCGTGCAAAAGTGTCAGTGGGACCGTAATTCCACCAATGACCGATATGTAGTTTGTCGCCACTCGGATAAATAAACATGCAGAGAATGTACTTTTTCTCGCGATCGGATCGATTCAAATCGACCTTGTGGTCGCCGCGAGTATCCCACTTGCTGCGCCATTTCTCTTCAATCTCACGAAATGGATAGATCTGAGTGTGGAAATTGTCTTCCGCCATGGCTCTGCTCCTCGGTTGTGTAATACATAAAAAAAGGGGCGTACAAACGCCCCTAAAATACTCTCAGGGCGCAATCGATCAGCACAATAGAAGCGAGCGGACAACATTCATTTGAATGGTCCGAACGAACATTGGGAATTGCATTTGTGCTGATTTCTTCAAAATTGGTCTGCTTTCGTTATTCATCGATGTATATATAATACGAAACAAAAATGCCGCCCGGAACGGGCGGCGTTTCTTGTGTCGGGGAGACTGGATTTGAACCAGCGACCCCTTGGTCCCGAACCAAGTGCGCTACCGGGCTGCGCTACTCCCCGTGTTTTCGTTACTTACCGATATTTACCGGATAACTTTCGAAAAACCTCTACTCCAATCATTCGCAAGAACCGGATTGTGTCCGGAATGCGGTGGATTGAACTGTCGGAATGCAAATATATAGTAGGGATTGGTACAAATGCAAGCCGCCATTTTTTCCAAACTCCCTGCAAGATCAATTGCGGTTCAAAATCAAATCGATTCCCGTCAACATGCAGCTCCGACCAGCGTGAAAGCCGCATCCAGCGAAATCCGCATTGCACATCGTGCAATTTACGAAAGGCGATACATTCCATGACAAAAGTACTTAACCGATTGGAACAGCGACGATCCCACGGCATCCCGGTCATATCGCTTAATCGATCCCCGACTACCAAATCGGCACGGCTCTGTTCGGCTAGCGCGATAAATCGCGGAATGAATTCCGGAGGATGCTGTCCATCGGCATCCAGTGTGATCACTGCGTCAAATCCATCTGCTATCAACCGCTCGAAACCGAGTCGAAGCGCTGCCCCTTTGCCTTGATTGATCGGCAATCGTAAAATCAGATCCGTATCGGGCAAATCGACCACCACATCATCAGGAACGCCATCCAGCACCACATAGATTGATAGATCGGGAATCGTGCGCTTGATCTCTGCACATAGCTGATGCAATCGATCATCGACAGAGACGGTCGGTATCAGTACCGCTGTGCGGAAAGTGGGTGTCGGAGTATTCGTCAGATGGTTCCTATCGTTTACCGATTAGACCGTAGGGGCGAATCGCATTCGCCTTCATAAAAGATCAAGATTCAAGATAAAGAATAGATCGCCACACTACGCTTCGCTTCGTTCGCGACGACATATAACGAAACTAAGAAGGACCAAGCACTACTCCCCAACAACCGCGACAACCCGACAGGGTGATCCATCCAATTGATCGTAATTCAACGGTAAAGCAAACATAGTGAATTTCCGCGAGGGTAGTAAATCCAGATTCACTAAGTGCTCAAGAATTAAGATATCATGTTGAAATAATGCTTTGTGTACTAAATAGGGTAATTGATCCGGAGATGGAGAGTCGATTCCGATCATTTTAATTTTCTTCGCGACCAATTTCTCAACCAGTGGTAACCCGATTACCGGGATACTGTCGAAATAATCTTCGGTTCCAACACGTTTGGTGTGATCGGTACGAAAAATTGCAAAATCGCCCGCTTCCAATTCATCGACATTCGCATCAATGATCTTCTGACCGCGAACATCGAATAAAATCGCTCGTCCGATAAATTGATCGATCGAATATTCGGACAGTTTTTTCCCATCCTCCCGAAAATGCCATGGCGCATCGATGTGCGTTCCGAAGTGCGTACTGGTTCTTACTTCATGTTCGTTCCAACCCTCGACATCGCAACGTGCAACCCGCTTGAATTCCGGCTGTGCCGTTCCGGGGTAAATCGGGGTCACTTCATTCAAAGTCATCGAGAGATCGATATACATCATCACAATATCCTATCCTGAATTATTTCATCCACGTAAAAAATATACTGTCAGGTTTCACCCGACTGAGGGCGAATGCGATTCGCCCCTACAAAAAATAATACGGCGCAGACAACATGCCTGCGCCGTTTAATAAAGATCGATCGAAGATTATTCGCGGAATTGTTCCGGAATTTCCTCTTCCAGCGCAACCGGTTCTTCGGCAACGACTGCTTCCGGTTCCGATTGTTCGACGATAGCCTTTACATGGACATGGACCGATGCAGCGACTTCGGAATGAAGCTTCAATTGAACGACATGTTCGCCAATGGCTTTAATCGGTTCTTCCAGATCCAATTTACGACGGTCGACTTCGATATTCCGCTGTGCTAACATCGCCTGAGCGATATCCGACGACGTCACAGCACCGAACATCTTGCCATCGATACCGATTCTCATCGGGATTTCGACTTCGATATGTCCCCATGCAGTCACGGCTTTCAACGCTTCCTTGCGCTGTTTTTCGCTGCGGATTTTCCAGCTACGGCGATACACATGTGCCAGTGTATTGCGGTTGCCCGGAGTATCGATCATCGCCATACCGCGCGGAATCAAGAAATTGCGGGCATATCCGTCTTTGACTTCCACTGAATCGCCCGGGACGCCCAGTCGATTCACATCTTGCTTTAATAATACTTTCATACTCGTTTCACCTCTGGGCTTGCGTTAGCGCGGGTTATCCGACACAAAAGGCAGTAAGCCCATGTGACGCGCTCGTTTGATGGCGATAATCAATTGTCGCTGGTGCCATGCGGTCGAACCATTAACGCGACGAGGAATGATCTTGCCTTCTTCCGTAATGTACCGTTGCAGCATCTTCTCGTCTTTGTAGTCGATATAGAAAATGCCTGCTTCGGTGAAACGGCACGGTTTCTTCTTGAATGACATCGATTTCTTCATTGCTCACCTTAGCTAGGATCCACTCTCCCGCGGATCTCGGGTTACAGATCGTTCGGGTAATCGGAATTGTGACCGTAACTCGGTTCATCCGATTCCAGAATCGTCACTTCTTTCTTATTCAAAAATTGTATTCGGCGTGCTTTGATTTCGACAACTGTACGAATCGAACCGTCGTCGCCGCGTAAATTGCGACTTTGAAGTTCGCCTTCGACCAGTACTGCCGATCCTTTAACCAAATTCGCCGAGCAGTCTTCCGCCAACTTGTACCAGGCAACAATACCGATAAAGCAGACGTCTTCCTTCCATTGACCCGTATTGTCCCGGAACTTACGATTGGAAGCAATTATAAAATTCGAAACCGGCGTACCCGTAGTCGTGTGGCGGATCGTCGGATCTTTGATCAGATTCCCGGCGATAAGCACCGTATTTACGTCGGGCATACGCAATTCGGACATGTAACTATCGCTTTCCGTTTAATTACCCTCGACTGCGATTTTTTCCGCGATTGCTTCGGCTTCTTCTAAATTCTGCGGTCGATCCGGCGCATTTGCCGCATCCGCACGAGCTGCTCGGTCTGAAACTTCAGTCGAAAGACGGGATCGAAGCGAATTCTGCTTGTCCATCAACTTGTCCATTCGCGGAGTGATGTAGAGCATCAAATGACGAAGAACGCATTCGTTCAGTTTCAAAAGTTGTTCAACTTCTGCAACCGCGTTTGCCATCAGCATCATCGTGACTACAAAGTAAACACCGTGTGTGCGACCTTTGATTTCGTATGCAAACCGACGCTTGCCCCAACGATTCCAATCGACAATTTCCGCGCCTTTGCTTTCCAACATCTGGCGGATTTTGTTCGCATTATCCTCGATCTGCCCTTCGTCGAGAAGAGCGTCGATGGTAAACATCAACTCATATTTTCGCTTCATTCGAAAGCCCCAAAAAAAGGATCAACAGATCGGTAAAGTCAATTCGTAGAAAATGCCGACCGGACAAACAATAAACTTATAAAGACGAATCGCTATCGGTTTGAACTCGATTAAATTGATTCATCGCAACCACGATACCGGACTTAATGTAACATTCGACCGCTTGCACCGCACGATCGGAAATCTCGTCGATCGTTTTCCGCAGATCATCGGGTGGCGCCGAGAGCACCTTGTTGACAAGATTACCGCTAACCCCATCCGCAGGACGAATACCCAGTCGAAGCCGGTTGAATACTTGCGTACCGAGACATTCAATTATCGATCGCACACCTTTGTGCCCACCATCGCTACCACTCCGCCGAATGCGAAGTGAACCGAGTTTTAAATCGTGGTCGTCGTAAATTACAAAGAGCTGTGATGGATCGCCGTTAAAAAAATTTAAAACATCTGCAACAGCATGACCCGATAAATTCATGAAAGTGGTCGGTTTAACTAAAAGTACCGAAGAACCTTCCCACTCCCCTTTCGCGTAATGATAGTCGCTTCGACCGGATCGAAAACTCAAAGCGGCGTTTCCTGCAAACCGATCGACGATCCAAAAACCCGCATTGTGCCAAGTATCGCGATATCGGTTTCCGGGGTTGCCTAAACCAACGATAATCGCAGTCGACAACGGTAGTACGCTCTCTTATTCTTCCTTCTTACGTTCAGTGATCACTTCCGGAGCGGCAACTGTTTCAGTTGCAGGCTTTTCTTCCTGATGCTTGGCAGCATGAATAACGACAACGGTATCATCCGGATCGTCAATCAATCTTACACCAGCAGGCAAAGCAATCGAAGAAGCGTGAAGTTTTTCGTTCAGTTTCAGATTGGTGATATCGATTTCAATCTTGTCGGGAGCATCCAAAGGATTGGCTTCGATTTCGATGTGGTGCTTGATCTGTTCCAGCACTCCGCCATTCTTTACGCCTTCCGCAGTTCCTTTAATGTGAATCGGAAGGGACAATCGAATCAATTTTCCGGCTTCGACGATTTCGAGGTCGATGTGAACCAATGCTCCAGTCACCGGATGGCGCTGAAGGTCGCGAACGACGCAAGTTTTATCCAAACCGCCGATCAGTTTCAACATCGTCGGGTGTTTCAGCAGCGTAAACCGCAACTTATTCGCATCCATGGTGATGGGAGTCCCGCTACTACCTTTGTCACCATAAATAATACCGGGTACTTTTCCTGCGGCACGGGCGGTTCTTGCAGCCCCTTTGCCAATACCGTTTCGTAATTCGACTGCAATTTCCAAAACTGACATTTTACTTTCCTATCTCCCAACACCCGTGCCAGAAATTATTGTCTGCCAGGGAATGATTAGCGTGATCTCGATTAGATTTTCAAAAACCGGATCGGTATTAAGATCTATTATAGTCGAACATCGAACTGATCGATCGATCTTCATGTGTACAGAGTATCGCTTCGGCAAATTCACCGGCTACCGATGCTACGTGGACCCATTCCGGAATACCTTTCGGCAAATTCAGCGGTAATGTATCGGTCACGTGAAGCGCATCGATTTTAGAAGCTTCCAATCGATCGATTGCGTCGCCGGATAAAACCGCATGGGTACAAGCAACTTGAACGGAATTGGCTCCGGCTCCGCGAATCGCCGTGATTGCCGCCGCCATTGTACCTGCTGTGTCGATAATGTCGTCGATTAGTACGACATTCTTGCCATTCACGTCGCCTAAAATATTCATCGCTTCGGCAACATTATGTGCAGCACGCCGCTTGTCGACGATCGCCAGATCGGCATCGAGACGTTTGGCATAAGCCCGGGCAATTTTCATATTGCCCAAATCCGGAGAAACGATACACAAACGTTCAATCTTTTGCCGGCGGATGATATCGGTAAAAACCCGAGCCGCATACAAGTGATCGACCGGAATGTTAAAGAACCCTTGAATCTGCGACGCATGCAAATCCATTGCCAAAACGCGATCGGCTCCTGCCGTGGAAATCAATTCGGCAATTAATCTTGCCGAAATCGCTACACGCGGTTGATCTTTTCGATCTTGCCGGGCGTACCCAAAATACGGAACGACCGCAGTGATTCGGTCTGCCGAAGCCCGTTTTGCAGCATCGATCATCAGCAACAATTCCAAAAGATGATCGGCTGGAGGATTAGTCGGTTGAACGATGAAGACATCGTTACCGCGAATATTCTCGGCGAATTTGACCCAAATTTCGCCATCAGCAAACCGCTTGATCTCGCATTCGCCTAGTCGTACACCTGCCAAAGTGGCAACTCGTCTGGCAAATTCGGGATTCGCAGTACCCGTGAATATCTTCAGTTCCTGCATATCGCCGTACTCGAGTGGTTATTTGCTGGGGCGGAGGGATTCGAACCCCCGGATGCGGGGACCAAAACCCCGTGCCTTACCACTTGGCGACACCCCAAAAAGCATTATTCAGCCTCGTAAGAAATTCCATCGGGATCATCAATCAACTTCTGATGATATGTATCTAAAATCATCGCTTCCAGCTCTTGACGGAATTCGTTCGAAATGGGATGAGCGATATCCTTGTAAGTTCCATCCGGCATTTTTCGAGATGGCATGCAGACAAACAGACCCTGATTGCCTTGGATGACTTTCAGTCCACGTACGACGAAGACATCATCCAACGTGATGTTGACGAATGCTTTTAAGCGATCTTCTTGTCGAAGATTGACATTTATCTCAGTGACTTTCACGCATCACCACATATTTTGTTTGTTTGCACTCCCCGTGACACCGGTTCGGTAACCCAAACTTGTCCGGGAAGTTGCCAAACCGCACACGAGGCTTCGCACGCGGATTTATCGGTAAAGTAAGCGATCTGACAACTCCCGCTTCCGCTAAGAGAAATCCAACGGGCGCCATGATCGAGCCAAAATTCAATCGCGCGATTCCACTCCGGAATGCGCGGTGCAACGACTTCTTCGAAATCATTGACGATTGATTCCTCTTTCCACCAGCAACCGGTGGAAAGAAAACGATCGTATAAGATAAGCGTAGGCTCATCCGGAGTCAAGCTACGACCGAGTAACCGGTAAGCCTCGCTCGTCGAAACACCCACTCCAGGATACCAAATCGCAAAGGCACCGGATACGGTTCGCGGAACATCCCGCAAACATTCACCTCGTCCACTTGCCTGCTGAAGCCCGCCGCGAATGAAAAAGGGACAATCGCTGCCAATACTTGCTGAAAAACGCTCTAATTCAATATCGGTACAAGGGGAATCGAATAATTGATTGATCCCAACCAATATTCCAGCAGCATCGGCTGAACCACCACCCAATCCCCCCCCTGGAGGAATAATTTTGTTCAAATGTATGCGAAACAGTAGCGGTTTACCTAAGTACTCACAGAGTTTCCGAGCTGCTTTCACGACGAGATTGGTTTCATCCAATGGAACATCCCACTGTCCACTCGCAGAGAATGAAAAAACGTCTGCTTCTTCGATCGATAAATCATCGAACATAGATATCGATTGAAATAATGTATCGAGATTGTGATAACCATCTGGTCGGCGGTTGAAAACCCGCAATCCAATATTAATTTTCGCCGGAACTGTCACTTTGATCGTTTGGTTATGCATTGCCTCTAGTTCCTGTTCCACTTAAGTATTGATTGCGCAAAAACGGGGCGAATAATTCGCCCCGCTTTCTAAATTGATCACTGGAAAAGCTACGCCTTCTTCTCTTCGTTCGCTTCGCGAGAGACACGCACGGGTACTGACTTCTTCTTCTCCCCACGGCTTCCGTAATAGTAGTAGTAATGATAGTAGTGATAGTAGTAATAATACGATCCATAAACTCGCTTGATATCCAAACCGTTCAACACAACACCGGTTAGTTTCACACCGATACTTCTTAGAATCGAAATACAGCGTTGCACTTCACGTTTCGAGATGTAACCGGAGTGGGTTACCAGAATGCAACTGTCGGCAATTCGCGCCAGAATCGAGGCATCGGTAACAGCAATCAACGGAGGACTATCAAGAACGATGATATCGTACTCGGCACGCAGGCGATCCAACAACGCCAGGAATGCATCCGAAGCAATGATTTCCGCCGGATTCGGTGGTACTTCACCGCAAGTCAAGATTTCCAAATTATGAATGTCGGTCGGTTTTAAAGCTTGATCCAGTGTAATCGTTCCCAAAAGAATATCGGTTACACCGTGATGGCGATCCAATCGGAAATTCTTGTGCAGCGATGGACGTCGGAAGTCGGCATCGATCAACAGCGTCTTCATTCCAGCGCTGGCGATCGTGATCGCTAGATTCGATGCGGTAGTGGTCTTTCCTTCTTTCGTAGTGGCACTGGTCAGCAAAATAACTTGTTTCTTTTTGTCGAGATTCGCGAATAACAAATTCGTTCTTAACGCGCGATACGCTTCCGAAATCGGCGACTTAGGCGAGAAAGAGGTGATCAATCGAGTCTCGAGTTTGTCCCAAACCCGATCGTCGATCGATTTTCCTTCGCGACTTAACTTGCGCATAATCTCTTCAAGATTGATGTACGGAATCGTTCCGATAATTTGGACACCAATCCGTTCCACGTCTTCAACGGTTCGAATCGAATTGTCGGAAAATTCAATCAACAGCGATGCCGAAACACCGATCAACAAACCGAGGATCATACCGATAATAATATTGGCGCGTTTGTTCGGTTTTACCGGTGATCGCGGGGGTTTCGCTTCGTCGATGATGCGAATTTTGGCACCGCGTCCAGCTTCGGCAATGCGGGATTCTTCGTACTTTTCCTTCAACATCAAATACAATTTTTCGTTGAGTTGGGAATCGCGCGTCAACCGTGCCAGCATCAACGATTTTTCCGGTAATACTTCTAGTTTCGCATCGTAGCCGTCGACGATCGTACGCAGTGCTTCGGCTTTGGCGGACAACGATTTAATTTCGATTTCTACGCTAAGAATATTGTCATACAAGCGCTGAGTTGTACCCAGAGGATCACCGGAACCCATCGTGTTCGCAGCATACTTCCGGGTTTCTTCCTTCAACCGATCCTTGATCGTTTTGATCTCGTTTTCCAATGCCCGCGAAGTAATATCGGCACCGGGAGCGCCACGTCCCTGAATTGAGGCGAGTTGCGTCTGTTTGTCGGCGAGTTCTTTCATCAACGACTGAATCAATGGCGACGAAATCGAGCTGATATCTTCCACCAAATTCATTTTCGTATCGGATAGTTCTTTCCGCAAATAATCCAATCGACGCAAGTTGGCATTCAAATCGGTTTCAGTTGAAGCTAGATCGGACCGGAATGTAGAAGATTGCTCGACTAATTTACGGGTCTCTTCGTCCAGTGCCGGAATACGTTCTTCTTCTTGATAGTGTCGCTGGGCTTCCTCACTGGATGCCAAGCGAACGCGAACTTTATCCAATTCGTCTTCTAAGAATTTTCGGACTTCGCTGACTTCGCCGCGCGATGCGTTTAAACTCTGTTCGTAGTAGGTTTGCGCAACTAGATTGGTCAAATACGACGCTTCGAATGAACTCGCACCTGTTACTTTAATGCGAACTACATCGTTGTCGTGAAAACTCGAAACACTAATTCGGCTCCGAAGCTCACCGACCTTATCATCGAAATTTGCATTGGATTGAATCAGTGAGATTTCTTGTCGATAGGGGGAAACATCGAGTTTCTTGACAACTTCTTCGGCAAGTGTCCGCGATTTTATCAATTCGATTTCGTTTTTGATCCGATTCGAAAGTTGATTCGTTCCGGCAACAGCTAGCAGCGGAAGCGATTGATCCATTGCACTGGCACCTTCGACCAAAATCGAAGTATCGGTTTCGTAGACCGGATCCATACGAGATGTAAAAATCGCAGTAGAAGTAACGACTACGACAAACGATAAAAAGATGATCCACCGACCGCGGAACAGCGCGCGAGTAACTCGCGACCAGTCCAGTGTACTGAATTCTTTTTCCTGTTCACTCTGTTGTTCGGGGACAAACTCGGAAGTCTGCAACAAGTTTCCTCCTTAAGAACGCAACTCGACGATCGATTTTGGAAATTCAACGAATAGTGCTTCGGCACGATCGCGATTCGTCCATTTAACAACTTGATGATAAGCCGATTGTAATCCGAGCGGACGGTGATCGTCATTGTGTCCATCGGAAGCCACTAAATCGGCTAGTCCTTTTTTAACGAGCATTTTTGCGACTTTCTGGATTTTTTCACCAAAATCGCCGCGAATTGATCCAGCATTAATCTGTAGGAAAGCGCCATTTTCCTTGAGTTTTCGATATTCCGATTCAGAATCGATAATTTTGATATATCGTTCCGGGTGCGCTACCACTACTTTTAATCCATTTGTGACCGTACGTCGAATTACTTCCTTGTAATTCGGGTGGTAATCGTACATCGGAAATTCGACCAGACACACTTTTCCAATACCGCTGTAAGTACCGCATGGATATCGGGTAAAAGCTAGTAAATCAGGCATGAGATAAATCTCACCGCCTCGAATCACTTCGATTCGTAAATTCCACTCTTGGATTTTGGAACAACCTTCCAAAAATCGCTGCTCGATCTTTTGAAAGCTGTCGATATTCTCGCCCGACATCAAATGCGGAGTCCATGCGATCGTGGAAGTTCCTTCGTTGATCGCTTGGGTTAGCATTTGCAGCGTCATACCCCAAGACTTGCTTCCATCATCTATGCCGGGAAATATATGACTGTGGAGATCAATCATCAAATTAATTTCTTTCCATGATAATCAAAGACTTAGATCATCCGCAGTCTTTTCACTCAGTTTACCGCAAACAATAAATATAGTATAATTTTAACAAATCTACTCAAACGACATTTTGAATCGGGAAAGTCAACGCAAATGTGACTGAAATCAATCGTTATCGTCGCGTTCCAGCATTTCTTCCAGAGTTTCCATGCTGATCAAAATTTCTCGTGGCTTCGAACCGTCAAATCTACCTACAATTCCAGCTTGTTCCAGTTGATCGAGAAGTCTTCCGGCTCGACTATATCCGACTTTCATTCTACGGCGAATAATTGCCACCGATCCCTGTCCCGCTCGCACACAAACCCTTGCCGCTTCGGCAAAGAGCTGATCCCGATCGTCGATACCACCTTCATCGTCGCCCTTGTCGTCACGTGGCGGTTCGAGGATCAATGGAGCCGCTTGGGGTTGCTTTGCAATCCACTGCAGAATTTTTTCGGTCTCGCCACCTTCGATTAAACAGCCATGAACTCGAACGGGTTTCATTTCCCACGGTGGTGAAAACAAGGCATCGCCTCGACCCAACAACTTTTCGGCACCGGTTTGATCCAAAATCGTCCGACTGTCGGTCTGACTGGCAACTTGAAATCCCAATCGTGCCGGTAAATTCGCTTTGATCACACCCGTAATCACATTGACCGAAGGTCGCTGCGTCGCAACAACTAAATGAATTCCCGTGGCTCGTGCCATTTGAGAAATACGTTGAATCGGGTCTTCAATTTCTTTCGCTGAAGCAAGCATCAGGTCAGCCAACTCGTCAATCACAATAACGATAAAACTCAGTGGTTCGGCTGCTGCAGGGTGTCCCTGGCGATGTTTATCCCGATACTCTTTAAGGTCTCTGACACCCGCTTGCGTCAATAGATCCAAGCGGCGTTCCATCTCAGCGACACCTGCTTGCAATAACTTCACTGCTTGTGCTGGTTTTGTCACCACTGGATCCGCCCCAGCCAGTCTCACTAAATGATGATCTGCCAAAACTTTATACGGAGTAAGTTCCAATTGTTTTGGATCGATCAAGGCAATCTTGACTTCCGAAGGAGTCCGCCGCAACAACAATGATCCCAATAAACAATTGATAAACACAGACTTACCAGAACCAGTTGTGCCTGCAATCAACAAGTGAGGCAGCTTGGCTAGATCAGTTACAACCGGTTGACCATCCGTAGTTAATCCAACAGCAACTGGTAAAATCCAACTCTCTTTCTGAAAGATTGTCGATTCAACAACTTCTCGGAATCGAACAATTCTCGGTTTTCGATTCGGGATTTCAATACCAACTGCCTCTTCTCCCGGAATCGGTGCGAGGATTCGGACACTGATCGCTCGCATTGCTCGCGCGATATCATCCGAAAGGTTGGCAAACGCACTGACTTTCACGCCCGGTCCCGGAACGAAGTCGTATCGCGTCACGACCGGACCGGGATGAATCGTGCTGATTTTCGCATTAACATTGAATTCACGTAATGTCTGAAGCAGTTTCTCTGCCAGTTCCTCGTAGGGTTCATCCACCATTTCCACATCGTTGGGAATGAATAAATCAAGGGGTGGAAGTTCGTAGCGCCCTTCGTCTTCAATGAGTAGATCCGGTTCGTTTTCTTCGACGATCGCGACCTGTTCCGGCTTTACAATTTTTGCTCCGGAAGATGTCATCGATACAGTTTCGAGAGGCATTTCATGAATAACCGGTGGTGGCGGTGGCGGCTTTTCAACAATCTTGGGTTTGACAACCGGGATCGGTTTGATATATACCCGTTCCCTTCGCGAAGTTCGCCATCGTACCCAGAGGTTTTTAATTCTATTCCCGAAAACGATGCCGATAAATACGATCGAAAGTAGTAGCAGAATTAAGAAGGTACCGAGTGGATTTAACGCCTCATTCGTCAATCGAATGAAACCTCCACCCAATAAACCACTGGCATCGAAATCGAATGTTGCTTCGAGAAAATCGGGAAAGCTTTGCCAAAAACCTATCCAGCAAGAACTCAACCAGCAAAGCACGATTACCGGTAATAGTCCGCGCAGATAGGGAAATCGGCGATTGGGAAAAAACAGGGAAATCGCAAACCATGCGAGTAATCCGGGAAGAAGAAATGTAACATATCGCCCAAATGTCATTTGAAGCGAGAAAAAAGCTAGATGACTACCGACTGGTCCTAACGAATTAGCGTACTCACCAAATCTTCCGCCAGTTCCTCCCGGTGGATCGGCAGGTGAATATGACCATAATGATAAAATCCAGACAATACAAACAAAAAGAAGAATCAGTGCAAGGATCCACCGACGTTTGGGAGCAGTTTCCTCGAGAGGAACATTTTTTTTTCGTCGACCAGCCATTAGTTTTCGAGATCACTGACAATAGTTCGAATAATTTTTCCGTCGCGAAACAACGGAATACTGGTAAATCGATCGACTTCCGCACAGATCGAAAGATCACTCTCCATACCGATACTCGTCAAATATTCACCATGTCGACAACCCGCAAGCATATTATTTAGATCGGTTCCGTAAACCATAGCCAGTGCCGATGCGGCTAACGCACCATCGGTGAAAATTGCATCGGACTGCTGCTCGGAAATCATATTCGCAATAAAACCGGCACATACTGCATCTTCGAGTGAAAATCGGTCCAATTTACCGGCGCAAATGATTACGATATCACTGTTTTGATTCAGCAAAAATTGAACGGATGCCGAGAGATTAACAAAACTGGCAATGATCGATGCTTTGGCACTACGGGTCTTCAATAAAGTTTTCGAACCGTTGGTTGAGGAAAATATAATCGTCTTTCCCTTTACGACATCTGGAGAATATTCGATCGGTGAATTACCTAAATCGAAACCGACGATTTTTTTCCCATCCCGTTCACCGCACAACAACAATGTCTCGCGCTCGAATTGCTGGGCTTTGTCCATCGCATCCGCCACCGATTCGGTGGGAATCACGGCACGAGCATTATGTTCCAAGGCATAGATAATCGATGTCGACGCACGAAGGACATCCACTACGGCAATTACACGATCCTTTATGCGTTCTTCAGTCACTTCCAATGGAATTAAACAGACATCGACTTTCATAGACTCTCTTGCAGTAGTTGTATGAAATTAATTCGACAATGAATCGCTTGCTTCAAGATGAAGTAAGAATCGATTGTGGTGGATTATTTCGACCGCGTTGAAAAGAAGGGAAGTCGGCTTTTTACGACCGACCTCCCCAAAATAAGTTAGTCTTTTTTGACGAATGGAACTTCGACTACAGTTGCTTTAATTGCCCGGTCGCGAACCACGATCTGGATTTCATTGCCAATCGCAGATTCATCTATTGTCACGTAACCAGTTCCAATTCCCTTGTCGAGGGTCGGCGACCACATACCGCTGGTGGTAATACCAATAGTCATACCGGCTTTATTTCGAATTTCCATCGCCTGTCGCGGAACAGCGCGACCTTCAACGATAAAGCCTACATTGGTTCGCGGAGTGACTTCAAGTTTTGCTTTCAAAATCGCATCGCGACCGGTAAAATCGCCTTTATTCAGTTTCACGATCCAGCTTAATCCAGCTTCGATCGGATTGTGATAAGCATCGATTTCGTGTCCGTATAACGCGAATTTCATTTCCAACCGTAATGAATCGCGCGCTCCCAAACCGATCGGTTCGAGACCGAAATCCTTGCCATACTTCCACAATTCGTTCCAAACCTTAAGCGAATGTTCGACCGGGAAATAGAGTTCGTATCCCAATTCACCAGTGTAGCCGGTTCGGGAAACAATACCGGGAATACCGGCGATTTGACCCGGTTGGCACCAATAGTACTTGATTGACGGAACATCGACATCGGTTAATTTTTGAACCAATTCAGCCGATTTCGGACCCTGTACCGCTAGTAATGTATACGTGTCGCTCTTGTCTTCTAATTTCACACCATCCGCAGGAACGTGGGCTTTCAACCAAGCGAAATCCTTCTTAATGTTGGATGCGTTAACGACTAACATCACCCGGTCAGCGAGTCGATACACCAATAAATCGTCGACAAAACCACCATCCGGATAGCACAAGCCACTATACATCACTTGATTCAGTCCCAGTCCTTCGGCATTGTTGGTAACCATCGAATTCACCCACTGCAGCGCTTTCGGACCGGTGACGATAAATTCACCCATGTGAGAGACATCGAAAACACCTACGCCTTTTCGAACGGCATGATGTTCCGCAAGAATTCCCTTTGAATAATTTACTGGCATTAGAAAACCAGCAAAATCAACCATTTTTCCACCGAGCGCAATGTGTTGGTCGGCTAGCGCCAAACGCCTGGGTTCACCGTGATTAGTCATTGAGTACTCCGTAGTTTTCTATCGGGGCAGTGAAGAATTGCCCTATCAGATATTGTACATATTGCAGGTTCGTGAATCGACCTGCTACGATTAGTAATACTGAGTTTTAAGTAGAAGTAGCATACACAACTGAGTAAAATACCTTTTTTTCTCATCTTGACCAAAGCACAGTTTTAGAATCAAAATGGCGACCGAAATCGCCATTTCACCTGAATCGATTTATACTAGTTCTCATGAGTGAGTTGTCATTGGTAGCAGGGGCGGATCCCATGTCCGCCTTCAAGTAAGGCGAAGACACCGAATCATGACAACTTCTTTTATAGCGTGACTTAAGTTCGATGCTTCACGTACGATTTGACCAAGCTGGAAGCTTCAACAATTGCTCTCTTGCCAATTCACGTGCGACCGATGCATCTAATCCCTGTGTTTTTATAACAAAACCGGTCATACTGTCGAGTTTCTCTTCGAAATTCTGCATCGATCCATCCGGTTTAGCACAATAGATACAATAATCTTTCGATGGATCACCTTGAGCGAATTGTTCTGTTCGCTCCATTGGCATCCCACAGGCAATACATTGTTTGGACATAATCTTCTCCTTTAATTAACAGATATTAACGACATATAATGGTCGATTAAATCACGACCGTAGCGCTCAATGACCGATTCATCCGGTGAAAATAGATTTTTGTTAATCAAATAATGATGTATTAATGCAATCCATGTATTGAATAACAAGTGTGGTGGAATTGCTTTCAAATTTCCTGATTTACAATCTTCTTCGAATACAATTTGGAGTCGATGCGAGATGGCAGATTGGATCCCCAAAAATGTATTTCGAACTGGAATCGGTAGTTGTGAAAACTCTTCGATGAGTCGGGAATAGAATGGTTCAACCTCTTTGAGGCATTGAAGATGAGCCTCTAGAACCCCTCGAACACCTACTGCCCAATCCCCTAGTTCACCAGATCGGTGAATGACGCGAGATCCAAATTCGTGAGTCACTTCGATCAATAATGCTTCCTTCGTCGGGAAATGTAGAAACAGTGTACCATGTGCCACTCCTGCAGCGCGAGCAATATTGATCGTTCGGCACTGCATTAGCCCCTTTTCCCCGAATACGCGATAAGCAGTATCAATAACTAATTTTCGAGTATCGCTTTTCCGGTCAAGACGAGTTTTTGGTGGAGTTTTCATATTGAGCATCTACTCACTGAGTTACCGCTCATTATAACAAAAAAATTAGTCATTGTCAAGCATAACAGCCCTTTAGTATAAGAAATTGAATTTTTTTACTGTGAATAAGCTAGAAATAGCAGGAAAAAAAAGTTCAATATTGATTTATCGGTATTTATATATTTCTTGTACGGACAAATTCAGAATGGATTAGTTCTTCTGTTTCCCAAAAACCACAAAATTCCAAACGCCTTTCAGAAAACCGCTACCGTACGCTAAATGGTATGTTGCAAACACAGCCGGGAAGATCGGTAAATACTTCAACCCATGTTTTACTGCGAGCTGTATCGATGCCAGAATGGATGCACTCAGATATGCGAATGTTGAAAGTCCAAAAATTCCCAGCCAGATTTGTCCAATGATCGATGTGGTTGGACTTTCCACCAATTGACCAAGAATTAGAGATAAAAGTCCAATCAATAAACTAGCGACCTCAACCAAAACAAATGTACCGGGGACAACGTGTCGAATCGATGTCGGTCGGGAATGTTTCTGAATTACTCGAATTTTCCAATAACCATATTCAAAATATTGCTTCCACAGTTTCGATAACGGTGTTCTGGGAGTGTAGAAACTTTTCATCCGTGGTGTCTGCCAGATCTTGCCACCACTCTTTAGCAGTCGGTAATTGAATTCATCATCCTGATTCCGGATCAATTCCTCATCAAACATGCCAATTCTGGTAAATACGTCGCGATGATACACTCCACCGAACGTAGTTTCGGCGTACCCTTCAAAATTAATATCGTGCCATTGCGCTCCCCCCATCCCGAAAAATGAATTGTGCGCAAACCCGATTGCCTTTTGTAAAGTTGTGTTTCCGACGGCAATCATCGAACCACCTACATCGTCGGCACCAGTTTCCTCACGAACCAGAATCGCTTGATATAAATAATCTTCGGAGTAACTACTGTGCGCTCCCATGATTGCGATCAATTCGCCACGAGCAGCGCGTATACCAGCGTTAAAAGCAAAAGGAGTATACCGATCGGGGTTATCGATCAATCGAATTCGAGAATCCTGCTTGATCAACACTTCGACGATGGAGCGAGTTCGATCAGTAGATCGACCGTCGACAATTAGTAGTTCAAAGCCACCTTCAGGTTCTCGTTGCATCAAGACTGATCGAATCGAATTTTCGATAAACTTCTCTTCGTTGTATGTCGGCATGATTACCGAGATTTTCGGAGGGTGATTTTCGATCAAATTGCCTTGCAATGCCATTACTATCCCTTATGAGTGCAGCTCTTCGTCCTGATAAATATTGAGTGTACTGAATCGTATCAATCAATTGTTTTGAGAATTACCCGCTCGCGAGCTTGCCAGTATTCCACTAATTCCGTCGCAGTTGTCCACCAAATATCCGAGTCTCTGAACAATGGAACAACGATTTCTTTGAATTTATCGATATACCTGCTATATCTATAGTCGTTGACAGCAGTCTCTTGGTGCCAATTGAATACGGATGTACCACCGATCTGTCGATTTTGCTCGATAATGGATTGTGCTACTTCTTCGGCTTCGTCCTCTGAAACCATCCCTTCAAAGAATTGAACATCCATCATTTGCATCGGTAATTCCCAGAAATCGATCCGCTTGCCGGATACAATATCAATCGGTCGATAAGGCAAAGATGTGCCGGATCGGTAACCCGACAAATCTCGCCATGCGATCGAGGAATCATACAGATATCCTGCTGCCATGTGGGCTTTGAAAGTTTCGATCGGATCGTCCCAATTCACAGCAAGATAATGATGTCTCACACCAGTAATCGGTAATTCAAGCATTCGCTCGATTTCCGATTTGGCGGATTGTAGACCATTCGAGATATACCGGGTCATGAGTGATGGATGAGCACCGATTTCCCATCTTTCAGTGACCATTTGGTGAAGTAATGTCCACCGATTGTCACGCCGTCCTAACGATGATCGACAATCCCTACTTTCAAATGGAATGCCAAGTGGTCGGATGTAAACATAGAACGTACTTCTTACATTATTCAGCCGTTCAAAATCGAACCACCATTGAAATCCATCGAGTGGGTTACCCTTCGATCGACCTAACCAAACCAATCCATCACGCATCATTCTTAAATCGATCGGATTGCGCTTAAGCAATCCTTTGAGACCATTGGCAGCGATCTCAAGCATTCCACCCAAGTTTACAGCATCGACGTCATGTGAGAGAACCGCTGCTTGTTTTTTTCCGTCTTTCCAGCGAGGAATTGATTCTGAAAATAACTTCGGAAACTGCTTTTCACATTCGAATTTAAGCCAATCCGCCATCAATTCGACTAGCGGTAGATGCGGATCGCGCTTCAGCTCATCGGGTAAATCACGGACCAAAAATAACCCTCTTGCATCGCGGAGCGATTCGGGAATCTGTTTCTCATCGAGCAGTGTTAACAGACGAAACGATCCACCCACGATATCGGGCAGTGCATTTGATTCAGTACGGGCGACCCCCCAATATTGACGGTCTCCTCTATTAAAAATGGCGCAATTGGTCTCAGGTTGATAAAGTTTTTCGTCGCAGGAAATTAGAACAAAGGATTGATTGTTAAGAGAAGAACTACCATAAACGATGTGAGGTTGATCCGATTCCGAAACGAATTGTACTCCTACTCCCCACCGAAGTGCGAATTCGATAAATATTGATCTCGCACACTCTCGTAATTGAGATGGAACATTCAGAAATACTCGAATCAAGCAACACTCTCACGTTAAATGTTTAATAGTATTTTATTCGAGCAGAGTAGTGGTATTGAATTGTGAATGACAACGGTAATATCATACCCCGGTTACTCAATGCATTACTTGAGTATCCGGGGTATGATTACAGGAATTTACTTATGCGACGTAAAAAAGGCTTTGATCGCATTAACCGTCGTAATGATGTGATCCTCTGTCATTTCAGGGAATAACGGTAACGAAAGCTCTTCTTCCTGATGCGCGTAAGCAAAGGGAAAATCAGCAATCGTTGAATTCAAATAGGAATAAGCTTCGAGAAATGGGAGTGCAGTTGGATAATGAACGGCAGTCTCGATACCGTTATCGGCAAGATACTTCTGAAGCTGATTCCGAACTGAGGTCTTGATCCCGAAGATATGATGAGTGTGAATCGAATTGGGTCTAATATTCGGGATGCAAATCTCCTCGACATCTTTCAACAAATCCCGATAACGATCTGCATGTTGTCGTCGAAGATTGTTCCATTTCGGAAGATGCGGAAGTTTTACACTCAGAATGGCTGCTTGTAATCCATCGAGTCGGCTGTTAATTCCTTCGATCCGATGTTGGTGCTTTACGATTTGCCCGTGATTGGCAAGCATTCGACAATTCTCTGCCAGTTTGTCGTCATTCGTCACAATACAACCAGCATCACCGTAAGCACCTAAATTCTTGCCCGGATAAAAACTGAATGTTCCAGCAATACCCATCGTCCCGGCTAATCTGCCATTAAAAGCGGAAAAATGCGATTGTGCACAATCTTCAACCACGAATAAATGGTGCTTATCTGCGATCGCGAGAATTTGATCCATTGCCGCCATCTGACCATATAGATGAACGGGAATAATGGCTTTGGTACGATCGGTAATTACTGCTTCGATATTGGTCTCGTCGATGGTAAAATGCACGGGATCGATATCGACAAATACTGGTTTTGCACCGGTTAGACTAATCGTTTCAGAAGTAGCGATCCAACTAGAAGCAGTGGTAATCACTTCGTCGCCGGCACCGATTCCGAGCATCTTCAACGCGATAAAGATTGCATCGGTACCATTGGCAACACCGATACAGTGCTTCATCCCGATCGTTGACGCAAATTGAGTTTCAAACTCTTTTACATATTTGCCTTTGATGAAAGCACATTCTTCAATAACGGAATGAATCGCGTGATCGATATCTTGCTTGATCGTTAAATACTGTGCATGTAAATCGACAAATGGGACGTGCATAAATCCTCAGACGTTAAATATTGCGAATTTTCTTTGCAGGATTACCGGCATAAATTCCTGGTTCCAGAATATCTTTAGTGACCACCGAACCGGCTCCGATCACGACATTGTCGGCTATCTTTACCGGTAATATTGTGGAATTCGTGCCAATCGATACATGGTTTCCGATCTCAGTCGATTTCCATTTCGACTTATCGCCACCTGCTGGACCACCTTTGTTGAAAGTATCGTTGATGAACATAGCGCCGTGCGAAATGAAACAGTTCTCGCCGATATTGACCAAATCGCAGATAAACGCATGAGATTGAACTTTTGTATTAGCGCCGATCTTAGCGCCTCGTTGAATCTCCACAAACGGACCGATAAAACAATTGTCGCCGATCGAACAGCCGTATAAATTTACCGGTGAAACAATCTTCACATTTTCGCCAAATTCAACGTCGACGATACCATTCGGAAAGATTTTTGGTTCAGCCATTTTGCGCAGCCCTGTAAATTTTATCGATTATTTCGACTGTTTTCAATCCTTCAATACCGACCGTTCCAATTACTCCGCCATTCAACAAAACATCGCGGACATTTTGGTATACTTTATCATGATTGGACATCGATCCGACATAGTTACCGTAATTATTCGGGGGATTTCCCTCGGGCAATCCTTCGATCCGATAATTCTCGATCTCCTGATATTCCAATTCATTGAGATATTGCCCGCCGACTTTTACTGTCCCTTTTTCACCGAAAACAGTCAAGGAACCTTCCATGTTTTTCTTGAATGCATTAATCGAAAAATTGATCGTTCCAATTACACCATTGTAAAATTCGACAATAGCAACTCCTTCGTCCTCGAACTCGACTGTATCCTGATGTATCCGATTGTTGATATACGACTTAACATTCTTGATATCGCCGATCATCCAATATAGCAAGTCAATAAAGTGACTGAATTGAGTATAGAGTGTGCCGCCATCCAGTTTTCGAGTCCCTTTCCAATCGTCTTGAAAATATGCCGGACCGCGATTCCAGTAACAGTTCAACTGAATGCTTAATATTTGTCCTAATTTTCCCTCGTCGATCGCTTTTTTCAAGGCTTCAACAGGTGGATTATAACGATTTTGTTTTACGATAAAGAGGCGTTTGTTGGCAGTCTCGGCGGTTTTAATCATTTCAACGCAATCATGTACTTGAATCGCCATTGGTTTTTCACAGAGGACATGAAAACCAGATTTAAGCGCTTTTATTGAATGCGCAGCATGTAATCCATTCGGTGTACAGATGGATATGACGTCAATCGATTTTTCGGATTCGAGCATATCTTCGAGTTTTGAATATGCTTTACTTGAATATTGTTGTGCCAATTTCTCCGCACGGTCTGGAATGATGTCGCAAACAGCAACCAATTCACCAAATTGCGCCGCCCATTGCGCGTGACGCTGTGCGATTCGACCACAACCAATCAATCCGAATTTTAATTTTTCCACGATATTAATCTCCAAATTTCCGATATAATATTGAAATTCCAGCACAAACTCACTAAGAAGTACCGATTGTCAATCAATTCGACAACACATGACTCTTAGATTTTGATTTCGGTGAGAAATAACAAAGAACCGATGCAGACTACTCGCTGGAATTGGCAATATTGTGCCATTGTTTCACATGAATATCCAAACGTATCGAAAAAAAAACCGTTCGGCAACTCGTTTCGATTTGATAATTGTCTGCTAAATTTGTGTGAAAATGCACATTATTTCAATGTTTTCAAGTCCAAACAACATTCGATCGATTATTGTAATCTAATATTTATTATATAATTAGAGATTTTCAGTAATCACTTTCCAACGATCTTGTTATGATATTCACAACAATAAATTAAATTAGCTAATGATAATAACCAATATGGTTGTATTCTATGATTCGACCCTGAAGCAATAGCACTTCAGGGTCGATTATCCTAAATAATCAATGAATTCAATTGATCGCAGTAACCCGATAATAGTTCACCCCAGTGACACCAGTATCAATGAACGTCGTTGTCGATCCTGAGACGGTTCCGATTAGATTCCCCGTTCCCGGTGGAGTAAAATATCCGGAAGAATACCGATAAATCCGATAACCAGTTACCGAAGAACTTGATGGTGTCCAACTCAGTTGTGCTCCTGGATTGAGAAATTGAACCGACAGCAACGATGGACTCCCCGGCGGTTGTGCAACAATGAAACCTGAGAATGCGGGTGTACTCCAAACTCCATTTTCATCCCGAGTTCGAATAAAGAGCGAGTGATTTCCAAGTGCAATGCTCGATAATGAAATTAGAAAATTCGAGTGAACTGAGTCAGCGTTTGCAATCGAAACAGTGTTTGCATTTCCAATTCCCGGATCGGTGTCGAGAAAATATTCCGCTCGTGTTAGATGCGGTCGAACAGTTGTTGAATTTCCTTTCCAGAAATAGCGCGAAATCGGCATCGACCATTTACCCGCTGCATCGCGGGTTCGAAACCAGATCGAATGAAATCCGTTACTAAAAGTTGATAACGGAATATTGAACGAAGTATTCACTGAATCGGCAACGCTAACTCCCACGCTAGTGCCACTACCCGGATTTACCAATCCATCGATCGAATATTCCGCTGCAACGATATTCCGCGATGATACCTGTTCGCACCAAAACGAGTGATTGATTGGATACGACCATACCCCATTCGCAGCCTTCACTCGAAAACCAAAGCTGTGCATACCATTGCTAATACCGGTTAAGGGTGCAATAAACCGAGAATTAACCGAATCCGAAGGAGTAACGATTACGGAATGCGCAACACCGCGACCGGGGTCGGTATCGAGAAACCATTCTGCCGCACTGATTTGCGAACCCGACAATTGCTGCACCCAAATCGGTCGAAAAATTGGTGCTGACCAGATGCCATTAGTCGCCTTCACTCGGAACCCAAGAGCGTGGAAGCCACTACTAATTCCAGTTAGCGATGCGATAAATTGCGAGTTGACTGAATCTGCCGGTATGATCGTCACTGCGTGTGCAGCACCGCGACCGGGATCTTCATCGAGGAACCACTCGGCTGCGCTGACCATAGTCGAAGGAAGATATTCCACCCAGAGTGGACGTAGGGTAGGGTGTGACCAATTTCCCTTGCGGTCGTTAACTCGAATCCCCAAGACGTGAAATCCGCGAGTTAACGTGGTGATTGGTACCTCGAAACTCACCGACACCGAATCTGATTCCAGGAAAATGATTTCGTTGCCATGTAGCGGTCCGGGATCGACATCGAAAAAATATTCACCGTAGGGTACCACTGTCGACAGACTTCGTTGTACCCAGATCGATTTTATCACCGGGATACTTTTCCGATTATTATTGTCGACTGTCCTGATCAGTACTGTGTGAAACCCGTCAGATAATCCACCGATTGGAACGGTAAAACTTCCCGCTGCTGAATCGCCATTCAGCGTAATACCAGTCAGCCAGTACCCGTTGATGGATGGCGGATCGATAGCATACTCAATTCGATTGAGCGGTGTAGCAATCGTTACGCTTACGCATATTGAAAGCATTGCCAAAAGCAACTTACGTAGAATTGATGCGTTCATCACGCCTCCGTTAGTTGCGACCCTTGGCACGGAAATCGACTTGTAAACCACCGGTAGTTGATGCCGTGGTTGGAACAAACAGATAGGTGATGGTCGGAATCGGCGGTATACCCGAAAGCACATACGGATAAGGTCCAGTATACATTCCGATATCTGCTCCGCTACGACCGGCGCCGATGCCCGCTGAATTGGCTTTCAATTGCCATCTGGTTTCGTTGTTACCCGGACCGGTAAACACCGAGTCGATCGGCGACTGCCGATTACCGGTACCGTTGGGAAAAACGGCGTAGGAAAATAACACATGATCGATCGTGCAGTTCGAAGTACTGATTGCTTGGATGGAAACGATATATGAATTGTAACAGGTTGAGTTCGCTAAATTCATTCCACCATAAGGATTGGTATAATTGAATATGCAATGTCCTATAGTCGTTCCAGTATGATTGGAGCCATAGGAAATCGGAGAATTGTTGTTTTCGATATAGGTATTGAAGATCTGGGTATTGGAACTCCCATTGATATTGATTGTACCTGTGATGAAACATTGCTGAATACAGACGTCGGTTACAGATCCAACAAGGATCGTAGTATTCACCAAACATCTTCTAATTAAGATATTGGATGCGTTTACCGAAACATTGCTGTAAAAGGTCAAACTGACGAGTTGCGAGTTCTGAGATCCTTCGGACATCGTGATACCATTCAGGCGAGCTTCAGAAGCATTTGCCTGTGTTTCCAAATTGCTGGTTAGATAATATCCGGGACCAATCCACACCAGACGTTTAGTACAGTTCGGTGCTTCGTACATCGTTGCAGAGCCGATCACGTAGATCGTATCGCCGACGGCTGCGGCATCGTGACCGGATTGCGGAGTACGATATGCTGTTGGATTATTGGTGTTGTTATCGACGATGTACACGTTGGCAAAAGCTGTGATCGAGCACGCGATGCACAATAGAAATAGCAAAAAGCGCTTCATAAGAGCCTCTTATGTGAAGTAGAAGAAGTGAAGTAAAAAAATGAGAAAATCCGGAAGTCATACATTATAAGTATAAATTAGAAATTAACGTCTCATATAGCAATCAATTTTCCCGATTAAGACTAGATTTCAATAAGCATTGGTTCAAGCAATAATTCTGGATAACAGAATATGAATAAAGCAGTAAGCACATACATACGATTTAGTGCTTTGAGTCGATTATTATAACTACTGAGTTTTAATGACTACGTGTAGTATCGGGCAAGCAATTAGAGAAACTTTTTACTTGACCGGAAGAACATTCAGTCGCAATTGACAGAAGTATATTCGCAAGGAATGCATCGCTACAACAATTTTCTGGATAGCTCGAACTGGCTATTATCTCTTTGAGATCGTTATAATGCAAGTTAATTGCTAATCGGGAAAAATCAGTAATTATTTCAATCGCTTCAATGAATTTTCTCGGTCACCACTGTTCCAAAATAGCGATCGCCATAATCACCAAGACCCGGATCGATATACTTCATCGCAGTTAAATGGGGATCGATCGCAGCCACAGTAATATGGGCTTCCGGAATATGCGTTGCCAACCGATCATACCCTTCCTGTGAAGCGACAACTCCGAGAAAATGAATCTGATCGGGAATGTAACCATGATCGCGTAAAATGTCGATCGCCATGATTGCTGAGCCTGCGGTAGCAAGCATTGGATCAAGAATAATCGCATTGGTCGGGAGTGGATGAGGAAATTTCTTATAAAATAGTTTTGGTTCGGCAGTAGCTTCATCTCGTTGTATCAATAAAGAACCGACTGCTGCTTGCGGAACGACACCCAGAAAGGCTTGAACCAACGCTTGCCCGGCTCGATAGATCGGTACACCCATGACATCGGTATCGAGCACTTGCCCTTCGGCAATGCCAACCGGTGTCTGTACGGACAACGTGCGGTGCGGTAATTTTGCTACGGCTGCCGCACAAAGCAAGCGAGCTAGATTGTCGGAAGCCCATCGGAATTTTTCAGTCGTCGTCGATACATCGCGCAAGATGTATAGATACCGTTCCATTTCGAGTGTGTTCGGATTCAAGTTGTCCTCACTAGTGAGCAAGTAATCGCCCCAATATTACTAAATAAAACACCCAGGAAAAAATTTGTTGGAGTAACTGACTGAATCGCACCTTCAGTGCTGTATTGAGATATCAATCATCTGCTTAATTTCGATCCAGAACATACCTTACTTTTGCCGCTAGATCTTTCATCGAAAATGGCTTCTGGATAAAATTGTACTCTTCATCCAGAACTCCCTCATGTTCGATAACTTCAGCGGTATAACCAGACATAAAAATATGTCTCATGTCTGGAAATCGTTGCTTAAGATTTAACATCAGATCTCGACCATTCATCTCCGGCATAACAACATCGGTAATCAGTAAGTCAATATAATTCAGATCGGTCGAAGCGATCCGAATTGCAGCTTCTGGCGAGTTAGCGGGTACGATATTGTAGCCCATTCGTTCCAACATCGACGCAGCCATTCGCAAGATCGCCGGTTCATCTTCCACGAGTAATATCGTTTCACTACCTCGAATTGGTTGAGATGTAGAAATCTCATTCGATCGAACGATCGTAGTTTGAAATCGCGGAAGATAAATTTCAAACGTTGTACCCTTACTCTCTTCACTCGATACTTCAATATATCCCTTGTTCTGTTCGACAATGCCGTAAACCGACGCTAATCCGAGACCGGTACCCTTTCCCAATTCCTTGGTGGTAAAGAACGGTTCATAAATGTGTTTTAAGGTCTCCTCATTCATACCACAACCATTATCGGTTACCGACAGTACGATAAATTCACCATGTTTCGATTGGTTGTGATTGTTGTCGTTGTTATCATCTACAACAATATTGCGAGTCTGAATAGTGATTTTTCCGATGCCGGAAATTGCATCACGCGCATTGATACACAGATTGGCTAGAATCTGGTCGATTTGTGAGGGATCCATATTAATCTGCCATAAATTAGATCCTGGACTCCAAGTCAACTCAATATTTTCGCCAATCAATCGGTGAAGCATATTCAGCATACCCTCAACCGTACTATTCAAATCGAGAATTTTCGGAATCACTGTTTGTTTTCGTGCGAACGCCAACAACTTACTTGTCAAATCAGCCGATCGCATGGCTGCTTTGTGGATTTCCTCCAAATTGCGATAGTCATCACTATTCTGATCGATTGTACTCAGAAGCATCTCAGTGTGTCCAAGAATGACACCCAACATATTGTTAAAATCGTGTGCGACACCGCCTGCCAAACGCCCGACAGACTCCATTTTTTGAGCTTGAATGAGTTGAGATTGAAGTTGCTTTTGTTCCTCCTCGGCAATTTTTCGATCGGTAACATCAAGATGAGTACCGCACATACGAAGCGGTCGACCGAACTCGTCTCGGTCAACTACCCGTCCTTTATCAAGCACCCATACCCACTTACCTGATTTATGTCGAAGACGATTTTCGACGGCATAAAATTCAGTTTTTCCCTCCAAATGTGCGGCTAGAATTTTGTTTACTTCCTCTTTATCGTCGGGATGTACTAATTTTTCCCAAGAACTGATATCTTGCGCAATTTCTTCATATTGATAACCGAGCATTTCTGCCCATCGGTCGTTGAATTTGACATATCCGGTCGTTACATTCCAGTCCCAGGTACCAAGTTCGGCACCGTGCAATGCTAGTTGTAACCGTTCTTCACGCTCTTGAAGGATCTTTTCCACTTGTTTACGTTCAGTAATATCGCGTGAAAATCCTGTTGTTCCGATTATTACCCCGAATTCGTTACGTACCGGCGTTTTAAATGTTTCAAACCACCGCATCTCCCCATTATCGAAAATTTGTTCTTCCGTGACGACGGGAATTCCTGAAGACATGATGTCAAAATCATCTTTACGGTATTTGTTGGCTAGCTCTGCCGGCCAGATATCGAGATCGGTTTTACCAACTACTTCGGATCGTTTTTCTTTTCCACACGATTTTGCAAACATGCGATTCACCGCGAGAAACCGGCTTTCGGCATCTTTCAACCAAACCAATCCGGGTTGGTTCTCAATGATCGCAGTCAAGTAGGATTCGCGTTGTTTCACTGCTTCTTCGGCACGACGGCGTTCAGTAATATCGATTAAGAAACCATCCCAAATGATCGCTCCCGATGGTAATCGTTCTGGTGTTGAATGAATTTCCAACCACCCAACTTCACCATTTTTTACAAATCGGTACGAAGCGTGGTAGGGGTTCAATGAGGTCGCTGATTCTGTAATGCTAGCATAGAACGCCGCATGATCGTCGGGGTGAACCAAATTGAGGATTAGCGAGGCATCGCGAGTCGCTGCTTCAGCAGAAATCCCGGTGATATCGATCAGCACTTCATTGACGTAAGAAAAATTGAATTCACCAGTCGGAGACATTTCAAATTGAAAAACGACCGCCGGTGAGTTTTCCGCAAGTCGCTTGTATTTACCCTCGCTTTTACTGAGATCGTTAATTTTCTGGTTTAAACGACTCTTCAGAATAAATGTGATGCACAAGAGACCGACGAGTAATAACACAGCGAATGTGACGACCAACCTGAGTAGTCGTTTGGTTTCCGGATCGAATCCCGCCTCACTTTGCAGCGAAATCCACTGATTGCGAATCGTTTTAAGTTCTGATTCCGGAACACTGTTCAGCGCCTTTTGGATCGAGCTATACAGATAGGGATATTTCCGGCTGACACCGATGCTCCAAGCGAACGAAAAGTCCGTTGTTCCCGCAACCCGAAGATTGGGAATACCACTCTTATTGATGTAATAGGCTGCTACTGCGAGATTCTCGACAAAAGCGTCGACCTGACCAAACGAAACGCTCTGTAATCCATCTTGTACATTTTTTACCGGAATCACGTGAAACGAACCGAGTAACGCCTGATCCCGGATATACTTTTCGGTTGCGAATCCCGAAACAACACCGATCCGTTTCCCGGCAAGATTGTTTAGCGATAATTTCTCACTAACTGAGTTTTTCGTGATGATTACAACTGGCACCGTTGCATACGGTTGTGTGAAAAACGCATACTCCTCCCGTTCGTTCGTGCGAACGATGGTCGGTGCGATGGCACACTCCCCACTCTTCAGAGCTGCAAGATGAGCATTCCAGTCGTCCGAGGGTTTCTTAATGAAATGCACATTGAGCAGTGTTTCAACCCGATCGACAACATCCGCACCCATCCCCACGAATGTGCCGGATTTTGAACTAAACTCGATCGGCGGAAACTCGACATTGAAGAGCAGAATCATTTTATCGGGATTGTTATCCAACCATGCCCGTTCTTCGGTAGATAGTTGGACGCGAGCGGCTTTGACTGCGCTGGCAGATGCAAACTGCAGCATGAATACAATCAGGAGGAAACAAATTATAATTGGTAGCTTCGCAAATCGAGACATAGACCATCGAACAATCATCTAAGACCCAAAATTAGGTAGTTCTTGAAATCCGGGGGTTGGTTACTTTGCTGTCGCTTGGCTAATTTTTTATTGAAACTGTAGCAAAGATCGAGCAAATCGACACAATCCATAATAAATGCACTGTCTCATCAGAATGCTAGCGTTAGATCGCGATAATTGAAAAAATATAGTTCGATAGGATAATCAATTTATTACGCAGTGTATAGGTCGATGAGAGGGATAGATCGCGTCAGTTGACTATGGTGGTTTTCAAAAGTTAGTTCTCATCATGCGTAACTGCGCTTCCCCGCTTCTGCCTCTTCTGTTGTAATCTTGTAGTAGAGGCGCCTCCCCGCGGGCGCCCGATCTTTTATCTTTAATTTTTTTTATCTTTTCCCTAACACCCATCACCCATTACCCAACCCCCATTTTGTTGATTTGTCGTTGCGAGGAAAACCTTGCGGCAGCGAAGCGGCAAGGTTTAGCGAACACCGATGAATCTTGTAAATGTCGGGTTCGCAACACAACGTAGGAACGTGCGCAGCACTTCCGAAGCGAAGAGACGAAGCAACCCCGAAGGGCTCACCGAAGGTAATCTCCTCCTGTGTCTTGTATCCTGCAGTGGGGTGGACCCCTTTGTCCGCCCGTTTTTGTATCAGTTTTCTACCGTAGGGGCGAATCGCATTCGCCCACTCTTGTATCTGTTTCACCAAGCACTAAGAACCAAGCACTATGCTCTACTTCACCATCACGACTTTCTTCGTTGCAACAAATCCCGGCGCTTTCATCGAGATAAAGTAGATGCCCGATGAATTACGGTCAGCATGCCAGATGATCTCGTGACGACCTGCATTAAGTTGGCCATCATGAAGTGTAGAAACAATTCTTCCCAACACATCGGAAACAATGATCGTTACTTGATCCTTTTTCGGAACATCGAAACGAATGTGCAGTGTCGAGTTGAAAGGATTCGGATAAGGAATCGAAAGCTTGAAATCGTTGGGAAGCGGATTACCGATGAGTGGTTCCACAGCAGTATCGTAGTGAGGAATGTGGTAGGTGCTGATGGCATCATTGCCGAACAGTACAACTGTATTGTGGTATATAATCGGGTTGGCTTGCTTCATGATCCTGCCACGATACACTAATCCACTTGGTGTTATCTGGTAAACCAGCTTAAAACCATACCAATAATTATGCAAATCGACGAGAAGGATATTCCCGTCCAGGTCGATGTTTATTTCGGTATTGTACTGCTGGAATAGGGTATCGAGGGAACAATAGAGATAAGGCATACCAGTTTGCGGTAATACATAAATCCCCCGACCGTAAACAAATAGAGTGTCAAAATTCGTAGAAGATAGTAGCCCTGGACTCGCAATCGGAACGGAAAAACCAGTTTGTTGAACCCAACCAGTACCAGTCAAGCGAAACCACTTAGCTGTCGCTGGAGAAGAAGAAGTTGCAAAAACAGCATTGGAATCGCGTATCGCAAGAATGTTGTAAACCTGATTTACATTTATGGTCGTTTCCAAACGCGCACTATCAGAATCGATTCGGTAAAAATATAAGTATGCACTTGTTCTAGGAGGAGGGGAAGCATTCAATACGAAATGTCTATTAGAGAAATACGTGATATGGAAATAGTCCGCACAATTGGCTGAATATGAAAGTAATGTATCAATAATTACTGTTCCATTGGTAAATCTTGCACGAAGAACTTTCTTATCTGCCGTTGTCCCTAACAATGTTGTATCATACAGTTTACTGTCAACTACATCCAAATTCGTAACATCATTTGGTAGTATTCCTAAGATTTGATGATTGGTTCCGTTTGTATCGATTTCGAAAACACCCCAATTACCTCCTTGTAGTGATGTGCGTACTCCTCCCATCGAACCAAGTATTCGATTTCGCCACCGCATTACGCTATACGATCCATTCGTTACCGCCACCTTCGGAACATTCGTCTGCGTTCGATAGAACCAAGCAGTGTCGATCACCGTTTGGTCGTCGATGCAGAATAAATGTGGATTTAACCCGTAACCGGTGGGGTATTCATGGGCGATTGCTCCAATGATACTTGTTTGCGTTCGTGTGACTAGTGCTGGAGGCGGAGGAGTAAACCCGCGATCCCAAGTTTGTGGTTCGAATTGATAGAACGGTATTGAATCGAAGGGAACCGGATATCGAACACTTTGTGCCAGCGAGAAGCGCATATATTGCACATTCAATGCACCAGATGATCCGTTTGCATTTCTCGCAGTCATGCCATCGATATACTGTCGATCCGTTTGTGGCATGAGCCATTTGATGTTGTAAGGAAAAGTGATAGAATCAAGGACGGAAGGGGTTAACGAATCGTTCAGCGTCCATACAATCCATTGGTGATTATTACCAACAGTTACGAGTGTATCATTGACAAATGCCGGTACGCCGGGTAATACCGGTACTTGCACCCGACGAACGGAAGGAGGGTGCTGCGACAAGTCGAGGATTACAAATGTCGAATCGGTACTATCGGCGCCAAACGCGATGTTGTTGCGAACTGCCCAATCGGAAACCGTCGGAACACTTAAATAATCCTGCCATTGATCGTTACTGTCGCGAATGAAGATTCGATTCAAATGAAATAAGTAATCGCCATACCGTACCGGTCGTAATGGATAACGAAACACATCGTACATCGCCACATCTGGTTGCTGAAAGAAATTCTCATTCCCGCAGAGCGTTGTATCTATCTGAAATTGAGTCCCGTTCGGTACGGGACCGAGATAGGTTGGTGAGTTAATCCCATCCCATTGTATCCATGGGTTGGGACGAGTAAATGTTAATTTATCGCCATAACGGAACAGGTACGGAACGCCGGCATGATGGTAGTAGGGTAAAGCAAGCGACGTTAGTTGACGAAAACTATCCGGTGCCACTTCCTGCAAGGCGACAAACCCGTAATCGGTGAGACAGAACAGCGTATCGCCATTAGCGGTAAGCGAATTCAAATGGTAGTTTGGATAGCTGTCTCCAATCCACTCGAAATCATCGCCCCAGCGCGGAGTAGCAAGCGCTACTCCGACCAGAAGCAACCAAAAGATGATTGTCACACTGCGCATCGGGATCTCGATTTGCACTTTGTAATATCTATTCAATTCTCAAGATAACAACATACTTCACCAGTTAAAATACTTTATCCCTGCATTTTCAATTTTCTCTTTAAAAAAATGCGCCGAATCGCTTCAGCGCATCGATATCTTTCAATCACTTCAGTCGAAAAATTTACATCGTAAATTTGATGGTTTGCGCGATCCAGACTTCCACCGGTTGCTGATTATTCAGTGCCGGTTTGAATTTCCAACTTCGCACCGCTTTGACCGCTTCGTCTTCGAAACCAAGACCGGACGGATTGGACTTCACCACCACAACCTTACTGACAGCTCCCTGCCGGTTCACCCGAATCTGTAACACCACGCTGCCCGTAACATGCGCAGCACGCGCCAATTCCGGGTAAGCAGGTTGATTCTTCACTACCAATACCGGTTCATCCTCATAGGGTATGAACTTCGCATATTCCGGTACAGTATCGGTCACCGGTGGATTGATTACTGCGATTCCCGATCCACCTTCCGTTCCCGCACCTGTACCTGATCCATTACCCGTACCACTACCGGAACCCGGTTCGTCTGGATAGCGGTTTTCATCCTTGGTTGATATCACAATCGTGTCGGGTACTTCTTGATCGTGAGTCAATCTGAATTTCTCGGTTTTCGGCGGAATAAACTCTTTAATCCTGAGCCGAATTCTATCAGAAACATCTTTGATAATCGTAGGCGGACCGGGATTGATGATCACCACTCCTCCCGTTCCGGTTGGAGGTGTTATCGATAGTGAAATATCGAACTGTTTCAATAAGAGAACTGTGGCTCCAATCAGAGTCCAGAGCGTAAGAGTGGCGATTGCGACGGCGCGTATCAGGTTGGGACCAACGACCGAGCGAAGAACCAATGCGCCGTATTCCCGCGCGAGCAGTTCATCGTAAATCGTCAGGTTAGCATCTGCTGTTTTCGTTTGCATGGTTCATCCTCCCTATTCGTTGTAACCGCTCGCACCTCCCACATTCATCGCATCGACAACTGAATAACGTGTAATGAACCGACATTGACATTTCCAGCAAATCGACCGAATGCAGATGGTGTTTGTGGTTGTTGTTTGTCGATCGTCAGCTTCCGGTGAAAACCGGGCTGATCCTTCCAAATCCGGGTTTCCCCGCAGCGAAACCCTTCTATAAATAAGATAGTATATCTCCTCCGAAAAATAAATAGCGAATATCAAACTATCTCATTTTATTTCAATCTCGTTCGTGAACTTGAGCGCAAGTGTACACGATAATCCGTTATTACCTGATAATTAAGAACATTTGCTTCGAGCTAAAATCGATTGAGAAAATCCGCATTCCAAAGTAACTTGATCGAGACCCACAGCGATCCACGGCTTCACCTAATTCGAAAAAGTCAAGTTTCATCTCAATCTTGGACATTGGAGACTGCAATGAACTCTCGATTCCTGCTAATTACAGTTGTTCTTCTTTCAATTTTACTGCTACCTATCACCGGAAGTTGCAAACCAATCGCTCATCCGGTCCGCTTTTCAATTCTTGGAGATCGCACCGGCGGTCATGAAAAAGGGATCTACGAAGGGATCATTTCCGAAGTGAATGCACTACATCCTGATTTTACCGTTACAGTCGGAGATATGATTGAAGGCTATTGCAAACCCGAACAGGCAGAAAAACAGTGGCAAGAGTACAAACAAATCATTGCGAAATTGCAATCGCCAATCTATTACACACCGGGTAATCATGACTTGGATTTCCCCGGACTCGAACAGATCTATCGCAACAACATCGGTAAACCGTATTACTCGTTCGAACGCGACAACATCCATTTTACGATTATCGACAATAGCCGCTGGGAATGTTACGATTCCCTTCCCCGGGAGCAAAAAGATTGGATCGAACAAGATCTGAGTGCCAAGACTACTGCCGCCTATAAAATTGTGCTGATGCACATACCCTTCTGGTCGCTGGCACTGGATCGTCATCAACCCGACAATCTGCATGCGATCCTGAAACGAAACGGTGTCGATGCCGTTTTCTGCGGTCATCACCACCATTATTATATGGAACGTATCGAGGGGATTTTATATGTCGCTTGCGGTAGCAGCAGTGGCATAATCTTAGATCCGATCAAACAGAATACATACATGCATCATCTGGTAACTGTCGATTCGAATGGCATCGAAATTCATCCGATCTGTAATGGGATCACGAAACCAATGGATATGTATTCGTATGAAGATCAATTGCAAGGTTGGAGACTGGGTCACGAATCGATACCGGAGTTTCATACGACCAAATGCATGATCCCCGTTCTGAGTAATCCCACGGATCATCTGGAAATTACGAATTGTGAGCTGGTATTTAAAAATGTCAGTAAATTTTCTCAATCGGATACGTTTCATTTGACCACTGTTGATGGCTGGGAAATCACTCCAGCATCGATTCCATTCGCAACGAAACCGGATGAAACCTTCAAGATTACTTGGTCTGCCAGACCGATCAACAGTTCCGCTTCCTATCCAAAAATATCGCTGTCGACAAATTTTATATTCAATCCGAACAAGCCAGTAATGAAGTACGAAATTCCAATTCAAGTGAATCGCAAATTACTCTGCGAAACTGCATCGGTATTGCCTACTCTGGATGGAGTGATTCAACCGGATGAATGGCATCAGCCTGTCACAGTCTTGTTCGATCTTAATGGGGAAAACTCACATACCGAACCGACCAAATTCTATTTCACTCACTCTCAACACGATTTGTATATCGCAGTGGAATGTACCGAATCAAATCCGAAATCGATCATTGCTAACGTTAATCAACGCGATGATAACAATATCAGTTCGGACGACTGCGTCGGTTTCTTTTTTGGAGTAGGTGAACTACCCGCCTCGATTTATCAAATTTACTTTACAACGAATGGATCCGTTTTCGACGGCGAATATTCCTACCGAAATGGTCATCTTGGTAAAGTCGACTTGAAATGGAATAGCGAGTACGAAGTGAAGACGCACATTGGAACGAAATCATGGAGTATCGAAATTCGAATACCTCTTGCGCAATTGGGTCCGAATGCCGAGATTGAAAAAAATTGGAAACTCAATTTCCGAAGACGTCAACAGCGAACTCATTCTGTCGCAGATTGGGAACCATTGGACCGCGACTTAACCGCAAAATATGGGTCGATGGAATTTCGGTAAAGATATATTCTGCTGATTCACGTCTCGCTAAAAATCGAACCGCCTCTGACAAGGAGGCGGTTCTGGAGAACGGAGCAGAATGATAAGATGATCTTAGCCGACGAGCTGAGCGACTTGCTGTGGCGTCTGATTGGCTTGCGATAGCATCGAGATGCCAGTCTGCATCAAGATTTGAGCGCGAACGAAATTCGACATTTCCACTGCGATATCGGCATCGCGAATTTGCGACTCGGAAGCAGTTGCATTTTCGTGAGCGATTTGAATATTTGTGATCGAATTCTGAAGACGACTGACATAGGCACCCAATCGTGTACGTTCGGAATCTTTGGATTGGATTGCGACATCCAACGTATCGATTGCTGCTTGGCTAGCGACGGTGTCGGTAACACTCAGTGCACCGATTCCGAGCGCCTGTGAAGTCATGCTGTTGATGGAAACATAATAATAATCTTGATTCTGGATATTGTTCGTTCCGATGTGGAATTTGATACCATTGGAACCGGATCCGGAGTATGTACCATTCAATAAGTAGAGACCATTGTAATTGGTAACACTGGCGATACGCGTAATTTCACTCTTTAATTGTTGGAACTCAACATCGAGTGCACCACGGTCGTTTCCAGTCAGCGAGCCATTGGAAGCTTGTACTGCAATGGAGCGTAGTCGAATTAATTTTTCATCGATCACCGACATCGAGCCTTCGGCAGTAGACAGGAGGTTGATATTGTACTCCATGTTCCGTTCGGCTTCAGTCATTGAATCGATTTGAGCGCGGAAACGTTCCGACACGGCTAAACCGGCGGGATCGTCCCACGAATTGTTAATACGGAGTCCACTTGATAGACGATTGATCGCCGTATCGAGAGATTTCTGGGTTGCGTAAATATTACGTTGTCCTGTTATCGACAGGATATTGTGATTGATTCGGGTAGACATTTCCTACTTCCCTCCCCTGGCTCGGGTAGGCCTGCGCGGTGGCTAGGCCCGGCCCGGATCGGTGTTATGCGAATGCCGCCCGAAGGCGGCGTTTCGACGAATGAATAATAATTGATGAACTTCTAGCTCGGCACTTCCACTAGGGATCATCCAGAACCGTTAGGGTCCGCCAGTTCGCTCATTGGCTTTCTGGAAGAACTTCCGCAGTAAGTAGTCAGACATTGTCTCGGCTAACTTATCCAATCCGGTTTCAGGTTCGGTATGTTCCGGTGCACTTCCGTTTACCACAACATCTTTGACTTTGCCGTACTGAACCTCGAGCTTCCGTCGGGCTCCTTCCAGGGTAAACCCTTCCTCATGCACCAGGCGACGAATATTTTCGAGCACTTCGACCGTGTGTCGGTCGTAACGCCTTTGGTTACCTTCCGTTCGAAGGGGACTCAGAAAATCACTGAATTCCTTCTCCCAGAAGCGGATCGTCGGTTTGGGGATCCCGGTTAGTGCGTTGACCTGCCCAATGCTATAAATCTGATCGGGAGGACCAGCGAACTGAACCATGATTTCCTCACTTCCTGGTATCGGTTCCGCTCTCCAGCACTTCTATCGTTTATTTATGGAAAAGCTTTAACGATTTTCTTTTGAACTCACAGAAACTTAAAGTGTTAGTAGAAGTGTCTACCCGAATTCTTCTTCATCTTACACTTTAATTATTCTTGACGGCTTGCATGAAAATCGTACAGTCTACACAGATCCAGTCAGCTCCGCGCAGAGTGACTGGATTGAAAGTGTTCGACTTACCCGATCAGCTGTGCTACAACTTGCGGCAACTGGTTTGCCTGACCCAACATCGCCATTCCGGACTGATACTTCATCTGATTGCGCAGGAAGTTCGACATTTCCGCTGCGATATCGGCATCGCGAATCTGCGATTCGGCATTGGAAGCGTTCACTTGCTGCGTCTGAAGATCCAGGATTGTGTTCTGGAGCCGGTTGACGTAAGATCCTAAGCGAGTCCGTTCGGAGTCTTTCGATTCGATCGCGGTATCGAGTTCGGAAATACATGCTTGGCTGTTTACGGTATTCAACACATCCATGTCGGCGATCTTTAACGCATCGGCGGTCAAATTCGACATACTGACATAATAGTAGTCGATGCCAAACGTATTGTTGGTGCCGATATGCAGCTTGATACCATGCGATCCGGTACCGGAGAATGCGCCATTCAATAGATGCAGACCGTTGTAATTGGTGATGTTCGCGATCCGGTTGATTTCTGACTTCAACTGTTGGAACTCAAAGTTGATTGCGATACGATCCGAATCGGTGAGTGCACCATTCGATGCATCTACAGACAATGCGCGCATCTTGATCAGTTTTTCGTCGATAATCGACATCGAACCTTCTGCCGTGGCGAACATGTTGATCGAGATATTCGCATTCTTTTCAGCTTCCGCCATCGAAGAGATTTGTGCTCGAAGTTTCTCGGACATTGCCAAACCGGGTGCATCGTCCCACGAATAGTTGATGCGAATGCCGCTGGAAAGTCGTTCAACAGCAGTTTCCAATGACTTCTGGGTATCGTAAATATTCTTCTGTGCGGTCAGCGAAAGAATATTGTGATTAATTCTGGTACTCATCCTACTTCCTCCTCCTGCGATTGGTTAACCGCTTGTGCGGTGTCAGTTCTATCATCGGCAACCGGAAGCAGAACTTTAACTATTTTTCATTATTCAGAAGAGAGTTTCTTAATGTATTATTATCATAATAGTTATGTAGTGCATGAGCTTATCTTGAAGCAACTATTTACTGATTTACACTCCAGTTCAGTTAGGATTCTGAGAGCACGCTCAAAAAAAATCCAAGGTAACATTGTTACCTTGGATTTGGCTGCGTTCAAAATGGATTTGTCTTATTGCGCGGGAAGAACCAATGTCCGCAGTTCCATCATTTCCTGCATCGCAAATCGAACCCCCTCACGACCGCTTCCCGAAAGTTTCACACCGCCATAAGGATAGGAGTCTTCGCGGAAAGTCGGAATGTCGCCGGCAATCAAACCGCCGACATGAAGCTGCTCAAATGCAGCAAGGACGCGTTTCAAGTCGGTAGTGAAGTAACCAGCTTGCAAGCCATACTTCGAATCTTCGATTGCATTGATTCCAGCTTTCCAATCAGACACCGGCGCCACCCAGCACACAGGACCGAAGACTTCCTCTTGCGCGAGTCGACAATTGTGTGGAACATCGATCAGTAGCGATTGCCCTAACCGGTTACCCACGCGGTTGCCACGAACCAGAATCGATGCGCCTCCAGCTTTCGCCTCGGCAATCCACTCCTCTACTCTGATTGCAGCGGCTTCCGAGATCAGACACGCGAAATCGGATCGTTCGTCAAGTGGATTGCCTAATTGTAATGTGTTAACCGCATCCTTGAACCGCTTAATAAATTCCTGATACCGTGTCTCAACGACAAATATCCGTTGTACCGAGATACAGACTTGACCAGCATACGAGTAAGCCCCGATCAAACATCGCTTCACTGCAAATTCGAGATCGGCAGTCTCATCGATCAATACCGCGCCATTCCCACCCAATTCGAGAGCCACCGGTACATCGGCTAATTTCCGCAATTTCCATCCGACCAGCGCACTTCCGGTAAACGAAACGAACTTAATTCGCGGATCCGACACAAACGGCTCGATTGTCTTCCCATCGCAGGGAATCACTTGTAATACACCGGGTGGAAAACCGGCTTTCGCGACCAATTCCGCCAGTCGTAATGCCGTCAACGGAGTCTGTGGCGCCGGTTTTAACACGATCGTACAACCGGCAGCGAGTGCCGGTGCCACTTTGTGCGCAACCAAATTCAAGGGGAAATTGAACGGCGTAATTCCTAGTATCACGCCACGCGGAAAGTGCTTGACTATCGCCGATCGACCATGTGCGGCAGCGGTTCGATCCAAGTTCAAATATTCCCCGTCACCCGAGCGAACAGTTTCTTCCGCTGCCAAACGAAAGGTGGCAATCGCGCGGAATACTTCACCCCGGGCATCGCGAATAGGTTTGGCGGCTTCTTGCGCAATCAACTTTGCCAGCTCTTCGCTTGCATTCGCTAGCAGCTCGACTAATTTCAGTAACCAATCGCACCGCTGGTAGAGTGGGGTTTGTGCATACCCCGGAAAAGCGCGCTCGGACGATGCAATTGCAGCGTCGATTTGTGTACTCGAAGCTTGATTGAAGTCGACGAGCAGCTCGCCACTCCATGGGGCGCGGACTTGATACGGTTCACCTGTTCCGGTCACAGACTGATTGTCGATCCAGATGTAGGACATGGAATCTCCCGATCGAAGTATTTTTAGAAGGTAATAAGGGTAATACTTAGTAACAAAAGCCGTCGGAGCACGATGAAATAAAAAAAAATCGCAGTGATCGTTTTACTTCCATTCATGACACTCATTTAATATATTGCATACAATACAATTCAATTATCAATTGGACTGAAGCGAGGTCATTATGCGACTGTGTGCTGTTCGACGATGGCTGGTAGGGCTGTTCTTTATTAGCCTGATTGGCTCGACCTTCGCAGTCTCGGTACAATCCTCGCGATTGCCGCACCCGTTTCAGTTTACCGAGAACAAAGGGCAGTGGGATTCAGCGGTCGTATACAAGTGCGAGGTGCGCCGCGACGGCTTCACGTGGTTCCTTGAGCGCGATGGCGTCACCCTTGTCACCTCCGTAATCGATTCATCTTCTTTGGTAGGGGCGGTTCGCGAACCGCCCGTGTCCGTTAATGATTCACGATTTGATCCCAATGGTCGTATCCCACATCCTCGGTTAAAATCTCACGCGCTCAAATTCAAATTCGTGCAACCATCCGGGGACACGGGCGGTTCGCGAACCGCCCCTACCATGAATAAATACGCCTCCGCGAAATGGATTGATGCACAAGGTGAACTATCCTGGCACAACAATTATTTCTTGGGGAATGATTCTACGAAGTGGGCACCGGATTGCCGCAATTTCTCTCGCGTGGTGTATCATGACGTGTGGCAAGGAATCGATGTCGAATGGTATGAGAGCAAAGGTCATCTCGAATTCGATTTTGTGGTACATCCCGGTGCCGATCCCAAGCAAATCAAGCTGGTGTGTGAGGGGTTGGAAGCGCCAATCGCAGGCGGAGGACGGACACTCTTGTCCGTCGACTCAGATATTTCTGTCACAAAAGGGAGTCGGACAGGAGTGTCCGACCTCCACTTATCGAATGAACTTTCGCTTCCCACCTCCCTCGGTGAATTGCGGATGTCGATTCCGGGCGCATACCAAACCACCGCGAATGGCACTCATGGAAACACTGTCACGGCACAATTCAGACTCGTTTCAGAAAATCTCTTCGCCATCGCTTTGCCGAACGGGTACGATAACTCGCAGACGCTCCGAATCGATCCGCTGGTGTATAGTACGTATTTGGGAGGTGGTGGAAACGATTATGGCGATGGCATCGTCGATGACGGAAGTGGGGGAGTCATCGTTTGTGGTTGCACAAACAGCTTCGATTTTCCAGTCACTGCCGGAGCCATCGATGTTAGCTACAATGGTGCATCGGTTGGTACTGGCGACTGTTTCGTCACAAGAGTGGATAGTACTTTTTCACAACTGATTTATAGTACTTTTCTCGGTGGACCGGGTGACGATCGCGCGGAAAGTATTGTCAGTGATTCTTTGGGTAATTGCACGATCACCGGGTATGCCGATACTCTGTTTCCGACCACTAGTGGTTCATTTGACAGACTATTCAATGGCTCAGAGTGGGATTGTTTTGTAGCTCGATTAAATAGCTCTGGCTCGAGATTGATATATAGTACTTATCTGGGCGGTTCATCTTGGGATCGAGGTCATTCGATTATCAATGATGATAGTGGTGGTGTTTTTATCGGTGGAAAATCTTGGAGCGACAATTTTCCGACCACTGAAGGCGCATACAACACGACCAATTCTGGTGGATTTGTCGCTCATTTAAACAATACCGGTTCTGGTCTGATCTATAGCACCTTTCTCGGGCGCGGTCCAGAATTATGGTCGATTACATCAGATGGGTCGGGGGGAATATTCGCAACTGGACATACATTAACTGGATTATATACAACCCCCAATGCGTTCGATACGACTTATAATGGCGGTGAAACCGATGCATTTGTACTACGCTTGAATTCGACCGGCTCGCAGTTGCTGTACAGTACTTATCTCGGTGGTTCCGGCGACCGTGAATGGGCAGTTGGGATTACAGGTGATGGAAACGGTAACTGTTTTGTAACAGGTTCTACTACCAGTCCCAATTTTCCAATTACAGTCGGTGGGTTTGATACAGTCTATAACGGAGGCACCACAGTTATCGGTGATTGTTTTATTTCATATCTCAACAGCACTGGATCGAATCTTTTATACAGTACTTATCTCGGTGGTTCTGGTGAGGATGCAGGTAGGGGAATCCTGTACTATGCTGATACTAGTGTTACCATTGTGGGGGGAACAAAGGGTACTGACTTTCCAACTACAATAGGCGCTTATTCAGAACACCTTAACGGTACAGGAAACTGTTTTGTAACTCATCTTAAAGTCAATACATCTCGATTAATTTACAGCACGTATTTTGGTGGGACAGGCAGCGATGTCGCTTATGCATGTATGAAACACCATTCTGATGGAATCATTTTTACTGGTATTTGTGGACCTGGTTTTCCCACGACCCCGGAGGTCGGTGACACGAGTTTCAACGGGGTTACTGATGGCTTCATTGCGCGTTTGACACTTATTCCGGACTCATCAGCCAGTACACCGGAACGATTCATACAACCATCCGGTTTCGCTTTGGCGCAGAATTACCCGAATCCGTTCAACTCCACCGCCACTCTTTCCTACACAATCCCAATCACTTCTCATGTCGATCTCCGTCTTTACGACATTACCGGTCGCGAAGTATCGACGCTGGTGCAGCGCGAACAAATTGCCGGAACCTATCGTGTGTTGCTCGATGGTTCGCGCTTGGCGAGTGGAACCTATTTCGTGCGATTGCAGGCGGGTGCGTTTTCGAAGACCCAGAAGATCGTGCTGTTGAAGTAGGGGCGACCCACTGCGGTCGCATACCTTTTTTTCTGTAGGAGCGGATCCCCTCATCCGCCGCAAGCGGCAACGTCGTTGCCGCCGTAGGGGCGTATAACAAAGACAAAATCAGGATACAAGATACAAGATACCTGAAGATTGCTTCGTCACTTCGCTACGGCTATCCGCCTACGGCGGATGATCCTTCGCTGCATTCCTCGCAACGACAAATCAAGATACATGATTCAAAATGTGGGCGACCGCAGTGGGTCGCCCTACTACAAATTAGAAGAAATGGTCAGAACAAGTTCTGACCTACGGAAAAGAAGAATTACGCCCAATCGGAGTTGGGCAGTACTGCAAGAAAAGATTCAACAACTCTGGCTCGGAGACCTGCACTCCCCAATCGTCTCCGCAATTGAATTCGATTGTCCCGTTATGTACATTGCTTGATACCCGCGCAAATTCGCATTGATCTCTATTGCCAATGAAAATTGTAGGAGTTTCTATGACCGTCGACCTTCGATCCGATACCGTAACCCGCCCCTCGAAAGCAATGCTTGCCGCAATGATGGCTGCCGAAGTCGGCGATGATGTCTTTGGCGACGACCCATCAGTGATCAAGTTGCAAGAGACAGTTGCCGATCTGACTGGTAAAGAAGCAGCGCTTTTCGTACCGTCCGGCACCATGTCCAATCAGATTGCGTTGCATGTGGCGACAACACCCGGCGACGAAATCTACTGCGACGAAGGGGCACACATCCTCAACTTCGAAGCCGGTGCCGGTCCACTTCTTTCAGGCATCCAACTCTATCCGATCCGAGGTGATCGCGGAATATTTACTCCGGATCAAATCGAAGAACGGTTACGCCCACCGAACAACGAGCACTTCGCGCCATCAAGATTAGTGGAAGTGGAGAATACCCATAACCGCGCTGGCGGTGTCGTCTGGAAAGTAGAACAGATGTCGGTTCTGCAACAATTCTGTAACGAACGCGGTTTGCATCTTCACCTCGACGGTGCCCGAATCTGGAACGCAGCAGCAGCGACTGGTCTAAACATCCGCGCTTGGACCGATCTCGCCGACTCTGTTTCGGTCTGTTTCTCCAAAGGACTCGGTTGTCCGGTCGGATCTGCGTTATGCGGCAGCAAGGAATTCATTTCGAAAGCTCGCCGAGCGCGAAAACGCTTCGGAGGCGGCATGCGCCAGTCCGGGTATTTAGCGGCAGCAGCGCTCTACGCGCTAACCAACAATCGCGAACGACTCACTGAAGATCACCGCCGTGCACAACTCTTAGCACAAGCATTGCAAGCTTTGGGATACCGAATCGACGCGAAACTCGTTGAAACGAACATCATCATATTCGAATTACCGGACCAGAGCGATGCTACACAACTCGTCAATTTCGGTAAGGAAAACGGAGTTTGGTTTACATCTTTCATGAAGACGAGAATGCGTGTCGTAACTCATCTTGACCTTGACGATGAAAAAATTACGAAGGCAATTGACGTCTTTGAAAAATTCTTGAAATTCAATCGATAAATACCGATAACTCACTCAAATTGGTTCGAAATACGCCGCGAATTCCGATCGTAACTCGTGTAATTCGCTTGAATTTCTACGCTTCTCACAATGATCTCGATTTGTGAAAGAATTTGCAATGATCCAAGAAATTCTGTATCTTTTCGGCAGTTTGAGGTTAGATCCTACGTTTTTCCCACGAAGGACACCAGCTCTGTAAAAACCCAACCTCGTTCGAGGCTATATTATCTAGTTGATATTACTAAAATGATTCAATGGTAGGTAGTCATTTTTACGAACGGATTTCGGTCGATTATTATGCGGGAATATTCACAAACTATGTTTATCTCTCTGCGGGGGTAGTACATGCTCTTTCGGATCGTATCGAAAAGTGCTTTCAAGAAGTTTATCGAGTCGCTCTTGGAATCGACGGAAGTCGTCGCGCCCAAACGAGTTGGATCGCACGCTGACGGAAAGCCAGTAAATCAGTTTCTACCGGTCGAAAAGTTCGACGAAATCGAATTCAGTCATGAAAAATGCGATTTCTCGGCGAAGACTTATTTTCTTCCGTTCAAAGCGAGACTGTCCACCTTTAAACTCAATGAGAACGATTGGGAACAAGTGATCCAATATCGGATCTTCCCGCGAGCAATCGTTGGACTTCATCCATGCGATATCAATGCCTTATTGAAGCTGGATAAAGTCTTTGCCCGCGAGTTTTATCCCAATCCTTATTATATCTCGCGGCGACGCAATACTTTTATTGTCGGTATCGATCACGATCCCTGCGATGACGGTTTCTGCCACGCTTTGAACGCCAATAACGTCACCCACGGTTTCGATTTGTTCCTAACCGATTTAGGCGATCGTTATTTCGTTAAAATCAATTCCGACCGCGCATTCATGGCACTGAACGAAGTACCAAACCATGAAATCACCGAATCCGACACCAACGATTATCTGAAGGTTCGCAAACGGATCACCGAGGCATACAAGACCCGTGTGAAGATGGAAGATTTGCCGAACCTTCTCGATATCGAATTTGAATCCGATGTCTGGAAAAAGTGGGGCAACAAGTGTCTGAGCTGTGGTACCTGCGCAATGGTTTGCCCGACTTGCCACTGCTACGGTGTCACCGAGCAAGTTACGATGGATCATAAAGAGGGTCACAAGATTAACTACCTGTACTCTTGCAACCTGCTTGACTTTGCAATGGTAGCTGGTGGACACAACTTCCGTCCCGCTAAAGAGACCCGTCTTAAATACCGCTTCTATCACCAGCACCGAGGTTTTGTCGAAACCTATGGCGAACCGATGTGCGTCGGTTGTAACCGTTGCGGTCAAGCGTGTCTAGCTGGAATCAATCCGGTAGAGGTTATTCGCGATCTGCAGGAAGAAGGTAAGCTATGAACATTTTCACGACCTACGATGTCACCAAGGAAACTGAAATGGTCTTGCCGTTGGAGTTTAATCGCTCGAACCGGCTGATGCATGTTGATAAGACCTTCAAGGCAGAAATAACCAACGTAATTCGTCTCACCGACATGGAGAAACTATTCCACGTCCGCATCATCGATCCCGATGAACGCGAACGCTTTACATTTCTTCCCGGTCAGTTCGTGATGATGGAAGTCCCAGGCTACGGCGAAGTACCGATTTCGATTTCCGGTTCCCCTTCCAACAAGGGATATTTGGAACTCTGTATCCGTCGCGCAGGTGTCGTGACGACGTTGCTCCACAAAGCACGACGCGGCGCCCGAATCGGTATTCGTGGACCGTTCGGCAACTCCTTCCCGATGGAAAAAATGAAGGGACAGAATGTCCTATTGATCGCCGGTGGTCTGGGATTAGCGCCACTCCGCGCTCCAATTTTCCACGTAACGGAAAATCGCTCCGAATTCAACGATGTCCACATTTTATACGGTACCCGAACTGCCGACCAATTGCTGTTCGACTACCAATACGATGAATGGCGCCGGATCGACGATGTGAATCTTCAGATCATCGTTGAACAGGGCAATGCCGCCTGGACCGGAAAAGTGGGATTGATCACCAAGCTGCTCGACGAAATGACGATCGATCCACTGAATACCTACGCCATCGTGTGTGGACCGCCAATTATGTTCAAATTCGTGTGCAACCGCTTACGCAGCATGGGCGTGCCGATGCACCGTATGTTCGTTTCGCTCGAACGCCGAATGCATTGCGGTATGGGCAAGTGCTGCCGATGCAATATCGGTTCGACCTTTATTTGTGTTGACGGTCCGGTGTTCGATTATTGGTCCGTTCTGAATCTGAAAGAAGCGATCTGACGGGGGACCTTAATGAAATATCTTAGTATAGAACCAGCGCGCCCGAAAATTGCGGTTTTCGATTTCACCGATTGCGAAGGGTGCGAACTGCAATTGGTAAATAAAGAAGATACTTTGGTCGACTTCCTGAAAGCGATCGAAGTAGTCAACTTCCGCGAAGCCATGACCAGTGATCGCGACGATTACGATATCGCGTTCATCGAAGGTGCAATCAGCCGCGCCGACGAAATCGAGCGATTGTTGAAGATTCGCAAGAAAGCGAAAGTCTTGATCGCATTCGGAAGTTGCGCTTGCTTTGGCGGTGTCAACCGATTGAAGAATTTTTACAGTCTGCACGAACTGAATCGCGAAGTCTATGGCGACAAACCGAAAGATACGATGCCTGTCCGTGCTGTCAAGGATATCGTGCAAGTCGATTTCGAAATTCCCGGTTGCCCGGTAAATAAAATTGAAATCGAACGCATCGTTCAACACCTGATCTGGGAAGTACCCTATCAGTTCCCGGTATATCCCGTCTGTTTCGAATGTCGTCAGCGGTTTTCGATTTGTCGGTGGGAACTTGGCGAAATGTGCCTCGGACCGATCTCTGCTGCAGGTTGCAATGCTCCCTGTCCGACTGGTGGGATGGGTTGCTGGGGTTGCCGTGGTGTCGCAGCGGCACCAAACTTTGAAGAATTCTTCGAAATCGCAGCCAAGCGCGGATATACTCACGACGAAGTAATCGAGCGGATGAATTTTTACGGTGGGTTCAAGGAAGTTACGGGGGATAAATAATGAAACTCGACCTCAATGTTGACGTTCACCACCTAACTCGCGTCGAAGGTCACGGTAACATCCGGATCCGCGTCGAAAGTGGAGAATTGAAAGAAGCCGCTTGGGAAGTGATCGAGACTCCGCGTTACTTCGAAGTGATGCTCAAAGGCAAGAAGTACGATGCCGCGCATATTCTTACCTCGCGAATTTGCGGTATCTGCTCGATCGGTCACACTTTGGCAAGCCTCCGCGCAACCGAAAATGCCTTTGGGATTGAAATTCCCGAAGCTGCCCGAAAATTGCGTTGGTTAGCCAAACACGGCGAAACGCTCCAGAGTCATTATTTACATCTGTTCTTTTTGGCTGCTCCGGATTTTCTCGGATTGCCAAGTGCAATACCGTTGATCGATTCCAAACCCGAAGTCGTGGCGATTGCCGCTCGATTGAAGGGCATGGCGAACAATATGTGCGATCTGATTGCCGGAAGAACCACTCATCCGGTATCGATCCACGTCGGTGGCATGACGAAAGCACCTACGAAGCGCGATTTGTTGGCGCTACGTGATGCTCTTGCGCGTTCCGTGGAAGATGTCCTCCCCACAATCGATTTGTTCAAGACGCTCGAGATCCCCGATTTCGCTCGCGAAACCGAATTCGTCGCGTTGAAGGGTGTGAAAGAATACCCATTCATCGGTGGCGATTTGGTTTCGACCGATGGTATCGTCAAACCGGAAAAAGACTATTTGGCTATGACCAACGAATTTGTCGTCGACCACAGCACTTCCAAGTGGTGCAAGTTGTCGCGCAATTCGTTCGCAGTCGGTGCGCTGGCACGTGTCAACAACAACTACAAGTTGCTGCACAAAGAAGCGCGCAAGGTTGCCGAGGCATTCGGTTTGAAACCGGTGAATCACAATCCGTACATGAACAATATCGCGCAGTTGGTGGAAGCGGTACATTGCACCTACGAATCGATTCGCATTATCGAGGAGTTGGTCGCAATGCCGGAACCGTGGGAATTACGTGCCCCGGTAACACCAAAGGCAGGTTATGGCGTCGGTGCGGTCGAAGTTCCTCGCGGCATCTTGTATCATGCTTACGAGTACGGCGACAACGGTCGAATCGTCAAAGCCGATTGTATCATTCCAACGACCCAAAATCATGCGAATATCTACGACGACATGTATGCATTGGTCAAGAAATTCGCTGTCAAGGGAATGAACGATACGAAGATGGAACTGCTTTGCTCGATGCTTGTGCGCGCATACGACCCCTGCATTTCCTGTTCGGTACACTAAGCGGTGCATTCATTTTGATAAAATCGGGGCGTCGGAAACGGCGCCCTGTTTTTTCATCGGAGGTTAGACTTTCGTCTGACTTCATTTGAATCTTTTTCAGAATCAGTATTTGTCATGCTAAAGCACAACCTCCGATATGAATGCCTCGACATCTGCTTCCGATTGTTGTAACTTCTTAGTAAGCAGATTCAATTCTAATACTGAATAAATATTAGTAAACGCTGATGAATAATAGCATTCGACACATCTATAAAATCACTGGTTTCGTCCAAGGGGTTGGCTTTCGCCCCTTCATATATCGTATTGCCCACGAATGCGGTATCAGTGGCTTTGTGCGGAATCTCTCCTGGGGTGTCGAAATCGAAGCGCAAGGGGATCCTGAGCAGATAACGTCATTTGAAGTAAAACTTCGATCGGAACTACCACCACTTGCCGAAATTCATTCGCTGGAAATAATCGAAATGCCTTTGCTCGATGATTCTCTAGATCATAAATTTTTCATAATTGAAAGTGGCACGAGTACCGCCGAAGCTGCCCTGATCAGTCCCGATGTCGCCACTTGTACCGATTGTTTGCGCGAGCTAAACGACCCATCTGATCGTCGTTACCATTACCCCTTCATCAACTGTACGAACTGCGGACCCCGTTTCACCATCATTGAGGAAGTACCATATGATCGGGCTAAAACGACGATGCATTGCTTTCCGCTCTGTTCCGATTGCGAACGCGAATACCGCGATCCCGTCAATCGCCGCTTCCATGCCGAACCGGTCGCATGCCCCGTCTGCGGACCGCATCTTGCATTCGTCGATGGTTCGCAACCGATACCCGCTGAAAATGTGTTCGGTCAAGATGAAGCGCAATTACAATTAACGATCGGTTCGCTCAAAGCCGGAAAAATAGTCGCAGTGAAAGGCTTGGGGGGATTTCATCTTGTCTGCGATGCGACAAATGAACCAGCCGTTTTTCGTCTCCGTCAGCGCAAACATCGACCCGATAAACCGCTGGCAATCATGGTTCCAGATCTTGATCAGGTGAGACAATTCTGTTTCGTCTCTGAATCGGAAGCAAATGAACTGAAAAGTTTTCGCCAACCGATCCTGTTACTGAAACGTCGAGCAAGTGATGTGCAAGCGAAGATATCTCAACTTGCCGACTCTATTGCGCCCAATCTCAATGAAGTCGGCGTAATGCTCCCTTACACTCCGCTACACCATCTGTTATTCCAACTTGGACAGTTCCCGGCACTGGTCATGACCAGCGGCAATCGATCCGAAGAACCGATCGTCATCGATAACGATGAAGCAATCCAAAAATTATCGGATATTGCCGACGATTTCTTGTTACACAATCGTGTCATCTGGAATCGCTGTGACGATTCGGTTGGATACTTTCGCGACCAAACCCCGGTACTGACCCGACGCGCGCGGGGCTTCGCGCCTCGTCCGGTACCGTTACTCCACGACGCTCCGCCGACTTTGGCAGTCGGTGCGATGTACTGCAATGTCTTCGCACTTGCCGAAAATCGGCGAACATTTTTATCGCAACACATCGGCGATGTCGACTCCACCAAAACACTAGATTTCCTGGCTGAATCGGTCGACAAACTGAAACGGTGGTTGCAAATCGATCCTGAGTTGATCGTTCACGATCTTCATCCGGATTTGCTCACAACCCGCTATGCGCAACAGGTTGCCGATGGAAAACAATTGTTCCCGGTTCAGCATCATCAAGCTCATTTCGCTTCAGCACTAACTGCGAATGGTATTGCCGAACCTACTGTCGGGATTGTATTCGATGGCACTGGTTTCGGAACTGATCGGACTATTTGGGGTGGCGAATTCTTTGTAGGATCCATTCGGCAAGTGGAGCGAGTCGGTCACCTCCTCCCCTTACCGCTTCCGGGTGGCGACGCTGCTATTCGACGACCGGCTCGGGTAGCGATCGCTTATATACACACACTACTGCCGGATTACTCCATCGCCCCATTAGCACTCTGGAATAATGTAGATAATGACGTGATCACTGTCGTTCGACAAATGGTTGATCAGCGATTCAATACAATCCCAACTTCAAGTATCGGGCGCTTATTTGACGCTGTATCGGCATTACTAAGTGTGCGATTCGAAGTATCTTACGAAGGACAAGCCGCCATCGAGCTGGAAAGTCTGGCAGAACGCTCCTCAACCGATATTTCCAAACTAGCAGACTACAAGTTACATTTTGCTATTGAGAAGCGCGACAACCAATGGATCATTCAACCCAAACCGATGCTGGAGGGATTGATCAATGCGCTGATTGCCGGTCAATCGCGAGCCGATTTAGCGTATCACTTTCATCATTCGCTTGCAGAAGTTTCGGCTGATATATCTGAACATATCGCACAGCATCACAGACTGAAGAAAATCGTGTTATGCGGCGGTGTTTTCCAGAATCGATTGTTGACTCGATTGACCGCATCGAACCTTCGTGCAAGGGGTCTAGAACCCGTTCTGCCGGGAATTATTCCGGTGAATGACGGTGGCATAGCATTAGGGCAAGTCGCCGTCGCAGCGGCAAATAGAAAGCAGTAGGAATTCAAAATGTGTTTAGCAGTACCGGGACTCATTAAACAAATCGACCACGGAATGGCAATCGTCGATTTCGGCGGCGTTGCCCGTCAAATCGCATTGGATCTTCTTCCCGAAGCAAAACCGGGTGAATACATCCTTGCCCATGCCGGATTTGCCCTCCAGATCATCGATGAAAAAGAGGCACTCGAGTTATTCGATCTCTTCCGTGAATTGGACGAAAAAATCGCCAGCGATTCGGAGCAGTCGGAGCAATGAGTACCGAGCATAATCATTCAGTCTCCGATCAATATTTCAATCAAATCGCGAAACTTGTTACACATCCCATCAATCTGATGGAAGTCTGCGGTACCCATACTGTTGCAATCAGCCGGTTTGGCATCCGTTCACGCTTACCACGCGATCTGCGCTTGCTATCCGGTCCCGGGTGTCCTGTCTGTGTCACCCCCACTGCCATTATCGATACAATCATCGAATTATCGCGCCTTCCCGATGTTATCATCGCCACTTTCGGTGACATGCTCCGAGTACCGGGAACAGCTTCTTCGCTGCAGCAGGAACGTGCCAGTGGAAAATCGATCAAGATTATTTATTCACCGCTGGAAGCGATCGAACTAGCCCAGCAACAACCATCCAAAACGATCGTTTTGGTTGCAGTAGGATTTGAAACGACACTACCGGTACTAGCCGCAACGATGATTCGTGCCAAAGAAATGAAATTGGAAAATTTCTTTGCGATACCATCCGGGCGTCTTGCACCTCCGGCAATGGCTGCACTCCTTCAATCGAACGATGTCAAGATCGATGGTTTCATTTGTCCCGGTCATGTTAGCACCATCATCGGCAGCGCCCCATATCTTCCATTGGCGCGAGATTATCATGTACCCTGCGTCGTTACCGGTTTTGAAGCCAACGATATTCTTCAGGGCGTAGTGCAATTACTGGAACAGATCGCCGACAATCGTACCGAAGTCGAGATTCAATACAAACGTGCTGTTTCCGATTCCGGCAATAAAATTGCGCAAGATGCGATCGCTCGCGTCTTCCAAATCGTCGATGCGGAATGGCGCGGAATTGGTGTAATTCCTCTTTCTGGAATGGAATTCAACGAAGAATTTCACTATTTCGATGCTCGACAGCGCTTCTCAATCACAACTTCGACAACATCAGCCATGCCAGCCGGATGCCGCTGTGGCGAAATAATGCGGGGAATGAAATTGCCGCCGGAATGCGAGCTATTCGGTCGGAGCTGTACCCCTCAACACGCGGTCGGTCCCTGCATGGTATCAAGTGAAGGGTGTTGTGCCGCTTACTATCGGTACGGTAGTACATAGGATTTACTTACAATGAGTATTTATCGGGAAACAGCAATTATCTTGGATCACGGCGAAGGTGGTGCCGCCACGAATCGACTCGTTCAAAATCTTTTTTTCAAGCATCTTGGTGCACCGACCGTACCAGAAGATGCTACGATTGTTCCCGGAAACGATCGACTTGCTATCACCACCGATTCGTTTGTCGTCCGACCAGCCGAATTTCCCGGTGGTAACATCGGCAAGCTTGCGGTCTGCGGTACAGTTAACGACTTGGCAGTGATGGGTGCTAAACCAGTTTATCTCACAGCGGGATATATTCTGGAAGAAGGGCTGTCGCTTGAAATTCTTGAGCGAATTGTCATAGCGATGGCACAAACAGCTCGAGAAGCGGGTGTCAGCATCATTGCCGGTGATACAAAAGTCGTGGGTAAAGGCGATGCCGATGGAATTTTCATCAATACTACCGGCGTCGGTTTCGTTCCCGCCGATCGCAATCTTTCCAGTGCCAGCGTCAAACCGGGCGATGCAATTATCGTGAGTGGTACCATTGCTGAACACGGAATCGCAGTCATGGTTGCTCGTGAGAGTTTCGGAATTTCCGGAGATCTCCAATCCGATTGCCAGCCGCTGGCGGATTTAGCTGAAGCGCTTATAGCAGTCGTTCCACAAGTCCGATGTATGCGCGACCCGACTCGCGGCGGCGTCGCGACGACGCTACTCGAAATTGCTACGGCGTCGAATGTCGGAATGATCTTGAATGAAATGGCTATACCATTGCGTCGACCGGTTCGCGCGGCATGCGATCTGCTTGGGATCGATCCGCTGTATGTCGCTTGCGAAGGTCGCTTTCTCGCGATCGTTCCCGATGAGTTGAAAGAAGAAGCGTTGCTTGCGCTTCGACGTCATCCCCGTGGCAAAAACGCCTCGATCATCGGGCAAGCTGTCGTGAGTCCGAAAGGAGTACATCTAGAAACAATCAACGGTGGCGAACGACCATTGATTGCACTCGAAGGTGCTCAGTTACCGAGAATTTGCTGAAAGTTTAACACGAAGTAGAAGATTATTATGCACGAAGCATCGATCGCACAACATATCATCGACCAATTGAATGAGCGCATCGCGGACGGAACACTTCCGCCCCGCATCGAAAAAATTCATTTGAAGATTGGAAAACTTACTGCCGTCGTTCCGGATAACCTCGCTTTTATGTTCGGCGTCTTAGTACAGGGATCTGATCTCGAAAAAGTGCAACTGGACATGACGGAAATCGCGGTGCGATGTCAGTGCTTACATTGTAACGTCGAGTATGAGGCTGAGGAGATGAATTTCTGGTGTCGCGAATGCGGATCGCCGGAAGTGAAAATTGTAACGGGTCGAGAATTATTAATTGATTCGGTAGAGGTAGAAGATGCAAACTAAAACCATAAGTGTCGTCACGAAAATATTGGATGCAAACACGCGAGTAGCGGCAGAAAATCGACATCGCTTTCAACACGCCGGGGTCTTGACGATCAATCTGATCAGTAGTCCCGGATCGGGAAAAACGACGATCCTTGAAACCACGATTCCGCGGTTGATTGCCGATGGCTACAAAGTTGGTGTGATCGCCGCAGATATTGCAACCACCGCCGATGCCGAACGCATTGCGGCACACAATATTCCCGTCATTCAAATTACAACCGACAGTTTCGGTGGTGCTTGTCATCTTGAAGCGCCTACTGTCCGGCAAGCGCTGGATCAATTCCCACTGGATGGATTGGATCTCCTCTTCATTGAAAATGTCGGTAACCTGGTCTGCCCTGCTGAATTCGATATCGGCGAAGCACTGCGCGTGACGCTGATTTCGGTTACCGAAGGCGAAGACAAACCGTTGAAATATCCATTGGCATTTCGCGTATCCGATTGTGCAGTCGTGACAAAAACCGATCTTATACCCCATCTCCGGATATCGATGGAGAAACTGCGAAATTGCATTGCCCAGATCAATCCGAAAATGCCGCGATTTGAAGTCTCGTCGCACTCTGGCGAAGGGATGGAACAGTGGATCGATTGGCTTAAAGCGCAGATTGCGAACAAGGAAGAATTACTGGAGCACGTTCATGCTCACGACGACGGTCTGGAGCACGAGCATGGGCATTCGCACGGACACAGCCACGGACATACGCATAGCCACTAATAGCTTAGAGCTAATAAGAAAACGGGAAGCGATCTGCTTCCCGTGTTTTGATTATAATACTAAATGATTCATCAATTATCATTTCTTACAATTCGAAATCCAAAATCAAACCCTTGATCGACCGGGGCGCTTGCTAATCGACTAGTTGAAAAACAATTTCCCGGTGTGTCATTCCAAGACCCGCCCCGGAGTACTCTAAGCTGAGTGATCGGGTTAAGCCACGCACTTTCAGTCGCTGGTGCACCATTATAGTCATCGTGATAGTAATCTTCACACCATTCGTAAATATTACCTGCCATATCGAACAGATTCCAAGTATTGGAGTGTTTTCTTCCTACAATATGTGTCGATTGCGAGCTATTTCCGGAATACCAAGCATAATCGTTAATGAGGCTTAGATTATTATCGTTTCCCCAATAGAAATTCGTGGATGACCCGGCTCGAATTGCATATTCCCACTCGGCTTCGCTTGGCAATCGCCAAAGCACATTACCTGACTGCCGATTCAATGAATCAATTAAAGCGTGAATGTCGATCCAAGAAACACTTTCGACAGGAAGACTATCACCAATAAAATGAGAAGGATTACTTCTCATGATACCTACCCATTGGTTCTGAGTGAACTCAGTTCTTCCCAACCAGAATCCGGATCGAATATTAACTTGATGTGGAGGACCAGAATTTTCCGATCCCATCGAGTAAACACCGTTGGGAATCCATGACATCTCAATATTTATACCTGAATTTCCCAACGTGAATGATTGTGTAGTACCTGCAAGTCTTGTTTGAATTATTGTTACAGGATTAGAAGTGTCGTCGGATTTATTACATCCCGAAAAGCACAAAGCACAACTGAGGAACAATAAAAAAAATAAAAGCACTTTGCCTCCTTCGACAATTTCAAACTATATCGTGATTATTTACACATTATGATAACCGATAATTAACATTCGATTCTAAGGTGATATGCAGATTAGTAAACGATCGGGTTATCGTTAAATAGAACTAAGCATTGATCAGAGAAGATCTTGCCGATCATATTCGTTTTGTCAGCGGCGCTCGACCGCATTGATCAATTAAGGAGCGTGCCAGTTCTGTATAAGCATTGTTGAGTATCACTTCACGCGGGGTGCTAGTACCAAAGCGAGCCGCCACAATCAATACGTTCAATAATTTCGCACGATCCAACTCATTGATCAATACTTTGCTCGCAGTGCCGGGCACTTCACCATTGTCCCGAAATCGAGCCAATGGCTTTTCTGTGGGTGGAAACGCATAAACCAGCGGCATCACCTGCGCATCGGCAAAACGTTCTTCGGCATATTTGCGTTTCTCTTGAACTTCTTCCGGTGTGTAAACCGGGAATAGCAACGCTTCGAAACGATTATGCCCTAAGTTCACCAATGCTTGCGCTGTTCGCGCAGGAGAAGAAAAAACGGCTACGTTTCCCGCCGGTTTGTTCATCCTTTTCTCCAAACAGAAACCCAATCGGTCGATAATACCGGATCGAAACCGATTCCAGCTAAATTACCGCTGATGCGAACCGGTTTCCAACCAGCCTTACGGAAAATATTTTCCAATTTTTTGGCGCGAATTGGCCAGAGCGGCACACTTGAAGATTGCCACCGATCCTTATGCCAAAGAGCAACAGTCATAATGACCGGCTGACGCGGGGTTTTGGGGAAATCCAACACTCGTAAGAATAAATGATCTTCGCTCATCACCGGTTTTAAAAAGCGTTCGCGGACTTCCAGTAAACGATCCCAATTTCGATTTTCGACGATTAACATGCCACCGCGTTTAGCGCGCTTGAATGTTGCTTCGGCAAAGTCGCCGATTCGAGTCGGCGTCAGGTGAGAAAGCGTATTCCCCAGACAGAGTTGAGTGGCAAATCCCTTCCAATCTGCTGGCGTACCATCAACCATATCGCCGACAACGATGGGTGGATTCCATTTCGCCAATTTCTTCTGAGCAACTTTCACGATATTTTCGGAGAGATCCACGCCGTAAGCATGATAGCCTCGTTCTAACAGAGGTTTTAGATGTCCTCCGGTACCACAACCCAAATCTAGAATTGGACCAGCTTCCGGTTCGGGAAGAACCAGCATCAATCCCGGTAATTCACGTTGCAAGCGATCCTGCCAATTGATCAACCGGTCGTAATTGTCCTGTAACCAGTTATAAAGTATAGTTGGCATAGTGTGCTCTCTTTGTTAGTGTGATTATTTTATTCCTAAATCACGATGTTGTAACGCCCATAACGTAGTGAACCAGCCAAATGTCGATACCAGCGATAAAATGATCAATCCCGTCCAATTCCAACCATCGGTTGGAAACAAGGTTCGCGGTTCGACCCAGTGCCACAACGAAAATATAATATAGGGCTTTAATAGCTTTATGCTTCTACAGATTACTTCCCACAAAATCATTATTAAAACAAAACCGACGATACCTCCCAGAGCAATTCGAAAGCGACCCCAAATCGCCGCTAACATAGCCCCGAGACTTCCAATCGCGATCGACCATAATATTTGCATCCCCAGCGCTGCGAACAACATCGGAACGCGAACATTCGATAATTCCGTGAAATGCAATGTAGCAATCCACCATGTAAATGTTCCGATAAGCTCGATAATCAGAAAACCGGTCAGTTGCGCGAGAATGATCGCTGCTAACCACGTCTGCCGGCTGATCGGTCGCGAAAAAACAACGTCTAGCACTCCCCGCTCCTGATCCGATGCAATGTGCCGTAGCGGGAGTTGGATCGCCCAGAAAAGCAACGTGACAGTGAATAACGGGTGAGCAAGCGATAACAACAGTGAACCGGTTGGATCCAGTAACATCGGTACATCGGACGAAACCGAAGCTTGAAATTGCGCGGGCAACATCTTCATCAATTTTACCAATCCCTCGCGAAGGGCTGTCTGTGCAGTCATCCAAGCAAATAGCCAGTTAGCCAACCCAATCCATAGCGAAAGTAGTAGTAAAACGATCCGATGACGGCGATAGAAATACCGGATGACAATGAGAAATTGTTTCATTTCATTGCCACCATTTCGAAAAAGATCTCTTCGATTTCAGTTGTCGACGAATAATCCGAACGCTTCAGTATACCGGCTAACTCACCATTGTTAAACACCGCGATCCGATCTGCAAGTTCGTAGGCTTCGCGAAGATCGTGCGTCGATAGTAAAAGCGTCGTATTGTTCGATCGGAGTTTGAGCAGATTCAGTAAACTTCGCTGTTGGATCGGATCGAGACCATCACTTGGTTCGTCTAGTATGATTAGATCGGGACGATGCTCCAGTGTGGCAACCAATCCCAATTTCCGTTTCATGCCTTGCGAAAGTGTGCCGGTATAGGAGGTAAGACGATCCTGCGGAAAATTCAATTGATCTAATAATTCAAGCCGGTAGCTGGGATCCGGTCGACCAGACAGTTCTGCAAGAAATGTCAACCACTCTCCACATTTCACTCCTAATGGCCACCCCATTTCGCCCGGTAAGTATCCCACTCTCGCACGGGAAGCATTTGATGACGGTTCTCGATCGAAGATGGTAATCGTACCGGAAGTCGGAGAGATGAGACCGAGCAAGAGGCGAATCGCAGTGGATTTACCCGCGCCATTGGGTCCTAGAAACACCAGACATTCGCCGGAACAACCTTGCAACGTTAATGAATTTAACGCTGTAAACGAACCATACTGCTTCGTTACGTTCACATATTCAAATGGTGTCATTAAAATGTTCCGGTAGATCGTATATCGTTATTGCGCTTGAATAAACGAACTGACCAGCCTGAAGGTCGCATCCAATGCATCGATATGAGTCCGCTCGTAGCCGTGCGAAGCGGCTACACCGGGACCGATCAATGCGACTTTCACGTCTTTTCCAGCGCGTAGTGCCGCCGAGCCGTCGGAACCATAAAACGGGAAAACATCGGTTTTGTACGGAATTTTATTTTTCTCGGCAATTTCGATCAACTGCTGAGTCAATTCGTAATGATATGGACCCGAGGAATCTTTAACACAGATCGACACGCTGTATTCATCGCCTGCGACGCCATCTCCTACGACACCCATATCGACAATAATGAGGGCGTCAAGATTCTCCGGTAGCCCGGCAAGACCCTGCCCGGTTTCTTCGGTTATGTTAAAGAGGATGTAAATCTCCTGAACTTCTTTCAACAATCCCGATTTCGGATCGAGTAATTGATCCGATAACGCCAGCAATACTGCGGCGGACGCTTTGTCATCCAGAAATCGTGAGTTGATATATTCGTTGTCGAATCGGAAACCGGGATCCAGTGTGACATAACTCCCGATCGGAATCAATTTATCCAACTTTTCCTTTTCGCGAATCCGCTTATCAATCCGAACGTGTAGATCGTCGAATTTTATTCGCTCTTCTTCCCATTTCTTCGAAACATGAGTGGATGGATTATCTGGTAGGATTGTTCCGGAATACTTCGTGCTATCGAAAGCGTGTATCGTACAATGATCGCCGATTACATTGAATGCCGGAAGGCTTCCGACCGGTGCGATTTTAATTTTCTCGCCAGTCACACTCCGAACCATCGCCCCGAGTGTATCGACGTGCGCCGCAAAGGCGAGTACTTTCCCTGCCTCATTCTCGCCTTCGAACGAAAATCGCACTGCCCCTTTTCGGGTTGTCGTGACCTGAATGTTTTTCGATCGTGCCTGTTCGACCAGAAAATCCTGAACATATCTGGTAAATCCTGTCGGAGAGGGGATCCTAACCAATTTCTCGAAATAGGAAACAATGGTTTTGGGATCGATTTTGAGGGTGGATGATTGCATGGATAAGTCCTTCCTGCCTAAGTCAGACTAATTTCATAACCATTTAATATATCCCGCTAATAAAACAGGAAGCAAGGGGAAAAGATAGTTCTACGATATTCATGCATTGTCATTGGTATAAGTAATACATAAAAGGGAGGGCTTCCGCGCCCTCCCTAACTTATCACCACGAACTATGAACCAAGCACCTATTACTTCCGAACCTTCGAGATAAATTCCTCGACTTCGGGAATACCGCCTTGCATGATCAGATAACCGTTGCTGGGTTCGCGATCAGTGATTTCACCATTGATCGGAGTATACATGATTTTCCGGACTTCAGCCAAATCTTCCGTTTGACCAAGTGCCCACCCCAACTTCACATAAGCGACTTCGGGAAGCATATTCGCCATTGGTACGACTCCCAGTTCCATCATGTCCCGACCGGTATCGTACACATACATCTGGACATAGCCCCAGAGTGTTTGAACCGTCATGTAGACCGCGATGTTCTTCTCTTTGGCACGTTTCAATGCCGGATACAGCGGTTTATTGACATGACCCAATCCGGTACCTGCAATAATAATACCCCGATAGCCATTATCGATCATGGAATCGATCATATCCGGTTTCATGTTCGGGTAGTAGTAAACGATTCCGACCGCTTCTTCGAAGGCGGTATTGATCGTCACTTCACGGTCGTAACGCCGTTTCTTGTAATCGGTACGAAGTGGTGTAATTTTACTTCGACTTACCATAGCAATCGGAATATCGCCGATCGTGCGGAACGTCGAACGGTAACTCGAGTGCATCTTACGTACCCTTGTACCGCGATGCAGTAAACCATATTCGTCGGAAGTAGGACCGAACATACAGACCATCACTTCGGCGATATCGCCTTCGGCAGCGGCTTTGACACTGTGCATCAAATTCAATGCCGCATCGGAAGAGGGACGATCGCTGGAACGTTGCGAACCGACCATCACAATTGGAATCGGCGAATTCTGAACCATGAACGAGAGAATCGCCGCAGTATGATGCATCGTATCGGTACCATGTCCGATCACAATACCCTGTACGCCCTTGGCAATCTCCCTACCGATCGCTTCGGCAGTACCACGCCACTGTTCCGGACCCATATTTTCACTGAATACACCGTACAGTTTTTCAGTCTCCAGATTGCAGATGTCTGCCAATTCCGGTACTGATCCATACAATTCACCCGGGGAAAAAGCGGGAATTACCGCTCCGGTACGATAGTCCAACCGACTCGCAATCGTACCACCGGTTCCTAACAATTTTACCTTCGGTCTTCGAGGATCGAACGGAAAATCTTTTTCGGGAATTTTGTAGTGTGCTTCTTTGCGTCCGATAATATTCACTCCGCGGACATTTTCGGCATTCACTCCGATATTGTAACCCGAACGCAACTTCATCACGATATGTAACGGATCGGCAGTTTCCGATCGCGGTAAAATAATACCGGTAAATACGCCGGTATCGGTCTTCAATTCGATATCGCTCCAGACTTTCGCATCGAATTTTTGAAGCGTTGCTAGTGCTTCGCCGCGATACCCTTTATAGTCGTCATTCGCCGTCATGCTTGCTTCTCCTGCAACGCGCTATTCAATCTGCTGGCAACCAGTTTGCCTTCTACCCGTCCGCGAACTTTTTTCATGACCATCCGCATCGCCGTCCGGAACTTTTGATCGAATTGCGGGATTGGTTTGTGCGTCACTTCAACTGCTGCAACTTTTACAACCGTATCGAATTCTCCGGCAGTACAGATCGGCGGTAAAGCCTCGATGCAGAATTGCCCCGAAATCGCCGTACGTTCCATCGCTTCGTAAATACCTTCTTTGGCGATTCGACCGTTCTTGTACGCAAAGAAAATCTGCTCAATCACTTCGGGGGTAATAGCAGAAATCGAAATACGCTTTCTGCGAATTCGCTTCGGGAATTGAATCAACGCGACAGCAACTGTTGTCGGATTTAATTTCCACTCATCGACCAATTTGTCGAACAATGGTGCATACTTCGATAGCGCTAGCGGTTGAACGCAGTCTTCGGGAATTTTGTGCTCACGATACTTGCGCTCGCGAATCCAATAATACTCCGGTAATCCTTTTTGAATGCGCTCTCTGCGCTCGGTTGTAATGCGCTTCGGTGGAAGATCGGTATCCGGATACATGCGATCGGCACCGGGAAGAATTCGTTCGAAACCATTCGTTCCGTCACTGAGTGCCTGACGAGTTTCGGAGGGAATACCGATCGTTGCTTCGCGTGCGCGGATGATAATCTCTTTGGTTGCAGTCTCGACATCGACGAGATCGCCCCAAACCAATACAACAGTATCGTTTTCGGTTGCACCGGACGCCTTCTTCACGGCTGCCCATTCGGCAGACGATAACGTATCGTTCGGACTATCCGAGTGCAGAATGTTTGGGAGTACAGTCATACAGGCAATCACGCGAATCCGGTCTGATATCTCGCGCGAGAAATAGGTATCCGTCTGGGTTTGCCAACGGAGCAGCCCCTTGAAGCCAACGAGATTTACACAGCGGACAGTCTTACCGAGTCCGATTGCATCCCGAACCGGCTGGAACCGCGTCTTACGGAGAATCTTGGTGACATCTTCAATTCGAGATTTGAAATTTTCCGGTGTCACACCACGGCGATGGAGTTCAGCGCGTAAACGTAACAGATTCCATTGCCGCATTGCTTCGTTGTATGTCAACAATGGAATATTCGGTATCCGTGGCACACCCTTGATTTCGATTCGGGTACCGCCCTGAACACTGACATTGACATCCTGCCGTGCTGCACCGATACCGGTACGTACTTTTCCAGTGCTTCGCACCATGCGTCGCAAAATATCGCACACTTCCGCAACTTCGATCGGGGTTTTCATCGATGGTGCAGTCACTGTTTCGATCAATGGCATACCCAATCGATCGGTCAAATAGACACGTCGGTGACCGACATCGCTGAATTCCCGACAGGCGTCTTCTTCCAGACCCAACTGAACGATCGGAATCTCGCGATCTTTGTACGGAATATTCCCATTGACACCGACGATCGTCGTTCGTTGAAAGCCAGTGGGAATACTACCATCGAGATATTGTTTACGTGCAATGTGAATTTCATCGACCAGCGACATACCGTACAGCAATCCGATTTCCAGAGCGATGTCCAACGCTTCGTCGTTTAGTTCGAACGGTGGCGTATCGTCCATCTCGTAGGTACAGACTGTTTCGCGGTTGATGTGGTAGATGATCTCTTTTTTCGTTTTGAATTCCATCAATGCCGTACCGTCGTATTCGCCCAATTCGGACAACGTCGGTCGCATGTGTCGAAGAATTTCGGCATGGAACACATCGCTATACCGACCTGCGGGACAGCGGCAAAACAGCTTGCGTTCGGTATAAACTTGTTGGTGAATTTCCAATCCCGATTTGAATCCGACATAATCATAGTCGGAGTTCGTCATCTCGGAAAAGGGTTTGAATAGAAAAGCTTGAAGCTTCTGATCAAGCTCCTGATCGGTTTCGATTGCGTTTTGATTCGCAGAATCCATAACATCGCTCCATCTGGCGGGGATCGCGCGGAATATACATAGAATGAAAAAACAATATAAGCGATTCTAATGGATTTGAGAAAAAACGCCTCTATTTACAAAGCCTAAAGTTTCGCTTTTCATGCAACTAACTTCGTAAATCCGCAAAAAAGAATTGGTAAAGCTTAGAGAGACGGTTATATTATTGGTTTATTCACGAAAACTCTCAATTAATCGAACGATTCTCGCGATTCTGGATCTTTCATGGAAATATTCGACCACTGTTTACTTTGTCAATCGGATAGAATCGTTACAATCGATGAAGATTGTAATATTATCCGATGCAAAACTTGTGGCTTTGTTTTCCATTCTCCGCGTCCAACAGCAACTGAACTCGCACAATTCTATTCCACACCTGCACAATCCCATGATTGGCTTTCAAACGAACAAGTCCGCGACGAAATGTGGCTCCGAAGACTTCGTAAAGTACACAACTATCGGACCGAAGGATCGTTATTGGATGTTAGTACTGGGATCGGACAATTTCTTCATTTTGCTCGGAATATGTTTTTTCCGGTGACTGGTTCAGAGGTTTCCGACAGTGCGATTCGGATTGCCCGGCAGAAATATGAATTGACGTTAGAGAAAGGCACAATCAATTCCATCGATTGGAAGAACCGAAAATTCGATGTTATTACCCTATTCCATGTGCTAAATCACGAACTTGATCCGCTGGAGTTGATATTCTCTTGTAAGAAGTTGTTAAAGCCGTCCGGACTGCTGATAATCACTGTTCCGAACGATCTATCGGCGTTCAGTGCAAAACTGAGTTCGATTTTTAAAACAATTGGAATCGGAAAATTGGTGAAGACAGAGGTAGGATTGCATAAAATCGATCTCGAAAACCCAGTTTCGAAAATTCAATTGTCGTACTTCAATTCCAAAGTCTTGCAGATCTGTCTGCAACGATGTGGTTTTAAAATTATTGAAACCGATCTCGACCCGTATTACATCGCATCCGGATTTGATCGAGTGATGTATTCCGCTAATTACGGTTTGAGTCGAATCGTGAAAAAAGTATTCCGCACCAATATTTACGATACAATTTGGCTCGCAGCCGAATTACCCCCGAATTCTCCACACGAATAACGCATTTCTAAGAATCGCAAATCACGGTTTTTGCTTACAGCCAAACATGATGCTGAGGATTTGCAATGCAGCAGTAAATCTTCGCTGAACGATTCGCTTAAAAAGACTGTAGATCATCATCAAATACACAGTCGGTAGAAAATACCAATAGTGTTTTCTGGTTAAATAAATCCGATTTCTGAACGTATAGAAATCGGAAAACAGCGTTTTTTTTCCAGCGCGATCGTTGGTTCCGATACTCGCACCCTGTTTATGGTACACAATACTTTTTTTGGCATAAGATAGGTTAAAATGTTGTTTCTTAGCTCGGATCCCCCAATCAATCTCTTCCATGTACAAAAAAAGAAATTCATCCATCAATCCAACCGTCTGTAAGAATTCTTTCGATGCTAACACCGAAGCGCCGCAGATCAGATCTAGCTGCTTGTTTCGTATATTTGTATCTACCTTGTTGCGCGCTAATCCTTCACCGTAAAAACCGGATAATCCTGTCGCAGGCTGGTACCAACCGCCACCTAACGCCTGTACCCGATGTCGATCGTCTTCATACAAAATCGTCGATCCACACAACCCCGTCGTCGGATCATTCTTCATCGTATCGACTAAACTGGTCAATGCCTTCGGATCGACCCGCGTATCGTTATTGAGGATCCATACGTAGTCACAATCGGATTGAGCAAGTGCATGTCGGATCCCGACGTTATTTCCGCCGGCATAACCGAGATTCTCGCCTGTGAATAACAGGTCAAATCGTTTGTTACAAAACTCCGATAATTTGACCTGTGACTCGTCCGTCGAACCATTATCGACAACGATTACACGGTAGGAAGGATAGGACAATTGAAAGATGCTTTCGAGACACTGGATTGTTTCCTGCCACCCGTTCCAATTCAGGATGACGATATCGACGGTAGGTTGTTTCATTTCGAAGACCCTACCCGATTGAGTAAAAATCGTTCGAATGCAGCAATCGATTCTTCCCAGCGAAATCGCTGAATCGCTTGATTTGCCTGTCGAGCTAATTGAATGCGGTATTCCGGTTGCTCAATCAAATGAATGATGTTTATCGCCAAATCGCTGCTGAGTTTTGGCGGACTAAGCAATGCTGTTTCGTTATGGATCGCAAATTCGCGGTGTCCGCCGATATCGGTCAGACAAAGCGCTGCCCCGCATTGTGCTGCTTCAGCAGGCGGTAATCCCAGCCCTTCGATATGACTTGGTGATATAAAGATCGCAGCCTGATTGTAAATCGCTCTTAATTGAACTTGGGTTGGTTTTTGTCGGTAAACAATCCAATCCGGTAAAATCTCCGGTCGCGGTATCACACCGAAACAAACGCACGCGAGATCGGGAAATCGCTGTTTTACCTCTTCTAGCGCAGAAATACCGTCTGCAGTCCCTTTTAATTTCTCTTTATGACATAACATGACTACCGACTTCGGATTTCGATGCTCGATCTGCGTATCGATCCCGAATATTGAAAAGTCAAGTCCGTTCGGGATATACTCGCATTCAACATCCAGCTTCTGTCCGTATTCCTGTAACCAGCGGGAAATGACGATTTTATCCAAAGGCAATCGCCAAGTTCTTACGACTCGATCGTGATCGACATTTTCAAATACTGTTTCGAGACCTTGGATTAAATAGATTTTCTTACCTTTTTCGGGTTGGTATGAATTTACCCACTCAGCAGTTTCCCAAGCAGTTGCTACGACAAAATCGGCGTCGGGAATATTTTTTTCGGATAAACTGGGGATCCAGATCATGTTTACTTGATTGTCGATTTGAAACCACTCATGTGGTAAATACCCGCCAAACATACCGATTTTTCGAACCAGATAGATCAAAAATCCGCGTATCAGCCGCCAAGTTCTGGATTCATCGATCAACCGATAAGGACTGTGAACAACGGTTACATCGTGACCGCGTCGAACCAAACCGTTGGCATATTCATAGACAACTTTAAATCCTCCGACAGGATTTTGTCCGGATCCGGGAAGTAAAATTGTGATTTTTATCTGTTTCACAAATCGGTCTAGTGTAAGAAATAAATGGATGCCAATCGTTGTGAATGTAGGAGACCGGCAAGATACCCGACCACCGACTTCACTTTCCATCGAATAGGCAATGTTCTAACTGCAATCAAAAAATTCGAACAGGCTTTCGACCAATTCGATCGCCCTAAATTTGCTTTTCCCCAGTACCAATTCATTGCGCCTTGGGCTCGTTGAAGATCGACTACCGCCAATTTTTCGATGCTAGTCTTTTCAGCTATTAGAAATTGCTGAATTGCGTCGCCGTGACTTTGGAACATCGCATATTTGTGTTCGATACTCATTTGCGACGAATGAATTCGCCACATTCCCAAGTTAGAATCGATAAATGAAAACTTCCCGATCAACGCTAACTTCAACCAGGTAGAATAATCGACAAATACAACGCCATCCGGTTGCCAAAAACCACCGATGCGATCCAGTGCGCTTCTTCGAATCATTACTGAAACGGCTGGAACGATATGATTCACCAGAAAGAGATGGTTCTGAATCGAACCGATTGGATTATTTAGATAAGATTCATCGAGTATAGGGGTAGCGGGAATCTCTCTAATTTGATTGCCATCGTCACTGATCGAGAAAAATCTGCCCCAACTTAATACTACATCCTGCTTGTTAAATCCGCCAATCTGCACCGCCAACTTGTCTTGCGGCCAGACATCATCCCCTTCCAGAATCGCAATAAACTCTCCCTGTGATTGCTTTAGCGCTAGATTGTAAGATTCACCCAATCGTTCGATTCCGCCATGCTCTTTGCTGATGATTGTTATTCGCGCATCGGTAAACGATCGAGCTATTTCTACTGTTCGGTCGGTCGAACCGTCATCTACAATCATCATCTCCCAATGACTGTAAGTCTGTGCCAAAACACTTCGGATACACTCACCAATATATTGCTGATGGTTATAAGTCGGCGAAATGATTGTTACGAGGGGATTTGACATATCTAGCTCTGCCATCATACCGACTTATTTCTTCGAAGATAGAGGATGAATAACACAAAAATCACTAATTCCGTTAGTATGACGGATAACGCCATTCCGATTCCTTCGAGTCGGGGAACCAGAATGATTGCCGCGATAATATTAACCGTTGCCGCAAAAATTAGTGTTCGATTGTAAGCTTTATCCATTCCTAAAGATAACATCCACTGCCCGCCAAGCATACCGTTGATCGCCGATAGCGGAGGCAGGATCGCCAAAACACGAAGGATGGTTACAGCACCGGTAAATTCACTACCGAGTAGCCACTGAACTAAATATGGCGCAGTTAGAAAGATCACCGCACCGACCACGATATTACCACATCCCGAGACGATAATACCAATTTTCGCCCATCGATACCCTTCATTGCGGTCTTTGTGCGTCAAGTAAGTCAATCGCGGATACATCGCTTGACTGAGCGGTGCCATCATTCCCAAGACCGCTTTGCTGATTTTATCGGCACCGGCAAATTGCCCGATCACATACGGTGTCGAAATTAAACCCACGATAAGAACATTACCGATCGTGTAAACATTCACTGCCAGTTTCGATACGAAGAGTGACCATCCGTCTTTCATAACCCGACGAATCGACGTGAAATCGGGAAGAAGAAGGGGAATTTCCTGCGATGCGATAAAATAGGCGGTTCCTACCGATAGCAGACTGCCGGCAGCTTGAAAAATAAAGATCCGCTCTACATCTGTAGGTGTGTGTACAAATACAAAAATACAAACTAGACTGAGCGCTTTCATCGAAACATCGAGTATCGCAACCAATTTCATCCGCTCTAACCCTTGGAAATACCACATTAGGTTGAACGATTGTAATATCGACCATGTCACGCCAATCCAGAGTAAAGTGATATGCGATCGTAAATTCTCGACAAATGGAGTAATAATGAGCAGAATGATAATGACAATGAGACTTAAAATCAGCTTAGCACCAAATACCGAAGCGATTAGGTTTCCCAATCGAGAGGTATCATCACGGTGTCGCGCAACTTCGCGGGTTGCCGACATCGTGAAACTGTATTCGATCACACTGAGCGAATATAGTGCGACAGCCTGAACAAAAGCATAATTTCCCCAAACAACGGCGCCGAGAATTCTGGTCAAGTAAGGGATTGTGATAATTGGAATTAAGTAATTGATAAAATGAACACAATACAATGCAAACACGTTTTGAACAAATCGCGTTTTGATGAGATTTCGCACATTGTCAATCAGATTATTCATTCAACTTCGAGATGAATCCTTTTGCTGTGTTCCAAGAGAATAAAATTAATTTAATGAAGATGCCGTAATCGTCAGCAGTCGAAAATCTTTCCCGGATTCAGAATTCCGTTGGGATCAAATGTTGCTCGGATCGAGCGCATGATTTCCAATTCAACTGATCCGTGTTCCTTTTCGAACAAATCCTTATGACCGATTCCAATCCCGTGTTCGCCTGACAGCGAGCCGCCGATCGATAACGTAAACTCTTTCAGTTCGCGATTAAGAAGCTTTCCTGCTGCCCAGCTCTGATCGTTTCTTGGATCGGCAATAATCAATGCGTGCAAGATTCCCAATCCACAATGACCGAGTGTGAACAACTCAAGATCATTTCCTTCCTGCTTGAGTGTCGTTGCGCGATGATGAACAAATTCGACTACTTTGGGTAATGATGCTACCGGAAAGACGACATCATTTCGAATAATCTGCCATCCTTCGTGAAATAGTTTGATCGCAGGCGTAGTGTAATGACGTACTTCCCAGGGATCCTGTCCATTCGGAAGTTCGAATACCTCCCCACCGTTGCCTTCGACAATCGAAGTCGCCAGCTCGATCGATTCTTCGACCGATGCAGTAGTACCGTGTGCTTCCAGGAAAATCATCGGTTGTTCGGTCAAACCGTAACCACGCAATTTGTTCACTGCTCGAACGGTATTGGCACCCAGATACTCCACTGCAGCCAAATCGAGCCCGTACCGCATCATCTCAGCAATTGCGGTTACTGCGCTCGTTTCATCGTTAAAGCGATAAGCCGATTGTTTCTTATCGGAAGGTAAGCCACGGAGTCGAAGCGTGATACTAGTTGCAATTGCCAATGTTCCTTCGCTTCCCGAGATCAAATCGCTAAGATTGTATCCACTCGAACGCTTGACACATTTATTGCCGAATGTTACAATTTGTCCCGCTCCTGTCACTACATCGAGAGCCAGTACGTGTTCCCGGGTTCCGCCATATTTCACCGAATAAATACCACTCGCATTCGTTGCAACCATCCCTCCAATTGATGCAACATCAGCGCTGCCACCCGGTGAAGGGGGAAAAAACAAACCGTCTTTCCGTAGTCGTTCATTGAGTTTATCGTAAACAACTCCCGGTTCTACAGTTGCCTGAAGATTATCGAGATCGACCTCGATGATACGATTCATCAAGGACAGATCCAGCACTATTCCTCCCGGAATTGGGATGGTATTCCCTTCCAGTGCTGAACCAGCGCCGCGTACAGTTAGCGGAACACGATGTCGATTGCACCATTCTACTAATAGCACAATCTCGGGAACTGTCGTTGCATGAATAACCGCAATCGGTATCACTGGATCGAATGAGGATTCGTCGTGCGAAGCCACTTCCAGGGAATCGGGGTGAAAGTCAGCCTTATCGCCAAATAAGTCGGTAAGCTCGTTGTGAAATTGATTCATAAATCTGTAACCCTAGGATTGAAGCCAATATACTACGATTTCAACACTAAATATACTTTTTACGTCACTTCATTGCGAATGCACCACTTTTCCGATCTAGCGTTTTTACGTATTATATCCTTTCATAGAGGAGTACGCTTTCGTGTCGTTTAAGGTTCAAATGTTGCTTTTCTTCGTCATCGCTTTTTCCGTTCTATTCGGAATACACTGGGTGGTATATCGCCACCTCCGATTTGCATTCGACATTCCATCCAATAGTCTCTGGCTGAAAATCAGTTTAGCTAGTCTCGCGATCTGGTTGCTCGTAGCAATGGTTGCCGGACGCAATTGGCCCAATGCATTTACCGAATTCATGGTACTAATTGCATATTACTGGTTAGGATTCGCTGTATATCTATTTGTTCTAGGGTTTAGCTGCGAAATTCTTTCAGGAATAGCAGTACTTACCAAAGCACCGAAGTGGTCCGGTTACTCGTTTGAAACGATACGCCACGCGATTGGCTTAGTTACTTTTTCAATTGCAATTCTGTTGTCGATCGCTGGAATCATCGTTGCCAATGGCAAACTAGTGGTTCGCCAGATTGAATATCAAACGGAAAAGCTTGATCCGTCACTAAATGGTTTTAAAATTGTCATGGTCAGCGACATTCATCTTGGGGCAGTGAATCGCTTAGGATTTGCCAATAAAGTCGCAACCGCCATCAATGACCGAAATCCCGATTTGGTAGTCATTCCCGGTGACGTCGCTGATGGCGATCGGCATCATTTACCCGAGAAAATCGCCGGTTTAAACAATATTCATGCGAAATATGGTAAATTCTGGTCGACTGGAAACCACGAGTACTATACCGGAACTGGAATGGTAACTAATTCAATGGCAGCGAGTGGTATTCCTGTCCTGCGAAACAGTGCGATCCCAATTGCCGACGGGAAAATATTTGTCGCGGGCGTGAATGATCCTACCGACAAATCGATGGGTGGAGAAGGGTGCGATATCCGAAAAGCGCTTTCAGAGATTGATCGGACTAAACCAGTCATCTTACTCTCACACCAGCCCCGACAATTTCGTGACGCATTCCAACTGGGCGCTGACATTATGCTTTCCGGACATACCCATGGCGGTCAAACCTGGCCGTTTAATTATATCGTCGATCGCGTCTGGGAAATTCCTCGCGGTTCGCATTACGAAGGGAAAGGGTTACTCTATGTCTCGGTAGGATGTGGGACGTGGGGTCCACCGATGCGACTTTCACAACCCCCGGAATTAGTCGAAATTACGCTGAAACGACCGAATTGACTTTTCTTTTCTGGCAATTATATGTTTGAAAATATTAAAATTGGAATTTTAGCATTACAAGGCGATAGCGAACCGCACCGGTTAATGATTGAATCGGTTGGTGCAATCGCTACCTATGTCCGGCGACCTCAAGAGTTAATCAATCTACACGGATTGTTGTTACCGGGTGGTGAATCGACCACTATGACCAAATTACTTGCATTTTCCGGTCTTGATTTAGCAATTCCGGAAGCAGTTCGCAGCGGAATGGCAATTTGGGGAACGTGTGCCGGTTGCATTTTGTTAGGCAAACAAGGTTCCGATCCCCGTGTTCGAAGCTTCCAATTACTTGATATTACCGTATCCCGAAACGCCTATGGTCGGCAAACGGAATCGTTCACTGCACCAGTGGTTTTGAAATTCTCAACCGATCCAATTCCCGGCGTATTCATTCGCGCGCCGATCATTGAAACGATTGGATCGGGCATCGAAATCGTCGGAACTTACGAAAATCGTCCGGTTCACATCGAATCGGGACGCATTTGGGCTAGTACTTTCCACCCGGAGTTAACTCAGGACAATCGGCTGCACCAGCGATTCATCTCGATGGCGGGATCTAACAAGTGATGACAAAAGCGACTCGTAATGCGATTTTTGATCTCAAACGGCTTAGTACCGCTTACGAAAATGCCAGTCAGAAACAGCAATCGCTTCTGGTTGAATTCGACAATCTGGACTTCATGCGAGCCATTCCAGCGGAACAATTCGATCTAATCTATCTCGATCCACCATTCTGCACCGGAAAACGCCAACAATTAATCGACAAAAGTACCTCCGATAAATGTGAATATGACGACCGTTGGACCGAGGGTTTCGAGCATTATCTGGAATGGATGAAAGTACGATTGACCGAAATCCACCGGTTGCTAAAACCAACTGGTACCCTATTTCTACACCTTGACAATCATGCTTCGCATTATCTCAAAATCGAGTTGGACCGGATCTTCGGTGCTCAGCATTTCATTAATGAAATCATTTGGCATTATACCGGTGGCGGGAGAAGTCGAACGCGCTTCTCGAAGAAACACGACACCATCTTCTGGTATGGAAAATCGAAGAACTTCACTTTCAATATCGATACGATTCGCCAACCCTATAAATCGACTAGCGGCTACGCCCAATTTGGCATCGTCAGTGCTGCTGGAAAAAAATACTTGCCTCATCCCGACGGAACCCCGCTTGACGATGTCTGGGAGATTCCAATTGTCAATCCGATGGCAAATGAGCGGATTGGATATCCTACCCAGAAGCCCGAACAATTATTGGAAAGAATCATTCAAGTCGCATCCAATCAAGGTGATTTAATCGGCGATTTCTTCTGTGGGAGTGGAACGACGCTGGCTGTTGCGGAACGCTGTATGCGTAAGTGGGTTGGCTGTGATGCCTCGAGACAAGCAATCGATGTAGTCAAGAAACGATTAACCGAAATCAATGCAAACTATTTATTTGTATCCTGATGATTAAAATGGCATTCCCCCATTGAAGAACGAAGCAAATGGACCCGCCGCCTCCTGTAGTTGTCGGTACGCCTCTTGCTTGGTCTTTTCGAATGCTTTATTCATTACTTCTTGTACTTTCGTTTGAAGTTCGGTGTGTCGTTCTGGTGTCGATAGTTCCTCGCTAATCACAACCGATAAAATCGTTCCCGTTCCCGAGATTCTCACTTCAATCAATCCATCTTCGGAACGTTCAGTTAGTACCAGTGTACTAAGCTTTAATTTCATCTCGGCTAGCTTGCCCTTCATCTGCTGCGCTTGCTGCATGATATCGAACATGCCACCGCCACCAAAAAGACTCATCGAATATCTCCAAAGTCTGGTATGTGAAAATCAATCGGGAATTGGCATCAATTTGTATTTCTCGACCAATTTCTGTAACTCCGGATACTCGGCAATCATCGCTGCCAATCGTTGATCCAGCGTGCCGGAAGGTCGAATTTCGTCTTCTTGATTGTGAGTAGTTGGCGCAACCGATCGCGGTCGAGCATGACGATTGGGGTCAATCGTCGGTCGACTTGGAGTTGGCGGTGTTTCAGTCGAGGTTTCGATCTTAGGTTTAGGGATTACGCGAGATTGAGCGACAACCGGTTCAACGATTAGAGTTTTTTTTTCCTCGCTGACACTCGCAATGCCACTTTCCAACGATTTTAGTAACGTTGCCAGATCGACTGTTCGATCGAGACGCGTTAATCGTTGCAATAGCATTTCGACGCGAAGTCGGGGATTGTAACTACCGCGCAGGGAAGTCTCGGTTTCGGCAGTCAATTTCAACATTCGCAACAAATCGTTTTCGTCGAAGAGTGGCGCTTCAGTTTCGTATAATCGCCGCTCTTCAGGTGTGAGAGCCAATCCATTGGCAGTCTTGAGCACATTCACCCGTAAAAGTAGTAAAAGATGCTCCATCAGACCGCGAATGAAATCCGACAAATCGGCGCCGGTATTCATTAATGCTGCTACAAACCCAAAAGTCTCCGCAGTCTCATTCATTCGAACCATGCGCGTAATATCGAAGAATCGGTCGCTTCTGATCAATCCCAGTGCAGTGATCACTTCACTTTCAGTGACATTCGTTCCGCAAAACGCAATCATTTGATCAAGTAGCGACAATCCATCGCGTAACGATCCATCGCTGCGTCGTGCAAGGATCGCTGCCGCTCCCGGTTCCAACTCAAGCCCTTCTTTCGCAGCCAATGCGGTAAGATGTCCCGCGACTTCGGCGGCATCCAACCGACGAAATTCGAAGCGTTGGCATCGTGAGAGTACAGTTGGTGGAACTTGATGAACGTCGGTGGTGGCAAGAATGAATACTGCATGTTCCGGAGGTTCTTCCAATGTCTTCAAGAATGCGTTGAATGCTTCCTTGGTGAACATGTGGACTTCGTCAACGATGACGACCCGTCGACGACCGGTTGATGGGGCGAACCGGATGTTATCCCGTAAACTGCGGACATCTTCGACACCGCGATTGGATGCCGCATCGATTTCCAATACGTCTAGACTACGCCCTTCAGTAATCTGAACACAGCTTTCGCATTCGCCGCACGGTTCGGTAGTATCACCGTTTTTACAATTCAATGCTTTGGCAAGAATTCGGGCGACGGTTGTCTTTCCCACTCCGCGGGGACCACCAAACAGGTAAGCGTGAGCGATCCGTTTTTGTGAAATAGCGCGTGTGAGTGTTCCGGTAACGTGTTCTTGTCCAATCACTTCATCGAAGCGTTGGGGGCGATAACGGCGAGCTAAGACGATATAGGACACGAATACTCCGGATAACGAGAACCGACCCGGTGGGTTCGGCGACCCGCGGCACAGGGATTCAGGCGGACCGTTGCTCCCTTCCGGGCCTAGCGGGGTTGAGCCGTCGCACCTTGCGCGGGACCGGACCCAGCGGGTCGGCAGTCGATCATCATGCGGAGAATCACCGCACGAAGTGCAGGAAAGTTGCGATAAAAACGCGCAATTTCCAAATCTGAAACACAAAACTACTGAGAGTGGACCTGAGCGGGCTCGAACCGCTGACCCCCACGTTGCGAACGTGGTGCTCTCCCAACTGAGCTACAGGCCCTTCGAACCGTCAAATATAAAAGCTCCGGTTACACAAGTCAAATTGCCGAACTGAGTGGCTCGATTTGATCACTTGCTTGAGATAAACCTACAGTTTATTGCTATTTGACCCGATATAACATCGGAAGAACTTTATAATTTTCATTAGTTTACATATAACACTCTATTTCTTTTAAATCATTTATCATTGGATGACATTCATTGCGATTCTACTCATTCAACTGTATTCTGTAAATACCACTAAACTGATCGCATTCGATTGCATGAACGGATCGGTAGTATTTCAATAGTTGTTCCGATCATTTACCATTTCACTGTGAGTTGAATATGATCGATTTTCGAACCATCGAGGCAGATTTTCACGCCGAATTGGCGATGTTAAATCAGCAAAACGCCGAAAAGATCCTAGTCGATGCTGCATCTCAATACCCGATCTCAGATTTCGTCCAGGATGTAATCGTCCCCCTGCTGGTAAAATTGGGGAATGAATGGGAACAAGGGAAATTGGCGTTGGCACACATTTACATGAGTGGAAAGATCTGTGAACGAATCATCGATCGCCTGCTCCCACCAGCTTCCCCGAGTCGAATGAAAACGCCACTCATCGGTATCGCGGTACTTGAAGATTATCATTTACTTGGCAAGCGCATCGTGATATCTGCCGTTCGGTCGGCAGGTTTCGATATTGTGGATCTGGGACACGGGATGAAGGCAAATCAATTGGTTGAAAAAACCGTCGCTCGAAATATTGACGTCCTGCTGATCTCGACGCTCATGCTCCCTTCTGCATTGAAAGTAAAGGACGTTCGAACCGCACTTAATATTTTAAAGCCGAATGTGAAGATTATCGTTGGGGGTGCTCCATTCCGGTTCGATGATGCGCTTTGGCAGGAAGTTGGAGCCGATGCAATGGGATTGAATGGATTCGATGCTCCCGAACTAATCGCACGATTTTCTCGAGGTGCAGCATGAACGAACAATATACTCCGATGCAACGGGTATTGACTGCACTGAGTCATAAAGAACCCGACCGCATCCCTTTTCTTCTGGGTCTTACTCTGCATGGTGCCAAAGAGACCGGTCTCACGATCAAGGATTATTTCAGTCATCCCGATCATGTTACTGCAGGTCAATTGCAGTTGCAGGCAAAGTATCAGGATGATGGCGTCTATGGATTTTATTATGCAGCTGCGGAAATTCTCCCTTGGGGTGGTGAAATCATCTTTTCCGAGGATGGTCCACCCAATTCAGGACGACCTCCGCTGCTCGATCTTGAATCGATCCTCAAGCTGAAAGCACCCAGCTATCGCGATGCACCAGTCTTGATGCACACGATTGAAACGATCAGACAATTGAAACATCAATTGGGTGAAACCATTCCGATTTTCGGCGTTGCGATTTCGCCATTCTCGCTGCCAGTGTTGCAATTGGGCTTCGATCACTATTTCGATATCATGAGCGAACGGCACGATCTGTTCGACCGGTTAATGGAATTGAATCAAGCGTATTGTATTGAATGGGCGAATGCCCAACTGGAAGCCGGTGCTACGGCGATCGTCTACTTCGATCCGGTATCGTCTCCGACCATTGTACCTCGGATTGAATATCTCAGAACCGGTTTTCAAATCGCTAAGAAAGTTATTCCGCAAATCAAGGGAGCTGTTGCTGTTCACTTTGCGTCAGGCAATACCTTTGGCATAGTAAACGATGTAGTGGATTCCGGTGCTCTGGTAGTGGGCGTTAGTTCGAAAGAAGATCTTGCAGAATTGAAAAAAGTTACCGCGGGTCGAATTGGGATCATCGGCAATTTGAATGCGATTCGAATGCGGCGCTGGACACCGGCTGAAACGGAAGCGGAAGTAAAATTTGCGATTGCTTCGGCTGGTCCCGGAGGCGGTTTTGTTTTATCCGACAACCATGGTGAGATTCCCTGGCAAGTACCGGATGAAGTTCTATTCGCAATCGCCGAGAATGTCCGGAAATGGGGTCAATATCCTTTAACCTGGATTCATCAGAAATGAAATCGAAAATTGGATTGATTGTTTGTCCATTTCTGCGAACTGAACTCGAGCTGGCAGCAAAAGACGATTTCTTTAAAGGGATGGAAATCCTCCACGCACCGCTCAATTGCAATGCTCGAAACAATGACAAAGAACGGTTCAAACAGTGGCTGGAAAAAAACTGTGAAGACTTCGAAGTGATCTTCTCGATCGGATGTCGCTGTATCAATTTCGATTTCGTCGAAACTAGCAATCTGAAAGCCAAAATCAAGTATCTCTCCAGTGAACAATGTATGGATGTGCTGGCTGGCAAAGCCTTCATCCGACAGTTACTTGCCGATGGGGCTTATCTGACAACCCCCGGCTGGATTGCCAACTGGCAGAAATACATCCATGAATGGGGATTTACCTCGGATACAGTCGGAGAATTCCTGCGGGAGACTACTAAAAAAATAGTACTGCTTGATACCGGAATTGATCCCGACGCTGAAAAGAAAGCCCAGCGATTTGCCGCCTGTTGCGAACTCCCCTGCGAAATTCATCAGGTCGGCTTTGAAGGTCTGATTGCCCACTTACGCGGATTATCTGCCGAAACGGTGTTAGCCCAGCGACAACAGGAACATATCGCACAATTGAAAGCCACCACTTCGCGCTCCGCCGAATACGCCATGATCTTCGATCTCTTTGCCGACCTCTCCAGCATGGATACGGAAGAAAATGTAATCGATCGCTTTCTGATGATGTTCCAAGGATTATTTGCACCACAGACGTTACGGTTTTACGCCTTGCATTCATTTATCAACGATACGATCTATTCAATTGGAGAAACCACGACATCGGCGGAGAGCTGCAAACAAATTCAACAGGAACTACCTTCCGGTTTCGAAGATAAAATTCTCGATAACCGTCTCTTGATAGAAATCCGCTTTAAGGATGAGCGACTCGGTATTCTCGAAATCGATCATTTCACTTTTCCGGAATATATCCATCGCTATCGCGATCTTGCCAGAACCATCGGTACCGTCTTTGGATTGGCATTGGCAAATTCACGCAACTATTACCGGTTGGAAGCGACGAATACCGAACTCATCAATACTTTGGATCAGGTGAAAACGTTGCGGGGATTGCTTCCAATCTGCGCCTCCTGCAAGAAAATCCGCGACGACACCGGGTATTGGAACAGTATCGAAGCCTATTTGTCGAGTCATTCAGAAGTCGAGTTTACTCACAGTCTGTGTCAGGATTGCGTCGAAAAACTATATCCGGAATTATTTCATAAACAAATCGATCGAACTGTAGAAGACGATTAATAGACTAAATGTCTGTTTTTATACACAAACAATACCAAATTCTTTCGCCCAATATTTACTTAAATTCGACCCGTTGCATTTCGCAGAAAAAAAACATAAATTACTGCCCTACTGTTCAGCCGGGGTGGTGGAACTGGTAGACGCAGTGGACTCAAAATCCACCGAGCGCAAGCTCATGCCGGTTCGAGTCCGGCCCTCGGCACCAATCAGACGTATCGATCCATCGATACGTCTTTTTTCTTGACTTCGATTTGTCCATCCATCACATAATTCCTCACCGATTCTGCTATGAATCGTTGCAAAATCTTGCCATAAACCATTATTATATATTGTTAGATTCTGTTCATACTTGGATTCGATCAATAACTTAATCTAAGTAAAGAATCAATAGTCATTTAACAAGGCGGTATCGCTATGCAACTCCGAACGCGCTCAGTGAATACGGATCCCTTCGATCGATCGATCCGGGATCATTCATTGACCTTTGGAAAATCCGGTAGCTGTGATTTCGGCACCGTGGGACGGTTTCTGATCGCAGCTCTGTTGGCGTTGTTGAGTACAGTTTCGATAGCATCGACCAATTCTGTCGATGAGATCAATACTGTTCTATTCAGCACCGGATTTGAAAGCACCTTTCCCCCTCCCGGCTGGGTGATCGGCGACGGTGGTGTACCGAATAACACCGGCTATCATTGGGGTCTAAATACCGTAAATGCGCAAACTGGAACCTATAGCGCATTCTGTGCGAGCAACGACGATACCGGCGCTTGGACTTACTTGCACAGTATGCGCAAAGTACTGCAAACACCGACCTTCGATCTTTCCGCCGCAGTGGCATCGATGTTGCATTTCTCCGTCTGGATGAATACCGAAGCTGATAACGATCAACTCATTGTTGCGATCCGCGATCCTCGCGGAATATGGCAGAATTTGCGGATATTAAGCGGTTCGGCACAGTCGTGGCAAACCTTCGATGTTTCATTGTGGAATTACATCGGTCAAAATGGTGTGGCGATTCAATTTGTGTTCACTTCCAACGGGAGTACAATCCCTACCGGTAATGCCGGTGTCTGGTTGGACAATGTTTCGCTTGAAGCCAACCTCGCTACAGTTGGTGTGACACTTACCAACCCGACCGGTGGTGAAAACTGGGGCGTTGGGTCGAGACAGGAAATTACCTGGTACGCTAACGGATTCGGTGCCAATGACAATATGAATGTCGAAATCAATCGTGAATATTCCGGCGGCACTTGGACGTTACTCGGTACGGTTCCGAATTCCGGTTCTTTTCCTTGGACAGTCACCAACCCGATTGGATCGACCAATCGCATCAAAGTCTATCCGCAAAGCAATGCATCGATCTATGGAATGTCGACGAGCAACTTTACCATTTCCGGCGGTGTGACTCCAGTTATTCAAGTCACTACCCCGGCTGGAGGCGAACATTGGTATACCGGCGAGCAACATACGATCCAATGGACATCGACCAACTTAACCGATAATGTTCAAATCGATCTGAAAGCCGATACGACAACAACAGTTCATATCACGAATTCGACACCTAATTCCGGTTCTTACACTTGGTCGATACCGACTGGACTAGTAGCTAGCACTGCTTATCGGATTTACATCAGTAACGCCACCTCCCCGGTTACCGCTGATGATTACAGCAGTTACTTCTCAATTGCTGCCGGACAGGTGAATTACACAATTTCCGGGTATGTACGCGATTCGCAATCGAATGGTATCAGCGGTGTTTCGATTTCCGGTATGACGAATACCGTGACCACAGATCAGAACGGATACTATTCAGGATCGGTCTCCTCCGACTGGTCGGGTACATTAACACCGTCGCTTACCGGATATACTTTCTCGCCGCAAACGATTACTCTATCCCACGTCACATCCAATCAGACATCGCAGAATTTTACTGCAACACCAACAGGATCTTCAATAACTATTTCGGGATATGTTCGAAATTCGGCTTCGAATGCGATTAGTGGTGTAACAATCTCCGGACTACCGGGTATCGTCCAGACTGATAACAACGGTTTCTATAGTGCCACCGTCTCAAGCGGGTGGTCAGGTACGGTCACACCATCACTATCCGGATGGACATTCGCCCCGACGAATCGAACCTATAACGGTATAACGGTATCGCAGTCAAGCCAAAACTACACTGCGACTCAAGTATCGATCACGTATTTTATCAGTGGGTATGTTCGCGATACCAATTCACAGCCGATTGCGAATGTCGTGATGTCAGGCTTCCCAAACTACGTTACAACTGATGCCAATGGATTTTATCAAACTTTCATGGCGACCGGTTGGAGCGGAACAGTAACACCGCAGTTAACCGGTTACTCATTTGTCCCGGACCATTACACCTACACCGCTTTAACAGGTAATCTATCGGGTCAAAATTACACTGGAACGCTTGCGACTTCGGTAATAATCTCCGGGTACATCCGCAATTCCTCGTCGAATCCAATCAGTGGTGTGACGCTTTCGGGTCTGCCCGGAACAATTCAATCGGATAATGATGGATTTTATAGCGCAACGGTCTCGAGTGGATGGTCGGGAACAGTCACACCGACGCTGTCCGGATGGTCCTTCGCACCCACTAACCGTACCTATAGCAGTGTAACGACATCGCAATTCAATCAGAATTTCACTGCCACGCAAGTATCCATCACATATTTTATTAGTGGTCATGTCCGAAACAGTAGTTCTCAACCCATCGCGAACGTCGTGATGTCCGGTTTTCCGAGTTACGTTGCCACCGATACCGCCGGTTTTTATCAAACGTTCTTAGCAATGGGCTGGAGTGGTACGGTAACACCACAACTGACCGGTTATACTTTTTCACCCGATCATATCACGTTCTCGGCGTTGACTGGTAACCAGACTGCCCAGAATTTCACCGCGACGCTCAGCACCACCGCAATCATTTCCGGAATCATTCGCGATCAAAATTTAATTCCCATTGCCGGCGTAGCCATGGCAGGATTCCCCGGATCCATTGTTACCAATGCATCGGGAGTATATACCGTCACCCTTAGTCGGGGATGGTCGGGAACTGTTACTCCGCAATTAGTCGGTTGGAATTTCACTCCGTCGGGTCGAACCTATTTCAATGTCTCTGGATCGCAAACCACCGAAAATTATTCCGGGACGCCAAACGGACTAGCTTTTACGATCTCCGGTTTTATCCGCGATGTAAATTCGGTGCCCATCTCCGGTGTTGCGATGACCGGTTTTCCATCGACCATCCTTAGCGATACTTCCGGATACTATATCGGCACAGTACCGCGAAATTGGTCGGGTGCGATTTCACCACAAGCGACGGGGCGTAACTTTGAACCGGTATCGCGTAGCTATTCGAACATCACGTCCAATGTGGTAAATAACAATTATACTGCCGTATCGGCAATCCAGTATATCGTCTCGGGACACGTTTTAACTTCATCTGGCACAGCCGTATCGGGTGTAGAGCTTACCGGCTATCCATATTCGGTCGTAACCGATCAAAATGGTTCTTATTCCGCATTAGTGCATTCCGGTTGGAACGGTCTCATTGTTCCGCGATTGACGGGATACTCGTTCACACCGGTTTTCCGAAACTACACGGGCGTTGTCGCAAATATGGCGAATGAAGATTTCGTTGCGACTGTAATTCCAACATTCACTATTTCTGGATATGTCCGGTATGCTTCGGGACGAGCACTTCGTAACGTCCAGTTGAAAGGTCTACCGAGCACTGTTCGCACCGATTCGACCGGATTTTATACCGCGACGGTCAGTTCTGGTTGGTCGGGCGCAATCTCGCCAACTCGAAGTGGATGGATTTTTCAACCACCTTCTCGGGGATACACGAATCTGACCACGGGAAGAAGCGATCAAAATTATACCTGTTTGGAATCGTCACTGGATATCGGCGGGTACATCCACAATTCTCGATCGGAACCATTGGCAGACGTTCGGTTATTTGGGTTACCCGGAGTTGTCGTAACCGATTCAAATGGCGATTACACCATCACGATTCCCCAGAATTGGACGGGAACAGTCACACCCCAACTTGAGGGGTGGAACTTCACTCCCTCTTCGCGAAGCTACACCAACTATGACACTTCGCATTACAACGAAGGTTTCGCTGCGACCGCCACAAGCAATGTAATCGTCTCCGGATATATTCAGGAGGCGAATAATCTGGGTACCCGCAATGTTTCGATCTCGGGTTTCCCAATGACTGTCTATTGTGATCAAAGCGGGTATTACTCTTGTGCGGTTCCCAATAATTGGAGTGGAACCATTTCACCGCAATCACAGCATTGGTCGTTCTTCCCACCGACACGCGCATTTTACTTATTGACCAGCAGCTCCCCGTATGAGAACTTCACAGCATCGCGAACCGAGTATGAAATTGCCGGAACAATCCTCGATACAGCAGGAGAGGCGATGGCAGGATTGTCGATCAGTGGCTTTCCTACGACCGTGGTCACGCAAAATGATGGTACCTATTCGGTATTCATTTCAAACGGCTGGAGTGGCGTCGTAACGCCAGCATCGATGCGTCACTCATTTGCCCCGGTTACGCGAACTTATACCAATGTTCAAAGTGACATATTGACCGAGGATTATGTTGCGACACCATTATTCATCAGCATTGATTATCCAAATGGACCCGGTATCACCTGGAGTACCGCAACCAATCAATTTATCTCCTGGTTTGGAGGAACCCCGGGTGGGACGGTTACAATCGAATTGAATCGCAATTATCCCACCGGCACTTGGTCGACAATCCGTCAGGGCACTGGAAGCAGTTCCCAGATTTCCAACACCGGTCGTTTCGACTGGCTGGTATATGGTCCACGGTGCGAAGCATCGGCGCGGTTCCGCATTACCGACAATACGACGCAACTCCAAGCGATGAGTAATTTCAATCTTCAGATCAACGATGTATCGATCAATCGACCGACGGCATCCGATATTTGGCTTTACCATGGCACTGGAATCATCGATTGGGATATCAACCAGCAACCAAATTTACCGGTCGATATTATTCTCGTACGGGATGGTACTTGGATTCCTATCATTCGCAATACCGCGAATTCCGGTCATTACGAATGGTTTGTCACGGCGCAGCAATCGGCGAATTGCCAAGTGTACGTCAAATCGGTCGGCGACAATGACTATACACGTTTCGCCACATCGCCAACATTTACGATCCTCGGTTTTGATGCCGGTGCAAATGAAACATCCCTACCGAAGCAGTTTGCCATGCATCCCGCCAGTCCAAATCCGTTCAATTCCACCGTCTCTTTCCGGGTCGATCTCCCGACGCGTGCCGTGACGGAATTCGTGATCTACGATGTTCGCGGAGCAACGGTTAGGGAACAACGCCTCGGAACGATGAATCCGGGAACATACCAGTTCCAATGGGATGGCAGAAATCAAACCGGAAACAGTGTCCCTTCCGGGCTGTACATCGTGCATCTGCGCAGTGGCGAACACCAAGCCTTACAGAAAGTAGTACTTGTAAAGTAGTAAATTAACACCATTTCAGGAATTTAAACACCGAAGCAATTCGGTGTTTTTTTTCTCTATAATCGATGTCTTGACATCGGTGACAGGATAATATATATTATTAACTAACTGGTTAGTTATTTATAACTGGAGGAAATATGCCCCGTACCGGTGGAGAAAAATCACGATTGAAAATCTTGCACGCTGCTGAATATCTGTTTTCCGAATACGGATTCGACGCCACAAGTGTCGATAAAATCGCGGAAAAGGCTAATGTGAATAAGGCAATGATCTATTATCATTTCAAAAACAAGGATGATCTGATTGCTGCACTCTTTACAAGTGTCATCGAACAGATTACTGCGGCTAGTTCTTCGGCTCTTGTCGCTTCCCGAACCACCGGAGAAGCATCGATTGCTAAAAAAGTAGAATCCGAACTCATCCAAATGACTCGATGGAAGAAAATCCTTTCGGTTCTTCTGATGGAAGCACTAAAAGGGAAGAAGAGCAGCACTGCTTTGTTTCGATGTGCCGATTTGGCATTAGCCAATGAACGTGAAACTCAACAGTCTGATGACCATACTTCGTCGCCAATTGCACCAAGCGTTAGAAACCATACCTTCGAATTCTTTTCTGGATTTATTCCGATGATGACGTTCATTGTGATGCAGGACGCTTGGTGTAAATACTACCATTTCGAGAAATCGAAAGCAACCGAAGCGTTTATCGACGTCTTCATCGAAACGCATTTGAGGGCACATCGTCAATTCGACACTACCACAAATATCTGAGGCAATAATGTCAACTACCATTCATAACGAGACCCGCACGACATTCTGGACGCTTTCGGTATTTTATTTTCTAATTGCGTTCGAATTTTTTTATATGGCTTCTCCCTTTGCGCTCTATTTTTATTCGGTTTATGGTCCCAGTCTGAATTTTATCAACCGATCGCCTCTGCTAAGTTGGCTTAGTTCGGTATTTCTGCCGCATATCACAATTGAAACGAAATCGACTTTGCTGAATTATCACAATGAGATTGGTGGAACAATATTCCTACTTGGTCTGCTTGGTTTTATGGTCGGCGCAATACAGGTATATGCGAATAAGATCCTTAAACGCGGAGTTGCGATCTCTGGGATCTATCAGGTTATTCGACATCCACAATATGCATCACTGGCAATATCGAGTTTTGGCTTATTAATTCTCTGGCCGCGATTTATGGTTCTTGTCATCTATATCGCGATGCTGTTCGCATATTACTCTTTGGCGAAGATAGAGGAGGCTGAGTGTGAACGGAAATTCGGTCAGGATTACCTCACATACAAAGCACAGACCAATATGTTCTTACCGTTCCGAATTCCAATTCCTAATTTCCTTATTCTTTCGAGTCAGAAACGGTGGCAACAAATAGCATCCGTTTTGGTTCGGTACATCGTTATTACGACTTGTGCCATCGGCGGTGCATTATTATTGCAACGATGGTCGATCCGTCAACTATATACCTATGAAAACCAGGATCATTGTGCAATTTCAGTATCACAAATCGATCATGATCGGATGTCGCGAATATTCCAAATCGCATCTTCCGATTCGACAGTCCTAACGACGATTCTAACGCAATCCAACAACAAATATTTGGATTACATTTTGCCCATCTGTTGGTCGATCCCCGAGATCCCGATGAATGCTGTCAACGGTAATCACGACCATTTGTTTCCTGCTGATTACGATCGTAACAAATACAAGATCATTTTTACCAAAGCTACGCTTCGAACGAATAAACTTGTGTTCGGTTTGGATATTATTTCCAATACCATTCAAAGATCCGCAGTAGGCGAAGTGTGGATCGATCTGGTCACAAACAAGGTCACTGCGATCAAAGCACCGCCCAGCCAGATCATGTACGACAATATTCCCGTACCCTTATTTTAACGAATGCCGATTATAATAAAAAAGCACTGGATCGCTCCAGTGCTTTTTCATTGATACCAATTTCTGTTGTTTACGGCTTGAACTTAATCGGTTGCGTGTACCAGATCGATACCGGTTGACCGTTGTTGATCGCCGGTTTGAACTTCCACCCTTTAACCGTCGTCGTTGTCGCCTCTTCAAAACCAAACCCACTCGGTTCGGCTTTCAAGATCTTCACCTGTGCGACTTCGCCTTTTTTGTTGACGAGAAACTGAACCACTACATTCCCGGGTACCCGTGCCGTCATTGCTTGCGCTGGATACTTCGGAGAAGGTGTCGAAATTGGTTCGGCATCTTTTTCAACAAATGTGACTTCATCCGGTTTCGGGATGTAATCGTCGTCGGCTGGAGGTGCCACCACCACATTGCCACTGCTAACGTCGCCCGAAGATACTGACGTTCTGCCGGCATCGATGTTCTTGGCAATGTCCTGAACCGTCAAGATCTTCACGGTATCGGCTACTTTCGAGTCTTCGACTGCCTGAACTTTAATCGCAGCAGGTGGCGGTGCATCGAGCGATTTAATCTTAATCTGAACGATTTCTTCCTGAGTCAGCGATGGCGGTGCCGCCAATTTCGTCAAATCGATATAGCGCGGTGGTAATGGCGTATCGTTTTCACGCAATTTCTTGATATACTCAACACCCCACCAAATCCCAAGAATAGACCAGATTGATATCGATGCGATCAAAACACCACGCATCATATTTTTGCCGACAACGGTTCGGAGAACCAGCGCGCCATATTCCCGAGCTAGCAGTTCGTCGTATATAGCTACATTGGCATCGGCTGTCTTAGTTTGCATTCTCTGTCCTCCCCGGTTATCTCGTTGCTACTGGAGAAACCAACGACATCACTGAATCATCGTTCATATCGGCATTCCATTTCGCAACAGAGTAGCGAGTTACTGAATCGACATTGAACATATCGAGCATATCGACCATCGAATGGAACGGAGCCTGCGGTTGTAATTTACTGACTACGATCAATTCTTGACCAATTAGTGTTCCCATATCGTCTTTACTTTTTTTCCGGTCGATAATTTTGCTGTTGAGTGAATCCCACGGCAAGTATGCCGGTACTTCGTTGCCAACATTGAAGAACAACTGGTTACTATTGTTGATCCGGAAGGTCAACATCCGGGATTCTCGAACTTTTGTATCAGTGACATCCTTATTCTCCGGCGGCAGATTGATTTCCATCGCCTGAGGAAGCCGAAAGACTGTTGTGACCATAAAGAAGATCAATAACAAGAATGCGACGTCGACCATCGGAGTCATATCGACCCGAACAGCCATACGGGGCTTCTTGAAACTCTTCTTACCTTTTTTACCGTGGCTTTTTTGTTCGCCACCGACCATTCCACCCATGCTTCACTCCCAGAGCGGTTCGCGTCTATTTCTTTTTCAAGTCCGTGACTAAGTAAAATCGTAAAAGATTGACTGACTCCATCTTGAGCAGGTCAGTAATCGATTCGATCGTTGCGTAATCAGCATCTTTGTCGGCCTTGATGATCAGTCGATAATTCGGATTGATGCTGCGAGCACGGTTGATATTCTGCGGTAATGTCTCTTTCGTCTGAGGCACTAACCGGAACATCCCGGTTTTCTCGTTCAATGCACTGAATCCCAATTCCTGATCTTTTTTACCGAGACCGGATGAAATCAATATCTTCGAACTATTCGCGACCAGTTTGCCATCCGCGGTTGCTGCGTTGGTGATCGTAATCGTCAAGATATCCGATTCCGGCAGCTTGATATTGCTGTGACTATCCGGAAGTCGCACCGGAGTATCCTCCGGCGGTTTGAATTGTGTGGTGGACATAAAGAAAATCAGCAAGAGGAAGGCGACATCGACCATTGGTGTCATGTCGATGGCAACCCCCATGCGTTTCGCCTTTGGTACCGCCATAAATGCTCCTATCCGTTTCGAACGGTAATGAATTTCTCTGCTGTCCGATTAGTCGCTTCAAATCAGAAGCAATCGACTCGGACCAACTTCGAAATGGCGGTTTTTAGATCTCGTCCTTCAACAGTTCGAGCGTCATATACACGGCTTCGTCGATCGAGTAGTTGAAATTGTCGACGCGTGTCGTAAAGATATTGTAGGTGAAGATACCGACAATACCACCGAAAATACCGAGTGCGGTATTGATCAAGGCTTCGGAAATACCTAACGCTAACTGGGCGGCATCAGGGGTACCGGCTTTCGCCATGGCGCGGAATGAACGAATCATACCGACGACCGTACCTAACAAACCGAACATCGTCGAGGTCGAGGCAATGGTCGACATACCAATCAGATTTCGTTCGAGGAACGGAACTTCCAACAAACGCGCTTCATCCATCGCCCGTTGCGTTTCGGTCAATTTCTTCTCGCCAACGATGTGGGTGTCGCTCTGAATACGGATCCACTGTTCCATACCGGCGCGAAGCACCGACGCGGCGCTACCCTTCTGCTTGTCGCAGAGTTCGATTGCCTGCTGATACTTCTTTTCGCGAACGGATTTGAGGAATTCGTTGAAGAATATCGGCATCGCACGTTGACCCTTGGACTTCTTCAAAGTCAACAAACGTTCGATCACGAAAACCCAAATCATGAGGTTGATGGCAATCAAAATTGCTACGATCGGACCACCGTCCTTGATGAATGACGGTAAGACCTGAAAGACCGCGATAGCAACGACGACGCAAATAAGACTGGCGACTAAGACAAAAGCACCTTGCTTCTTCATGGATTGATCTCCTGGTGACTAAGGACGGGGCGAAATAACATCGCCCTTCGAAATAAACAAAAATTGTCAATTGCTTCAGAAAAAGAAATATAATACACGAATTCGAAACCTGCGAATTTTGCTTGGATAAATTCGACTGGCAGTCGAACGCTAGTGTTTACTTTTTACCCGAACTCATGAAATAGGTTACTTATTTAGTTGCTTTAAGTAATCTTTCGCTTCGGCGTTGTTCGGATCGAACTGCAACGCTTTCTGAAATGCCGACTTCGCTTTCGATAAATAACCGGTATTCCCCGGCTCGGCAGCATAGCGCATATACCAGTTAATTCCCGACCATAGCCAAACATTCGCTGAATTCGGGAATGCGGCATCGGCTTTCTCAAGTACCGATAGGGATTTGCTGTATTGCTTGGCTCCGTAATGCAAGCCCGCCAAACGGATATACATATTCAAATCGAAATCTTTCCGCGTCGAAATCGAATCGAGCAGCGATATAGCATCTTTTTCCCGCTTCGATTTCTGCAAAATATCGACAATAACACCGTATGGGGCTATATTGGTATTGTTGATCGCCAATCCAGTGCGAATTGCCGCAATGGCGTCGTCGCTGCGGTCAAGTTCCTTTAAGGCGTATCCTAGATTGATCCACGTCGTGTCGTTTTTCGGTTCGAGTGCAAGCTTCCTGCGATACCAACTGGCGGCAGAATCGTATTGGTCGATCGTGTAATATAGCAAACCGATTTTGCCTAGGAAATTCCGCTGAGTCGTGTCTGCCAGATATACTTGCTTCATTAAACCGATTTGATTGATAAACACAATCCGCTTCGACGTGTCTTGACTCCAAAATCGAGTAGTAATATCGACTAACCGCAAAAACCGGTTGGCATCGAAATCCGGAGTACCAACCAACGGTTTCCACAAATCAGAAGCCAGATCGAATTTTTTGCCTGCCATTAGAATATCTGCCAGCAACTTTCGGACACTAGCGTCTTCCTTCTTTGCCAATGCCGCTCGTAATACCGTTTCAGCTTCCGAAATCCGATTCAATTTCAAATAGGCTTCACCCAACATTCGGAACGCTTCGGCGTTCGGCTTCTCTTTGATCGAAGTTTCCAAATACGGTACAGCTTCTTTCAACTTTACCGAATCGCTGCGAGCATTGTAATACAAAATTTTACCGATTTGATAGTTTACTCCGGGATAATTCGGTTCGGTTTGATTAATCTTCTGCAACGCTTCCAATGCTTCATTGCCGCGTTTACCCGAAAGCAGTGCCATTGCCATTTCATAGCGGATATCGTTGTCTTTCGGATCGTAAATCAGCGCTTTGTTAAACGCATCGATCACAAAATCAAGCACGCCTTCCTTGCGGGAAATCAGACCCTGAATCTTGTAATAAGTGGCATTGGTCGAATCTTTACTTACGACGCTCCAAATCAACGTGGAAGCGGCACTGATCGAATCGGTATAAGCCAGAACCAATGCCCGTGAAGCTTGCATATCGAGATTTTTACCGGCGGCTTTCGTCCCTTCGTTAGCCAGTTGTCGCGCATCGATAATGTTGTTCATCCCGATGTAGATACCGGTCAATGCCAATACCGCTTTACCGTCTTTCTTGGAAATCGAAATCGCGCGTTTCAGATTATCGACAGCAGCAGCAGTGTCCCCGGTAGCAGCTTTGGCGATACCCAGATAGCGATAACTGTCCCCATCCTTGGAATCCTTGGAAATCCCATCGCTCGCCAGTTTGATCACATTACCCCATTCCCGGTTCCGAACGGCATCATCCAAGGGTCCGGCGATAAGCATCGTCGAATAAGCTAGTAACAGTAAGAGGGATAGAATAAAACGTTTCTTCACGGTTCTCCTCGGTCTTAGCGTCTTAATAAATTCATATGGTTCTTACAACTCGATCAATTCATTACTTCAGCAGGGATAAAATACACTATTTCGGTTTCGAATCCACTACTTTCAATGGAACCATCGCCGGGAGAACGCCATTGTTAGCCAATAACCGTTGTCCCATATTGGACGAGATGTAATTCAGAAAACTTGTTCCGACATCCATTTTTTCGCTGGTGGTGATATAAACGATCGGAATCACCCACGGATATCGTCCTTCATGGATGGCGCGCAAGGTTGGGCGCTGTTTCTTGCCATCGAACATCACCCCGATCGGTTTCACATTTTCCGGAATAACACCAGTCATCGCACCTAAAGCATCGGGATCCTCGGAAACGCGAATCGCAATCGAATCGCTTGGAACCACAAATGCAACGATTTTTGAAGGTGTCTTGAACAGTACCTGTAGCAACTCCCATACACCTTCACCCTGCAACGGTAAATACATCCGAATCGGTCGATCATGCCCTTGCCCGACCTGATTCCAGTTGTCAAATCGACCGGTTAGGATACTGGCAATTTGAATTGAATCGAGATCGTCAATTTTATTGGAAGGATGAACGATAAATGCCATCGGACTACGCGCCAGTCGAAAGACGAGCAGCTCTTTTTTCGCTTGTTTAAATGCCAGCGATTCCGGTTGGGTCAACGGTCGATCGATCACGATCTGATCGGTCTTGCCGGAAATGAGCGAATCGATTGCTTGACGGGTGTTGCGCCGGCTGATGTTAATTCTGGCTTTGGGATATTGAGATTCGAAATCTGCCACTCCGCGAGCAATAATCGACGCTACTGCCGGGGCACAAGGCAATTGCGCGGTGCCTTCAAACGGGTGTCGATCCGGTCCGCAGGCAGACAAGAGCAGTAAGGGGACGATAAAGAGAAGATTATTTTTGATCCAGTTCATCGATCTGCTCCCGTAACGTTTTCTGCCGCTCTTCACGCAATTTGGGAAGAAAGGTGACGATACGATAAATCCCAAACAGAATCACTGTAATGCCGAGAATCAAGCGAACTCTGGGTTCTACCCACCAATGCGATCCCAGCACATTTGTTACTATTAAAACGCCCGCGACTACGAAAACGATCCCGACAAATGTACCAATCTGTGGCGACCAAGTGATATATCGTTCAGTCGGTTCGTCATTCAGAATCTGTCGACGTGGCTTGAAAATAAGCATATTCAGTTGACCTGCAGCGATGAGATTTGGGTCGGATTAAGCGACTTTGCTATTGTACACAAATATCAAATCCGGAGCAAATCGACTAAATCAGTTACTCATTCGCAGTAGACGATGCTATAGTCTCTCTTGAAAATCATTTGTTATCGGTAGTAGGGGCTGATCCCCACATCCGCCCGCAGGTCAGGCGAAGCCTGATACCGAATCATGACAACTTATTTTCAAGAACCACTATATGTACAGAAAAAGGCGGGAATTCCCGCCTTTTTCCTGCTTAAATTCTAAGACTTTACATTTTACCGACAAAACCTTCTGCCGCCCAATTGACCCACTTGATCACCAATCCGGGGAAAGTACCAAGAATGAACGTTGGAACGGCGCAAGTAAGCAACAGCGCATATACTTGACTGGAGACCGGTTTCGTATTTAACTCCTCAGCGCTATCGGTCAGGAACATCTCTTTGGCAATCTTAGTATAGTACACTAAGCTCACTACCGTGTTGATCACTGCGATTAACGCTAACGAAGTCTGATTAGCTTTAATCAGTGCATTGAATATCATATACTTACCGACGAAGCCAGCAAGTGGTGGAATACCAACCAAACTGAATAAGAAGATCGCAAACATCACAGCCGTGAACGGATCCCGCTTTCCCAATCCTCGATAAACTTCGAGATTTACGCTTCCGTACGTTCGCTCAATCCATTCCACCACGGCAAAGGCACCAATGTTCATGAATAAATAAGCGATCAAGTAAAATGATAAACCAGCGTAGCCATCCGTCGAATTGACAGTAAATACCGTAAAAATATATCCTGCATGCGCAATCGAGGAATACGCTAACAGTCGCTTCAAATTCGTCTGCGGAAGTGCGGCTAGATTTCCCAAAGTCATCGTTGCGACTGCGATCCACCAGAACAACTTATCCCAGCCAAATTGAACCAAGGCGGTGTCGGGAACTGCATTAATCAAAAATCGGGCAAGCGCGGCAAGACCTGCAGCTTTTGGTGCTACCGAAAAGAATGCCGTCATCGGAGTTGGTGCGCCTTCGTACACATCCGGACACCAAAAATGAAATGGCACTGCGGCGATCTTGTAACCAAATCCGGCAACCATCAACACCATTGCGACAAATGCGACCAATTCGTAGCCGTTCCCCTGGGCATCAAGCATGTCGCGCAGACCGGAATAGGTTGTTTCGCCAGTGATTCCGTACAAAAAGGAAAAACCGAATAACATCATTCCGATCGAAACTGCACCATACAGAACGTATTTCAGCGCCGCTTCACCCGATTTGCGGTTAGCACGGTAATAACCGGCTAGGATATACGATGGTACCGACACAGTTTCCAAACCGACAATCAGTACGATGAAATCGGAAGCGCTGGCGACGATATACATCCCGAATACAACTGCCGCCAACAATAAATAATATTCACCGTTCTTATGGAATCGTGGAAGCGACATCCATATCCCGAAAATTCCGGCTGCGCTGGCAAACAACTTGATAAAGGTAGAGAAAGGATCGATCCGGAAGGTCCCGGCAAAGTACAAACCGTTGGGCGTAAAGACTACCGATACACCGGCAGCGATTACAAACAACAAGCTTGTTACCCATGCTAACGCAGCGCGATCCTTGTCTTTGGATGTGACATCCCAAATGAGTAGGATGACGAACCCAAGAGCAAGCGTCATTTCGCCCGCAGCGCCGATGAAGTCGTTGAGTGAGAGCATCGTCATCTTAGAATCCGTTCATTGCGATCACTGCCGCCGGTTTCACGATGGTAATTAAATGGTTGAGCGAACCACTGATCATGTTTAAAATCGGGTGCGGATAAACACCCAGAACTATTACAATGATTGCCAGCGGTACGAGGGTGAACATTTCTCGCCCGTTAATTTCCGGAAGATCTTTATATTTTTCGTTCAACGGTCCAAAGAAGACCCGTTGAATTGTCCAGAGTAAGTAGCCCGCAGTAATAATGATACCGAATGCGGAAATCATCGTGTATACCGGCCAAGTCTGATAACTTCCCATGAATACCAGGATTTCGGAAATGAAGCCGCTCAAACCCGGCAAACCTAACGAAGCAAAGAACGCAAAGGCGGTCATACCCATATAGCGCGGAACCACCGAACCGATACCGCCGAAACCGTTGATTTCACGGTGGTGAGCACGATCATAAACCACACCCACCAAGAGGAACAACATGGCTGTTATCGTACCATGGTTGAACATCTGGAGCACTGCGCCGTTGATACCGGCAGGCGTCAATGCGCTCATACCAAGTAGCACATAACCCATGTGAGAAATCGAACTGTATGCCACAAGCTTCTTGAGGTCGGTTTGCGCCATCGCGCAAAATGCCCCATACAGAATGTTAATGACACCCAAAATCGCCATCATATTGCTGAAGTAGTAAGATGCATCCGGGAAGATCCCAAAATTGATTCGCAACATACCGTAAGTACCCATTTTCAAAAGGATACCTGCTAGGATCACGGAGATTGCGGTGGGAGCTTCCACGTGGGCATCCGGTAACCACGTATGGAACGGGAATACCGGCACTTTAATGGCAAAGCCGATAAACAAGGCAATCCACAGGACATAACGGATACTGTATCCCAAAAACATACCAGTATTCCGCAGCCACTCGGTTTGACTCGTCTGCTGCATCATCGTAACCATGTCGAAAGTATGCTGTCCGGTAAGTGGATCGATGGTATTCTGATATAGAATGATCATTGCCAGCAACATCAGCACTGAACCAGCCAGTGTATAAAGGAAGAACTTGATTGCGGCATAGATTCTTCGCGGTCCACCCCAGATACCGATTAAGAAATACATCGGTAACAGCATGACTTCCCAGAACACATAGAACAGGAAGAAGTCAAGTGAGATGAAAGTTCCCAGCATACCTGTTTCAAGCAACAGGAACAGCGTCATGTAACCTTTGACCTGTTTCGCGATTCCCCACGATGCAAAGATGCAGAGGAAGCTTAACAACGTCGTAAGCCAGACCATCGGGAACGAGATGCCATCGACACCGACATACCAGAAAATATTGTATCCCGGAATCCAGACGGCGCGCTCGACAAATTGGAACGTCTTCGGATCGTTCACACCGATGCTGCTGTTGTTGTATTGAAAGAGCAGGACAGTGGCAATAACCAACGGCACAAATGTTGTCGCCGCAGCCAGCCAACGCATGATATTCAGGCGCTCTTTTGGAACCAAGAGGATGATCAACGCTCCCACCAGTGGGAAGAAGGTCATGATCGAAAGCGGACCCATAGCGTAGTGCTTCCTTTCTGACTACCTAATTCAGGATCGATAACAAATCAAATCAATGCGGATAATCGGCATCAGTTGAGCCAATCTCAATCGCCGGAAATAAGCGATTAGATCCGATCAAGCGAAAAAATTACTATAAAATCGTACCAGCGACGATGACAATGAGAATTGCCCCGATCGCCAAAACTGTTACTAACAAATACCGCTGAAGATTGCCAGTTTGAACCAATCGAACGCGATCGCCCGAGCGACCGACAACCCATGCCAAACCATTTACTGCGCCATCAATGACACTATTGTCGAACTTGCCGGTACCGAATGAGAAATTCCGGGTTAACCATGCGGTACCATTCACGATACCGTCAATAACGTATTGGTCGAATAGTGCCATTGTCTTGGAAAACAGTAGAGTGAATGCGATCACCGTCTTATCGTACAACTCATCCATCCACCACTTATTGAGCATACCCTTGTAGAATAGACCCAACTTAATTTTCCAGGCATCGGTATCGACCTTCTTCTTCAAGAATGTCGTCCATGACAGCCAGATGCCACCACCCGCGACACATACCGACAAGATCATTGCCAATAAGTGCGCGAAATGCTCGGTGTGTTCCTTCTCGGCATCCATTGCCTCGCTGCCACCATGTTCTGCTGCCGGTTTGGCTTCGCCTGTGGCATGTGCTACTGCCGGTTCACCCTGTTTAACCATTTCTTCGTGCGGCGCAGGTACTGTTAGCATTGCCGCATACGCGCGCGGAGGAGTTGCTACTTGCGAATTAAACCACCCCTTCGTCGAGAACGGATTCACGTTGGGTAACGTAAACCAGAAGAAAACCGATAATGTCGCCAAGGTAATTAGCGGGATAGTCATTGCCTTCGGTGATTCGTGCAGGTGTCCTTCTGCTTCCGAACCACTCAGGAATTTTCCAAAGAATGTCTTGTAAATAATCCGGAACATGTAGAATGCGGTCATTCCGGCAGTCACAAAACCGAATAGCACCAAAATCCAGCTAATACCGCCATTCTCCATCGCATACGCCAGTGTCGCGCCAAGGATAGCATCCTTCGACAGAAAACCGCTAGTAAACGGGACACCGGAGATTGCCAGTGTCGCTATCAACATCGTCAAGTATGTCACCGGCATTGCACGCTTCATGCCGCCCATATTCCGCATATCCTGCGGATCGGCATGGCTGTGGATGTGATGCAAGGCAATGTGCATCGCGTGGATCACTGATCCGGATGCTAGGAACAAACAGGCTTTGAACATCGCGTGGGTGACCAAATGGAATAATCCGGCGGTGTATGCACCGACACCCAGACCCATAATCATGTAACCCAACTGCGAAATCGTCGAGTACGCCAACACCTTCTTGATATCGTATTGCGCTACGGCGATCGTCGCAGCAAAGAACGCCGTAAAACCGCCAACCAAGGCAATCACCAGACCGGCATCCGGAGTGATAATCGGGAAAATTCGTGCGACCAAATAAACACCCGCCGCCACCATCGTTGCAGCGTGGATCAAGGCACTAACCGGTGTCGGACCTTCCATTGCATCGGGCAACCAGACGTGTAACGGGAATTGTGCTGACTTACCGACAGCGCCACAGAACAGCAACAAGCCAATGACTGTGAGCGTACCCATCGAAATCGAACCGTGAGCAACCGCAGCATACACTTTTTCGAGATTCAATTCACCCAGCAAAGCAAAAGTGAGAAGGATACCGATCAGCATCCCGAAGTCGCCGATCCGGTTCGTAATGAACGCTTTTTTCGATGCTTGCGCGGGTGCATTCTTCTCGTGCCAGAACCCGATTAGCAAGTAGCTGGAGAGACCAACTAGTTCCCAGAAGATATAAAGACCGAGCAACGAATCTGCCAGCACCAATCCGAGCATCGAGAAACTGAATAGCGACAGATATGCGAAAAATCGACCGTACTTTGGATCACCTTTCATGTACTGAGTACTGAACAGGTGAACTAGCGAGCTGACCAAAGTCACCACGATCAACATTACCGAAGTCAAGACGTCGAAGTGAACACCAACTTGAACCGCGGCGGATCCGAGCGGTATCCAATCGAAGACCAGATTTTCGGAATACCCCACAGGTTTCATCATGATGTCGATGAACAACTTCAGTGACAGGATTAACCCGGCAAAGATGGTTGCAAGCGATAGAAAGTCGCCGTTGCGCGGAAGTCGTTTGCTGTTCAGCAAAACGATTGCGAAACTGGCAAGTGGCATCAGCCATACGAATAGGGCAAGAGTAATCATTGTTTCATATCCGAGGCATGGTCGACGAAAACAGTTCCGCGCTGACGGTACAACCCGAGAAAGATCGACAGCGCCACGGCAGCTTCGGCAGCGGCAAGCAAAATGATAAACAGCGCGACCAAGTGTCCGCGCAGGTTACCGGTGCTGAAATGAGAAAAGATAATGAAGTTTAATCCCGCGCTGTTGAGTATCAGTTCGATTCCCATCAGAATGGAAACGGCATTCTTGCGAGTCAGTACCGCCAGAATCCCAAGAATAAACAATCCGCAAGATATGCAGAGGAAAACGGTGACGTTATTCAGCATCTTCGTCGCTCCGTTCCCGCCCTAAGCGAACTGCACCGATCAATGCTGCAACCAACAGGATCGAGGCGGCTTCGAAGGCGATCACATAAGTGAAGATCAATTCTCGACCAATCGCGGCAGTGGTTGGTTGTGCGGCTAATTGATTGACCAGCCACGGTGTGTAAATAATCATCACCATCAATGCAATGCCAACAGCACCAACTGGGATCAGTGCCAAATAGCGCTGTTGCGTTTGTTCAAAAATATCGAGGTTCGTGATCCGGGAAGTGAGCAATACGCCGAAAATGATCAGGATCAGAATACCACCGACGTATACAATCACTTGCGTTGCAGCCAAGAAGTCGGCAGCCATCAACACATAAAGTGCCGCGACACCGATAAACGTAAACAGCAGTGCAAACGCCGAGTACAGAATTCGCGGTGAAAACGTGACGACCGATGCCGATGCCAACGTTAACAATCCGAAAAATCCGATCGCGATATCAAGAAGGAGCGATTCCATTATTTATCTCCTCCATCGGGACCAGGACACTGGTCATTAAAAGGTTCTTCCGGCGGTTTCGGCGCTTCGACTGGTTTTTCCGGCACTGTTGCTACCGGCGGTTTCGGCGTTGCTGGTGCTGCAGTCGGAGCAGCGGCTACCGGTTTCGGTGCTGCGGCTTTGGCGGCTTTTTCAGCGGCGGCAGCTGCGACCAGTTCATCGCGTTCGGCAGCATTATGCCGTGAATAATTCACAAATAAATCGTCGCGATTTTGTGCGATATGATGAAAATCGGGAATCATAAAGATTGCGTCGTCGTTGCACACAGTGGTGCAAAGTCCGCAATACAGACACTTCGAATGATCGATCGTAAATTCGGCAATATGTAACGGACGGCGTTTGCCATTCGGTCGAGTACCAAGATCTACACCAGCGACCGGCTTCGCTGTGACAATCGTGATGATACCGGGCGGGCAAATCTTGTCGCACTGCATGCAGCCACCACACAAATCGATATCGACCTGAACGCGCTGACGCGATCGTTCGGCAATCGGAATGGATTCATGCGGATACTGTACTGTATGACGTTTGATAAAGTAGTGACCGCCAGTGATGCTCAAACCGACAAGTGTCGTATAAAAGCCATCCCAGACTTCCACTAGCCATTTTATGAATGGGTTGCGCTTTTCGGAAGATACCGTGTATGAAATCGGTATCCCCAGCGCAGTTCTCATTTGGGCCATAACATCGCCACCGTTGCAATCGCAATGAAATTAACAAGCGCGAGTGGAAGGAACACCTTCCAACAAATGTGCATCAACTGGTCGACACGCACGCGCGGAAGCGTCCAGCGAAGCCACATCTGTACAAACACTATCACTAATGATTTTAGGACTAACCAAATCGGACCGGGAATAATGCTGAGCCAAGGTGCCGGTGCCAAAGGACCGCCCAAAAAGACGACCGAAGCAATCGCAGCAACGATGAACATATTGGCATATTCCGCAAGGAAGAACATCGCGAACCGAATACCGGTATATTCCGTGTGGTAACCCGCAACCAGTTCCGATTCCGCTTCAGGAATATCGAATGGGGTACGGTTGGTTTCGGCAAGCGATGACCAGAAGTAGATAATAAAGGCAATGATCGTGAAGGGTGGAACCCGGAACAGATACCAATTCCAGAAGTACCCTTCGCCCGGAAAGCCAACCCTCTGTGCTTCGACGATATCGATAAACGACAGCGATCCAGCCAAAATCACTGGTAGCATCAATGAAAGCGATACCGGAATTTCATAGCTGACGATCTGAGCAGCGGAACGCATCGCACCATATAGCGCCCACTTGTTGTTGCTAGCCCAGCCAGCCATCAAAATACCGATCACTGCAGTGCTGGAAAGCGCTACCGCATAATAGACACCGATATTCAAATCACTGCCGATTAAACTGGCACCGAATGGAATAACCGCCAATACACCAAGCGAACCGGCAAACACGACATAAGGCGCCAATTTGAACAGTTTCCGGTCGGCTAATGCCGGAATAATGTCTTCTTTAAGGAGCAGTTTCAAAGCATCGGCTATCGTCTGCGCCCACCCTTGAAAACCGAAACCACCCGTCTCCATCGGACCGTAGCGATCTTGGGCATATCCCGAGACTTTACGTTCTAACCACACTGCAAACAACGCGAAAACAATCACGAACCCAAGCACAATCCCCATCCAGACGGTCTGCCAGACGATCAAGGGAAGGTTCCATGGGGCTAAAGGATTGAATACTTCCATTATCGATCCACCTCCCCAAGCACGATGTCAATTGAGCCAAGGATAATAACGAGGTCGGCGATTAACTGATCGCGAGCCATATACGGTAACGCCGATAGATTGCAGAATGCCGGACTGCGAACTTTGATGCGCCACGGATTTTTCGTTCCGTCGCTGGCAATAAAGAAACCGATCTCGCCACGTGGCGTTTCCGAACGCATATACACATCGCCGATCGGCATCTTCATAAAGTTTTTCGGAACAGAGGCTTTTACATCTTCTTCAGGAATACCATTGAGTGCTTGGCGAATAATTTTCACACTTTGCATCATTTCCAGTGCTCGGACGATATGCCGATCCCACGAATCTCCAACCGTCCCTTTGGCACCTTCACCGACACAGACTTGGAAGTCATACTTCTCGTAGCCTGAATACGGTTCGTCTTTGCGAAGATCCCATTTCACACCACTTCCACGAAGCATCGGACCGGTGCAACCACACGCGATCGCGACTTCTGGCGGCAATACCCCGACGTTCGCTGTACGGTCAATAAAGATCTTGTTGTAAGTTAGAAGATCGTTGTATTCGCTGACTTTAGTTTCAAAATAGTCGCAGAATTTCAAACATCGATCGATCCAACCGTCCGGTACATCGTCAACCAACCCGCCGACCATCATATAAGAGTAGAGGAGACGACCACCGCTCGCTTGCTCAAAGAGGTCCAGAATGATTTCCCGATCACGGAAGCAATAAATAAATGGGGTGGTAGCACCGGCATCCAATCCAAAAGTACCGATGGCGATCAGGTGCGAAGCAATTCGATTTAATTCAGCCATCACTACCCGTAACCGTTCGACGCGGTCGGGTAGTTTCAATCCCATCAATTTTTCAACGGCGAGAACATATCCGAAATTCATATTCATCGCGGCACAATAATCGAGTCGATCGGTATACGGCAATACTTGATTGTATGGCAACCCTTCGCAAATCTTCTCAAAGCATCGATGCAAATAACCGAGGTGCGGGATAGCTTCATGCACTACTTCACCGTCGGTATGCAGCTCGACACGTAGTACACCGTGTGTCGACGGGTGCTGCGGACCCATGTTCAGCGTCATGCTTTCACCGGTAACGCGAACGATCTTGTCCGGTGATGGTCCTAGCGGAATATCGAGTTCGTGTACTGGCATATCAATTCACCGGTCGAGCGGTACGATGCTCTTCTTCAGCAGCAATTTTCCACTCTTGATAGAATTCGGGTTGCACGTAATCCTTGCGTAGTGGATGTCCCTGCCAATCGTCAGGCAAAAGAATTCTGCGCAAGTCGGGATGATTCAAGAAAAATACTCCGAACAGATCGAACACTTCGCGTTCATGCCAGTCGGCAGAAGGGTAGAGTTCTACGATCGAAGGAACTTCCGGTTTTTCGCGTTGAACGCGTACTTTCAAATTCAACCGTTCGTTACGGGAAAACGCATACAGTATATATACAACTTCGATGCAATCTTTTCGATCGATTGCAGTGAGACAGTGTAGTGAATCGAAGCGGGCAGCGTCATCGGTTCGTAATGCCCGAACGATTTTTTCGAAACTTATTGCTGGCAATAGAACTGCTTTTTCACTCTCGAGTGCTTCAACAATCCATTCCGGATTCGCAGTCGGGAATTTGGCAGCGATCCATTCTTTCCAATCGGTCGCCATTATGCCCTCCGCTTCCTGTTTTCAGGATGTTTGATCATTTCCTGCAGTTCCATGATGCCATCAATCAACGCCTCGGGTCGTGGCGGGCAGCCGGGGACATACACATCCACCGGAACGATCGTATCGACCCCTTTAAGAACATGATACCCGTTCTGCCAATACGGTCCGCCGCTATTGGCGCATGATCCCATCGAAATCACCCATTTCGGGTCGGGCATTTGTTCGTAAAGCCGGATCAACCGCGATGCCATTTTAAAAGTCACTGTGCCCGAAACAATCATCGCATCGGACTGACGCGGGCTTGGGCGAAGAAACACACCGAAGCGGTCTAGATCGAATCGGCTGGCGGCAGTTGCCATCATTTCGATTGCACAGCAAGCAAGACCGAAGGTCTGTGGCCAAATCGAAGAGGCACGTGCCCAACGGAATAATTTGTCGACACTGGTAATCCAGATCGTGCGTTCGTAAACGCCTTCATCAGGAGGAATAATCACCGTTTCTCCGCGCGCGGATTGGTTCGTGTTTCGGCACGAGGTGCATGGAGCATCTCGTGTGCGGTTCGAGGTGCAAGTGGACGAATCCATTCGAGATCGCCACGCTTCCAAACATAAACTAAACCCGGAATCAATAATAACAGGAACAACATCGCTTCAATCCAGCCAACCAAACCGATTTCGCGAGCGATTGCGGCGTATGGGAGTAGCAAGACAATTTCGATGTCGAAGATGAGGAAGATCAAACCGATGATATAGAAACGGCTATTAAACCGGACCCAGCTTTGTCCTTTGATTTCTTCGCCGCATTCATAAGTCGACAGCTTTAAATCGTTCGGGCGTTTCCGAATCAACAACCAATTCAGAAACACAGAAACACCCACAACGACTACGGCTGCGACAATAAACAGCAGAACTGGAATGAAATCCATAAGTTCTCTCTTTAACTCAGCTTTACTCAGCTATTGAATTTACGAAATCAACTCGATTTCGCTTTGATGAAACCGCCATAAACTTATCAGTTTTTTGCGTCCATTCCAAGCGGGATGTGATACTCTTCACAATTCCAAGAATTTGAAGAATATACTTGTATAAGGACGATTATTTGTACCATAAATCGACCGAATTAACGTAATATGACAGGAAATCGTGATTTTCACTTAATTTCACGCTTGTAGTCGGTATCGACAGGGCTTTCAATCCAATTCTAACATCGAACCGAGGAAAATGCTTCCTTTTCCCACTCCTTGACTTTTCGATACTCCGGGTGCATCCGTTCGGCATCGCGAAATGCCTTGTCATGCGGGTGATGCGTACCCGGCGGTTGGATACTGTGTAATAACTCGTGATAGATCACAAATGAGAGGACATATTCCGGTACCTGTGGTGTATCGAGCAGCGGGTGAATTGAAATTCGGTGTAACGCTGCCGAATAGCTCCCTAAATGTCTGGATCGCGCTCGGTTTACCGGTTTCTTACCCCACCCGATTGCGACTTTGCAGGTTCCCCCAAAAAAAGTATCGTTAACTGTTCGGTACAACTCCTCTAAATTGTAATGCTTCCCCAGTGTTGGCAAATCTTCCCTAGGCTTGCGGAGGCGTTGTTCTGCTGCTGAGAGCGTCGACAACTCGTGGATGTACTGAGTAATCAATTTCGGAGGTTTCCGACGCGGTCCTTTCAACCACCCTACCAACGCCTCGCACACCGGGTCTGGCGCATCGATGAAACGTCGGTGAATACGCAACACGATCTCAAGCCCCTCTTGTTTCATTGCCACATAGCGTGTTTTTCCGTACATCCGCTTCACAATTAAGGGCTTAGCAAGAAATGGTTGTAGGGAGCGTTGAAGCCAAGCGGCAAACTCGGTAAATCGTTCGGCTTCGAGTTTTTGCTGAGAGCGAGGAACGTGATCGCTCGAAGCTTGATTGGAGACAACAATCTCTGTGCCTTCGCTGTGAAAAGGCTGAAATACTGGTGGAGATGGAGGATTTTCCTCTTCAAAGAGAGAGAGTTGTTTTAATCGAGCCATGAAGACAAATTAAACGATTTTAAAGGTTTATTCAATTCTGATAATTGCCAGAACTGACCTGAAATGGCTAAAATTAGACGATCTTATCTGGCTTTCGCTCGACAGCGGCATCGCAAATGGATAAAAACGAATCGGGTTTGAGCGAAGCCCCACCCACTAATCCACCATCGACATCGCGGCATCGGAATAACTCGTTTGCATTTGCCGGTGTGACACTGCCACCGTACAAAATCCGGAGTACGTTAGCCCACTCGGTACCCCACCCCTCTTTCATCGATTTCCGAATATACGCGTGTGCTTCTTGCGCTTGTGCAGGCGTGGCTGTAACACCAGTTCCGATCGCCCAAACCGGTTCATAAGCAATGATGATTTTTTCACGCAATTCTTCCGGTAGCGGGAGTAAATTTTGAAGTTGCTTTGACAAAACTTGGAATGTGTTCTCCGCTTGACGTTCAGCAAGGGTTTCTCCTACACAATACACCACTGAGAGTTGGTGTTTCAGTGCAATTTCCAATTTTCGAGCCAAAAGTGCTTCATCTTCGCCAAAGAGCTGCCGTCGCTCGGAGTGTCCGATCAAAACATACCGACAACCGGCATCCACCAGCATCGCAGCCGATACTTCCCCGGTAAAAGCGCCGGATTCGCGATCGGAAAGGTTCTGTGCGCCAACCAAAATATCTCGTCGCCGCAGCAGATTGCCGATTACAAAGGGAATATCCAGAAAGGCAGGAAACAAGCCAACATCGTAGGTTCGGTCAGTTGGGAGTTTATTAGTGAAAGCATCGATGAATTGGATCGCTTCACTGGGAGTGAGATTCATTTTCCAGTTTCCAGCTACAAACGGCGTCCGATGAGTACTCATTTCGTCTCCTTTTCACACATTCCAAATAGTAGATGATTCGTAGCTTGACTTCAATATCAAAGAATACGAATGAAACTTTTTTTTAACAGTGATTAAACATATTTTATTTATCGCTATTTAATTTATCGTTACTATTCTAATATATAAACTATATTTCCCTTTTTTAAATTCAATTCCCTCAAATCGTATCAATTGTATCATTCTATTACTTTCTCGTCATCTATCGGTTTTCCTCAAATTGTTTGCAGACAGGTTTCACCGTACCTTTTTGTTGTTTTAAGTCCCTGAGGCAGAACGTGATTCATCATCTTAATGCGTTGTTACCGAATCCGCCAGCGCTTGATTTACCTACTACCGAGCGTCTGTTGACGGCTTTTATCCGAACCGAAGTCGAACGTTCCAAATTCAGCCATGTCTTGTTCGGCTTAAGTGGCGGAATCGACAGTGCTGTCGTAGCGGCACTCTGTGTGCGAGCATTCGGATCCGAAAATTGTCGCGGAATACTGATTCCTTACCGCACGTCCTCCCCATCGAGTGAAGGCGATGCGCGACTGATTGCCGAAACAATCGGTTTACCGATCGAGAAAATCGATATCAGCGCGATGGCGGATGGCTATCCGCTTGAGCTGTCACCTTTGCGTAAGGGTAATTTACTGGCGCGACTTCGAATGACGACTCTGTTCGATATCGCTGCTCGCGACAATGCACTGGTGATTGGAACTTCTAATAAAACCGAGCTGTTATTAGGATATTCGACTTGGTTCGGCGATGGTGCGTGGGCACTCTGTCCCTTAGGCGATCTATACAAACAACAGATTGTAGCACTGGCGAAACATCTGGATTTACCACCGATTATTTGGGAAAAAGCCCCTTCCGCGGATCTCTGGGAAGGTCAGACCGATGAAAGTGAATTAGGTTTCTCGTACGACGAAGCCGACCAATATCTCTGGATGAGAATCGATCTGCGAATGAAACCGACAACGATCATTGAACAGGGTTTTGATAAAAATATTTCCGACCGAATCGAACGGAAGATAGCATTGACGCACTTCAAGCGAAATCAACCGCCAATCGCGAAATTACAAATTCGCTCGGTTGGTACGGATTATTTGTATGCCCGCGATACCGGTACCTGATTCGCAAGTGACAGGTCGATTGATTTTGGTACCAACACCCATTGGGAATTTGGGTGATATTACTGATCGGGCGAAATTAATCCTTCAAACGGCAGATCTGATTGCGGTAGAAGACGCCAACCATTCGCGACCGTTATTGAGTAATCTCGGATGCACCGCACCGCTACTGGTCTATCACGAGCAAGGATCTTACAAATTTCGTATTGAAAAATTACGACAAGCTCTACTCGATGGTAAAAAGGTTGCGTTGATTTCGTCGGCTGGCACGCCGGGTATTTCCGATCCCGGATTTGCGATTGTGCGGGATGCGATCGATCATGATATTCCGGTTGAATGTCTTCCCGGTGCGACTGCGCTAATTCCAGCTCTCGTCGTTTCCGGATTGCCCTCACACCGGTTTCTGTTCGAAGGATTTCTACCTCACAAGGGACGACAAACAAGATTGAAAGAAATTGCCATCAACCCTTGCACGACAATTTTATATGAATCGCCACAACGACTAGTAAAATTATTGGAAGAATTAATTACTGTCTGTGGTCCCGATCGAAATGGCTGTGTAGTTCGAGAGTTGTCCAAAGTATTTGAAGAAGTCACCCGGGGTTCATTGACTCTTCTTAAAAATCAATATGAACACCGTATTATCAAGGGTGAAATCGTTGTTTTACTTTCCGGGTACGACGAACCACCAAAACAACGCAATCGATATCAGAGCAGCAATTGTAATCTGCAAGATAAAACTTGATTTATTTTCAGCTAATTAGAGAGAATTCATGCATCCGGAGTTATTTCGATTAGGACCATTCGCACTTCACAGTTACGGTCTGATGGTTTTTCTGGGATTTGCCAGCGGCATTTTGTTGGCAGCTAGACGTGCCGATTCGTATGGGTTTCCACGCGAAATTGTGTACGATGCGTCGCTGTGGATCTTAATCTCTTCATTACTGGGAGCTAGACTTCTCTATATCGTTACACACACCGCCGAATTTCGGGGTCGCTGGTTAGATACCATTAATCCGATTCAAAGCGATGGTACGATCGGGATTGCCGGATTGGTTTTGCTCGGTGGAGTAATTGCTGCGATTGCTGCAATATTACTCTTTTGTCGAGTCAAAAAAATTCCGGTAATGAAGCTTACCGACCTACTGATTCCCAGTCTTGCATTAGGTGAGTTTTTTGGACGAATCGGTTGCTTGCTCAATGGTTGCTGCTTCGGATTACCAACCAAATTGGCATGGGGAATTGTTTTTCCCAGTACCTGTATGGCTGGTGAACACTTTCCCGATACGACGATTCATCCCACGCAAGCCTATATGTCGCTTGCGGCACTCGCGACCGTGTTCATATTGTTGATGGCGCAAAAACGGTTACACCGTCCGGGTCAATTGTTCGGTCTCTACTTGACGATTTACGGTCCTGTTCGCATCGTAATCGAATCGTTGCGCTGGTATGAATCAAGTATGAAACCATTCGAAACTATGGGTTGGGGAATTACAATTTCGCAGATGTTGTCGGTCGCAATAACGATTGCCGGATTAGTACTACTCTTTGCAAAATTACCGGAAACCCGAGTCAAACCAGCTCGAAAAGCCTTGGATAAACGATGATCATTCAAAACGGTTTGTTTGTAGTCTTCGAAGGTGTCGATGGATCCGGAAAGAGTACACAAATTGAAATGTTGCAAACTCGAATGCACACTCAGGGTATTGATCCCTTAGTCGTTCGGGAACCCGGTGGAACGGAATTAGGCGAGAAAGTTCGCGATATTCTTCTATCACATCAACAAACCGGAATGCATCCACGTGCGGAAATGTTTCTGTTCTGTGCGTCGCGCTCGCAACTGGTTGCCAGCAAGATTATTCCAACCTTGGAAAATGGTGGTGTTGTTATTGCCGATCGGTACCGATTATCGACTGAGATTTATCAGGGTATCGGACGCGGACTCCCGTTGGATGATGTAAAGCATGCGCTAGACTTTGCCACGCAAAATTTGCTTCCCCAGTTTACTTTTATTTTCGATTTATCCTATCAAGATGCACTAACTAGAAAAAACAAAATTGGCGATCAACTTGATCGAATGGAAGCTGCGGGTGCAGATTTCTTTAGTAGAATTCAAAAAGCATTTGCTTCTGTTAATGATGTTGGGTGCGTCCATATCGATGCCCTGCAAGATGTAAACCAAATTCACAACCAGATCTGGCAAACGATCGTTTCACATCAATGGTGGATGAATCGTTCCGGATCACTTAGTTAGTATCGATCGATTCTTGCTTTCTGACGGAAGATGTTACTTCTAATGGATCGTTATTCAGTTTCTAATGGATAAATTCACGAGTGTGTTATGACGAAAATGAATCGAATACTGCTGCTTATTTTCGCCTCTTTGATCTCGATTGCTGCCGCAGCAACTGAAAATAAGGTTGACGAATACCGACAAGTACGGGATGGAATCACCCGTCTTGGAGTTGTCTATCGGGAATTATCGTCGGGATATGTCGATGAGATCAATCCCGATTTAATCCTGCGCGCCGGCATCGATGGCATGCTTTCTAAACTCGACCCCTATACGGTTTATCTCGACAAACAGGAAGCAAGCGACTTCGATGTGATGGCAAGTGGAAAGTACGGTGGTATCGGTGTAGAGATGGGACTTCGCGGACCCGAACGAGAATTAACGGTTATGTCGGTCTTCGATGGATATCCTGCAGCTCAAAGTGGAATGCGTGTCGGCGATGTACTGCTCCAAGTCGATTCCAACAAAACTACCGGTTGGTCGACGGGGAAAGCGTCGACATTTCTTCGCGGTGCGCCGAACACTCCGATTGTGGTTACTGTTCGACGATCCGGAACGAAAGAATCGGTGCTTCGATTCGAAATGAAACGAGCGCAAATTGAAGTGCAGGAAGTAGCCTATAGCGGTATTATCGATGATAGTACCGGCTATATTCGATTGGTTCGTTTCGGACACAACGCGAAACGCGATCTCGCAATTGCAATCGATTCGCTGCTATCGAAAGGGATGAAACGTTGCATTCTCGATCTTCGTCAGAATCCCGGTGGACTGCTTAATTCCGCAATCGACGTATCTCAGGAATTCTTAAATGGAAACGATTTGATCGTCTCTACCCGGGGTCGAGATAGCATGGATGTCCAAGAATTTCGATCATTTCATGCCCCGCATTTCACCGGTCCGATGGCAGTTCTGGTCGATGAAGGATCGGCTAGTGCTAGTGAAATTGTTGCCGGTGCCCTTCAGGATCAGGATCGAGCCATTATTCTGGGTTCGCGCTCTTTCGGTAAAGGGCTGGTTCAAACCATCCGCCGATTACCGGGTGAGGTTAGTTTGAAAATGACTACCGCCAAATATTACACCCCATCGGGTCGACTAATCCAAAAAACTGATTACTTTCACGGAGTCGATAGTATCGCCGATGTCGGGAAGAAATATTTCTCGCGGAATGGTCGCTTGATGTCTGCGCATGGCGGGATCACTCCCGATGTCGAAATAGCGGCTGCCAAACCATCGGCAATGGTCACAGAATTACTTCGATCCGGTCACATTCCGGCATTCGTCAATGAGTATTTGAGCAATCTTGGATCCAACAAGAAACAGCGGTCAGTTGACGAATCCATGCTTTCCAAATTTCAAGACTTTCTTAAGACGAAAGGCTTCAGTGTTCCGCTCGAAATCGATGCCGAGTGGATCGCAATCAAAGATTGGTTACAGAAAAAAAATCACGCGACAGACACTTCACCCCAATTGGAATCGGTAGGACAGGTGATCGATACCGAACGTGCTTCGATCTGGAATAACAATCGCAATGAATTGATTCGCCTGCTGTCAATCGAAACGACTGCCTGGTATGAAGGCAATCGGGGACGTTATCGCGCAGCAATGGAACGTGATACCGTAGTATCGAAAGCAACTGAATTGCTGAAACAACCGCAACGTATCCGCGAATTGCTGGCTACGAAATCGGCACAATGAGTCTTTTCGAGCTGGTTATATTTATTTGTTCCGGCTTCTGTGTCGGTATCTTGGCTGGTTTTATCGGTATCGGCGGTAACATCATTCTCATCCCGATCACCTTGGAAATGCTTCGCGCAAAAGGTGTACCGGAATCGGTTCGAACCCACTTGACTTACGGTTCGATGTTGGCGGTTACAGTGGTCACTGCGCTGTCATCGACCATTCGTCAATCGATGCACAAACTTGTACTCTGGCGATTAGTCCCTTGGTTTGTTGTCGGAAGCCTAATCTCGACCCAATTGCTCGGACGATTCTTAAAGCAAATCAGCGGATCGACACTTCTCTTTTTCTTTGCGACCATGATTCTGGTGCTGGGAATTCAGTGGTTTGTCACTCGCAATCGTCCAGAGCATCACGAACCTCGGTTATTGACTTGGTGGATCATGCTCAGCGGTGGTTTTGTGATCGGTGCAGTCGCCTTAATGACGGGGTTAGGCGGTGGTGTGATCCTGATTCCATTGCTGGCAACACTCCATCGCGTACCGACGAAAAACCTGGCTGGAACTAGTAGTGCCGTTCTAATTTTTACTGCTGCTTCGGCAGCGACTGGATATCTGATCGGTGGGTTAGGTGTACCGGATCTACCTAGCGATGCGATCGGTTTCATTTGGCCGAAAATTACTCTAGCAGTGATTGTCGGTACGATTCCCGGAGCGCAAATCGGTGCCATTCTAAATAAGAAATACTCGAAACAGTGGTTCCGGATTACATTTGCGCTAGTACAAATTATTATGTCGTTTTGGATGTTTTCGCGTGCCTTTGCGGAGCTGCCATGAACCACCGGTATTCGATTATCTTGCTTATGAGCTGCTTGCTTGCCGGAATCTCCTTTGCCCGACCGATAGCGATAAAACTCACCAACCGCACAAACAAATCGTCGGTACTATCTCACTACAAACGCGCTTCGATTGCTTGTAACGATGCTTTCCCGAATGCAACTCCCCAATCGGGATTGGCACAATGGATCACGATCGATGATCGCGCAATTTCGATTGACTCGTTACGTATGATCGGCGCTGTCGAAATCATCGATTCTTTGGTTCCCCGACAAATCGATGTCATTCACTCGGTTCCAAAATTTCTTCCCCAACCTCCCCCCTCTTCCGAAGATCAAGCACCCGATGTCGAACCCTACCGTTACATGCAATGGCATCTTGATCGAATTTGTGCCGATGCCGCATCAGTTTATACCCATGGCAGCGAATCGCTTATCGTCGCAGTAGTGGATATCGGTACCGATATTCACCATCCCGATCTGGAAGAGCGCTTGTATATCAACGCATCGGAACGGAACGGCTTCGAGGGAATGGACGACGATCAAAACGGGTATATTGACGATTGGAGTGGCTGGGATTTCGCTGATCACGACAATGATCCTTCGCCTCCATCAGGTAGTGATGAAGAACATGGCACTCACATCGCCGGTATCATCCTCGGCGCGATGAATTCCCGCTTCGGAACCGGTATCGCACCCCATGTCAAATTATTGGCTGTTCGAGTGGGCAGCCTTACTAATGTGTATTACGGATATCAAGGCATCTATTACGCGGTTCAACGCGGTGCGAAACTAATTAACTGTTCCTGGAGTAGCGATAACTATTCACCGATCGAAGCCGCTGCCGTTCAATACGCCATCTCGCAAGGCGCTGTTATCATCGCCGCTGCCGGAAATTTGGGAGTCAATCATCTGACCTTTCCGGCTATTTTACCCGGAGTGATTTCAGTCGGTGCTACAGATCGGAATGATCTTAGAGCATCTTTCAGCAATTATGGTTCGGGAATAACGACGTGGGCACCCGGACTTGATATTCCCTCCACCCTCCCCAATTCTTCATTCGGATTGATGAGTGGTACTTCGATGGCAGCTCCGGTGGTCACTGGCGTCGCAGCGCTTGTTATGTCGATCAATCCCAATCTGACTCCCGCTGAATTCCAACAAATTGTCGTGGGTAGTGCCGATCAAATTCATGCCATCGAATCGATACCCGCGTCTCGCGTGAATGCCTATCGCGCTGTTGCCGAAGCGCTTGCGTTACAGGGTACAACTGTTCCGCAATGGTCGGGCGACCCAAATCCCCGTGGAATAATTCGATTGACTATTCCGATCCAGCAAAATAATATTTCCGACGAGATCTTTTCTTTAGACGGTACAACAATCTCGGGTGGTTCTTGGATTGGTTCTACAACCACAATGACCAATCTCGATAGCGGAAGATCGAAAACTGGAACGCTCTCGCTTTATTTGCCCGTTACTATTGTTCGGGGACATTCAATTACAATTGGTTGGCGTGCTCGAGTCGATCAAAACACCCGTTTTACCGGAATCGCAACCACACGATTAGCACCCCCGGAAGTAACAATTGAAGATTCGCAGATGCGTTTGACATTTTCCGGAATTGGTGCACTAGGCGTTTTCGATAAGTACTCACCTTATCCGATTGGTGTATCACTCCAGTCCCCTCCCGGAGCGTATGGCGTTATTTATCACGGTTCCTTCTTATTAGCGGTCGCACCAGAAAACACTACGAACTGCGTTATTGACAATGTCTGGGGGGACGGTTCTACGAGTAATGATTGGGAAGTCTCTTTAATGCAACCAATCACAACAACCGGATCGCCTCCTACCCGCATGGAGACTATGGCACAACCATTGTTCACACGATCTACTCTGCCGGTTCAAGTCTATTGGACAGCACAAATGGCCAGTAGCGATGCGCGTACCCCTGCGGTCGACATTACCGCCCGAATTCACAATTCGAGCCCTGTCCAAATCGAGAAGCTGATTGCCGGGTGGATCATCGACCTTGACGTTGGCGATTATTCGCATGATGTCGCATCGGCACAACTGGATAAAAAGTTGATCACGATTGGCGATACATCTGCGTCCGAACGGTATGGAATTTGGATCAATAATGGTAATGTCTCGGTCTTGCGGTCGATCAATCCACCCTCTCCTTACAGCTACACGTGGACTGATAAATGGAAATGCCAATTGTTATCCAGTACCGGATCGACTGGAACAACAATCGCACCTAGCGACTATGCATTGTTGTTTGCCACCGACTCGTTTTCACTTGCCGGAAATGCTGACTATCTTTTGTCGTTTCGACTGTTTAAGGCGACTTCACTGCAACAAGCAAACTATATGGTCACAGAGTGGAATGGTGGTTCTATGACCGGTTCTCAAGTACAACCGAAGAAATCGGAAATTAAAATTTCCAATTTCGGTTCGCGGCTGAATGTCAATTTGCCACAGCACACATCGGCGACTGTCACTGTTTTCGATGTTTTAGGTCGTGAAGTGAAAAAAACGCGAATACAAGACGGTGCATCCAACATTTCGCTATTCGGTTTGCCGTTCGGCACCTACTTTATCGCGACACGTACCGCAAATACCGAGTTTCCGGTACATAAAATTGTCTATCTACCTTAGTCTTATTCAAAGGATCTTGGCAACGAATTGTATGACTGAAATTGACTATATCTTTCAACCTTTCCGACTAAAACGCAGTCGCCTCGTTTATTGCCTTTGGATCTCGATTGCGATTGCCGCTTGGACGATGTCCGGTTGTGCAAAAATTAAATCGCCACCCGGTGGACCCATCGACTTAAAAGGTCCGATACCGGTTACAACATCTCCCGAGCAGGGAGCGACCAAAGTCAATGCTAGCAGTCCAATCGAAATCCAATTTGACTCGCGATTGCAGAAAATCGATCCTGCTGTTGTGTCGCTTTCCCCATTTCCCCATTCCGGACTTCGGGTATACGGCAAAGGTAAAAATCTAATTGTTCAACCACTGGAACCATTATTACCGGCTACTACTTATCGTTTGACCATTTCCACTCAACTGATTAATGAACGCGGCAATCACATGTCGCAACCGCTGGAGCTGGTATTTAGTACCGGCGATAGCATCGCTACCGGTGTAATTCGCGGATGTGTGTTCGATAACGGCAACTCCCGTAACATCTGGATTTGGGGCTGGCGAATTGACGGTAAATTTGGTAGTCGATTTTCCAATTTCGTGCCCGAACCGTGGCTGGATGTTCCCGATGTAGTCGCAGCACTAGACAGTATCGGACATTTCGAACTGGCAGGTTTGTCATCCGGAAAATATCGAATTTATGCAATCGACGATATCGACAAAGACCGCCGCTACAATCCCTCGGTCGACCGTCTCGGCATCACTTTCGGCGATCCAATTCTACCGCGGGATTCGGCAATCGTGTTTTCCTTCTTGCTCTTTACCCGCGATACGATTGCTCCACAGATTCTATCGGCGAGAATGATTGCACCGCGAATTGCATCCATCCGTTTTACCCGACCAGTAATTGCAACACCCGGCAAAAACGCTGTGATTAGAACGGTTGATTCGACCAGATTGACTGGAATTTCTTATCAAGATCCCACGGACTCGACCCGATGGTATGCGATTTTCCCGGTAGTACCCGATCGCGACTCATTGCAATTGCAGTTTTCTGCTCTACAGGATCGTCTGGGAAACATGATTCCCGATACCGTCGTTACGAAGCGTTTCCCCGCTCGAGTTACTGGCGAAGATACGCTCGTACCGCGAGTTCACACGATTACACCGGCGATGGGATGGGTGAATCGCAATCAGGAATGGATCATCACGTCAACGGCAACAGTGGAACCGGGGGGATTTCAAAAAAGTATTACCGGTTTCAATGTGATCGATTCAGTCAAAATTCCTGTTTCTGTCCAGCAAATCGATGCGACCACTGCACGAGTAAAACCGGTATCCGATTTACCAGAACGTATTTGGTTTGAAATCGCGATTACCCCTAAAAGTTGGAAATCGTTAACCGGTATCGCCGGTACAGACACCACGATCAAATATCGTTTTCAGATTTTACCGACCGATACGACTGGAACGGTTCACGTAAAAGTTGTCGATGAATTCTACGGGAACAAGGGTTCGATCGTTATCGAACTCATACCATTCAATCGATTTTCTCAGATTCCCGGCTGGTCAAGCGAAGCAGTTCCCGCGACTCAAATCGTTAATACCGATGGTTCGATTGAATTAACAACCTTACCGGGATCATATCGGCTGCGTGCCTTCTCCGATGAGAACAAGAACGGAATTCCCGATCCGGGTAGTTTACGCCCATTTCAGTTTGCCGAACCAGTCACCATTGGGAGTGATTCGATTCGAGTGCGAACACGCTGGACAAACGAAGGTATCCGTCTCAAATTGCGGTAATCATCAGACAATGTTTTGAAATATTGATGGTTATATTTGATTTGGGCGTCATGTGATCTTATTGTACATTTAGGCTTCCTTAGTTTCACTGGGTAAATTCATGACCTATGCAGTAATAATGGCTGGAGGTATCGGTTCCCGCTTCTGGCCACTTTCAAGACGTACAAAACCGAAACAGTTATTGAAAATTTTCGGTGATCGCACTTTGATCCAAGAGACAGTCGAACGGTTGTCTCCACTGATTTCCATCGATATGGTTCGCATCGTTACTGTTGAGGATCAAGTCGAAGGATTGCGTAAATCGGTACCTGCATTACAACGAAATCAATTTTTAACCGAACCCGATGGTCGCAATACAGCGCCATGTATCGCATTGGCGGCAATTCATCTTGCCAAAGTTGCTCCGCAATCGGTTATAATAGTGCTACCTGCCGATCATCGGATTATTCGCGAAGCCGACTTCCGCGATATTCTTGCGACTGCGATTACTCAGGCACAGAATGACGATTGTTTAGTTACAATCGGGATTCGACCCACCCGTCCTGAAACCGGTTATGGCTATATCCAGTATGAAGAAAACCCACCAATCGCACCCGGTGTCCATCGGGTACGCACTTTTGCCGAGAAACCGGAACGTACCGATGCCGAACTTTTTATTCGGTCAGGTGACTTTTTGTGGAATGCGGGTATCTTTGTTGCCCGGGTCGATACCCTCTTAGAGCAATACGAACGTTACCTTCCCGATTTCTATCACGATTTGATCGAGTATTCGAACACGATTGGCACCCGCGAAGAGATGAAATCGCGCAAGCAGCTCTATGCTCAGACCAAGCCCGTATCGTTCGATAAGGGCATCATGGAACATGCGAAAAACGTTTTGGTTATTCCTGCCGAAATCGGGTGGTCCGATGTCGGAAATTGGAATGAAGTGAAACGTTTGCACCCTGCCGATTCAAATAATAATGCAATTTTCGGTGATGGGGATTTCTTCGGCGCAAATGGATGTTATATTCACAGTACCGGACATTTTACTGCTGTCGTTGGTTTGGATAATGTCGTTGTCGTACATACTGAGGATGCAACGCTCGTGTGTAATATTGATAAAGTACAGGATGTTCGCGATGTCGTTGCTGCCCTTAGTCGCGAGCGTCGAGATAAGTTGTATTGATTTTTATCGGCTTTTTATCGATCTTTTAATTGTTTTGAATTGAGTTGACCTTCCGTTATGAGTAAATCGCGTGAGTACGACCAATTACTGGATTCGGCTCGGTCTCGATTCCGAAGTGTCCGGCATCTGACCGGCGATTTTCGGGGTGGTGCGTGGATTAGTCCCGACGGAAAGCATTTACTCATCAATAAAATGTTGCCGTTGGACGAACGTATCGAATTATTGCGCAGATTATTGTCGATCGAAAACCCGATCCCGGGATCGGAGCAATTGGAGCAGAACCGATGAAACAAGATTTATTACGCAATGTACCCCTATTTCGCGGGCTCGCGGCACACGATCTCGAACGCATCGCCGAACTGATGGTGCCGAAAAAATTCAAGCGGAATAATCTCATCATCTTCGAAGACGATCTCGGACAGAATCTGTTTATCATTGAACGCGGTCGCGTCAAAGTCAGCGGCATCTCGAATGAAGGGGGCGAAGCGATCTTCGCAATCCTGGGCGACGGCGATATCTTCGGCGAACTTTCGATTTTAGACGGTCTGGCACGCAGCGCGACGGTAACTTCGATTGAAGATGTCGAGTTGTGGGTATTAAACCGCAATCAATTCCTGGACTTGCTGGACAAGTATCCCAGTATCGCAATCGAGCTATTGCGCGAATTAGCCAGCCGCCTGCGAAAATCCGACGCACAGATCAAGAGTCTGACGTTGAAGGATGCGCGTGGACGGGTTGCCAATACTTTGATTCGCATGGCGGAAGATATCGGTTCGATCCGCGACGGCAAGGTCGTCGTACAGAACCTCCCGTTGCAGCGCGACATCGCGAACTTGGCGGGTACCAGCCGTGAAACGGTATCGCGCCTCCTTTCCAAATTCGAAGAGGAAGGACTGCTGCATCGCCAAGGCTCGGCATTGGTCTTCAACGATTTCGAGGAATTTAAACGCCAATTGCGATAATCTGATTTTTTTTCAAAATCAAGCCGGACATCCTGTCCGGTTTTTTTTTGTATCAGAGGAGGTTATGCTTCAGCCTGACTTTTTTTTTCAAAATCCTTTTTCTTTGCACTCTATAATCAATCTCGAGGTTATATAGTATCTCTTAAAAAAAAGTTGTTATCTGTAGTAGGGGCGGGTCCCCGCGCCCGCCCGCAAGTATTTGCATGTACCGACACTCATTTACTTGTTCGACACAATGTCACGATATCTTATTTTAGAGATACTTTATTGGTCAGTATTCCAGATTCTAGTTTTCGATTGTACAAGTAGCAATCTTGATAAATAAAAAAAGGCGGGGCTGAAGCCCCACCTCCGACACCAAAGATGATTGCTAATAATCGTTACTTTTGCTCCTGAAACAACGGGAAGAGCGCATCATATACCGCCTGCAGGCTTTCGCTGACGACACGCGTATCGGTCAGAACCGGCATAAAATTCGTATCGCCCGACCAGCGCGGAACGATGTGATAGTGCAAATGATCGGCAATTCCCGCACCAGCGACCAGTCCTAAATTCATCCCGACATTGAAGCCATGTGGATGAGCTGTCGTCGTTAAATTCTCGCAGCACCGCGCGATCAGTTGTCCCAATTCGATATGCTCTTCAACGGTCAAATCCGAATACGAGGCGATGTGCCGATACGGAATCACCATCAAGTGACCGTTGGTGTATGGATATTTATTCAACATCACGAATGCCGATTTGCCCCGATGCAATAAATTATTGTCGGGGTCTTTATGCTCTTCCGGAATCTTACAGAAAAGACATCCATCGACACTTTCGTGTGCAGCTTTGATGTATTCCATTCGCCAAGGTGCCCAAACCCGTTCCATATCCTGCCTCAATCGTTAACGACCCATAATATACAACGAAACTTCCGGTTTCGTTTGAATTTCATTCAAGAATCACTGAAATCGAGCAAGCCCGAAAAAAAAGGCGGACGATCAAGTCCGCCTTTTCCAATGCTTCAATCAGACTATTCTTCTTCAGCCTGACCTGCCTTCTTCGCGGCAAATGCTTCTTCAAGCTTCTTCTGGATGTCGCCCGGCACTTCTTCGTAGTGCGAGAACTTCACCCGGAACACACCCCGACCACCCGTCATCGAGCGGAGCGTCGTCGTGTACTTCATGATTTCCGCTTGTGGTACTTTCGCACGGATTTCCTGCGTATGACCGACGGTATCCATGCCCATGATCTTGCCGCGACGGGAAGAAAGATCGCCCATCACATCGCCCATGAACTGCTCCGGAACTTTCACTTCGAGATCGAAGATCGGTTCGAGAATGGTCGGACGCGCCTTCTTGGCGGCTTCGCGGAAACCCTTGATACCAGCCAACCGGAACGAGGTTTCGTCGGAGTCGACCGGGTGTTCTTTACCGTCGAACAGCGTGGCTTTCACACCGATCATCGGATAACCGGCAACAACGCCCTTTGCCATTGCTTCGGTAATACCCTTTTCCACCGCCGGGATAAATCGACCGCTGACCACACCGCCGACGATCGCGTCGACGAACTCGAGCGCTACCCCTTCGCGTTCCTTCGGTTCAATCCTGAGCCATGCGACTGCGAATTGTCCACGACCACCGGATTGTTTCTTATGCTTCCCTTCCGCTTCGGAGTTGCCGCGAATCGCTTCGCGATACGGTAACCGTGGATCGGAGGTTTCGACTTCGACGCCGACCTTTTCCTTCAATCGCGCCAGCGCAATCTGAAGGTGAACATCGCCCTGACCACTGACGATGGTCTGTCCCAACTCGGCATCCTGATGATACAAGAATGTCGGATCTTCGAAGTGACACATCGTCAAACCGGTCGACAATTTATCTTCACTGCCTTTGTTCTTGCATTCGATCGCTAGATGAAATACTGGCGGTGGATAGTCGACGCGCTTCACTTTCACGACTTTCGAGGAATCGCACAGCGTATCGCCAGTCGCAGTTTCTTTCAGCTTGATCGTACCGGCGATTTCACCGCATGATACCGATTCGACCACCTTGCGGTTCTTGCCGTTGAGTAAAAATATCTGGGCAATCTTCTCCGACTTGCCAGTATGGGAATTGGTATATTCTTCACCAGTCTTCACCGTACCGGACCAAACACGGAAGATCGAAATATCGCCGACATGCGATTCATTGGCGGATTTGAAGATTTGCGCGATAGCTTTGCCGTTCACATCCTGTTTGACCGAAGTGCCGTCTTCCAACACAACTGGTTGAGCATCGGCGGGAGATGGACAAAACTCTGTGATCATATCCAACAGTAAATTGGCACCAATATTCTTGCGTGCCGATCCACTCAAAATAGGATATACTTTACCACGCAGAATGCCCAGTCGAAGACCGCGATTCAACTCTTCTTCATTCAGTTCGCCGGTATCGAAATACTTCTCGATCAGTTCGTCGTCGGCTTCGGCAGCGCTTTCAATCAACGCTTGGCGTAATTCATCGGCTTTATCTTTGTATTGTGCGGGAATATCCGAAATGACGCTCTTACCGGAACCATCTTTCCAGGTATGAAGCTTCATCCGCACGATATCGATAACTTCGGCGAACGTTTCCTTACCACTCCCGACCGGATAATTTACCGCAACGCAGCCAGTACCGTAGGTTTCGCGCAACTGGTCGTAAATCTTGTCGAAATTTGCGTTTTCACGATCCATCGAATTGGCGAAAAAGATCGTGCCGATCCCCTGTGCTTTCGCTGCTTCATAGGCATGATCGGTACCGACTTCAACACCACCGACACCGTGAATCGTTGCAACGATTGCATCTGCGGCTTTAAATCCACTCAACATCTCACCAACGAAATCGGAGAAACCGGGAGTGTCAATCAGATTCACCCGATGACTTTCCCATTCCAAATTTAAAATGGTCGTGGCAATGGAAATCTTGCGGTCGATTTCGTCTTTACGGTAATCGGAAACTGTGTTGCCTTCGTCGACCGAACCTTGACGGCTGATCGCACCTGAAGTGTGAAGCATTGCTTCGATAAGACTGGTTTTTCCGGATCCGCTGTGTCCTGCGAATGCGATATTGCGGATTTTCTCAACTGGGAACGCCAAGGAGTACCTCCTCTATGAGTTTTCTGATAATTATAGACTGGTAAAGATAAGATTCGATTTTGTCTACAGCAAGTGGGAGTGTGAGTCAGGAAGAAGATCGATCTCGTGCTTCAGATCGCAATCAATCCAAATCATCCGTTACATCATTAAGCATCTAATTTCTATTAATACAAATAATTAATAACTAGCAATGAGAGACTGCAACGATTATAAAAGAGTTTAGACTGACTGATCTTAGGAAGATTATCGGTAGAACACATCCGAACGGAGCGACAAGATCATTTCCAGTTGTTGAAAGACAAAGCTGTTTGCGAGCACGATAATGCCGTATTCTCGTTTCAAATCGTCCACGAGTTTGGCAAGAGGAATGCTTTTCATTGCTTCGGTCGTCGGATTGGATCGCATTTCGCGGATTCGATTCCGGGCAAATAGCGGAACCTGTCGCTTGAGGAAATCGGAGGTTTTCGCCTTGCTGGCATATTGAGCTGGTGAGTATCCTGCTGCCAATCGCGCCAGATACAGGTCATGGTTGTTGTTCTGTATCAGTCGATTGATCGAACTGTTATCGACAAAAAGCGGTGTATTCGATCGGACAAATTGGAATAACGGGTAATTCACAAGTGGTGCAACAAAATTGCCATACTTGTTTTCAGCCGAGATCCGGTTGGAATAAAGTGTTGGAACGTAGATATGGCGGATGTACGATGCGAAAGTCGTTCGAGTCAGATGGTCGATTTGGGCAATCTCACCCATTTGCGAGGCGATACTCTCGATTAATTTCGTTCGATACTTCCGGTGCGTGAAGTCAACCGAATAGTGAATTAAGTAATAGTCGACATATTCGGACAGTGCCGATGAAAACCAGGGGAGATTGCATTTATTCCGAAGGATCTCGCCACCAATTCCACTCAGCGATAACTGCGAAGCACCGACGATTAAATTTTTGTAATGCTTCGAGTAATTGTATTTGCGTAAGTCAGTCGACAAGGCGATCTGGTAATCGAAATAGGAAAATGCATCCCGAATGGTTTCGTCGGTTCGATCGAGTGTCGTACCATCAATATAATTCAGTTTGAAATTCAACAGCTTCGATAATTCTTGCGCGATCGTCAAATCGGGATCTTTGAGCTTGTAAATCGTGTGGAAATTGACGCTCGCGTGCAATTTCAGCAAATATGAAATCAATAATCGGCTATCATATCCCCCTGAAGTTCCAATATCGCATAGCCGGTCGTTACTCGCGAGCAATAAACTTCGTTGAATGGAATTCTGCAGCAATTCGTGAAGCTCATCAACCGTGTTAGATTTGTCATTTTGTGAATCTCGCGATGGCTTGGAAATGTCGATGACTGATATGTTACCAGTCGAATCTTTAAGATCGCTTTCAGTTAATTTTTTTATGCCGGAGATATAAGTCGAAGCACCAACCACGCCGCCAATCGTTACCAGTTCCGATACCGCTGCCAGATCGATTTCATTTTTCGAGCGTATGTTCAGCAACAGTTCGAACGAGTTCGATACTAGTCCAAATTCGCCTTCGAAAAATACCATATATCCGCTGGATCGATCGATGATTATTTCAAGTTGATTGGTCGCATAGTGGAATGATACAATAGCAAAATGCCCAAAGAAGTTGTCCGGTTTTAATTGTTTCTTGTCGATATCGTCAATCAACTGCTCGGTAGCTGATTGAAGTAAATTCCCTTTGTAAAGACAAGAACCAAAAACAAATAAATTATCTGCGAAACGCGGATTGCGTTGTGAAAGATTCTGGTTTTCTTTTTCTGAATAAATTAACGAATATTCGCCCAGCTTAACTTCAGTGACTTTTTGGGTGCTGTCGGAATTGTACTGTTGCTTGATCTTCTGTTGAATCGCTTCCGGTAGGTTTTGTCGATATAATATGAATCTTTCCATCTTGCTCTCTAAATTAGTTTCTTCTTCGATTTATAAGCTATGTTCAATCAAAAGCGGCAGACGAAGTCAGCGTTTCTGCGCTTCCCGAATGACATCGCGAAAGAACCCGATCACTCCTGCACGTTGACCGAGATCGACAATAAACGCCGGAACACTTCCCCCGAGATTTAAATACACCCGGTAGGTAATTTTATAATTGTTGTTACCGCAGGGAACGCAGATCCAACTGCCGGCGCCGTAATCCATATACACTGGTTTACTGTGGATACTCGGGTCGTTGTGTTCATATTTTGCCAACTGTGGCGTTTCAGGAATCAGTACCCATTCGATCCGAGTCGTATCGGGGTGACCTAAGCTTGTGCGTGTATTCAATTGGAAAAAACAGTGTCGATCGGATATGATCGGTACTTTCATATAATGATACCCAACCACTCCGGTACTATCTGATGAAACTTGCCGAGCGTCGATTAAGTACTTGGAATTCGAGATAAATTCCCGATAGCGATTAATGTTCATAATCACTTCGGATATTTTGCCCGGTTGAATCTTAACAATACGGGAAACCTGCATTCCCCGAAGTGAGGAACCCGGAATTGGTTTCATCGCGACTACCATACCATCGGAATAAGTTTTGGTAATTTTCCAGCCGTCTTGATCGAAGATAGGAATAATGTCTTTCGAAAAAAGACTGGAAGCCCAACTTAATCCAACAATGATTGTCGAAATCGCAAGAAGAATGAGACGTCGCTTATGCAATGATTCAAGCTCAATCGATAACACACAAATACTATATTCTCCCTTGAAAATGAATTGTTATCGGTAGTAGGGGCGGACCCCCGTGTCCGCCCGCAGGTCAGGCGAAGCCTGACTCCGAATCATGACAACTAATTTTCAAGAACACATCACTAGAGAATAACAAAAAAAAAGTTCGAGGCAAAATCGCGAGAATAAAGGCGACCAAAAACGCTTGATCGCCTTGTGAACAATGGAAAGCTAGAACTTACCAGCCGATACTGATTTGTGCGAAATGCTTATAAGAAGGCAACTGTCCGGGCTGCGTCCCCAATTCTTCCCCGAAATAGGTATAATCGAGTTTTAATACGAATAGGTCCAATCCAAATCCATATGTCGGATAACCTTGATTAAAACCGCCGCGAAATGCGAATCGTTTCAATAACGTCGCTTCTGTACCCATGTGCCATTTGTAAAAGAAGCTGGTTCCATGTCCGTTCAGTAAATCCGAGATTTCACCTACTGCAACCCAGCGCGAAACAATTTTGTCTTCCGGAATCAGTTGTTGTCGAACATCGTATTTACTTCCGATGACAATATTGGGTGTCAGGTATTTACCATCGAATATGCCGATTGCATCGTGCATCACGGCAGCCAACTCTACTCGATCGTTGAGTTTGTGAATGCCGCCGATATCGAAACTAATTCCGGTCTTAGCATTCGAAAAATCGTCCTTGACTTGATTCACCATTTCTTTGTCGCTATTCACTTTGGTACCACTCAACCATTTGATCGGAACATCGCGTTGATTGAGATATTTACCGGAAATACCGTATTCGATTGTTCGATCTTTATCAAACAGATAGAACGTTTTTTCCGATCCATATCCAACGTAAAGAACACTCTGCGAAACACCTTGCAGTGCGACCATTGGATTGAAGATACCGCGATTCAATTTCGCTTGTGGAAAAGTCTGATTTGCGAAAACAATCCCAAAATGCGACCAGGTTACGCCAATTTGAGGTGCAATTCCTAGTTTTAACCATTGGTCGTCGAACTTCTCCATCGAATTTAGGAATTCGGCTTGCTTTTGTTGCGTTTCGAGTTTCCGTTGAGTAGGATCAGGATTGGAAGAAAGCGAGTCAAAGTGACCGAATTCCTCTTGATGATCCTTCACAAATTTTGCCATCTCGGTAAATTGATTATCGGCGATAAAACCGAGATTGACCAGATCGATGCCAAATTTTGCCCGATTCAATAGTGCTGGATTGTAAATCACCGCCGAAGTATTGTACCCATACAGCGAAGTGGCACCGCCCATCCCCATTTCAGCCGCACCCTTTCTATAATTCGGCAGGCTCGTACCGCTGGAAATCGCTGATAACAAACAAATTAACGTAAATATTGCAAGGAGCTTCTTCATTTCGAACCTCCCGGGCGATGAGCGAAGAGAGTATCGATATATCCGGGACGGCGGACACGCATTGTATCAACCCACGCAATCGTCCAAGGTCGAAGCGGACGACCATTAAGTGAATCAATTACCGAGCCCGCGGCATCGTGTCCTTGAGTGACACCAGACACCGAACGGATATCATGGATATTGGAACCGAAATAGAATTTTACCCCTTCCATCCCAAGGATAGCGGCATCGATGTAACCATCATGGTCATTATCGACACCATCGGCGATTTTATACTGTGCGAGTGAGTTCTTCAACTCTTGAGCATTCTTTTTGAGATTTCCGGCACTATATCCCGTCGTATCGCCACCGAGGATGTTGTCGAGAACATCAACCAGGATGTCGGCTAGTTCTCCGGAATCATCGATCAAACCATTGACACCGGCTGCACCGCCTGATCGATACAAAGCAAAAATACTATCGATATTGAATGACCCAAGGTTGGCAATAATCCTGATACGAACATCTAAATCATTAATGGATTTATCGCGATTGTTATCGCGAAATTGCATTAAACCTGTAACGATCTGTGAGATTCCGTAATCGAGAGCAATGTCTCTCTTGTGAATAGATCCTGAAGTAGTACCCTGAAAGATCGGTTTCAACATGTAAATCACTTCGTCCAATGCTTGGTAAAGTGAATTGGCGCGCGGATTGGGCCAGTTGTTGTTATCCGTTAAAAAGAACGGAACCGTTATCTGAGTACCCTGTATATCCAGTCGTGATAATGTCGTCAACACATCTAACGAATTGATCCCTGAAGTTAATAGTCGCGCTTTCGCAGCAGAGTACCTGGCTTCGGAGGAATTCGGATCTTCGCGAACGGCATTACGAAAATCGTCCAGAGCACCATTAAAATCGCCATCATTCAATTTACGGCGACCTTCGTTGAGATAGTCCCCGGCACTGGATGGTTTTGCCGACCATCCGAAAAGATTACAGCCTATTGCAGCAAACGACAGCGTTACCAATAGGCACCAAAACACAAATCGTTTCATACTATTCTCCATATTATTTAACCTGAGTAATTTAACGAATCTCCTGTGAGTGTATCAACGAATTCTATCGAAATTGATTTTCTATGTGTCCCGTAACAAGTCTTAACTTAATAATTTACATTTCACTCGATTTGATATTTCAATTTGCCAGATTTTCCCGTAATATGGAAGGTTCATCATTCAACTTGGCTAGCCGATCGAAATTCAATGTTTTACATCAACCGATGGAGATTGCAATGTCCAATATCGTTACGAAAGCCTTTGCTGAACACTACAAGAATATGACCGATTGGGTCAATTGGCAAGTCGAAGATCTCAGTGACGAAGAATTGAAACAGGCGCCTGCACCAAATTTAAATCACGGCGTATGGTTACTGGGACATCTAGTGGTTTCCGATGATGATCTGGGGGTCATGTTAGGAAAAGGAAATCGCCTCTTTCCTGAGCTATTTCCAACCTTCGGGATGAATTCACCCTGTCTTGATCCCAATAGTTATCCTCCAGCTAGTGAATTAAAGAAGCTCTGGAAACAAGTCTATGAGCGGAATATTCAACTTCTGACCGATCTGTCCGATGAAGAACTGGAAGAACCTCATGCTCGAGTCAAAGATCCTGAGACCGATTTCTTCAAAACGAAAAAAAAGGTAGTTTCCTTCTGGATCCTGCACCAGCAATATCATGCAGGACAGTTAGGTTTACTTAATGCGAAAATTGTCAAAGAACGACCGCAAACCGAAGGAAAACCCGAATGAGTTGGGAACAAGACAATCCGGTTACATATCGCTTCTTTCTACAATGGAAAGACATGATCCAATGGGGTTCGAACTATCTGAACCTTCTTACCGATGACGATTTATTACTACCGATCGCACCGGGTCGAAATCACGCGCTCTGGGTTCTCGGTCATTTGATTGAATCCGAAGATGAACTATCGAAATATCTCGGACACGGCGAAATGCGCTTTCCCGAATATGAAACACTATTCGGTATGAACAGTCAACTGCTGACTCCCGACCAATACCCATCGCCCAAGCAATTACGCGAACAATGGGTAAAAGTAATTCATAAGAATACCCGACTTTTCCATGCTATTCGCGACGCCGAGTGGGATGAACCCCACGCGCTAATCAAAGGAAAACCGGAAGACGATTTCTACGGCTGGAAAGGTCGTTGTATCCATTTGTGGATCATTCATTCACATTATCACTTCGGTCAGATCGCGATTCTTCTTGCAACATTGAAGAAATCGAAATACTGACCCCGGAATCAAGCAAGGGCGCAATTTGCGCCCTTGTAAAATTTCTGGATATTTAAAATTACTTCAGAAAAACCAGCTTCAAATCCTCGCGATAAGAGTTACCGACGATTCTTACAAAGTACAATCCACTATGCATATTTCGACCACTCAATTGAAAAGTCTTGACATCGGTTGATAACGATCCGCGGTATAATTCTTGTACCAATCGACCAGTCAAATCGTAAATAGCGATCGATGCATCTTGCGAAATCGGCGCTTTTACCCGAATCGTTGTTGTCGGATTGAATGGATTGGGATATGCTGACAGGATCGAATAATTTTTTGGCAAATCACCGAAATCATCGCGAACCGAATTAACCTGCGTTTCACTCACTGTCGCAGTTCGGGTGTAGATATAGTCGCTTCGACTCGAGTTGTCGTTATTTGCCGCATTTCCTGCGAAATAGAAAATTACCGGACCGGAACCAGCCGCTGGTGCTGTCCAAGCAAACTGCCAGGATACTGGACCATTCTGAGTACCCCCAAATGTACCTTGAGTAGTATGTTTCAAATATTCGGGTGAAGTACCCGTCGAAGTGGATAACTGAGTCAGAGTTCGAAATGATACATTCAATGTACCGCCCCGTGCAGAAGGTCGACTCTGTAGCACCGGAGATAGTTCGAATCCCCAGCGTGATTGACCGGATTGACTTAGCGACAAGGTTAAATTATATACTTCACCGGGTGTATATCCGGCACTTGGAAGACCCGATAAGATCATAGAACCACTACCGGAATTAACCGGGAAGGTTCCGTGACACGAGACGCAAGACGTTGGATTGCCGACCATACCATCGGGCGGACCATCCGGATAAGCGAAACTAACAGTGGCGATAACGAGAACGATTAATATGAACCCTACTACTTTCATGGTCTCCCCCAATAATATATATCTCTCGAATATACATAATGTAAACACAGTAATTTGAAAAGTTGTCTAAATATATTACGACAAGCGACTAGCAATCTGTTGGTGAAATGGTAAAAAAAAAATGGTGCCGAAGCACCTCAAGATTTTTTTCGAATGATTAACAACATCGTGTAAGTAATACTTCAATGAATATTCTTATCGTCAGTCATTTCTTGTTGCGTTAACAGTCGTTGAGCGTAGTTTCTCCAAGTGTCGTTGCCTCCGACCAAAGAGGATGATAGCATTTCCAATCCAACAGTTTTCACACCACGCATCTCCGTGCACAATTGCCGTGCCTTCACCTCGACATACACCGCTGTACCATTCAATCGACGATCAATATCCTGTGCGATCGATGATGCCAGAATCTCCTGTAAAGTTGGACGCTGTGCATGATATCGAACCAATCGAACGATGCCCGAGAAACCTAATACTTCATCGCGCGGGGGGATATATGCAATCGAAATCGAACCGAAAAACGGGAGTAAGTGATGCGAGCAGAATGAATAAAAGGGGATGTCTCGAATCGCGATCGTTTCTTTGCTGGCATCGGGAACTTTGTAAAGTGATAACTGCGGTTCAGGTTCATGCATCGATCCAAAAAAATCTAAGTAAAATTCCGCGATCCGAGCAGGAGTCTTGGCGAAATCTTCGTCAGGTTCAATGCCTAAACCCTCAATCAGCATTGTTATCGATTCATTGATCTTTGTGCAATCAATCGCGCCTTTCATACTTCCACCTTCTTTGTACTTCACCGATCGAGCGTACTTGCTTCGATGTAAAAAACGGGCGACCGATTGTCCGCCCGTTTAGTATTCATCAAAATGTTTTTACCGTTTGACAACCGTGTCGGCGAGAACCGAATCGATCTGCGTATTCATCTTCATTCTCGCATTTCGTTCTGCTTCATTCTTGCGTAAACGTTCGTAAAGCGTGTCGGGTTCTTGTCGGGTACCCGGAAATCCTTTTTGCTGCTCAACCGGTGCTGGTTCTAAATCGAAATACAAAATCGCATTTTCGCCGCGATGTAAATTTACTTCCTGCCATTGCGGTCCCTTAAGTCGATATCCCGCTTTATGGACTGAGATGAGATGACGACCGATCGGAATTTCGGAAATTACCGAATCGGTTAAAAACGAAGTGGTATCGTTGTTGAAGATAATGCTGGCACCGCGAATATTCGATGCGACACGGATTGAGCCGGGATTCGGTCGGAAAAAGAAAATCAAGATCCCACCGGTTAACAACACGATTACAATCAATCCAGTTAAGATCCAGCGGACTTTACGTTGCCCCCCTTCAATGTCGTCAATCTCTTCGCCAATTTTATCCTCAAGGGCTTGTGCGCGATCCCTAGGATACCATTCAACCGTGCCATCCTCGTCGACTACGCGAACATAGCCCAGATTCGTGTAATATTTATCACGCTCTTCTTCGACGATGCGTCGAATTCGTTCTGCTTCAACGATTTTCTGTTCGCGGACTTCCAACGATTTCACTTCGTCTTGAAGTCGTTCGGACTGTTCCATCAAACGCTTGCGAATTTGCTCTCGCAAAATTTCATCTTTTGAGTCTCGCTCGCGATCGGATTGATTCATTTGGGGTTCTCCACCCGATATTTCAATGCATTAATAGTTAATCGTAAGTTACTACAATTAAACTACGAATTCGAATTAAGTTTTTTCAATGGTGGTAACTCGACACCGGAAATTACTAATTCGATCTCTTCCGAATCAAGTATTTCTCGCTCAATCAACGCTTTCGCAATGCGATGCAATTGCTCCATGTTGTCCGAGAGAATTTGCTCCGCTCGATCCGAGGCATACTGAAGAATACGCCGGACTTCCTTATCGATCTTAACCGCGGTTTCTTCGCTATAGGCGCGATGACGCGTCATTTCGCGACCGAGAAAGATTTCCTGTTCATTGGCACCGTATGCCAACGGACCCATTTCGTCCGACATGCCCCATTCGCAAACCATCTTGCGCGCATATTCAGTGGCTCGTTCAATATCGTTTCCAGCACCAGTGGTCACTTGATTCAGAACTAGCCGTTCTGCCGCACGACCACCCATCAGATGGATCAATAACCCTTCAATATAGGATCGCGAGTAGTTGTGCTTTTCATCAACCGGTAAATAGTGCGTCAATCCCAATGCACGCCCACGCGGAATAATTGTCACCTTGTGCACGGGATCGCTGCCCGGTGTAAATCTCGAAACCAATACATGACCCGCTTCGTGATAGGCTGTCGATTTCTTTTCTTGATCGGAAATCAACATACTTCGACGTTCTTTGCCCATCATGACTTTGTCTTTGGCTTCTTCGAAATCTTCCATCACAACTTTATCGGCACCGCGACGAGCTGCATTCAACGCCGCTTCATTAACCAAATTCGCTAATTCGGCACCAGCCAATCCTGGCGTACCTTTCGCTAAAGTGGATAGATCGACATCGGTACCGATCGGCACTTTCCGAGTGTGTACCCGGAGAATTCCTTCTCGACCGCGCACATCGGGACGATCAACCACGACTTGCCGGTCGAATCTTCCCGGACGCATCAATGCCGGATCGAGTACGTCGGGACGGTTCGTTGCCGCCATCAGGATGACGCCTTCGTTCGACTCGAAGCCATCCATTTCCACGAGCAGTTGATTCAACGTCTGTTCGCGCTCGTCGTGTCCTCCCCCTAATCCTGCCCCGCGATGTCGCCCTACCGCGTCAATTTCATCGATAAAAATGATACACGGCGCGTGTTTCTTGCCTTGTTCGAATAAATCACGCACGCGGCTTGCACCTACACCGACAAACATTTCCACAAAATCGGCACCACTCATCGAGAAAAATGGAACATCGGCTTCGCCAGCGATAGCCCGTGCCAACAGAGTTTTACCAGTACCCGGAGGACCCAGCATCAATACACCCTTGGGGACACGTCCACCCAAACGGGTGAATTTCTTGGGATCGCGCAAGAAATCGATGACCTCGCGCAACTCTTCTTTCGCTTCATCGGCACCGGCAACATCTTCAAACGTTACGCGATTCTTATTTTCAATAACCAACTTGGCACGCGATTTACCGAAATTGAAGACACCGCGACTCGATCCGCCTCCCTGCATCCGCTTTAAGAGATAGATCCAGACTGCTAGCAAAATAACCCAAGGAAGCATTGTACTGAGAATAACATAAAACCAGCTAGTGGTCTTTTCCTTGAATTCGTACTCAACGCCTTGTGCATCCCACAGATCGGTGGTCTCGACCGGAACTTCCTGAAACGGAAGGATCGTCTGAAACTTGCCATTGGGGATCATTGCCGCACGCGCGGAAGCATTTGGTTTCAATTCGCCGGTAAAGATCCGGTCGACAATCGTTCCTCGGGCTACTTGACCGCTTTCGACCAATTCCTTAAACCGAGGATAAGCGATCGTCGATGCTTCATCCTTCGATTTATCGAATGTGTTATAAAGTAACACAGTCATGATAACGAAGAGCATCAATATGAAGAAGCCGCGACTAGCTTTCTGCCAGTCGAATTTATTGTCACCCCTTGGTTTCGGTCGTCGAGGCGTTTCCGGTTCTCGAGACGATGGTGATTCCATGATTTTTTACACTTTCGCTAAGAAATATGAATATGGATGAGAATATTAATGATACGTAGCAAAATCAATTGGTGTATTGCCGGTAATACGAATGCTCGATTGAAACGTACAATGCAGTTTCGTTAGCCGATAGGTAATATCGATTCCCAGTTTCCCTACTGATCCCCATCGTCGATCGGAAATCGTTCTGGTAAATTGAGTCCGGTTACCGCCGGGGATGCCACCCGGTTCGATTTGATAGTAAAGAGCGACACGGTCAATAAAGACTTGTAGGGTCTCGTCACGAAATTCGACCAATATCCGACTATCTGCGACTAGCAGCGAATCGTGAATTTCGACTAAGTCCGACCAAATCCGGTCTAATTCTGTGGCTGCTTCATCGAGCTGAGAACGAGCCGATGCGGCAATCTGTTCCATTTGCACGATTGTAGCTTCATACTCGACTGGACTCAATTTCATCCAATCGGCACGGATCGAGTTGCGCAATCCGTGATTTCGATCATCGTTGGTTGGATCTTCCAGCCATGTTTCGTGATTTGTCCGCAACCAATCGCGTAATGTTGCCCGCGTAAGCTGTAAGAATGGTCGATAAACCTCAAGCTCATGCTGTGAATCGATTCGGTGCACTCGCCGTTCAGGAATCCCGGATAGTGCTTTCAAACCCTGTTTTCGATGTAATGCGATGGCTACCGTTTCGGCAAAATCATCCCGGGTATGTGCCGTGACCAATTGCTTCATGTTACTTGCGATAGCGATCTCGCTCAATGCGAGATACCGCAATTTTCGACACTTCGCCTCATAACCGGCACCACCCCGCGATACTTCGGCGATTGCTTTGACTGACGCGACCATTCCCAACCGAGTCGCCAAATTGACAACAAATAATTCCGATTGGTGCTGCCACAATGAATCGCCATGACGGACATGCCCGATGACAGCCTCGACGCCGCGAATTCGATACCAAAGAGCCAGTGCGACACTATCTCCGCCTCCAGATACACCCAATAGGCTGGATTCCGGACAACTAGGATAATATAACATCTCGAAGGGGTATTCGAAATTCATGAATTAACAAGCTTTTGCATTATTGATTGAGAAATCTATGAATAAAGATTACAGTACGATCGTCGGACGGGGGCGCATTGGCAGTAACTGAAGTTACATCGATAAATAGTTGATCCAGTGCTTCCTGTGCAGTTTGTTCGCGGGAAGCAAGCAAAGTCGATTGCAATCGATCATGTCCATAAAAGTTGATTGAATCCGCTGTCGCTTCGGAAATACCATCGGAGTAGATCAAAAGTCGATCACCATAATCTAGTTTCACTTCGCCATTGCTGTACTTCATTCCGGTGAATGCACCAACTACCGCTCCCCCCTCTCGAAGCTCTTGGATTTTTCCGTGGCTTAAGAGTAGCGGGTTTTCGTGACCGGCATTGACATACTTTAACACACCCGTTTCGCAATCCAATACAGCCAGGAATAGTGTCACAAACAATTCTGATGATGTCGTTCGGTATACCGCCTCATTCAATTTGGTGACGACGATTTCCGGATTGTCGAACATCGAGCAGAGTGTTCGAAGTGTTGCTTGTACATTCGACATTAATAGTGCCGCCGCCATCCCCTTACCTGAAACATCTCCGAGTGATATGACAATTCTATTCTCAGATAATGGTTGAAAATCGTAAAAATCGCCGCCCACATCTTCGGCAAATTCATTACGAGCTGACAGTTCCCAGCCCGGAAGTACCGGAGGGGAATTAGGCATCAAATTCTTCTGGATCGATCGTGCTATCTGAAGATCGGCTTTGATTCGTTCTTTGATTTGGATCTCTGCCAGCATTTGCTTGATATCTTCAGCCATTAGATTGAACGAATAGGCAATTTCACCTAATTCGTCTTTCGATTCAATTGGAATTCGATGGCCAAGTTCACCTCGTCGTAATGCTAAAGTTCCGGTAATCAACCGATCGGCACTCGATGAGATTAGTCTAGTAATTTGAAATCCAATATTTATCGCAACTAACCCAATAACAAATAATATTGTCGATAAGCCTAATTGAAGGATGGTGATAAACCGCAATACCGGATTCTCTCGACCCGAAAACGTGATATAGATCCGATCGATCGAACTGTATAGCGTAACCAATGTTGACCAGGTAATTGCATGTTGATCGAAAACAATCGTTTGATACGGTATAAATCCAATTGGAAAGGACTGGGCTAAAAATCCGTTCGTACTATCTCGACCCACAGTAGACAGCAAAACATCCTTTTCATCTTCTTTTTTTGGCGAAACTGGTAGCGGATTATTCGTATTAAAGACAATCGCATCGGGATTTTGCTGTGGAATGGAAGTGACTTGGATATCTACATCGGCAATCGATTTGCTGTGTAAGAGATCCCTCTGTGTGATCGGGTGCGCCATGCAGTACAGCGAACCTTCCCGCTCCACAAAGACCAACCACATCATCCGATTCATCGCCAGTCCGAGACTGGAATATGGCGGAGATAGGATCTCTTTGGTCAGAAAATGCTTAAATAACTTGTTACTATCGGCGACCGGCGAATAGCGATAGAAAGTTTGCTTCGATTTGGTGACTACTTTTTGCCAATGATACCTCATCACATAGTTTTCAGCATTGGAAACACGCTGAACTGCCACACTATTGTCTTCAATCTGTTTCAGATCCTCAAGCGGCATATTACTCAATTTTAAAATCATATCTTTCGTCGGTTCAAGTACTAACGAGTTCGCGACCCGGCTGGAAAATCCCGATAACCAAACGAAACCCACGAGTGACATGATAAAGATCAGTAGCACGGTTGGAAGAAGACTTGTAAATAAAAAAGAAATAACGAGTTTCGACCGAATCGGTGAATTTTCGCGAATATTGCGAATGATCGGTGTTCCGACCAAACGGATAATCGCTAGCATCGAGCCGCAAAGCAGTAATAAGCGATTAAATTCCAGCGCTTCACTAAAATATTTCGGCAAAAAGAGTTCACGATAGATCGAATTATCGGAAATATTACTAATCAGAATAGAAAAGGTAATCGAATAGATAAAGATTGTTAAAATAAGTTTAATCAAACCCTTCGTTCGATCTGTCGCGTCACCACGCACAAATAAAGTCAATATCACGATTACTGCAATTAGATGTAGAATAGTGTGATGATAGACTAAAAACGGGGCACCGATAACAACAAATGGCAGCAACCATTCCGGTTGTACGCTTTGCTTGAAGAGCGGCCACGACGGTCGAGGTTCTAGAATTAGTCGAAGCGAGTAAAATTGAAGCGACAGCATTAAAAATAGAACGACTATCGCAAGTAACGGGCGTGACGCGATGGGTAAGATTGACAATATTCCCGATGCGGCAAGTAAGATCCACAACCATTTCGGACTCAAACCCCGAGCCTCGACACCCCATGCAATACAGATTGAAGCGACAAATACAAAATGAAATGTACCCCAAACACTCGTGCCATTCAGTAAATAGAGTACAGTAGCTAAGACAAAAAAGATGCCGCCGCATAATAGAATTATCCTGCGGGTAACATTCGAAACTGGAATGGAGATCAATTTTTGGAGATAATTAGACATGTAACGATTCCGGACACCGAAAGATAACTATTTCGATGACGACCCCCAAAGTAATTTGTTTATATATTTATTTACATCTAAATGTTACATTGATTAATATTCAATGCATACAAAGTAAAATACTTGATAAAGCTATCCCCCTCGGAGCAGTCTAAGATAACTCAGAAACACTTCTTTAACTAGAACGAATTCATAACTATTTATAATATGTTTCACGAAAGTCACATTGTGAATTTTTGTACTCTGTCGGATAACTTTGTATACTTTCACCGTTGTATTAGTATCTTCATTTCAATCAACAAATCGATGTTTTCTTGGTGTATTAGCCATGCTCCTGACACAACGTATCAGGAGCATTTTAAGCCCCAACGAGTGTTATTTTATTCGGAGGAATCAATGAAACCACTGCGAAACATTCGCATTTCTGTTTTATTCTTATCGGTTGTTCTCTGCATTTTATCGCTGGTTTCATTCGCCAGCGCAATCCAATTTGCCGAGAATTTCGATGTCAGTGCCAAAGCTGCCTATGCTGCAGCCGATGTAACTATACATGGCAATACTTGGAATTTAGACGATGTGCTTACCGGCAATATCGCGGGAGACAAGAAAAACGGAACTTACTCGTTACGTATGCGTGCTCCTGCTGCAGGTCAAGGCGTTACGATGAAGTTCGATTACCCCTATGGCGCCAGCACCGTTCTAGTTTCCAGTGCAACTTATGGCAGTGATGCTGCAAGTTCTTGGAGTTTTTGGAAATCTACCGATCAGGGTGGAACATGGACTCAGGTTGGTTCGGCAGTCACAACAACTGGAACCTTAACTGCAACGACATTCACAGTGAATGTATCGGGCAATATTCGATTTCAGATTCGTCGTGCTTCGGGTTCTTCCTCGACTCGCATCAACTTTGATGATTTCACGATTAATGGTTACGGTACTCCCACAATTGCAGTTACCCAAGGTAGCTCGATTGCCAACGGTGGTTCGAAAAGCTTTGGAAGTGTCAATCTTGGTTCATATACCGATTTAACATTCACAATCAACAACACCGGTAATGGCGCTTCTGCCCTGAGCTTCAACGATTTAACCGGTACCGATTTCAGTTTCCAAGGGACCAACCCCGCAGTCGTAACTGCCAGCGGATCTGCGACATTTACCGTTCGCTTTACTCCGACTGCAGTCGGTTCACGAACCGCTACTGTCAATGTAACCAACGATCAAACTGGGAATACACCCTATGTGATCAACTTATCTGGAACTGGTGTTGGCGTTCCAAATCTAATGGCCAATATAGGTATCGATGTTCCCAATGGTGGCACGATTAATTACGGCGAATGTCTTATCGGAACAGCTTACGATTATCCAATCACGATCAATAATAGCGGTACCGGTGCATCGGCATTGAGCTTCAGCGATCTTTCCGGTGAATTCACTTATTTGAATGCCAATCCTGCAACTGTTGCTGCCGGTAGTTCAGCAATCTTCACCGTTCGATTCATTCCGACTGCTGTTGGTCTGAGAAGCGGCTCCGTTAGCATTACGACTGACCAAGTCGGAAACACACCTTATGTAATCAATTTACAGGGTACTGGTACAGGTTCACCATCGCTATCAGTCGCAGTGGTTTCGACACCTGTCGCCAACGATGGAACGCAAGATTTCGGAACAGTGACACTTGGTTCTTACTCCGATATCACTTTCAACATTCAAAATGTCGGCACCCTGCCCTCTAGCCTGAGCTTCAACTCGCTTTCAGGCGATTTCAGTTACCAAGGCTCTAATCCTTCCAGTATTGCTGCTAACTCCGGGCTAGAGTATTTTACCGTTCGCTTCACCCCAACAGCAATAGGTGCCAGAACTGCTACTATAAATATCACGAACGACCAGTCGGGTAATTCTCCGTTTGTCATTCACCTAACGGGTACTGGTGGAAGTTATGCGACACCACCAATTGCGAATCCCGATCCAAATCCGGCTCCGCAAACACCGTGGACACCGACCATCCCGACTGATCCGACCATCGGTGATGTCCCGACGGCTCCAGTAGTGATCGACTTCCCGGCACAAGCTGGTCCGTATTCGAATCCGACCTCGATCACGGTAACACAGACCACGACCCCACCAGCAAGTCTGCTCGGTTCCGGCTTAGTGGATGCGAACCATACCATTGCGCGTTTTTGGACGATTACTCCAAATTCGGAAAACTTCGTCAATGCAACTTTGACACTGCATTTTGGATTGGCTGACCTCCCCGCCGGAATCGTTGATCCGATCACTGCAGTTCCGCGATTGTATGCATTATACTCATCCAATGGTGTCAACTGGCACATTATGGATGGTGTAATCACCGGTCCCGATGCCAATGGCGTATACAGCTATACCGTCAGTGGTCTAAACCACTTCTCTGAATGGGGTGTTGGCAATGGCGCTTTGTTGCCCGTTCAACTTGCCACCTTCAATATCACATCATTCGATAAAGGGATCCGCCTCAACTGGACGACTGAATCCGAATTGAATGTCAAGCGCTTCAAGATCGAGCGCTGGGCAAACGGTGACGAAAACAACGTTCAGACGATTCTGCATGAGAGTAAGTCGGTCAACGGTAACAGCTCGACTACCCTGAATTATTCGGTGGAAGACAAATTCGCAGCGGTTCAGGGTCAGTACTATCATTACCGGTTATCCGAAGAAACATTGGACGGTACGGTTACTGAACTCCGTTCGCGAGTAGTTGAGTACCGTGTGAAAACGTTCGAACTGCCCAAGGGCTTCGGTTTGTTAAAAGCATATCCGAATCCATTCAACCCCACCACGACGATTCGCGTTCAGCTTCGCGAAACCGCCACTGCTACCGTGTCAATTTACAACACGAATGGTCAGTTGGTTAGCACGCTATATCGCGGTCTTGTTGGAATCGAACCGATGAACCTCCAGTTCAATGCCGCAAATCTTCCCAGTGGCGTATACATGGTTCAAATCAGCAGCCCGAAATTCACGACCCAAAAGAAAATCGTTCTGATGAAGTAGTTACATTCAATCATCTTTTTACAGAGTGGGGTGCCCAAACGGCACCCCATTTTGTTTGCCATAGACTTCGACTATGAATTTGTTATTCCGACGACTTACGATTATTAGTAGGTTTGAATACAATCATTATCTCTCAGAGAGAACGTTAGATCCCCCATAAATAACGGCTATTTTCCCAATTAATCAATTCTTTATTAAACATTTGGATCGATATCTCCGGAATTCAAGGGGAATTGAAATCAAAGATCGCGGGCTTTGGATTGTGGTTATAATAAACTCGAGCTAACTTTAAGCGATTGTCTCTCATTTTTTTTCTATAACTGGAGGATTAAATAAATGAAATCATTGCGACTGTTTTTTCTCGTAATGGTTGTTGCAATACTCGCAACAACAGTATTCGCTGTTGCACCTATCACCATGCAGGAAGATTTACTGCCACGTTACATGACTCATGGTGCAGGCTCTCCAACTGTTCGCGTTCCGTTTGCATATAGGTTGACACTAAATGGCTTGAATTCAGCTGCAACATACAGACTGATCAACATGATGGACTCCGCTGGCGGTAGCGCCAATGGCGCTTGCAACGCGTTTGAGGTACCCCCGACTAATTTAACCGGCTGGACGTATTCTTCTAGTCCGGATACCAACACTGTCGGCAAATATATCACTTTTACCGGCGTGTCGAGTCTTTCGAATTGGTTCATTACCGAACCTACTGCCAACCGTCGATTGATTGGTCCGTTGGCAAATCAAGCCGCTCGGGCTGCGTTTGTTAAAATTACCATGTCTTCGCAGCAGGTTTGGTCGACTAGTTCCGTGAAATCTCTCGGTATCAACACCACTTACAACTCGACTGATACCGCTGGTTCCTTCCTTTACGGTATCCTTCCCGACGCATCGATGGACAAGAACTTTGTATTTGTTTATGACAATGCCGAAGGAACCGGTCGTCCGATCGGTGGCAGCTTTGTCGAGAGCACTGGATTATCGGGATTGCCGGCAAGCTATCTGCTGAAGTACAAAGACAGCGTTCGCGCTTTCTCCGGTCGCTTTGGCGTCGTTATTCCGAATTACAATGCCAATGGCGTGAAGCGCATCGAAATTCGCTCGCTGACCGATGGCAGCATCATCCGCACCTACTCTACATCAAATGCAGTTTGGCCATCCGGCGCCAATACCATTTTCGATGCGACCACCAACATTCCCGTTGGAACCGTTGGTCTGCGTCTTGCCGGTAGCGACTTTGCGACCGTGCTTGCCGCGTCCACTCCCGCTGGTGGATGTCCGAATACTGGAACCGTCGATTTCGGAACGATCAATCTGGGTCAGAATTCGGACATCGTGTTCACGTTAGCGAACCATGGTGCGAGAAATTCCAATCTAACAGTTGTCAGTTCGAACAATACCGAATTCGCGGTTACGAACAACAACGCTACCAGCATCGGTGGCTATAACAACACCAAGACCTTTACGATTCACTTCGCCCCGACCAATACTGGCGCGCGAACGTCGACGATTACGATAACTAGCGACGATGTTAGTTCACCGTACACGATTTCGTTAACCGGTACTGGCGATCAGTATACTTCATTACCAGTTCCGAATCCGGCAGTCAACCCGCAAGATCCGTGGGTACCGACGATTCCGACCGACCCAACAATCGGTACGACACCGACCGCACCAGTAATTTTGGACTTTCCGCCTCAGATTGGACCGTTCTCCAATCCGACTACAGTTACTGTCACTCAAACCACAACTGTACCGCCAGCATTGATTGGTTCCGGATTGGTCGATGCCAATCACGTTATCAATCGCTTCTGGACTATTACACCCGATGCCGAGAATTTCCAGAATGCGACTTTGACATTCCACTTTACCGCGGCAGATCTTCCGCTCGGTATTGGCGATCCAGTGACGGTCTCTCCGCCACTTTATGCGATCTTCTCGAATGACGGTGGTATTACTTGGCATCCGGTCGCCGGCGTTGTTACCGGTCCCGATGGCAATGGTGTCTACAGCATGACGGTCAGTGGTTTGAATCACTTCTCCAAATGGGCTCTTGGTAGCGGCGCATTATTGCCCGTTACCTTGTCGACCTTCGACGTGATTCCGGTATCGCAGGGTACACGCCTACGTTGGACTACCGAAACTGAAATGAATGTGAAGCACTTCATCATCGAGCGCTGGGCACAAGGTTCCGAGAATGTTGTTCAACGGATTCAGACTCCCAGCAAGGCACCGAATGGCAGCAGCCCGACTCCATTGTCGTATGCTGTGGAAGATAACTTCTTGGCAATCCCGGGAACATTCTATCACTATCGTCTGTCCGAAGAAACGCTGGACGGCGTTGTCAATGAACTCCGCACCCGCGTTGTGCAATTCCCGACTGCTGCACAAGTACCGACTGGATTCGATTTATTGAAGGCGTATCCAAACCCCTTCAATCCATCTACTCGAATTCGCGTACAGCTCAGCGAACCCGGTTTTGCTACCGTATCCGTATTCAATATCAACGGTCAATTGGTTACCGAGTTGTTCAAGGGTAACATGACGACCGATGCGAAGAACTTCAATTTCGACGGTTCCAATCTGCCGAGCGGCGTGTATCTGGTTCAGGTTTCCAGTACACAATTATCGATGCAGAAAAAGATCGTTCTGATGAAGTAACGACGTCTTGATTCTATTGAAAAGGGGCACAGCAATGTGCCCCTTTTTATTTTAGTCAATCTCATGCGTTAGTTGTCATCGGTAGTAGGGGCTAGCTCCCACGCCCGCCCGCAAGTTTTTGTAGGTTCAAACACTCCTGTCTGTACATGTTCGGCGAAGCCGAACACTGAATTTTGACAACTTATTTTTAAGAACCACAATAATTTTTCAAGAGCACCGATATTAACGGGTCTTTGTTATCGGGTTTCGGAATCGGCAAATAGCAGCGAGAGATACGATTGATACCGGGATGGTGCGATTTTGCCCTGCTCGACTGCCTCGCGAATCGCACACCCCTGATCTTTCCAGTGCCGACAATCGGCAAACTTACATTCGGCAGCATAACTCTGGAATTCGGGAAACAGGTCAACGAGATTTTCGGCGACACCATCCAGAATATACGATTTAACTCCAGGCGTATCGATGATTTCAATCGTGTCGGATAACCGGTACAGATGCGCGTTGGTGGTCGTATGAACCCCTTTACCACTGGTTTTGGAGATTGGATTGGTTGCCAATTCCAAATCCGGTAGCACACGATTCAGCAAGGACGATTTACCTACTCCCGAGGCACCGATGATCAGCGTTCGACCTGCTGGAAATAAACCGGTCAATTCGGTAATCGACATATTCTGAACGCTAATTCCCAAAACTTTGTAGCCGATCGCATGGTAAATCGTGTAGAATTCCGTTTGCATAAAATCGGTTTGTGGAGGCAGCAGATCAATTTTATTCCACAAGATTGTGATATCGACCCCTTGACAGCACTGCGAAGCTCCGACCAGCCGATCGATTAATCCCAATGGCGTCATTCGTTCTTCAACGGCACCAAGTACGATCACATGATCGAGATTGGCGGAAATTCCTTGCGGTTGATGAAGCATTGCCGGATTGCCGCGGAAAAAGGCATTCTTTCGTGCCGATACTTCAACAATGTTGGCTTCGCCTTTGACGATGTCGACTGGCAATGTGTCGTCGATCGTGTCGATCGCTATCACAACATTGTCACCAACCAGTACACCGCCTTTTGTCGCGTGATGAAATCGAAGTTTCTTTGGACTACTGCAAGTAAATAGACCCAGTTCCGTCTCTACTACGATGCGATCGCCGGCGCGGTGAGTAACTAGTCCCTTAATTTCGTACGCTTTTTTGTATTTTACTCGCATTAATTCGCGCCAGTGGATTGATTGCGCTCAATCCATTCTTCGATTTGGAACGAATGCCGCATTGGATGCATAACAGCATGTTCCAGCATCGCATCCAGACAATAATCGATATCCCAATTCGATTTGAAAACTTGATCCCATTTCTCCTCGGGAATTTCTGAAAAAGGTAAACTCCACGCTTCAAATAATTGATCAAGGTAGTCGGGTGTATCTCGCGCAATATTCGGCAGTTCCGGGGGTTTTGCGAGTGCTGGCGGAATAATTACCAATTTGTCGCACAACCAAAACAAGTACATTCGCGAAGAACTAAGTAAATGTTGAAGTAACTCCTCCCAGCTCTCGTAATCCATACCGGGAGAAGGTAACGAGCGACCTAAGGAAACTCCCTGTAACCATGTGCGGTAAAATACCCGGAGTTGACGGTCGTGTAAGATGATCATAGCTCGCGCACCGCGATAAGAGAAATCAGACAATTGTTGCTTGTGTTCGCTCATTTTAGTTTCTCGCTAAAAAAATTACAGATTTAATTTATCGAAGATTATTTTTGGAAGTAACCGGATGATCAACATAATGTAGCGCCAGATCCCCGGAGTATAAACGACAGATTTCCCGTTCAGAACGTACTTGACGATCCTAACAGCCTGATCTTTTGGTTCAGCCAATAGTGGCAATTTGTCGATACCCGCTACCATTGGTGTTCGCGTTGGTCCTGGTTTAATCGTTGTGACAAAAATCTTCGATCCGGCAAAACGGTGTTGCAATCCTTGTAGATATAGATGGAGAGCCGCTTTGTCGGCACCATAGAAATAATTCGATCGTCGTCCGCGATCGCCGGCTGGGCTTCCGATTGCGGCAATGTGACCCGTACCGCGTATTTCAAACAGATTGGCAATCCGTTCTAAAAAGAGCATCGGTTGAGTATAATTGATGTTGTGGTGCTCGATCGCGATATCGGTCTGATATTGCAATTGGGATTGTGACCACATCACTCCAGCAGCCCAGATTACACCGGCAATCGGTCCATAGGAAGCTTGAATCTCAGTTAGAAATGCGTCGATTGCGGCAGTTTGACTCTCCGGCAAGAAACCAGTTTCGATGTGAACACCGGATGATTTCGAGACTGATTCAGCGAGCTGTTTCAATTCGGTAGATCGGCTTGGGATATCGATTAATATCAGATTCTTATTTTGCTTCGCTAATTCGATAGCGAGTTCCGATCCAATACCACCGGTAGCACCAACCAATAACCAGTATTCTCGTTTCGATTCCGAAAGTGAGTTCATCGTTTTGACATCCGGTTTTACATCGTCGTCGATTTTTAATCTTCGCGATAAGTCGGAAGAAAACCGGCAATCGGGATCGACCTTCCGTTTAATCTCGAGCCATTTCGGATAGTCGGGATAAAGCGATCGGAAAGTTTCCGGTTTCATCCGATAATCTTTCGCGAGATAAATGCGCCCTTTTTTCGCGATAATCAGTTCATCCAACTCGTCCAGCAGTTCGAACAAACCCGGTCGAACTGCGATATCAAGTGCCATCGTCCAACCCGGACGTGGAAATGACAAAGGTCCTTCTTGCGCTCCAAATCGCTTCAGAACTGTTAACGACGATGGGTGTCCCGCTTCCAGACAACGCTTGAGCACGTGGTGAATCACATCGTAACCACCATCCATCGGTACGACAAATTGATATTGAATGAAACCGGGTTTACTGTATAGTTTATTCCACTGATCCACTACGTCAAGTGGGTAAAAATATTTGTAGGCGGATAACACCTGCTGGTTTCGAATAGCACCCAGTTGTTTCCAGTAGTAAACGAAATTGAAAAATCGCGTTGTTAATGGATTGACTGCGCTGATCGGTAACACGAACGGCATTTTGATTTGCTTCGTCGGGGGTAGTTCAAACGGCTGATTTCGCAACCGTTCGGGTAACTCTGACTGCGTCGTATGCCTGCCCAGAATCACTTCACCACGACCCAGTTTATTTCCCGATGCGGTACTGTCGATCCATGCTACGGTATAGCGCCAATTGGAATCGTTCGCCGACAATTCATCCATGGTCTGTCGAAGCGAATCGGTGCGAATCGTTTCAGTATGGATCCAAGTCGATTCGACGCGCAATAGCTGCATCGAAACTTTACAGATTAATCCGGTTAAACCCATTCCGCCGAGTGTAGCATCGAACAATTCACTGTTTTCGGTAGCGCTGCATTTCACGAAAGAACCATCGGCAAGCATTAACTCAATCCAATTGATATGACGATCGATTGAACCGTCGCTGTGATGATTTTTTCCGTGGACGTTGGCTGCGACACAACCTGATAAAGTAGGATATCGGGTTCCGGGAGTTACCGGGAGAAACCAACCGTGAGGGACAATTTTCGTCAATAGATCGTGAAGCGTTACACCCGGTTCACATACAACCACACCGGTAATTGTGTCGAATGATAAAATTCGATTGAACGCTTCAAACGAAATCGTTCGTCCAAGTGAATTCAACGATGCGTCGCCGTAACTTCGACCCATTCCGAATACGATCAAGCGGTCAGTGGAATCGGCAAGAAGAGATTGTGAATTTTCTAGATGATCGGGTTCAACGATAGTGGATCGGACTATTTTCGTTCGTCCCCAATTGCTTAGTAGTTTCTGTGACCAGCGGATTCTATTCATGTCGGAATGCAATCTCAATGCAATAGGCTCACGGTAACAATAATTGCCAACCAAATTAATACAACTACCCATATCACTTTATCTTGGAGAATCGCCTCGGTCGGATCTTCGCATACTTCGTTCGTGTAAACTCTAGCGGTATATCGGAACAGTCCATAGATCACAAGTGGTGTCGAGTAAATTAAATTCTTAGAACCCACCCGTTGCACTGTCTCAGGATCGATGGTATAAAGCATATATGCCAACATCGTCATCCCGGAAACAACCGTGATCCATTGATCCCAAACGGCTACTGGTGGCGCATTCTGTAAACTGATCCGGCTTGAATTTGCGTCGATTCCCACTCGAACGATTTCTTGACGTCGTTTTATCAATGCCAGCATCAGGGAAATTAAAAAAGCGCAAATCAACAACCAGTCCGACACCGTAACTTCGATGGCTGCCGCACCGAAAACCGCTCGCGTAGTCAGTCCACCCGCAACAATAAAGACATCCAACATTAGAATATGTTTGAGACGAATAGAATATAACAACATTGCCAAAAAGTAACCGACGAGAATCCATGTAGCGATCGGTGGTAGAAACAATCCACCGAGAGAAATCGCTAATAGTAGAATTATGATGCCCAAAATTATCGCTTGAGTAGGAGATACTGCTCCCGAAGCGATCGGTCGGTGACGTTTGATTGGATGATTGCGATCTTGCTTGACATCGAAAAGGTCGTTGAAGATATACACACTGCTGGCAGTCAGCGAAAAAGAGATAAAGGCAATGATCAGTTCCAATATTTTTTGCTTGTCACTCCACTGTCCAGCAAATATAAAAGCCGTAAATATCAACAGATTTTTTGTCCATTGTTTTATTCTAAGAAGTCGGATGAAATTCATCTTATCCCTTTGGTCAGATAAAATAAGGTCGGTTGTCGGTTAAATCTTTTTCGATCACGTTATAGAATTCGGCATAATTCTATAACGGATGGTCGAATAGATCGTTCCTTACTTGCACGTTATCTTCACTAGAAATAGGTACGACTTGGCTATATTTACTAACAATCAATCTAGCAATATACATAGGAAAATCCAATCACAATCACAGATTCATCTGTACATTCGGTTAATTATTTTGTGTACTTCGGTCCTGCAACCTCTTTTTCGGGATATTTCATATACTGATTACATCCGGAAATCGATTTGATAGACAATCATTAACCTGCACTTGGGTTGTATTAGACAACAAATCAGCGCAATTCCATTTTCAGCGCGCAACCTCTCAAAAACCAGTAGTTGAATTATCCAGTTTTTTTTTGTATAATAGCTGTGCTTTACAAATGCACAACCTAGGGGTCGTAGTTCAATTGGTTAGAGCGCCGGCCTGTCACGCCGGAGGTTGCGAGTTCGAGCCTCGTCGACCCCGCTAAGGTCGCTGGAAACAGCGACCTTTTCTAATTTTAGTCGATTACGGCTCGCTGAATCGGATAATTTGAGTTGAGGATAGTCAACGCACTATCTTTACTCCAATACTAGATATTCGATCAACCGCATTGGAAGTGTATCGTAGAAAGGAAATCATGAAATCGAAAGACTTTTTGTCGATGACCGACTGGACACGCGATGAATTGGATCATGCCCTTCAACTCGCCCATAAGCTTAAAAAAGAACTGAAAGCCACAGGAACACACCAAACCAAGCCGCTTTCGGGTAAAACCTATGGTTGCATTTTCCATAAAGCATCGCTGAGAACTCGGATTTCATTTGAGACCGGCATCTACCAGCTTGGTGGTAATGCCATGTACATCACCGACAAAGAAATTGAACTTGGGAAGCGTGAAACAATTGAAGATGCCGCCCGCGTCCTTTCACGTTACCTCGGTGGTATCGTTATTCGAACATATCACCAAAACGATATTGTAAAATTAGCGGAATGGGCAAATATTCCGGTGATCAATGCTTTAACGGATTTGCTGCACCCTTGCCAATTAATGGCTGATATCCAGACAATTATCGAGAAAAAAGGGCGAATCGATGGATTAAAGATCGCTTATCTTGGCGATGGCAATAATATGGCAAATTCATGGATCGAAACTGCGAATCGCTGGGAAATCGATTTACGTATCGGCACTTCCCCCGATACGATGCCTGATGCGACCATTTTGGCAAAAGCCAACGCTGAAGGTCCCGGTAAAGTATCGATCTGTCACGATGCAATCGAAGCTGTTACCGGTGTTGATGTGATCTACACTGACGTGTGGGCGTCGATGGGTGCTAAAGATAAGTCCGACATCAATGCCGAACGACTCAAGCAGTTCCAAGTGAATATGACACTGCTTCGAAACGCACATCCAGATGCAATTGTAATGCATTGTTTGCCGGCTGAGCGCGGTCGTGAAATCACTGATGAAGTGTTGGAAAGCAAGCATTCGGTTGTTTTCGATGAAGCCGAAAATCGACTTCATGCGCAAAAAGGCGTTATGTGCCTGTTGGCTGAATAGCAACTAGAATTACGCATTTGGAATTTTATTTTTTTTCAATTATTACTTGCTTTTTCTGCGATCTCATTGTATGATTAGTCGAACAGAAAGAGAAAAACATGCCCGATGCGTTTTCGATTGTGGTTTCCGCTTTACTGGCGATGGCAGTACTACTGTTCGCTGTTTCACGGATATTACGTCACAATCCATCCGTCAAGAATGAAGAATTTCGTGCTCTGATTCAGACAGAATTTTCCCGAGCGAAACGTCTCGGGAAAATCGTTGCAATAATCGAGATTGAATTGGAAAATGCTGGCAATACTGATTTAGTAAGTCAGTTGACAGTTGATCGTGCGTTGATCCGCGATTACGACCATCTAATGCTAGTATCTCCCAATAAATATGTCTTGTTATGGCCTGATAATGCCCCCGAAATTGAACCGAATGTGATCAGAGATCGTGTCAGATCAAGATTAGCTGGACTTAAAGGGATCAAGCATCTAGGTGTGGCGATATTCCCCAATCACGGTGAGAAATTCGAACAGCTCTTTGCCCTCGCCGAGCAGGAATAACTTGAAATTTCGATCTTACAGGGCGCAAGTTGCGCCCTTTTTTTTTCGATTCATTTCTCCGTATCAATTAAATCACGAGCACCAGTCAATCGGTAAATATTGTTATGAATAAACATACAACACTTTACAATTCAATTAGTTCCCGCGTTGATCGTTGGGATACGATGTTCTTATTGATAGTGTTCATGACATTCTTCTGGACAGCAATCCTAAGTGCATGGATTCCGCAGTTATTCGCATTTTTATCAATCGCATTAATTCTGATTATCATCCCCGTTTTTTCACACCATTTGACGTTTAAACACCAGTGGAAAATGAATCGACTGATCTCAGTTATCTCTGTGACAATCTCTCTGTTTTTTTTGTTTTCGATCGTCGCATTCACTTATTTTCGAAATCATTTTTCGCAATCCTCATTAAAGCTAGATCTTGTCGTCGGGTTGCTTGACTATTTACATTTTTCATCAATACAATTTGTTTTATTAATTGTTATCGCTATCGGAGAAGAACTCTTCTGGCGCGGTTATGTGCAAACCAAGATCAGTAATTCGATTGGCGATCGACGGGGATTGCTTGCGACTTCGCTATTATATGGATTGATGTTTATCCCCACCAACGAACCGCTGTTGTTTGCAATGGCGACAGTAAGCAGTCTCTACTGGGGTTGGATCTATGCCCATACGAAAACGATTTGGGTGACTCTGATCTCGCACCCTGTTTGGATCGGACTTACTCTTGCAGTACTTCCCCAAACAAATCACGCAAGTGAGCGATATGTTGACATCATCCGAATTTTACATCTTTGCTAGAAATGGTAGGTAATAAGTGAATCTAGAAAATTTTGAACAGGGATTGTCTTGGGAATCTTTCTTCTCGCGAATTCAAATGCATCGAAATCAGTGGCGTGAAAATTTGACGAAAGATATCAATATTCCAGATGGTCTAGCACAAATCATTCAGCACTACCCCCATCACTTGAAAGTTGTCGGGATTTTTGCCGATTGGTGCGGTGACGCCGTTCAGGAAGTACCTGCGATCATCAATCTGCTCCAGCTCAATCCGCAAATCGAAGTCCGGATTTTTATTCGGGACGATCATCCTGACCTGATGGATCAATACCTGACCAACGGTGGAAAGGCTATTCCCAAATTTGTCATCTTCTCCGATCAATTCGACGAGTTGGCACAATGGGGACCCCGTCCAGCAGGCGCGCAAGCAGTACTTCAGCACGAGAAATCAACAGGAGCAACTGTTAAAGAATATTGGCCGAAAATCCAAGCTTGGTATCTCGAAAACCACCCACTGGCTTTGTGGCAAGAGTGGGCTGAAATCTTTAGGATGCTAACGCGATGACCCAACCCGAACAACAAACGGATCAGAATCCGGAACAGGATGCTGACGATAATAAGATCGATAAACAAACGCTGGCGAAAATGATATCGGGCGAAATCGCTCCACCTGCCAACAATCATCGTGTTATTGCCGGGATCATCATCGGAGCGATAGTCGGTTTTGTCGAAGCGGGTTTACCCCGGTCAGGTGACGAATGGTTCCCGCGATCCTTTATCTATGTTGGATTGCGGATCGTAACTGGTCTTGCTTGTGCTTGGGTACCGTGGCGGGTTCACTCAGTTTTGCGAGGTGTTGTATTCAGCTTAGTGTTGGGAGTTCCGCTGTTTTTTACTTATGGAAATGCCGATATTGCCCGATCGATCATTCTCGCTGCCATATCTGGTTTATTGATTGGATACTGGACTGAGCGATTGGGAATTTCTCGAAAACATCACAAGTCATCTGATCCGATCGATCAAAGCTGAAAAATTTCACCGATGAACTTTCGAAAAAGTCAAGCAATTGTTTTACACGGGCGACGATGGAGTGAATCGTCACTCATCCTCACCTGTATCACGGCTGACTATGGCAAAGTGTCTGTCGTTTCGAAAGGGGTCAGACGTCCGAAATCCAATGTCGCACCATACCATATTCCGGGCGCTCACGTTGAATTGATCTGGATCCATCAACCGCAGCGCGACCTTTTTTCCTTAGTCAGTATCGATCCCGTTGAACGATTGCAACCATTTACCGATATTGCGCGGTTTAATTCCGGGATGCGATTGCTGAAATTGGTACGGAAAACAACGATGCCGGAATCGCCGCATCTCGCTGGGTTCCATCAATTGCTCCGATCGCTGCATGCGCTCTCCGACCCACTGACTGATCCAGCACTGATTTACTGGCAATTTACTATTCGCTGGTTTGCTGAAATGGGTTTCCCGTGGGATTTGGCGCAATGTAACGTTTGTGGACACTCCGTTCGAGGAAACCAGATTGGATATCTCGTCGAGCAAGGTTCCGGAATCTGCAATCGCTGTCTCAAACAACAATCTACCACACAAATTCCAAATCTATTGCTCATCGGCGGTGAAACTTTTGCAATCCTGAAAAAACTGGAGACCATGCCGGAACGCGGTCTCCACCGCATTTCCGTATCCGAGCGCTCGCGCGAAGAGATCGAATTGGTCTGTAATCGTTTCAGCGAGTATCATTTGGGGTTTCAGATCCGGTTGAAACCGATAATGGATGTTGTTTCCGTATGATTCTTGCAATAACTTTTTGAGTTCTGTTTTCGAAAAATGTTCTGAATTTAACGTACTTACACTAGGAAAAGGAGCTACCGTGAGTTTGCAAACCTTTATCGATACCCTGACCGGAGAACTCGTTCCACTTTACAAAGAAGCGTGCGAAGGTTATTGGGAATTCACCACGACCGGAAAACCGGAAGCGATGGAACGCAGCGCGAACGCCGATAAAAAAATGTTGGCATTGTGGGCAGACCCGGCTCGATTCACCGAATTCAAACAAGTCTCCGCTGCCGATGACAAATCCGATCCCATTCGCAGTCGCATTGCCGAACAACTGCTCAACGACTTTACCGGCGGTGCATTGACCCCGGAAGAAATCGAAGATTCAGTGAAGCGCGAAAAAGAGATCGAAAACGATTTCACCACTTTTCGGGCGCTGGTCGGTGGCGAAAAACGTACCGAAAACTGGTTGCGCGAACAACTGAAAACTTCATCCGACGCAGCATTCCGCAAGGAAGTATGGGAAGGCGCGAAGCAGATCGGTACACTGGTCGGACCCAAAGTCCGAGAACTGGTGAAAGCCCGCAATGCCATCGCACGTCGTCTCGGATACACCGATGCTTGGACGATGCGCATCAAATTGCAAGAACTCGATCCCGAACAACTGACTTCGATTCTCGAACAGGTTTTCGAAGGCACGAAAGAACCGTGGGCGAAATTCAAACGCGGTCTTGAGGCAAAGCTTTCCAAGAAGTATGGCATTTCGACCGATGAACTTTATCCCTGGCACTATGAAGATCTCTTCTTCCAGGAAGCACCGGTACTAGAGTATTCGATCGAGAAATTCTTCGAAGGCAAGAATCTCGAAGCAATGACCAAATCGTTTTACGACGCCATCGGTCTCGAAATCGACAATATCCTCAAACGTAGCGACCTCTACGAACGCGAAGGCAAGCAGCAGCATGCTTACTGCATGTCAGTCGATCGCGCCGAAGATATCCGCATTCTTTGCAATGTCAAACCGACCGATTACTGGATGAGCACGATGCTCCACGAATTCGGACACGGTGTTTACGATGCCGAAATCGATCATTCGCTCCCGTTCATGCTTCGCTCGCCGGCACACACGCTGACCACCGAAGCCATTGCGATGATGATGGAACGTAACGTGAAGAACCCCGTTTGGTTAACCATGTATGCCGATGTACCGAAAGCCGATGCCGAAAAAGCCGGCGCGATTTTCGCCGAAAATATGGTCGCAAAGCACTTGATTATGGCGCGCTGGTGTCTGGTCATGGTTAATTTCGAACGGGCGATGTATGCCAATCCCGATGCCGATCTCGATACTTATTGGTGGGATCTGGTCGAGAAATATCAGGAAATCAAGCGACCGCCAAACCGCAAGAATAGCGACTGGGCAGCCAAGATTCACCTCGGTTGCAGTCCCGTTTATTACCAGAATTATTTGCTGGGCGATCTGATGGCGTCGCAATTGCAATATGCAATCAAGCACGTCGTATTGAACGGTGAAACCGATGTCGAGAAAGCTTACGTTTCCTCGCCGAAGGTCGGTGCATTCTTGAAAGCAAAAGTATTCGGTCCGGGAAGCCGATGGCATTGGAACAAACTGGTCGAATTCGCTACCAGTGAGCCATTAACGGCAAAAGCATTCATCGCTGCGTGTAAAAATCAGCACTAATGAGCAATTCATTCATGACTCAAATCAACAAATCGACACTGAGGATCACGGTTTTCGCGATCGTGATCCTCGGCTTATTTCTTTCTGGTTGCGGTGGTGGCGCAGTATACTACGCCCCCTACCACCCCGGTGAACATAAAGTCGTGCTGGTCTTGATACCACAGGGTAAAGCCGGCACTGCGATCGGACGTGTGCTGGATCGACTGGAAAATCCACCATTCCGGGTAGTCAGTATTGCCGAGGAGGAGTGCGGACTCCGGTCGGAAACAGCAAAACTCTACAAACTTCTGGGTCGGGTTTCGCCGGATATCGCTTCGTTTATGGCGAAATCGGTCAATGCTACTCTCGTAGTCTATGAAGATCCTGATACGACACCTCATTCGAAATCGCAGAAAAATACGTTGGTCGATCCTGCCAATACTCAGACGACCAATTTCAATGATCAATCGAATTCACTACAACCCGATTCGCACAATTATGAGAGCACCGAGGATTTTCGAATCGCGGTGATGGATGTGCGAACCAATACGATTATCTGGCACGAATCGCTATCGCAAACCCCATCGGAAAGCTCAGTGATGCGCTTCGTTGAGCGATTGCAAAAAGATGGCGGCGTAAAATAACACTCGATTAATTTCCGATACATTACAATAAAAGGGCAGATTAACTCTGCCCTTTTTATTTACTATTTCAATTTCGGATGTTACAACTACGCTTTCCCCGAATGTCCAAAACCACCCGCTCCCCGCTCACTCGACGGTAACTCCGTCACCTGCTCCAATCGTACATGCACGACCGGTGCAATCACCAACTGCGCAATCCGATCGCCGCGCTGAATGTGGAACGGTTCTTCACCTAAATTCTGCAGAATGACTTGCACTTCTCCGCGGTAATCAGCATCGATCGTACCCGGAGAATTGGTCACAGTGATCCCGTGTTTCCACGCCAATCCACTCCGAGGACGCACCTGCCCCTCAAACCCTTCCGGAATCGCAATCGCAATCCCGGTCGGGATCAACATCCGCTTCATCGGGAGCAATACCAATTCCGAATCGATTGCAGCGCGTAAATCGCAACCTGCCGAAAATTCTGTTGCTGGTTGCGGTAGTGGTAAATCATCGAAACCAGCGCGAACTCTGGTCACCAGAATTGTCAATGTATCGCTCACAGTGATCTCACTTGCTGTTTTTTCCATTTTCGGGAATTAGCTGCATTTCGGTAAAGACCATATCGCCCCAGATATCGGTGGCACATGCCATGACATCGTCGGTCGTCACCGTATCGATCTTCTTCTCAACTTCTTCGATCGACAGATAATGCTCTTCATTCAACTCCATCCGGGCAATCCGCGACATGCGGCTGGAAGACGCTTCCAAGGCGAGGATGATGTTACCCTTCAATTGCGTCTTGGCACGAACTAACTCGGCTTTGGAGAGCGGTTTATGCACGACTTTATCGAGTTGCGCCAACACCAGATCGCGCGCAATATCAAGTTTCTTCGGTTGAGTACCGAGATATACTCCGAATGCACCGGTATCGCGGTAGCTGTCGAAAAACGAATAGACCGAATAAGCGATTCCGCGCCGTTCCCGGATTTCTTGAAACAGTCGGGATGACATTCCGGAACCTAGAACGGTATTCAGTACTAATAAATGCAGTTTCTGCGGTTCACTGTAGCCATAAGCTCGGCACCCGAGAACTAAATGGGCATTTTCGCTCGGATACGGTTTCTTAAGCTGTTTATTCGTCGCTGATCGGCGGGTTTTCGGATTCCGTGCAATCGGCTTTGCCGGATTCGACAATCGCATTCCCGCTTCAATCAAATTGCAGAAGTTGTTGTGGTCCAGTGCCCCGGCTGCTGCGACAACAATCCGTTTCGGGTGGTAATGCGCTTTGACGAATTTCACCAATTCTTTGCGATGAATCCGATTCAACGAATCGAATGTGCCGAGAATCGATCGACCGAGCGAGTGACCTGGAAACAACTGCTCCTGCCATAACTCGAAAATCAAATCGTCCGGTGTTTCCTGTACACCGCGCAACTCATCGGCGATCACATCGCGTTCTTTCTCCAATTCCTTTTCCGGAAAAGTGGAATTCACGATGATATCGCTTAAAACATCGACTGCCGTTTCCAATTCGCTTGCCAGCACCGTGGCATGGAATCCCGTCAGTTCTCTACCGGTAAAGGCGTTGAGATTCCCACCGGATGCTTCGATCTCTTTACTGATCTGAAGCGGATTCCGACGGGTTGTCCCTTTGAATGCCATGTGTTCGATGAAATGCGCAATCCCGGCTAGTTCCTCCGGTTCATCGCGCGAACCAACTTCGACAAAAATACCGACAGAAACGGAACGGGCTTCCGGCATCTCTTCCGAGATAACCCGAAGCCCATTCTTTAACACGGTACGATGGAAATGGTCGGTATGATTTACCGCCACTCGACCTCCCTATTTCGGTTATCGACGATCGCGATGACCGCCGCCACCACTGCGTCCGCCACTATGCGGTCCCGAACTGCGAGTCTTGCCCATCTGCGGTTTCGTGCCGCCGATGACGCCGTTCGAATCCGGTAACAACGCTTTACGCGACAGATCCATCTTGCCCATCGAATCGACTGCCAACAGTTTCACTTCAAGAATTTCGCCGACTTTAAACAGATCGTCGACTTTATTCACGCGTTCGTGTGCGATATTGCTGATGTGCATCAATCCTTCGCGTCCGGGAAGAATTTCGACAAATGCACCGAAATCGACGATGCGCGTGATCTTGCCGCGATAGACTTTACCGACTTCCGGTTCCATCATCAAACCGACGACGAATTCGTATGCATCGCGTACACCTTCGATTTCAAGACCGCTGATTACAACGGTACCGTCATCGTCGATATCCACCGTGCAGTTCGTACGGCGTTGCAGATCGCGGATATTCTTGCCGCCGGGACCAATCAACATGCCGATCTTTTCTTGTTCGATCTTCACATGAACGATCTTCGGTGCAAAGTCGGACAATTTCTCGGATGGCTTCGGCAATGCCGTTTCCATCAATCCGAGAATATGCGCTCTGCCGTCACGGGCTTGATGCAAGGCTTTTCGCATCAGATCGATCGAGATACCCTGAATTTTGATATCCATCTGGAATGCAGTGATTCCGTCACGGGTACCGGCAACTTTGAAGTCCATATCGCCCAACGCGTCTTCGTCACCCAGAATATCGGACAAAATCGCGGCTTGTTCGCCTTCCTTCACCAATCCCATCGCAATACCGGCAACGGGTCGCTGTAGCGGTACACCGGCATCCATCAACGAAAGCGATGCAGCACAAACGGTCGCCATCGACGACGAGCCATTCGATTCCATCACTTCACTAACGACGCGAATGGTATACGGGAATGTTTCCCAAGACGGCAATACCGGTTTGATCGATCGTTCCGCCAAATTGCCGTGACCGATTTCGCGGCGCGAAGTCGACATCACGCGTTTCGTTTCACCAGTCGAAAACGGTGGGAAGTTGTAATGGAGCATGAATTCCTTGGTGAAATTCCCTTCCAATGCATCGATCTTCTGTTCGTCGTATTTCGAACCGAGCGTACAAACACCCAGCGCCTGCGTCTGACCGCGGGTAAACAACGCCGAACCGTGCGGACGCGGCAACACCCGGGTTTCAATCGAAATGGGGCGAATCGTGGTGGTGTTGCGACCGTCGAGACGTGTGTTCGTCTCAAGAACCATCCGGCGCATTTCCACTTTCAGTTTCTTTTCCAGTACTTCGGCAACATATTTTTCTTTATCGGCATGTTCTTCGCCGAGACCCGCTACCGCTTTCGCAATCGCAGTTTTGCGGATATTGTTGCGTTCCTGCTTGTCGGCGATATGTGCCGCTGCCAGCATATCTTCGCCGGCGAGTTCGACAATCTTCGCTTCCAATTCGGCATCGCTGAAATTCAATACAAATTCACGCGTCGGCTTACGCAATTCGGCGATGAATTCTTCTTGCAGCGTACAAACTTCTTTGATCGCATCGTGACCGAAAGTAATCGCGCCCAACAGTGTTTCTTCGTCGATTTCTTTCGATTCGCCTTCAACCATCGCAATCGAATCTTTCGTACCGGCAACCACCAGTTCGATATCCGAAAGCTCAAGCTGCTGATAAGTCGGATTCAACACATACTGTCCTTCGACACGACCAACCTTGACACTCGCGACAGGACCGGCAAACGGAATATCGCTGATATTCAATGCCAAACTAGCGCCGATCGTACCTAACGTATCGGCGTCATTCTCGCCATCGTGCGAGAGCACCAGTGCATGAACTTGTGTTTCGTACCAATACCCTTTCGGAAACATCGGGCGGATTGGTCGATCGATCAATCGTGCCGACAGCACTTCCTTTTCCGATGGGCGCGCTTCACGCTTGAAGAAGCCTCCCGGTACCTTTCCCGCGGCATACGATTTTTCCTTATACTCAACACTAAGCGGGAAAAAATCGGAGTTCTCGTTGCGGCTGCGATTACTGACTACCGCGACCAAAACTACCGTATCGCCATACTGCACTAACGCTGATCCATCGGCTTGTTTTGCGATGCGACCTGTTTCCAGCGTCAATGTCCGACCACCCAACTGGATGGACTTTCTAACCATTCGTATCTCCCTCTCTTTCCGATTGACTCGGAAATGGACGCCCGATCCAATTCATTTTTTCGCTCCGGATGGGCACTATTCGCGTTTCTGCAATTATGTTGCCACAACTGCATAACGATCGATCGTCGTTGTTTAACGACGAATATTCAATTTCGCGATTAACTCGCGATAGCCTTCGACATTCTTCGACTTGATATAATCGAGTAACCGACGGCGTTTTCCAACCATCAACAACAGACCGCGTCGACCGTGATGATCTTTTACATGCAATTTAAAATGGTCGGTTAACGCATTAATGCGTTGCGTTAACAATGCGACCTGAACTTCAGGAGAACCGGTGTCACCGGCTTTCTTGCCAAAGGTTTCGACGATCTTTGTGCGATCTTCCTTCGATACCATTTCTATCCTCTCGTTGCTGCTATACTGATTGATTACTAAAAAATTGTCTCGTCTTGTCGATATCGCTATGCATGCGAGCGATCAATTCATCGACAGAGCCGAAAGTTAGTTGGGGACGCAAGTACTGATGTAGATCGAGTTGAATTCGTCTACCGTACAAATCGCCGGAAAAATCCAAAATGTGCGCTTCCACCGCGCGCGATAAATTGCCGAATGTCGGTCTGGTTCCGATCGACAACACTGTCGGCTGACCCGTCACGCCTTCGGTAGTAGTTGATGCAAAATATACACCGTCGTTCGGAATCAACTTGTCCGGTGGTTCCACCAGAACATTGGCTGTCGGAACGCCTAAAGTCCGACCGCGCTGATCCCCAGCAACAACCAAACCACTCAAGTGATACGGTCGACCTAACAACGAATTCGCTTTCGCAAAATCGCCTTCGGTTAACAAGGATCGAATCCAAGTCGACGAAGCGATCTTCCCTTCGAACAATGTTGGTTCCACCCAATCCATTGCAATGTCCAAATTGCGAGCAATTTCCGGTAATGTATCCCGATTACCGGATCGTTTATAACCGAATGCATGATTCGGTCCCAACAGATAATCTTTGATGCCGAATTGATCGGTCAACGCCCGCAAGAACTGTTCGCCGGTTAGGAGGGACAATTCCCGCGTGAACCGACACACAATGGTCACATCAATCTGCAGATCGCCGATCAAACCCAATCGATCGGGAAGTCCGGTCAACAATTTTACAGGATTGGCAAATTGCCCTAAAACCGTCTGCGGATGTGGATCGAAGGTAATGACGATCGACTGCTTGTTGAATTTCTTTGCGCGTTCGACCAACGAAAGAAGCAAAGAGCGATGTCCGATATGGACACCGTCAAACACGCCAATCGTTGCTATCGAATTACCCAGAGTTTCATTGGAACTACCGGGAAATGCCAAAACTCTCATTCACTCAGACTCGATTGATCGGACCATCGTCGTATTACAAAATTTTGTTCCGCTTCGGATGCTAATCGATTGCGAATTTCCTGAGGCGCGATTGCCTGATTGACACTGACCTCGCCGATACTTTCCCGTCGAAGTTGCCACAGACAAGCTGCCGATCCTACCGCTTTACCGAGATCGTACGCCAGCGACCGAATATAAGTGCCCTTCGAACAACGAACTCGCAACGTCAAATCGGGTTCCGACCACGATAAAATGGACAACTCATGGAACGTAACCGCTCGAGCTGCCAATTCGATCGTCTGACCTTTTCGCGCAACATCGCAAGCTTTTCGACCACCAACTTTCAGTGCCGAAAACTGCGGTGGTACTTGCATCTGTTCGCCGATAAAGCTTCGAACTGCCGTTTCAACGATCGTTTGTTCCGGTATGGGACCCTCGCCGATCGTCGTGCCAGTGCGATCGTACGTATCGGTAGCTAATCCAAATCGAATCACGGCGTGATAAGTCTTATCGCAACCGCTCCATTCGTCGATCGTCTTCGTCGCCGATCGTCCCACAGCCACAATCAGCAATCCCGTTGCGAACGGATCGAGCGTACCGGCATGACCGATTTTTTTTACCCCGAGTGCTTTGCGTAAATAAGCAACCACATCGAAGCTCGTCCAATCTTCCGGTTTATCGATCGCTAATAATAAATTATCCACGATCGATATTGTCGCGCTCGGCATTGATTTTATCGATTAACTCTTCAATTCGGGCTGCTCGCTCGCCGCTCGGATCGTATTCAAAGATCAATTCGGGTACCGATCGAATCGTCAGACCCTTTGCCACCGCATGCCGGAAAAAACCGGTATGGCGTACTAAATATTGTTTGTTAAACAGGACATCGCCCGGAGTACCAAACACACTGTAATATACTTTAGCGGTTTTCAGGTCGCGGGTTACACTGACGGATGAGATGGAAACCATCCCATGCAACTTCGATCGATGATCGCGTTCCAGTGTTTCCGCTACGATTCGCGATATTTCACCCGCGATTCGTGCCTGTCTGACCGATCCTTCTTTTAACGGCATTTATTCCTTACCGCCACTGCTTTTCAGCCGAAACAACAACCACGTCGTCGCGATTGTTAATAATTCTCAACATTTCGTTCCAAGCGTTCTCGATATATCCCGCTTCGTTCGCAACCAAAACAGCAACAATCGTTGCCGTTTGCCAGGTATCGATACCGCCGGTTTCCGCTACGGATGCACCGGTCGATACTCTGATCCGTTCTTTGATCGAATTGATCGCCGAACGTTTGTCTTTCAATGATCGCGAAGACGGCAAATGCAAATCGAACTTTGCCCAACCGAGATAACCTTCTGAACTCATTTTGTACGGATCGATCCGCCTCAATTGGTTACATGACTAATTGTTCGGACAGCTTTCTCGCCTCGGCAACGGTATCGAATGCTTCGATCAGATCGCCGACTTTAATATCGTGGAAGCCATCGAGTACGATACCGCACTCAAATCCTTCCTTCACTTCGCGGACGGAATCCTTGAAGCGTTGGAGACTATTCAGCGAACCAGCCCACACTTCCACACCGTCGCGAAGCAAGCGAACTTTCGAAGACCGGGTAATTGTTCCGTTCTGAACGAAGCAACCGGCAATCGTGCCCACGCGCGAAATCTTGAAAGTCTCGCGAACCAGTACTGTGGCTCGGACAACTTCCTTGTAATCCGGTCGCAACATTCCTTCGAGTGCCGCTCGCACATCGTCGACGACATTGTAAATCACTTTGTACAGTCGAATATCGATTTTCTCGCGTGCTGCGAGTTCCCGGGCATTCGGATTCGGGTGAACGTGGAAACCAATCACGATTGCGCGCGATGCGGCTGCCAGCAAGACATCCGATTCGGTAATTGCACCGACCGACTTGTGAATCACATTCACTTTCAATTCGGTTCCGGAGAGCTTCATCAAGGAATCGGCTAACACTTCCACCGATCCGTCGGCATCGCCCTTGATCACGATATTCAATTCTTTGAAACCACTGCCAGCCGCCTGCTGCTTACTGAATTGTTCCAGTGTCATCAAGCGAACTTGTTTATACTGCTGTTCACGCTGTTGTTGCGTTCGACGATTGGCAACTTCTTTGGCTTCCCGTTCGGTACCGTATACCAGGAAGCGATCGCCTGCCTGCGGAATACCTGTGAAACCGACGACTTGAACCGGTTGACCGGGGAAACACTCGTCACGTCGATCGCCAACTTCATTCAACAACATCCGGATTTTTCCGAAATGCTGACCGGCAACAAATGCGTCGCCAACTCTTAGTGTACCGCGTTGGATCAACACCGTCGCCATCGTACCACGCCCCTTATCGAGTCGCGATTCCAAAACGACACCACGTGCTGGTCCTTCAAACACGGCTTTGATTTCGGCGATTTCGGCGGCAATCAGAATTTCATCGAGTAACTTCTCAATGAATAATCCCTTTTTCGCGGAAATTTCTGCACTTTGGTGTTTTCCGCCCCACTCTTCAATCAAGATCCCGCGATCGGCTAATTGTCGCTTAATCGTTTCCGGTGCCGCATTCGGTTTGTCAATCTTGTTGATCGCGATGACGATCGGAACGTTCGCTGCGCGTGCGTGGTCGATTGCTTCCAACGTCTGAGGCATTACCTGATCGTCGGCAGCAACCACCAACACCACGATGTCGGTAATCTGCGCACCGCGGGCACGCATTGCGGTAAACGCTTCGTGACCGGGGGTATCGAGAAAAGTAATTCGTTGATCGCGAATATTGACTTCGTAGGCGCCGATATGCTGCGTAATACCGCCATGTTCGCCACCGGCGACATTGGTTTTGCGCAGATAATCGAGCAACGTCGTTTTACCGTGATCGACGTGACCCATCACCGTAACGACTGGTTGACGTGGAAGAAGTTCGCCTTCTACATCTTCGACCTCTTCCTCTTCATCGTCGTCATCGGAAACAAATTCAACTTCGGTGCCATACTCGGCAGCTAACAACACCAGCGTGTCTTTGTCGAGACGTTGATTCAAAGTAACCAGCATGCCCATGCCGATACACTTTTTGATCAATTCCGATGGTTCGATTTCAAGTAAATTCGCCAATTCGGCGGTAGTCACAAATTCGGTGATGCGGAGAACGTTCGTTTCAATTTCGACACCGTCGTCGCGGACGATTCGTTTGCGTCGTTTCTTGACACGACGCCCTTCAGAAATCGCTGCAAGAGTCTGGCGTAATTGCGATTCAACTGCTTGTACGTCGACGCGCTTCGGCTTCGGACGACGACCTTTCGCCATTTCCGGTAACGCTGCCGGAACCACTCGTTCCTTCAACGCCTTCGATTTTACCCGGACAATTTCATCGGCTTCGGCTTTGGTCAACTTGCTAAGGCGTTTCCACTTCTTCTCGCCTTCATCGGTCTTCTTCTCTTTATCGGCTGTAGTAGTTGTTTCTTTGTTCGCAGCCGGTTCAGCGATCTTAGGACCTTTGTGATTAGCTGGAATTGCCGACGGGGTCTGCTTTGGTTTGTCTTTATCGCGTTCCCGTTCCCGTTCGCGCTCTTTCTCTTTATTGACTTTGCCTTTGACCAGACTAGTCGGTGGCGCTTCCGGTTTACGTTGCCTTTTTTTCTCGCCGAACGAAACAATCTTCAAGCCTTTATATTCCGGTAAAGGAATATGCTCTTTTACTTTCTCGCGCGGTTCCCGATTCTGTTCGGGTTCAACCGCTTTTACCGGTTCACGTTGTTCGGTAGGTCGTGCATTATCTCTGGGTCTACCACCTTCTCGGGGTCGATCATCGCGAGGACGATCATCACGCGGACGATCACCACGTGGACGCTCCTTCTGCGCAGCAGGAGCTGCTGCTTTAGGTGCTTCCGCTACGGGCGTTTCAACGCGAACCTTGACAGGTATTACTTCAGCAGGTATTTCAGTATCAACCGAAACTTGAACCGGAGAAATCTCTGATTCAACCGGTTTTACCGTCTCAACTGATACTACTGCTTCAGCCGGGTGTTCTTCAATCGATACTTGCGGTACCGGTGTCACCTCAACCGGTGCTACGTCGGAAATTGGTAGTTCGGATTTGGGAGGGGTCATTTCTTCGGGAACTTCGACCGGTTCCAGTACCGGAGATTCCACCACTGGAATCGTTGACTGAACTGAAGTGTCGGGTTCCAATTGCGATTCGATCGATTCAAGTGGAGAGAGATCTTCATGGATTGACTGCTTTAACGTCTTCTCCCGAAGTTCCATTTCCTCGCGACGTTTTTGCTCGACTTCGAGATGCTTGCGGTTTTCTTCCATCCGATGGATTTCTTCCTGCATTCGAAGCCAGCGCGAACGATCGAATTCCTGTAGACAGGCTAAATAAAACTCTTCCGGCATTTTCCACGTTAGCATTGCCTGCGGTGGTTTCTTCGGAACGTTAAAATTCGCTTTCTGCAAGAACTCTAGAATGTCCTTGTGCGTACGATGGAGTTCAGCCGAAACATCACTCAACTTGTACGATTTCTCTGCGTCCAAACCTACCTCACCCTTCGCGTGACGGTTGGTCGAAATATACGACCAAATCTCTGATCAACGACTTCAGTGCTTCTTCATCCAACTTCAACATATCTTGCAATTGTTCCGGGTTTGAATCGAATAGACCCAACACCGCTTCAGCAGTTGCAATATTATTTTCCTGCAATCTTGCAACGATCCCTTCGGAGAGTCCAAAGACCTCACTGAGCGGCAATTCCTCGGCATAGTATGCCGATTGTTTGATCGGTCGAATCATAAAATTCGGACCGACGATCTGCGAAGCCAATAAAATATTCTGATGACGACGTCCAATTGCCAATGCAATTTGATCGTCGGGTATTACTGCGACCGCGCCGGTGCCATTCGGATCGAATAAAATTTCTACCGGAGTGACCGGATTCATCGCACGTCGAATTAGTAATTCGCGGTCGTTCGTCCAAGCGATCACATCGATCTTTTCGCCATTCAATTCGCGTTGAATTGCTTGGATGCGAACGCCTTTCATACCGACACAAGCGCCGACTGGATCGATCCGTTTGTCGTTCGACTCGACGGCGATCTTCGTACGCTCGCCGGCATCGCGACTGACGGCATGAATCTCTATGATGTTATCCTGAATTTCCGGTACTTCCAGTTCAAACAGCCTGCGAACCAACAATTTGTCTTTGCGACTGACAATAATTTCCGGGTCTTTGTTGGTGCGTCGTACTTCCAGGATCACCGCTTTTACCGAATCGCCGCGACGATATTTTTCGGTGCGAACCTGTTCGGATCGGGGAAAGAACAACTCAGCCTTTTCCACTGCGATACGAATGCCGTCGGGGTGAACTTGCCGGACTTCGCCGATGATGATTTCGCCAATTCGCTTTTCATAGGTTGCAAACAGGTTTTCCTGTTCCTGACCGCGAATCTTCTGAATCAACATCTGTCGCGTCGACTGAATTAATCGTCGTCCGAATTTCCGATAGTCAACGAAATCGACATAACTGCCACCGACTTCCCAATCGTTCTCGTCAAAATCGAAACCGTCGCGTTCGGCAATCAGCTTTTGTGCGCTGCGTGCCTTACTCACTTCGATTTCGAGTTCAGGGATTACCACCTTGCCATCCTCGACGATCGTCTTCTCGACATAAATTTCGATGTCGCCCTTGTCGAAGTTGAAGACCACTTGGAACGGATCGCCCGATTCCAATTTGTACATCTTCTTCAACGCGGTTTTAAAGACGTCCTCCAAAATTGTCTGCAAGCGGTCGCGCTCCAGCGATTTCTCGCGGAGGATTCCCGAGATCGCTTCTACAATTTCGGTATTCATCGTCGCGTTCCTTTCGTCTTCATATTTTTCTCCTGAACGGGAAAGATCACTTTACCATCGACAATGCGATCCCATGAGTATTCTACGGTCGATCCATCGTTGAGGGTTATGGTGATACCCGATTCCGAAACGGCGGTCAATTTTCCCAATGGACCTTGTAATGCCGGTTCACCATGAACAGTTAATTGAAGATGTTGCCCGATCTGTTTGGCGAATTGCCACGGTTTTTGGAACGGTCGATCCAGACCCGGCGACGATACATCCAAGCGGAAGTTGATCGACTCCGGTAATTTTGCCTGTAACCAAGTCACCAAAACGCGTGTTAAAAATGTGATGTCGTCGATCGTCAAACTGGATTCGCGTCGATCAACATATAGTCGCAACCACGGTGAACGTTGCACTGCCGAATGGGTAAAGTCGATCCATTCGAATCCGTGTCGTGTTACTTCCGCCTGTAACTCATCGGTTATGCGGAGCCAATCGATCGCCATGTATCGAGAACCTTCGTGTGGGTAAATCGATATCGAAAATCGGAAATGCCGGGAATGCAGTAGTTCCGTATACGTATCGTCTAATAATACGAGAGGTGGGTCTATTGACCCACCTTCTCGACCCATAACATAATACGTAATAACGGGGAATGCAAATAATAACGGTTATATCTCTACTCGGATCGGAGCTTAAATCAAGTACCGTAATTATTGAATATTATTAGATTAACGTCCCGTGCGCAGTAAAATATCATCACACTGCTGTTTTAACGTCGAAGTCGGGAAATCGTGCATCACCTTCAACGCGTTAAGTTTAGCCTTTTCACGGTCGTTCATATTCATTGCGACCCGGGCTGCGTCGTACAGCGCTTGAGCTGCGGTGATACCGGTCTTGTCCATCTCATAGACTTTAAGGAAGTGGTCGTAGGCTTCAGCTAATTTTCCTTGAGCTTCCAAACAAACGGCGATTCCGTTCGTAGCGCCAATTGCGCGAACACCGCTACTCCGCATTTTCAGGAAATCCCGGAAACTTTTCTCGGCATCGGCATATTTCGCTTCGACTAATTTGATTCTTCCGAGAGTTAACATCGCCTCTTCGGCAACATCAGTACCTTTACGGCGCTGAATCAAAGATTTCATTTTATCTGTTGCGGTGGAATACTCCCCTTTGCCCAGATACGAGCGAGCTTCCGCTAATTCGTAACCGGCATCGCGATTCGCATTGGCGCGTGAAATCGAAATCGCCCAAATCACGATTGCGATCGCTACAACACCTGCTGCACCGTACGCGACATAGCGCCAATTGGTCTCGAACCAGTCCTGAGCTTTCGCCATGAAAAGTGCAAATTCGTCTTCTTTTACTAATTTCTTAGCCGATTTGGTTTGTCCCGTCGTCATCGAAAAAGGTTCCTCTCTGCTCTGAATCTCGTTATTGCTTACAAACCTGTGAAGTTACAACAAATCTTGGGCGAATTCCAGTCAGGACGAATCCACTGGGCCGAAAGAAGTTGACATAATTATTTTTACAACCGTATTATACATACTTACAAACGACGCAATTCAATACTAAATCGAGAGGGTTACAAATAGTATAATCTTCGGTATTATACTGTAATTGCTCGCTTATAGTAGAATTTACTAGTAAAATATTCGACACTGCTATAGTCTTCGTTACTACAAGTTTAAAGCCTTCAGCTTGGAAAGCATCCCTTTCGCTAATTCGTTCGATGGATCGATTCGATTCGCTTTTTCGAAGTATTGAATCGCTTCTTTGATATCGCTGCTTTCAGTAGCTTTCGTGGAATTCTCTAAAATCAGCGAAGCTAACATCGCCCACGAATCGGCATTTTTCGGATGAACCTTAGTGAACTTTCGTGCGGCTTCTTTGGCTTGCGCGAATTGATCGGTCTTTGAGTAAGCGATCGTAAGTTGTTGGTAACCATCCGGTGATTTTGGAAGAATTCGAATGAAATTTTCGAAACAGACTATGGATCGTTTGTTTTTTTGTTTTATATACAATGAACCTAACAATCCCCAGGCATCGCCGTTATTGGCATCGCTTTCGATCGCACGCTCGAACCATTCGATCGCCAAATCGATATTCCCGTTCCGATAGGCGTCGATTCCCATTTGTTTTGATTTTTCTGACGTCTGTTTAGTATTTGAAGTTTGAACCGGTGTTTCGGATTTAAGCGCAACATTTTGCTCTTTCAGTACTGCCACCACGTTGTGATGTCCCTTCGCCTCCGCAATATCCTGTGGGGTGTTGCCACCGGCATCCCGATAGTCAACTTTCGCCCCTTTCTTGACTAAGTATTCGACAATGTCGGCATGTCCTTTTAATGCCGCATAGTGTATCGGTCTGGCATTGAATTCACGCTCACCGATCTGATTTGGATCGATTCCCGCTTCGATAAGAATCATCACTACTCGCAAGTGACCGTTGCTCGCGGCATAATGAATGGCTCCCATCCCCGATCGATCGCGACTCATTTTATCAGCTCCGGCTTCGATTAATTGCTCGACAATCCGCGTTTGATTCCCCGCCGCAGCAAGAAGTAGCGGAGTTAGCAATTTAAAGCCTTCGACTGCATTCAGATCTACTTTCTGAGATAACAAAAATGATACAACATTTCCGCTTCCACGATTCGCCGCGATGTGAAGTGCGGTACCGCCATCAACACGCATTTTGGGATCGACGCCGTGTGCCATCAACCATTTGATCGTTGCGCAGTCGTCATTCAAAGCAGCTCGAATTAGTATCGGTATACCATCTTTATCGTTTCCATATAGATCCATTTGTGGCAAAAGTGAATCGATTGTCGCATCATCGCGGGATTTGATCGCTCGATAAAGCTTTTCCACTAATGCTGGATCGACTCGTTTGCCACACGATGCGCATTTTCCATTAACCCAATTATGTTTTTTCCCGCAACGACGGCACTCGCATCGAACCCAGTCGTGACCCATTTCGCCGACCGTACCACATCTCGAACATTTGCACCCGACCCAAGAATGCCCTTCCTCCCGAAACGATTTCTTTTTGCCGCAAATTTTACAGACGCACCAATCCCAATCGTGACCTAGTTCGCCAACAGTTCCACAAACAGAACATTTACACCCAACCCACTGATGCCCTTGTTCACGAAAACTTTTCTTCTTTTTGCATTTCGTACATTGACAGCCCGACCACTGATGTTGGGATTTACAGATCGATCCACATCGTTCGCACTTTTCGCAGTCTTTTGTGAAGTCATGTTGATCAGTACGTGTTGCTTTACAGATCGAACATTGCTCACAGTTCTTCGACCATTCATGCTGATTGGAGCGAGTAGTTTCGCATTTGGAACAATGTTCGCAATTCGACGACCAATTGTGTTGGTTTAATCTGGTCGCTCCGCAGGTGGAACACTGTTCACAATTTTTCGCCCAATCGTGTTGATCGGATCGAGTTGTGTTGCACTTAACGCATTTTTCACAATTCTTCGACCAATCATGATCCTGATCGCGAATCGCACCGCAAGTAGTGCAGATACAGCCTTCCCATTTATGCCCTAATAAACATGATAAGCCCATCCTGACCTCATGAATAGATTTGATTGCCTAAAAAAATAGCGCACTCAATGCACAGAAAATGAAAATTTGGTATGCGTATCCAGACATCTGATAAAAGCTACAAAACTTGATGTCAACTACTCGTAAAATATTCGCCACTCGATATATCTCGCAGCATTCAAATCGTTAGTTTATGCGAACACCTAAATAACATAATTATAAATTTTTAATCAACTCTGGTTGGCAGCAAAAAAAATAATCATTGAATCACATATTATATCTTAATATAGCAATTCTAAGACGTATGTTTCAATCGCTAGAAAAGACTTCTCCTGACCGTTGGGTATACCCTAGACGTCTAAAGGAATCAAATGCACCGAACTTGAATTTGATCGCATGCGATTTTAACGCATATCGCGGTGGAAAATCGCGATCCATCGGGTCGAATCGGGTATTGTCGATGGGTTTCGTCGAATCGATCACGGAGGTTACAAGGGTAATACCATCGCGCTCGAGAAACCAGGTAAACCCATCGCGCCGCACCTCGCATTTGTAGAGGACAGCACTGTCCCACTGTCCCTTGTTCTCAGTAAACTGGAATGGGTGCGGTAACCTCGTCGATTGAACCGATACACCGAGCGCGAGATTTCCGCACAAAAGTGTGAGGATACTAATCAGGAATAGTCGAGAGAACTTGCGATTCATCAATGCACCTCGCGCAGTCGAGATAGTTCACGCAATGGGAAATTTATACTCATCAATATATCACATTCCGATTGTTTGTAAAACTAATTGCAAACTATTTTCTAATTAATTCAACTAGCCAGTATGATGACATTGCTGATCAATCTGTAGATTCGGTTTCTCATTCTGAAGCACTCACCCATCGAACGGTGTTGATCTTTACCTGCTCTCATGTTTGACATCGTGTTCACCGAACATCCATTTGTGCCACAGATAGTCGAGGGAATCAACGTTTGCACCATAAACCTGTTCGATTTTACCCAATCCCAATTTATGAAGCTCCATTAGCTTCTTCTTACCATATCGTTCTTCGAGAAATTGATAAAAAAGTCCCGCTTGAGCGTATGCGTAACGCGTGTTTCCATTATCTGAGAGGAATAATTGATCGTTAGCGATCAGGAACCGGATAGAAAAGATCTGAAAATCATATTCATCCATCAATTTTAGATATCGCTTCTTATACAATTTTCCAACGTTAGTAAGCTTGTTCGAAACGAATTCCGCCATTCCTTCGATTTCAAAACTACTGGCTCTCATTCCGAGTATGGCGTGAGTGGTTTCGTGAATAATTCCGCGCTTATCGCCGACACTAGCTTTATCGACATAAATGATATGATGGTGCGCCTCCATTCTTCCCGATTCGTATACATAGACTTGTAAGGTATCTTGATAAGTCGTATCGAAATACTGGGTAACGTCATGGATTGCGGTTTCCACGTTCCTGCGCAACTGGTATTTTTTCCAAATATTGAGTCCATCGACCAAGCTATCATCAATCACAATATTGTACTTTTTGGAAGTACCGCAACCATCACTCCCCAACAGCAGCAGCATAGCGATCAAGCAAACCAATGCTTGACACATAATGCGATTGAAGAAAGATTTTTGGTTGATATCAGTCATGGTGCGAAATCTCTTCTCCTTTTCGTTCATGCAATCGCGTAAATAAAGATTTGGTACTTCTTGTTCGTCATGCCAAACTGCTGGAATATGCAGTGGCAGATCAGCTAATGCGAATTACTATCTTTCTGATAATTCAGAAAACTCTTTTTTTCATTCCCAGACTTTCCCACCAATACGGGAGCTTCTTTACTCTCGCTTCGATAATGGTCGAGATCTTTTTCTTTGAACATCCATTTTCGCCATAATGCGTCAAGTGAATCGACACTGACTCCATAAACCGATTCGATTTTACCAAATCCCTGCACGTAAAATTCTTTCAACTTCTTTTTCCCATAATAATCATCCAGGAAGAGATAAAATAAACCCGCCTGTGCATATGCGAATTTGATCAGTGCTGTATCCAGAAAAAAATTCGACTGATTTTTTATCATGTAATCCAATGAGGAGATTGAGTAGTCGTTTCGGCTGAACGATTCCAAATATCGCCATATGACCTTTTGATAATTTGTATCGTCGGTCATAAATTTATTTTCCATTAATACAGCTAAACCTTCGTTCTCAAACCGTGTTCGATTGACACCCAGTACCGCGTGAGTCGTTTCGTGAACAATGTTATAATCGTGCTCAAGATCGTCAATATTAAAATAAATTATATTGTTCCCGGCTCCGCTACCTCTAGTACTAAATATGTACACATGTAAGGTATCTGAATATGAAGTATCCAAATATTGTGTCACGTCGTAGATCGCTTCATCGATTTTCTTGATTATTTTATGTTTCTTCGAAGCACTAATCCCGCCGACATAGCTGTCGTCAATAATGATAGTATACTTTTTTGAAGAACCGATCTGATTACAACCGAGCAGCAGGATCAGCGCCGGTATGCTACCGAAAAAGATCAATAACACTAGTGGTGAGAGAAAATATTTCGTTCGATCATTCATGGTGCACTCCACCAATCCCATGATCATTCAGCGCGATTCGCGCGAGAGAGTTTTCAATTAGTAATTTTTTGTTCGTCTATCACAAACTGAACACGTTATGAAGGTTCTTGTACCCCCGATGCGACTCGAACGCATGACCTACAGATTAGGAATCTGTTGCTCTATCCAAACTGAGCTACGGGGGCAAAAAGAGCATTGTGCGACTCGCGCGTAAGAGCTACATATTAGGAATCTGTTGCTCTATCCAACTGAGTTACAGGGGCGAAGAAGAATTATATCGCAGCGATTATGTTTTATGGTAGGGGCGGTTCGCGAACCGCCCTAATCCGGAATCGATGCACTAATTCAAATGAATTCGCTGACATCCAATCTTCCGGGAAAGTCGGAATTAATTTCGAGACGTCTGTCTTTCTTGATATTCCATTGGATTGATAGATACAGGAAATTGACGAAGGCGAAATATCATGTACCCCAACCGTAAAAAAGACGAGCTGCAAATAGACGCGTTGGTCAAAACCTTAAAATAAGGTTAATACTCGATCTCGAAACCGCGATACCCTTGTGGATCGCCCCAATCAAATTCCACATTATTCACATGCGAAAACCGGTTACCGGTCTGAATGACATGTAACATCTGTTCCAACAGGTGCTTTTCGCCCTCGGCAGTAAATTCCACCGTACCGTCCCAACAGTTCCGTACCCAACCGGTCAAATCGAATTCCATCGCAGTTCGACGAACGAATGCCCGAAAACCGACTCCCTGCACCCGACCGGATACGATTCCGTGAAGACGAGTCTTCGCCATTACGGATTGATCCGATAGATCGTCCGAGGGAAGGGGATAGTTTCGCGAATGTGATGAATTCCACAGATCCAGGCTGTTGTTCTTTCGACGCCGATTCCGAATCCGCTGTGCGGTACGGTGCCATAACGTCGTAAATCGAGATACCATTGAAACGGTTCCATCGGTAATTCGTGGTGTTGAATGCGACCAACCAACGTATCGTAATCGTCTTCACGTTGACCGCTGCCAATTATTTCGCCGTACCCTTCCGGAGCCAGAAGATCGGCACCCAGCGCCCAACGAGCATCGTTGGGATCGCGCTTCATATAAAATGCTTTCACTTCGTGCGGGAAGCGATGCACAAACAGTGGTCGATCGAATTGTTTTGTCAATACTGATTCGTCCGGTGCACCAAAATCGTCGCCATCCTTCACGATCTGACCCAGATCGCGCAACATTGCCACCGCGTCGATATACGATATTCGCGGGAAGGGCTTCTGCACATTTTCAAGTTTGCTCAGATCGCGACCGAGTTGTTCCAATTCGGTGCGACGCTCTGCCACAACCTGCTTGACCACTTCTACCATAAAATCTTCGGTGAAGTCGATCAACTCATCGAATTCCATCCAGGCAATTTCCGGTTCCACCATCCAGAATTCCGTCAAATGGCGACGCGTCTTCGACTTCTCTGCCCTGAATGCCGGACCGAAACAGTAGACTCGGTTCATCGCCATCGCACCGGCTTCCTGATAGAGTTGACCGGATTGTGAGAGAAACGCGCTCGTGCCGAAATAATCGACAGTAAACAGTGTCGATGTCCCTTCGCACGCGTTCGGAGTGAAGATCGGCGAATCGAAACAGATAAAACCGTTCGAATCGAGATAGTTACGAATCGCTTTGATAACGCTATGACGCACCTTCAGGATGTTTACTTGATCCTGACGACGAACCCACAGGTGACGACGGTTCAGTAGAAAATCCTCACCGTGATCTTCTTCTCCCGGATCTTTCGGAGTAATCGGATACTCGACCGACGGTCCGACGATTTCCAAATTGGACAAGAAGATCTCATAACCACCCGGTGCGCGGCTGTCGGCATGCACTTCACCGGTCACCCGTACCGAAGCTTCCTGTGCCAGACTATCCGATGCGGCAAATGTCTCGTCGCCGACATGTTTCTTGGATACGACTGCTTGGCAAATTCCGGTACCGTCCCGCAGAATCAGAAATTTCAATTTGCCCGATGACCGCATTTTGGTTACCCATGCGCCGAGCGTTACCGTCTGTCCGTCAAATTCGCCAATTTTATCTAGCGTAATCATTTTTTCCTCAATTGTGATTCTCATTAATGCGTTGTCATCAATAGTAGGGGCGGACCCCCGTGTCCGCCCGAAGTCCAGGCGAATCCTGACACAGAATTGAGACAACTGATTTCAAGAGAAACTAACAAATATGTGATTTAAACATTCCAGCATATTTCATTATTGCTGAATTGTTGTATTAATCTTCCCGTTTCAATTTTCGAAGCATCAATTCCAGAGCGACTTGCCGCATCTCCTTACCGGAGAACATGACATCGTACATCGCTTGTGCGATCGGCATTTCGACGCCTACCTGTCGCGATAATTCTACTGCCGCAACGGTCGCATTCACTCCTTCGGCAACCATCGTCATGGTGCGAAGAATTTCGTCGATCTTATACCCTTTTCCTAGTTGCTCGCCGACATACCGGTTGCGGCTATGCTTCGACATACAAGTGGTAATTAAGTCACCCAGTCCCGACAATCCCGAGAATGTCGCTGGCTGACCACCGAGCTTCACCCCAAGGCGAGTGATTTCCACCAATCCCCGGGTCATCAACATCCCTTTGGTGTTGTCGCCGAAACCGAGACCATCGCAAATACCTGTTGCTACTGCGATCACGTTTTTCAACGCACCTGCCATTTCGACACCGACCACATCGGTACTGGAGTAAATCCGGAAAGTAGATCCACTCAACAGATGCTGCACCTGATGTGCCAAGTCGATATCGTCACAAGCAACGACCACCGAAGTGGGAAAATTCATCACCACTTCTTCGGCATGCGATGGACCGGAGAGAATTGCAATCCGACTTGCTTGGTAGCTGGGAATCTCATCGGAGATCACCTGCGACATTCGCAGATGCGATTTCAGTTCCAACCCCTTCGTCGCACTCACAATCGGCGCTTCCGGTTGGTACTGCGCAATCTGCCGGGAAACCTCTCGCACCGTATGGCTCGGTACTGCGATAATAATCAATTCGGCTTTGTCGAGAGCACTCTCCAGATCGCTGGTAAAATGAAGTTCCTGTGGAATTTTGAATCCGGGTAACAGAATCGGAGCTTCTCGTTTTCGATCCAGTTCAGAGCAGACTTCCGGTCGGAATTCCCACAGGGTAACTTCGTGACCTTTCGCATGGGCAAGAGCACCTAGACCCAATCCCCAGGATCCGGCACCAATAATGGCAATACGATGTCCATGCATACTCTGCATTACGCTACAACCTTTCCGACATAGGTAACGTTTTCATCAATCAAGCTTCGAAGTTGTTGTTCAGATCCCGGTTCTGCGACAATGATCAATCCAATTCCCAAATTCATCGCTTCGCGCATCGCATCATCCGATACTTCACCCAAGCGTCGAATAAGTTCAAAGATCGGCGGTTCCTGCCAATTCCCCCACTCGATCTCCAGATGAAGTGGTTCCCGGAGCAATCGTTTTGTATTGCCGACAATACCACCACCGGTGATGTGTGAAAAACCGTGTACCCACTCAAATTGGCGAACCTTTCGAATAGGAGCCAGATAGCTTCGATGGACTGCTAACAGCGCATCTGCCAGTGTAGTTCCGTCGTGTAATTTCTCATGTTGTGACAGTCGCGACTTTTCAAACAGGACTTTGCGAGCCAGAGTAAAACCGTTCGTGTGCAATCCCGTCGAAGCCAAACCCCACAATTCGTCTCCAGCTTTGATACGCGATCCATCCAGTACTGGTAAATTAGTGGGTATGCTCCCAATGATCGTTGCACCTAAATCGAATTGACCGGGAATAAACACGCCATTCAACTCGGCAGTTTCACCGCCGATGAGCGCGATTTGATTATTCGTACATCCTCGAACCAACCCTTCCAACAGGGCGATATCGCGCTCGGGATCGAGTTTATCGGTTGCCAGCGTATCGAGCAGAAACAACGGATCAGCGCCCATTACGGCAATGTCGTTGACACAGTGATTGACGAGACATTCGCCGATCGTATCGAACCGATTTGCCCACGAAGCAACAATAGTCTTTGTTCCAACCCCATCGGTCGATGCAATCAATCGGGTCGATCCCCCTGCTTCGGCGAGGTCGAATAGACCGCCAAACAGACCGATTTTACCCACAACACCTGGTCGACTGGTCGATTTGACCAGTTCCTTGATTCGATCGACGAGCTTTTCCGCTGCTGAAATATTCACGCCAGCTTCTTTGTAATCCATCTGTCTGCAACCAATCTGAATGCGTTTATTGATGCTAGATCTAGTAATACCTAACGTACACAATACTTAATGAAGACCCAATATAGCAAAATACTGTCTCGGGTGCGAGAATCCTTCGCTAATCACTGTATTCTAGGGGATTAACGTGAAATTTCTACTAAATATTCAGTTTATTCCTTTTCAATCCCTCTGAAAAACACCTAAAGTCATGTTAATACGGTAAAATTCATAGATGTATTTACTCTCAATCCCATCTCGTCGCCCCACGTATCTGTCTAATTTGCAATTCAAGCCAAATCCGATTTGAATCATCGAGTTGTTTCGGTTATTATTGATACCAATCGATCATTCTGTGTCGTTCCGGCAATACTAATAAATTTGAACGGAGCGTGCTTTGAATTGCTGGGAGGGTTGCTTGAGAACGCTTGGTTCAATTGCTGTAGTATTTCTACTTCTTCTCGTTACGACAGCTTTCGCGCGCGAATGGAGCCCCTCCGACGACGAAATTCCCGGCATTCCCCTAGCCTCTAGCGCTACCATCGAAACCATTCGGGATGCCAATCAAACGCTCCACATCCGGTTTTCAAAACCCCAAGTCAAATTTGAAACCGTCTCGCTCTTCAATCGAAATTGGACTTTCGTCTCAATCGATGGCGAGACCCGACGCTGGGAAGTCGGTAAACCACTTGTTCCAGTGGTCGCACGACCGGTTCTCCTCCCCAACCATGGAAATGTCGAAGTCAAGATCGTTCGATCCAAATACACCGAATATCCCAATCTTGATTTGCTACCCCAACAACTCAGCCCCGAGCTGGGAAAAGCCGGGTACATCGTTCCGCCATTCCGAATGGACACGCTTACTTACCAGCAAGATCGCTGGTTACCCGACCAACTCTCCGAAATCAGTAAACCTGTCATATTGCGCGATGCGCGAACTGCTCTACTCAACATTCAGCCGGTATCCTATAATCCCGCTCGGCATACCGTACGAGTGTATACTGAAATCGAAATCGAGATTATTCCCATCGGCGGTCAAGGTATCAACGAGTTAAATCAAACAGTCGCGCATTCAGCTCCCGGATTTGCACAATTTTATCAGGATATCCTCGGTGCCGATGAGCTGTATACCGCCAATGCGAATGCTCTTCCCGGGTCGATGTTGGTCATCTGTCGTGCCGATTCGCAAGTTATCAACACCATTAAACCCTATCTTGCGTGGCGAAATCGCGCGGGACGACCGACTCAACTGGTGACAACGAGTTTGTCATCGATTACTCCTGCAATCGTTCAAAACATTATCACAACCGCTTACAATAGTTACTCCCCACCACTGGAAATGGTTTTGCTGGTGGGAGATGGCGGTGAAACGGGAAGCTATACTCTTCCCGCCCGGATCTTTTCATCGGTCGACGACAATATTCAAACCGACCACTATTACACGGAGATTGTCGGTAACGATATTTTGGCAGATGTCTTTTTGAGTCGGTGGTCTTGCGATAATGCGCAACAGCTCGCAACCCAGGTCTATCGCTCAATCTATTACGAACGCAATCCGGCAATGGGCACTTCCGGTGCCGATACCACCTGGTTTAAACGGGGTTGGGGCTACGCCTGCCGGATTATCGATTCCAATCGCAGCGCCGTCCTGTATTCATTGGCTATGATGAATGCTGCCGGTGTACCACAAAGTGGATTGTACTACGATGAACAAGATTATCCGGTCGATCAATCGCTGATTAATACTCGCTGCAACGATGGGTTGCTCTTCTGGGCACACCGCTTGGCGTATGTCGGACAAATGTATCCCAATCATGTCAGCGGGGTTACCCGGAATGTAAATAAGTGCTTCGTCGGATTGAATATCACGTGCGGGTCAGGCGCTTGGTATACTCCCGGTGTGCAGGGAATTCAGGAACAACTCACCCGGAACGGCACACCATCTGCCCCGGCAGGCGCAATCGCGGCAGTTGCGACCGAGACCTCATCGACGCATTCGGCTCCAAACATCTGTATGCTGACTGGCACCTATTACGGATTAGGGGTAAAAAAAGCGACGACTCCGGCTGCGATGTATTACGAGGGAAAATTTCAATTATGGCGGAATTATTGGAATACTGAATCCAGCGATATGGCAATGAATTTCTCCTATTGGAACAATATCATGGGTGATGTTTCCGTGAAAATATGGACGGGTGTTCCCCATCGCGTGACTGCGTCAATTCCTACTCAAATCGGATTGGGACAAAACAACCTCCCGCTGACATTTCTCGATCAATACACGCGACAACCCATCTCCGGTGCTCTGGTGACTGTGATGAAACAAAATTCCGGTAACCAATTCGAAACCTACTCGCGTGGATTGACCGATGAATCCGGTCAGGTCGATCTACCACTTACCAATACGACAACTGGTAACCTGTTCGTGACAGTTATCGGAAATCGACAGGAACAAAATCTGTTACCGCTGCTCGATACGATCGCTGTCGTTCAACTTCAACCGGAAGTTGCGTTATCTGGTTATACAATCATCGATGATACGCTGAATGGTCGGTCGGGAAATTCGGATTCGCTCGCGAGTCCCGACGAAACCATCGATCTAGCAATTCGTATCCGCAATCTCGGTTCGACCGATTCGATCTTCGGTATCTCTTCGACACTTTCCTCTCTCCACCCTCTCGTCGCACTGATCGGTAATCAATCTACCTATCCCAACTTACCACCATCCGGCTCGGCAGATAATCTTCAATTGTTTCGACTCCAGCTCTTACCGGGTCTGAAGAACACCGAGACTATTCCTTTGCGATTAACTATCACAACGCGTGATACATCTCTGAATCGCAATCTAATGATCGCACTCCCTATCGTAGCACCATCACTTCAATTTGTCGAATACAACCTAACTTCTGCACCATTTTTACCCGGAAATAGTTCCGATCTCTCCGTATCGATCAGTAACCTTGGAGCAATCGGTACAAGTGCCAGTACTGCTACATTACTTTCGCTATCACCCTACGTGTCAGTCAATACGAATAGCGTTCAATTTCCAGCAATCTCCTGCTCCCAGACCGTGAGCAATCCATCGGGTTCGCGATTTAGGATCACGTCGAATATTCACACTCCGATTGGATCGATCATTCCATTTGCGTTGGTTTTTCACTCGGTGATGCTACAGGATACCGTTTATTTCTCGATTCCTGTCGGTACTATCAACACTACCGATCCCGTTGGTCCCGACGCTTATGGCTACCTTGCGTACGACGATACCGATCTTGGCTATCCTGCCCATCCCGTGTTCAACTGGATCAACAATGAGACTACCCAAAATCGCTTGAATATGTACGATATGGGGGAAGGTCAAGACATCTCGGTGCTAGTTCGATTACCATTTCGCGCCAAATATTACGGTGCGTATTTCGATACGATCACAGTCTGTTCGAATGGCTGGATGTCGTTCGGTCCGGCTCGGGTCACCGCCTATACCGGAATTCCCGCGACTCTTCAAACACAGTTGCTTCACAACTGGCGACCGTGGCATTTGCCATCGCAAGAATCTGCATCTAATATGGTTGCTGTCGATTGGCAGGATTTAATGATGAATTCCCTTCAACAAGGTGTCTACGCTTCCTATGATACCAGTAACGGGTGGTTTGTGATCACTTGGGATGGTTCATCGGTAAATGGAAATTTATTGAATGTCGCTCAGCTAATCATCTACGATCCGGCACGTTGGTATACTTCCACCGGCGATAGTAAACTTCAGATCCAGTTGAAAACTTTCAACTGTCCCTCTAGCAGTGGTCCAGAACCGGGATATGCTACCATCGGTATTTGTGATTCCACCCTGACTCGCGCAATCGAATATTATCACTGGAACCGCGCTGCTACCGGAGCGGCACCAATTCTGATGGGTGCGAATATAAATCGCACGATTCTATTTTCTCCCGCGCAGCGCCTCCAAACCGGATCGATCTCAGGATTTATTCGATCTACCGGAAACAATTTACCCGTCCCGAACACCACGATATCGATCCAAACTGCCGGTAATTCAACTTCAACCGATTCATCCGGTCATTATGCAATCGATGATGTCGTCGCCGGACAATATCCCGTGCGAATTTCTGCCTTGGGATATAATCTTGTTACCGACACGATTGTGATTGGCGACCAGATTCATCTCGAACGCAATTACCTACTTTCGCCATCGCAATTGCAAGTATCGCTCCATCCGCAGGATACCGTCATCTTCCCGACCGATACCCTGATCGCACTTCTGTCCGATTCGATTTCGACCACGACACGCTCAATCTATTTGCGAAATGTCGGCAATCAATCAATCAACTGGAACACTGAATTGGATTTTGAACGTGCGACCGAAGATGAAATCGATTACTACGGCGATCGAGTGTTGCAATGGAATGCGTCGCAAGCAGTCGGCGGCGATCAGGCACTATTCGGAGTTGAATTCGATGGAAATCATTTCTGGATCACTGGTGCGAACAATTATTCACACCCTCATAAATTATATAAGCTGAATCGGTCCGGTCAATTGATTGCGAGTTACAATTGTCCCGATCAAACCGGTTTATTCGGCTGGCGCGATCTCGCGTGGGATGGTCATTACCTCTATGCATCCTATTCCAGTTACATCGACCGGATCGATACCGCCAACGGCGAAGTACTTCAACGCTATCTAACGACTCTTAACCCGGCACGTGCCATCGCAATCGATACGGCTACTCATACGATGTACTATTGCGATCAACGCAGTTCCATCTACCAAATGGATCTTGTCACGGGAACAGTTATCGGTACACTTCCCAATCCCTTCGGATTGAGTGGAATAAATGGATTGGCGTGGTATCCCAACGATACCGATAATAAATTTCTGTTCGCATTCTGTCGCGATCAATCCTCGTATAGTCGCGGCGCTCGCATTTACAAAATCGATCCATCGACGGGACTATCAACTCCACAAACTTTTCCCGGATATACTTCGGAAAATGCCGCCGGAATCGCCATCACTCCACTTTGGGATTCTTACTCATGGTCTGCTGTCGCATTGATAGAAAATCCGGTGGGTGACGACCGGTTGGAACTCTATCAACTCGATCCCTATGCGCAGTGGCTTCGGCTTTCACCGCGACAAGCCACAATTTCCAGCAGTTCACGCGATTCACTCATCGTGACATTCGATGCGAGTAATATTCCGGCAGGTATTCACCGCGCATCCATTTCGATCGCATTCAATTCCAATCTGAATGCGGTTTCAATTCCGGTTGTCATGCAGATCGTTCGCGCAAATTCGGTCGAAACTTCTTCGCAATTGCTTCCGGAAACCATCGAATTGCGACAAAACTATCCCAACCCCTTTAACGCGATGACTTCGATTGCGTTTTCACTGCCTCGATCATCTTCAGTAAATCTTACGATCTATGATGCGTTAGGTCGTGAAGTCACGCAACTGATAAAGAACACGCAGTTATCGACCGGATATCATCAGATCAGTTTCAATGCGAATAAGTTATCAGCGGGAATTTACTTCTATCAATTAGCGGTGGGACAAAACCGCTCGACGCGAAAAATGCTTCTGCTGAAGTAGATCAACTAGAGCAATGCGTTGGCAATTAATTGAAATCGATTGGATCGATATCGATCGCGATTCTGGTCTCGGGATAGATCGATTTAGGTAGGCGTTCAAATACACTGCGGAGTGGATCGACCATTTTAAATCTGATCAGTAACGCAAATCGGTACCACTGTTCTCGTCGCGTGATCAATGCTGGTGCGGCATCGCTGCAATGAACACCCTCACTCACCAGCCACTTGCGCAATCGTATCGCTTCTTCCGATGCAGCCAGTTCCTCTTGCGATGTCACCAATACCCGTGCCAATCGAGTGAAAGGTGGAAATCCCAAGCGACGACGTAAATCGATCGTCCGTTCGGCAAATCCACGCCAATCGGAAGCCTGTAAATAACTCAACAGCGGATGTCCCGGATCCCATGTTTGAACGACGACCTCTCCCCGTTCCCGACGACCCGAGCGACCCGATGCCTGTAGTAATAACGATAACGCTCGCTCTTCACTCCGGAAATCGGGAAGGATCCATTCCGAATCGGCAGACAGAATTCCCATCAACGTCACTTTCGGAAAATCGAGACCCCTTGCCACCATCCGTGTACCCAGCAAAATATCGGCACGCTGCTGACCGAAATCCTGTAGTATCCGTTGATGTGAACCGCGCTCGCGTACACTGTCGGCATCCATCCTTAACAATCGCGCTTCGGGAATCTTCGTTTGCAGCACCTCTTCCACCCGCTCGGTACCGTATCCCCGAGCAGCGATCTTCGCCGAACCGCACTCTTCGCAGCGCTCCGGAGTTGGTGCAAAGTGTCCGCACAAGTGACAGAGCAAGCCATCCCGCTCGCGATGAACTGTCAGCGATACCGAACAATTCGGACAACCCATCACCCAATTGCATTTCCCGCAACGGAGATGCGTTCCGTAGCCCCGACGATTTCGCAGAAGAATCACTTGCTCGTGTCGCTCGATCCGATCGCGAATTTCATCGAGCAGCAGCGGTGAGAATACTTCCGTACGTCCCAATTCAGTTTGCGGAACTTCATTCATATCGACGATGCGCAGATCCGGCATCGGGATATTGTCGATGCGTTCCGGCAATTCGAGGAGATGGTGTTTCCCATTCATCGCACCGTAAAACGTCTCGATCGAGGGCGATGCCGAACCCAACACTATCGTACATCCCGCCAATTTCGCGCGCATCAATGCTGCGTCCCGGGCATGATACCGCGGTTCCGAATCATTTTGCTTCAATGACGGTTCATGCTCTTCATCGACAATGATCATGCCAAGATTGGTAAGTGGTGCAAATAGCGCTGAGCGTGCACCAATCACGACATAGCACCCACCGCTCCGCAATTCATGATAGGTTCCGCGCCGTGCCTGATCGGTCATACCACTGTGTAGCACGCGAATGCAACTTCCGAACACCGCTTGAAAATTCCCGATCAATTGCGGTGTCATTGCGATTTCCGGTACGATCACCAGCACCGACTGATGTTCGCGAATTACTCTTTGTGCCAATTCCAGATAAACGCGTGTCTTACCGGAACCAGTCACGCCAAATAATAGCGTACTTTGATAGCCGCCTTGCTGGCGATTTTGTTCGATTTTATCAACCACATTTTGTTGCGCGGTGGTCAATGTCGGAAGTTGTTCGGAATGCGGGGTAATCCCTTTCAGTGCCGGATCGCGATGCCATGGTGCCCGTTTTTCGAAGATGATGTTACCCGCTTTTTCCAACCGCGAGATGGCTGCCGGAGAAGCTTTGGTTCGATCCAATCGCTCTTTGTGCAAGCACCAATCGGGGGATGCGATTAAATCCTGATACAGCGCATCCATCCCTTTCGGCTTCTTCCCTTTCCCTTCGGGAAAATCGGAAATACCCAACCGACTCCACTGCTCTAATCGAATCGATTTTGTTCCGGAAAAATCGTTTGGCGGTAATGCCGCTTGCAGCGCAATGCCAGCGGGAACTTTGTAGTAGTCGGCGAACCAGCGGAGAAATGGGAGTAATTCATTGGGGAATAACGTGGTCGATGATTCAATCGATATCATCGATTTGAGTGGAATGCCCTCGGGTGGTTCAGTCTGCTGCCAAACCCACCCTAGTTGCGGTTTTTGGCGACCAAACGGGACTTTGACCGCATAGCCAAGTAGATCGGAGAGAAATCCGGATGGCGCTCGGTAGTGATAACATTGATACGGTGCAGTCGACAGTGCGACTTCCCACACCAACTCACTCATTTTTGGCGGTACTCGAAAAAGATGTTGCAGCCGATATACGGAAATTGCAGTCGGAACTGTCGCTCGATATATCGTTTGTAGTTATCCGGAACCAGATCGGCATGCGAGCAGAAAATCGAGAATCGCGGAGGTGTGATTCCAGTCTGAGTGATGAATTTTACTTTGATGTATTTCGCCTTCACTGCCGGTGGTGGACGCCCCTTCCAGAGCGGTTCCAGCCATCTATTCAATTCGCTGGTGGCAATCTTTTTCTTGCGTGCTTCGGAAATCTGAATCGCTTGTTCCAGCGTCTTAAAGATGCGAAGTTTGTTGTGCACCGAAATAAATCGTAGCGGTACCGATTCCAGTTGCGGGTAGCGATCGTAAAAATCTTGTTCGAGCTTTTTCGAACTCATCTGATCTTTTTCGACCAGGTCCCATTTATTCATCGCAACGATCAGACCAATCCCTTTATCCCACGCGAATTTCATGATCGCGTCTTCGGTCGTGCCGAATCCAATCTTCGCATCGACCAGCATAATCGCGACATCGGCGCCTTCCAAGGCACGGTAGGAACGCACCAAAGTGAATTGTTCCAATCCCCGCTCGATTTTCGAGCGGCGACGCAATCCCGCAGTATCAGTCAGAACAATCGATTTCGATTGAAAATTCAACCGCGAATCGATCGAATCACGGGTCGTACCCGCCGCATCAGCCACCAGCATCCGGTCTTCGCCAAGCAGCAAATTGACTAGTGACGATTTCCCGACATTCGGGCGACCGATAATCGCAATTCGTACATCGCATTCCGACGGTGGCGCAAAATCGGTGATCGGAATTCGCTTCCCGATCTCATCGATCAATTCCCACATGTTCCGACCGTGCAGTGCCGAAATCGCGAATGGTTCACCCGCCCCGAGTTGCACGAATGTGCCGGAATCCCACTCCAATTGCGGATTATCAGCTTTATTCGCGACGATGATAATCGGACGTTTCGCCTTCAGCAATTGCTTGGTGATCCGCATGTCTTCATCAGTCGGACCGGTCGCAGCATCGACCATCAATAATGTGAGCGTAGCTTCTTCAGTAGCAAAAAAAGCCTGTTCCCGGATTCCGACCTCAATCTGTCCATCACCTTCGAGAATAATTCCACCGGTATCGACAATGTCGAACATCCGGTCCGCCCATTCGACGGTTCCATAGATCCGATCGCGGGTTACACCGGGCTGGTCGTCAACGATTGCGTTGCGACTTTTGGTGAGACGATTGAACAGGGTCGACTTGCCAACGTTGGGACGACCGATAATTGCTACTAATGGACGAGGCATTCTAATGGATCCGGTTTATACTAGAGAATTGTGAGTAAAATAAGCGGTTTGACTGATTTGTCCAACCACCCATCGAAACAAAACACGACTGATTTCATTACTTACGGTCTGCAGAATAATATATAAATAACTATTATACAATAGTATACATAACAACATTCAACTCTATTTACTGAGCATCTTACGCAATAACGGTGCAAAACTTCCCGGATACAGAACGATTGGCGTCGTTGAAATTGCCGATTGTAAATCCTCGAGCGACCAATCATCGAGGAAGAGACCATCGCCGTTGACGACATCGGGCGGAAGTACGATCAAATCGGAATTTATTCCGTGGTTTTCCAGTGCCTGCCAGATATCTTGTCCTGTCAGCAAATTCGCGACGGTAACGACATCCCCCCAGAACACATTGTGCACCGATAATACTTCAATTTCCAATTGCGGAATCGCTTCGCACAGCAATGGAGCAATTTTTTCTTGCATCCAGGACCCTGCCGATCGACCGGTAACCCATGTCCAACGCACTTTACGCGGTAGTCGCTTGATCCAGCGCGGACGCTCGTTCAGCGTATCCAACTCCAACTTCCGCAACATCCCAACGCCATTCTCGAATTGTTCGAACGCGCCATAATATTCTACTGGCGGTGGCTCGATCCCGGCAATACAAAACCACTCGTCGGCACAGAAAACGATCGGGTTGCCCAGCTTCGTCTGAAATTGCTCGCGCCACACCCAATGTCGCTCGATCACTTCTGCGGCTTCCGCCACCGTTGGTGTCCGGAGCGGTGTCAATCCATCGCGGTATTTCGTCAGACCCACTGGAACCAGTGACAACGAACCTTCAGCCGGTAGCACTTCGAGCAATTGCTGAACGGAATCTTCCAACACCTCCCCATCGTTCCAGCCGGGTACCACCACGATTTGCGTGTGGATGTTGACATTGCCATCTACCAGCTTTTTGATTTTCGGCAAAACTGGATCCGGTTTCGGCAATCCGATCAATTGCTGGTGTCGCAGTGGATCCACCACTTGAACCGAGATATACTGCGGTGACAAATGCTGCTGAATAATCCGATCCAGTTCGGCTGTCTGAACATTTGTTAGCGTGATAAAATTGCCGTGCAGAAAACTGTAGCGGTAATCGTCGTCTTTTACATGCAATGTCGGTCGAAGATACCCCGGTTGCTGGTCGACAAAACAGAACACACACTTGTTCCGGCACTGTCGAATCGATAATCCCTGCAGCTTGATCCCCGTATCTTCTTCACTCGACTTCTCAATAACTGCTGAGTACGTTACCCCAAATCGCAGATATTTTACTTCGAGCCGGGTATCGATCTCGCGAAACCGGAAATCCAATTCATCGCGAATCCGCTGTCCATTCACTTCCAACAATTGATCTTCCGGAAGCAGTCCGGCTCGATCCGCAGGCGAATCCGGTGCAACCTGATGTATCGTCAGACCGGGAAGTCTGACGGGGTGTTCACTGCTTTTGACCAATCCTTCGGAAATGACTTGCGACATTGATTATTTTTTCCACATTTATCATTACGTATTGCTTGAAAATTAATTCTGATCAGAAGTAGGGGCGGACCCCCGTGTCCGCCGAAATCTTTTTCACGTACAGACCTCTGTATCTGCCGCAGATATTCGTAGGTACAGACTTCTTCTGTATCTGCCGCAGATATCCGTAGGTACAGACACTCCTGTCTGTACATGTCCGCCGTGTGGCGGACACCGAATCATCACACCTTCAATTTCAAGAACCACAATATGTAATACGATTTCCCTGATCATCTTTACTTTTTTACCGCACTGATAATATAAAAAAAGCCGGTTGACCCGGCTTTTGAACTGATTGAGCGGCTGACGGGGCTCGAACCCGCAACACCCAGCTTGGGAAGCTGGTACGCTACCAATTGCGTTACAGCCGCAGTATACATGATTTCCGAATAATATAACTAGAACCAAACTCCCGAACAAGATCCATCGATTTCCCATTCCTCAACCCGCATTCAATCCACCATAAAAAACAAGGGTGAGAAAACTCACCCTTATCAATACTCTCACCGGATAATCCGCAACAATCGTTTCCACCGGATGAATTCCCAGAATTGATAAAACGGTGTCTCGAAATCGATCGACAGATAGATGATTTGCGCTTTACCAACCACGTTTTCCAGCGGTAGAAATCCCCAGTACCGGCTATCGCCGCTGTTATCGCGATTATCGCCCATCATGAACAATTGACCTTGGGGAATTTTAACCGGTCCGTAATTATCGGCATTTCCGGCATCGCTCGGTACAATTCCATATTCTTGAAATCCTGCCGGTCGCATCGGACGATCGGAAAGAATCCCTTCCGGCGGAAGTGGCATCTCTTTGCCATTGACGAAAACTCGTTTGTTGCGAATCTCGACCGTCTGTCCACCCACTGCGATGCATCGCTTGATGTAATTCAATTTCGGATCGAGTGGATATTTGAATACCAGCACGTCGCCTTGGTGCGGTTCGCGAATTTTCGGCAACTTGTAGTAAGGGATACTTACGCCAAAATCGGTATAGGGAATTCCCAACCAATCGGGACTCTTCATCCCATAAACGAATTTATTCACCAGCAGAAAATCACCGATCAACAGCGTATTTTCCATCGATTGCGACGGAATGCGAAATGCTTCGGCAACACCACTGCGAATCACAAAAACCATCAGGATGATCGATGCGATCGATTCGAATAGTTGCCGACCGCGCGATTTGCCACCCTCTTTCGCAAGTCGATTGTGTCGCTTTAACCGCCAGGCTTCTACACGTTCCTTGAAGCTCTCCGGCTGTTGTTCTTCCATTTTACCACCGCTCGTTGCTTGGTGTGATTAAAAAAATCCAGTGACTCGGAACAAATAACGCTATAGACTAATCGACTTTCAAGATTTCAATGAAGGCTTCTTTCGGAATCTCGACACTGCCGATCTGCTTCATTCGCTTCTTGCCCTCTTTTTGCTTCTCAAGTAGCTTCCGCTTGCGCGTGATATCGCCGCCGTAGCACTTCGCCAATACGTCTTTCCGCATGGCACTGATCGTGGCTCGGGCAATGACTTTTCCACCGATCGATGCTTGAATCGCGACCACAAACAGTTGTCGAGGGATCAATTCGCGTAATTTATCGACTGTGCGTCGACCCCAGTCGTACGCTTTTTCATTGAACACAATCATCGACAGACCGTCGACCGGCTCACCGTTGATCAGAATATCCAACTTGGTCAACTTCGCTTCGCGATAATCCTTCAATTCGTAATCGAAGCTGGCATAACCCCGTGTAATCGACTTCAACCGATCGTAGAAATCGAAGACAATTTCCGCTAACGGAAATTCAAACGTCAATCTTGAGCGATCGGAAGAAAGAAATTCCGTGGTATGATAGATACCGCGTCGCTCCATCGCCAACTTCATGATTGCCCCGATAAATTCGGATGGTGCAATCGTCGAAGCACTCACATACGGTTCTTCGGTTTTGACGATATTGGTCTGATTCGGCCAGTGTGCTGGATTGTCGACGATCTTACACTCATTGTCGGAGGTATACACTTTATATTCCACCGACGGAACAGTTGTAATCAGATCAAGATTGTATTCCCGCTCCAACCGCTCCTGCACGATTTCCATGTGCAACAAACCAAGAAAACCACAACGGAAACCAAAGCCCAACACACCCGACGTTTCCGGTTCGACAAACAGCGATGCGTCGTTCAATTTCAATTTGTCGAGTGACTCGCGCAAGTCTTGAAAGTAATCGGCTTCGGTCGGATAGAGACCGGCAAAAACCATCGGTTTCGGTTCGTGGTAACCGGCAAGCGGTTTTTCACAACTGTGATACCGATGAGTGACCGTATCCCCGACACGCGTTTCCTTGACTTCTTTCGAGCCGGTAATTAAATAACCCACCATCCCCGGTGTCAGTTCCTCGCACGGAAATCGACCCATTCGAAGCGATCCGATCTCTTCCGCCTCATAGAACGCACCCGAGCGGAAGAATTTCACCCAATCGCGTCGTTTCAATGTACCGTTGATAATCCGGATATAGGCGACGGCACCGCGATAGATATCGTACATCGAATCGAAAATAATCGCCTGCAACGGTTGATCGGCTTGCCCGACTGGTGCCGGAACCCGCGCAACAATCGCTTCGAGCAGCATCTCGATATTCGTACCGACTTTACCCGAAACTGGAATTATCTCTTCCGGTTTACAACCCAACAAGTCGGTGATCTGATGCGAAACGTCTTCGATTTGCGCCGACGGCAGATCAATCTTGTTGATTAAGGGGATAATCTCTAGATCGGCATCCAGCGCCAGATACAGATTCGATAGCGTCTGCGCTTCGATCCCTTGAGCGGCATCGACTACCAGCAACGCGCCTTCGCAGGCGGCTAGCGAGCGCGAGACTTCATAGGTAAAGTCGACGTGTCCCGGAGTATCGATCAAATTCAGCAAATATTCGACACCGTTTTTGGCGGTATAGTGCATCGATATCGCATGAGCTTTGATCGTAATGCCACGCTCGCGTTCCAGATCCATGTCATCCAGAACCTGATTGGACATCTCACGCTCGGGAATCGTGTGCGTAAATTCGAGCAGACGATCGGCTAACGTCGATTTGCCATGATCGATGTGGGCGATAATACAAAAATTGCGGATTCTACTTAGGTCTCTCACGGTCCTACTTAAATTTAAATCAAACATTTAATATACGAAGATGCAGCTCAGAAGTGAATTAACGCTTAGAGCCGAATGGCGCAGGACTGCTCCTGCGCCATCCAGTGTGTTATCAAATTGTTACGAATTGGTTTCAACCAAAAAACAATACTGCCCTTTATTAACGATCCCATACGCTTTCCCGGTTAACTCCCAACCGTGAAACGGCGTATTCCGGCTCTTCCCCGCCAACTTGAATTTATCGACGGTCCATGTTTGATCCGGATCGAAAATAGTTAAATCGGCATCAGCCCCGACCTCAACCGGATTCGCAGCCAGCCCGAGCGCTTGTCGCGGTCCGATCGTCAATTTCCAGATCAATTCTGGCAACGCCAACACACCACTCTTCACCAATTCCCGTACTGCCAAGCCAAAGGCGGTCTCCAACCCCACAATTCCGAACGGCGCATATTCAAATTCGAGTTCCTTCTCTTCAGGAGCATGCGGAGCATGATCGGTCGCAATCGTACCGATCGTCCCGTCTTTCAATCCCGCGCGAACTGCTTCTACATCGACTGAACTGCGCAGTGGTGGATTCATTTTCAAATCGGTCGAGAATGATTCGATGCAAGCATCGGTCATTGAACTTGTGAAATGATGCGGTGTCGCCTCACAAGTAACCTTCACGCCTCGACATTGTGCCTCGCGAACTAATTCGATACTCCGAGCCGAGGAGATATGACAGATGTGAACTGGACAATTCAGATACTCCGCGAGGAGAATGTCGCGAGCTACCATCACATCTTCTGCTACTGTCGGCATCCCCGGCAATCCGAGCGTGGTACTCCACTCGCTCTCATTCATCACCCCTTTGCCGACCAGCGATTTATCCTCGGCATGACTGAAGAACTTGACACCGAATGTCGAGCCGTATTCCATCACTTTCCGCACCATCCCGCTGTCGCTGACTGGCGAACCATCGTCGGACACTGCTGTCACACCGATATCGGATAAATCTGCCAGCTCGGTAAGTTCTTTGCCCGCACGCCCTTTGGTCGCGGCAGCAATCACCGAGAGCGATACCGGATGCGCTTTTCCGCAATCGAGCACCCATTTCACGATCGCAGCATGATCCAGCGCCGGTTCGGTATTCGGCATACAGGCAACGCCGGTAAATCCACCCACCATCGCACTGTTCAATCCACCCAGAATTGTCTCTTTGTATTCGAAACCAGGTTCGCGCAAATGGACGTGGAGATCGAACCAGCCCGGCGAAACCATCTTGCCATTCAAATCGAACTCTTGACAGGCTTCGCACTTCAGCGCGTCGTCACCCATCGCCGAAATCTTCCCGCGTTCGATAAAGAGATGAGTTTCGACAACTGCATAATCGCGATGGGGATCGCACAATTTTACATTCTTCAACAACAACGATGCGGCAGGAATTTGTTCCCAACCTACTGGCAATGTGACACACGAATTATCCACGATTGATCCCCCTGCAAAGTAAATATAGAATCGCCATGCGCACCGCAACGCCGTTGGTGACTTGATCGAGAATCACGCTATGTTCGCCGTCGGCGACATCGTGATCGATTTCCACACCCCGATTGATTGGACCGGGATGAAGAATTGTCAACGGTTTCGGTGCTTTATCAAGCAACCGTTTTGTGATACCGTAGTGAATACGGTACTCGCGTAATGACGGTATTGCTGCCCCCGCCGCGCGCTCCAATTGGATCCGCAATACATTCAATGCATCGCTGTTCTTGATCGCATCTTCGACTTTGGGATAAACAATGATGCCTAATTTCTCAATGTCACGCGGAATCATCGATGCCGGTCCGCACACTGCAGGAATTGCGCCGGCAATTTTCAATGCGAATAAGTTGGACATCGCTACCCGGCTGTGCGCAATATCGCCGACCAGCGTTACGCGCAATCCTTCCAGTACCCGAAAACGCTCGCGCAACGTGTACAGATCCAGCAGCGCTTGTGTCGGATGCTCGTGTGCACCATCGCCCGCATTGATCACCACGCTTTTAATGCGATCGGAGAGAAACCACGGTGCTCCCGGTGCCGAGTGACGCATCACCACGGCATCGATCTTCATCGCTTCGATATTCCGTACCGTGTCGAGTAACGTTTCCCCTTTCGAAACGCTGCTGCCGCCTGCCGCAAAATTCAAAACATCGGCACCCAAGCGCTTCTCGGCTAGTTCGAAACTGATTCGAGTACGTGTGGAGTTTTCGAAAAACAAATTGACGACTTGCACACCGCGAAGGGTCGGCAGATTTCGTACCGGACGTTCCAGCACTTCCCGGAAAGTGCGTGCCGTATCTAGATACAATAATAAATCGCGCGTCGACATCCCGCGAATCCCCAACAGGTGACGGGAAGTCGGTGTCGCACTCGGTAGATGAGTTGTCTGCTCCATTTATTCCTCCACCCCGTGAATGACGACGCTGTCTTCGCCATCGACTTCTGCCATTTTCACTTTCACTTTGTCGGCGATATTGGTCGGTACATTTTTACCGACATAATCGGCGCGGATCGGCAATTGACGATGACCGCGATCGATCAATACCAGCAACTGAATCCGCTTCGGACGTCCGAAACTGATCAATTCGTCGATCGCCGCGCGAACACTTCGACCGGTAAACAACACATCGTCTACCAGAATAATATTCTTACCGTCGATCGGAAACGAGAGATGGTTGCCCATCGGAATTTCGCTTTTCAATGTCGTGCGATAATCGTCGCGGTACAACGTTACATCGATCGATCCGCATTCGATCGATCGTCCCTCGATTTCGCCCAACATCGCTGCAATCCGCTCTGCTAGCGGAACACCGCGCGTTTGGATACCGACCAATGCGAAATCTTCGCCGCCGGCACGCTCGGTTACTTCATGCGCCAATCGTCGAACGGTTCGTTCGAATGCTGCCGCATCGAGAACTACGTGTGGTGCCATGATTCTCCTTTCAGAATCGTTGCTCAAGGCAACCTAAAAAACAAATACGCACCCGAGGCGGATGCGTATTGTCGACACTCACACAATTCGCGACCGCCTCTTGGTACCCTCGCTGGAGTACATTAAAGAGGACTACTGTCGAAATGTTTCGCAGCCGATCAATTCCGATTTCGACTGCGTGATGAAAATTCTTATTCAGCCGACGCTTGGATTCTTCCCTGTTCGTCGTAATTGAAGAAACCGCGTCCAGTTTTCTTGCCTAAGTTACCACCGCGAACCAGCTTTTTCAATAGCGGGCAGGGTCGATACTTAAGATCGCCTAAATCATGGAATAACTCTTCCATCCACAGCAGTACTTCGTCGAGACCGATCGAGTCGGCTAGCTGTAACGGTCCAATATTCAAGCCGTAACCGAGTTTCAATGCGGTATCGATACCTTCCGCCGAAGCAACGCCTTCCATCAACACGTACATAGCTTCATTCAACATCGGAAGGATCACGCGGGTTGTCACATATCCGGGAGATTCATAGACTTCGACATACTGCTTGCCAAGACGCGAAGCAATCTTGCGAACAAAGTCGTACGTCGCTTGACTGGTCTTCAATCCACGGACAATTTCCACCACCGGCATTTTCGGTACCGGATTCAAGAAATGCATACCGATCACCCGGTCGGCACGTTGCGTTACCGTCGCCAATTCCGTCAACGACAAGGTCGATGAATTGGATACCAGAATTGCATCGCGCTTCAGCAGCGAATCGAGCTTGCGGAACAGCAATTTCTTAGCATCCAACACTTCGGGAATCGATTCGATTACGAGATGTTCGCCGGCAACGGCATCGATCTCTATCGCACCTTTGATGCGGGACAAGATTGCGCGTTTTTCCGAACCGGTCATACCCCAGCGATTGATTTCCTGATCGAGATCGTCGGACAACGACTTCATACTCTGTTTCAAGCACTCGTCGCTCTGTTCGACCAAAATGACTTCAATCCCTTTCGCCGCGGCTGTCCAAGCAATACCGCGACCCATCTGACCGCCGCCGATGATACCGATTTTTGCTAAATTACTCGCCGTGATCTCTTCAACGGCTTGTTCGGGCATGACGCCCAGGATGTCTTGTAGTGTTTCAGCCATGATCCTGTCAAACTCCTAATTGTGCTTAGTGCGACAGATAATTGTCGCGGAAGAAAAAGTCGGTCTCGATTGCACCATTCTCGACGGAATCGCTACCGTGAACGGCATTCGCCTCGATCGATCGGGCAAACAATTTCCGAATTGTACCGGGTTCGGCTTTTGCGGGATCGGTCGCACCGATCACTTTGCGCCAGTGGGATACCGCATCGTCGCGACCTAACGCGATGACAACGACCGGACCGGAAGTCATGTATTCGACTAACGAAACGTAAAACGGGCGTTCGCGGTGAACGGCATAAAACTGCTGTGCCTGTTCTTTCGATAGCTGCATGGCACGCAATCCGAGCAGTTGGAATCCTTCACGTTCGATGATGTGAAGAATGTCACCCACGTGGTTGCCGGCAAATGCGTCGGGTTTGATGATACAGAGGGTTCTTTCCATTCGATTCAACTCCTAATGGCTCATAACGAGAAAAATATTCAGCAAGAAAGATAACACTAAAGAGGTGGCTGGAACAAAATTTCACAAATGAACGAGTTCGACTTCTAATAACATCATTGTGAAATCTCGGAAGTATACTATAAGTACAGTGTTTTCAAATTATTTGGTCGTGGTTGACCGGCTCATATTGAAAAACAATTGATCTCGGCTTATCTAAACATCTGAAGACGAACCTTCAGAAGTAAGTTCCCGTAACCAGACATAATAATCCGTTATCGCTGGGGTGTTCCCCGCTGCCCGCACCCGTGACGCAATTTGACCGCGATGATAGGTACTATGATTGACCACATTGAACAGGATTTCTTCGACAACCGCTTGATTGGCATTCCCCCGGATATCCCGAAACGGAATCAGATCCGCCAATTGACTCTCGGTAAGCGAGGACATGAAAGTTTTGATTGCTTCCGTCAATTCGGACAGTTTCGCTTCGCATTCGGAAACTGTCCACGTCGGAAACACTTCCTTCTGCAGCGCCAGATACGGTTCGGAACCATATTCAAGCTTGTTCAATCGAGCCAACCAGAGCCGATTCGCCCCGATAAGGTGACCGAACAGCTTCAATCGATTGTCGGAGCTGTCGGTCACATCGGAGATCGAAACGAACGTCCGTTGATTCGCCCAATTGTTGTAGGCAATCAGTCTATTCGGATTCATAAGATTCGGTTTTGGATTTCTGTTCACCGGCTTTCGGAACATACACCGGTCCGTCTTTGAGCAATTTCTCGCCCCAGATAAATCCGGTTTCCAATGCTTTCAAATTCAGTTGTTCGGTGCCTTTCGGAGCGTGACGTAAAACCGCTTTACGCACTGAATCTTCTTCGACGACATTGGTCATTTTTACCATTGCGCCTAGTGCCACCACCGAACTCATCACCATTTTACCGACTTCGCGTTTAGTGACGAGAATAATCGGCATCGAATACACCTTTGCCGGAGCATTGGCATAATTCGTTACGAGTGACGGTTCCACCAGAATGATTCCATCGGGACGAGTATCCCCTACGAACCGTTCGTAGGCGCGTTGCGACATTGCTAAAAAGAAATCGACTTCATTTGCCTGCGGGAAAATAATCCGTTCGGCATCCAAAATCACATCCACTTTCGTCGCTCCGCCACGAACTTGAGCGGTGTACTGCGGTGACTGAACGGTTTGCAAACCTTCGAAAAACGCTGCCGCGTCGGCTAAGATTGCACCGGCTAGAATAACGCCTTGACCACCCACAGCACCAAATCGAGCTTCGTAATGTGTCCACGTTCGCATTTATTCCTCCGCCGCTTTCTGACCGTACTTCGCTAACACGCGCTGACGTAGTCGTTCGTATTCGTCGCAATATTCCGGTCGATCGATCTTGTGCAATTCGCCGACAATGTACTTACCGATCAATTCTTCCGGAGCCATCTTCTCGGCTTTTGCGACTTGAACGGTACGCTCTTTGATATCCTCAATCATTTGCCACGCGTCGGGTTGTCGATTGCGACGACCGAATTGCGTATGGCAATTCGAGATCACTTCAATCACCGAGAAACCGCGATGAGCCAAGCCATTGCGAATCAATTTTTCCAGCATCACACCGTTCGCTACCGTTCCGCGCGCCACGTAAGTCGCTCCTGCGGCGATTGCCAGCTTCGCGACATCGAATCCCGGTTCGATGTTACCGTAAGGTGCGGTCGCGGCAAATGCCCCTTGCGGGGTAGTCGGAGAATACTGCCCACCGGTCATACCGTAGATATGATTATTGTTCAAGATCACGGTGATGTCGATGTTTCTGCGGCACGCATGAATAAAGTGATTGCCGCCGATTGCGAGAATGTCGCCGTCGCCAGCCATCGACACGACGTGCATATCGGGTCGCGCCAGTTTGATACCGGTCGCAAACGTCAATGCACGACCGTGAGTCGTGTGCAACGTATTCGCTTTCGTGTAACCGGTCACCCGCGAAGTACAGCCGATACCGGAAACCATCGCGATTTCTTCATTCTTCCAGCCCAATTCGGAAAATGCCTTGTACAGCGCCTTGGCGGCGATACCGATACCGCAACCCGGACACCAGAGAAATGGCATTTTATCCATGCGGATATATTGACTATAATCGAAACTCATTTTGCCGCCTCCCGGATTGCTGCCAAAATATCGCGTGGATGAATCGGAATACCGCCTACTTGGTTCACTCCGGTAACAATCTTATCGGGACCAAGCACCCGACGAACTTCCCAAATGATCTGTCCCAGATTCATTTCCGGAACGATCACCGACTTCATCGGTTTCAACAAATTGATCACTGCTTTATCCGGGAACGGCCACAGCGTCAGTGGACGCAACAGACCGACTTTGATACCTTCGTTGCGGGCGCGGTTGATCGCTTCCATCGCTGCGCGACCGGAAGTACCGAACGAGAAAATTCCAATTTCGGCATCTTCCATTCGATATTCTTCCCACTTCTCGATCTTGTGAATATTCGCGTCGATTTTCCGTTGCTGTCGTTCCTGATCCTTCTGCACTAAATCCGGATTTGTCGTCGGGAAACCGGTTTTATCGTGGGAAAGACCCGTTACATGGAAGTTGTAACCTTCGAAGTAATTCGCCATCGGGGGAATATCGCCGAATGCCGTATCGTACGGATTGTATAGTTCCGGCGGGACAGTCGGTCGCAACCGATTCACAATCTCCAATTCGTCCGAGGTCGGTAAACTAAGTCCACTGGACAAGTGACCAATCACTTCATCCAACAAGAGAATGACTGGCGTGCGGAATTCTTCCGATAGATTGAATGCACGCACCGTTTCCGAAAAGATCTCTTCGGGAAATGCCGGTGTCAACGCAATCATCGGGTGATCGCCGTGCGTTCCCCAGCGTGTTTGCATCACATCCGATTGCGATGGTGCAGTCGGCAAACCGGTCGATGGTCCACCGCGCATCACATTAACAATCACCACCGGAACTTCGGCGATACAGGCAAAACCGATATGCTCCTGCTTCAGAGAAATACCCGGTCCCGACGTCGCCGTTAGCGATTTGGCACCAGTCAGCGAGGCACCGATCACGGCTCCCATTGCCGAGATTTCGTCTTCCATCTGGATGAAACTGCCCCCGTTCAACGGTAACAGCTTTGCCATTTCGGAAGCGACTTCCGATGACGGAGTAATGGGATACCCCGCGTAAAACTTGCATCCGGCAGCAACCGCCGCATGGGCGACGATCTCATTGCCTTGATAAAATTTCATTGGTTGAGGCACGATTTCTCCACGATTGCTGGTTATGCCACAGCTTTCTTTTGCTTAAAGGAATAAACTCGAATGGCGTAATCCGGACACTCGATTTCGCACAGCATACAAGCGGTACAAGCATCGATGTCGGCGATTTCTGCCAGTGTACCTTCCCACTTGTCCGTTGCGTCGATCATAATCAGGACATTTTTCGGGCAGACTTCGGCACAGATCGTACACCCTTTGCAGAGCTGCTTATCGATCACGATTTTGGTGTTTCCGTCCGCGGAAGTCAGATCTAATTTGGGTTCCATTTGCTTTTCATCCCATCATACAATGTGTGCAGCGAACCATACTGCTGCAACGATCAATCAAATATCAGTTCAGAACTTTCTTCATTGTTTCACCGAGTGACGATGGTGTCGGACAAACATGAATTCCGGCATCCTGCAAGGCAGTCATCTTCTCTTGTGCCGTTCCTTTGCCACCACTGATGATCGCACCGGCATGACCCATCCGTCGACCGGGAGGAGCTGTCTGACCGGCAATAAATGCGACGACCGGTTTCTTACCATATTGTTTGATCCAAGCAGCAGCGGTTTCTTCGGCGTTACCGCCAATTTCACCGATCATCACGATGCCATCGGTATCCGGGTCGTCATTGAACAATTGAATAATGTCGATAAACGGACTGCCGATAATCGGATCGCCACCGATACCGATACAAGTGCTTTGTCCGAGTCCCACTTGCGTCAATTGATGAACCGCTTCGTAGGTCAGCGTTCCAGAACGGCTGATCACACCTACGCGACCCGGCTTGTGAATGAAACCGGGCATGATCCCCATTTTCGCTTGACCCGGAGAAATCACGCCGGGGCAATTCGGTCCGACCAGTCGCGCATTCGTATCTTCCAGTACCCGCTTCACACCGACCATATCGACAACCGGAATACCTTCGGAGATGCATACAACCAGTTTGATACCGGCATCGAACGCTTCCAGAATTGCATCGGCTGCCAGATGCGGTGGAACAAAGATTGTCGTTGCCTCGGCACCTTCATTGCGAACGGCATCGTACACCGAATTGAATACCGGTCGATTTAAATGAGTGGTGCCACCTTTACCGGGAGTTACACCACCGACTACATTCGTGCCATATTCCAGCATCTGTCCGGCGTGAAAGGTTCCTTCCTTGCCGGTGAAACCCTGAACGATCACACGAGTATTTTTGTTCAGTAGAATCGCCATACCTTCCCCCTCTCTACGCCGATTTTGCTGCCGAAACTACTTTTTCAGCCGCATCCAGTAAGTCCTTACCAACGATGAAATTCATTCCCGATTGCGCGAGGATCTCACCGGCTTCCTTACTATTGGTTCCTTCCAATCGCACCACGATCGGTACCGACACGTTTTCCGACTGGACTGCGTCCATCACCCCTTGCGCTACGCGATCGCAGCGAACAATGCCACCGAAAATATTAATCAGAATCGCTTTTACATTCGGATCGCTGAGAATGATTTTAAATCCGGCAGCGACGGTCTCTTTATTCGCACCACCACCGACATCGAGGAAATTCGCCGGTTCGCCGCCACAGTATTTAATAATGTCCATGGTGCCCATTGCTAGTCCGGCACCATTCACCATACATCCGACATTGCCATCGAGCTTCACATAATTCAAACTGTATTTCGAGGCTTCGATTTCGGCGGGCTCTTCTTCCGATAGATCGCGCATTTCAGCATAATTGGGATGACGATCGAGTGCATTGTCGTCGAAGTTGATCTTGGCATCGAGTGCAATAATCCTGCCGTCCGCCAATTGCGCCAATGGATTGATTTCGACCAGCGAGGCATCGGACTTGACATATAGATCGTACAGTTTCATCAAAAACTGCGTTGCCTGCTTGTGCGAATCGCCGGAGAGACCCAGTTGATAGGCTAACTGACGCGCTTGGAACATACGGAAACCGATCGCCGGATCGACCCAGATCTTCACGATTTTTTCCGGGGTCTTGGCGGCAACCTGTTCGATCTCCATCCCACCTTCGGTCGAGACCATCACCACATTGCGACCTCTTTCACGATCCAAAACGATACCGGCATAAAACTCTTTTGCGATCTGCGCCGCTTCTTCGATCAGGATTCGCTGGACCTTCTTTCCTTCCGGTCCCGTCTGATGAGTGATCAGTTGCATTCCTAAAATCTGCCAGGCATACTGCTTCACTTCATCGCGGTTCCGCGCCAGCTTTACTCCGCCGCCTTTACCGCGTCCGCCGGCATGGATTTGCGCCTTCACTACGACCGGATAACCCAAATCTTCTGCGATTGCAATCGCTTCTTCGACCGTAAATGCCGGGCGTCCGCGAGGTACCGCGACACCGAATTGTCGACACAGTTCCTTAGCCTGATATTCATGAATCTTCATTCAACCCCCGAATCGTTTTGATCTCTTGATTGATCGTTCCGGTTCCAATGTCTAAATAATTAAATCTAGATGCAAGACTTATGTTCAATACTTCACATAACCGGTACTTGATGCAACACTCTGATCCAAAAAATCATTGCGGTAGTTGTTGCGACTAGTGGGAGATACGGATACTACCCAACGTTTGTTGTTATTTTTCTAGTGTCGATCTCAGTTAGAATCCAGTTACGAATTTCCTCTACAATATCGCTCATTTTGTTCGATTGATTTCATCGCTGTCCGGCGACCGATGCGAAACGGACTCGTAGCACCAGCTTACTTTAGGAATATGATTATATCGAACCTCGCGGAGATTTCCGTCCATAGTACTCTTTTTTATCATGAATCATTATTATTCAACGTAATTAACAATTTAATATTTATCGACATACTCACAAATATTTAATGCGAGTTTGTTCAATTTATTGTGAGTTGTGTCTTCTCACAAAACAGATATTTTACTACTTTCACAGTTATCACTTGCATCTCTTTTTTTTTTTTTACTTTATAAGTAGCCGTATCAAATCGCACTGCTCCAATTGCACGGTTTTATCTATTTGATATCGATTTTGAAAACAAGATTTTTGAATCGGCGTCCAAACCGCTTCTTTCAATGCTTTCGATACGTGCCTGACTATTCACTTTGATCTGAAAACCGGGATTGTTTCCACTCCTTTATACTATCGAAACAATCGCACCTGACACGAAAGGGTACTCCCATGAAAAAGCATCTCATTTTCATCACGCTACTCATTGCATCGGTTTTTGTGTATTTTGGTTGCAGCACATTTAATGACAGCAGTAACAACAGCGTTAGCTCTCCGAACCCTCATTCAGGAAAAGGGGGTGCTAACATCGCTTCGGTCGGGCTGCCGGAAGGGTGGGATTTAGCGGGGATTGATCATTATTATGTAATGAAACCTCTGAAAAAATCACTTTTGTATCACTCTCTTTTGCCTCATCAGTCTGATTTCGACGATTTTCGAAATGAATTGCAAATTTTAGTGTAATTGGGGTCGATTTTGGTTGGATTTTTTGATGATTTTCGGTGATTTCTGCTGCTTGGGCAGAGTTCACTCTCCGATTTATCGTTTTTCAGGTTACCAGCACCAGTTTGCAGGCCCGTTTCAAGTTCACTGCCATGGCGGTAAAGTAGACTTGTGTCAGATTCCGTTCGATACCGTAATAGCGCAAACGCGCGAGGTGTCCCCACCGCTTCAAGTCGTTCATCTTGGCTTCGATCCGGCTTCGGATCCGTGAGTTGGATCGATTGCGGCATCGCTCATGTTCCGTCAAGCGACGATTGCGTCTTGCCTTGTGAAGAATGCCGTCGTACCAGTGGCGGGCGTGAATCAAGTTGCGGTGTGCCGTCGAATCGTACGCCTTGTCGGCAAACACGCCACCGGTGTCGTCGGGAAGCAATGCCTCGAACACCTGCGAGTCGTGAACAATATTCGATGTCAAGTCGACTGCTTCGATCAGCTCGCTTTCATGATCCATCGAAACATGCACTTTCATCCCGTCGACCGGTTTATCTTTGCGGACCGTGATGGTTACATCGGGGTCGACCGGAGTACCGTCGGCACGGGTGGAGCCCGCAGTCGTGGCACCCTTGACCAATGTCGCGTCGACCAGTGTACAACTGCGAACGAATAGACCGAACGAAGCCAACTGACGGTTCAATTCATTGAACAATTCCTTCTCGTAACGAAAGTCGCGCAACCGTTGACGGAACCGAACCAGGGTCGAATCGTCCAACAGATAATCGCGAACGGTAAAACCGATAAACCGTTCGAAGCTGCGTCGGTCGTGGATCTCCTGCACCACTTGTACATCCGACAGACCGTACCATTGTTCCAACAGCAACGCTTTGAACAACATCAACGGCGGGATCGGGGGGCGACCGCGGGTGCCGCGGTACATCCGCATTAGCAGCGACTCGATCGGACGAAAATCGATCAACCGATCGATCTCATCAAGCATGCTCTTCTTGTGACGGCGACACTGATCGTCTAGTTCACCGAAGGTAATCCATTCGCGGGTAGAGGGAACGAGGGACATTGTAAACTCCGTTATAGGCTCTAACGGCAATACGAGATAATCATCAAAAACGTGGGATTAAATCAGAGGTTTCGTAATGAGATTTTTAGATAGCTCATTATGTGTCGACTTTGATACAAGTTGGACGGATACGATGCTACATAATTACATTTCAAATCAAGTAATATATTATTTAAATAATAATGCAACTTATTATAATACCAATATTGATTCGCTAATTATTATTGTAGAGGAAGTAATAAAAAATGTATCTTATCCTAGTCTCCCAAGTCTCATAGATTTACATCAACTTTTTAATGATCTGGTATATAATAAATTAGCATACGATTCTGATAGCATTTATGTCAATAGAATAATTAATCTCTTATTTACAAAAGATGTAAGTATGAATTCAATCGGAGATAGCTTATATCAAATTAAAAGCGAGCTAGGAAATAAGGAGTGGATTGATGGAGATCTATTCCTCCCGATAACATTGTCAATTGCAATTCATAGCTGGGAAAGTGTTTACTCAGGTTGGCAATTTAATCCGGTTTATCACACATCCTCTACGGATGAGTTCGGTCCAGGACAACCTGGTGCACCTGGTTCGATTCATCCCGAGGTTATCGCTGCTGATTTAAAGGGAGCTTGGGAAGGTATTAAACTTGTAGCTAATGTCGCAGCTGCAGCAGCTCCAATAGGAAGTTCAAGTGGGGGAGGTGCTGCATATCGTTTAGGTCCGCGCTGGCTTCCACTAGGTGCTGTAGGTGCAGCAATAATAATAGGAGGTGCTGTTGGTGGAGCCTGTCAACGATCTGGTGAAATGTCAGCAAAGATTCAAAATGATTTACAAAAAACTGGTTCTTCAAATTTAGTCTATCCAAGAAATTGACACATTTTACCAATCCAAAGATGGGTAATTGATTACCCATCATTGGATTAATAATCTCAATATCAGTGGAGAATATTATGAAAGATCATTTAGTTTTAATCGGAACGACGTTAGTCTTTTTAATTTCATTCTTCGTTAATTCTTTACCTAAATATTTTGATGCTAATATTACAAACATTTCGCACGAAGAGCTGTCAAAAAAATATAAACAGTTACACATGTGGTTTGATATATGTTATTTTGTGCTTCTAGTATTGTTTTTATGGATTTCCTGTATCTCTGATTTAACTGGTATTTATAAAACAAATTCCATCGGATCTACCTTCTCAATCTATTCGCTTTTTCTATTTATTGTAACTTTTATTATATATAAATTTATTTATAAGTATTTTAAAAAAGGTAATTAGTGGTGGTCTGGCACAAGCATTATCTTGTGATCGAGGATCTAATTACTTACGAACACTTGGTTAAGAACGAACAAACAGCACGAAAATTCGTGTTGGGATTTTGCTGGAAAAACCAACAGCGATTTTGTCCCCGTTGTAACACCCGAAAACTATATCGGTTATCGGACCATCGTTATCGCTGTTCGGAATGCAAATACACCTTCCACGACTTCAGTGGCAGATGGATCAACCATGGTTCTTTGAGTTGCCAGCAATGGCTTCGTATCGTAAAATTGTTTGAGCTCGAGCAGTCGGTGCGCAAGATTGCGAGCCAGTTGAATCTCGATTACGGAACGGCTTACAAAGCGGTTACCACGATTCGCTTGGCGATCCTGACGAATCAGATTAGTCCGCCGCTGGGCAGTAACCTCGAGCTCGATGAAAGTTATTTCGGCGGCCATAGCAAAGGGAACCGTGGCCGTGGTGCGGCCGGGAAAGTCCCGGTATTCGGCATTCTCCAGCAACAAGGCAAAGTCGTTGTAGAAGTGGTTCCCGATGTCAGTGTCGAGACGCTGGTCGAGTTAACGGTAAAAAAAGTTCGTCGCGGCAGCATCATTTACACCGACAAATTTCGCAGCTACGACAGTCTAATGTGCTGCGGTTATCGCCATCTGAAAGTCGATCACGGCAAACAATTTGTGAAAGGTCGTGTTCACATCAATGGACTTGAAGGGTTCTGGAGCTGGACAAAGGAACGGTTGATGAAACACCATGGCGTTTCGAAAGAGACTTTTCCGCTGTATCTCAAAGAGCTCGAGTTCAGGTACAATAATCGCGATCAGGATATCTTCAAAATGATCGTGCTATATCTGTCAACTATTGTGCCAAACCACCACTAATTACCTACTTTTTCATCTAATTTTCCATAGAGGTGATCATGAACTTGTCATATACTATCATTGTCTTTGTCAGTTTACTCATTTTAACAATCTCGTTATTGCTATCAAGGGTATATTCCTCTAGGAAAGAAAAAAATAAGATTAGTTATGAAGATTTAAAAATGCGTTACGAGGTAGGATTGGCACTATTTTATTATACGATATCTTGGGTATATTTTACACATTCATATTCGGTTGATTCCATAAATCGATATACCGGCACACTAATTAGTATTTTTGCTTTAATAATTGTCTATTTTGTTCTATTACGGGTTTACAGATTTATGAATAGACCAAATCAAGAATAGAAACCTCTGATTTAGAACATATCCCAATTGAAATTTGTTCTGATGCCAACACAATTTAGATTGGAGGTACTGTGAATTTTGAATTTAAAACCATCGATCTCACAATCGTGATGATCGCAGTATTCGCTAACTTCATTCGTTTTCCTGAATAAATTCCAAAGGAATTTGAGGAGATCGTTAAAGTTGTAATGCAATCGCTACGACCTTCAGGTTATTTCTTTGCACTTTATTTTATATTTGGAAGTGCTTCTTCATCAAATACATCCATCAACTACCTATACTTCAATTGGATACTCGTTTTTGTGTTATCATTAGCAATAAATATTATATTGAAGAAATTCAAATGGCATCGCAGTTGTAGTACAAATCAAATATGAAATGTATTACCATTGTGAGGTGCATGAAACATAAACGTATCATGCGCCTTTAGCTACCACGATCTAATATTTCTATTCTGTAATCGTATAGCTAAACAAAAAAAAGGCGGATCCTACGATCCGCCTTTCAGTTTTTCTAGAAATATAAGTTGATCACGAGGTCTCGGTCAATTGAAAACTTTGTTCTACCCGGCGTTATCGCGAGATCACGGTACCGACTTTTCCTTCTACCGCTTCAACCAGTTTATCGTGAGATGTAATAATCACCCGTTCGCCGCCCCACTCCAGAAAATCCAAGGCAGCGCCGATTTTCGGTCCCATCGAACCTTTCGGGAAAATACCGGTTGCGAATACCGCTTTCATCTCATCGAACTGAATTGTTTCGATCTTCCGTTGAGTCGGCTGTTCGTAATCCAGATAGACATAATCGACACCGGTCAAAATGAACAGGTCGTGTGCGCCGATATCGCGACCCAAAACTGCCGAGGCGCGATCTTTATCGATCACCGCATCGACCCCTTCGAGCCTGCCGTCGGGTTCGCGATACACCGGAATACCACCACCACCGACCGAGATACAAATGATGCCATCATGCACCAATTGCTGAATCACGGCTTTGTTGATGATCTCTTTCGGGATCGGAGAACCGACAACCCGTCGCCACTTGCCATGCTCGACTTTCTTAACATGCCAGCCTGCCGTATCGCGGCGTTTGATCGCTTCGGCTTCTTCGAAAAACTGTCCGATCGGCTTCGTCGGATCGATCAGTGCCGGGTCGTTCCGATCGACCAAAACCTGCGAGACGATCGTTACAACTTGACGATCCAGACCAGCCAATAACAAGCTGTTCTGTAACGTCTGTTCCAGCATGTATCCGATCCCGCCTTCGGTATCGGCGACAATCACTCCGAGTGGCAGTTCCGGTGCTTCACCTACGGTTCGTTCCACCCGAAGCAGAGCATTGCCGACCTGCGGGCCATTACCGTGAGTGACTGCAACGTTGTAACCACGACGAATCAGTTCGACAATGCCGCGAAGTGACTCGCGGCTATTGCGAAATTGATTGGTGATCGTGTCGACTTCACCGGGAGGTGAAATCGCGTTGCCACCCAGCGCTACAACCGCGATGCGATTGTTAGTGCCCCCGGTACTCACTTACCCGCCTTCTTGAAAATCGGTGCCAACACATCGTTAATGGTCGGATAACCGATTTCCTGTAAATCGTAATTCACGCGAACCGACGGTTGTTTGATCGGCATTAACCGTCGGAGATCGATCGGCGTGGCAATGATCACGACATCGCACGGAGTATTCGCGATGGTCTGTTTCAAATCTTCCATCTGCTGTCCGCCGTAACCCATTGCCGGCAACAACGTACCGATACCGGGATACTTCTCGAACGTCTGGATCAGCGTACCGACTAGATACGGACGCGGATCGACCAATTCGGCTGCGCCGAATTTCTGTGCGGCAACGATACCGGCACCGTAAGTCATTTCACCGTGCGTCAATGTCGGACCGTCTTCGACAACCAAAACGCGCTTGCCGCGAATGATTTCGTGATTTTCCACCGAAATCGGCGAAGCGCCATCGATCACGATCGCATTCGGATTTACTTCGGCGACACTGGCACGAACCATTTCAATGTTTTCGCCATCAGCCGTATCGATCTTGTTGATCACCACAACATCTGCCGAGCGAGTATTCGTTTCACCGGGATGATACGATACTTCGTGACCCGGACGATGCGGATCGGCGACAGTGATTAACAAATCGGGAGCGTAGAACGACATATCGTTGTTGCCACCGTCCCAGATAATCACATCGGCTTCTTTTTCCGCTTCGCGCAAAATCGCTTCGTAATCCACACCTGCGTAAATAATGCTGTTCATCGCGATGTGCGGTTCGTATTCTTCCATCTCTTCGATCGTGCATTCGTGGAATTTCAGATCTTCGATCGATGCAAAGCGCTGGACTTTCTGCTTCACCAAATCGCCGTATGGCATCGGGTGGCGAATCGAGACGACTTTGAGGCCCTTCGCTTTCAATGCTTTCACCACAGCACGGGTAGTCTGCGATTTACCGGCACCGGTACGGACGGCACAGATCGCGACGACCGGCTTGGTCGATTTGATCATCGTCTGTTTGCCGCCGAGCAACATGAAATTCGCGCCAGCCGCAAGTACGGTCGATGCTTTGTGCATCAGATACTCGTGATTGACATCGCTGTAAGCAAACACGACTTCGTCGACATTCAATTTCTTGATCAGCTCGACCAATTCACTTTCGGGATGAATCGGGATACCGTTGGGATAGAGATCCTTGCCGGCTAATTCTGCCGGATACTTGCGACCGTCGATATTCGGGATCTGAGTCGCCGTAAAGGCAACGACTTCAACCGTCGGATCGTTACGATACACTGTATTGAAATTGTGGAAGTCTCTTCCGGCTGCACCCATTATCAACACACGCTTCTTGCTTGGCATTCATCCTCCTTACTCAACTGCCAATCTTGAGTTCATTCAAAATAGATTTTTGGCTATCGCCAAGTGAATTCACTTTTCAGACCTGACGGTCGATCTTGCAAAACTTTTTTTTATCGGACAACCACAATCGATTGTCGTAATAGCTGACGCTCGTCGCTGGATACTTCGATGAAGTAAATCCCGGTATCGACCAGGCTGCCGATTTGATCGCGTCCATTCCAGCTAATCCGGTAGTCGCCACTCGGTCTGATCTCTTCATGCCGGTAACGCTTGCGTCCCGAGAGATCGAAGATCTCGAATTTGAGTTTACTCCCCGGTGTCGAACCCGATATAATCAATTCCGGTGGTAATCCGTTCACTCCGCCCGGTGCAAATCGTTTCTCACTGATCGATGCTGTCGCCGATGCAATCGTCGGTTGCACGATATGGATCGTCACCGTATCTGCGGCATCTTCCCGCGTCGGAGCTGCACCGGTCGAATCGCAACTCACATACCAATTCCCGGCTGCAGTCGCCGATTGACCCAAATTTCTCCGGACTAACGATCGCCCGGCAATAGGTGTGATCGCGAGCTCGGATAACCGAGGCAATACTTCGATCACTTGATTCCAAGGAGCAACGATTGAGACTGTCGAATTGCGATCGATCGCCGACCAATCGCTTCCGACGATGACCCGATCCGGTTGTGCATGATACCGATTCGGTAAAGCACCCGCCGCAAACACCACTCGATTGCTCGCGCCGATTGGATTGGAATGAAACGGTATTTCACATTCGTGCATGCCATTTCGAATTCGCCACCCGGCAAATTCCGCGGCTTCCGGTCCCGACCATTTCAATTCAATCCACTCCGGTTCGCCTGACACGGGCTCTGGCATCCATTCGGTAACAACCGGATAGACATTTTTCCAGAGATAGGACTCACCACTCAACGTATCGTTAGTAGCAACATCGTCCCCAGTACGAATCCTTACCTCATAACCGATCCAGCCCAAAGGGTCCGGTTTGAAATTAGTTAGCGGTAAATCAACGAAGCGGGATGTACCAAATGCGAGTGCGGGTACCTCAACCGAGTCGGATTCGAAGGGAGCTTGCAAAGGGAATCTACGAAATTTCGCAGAAAGAAGCGAAACTTGTCCAAATTCACCATATCCAATCAATTGAATTCGGATAATCGGTACTCCCGCTCGCCCCTCGGAGGCAGAGAACGAAGCCGATTGAATCCCCAAATCGATACGCGGGGGTGATACCGAGTTTCGTCGTCCCGGTGTACCATCACTCGATAAGGACGGCAACCAATTCACAGTTGTTACCGAATCATTCAGGAATTTTCGCTCGAAACTGAATCCCTGAGAGCTATTCACCAGCGAATTGAATTCGGCAATCGTCCGCAGTGTCGAATCGATCAACAGCAGATGGATCGTTGAGTTGTTAACAAGACCATTACTGCCGAACTGTGCTTCGGGAACAATAAATCGCGGTGTCGATGCGGGAATATTCGGTTCGTATCGTCCGGATGAATGATTGTAGGAACTCGGGAACAGCAGAAAGTAGCCACCTGTAACGCGCCACTCGCCTTGTACCGGAAGGATGCGGTAACCAATCCCATTGATCACCAGTTGATAACCTAACAGCGATGAAGTATCCGCTTCGGCGACAACAAATTCGATGTATTGATTGCTGAGCAGCGAGCCATTCGGATTGACCATCACTTCGGAAAACTCAATCCGATTGTTCGCGCCAGCAATCGCGAAAGCGATAAGTAGATATCCCAGTGCAAATATTGGGATGATGATTCTGCGCGGTTCACTCATTCGTCGATCCAATCGAAAACAACGAAAAGGTCCACTCCGCCCGGGAATTCACTCGATACAGGATCAATGCTTCCAGCCGGATCGCACTCGGATTCCAATCCGGATGTTCGATCCGAATCCGATCGACGAGATGATGCAATCTGATAACTTTTCGTGAATCGATCCGGTTCACTGCCACGGCTGGATCGATCGTAGAAGCTTTGATCTCGACTATCGTTAAATCGGTGCCATCCCAACCCAACCAATCGATCTCCCCTTCCGGAAACCGCAAATTACGCGCAATAAGCTTCCGACCCTGAGCGCACAGCCATTTGTCGGCAGCATCTTCGGCAGTTTTTCCGTCGGTGATCGTCATTCGACTAGTGGTAATTCGTATTGCACACCGGCGAATGTCACCCGGTGTATGTGGCAGGGAGGAACCGTTTTAAGAATTTCCAAGTGTTCCGGAGTCGGATACCCTTTGTTATGCGAAAACCCGAATTCCGGATACATCGAATCATAGGTTTGCATCATTCGATCACGCAATACCTTTGCCAATACCGACGCTGCCGCAATCGAATAACTGAGATCGTCGCCGCCGACGATCGCCTGATGCGTCCGTTTGATCTTTGCCGGTCGTCCATCGACCAGCACTTCGTCGGGGATCGTCTTCAACAATGCTAACGCCCGTCGCATCGCCAAAAAAGTAGCATTCAAGATTCCGATCCGGTCGATAATCGTCGGTCCGACAGTCGCTACGCCGAAATCGGTTGCCAACGCAGTGATCTCGGTGAAACATCGTTCGCGCGCGTTCTCCGACATTTTTTTCGAATCGCGCAACCCATCGATCGTCACCGGTTCGGTAAACATGACTGCTGCCGCAACCACTGGACCCGCCAATGGTCCACGACCAGCTTCATCGACTCCAGCCACACTTTTATATGCCAGCCAGAGTTTTTTTTCGTTATCCCAGCTCGGACCGAAATGGTCGTCGCTTATTCTAATTTTTTTTCGCATAGCGTAAGTTAATGTGTTTCATCTGCCTGATTCCAGCGATCAACCAACCATTTTGCATTCGCTGTAAAATCCGTCGGTTGCAACAGATCTCGCTTCCCGACCGGAACGATCCAAGTCCAACCTAGTCGTTCTAATGTCTCTTGTGATAAATGATCGAGATAGGGATGGTGAACACCACTACGATCGGTCAAGTATCCCCATCCCCGCGATTGCATTTCGTTGCACTCGCGCGCTACCGTGTGCCACAAAATCGTTGTAGTCAATGCCTGCGGATCGCTGGATACGGCATCTCCAGCTTTCACGATCGAAACTCCCGGTACCATGGCAGCATTTTGTTCCGGATTCGAACTCAACAGCAAGATGATCAGCGGTCGATTTCCAAATACTCGATTCCAACTACGCTGGAACCGGATCGCGGCATCGTCGTCAGTCGCAACATACACTGCTTCCGAACCATCGCAATACACGGTTGACAGCAACTGTTGTTGATTATCGCTAACAAATCGATTGGATACTAGCAGACCAATCACTGCCACTATCATCATGCTCCAGCCCGCATACCGCATCCATCTTCGATTTTTCGTCCAAGCAATCATCCACAGAAACAATCCGACCGAAATCAATCCGATCCAATAAAATCGATCGCTCCCCACTCCCCACGCCGATCCCGGAAATTGTGCCAGCCAAATCAAAAAATCACCGCACCGTTCGGTACCCAATCCTACAATAGTTGCAAACAATGGTATCCACGAAACGCAACAGAGCAGAATTGTTCCAAATAGAATCACTGCACTTAGCGGTACTGCCGGTAAATTTAACAACAATCCCGTATACGAGAGGTAACCGAAATGATACACCAGTATCGGAGCCGATGCGGTAATCGCTGCGAGTGATGTGAGGGATCCGATCAGTACCCAGTGCCAGACTTTCCGAAAAGGATTATTCTTTTCCGGATCAATCTCGATCAATTTCTGTTGCATCGGTAACACCAGCAGTAACCCTGCTACCGCAGCAAAGCTTAACTGAAATCCCGGCGAAGCCACATCCGAAGGTGTCATGATCGACAACATAAACAGCGCTCCACCCCACGCCTGCCAACCACTTAGTTTCACTCCGGCAAACCGCGAGCCAATGAACCACAGCGCCATCACGAATGCGCGATCGACCGACGCCATCGCCGGTAGCAACATCCGATAGCACAATACCCCTAGAAGAATAAAAGCGAGACGATACTTTATCGGTAATCTTAGGATCGATCCCAACCCCTCGAACATCCCCCAGATCATCATCAACTGCAATCCCGATAGTGCCAATAGATGCACCAATCCAGTTCGACGAAAGTCGATGAGAATTTCGTCATCGAGTTGCTGGTAATTGCCCAAGAGCAACGATTCTGCCAATATCCCCGAATCACCGGTTAGGTATTTCGCAATTTGAGTCTTCACCCAAAAATTGATGTCGTTGCGCGCTTCAAAGAATCGTCGCTTCCATTCCGGAACCGTTTTTTCTGTGCGAAGTATCTGCTTGATCGTCAATTTCGCTTGCGTACCGGTTACCGCCGCTTGAATATTTTGTGCCTGCTCGCCTCCATATAACGGTGTTTGAAACGGCTTGATCGTACCAATCACCCGCATCCGATCGCCCGGAACCAATCCCACCGGTTCGCGCAGCGAATATGCCCGCAAACAATAAGGTGTTTCCGGTAGTAAAAGCTTCACCCGGAAAGAATAGCCATGCTCCAGATATCGCGGTTCATCCAACAATTCGCAATCGGCAAATACTTCAGTGACAATCGTCGGTGTTACCGGTCGAACAGTGCGTTGCGACACCCATGTACACCACGTTGCAGTTACAGTAAGACAGAGAATGAATAATCTGAGTCGGTCGGAATTGAATTTGAAACTGTAGAATGAGAGGTATAAGACGATACAGAGAATAGAAATGAGAAAACTGATCGAAGGCGGCAGAAAGCGATACACACCGCATAGCGCACCGATTGCTGCTGCTAATCCCAGTGGCAGGAATGTCGCGGTCATCTCATTTTAACCGGACATGCAAAAGTGTACCCTCGATTTTTTCGATCTCAACCAGCGATTTTACCGGAATCGCAACCGTCGCAGTCGCTTGCCACAATTCACCGCGAACAAATACTTTACCGGTTGGATTTAATTCGGCTACGACTTCCGCGCATTCACCGATCATCGCTTCTTGCCCCGTAACAACCCGTCGTTTCAGCGCTTTAATCCCAGCCGACACGGCAAATGCGAAGAATAAAACCGTCGCCAGCGTTACACCCGTAATCACCGACCAATTCAAACCCGGAACATCGTCCGGTAAGTCAAATAACATAAGGGATCCTGTCACTAATGCGATAATACCACCAACGGTAAATGCCCCTTTACTGACAATCTTGATTTCAAGCAGGAACAGCACGAAACCGATGACGATTAGTGCAAATCCCGCAAAATTGATTGGCAGTACTTGGAATGCAGTAAATGCGAGCAACATACACAATCCTCCCATCACACCCGGCCAAATCGCACCCGGATTCTGGAATTCAAATAACAATCCAAAAAATCCGAGTGTCATCAAAATGTAAGAGACATTCGGTTCGGCGATTAGTTGCAGTGTTTTGTCGCCAATGCCCGGTTCGCGCAATCGCACTTCGACGCTGTGCGTGTGCAGCGTTCGGATCGAACCGTTCGCCAATCTGACCACTCGTCCTTCGCATTTTTCCAGCAAATCGTCGCGATTCTGAGCCACGAAATCGATCACCTTTAGCGATTCCGCTTCAGTCTCGGTAATCGATACCGATTTTCGAACTGCCTTTTCCGCCCATTCGATATTTCGTCCCCGTTGACTGGCAATAGTCCGAATTTGCGCTGCGGCGTCATTTAGCACTTTCTCTTCCATCACACCGGAAAGCGAATCGCGACTGCCACTACCCCCCAAATTGACTGGATGTGCCGCTCCGATATTCGTTCCCGGAGCCATCGCGGCAATATTGCCAGCCAAAGTCAAAAAGACGCCAGCCGATCCGGCATGTGCGCCTCGCGGAGATACATAGACAATGATCGGGAGGGGAGAATTCAGAATGGTTTGAACCATTGATCGCGTGGTCGATAACAACCCACCGGGTGTGTCCAACTCAACAATAATCGCTTCGGACTGACTCTTTACTCCATCCGCAATCGCCCGTTCCAATTGAAGTTGAGCGACTGGACCGATTGGTCCGGAATAGGGCAATACGATCACATTCGGACGCGCAAATGCGGTCAAGCAGAGGAATAACAGGATGATTCCAGCGGAATATTTCATCATAGCACAAAAATAATTGACTATGATAAAGTTAGTAACATCTCACTAAGAAGGCAATCTTCAGCAGGCAAAATGGAACGAAGATGAATACGAATGATCCCATCCGATAAAACCGAAAAGATCGGAATGTGAAGATTTCGGAATGATTTCGCGATCGTCTGAATCTTCACTGATTTAGACGTCAAACAGATCGCCACATCCGGTATCGGTGTCTGCGGAACCGAACCCGATCCGATCGCACCGGAATCATTTTGAATTGACCATTCGAACCGGTCGGATGGTGTTCTGGTAATTTCGGAAAGAATCAACTCGGCACGGGCGCGAAGGGCTATCTGTGACTGCGATAGCATTTGAATGAACGGGATCTCGCGTTCCCGTCCAGTTAACCAGAGTCCTAGCGTACGATCCAATGCCGCTAACGTAATTTTGTCGGGGCGTACTGCGCGGGTCAAGGCATTTATCTTACACTTTTGAACCAATGACTGCTTGCCGAGGATAATGCCGCACTGCGGACCACCTAGACACTTATCACCCGATACCGACAATAGGTCGACACCGGCACGAATGCTCTCTTCGATCGTCGGTTCGTGCGGTAATCCATAATCGGCTAAATCGATCAACAAACCATTGCCGAGATCTTCGATTACCGGAATCGCCGATTCGCGTCCAAGCAGAACCAACTCATCCAGTGTCGCACTTTCGGTAAATCCAATGATCCGATAATTCGAAGGGTGTACTTTCAGCAATGCCGCAGTTTTAGGGGTGATCGCCGCGCGATAATCCTCGATCCGTGTCCGATTAGTCGTTCCGACTTCAACCCGTTTCACACCGGAACGCTTCATCACATCCGGCATCCGAAAACCACCGCCGATTTCGACTTGTTCGCCGCGACTGACAATCGCTTCTTTTTTTTCTGCTAGACTTGAAAGCATCAATAACACTGCCGCCGCGCAATTATTCACCACCAGTGCCGCTTCAGCACCCGTTAGCAGACACAGCTTTCGCTCCACTTCCTGCCACCGATTCCCCCGCTCCCCACTCTCCCGATCAATCTCCAGCACGCAACTGCGAGCCGCTTCCTGCATCGCGTCTATCGCAGCATCGGCCAGCGGCGATCGACCCAATCCGGTATGCAATAAAATCCCCGTACCATTCAACGCACGGGGATAACCTGATTGACTTATTTTTTCTACTTCTGAAACGATCCGCTCGACGCCGCCTTCTAAATTGTCTCCTACTGGAAAATTGCCCTCGCGCTGGCGCTGCGCTTCCTCGCGCGCCAGCCGCTTCAATGCATCCTTTCGCAGAGCTAACACTGCGAGTCGAGGATGTTCCAGCAATTTTCCGATCGCAATCGGATGAGACTCAGAATGTGGCTTCGACACCGATACGGAACCCTTCGAATGGATTGACCTGACGGCAGCGTCCACTGCTGCATTTGATACCGCCGCGCTCTTCACCGAAGAAGGCTTGAACTTGTAGATTCTGCTGGATTGGCAGCGTCATTTCCGTCGAAAACCAATCCGGTCCGCCGGCTTCGCCAATACCTGAGGTATGATCGTAGGAAAATGCGACTGAACCAATGCCCGGATACGAAATCGTTGCCGAAGCATATTTGTCTGTGATGTCGGTCTCTTCAATTTTGTCGCGCGTCACCATCTGCTCGACGGTAGCATCGAGTGTGAATGAATAAATCAGCGATGTCTGCCAACCGACCAGTACCCCGTTGCGAAGATCCCAGCTTTGCGGGATTCCGGCAAAATCGTTCCATGCCGATTCTTCATGTCGGCTATACTGCAATCGAAGCGCTCCCGACCGATTGTACTTCCAAGTCGTTTCAATCAACGATTCGGTCGACGGTGAGTAGATTTGCTTCATCGAGGGGAAGGGAGTGTCGTTGTGCAGCGACGATTCGGCATTGTAAACCACGATTCCCAGTTTCTTGAATGGGCGGAAATTGATTTCAGTCTGCCAGCCGACTTCATCGGTATAACGCAGAATATGCGGATGCGAAGACATCAACTTGGTGATCAGATCGCGTTGTACCACTGGTGGCGATTGGAAGGGTAGAATGTTGCTATACGATTCGGCAAAGCGGTAGTCTTTGAAATCGAAGTTGATCGAGAACCCTTTTCGGGCGAGCGAAATCGATCCAAAAATACCGCGATCCTTATAAATCGATGCCGTATCGTATTTCTGCCACGATCCTTCTGCCCAAACCGCGACTGTTCCAATTTTATTGATCTTGGTCTGATATCCCGCATAGCCGCCTTGTAACGATTGCGCTTGATAGCTCTTCTCGGGAACCTTCAGATAATTGATACCCAGTCTTGCGTTATACTTCGATACATCGACATTTGCACCGTAAATCTGATTCGTGCGTGTGAACGACGCTGGATCGGCATGAGTCGTTCCCGCTATCGCTTCGGCTTTCACAATCCCTTGCGAATAACGAACCATACCGCCGTTGATTCCGGCATCCAAGCCCTGATCGATATCCTCTTGCAACGATAGCGTCAGACCGCGTCCCCAAATCGTGTAGACCGATCCGGCACGAGCCATAAATGTACCATTGTCGAATTGTAGCCAATACTTATTGAATGTATCGAAACCGACCTTTCGTTCTTTCCAATACGAGGGGATAAAATAGGAGTTGCGAAAACCGAGCTGCCATTCGGTGCGGTAAGAGATTCGCGCTTCGAAAAAATTCTCGAAATACGATAACCGGCTATTTTGATCGCTCGAAAGACTCCGTTCGTTTCCGACGGCACGCAACATACGGTTGGAGCCGGTAGCGGATAAATCGTCGAAGAAAGTACCGGCTTGAGCAAGTGAGAATACGTGACAACAAACGATCAGAAGTGCTAATTTACTTAGTCGTATCGGATTTGGCAGGTAACAGTTTTTCAATTTCCTTCTCCAGAGTGGCTTCATCGCCGGGAAGATTGCCGAATTTCGTAAATACTACTTCACCGCTGGTATTCACAACGACCGTGTGGGGAACGCTCTTGCCACCAAACGCCTTCAATGCTTCGTTGGTCGGATCTAAATATACGGTAAAATTGAAACCCTCGCCGACCACATAAGGTTGGACTTTCCCGATCGATTTCGGTCCATCCACTGCGATGGCATATACTTGCAATCCCTTATCCCGATACTTCAAATAAAGCTCATCCAATCCCGGTAATGCCTCTTTGCAAGGAGTGCACCATGTTGCCCAAAAATCTAAAATCGCCGGACCCTTTGCAAACAGAGTATCCAGCTTGACAGTCTTCCCTTCAAGCGTCTGAACACTTACACTCGGCGCTTTATCGCCACTCCACCCTACCGCAATCAAGCAGAGTAAAGTTACTACGAAACCAACTTTTCGGATCATTTGAGTAAAACTCCTTTCTTCACAGCGACTCCATTCACTGACCGAATTTGAACAAAATATACACCACTGGAGAGCTTGGTTCCATCTAATTCGAAGCGATGCGTTCCGGCAGAATACTGTTGATTGGCAAGAATTCCGATTTCACGACCCAATCGATCGTAAATGCTGATATGCAACTTCGATCGAATCGGCAAGGCAACCGCGAACGATGTCGTTGGATTGAACGGATTGGGATACAATTCCGATACCGAAAATCCCTGCGGAAGCGGTGCCGTTGGTGGTTCTTGCACATTCACGGAATTGACTTGAAATCGAACCAAAGTAGACACTGGCGTCTGCGGAGTATTATTCGAAGTCATCAATCGAACATCGTACACCCCAACGGGAGCGCCGATTGCGCTATATCGCAGCGCAACACGTGAACTATCGCCATTGGCAACTTGACCGTACACCGGTGTCAATGTCAACCATCGATTGATATACCCCAAATTCACCAACCGGAGCGTATCTTCCAGCGACGATTGGAGCAAAATGGCGAGTTCCTGATTGCTGTAACTCCACTGATCGATAAACGCCAATCCGCTCCCAGTCTGGTTCGTGCTCGTTTGAAATGAATGTAATGTCCGGGTAACTCCGGTACCGACATTCATTTTTACCAACGTCGCATTGTCCTGATACAGTATGTACAGCGGCATTCCATCGGCATCGGAGCTGTTCCATGACATCGCATAAATATGTCCGGTTTGCGGAATTTCCGCGATATTCTCGCCGGTTCTCGAGATGACGTTGATCGGCGAACCGTTATCGGCTACAAAAAACCAATCGTCGATTGGGTCGTATGCAATCGCTCGTGCCGGCATTAGCGGGGTTTCAATCGTGTCGCGAATAACACCATTCGAATCGAAACCATACATGAATTGCGAATTCGAACCCCACAGCAACGAACCGTCAAATGCCAGATCGTTAAAACTGGTACCCGAAGTATTCGGTTGACGCAGCGAATCAATCAAGACACCATTCCGATCAAATCGGTAGAAATATTTCAATGCACCCAAGTTATGGTCGCCGGTTACCCAAAACTTATCCCAAGCCCACTCAACCCCGATCAGCGTATTATCGCCGGAAGCTCGACTTACCGGAATTGTCTGATGTGTCTGCCATGTCGTATCGCTATTTTCCGGTGGTTGTAGCGCAATCGACCAGCGCAATGTATCGAAACCGGTATTGTAGATGCTGAGCTGCGATAATCCTGTATCCCCTTGTGTTGCAGTCAATCGAACTGTATCCGTTGAAAGCGAAATCCGCGGTCGTTGCAGATAAACATTCACCTGCGTCGTTTCAGCGCTATCGACTGTCAAGTTCCGCAATCTGCGATTCAAATATCCACTTGCGGAGACTTGCAGCGAACAAGTACCCGTCCGTACGGATGGGAATAAAAAGTGACCGTTTTGATCGGTAGTGGTCGAGCGGCTGAATGGCGTATAGATCGATACCGAAGCATTCCGAATCGGTGTCTGCGTTAGCGTATCGGTCACAGTGCCTTGAAGATGACCATGCGAGATTAACGTTTCGAGGTAATTCAACGCATCCCAGATTTTCAGTCGACCGGCACCGAAAATATTTAACTGATGACTCGATCCCGATGAATCGCAGGTCATTTTGATCGCTTCACACAGTTCCGCCGGTGTTGCATCTGGTTCTGCCGACAGCAATAGCGCCAGTGCTCCGCCCAGATGTGGAGTAGCTGCGGAAGTACCATTGAAATTCGCGGTATACCCATTCGACAGTGTCGATGTCAGCACATCGGTAGGTAACAATACATCGGGTTTAATCAATGCTTGCATCGTCCCGCCGCGATAGGGATAATCGCGATAGCGCGCAGGAAAGACACGCAACGGACGATCGGGAATTGAATCCCAGGCTGCCGGTCCACGACCCGAATACCACGGAACATTCAATCCTTGTTGATACGCTCCGCACCCCAATACCGAACTGACCCCGCCACGTAACGTCTGGCTGTCCCACAACCACGGTGGCGGACAATGACCCGGCGTCGCAATATTGTATGGGATCGGATAATTCGATAAATCGCTCCCTTGATTGCCGATCGAGTTCGCGTGAATGATTCCCGCGGCAAGTTCCATATCGGTGTTCTGACGGAAAACGACATAATCGGGATCGTCGGGATATTTATAAGACAGCGACGAACTGATGACATCGGCACCGTTCTGTACCGCGTATTGTTGTGCAAACCAGTATGCCGAAAATCCACCATTGTAATTTCGCAGACACATCATCCGCGCACCGAACGCAACCCCGAGCGTGTCGGTACTGGTGGAACCGACGATTAATCCCGATGTACATGTCCCATGTGATGAACCGGCAACGGGATTGTTGTTGTTCTGATCGAAATTCCAGCCCCAAGTGTCGTCGATATAGCCGTTTTGATCGTCGTCGCGACCATTTCCCGCAATCTCATCCTGATTGTACCAAATATGACCGGATAGCGCCCAATGCGATCGTTCGAAACCAGTATCGATATTCGCGACGATAATCCCCTGACCGGTATACCCATGTTCCCACATCTGTCGGCATTGAAGATCGACCAAATTCCAGCCGGCAAGATCGACTTCATCGATCGATTGCGGAACAACAGTGGTATCGGTATCGACACAATGCGTCCACGGGATTTCAGGGTCAAGATCCAAACTGCGCAGTTCTGAAAATTGCTCGAAAAAGCCGCGGAGCGCGCGGACTTTGGCTTCAAACGTGATGCCGTTACCCAACCACAAATATTGGACATTCTTCACATCGCCGGTCAGAGACATTTGGTGAAGCGCTTTTCGAATTCGTTCTTGCGTCCGTGCCGAATGTTCGATCATGATGGGAACGGTAATCGTTCGCCACTCGCGACGCGGCTTGTTGGCGATGAGTGGAAGCAAATCATCCAGTTGCAACTGGTCCCAAAGAAACGCATTCACGCGCAGAACTGAGTCCGGATCGGAAGCATCCAGCGCTGCTTGCATTCTGGGAGTAATACCTACTTTGGCAAACACAACAGTGCTTGTCAATAACAATAGAAATAGAATAGTAGTTCGAATTCGGTTCGAATACATGATCATGCCGCCTGTCTACCGAATAAGCAGTAGTTTTCTGGTCTCGCGAGATGAGCCAGCAACAACTTGCACGAAATATACCCCGCTGGGTAACTCATTCCCTCTTATCGTAATGAGCTGCCTGCCGGCACTTGCAATACCACTGCGAATATTCTGTACTAACCGACCTTGCACATTGTACAAATCGACTCGCAATGGTACCCGATTGGGAAGATCCACGATTAAGTTGGTTTCGGGATTAAACGGATTCGGATACGGACCAATCAACTCAAATCCTCTGGGAACCCTAACAACCGTTTCGGAAACGGCATCGGGAACCCGTTCGCCGATCGATGGAGGATTGGTCGTGAACAAAATCGAATACGGGAAATTCCAATTTGGGTGAATCGTCTTACTGAAATATTGATTGTAGAGTAAAGTCATTCCGGATTGATTGCTCGGTGCTTCAATTCCTACAGTCGCCAAACAGGTTTCACCGATCGGAACCGATCGATAGGAAAACATAATCCGGCTATCGCCCGTCGACGTCGGTGACATTTCCGAATCGTAGATGATCGCCTCGAACGACACACGGATATCGGGTGTCGCTACCACCACGAGGCTATCCCATTGAACGATCAGTCGATTTAAACTATCGATTGTCCAATATACCGCCTGATTGGGCATTCCGGGAAACCAGAGATTATCCCAATACGGAGCAATCACATTCCACGGGTTGTGTCGATTCGGCAAAGTATCGTTCGAAGATCGTGAAACCACGGTATCGGCGTTGGAAGGCGCCAACCAGCCATCGGTACAAACGACGACATTGGAATAAGTATTCCCGAAATACCGGAACACAAACGGCACTTGCAGCATCGAAACGGCATTACCCGCTGTAAATGGTATGATATTGCCGTTACCGCCCCGACTCGGTGCCAGTTCGATCCAAGTGGGATCCGGTGCCGCACGGTAAATCGTATCGCTCGATTCGTAAGCGTAATAAGGCATTTCGGAGACATGACTGGGAGCCAGCGTGTCGAGCGATCCGCATTCGAATGACATCTTGATAGTATCGGTAAAGGTAAAATTCGTAAATCGTTGTCGAACGACCATGTTCATATGCAACGGATAATATGCCGGCAAATTACTCGCACTACGCACAACATTTACAAAGGTGCTATAGCTATTTCGTTGAAGGGCAACGCGAAAAGTATCGGGAATAAAAGTAACCAGCGAATCGCGGCAGCTCGTATAGATCTCCAAATTCGGTAGATCTACCACACCATCGTTATTGACGCTGAAAATAAAGGTCGTTGTTTCCCCGCGATCCAATCGGCGGTTTCCGCTGGTATCGAAACCCACGTTAAAAATCGATACCGATGGGATGGAAATCGGAATGGCAAATTGACGTTCCCCGGCATATTGGGTTTGGGTGTATGCGGAAAATGCTGCGACGATACTGGTTCGGTGATAATTACTCGGAATGACGATTGCATAATCCGACATCGTCACCGATTCATTTGCGATAATGGATGGGATCTGCCGTACCGAATCGAGAATCACCAGATTGGTATCGGGAGTGTGCAACACAATTCTCACATTGCTCACCGGCGTTGCCATGCGATTGTGCAGATATAGATTCAATCGTAGCGTATCGCTGGGAAAGATATTACCCGCAGTGTTCAATACCCGGATACTGTCGAATTGGATTGAATAGTTGGTGCTCGGAACGAGGAAACTGTCGATTTTCGCTCGTGCTTGATAACCACTGATTGCATAATAGATGTACCGGTTATCGGTACCGAGATCTGCCGATACCGTCGCATGTCCTGCGCTATCCGTCCACCCCATACCCAAAGGTCCGGTCGTATCGTACAGCACAACCATTAAATTCGGATGGGGAAGTTGATTGACCGTGTTCCGGACGGAAAAGGTGACCGTTTGATATCCCAAATCGAAATTCTGTGGAACCGATACCGTGAGTTGTTTCGGTACACCCGCCATGACATTCAACACCGGATCGGACAGCGTGGTGTATTCGTTGCATTCGAGTCGTAGAATTTCGCGGATGTTCGGATCGTTGACAATATTGGCGCTGAAGCTGGAAAACATCTGCGCTTTGCCTGCCATCAACCCTAGGGTCAAGCCGTTGAATTTATTCCGGAACCAGAATCGGTACAATCCGATATCGATCTGATTGTTATACTGTGTGTGTGTGTTGAAGGTCGGTCCGACAAATCCTACTGCGCCGAGATTCGTTCCCCGTTGCATCCACAACTCTCCGAAACAATTCTGCGCATCGAATTTTGCCACACCGCAGCCAATACCGGTTATGACGACCATCCGATTGAGATTATTAACCGAGGGAATATCGAACGAAGTATAATCGATTCCCGCCCACCCATTCGACCACCCTTGACCGCGGTAGTTGATCAATGCACGACCGGAACTCAAATAGGAATTGATAAATTGTCCCGACGTCGCAGTAAATAGTGTATCGACATTCGATAGCCCCGCTTCCAACATCCGCTGTCGCGACCATCGGATCGTTTCGACTTGTGTCGGGGTCTCTTGATCGGCGCCGCAAATCGCTTGATTACTCCAGGCGAGCGTATCACTCCGCGCTTCGTAGTTGTGCAGGTTGGTGCATTGAGACCGTACTTGTGTGATACTATTTGCCGGCATTCGACCTAACAAAATATCCGGCATCGGATCGGGAAGATTGTACCAATTGGGTCCATCGAATCGGGTATAGCTCTGCTCATCGAGATAATATCCCGGATAGGGCTGACCGCCGCTACCACTGGAGTAAAAGGTTCCCGGATCGTCGGTCCAAGACGTAGCAGTTGCCACCCGCGTCTCTTCACCGATCAAATACACGGCATCCGGCGGAGTCGTCCAAGTCAAATAAGCGGTTTGAATGTACGATTGAAGTGCTGTTGAGCTATTGCCGATCACTGTCAAATCGGTAACAATCACTTTCCATCCCATCGATTTCCGCCAGGCGATCCATTCACTCATACCCGTGATATAAGCGCTGGGCGAAATCACCAATATCGTTGGAACCAGTAATTGATTGGCGGTCGGTGTGACATCCAGAAAGTTCGGGGTTAATGCCGTATAGAGCGGATAAAAAACACCCGATACGCCGCGTGTGAGTGGAGTGGGTGCCGCATCGCTATTCTCGAATCGAATCGTGATCGTGCCCCGCGATACATGACCGCTGGCGTACATCTGCGAGTCGAGCAGAATGTCGATTGCCGACATCCACAAATCACGCATACAGACCGGTTGCGATAACGTTACCGAACCGGATGCAAAATTCGTGGTGCGCGATACATAAGCCATTTTACCGCGTGGTACCGCGATTAAACAAGTGGCTCGAAGTTCATCGACAGTGGGAATTTCCCGTTGCAGATGTCTGAGATAGGGTTCATTGGTGACATTCCCTCCCCACGAGAGCCGAATACTATCGGCACTGGAGAATTCTACCCGAAACCCTTCATCCAGACCTTGCCAAGTGGCAGAGGCTAGCGATACCATGATTAGACAAAGTAAGAGTACTGTTCCAAACCGTCCCGCATCAGCATGCATGATTACTCTCCTGTTTGCAGCCCAGCTTCCAGCCGGATAGGGTCTGGTATTAAACCGCAGCATTTTTTAATACTAAAGCAGCTTAATATCATAATATCAACATATTATATAATATTCTTATAAACCTTCACACCTTATTCACTACTTTACGATATTGAATTGTAAATATCAATATCCTGCAGGTAAATTTTGCGATTTATTGTGATATCGGACGCCGGTAATCGCTATCGGTCCAAGCCTCGATTTCCGCCACCAACACATCAACGATTTCATCTTCATTGATCTTTCGGATCGTCTCGCCATTTTTGAACAGCAATCCGGTGCCTTTACCGCATGCCACGCCCAAATCTGCTTCCCGCGCCTCGCCCGGTCCATTCACCGCACACCCCATCAGGGCTACATTCAACGGCTTGCGAATGTGGGCTACCCGTTGTTCGACTTCCGTTACCAATTTCACTAAATCGACTTGTATCCGACCGCAGGTCGGACATGAGATAATATTCACACTATCGTTCTGAAGGTTTAACGCGCGGAGGATCGCGAATCCAGTCTTCACCTCTTCAACCACATCGGCGGTCAAACTGACCCGAATCGTGTCACCGATACCACTTGCCAGCAACGCACCGATACCGACCGACGACTTGACGGTTCCCGTTCCGATCGGTCCCGCTTCGGTTACTCCTAAATGCAACGGATAATCGGTCAATGCGCCAAATCCACGATAGCTTTCAATCATAAACGGAACGTCAGTCGCCTTTAGCGAAAATACCACATTGTGATAATCTTCCTCACCGAGAACTTCCACTTGTCGCATCGCCGATTCGATCAATCCCTGCGGTGTAACACCGTGATACTTTTCGACCAGATCTTCTTCGAGCGATCCGCTATTTACCCCAATTCGCATCGCCAAGCCGCGTGCTTTCGCTTCGCGCAATACTTCGCGGAAACGCGACTGTTCACCGATATTGCCCGGATTGATGCGGATTTTATCGACAGCACCCGTCGCCATTGCATCCAGCGCCATCCGGAAATTAAAATGAATATCCGCAACCAGAGGAATGTGAATCTGTTTCTTGATTTCGGGGAGTGCCGCTACCGCTTCTTTGTCCGGAACGGTAACCCGCACGATATCGCACCGTGCCTGTTCCAGTCGAAGGATTTGCTCGACTGTCGCTTTTACATCGTGCGTATGGGTCATACACATCGATTGCACCGCGATGCGATGCTTGCCACCGATCGTCACATTGCCGATTTTTACTTCACGCGCTGTTCTTCGAATCACTCCCAAAACCGCCTCCAGTTATTCTCAAACAAAGCTGTCATCCGTAGTAGGGGCGGACCTCCGTGTCTGCCCGTTCTAGTATCTTTTAATCTTTTCCTGATACCCAATACTTATCGCTTGACACCCATTTTTGTATGTACGTCTGTAAATATTAGGCGTCGCCTGATAACGGTTCATGACAACTTATTACTAGTGATATTAAAGATCAAAAGGGGCAATCGACCGACGCCCCTGAAGTAATACGAAATCCATATCCGGATAATTATTGATTTCGATCCCGCTTTTTACCAAAGTTCTTGATGAATTTTCGAAATTTCAGATAAGAATCAAACAATGGCGCTGCCCAATGCGAGTCGGCAGTTTCATTCTCATCGATCACCACCTCATCCAAAGTCATGATCTCAACTTTCGATTCTTCAATCGCTTCTGGTGGCATCAAGCTTTCCCAGTCAACACTGTAGAGCCGGCTTAATGTGCGCAAAAATGCCCGAACATTAATTGATGGGAGAAAATCTCGACTGCCATTCTCCAGAGCAACTAGGTGTTTTACCGGTATTTTTGTTTGACGATGAACATCTTCTAACGACCAATTCCGGTGCTCGCGTAATTCACGCAAGTTCGTTATAGGAAGTACCCGATCTTCAGGCAGATCGGCAAGGCGAAACGTGAGCTTAGCCGACTTCCGCGAACGCACTTCTTTCTTCGGTGCGCTGGATTTCGGCTTGCTTGATGTCTCTTTTGCCTGTTCTTCCGAAAACAGATTTAATTGCTGCTTTCGGTTACTCTCGCCATCCAAGTTCTTGTAGTCCTTTGTACACTTTTGAGACCGGTAATCCCATCACATTGAAAAAACACCCTTCAATCCGCTGCACGTACCGCGCGCCAAACCCTTGAACCCCATAGGCACCGGCTTTATCCAAGGGTTCACCCGAGGTGACGTATGCTTCAATCTCATCTAGACTCATCGCTACGAATGTCACTTCCGATCGGTCGCAGATCGTGATCATCCGCTCCGATCCTGAGACGCCGATCGCTACACCGGTCCAGACAGTATGTTTTTGATCCGACATTTTCCGGAGAATGTGAATTGCATCGTTGCGATCGTGCGGTTTGCCCAACCATTCGCCCGATAACTCCACCATCGTGTCGGCAGCGATCAAATAGCGATCTTTCAGTGCAATCCGCGCACCGGCACGATATTTATCGATTGCCAGGCGGACGACGTATGCATCGATCGATTCGCCAGCTCGAGCCGACTCGTCGACATCGGGAATCAGAATCGAATGCGGTATCCCAATACGATGCAATAGTTCCGATCGACGTGGCGAACCACTCACTAAGATCACACTTGTGTCAGACACCACTTCTCCCGGAAACCAGCGATAACATCCCTAATAATAAGATCAATTTCGAGAGCATGGAAATTCTTTTACTCCGAGAAACATCTTCGATTGTCCATGAACCGGTGAAATAGATAATAACCGCTGCTAATCCAATTATCATTATGATTCCAATCGAAAATAGGACGCCATGATAAAATGATGAATAGATAAGCAAAGCGATTTCCAAACCGATACAGCAAATCAAGCCGATGACACCTGCGATAACGTAACGGAACGGCACCCTGATCGGCAACGTTTGGTAACCCGCCACTTTGTCGCCAGCAACATCTGCAACATCCTTCACAATTTCTCTGAGCAAGAATCCGGTAAATGTCAAGACCACCGGCAGAATCAGCTTACTCTGATAACCGACGATCATACCCCCAAGTAGCGGTGCCCCACTTCCGCAGATTGCGACGACCAGATTGCCCCATCCGGCAGTACGTTTCAATTGTCGATTATACCACAACAATAAAATCGTCACGACCAGCGGAATCAATCGGGTTTCTGGAGGCAGCAACCATCCGATTGCACAACCAAACAGCAACGAAATCCACAGCACAACTTTGGCAAATTTATCCGATATCCGCCCCGATAACAGAATCCGGTCGGGGCGATTGATTTGATCCGAAATTCGATCCTGCAAATCGTTATAGATATTGCTGCCAAGTGCTACCAGCAATGCCGAGATTCCACCAAGAATCAATGTCAAAGAGATTTCGCCGGGCGCGACAATCCACCCTCCGGTCAATACTGCGACAAAGGTAAACAACAGGTTCCAAATGCGTATCAATTTGAGAAAATTGAGGATTGTCTGCATATTTGCCTAAACGCATCGCAGACCCGATCTCGAGCCTGCGAATATAAGTCGGAATTAGCGTCCGAACGGACTATTCATGTGTTGTGTCGGGTGGTGCAGTCGGTTCTTTTTTCTTTAACTCTTCCAAAAAATTCAGTCGGAGATTTGTCAACGTTTGCGTTAACATTCGCTGCTCGTCTTCGTTCAAATTCCCCTTGGTCTTGTGCTCGATCATTTCCAGAAAATCGATCGCGTAGCGTGTCGCTTCATTATTGACGGGTTGAATTTTACCATCGGGTCCCGGCAATTTGCCCATACTGATCATCGCAAGTTCGTTGTATTGATAGATCATCGTAAAAAACAAAGCGGTATCTTTATCCATCGTTACTCCTCAGTAGTAGGTTCGCCTTGGATTTCTTTCAAGTCTCGGATCCGATCACGGATCTTCGCAGCTTCTTCATATTTTTCTTGCGAAACGAATTCTTCCAGTTTTTGCTGAAGTTGTTTCAATTCTTCTTCCGGCGATTTTTCTACCGGATCGGTAGTTTCCGATAATGGGTTCTCGCCAATTTCTCCGGTAAATCCGGTCTCAGTTAGAATTGTTTCGGCAACAAATATTTGAGCACCAGTCTTCAACGCCAATGCAATACCATCCGAAGGTCGGGCATCGATAATTTTCGTTTGATCGTTATGGCGCAGATGAATTTCAGCAAAAAAAGTATTGTTCTTCAATTCGGTCACAACCACTTTTTCAACCCGGATCTCTTCCGCATCTAACACCGATTGAAACATGTCGTACGTCAACGGTCGTTCATGTTTCACCATGCGTAGTAGCATCGAGATCGTTTGCGCTTCGGCAGGACCGATGAAAATTGGAAACCAGCGACCACCCGAATGCAACTCGCGCAAGATGATCCCATACCCTTGAAATGGGGGAAATATAGAAATACCAACCACTTCAACTGGTTCCAACGGTTCTCCTCTCAACCTGTCTTATCCATATTACGTTCGTAATGTGAAATAAAATAATCCGATTGTTACTGAAATATAGATAGAAAATTAAAACAGTACCAACCAATCCTCATCACTTCAGTCTTTTTCTAGAATCATCGTCACTGGACCGTCGTTTTCGGAAGTAACTAACATGTGTGCTCCAAACCGACCGTCATGTACTTCGACACCACAATCTGAAACCAATTTGAGAAATCGCTGATGAAGTTGCACCGCAAGATCGGGAGCTGCGGCTGCGACAAAATCCGGGCGACGCCCTTTCCGGCAATCGGCATGCAGCGTGAAATTCGAAACGATCAACACTTTCCCGCCAATCTCCAATACTGATCGATCAAATCGGTCCGTTCCCGATTCACCGGGAAAAATTCGCATTCCGACTATTTTCTTTGCCATCCACTGCATAACTTCTTCGGTATCGGACGGTGCATACGAAACCAGACACAACACACCACGCTCGATCGCAGCAATGATCGTTTGATCGACTGTCACACTCGCCCGATTGACTCGCTGAATGATTGCACGCATCTCGATACCGGTCAGTGGTTGTTCAAAACCAAATGAATATTGCTCTTGCCGACAATCTTCGAGAGCAATCGTAATCCTTCATGATCGATCCGGAAGGAACGATTGGTCGATCGGGTACGAAGCGAAGAAGTACCATTATCAAGAATGAATTCAATCTTCGTCTCACCCGGTCGATCTGAAAAGATCCGATTGAAACGCTCCAATAAATCGTCGGTAACCGATGTGATCGGAATCCGAAGTTGAATCGCCTTGGTGTAGGTTTGAATCGCTTTCTCCAATTCGATTGCGCTCTCCAGCCGAATTCGCGGGGCTTCCTCTTCTTCCTTTACAATCGTTGTGCCATTGATCAAGAGCAATTTTTGTGGAACCAGCAGATCCAGATATTTCGTGTACTGATTGTTAAACACCAACAAGTCGCTTGCACCACTAAAATCTTCGATCCGCGTTAGTGCCCAATACTTACCGTCTTTCGTCGATTTCCGTTGTACCGAATTCACCACGCAGGCAATCCGAATCGGTTTACCATTCCCCCACTCTTCGGCATCGCCCAGCGAATCGGTCGTCAACAGACCAATCTCGGCTTGGAAATCGTCGAGCGGATGACCGCTGATATAGTACCCGACAAGTTTTTTCTCTTGTTCCAACTGCTCGATTTTCGCCATCGGCGGTGCCGAACGGAGCACTGGAATATTGATCGCAGGCGAGGTCGACTCGCCGAACAACGAAGCTTCGTTGGAATCCGATCGTTGTGCCAGTGTCGCAAATTCGATGGCATCGCCGATCGATGCCAATAATTGACTCCGCTCGCCGAACACGTCGCAGGCACCAGCATTCACCAACGATTCGAATACTTTCTTGTTGCACAATCGAAGATCGATCCGCATCGCCAGATCGAACAGCGATAAGAATTGTCCACTCTCTTGACGCCGCTGGATGATGTCGCGAACCGCTCCTTCACCGACATTCTTGATTGCTGCCAATCCGAACCGGATCCCTTCCGAAGTCGGTTCAAAACACAAGTTCGAATAATTCACATCGGGCGGTAACACGGCAATACCCATCCGCCGCGCTTCATTCAACAGCTTGATCACCCGATCCGGTTTACCCATATTCGACGTTAACGATGCCGCTAAAAATTCCGCCGGGAAATGCGCTTTTAAATACCCCGTCTGATATGCCAGATAAGAGTAACCGGCACTGTGCGATTTATTGAATCCGTAATTCGAGAATTTCAGAATTTGATCGTACAGTTCGTCGGCTTGCTTCTGCGTCAAGCCATTCGCACGAGCCCCGGCGATAAATTCTGGATGCAATGTCTCCAGCAGTTTCGCATCTTTTTTACCCATCGCTTTGCGCAACGTATCGGCTTTCGACATCGAGAAACCGCCGACTTCACGCGCGATCAGCATCACCTGCTCTTGATAGACAATAACCCCGTACGTGTCTTTCAAGATCGGTTCGAGCAGCGGATGGATATATTCGATCTGCTGGCGACCCTGCTTGCAGGCAATGAAATCGGGAATACGCTGCATCGGACCCGGGCGATACAACGCGTTCATAGCGATCAGATCGCCCAATCGACTCGGCTTCAGTTGAATGAGCGAGCGTGCCATGCCGGACGATTCAAATTGAAAGACCCCTACCGTTAGCCCTTTGCCAAACAAATCCAGCGTCTTCTCGTCGGTAAGCGGTATTGCATCGAGCGCGAATTTACCATCGCTCTGCAAATACAATGCATACTTTGCCGGATTCGCTTCGACATGGCGCACAGTCTCGCGAACTGCCTGTAACATCGTCAAACCGAGCATATCCATTTTGAGTAAGCCGGCTTTTTCGATGACATCCTTGTCGTATTGCGAAATTAATTCACCGCCCGAGATCCGGTACAGTGGGAGATATTCTGCCAGATCGCCCGGTGCGATCACCACCCCGGCGGCATGGGTACCAACCGTGCGAATTCTACCTTCCAACCGCTTGGCGGCTGCGACCAATCGAGCGTATTCCGGATTGCTCTCAACCAGCGTACGCATGTCGGCATCGGTCTCGATCGCGGCTGCAATACTGAAATAATCGGTATCCGGCGGCGGTTTCACTTTACCGTAAGCATTCGCCAGGCGTTCGACATCGGTCAGATTAATCGCCAGCACCCGACCGGCATCGCGAATTGCCGCTTTCGCCTTCATCGTACCAAAAGTGGCAATCTGACTAACGGCACTCGCACCGTATCGTTCTCGCACATATTCGATTACGATGCCGCGCGAATCGTCGGCAAAGTCGATATCCATATCCGGTGCTGAAACACGTTCCGGATTCAAAAATCGTTCGAAAATCAGATCGTATTCGATTGGATCGAGATGGGTAATATGCAGCGCGTACGCCGCCAACGATCCTGCGACCGAACCTCGACCCGGACCGACTGGAACACCGCGTTTGCGGGCTTCCGCAATAAAATCGTCGACGATGAGAAAGTAGCCGCTGAAGCCGGTACGCTTGACCACATCGAGTTCGTAATCCAACCGTTTACGATACTCTTCGCTGATATTGCCAATCCGCGATTCCAACCCTTCGCGTGCGCGTTGTTCAAAGAATTCGTCAAGACTGTCGGTACTTGCATCCGTAGGAATCGGAAATCGCGGCATCTGCACTTTGCCGGTCGGGACTTTGAAATCGATCCGATTGGCAATTTCGACACTCCGTTCCAATGCGGCTTCGCGACCGGCGTACCATTCGTACATTTCGTCGGAAGTTTTCAAGAATGCTTCGCCGTGTTCGGCGCCGTTAATTTCGCGATACTGCATCAAGGTGAGTCGTTCGCCAACCGAATGCATCAAATCGAGTGTCTCGGCATCGTCCTTATTCAAATATTTCACACCGTTGGTCACGACGGTTTGAATACCGAGTTCTTCACTCAATCGATCGAATTCCATGCAGAGCAATTCGTCCGATTCGCGACCGAAGTCCTGCAATTCGAGATAGAACCGATCGCCGAATGCTTCTTTCCATTCGCTTGCCAAGCGTCGAGCGGTCGATTTGTCGTTGCGCTCGATATTGGTACCGATCTCGCTTTCATGGAATCCCGAAAGCACAATCAGATTCTCGCTATTCGCGAATAACCGATCCCGAAGAATAATTGCAGGGGGATAACTTTGAGTCGATTGGTAATGATCGGCGATCAATCGGCAGAGCGACCGATATCCTGCTAGATTGATAGGAAAGACGAGAATCGAGGCGGAACCGTTACCGCGTTCCTTTTCGAGTTGCAACTCGATGCCATGGATCGGTTCGATGTTTTGTTTCTTACACTTCTCTTGGAATTCGATCGCACCGAACATGACCCCGAAATCGGTCAACGCGATCCGGTCGAATCCGCGTTTTTGTGCGGTCGAAACCAATGAACTGACAGAGGGAACACCGGTTAAAATGCTGTATTCGCTGCGTACGCGAAGATGAACGAACGGTTTACCGCTCATTGATGAAAGTCCAAACCACAAATAAAATAATTATGATTAAAATTAATACGCCGACAAATATGAGATTGGAGGACGAGAGTAAAATCAAACCCTGTGAGAGAATCAAACCGACCAAAATAGTCAATAACAGCGCGAAAGTATATTTTCGCTGATCGCGAAACCGTGGATCGTGGAACCATCGTCTGATTTTTCTTCGAAAAGAGTTTGATCGATGCATCTATTCCTCTTTCTCGCGCACAATGTGTGCACCTACTTCGGTCAATTTTTGTTCGATTCGTTCGTATCCACGATCCAAATGATAGATCCGTGAAAGTAATGTCGAACCCGATGCCGCCAATCCAGCTAACACGAGACTCGATGACGCGCGGATGTCGGTCGACATCACCGGCGCACCTTTCAACACAATATTTCCGACGACTTGTGCGACATTTCCATCCATCCGAATTTGAGCGCCTAATCGTCTGAGTTCGGCAACATGAGTAAACCGGTCTAAATATACTGTTTCGGTAACCAGACTGTCCCCACTCGCCTGCGTCATCAACGCAATCCACTGCGCTTGAAGATCGGTCGGAAAGCCCGGATACGGTGCCGTCTTAATATCGACCGGGTGCAATTTATCGGGACGCTTGACTGTGATTGTGTCAGTCGCATCGACATCGATCTGGCATCCAGCTTCCCGCAATTTTTCAATAACGATACCGATATGTTTCGCATTGCCGCCGTCGAACCGGATGCTCTCGCCAACCAGCGCTGCCGCGATCATGTAAGTACCCAATTCGATGCGGTCGGGAATGATCGCCAGCGATACCGGATGCAATTCCTTCACACCGTGAACGACAATTCGCGATTGCCCCACACCTTCGATCTCTGCCCCCATCGCAACCAGCATTTCGGTCAACTGCACGATTTCCGGTTCGCGGGCACAATTTTCCAGAACGGTAGTACCTTCGGCGAGAACCGCCGCCATCAAGACGTTACCGGTAGCTCCGACCGACGATAATTCGAAGATAATCTCGGTGCCGCGCAATTTGTCACACCGGGCAGAAATATATCCTGCGTCGATATCGATCGTCGCGCCGAGTTTTGCAACCGCTTTTAAATGCTGATCGACCGGACGCGGTCCCCAGGCACATCCGCCCGGCAACGAAACGCGCGCCTCGCCGTAGCGCGCCAGTAGCGGACCAAGCACATAAAACGATGCGCGCATCGTCTTGACAAGATCGTATGAAGCGGTTCGATTGGCGCTTTCGCCGACCTGAAGGTGAAGTACACTACCGTCGATCGATCCATGAGCATTCAAATCGCCCAATAATCGTAGCATCGTTCGGGTGTCGCGCAAATTCGGCACATTGTCGAAGACGTATTCCCCGTCGCAAAGCAACGCTGCCGACAACAATGGCAACGCCGAATTCTTCGCACCGGAAATTCCGATTGTGCCGGTTAACGGATAACCACCTTCGATGACAAAACGATCCATTACAAACCTATCTGTGACGAATTAGAAAGTGCTCAATTATCGACGTCGATTGCAACTATTCGATCGCTAATTCGTCAGAAATTGTTATTGATAATCCAGTATTCTATTGTCACATTTTAAATGAAATAGAAAATAATTATAGGCATGAAATATGAACCAATACTTTTTCCTAAAATATAGTGGTTCTCATAGGTAAGTTGTCATTGGTAGTAGGGTCGGATCCCCAATATCCAGTTACAGATATCATTTATCGGAACAGACACTCTTGTCTGTCCTTGTTATGCAACCCTCACACCTATTCATAACAACTTATTTCAAGCGATACGATAAGCCAAATTTATCCAATTTTCAGTACCATTTCACACTATTCTCAATCGAATCGCATTCTAGTCGATCTGAAGTCGAATGGATGAAATCGTCATAAAAAATATATTTACCGGAAATTACAAGTGTTGAAATTCGGAAAGCAACTCAATTGCACCCTGTCGGGCTCCACTCCCAGTCTCCGATCCGCTTAACATCTCGGCGAGGGATTGAATACGTTCTTCGTACCCCAAATTCCGGGAACTGATCGAAGTGTGCTGATCGGTCATTTTCTTCTCGATCGCAATATGCTGATGTGCCGCTGCCGCTACCTGTGGTAAATGGGTCACCATCGCAATCGGTCGATTGTTACCGATACGGCGCAAACACATGCCGACTGCCGATGCGATTTTCCCCGAAACACCGCGATCGACTTCGTCCAAAATTAATGTGACCGGATCGTCGGCATCGCACACCGATAACAGTGACAACTCCAGTCGTGCCAGTTCGCCACCGGAAATCACCTCGCCTAATTCACGCGGTTGAACATCGGGATTGGCAGAAAACAGAATTGTCAGTTGATCCACTCCGCTTTCCGTCGGGCGATCGAAACAGCTCCATTCTGACACTAATTGCGGGTGCTGAATGCCCATTGCCGGGAGTGCCATCGCAGCTTTGGCAAATAGTGCATCGGCGGCGATTTTCCGACGCTCCGACAAAGTATTCGCGCTGTGATGATACTTCGCCATACAATCCGCTTCGTGCCGTTCTGCTTCGATGATCGCGATATCCAACGTATCGTAGCTTTCAACGGTCTCCTGAAGTTTCGCGACGCGATCCGGAATCGCTTCGGCAATGAGGTGCCATTTATGTTCGCAGTCGAAAATTCGCTGAAGTCGCTGCTCGAGTGCTTCAATTCGTTGCGGATCGCCGTTGATTCGGGATAGATCGTGGTTGGCATCGCGCGCTAATTCGCGAAGATCGATCGAAATTTCTTCGATGCGCGTTGCAAACTGATTGAGTCGTTCATCCCAATGAGCACCGTTTCGAGCTGCAGTTAACGCACTGTTGACGATCGTTACCGCCGAACCTCGTTCACCGTCCAGTGTTTCGGAGACTGTGAGATATGCGGTTCGAACCGATTCGATATTTTTTTGGAGTTCGCTCTCTTGTTTCAATCGCTCAACTTCACCCGGTTGATACTGTAGCGTGGTCAATTCATTCAATTCGGTTCGAAGCCATTCGAGCGCACTGCGATCGCGATGACTACGTTCGCGCAATTCCTGGATCCGGTCGAATGCCTGTTTCCAATCGCGATATTTTTGCCCGGTATCCTCTAACAAACTTCCGTTATGTGCATAAGCGTCGACAAACATCATTTGTCGTGCCGGATCGCGAAGTGCACCGACGTCTTCCTGCAATGAAAACCGCATCAACAATTTGGCAATCTCGCCCAATGTCGCATTCGTTACCGGTGAATCATTGACAAAAGCGCGCGAGCGTCCGTCTTGCCGGAAATCGCGACGGAGAATCCACTCGAATGCGTACTCATCGACCAATTTACCGATCTCAGCCGATCTGGCTTCATCGGGTAGAAACACTGCCTCGATAAAACCCTTGTCGGCATTTTCTCGAACTTCCTGTCCACTCGCTTTGCGTCCGGTCAGCAACGTCAGTGCCCGGACAATCATCGATTTTCCCGCACCCGATTCGCCGGTAATGGCAACAAAACCGCGATCGAGTTGGATCTCGAGGTCTTCAATCAAGTAGAGATTGTGAATTCGGAATGAAACAAGCATAATTACGGTGTTATTACTGCAATTTTTCCACGAGACGTTTTCCCATCGGGAGCGGTTACGGTGATGTAATATACACCGCTGGCAACGCGTTGACCACTGCTATTCTTGCCATCCCAACCTACTCCGGCAGCTTCCAGAAATCCAAGTTTCCTGACCAGCAAACCGGAAACCGTAAAAATCCGGATATCGGCATCGGAAACCAATCCCGTTTCCCCGAATTTCATGTATGCAGATCCATTGTTGATGTATGGATTGGGAATGGGAGTGATTGAACCCAGACTTTGACCCATTTGCCGAAATGGCGTTTTTAAAATCGAAATACCGTAATCGTTGACGATGAATAGTTCACCGGTGGAGTTGACAAATTGAATTTTTCCGATGTTGTTGCTGGATAAACCGGTGGGATTGGTAGCAGTGGATTTGTGAAATGAAGTAATCCAACTCTGTCCGTCGGCTGCCAATAACGCCAGACCATTATTCGTTCCAACCCAAATTTGTCCCATCGCATCGGTAGTGAGCGAGTTGACACTGGATACTGAAAATGGCAATGCCAATGAATAAAATGTCGTGCCAGTCAAGCTTTCACCGAGATGGGCATAATACAAATAACTACCCACAGCCAGATACAGCGTTCCATCGCTGCTGCATGCCATCGATTCAACCGGTAAATCCGCCGGTAAACCTGCTTCAGTACTAAAATTTTTCCGGATATCGTCGGTGGTATTCAGATAGGTACCGCGAAAATCATACGCAGTCAGTTTTTGCGAACCGATATTGGATGCTGCAAGCCAAACCCGATCCCAAGGGTCGATCGCCAATCGTGTGACATAGGGAATCGGAGTGTCTTGAAACGAACCAACACGGAGCCAGGGTCCATTTTCCCAACCCCGGGTCACTCCTGCACCTTCCGGTAACAAAACCAGCGTATTGCCATCGACCGCTTCTTGATTAACCGCAACAATGCGACCAGTCGAGAGAAAACCAATTGCCGAAATTGTCGATTCCGACCCGTTCCGACCACCGATATGCCCGCCAGTGGCTGCGTAATGATCGAAGTATTGAATCGAATCGGGATAGATTACCGCCAGACCGCTACTCAGCGTTCCAACCCAAAAATTATTATAGGGATCGGGAACAATTACCAAAGGATCCTGCCGGTATAAACCGGTATCGATGAGATCGCTGAACCGATTGTAGAATGACCACTCGTTATTCCTTCGAATATTTATTCCCAGCTCAGGGATGCCGCCACAGATCACGCCCACAGCCCCGTCGGTGCGTCGCGTTCCACCGCGCAAATTATAGTATAACGGAGTATTGGGATTGTCGACCGTCCAACTCGAAGTTGCTTGATCGTAACTGGCATAAGAGGAAACCGAAGTCGTGGTAGAGGGGCAGTACGTATATATTTTTTGTGGAGCCGTTGCCAGCAAGCTGATCGGACGGCGAAGCCCAAACGGAGTTAAATTGCTCAATCGATAGATGTCGTTTGCCATCAAAAGGATCAGTGAGTCGTTAAAAGATCCGACACGAGCGATCCACCCGCTGTAAATATTGTGCGCTACGGTATCGACGATACTGTAGCAGCCGCCGACATCGTTCGAAACAAAAATTGTATCGTGAAAATCAATGATATTGCGGACTTCCGGCATTAATCCGGAAATATTATGCCATCCCAAAGGAGTGATCAGCGAAGAATTGTTCCATAAGCCGTACGCCAATCCCTGATTTGTTGCCACCCAAATCGTATCGTGTTTGACTAATAAATCGTAAACGGTAGAATTTCTTGTGATCGATCCAAAACTGTGATAATTCTCTTTCACAATCCAGTCGTTGAGATGGGTTGAAAAAGTCAATCTTGATATTCCCGAATTCGTAGAAACCAATAATTCGTTGCGATTCTCGCAGATCAGTTGGATCTCGTTGATTTCGGCATCGTTTCGAAAGGGATCCAGCCAATATCCCTCGTTGTTTTTTGGGTATAGATGTGCTATCGATTTATCACTGCACCCAACCCATACCCCACCATCTTTTGCAATCGATACTGTCGTTACGCCATTCGAGGTCAAGATGCCGTCGGCGACTGTCCACATACGATCCCCATCGGGTGTTCGGATCAACAATCCACCGGGTGTGGCGACGTAAAGGGTATCTCCCGCAGTGGCAAATGGATTGTTATTGTACGACATCGCACTACTGAAGTGCGGAATGTTGCCTGAAGTGACCGATTCCCAAGTAAATGCGTCCGCTTGAGGAACAAACAGAAGTAACAATAAGTAGGGAAGCATGGACGATCCTTATTGAGATGGAATACAAAATGAACCAGGATAGCGAGAAATATCAAGAATACCAGTTGGTTCTCCAAATGATATTCTTTTAGTAATACGTCTAGTTAATTTGTTGGGTTTCGCAATGATTGACCAAGTAAAAATCCGGTTTTGTTCGAACAACCGCGAAACCCATCAAATCATACTTATCTGGATCATGAAAGTTTGTTGTCATCGCTAGCAGGGGCAGATCCCCGTGTCCGCCCGCAGGATTCATTTGTAGGTACTGTCACTCTTGTCGGTACCCGTTCGGCAAAACAAAACACTAACTCATGACAACTAATTTTCAAGAGATCCAATTAATCGACGCTACTTGAGTTTTCCGTACAGATCGCTTAGCTCTAGCGCAGTGATCGCTGCATCCCAACCGCGATTGCCGGACTTCGTACCGGCACGGTCGACTGCTTGATCGACTGTATCGGTAGTCAGAATACCGTAAACTACCGGAATGGAACAATGCAATCCGATCTGGGCAATTCCCTTCGAGACTTCCGCCGCGACATAATCGAAATGCGGAGTATCGCCCCGAATGACCGCTCCCAAGCAGATCACTGCCGCGGGAGGTGTTAATCGCGCAACGACTTTACCGACAACTGCCGGAATTTCCCATGCACCCGGAACACGAATCAATTCGATATTCGATAATTCCGTGCCGTGTCGCGTAAGGCAATCGATGGCGCCCTCGATCAGTTTGGAAACGATGAAATCATTAAAGCGTGATGCAACGAGGGTAAAATGCTTACCGGATCCCTCGTAGCTGCCTTGAATAGTTTTTATCGAGGTCTGAGATTTTTCGCTCATGCTTTATCCTTTTCATTCGATAGAATCAGGTGTCCCAATTCATCGCGTTTCGTTCGTAAATATGTCAGATTGTTCTTATTCGGCACGATCTCGATCGGTACGCGTTCGACAATTTCCAGTCCATGACCATTCAACCCAACAATCTTGCGTGGATTGTTCGTCATCAAGCGGATCTTCTTGATTCCCAGATCGACTAATATCTGTGCACCGATACCGTAATCGCGCAAATCGTCGGCAAAGCCTAGAATCCGATTTGCTTCCACAGTATCGTGTCCTTCTTCCTGCAATTTGTAAGCTTTTAATTTCGGACCCAGACCGATTCCGCGACCTTCTTGACGCATGTACAACAGCACGCCCTGTCCTTCACGCTCGATCCGCGACAATGCCGCTTCCAATTGCGGTCCGCAATCGCAGCGTGCCGATCCGAACACGTCGCCGGTTAAGCACTCGCTGTGAACCCGCACCAGTACCGGTTCTTCGGTAACGACATTACCCTTCACCAACGCGACATGATCCTTGTGATCCAACAACGAAAGGTAATGATACAGTCGGAAATTACCGAGCTTCGTCGGGAGTTGTACTTCAACTTCACGCTTAATCAACTTTTCCGTCCTTCGTCGATATTCGATCAAATCGGCAACACTCACGATCTTTAGATCGAATTCTTTTGCAATTTTACTCAATTCCGGCAATCGCGCCATAGTGCCGTCTTCGGCGAGAATTTCACACAACACGCCGATCGGGCGAAATCCCGCCAGCTTGGCTAAATCGACGGTGGCTTCGGTGTGACCGGCGCGTTCCAAAACGCCGCCATCCACTGCGCGCAATGGAAAGATATGCCCCGGTTTGCCGAATTCCTCGGGTTTCGTCTCGGGATTCGTCAACGCCCGAACGGTTGCCGAACGGTCGTAAACCGAAATACCGGTGGTGCAACCCGGGAGGTAATCGACCGATACCGTAAACGGGGTACTATGAAATGACGAGTTGTCGCTCGGATTGACCATGTAATCCAGATCGAACCGCTTCGCCCACTCTTGATGCATCGGCACACAAACCAAGCCCCGTCCGTATTTCGAAAAGAAGTTAATCATGTCCGGTGTGGCGTTTTCGGCGGCAGTAACAAAGTCGCCTTCGTTTTCGCGGCTTTCGTCGTCAACCACAATCACACATTTCCCGGCTTTCAGATCGGCAATCGCCGACTCAATTTTGTCTAACATCTTCCTGCCTCATCGTTCGCGATGTTGTAACAAACGTTCTGTGTATTTTGCCAGAACATCGACTTCCAAATTGATTTTCGATCCCACCCGCCAGCGCTGCGCATTGGTGATCTGCAGCGTGTGCGGAATGAGCGCAACCGAAAAATCGTCGTTGCGGCATTTCGCAACGGTTAAACTGATGCCATCCAGCGCCACCGACCCTTTTTCCGCAAGATATTTTTTACAGTCGAGCGGTGCGCGCAACCAGACTTCCCGGCTATCGCCCCGATGTTCGATCCGAATTACCGCTGCGATGCCATCGACATGCCCCTGCACAATATGTCCATCGAGTCGATCCGTCAATTGCAGTGCCCGTTCGAGATGAACGGTATCGCCCGTTTTATTGTCACCTAGAGTACTCCGATCAAGCGTTTCGGGAATCGCAATCACTGAAAATTCGGTTTCATTGCACGCTACAACCGTTTGGCATACACCGTTGATCGCTACCGATTCATCGACTTTCAATTCCCCGGCAAACGACGCCGAAATCGTCAGTCGGATCGATCCGTTCTGTCGGTCGGTTCGCTTGATTGTCCCGATACCATCGATTAATCCGGTAAACATGGTTCTTCGATCCGCCTCAATTAGGATAATGATACGTATACTTCAGAATGTCGTTGCTCTCATCAAGAAATTGTCGTCGGTAGTAGGGGCGGACCCCCGTGTCCGCCCGCAAATAATTGTAGGTACAGACACTCTTGTCTGTACAAGTTCGGCAAAGCCGAACATCGTATCACGACAACTTACTTTCAAGTGATTCACAAGCAATGCTAATGCTTGATCTGCATCCGTAAATGAATATCGCTGCCGAACCGCTCGACCATCACTCGATCGAATGTCAACGCTTCACTGATATCGACAATCCCGAGATTGCCGAAGCCATCGTGCCCATCCGCGCCAATCAACTTCGGAGCGATCGCAACAATCAATTCGTCCGCCAGCTTGTGTCGCAAAAATGCTGTGGCAATATCGCGACCACCTTCGACTAAAATCCGCTGAATTCCCGTGCTCGATGCATACCGCATCAGATCGAACAAGCTGACATGATTATCCGCTGCGGGAAGTTCGACAATATCGGCGCCCGCTTTTTGTAAGATCCGTTGCCGATCGACGGCTTCGCCGGCAATTCCGCAAACATATATTGGACTGGAAACGGTAAATAATTTGGCATTCACCGGTGTGCGAAAATGACTGTCGATTATGATCCGGATCGGATCGGGTCCTTTCGTGAGCACTACATTCAACAGCGGATCGTCGGCGAGTACCGTACCGATGCCTACGGCGACAGCATCCACCGAAGCCCGCATCTGATGAACAAACTTCCGCGACTGTTCGCCGGTAATCCAGCGCGAACTGCCGTTCACTGTGGCGATCTTACCGTCGATCGTCTGAGCAATCTTTACGATCACATACGGCAATCCCGTAACCAGGTGCTTGAAGTATGCGGTATTGAGTGCGAGTGCTTCCTCGCGGCAAATGCCGTCAATCACTTCGATTCCGGCTTTCCGCAATGTCGAATATCCCCGCCCCGCAACAATCGGATTCGGATCCTGAATAGCACCGACTACTTTCGTTATTCCGGCATCGATAATGGCATTGGTACACGGTGGCGTTTTACCGTAATGACAACACGGTTCCAGCGAAACAAATAGCGTGGCACCATTCGCCTCGGATCCGGCACGATGAAGAGCAACCACTTCGGCATGCGGTCCGCCAAATTTCATGTGGGCACCGGAGGCAATCAAGTTGCCGTCTTTTACGATTACGGCACCAACCATCGGATTCGGTCCAACTTTACCGAAACCGCGTTGCGCAATCAGCAGGGCTTCACGCATCCAATGTTCTTCGAATGAATCGCTCATTTCGACCAACTAAAAAATCCCCTATGCATCATAGGGGATTTTCGAAGATGGTAACGAATGCGGGCAATTAATACAATTGCTCGCTTTCGTTGGCATCTTCTTCTATCCGGACTCTACCGTCGGCATCGGAATTTCACCGATTCCTGCCACCGTAGTGGCTCGCGGGCTGTACCGCCGATAGGGAATTTCACCCATCCCCGAAGACGCAATATGTTTGTTAAGTCTTTCTTATTCGTTACTTGACGATTACCGATAGAGATAATATACGAAAAAAATCACAATTCGTCGAGATGCTTCACCAACGTGTCCTTTGGCATCGCTCCGACTAACTGGTTCACGACCCTGCCGCCTTTGAAAAATAGCAGTGTTGGAATCGAGCGAATATTGAATTTCATCGCACTCGCCGGATTTTGATCGACATCCAGTTTCACGATCTTCACTTTGCCATCATACTCATCCGACAGTGCTTCCAGTGTCGGAGCAATCATTCGGCATGGTGCACACCACGGTGCCCAGCAATCGAGTAATACCGGCAACTTACTTTGCAGGACTTCCTTGTCGAAAGTCTGGTCGGTTACTTCCAATGGTTTTGCCATACAAAAACTCCTGTTGCAACATTCGAACGACGAATTATCGTCAAGTTCTTCGAACGCCATCCTGATATTATTTTCTATAATTATTATACAAAAAAACCTGCAAAATTCGAAATACTATTTCAACGCTTTCCGTAAATATTCCGCTGCGATCTCCGGTGGTAACGGATTGATGTGCAGTCCGGTACCCCAGTCGAAGCCCGAGTTGACGTTCAATCGTGGTAAAATCTCGAAGTGCCAGTGCCAATCCATCTTCAGTGTATTCCAATAATTGCGTCGGTGTGCTTGAGCCGTTGTGTTCGGCGCATTATGCAACAACATGTTACACGGCGGATCGTTCAGTGCAATCTGGAATCGTTTCGAGATATCCGACAGCATTCGCGCCAGCGCAAATCGCTCGGAAGTGGTCATTTCGGTGTAATCGTGCGAATGGCGTCGCGGGGCAATGGCGATTTCAAATGGGAATCGCGATGCAAACGGAGCAAATGCGACAAATTCACCATTATCGGAAATTATCCGCTCGCCATCGCGCAATTCGTGATTCAATATATCGCAGTAGAGACATCGCTCTTTACGGTCGAAATGTTCTTTCGCAGCATCCAATTCCATCGCGATCGTGCGCGGCGTAATCGGCGTTGCCAGCAATTGACTGAGGGGGTGTGCTACCGTCGCTCCGGCAGAGTGTCCGTAATTGCGGAAAAGGGTGACATAACGTAACCGCTCGTCGCGATACAGATCGCTCATCCGATGCGACCATATTTCCACGATTTGCGCCAGTTGATCGATCGACATTTCCGAAAAAGGTTCATTGTGAACCGTCGATTCGATGATCACTTCATGCGCACCGACACCGGAGATTTTATCGTAAAGACCCAATCCCTCGCGATGAAGCGAGACTTCGGTCTGTAATGCCGAATACTTATTGGGTACCACTCGTTGTGCCCAGCCCGGTCCATTCGCTGGTGAACCCGGGGGTCGAATGGCAAATATTTCCGGCGGTGTACGATCTTCATTACCGGGACAGAACGGGCAGAAACGCCAGTCTTCACCGTCAATATTGACTTTCTCGGTAATAAAATCGTTCGGTCTCGCCATACGTTCCGATGCAATAATCACCCACCGCTTCTGCATTGGATCGTGTCGCAACTCCGACATCTTCACTCCTAGTCTTTGTGACCACGCCAGACTTTAAAGTCGAGATCGGCGAACAAACCATCGCGCTCGGCGATCTCTTCCCAAGTAATACTTTCGTCTTCAGTCAATACTTCGTTCGCTGACAGTTTCGCCACGATTTCATACATCCGATCGAAATCGCGATGATGAACCCGAAAACGCATTTCCGAATAATCGCGTGCAGATACTGTCGAAATCAGGAATTGCCAGTCGGAAGACTCTAGTAAAAGTAACTCTCGACCGAGCTGTGACAAAGCCTTTCGCAATTCCGGATTACTTGTCTCGGAGTATTTGTCGACTGCTTCGAGCATCCGTTGTTCGCAATCGTAGATGATTCCCCACGTCCATTCGGTATCTTCGTTATACCAAATGTGGTGGTAACCACCTTCACCCCAAGAGCCCTCGGGTAACTCGATCCGATTCGCTACTTCGACTGAATTGTACTTCTCATTCAAAGTGATCGGTTGTGCGTTGGTTCCCTGTAATCGGCGAATCACTGCTTCGATCCATCGGATCCCTTCAAACCACCAATGACCGAACAATTCCGTATCGAACGGGGCACAGATCAACGGATTCGGGATCCCGTTCGCTTCCGCTTCCGCGAGCGTGGATTTCACCAATTCGACAAAGTGATCCGCATTTTCATTGATCCGCCAATCGATCTTGCCAGTCTCGTATTCGAGCTTATCGCCCATATCGGCTTTCGCACCCGTCACACGCCAATACCGGTTACCGCCGGGAAAATGCTTTTTATGAAAATCGAGGTAGTAACCGTCACCCGGATAGCCATGCTCACCCGACCACACTTGCAGCGTCGTCTTCGGATGGCGGGTAAAGACACCTACCGGTTGTTTGTTATCGACATCGCCAATCCAGTGTAATTCATACGGGGTAGTCGGCTTCAACGGTTGTGCCGGGCGACTCGATTCGAACTGTTCCCACAGTTTCATCAACCCTTCGAATCGCGCTAGATACGCACCGATCGGTTTACCACCTTCGGTCAAATGCGAATCGACGATGAAGTATCGCAAATTCACTTCATCCAATAATGCTTCGATGCCCAACCGCGTGTGCGGTATCCGCGATTCGCCTACCGGTGGGGTCCAGCGGTAACCCGGTCGATACGCACATTCCGGTAACCAGATGCCGTGCGGTTCGCGATGAAAGTGTTTCTTGTAGGTGTCGACACCGACTTTGAATTGTGCCCGTAAACAATCGTCGTATCCCAGCAAGGGCGAATAGCCGTGTGTCGCAGAGCAGGTGATGATTTCAATCGCACCCAAATCCTGTAGCCGACGGAATTGTGCGATCAAATCGCTCTTATAATTCTTGCGGAATAAATCCAGTTGATGTTGGTAGAAATTGAGCCAGTAAGTTGCCAACTCAGCCAGATGTGTTTCTTCGGCTTCAATAAAATTCTTGCGATCTTCTTCGCTGGCAGTGATCTTTAAATCAAGATATTCAGTCAATTCATCGGGAAACGAGAAGTCTGCCAATTGTTCCGCTAAGACGGGCGTAATACCGATCGTGATCTTCGGCAGGATGCCGTCGTCGACCAGTCGGTCAAGCATCTCAATCAACGGTATGTAGCATTCCGTCGCGGCTTCAACCAACCAGACCGAACCGTGCGGCCATTTGCCGTGCGATATCACGTACGGTAAATGACTGTGTAAGACTAACGCAAAATTCCCCATTACATTCCCCCTATGGCCAATATTGCGAGCCATGTTCGCATACATCTAACCACGGGAACGAAACGTATCCGAATTCCGGAATCCGTTGCACAATATTTTCTTGTTCCCGTATCTCTAGCCGCACTTGTAGGTGATCCCCAATAACCGCCTCAAATGCGCTTCCTTTTATCGATAATTCTAAAATATCTAAATATTTACTAACGAAGTCTTGGGTCGGTTTCAGATTTTTCGACCAGATAAATTCGTGACTGCTTTGATCACGTTTCTGTAAAATCAATGCGATTGTATATCGCCCCGGATTTCGCAAAAACGAGCCTTCCAATGCAAAGAACAAATTGGTTCGATCGTAACCGAAGCGAATCTGCGTGACGGGAGCATCGCTGCGATGAATTGCACCACGCGATTCCACACAAATCTCCCCCGCACCCAACCATTCGCCGTAACCAGTCTCGCGCCCATCGATCATCACATCCAGCATTTTCGCCGGTAGCGACGCATTTTGTTCGATTCCGTGCCGTACCGGTTCCAATAAATCCGCGGGAATTTCCTGATTGGCTAATTCGTAAATCCGAACCAAATGACCACGGAACAATCGGTCGAATTCGGGATCGTTTTCCGAACGATTGATGTCACCATACCACCAGAACCAATCGGATGATTGCGCTACCATCAGATGGTGCATCGCTTCGTTCCGGTTTCCGATCGTAGCGGTTTTGACTAATTGCGTTGCCCGATCCAGTTGCAGCCATGCCCGATTCTTTTCGTCGTCGCCGCACCAGATCCGGAAATTCGAATCGATCCACGATCCGCTCGCCAACCATTCCAAGGGCACCGTTTCAATGCGCGGTAGTGTCTGCGAAGGGGTCGAGGAGTACCAATCGGTATCGCGCACAAATGATTGTGCCAACTGCGTCAAAAAGCCATCACCGCCATCGTCGTAATTTTCCCACGCATTTTCACCATCCAGTGCAACCGTTACGACTTCACTCAGCGCTTCCGGATTCCGTTGCGCATCCAATCGTTTCCGCAAGTCTGCCAGTGCGGTTTCCGGTCGCCAAGAATGATAGCGAAATCCGATCGCATCGGAGATCTTGCGATCCCGGAAAAAAATCGCCATCGCCCCATTCACCGTATCCAAGCGATAAACACGATTTCGTTCCGACATCGAAATTTCCCGCCGTAAACTACGCGCGAGAATCCCTTCGTCGGCAACCGTCCAACGGCACCCTTCGGCAACCGCCAATTCTACTGCTGCCGGTGAAACAGACCCTTCGGAAAACCAAATCCCATTCGGATCGGTATGCCACGTCGAGCGATGAATATCAATGCCGGCTCTCAGTTGCGCGACTGCCAGATCGGGGTGTTGATACGGCGGTTTCGGAATCGTTTCGCCCGGAATCGCTTCACCGGCACAATCGGTATCGATCAGCAGCGGAATGATCGGGTGAGTAAGCGGCGATACGGTATATTCCAAGTGGTCGCCGATCGCACTCTTATATCGACCCAGCAGACCCATTACTGTTTCCGCTTGTAACGACAACAGCGCTTGCTTCTCTTCTTCGGTGTAATTTTGACCCTTGGCTACCAGTGATGCCACAATCGGCGAATTCCGCAGCGTAAATCCGCACCACGCCAAATTGAACAACACCTGTAAGTCGCGGAGTTCCTGATGTGAAAACGATTTCGCGACGGAAATCCGATTCGCTTCCAACTGCCAGTTGCCGCGCTTATTCAAGAGCGATTTGAATCGCGGAAAGGGTTCGATCAGCGTCCGGTGATTTGCCCAAAACGATAGTGTCAATAATTGGATTCGCTCTTCCAGAGTCAATTCCCGTGCCGATTTCCGCGCTAGATAAAACGCGGTATCCGCACCATCGTCGGGATTCCATGCCAATAACTGTTCGATCAGCGTACCGGTCCAGTTGATCGTCCAATGCGCTTCGCCCCGCTGAAATGCCGTCAATAAATCGCTGTATCCTTTGCACGCGTGCAGCCGCACCCACGGCAATTTCGGTCGCTGTGTCCAAGGATCGCGATAATCCGGTTGATGGAAGTGCCAGATGAATTGTATCGGTGTGCGTGTCATTTACTGGTATCTTTCGAACGAATCAACAGCGATAGATCAAGTGGTTTTGCCGAATGCGTCAGTGCTCCGACCGCGACCAAATCGACGCCGGTACGGGCATACTCCGCCACATTTTCCAAAGTGATCCCGCCCGATGATTCCAATCGTGCTCGTCCCGCTGTAAGTAGTACTGCTTCGTGGACTTGCGGCACTGAAAAATTGTCCAATAGAATCTCAGTCACACCCGCATCCAGCGCAAGCTGCAATTCATCGATGGTCTCGACTTCCAGTTCAAAGACGTGTCCGGTTTTCTTCGTTTCCAGAATCGTTTTGAGTTTACTCAGGACTACGTGAAGACCATCGCCGGCAACCAGATGATTCTCTTTCAGCAATCCGCCGGTAGACAAATTAGCCCGGTGATTCGTGCCGCCACCCATTAAAACGGCATACTTCTCGGCAGCCCGCATTCCCGGTATCGTCTTGCGCGTGTCGCGAACCAAACAATTCGTGCCGGCAACCGCATTCACATATTTCCCGGTCAAGGTCGCAATACCCGACAGATGCGATAGAAAATTCAGTGCCGTCCGTTCTCCGGTCAAAATCGGGCGCAATCGTCCCGAAAGCTGTACCCACGGGGCACCGGCTTGTACCTGATCGCCGTCCTGAACCAGCCATTTTTGGTCGACACCGGTTCCCGCTTGGCGAAAAGCTTCTTCCGCCGCATGAATTCCGCAAACAATCCCATCGACCCGGCTAAAGATCTCTGCCTTACCGGTACTCTCTTCACTTACAAAGGTTAAGGTTGTCACATCCGAGTAGGCGCCATCTTCGTGGAGTGCGCGTGTAACCAGATCTGACCAATCAATTTGCGACAAGTCTCTTACTCCTGTGGTATCAATGCCACAAATTTAGTTAAAATCGTTTTTGCACCAACTGATTTAAAATCAACAACTACCTTAAAGCCGCCCTCGGCGGGGACGCAATTGATGATCTTTCCAATCCCAAAACTAGGGTGAAGTACTCGCTGACCCGGACGGTAACTTACGCTTCCTGAACCACTTGACGAAGTTTGTGACGGTTTTCCCGGAACCACTGGAGCTGAAACTGCCTTGATTGATACGAGTCGTGGCTGTCCCGTGATAGCTGACGTCTTCCGTAAACCGAACAAATCGCCATCCAATTCTTCCAGTGGAATCTCGTCGAAAAATCGCGACGGTTTCGTCCATTCCGTCCGTCCATAACGCGAGCGATACGATACGCTGCTGAGCGCCAAACGCTTCCGCGCACGCGTCAAAGCAACATAACATAACCGCCGTTCCTCTTCCAAATCCTGCATCGCGCTGGCATCGTTTATCAGTGGAAACAGACCGTCTTCCAATCCGGCAACGACCACTTGATCGAATTCCAACCCTTTTGCCGCATGAACTGTGAGCAATGCGACCACACTAGATTTGAGATCGACCTGATCGATATCGCTTACTAATGTTACGTTTTCCAGAAACGCATTAATGCCACTTTCCGGAAATTCACTACGGAATCGGTCGAAACTATCGAGCAACTCTTGCACGTTGCGAACCCGCTCCTCCCCCTCGTCTTCTTTGCGCAGATGATCGATGAATCCACAATTCTCAATCCAACTTCGAATCACTTTTTCCGGAGGAACCGAATCCTGAACTTGTGCCTGTCGCAACTTGATTTCGGAAACGAATGTATCCAACCCCTTCGCCCACCGACCGCTAAATTCCTGCTTGACCGCTTCACTGCACGATGCGTCGAACAGTGACAGGTTCTTTTGATTAGCAAGTTCCTTTAACCTGTCCAGACTGGTTTTCCCGACTTTCCGCGGTGGCATTTGCACTGCCCGTTCGAATGCCAAATCGTCGGGCGATCCCGCCTGAGTCTGAGTCAATTGCGTCAAATCAGTCACGGTAGTCTGTTCGACTTGCGCCAGCAGCCGGAAATATGCCAGTGCGTCCTTCACTTCCCGACGTTCGTAAAATCGCAACGAGCCGACAATCGAGTAGCGTAATCCACGCTTCACACACGCTTCTTCGAATTCACGCGATTGCGCGTTCGTCCGGTACAATACTGCCGCGGTTCCACCAGCTTCGGTGAGATCCAGCCAATTCAATGCACTGGTCGCCTCTTCCCGACCATCTACGCTGCTCAGCAACCGGATCTTCTCACCTTCGGCAGATTGCGTCCACAGCACTTTCGGTTTACGCTGCTTGTTGTGTTCGATCAATTTATTCGCACTGCGAAGAATTCCCGGAATACTGCGATAATTCTGTTCCAAAAGAATCGTTTTCGCCGGATAAAAGTCTTTTTCGAATTCCAGAATGTTGCGAATATCCGCTCCGCGCCAGCCATAGATCGCTTGATCGGTATCGCCAACCGCATAGACATTTTTTCGATTGCCCGCAAGAATGGTCAACAGCAGAAACTGAATTTTGTTCGTATCCTGATATTCATCGACATGAATGTATTGATACAAGCGCTGGTAGTAATTCCGCACCTGTTCCTGACTTGCCAGTAATTTGTATGCCTCGCACAACAGATCGTCGAGATCCAGCGCATTCGCTTTGCGCAATCGGGCGATATATTCGTCGTATACCTGTTTGATGTATTTATTCTTCGGAAAGCTTTCCGTGAGACCTTCGGGGTCGCTGATTTCATTCTTCAAATTCGAAAATACATTCAGGTAATGACCCGGCGTCCAATCGGATTCCCAGCCCTTCTCTTTCGTCAGGTGTTTGATGATCGTTTCGCCATCGTTCCGATCGTAGATCGTGAAAAAGCGCGTGAATTTGCCCGATAGATCGCCGTACCTGCGCAAAATCTGAACACAGAACCGGTGAAAAGTACACGCTTGTACTTCGCCATATTCCGGTCGAATCGATGGATTCTGTCCGACCAGCGCGTTGATCCGCTCGCGCAACTCACCTGCAGCTTTATTGGTAAAGGTGACTGCTAGAATTTCGTAAGGTTTCGCTTTATTCTCGGCAATCAAGCGTGCAATCCGAAACGCCACGGTACGCGTCTTACCGGAACCAGCGCCGGCAACCACCAACAGTGGTCCTTCGTTGTGCATTACAGCTTGTTTTTGAGGTTCGTTCAAACCGGATAAATCAATGACCACGGGGAGTGTCTTTCTGAGGTACTGAGGCAGCTTTAGCACGTTTGAGCGAGTCGCGCTCGGCGATACGATGCAACGACAGCACTTTCCGCGCCGAGTCCAATACAACTTTCGATTTCAAGTGACCCGACAAATTTTTGTTAAATGCGTGGCTGCCATCAGCCTGCGAAACAAAATAGAGATAATCCACATCGGCGGGATTGAATGCCGCCAAAATTGCATTCTTTCCCGGATTGCAGATCGGTCCCGGTGGTAATCCGGTATACATGTAAGTATTGTAAGGCGAATCGACTTCGAGATCGCGAAATAGCAGACGACGCGGTGGTCCCGGAAGAATATATTGAATTGTCGGATCGGCTTGCAGCAGCATCTTCTTTTTCAAACGATTCGTATACACTGCTGAAACGAGAGGTGCTTCGGATTTCTTCTGCACTTCAGCTTCGACAATCGATGCCAGCGTGATCATTTCGTGAAGCGTCATCCCTTTAGCTGCGGCAATGGAGTCCATGGAATCCGGCACTACTTCGCGAAACCGTGCCAACATTCGCTTCACCGCTTCGCGCGGCAAGACGCCCGGCAGCATCTGGTAAGTATCCGGAAACAGATACCCCTCTGCCGAACTGGCATTGATCCGAAATTGCGCGAGTAGCTGACGATCGTGTGCCGCCATCACAAATTCCAATGAGTCGACACCGATTTCCTTCAACGCCTCGGTGTACTGCGCAATCGTCAACCCTTCGCGAAAGCAGACTTCGCCACCCTCGCCACCCGGTTTTTCGAGGCGAAGCAAAACATCCAGCGGTGACATTCCTTTTTCGAACGGATACACACCCGGTTGAATCTTCGCATCGGCGGCGCGAATTTTTGCCAGAAATCGGAACATCAGTTCGCTTCGAACCAGTCCCAACCGCTTCAGATCGCGCCCGACACGCTTCGCACTCATCCCCGGTTCGACGCGAAGGATCACTCGTTCCGGTGGATTTGGTGCTGGCGCAAACAGATAATATTGGCTGAACGCGATTGCGATCATCACTAGCAGACCTAGCGAGACCCAAAATATTGCCCAGTGATGATGCGCTTTTGCCATAGTTATTTCGATGAATCGAGTTTCTTAATTGACGTTAACGATTTAAGTTCCAATTCGGTCAATGGACGCAACGCTCCCGCCTTCAAATTACCCAACGTTACTTTTCCTACTCGCACCCGGATCAACCGATGCACCGAATTGTGTACGGCGTGAATCAGTCGCCGTATTTCCCGCTTTCGCCCTTCGTGCAGGATAATACTAACCTTGTTTGCAGAGATCCTGTCCACGCGATCCGGTCGACACCATCCATCTTCTAGCAGGATGCCGTCGTCAATGGCATACAGCATCCGGTCGGTGAAAGGAATTTTCGTCTCGACCAAATACTCTTTTTCCAATTCGAACCGGGGATGAGTGATCGCATAAATCAATTCGCCATCATTGCTGACGATCAGCAGCCCTTCACTATCGGTATCCAGTCGTCCTGCCGGTTTCAAGTGCATTTCCGGTGGCAATAAATCGGATATCGGTAACCCCTGCTCACGTCCAATTTTCAACGAACTAACGTAACCACGGGGCTTATGGAAAGCAAATGTAAAATTGCCCGTCGTAAGTTGAATCCGTTGATTATCGAACAGAATCACCGAGTGTTCCGGATCGACCCGATCACCAACCGTACCGATCCGTCCATCGACCTTGATCCGTTGTTGATCGATCAGCTCATCGGCTTTTCGACGCGAACACCCCGTCGCACTGGCGATGAATTTATTTAGTCGTTGCAAGCTGTCAGGATCGTCACTCAATTCATTTCCTTCAATTTGCTTCTTAACATCCCAAGTAGGGGCGGGTCCCTGCGCCCGCCCGCTCTGGTATCATTTTATTATCTTGTATCCTGTAGTAGGGGCGGACCCCCGTGTCCGCCCGTTCTTGTATTTTTTATCTTTTGTAGCCGCAGGCTTTAGACTGCGTTCTTGTATCTTTTCTCTTTTTAATCGATAAAGATGAAAAAAAGAGTACAAGTTGCCCAATCGGAGTTGGGCAGTACTGCCGATCTCCGAATCGGCTCTTTTGTCTTTTTTTTATCGACTCAATTATCGGCATAAATTCAATCGAAATGATGCCGTATCGAAATTCGGCAGTACGGTGCGATTAATAAAATCCCAAGACATCGGATGGACGAGCAGTCAGTTCAGAGGAGATAAATACAAGTTCTATTAATCGAAAACCAATACTTTACCGTAGCGTTTTCGAAAATCGGCAACATTCGTTTGTTCCAATAATCGCAGTCGCGGTTTGACTTGTGCAAAGATGCGTTCGAACCGGATTTCGATCGGTGTTACGTTTCCAGCACTGAAACTGGCATCGATTTCGGCAGACAAATTGTCATAAATAATCGCAATGTGGTTGTCTCCTTCGGGAAAATGATTCCAAAGGAGAACTGAATTCTCCGAATTCGAACCGTTAAAGAAGGAATGTCCATTGACTTCAATGCGAATCTTACCGACTTCCAGTGCTTCCGTACCTTTGGCTGCAACCAGCGCAAACGCGGCATTCCCGCCGACTTTTTCGAATGTTGCTGAAATCGTTGCAGTTTCGCCCCGTCGAATAGTAAACGGAATCCCTTTAGGTGTGGTATAACCGGAAAGCGGTGCGAATTCAGCGAGATAACTTCCCGCTTTAAATTCAATCGTGATCGGTGTCGGTCCAAATCGGCGACCTTCGACAATGACCGTTTGACCTACCGGAAGCGTATTCAATTGAATAAAGCCAGTCGACACTTCCGCTTGCTTCGAAACCATCTCAAAATACGCCGCACTAAGCCCGACATCCGGGTCGACCGTAACGGTAATCTGCGAAGGAATGGACAGGAAGCCTTCCTTCGCGATGGTCACGAGATATTGTCCCGGTTGAAGTCCTTCTAACATTGTCGGTACTTGCTTCCCCGTCGCGATGCCGTTGACTGTGATATCGCCGCCGGCTAAGTTCGAGGTGATTTGAATCGTACCCAATCGTTTGGATACCGGAATCGAAGAGGGGCGTGTATTCGAATTGGGAAAAACTGAGTGATCCGATCGGTTGCCCGACGGGACATACTTCTGCACTCTGGCAGTATCGGGCGCGAGCGGCTGACTTAAACTTTTCTCTGCTGACATGATCGAATCTTGAGGTTTCGGAGTAGCAGTAAATATGACTTCGGTAACTTTCTTCGATTCCACATTGATGCTGATAACTTGCGGATCGACATTCCACCGGTCGGTAGAAAGAGCGATCCGCCGGATGCCGACTTTCACATTCGAAATCAATGTGTCGGTCCGATACATCGTCAGCGAACCATCGATCAAGATCGGAATACCGGGCGGAGTAGAGCGAATACGCAGACTACCAGGTGCATCTTCTCGCTGTGCCACAACCATGAAATAATAGACTAAAAAGATGGCAACCAGTACGGGAATAACTGAACCTAGTAATCTGCCTACGGTATCTTTAATTAGTGCGTATTCGCGTTCATTCATTCCTACTCACACTTCCCAATTACTTATTGGCATTCGGACCGGTATTGATCAAACCACGAAACATCTCGATCGGAATCGGGAAAATAATCGTTGAACTGTTTTCGGCGGAAATCTCCGTCAACGTCTGTAAATATCGAAGTTGCAATGCAGTGGAATCGACCGAAATTACTTTGGCGGCTTCGGCAAGTTTCGCGGAAGCTTGGAATTCACCATCGGCACTGATCACCTTCGCTCGACGGATACGTTCCGCTTCGGCTTGCGCCGACATCGCCCGCTTCATGTCGACCGGCAAATCGACTTGCTTGATTTCAACGGATGAAACCTTGATCCCCCAAGGTCCCGTGTGCCGATCGATGATTTCCTGTAACTGCAGATTGATCTTATCGCGTTCCGAAAGCAAATCATCGAGTTCCAATTGACCTAGTACCGATCGCAAAGTCGTCTGACTGAATTGGCTCGTGGAATACAGGTAGTTTTGAACTTCGGTGATTGCCATGCGCGGATCGATCACCCGGAAGAAAATCACTGCGGAAACTTGAACCGATACGTTGTCTTTAGTAATAATGTCCTGTGGCGGAACATCCAGCGTAACGACGCGAAGATCCACTTTTACCATCTGATCGATAATCGGGATCAAGATGATCAGTCCGGGACCTTTCAAACCGATAATCCGACCTAAGCGAAAAATCACACCGCGTTCATATTCTTTCAGGATGCGAATCATGTTGGCAATGAGAATTATGCCAAACACGATGACGATTGTACCGATTACGCCAAATGCTTCAAACATATTTCCTCCATACCCGGATAGATCTAAGATATATCGTCGATAGGGGCGTAGTTACTACACCCCTATCAATATACTATAGCAATGTTTGAAATCCGATAAAACTTACTCGGAAGTAATATTACCACCTGCGAACAATCGGTCGTCAGCCTTTTAGCACGGCTTTCGCTGCTGAAACGTAATCGTCGAGTTCCGATTTCATTCGCAATTCGGTCACGGCAACGCCAATTTTACCTTCCATGCTCGGGTCGTACAATCCCAGATGGACACCACCCAGAATGCCCTTCGCCAGCATTCGTTCGAGGAAGATATCGGCGCCGATCGAGGGTTCGATCACAAATTCATTGAAGAATGCACCGTTATACACCGGTTTCAAGTCGATCTTCGATAATTCGTCGGCTAAGTACAACGCCTTCTGATGACTCAGTTTTGCGACTTTCTTTACCCCTTCTTTACCTAACATGGCTAGATTGAAGAGGGTTGCCAACATCATCAGACCTTGATTCGTGCAAATATTCGAGGTCGCTTTTTCGCGACGGATGTGCTGTTCGCGCGTCTGCAACGTCAGTACGAAACCGCGCTGTCCGCGATCGTCTTGCGTCACACCGGCGACTCGACCCGGCATCAACCGAACGTAATCCTTCTTGCAGGTGAAGATACCGACATACGGACCACCGCCATTGAGACCCGGACCGAAACACTGACCTTCGCCCACGACGATATCCGCGCCGTAATCGCCCGGAGCTTTCAGTAATCCCAATGAAACCGGATAGACCGAAACGATTGTCGGAATATTGCGTTTCTTCGCCACTGCAATAAGTTCTGCGGCATCTTCCAACTGACCGACAAAGTTCGGGTGCTGAATCACCAAACAGGCGGTATCGTCGGTTAATGCGGCTTCCACGTCGGCAACGGACGTACGTCCATTCGTCAGCGGAACGTGAATCATCGCCGGCGCGGTCGGACCGATAATCGTTTTTACCACGGTTCGATACAGCGGATTCACGCCATCGACCATGACCACGCGATCCTTCTTGGTGAAGGCACGCAACAACTGAACGGCTTCGGCAATCGCCGTGCCGCCATCGTACAATGACGCATTCGAGATCGGTAGTCCGGTCAACCGGGTCATTAACGATTGAAATTCGTAAATACACTGCAACGTACCTTGCGATACTTCCGGCTGGTACGGGGTGTAGGCTGTGTAAAACTCCGAACGCAGCAGCAACGGATTCACCGCAGCGGCTACGAAATGTTCGTAACTACCCATGCCGGCGAAACAGACAGCCTGATCGCTGACTTGGTTTTTACCGGATAGTTGACGGAAAAATTTCCGGACTTCGAACTCCGACCATGCATTCGGTAGATCGAGTTCGCCTTTGATGCGTAAGTTTTCCGGAATATTCGTAAAGAGATCGTCGATCGAAGCTACGCCGATGGCAGATAACATCTTGGCGCGATCTTCGGCGGTATGCGGTACATAGGACATGATCTTATGCCTTTACTTGATGGAAATGTGGGGTGATGAGTTCACCCCACCCGGGGAAATGGTTAGTGTAGCGTCGCTGCGTAAGCGTCGGGATCGAGCAAACCGCTTAATTGACCCAAATCGGTTGCTTCAATTTTTACGATCCAGCCGTCGCCATAGCAATCGGAGTTGATCTTTTGCGGATCCGCATCGAGGGCACTGTTCACCGCGACAACTTTTCCATCCAGAGGAGAATAGAGATCGGCTACGGTTTTCACCGCTTCAATCGTGACCAAACCGCCACCCTTGACGGCGGTGGCGCCATCTGCCGGAAGCTGCAGGAAAACGATATCGCCAAGTTCCGATTGAGCGAAATCGGTTAAACCGACCGTTACAATTTTACCTTCAATCTTGCACCATTCGTGCGTGGGCGTGTATTTCAAATCTTTCGGGATATTCACAGTAGTCTCCTACAAATTGCGATCAATCGCACTGTTCAAATGAGAGAATGCGTTTCGAGATAATCGGTATTGTAATTTCCCGAAACGAAATCTGGTTCGTGTAAAATCTTCCAAAACAACGGTATTGTGGTCTTAGGTCCTTCAATTACCGTCTCTTCCAATGCGCGCCGCATCCGGGCGATTGCTTCCGCCCGATCGGCGCCAAATACGATCAATTTGCCAATCATGCTGTCGTAATGTGCCGGGATCTGATACCCTTCATACGCACAGCTATCGATACGGATCCCCGGTCCACCGGGAAAATGCAAGGCAGTAATGCGATTCGGCGAGGGCATGAAGTTTTTCTTCGGATCTTCGGCATTGATCCGAACTTCGATACAATGTCCCCGCAGAAATACTTGAGATTGCGTCTTGTTTAATTTCTGTCCGTCGGCAATCTGTATCTGCATCTTCGCCAAATCGATCCGGCTGATCTGTTCGGTGATCGGATGTTCCACCTGAATTCGCGTATTCATCTCGATGCAATACACATTCCCGTCTTTATCATACAGGAATTCGATCGTACCGAGTGAATCGTAATTCACGAATTTCGCACCCTGAACGGCATATTCACCCAGTCGCGCCCGCAATTCTTCCGATACCACTGCCGACGGTGCTTCTTCCATCAGCTTCTGGTGACGTCGTTGAATCGAACATTCGCGTTCACCTAAGTGAATGCAATTGCCATATTTATCGGCTGCGATTTGGACTTCGATATGCCGCGGATTGACGATCAGCTTTTCAAGATACAATGAGCTGTCACCGAATGCCGATTCTGCTTCAGCCGAGGCAATCCCGAAAATCGCTGCCATCGATTCCGCATTCTTGACAATCCGCATCCCCCTGCCGCCACCACCGGATACCGCTTTTAAAATCACTGGATAACCGATTTCGGCGGCAATCCGAACGGCATCGATGGCGTTCGTCACCACCCCGTCGGATCCGGGAATCACCGGTACGCCAGCCGCTTTCATCGTGGCTTTAGCAACGGCTTTGTCACCCATCATTCGAATCGATTCGGGACGAGGTCCGACCCAAACATAGCCATTGGCTACAACTTGGTCGGCAAAGCTCGCATTTTCCGAGAGAAAACCGTAGCCGGGATGTATTGCATCGGCGCCGGAAAGCTCTGCTGCGGCAAATAAGCGGGTGGTGTTGAGATAACTTTGACCGGAAGGCGGAGGTCCAATACAGATGGCTTCATCGGCAAAACGGACATGTAACGAATCGCGATCCGCGGTGGAATAAACGGCTACAGTTTTCACGCCCAACTCTTTACAGGCGCGAATGATTCGTAACGCAATCTCACCGCGGTTCGCGATTAACAGCTTTTTAATCCGGCGATCAGACACTCGGTTCAATCCGGAATAACACTGAGCCAAATTCTACAGGTTGTGCATTCTTGGCGCAAATTTCCACTACTCGACCGGTCACTTCCGCTTCGATTTCGTTCATCAATTTCATCGCTTCGATAATGCAAAGCGTCTGACCTTCCTTGATAAACATTCCATCGCGGACATAGGCATCGGCATCCGGTGACGGCGAAGCATAGAAGGTTCCGACCATCGGACTGGTCACTTCGACCAGTTTTCGATTGGAAACGGGCGCTTCGGCTTTCATCTCGACTGGCGCAGCAGCCGGAGCGGCTTGCGGTGCGGGAAGATAGGTGGGCATTCCACCAGCGACGGCATCGGGACCGTTTTTGCTCAAAAAGATCCGGGCATCCCCGGTTTCAATTTCGAGTTCGGTAAGTTTCGACTTTTCCAATAACGCGACTAAACTTTCGACGGTTGCTAAATCGAGCGTTAATAAGGTCGGACCGATGGGTTCGGGAAACGGTTCCGGCTTCGACGCAGATCGTTTTGCATCAACTGTCTTTTTCGGCATGGTAGCTACTCCTTTACTCGTTCCATGTAGGCATGGGTACGAGTGTCGACGCGAATTTTCTCGCCCTGTTCCACGAACAGAGGTACTTGAACTGTTGCGCCAGTTTCTAACTTAGCCGGTTTCGTTGCGCCACCTTGAGCGGTATCGCCACGGACACCCGGTTCGGTTTGGACTATGGTATATACTATGAAATATGGCAATGACATGCTTAACGGAGCTTCACCGCGGAAGAGAATATCCACGACTTCGCCCTCTTTCAAAAAAAGCACGTCGTCGGCAATTTGCTTGCGTTCGAGGTGTATCTGTTCGAACGTTTCCTGATCCATAAACAAGTACAGATCGTCTTCGGCATACAAATACTGCATCTTTCGCGCTTCCAATCGAACGATGTCGATACTTTCACCGCTGCGATAGGTCTGCTCGATTACGCGTCCGGTCAATACGTTCTTCAATTTGGTCCGGACAAATGCACCACCCTTGCCGGGTTTCACATGTTGAAACTCGACAACTTGATACAACTCGTTCTTAAACTCAATGTTTAATCCATTGCGGAGATCCGCTGTACTTGCCATAAACCTTATGTCTCCTGACAGCAATCGAAAATGATTGCACATTATTAAGTTACGATCTCAGGGATAAGATCGCTATTCTCTATCAACCAAAAGCTTGGGCTCCTGGTCAATTTCCTAAAATTAGCTTTTTTTATTGCGGAATGCTAGCGGAGCGACCCCGGTTGTCAACCAATTTTCAAAAGTCGCTTCATCGATGACCGGAATATTGAGTTCTTCCGCCTTCTTGCGCTTACTCCCAGCCGCCTCTCCCGCCACAACCACGGTGGTTGTCTTGGTCACAGTCGCGGATGCCCGCCCTCCGAGCTTTCGAACCAACTCCTCAGCCTCTTCCCGTTTGCGCAGCAACGATCCGGTAAAGACAAAGACTTGACCCGTCATCAGCTCGCGATCCCCTTCTGATTCTGCTAGCTGGGTTCGCGCAACAGCTTCCACGCCGGCTTGCTCCAAGCGGTCGATCAGCGAACCGAAAGTATCGTGAGAAAATGCCGAAAGCAATTCTTCAACCCAGACCAACTCGACCTTCTTCTTCTTCGGGTCGGCCGCGTATCGCCGGTACAGCTCCTCGCGACCTGCCGCCATCAATTCACGAAGATTCCCGAAATCGCCTGCCAGCCGCCGCGCCTGCTCTTCCCCGATCATCCGGATCCCAAGTCCAAACAGAAACCGGTCGAAACTCTGTCGCTTCGATAATTCAATCTGTTCCAACCACCCCGTGATCGTTTTCTCGCCAATCCCCTCAAGTCCGGTCAATTTCTCCGGAGTCAGTGTATATAAGTCGGCAATGTCATGGATAATACCGTTCGTGAGTAGTAATTCCGCGGCTTTTTCACCAATTCCTTCGATATTCATTGCCGCCCGGGCGACGTAATGGGAGATCTTTTGCAGCGCTTGTGCCGGACAGGTTTCATTCGTACAGCGGAGCGATTTTTCATTAATCTTCTTTGTTAACGGATCATTGCAACTAGGACAATTTATTGGAACTACCACGAGTTCGTTTTCGTCGTGACTGGTTTCGACCCCGACAATCTTCGGGATAATCTCCCCCCCTTTTTCCAACTTGACCATATCGTTGAGCCGAAGCCCTTTTTTCTCGATATAATCTTCATTGTACAAAGAGGCACGCTGGACAACCGTACCGCCGATGAGAACCGGTTCCAAATTTGCGACCGGCGTCACAACTCCCGTGCGTCCCACCGACCACTCCACCGACAGCAACTTCGTAATCACCTGTTCAGTAGGAAACTTGAAGGCAAGTGCCCACTTCGGCACCCGCGCGGTCATCCCGAATTCGCGCTGCTCCTCGTAGCGATTGACTTTTACTACCGTGCCATCGATGTTGTACGGCAACGTATAGCGTTGATTTTGCCAATCTTGCCAATATTGTTCGACTTCATCCAGAGATTTACACAATTTCCGGTTCGGATTCACCGGGAAACCCCACCGCTCAAGCTGGTCGAGGGCTTCCGATTGCGATTGTATTGTCAGGTTTCCCGATACCGGAATATGGTATAAGTAAATTCTTAACGGACGGCGCGCAATTTCTGATACATCCAATAGTTTCAATGATCCAGCCGTATAATTGCGTGGATTGGCTGCCGGTGCTTCCCCCCGTTCGGCACGAAGCTCATTTTCCCGCTCCAAATCGTCCCGGGTCATGTACACTTCACCCCGGATTTCGACTATCCCTTCCGGCTTCGGATCGGTCAATGTCACCGGAATCGCTTGAATTGTCCGGATCGCCTGTGTAATGTCCTCGCCGACCTCCCCATCGCCGCGCGAAGCCGCCTGTCGCAATGCCCCGTCTTGATAGGTCAGCGAAACCGCAATCCCGTCGATCTTCAGTTCGCACATCCACTCACTGACGGGATGACCGATGTGTTTTTCGGCATTTACAAATTCGCGGACTTCGTCGATATGGTAGGTATTTTGCAGTGAAAGCATCGGGTAGCGGTGTTTGATCTTCGGTAGTTCACCGGCTGCCGAACCACCGACCCGTTTGGTGGGGCTGTCATCGCGGACAAATTGCGGGTATTGCTGTTCCAGCTCGACCAATTCGCGGTAGAGCTGATCATATTCTGCATCGCTGATCTCCGGTTGCGCTTGGTCGTAGTACAGCCGGTCGTGTTTCTTGATCTCGGCGACCAGAAAGTTGATGCGCGCTTTAATTGCTTCGAATTGCAGGTCGAACAGGTCCATGCTACTAAGATACAACCGATTTCATAAAGAAGGTAGACCCAGAAGATCGTTCTTTTGAAGTAGTGCCGATCTCCGAATCGGCATATTTTTTCCGTAGGGGCGTATGGCATACGCCCTTTCTGTTATCTTTTCTTCTTGTGTCCTGTAGTAGGGGCGGGCTCCCATGCCCGCCCGTTCGTGTATCCTGATTTGTCATTGCGAGGAATGCGCCGTACGGCGTATGTGGCAACCTACTATTTTTTCTGTTTATTCTTTTTGGTAGGGGCGGTTCGCGAACCGCCCGCCATCTTATATATCTTGATTTGTCGTTGCGAGGAATGCGCCGTACGGCGCGTGACGTGGCAATCTATTTTTTTTTGTAGCCGCAGGCTTTAGCCTGCGATTTTCTTATTCTTGAATCTTTGTATCCTTTATCCTGAAGTAGGGGCGGGTCCCCGCGCCCGCCCGGTCTGGTGATTTTTTTTGGTAGCGGCGGACTTTAGTCCGCGTATTGTTTTATTAAAATGATTTTACAAGAATGGCGGACTGAAGTCCGCCGCTACCGAATGAAAAAAAGATTGCCTCAGCCACTGCAGGGCTTCGCAATGACAAATCAACAAAATGGGTGTTGGATAATGGGTGGTAGGTGGTGGGAAAAGATAAAGAAAATGATTCAAGACCGGGCGGGCGCGGGGACCCGCCCCTACTATATGCTGCGAATATTTACAATTTGGCAGGAATTTCGCTTGGATCTGTTTTGATCCTATACTATTATATTACCATCCCGATAATCCGATTACGAACCAATTGCACTGCTATCATCGAGAAAGGAACCACCCATGAAACCGCTCCGTATTCTGCCGTTCCTGCTGGTATCGCTTACTCTGCTCCTCTCGCTGAACAGCGCGCTGGCACAGGACAGCTCCGGTGTTCGCTGTCTCGGACGGTTTTGGCAAACCAACTCGCTAGGGGTAGCGGTACAGGGCAATTATGCCTACGTCGCTGATGGAACATCAGGCTTGCGAATCATCGATATCAGCAATCCGACAAACCCACAACAAGTCGGATTCTACGATACTCCTGGCTTTGCACAAGGCGTAACCGTTTCTGGTAATTACGCCTATGTTGCTGATTACACTTCCGGTTTGCGAATCATCGGTATTAGCAATCCGGAAAATCCGCAACAAGTTGGATTCTACGATACGCCCGGGTATGCACATGGTGTCACCGTTTCCGGCAATTATGCCTATGTTGCCGATGATTACTCTGGTTTGCGAATCATCAATATCAGCAATCCGGCAAATCCGCAACAAGTTGGTTTCTACGATACGCCCGGGAATGCCCATGGTGTCACCGTTTCCGGCAACTATGCCTATGTAGCCGATGGAGGATCCGGTTTACGCATCATCAATATCAGCAATCCGGAAAATCCGCAACCAGTCGGATTCTACGATACACCTGGATATGCTTACGGCGTCACTGTTTCCGGCAACTATGCCTATGTCGCCGATTAAGGATCCGGTTTACGAATCATCAATATCAGCAATCCGGAAAATCCGCAACAGGTCGGTTTCTACGATACGCCCGGTTATGCATATGGTGTCACCGTTTCCGGCAATTATGCCTATGTTGCCGATAGAGAATCCGGTTTACGAATCATCGATGTCAGCAATCCGGCAAGCCCGCAGGAAGTCGGTTCCTACGATACCCCCGGGTATGCATTTGGAGTAACAGTTTCCGGCAACTATGCCTATGTCGCCGACGGGGATCATGGATTGCGAATCATCAACATCGCAAGTCGGGAACATCCGTATGAGGTCGGATTCTACAATACACCCAGTTACGCATACGATTGTGCTGTGGTGGGCGATACGGTTTATCTGGCAGATGGATCAAATCTCGGCATCTACGACTGCTCGCAGGCACTCGGTGTGGTCGATCGCGTCAGCGAAACGGTTCCCACTAACTTCTCGCTGAAACCGAATTATCCCAATCCATTTAATGCCACCACTTCCATCCGCTATGCGATTGCAAAGAGCGGAAAGGTCGATCTGCGGGTATTCGATGTGGCTGGCAAAGAGATCGCGAAACTGGTCAATTTCTATCAGGATCCCGGTGAATACACGTTTACATTCGATGGCAAGAGTCTCGCCACTGGCACGTATTTCGTGCGCCTCACCGCCGGCAATTTCACCCAGACTCAGAAGATCGTTCTCTTGAAGTAGTGCCGATCTCCGAATCGGCTCTTTTGTCGTTTTATCCTTTTCTCTATTCAATCGATAAAGATGGAAAAAAGATTGAAAAACGCCCAATCGGAGTTGGGCAGTAGTGCCGATCTCCGAATCGGCATCTTTTTTCCGTAGGGGCGTATCGCATACGCCCTTTCTGTTATCTTTTCTTCTTGTGTCCTGTAGTAGGGGCGGGTCCCCGCGCCCGCCCGGTCTTGAATCATTTTCATTATCTTTTCCCACCACCTACCACCCATTACCCAACACCCATTTTGTTGATTTGTCATTGCGGGCATAAACGCAAAAATGTGTGCTGAGATCGCTAGTAACTCAAGATTTTCTTTGCTATTATAAGAACCATTTGCTAACGTAAATCACTTAGGTGCACTTTCATGGCTCTTCGACATTGTCCAATTTGCCTCTGCACGGATCTAAAAAAACGGTCATTACAGTAACGGTCGTCAACGCTGGTTTTGTCGTACTTGTCGGCATTCATTCCGCCATGAGCGTCGATCTCCCGACTGGTTTCAGCTTTGGATCGCCGAAGGATATTCGATCCGTCAACTCTGCTGCCAAAGCGGCTGCAGTCCACGCTCGTTATGGAACACGATCCAACAAAGGCTGTCGGAGCCACCGCCGGACGATTTCGGTTCGCTTTCGCATCACCGTCATCTATTGATCGACGGGACGTTTCTGACACGGAGCGCATCGATCGTCGCTTTGATGGATGGCGCGTCGACGACGATCGTCGACGGTTCTTACAATGTAAAAGAAAACGTTGCCGACCAGGTTCGACGCTTCTTGCAACCTCTTATCGCACGCGGCCTGAACCCGATCAGTTGCACTGTCGACGGAAACCCGCATGTAATACGGATTCTGCGCGAATTATGGCCGCAGATCAAGGTGCAGCGTTGCCTTGTACACATCCAACGTCAGGGATTACGGTGGTGTCGTCGCAATCCTAAAAGAACCGATGCCAGGAAACTAGCGGAACTGTTTACGACGGTCGTTGAGATCGATACTAAAGCCAAACGCGACAGCTTTATAAAAAAAACACAACAATGGGAAAAGCGCTATGGCAAAGCGGTCGCGGCACCGACTGGCGGTTGGATCGCAAGCGACCTGAAATGTGCCAGAAGTATGCTGTTAAAGGCGATCCCGGATATGTTCTATTATCTCGACGAACCAACCATACCAACGTCAACCAATGCGTTGGAAGGATACTTTTCGCGATTGAAAGCGAAGTATCGGAACCACCGCGGACTCAAAGAACAGAAACGATTCAATTACTTCAAATGGTACTTTCAAATGACACCTAAGTAGCGATCCCAGCACACATTTTTGCGTTTATGCCCATTGCGAAGCCCTGCAGTGGCTGAGGCAATCTTTTTTCATTCGGTAGCGGCGGACTTCAGTCCGCCATTCTTGTAAAATCATTTAAAAAAAACAATACGCGGACTAAAGTCCGCCGCTACCAAAAAAAATCACCAGACCGGGCGGCGCGGGAACCCGCCCCTACTAAAAAAGAGAGTCGGAATAAATTTCGACCTACTGAAAAAAAGGGGATCGCAGGCTCGGAGGTCTGCGCCACCGAAAGGATGGGTGATGGGTGATGGGTGGTGGTTGAGGATGAATTAATCTTAAGCAATATGATTTTGAGCCATCAACAAATCGAGATATGCCCCGGCAATCAAATCCTCTTCGCGGATATCGATCAATTTCATTAAGTTAGCAGCAATCGCTTGACCCTCTTCCACAGTCTGTTCCGGTGTCAAAACCACTTCGAGTTCGAGAAAGTCACCCAACCCTTCGACCCGATCCAAATGGACCCGCGTTTGACCAATCAAATAAAGATGACGTACTTTCTTAACTTCACCCACTATTCCATTGGATAATGCAAGAGTTCGAGTTAACTGTTCAGGATCATTCGTGCGGTAAATCAGATAGTTGGAAACCTTCGCATCGGTGTGGTCGGAACGCTGGTAAAAGATCAACTCCCCCAACCCATCCGGAAACACCCGCAGCTTCAATCGTCCATTCGGACAATTGAAAAAGGTATCGCTCTGGCGAAGCACGACACATTCCGAAGTTGCGAGTTGCGCGACCCGTGCTTCGGTCGCAGCCAAATCCCGCAGTCGTGCCTTGATTTCGATGTTTCGATTCATTGCTCCATCCATAAAAAAAAGGTCGAACGTTACCGTTCAACCTTCCAAAAAAATGTTACTGCAACAAGCTGCTACCGTGTTGCTCGTGACGTCGAATCCGCAACGATCGTGGAATTCTTCAGATCGGGTTCGTTCGGATCGCCCCCCTCTTCGATGTGCAGAGTCACTGGCGGAACGGCATGAAGGATATCGGGAATATCCAACCGGCGTGCGCCATAATATCGCTTCGCCCAGTAGCCCGATTCGATTGTCGATACGGTCACTCCGCGTCGCGAAGCGTGGGCAAAACGCCCTTCGCTCAAATAAATCCCGACATGATTGACCCGGGTCTTGCGCCGGGCAAAGATCAGAATGTCGCCGTAGCGCAATGAATCACGCACGACCGTCTTTTCGATTTTCGCGATATCGCGCGAATTGCGGGGTAAGTCAATTCCCAACGATTCGAATACTTCATTGACAAAACCGGAACAATCGATCCCTTTGCGGCTCTTGCCACCGTACCGGTAGCGCGTTCCCAACCACTGTGCGATCGCCACCGTCAACGGGTGTTGTTTACCGGAAATATCCATGCTGTCAAGCGATTTTTCCGAATGCGTCGCTAAATAGATATCGAGTTCGGCTTGGTCTAACGTGTCTTCGGTGAATAAGGGAGAAGGTTTTGAGTAATCGTATGCTTGAGCGGGTGGTTTGAGAATGGGTGTTTCCCTGCAGAAATAGCGTGGTGCGGAAACACACCCGGCGAGGATAATCGACAGTGGTAATAATAGCAATAGTAGGCGCTTCGTCGGTTTCTTCATATCGCTCAAGTTAGGTCTCGTTCGTAGCAAATTAGTGCGAGAAAATCATCCTCAATCGTATCGATCGAGTCTTCACCACGAACAAAACCGGTTAGTCAAGAATTAATCGGGCTATTAATTGTTTCCGATGATCATCGGAAGTATATGTTAATACTATTTTTCCACGTTCTTCGTTGCCCGTTAACGTAACGATGCAACCGAACTTCTCTTCCAATTTACTACGCAAAACCGGATCGTCAAAATCGGAGCGATTGACCGCTTTTTGTCGCGGCATTCGCTTCACACCAACGAAGTTCTGGACCAGCAATTCGGTTTGACGCACATTCATATTTTGCTCTAAGATAGTGCGCCAAAGCATCGGAATATCCTTATCTTGTGCGCCAAGCAATGCACGTCCGTGCCCCTCGCTGATTTCAGCCCGTCGAATGCTTTCCTGTACAGCACTTGGTAGCGTCAACAACCGTAACGTATTGGTTACTGTCGGTCGTGCCCGTCCAAGATGCTTCGCCAGTTCCTCATGTTTCCAACCCGTCTCTTCGAGCACTCGCTGGCAACCGATCGCAAATTCAATCGCATTCAGATCTTCACGCTGCAAATTCTCCATCAGCGTGATCACGCCCCGCTCACCGTCGTTCAGATCGTGCAACACCCGCGCCGGAATTTCCACCAGTCCGGCAATCTTCGATGCTCGTAACCGCCGCTCCCCAGCCAATAATTGAAAGACGCCCGGTTCCAGCTCTTCCACCAGAATCGGTTGCAAAACCCCTTGTTCGCTAATCGAATCAGCCAACTCTTTGAGTGCCGCCATGTCGAAATCACGGCGCGGTTGTAACGGATTCGGCGCAATCGCATCGACCGGGACCGCGCGAAATTCTTTCGGTTCGGTATCCTCGGTGGCACCCGGGATCAATGCGGACAATCCCCGCCCTAAACTTGGCATTTTAGTTTTCATCGAAAATCAACTCCTCGGCTAACGCGAGATAGTTTTTCGCACCGCGGCTGGTGATATCATATTGAAAAATCGGCAATCCGTGCGAAGGTGCTTCAGATAATTTAACCGACCGGAAGATCGCCGTATCGAATACCCGCCCTTTGAAAAATCGCTTGACGTCGTCGCGCACCTGTTTCGAGAGACTGAGACGCTGATCGTACATCGTCAACACTGCCCCCTCGATTTCGAGATTCGCGTTCAGATGTCGTTTGACCAACCGGATCGTATTCAACAGTTGGGTCAACCCTTCCAATGCATAATATTCGGCTTGAATCGGAATCAGTACCGAGTCGGCAGCCGTCAGTGCATTCAAAGTCAACAACCCCAACGATGGGGGACAATCGATGATAATCCATTCGAAATCGTCACGCATACCGGCAGTAGCATTTTTCAACATCCGCTCGCGCGACATCATCGGTACCAATTCGATTTCCGCACCAACCAATTTAATTTGCGCGGGAATCAGTTTGAGGAATTCCAATTGTGTATCGAGCAAACAATCAACGTAGGAAACCTCTTTCATCAGCAATTCATAACTACCGGGATGCTCCGCCGGCACTTCAACCCCAAGTCCACTCGTCGCATTCGCTTGCGGGTCGAGATCGATCAATAGCGTCGGTCGTTCGGCTAAAGCAATGGCTGCAGCGAGATTGATCGCAGTGGTCGTCTTACCGACGCCACCTTTTTGATTGGCTACAACCATAATCTTACCGGGCATGGTTCGCTTTGTCTCCTCAAGTTGCATTGCTAAGATCGAAAAAAATGTTCCACGAAACAAATAGCGACCCACCTAATTGGCAAGTCGCTAAAATATATAATGATAACTAACTGCATCAGAGTGTTTCACAAAAAATAGCCGAAACAGCCCGAAACACTACGCTACATGACCAAATTCGATCCGTTCTGCGAACCTCGCTTCGAATTCTTGCCAGATGTCGCTGCCGTCCGAACGCGGGTGCGCTTGGAAAAATCGGTCGGCTTCCTCCCGCATTCTCAATACCCAATCCTTGTCCTCTACCAGATCTGCCCATTTAAGTTCCGGTAAACCATGCTGACGGGTACCGAAATACTCCCCGGCACCCCGGAGACGGAGATCAATCTCGGAGAGTTCGAAACCGTCGGTCGATTTCTTCAATGCCGTAATCCGTTGCTGAACGATTTTCGAATCCAGTGAATAGACGATCAGCACACATTGCGAGGCAATTTTCCCGCGCCCGATCCGACCCCGCAACTGATGCAATTGCGAAAGTCCGAACCGCTCCGCATGTTCGATCACCAGCATCGTCGCATTCGGCACATCGACGCCTACTTCAATCACAGTCGTGGCAATCAGCACTTTAAATTCGTTCCGGTAGAACCGGTGCAGTACGCTATTCTTCTCTTCCAGCGACATCCGTCCGTGCAACAGACCGCACTCGACATCGGACAAAATGCCGGTGCGCAGTTTCTCATATTCCGCAGTCGCCGCTTTCAGATCCATTACGTCGCTCTCTTCCACCAGTGGAAAAACGACGTAGCTCTGCCTTCCCGCCAGTGCATTGTCGCGAACCAGGTGATACACTTCATCCCGTTTGCTCGGCGTCACACCTACCGTCTTGATCGCTCCACGCTGTGCCGGTTTTTCGTCTAGCCGCGACACATCCAGATCGCCGAACAGCGTCATGGCAAGTGTCCGGGGAATCGGCGTCGCCGTCATCACCAGCGTGTGTACTCCTGTCCCTTTTTCGGTCAAGATGCCGCGCTGCCGGACACCGAAGCGATGCTGTTCATCGATGATCGCAATGCCCAGTGAGTGAAATTTCACTCGCTGTTGAATCAAGGCGTGGGTGCCGATCAATACTTGAATATCGCCCGTCTGCACCCCGCCGAGAATCTCGCGCTGGCGGGCGGCACTCATCCCCGAAACCAGCAATCCAACCCGCACACCCAGTTCATCGAACCGCTCTACCGAAGTCAGGTAATGTTGCTCAGCCAGCACTTCGGTCGGTGCCATCAGCGCCCCCTGCCAGCCGGACTCGACGCCCATCATCAGACTTAGCAGCGCGATTACGGTTTTGCCGCTCCCGACATCGCCCTGCAATAGCCGCAGCATCGGACGCGGTTGCCGGAGATCTTTGTAGATCTCGTTGAGTACCCGTCGCTGTCCGTTGGTCAATTCGAATGGGAATTTTTTCAGCAGTCCGCGGGTCAAGTCGCCGACTTCTTGCAGGACTGGCGCCGATACTGCTTGGAATTCCGCGCGCTTTTTCCAGATTGCCAGTTGGAAAAAGAACAGCTCTTCTGCAACCCGGTAGCGCCGTCCGGCTTCCACGTCCAGTTGCGATTCCGGCAGATGCAAATTCCGCAGTGCGGTGAGACGATCGGTCAATCCGCAGCGTGCCCGGCAATCTTCCGGCAGGGTTTCGGTCAGGGAAATATTTTCGAGGATCGATTGTGCCAATTTCTGATAGCCGCGACTCCCCAACCCGACCCGCGCCAGTCCTTCGTTGCCGGCATAGATCGGAACAATCCTGCCATTCTCGCGGTAGGCGTCGCGCAGCTCTTCGTCGGGCAGTTTTTCTACGGCGGGGTGGGCGAAGGACGGTCGACCGCGGCTGAGCGTCACCTTCCCGGAAATGGCATACCACTCATCCACCACAAAGCTGTTGCGGAACAGGTGCAGTCCTTCGAAAAACGCCAACTCGAATTCGCCGGTGTCGTCGCGCATCATCACCCGCAGTACCCGCTTGCGCATCCGACCGCGGAAAAATTGCTCACCGAACGACTCGACTTTCCCGATCACCGTCACAGCTTGCCCATCGCAGGTGAACAGCTCGCCTGCCTGCTTCACATTCGTTCGGTCGACATACCGCCGGGGGTAGCGCAACAACGCTTCGCCGACGGTGAAGATCTCGACAGCCGCCAGCGCCTCACGCCGGTTTGCGCCGATGAGGCGTACCGCGTCGATGGGGGATTGCCATGTGAGTGCTTCGGGATTGGTGGTCATTAATCGGAAACCGTATTGTTTGATCAATCAAAGATGAGCTTTTTTTTCGGACAGTTCAAGTCGTAAAGATGGGGGGTGGGTTATGGGTGGTAGGTGATGGGAAAGGATCTGCTTAGTACTTGGTGATTAGTACTTAGTTAAAAAAAGTAGGGGAGGGCTCCCATGCCCGCCCGTTCTTGTATCTTCTATCTTGTATCTTGCAGTAGGGGCGCCTCCCCGCGGGCGCCCGTTCTTGTATCTTTATTTTTTATCTTTTCCCAACACCTACCACCTACCCCCCACCACCCATCTTTTTGGTGGCGCAGGCCTCCGAGCCTGCGTTCTTGTATCTTTTTTTTCCCCATCACCCAACACCTACAACCCACTCCCCATCACCCATCTTTTCCGTATGTCGGAATTTATTCCGACTCCTCTTGTGTCCAAAATTGATCAGGCGACCTCGAGGACAGAGGATACAAGAAAGAAAAAACGCAGGCTAAAGCCTGCGGCTACGCTGGACAAATACGCGGACTAAAGTCCGCCGCTACCAAAAATAATCACAAGATCGGGCGGGCATGGGGACCCGCCCCTATGGAAAAATTGTACGATCGTATTGCTGTAGGTCAGAACTTGTTCTGACCACCTCTTGTATCCAAAATTGGTCGTGCGACCGCGGAGGGTCGCCATTACGGCAGGATACAGGATTCAAGAGAAGAAAGATCGCGGACTAAAGTCCGCCGCTACCAATCTTTTCCCAACACCAACACCCATCTTTTCGGTGGGTCGGAATTTATTCCGACTCCTCTTGTGGTAGGGGCGGTTCGCGAACCGCCCGTGTCTGTTGAAGATCGATTATATTCGCAATCGGGAAAATTATTTTTTGCGAAAGGTAAATATTTGTGCATTATCATCGGGTTCGGGCGGGCGCGGGTACCCGCCCCTATGGAAAAATTGCACGATCGTATTGCTGTAGGTCAGAACTTGTTCTGACCACCTCTTGTGTCCAAAATTGGTCGGGCGACTGCTGAGGGTCGACATTACGGCAGGATACAGGATTCAAGAGAAGAAAGATCGCGGACTAAAGTCCGCCGCTACCAAAAATAATCACAAGATCGGGCGGGCGCGGAGGGACGCCCCTATGGAAAAATTGTACGATCGTATTGCTGTAGGTCAGAACTTGTTCTGACCACCTCTTGTATCCAAAATCGGGCGGGCGACTGCTGAGGGTCGACATTACGGCAGGATACAGGATTCAAGAGAAGAAAGATCGCGGACTAAAGTCCGCCGCTACCAAAAATAATCACAAGATCGGGCGGGCGCGGGGACCCGCCCCTACTTCATACTATGAACTACTTTAACAGTACGATCTTTTGGATCTGAGTGAAACTGCCGGCGGTGAGACGGACGAAATAGGTACCGGTGGCGAGACTCTTGCCATCGAATGTAAAGGTGTACTCGCCGGGATCCTGCTCGAAATTCACGAGTTTCGCGACCTCTTTTCCGGTCACATCGAATACACGGAGATCGACCTTCCCGCTCTTTGCGACCGCATAGCGGATGGAAGTGGTGGCATTAAATGGATTGGGATAATTCGGTTTCAGCGAGAAGTTGGTGGGAACCGTTTCGCTGACACGATCGACGACACCGAGCGCCTGCGAACAGTCGTAGATGCCGATGTTGGAATCATCAGCCAGATAAATCGTATCGCCCACCACAGCACACTGGTTTGCTTCCCCGGGTGTATTGTAGAATCCGACTTCATGAGGGTTCGCTGGAATAGTGATATTAATGATTCGTAAACCCGTAGCCTCGGCAACATAGGCATAATTGCCGGAAACGGTCACGCCACGAGCGTAACCGGGTGTATCGTAGAAACCGACTCGTTGTGGGTTTGTCGGATTGCTGATATCGATAATCCGCAATCCTGCATAACAATCGGCGACGTAGGCATAGTTGCCGGAAACGGTGACACCATATGCACAATCGGGCGTATAGTAGAACCCGACTTGTTGCGGATTTTCCGGATTGCTGATATTGATGATTTGCAAACCCGAATACCAATCGGCAACATAGGCAAAATTGCCGGAAACGGTGACACCAACAGCATAATCTGGAGTAGTGCAGAAACCTACTGCGGTGGGTGCTGCTGGATTGCTGACATCGATGATCCGCAATCCTGCCATGGAAGCGGCAATATAGGCATAGTAACCGGAAACGGTAACACCATATGCACAATCGGGCGTATAGTAGAACCCGACTTGTTGCGGATTTTCCGGATTGCTGATATTGATGATTCGCAAGCCGTAATCATGTGCGGCGACATAGGCATAATTGCCGGAAACAGCCACGTGATTCGCAAAATCAGGCAAATTGCAAATGGCTACTTGTTGGGGGGTTGCCGGATTGGAGATGCTGATGATTCGTAAGCCGGCATACCCATCGGCGACATAAGCATAGTTGCCCTGTAACGCTACCGCTTGCGAATTTGTCTGCCAAAATCGTCCGAGGCAGGTTACACCGGAGCTATCTTGCGCGAACGCAATATTCATCGAGAGCAATACGAACAGGATACAAAATAGAAGGTGTCGCAGTGGTTTCACAGGTAGTTCCTTTCTCAATGATAGCAGTGCAATCGGTTCGTTATCGGATTATCGGGATGGTAATATGATAGTATAGGATCAAAACAGATCCAAGCGAAATTCCTGCCAAATCGTAAATATTCGCTGCATTCAGTAGAGGCGGGTCCCCGGCCCGCCCGTTCTTGTATCTTCTATCTTGTATCTTGCAGTAGGGGCGCCTCCCCGCGGGCGCCCGGTCTTGTATCTTTATTTTTTTATCTTTTCCCACCACCTACCACCCACCCCCCATCACCCATCTTTACCGTATGTCGGAATTTATTCCGACTCTTTCCTTTTCAAGTAGTGGCGTATTGAATACTCTCCGCGGGCGCCTCCGCGCCCGTTTCGGGCGGTTCGCGAACCGCCCCTACCAAAAAGGATAAACAGAATAATGAGTAGGTCGCCACATGCGCCGAACGGCGCATTCGCAATGACAAATCAGGATACAAAAACGGGCGGGCATGGGAGCCCGCCCCTACTACTGCAGAAAAGATAACAGAAAGGGCGTATGCCATACGCCCCTACGACAAGATACAAGATTATAAAAAAATACTATCGTCCCTGACGTAGCGTATAGGAGAATTTCTTCTCGCCCATCGCCGGAATCCGCACAGTGAATTCCTGCTCCGACGCACTCTTCTCCACCGGCGCAATCGTCGCATCGCGAATCGACCACTCCCCGCCCGACCGCGCAGTCGCAATCACCGTGACATCCGACGCTTTCCGATTCTTCAAAATCACCTGATAATCCGTTTCCGTCACACCGACCGAGATCTGACGATACTTCTTTTGAATCGTTTCCGCCGTCACATCGAATGCATTTCCCACCGTCAATTTCACATCGCTGTTGATCGGCGTGTGATCGATCCGGTCTTCTCCGATAAATTCGCGATTGCCCGACGTTTCCGCTTGGAACAGCCGCACCCGCCCTGCCGGCATCGGAATTTCCAAGCCCGATGGTTTGTCCGATTTGAACAGAACTTTCACACTCACCTGCTTGTTGCCGGGCTGAATATCGTAGCGGTATTCCTGCGAATACGGCACATTCGCCGCCGTCAGCAGTGAAATCTGTTTCCGTTCGCGATCGTTGATACTGCTCGGTCGCTGCAATTCGTACAAATGATATTCGAATAAATTGCGCTGTTCGAATTGCGGCGAAGGTGCCGCATCAACCGCCATCTCCATCGCCATCCCGCCGCGCGCTTTGTACATCCGGTTCATATCCTGCACCCGGTTCACATCGCCCGCAATCAATTTCAAATTCGCATTCGGATAACTGCCGCCGCTGTTATTATTGATATCGACCCACCCCTGCAGATCTAGTTTATTGCCTGATGGCGGCAGCACGGCGATATATTCCGCCGCCCAACTGATGCCGTTCGTCGTATACGAGAGTTCCGCCGATTGATTCGATTTACCGCGATTGTCGATATGCCAAATCAACGTCGGTTTCATGTACAGCCCTTCGGAATTGCCCGGTACCAATATCTGCCGGATTCCACTCTGGATGATCCGCATCTCTTTCGCGGTTTCGAGCACGATGCCCCAGCCACTCGATGTCAGCAATTTCCCCGAAACGACATTCCCTTCCTGCATCACGATGTCGACCTGCTCGCCCAAGCGCCGCTGCAATAGCCGCTCCTGACTGACCAGATCGTATTCGAAATTCTGCTCAATCACATACCCATTCGACAACGACAACTTCACCGAGGTCGGATCGATATTCGCCGCGACATCGGAGATCGAAATCTTGTTGCCATCGTCGATCGTCACATCGCGCACTTCGCGCACCACTGCGATATCGTTATTATAAACCGTCAGGTGGATCGATCGCTCCGCGGCAATGACCGGCAGCGTTAGCAGCAATCCCAATAAAATCGTGATGATCGTCGTTTTCATAAAGATATATCCTCGTCGGTTGTGCAGAATTATTCCGATTTCATCCGTTGTTTCACCTTCGGCGCCAATTCATCGTCGGGATAGTCGCGCAGGAAACGTTCCCATTCGGCTTTCGCTTTATCCAATTTGCCCAGTTTCATATAACATTGACCGAGCATGAACCGGGCGTGTTTCTCTTTGTTGGAATTCTTGACGGACGCCGCCAGTGCATACTCCGCGGTAGCCTCTTCGACGCGACCGAGACCCAATAGCGCCTCTCCCGACCAGTAATGAAAATTGCCGGTAAGCGTATGATTGCTATAGCTCGTTGCCAGTTCCCGGAATTCCTTCAACGCTTCCAGCCGCTTCCCCTGCTGCATTTTTTCCAGTGCCGCGGTGTAGCGCGCATTCACATCGACTGCGAACGCAGTCACGGAAACGCAAAGCAGTAACAAGATCAAAATGAATTTGTTCATCGGAAAATCCTGTGTCTGTGGTAACGATTATTTTCGTCACCACAGACCTTGTATCAATTCAAACGTGAAATCTTACGGAACCCGGATCAAAATATCGATCCGGCGATTCTGGATCCGACCTTCGCGGGTACTATTGTCCGCAATCGGTTTCTCGGAACCGTATCCGGTCGAAGTGATGCGGCTTTCGGACAAGCCGAGATTCGATCGCAAATAGTCGGCAACTGCAGCGGCACGATCCTGCGATATTTTTTTATTGCGTACTTCATCACCCGACGAGTCGCTGTGACCTTCGACAACAAACGAACAGGTGCTGAATTCCTGAAGACCGGAAACGACTTTATTCAGCAATTTCTGCATCGCATTCGTTACATTCGACGAGCCTGCCGGGAACGACAATCCGGACAATCGCAGCAAAATCGTACCTTTCGGATCGACAACGCTGGCTTTCGCTTCCTTGGCTGAGAAATTGTCGGAAAGCAGCGTGGCTTTTTCGACAATCATCTTCTGTCGCTTCAATACGTCGGATTCGCGCTGGGCAATACCCAACCGGCTTTCCAGTTCGGCGACGCGAAGTTGCGTCTTCGACAATTCGCTCTCAAGACGGGTGCGGGTATCCTGAAAATTCTTCTCGAGGAATGTATACTTTTGATCTTTCAGTGACATCTGCGATTGTGCCGCAAGCCGAAGCGAATCGATCGCCAGCAGAATTGTACGACTGGCACCGTCGGCACCATCACTCCAATCCAAATCCAGATTCATCCGGCGCGAGAACCCGAGCAAAAACTCTTCGTAATAGAGAAAACCTTTTTCCCAACCGCTCTTCTCTTTTTCGAATTTCTTTGCCATCTCGGCGATTTTTTGTGCGTGCTTCCCTTCCATCGTCGCTAATTTGGCAGCTTCTTGTGCCTTTGCACCGGTATAGGCATTCTGCTTCAGCATATCTTCCGCACTTTGGAGCGCTTCCGCTGCCGAACGGAAGGTCAAAGGCGAGTAGGTTTCCGCGCCAAGTTTCCGGGCAGATTCAACAGCGTCACGGGCACTGCGCAATACCGTATTGCGAACCGCTTCGGTTTCGGCGCGATTGAACCGGTCGATCATCTCCCGTTCCCGTTTTCGCGCTGCATCCAGCGAATTGTCTTCCAAATCGCCGATCACTTTATCCCACAAATCCTTCGCGTTCTCCCATTCTTTCTTGGCGGCGGTCGGTGCATTCATTTCCATTGCCCGGGCGCGAGCTGGAATCACTCCGGACAATACTTTATGTCCGATATCGGCGGTTTCGCTCGCTTTCTTCGCCTGATCGATCGCACGGTTGAGCAGTGCATCGATATCCTTCTGGGCTTTTTTCTTCGCAATTGCTTTCTTGGCATCATCAAGTGCCTCTTTCGCCTTGCCCAACGTCTTCGGACTCAAGAAATCGGCATCGTTCGAATCGGCTTCGGCAATGACTGCTTCGGCTTGGTCTTGAAGTTGCTGCGCTAAGGCGGGAACCATCGACATCGTTAGAAAAGCAGCAATTATGCAAAGAATAGAGAATTTTTTGGTCATCGTGATCCTCTTTAGTAGATGTTAGTGAAGATATTTAATATAACAAATTTCCGACGATGAATGTTAGAACTTGAGACCGGATAACATAAATATCGCTGTAAAGGAATATCCAGCGAATTGAGTTAGAAAAATCAAGATTTGGTCCGAAATTAAGTACTCTAACAGTAATGAATGCGATTTTCTTGATTAAGAGGGTATTTATCGAATCGACTTACTACAGGATTCGGAATATTATGGTTTAACTTCTGAATATTTCCAGAATCTCAACCCTCGGTATTGCGATATTCGAAGTACTTCAATATGTTAACTCAGCCTTGAATACTTCGATTTTCGAGTCCATTCTTAAATTGAAGCATTGATTCCTCTTCGATTGCTACTGATTTTCACGATTAGCAAGTACTATTTCTCGAGATCGCAATAGCCCTTGATGAAGGGGCTAGGAAGCTCGATGTAAGGTTTCTGATAGATTAGATCGTTCGATATAACTTTCGATGAGGTTCCATGAATGACTACCGGTAATAATCAAATATACCCATCGTCTTCGCGAAAATTAAGTCTTCGCTTCATCACGGTTGCGGTAACATTGATTATTCTCGGGATTGGGTTGATGTTCTCCTGGTTCGAAGCCCATTCGGAAATCCGTAATCTGAATGAAACGATGCTCGCGCAAGCTCGAATGTTGACCGAATCTTTGGATCGCGATCGCATTACCCGCTTATCTGGAACACTTGCCGATACGGCTTCTTCGGACTACAAATTCCTGCGCGAAAAAATCATTCGCATTCGCGAAGCGAATCCCAAATATCGGTTCATGTATTTGATGGGCAAACACGGCTCCAGTAAACCCTTCTTTTACATGGGTACGGCACTGGAAAATTCCACCGATTACTCTCCTCCCGGACAAATCTACGAAGAAGATTCACCGACACTGAATGCTGTGTTCGCGAAGAATCAAGCGAGTATCAGTCCGCCGTTCAAGGATCGGTGGGGAACTTGGATCAGCACACTCATTCCTATTACCGACCCGAACACCGGAAAAGTAATTGCGGTATTTGGAATGGATGTCGATGCTGCCGATTGGCGATTGCAAATCATCAAGGGCTCGATTCTCCCCTTTATCATGGCAATTATCGCAATTGTACTCATCGGCGCCGGTACCGAAAATATCCGACGTCGACAATTGGCTACTCAAATCGCACTGAAACAGAAAGCTGACGATCTTCAGCGCGAAAACGAAGAATTTCGCCTGCGGATTTTCGAGCATTCGCAGATTCCGATTGTGGTGATTGATGTAGCGACCTTCAAGATTATCGAATGCAATCAAGCAGCAGTCGAAATATTTGGTTTGAATTCGCGCGATGAGCTAATGGCAAGTTCCCCAGTTACGGTCTCGCAGCCTTTCCAATACGACGGAACACCATCCAGTGATAAGGCGAAACGCTACATTGAAAAAGCGATTCGGGACGGTTTGGTCGTTTTTGATTGGCTCCATCGCAGACCGAATGGCGAGATCTGGGATGGTGAGATTCACTTGATGAGTTTTCGGACTGGCGATCGTCAGATGGTGCAGTTTACGATTTCCGATATCACCGAGCGAAAACGGGTCGAGCAAAAATTACGCGAAGAACAGGAATTTACTTCATCGATACTCGAAGGGATTCCCGGTCTGCTATACATCTACGATGACGCCGGACAAATCGTGCGCTGGAACAAGAATCTGGAAATTTTATCGGGATTCCATTCCGACGAAGTGAATTCGATGAAAGTTACCGATTGGTTTGGTGGCAAACAGCCGGATACTTCAATTGTCGAGAATGCGATTAAAGAGGTACTGGAATCCGGTATCTACACTTTTGAAGCAAATCTTGTGACGAAAGACGATCGATCCTTACCATTTTATTTCACGTGTGTCAAATTGATTGCCGGAAACAAGCGGTACTTTACCGGTATCGGCATCGATTTATCCGAACGGAAGCAAGCCGAACTTGAGAAGGATAAGCTCCAAAAACAATTACTTCAATCGCAGAAAATGGAAGCAGTCGGACATCTTGCCGGTGGCGTAGCCCACGATTTCAACAATATGCTCGCTGCGATCATCGGCTATTCCGAAATGGCGCTTCTTTCCACACCGCCGAAATCGAAACTGCACGAAGAAATTCTCGAAATTCATAAAGCCGCCAACAAGTCGGCGGATTTAACCCGTCAATTGCTCGCATTCGCTCGTCAACAACCGGTTAAACCGGTTATTATCAATCTGAATCAAACTGTCGATGGGATGTTGAAAATGCTTCGCCGCCTGATCGGTGAAGACCTCGAATTGGATTGGAAACCGAGCGGTACGATCTGGAATATCGAAATCGATCCCACTCAGATCGATCAGATTCTCGCGAATCTGGTCGTGAATGCCCGCGATGCGATTAAGTCGATTCGACCCATCGGAACGATCACGATCAGCACGGAAAATTATCACTGTAGTATCGACGATCCCAGTCGTCCGTTCGATCTACCGGCAGGACAGTATGTGCGACTGAATGTCAGCGATAATGGCTGTGGAATGACCAAGGAAGTACTGCAACAGGTATTCGAACCATTCTTCTCGACCAAAGGGGTTGGAAAAGGTACCGGTTTGGGTCTCTCTACGGTATACGGTATTGTAAAACAGAATAAGGGTACGATTCATGTCTACAGCGAACCGGAAGTCGGTTCGACATTTTCGATCTTCTTTGTTCGACATGAAAGCGACGAGATTAAAACGCAATCTATCGTTGCCAACACCCATTTTCGCAGCGGATCGGAGACGATCCTATTGGTCGAAGACGAGCATACTATTCTCAATCTGGTGGAACAGAGTCTGAAAAATTTGGGATACAATGTCATTGCTGCCGGGAATCCGGTACAAGCGATTGCTCTGATTAAACAGAATTCCCACTCGTTCGATTTGGTGATTACCGATGTGATCATGCCGGAAATGACTGGTCGGGAAATGGTGCTCGAACTGGTGAAGTTGCGGGACGCGTTTAAAGTGCTTTATATGTCTGGTTATCCGGCTGAAGTCATCGCGACGAAAGGGGTTTTGGATGTAAGTGTCAATTTCATTCAAAAACCGTTCTCATTGATCGATTTTTCGATGAAAGTCCGATCCATCCTCGATGCGAAGCTGGCATAACCTGCCACATCCCATTGTGGGATCTTTCATCTTTTCCCAACACCTACCACCCATCTTTTCGGTGGCGCAGGCCTCCGAGCCTGCGATCATGTTCTTTTCAGTAGGTCGGAATTTATTCCGACTCCTCTTGTGTCCAAAAATGAACGGGGGCATGCGGGGATGCCCCCCTACTTCAGGACACAAGAAGAAAAGATAACAGAAAGGGCGTATGCGATACGCCCCTACGGTAGAAAAAAGAGCGGACTATCGCCCCCACTTCAGGATGCAAGATTCAAAAATACGCGGACTAAAGTCCGCCGCTACCTTACTGAATTGTCAGGCTAAAGCCTAACCCCCGAATACAGAAAGGAGGGCGCTAGCGCCCTCCCCATCCGGAATTTTTAAGAACCACGCGACTAGTGACTCGCACTCCCTTTCGCATTCGGGAAGGCAAACCAGATCTTCACCGCTAGTACTGTACCCAATACCGCGAAGGGAATCAGGAACATTTGCCAGGCACCCCATCCACCCTTTCCGGTGAAGAGAATGCCGAATACCACGACCCAACTGACGACCAGCGAGACACTCGCGGCAATCGGGTAAGTCAGATTCGTGCGTTTGACATTGATCATGATCAATGCGAGAATCAATGCGGCGACAATCATCGGACCGACTACCCAGCCGAAACTACTCATATTGCTCGAGGTCAGGTAACCGATACCGAGCGACTGCAACCCCGTGCCGAGGTAAACCATTCCGTCGATCATACCGACAGCAGTACCAGCCGCTTTGCGACCACCGAAATCCATCGTCGATGTGCCGGAGAGCATACCGTGGACGCCGATCACCGCCATCATCATCACCGCGATCGTCCAACTCAACACCTGAATATTCTGATAGAAGAATGCCGCGACGATCGATCCCACAATGAGGATCGAATACTGTAGCGCGGCAACCGGACCACGACGGCTACCGAAGAGGTGATCCGACACCCAGCCTGCCAGCATGCCGCCGCAAACACCGGCAATCAGTTGCACCAGACCCCAATTCGCTTCGATCATCGGGCGATCGGTGATGACTCCGGACTTCACCAACTCTTTCACGTAAATGGTGTACCAGTGCATCATACCGTTGCGCATCACACCGGAACAGAATTCAATCATGGCGATCGTCAGCATGATCGGGCTGGTGATGATTTTCTTCAGCACGACCGATAACCGGAAGGTTTCGTCGGTATCGCCGGAACTGGCATCGCCGGTATCGAAATCGGGATGACCGGCTTTCGAAGGTTTATCGAACACGACCAAATAATCGATGATGGCAAACACTACCAAAATCGCTGCGGGAATCCAGAACACCCACCAAGTCTGATCGGTGGTGGTGCCAGCGATTCCGAATACCACCCGGATCGCGTATTGCAACCAGCTCAAATCTTTGAAATGAGCCACGGTTGCTGCTGCGATGGCATCACCCCAATCGAAGGCGAAGTAGAGACCCAATGAGATCAGAATTCCGAAGATCCCGCCGAAAATACCGCGCTCCCGGACATGGAACCACGATGCATTCACCTTCACGATCGATACGGCACCGAACGATTGGAAATACATATTGGCGGCGTATAGGATCGAAAACAGCAGGGTGCGGTGGGCAAACAGCGCGCCGGTTCGATCGCCGAGGAAGGAGTGGGTAAACATGCCGAGCAGCAAATTCATGGCTGCAACACCGATCGCGCTCACCAGAATTGCTTTGCGACCCCCCATCTTGTCGGTCAACGGTCCATTCAGCAGAAAGGCAAAGGCATAGGTGAAGGTTCCGGCGGCGAAGATGATGCCGAAATCCTCTTTCGTCATCAAGTCGCCCAGCGCATTTTTGGCGACGGTCAGATTGTACCGACCCATGTACAGGAAGGCGTACGTCAGACCCAACGGAAACCAGTTGAAGAAGCGTCGGACTTTGTAACTACTGGAATGCAGCGGTACTTCGGTTGCAGACATAGGACACTCGAATTTGAATGTGACGACAAAACCACTCACCACGCGAGCGGTTCTACAAAGTATTGCGAAATCGTAGACTTTACAAGATCAATCGGTCATTTCCGGTGGTTGAGCTTTTTCGACCAGTTTATTGAATTGCTATTATTATTTCCTGTATGGGGGCATCCCCGCATGCCCCCGTTCTTGAATATTTTTTTATCTTTCCCAATCACCCATCACCTAACACCCAACACCTATTCCCGCCACTCATCTTTTCCGTGGGTCGGAATTTATTCCGACTCCTCTTGTGTCCAAAAATGAACGAGGGCATGCGGGGATGCCCCCATACTGAAATGAAGAGTCGGAATAAATTCCGACTTACCGAAGAGGATCGCAGGCTTGGAAGCCTGCGCCACCAACAGGATGGGAGTTGGGGATTAGGAATTGGACATTGGGGGAAAAGATCGGTAGCGGCGGACTTTAGTCCGCTCTATTTTCTGCTTTCTTTGTAGCTGCAGGCTTCAGCCTGCGTTGTTTTTTCTGTTTATGACACAAGAGGAGTCGGAATAAATTCCGACCTACAGCAATACGATCCTCCTATCACACAATCTTTTAAGGAGGGGCGACCCTCCGCGGTCGCCCGCTCTTGTATCTTTTTTCCCCCAATACCCACAACCTACCACCCACCCCCCATCTTTTCGCTATGTCAAAGAACCACCACCATTGTAACCTTTCGATTACAACGGTATAAAAAAAAATCTTTATGCGGCGGCGCGGGGTGGTTCGTGTTGCGCCGTCAGATCGAAGGAATACCAGAAGGCGATAAATTGCGGATCGACCCGGGTGCGCTGCTCATGCACATATTTGTGGCTGTGGACATACCCCTTTAGCCGCACGACCTGACCGATGGTTGCCTGTGCGACGAAGCGCTCGGCAAGATCCCGGAACAAGAGCACATTGTGCCATTCGGTTTGTTGCTCGCCGCGATCGTTCGGACGGGTGGTGGTGGCGATATTGATTTTGCAGAAACTGGTTTTGCGACCGGGGATAAGCGGTGAAATGGCGCCGATACGCCCTTGCAGCCACCATTCATTGATATCGGACATGGTTGGATTCCTTTCGCGGAAGATACGGTGAGATTTTTTATAAAAGAGTCTTTGTTGGTCAAAAATCGCAGCAGTAAGCGTCGGAGCTGGATGGTTGGTGATATTTGATGATGTGAATGCACAGTGCCAATGGAAGTTTTAATCGTTTTTTTCTTTTCCCCACTCCCCAACACCCAACACCTATTCCCCATCTTGTATATAATATAATACATTTTTAGGCAAAAGTCAAGAGTTATTTTTGATTCGGCAAAATAAATTCGACACAATTTTAAGCATCCATTAATTATTCAAAACATATAAATTCAAGAATTGCCTAATTCACCAAACCGGAATCGGACTCTCGGAAGCATTTACATTACAATTCTAGATAAGTGTATTATTTATATTGAATTATCGGAGTTATCCACCAGTGATGCCGAATTTATCACCGGAAATTGCGATTAAATGATGTATTCACAACAATATAAAGATGTCAACCGAGTCTTTATCTCTAGAGTCTTCTTTAGAGTCTTTACTCTAGAGTCATACTGCGAGCAAAAAAAGAATCTTTAGAGGTAACGAGGAAAGATACAGAAGATTCCGAGTCCAGAGTTTTTAGTGGACTCTAGAGTCCTAAAAAGAAGATTCTAAAGAAAAACTTGATTGCGAGTTTTTTTTGCTTCGCTCACGCGCCTACCGGCGCGACCACCCCCAACCCCCGCCAGCGGGGGCTACAAGATGGGTGGTGGATGGTAGGTTGTGGGCGTTGGGGAATAAAAAAAAAGAGAGCGGGCGGACACGGGGGTCCGCCCCTACTAAAAAGATTGGGTGATAGGAGGATCGAATTGCTGTTGGTCAGAACTTGTTCTGACCACCTCCTGTGTCTTGTCTTTGGTGGCGCAGGCCTCCGAGCCTGCGTGCATCTTCTTTTCCGTAGGTCAGAACTTGTTCTGACCACCTCCTGTGTCAGGAAGTATGTCGGAATTTATTCCGACTCCTCTTGTGTCATAATCAGAAAAAAAACGCAGGCTGAAGTCTGCGGCTACAAAGAAAGCAGAACTTAGAGCGGACTAAAGTCCGCCGCTACCGATCTTTTCCCCCAATTCCCAATTCCTAACCCCCAACTCCCATCCTGTTGGTGGCGCAGGCCTCCGAGCCTGCGAGTATCTTCTTTTCCGTAGGTCAGAACTTGTTCTGACCACCTCCTGTGTCAGGAAGTAGGTCGGAATTTATTCCGACTCCTCTTGTTTACATATCAGGATACATACTCGGCGTCAGGCGCTGCCTGCCGCTTCGGGCGTATGCCATACGCCCCTACGAAAAATGGGTGGTGGGTGGTAGGTTGTGGGTATTGGGGTAAAAAAGATACAAGAGCGGGCGTTCGCGGAGGGTCACCCCACTGCAGGATACAGGATCAAAAAAGATACAAGAACGCAGGCTGAAGCCTGCGGCTACAAAGAAAGCAGAACTTAGAGCGGACTAAAGTCCGCCGCTACCTATCTTTTTCCCCAATTCCCAATTCCTAACCCCCAACTCCCATCCTGTTGGTGGCGCAGGCCTCCGAGCCTGCGTGCATCTTCTTTTCCGTATGTCGGAATTTATTCCGACTCCTCTTGTTCACATATCAGGATACATACTCGGCGTCAGGCGCTGCCTGCCGCTTCGGGCGTATGCCATACGCCCCTACGGAAAAGAAAAAAATTACATCCGGAAAACCGGTGGATTGGTCAATCCGATCGGTGCATTCAGCGCCGCGCTGATCCCCAATGCCAACTGTTTGCGGGTTTCCGTCGGATCGAGAATGCCATCGTCCCAGAGCCGCGCGCTGGAATAGTAGGGATGCCCTTCACGCTCGTATTTGTCGAGAATCGGTTGCTTGAATGCCGCCTGTTCCGCCACCGACAGCCCTTTCCCCTTGACCGCCAGCGCATCCATCTTCACCGTCAACAGCACATTCGCCGCCTGCTCCCCACCCATCACGCTGATGCGCGAATTCGGCCACATCCAGAGCATCCGCGGCTGATACGCGCGCCCGCACATACCGTAATTCCCGGCACCGAAACTGCCACCGATGATCACCGTGAATTTCGGCACGGCAGCCGTCGCAACCGCCTGCACTAATTTCGCGCCATCTTTCGCAATTCCACCCTGTTCATACTTCTTTCCGACCATAAAACCGGTAATATTCTGCAAAAACAGTAGTGGAATCCGTCTCTGCGTGCATAATTCGATGAAATGTGCTCCTTTCAACGCCGATTCACTGAATAAAACACCATTATTTGCCAATATTCCCACCGGATAGCCGTGAATCCGCGCAAAACCGGTCACCAACGTATCGCCGTAGCGCGCTTTGAATTCATGCATCCGCGAATCATCAACCAGCCGTGCAATCACTTCCCGGACATCGAACGGCTTGCGCGTATCGCGCGGTAAAATCCCATAGAGTTCGGAAGGATCGTACAACGGATCGACCGGCGCGACGATATCGAGCTCGGCATGCTTCACAATATTCAAATTTTCGACAATGCTCCGGCACAATTCGATCGCATGTAAATCGTCGACGGCAAAATGATCGGCAACGCCGCTGATCCGGGTGTGGACATCGGCACCGCCCAGCTCCTCCGCCGTGACCACTTCCCCAGTCGCGGCTTTCACCAGCGGCGGTCCCCCCAAAAAGATGGTGCCATTCCCCTTGACAATAATCGTCTCGTCGGACATCGCGGGTACATACGCGCCACCGGCAGTACAACTCCCCATCACCACTGCGATCTGCGGAATCCGCGCTGCCGACAAATTCGCCTGATTGTAGAAGATCCGTCCGAAATGATCGCGGTCGGGAAATACTTCATCCTGTCGAGGAAGAAACGCACCACCGCTATCGACCAGATAAATGCACGGCAGATGATTCTCCAATGCAATTTCTTGTGCGCGCAGATGTTTCTTCACCGTCAGCGGATAATAGGTTCCTCCTTTGACTGTCGCATCGTTCGCAATCACCACGCATTGCCGACCACTCACTTGAATCACTCCGGCGATAATACCTGCGGCAGGAACATCCTCGCCATAGACCTCGAATGCGGCGAGCGGCGAGAATTCCAGAAACGGCGTCCCCGCGTCGCGCAGCCGGTCGATGCGCTCGCGCGCTGTCAGCTTGCCGCGCTTGCGATGTTTCTCGACGGCTTCCGCCGAACCCATCGCATGAATCCGCGCCAACTCTTCGTTCAATGACGCTGCCAGCGCCAGATTGTGTTCGCGATTCGCGATAAAATTCGGATCACTCGTTACGATTTTCGAGACTATTCGTTCCATTTGGTGTACTCACTCTGAAATGATTCAATTGTATTTGTCGATATCCCGATCAAAAAAACAGACACAGGAGGCGGTCAGAACAAGTTCCGACCTACGAAAAGACGATCGAGCGGATCGCGAATCGTCTTTATTTTTTGTAGTAGTGCCCAACTCCGATTGGGCATCTTGTAATCTTTTTTCATCTTTACCGATTGAAAAGAGAAAAAGATAAAACGACAAAAGAGCCGATTCGGAGATCGGCAGTACTGCCCAACTCCGATTGGGCATCTTGTATTCTTTCCCTCTTTCGATTCCGATGGGTAATGAGGAAAGGATACAAGATACAAGATTCAAGATCGCAGGCTCGGAGGCCTGCGCCACCACAAGATGAAATGATACAAGACACGGGCAGACACGGGGAAACGCCCCACAAGACACGGGCGGACACGGGGGTCCGCCCCTACTAAAGAACAAGAAGCGAGCGAATGAAAGCGCCGGCAGCTCGCACTTGATCGAGCTTCATATTCGTCGCAACATCGTGATCGTCGCACCATGAAATCAGCGCTTCGGTGCTAAGATTGCCGCTCGCGCCCGGCGCATACGGACAGCCGCCAATCCCTCCGGCACTGGTGTCGTACACCCGGATACCGTGTTGCAGCCCCGCTTCGACATTGCTAAGAGCATATCCAAAAGTGTCGTGGAAATGTAGCGCAAAATCGGTGATTGCCCACTCCTTCGGCAAGCGTTGCAACAGCGCCGCAACTTCGTCGGGCTGCGCTTTACCGATGGTGTCGCCCAGCGAAATTTCATCGATCCCCAACCGGAATAGTTGATCGATCACCGGCAACACTTGTTCCGGATCGATCTTCCCTTCATACGGGCAGTGCCAACAGGTCGAGAGGTATCCGCGCACGCGCAAATCTTCCGCCTTCCAGATCGGTTGCATCTGCTCCAGCCGCGCGATACTCTCGGCAATCGTGCAATTCGTATTCTTCTTCGAAAATGTTTCGCTGGCGGCGACAAACACGGCGACCGACCGGAATCCGGCATCGATCGCGGCTTCCAGTCCTTTTGTATTCGGTACCAGCGCCGTGTAGACCGTCATTCGACGCTTCCGGATTCCGGCAAAGACCTCCGCGCCATCCCCCAACTGCGGCACCCATTTCGGCGATACGAAACTGGTGACTTCAATTTCAGGCAGTTCGGCGCTGGATAGTAGATCGATATACTTGATCTTGTCGGCGGTTTCGATTCGCTGCAGAATGCTCTGCAAGCCATCGCGCGGACCGACTTCGACAATTCGAATGCTGGGTGGTAATTTTTTCTCACTCATCGATTATTTCTTTCGGCATAGCCATCACCGCGAGGGTGCTTCCCAGATCGACCCGATCGCCGACCGCGAAACAGACGCGCTCGACGATTCCCGCGACTGGCGCGTTCAGCGTGTACTCCATCTTCATCGCTTCCAGTACAATCACCGGCGTATTTTGCTCAAGATTGTCGCCGGCATTCACGTAAATTTTAATCACTTTACCCGGCATCGGTGCACGAATTTCCGGATCGAATTCCGGATTCTTGCCGTGATCGATGCGCTGTTCCGTCCCTTCGCGATCGACCCGGCGCAAGACATACGAATTCCCGCGCCAACTGATGAACCGGTCGTCGCCCTGTGCATCGACATGGCAATGATAACCGCGACCGGCAATCCGCACGTCGAGTCGCGTCGATTGCCGCTCATCCAGCGTGATCGAATATTCTTTGCGATCGATCGTTGCCAGCCAAGTGTGATCGTCCTTGCGAATGATCGCGACCGGATACTCTTTCTCGGCGGAAGCATACCGATACTCAGCCATGATACACCTCCTCGCGCTGCCACGGTGAAAACGGATCGGATTGAAACGAGAATCCGGTGGTCGAGATGCCGCGATCTTCGTTGCGGAGGAATTCGCTTAACGCCGCCAATACCAGCGCTTCATCGGGAATATGTTGTTCCGGAGCGCGCCACTGATCGAAGTGTCGGGGGATGAATCCGGTATCGGTCTCGCCCATACGAAACGCGGGATGCTGCAATACTGCTCGTAGAAATTGGATATTGGTTCGCACCCCACCAATGCCGTAACGTTCCAATGCCCAATCGAGTCGCTCGATCGCACTTTCCCGCGCCATTCCGAACACGGTCAATTTCGCGAGCAGCGGATCGTAAAATAGCGATACCGGCACACCGGCGTGAATCCCCAAATCGTTCCGGATATTCACCCCTTCCGGCGGATCGAGGTAACGGATGGTTCCGGTAGACGGGAGAAATCCGGTTTCCGGATCTTCGGCATAAATCCGCACTTCGATCGCGTGTCCGTGCTGCTGCAATTCGTCCTGTGTCCACGGTAACGGTTCGCCCATCGCAATTCGCAGTTGCATCTTCACCAGATCGATTCCGGTCGTCATTTCGGTCACGCTATGTTCCACCTGAAGACGTGTATTCATCTCGAGGAAATAATAATTCCCGGTGGCATCGACGATGAATTCCACTGTTCCGGCATTGGAATAACGCACTGTTTTTCCGGCATTGATCGCGTCGCGACACATCCGCGCGCGCAGTTCCGGCGTGACGAACGGCGACGGTGCTTCTTCGAGAATCTTCTGGTGCCGCCGCTGGATACTGCATTCGCGTTCGAAGAGATGGACGATATTACCGTGTTCGTCGCCAAGAATCTGCACCTCGATATGACGGGGATTGACGAGATATTTCTCGATGAACACGGTATCGTCGCCGAACGCGTTCTTCGCTTCGCGTTTTGCCGATTCCAGCGCATCCACCAGCCCGGCAGATTCGGTGACAATCTTCATCCCTTTGCCGCCGCCGCCGGCAGACGCCTTAACCAGAATCGGATAACCGATTTTTTCGGCTTCGTCGCGTACCCGCTCGAACGACGCATCGTTCCACTGGAACCCCGGAACGACCGGTACACCCGCCTGCTGCATGATTTCGCGCGCCCGTGTTTTCGAACCCATTTCGGAGATGGCAGTCACCGACGGACCGATAAATTCCATTCCGGCACTGCGAACGGCTAGTGCGAATTCGGCATTTTCCGAAAGAAACCCGTAACCGGGATGGATCGCATCGACCTGCGCATTCCGCGCAATATCGATAATCAACTTTTGATTCAGGTAGGTGTCAACCGGCGATTCGCCCGGCAACTCGTAAGCTTCATCCGCCCAGTGCAAGTGCAATGCGCGCTCGTCCGGCGTTGAATAAACGGCGACCGCTTTCATCCCCAATTCCTGAATCGCTTGAATCACCCGAACGGCAATCGCACCGCGATTCGCAATCAATACTTTTTGAAATTTCACTCCGGTTTCTCCACCCAAATCGGTTGACGCTTTTCGAGGAATGCCGTGATTCCCTCTTTCCCGTCGGGACTCATCCGGGCGGTAGCAATCGCCGTCGCCGCGGTATTTGCGTAATCCTGCGGGGCTACCGGCAGCAGTGTGCGGGCATATTTTTTCATCAATCGCTGTGCCGCAGCCGAACCCTGCAGGAATAATTCCAGTTTCTGCTGCGCCGCGACATCGAGTAACTCGTTTGCAACAACTTCGTGTACCAGTCCGATCTGCAGCGCTGTTCTGGCATCGAAGCGTTCGCCGGTGACACCAAGCGCGAGAAAATTCGAGTACCCAATTTTCCCGATCGTATACGGTCCAATCACCGCCGGAATGATTCCCAATCGTACTTCCGACAGCGAGAATTTGGTACTTTCGGCAGCGACCACGACATCGCACACACTGCACAAACCGATCCCGCCACCCATCGCAGCGCCATGCACAATGCCGAGAATCGGGATCGGACAATCGTAAATCGCGCGATACATTTCCGCCAACTGTAATGCAGCTTCGCGATTGGCGGCATAGTCGAGCGCGGCAGCTTGACGCATATAGTCAAGATCGGCACCCGCACAAAAACTTTTTCCGGAGCCCTGCAATACGATTACGCGAATCGATTCGTCTTTACTCAATTCGGTGAATTCATCGGTCAATTCGGTAATCATCGCCTCGCTGAAGGCGTTGTGCACCTCCGGACGCGAGAGCGAAACGAAGACGACACTTTGCTTGCGCGCTACGTTGAGTGTGGTAAGTTGAGACATCCTTTTCCCCCCGGAAAGAAATTCTGCGATATACGATTAATCGATGTTTGCGAGATCCTCGATGGGAGCCTGACATTGTCGATTGTGGCAGCGATACAACACGGTTCGCCCCGCGACGCTATTCTTATCGTTGCATAGATCATGCAGCAGTGCTGGAATCGGTGCGATCGTCAGTGCCAGTTCGCGCTGCGGATAGTATTTTCGTTGTACCGCATTGATAAAACTGCAATCGTCACCCGCGATCACCCATTGCGCGGCGGGACGATCCAACCGCTGAACGGCTTGCAGCGCCATTCCCAGCCCATGCGGCATGCGGGTCAATTCCGCGCCGATCGCCTTCATCGCTGTAAGCGCTACCTGATAAAATCGGTCGTTGTTGGTTAATGCATGTAGCCGGAGCCACAGCAAAGCCGCGGCAGAATTCGCCGAGGGAATCGCCTGATCGAAAAATCCAACCGCGCGCACACCGCCGACCGGATCTTCCGACATCGCCACCAAACCATTCGGCAAGACAAACCGGTCTATGAGTGACAAGGCGATTTCATTGGCGGTTTCGATCCACTTTCCGATTCCATCGGTCTGATAGAGGTCAATGAGTCCGGTGGCTACCGTCGCGAAATCCAGTGCAAACGCCTGCTCCAGCACTTTGTTCTGTAACCGTGAATGGGCAAGATTCTTCGAAGCATTCCATTCGGACACCAAACGGGTCGCTAATTTTTCGGCAACGGTATAATACCGCGAATCGCCCAGATACACCGCTCCGGCTGCGAGTGCGGAGAGTGCCATCCCGTTCCAGTCGGTCAGAATTTTATCGTCGCGCCGCGGTGCAATGCGTTGGCTGCGCGCCTGATACAATCGATCGCACCATTGCTTAACCGATTCGGATAGTTGTTCCGGCGTCCGGTCGAAGCGAGCCGCGGATTCGGTGATCGCGCGTTCGGGAAAGAGGATCGATTGCCCCGGCTCGAATGTTCCTTCCTCCGTCACCTGAAAGATGGTGCAGCATTGCTCGCCATCGCGTTCGCCCAGCAGATCGATAATTTCGCGTTTACTCCAGACGTAAAACGCCCCCTCTTTTCCAGCACTATCGGCATCGAACGACGACGCGAAGCCGCACTCATCCTCAATCCACAATTCGCGGAGCATCCAGTCCAGTGTCGTGCGCGCGGTCTCGATCAAATCCGCGCGATCGAATGCACTTCCAGCATGAAGATAGATCGACACCAGTTGCGCATTGTCGTAGAGCATTTTTTCGAAATGCGGCACCATCCAGCGCGCGTCGGTCGAATACCGCGCAAAGCCGCCGCCGATCTGATCGAACAGCCCCCCGTAGCGCATTTTTTCCAGCGTGAGTAGAACCACTTCGCGCGCATCCCGATTGTTATCGGATACGGCATATTCCAGGAGGAAGCGCAACAACATCGGTTGCGGAAATTTCGGTGCGGGACCGAAACCGCCATTGTTGCGATCGGCAGTTTCCAAAATCATGGCGCGGGCACGCTCGACGATTGCCGCTAGATCGATTTCGGAACGCCGCTCGGCAGTGGCGTCGCGCTGGAGATAATCGAACAGTTGCTGTCCCGTTTCAAGGACATCGCGCCGTTGCGTTTGCCACGCTTCGCTAATCGCTTCGCAGACTTCCCGCCAGCTCGGTCGACCGTACATCGCCTTCGGTGGAAAATAGGTGCCGCCGAAAAACGGTTTCCCGTCATGATCGACAAACACATTCAGCGGCCAGCCTCCCTGACCGGTCAGCGCCTGAATTGCCGACATATAGATCTGATCGATATCGGGACGCTCTTCGCGATCGACTTTCACACAGACGAAACTTCGGTTCATCAGTTCGGCAATAGCGTGATCCTCGAACGCTTCCCGTTCCATGACATGACACCAGTGACACGACGAATATCCGATCGAAATCAGCACTGGAAGATCGCGGCGACGCGCCTCTTCGAATGCCGATTCGCGGTAAGGTTGCCAATCGACCGGATTGTAAGCATGTTGCAATAAATAGGGACTGGATTCGGCAATCAGCCGGTTGGCTTTGCGCTCGAAAGACGTAGAAGTCGTATATAACCGCGATGCTGGAGTACCATCGGGCAGGATCAAGCCACTCATTGAATCTCCTGGTGTTGTAAATGATACGTGAAAAGTTGTTGAAGATACAGAATCTTGATTAATTTTGACAAACAATTCACCATCTCTCTGATTCTTGAATAACAATCTTTCGATGCTCAACTGTGCGCGTGAAATAGTTAACAAATTCCTGACAAATTTCGATCCGAACCGATTACCTTGATGGTGTGGTGGTTTTTGAATATTTGTTCTGAAGATTCGGTGTTCGGCATTGCCGAACAGGTACAGACAAGAGTGTCTGTACTTACAGAAACCGCCTGCGGGCGGACACGGGGGTCCGCCCCTACTAACGATCACCATTCAATTTTATGAGATACTCGGTAATGAACCGGAGCTTACAATGAAAAAGAAAATTCTATTTTGGTTGAGAAGTCTCGGATCCAGTGTCGGCATCGGATTGATCGTACTGATTGCGTTGTTCTTTGTCGGATTTTCCTACTTTATCAGCATGGTCAGTTTAAAATCGGAGACTGCGGTCGATCACGAGAAATTGCGATTCATGTCGCACGATTTATCCAATGTTCTCACCGATCTCAGCGTCGAACCGTTCCGATCGTATATCGATCAATTCCAAGCTTCATCGGAACAGTACGAAATGGGCGATATCAAAAGGCTCGTGACTGATTTCTCGGCAAAGCCGGGAGTGAAAAATGTGTACTGGGTCGCTCCCGACTCGATTCTGATTTCCGCACATTCATACGCAAATCGCGAATGGCTTGCCGCATACCTCTGGGAAAAAAGGATGGCGTTCAACAGTAACCCTTCGCGCGTCGGACGGCAAACGGATAGAATCGGTTTTCGATCCTATCTGGCGAAAGACGAACGTGTCTATCTGATGGGGATGATCCTTCCGGTTAAAAAAAAGCATACCGATTACAAGAAATGGATGCACGACAAAGCGAACTTCGGGAAATTTCTGATCGTTGAATTCGACCCGCAATTCTTTCACCAGACCATTCAGAATCACATGGACGCGGCGATCTCGCAATACAGCATCTTTTATGGCTGGACTTATCCCGAAATCGTTCCGTATTGCGGTTTTGGTATCATCAATCGACAGATTCCCACCGACACGATCTGGTGGCATGGAGCGAAGAAATTCCGCGCCACCGCCGAGTGGCACTCGATGGTGCAGGGAACACCCGCCGGCGGCGAATGGTTCGATTGTCAGGTCTACCGTTCCATCAGCAATGAGGAGTACACTAAACGCAACTTCGGCACCAAAGCACTTCAATTTACCCTCAATGCCATCGCGATTCTCACAGTAGTATTTTTGCTCATCCTCTTAATGACGTACTGGAATACCCGCCGACTCTGGCTGGCACGCGAAACGGCACTCGATTATCTGGCACATTCGCTGAAAACACCAATCTCGCGCATTCGGTTGCGAGGCGAAATTCTGGCGCAGAAGCGGGTTGAATCGGAAGAAGTCGAACAGGCGACACTACACGGCATTATCGACGAATGCGACCGGATGAATCGGACGGTTCTGAATTCATTGCTGATTGTGCGCGGCGAGATCAATCATGCCAAATTCAGTTCTGTTTCGTTAACGGAATTGCTCGACGAGATAAAGAACAGTTGGAAACCGATATTCGATTCGGCACTGATCGATTTCACAGTAACCAATTCTCTCGACAATATTCATCTCCGCGGAAATCGCGAATTGCTGGTCGTGCTCTGCGATAATTTACTGGACAATGCGTTCCGTGCCATCCGTAAAATGCGGCAGAGTGGGTCGGACAGCCCGATGACAGTTCAGGTTTCATTATCGGAGATGTCACCGAATGGAATCAGATTAACATTCGAGGATAGCGGAACCGGTTTCGATTCGAAACAATTGAAGCGTATTTTGAAACAGCACTATCTTCCCGGAACCAGCAGTGAAAGCGATCCCGGAATCGGCATCGGGATGAGTCTGGTGAAGGAGATCGTTCAATTGCATCGCGGAAAAATCGCACTATCGAATCGCGCCAGCGGCGGTGCCGTCGTGACGATCGATTTTCCGCTCGACCTCAAAAAATAGCGATTGCGAATCCTATGGCACAAATCTTAATCATCGAAGACGACGCTGTGATCGGAGAAGCGCTCCGGTCACAGCTCGCGATGGAAGGATTTGCCACGAAGTGGGTGACGAACGGTCGTCAGGGATTGAAAGAGGCGTCCTCCGGTGCGTACCAGCTCATTCTGCTAGATCTGATGCTGCCATTGCTCGACGGCATGCACATCCTGAAACGGATTCGCGAACAGAAGGTATTGACTCCCGTTATCATCGTTACCGCGAAAACCGCCGAAGCGGAAAAACTGTCCGGCTTTCAACAGGGATGCGACGATTATGTCACGAAACCGTTTTCGATCATCGAGCTGATCGCCCGGATCCGCGCGGTATTGCGGCGTTCCGGCTATCGCGAGGAACGCAATCCGATCAGTCTCGAAGGACTGCTGATCGATCCGAATCAACGCACCGTAACATATCGTCAAACTGCAATCGACCTCGCGCCGAAAGAATTCGAATTACTCTATCGGCTTGCAATGCGCCCCGGACAGGTTCTTGCACGCGATTATTTATTCGAGCAGATTTGGGGCGAGCAAACCGATTCGACCAATCGCACCGTCGATACGCACATCGCATCGCTGCGCAGTAAATTGGAAGCGGCACAATTCAAGCAATACACGATTGTTGCCTGCTATAAAGTTGGCTATAAACTCATCCAATCGCCGTCCTTTTCTCAGCCGGATTAATCAACAAATAGTAATTCCGTAACTTAATTATCATTAATCCAAATTTATGCTTCATCTGTCATAGGGATAACGGAAGGGATATCGCGGTTTGGGTTGACCTTCTGGATGTGCGTCGGAGGAAGACACTTCAAGCTGTGCAACTGTTGCGGTCAAAACTGCTTGATGTGCGTGACGTGAGACGAGTCGGTTGATCATGAGTGATTGCCGAATTGTTTAAAATGGGTAGAACACCGATTACACCCGGTTAGCAAGATCTGATCCCGGGAGAGCGATTAGATGGTCGCTGCTTATTTCCAAGGTGTAGTCGTTTCCGTCTTATGGCGCGTTTCCGATCGGGAAAATGGCTGACGAAAGTCAGCCATTTTTTTGTTTTCGCAACTTGTGAAGATAAGTAATTATCATCAGTAGTAGGGGCGGGTCCCCGCGCACGCCCGTTGAGACAATGCAGTCTTCTGTTTTTGTCTTTGCGAGGAACGAAGAGAAGAAACATGCGTAGCATTTTCGTAACGTAGTGACGAAGCAACCGCGCAGCGCTCACTGAAGGTAAACTCCTCTTTTGAATCTAATAATAAAACTACAAGAGTAGATTGCCACAGCCCCTGCAGGGCTTCGCAATGACAGATCAACAAAATGGGTGTTGGGTAATGGGTGGTAGGTGGTGGGAAAAGATAAAGAAAATGATTCAAGACCGGGCGGCCGCGGGGAGCCGCCCCTACTACCGATTACAACTTTTTTTTAGGTAATATTTTATCTATTAATGCAAACAAGAATCACGGATGGAATTGCGACTCACAACAAAAATTGCGTGATCGCATTTTCCCGCACCAATCCCGCCGTCGTTAAAATCAATCGGCGATCATTCACCACTCCCCACCCTTGTGCAACGATCTTTTCCACGCGCTCCGGATCGACGGAAAATTCACATCCCGACAAATCCAATCCGGTACTCAACCGCAAACTCATCGCGATCGTTTCGATGCGATGTTGTTCGTCGCTGATCGGTTCCCAGCCGGAATCGCAGACGGCATCGGGCAGTGCCGCCGACCACTGCTGCAAATCGGAGCGATTCGCGTAGCGGGCAACACCGTCGTAACCGTGTGCCGACGGACCACAGGCGAGATACGGGATCCCCGTCCAATAGGCGAGATTGTGCTGCGACGCGTGACCGGGTTTCGCAAAATTAGATAGTTCATATCGTGAATAATTGGCGTTGCCCAGCAACTCGAACGACAATTGCAGTTGCCGTTCGGTCAGCGTTTCCTCGGGCAATGCGAATTCTTCGCGCAAGAACCGTTGCCAGTAGGCGCTTCCCGGCTCAACGATCAATGAATAACAGGAAATGTGATCGAATTCCAGTGCGACTGCCTGCCGTAGGGTATCGATCCAATTCGCTTCGCTGCCGAATGGAAGTGCATAGATCAGATCGCAGGAGACCGATGCGAACCCCGCATCCCGCGCAGCATCTACCGCCAGTGCCGCGTCGCGCGGGGTGTGTGCGCGTCCCAATTGTTTCAACTCATCGACCTGAAAACTCTGGACACCGAGCGAGAGCCGGTTGATTCCGGCAGCGCGAAACGCGGTGAATTTGTCGCGATCTTCGGGATTGGCTTCGAGCGTGATTTCGGCAGTGTCGGTCAATCCATAGCAGCGCCATTCCGCAATCCACTCCGCGACGATTGCCGGATCGAGCAGCGATGGTGTTCCGCCGCCGAAATAGAGTGTGAAGGGGGCACGATCGCGAAACGCGGGGTGCTGCCGTCGCAATCGCCACTCTTGCGGCAGCTTGGTGCAGAAGGCGTCCAGTTGCTTCGCACCATCCGTACGCAAATAAAAATCGCAATACGGGCAACGCTTCCGGCAGAACGGGATATGCAGGTAGACGGCGTAGTGGGGTTGATCATGGTTAAGCGCATACATAATTCAATATATCACATTTACTTGATTGTATGACACACGATTCTGATCGCGGACGCAGAAATATTGGTATCCCAGAAAACGGTGGCAAAATATTCAGAATTCAGATAATTTGCTTTACATGCATTCTTAGATAATATATATTAATTGGGTCAGATGTGATATTTATTCAGAATACTATGAAGTGGAGTGACTGATGTGCCCTTCGCGAACTCTTCGAACCCCGATTTATATTTTTCTAACACTACTCACAATTGTCCACGTACCCAGATGTTATGGATTAACCTGGGAATGGCAAAATTCGCTCCCGCAAGGCAATCAACTCAATTCAGTGGTATTTATCGATTCCACGACCGGTTGGGCAGTCGGAGCGGTGGGAACGATTATCCACACGACCGATGCCGGAAGCAGTTGGACAATTCAGGAAAGCGGAACAATCAACACCCTGAATGATATCACATTCTCCAACCCCCAAACCGGTTGGATTGTGGGCGATTCCGGAACAGCACTTCAATCGACCGATGGTGGCAGACATTGGTTCAGTCTATCTTTAAATTCTGGTCGCGGTATCTGTATCAAGTTTATCGATCCGTTACATGGCTATCTCGTCGGAGGGTATGGCGTATTGCGCACTACTGATGGCGGAAACCGGTGGACTAGGGTCAATACACCTGTCGGCGGAATCGCTTTTGTCGATACGGCAAATGGCTGGGTGGTAGGTGGCAATAGTATCAGCAATACCACCAATGGCGGTCGAAACTGGTCATGGACCACATTGACGAATATCAGTCAACTGAAAGCGCCTCAATTCACTGATATCAATCACGGCTGGGTTGCTCATAGTCGTGGAGTCATTCGGACTTCCAATTCCGGATATAGCTGGATTCCATCATTGAATATCAGCATTGCATTCAATCATCTCACTTTCATCAATTCCAGTATCGGCTGGGCGGTCGGCGAGCGTGGTCGTATCTACCATACCACCAACGGGGGACTGTCCTGGATCCAACAGACCAACCCCGATACAACTGCCAGTTTACATAGCGTTTCGTTTACCGATGCGCAAAACGGGTGGATAGTTGGCACTGTGAACTATTATAACTCCATCATACTACGCACGACCGACGGTGGCGGACACTGGCAGGAAATAACGCAGGGTACCCGCCGATCGCTTCATCAGTCGGTGTTTTGCGATTCCCGTAATGGTTGGGTGGTGGGAGATACCGGAACTATTCTTCACACATCCAATGGCGGACGAAATTGGGAAAATCAGCTCGGAGATACGAATACAGATCTCTATCGGATTTCCTTTCCCGATACGTTAAATGGCTGGGCAACCGGGTATCATAACACAACAAATTCTTTATTCCATACATCCGATGGCGGTATTCATTGGACTAGTCAGACCTTTGATTCGATTTACTCACTCGATAAAATATTTTTTGTCGATCGTTTCACCGGATGGATTGCAACTGGATCTTCGTTCTTGCATACCACGGATGGCGGGAACAACTGGCTTCATCAACCATCGGGAGCCTACTATATCCACGATTTCCAATTTATCAATGCCGATACCGGCTGGGCAGTGGGAGATATCGGTCGTTTTTATTGGACGACTGACGGTGGAGACAGTTGGAACAATCAAGTGATCGGATCCACTCGCGATTTTACTAGCCTCACTTTTACCGATATTCGAAATGGCTGGATCGTCGGGGTCAATGGCACGATCCTTCACACGACAACTGGCGGAACCGGGTGGATGTATCAGTTTTGCACCCCACTCGTGGATCTGATCTGCGTCGCGTTTTGCGATTCCCTTAACGGATTGATTGTCGGTGCGAATGGGAGTGTATTTCGAACCACAAACGGCGGAAATATCTGGGAATTTCAAACGCGAATAACTAATTCGAATTTGACGTCAATCACGTACCTCGACACCAATCACATTTGGATCGTCGGTGAAAACGGTACTATTCTATTTTCATCCAATGGTGGTACTACGTTTATCGAAGACCACAGCGCGATTTCCCATCCGACCAGTTTCAACCTGATTACGATTTATCCTAATCCATTTAACGCAACCACGACGGTATCGTACACCATTCCGAAGACAAGTGCGGTGACGCTGAAGTTGTACGACGTGAATGGTCGCGAGGTCGAAACACTCGTGAACACCAATCAGAAACCGGGTACATATCGCGTATCAATCGATGGCTGTAGACTTGCCTCCGGCACCTACTTCGCACAACTCAGGGCTGGCAATTTCTCGCAAACCCGTAAAATTGTATTGTTGCGATAGGGAACAGATCGGTGTTGGGGATTGGGGAAAAGAAATTAATAGAGATACAAAAACGGGCGCATTCGTTAGCTAACAGACGGTCGCCCGTTCTTGTATCTTGTATCCTGCAAAATTGTTCAACTCCGATTGGCAAATCCCTTCTTTTCCGTAGGTCAGAACTTGTTCTGACCATTTCTTGCATACTGATTGTGTCGTTACGAAGCCCCGCAGGGGCTGTGGCAATCTTCCTGCTGGAGATGGCCCTTCAGTGCCGTAATCTGTTCCTCTTTTTTGAGAATCATTGGAAAGAGAAGCAACAGACAAAGAATCAAAAAAACAAATGATACGGGCCTAAAGGGCCATCTCCGAAAAGAAGGGGATACAAATTTGAATTCGAGGGAGTGTGATTTATAGGGGAATTTTCCGGACACAAGAGGATCGCAGGCTCGGAGGCCTGCGCCACCAACAGAATGGGTGGTAGGTGTTGGGGATGGGGATTGGGAAAAGACGAAAAGAGTAGGTTGCCACGTCTGCCGCTTCGCGTCGTCCTCGCAACGACAGAACAGGATAAAGGAAAAAAATACTAGAACGGGCGGACACGGGGGTCCGCCCCTACTGAAAAAGGATCTACGTGAGTTTCCGCCTCACAAAAAAATGAAATTTTCCTCTCTCGACGATATTTGCTTACATTATCCCCCATGCACCCTTTTAAACGGTTACTTCTGCTCGGTCGAGATCAGTGGCGTCTGCTCCCGCTGGCTCTGTTCGCCGCGATCATGTACGTGGTCTCGAACAGCGCTGTGATGTGGATCGTCGCCAGCTTCCTCACACTGATCTTCTCGCCCGACAAAGCCCCGTCCGCGCAAGCCTTCAACGGCGACTGGTCGAATATCAACGAAGCGCTGAAAGCGTTCACCTGGCAGGTGATCGGCGGGGGCGAACCGTTCGACAAGATCAAACGTGTCAGTATCCTGATCCTCATCATCTATACCGTCGCCGGTGCCAGCAAATTCCTGCAGGAACGAACCCTCGCGCTGATCGAACAACGGCTCGCGCTCCGCGTCCGCGAAAAGCTGTACGAGCACTACTTGAAACAGGGTCTCGGTTTCTTCCACCGCCGTAAATCCGGCGAATTGATGACACTGCTGGTCAGCGACGCACAAACACTGAATCAGAATTTGACCAAAGTCTTCGGGATCTTCCTGCGCGATCCCGCCATCGTGATCCTCTCGTTTGTGCTGCTCGCCGCGATCTCGTGGCAACTGCTCCTGCTCACCTTGATCATCGGTCCGCTCGCCGGCTTCGTGATTCAAACCGTCGGCAGCAGCCTGAAGCGCAAATCGACCCGGTTGCAACGCGCACTGGAAGAACTGACGGTGCTCATCAGCGAACGGTTGAACGGCGTACTGCTGATCAAATCGAGCGGCACGGAACAGCAGGAAGGTCAACGCTTTGCCGCAGCGAATCAGATGGTGTTCAAGCGCTCGTTCAAACAGCGCGAATTGGATATTCTCGGCGTGCCACTCACTGAAGTGGTCGGCATGGCGATTATCGTCGCGATCCTGCTGGTCGGCGGGTATAATGTGACTCAGACCGGAAACATGGGTTCCGAAGATTTCATGCGGTTCATCGTGATCATGTTCTCGATGCTCGCACCGGCACGATCGATCGCGAATGGCTGGGCATCGCTCAGTATCGTTACCGCCAGCGGCGTGCGGATTTTCAAGATGCTCGACACCGACGAATCGCTGCCGCAGACCACTACCCCGAAACCGCTGTTGGAAGCGGCTCAACCGATTATTTTCGATAACGTCAGCTTTAGCTACGATCCCGCTCTGCCGGAAGTAGTCAAGGGAATGTCGCTGGAAATCCAACCGAATGAGACGATTGCGCTGGTAGGTTTGTCGGGCGCCGGGAAATCGACCCTGTTCTCGCTGCTGCTGCGGCATTACGACCCGAACAGCGGCACGATCCGGCTGGGCAACAACGATATCCGCGACTATTCGCTGACCGACTACCGCCGTAAATTCGGCGTCGTCACACAGGAGACGATCCTGTTCCACGACACGGTGGCGTCCAACATTGCCTATGGCTGCGAGACGGCGACCCGGGAAGATGTGATCGCCGCAGCGAAACTCGCGTATGCCGACATCTTTATTCATCAGTTGGAAAATGGCTACGACACCATCATCGGCGACCGGGGCGTCCGGCTGTCGGGTGGTCAGCGGCAACGTATTTCATTGGCACGCGCCTTCGTTCGCAATCCGCATTATATCCTCCTCGACGAGGCGACTTCGAATTTGGATAGTGATAGCGAAGCATTGATCCAGCGTGCACTCGATAACATGAAGAATTTACAGACGTTAATCGTGATTGCACACCGTCTGGCGACGGTTCGAAATGCCGATCGGATTGCGTTGATCGATCAAGGGAAGTTGATCGATGTCGGCAGTTACGACGATTTGAACAACCGTTGCGAACTATTTTCGCGACTTAGCAAACAGCAATTTCTTTCGTAACACCTCGGGTTAGAGGCGTTTGCATAATCTGTAAGTAGTTAATTTATAATTAGTACTGATTATTTGAAAAGTAGTTCGGCTTGACAACTCGATCGGAATACACTACCTTTCGATTTGCATTCTCGCGCAAGCTGTTGCGCGAAGCATTTTCATGCCGCTTTAGCTCAGTTGGTAGAGCAACGGACTGAAAATCCGTGTGTCCCCAGTTCAAGTCTGGGAGGCGGCACCAGTTTCGTCTTTTTTTATCCAGATAGGATACTTACGTCATGTACGCAATAGCAGAAATCAGCGGCACGCAAATCAAGATCAGCAGCGGCGATATCGTTCGTGTCCCGCATCAGAAACTCGATGTCGGTACCAGTATCACGATCGACAAATTCCTGTTCGCCGTCAAGGACGATGGCACTGTCGCGCTGGGCAAGCCGTATTTGAACGGTTCCGCAACCGCGACCGTCGTCGAACACGACCGCGACCCGAAAATTCATTTGCTCCACAAGAAACGCCGCAAAGGCTACATCAAGCAGGGCGGACACCGGCAGCAATTTTCAATGATTAAAATCGAATCGATGGCGCTCTAAGCGCAGCAGGGAATTTGGAGTAATTCATGGCGCATAAAAAAGGTGTCGGCAGCTCGCGTAACGGTCGCGATTCGAAACCGAAGATGTTGGGTGTCAAGGCGGCAGGCGGCTCGTGGGTCGTACCCGGCAATATCATTGTTCGGCAGCGTGGTACGCAGTTTCATCCCGGCTTCAATGTCGGTATTGGACGCGATCACACGATCTTTGCGAAGATCGAAGGCAAGGTCAAATTCTACAAGCGGATGAATCGCAAGTGGATCATGGTCGAACCGGGTCTCAAGCCGTACTATGTCGACGATATCGAAGAGACCGAGATTGTGGCGGAAGTCGCTCAATAAATTTTTTACAATTGATTTTCGAAAGGCAGGCGGCAACGTCTGCCTTTTTTTTATATCCCGATAAATTAGCTTGCGATTCCGAAAGTCGACAACTACATTTTTACTATCATCATCTCTTTTCTGTTCTATTTTTTGAAAATAAGTTGTTATCGATAGTAGAGGCGGTTTGCGAACCGCCCGCATGTCAGGCGAGACCAGACACCGAATCCCTACAATTTATTTCCAAGAACCTCAATCATACTCTATCCCTATTTCTTTGCCGGAGTTGCCATGAATCGCTCGAAGCTATTTCTCTTCGTCATCACTCTATCCATGCTGATTGTCTTATCGGGATGGGCACAGGATAGTAGCGGGGTTAATTGTTTGAATCGCTTCCAAATTAGATCGCGAAGCGTCAAAGTGAGCGATGATTATGCCTATATAACTGCAGATTCTGTTCTAACTATTTTAAATATTAGAAATATCGATAGTTGTTTCATAACAGGAAGCTGTAATTTACCCGCTGAAATACTTGGATTCGACAAATCTGGTAATAATTTATTCATTGCGACAGATTCTGCTGGGTTAGTCGTACTCGATGTTTCCAATCCCCTCCATCCTTCAATTACAACTTCACTTTCGCAAATTGTGTGCAATGATATCGCCATTCATGGTAATTTTGCTTTTATTGCAACGCTGCAAGGGTATTCAGTGATTAATATTCAAAATCCCGACAGTATTCGTATGATTGATTCACAAATAATCGGATTCGGTGGGTCAAAAATTGCCGTGAATGCCAATAAAGTATATTTATTGGCACCCAATTTTTATGGTAATAATGATATGGATATTTTCGATATAACCAATCCGATTTCTCCGCGTTTTGTTAGAACACTTATGAGTGGTTACTCATCTGGTTTCACTGCTGTCAATTGCGATAATATTCGAACGTTTGTAGGATCGATGGAAAGATATACTGACAGTCACGGATTTGAGCATAGAACTTACACTTTTAATATTCTAGACATATCTGAAACAGGTGATGTAGTTGTCGAAGGCAGTTGTAATGTTTCAGGCTCTATTTCTACGATTAAATTAACAAATGAATTCGCACTGATCGTCGATGCGACACAACGATTAACAGTGTTAAATATTTCAAATCACTCTAATCCAGAAGTCATTGGTTACTATGACACTCCAGGAATCCCAAGTGATGTAGCAATTGTGGGTAATGTCGCATTCGTCGCTGAAGAAAATCAATTAGCTATCTATGATTGTTCCCAAATACTCAGTGTCGAGAAACGCTTCAGCGAAACGAACCCAATTTCTTTCGCATTTCTGCCGAATTATCCCAACCCCTTCAATGCCACAACAACCATCAAGTATGCGATTGCACAGACCGGGAAAGTGTCGCTGAAGGTCTTTGATTTGACTGGCAGGGAAGTCACGTCGCTGGTCGATTTCCGGCAGGATCCCGGCGAGTACTCCGTCAAATTCGACGGTAGTCGTCTGGCAGCAGGGACATATTTTGTGCGATTGCAGGCGGGTGCGTTTAGTAAGACGCAGAAGATTGTGCTGTTAAAGTAGGGGCGACCCACTGCGGTCGCCCACATTATTTTGGGTAGGGGCGGACTCCCGTGTCCGCCAGCATTATTTTATGGTAGGGGCGGTTCGCGAACCGCCCGTATCGCCTGAAGGTTGCACAAATTTTTATTATATGCACGGGATATAACAGCATTATTTTAATTGTGAATCCGATTACGATCGTTTATCTAGATCAGACACGGGCGGTTCGCGAACCGCCCGTGTCTATTCAAGATGCACAAACCGAAAATGAGGAGATTACCTTCGGTGAGCCCTTCGGAGTTGCTTCGTCATTCCACTTCGGAAGTGCTTCGCACGTTCCTACGTTCGTTCCTCGCAAAGACAAAATCAGGATACAAGATACCTGAAGATTGCTTCGTCACTTCGCTACGGCTATCCGCCTACGGCGGATGATCCTTCGCTGCGCTCCTCGCAAAGACAAAATCAGGACACAAGATACAAGAGTAGATTGCCACAACCGCCGATGGCGGCTTCGCAACGACAAATCAAGATACAAGATTCAAGAACAGGTTGCCACAGCCGCCGATGGCGGCTTCGCAACGACAAATCAGGATACAGGAAACAAGATTCAAGAAAAAAGATATAAGAGCGGGCGGGCGTGGGAGCCCGCCCCTACCGAAGAAGATGAAAAATATACAAGAGCGGGCGGGCGTGGGATCCCGCCCCTACTAGAATACAAAATGCGGGAGCGCGCACCGATGTGAAAGATTGCGATTGAATCGCATGCATTAATGCTGTAACGAGCAATATAATCCACGAATTCAAATCTGGTTACAACCGTTATTTTAAATTCTCATAATAAATTCGTGATTATTTTGTTAACTGCCTATCAAAGCGTATGTTTTAATTAATCAATTGCATCATCTGCTTTCCTCAACCAATCAGGGTGACATATGAAAACTATTCCGGTCGTCATCGCTTTCATTCTCGCACTGCTGCTCGCATCTTCCGTTCTGGCACAAATTCCGACACTGACCACTACGGTTCCCCTCGATGTGTACGGAACGTCCTGTACATCAATCGTGTCTTCCTATCCACCAATGCTGAACGGATATGTCTGGCGAGGCACACTGGCGGGACGCATCGCCCTGAATGGTGCCACAGTGAGTTCGGTATCGTTCCAACACGGACCCACTACCAGCTATGGGCAGGAGATCGTTACAACGGCTTACGGAACTGCAACCAACGGCGATCGTGTTTACGGTGCAGATATCCAAGTTGCCGGTTTCTCGCTCTATTATCACTATCGTCTAAAGGTAGTTACCGAGACCGGAACCTACTACGGAAACGATCTCACCTTCGTGCCGATCTACCCGGTCTGTGCCGGTTTCACCATAGAACGTCCGTGCAGCGATAGTCCAACGATGGCTGTTTACAGCACGGTCAATCGATCCCCGTACACTATCACTGCCCAATTCCAGAGTAACGCGATCCAAAACGAAATTATTTGTCTACCCGGTAGTATAAACGAAGTTTATGGCTACAAATACGCGGTTGCGAGTTTTCAATTTACGGTGCTAAGTGAAACCTATTTGCTGCAATACTTAAGCAACAATCAAAGCTGTATGGAAGACCCCAACCAGGCGAATAACGTCTTTATCAACCCGCTGGGTCGGACATACTGGAATGAAAATGGCGAAAACCGTAATATCGCAATTTTTGAAATTTATAATCGGAATACGATTGACATGCCACTGCAAATTCTATCCGCAACGAGTCTATATTCGGTTACCGTTCCATCCATGTCTCGCGTAATAGTTTTTACTGAAGATATGGCCGAACTTTCCTTTAATGGCGAAACATTTATCGCTGCGAATGTTTCGACAATGCCTTGGCCGGGCATTGCAACCGTTACCGCCGTCGCCGGCAATTCGACTTCGAATTCGGCAACCTTTACCATCAGCAACAACGACGCGGTAGCACATGACGTCAAGTTGGCCAATACCACGGGACTGTCGCACAGCTATTCACTGGCGGCGTATGCATCGCAAACGGTAACAATCGAACGCTCGAACTGGAACCTCAAATTGCTACTTCCCAATTCGATCGAGATTGGATCGGTCGATAATTATCTCACTGTCGGGACGGTAGCACCGGGTCCGAGCACAGGAATTTCCGTTTCACCAGATTTGCTGACGGTACCCTGCAATAGCTCGACCCGCACTCTTAGTGTATCGAATCCCGGATCCTGGACGGCTACCAGCAATCAAACCTGGGCGACAATCAGTGCCGGTTCGGGAAGTGGTAATGCAAGCATGACAGTCAATTTTGCCACGAACAATTCCTCATCTCGCACTGCAATGATCTTGTTTGTCGGCGGTGACAACTCCCGCGATTCAGTATTAATCACACAGGAACCGTTGGTTGCCAATGCGCTCAATTTCGACGGTGTCGACGATTATATCAGTGGTGCGACCAACTGCGACACAACGTTGGCAAACGGGTACACGATCGAAGCGTGGGTTAATCGCGACGGTATCACCACTCCCGCTGCTATTCAATTCATCTCCGCGAAGGGTATGGAACAGTTGGAAATCCATCTGAATTATCCCTCGAATAATTTCCGGTTCATTCCTACCACCAGAGTCTATATCGATGCCACTTGTTCTTTGCCGCTGAATGAGTGGGTACATATTGCCTGCAGTTATAATCCGATCACTGCGGAAGCACATTGTTACGTGAATGCGGTTGAAGTTCCTTCGACGAACAATGGCAGTAATCCGTTGACCACGTCAGTGAACCGTTCGGGTGCTCCACTTACCCTGGGGAAGCGAACATACGGTGGCTACCAGTTCAAAGGGAGCATCGATGAATACCGGCTCTGGTCAGGGATTCGTACGCGCGAACAGATTTCAGCAAACATGAATACCCATCTCATTCCCGCTACCAATCCGACATTAGTATGTAGTTACAGTTTCGATCAAGGTGACGGGGGTGGTCCGAATAGCGGCAGAACGTCAGTATTTGATGCGACCATCAATAATTATGAACTGATGTTGAATAATTTTGCGCTTACCGGAGCTACGTCGAATTGGGTTACCAGCGAAGCGCAGAGCGGGAACAATACCGATCCATTGGCGCCGGCAAGCCTGTCGGCAGCAGTCACGGGTTATAATGTGAACCTCAACTGGTTGCGCGTGAATATGGATACCTACGGCAATCCGGTGACAGTCACCAATTATCTGATCTATTTCCGGAACAGCAATACAATTCCGTGGCAATTTCTCGCTTATACGAGTGGCGCGGATGCGACCAGTTATGCACATAACGGGGTGGTCCGATTCAGTCCGAGCATGTATTATCATGTCACCGCCTTCTCCGGCAGTGGTTTAAGCAGCTCGACCGATGCATTGCGTGCTCTGCGACCGGGAATGACCAAGATGCAGGTGGAACGGCAGCTCTACGGCAGGTTCCATACAACGAAATAATTTTTCAATGATAGTGTCTATTTATTTCTAATTGTTGTTGTTTCAGTGTAATGTTTCGCCTGATCTCGGGCTAACTACAGGATAGAAAATACAAGATTCGGGCGACCGCGGAGGGTCGCCCCTACTACAAGACACAAGAACGGGCGGACACGGGGGTCCGCCCCTACTTTCGATTTCAACCTTTACATGAGAACCACGACTTTATGCAATGGGCGGCAAGATTGCCGCCCTTTCGATGTAAAACGGTCTTCGAATCGTATATTGTACATGATGACTACACCGGCACAATTGCGGATCGACCCGCTCCCCATCCCCTACCCTGACGCGTATCGCGAGCAGCAACGGTTGGTTGCGCTTCGTCAGCAGCAAGAGATTCCCGATACGTTCTGGCTGCTGGAACACCCTCCTGTGTATACATTTGGTCGCAGCGCCGGGACCGATGCCGAGGCACTGGAGAATCTGCGCTGGAACGAACAGCAGCGGATTGCGGCTGGGATTGAGTTGTTCGAGACCGATCGCGGCGGCGACATCACCTATCATGGACCCGGTCAGATTGTTGGCTACGGCATCGTCGATCTGCAACCGCGCGGAAACGACATTCACCGCTATCTCCGCGATCTGGAAGAGGTCATTATCCTGTCACTGGCGGCGTTCGATCTGCACGGCGAGCGCGTAGCGGGTCGGACAGGCGTCTGGGTGCGTGGTGCAAAGGTGTGTGCGATGGGAATTCGCATCTCGCGCTGGGTGACGATGCATGGCTTTGCGCTGAATGTGCATCCGAATCTTGCGCATTTTACCGGGATCGTGCCGTGCGGGATCGGCGATGCACCGGTGACTTCGCTCTCGCTACTTTTGCAACGTGAAGTAACACTGGATGAGGTAAAGCCCGTATTGATCCGCTCACTCGCCGAAATATTCGAATGGGATTTCGTTCACAAACCCACCTAAATTTCTTCATTAAAAAAATTCTTCGCCATTTCCATCCAGCAAAATTGGGTATATTATACCTACCTCAATGGTATTCAGTTCTCATTCATAATCACTGGAGCGAAACCAGTATGTCCACGAAAAATATCATTGTTCATTCCCCGGAAAACTGCGATCACTGCGGTGTGTGTGTGTCGGTTTGTCCCGAAATAGTTTACCGTCAGTCCGATCCGAAAGCAGCCCTCGAAATCGCTCATCCCGATCGTTGTTTCGGGTGTATGGCGTGTGAAGAAGATTGCAAGCAGGGAGCTCTTCAAATCTACCGGCTGCCGGATACGATGTCGATGAGTGACCTTCCAGCGCCGGGTGCTGAGTTGGTGCCCGACCAATGTTACGAGCTCGTTATCGTCGGTGCCGGTCCAGCCGGACTGGGTGCGGCAATTCGCGGACGGATGCTCGGTCTGACAGTGGCGGTTCTGGAACGATTACCCTCGGCGAAACGCGCACATCATCCCGATGGCGGCGTGCTCTTTTCACCGAAGGATGTCTACACCATGACGGTCTCCGATGCCGGTTTCCGGTTGGAAGAACTCGCAATCGATTTCCCCCGCTCGATCATTCACGAAACCTTGTACGATTTCATGTTCATGGGTCCGGAAGGGCAGCGAACAGCACCGCGCACCACGAAATGGGACGGGTTCATCGTCGTCGATAAACACGGTTATTGCGAAACCATGGCACAGAAAGCACTACAACTAGGTGCGACGATTGCCTACAATACCCGGGTGAAAGCGATATCCCAACCCAATCCCGACGGCACGCGCACGGTAACGATGGCGAACGGTTTGAGTGTACAAGGTAAAGTTGTTATTTCGGCGGAAGGGATTTCCGGTCAGTTGACACATGAAGCCGGTTTGAAAGTGAATGCGGAGAAAATCGGTTGGGGATTTGCACCGTATGCCAGTTTTCCAGCGTTAGCAAAACCAAACCTGACAGCGGGATTTATGGTCGGACCGGGACCCGGTAAAACACCCGATCATCCGATACCCTATTTGTCTTATCTCTCCAGTGGTCCCCATGCCACCCATTTCGCCACAGGACCGATGCAACAGTCCAAGGTGCGACAACCGACAGAACCGTCCTCGGTTATTCTTAAACGGCTAGTGGAAAGCGACCGGCGGGTTGTTGCAGTATTCGGCGATAAACCCGATCTCGCGAATGTGGAAATCGACGGGTGTCGGGCGCTGGTTCGGAAATTACCGAAACGCTTGGTGGCAGACAGTCTGATTGGTGTCGGGGATGCGATCACCACGTGCGGGATGATCACGAATGTGATGGCTGTGAAAACCGGCGATCTGGCGGCACAAGCGGCGCACAAGGCGATTGCCGGGGGAGATGTGTCGGCGGCGGGATTGCAGTCGTATGAAACAGCGATCTGGAAACTTCAGATGTACAAAGGGATGTCGTGGATGAACAAACTGCTGTTTGAAGCCCCGTTGCAGCTTCCGGAACGTGAATTGAACGACATCTACAACGCGATGAAGCCGCTGCAACTGGGTCGAATGCAGGCGGGTGAGTTGATGCCGTTGCTCACATTCTATTTGGGTTTACTACCGAAAATGATCATGAATAAATCGTTCCGGTATTATTTCACTCCGTGATTGATTTTTAAGGGTAAGTAGCGATTAATTGGGGTGATTGACCCTCCTTTTAACGACTTCCGGCACCTTGACAATAGATGTTAAAGCGAGTACATTGGGTATCGCAAACCGACGGGTGCTGGTTTCGTCGGTATGCCTAAATTTTGCATGTGTTTTCGCCACCTTAGCTCAGTTGGTAGAGCAGCTGATTCGTAATCAGCAGGTCTGCGGTTCGAGTCCGCAAGGTGGCTCTAGTTGGGGATTAGGTGGTGGGTGTTGGGGAAAGATAGTAGTTGGTGATTGGTGATTGGTGCTTAGTTATAAGATGAAGATTTTGCGCGACTCGATGGGTCGCGTTTTTCATTGATTGAAGTTGACCTCCTATCGAATTCGTTCGGGGTAAACGATGTTTAGCGCAGATGTCTGAATTCGAGCAAAATCTTTAATAAACTTCTCTCGAATTTGTGATCTTTGAAAGAATTTATAGCCTCGAACCGTATCGATATCCGCTGCGATGATTTGTTGATCAAATATCCATATCTCGGAAATACATGTTTTGGCAAGATTCACCAGCGAGTCTTTATTCACAGTCGGAAATGGTTTAAATCGCTCCCATCGCAAAGTATCGGTCACGAATGAATCGAAAGCACTCAGAACAGGCGGTTCGAACAGCAACAACCATTTGCGAATTAAGGAATCTTGACTTGGAGTATAGATCGTGGGAATTTGAGTGTAATCGATTAGATGAAGTGAGCGATACAAGCCGTAACAATCTAAATAAAACGGTTTCGGATAGTTCACAGAATCGACACCAAATTCTCTAATCAATTCAGAGTGCCTTCGATTAAACTCACGCTGCCAAAGAACTGAATCTGGATAAATCAGCGAATCCTGAATTGAAGTTTGCAATACATTGAAATCGCGAAATTTTGCAATCGTATCCTCTCGAGCATAAAAGTAAATATCGCTGCAAAGCGGTAATCTGGTTACTAATTGAGGATCACTAACATTATACATATCAAATTCTGTAGAAATGTGATAGATACCAGGCTGATTAATTTGAATTTCCAAATCTAATGAATCCAAATGTTTGCCGTTCATAGATCCTCGCCAAATGGTATTTCCGCTTAATAGAGTTAAATTTTCAGGTAGAGTAACCTTGATTTGACAAGAATCGGCGTGAATAGAATATCCATACTCGACATATAGATGAAAGGGAGTGGCAAAGTGAAGCGGGTAGGATGTATACAAAGCTGTCCCATAACTCATCTTGAGACTCGCATAACAATTCTTGTTCACTGTGAATACACCAGTAATTACGGTGAACAAAAACGTTAATAAAAAAAAAGGTATCTTCCCTCGCATATTACCTCCTAAATAATTGATCTAGTTTATAAAATATTGCTTGATGATTGTGTCGCATGTGTAAACATTATCATACGATACTAAGCATCTGAAAATCTACTAAATAATGAATAATATATCTTCACACATGCGACACTACTTCTTAGCAAAGGTCTAAATCATATCAAAATGCGCGCATATCGCATTTCGACAAATCAACTACCAGACTACTTCAGCAACACAGCTTTCTTTGTTGCAACAAATTCCGGTGACTTCATCGTAATGAAGTAGATACCGGTGCTGACTTTCATTCCGCTGGAATTATTGCCATCCCAGGTGATGCGATAGCTGCCGGTAGTATAGTCTTTATCGGCGAGCGTCTTCACCAACCGACCCAATGCATCGTATACCGATACCACTAGCATTCCGAAGTTGAATCAAGCGTTGAAACGACCGCAAGTCAACTGATAGAGCTTTGCAAACCTGATCCTTGGAAAATCCCAACAAGAGCATTTTGATGCCTTGAAAACGACAGTGCTCGTCGTGATCGACCGAACTTCGAAGGGTCTCCTCGATGTCGTCCAAAGTACCATTCGCAGGATTAGGAGATAAAGGTCGCATGAAATAAAGATAAGAAACAATGCGACACTATTTATGAGAAGCGGTATAATGGTAATTGCGTTAAGAGCCACATTGTCTCAGTTAGACATTTATCGCGAGCAGCGTTATCGAATTTATGTTCGATTGCAGAAATCGATGCCTGAGCAATTTGAGGGGAATCTGCCCCACAATCGAGCAAATTCTTTACTTCAGTCCATTTGCGGGTGTTTGGAAGTTTGCCTAATCTTAAATGTCCCATCAATTCACCCAACCTTTACTAGATGAATAATCAAGAACTAATGATATAGGACTAAGAGTGAAGCAACCGCCCCACCTTGCGGCAGGGCGGTTTTAATAAGAGCAACAATAAATTTACTTCAGAAGCACAACTTTCTTGATTGCGTGATAATTATTGCTCTGAAGTTTCAGGAAATAAACTCCACTTCCTACTTTGTTGCCAGTTGCCGACATGCCATCCCACCGCGCGTCGAATTTGCCGGCGGATAGAACTCCTAATTTGTGATTGTACACTTCGCGACCCAATGCATCGAAAATGGAAAATTGCGTTGCACCAGCTTGAGGCAATGTAAACTGGAATACTATGGTTGAATTGAATGGGTTGGGATAAGGATCGCTCAAAGTATATTTCAATGGAATTGTTGAAAATTCCTTTGTAGTAGTAGTTTTCGAATACAGCAATTGGTGCAAAGCGTCGATATGGTCTTCACGGCGAACATATTTTACCATCTCCATCGCTTCGCTACTCTGTTTCTCTTCCGGACCCATCACCGGTTCCAGAATTGCCATCGCAATCACTGCTGCTACAGAATCCTCGAAGCTAATCGGTGCGATCTGGAATTGACGATAGACGATATATGCCTTTTTTGGATCGCTGTGCAGCAGTGCGAGTAGTGGTTTGTAGTTCCGAACCACGGGGAACATATCGGTTCCCTCATAGCGATGCTGCAAGCTATCCAAGAGTTTCATATTGTCATCGAAAGACCACCCAAGTTCCCTGTTGGCGACGAACAATAACGGAACTGCATTGGCTCGCAACGACCAATCGCCCCGGTCGTCGGTCAATAATGATAGGAAATAATTCGACGCTGATCGGAAATCGCCTCGCGCCATATACTCGATTCCGGTAGTATCGTTGACTGGATAGGGCCACATTGGATCGTCTGGAGGAAATGGCAAACGATTGCGGAACAGTGAAACGGGATTGTGAATTTGCTCTCCATCGGGGTGCAACCCGTACATTTTTCCGGCAATTATATCGGTGTCGCGAGTACCCCACCAGATGCCGTTGTACTTATGATCGATTGCGACTGGAAGCATTAAATTCGTTCTTCGAACCAGTGGAATTTCATCCTCCAAATGCGTTCGGAAGATTGAGTTGTAAGTCATATTGGGTGCGGGTTCTTCCTCCGAAATCGCCCGCTGGAAGACTTCTGCAGCCCCATATTCGAATCGACGAGGATCGCCGTTGTAGTGGATGGGATGTTGTGCGTTGTCGAAGACGTGATTTCCATGATGGTGGATTATATTCCATAAATATGGACTTCCACCTCCGGTCATTAGGATGCCATTTTGGTCGTTACTGTCGATCGAGCATTCTACAAACGTCGGCATTGCATTATCGGAAACAAGAACTCCGTTTCCAACGTTCGGATCTGTCGATTCTTCGTACCGGTTGCTTTTTGCGAACCGAGAATAATAAATCTTGTTGTAGCTTTGAGCCAGAGGGACAAGCTCCACCGTGAGCGCATTGCCGTGATGAATGTTCAATACCGTATCGCGAGTCAATGTGAACGTGGACTGGCGGAGATGAATGCCAGACGCATTGCTGGAGATATCATTGATATACTGACTTTCACCATAGATTTTGGCATCTATCAACGTTATCGAACTGAGGTCGGAATTGGGAGTAATTACCGGTGATAATCCATCGTTGTTACCTCCGGTGTTGTCACAAAAGACGTATTTCGAATAGTGTCGGTGAAAGTAAGCATCATTTTCATTCATAAACAACCGGTTAACTTTTAACCAGGTATCTTGCCAGTACCGGGTTGCCGGCACTTGGCCTAAGTTTTCTTTCAACCATATCCCGTACAATCTCGTAAAGCCATTTGAGTTCTGAAATCGGTACAGAGCGAGAGAGTCGATGTATACCGGGCGGTTTTCAATTCGAAGACCACTATAAATCGAGTCGGTCGTTCCCTCCGTTGAGTCGGGGATAATTACTAGTTGAAAAAATCGCAAGGTGTCCAACAGTTGTCGATTTGAACCTAAGATCGTTAATCCACGCCTGACGTTATCCAACTTGATTCGGTAATTAGTTCGAGGCGAGGACGACGTCTGTTCCATTCTCAGGAAAGGCCAATCATTAACGAAGAACGATGGACGTAAATTGTTAAAACGTTTCCAAGTTCCCCCGGTAAACCGATGCCATCCTGCGACCGAATCGTTGAAATAATATGGGTTGGTAGAGGTTGAGCTACCATGTGCATAGAGTGTACCTTTTACAATGACAGTATCGCGGGATCGCTGGAATATTACTGTACCTGCCTCGATATCCAGTTGTCCTTCGCTAGGAACGTTCCAGTTGTTAATTGTCTGATAGGTATTGCTTTTTAGTTGACCCTCAACTTTAATCGAGCTGGTCGATTGTGCATTGGTACCGATGATCGATACGCTGCCAGCGCGCCAATGTTCCCGATAATTGTTAAAGTTGGTCGGTGAAGGGTTCGATGAATTGTAACCTTCTCCACCAAATGCACCGAGATCGCCTCGAGTACCATCGTAGTCGCGAGTGGTGCTGGCTGTGGTACTTCCAGCATTGATCGCAGCCGAATTCCACAGCAAGTGGTATCGGAAACCCTCGTTGTCTGCGTTCACGTCGGTTAGCACTTTCGCATCGCCAACAGTGTGTGTGGTCTGTGGTAAATTCGAGGGAACAACCAACGTTGCCCAGGTTGGTGTGATACCTGCCAAATCGTTCCATGCCTGACAATAGGAAAAGGCTGCAGGGATGGAATTCAGGAATTTGTAAGCTGTAGAAGCGGTACTATGGATTTGCGAGATATTTCCATAACAAGTGGTTGAACCGGCACCAGTCGACCGATCGACGTAAACGTTGTCGACCTGCGCGGAGACCGATAAAAAAGTGTTTTGACGAATGAAGGATTGAGTCGTATTGGACTGGTCGACAATTTTCAATCCAAAATATGTGGGATTGTGCACGACATTTCGTTCGAAGTATGTCGGCGGAGTACGAAGATAGACACCACCTCGCGCTCCGATAAACTCGTTATATCTCATGATCAACGGATTTCCGCCATTCGCTGCCGACCAGATAAAATTGGTGTCGGTATTATTGATAAACCGGCAGTAATTCACATAAATTCGATTCAAGTCGGGAGGGGTAAACGAGCTGGCGATGTCGACGCCATTTCTCGCGTTGCTTTGAAAAGTGGCAGCTACGAAATAGATCGAGTGACAACTTGGTGGTGTTGTTTCATCGATTCGAACACCACTACCGCCATTTGAAAAAATCCACGGACCAGCATTGCCTTCGAGTACGTTGGTGGGGTACATCAGGACACCGAATTGAGCGTAAGGTACTAAGTGCAACGATGTGGCGATCGCATTTTGATCCAGATAAATTCCATGCGACAGGTGCCCGGAAATAGCGCCACCAGCGACTACAATCGAAGCGGTATTCCCGGTTTCCAGAATGCCGACATTTTGAAAGGGACCATTGAAGATGCAGTTGGTGTCTATCAAAGTGCTGTGCCAATCGTTCATCCAAATTCCCGCTCGGGCAAACGGTCGTTCATTGGGATCGGTGGCTCGATTATTACAGATAAATTTGCTGTTTCGCACGACGACCGAATCCAATCCAAAATTCAATGTGGCGACCATATTGGGTTGCGATGAAACCAGATACCATTGTAATTGTTGTCTGATATTTGTGCACTATTTGTCTCCACATAATTGTCGCCAAGATGATCGGTTCTGCGACCGGTTAGCGGTAGAGCATCGACATAGATTCCGTTGTGAAGGTTCGCTAGGATAAAAGCGCTGTTAATTATCGCGCGGTTCATATATCCGCAGATGTAGATACCATCGGCAGTGTGATTGATAATTTTGGTGAATCCGGCAAATCTAAAGATTACCGGATCATTACCGCAACCACCCATCAACATTTCAATTGAACCGGTTCGCTGAATATCGATATCGTTCCGCTCGGCATAATCGGAATTCAACGCAATTCCGTGTTCCAATACTTGGGAGTTGCCGGCATTTCCTTTGAGTGTGACGTACCCGAAATGCTTAAACGCATTATCGCGAAATCCGTAGACCTGATTCCCCGCGATATCGCTTTGGAAAATCACACTGCCTAACTGGTTGGCATTGAAGTAAACTGAATCGAACTCGCTCGCACCACCCGCCAGAATAATCCGGTTGGAATCTGCCGAATTATATCGCTCATTGGCGGTCGTCCGAATTAGGATGCCTGCCAGTTGGTTGTTGCGAACGCGGCTATTGAGTGTCCTGGTCTGAGCAGTTTGTGCATTCGATTTAAGGATGATTTCGTGTTTATCGCCCAGTACATCAATACCACTCTGCGCGTTGTCATCGATCGAACACCCGGTAAGATACATCGTACCATTGTAGATATTTGCCATGTTACGAGGATGATTATCGTCGTTTTGATCGTTGCTGCGCTGGTAGCAGCCTTGTCCTCGAACAGCGATACCCGAGCCTTTATTATTGGCTACGCTGGCATCGTACATGGTTAGACGATGAATGCTCGTGGTAAACGGCCAATCGTTAGCTGCTTTAAAATAACCCAATCGAATACCGTGAATCTGATCGTCAGAGGGATCGTGCTGAACTTGATTATTGAACTCAGTTCCACAGCCTTGAATGGTTGCCCAAACCGGAGCCGGCAAAATGGGATCGGGTAGGTTTTCGGTAGAAATGCGTTGGAATTTAAAACATGAAAAGCGAGCAGCGGTTCCCGCCGGGATGTTGTTTTCTTCATAGTCGTCGTAAATCTTAATACCATTCGAGAACACATTTTTAATGACAGTATTCTCGATTCTCGCCATTATCGTCCCACGGACAAAATTAATTCCATTAGCTTCGTGAGCCGGGGCATTTACCTGCAACGCTCCCACATTATAAATTCGGCTACTGGAGATAAAAACATTCCGATCACCATCTTCATTGGGATCCGTCCCATCGGGGTAAACCCAATTCGTTCCGATCCGAATCGCATCGAATCCTGTTGAATCGATAGCCAAACCCGAAAGAACGATTGAATCTGGGGAATTATTATCATGTAGCTGAACCATGTCTAAATAAATCCCCGAACCGGACAGGTTTTGAAACAATACCGAGTCTGTCGGACTTTCTGCCGGTGGGTGGATATTCAGTGAATAATCCACAAGAGTATCGGAACAGAAAATACCATTTCCGCAATGATCGATTGCCGGTTGGTCGCGCCTGATGGATCCGATTATCTCGGTATACTGCTTACCTCTACCTACGCGACGTAGAACAGAACCCATCAGAGACGGTTGCGTGGCACCCTGGTTGTATCCGAAATTAGTGAAACGGCAATTCTGTAAGATCACGTGTGCATTGAGGCTATTCTGGAAATCTGTAGCGGTTCCGTTAATAAGGATACCGTCCGATTGAGAGTTGGGGAATCCTTGAATTTGACTATTCGTCAGCGACAATGTCAATGTAAGTGGATTCTGCTGCAACTGATGCACGTAGATTCCATTTCCCTGAATGCGATCGAAGACCGAATTGGAAATGTTCAATGTCAATTGTCGATTGGGTATGAATGTTTCAATTATAATCAAACCTTGAAGCGGATTCGTGCTTCCAAGATCTGAAAAGTTACAGTAAGAAAAAGTGTGAGTCTGGATAATATTGGTGTTAGCACTGTCTCGTAATCCGAAGAAATTTTCGCCGGGAGATGTTGTGGTCGCATAGATTGGATTTCTCTCGGTACCATTCAAACTGAGCGCCCCACCATTCAATATAATTTTTCCCGAAGGTCCAAAATTGAGCTGAAAAGGGGTATCCGTTGAATTGATCGTGAAACTATGTCCATTGTGAATGATCCAGGTACACATTATATCCAGGCTGGAGCCAGTTGCGACGTAGTCGAAATCGATATCTACGGTTTGTGAATATACGTTGGATTGAAAAAGCAGTACCGGTAATAAAAGCAGTAAAAACGAGAATTTCTTCAACTTATTCTTCATAGTTTACTCCTTGGTTGTTGTAGGATGATCTTGTAAAGAGCAGTGAATTCTAGGTAATCTAACGAAGTGTGTGGGCAGTGCGGGGAGTACAAATGCACGAGACAGTGCATAAATTAATGTAAAATATTATGTTTTCCAATTGTTTGAGTGTGCGAGCTGATTTCGATTGTCTTTGCTTTACATTATGACATTTCGATCCAACAAAATCTCATGTTAGGAGTGTGGTTTATAAGAGCCCATTTATATACTTCTGATCTAACCTGATTTCTTGTACGAGTGTTAGTGGCAGAGGAGTCGATTTCCACTGGATGTGACCATTGTCAGTTAGTTTGCGATACCAGATAGTACCCCGCATAAACAAAGATAACGGCATTGCAGACCCTTTCTTGGTTGGAATATCTCCAATCTTGGGTGAAGATTCCGACCACTCAAAGCAGACGCGACTCGGAAAAGCGCTTAATCGAATTAAGGGACGCATCTTCGGGAATCTTCAAATCGAGATTATACACGATAACATGCCTTCCCACGATAAACTGCCTGAATTAGCTCCGACGGAGTCGGTTGCTTCTGCTCAGTTGCAGCATAGTTTGCTAGCAGTACCGGGTTCGAGTAGTTCGCATTTTCCAATAGCAACTCATACCCATCTTCGCTGGCAAGATCGGAAATCAAGTGCAAGTCGCAGACCAATTTGTCGGAAAGCTGCTCATCGCTTTGAAGTAATTTCTCGAGTATCTCTTTTCCATTTTGTTCGCCCAATTTCAGATCGTGAGTCTCCGGAAAGCACTAGAATAATTCGGTTAATAGCGGTTGTGGAATTCCATTCAGTACGCGCTGATTCGTGAAGTAATTGACATTCTTACGCATCGTTAATCTCCTTTACTTCATCTCGTTGCAATATTTTCATTCTCTATAAAACAAGCAACCGCCCCACCTTGCGGCAGGGCGGTCTTGAACTGTGAAATTCGGTCGTTACTTCAACAGCACAGCTTTCTTCGTTGCAACAAATCCCGGCGCTTTCATTGATACAAAGTAGACACCGGATGCCATCCGATCGGCATGCCATGAAATTTCATGGGATCCCGCCGTCAGATTTCCTTCATGCAACACTTCTGCTTGCCGCCCTTGTGCATCGTAGAGAATTATCGAGACCCGATCGTTCTTCGGTACATCGAACCGGATATGCAATGTCGAGTTGAAAGGATTCGGATAAACCGAGTTCAACGCGAAGGTTGCCGGAATCGTAACAAGATGACCTTCGGAAGGTGGTTGGGATTGCGTTCTCCTTGCCTCATTAATCGTATGCATTACTTCATCGACTCGATTTACATGACGACTCATTGCAGCCAATTCTGAGGTTACGCTGAATAATTCCGATTCGGGTCCCATTACTGGATCCAAAATGGCTAATGCATATATCGCCGATAACGAATCTTCTAGACTTAATGGCGCAATACGGAATTGCTCGTATTTCTCCATCGCTTTATCGGGATCGTCGTTCAAGAGACATAGCAACGGTCCGTAATTCCTTACCGCTGGAAACATATCGGTTCCGGAAAAATCCTTTTCCATTGTCTCTTGAATGGCAAGATTATCCTTATAGGATATTCCCCGATATTTATTGGCGACAAAATAAAGTGGTACAGAATGCGACCGAATGTGCAACGGCAATTCTTCATTGTATATCGCATCATAGAAACATTGCGCTGCTCCGGGATAATCCCCATTCTGCAGCTTCCCGATTCCGTCAATGGTTCGATATCCATAGAAACCGCTTCCAGGGATGCATGGCAGTGGATTGCTGTACATCGTTCGGTCGTGTGTGTTCGGATCGGGAGGTTCGGGTAGCATTGCGCGTGATTCGTCTACATCCCGGACATAGTACATTCGTTTGTGCAAATTCGTTGTATCTGATCGGGGATCCATCATCGGTGGTGTGTTCGGATCCAGTTGGTTCCAGAATACCGCGTTGTAGAACGAAGCAGTCGGGTTGTCGTCGCTGTAGTTCATTCTCCGAATCAACGGGTTTTCACGAACCTCGTTGAATGTTGTATAGATCGAGTTATTATCGAACATCGGTGCTGCTTCGGTTGAAAGGGTTGCAGCATGAAAAACTTGCGCTTTCAACAATTCGCGACCATTTTCGGCGTTTTCGAAGTTGTCGTATACTTCACTTCCAAGATTTTGAAGAGACGTATTGACAAAAGCAGGATGCGATCCCATTTGCGAGAATAAACCGTAAGAAGCATTTCGGTAAATTTGGCATTGTATGAAAGTCGGATACGAATTGGAATAACATACGACTCCATTACCGTCATGCGTCCTGCTTCCATTTTCATCCGTTGTCGTCGATCGCGCGAAGGTACTATTCGAAATAGTATTACAAAGTGGGTATAAATTGGCTATTTGAGATAGTTCCAACGCATTTCCTTGCTCGATTCCTTGAATTTCGACATTGTCCATCATGAATGTGGAATTTTCGATTCGAATACCCGAATTGGAAACCCAGCCCATGCGTGGATCGATTTGAGGCGAATGCCCTTCTCGAGGAGTTATCTGAGCATTGGACAATATGAATGAGTTGCGATCGTCATTTGGCAATGGATTTGGATTGCCCTGAACGCAACTCAATAAATTCTGGCAATAGATATAGCGATTGTAGTTGTTAAATTGATAGTTAAAAGTGAGATTCGAGATCGACACTTTGGTGTCTTGCCAAGGGGGTTCCCGATTCGTGTTTTCACTCATCCAAATCCCGAAAAAGGGAACTGGTTCGGAATTTTGATATTGATGAATCACCAACCCGTTGAAAGCTGCTTCACGATTCCTGATATGCAATGCATAGCCGTAATCCTCATTCGGAATGCGTAACCAATTTTCAGGAATGATTTCGACATCGTTAAATGACAATCCATACCCTAACTGGTTGGTCGGACCAAGTATCGAAACACCAGATGTTATTTTCTCGACTAGAAGATGAACAATCGGGAGCTGAGCTAAATTTCCATTCCCATCGAAAATCATCGTCTGCCAATTCGATGGCTCGAATGCAGCGTAAGTCAACCGTTCTCCTTCGCGCCCGCCATATCGATTGAGACGATCATGCTGATAAACATTTTTACCCCATTGACCACCGGTGAATCGATGAATTCCCGGATTGACAACTGCCATCCGGTAACCATTGACTCCTTCGAAGCAGGAGGGTGCATCTTCGATCATATTAACCACGCCGCTGAAAGTTATATTGGAGCGTTGCGGTTGATAATCGACAAAGTCCCCTTCGATGGTTATTGAGGCATTGGCGGGAACTCGCCAACTGTTTGCAGCTTGATAGGTACCACTCTTAAGGTTGGATGTTATTTCAATCACTTGATTTGGGTTGTTATCGGCGATAAGGAGCACATTCCCAGCCCGCCAGTGGCTGCGTTTGTTTTCAGAAATCAACGGATTTGGAATAGGTGGATAGAGCAATTCAGAATTTGTCGGATCGGGAAAACTTGGGACGAAATTCCCGCTGAAAGCTCCCAAGTCACCACGAGTCCCATCGGCATCGCGCGAACTAGGATCTACAACAGATCCCGCGTTGATCGCATCGGAATTCCATAACAGGTGGTATTTGTACTTTTCGAGCAGCTCGCTAGAATTGATAAATACCCGAGGATTGCCTGTTCGATGTGTCTCTGGGCTAATCGTTCTTGGAAGAACCAACTCCGTCCACGGTCGAGTTCCATCCCACGCCAAACAATACGAGAAATCAAAACCGGTTGGATTATCGGGATTGAATTCATAAGCATTTGGTTGACTGGGATTGTTCGGACTGACCACACTGATATTCCCGTAAACAGTCGTCAAACCTGTAAATGGCTGTAGCCGTTCAAAATGCAAACCGGTTGCTCCAGTCTGATTACAAAGAACAGTATTCTGAATGACTTTGGAATCAGATGCCAGCACTTCTGAGATCGATATCCCACATATACTCGGATTATCGATCACATTATTTTGAATAGTTTTGTAGGGTGCGTTTATCTGGATACCGTATCCAGCACCTACAAATTCATTAAAACTCACATAGAGATTCCGATAGCCCAGTGACGTATTCAGCTTGAGGTTCGCCGAATTGGGATAAGTAGTACTACTATTGTTAACGAACCTACAATTGTTAATTAAACTGTTTCCAGTATGCGGCATAGGATCTAATTGGAGCCAATACGGAAACCGGGGTATTGGAGGTCGAGTTCGCATGCTCGAAAGCATGGCGTTACACTCCACACCACCTTGAGGATTATCTCGGAAAGTCGCCAATTTTAAGTACAACGCATGCGGCAACGGATTCTCACATGACTGAGCATCGACTTGAATTCCTCGAATCGAATTGTTGTAAAATTCCGGTCCAACGTTCACTTTACTGGGTGTTCCCTGGTAAGTTGCAGGATAGTATAGCACGGATTGAAAAAAATTGTTATCCATTGCCAATTGAACGTCGGATGCGTTTTCATCGATGTGAAAACCGTACAGTTGGTCGTAAAAAGCCCCACCCATAATCAGGTAATCGTTTGCGACACCCGATTCAAGTAAACCGTTTCGCTGCGGTGTACCGTAAAATGCGTTACCATTTCCTTCGAACCGTCCACCATTTTGACACATCCAGACCCCAGCTCGGGCGTCATTTGTCAACAACCGGTTATTGTGCGAAAATGTACATACATTTACGATCAGATAGGAATAACCAAACATCGGATTGACTGAACAATCGGTTCGAGATACTACATACATACCGTTCAACCCGTTGCCGTCAACCAGACAATTTCCCATATTGATTTCGTGATATCCAGCACCGTCTTCACGATTTTGATTGGAATCAGGGCGTTCTTCAAATCGTAACCCGTTCCAATAATTACCCGAGATTTCAGCTTCGATATAGAATAAATTACCACGTCCTTTGCTCATCACCCCATCTCGAGTGTGATCATATATTTGAACTCTTCCCATAAAAGAGTATGTTTGAGTTGGATGCTTTGGAAGTTCTATTCCTATATAAGATCCCGATGGTAATATTTTAGCTTGATTACGATCAGCGAATTCGGAATTCAAAGCAAATCCGTACTCAGCAGGTTCATGTTGATTAGTTGTTAAAATTCCTTGGATTTTCACACCACCAAAGACATAAAACCCGTTTTGGTAAAACCCGAATTCACCTAAATCGCCATCACCAAATTCTTCGGCGATTATTCCACCACCCTGATTATGACGAATTTCAACAGGTACACTGTCAAGCGCACCACCAACCAAAATCCGATTGTTATTCGGTATCGCGTAATTCGGTTGATAAACAAACATCGTATCTAGGAGAATTCCTTTACCTAAATTATTTCTGATAAAGGCATGAAGATTACGAAAATTATCCGTCTGTTGTATGCGGGCTTGAGAATGAACGAAGACACTGTTATCGATGCCCTTAATGTGAATACCGTGTTGTTCGTTGTTGTCGGTAGCGCAGCCATTCAATTCGATACTGCCATAATATTTCGCATTTTCTGTTGGATAAGTATTATGCGAAATTTCACCGGTATTCGGATTGATATAATACGAAAAGCCCTGCCCCCGCATCGCAACACCTGAACCGCTATTTTGCATGATCGCAGCATCGTAACAGTGAAGTCGACCGAAGGTTTTAAAGACCGGCTGATTCAGTTCATTTACCCATGGATACGACCCCGTCCTGATTCCATGGTTTTGGTCATAAATCGGTGGATTTGCTGGTGTAAATCGATACCCGCACTGTTGAATTACAGCCCAGGGATAAATGGTTGGTTCGACAGCAGGATCCAATACAACCGAGTTGTCTGTAATCTTGCGCCTAAAACTAAGATTGGAATAAGTGGGCGCTTTCCACCAACTTGCAGGACGACCTGCCGGGAAAACTTCGGTATAAAACTTGATACCGTTGGAATACACATATTCGATTCGGGAATTGACGACATCGCATTCGATCGAACCACGATAACAATAAATACCATTGGCTTCGAAATGCTCGTCATTGTCACCGGTTTGAAGGGAACCGATCTGTGAAATCGAACAATCCTCGAGATACATCCTTCCTTCGTGTCCACCGGGTGAAAGAAATCTATAATCGGTTGTGGTCGTAACGAATTCTGTTCCTACTCGGATACCATCGAGACCGGTATTGAAAAGACTTAAATTGTAGGCAGTGATTCCGTCGGCAGCAAATCCTAGCGATCCGATCCAGCCAGCATCAACCCAAATACCGCTTCCCGACAAATCACTGAAGGTCGTGGTTGCCCGAGGATTACCTGGCTGAATATTGATAGAAGCTTTAAGTTTGTCGCCACGACAGGATATGCCGTTGCCACAATTTTGAATCACAGGCATCGTTAGGACTTCATTACTGACATAATCGCCATTCCGAATCGCGATCTCCTGTGTACCCGCTCCAATTCGCTCGATTGCCGATCCAAATGGTCGATCAGTCGAATAAATTTCGTTTCGAACCGGTTGTCCGTAGCCAAAATTATCAATATGGCTTTGTTCCATTTCAATTGAACAAGATAAACCGATTGAAAATGCTGGATCAGTTGCCAATCCATCGTCGGCTCGAATATAGAATCCGGAAAAAAGCGGATCTGCACCTGAACCGCTCATATACGAATGTAGAAATGAAATATTTATCGATCGAAGAGTCGTAGTTCCGGTTGGATGTTGTTGGATTACCGATATACCGTGGGATGGACAGCTATTGAAAGTACAATGATTGAAAGTAAGTTGCGGTGTCGTGGGTGGGTTTGCTTCAGACCTAGACATTTTGACCTTTATCACCGCATTCCCTTCTTCTACAGCGTTTGGTGTAGAAGGGTTAGCGCCTAATCCCCAGAAAGTACAATATTGAAAGGTCCCATTTGTTACATTCCGTGGATCTGAATCTTTCATCATAATAAATCCACCAGAAGTACCTTCTGCTTGAACAACGTTGATTCCATACAGCGAATTACCGATGAATTCAATGCTATAACCATTCATCTGAAGACAGGCGTTATCGAAGAAAGTAATCGTGATTGGCCAGCTATCGGTTTCAACGTGAATATTGTGATCCATTTCGATTACCCCATGTACTTCAGGGTAATCGGGCCATGGTAGCGGTTGAGCGAAAACAGATGGGATAAACAATAAAACCACCATTAGAAAAAAGAGGAAAATCAAATTGCATTTGTTACACATTCTCAATCTCCTTTATTGTTCTCGGTTCGAGAATTGAAAAAATGAATTTCTGATTGAATTGTTCAGTTGTAAAGGTGAGTAGCTAAAAAAATCGTTTCCAGATTAGTTCGATTGTATTGATTCGCTCTATAGAAATAATATTATGATTCGAAGTTGAACATTAAGCCCAATTTCGAGAATCACAATAAAGTTAGTAACAAAAAATAAATTACTTAGACTATCAAGACGTAGTGAGTCTGCAAATTGATAGCTAAAGGCTTGATGATGGGAAATGGATTATTAACCCAACAATAATGATCGATGCAATTCTCAATAAAACGAACCGTATTTCTGAGTATTCGCACTTATCTTGCTGGATTCATTAATCCTTATCTCGCCGATCCTCATTTATTTTAAGCTGAAATGTAGGAGATCAAATCGACTTTTATAAGTCGTAGTATCGGTCGAAAACTTACTCATTGAGCATTAAATATTATTGTCATGTGAAAGGTAGCAATTCACGTTTATCTATGCAATGAGTTATCAATTAAGACAAATGATTAATTAATTTTTGTTTAATATCTTATATCAACGTATTATATTTCAATACAAGTATATTTTTATTTAGTTGACAATAAGACTTATTATCGCAACTCCAACCATTCTACAGACGTCAACAGGTAACATTTCAATGATTAACCTGAGGTGAACAATCGTCGGATGAAAATAAATTTGCGTAGAAACAATCGAGATCTATGTGAACGGTTCACTTTCATATTCGTCGATCGCTGAGTTGATGCAACCGAAAGTACAACTCGTCGGAAAGCATCTCCTCATTTTGGATAAACGCATCATCAAGAACTTTGTTGGTCTTATCGAAAAGGTCTAAGTGACGGGTCTCTGGGAACCGATCGAAGAATCTAGTGAGTAGCTCTTGGGAAATCCCTGACAGGAAACGCTGACTACGAACGGACTGACGGATCTGGACATTGCAAAATCTCATCATAAGTAATGAATAACTACCGCATGAAGATTAACTAAGATTAAATAATTATTATATAATATAAATGCTTATGCAAAATTATACACATAAGTATTAATGGTAATAATAATATGATTGTTAACAGTTTTTGGAACACAGTCACTGTCGATAAAAGATAAAACGACCGCCCCACATTCCTGTGAGGCGGTTTTAACTAGAGCTGTAATTACTTTACATCTTACTTCGTGGCGACAAATCCTGGTTACTTCATCGTGATGAAATAAATACCGTTACTAACCTTCATACCGCTGGAGTTATTGCCATCCCAGGTGATGCGATAGCTGCCGGTAGTAAAGTCCTTATCGGTGAGTGTCTTCACCAACCGACCTAACGCATCGTATACCGATACCACTAGCATTCCGAAGTTGAATCAAGCGTTGTGACGACCGCAAGTCAACTGGTAGAGCTTTCCTTGGAAAATCCCAACAAAAGCATTTTGATGCCTTGAAAACGGCAATGCTCGTCGTGATCGACCGAACTTCGAAGGGTCTCCTCGATGTCGTCTAAAGTCCCGTTCTCGGGATTCGGAAATAGTGAGCGCATGACATAAGATAATAAAACATGCTACTAGATTTATGAGAACCGGTATAATTGTTCAGTTCTTCGAGAATTTTCGCGACTCGACAACTTGATTGATCGAAATTGCTGCATCCTTTCATCAATGTACCGAGCAGATAGTATCAGGTGTCAGTTGTGTAACAAAACACACTCATGGTTTCTTCGAATCGGACAAAAGCGATATTTTTGAATCAGTATTATTTGGGCACAAAGAAACCGCCTCACTTATTGATGAGGCGGTTTTAATAATTTTTATAAGTGATTCTTTGAACTGTGTCGATCTGATCAATGAAAAACCGGAAATGCCGATTCGGCAAAGAACCGAATATTTTTAGATCATCGTCGTATTCAAGATGCTAGTGATTATTACGCTCTAACGTAAATTGTTCGACGGCTTTAGATAATACTACCGTTTCATTTGCCAATTTCGCTGCTGCAGTAGCAGATTTTTCCGTTATTTGTGAATAGCTCTCGGATAATTGCGTCGCTTCGGCAACCACTTCTCTAATACTATTCACATCTGAAACTTGCTCTTGGCTTGCATTCGAAATCCAATCGATTAATTTACTGACTTGATTAACCGATTCGACGATTTCGATCAATGCACGATAAACGGCATTGGTTAGTTCCTCACCCTCTTTTACTCGCTGAATGGAACTCTGAATCAGCGTATCCGTTTTCGCCGACGAACCGTGCGATTGTTCAGCGAGATTCTGAATATTCTTCGTTAATTCCTCGAAGCCGACACCTGCCGAATCTACGTGTGCCGCTTCGACAGCGGCGTTGATCGCAAGGAAATTGGATTCAAAAGCAATTTTATTCATTTCCTTAGTTAGTGTAACGATCGAATCTTGACTGATTGTATTGCTAGAAGTCGATGTTGTCGAAGATGTTGAAAAATCGTCTTCGATTAAATTCGCCAGTTCCTTACATCGTAACGATAATTTTCGAACTTCTCCTGCAACGACAGCAAAACCGCGAGCAGAGGCACCTACTTTTCCCGCTTCAGTAGAGGCATTCTTGGTCAATGAATCAGTCTGAGCTGTCACCGAATTGATTTCCTGCAAAATGACTTTCGTACCCTCTGATGTCTTTAAAATATCGGTCATCGCTTTGCGTAACGAATTCATTGCTTCGTTACCCTTGTCAACCGAAGCTTTGGCTTGGTTGGAGATTTGCTTGCTTTGAAGTGCGCTTTCCGAAGTCTGCTTTGTTCTAGTGCTAATTTGTGCAAGATTATCCGAAGAAGATCGTAAGAGATTCGATTGTTGAATAGCGCCGAACATTACTTCTTGATTTGACGCAGTAATCTGTTCACCGACCATCGAAACGTTGACGACAGCAGATGCAACTTGCGAAAATGCCGAATGCAATGCAGTTAGCGACTTATTGAGAGCCTTCTTGATCTGAGCATGTTCGCCGCGGTATTTTCCATTCATCCGAATAGTCAGGTCGTAATCGGAAAGCTTGTTAAGCACATTATTGGCTTCTCGAACCGGATCGATCGTAGCGTCCAGGATTTCATTAATCCCCATGATCAGATCTTTCCAATTGCCATCGTAATCCCAGTCGTTGCCTCGGGTTTGCAATTTTCCTTCTTTGACGGCACGAATCAAATTTTGCATTTCGTGATGCATTCCGTATAGCACCGCTAAAAAGGTATTCAGGTTTCGTTTGATATCGTTATATTCACCGACGTATTCGTCGACGATAAAATCGGGAATCTTCCCGTGTGCAATTTGTTCAATTTGATTTGCCGTTAATCGTAACGGATTGACCAGCGAATCCAGCATCGAATTAACGGCTGTAATCAATTGTGCCGAAGTTCCGGAAAATTGATCGGGATCGCCTCGTTCGCTTAGTATGCCGTTATTCATAGCCTCAGTCAAGCGGATAATCTCTTTAACGGCAAGGTCAACTTCGGAATGATTTTGGGTCAAATCTGATTTTCGATCGTTGTCTTTTTTAACGGAAACAACCGAAGATTTTGATTTTGACGCTTTGACAGAGGGCATTTTACCGTTCATTTTATTCTCGCTTGAAAATGTGAATAGGCAAATAGTAGTAATCAATCGTTACGATAGTTCACTCAATTCAATCAGATTACTCTGTTTGAGAATTCGAATTACAGTATCCATTGTCGGTTGAATTGCATCGACGACACATTCATGCATTTCGGATCCCAATTCATCGAAGTTGCGCCCTTCAACCCCGATAAAAATCGTTCGATTCGGTTTTGTTTCGGGCGCGAGTGACGAAGCAATATCCAACGCTTCTTTCAGACCAATTCCGTGGATTGATACGGCTGCATCGGACCGAAAAGGCAGATCGTCACCCTCTAGGATCGAAATTGTACCTGGTGCGTTACCGAACCGAACTGCATCGATAACAATCAATAAATCTTGCCCGGTTAGCAAATCGATCAATTCAAAACCGCCAACACTGAGAAATAACAATTGTACCGATGATGGTAACGACCGACCGATTAGTTTCCGGTAGATATGCCAACCGACAGCATCGTCGCCAACCAGTTCATTCCCAATGCATACTATCAGGACATTGTTAGACAATGGTCTCACCGAATTTTCATGTGAGTGCGGCATTTCTTGGCATCTGGTTCAACGTCGGATTTTACCGGTCGAAAAGTCAACTCATTGACAATACCGTCTAAATAACTGTGAAATAATTTACACAACGGTCCGCCAATCGGAAGATTCCGGTTTTCACAAACAGCCCGAATGGCACACCGTTCAATTCGCATCTCGATATTGTGGTCTTGACAAACGTAAGCGAGGTCGAAACCGTGTTTGAAGTATTCGGAAACCGATTGCATCACATTTTCGGCGTTCGGATCTGCCAGATAGATCGGGATTTTCTTCGCCATCTCGCGACCGGTAATTCGACCGACCGAACCGGTTGCACCACCCATTAAATCGTCGATCGTATCGGAAAATATGTCCAGCAAAAAAGACAATTCTGCGAACGCATTTTCGTGATCGACCATCGTGAGATCTTTTTCTGTTCCGGCGTTCATAGAAATTTTCCTATCCGGTCGGTAAATTCACGATCGCGGTAAAAGTTCTTAGTGATATGGTATTCGAAATGCGTGATAGCATGAGACGGGCAAAGATAAGAGCAACTTAAACAGGCAATGCAGTCCTCGACTGTTTTCACACTGGCTTTCATCGTCATGTCATCGAATGCGAATACATCCGTTGGACAAATATCGACACACATCTGACACCCACGACATGCTTTGTCGTGAATTTCAATTCGCAGCATCGACTACCCTCCCGATTTGTCGAATCGTTTCGCCATTTCGACGAATATCGATCGTTAACGGCATTTTTCCAGCAGCATGAGTAGCACATGAGAGACAGGGATCGTAGCACCGAATGGCAAACTCTACCGCATTTAGTATTTCTTTGTCATTTTTTCTTAAGACATGCGAAGTCGCTGCCTGCATAATACCACGATTGATTGCGGTGTAATTCTGTTGGGTCGCAACGATAAGATTTGCCGATCGTACGATACCGTCTTCGTCGATTTCATAATCGTGAATCAAGGTACCACGTGCCGCTTCGACATGACCGACACCGCGACTGCCACGGAATTTCACCGGGATCCGGGTTTCACCCCAGATTGCCGAATTGTCGACAAGGCGTCGCGCGTTTTCACAGACATAAATTAATTCGATAGCTCGGGCATAAATATGCATGATCGAGCAGTGACAGGGATGACCGAATTCCGCCCGAAAATCAAGCATTTCTTTGTTCGCGAGCGGGGTGTCGATCGAATCGATACTATTAATTCTACTCAACGTACCAACGCGGTAAGATTGCTGTTCGCTACCATTCAGAACAAACATGGGTTTCATGTAAGACCAATCCAGTGCCGTTTCTGCGATGTATTGGCAGTAATCCTTGGCAGCATATTCGTGTTTTGTAACCCCTTTATCATCAATGATGCGTAACTTCCCGTCATATAAATTCATGCGACCATCTTGAACTGTCCCCATATACCAACAGGGAATATTCCAAGTGGCAAGAATTTCTGGATTCGCCTCCATTAGTTTTCGGAAGAGCGATTTAATCACGGGAAGAAGCTCACAAGCTAACTTGAGTGCTTCGTCGGTCCATTCGACCAACGTCTTGTGTTTTTCATGATCGAGAGTAAATGAAATTCCTCCAGCAACCGACGTTACTGGGTGAATACCGCGACCACCGATCATTTCGTTGATTTTTTGACCGAGTGTTCGAAGTCGGAGTGCTTTTTTAGCGATCTCCGGTACGGCATTCACTACCCCGACTATATTTCGGGTTGCCGGATCGGAATCTAATCCCATCACCAAATCGGGACCTGACAAGACAAACAGCGATAAAACATGGGAATGAATGATGTGACCCATATATAACAGTTCACGGAGAATTTTCGCAGCGGGTGGCGGAGTGACGCCAGCGGCTTCATCAAGCGCTTTGGAAGCTGCTAGGTGATGTGCAGATGGGCAAACACCGCAAATTCTGGCAGTGATCAAAGGAACACGATCGGCTTCGACACCGACGAGGATCCGCTCAAAGCCACGCAGCTCGTTTACAACCAAGCCACCATTGATTAATTTTCCATCGTCGTCAATATCGAGAAATACCTGAGCATGACCCTCGATGCGAGTCACTGGATCAATTGCTATTGTCCTACTCACAGTTTCTCCTCTTCTACTTCTTCGATCCATTTCTTGATCAGAAAGGTCGGTTTTTGTCCGATCATTTTCGAAGCCATAGCATAGGCATAATGCGATTTTGCTTGACGTTCGATCGTTCGTTTGATATCTGTATCGGGAATCTTAGTCAACCGGCTCATTCGATCTGCCAACTCGGTTCTGATGTCGCGATTCGGTTCGGTTAGCACTTGCATCGTCGGTCCAGCGCATCCGGTACAGGTTACGCCGTTGATGGGACAAGGAGCTAAGCAGCGATCCAAAGTAATCGAACCGAGACATAAATATCCTTGGCTCAATAAACAAGTCTCTTTTTCCGGTATCCCATCGTGATTTTGTTTCAATTTCGATACGTCGGTTTTCTTCATCGTCCGTTCACAACTCGCACAAACCGATTCATCTTTCGCCTTAGGCGCTCGATCGTTCACCAGAGCTAGTAGCGCATCGAAGATAAACGCGGCGTGTGGCGGACAACCCGGTAAATACAGATCGACCGGTATTACTTCGTCTAGCGGTGTTACCAGTTTCTCAAGTTTGGAGACTTTCGACATCGGCGATGTGTGGGTTACCGTGGTTTTATTCTCTACGTATACGGTATTCAAAATATCTTCGCGAGAATAAACAATGCTTGCGCCGGGAATTCCACCGTAAGCAGCACAGGTTCCGAATGCTACGATCTTCTTGCAGCTTTTACGCATTTCGATCGCGGCATGACGATCATGCTCGCTACGGATAGCTCCCGAAACTAATCCCAAGTCGGCGGGAGGATAATCTTTGATATCCGTTAAAACGGGACAGTGTTGAATCTCGGCAACGCCCAGGATATCCAGAATCTTTTCATGTAAATCGACGATACCGACATGACATCCGCCACAATCGCTCAACCATTCAATGTTGATTTTAATTTTTTGAGCGCTCATTTGTCGTCTACTCCAGTATAAGTCAATTATGATTGCATTGGTTGGGAACCGTTTTTAGTAGTGTCAACAGTAACTCGTTTATAACACGCATTCTCACCAGCGTGAATAATCTCCAAGGTCGATAGATGACCGGTGATCGATTCCAATGCTGCTGAAATAAACCCGTTTGAGATATGACACAGCGAGCCTTTTTGCGGGTGACCGTATCGGAACAGTGCTTGTCTAATCATACAATCGCGAAAGACCAGCATCACTTCGTAACCATTCTCTTTAACGACTTTGAGTTCGGGTTGAGTAGAAGGTTTAAAACACTCGATGTGCCACATACATTTATTGGCTATGAGTAACTCATTGACTTCGAGCAACGCATCTTGGATATCGTCGGTGTGCTTCGCATTTTGCGATAAGTTCTGACCTAATTTCTCGCCTGCTTTATAACAGATACTGGTTGCGGTTTCGCCTAACGTTTCCTCCATCCCACATGCTAAGGCACCGAGAAAATTCATCGTTTCTTGAACTAGTTGTCGCTGAGTTTCCAGGTTATCCATCTGCGTCACCTCTTGAGAGATAAGTCGTGCAATTTCGCCATCTCGATATGAATGAGATCTTCCGATCAATATTTCCGTTTTAGCTTACAGTCGGTATCGGCTTTGTCAGTTTACGCAGGTAGGATAGGACGATTAGTTGTAAACGATTGAGTCGTGGCTGTAGTATTATTGGTTGATTAGATGAGATCGCATTCACCCTTTCAAAGTAGTTCGTGGATTTAAAGAAGGACAATTGAAATCGTCTAATGTTAAAGCGAGATCAGGGCTGTCACAAGTATTTTCGGAGAAAACGGAAGAATTCTTTACGCTCATTTACAAAATATTTCATATTGTTACTGTTTTAATTTAATTTGTACTGTATACTAATTGTAATCTTAGCGAATTTATATCGGTGCTGATGAAATTTTTATGTAACATAGATCAACATTTCTTGTTCATTTTCGACTGATACAGTAATTTGTGAAACGATATTGAACACAACATATCAGTAAGAATCTGACTGAGTCATTTTAAATTGTGGCTACTTATACTTGCATAACGGATGCCCAATTGGCACTGACAAAAACTCTTCTTCCCCCACAATTCACTACAGGTCGTCGTTATTCCGATTTACTGATCACACGTGATCAATCGTCACAGAAGAACTGCTTGACTTCGACTCGAATTTGTCTAGATTAGTACAATTGGATTAAAGTTCAAAGTCACCTATATCCGTTAGCAGTCGATTTTTGAAATCCATATTTGACACCACTTCCGGGAATCAAAAAAGTAGAGCAGCTGATACATAATCAGCAGGTCTGCGGTTCGAGTCCGCAAGGTGGCTCTAATTGGGTGGTGGGTGATGGGTGGTGGGAAAAGATGGTAGTTGGTGATTAGTGCTTGGTAAAAAATTAGATGCGGCTCATTGGGTTGCGTTTTTCATTTTAGATCTATTGCAATCGTGCAAGAATATCTGCGGTTCATGGGCAAGAATCTGATTAAAGTGGCTTCGGATATCTTTCACCACGCAATCGACTGATAGCGAAATTGAGACTGTTAATACAATAATACAATGCGAATATGGAAGCGATAGCGAAATAAGCTTGATATTTCACCATAACATCCCCGGAACGAACTATCTACTGGGCATTTCCACGTTATCCCGGTTTCTCCATCTTATTATGATCCAGCTAACAGCAAAATCGTGCTAAAAAACAACACAACTAGTGCATTTTATCCCTACATTGTCTTATCTTTAATATTACTAATATTGCCAATTACTGTCCTGTAGAGTGGATAGCACGATAGCCCTTTGAATTTTAGACCTGATTTCCACCTAATTCGCATCTCGACTCAACGCCCGGAGTCCTTATGGTACGATCTTTACGACGGCTGTACTGCTACACCGCCCCCGCTGGAAAACGCTCTCTGCTGTCGATCGCGCTACTGGTGCTGGTATTCTGCTCGCTTCATCCTGCGATGGCAGCTTCTTCACCACGCTCTCCCGCGACATCTGCACTAAGTGCCACTCGTCCACAATACTCGATCGATCGGGTAATGACCGGTACGTTAACAATTGGTGCATCGGGTTGCGATTACACCACATTCACGGCAGCAATCGCCGATCTGCAAACATTCGGTGTCCAACCGGGTGGGGTGACCTTCCTCGTCAATCCGGGCAATTATCCCGAATTTGTTAATGTTACCCCGTTCACCGGGATGGGTAGCGGGAATCCGGTTGTATTCCGTGCCAATGGTGGGACAGTCACGGTCAATCCCACTCCGACCAGCTCCAGTTTCAATGTCGCCATCAATTTGATTGGTTGTCAATACGTTACGTTCGACGGAATCAATGTGAACGATCCCAGCACAGGATCCTTCTTCCTTAACGATGGCTATCGCTTGACCAACCAGACCGCCACTCTAGGGGCACAACATAACACGATCAAGAATGCGACCATCCTGATGCGGAAAATTTCCACTAGTGCCGGAGTGGAACAGACTCCACTCACGACACCGACTTCGGCTGAAGGGGCACAAAGCTATAACACCTATCTGAATCTGAAAATATCCAAAGTGTTGTGTGGATTGTATGCGATTGGGAACCCCACTTATCCCGACCTCAATACCGAGATCGGTAGCGATAGCGTAGGTCTCAACTACTCAAAACGTTTTACCATCGGCGCGATGCCCAACGACACAATTGGTAGGTACGGTATTGTTTGCGCCGGGCAAATTGGATTAACTATTCACGATTGCGATATTTCTCGCATCCGTAACACCAGTAATACGATCTATGGGATCCAACTCCAGCAAGCCAATTTACAATCGAACGAAAATTGTGTGATCAAAAACAATCGTATCTACGATTTGTTATTAACTTCCTCCGGAAACTTCTATAATGTGGTCGGAATCTATCACGATGCGAACAATACCAATGCATCGGTCAAGTATATCAACAACATGATCTACGGTTTGCAGTCGACGACAACTGGTAATCAAAACACTCCGAACTACGCTGTTTACGGTATTTATTCGGCGCAGAAAGCTACTTTCAGCCACAATACGATCTGGCTCGATCAAGGTAGTGGTAACGCGTTGAATTGCAGTTCTACTTGTATCTACTTGTCATCTGGGAGCCAGAACGATACCATTCGAAATAATATTTTTGTGAATACAACTGCCAACCAGACTGGTAACCAAAGACATAATGGTCTGACAATTAACTTTACCTCGACGACTTACCGATCGGATTACAATCTCATTTATGTCCCGATTACTGCCAGTGGTAATGCCGTTTATGATCTTTATAATTCAATTGCCTACTCCACGCTTAGTGGATGGCAGGCAACCGGTAAGGATACTCATTCACTATCCGGCGATCCCCAGTTTATCAGTACTAGTACTCCTTACGATGTACACATTCTGCCATATTTAGCGGCATTGAGTTACCGCACCGGCACTCCGATCGCAGAAGTTACCACCGACATCGATGGTCATACGCGCAATGCTGCGACACCCGATCTTGGTGCGGACGAATTTACCGCTCTTCCAGGTCTGACCGGTACGAAGACGATTGGTGCGACTGGTTGCGATTATCCGACATTCGCTGCTGCGATCACCGATCTAACGAATCGAACCGTTGGTGCTGGAGGGGTGACATTTAACGTCAGTTCCGGCAATTATCCGGAATTTGTGACCGTACCACGGATCTCTGGCATGGGGAGCGGTTCACCGGTCACGTTCCGTGCGAATGGCGGGACGGTAACAGTGAATCCGACGCCAACTGGCGCTGGCACCGAGGTGGGTATCGCATTTCGTGGTTGCCAGTATGTGACTTTTGAAGGAATAAACGTTACCGATCCCAGCACGGGAAGTTATTGGCTGGGAGACGGGTATCGCGTCACCAATTCATCGGCAACAACCGGTTCGCAGAATATCACGATTAAAAACGCCACGATCACTCTACGGAAAGATTTCCAGTCGTATGGTATTCGGCAGAACTGCTCCTTTACCCCAACCTCGAGTGCCGGGGCGCAAAGCAATAATCGCTATTTTAATCTGAAGATTTCTAAATGTTATTCTGGACTCTATCTCGATGCGAATAGCAGTTATCCCGATCTAAACACCGAAATTGGGAGCGACAGTGCCGGGTTGAATTATACGAACCGGTTCACAATCGGAGCTTTGGCGAACGATACGATCGCTTATGCAGGGATCTATGCAAATTCGGTTAGTGGTTTATCGATCCATGATATCGATGTTCGGAATGTTACTTCTTTCAGTGGCACTCATGCATACGGTATCTATCTAATCCATCCTGTGGCAAGTGGTACGGTAAGGGTATCGAATAACCGGATCAATAATATCGCTGCAATCGGTACGACTGCTTTTTTCCGACCGGTCGGGATTTATCAGAACAACGATAATAATGCGCCGTGTTATTATTATAACAATTTCGTTTATTCGTTGTCTTCGATTGCTCCCTCGGCGCCTGTTACAGTCGATTTGATGATAACTGGATTTTATAGTTTGGGTGGTCGTTGCAACCTCGATAACAACACCTTCCTGATCGATCAGGGCAGTGGAAATAGTCTACAGTTTTGCTCGGCAGATATCTATCTCTATAATCAGGTGCAAGGTGCCGACACGCTCCGCAATAACGTGATCGCCAATATCACTGGAACGCAATCGGGAACAGTGTACCATGTAGGTATCTACAATTCAGGGGTTACTTCGGTCTATTCCAACAATAATTGTTTTTACATTCCGAGCAGTGGTAATGGTTACATCGGCGATATCAGTGGTACAAACTACGCTTCTTTGACCTCTTGGCGCACAGCCAGTGGTCAAGATGCAAATTCGACCGCTTCCGATCCTCGTTTTCTCGTTACAACATCCCCCTGCGATCTTCATGTCCAGCCATATCTTACGTCTCCGATTAACGGTACTGGAACGGCAATTTCGTATGTCACAACCGATATCGACGGTGATCTCCGCAGCAGTACTACCCCCGACATCGGTGCCGATGAATTTACACCTCTGCCCGGGCTTACAGGTACGAAGACAATCGGTGCTTCGGGATGCGATTACACGACTTTCAATGCCGCCATCACCGACCTGCAGAATCGAACCGTTGGATCTGGAGGCGTGACCTTCCTGGTAAGTCCGGGTATTTATTCCGAATTTGTGACCATCACTCCGATCACTGGAATGGGAAGTGCAAATCCGGTAGTATTCCGTGCCAATGGGGGAACCGTCACGGTCAATCCGACCCCGACCACTGCCGGAACACAAATTGCCATCACCTTGAAAGGATGCCGGTACGTAACATTTGACGGCATTAACGTGATCGATCCCAGTACCGGATCCTTCTGGCTTGCCGATGCCTATCGCCTGACCAACCTCACCACGACGCAAGGGGCGCAACACTGTACGATCAAGAATTCGACCATGGTGATGCGCAAGGATTTCAACAGCTCCGGAGTTGAACAGAGCGCTTCTTATACTCCAGCCTCGGCGGAAGGGGCAGAGAGTTACAACACCTATCTGAATTTGAAGATCTCGAAAGTCGCATCCGGTATGTATATGATGGGATATAGCACTTATCCGGATATCAATACCGAAATCGGCAGCGATAGCGTTGGTCTTACTTATTCGAAGCGGTTTACCGTCGGTGCCATGGCAAACGATACAATTACCTGGGTGGGGATATATTGCACATCCCAGATCGGATTAAATATCCACGATTGCGATATCACCCGGGTTCGCTACACTGCTGGCAATATCTACGGCATCCAGATCCTCCAGAATAATCTTACATCAAGCGCACTCAGTGTGGTAAAGAACAATCGCATCTACGATATGTTGTCAAGTACGTCTGGTACGTTTAATCTGGTATACGGTATCGATCACGAAGGGAACAATTCCAATCCTTCGGTGCGCTTCATCAACAATATGATTTATAATTTGCAGTCAACTACTACATCGTCAATGTACACCAGCACCAATTCTGTGGTCGGTATTTATTCACAACAGTCGGCAGTTATCGACCACAATACGATCTGGATCGATCAGGGTAGCGATCATGCGTTGAATTGCAGTTCCTCAGCGATCACACTTTCCAACGGTAGTCAGAATGATACCCTTCGAAATAACATTATCATCAACACCACCGCCAATCAAACCAGCTCAGCCAAGCATCGCGGCATTACTATTGGTGTGACTCTGACAAATTTTCTTGCCGATAACAATCTTTACTACGTCCCGAATGCAGCCAACGGAAGCTACGTCTATATCAGTTCTGGAGGTACGACCTATTCGACGCTCAGTGCGTGGCAGGCAACGGGTAGGGACGCGCACTCGGTTACGGGAGATCCCCGGTTTATCAGTCCCAGTGTACCTTATGACCTCCACATTCAACCCTATCAGACGGTGCCAGGAAACAACGCCGGAACCACCTCACCGTATGCGACTACCGACATCGATGGAGATTTGCGCAACAGTACGACACCGGATATCGGTGCCGACGAATTCACCGCACTGCCAACGATCACGGGAATCAAGACCATTGGCGCCGCGGGATGCGATTATCCGACCTTTTCCGCTGCCATTTCGGATATGATGAATCGTTCCGTCGGTACCGGCGGGGTCACGTTCAATGTGAGTTCAGGTACTTACAACGAACATCTGTTTATCAATCCGATTCCCGGTGTTTCAGCCACCAATCCGGTGATCTTCCAAAAAGCATCGGGAACGGTCGAAATCGCCTGCAGTGGGACTTCCGCTACATCTGGATCGAGTGACGTAATCGTCTACCTCAACGGTTGCGATTATATCACATTCGATGGCATTAACGTTCGCGATGCCGGAACTAGTACATCCAACTACAATGAATTCGGTTATTACATCCACAACTACAATTCAATCGATGGGGCGACCAATCTAGTTTTAAAGAATCTTTCGGTTTCGCTGAACCGCGCCGATTCCAATAGTATTGGCATTTATCAAGTGTGCGATACTCCCACCAATGCAACGGGTACCAATAGCAATAACCGTTATCTCAATCTGAAAATCTCCGACTGTCAGGTCGGTATCGAATTATTCAGTACCAGTAGCTCTTATTGGGATAACGGCAATGAAATCGGGAGTTTATCGACTTCGCTCACCGACACCAGTCGCTTCACTATCGGCGCTACCGGAACCAATTCGATCGGTGGCGCTGCCGATGCTTGCGGAGTCAGTATCTGGCGGCAAGGCACTGTGAATATTCACGATTGCGATATCTCCAATATTTATTCAGAGTCGGGTAAAGCTTTCGGCATTTTAATGTCGGGATGCAGTGGTACCGGCGAGATTAAACGGAATCGGATTTTCAATATCTATTCAGCAAGCAATGCTGTAAATGGAATGGATATTCTGTCAGGAAGCACCCTCACCACTAAAATCTATAGCAATTTCATCTACAATCTGAATGCAATATCCGGTCTTTCAGCAACGCAAAATACCTACGGTATTATTGTTGAAACGGGAACGACCTACATCGATCATAACTCGATCCTGATGAATACGACCAATCCCAATGGTTGGGTTAGTTGCGTCCAGATTCTCTATTCGACAAATGCGACCTTCCACAACAACATCTTCTATAATAAGCCTGCGCAAGGTGCCGCATCGGTAAATTACACAATTGACTTCGATTATCGCGCGACACTGGCTGCTTCCGATAACAATCTATTCTACGATGGCGGTTACGGTCTCTTTGCCTATTATGGTGTAAGTGGTGGCAATTGCGGATCACTGGCTAACTGGAGATCAAATACGGGCAATGATGCCAATTCCCGCTACGGCAACCCGTACTTCGTCGCCGATACGGGAGCGATCGATTTGCATGTCCAACCGTATCGTCCACAGAATACGTCAAATTTCGGTACACCCGTTTCTTGGGTAACCACTGACATTGACGGCGATTCCCGAAATTTCTCAATACCGGATATTGGCGCGGATGAATATGACTTGCAGACATTGACTCTGACCCGTCCGAATGGCGTTGAGATTTGCCATGTTGGGTCTGCCGATACGATTTTGTGGTCTTCGACCGCATTGTCCGGAAATGTGCAAATCCAACTGAATCGCAACTACCCCTCTGGTTCATGGGAAACGATTATTGCGAACACTGCCAACACCGGTAGCTACACATGGACGGTTACCACTCCCGAAAGTCGAGTTGCGCGAATCCGGCTGTTATCGATCGCCAATCCGTTGATTGGTGATACCTCCGATGCCAATTTTACGGTCCGACAGGATAGTCTCAATATTTCTCGAGTTGGTCAATTCAACACTTCCGTTCATGCATATGAAACAGCCGTCTCAGGTAATTACCAATATGTTGCTACTTCGACTGCCGGTTTACGGGTAGTGAATATCGCTAATCCGGCAAGTCCGGTAGAGGTCGGTAGTTATACATCGAGTGGATTCCAGATTCAGAATCTGCAAGTGGTCGGCAACTACGTTTATGCGACCGATTATTATTCCGGCTTGTATATTTTCAATATCAGCAATCCCACCAGCCCTCAGTTGGTCGGTACGCGCACGTTAGAACATCCCCGGGGTCTCGCGATTTCCGGTAACTACGCTTACATCGCAGATTACTCCAATTTGCGAATTATCAACATTTCGAATCCAGCCAATCCGACCCAAACGCAAACCTTTGCGATCCCTGGTCATGGTTTTGATATTGCGGTGCAAGGGAATTATGCATACGTAACGACCGGTGGTGGCGGACTACGAATCGTTGATATCAGTAATCCCTCGTTACCCAGTGGTGTGGGTTATTTCAATAGTACTCTTTCCAATGGTTCGATCTTAGGAATTGCAGTTGCCGGTAACCAAGCGTATATCACCGATTGTTCGGAAGACGAGAAATCTTTCCGGGTCATCAACATTAGCAACCCGGCAAGTCCACAACTCGTTACTTCGACCGAAATCGGAGTTAGCGGTACAAGTATTTATCTGGCTCGAAATTACGCATATCTCTGTGGCGATTGGGGTTGCCGGGTCATCGACTTAAACGTTCCAACAACACTGACGACGACAGGTTTTTACAATGAGTTTACCGATGCCTACCAAGTTACGGGTAATGGTATATACGCTTACGTCAGCGATCTTACCGGTGTTCATATTCTAAATACTGCCCTCGCAAATCCATTGTTGTCGATTACTGCGCCGAACGGTTCCGAACAGTTTACGATTGGTTCGAATCGGAATGTAACTTGGAATGCTTATGGTTTTTCTTCGCCGGTTTCGATTTCATTAGATCGCAATTATCCATCCGGTAACTGGGAAACTATCCGCGCGAATACAGATAACACCGGTAGCTACGCTTGGACAGTCACAGGTTCCACCACGACTACAACCGCCCGAATTCGCATTATTTCGGTCGATAATCCGTTAATCGGCGATACTAGCGACGTCAATTTTACAATCATGGGAACGTTGACGCTAACACGTCCCGTGAATATGGATTGGATGACCATCGGCAATGCCGATTCTATCTGCTGGACTTCCTCGGGTGTTTCAGGAAATATCATTATCGAATTGAACCGCAATTACCCGAACGGTAGTTGGGACACAGTTTCACGGAGTACATCCAATATCGGCTCATTCAATTGGATTGTATCGGGACCTCCCACCGCACACGCTCGCGCGCGTATCTCGTCAGTTAATTTTCCCGCGGTGCGTGATAGCTCCCTGTGGTGGTCATTCATCATGCCGCCGTACAGCAGTTATCTGGTATGGCAATCACCACTGACAGGAACTGCGACCGCGCGGATCGATGTAGGTACCGGCAGTAACATGTATGCCGCCAGTGTCGATCAGCATTTTTATTACTCCACTGACAATGGTGCTAATTGGACGGCAGGATCGACAGTATTCGGTTCGACACCCAGTGCAGTGCATTACTTCAATGGATATATTTACGTTGCCACCACCGGCAGCGGTATCTATCGCTCCAACAATGGCGGCGTATCGTTCTCACAAATCAATATTGGTCTGACCGATCTCACTGTAAACGAATTGGCATACAACAACGGATACCTGTTCGCCGCTACGCGAGGAGGTCTGAACCGTTCCACGAATGGCGGCACTACCTGGTTTACTTTGACGTCGGAAGCTGCTGCGACAGCAGCCTTATCGCCATATGATAATAAACTTTGGGTGGTCTCAGGAACGGGTAATACCGTCTACTATTCAACGAACAATGGGGTCTCTTGGACTACTGCCAACAGTGGAATCAATAGCGCCCCGGTCGTTTCGTTTGCCTTTACTCCGGTCGCGATTTATGCCGGTACCAGTGACGGTCGCATCTTCGTAACAACAAATGGCGGGACAAGTTGGACCCAGTCGTTGCAAGTGCCTGGTGCTGGGTTTTACAGCGGACTCGGCTTCAATAGTAATCGTATCTTCTTTGCCGATTGGCTTGGTGCAGGGGTATTTGGATCGGCGGATAATGGTACCAATTGGACTGCTGCCGATAGCGGAATTGTTAGCATGCTGGTCTTTGGTCTAGCACGAAGCAACGATGGTTCGATGTTGGCAGCAACCTATGCCGGCATCCAAAAGACCAACCATGTTCAGGATTCGTATTTGACCTTATCCAACAACAACGGATCCGATCTGCTTCGCTACGGTGTCAACGATACGATCCGCTGGAGTGGGTTAGGCTTCACAGGAAATGTCAGTATTCAGTTAAACCGCAATTATCCCACTAGCACCTGGGACACCGTGGCAGCCAATGTTGCAAATACCGGTTCCTATATTTGGAATGTCAATGGTGCATCAACTACTACTGCGCGAATGCGGATCGCTTCGATATCTACTCCGACACTTGCCGATACCAGTGATGCGAATCTTGCAATCGTACATCCGCAACTTACCGTCACGGCACCGAATAGTGTGATCATTCTGCAACGCGGTGGTATCGACACGATCCGCTGGACGGCTTCCGAGCTGACTGGTAATGTCCGGATTGAAGTAAATCGGAATTATCCCGGTGGCACTTGGGATTCAATTTCGACGCAACCGGCAGGTAACGGTCAATATCTCTGGGCAATTACTTCTCTACCTACAACTACTGCACGGATCCGCATCAGCAGTCTGACGTTTCCCGATGTCGTCGATCTTTCCGATACTAACTTTACAATCTTTGAAGGTGTATTCCTGACGCATCCGAATGGAGGTGAATACCTGCAGATCGGTATCACGGACACGATTACCTGGATAACCGGCGCAATTACCGATTCAATTCGAATCGAACTCAACCGGAATTATCCGACTGGCAGTTGGGATTCGATCACGACGGTCGCGAATACCGGCAACTACCTCTGGCGGGCTTCCAACCCCGCTACTACGACTGCGCGGATACGATTGGTATCGAAAATAACGAATAATGTTTTGGCTCAATCGGCGGCAAATTTCGAGATTTACCATCCTTTGATTTATCCCAATGGCGGCGAGTCGTTTACGTTGGCGATGCCCGATACGATCCGGTGGAACTTCCACAATTATACCGGCAATATTTACGTGCAGTACACCCGGAATTATCCCGGTTCGTTTTCGACCATTTCGATGAGTGGTGCGATCCCGGCATCGCGCGGGTATTATGTCTGGACGCCAACGCAATATCCCACATCCACTTACCGGATTCGTCTGTATCCGATTTCGCGCCCGGAATTGTCCGATACTTCCGATGCGAACTTTGTTGTCGATTCATTACCGCAATTGACGTTGCTGACGCCGAACGGTGACGATAATATTCTCGTGGGTGTTCCCGACACGATCCGGTGGACGACGTCTTACAATAGTCATATCTCGATTTACTTGTACCGGAATGGCGTTTCCGGTGCCGAAGAAGCAATCTCGAATGCCGATACAATACTGACACGGTCGGGGATGTTTGTCTGGACACCGACTGGTCCGTTATCCAATCGCGCGTTTATTCGAATCGTCGATAATATGATCGGGGTCGAGGATTATTCGAATAGTGCCTTCCATATCGTGAATTCAAAGATCACCGTCACCCGTCCGAATGGTTTCGAACCGTTTGTTTTGGGATTACTCGATACGATCCGGTGGACTTCGGTGAATGTGAACGACAGTCTGCAAATCGACGTGAAGCGCGGCAACGGTGCGTGGGATACGATCCGGACGCGGATACCGAATACGGGATCTTTTGTCTGGCGTGTCGATGGCGCCGCTGCCGGAGCCGCCTGGATTCGTATCCGGTCGATGGCGGACAGTACGATCAGCGATGTTTCCGATTCGTCGTTTACCATCTTCTATTTTAATTGGGCGAATACCTATCGAACGCATAATCCTAACGAAAATCCCCAGCAGACCTGGTCGCCGGAAATCCCGTACGATGCTTCGACATCGGATCGTCCGCCGGCAGATATTTATTTCGCAGCGCAATCGGGCAGTTGTGTCAATCCGGACAGTCTCGGTGTGCACTACGTTCGCAGCGCTTCGGACGATATCTCGACCTCGACGGTCAATCGCGAATGGGATTTAACAGCTTCGAATGCGAGCTTCCAGAATGCTCAGGTGACGTTGCGCTTTACCTCGGCAGATCTACCGACCGGTATAACCGATCCGACAGTTCCGTCGGCGGGAGTGATGGCAGTCCGTTCGGAAGACGAAGGGAACAGTTGGATTTATCAACCGGGCGGGATGTGTTTTGTCGACGGCGCTGCACATAACTCCAGCGGTTCGACCACTTACCAGTTCTTCGTTACAGCGGTATCGCGGATGGCACGGTGGAAACTGATCAACAGCGGTCTTAATCCAGTGATGACAATGCCGGATAGCGGACGTCGCTGCACGATCGGTACGGTCGATACGATCCGGTGGAATTCGGCGATCGGTGGCGGTTCGGTGAAGATCGAACTGAATCGCAATTTCCCGTCTGGCAATTGGGAGACGATCATTACCGAAACACCGAATAATGGAATGTATCTCTGGACGGTCCCGAATTCAGCGACGACAACGGCGCGAATCCGCATCACGTCATATTGGGGCAATCCGAATGCATTGTACCCGACCGATTGCGATACCTGTAACGTGAACTTCTTGATCGTACCGTCCTACAGCCCGAAGCCGACAGCACCCGCCAGATTATCGGCAGAGCTAAACAGCAATGATATGATTCTGAACTGGTCAGCGGTCACGACCGATACGACTGGTGCCGCGCTGACACCGGACGGCTACCGGATCTACTCGAGTACTACCGCGCTGGCGCCGTGGACGCTCTTGGCGACGGTCGGTGGCAGTATCACCACCTGGACCGATACTAATATCGTAGCGTCGCAATACCGGTTTTATCAGGTGCGTGCCTATTTCGGCATGTCATCCAGTTCATCGAGTACAGCCGGATCAGGGCACATCGATGATGAACGAGTCGGAACTGATGGTTCCACCACCGGATCAGTTACTCGCGCCAAGGGAGGTTGGTAATGAGTGAGCAATTGCTTGCCTCACTTGCGGCACAACTAAAAAAACTGGGAAGTACCGGCGAAAAAGCCGGTAACCCAACTCCGAAGCTGGTTCCCGGAGAGCGTCGCGAAATTGCAATCATCTTTCTCGATCTTAAGGGGTTCACGGCACTATCGGAAAAGTTGAACGATCCGGAAGCGATCAATGCGATTATCAACGGTCCGAGCGGTATCATGACGGTGCTGCATCAGATCGTCGAACGGCATGGCGGTTATGTCGACAAGTACGAAGGCGATCTGATTATGGCACTGTTCGGTGCGAAAGTCGCTTCGGAAAACGACGCCTACCGCGCCGTTAGTTGCGGCATGAAGTTGATCGAAGCAGTGTTGACGGTGGACGAAGCAGTCTCTGAACTTGGGATTAGGATTGGTGCCCGGTGCGGAATCAATTTCGGTTGGGCGACGTTTGGTCCTGATCCATCCGGTCACCACACTGCGATGGGTACGGCAGTCAATGTCGCATCGCGTATGGAATCGAGTGCGGCGGTCAACAGCGTACAGGTCACCAGCAGGGTCGTGAAAATGACTCACGACAGCTTTATCTGGGAGGATCTCGGCGGTATCGAAGTGAAAGGTGTGGCAAAACCGGTCCACTCTTATCGACTGATCGGCTACGGCGATATTCATAAAGCGCGCTGGGAGCGGACATCGTGGATGCAGTCGGTACCATTGATCGGACGTCAGGACGAATTCGATTTTCTTTACCAGCATTGGTTATCGCTCGAAGAAGAAGTCGAGGAGAATCCCCGTGGTGGTGCGATCCACAAGATGATTGGATTGCGTGCCGATCCCGGGTGCGGTAAATCGCGATTGGTGTTCGAATTGGTGAAGCGAGTCCAGCAAGAAAATGAGATAACATTCTTGCGCGGTCACACGATGTCGGTGGCACAACCACCGTTTTATCTCTGGGCGAATCTGTTGCGCAATTTCTTCCGGATTGTCGACGATAAACATGAGCATACCCGGTTCGAACAACTCTATACGGAATTCGGCTCAGCCTATGGATTGACGGATAATGCCGATTTCAACAGTTGTTATCCTTATCTATGTCATATCCTCGGATTTCATGTCGAAGAATTGTCGGAACTGGCAGATCGCGTTTTATTTCAGCAAACGAAGATGGCAATCCGCAATTTCATGCAAGTACTGGCACAGCAACTGCCGAAGCTGGTGATCTTCCTCGACGACCTGCACTGGCTCGATTCCGGATCGCAGGAAATTCTCGAATTCGTGCTGCTGAATTGCGATGCCACGCGACCGATGTTTATCCTCACGACATTTCGACCGGATCGCGACGACGGTCAGCAGTTGGAATTGGATCTTCACGATTCGTATGTCGAATACCATGAGCGGATGCTGACACCATTGACGCTGGAGCTGACGCACCAGCATGTGAAAGCGATGCTGGCGGCTTACAGCCCTAATACCGAAGCGTGCGATCTCGATCCAGTCGTGGTGGAGCGGATCTTCGACTTCTCGCAAGGTAATCCATTTTATACGGAAGAATTTGTGCTGGATTGGCTTGAGACCGATGCCTTGCAATTGAATGAGAACTGCTGGTCGCTGGCGCCGAACCATCACGGCGATCTCCCGAACAGCATTACCAGTTTAGTTCGGTCGCGGGTCGATCGACTGCCGCTGGAAGAGAAGCAAGTATTGCAGCAATGTTCGGTCATGGGACTGGATTTCTCGCTGCGGTTATTCCAACGGGTGAAGGCGAAGCTGGCGCAATCGGATAATGCCGAGCCACTGTTGAATGGATTGGTGTTTCGCGATTTTCTCCGCAATGTTCGATCGTTGAAAGAAACCTCATACAAATTCAAGCTGACAATCTCGCGGACGGTCGCCTACCAGACACTATTGCGGGAGAATCGCACACTCTTGCATCGCCTGACCGCCGAAGCGCTGGAAGAGCTGCTCGCGACCGATACCGATTATTACGCCGGAGTCTTGGCGGAACACTGGTTCCATGCCGGTGATCTGAACAAGGCGTTCGATTACGGTATTCGGTCGGTGAAATATTTACGACGAGCGTGGCACAATCGCGAAGCGGTCAAGCTGGGTGAGGCGATCCTGAATTGGTTCCCACCACACGACGATTATCGCCAGAATCCACACGCACAAACATATTTCGATTTGATTTATCAGCTCGAAACGATCTATGCGATCCTGGGCAAGCGAACCGAGCAGAAGCGACTGCTCGATCAATTGCAGGAATTCGTATTGATCCCGCCATTCGACGACCATGCCGCAGCAATCGTGAATCGGATGGGAAATTATCATTATTTAACCGGTGATATTTCGGATGCTGCCGAGTGTTACGAGCTGTGTCGGGAAGTGGCACAGGCGCGTGGCGATACGAAGATTGCAGCGCAAGCGATCGGAAATCTCGGATTGATCTCGATTCAATTCCGTCGTATCGACGAAGCCGAAGCGCTCCTGAAACAATCGATCGAGATGTTGCACTCGATCGACGATCAGCACGCGGTGAATGATTTCGAGTTGAATCTCGCCGGGTTGTTTTACGAGAAGAAGGAACCGGCGGAAAGCGAGCGCTTGCTGGAACAATGCCGGGAGCGGTCGAAACGACTGCACGATCGGAGCGCCGAAGCGCGGTTATCGATCAATCTCTCAACGCTGAATCTAGAATTGGAGCAATTCGATTCAGCGATCGAAAATGCGACGATTGCATATCGTATCTTCAACGAAATCGGGGAACGAAAGAGCGAAGGGGTTGCGTTGGCTAATTTGGGGCGCGTCTATTTGCGAAAGGAGAATCGGGAAAAGGCGCGCGAGTGTCTCGAACTTGCGTTGACGATCCACCGCGAAGTGAACGACAGCAGTGCGGAAAAACGAACACTTAAAAATTTAACCGAATTGAGTGGCAATACTTGATCGATTGTTACTTCTTCCGCTACAATGTCATACAACACAATATCTTGACCGATTGCCACCCATTTTTCCTGATTAAGTAGTCTGGGCTTTGGAAGCTTGGAAATACTCGCACTGCTTTGAAATCGACTTCACATTAAGAGCAACAACTGTCAACTAGTATATAAATATTTAAATTCATGTTTCATGACTAATTTCGAGTTGATAGCACAAGTGACAAATTATCAAATCTATGATCAATTATCACGGGAAAGGTGCATGATTTCGACGAGATTTTGTCGAGATTAATACGATTGGTTTAAAGTTCAAAATCACCGATAACTGTTAGTGGTATCGTCTGGTAACATTCTGTATTTCGCTAAGTATAGATCAGAGCATCTGATTTTGGATCGAGAAAGTTGGGGTACGAATAATCCCTCAAAGCGCTTTCTATTCGGGATGTTAGGTATATACCATTTCTTGAAAATCGTGTCGCATTGTGATTTACTCTCACACTCGTGTTACAGATTTTACAATTTCTGGTTGATTGAGTAGCTGTTGTATTGCCCATGTTACCCGATCTCTTAGTTCTTCTCTGGACTTGCTGTACCAATGGTTGAAGTAATGCTCTTTGATATACAACCACAATCGTTCTATCGGGTTGAGATCGGGTGAATAGGGTGGCAAGAATATTGGTTGAATATGATGCCAGTTTAACGATTTAATCTTGTGCCAACTGGCATTGTCCAGCACCATTGTTACCCTTTCGCCCTTGGTATATTCGGCGAAGTGGTCAAGGAAAATCTGGAACAGTTCCCGATCCACTTCCGGCATTTGCAGCGAAAACAACCGACCGGATAAGGGTTGTACCGCGCCCAAAATGTTTTCCCGCAAATGGGTGCCGGTAAAGGGAACCGTTTGTCGTTCTCCTTTCCGCATCCAGCGTCGGCGCGGGCGTGGATCGCCGGTAATGCCGCTTTCGTCGTAGAACCAAATCCGATTGGGATCGCTGGCAAGCAGCGACGACAGCAGTTCTGTGAAAGCCAACCGGGCCTCGGCATCCTGTTTTGCCGGCCAGGATCGCGGCATATTCAAGGCAAATCGTTCATCGCGAACAAGACGGGCGAGCGTGGAATAGCCCAATTCGATGCGTAGTTCGCTACGCAATACGCCATGCAACTTGCGTAGTGTCCAGTGTGTCTGTCCGTGCTGCTCGGGATGGGTAAGCCAATCGACAACCAGAAACCGTTGTTCTTTGTTAGCTTTGCGCGGTCGTCCCGGTCGCGGTATCCGTTTCAAACGGTCAATGCCACCGGCGTTCCAATGCTGAACCCACCGCTGTAAAGATCGCGGTACAACCGACAACACTTGACAAACTTGATTGTCCGGTAACCCTAACAAGAGCATTTTAATCCCTTGAAAGCGACAGTGCTCGTCATGGTCAACCGAACAACGAAGGGCTTCTTCGATCTCGTCCAAAGTACCATTCGCAGGATTAGGAGATAAAGGTCGCATGAAATAAAGATAAGAAACAATGCGACACTATTTATGAGAAACGGTATAAGCCATTTTATTTGTCTCGAAATCAGCCCCCTAACTTAAAATAGAAGAGAAAGCTAGGTATTAAAAAAATGAGATGCTAAAGACTCATTTACGCTGATCCGATTGGTTTCTTAAACGTGTCTAGCGTATCTCGAACCTTTATTGCTAATGTTTGGATTGAAAAAGGCTTCTGGATAAAATTTACCCCTTTATCGAGAACTCCATGATAAGCTATCACATCTGCTGTGTATCCAGACATGAATAAATACTTCAGATTGTCGCGATGTGCGATTAATTTCTTTGCAAGATCTCTGCCATTTAAATTCGGCATGACTACATCGGTAATAAGCAAATGGATATCTTCTTCGAATTCCTCGGAAAGTTGAATCGCATCAAGCGGTTTCGATGCAATTAACACCCGATAGCCAAGTTGCTCAAGCATTAGCTTTGTCAGGTTCAAGATCGTTGGCTCATCTTCCACGAGCAGGATCGTTTCGTTACCGTTAGGCGGAGGAACAAGTGAATCGTTTTCTATCTTCGACGATTTGCTTACATATCTCGGTAAATAAATTTTAAAAGTTGTTCCCAATCCTGGTTCACTATATACATTGATAAATCCATTGTTCTGCTTGACAATACCATACACTGTTGCTAGACCAAGACCAGTACCTTTGCCAATATCTTTAGTTGTATAAAACGGTTCAAATAGTTTTTTTAATACTTCTTTGTTCATCCCACAGCCATTATCGCTGACGGTCAGCAGGACAAATTCTCCACTGACTGCCTCCGGATGCTCGGAACAATAAAAATGATCGACGAGAATTGTATGTGTTTCGATCGATATTTTTCCGATATCATTGATTGCATCTCGAGCATTGACACAAAGATTCGCCAATATTTGATCGATCTGCGAAGGATCGATATTTACCTGCCATTCCGCTGCTCCCGGTAACCAAGTAAGATCGATATCTTCACCGATTAATCGTCGCAGCATCTTCAGCATCCCTTCCACAGTCTCATCCAAATTGAGAACTTTGGGATTGACCGTTTGCTTACGTGCGAACGCCAGCAGTTGATGCGTTAGATTTGCCGAACGTTCGGCTGCTTTCTGAATTTCATCTAAATTGGCAATAACACGATTAGGCTGATCAATTTGGCTCAGAGCAATCTCCGAGTGTCCTAAAATTACCCCAAGCATATTATTAAAATCATGCGCAATTCCACCAGCCAATTGACCGATCGCTTCCATCTTTTGTGCTTGTCGAAGCTGTTCTTCCAGACGTTTATGTTCAGTGATATCTTCTTTTACAGCAACAAAATGAGTGATCGTACCCGATCCGTCAAAAATCGGTGATATCGAAGCAAACTCCCAATAGAGTTCGCCATTTTTTTTCTTGTTATGGAATTCTCCGCGCCACTCCATTCCAGAAGTAATCGTATCCCACAACCGTTTGTAGGTTTCCGGCGATTGTTCACCCGATTTTAACAGTCGAACGTTTTTTCCGATGACTTCCGACTGTAAATATTCGGTTATCTCGGTAAATTTTGGATTGACATACTCGATATTTCCGATAGTATCCGTAATCACAATGGAAGCCGGACTTTGTTCGACTGCATGGGATAGTTTTCGCAGTGATTCCTCGGCATGAATTCGCTCAGTAATGTTTTCGACGATTCCTTCCAGAAACGCCGGGTGCCCCACAGCATCGAATACCAGTTTTACATACAAATTGACAGTAAATTCAGTTCCATCATTTTTTCTGAATTGGGTTTGAAATTGGATATTATTCGTCGAATTCAGAAGCTGCGCGATTACTTGGCGACGATCTTCGGTATGGACATACACTTGCTTGCCGATATCCTGGATTTCGTGGATTACCGTGTCGGGCGAAACAAAACCTAACATCTGAGCCAACGACGTATTCACTTCGAGAAATCGACCTTCGATTGTGGAGCGAAAAATCCCCAGTGGAGAGTTATTGAATATTGTTCGATACTTTTCTTCACTTTCGCGAAGTGCTTCTTCAGCGTGTTTTCGCTCAGTGATATCGCGACCGATCGCCATTGCACCGATTATTATATCATCGTTGTTGTACTCCGGAACGAATCGAATGTTAAATGTTTGGCTCTCACATGAAGAATTTCTAGTATTGAGTTCCAATTCGTCAGAAAGACCACTGTCAATCACTTTTTTGAGTTTTATAAAGTACTGATCAAGATCGTCGGACAAAGGATGTTGTTCCGAGAGATTTTCTGGTGGTAAAAACCCTTCAAATGATAGAATTGAACTCAAGTTACGATTGTTATAAACCTCTTGACACAGCGTATTGTACCGGACTATGATATCAGGCGAACTTTCCGCAAGCGATCGATACTTATGTTCACTTTCAATTAGTTTTTGTTCGGCTTGTTTGCGTCTAGTGATATCACGGGTTATTGTAATTATTCCTGACGGATGGAGTTGACTATCCCGCACGAACGATGCCGCGAGTTCAACCCATTTCGTCGATCCATCCTTACAATACTCCTCAAGTTCAAGTAATACTGTTCTCGATGGATCGACATTTCCGGATTGTTCCAATACCATTTGATCGGAATAGACTGATTGCACCTTTTGTAGCGAAGCAGGAGTCAAAATCCGATCCAACGATTCCGATAATGCTTCTTGAACAGTAATACCACGTAATTTCTGAATCGACGGACTGACAAAAACCGGCTTCAGATTCATGTCAAATACCGATATCGTATCGGCAGTGTTATCAGCAATCAGTCGGTAACGGTCTTCACTTTCGCGGATTGCTTGTTCCGCAAGATCTTTCTTCGCCCTTACTCGCAATGCAGTTATTCCAAAAGTCAAATCACCGGCTAGCTCTTTCAAAGTGTTTACTTCTTTTAAATTGAATGCATTGGGTACTGATGAATAAACGCTCAGAGTACCAATCGTCTCATTTTCACCAATCAGTGGCATTACTACCATCGATTTACAACCTTGTTTACTCAATGTCTTTTGCCACGGCTCGGTAAACAATTGCGATTCGAAATTATGCTCGACAAATGGGTTTCCCGACGCAATGGAAATTTGCACTGGACCCTGATTGGGATCGAGATCGGCAAAATTCACTCGATTAGAAATCGAATTTTCATTATTGAATTCGCTCTGCGCGACTATATGCATCGTATCGATGTCATCGTGCTCAATGTAATCGACTCGCGCATATAGGTAATCCCCGACTTCAACAACAATCCGGCATACTTCCGTCAATAGCGATTGTTCATCGCTAAAGTGAATTAAAGCTTGATTGGAGGCACTTAGCATATGTAGCGTACGATTTACTCTGAGTAATTCATCTTCAATCAATTTCTGGTCTTCCAAAAGAGACAGTAACGCCCGTCTGGATTGCTCGGATTTGTCCAATAGCGATTGAATTTGTTCCTCGTTTCTTCGCAACTCTGCGTTGGCGAGTTTTAGATGTTCAGTTCGATCAGCAACTGTTTTTTCCAGTGCGGTATTGGACAATTTTAATTTTTCATCTAGCGCCTTCCGGATTTCCATTTCCTTTTCGAGATCGTCATACGCTTTTTTCAACTGGGTATGCCCATGGATCTCATGTTTCAAGACAAGTGCGACATAGTTGAAAAATGTCGGTAATTGTTGAGCTAACTCTTGCATCGATAAGTGCAGACTCTCGATTTTGAGCACACCGATTAAATCGGTTCCGACTATCAGCGGTACTATCCAGGTATATGCTTTGGAAAATTCTGGTGTGAGCATACGGGTATCACTGAAAGTATGTTCAAACTCAAGCGGTTCGTGAGTATCGAATACTTGTTTAACACGATCATCATCCAGAGTCTCGATTTGTTTTTTGATCCCTGCGATGTCGACATAATTTAAAATCTGATCGATGTGGTAGATGAGTACTAGATTTACTCCACCGATCACATCGCCGATCGCATGCAAGATGTTCTCAACGGTATTCTCTAATCCCGGTACGGAGCTGATCCGATTCATCAGTTGAATGATCAACTGAAGATTCGATTTTTCTGCAGCAAGCTTGTTGAGCCGATCTTCTAGATTTACAAGCTTTGACTGTGAATTATACTTATCGTTGATCATTTCTTCACAACTTTCTCGACACTACCAAATTCGAACGCAGCTTCAAGCATTGTTCGAATATTCTTCTCGGGAATACAGTATGGCATGACTCCCGTTCCGAAGAGAAATTTGCCTCCGGGCAAACCAGCCTCAATGATCCTTTTTACTTCGCTTCGGATAATTTCCCGAGACCAGTCAATGAGTCGGATGTCATTGATGATACCACAAGTAAGCGCTCGCCCTGCAAGGATCGTCTTACTTTCAATAATATCGTCGAAAGGTCCTAAATAATATGCTTTGATGCCCGTTCGATCGATGACCTGAGCAATTATCGGGTTGAGTTGTGATGTTCCGGCATAATACACTAATCCCGGTACGCCAGCACCTTGAACATCTTTCTCAATCCATGGCAGCGAAACCTCCTGGAAAAACCGAAATGGAACGGTATCAGTCGAACCGAACGGGTTGGAATAAACCAGTACATCGGCTCCAGCGTTGCGATAGGCAACAATCTCTTTCACAAAAAAATCATGACACTTGTTTAACAGCTCATCACGTACGGTTACCGGTCCCCAAAAGAGCAATTCCATCCATTTGTCCATGCCCATTAATATTGCCGGTAACGACATCGAGGAAGTGATGTAGGCACAGATCGGATACTTGCCGCCGACCTCTTTTTTAAGAATATGGAGGCATTTCAGACCTTCCGCGAATGCGGGATGAGATGTTAAATCGTCCGGTATCTGAAGATGAAGGATATCGTCATATGAGTTGATTACCCATTCTTCGACATTCGGTGGTCCATCGTTAGAAAAAAGTATTTTTCGGCAGCCCAGCAATTCCGCTTCTTTACCAACGTAAAAAAGACTCCAGACATTGTCGTAACCATATTTCTCGCGCATTGCAAGTTGAGCCGTAGCAACTAATTCGCCATCATTGTAATATTCCTTCAGCGCTATTCCCAACTCTTTCGCACCTTGATCCAGCAAATTGCAGAATACTGGAATTCGATCGATAATTGAACCATCGATTGCGGCTGTGAGACGTTCCATTCCGGTTGTCATGACTGCACCTCATGAATGAGTTTGGTGATTACCTTTCCGGCACTTATTCCGTCCGCAGCCCACGCATCGGCTTTTACCTGTAGAAAGAGATTTGGATCGAAGCGGAAAGCCGCTCCTCCCACGATAATTTTTATTCGATGTTCGAGATCCATTTCTTTGAGAATTTGTCGAACCTTCAAACAACCATTTTCACCGCGAGCAGTGTGTACCATCATTGCCGAAATACCGATAACTTGAGCATCGTGAGTTAACGCTTCTGAAACGAAACGCTCAGCCGGCACGTTGACACCCAAATCGAAGCACTCGATCATTTGTGCCCGAAGGCAACCCATTACAATTTTCTTACCAAGTGTATGAAGGTCGCCTTGCGCATTACCGATTACAATTCGACCTATGGTTTCAAACGGTTTTTGAAATAATGGTATCAATTCATTCGAAATTTCAGATACGATTTGTGAAATCATGAAGTACTGTGCAAGGCTCATATCGATAGTCTTATTAGCAATTGTTACTTTTAACTCTAATGCGGGTATGATTGCTTCGAAAACGATCACCTCAGGCAAGATTCCTTCTTCCAAAGCTTCACGAACGACCCGGATAGCTTGGTTTCGATTCGTGTCGATTAAAGCTTCGTTGAATGAATCAATGAGTTTCTGTAGCCGATTCATTATTGACTCTGATATTTAGGGGGTTCTTTTATTCGAAGTAACAATTCATTTACTTCCTGTTTTAAATCTAGAATACGCTCTTCTCGATTCAGCGTAACATCGGACCACCGTTGCAATTCATCGAAGCGTTTCTGGAGTTCGATCTCGGAACGTCTGCGATCGGTGATGTCTCGAACTACCGCCAGCACTTCCTCGGTCGACAATGCGATGATGCGTGCCTCGTAATAACATCGTTGACCTTTCATAATCAGATCGTACTCAAAAGTCACGACTTCGTTTACATTATGCGCTCTATCGATAGCTTCCGACGCTAATCTTGATACTTCCGGTGGCAATATGTCGTAGTAGGTTTTATATAAAAATTTGTTTGGAGGAACATATAGTTCCATATTTTCAGGTTTTCGGTAATCGGTGATAACGCCGTCTTTCGCGATGCGAAACAAAAGATCCGGAACAGCATTAATGATCGCGCGGTTTTCAACTTCGCTTTTACATAGATTCTGGAATATCAGCAAACTGGTTAACGAATCGCATAGACGATGACCAATCTCATCGAATAATCTTTCTTCCTCCGGTGACCAAATCCGCGCGTAAGCGCACTGATGAATTCCAAAAACCCATGGTTTTCCAACCTTTGGATAAAGCGTCGAAGCTATTTGCGATTGAACTGCAAATCCATCGGCGATCGAAGCAGGAATTTGACTCTCTAACTTCTGACTGAATTTCACCGGTGTACTTGAAGACAGCAGCGATCGGAATACTTGTACCGTTTCCAGATCGGTCGGAATCTCGATACCGATTGCAAATGCCCCAGGATATTCCGGACGGGTGCGTTCCATCGGTACACTCCAAGTCACGGTATCAGGGTCACACGGATAAACCAGCCAGGCGCGGTCGCAGCTGAAAATCGACAATACTTCATCGAGCACATTGTGCATCATCTGTTCAAGATCGTTCACACCCTGTATCGCTCGATTGATTCGATCCATGCTCTCGTAGAAACACAATTCACTGATCTGTACATCCTGGGATAGCATTTTTTCCCCCATAACTCACTACATTCGACATAATACAGTTAAGATCAATAAGTGTCGTTGACTTCGAGATCGCACCTCTTACTGGATATTCCATTTAATCGTTTGAACCGAATGGGGAGTGTCCCCCAAAAAACGATCTCCCCACCCGGTTCCTGTATTGCGACTGATTCATCATACAGCAATACTGCTGGTACTGGTAATGATGTCGATATCTTCCTTGTTTGATAAAACACGATCGATGTCCAGTAGGAGAATAACGTGCTCCTTCATTTTTCCGATTCCAGTAAGAAATGAACTGTCGAATCCATTTCCCCAATTGAGCGGCGGTTCGATATTGTTGGGATCGATATTCAATACTTCGGTAACGCTATCAACCATCATCCCAATTTGAATTTCCTTGAAATCGACAACTACGATACAGGTTTCTTCCGTTGCGTTTACAACCGGTAATCCAAATTTCGCTCGCAAATCCACAACAGGAATCACTTTGCCGCGTAGATTCACAATACCCAATATGTACTGTGGTGTTTGAGGCACCTTAGTAATAGTCATTAGTTTGATTATTTCCCGCACTTTCAAGATTTCAATGCCGAATAATTCAGCGGCAATTTGAAATGTGAGAAATTTGCCAATTGGCGGTGGATTGATCATGACATACTCCTCGATATTACAAACAAGCTTCTACTTGTTGTATTGGTATTTATTAAAAATCTCGTAAATCGGCTTCTTCGAGTTGAACGATCTCATTTGGACGAACCAGACGCGAAGTATTTCGATTTGGAGTTTGCCCTAATAAATTGCGACGATCTCGCGACGATGGTTGAACCGACAGCGATTGTTTCCGTGCCATATTGATCGTTCCATTGTGTCCGTTGTGTCCATTGTGATCAAATCGACCTTGTCTGGAAAGATGAAAGGATTCAATAAGACTTCTTTCTTCGTCGGCTTGACTTGACATCGTTTCGGCAGCACTAGCCGATTCTTCGCTATTCGCGGCATTTTCCTGTGTCACGGCATTCAACTGTGAAACAGCCGTTGCGACTTGATTAATCCCTTGCGATTGCTCCTTCGAAGCCACAGCAATACTTTCGGCGATTCCGTTTACATGGGTGATATCTTTCAGAATTTCGACAAAATGCTTTGCAACAGTGCTGGTAATCTGCACTCCTCCTTCGGCATTCTTGCGGGATTCTTCGATTAACTCCGAAGTATTCTTTGCTGCAGCAGCACTTCGTTGAGCAAGATTGCGAACTTCTTCCGCAACAACTGCAAATCCCTTCCCGGCTTCTCCGGCACGTGCAGCTTCCACTGCGGCATTGAGAGCCAGCAGATTTGTTTGGAACGCGATTTCGTCGATGGTTTTAATAATCTTGGCTGTTTGATCGGCTGACTGTTTGATCTTTCCGATTTCCTTCGTCATCTGGTCGACTGCTTGATTGCCTACTTGCGCATTGTGAAGAGTGTTATCCAATAACGACTTGGCATCTTGCGAGCTGCTGGCATTTTGCTTGGTCATTGCCGACATTTCCTCAAGCGTTGCCGAGATTTCTTCCAACGACGATGCCTGTTCCGATGCACCTTGTGCCATCATTTGACTACCCCTGCTAACTTGCTCGGCACCGGTCATTACCTGTTCCACTGCTACTTGAACCTGTTGTAATCCATCATCAAGATTTCCAACTGCGGTGTTAAGGGCTTCCTTGATACGCGCGTAGTCACCCCGGTATTCACCATTCATACGAGCTGCCAGATCCTTTTCGGCGATTCGTTCCAATACTCTCGTGGCTTCATTGATCGGGTTGGTGATTGCATCCAAGACCGCATTGATGCCCTGCACCATATCCTTGAAGCTGTAAGAGAATTTCATTGCATCGCCACGAGCTGCCAACTCTCCAGCTTGTGCTTTCGCGACCAAAGTGATGATTTCATCGTTTAGCGAAAGCATATTGGCTTTTACGTGATCGATAGCTTCGGTAATTCTTGCTTTTTGTCCCGGTAACCGATCCATATCGATCGAAAAATCACCTTGCGCATATTTACCTACAACTTCCACAACACGCATCTTAACAGAAATATGGGATTGAACAAGTTTATTGATGCGCAATGCCATTTCGGCATAGGAGCCTTCGAATTTCGATACCGGCATTTCGAAATCGAGTGCTCCCTTATCGTGTTGTTGTGACATTTCAGCCTGCGCCAGCAATAAATTGTTCAAGGTGTCGATGCATTGATTCAGATTGTTCTTAATTGTATTGAAATCACCATAGTAAGTATCGGTGATCTTCGGTGGAATACTGCCGTGAGAAATCTTGTCGACGTAATCGGCTGCGACATTCAACGGATTGATCACAGCATCCAGTGTATCGTTCACGCCCTGAACGATCTTGCGGAAGTCGCCTTGATGCTTCGAAGCGTCGGCACGCGTTGCCAATCGACCGGCTACGGCTGCTTGAGCCAACATATTGGCATCTTCAACCATCAGATTTACCGCGATAATCGCTTGGTTCAGGTTATTCTTTATAACATTGAAGTCACCGTTGTAATTGTCACTGATTTTCATTGGAATATTGCCTTTCGAAATTCTGTCGACATAATCGGCGGCGATATTCAATGGACCGATTACGGCATCTAATGTATCGTTGACACCTTGAACGATTGCTTTGTAACCACCTTGGAATCGTTGCGTATCGCCACGTGTACTTAATCGACCTTCGACAGCAGCTAAGGTGAGTAACTCGGCTTCTGCTACCAATCCCTGTAAATTAATGACGGTTTCATTCAGAGCCGGAGCGATTTCATCTTGTTGATCGGCAGGTGGAATATTTACTTTCAAGTCACCATGACTGATTTTCTTCAATCCATCGACTAGATTGACGAGTCGATCGGTAAACGAATCCATGGCTCGTGCTAAAATCCCGATCTCATCACCTTGTGTCATATTCAATCGTGCTTGAAGATGACCTTTCTCCATTTCTTGCATCATTTCCAAACCCTTTTTGAGAGGTCGAGTGATGCTTATCGTTAGAATTGACCCTAAGACCAGCGCGAGAATGGCATCGAAAATAATCAACATCCACGTGTTTCGAGACCCACGCTCTGCAATAACATCGGCATTGGCACAGAATTCATCGATCTGTTTCTCGTTCAACGAACAAATTGCATCCAAATGCGCTGTTACACTGTTGCGCAGTGGTCGAATATCTTCGCCCATCTTCCAAATCTGTTTATCGACTTCTTCAATCCGAGACGCATTCTTTTTAGGATCGCTGTTGATTAACTCGTCGCGATTGTGATTAATCGCGATAAACTTGTCATCAAGTAATCGCCATACTTTCACTACCGGTAACATCTGTTCCCACTCCTGCTTCTCTTCGGGAGAATGTGAATATTTTTCGTAATTGGTTTTCGAATCTTCGAATTTCTTCCAGCAGGTTTCCATTTTACCATACTGCGAGAATCGCTCCTCGCCAACCATTCGCCTAAGCATCAACGCTCGTTCTTTTGTGTTCAGATCGTACAGTGCCGATTGCATTTTAAGCGCCGACATTGAACTTGGAGTTAGTTCGGATCCGACTTTATCAAGTGCCGACATCGTCGAATTTTGAACCGACCCTGCGTAAAAACCTACAACAATCGTAATGACAACGATGGCGACAAAACCGGCTATCAGTTTCGTTCCAATTTTCACAATGCCTAGCATGACATCTCCTTACGAATTTAATTTTGACTGAATATTCTTCGACGATCTCTGCTGAAAAGCTATCTAATCATTATTCCAAGGGTGGATCTTTTCTAGTTTCACGTTCTAATCGGATGTTTGTGACAATTTCTTTCAAACGAAAACAGTCGGTTTTCACCAACCAATGATTCACATTACCGATAAACGATGGCAATTGCGAAGCATCAAAATCAAAATCTGACAGTACGATCACGATCGGTGAATTTCGAACACTTTTGATCTGCAGCAACAGCGATGAAGCATGCAATTCGATCAAGTCCAGATCGAGAATAACAACATCGGGATGCACTGTCTGAATTAAGTCCATCACTTTTGTCGCTTCCTGCACACAACCGAAAACACTCAATCCATCGATGTCCGACAGAAGTGCCGTGATGCTCTCATTTACTGCTACTCCGCCATCCGCAACCAGGACTCGAAGTAAAATAAACGGACGATGAACGTGCTCGTTGGGTACCATGATAGAAGAAAACAATATTGAAAGGTTCTCGCAATTGGGTGATTGCTGAATATTTTGTAGGTGTAAGCCTACATTATATCGGCTTTCATCGACGTTTGTAGTAAGCGGATTTGTATAAGAGATGGATTGTCAAATCGTTGTTGGAGATATAACAAAACTGAAATCTAGATTGTAGAATTTAATGAAGTATCAAATTGTTGCAGTGTTTCGAAATAAATCGAAAGGTACTCGGATGACGATCAAATATAATATTGTAATTCGAGTTGAACGAAAATACCATGCAATTGAACAGAATATTTTAGTCAACGTCAGGGAGTTTGAATTAATTGTTTCCTGTTGAATTGCCGATTAATCCGTGATCCAGCGCATAACGCACCATCTTTACGTCGTTGTCGACATGAAACTTTTCCCAAATTCTGGTGTGGTACGTACTCACGGTTTTTGGACTGATAAACAATTCATCGGCAATCTCCTTAATTGACTTTCCGGACGAGAGAAGCTGTAATACAGCATACTCGCGATCGGTTAATTCGGTATGCGAATGCTGAGTCGCGTAACTAATTTCCGCTGCAAGACGCTCAGCGGTTGCAGCACTGACGTATCGCTCGCCATACAGTATTTTCTTGACAGCTTTGTACAATTCTTCCGGTGCTGTTTGCTTATTTAAAAAACCGTTCGCTCCCAATTTCAACACCCGGATCGCCAATTGTTCCTCCGGAGCACTACTTAAAACCAGTACGGGTAGTTTCGGATACAAGCGCCGAATATCCAGCAAAACATCGAGTCCGCTTCTTCCAGGCATAAAAATATCCAAAACTAAAATGTCCCAACTTTGTTGCGACAAGCATTCCAACGTTTCAGCAGAATTTCCCGCTTCGCCGAATTGAGCATCAGGATATTTATCGACTAGAATCTGAATTAGACCTCTCCGTAATAATTGGTGATCGTCTGCGATTAAAATCTTCATCGTTATTACTCCTGTGCATCGATCTTGCTATTGAGTGGAACGGACACGTTGATCGTGGTTCCGATTTGTTGCTGACTCGAAATATCAAAATTACCATTCAACAATAAGGCACGTTCCCGCATTCCCACCAATCCGATCGACATCGGACTATTCAGTATTTCTGTTGATATTCCTCTTCCATTGTCTCGAACAGTAAGCTCGACATGATCGCAAGTGTGGACCAGTCTAATATCGACCTGAGTCGCGTGAGAGTGTCGCAATATGTTTGTCAAGCTTTCCTGAAGAATGCGGAAGATGGTGGTTGATGAATTTCGATCCGGAGACTGTCCCTCTTCTACGATATCGGTGCGACATGCAATCCCGCAACGGGTTTGAAAATCGTGAGCCAACCATTCCACCGCTGCACTTAATCCAAGACTGTCGAGAACTGCAGGTCTAAGTTCGGTAGCGATCTCTTGTACCGAACGAATTGCTTCGTCAGTCATTTGACTCATTTCGATGACGCGATTGGCTAATGCTTCCATTGAAAAATTCTTCGATGTATCGCTCATTCTTCCATTCAACCATACTAAATCGATTTTTAATCGTGTCAAGATTTGAGATAATACGTCATGAATTTCACGAGCGATATGCGTGCGTTCCTCTTCGCGCGCCACTTGCAATCTTGCAGCCAATGTACGCATTTGATGATGGGAAATTCGAAGCTCTTCCTCGGCACGTTTGTGTTCGGTGATATCGCGCGAGATGCCGATAAGTCTAGAAACACGTCCGGTTTCGTCCTTTGCCGGTATTATGACCGATTGAAAACAATGTCGTCCGCTAGGAAGATCCAATTCAACTTCTTCTTCTATCGGAAGTTCTGTTTCCACACACCGACGGTATTTGGCATTAACGATGGCAGCAACTTCAGGTGGAACAGTTTCCTCCTGAGTCTTCCCAACGGAAAAAGATCGGGGAATCCCGGTAGATCGCTCGAGAGCGGGATTAACTTCAACGGTGCGGAATCGTCCGTCATCGGTTACATCAATCAAGTATAAACTGTCGAGAACATTGTCGAATATATCGCGATACCGTCGTTCACTCTCGCGAATCGCTTCTTCGGCATGCTTGTGTTCCGTGATATCGCGAAGGAACATGACCAGTTGTCCACTTTCGATGTCGTGATATTTTACACTAACTTCAACATCGAAAACACTGCCATCCCTGCGACGATGTCTAGTTTCAAAGCGATCTTCACCTTGTTCGATAACCTTGCGAATATGAGTGGCAACATCACTTTTTGATTCGACATCTTCGAGGTCGGAAATGCTCATCTTGAGGAGTGTAGACTCATTAAAGCAGATCATTCGGCAATAGGCATCGTTGACTTTCAATAAACGACCGGACAAATCCGTCATCCAGAAACCATCCATTGCAGTTTTGAGGATTGTGCTGTAGAGTCTTTCACTCCGAAGCAGCGCGTTTTCGATCCGTTTACGCTCGGATATGTCCTCGACAATTCCGTCAAGGAAAAGAATCCGACCTTCGGTATCGCATACTTTTTTTAAGTAAAGATTGGCGTCGAATTGACTTCCATTTTTTCTGCGGTATTTGTTTTGGATCTGAATCGATTCGTCCGAGTGAAATAATCGGTCGATTATTAGACTGCGGTCAGTTTCATTCGCATATACTTGTTTGCCGATATCGTGAATTTCATGAATTACCGTTTCGGGTGAATCGTAACCGAGCATGTCGGCAAATGCCGGATTGACTTCAAGAAACTTTCCTTCGATTGTCGACCGGAAAATTCCGAGGGCTGAATTCGTGAATATTGTTCGATATTTTTCTTCGCTTTTGCGTAACTCTTCTTCAATTTGTTTATGATCGGTGATATCTTGCAACGAACCAAAAAGCCGCCGAACATTTCCGACGGAATCGAATTCAGCATGTCCTCGAGCCAAACATATTCTCATTTCACCGTCAGTTCGGAAAGCGCGTAGTTCCAACTCGTAAGGTGTTCCATCCGACAATGCCTTCGCTACGGCTACTTTCAACTGAACCATGTCTTCAGGATGGTAGAGTTCGGGATGTTCTGCAAAGGATGGGGCTTTTCCCGCTGGGTTACGATCAAATATCCGATACAATTCTTCCGACCAAGTCACTGAGTCGGTTGCCACTTCCCATTCCCAACTCCCAATATGTGCAATACTCTCAGTTCGCTCCAGCATAATTTGTTTATGCTGAAGTGTTTCTTGAGATAGATCGTTTTGTGCTCTCATTCGCAGAGAAGTGATTCCAAATGCCAGATCGCCAGCAAGTTCCTCAAGCAATCGAATTTCATCAGGAGTAAATGTATTGGGTTTTGAAGAATAGATATTGAATATTCCAAAAGTAAGATTGCGTTCGTCTTTGAGCGGTAGTGCAATACTCGAGCGGTAATTCTGTTTCAGCGCATTGTCTCGCCAAGGACCAGCGATCGGATCGGAGTCGAAATCTTGAATGGTCGCGGTTGTTCCACTACGGATCGCCATTCCACTTGGTCCATTTCCTCGTTCAGTTGCTGCCCAAGACAATTTTGCTCGCTTAAGAAAGCCATCCTCAGCTCCAGCACAACTGACTACTTGTATTGACTTTGCTTCGTCATTAACAGGATATCCGACCCAAGCCATGCGGTAACCAGCTTCGTCGCACACAATATGGCATATTTCGCTAAGTAATGTTGCTTCGTCTTTCGCGCGAACCAAGATCTGGTTGCAATTGCTGATTGCACGCAACTCGCGATTCAATAGGTGTAAAGCTTCTTCAGCTTGTTCTTTTTTTGCTTTAGTTCGTAAAGTCGAGATGCCAAATCCAAGGTCACCTGCCAACTCGACTAAAATATCAACCTCATTTTTATCAAAGGAATTTTTATTGGCAGAGTAGATACCTAGCGCACCGATTGTTTCACTCTCGCAAATGAGTGGTAATGCAATTAGAGAATTAAAACCGCGTTGAATTGCTGATTCTCGCCATGGGACAAAATTAGAATCAGTCAAGATGTCTCGGACAATACACGGTTTCCCAGATCGAATTGCAGAACCTCCAGGACCTCGCCCACGTTCGTTCTCTCCCCAACTAATTTTGGCAGATTCAATATACCCGGAATCGAAACCAGCATGTGCTACCGGTTGTAAGGTTTGATCTTCATCATGCTCGGCAAACCCCACCCAGGCTATGCGGTAACCACCTATTTCAACGATAATTCGACAAACCTCGTCCAGTAGTGAACCTTCGTCCTTAATACGAATCAGTGCTTGATTAACATCGCTTAGCATACGCAGGTTTCGGTTTAAATTTTCAATATTTGATTCAGCGAGTTTACGTTCGGTGATATCGACAAAGGATACAAGTATCTGCTCGATTTCGCCCGTTTCGTCGAATTCAGGCTCAGCATTCACCAACACCCAAGTGATTTCATCCCGATCAGGACAACTGATTCCGGCTAAATAATCCCTTAGCGGTTGATTAGATTTAAGTACTCGACCAATAGGGTATTCCGCGATCGGCATGATCGAACCGTCTTCTCGCAGAAAGTGCCAATCGGGATCGATTAACTCCTTGCCCTGTAACTGTTCCTCTGTAAGTCCGAGTAGTCGTTGTGCTAGAGGATTACTTGTCAGGATGCGACCCTGATTGTCGTGAAGTACAATCGCTGCTTGAACCTTCTGAATTAGTGACCGGTATTTTTCCGCACTAGTTCGTAATTCCACCTCAAGCTCAGCAAGCGTATCCAACATAATATTGAACTCACTTGCAATCGTGGCTGCTTCATCTTTTCCAGAGACTTTAGAACGTGCAGTTCTATTTCCGGTGCGTATTTCGCCGATCGTGTTTTGAACTACGTAAAGTCTTCGGGTAATGCGTCGTCCCATTTGCCAAGCGATCAACACACCAATTGCAATTGCCGCAAGTGCATAGAACGCACCGTAGAGTATGATTTCAGTTAATCTTTTACTGGCAGTATTTTGACCCAGACCGACACGTGCCCAACCCACTAGCTTGCCATTAAGAAATGACGGTGTTGCAACATCCACTAGGTCAGGGGTCTTATTAATGATTGTTTGACGAACGTCATGTGGGAGATCTAATAAATATTGACCCTGTTTACTTTGTGCAGTGTGTGCCAGAATATGACCTTCTTCATCCACAAGAATTGCATAAAGCAATTCGGGATACCGACGTTGGGATTCCACCAGTTCTTGAAGACCGGAAATATCGTCTGCCGCGAGCCAATCGGCGGCTGCGGTAGAAAGCGATTGCGAGAGCGCAATCGCCGTCTCTTCCTGTCGATCAAGCAACATTGTATGCTGACGTATCGTTAAATCAATTATAAAGAGCGTCATCATAACTGCATGTACGGCTGCTACGCTGAGGATCAGACGACCGCGGAGCGTATTGAATAGGAAATTCCGGATATCATGAAGTGTCATTTAACCTCCAACTTCCGAATTTCTTTCTCGAATCGCTCGGTAAAATCGCGTACGACATCGTAATCTTTGTTCGTAGCAGGAATAAATCGAGCGGTCTCCATATTTGCAAGAATGAATTTTCCTTGATCTGTCTCGCCAAGTCTTGTCAGGTCATTTCGGATTTGATCTCGAACATCGAGAGCGATATCGTTCCGAATCATCACCGAATTATTAATCAGCGATGCAGTTTCCCATATTACCTTCAGTTCCGCGGCTTCTTCCGGGTGGTCCTTCTGAAATGCTCGCCAAGGAGGCGGCCAGGTAGCTCCGGCAACGGTTTTATTTAGATAGACATTCATTATCGATGATTCTTGCGATCCGACATAGCGATTCTCGATATCGGAATTGATATTGATACCATGTTGATGGAGAAAGTATTGTGGCATAATGCAGGCTGCCAGTGCTGTGGAAGAAGGATAGCTAATTACCTTGCCCTTCAAATCGAGTGGATTTTTGATGCCACTATCTTTTCGGACGATGAAAATACCTTTAAAATCTTTCGGTTCTCCTGCCATAGCGATAACATTGTATCCATCCTTCATTGCCTGAAGTGTTTGCCATGGATTTGGAAGCAGGAATTCCGGTTTTCGATAGCGATATTTCTCTTCGAAACTGGCATAGTCTCTTGATGCTTCCAGCGCCAGTCGAACTCCTTTCAAATGTGAATTCAGATAATCAACCAACGGTTGATAAGCTTGCATCAGCTTTGCGGGATTGTAGAGTGGATGCACTGCCAGATGATATACGGGTGTATTTTGGAAGGATGGTGAGTTTCCATACTTCGGTCCAACATTATGTGGTGTTTGTTTACAGCTTGACGTGAAGAGGAAAACCAAAATTACTGCAAGATCGATAAATCGTACTTTCATGATGTACTCCCTGCATGTGATCTGAATCGTTACTCGGAATTATTCAATGAGATCGTATCAGTGTTACATCTCGAGCGACTGCGTTTCACAAATCAATTGCTGAGTAGATTACATTTCAAAACTGTCGATGTCAGTATCGATTCAAGCGAGAACATCTATATAGTGATAAGATTTTGGTCGAAAATGTTTATCAGAAATCCTAAGAGATCGCTTTTTTTTAATGTCTTTGCTAGCCTACAAAGTACTTACCTTTTTTCAATCTCCGAAGACCGATCATCAATCTTTGGATTTGTCGAACCATTTGTTCTAATATTGATCCTTTTAATTTCCTCTATTTTCTTACTGGATCGATACTCAGATGGAAGAGAATAGTATTAAGGTTTGATTGATTACATTAACAAGACAATTTAGCCAATCAGATCGTGTTTTGCGACATATTCCTGATCTTTGGAAAAAAATATCGCTAGGATACCGGGATCCCATCCGGAAGATTTACTTAGTAGAAACATCGCACCCCACTTAGCACTATTGGTTTAACGTTCAAAATCACCGATAACCCTTGCAGTTACGTATGGTATCATTCTGTATTTCCGTATATAAAAGATCAGAGTATCTGATTTTGGATAGCGAGAAGGTTAGGAAATGAAAATTCCTCAAGGCGAGCGATTAATGGTGCCTAGAGCCGGTGCTTGAAAAGATGATGATTGGTGATTGGTAAATGATGAAAAAGGGCGATCAGTCGCCCTTTTTCGGTAAAATTTTATAATCGGATGTGAGAATATTGAGTAGTGTTATTGTTTCAGTGCAGATTCGATATCGGAAGCAATACCGGCAGGAGATGTAGTGGGAGCATACCGTTTAATAACTTTACCATCTTTTCCGATCAGAAATTTGGTGAAATTCCATTTAATCGATTCGATTCCCAGAATTCCCGGTGCCGATTTGGTTAAAAACTGATACAATGGATCAGCACCCGACCCATTGACTTCGATTTTTGCAAACATCGGGAATGTCACATTGTAGTTCAAGGTGCAGAAAGATTGGATCTCGGCATTCGATCCCGGCTCTTGACCGCCAAACTGATTGCAAGGGAAACCCAAGACCGAAAAACCTTTGGCGGCGTACTTCTGCTGTAACTGTTCGAGACCTTCATATTGCGGAGTGAAGCCGCATTTACTGGCAGTATTCACAATCAACAGCACCTTACCGGTGTAGTGCGAAAGCGCCACCGAGTCACCAGTAATCGTTTTCATGGAAAATGAATAAATTGTCGACACCTGCTCCTCCCCAATTGCTGTCAAACCGACAAGCATTATTACGATTGCAACGATCTTCTTCACTTTTCTTCTCCATATCTCATCAATTTGCACTGGATTAATCGCAATTAATTATTCACCTGTTGAAGAGTAGGAGTAATGAATTTTATCATTACCGAGATCTTTTTGAGGCTCGCACAACTAAAACCTATGAACCAGAACAGATATACGATTCATCAACCGTAATCCATGATTCCCCCTCTCTACTCCACAAATATTTCAATTAAAATCCACCATTTGCACAGAATTAGTCGTATATTCAAATGAATAACTAGGAAAAAATAATGAACGCTGGAAATCCGAAGTCCTCTGCTCCCGCCAAGCTGTTCACACCAGTCAGGATCGGCGAATTAGAGCTGTCAAACCGTATCGTGATGGCTCCGATGACTCGCAGTCGGGCACTGCCCAGAAACATACCCAACCCTTTGGCGGCGGTGTATTACTCGCAACGCGCTACTGCCGGCTTGATTGTTTCCGAGGGCACACAAGTATCCGAACAGGGTGTCGGTTATCCCTTCACTCCGGGAATGATTACCGACGAACAGGTTGCCGGTTGGAAAGTGATAACCGATGCGGTGCATGCGAAGAATGGATTGATCTTTGCCCAACTCTGGCATGTCGGGCGTGTCTCGATTCCGGAACTACAACCGAATGGCGGTCTTCCCGTCGGTCCTTCAGCCATTGCCCCAGAAGGTCAAGCCTATACCGCGAATGGTGCCGTTGACTACGGTATCCCCAGAGCACTGGAAACGAGCGAGATTGCCGGTATTGTCACCGATTTTCAAAATGCCGCCCGACGTGCGAAAGCGGCAGGATTCGATGGCATCGAGCTGCATGGTGCCAATGGATATCTCATCGATCAGTTTTTGCGCGATGGTGCCAATCACCGAACCGACCAATATGGCGGATCGATTGAAAACCGAGTCCGGTTCCTATTGGAGTTGGTTGCCGCGGTCACCAAGGTCTATCGACCGGGCAGGGTTGGCGTGCGATTGTCATTGACCAGCAATGTCAGTGGTTTGAAAGATAGCGACCCAATCGCGCTGGCTACCTATATTGCAAAGAAACTGAGTAGTTTGGGTATTGCCTACATCCACAACAACGAATTCCCGCAACCCGCCTCAGCAGATATTCCTTTGCTGGCACCGGTGTACCGGAAGCACTTCAACGGAGCGCTCATTCTCTGCAGTGGTTATACTGCCGAAACCGCAGAAGCAGCAGTGGTGTCGAAGCATGCGGATGCGGTTGCATTTGCGACGTTGTACATATCCAATCCCGATCTTCCGCACCGGTTAGCTACCGGCGCACCGCTAGTATTACCAGATCGCGCAACCTATTACGGTGGCACCGAAGTCGGGTATACCGATTATCCGGTATTCCAGCAATAACACTCTTCTACCTTGAATGAATTAATGGCGCTCATCAAGCGCCATTTTTTTTTGTCTAATCAGCTCGGCGATTTCATTCCATTTGCGCTTGCCGGTATTATCGGTATGATGATAACGCTGGATTTTTCCGACCGGTTCCTCCCACTCGGACTGCTGATACTATCGTTCATCGTGCAATTTGGGATCTTATTCTGGTATTTGAAAAATCATTTTGGCGAAAGCACTGCTGCGAAGATGGTGGGTAGTAATGCGGTCGATGCGATAGTGGTGGGTATAGTAATCTGATTGGTAAGTCAATAATTAGATTCAATCCCACTGATACGAGAAGTGCGAGATTGGTGAAGTTAATCTTTGGTATCTCATAGCCTGACTCCCAGAAAAATCATTATATTCCACCCATGCATTCCGTGATAAAAAAAATCGGTTATCCCATTTATCTTGCCTCATTGCTTGCGCTCGCGTTCTGGGCAGCGCTCGCGATCCACTACTCGAATCTTCCGGAAGCGCTTAGACCTTGGTGTGCCGGTTTATTCTTGATCGGCAGTCTGATATTATTGATCGGAAAATTCAGCACGACGAAGACCCGCTTCGGTTTCTGTGCGGTATTTCTCCTGATCCTGATTTGGTGGCTGCAGATTCCGCCATCGAACAATCGTGATTGGAAACCGTGCGAAGTAAAGCTCCCGCACAGCGAACAACAGGGTTATCGGATTACAATCAACAATATCCGGAATTGCGATTACCGCACCGAAACCGATTACACGGTTCACTATTATCCCAAAAGCTTCGAGTTATCGGAAGTAAAAAGCCTCGATTTATCGATTGTTCATTGGGGATCACCTTATATCGCCCATACGATGCTCAGTTTCGGATTTTCCGATTCGACTTATCTCTGTTTTTCGATCGAAGCGCGGAAAGAGCAGAATGAGAGCTACTCGCCAATCAAAGGATTCTTTCGGCAGTACGAGCTGTTCTGTGTCGTCGGCGACGAACGCGATCTCATCGGATTGCGCACCAACTACCGGGGCGAGCAAGTTTTCCTCTATCGCTTGAATGCGACACCGGAATTTATTCAAAACGTTTTACTCGACTATCTCAGAGAACTGAATACGCTGGAAACGCATCCACGGTGGTATAACTCTCTCACCACCAACTGTACTACCGGCATTCGTACGCATACCGCGCCGTACAACCCTGACATCCTGATCGATTGGCGCATTGTCGTGAACGGTCTGAGTGATGAAATGCTTTATAACATGCACCGGATCGATACGACCCTCCCGTTCCCATTGTTACAACGGGTGAGTCTGGTAAACGACCGGGCAAAATGGTGGGATAAATCGCCAGACTTTTCCAACCGGATCCGAGCCGGATTGCCGGGAATGAAATAAATCATCGGGAAGATTATTCGAATCAACCGGTAGATTTGAGCAACTAATTATTAATATTTTCCAAAACAATCCCATTTAACTGAGCATATATTCTGTTATCTCAATTGCTTACCTATTCTTTCTAAAGATCACTGTGGTACTATTTTTTTCGATTAGATTGATGTGGTGTATTTTGCATCACTCCCTACTCCCTACCTCCACTCGTACTACTGTACACATTTGATCCAATCTCTTGCTCAGGTGTCCAAGTATTGGTATTTTGCGTCGATATAGAAGTATGTAGAAAGATGTAGGAAAAGGAGACACGAATGATCAAGCAAACTCGCTGGAGTTACCTGTTAATTCTCCTTGCATTTGCAACGCTTTGCCACGCGGAAATCTTTCCCGGTGAAATGTTCGTCAAATTTCAAGGCGAGCCGCAGCAGTGGCTTTCGTTATCGCAGTTGCAGACCAACGATGCGCAGCTAAAACAACTTTTGTCCACTTGGAAAGTAGTATCTGCCGAACAGAATTTCCCCGAAGCATTTCCCCCGGAAAAAGTGGGTGGTGTCGAATTGCGTACCTGGTGGAAACTCCACCTTCCCGAATCGACCGATATCAATGCCGCCGTTGCAGCATTTAAATCGGCATCGGTCGTATTAGCGGCACAACCGAGCTTTGTCTTCAAGACTTTTTTCACGTACAATGACCGCAATTTCTCGCGTCAATATGGCATGTCTCGCGTCCATTCGAGTGGTGCTCACGACATTTATACCGGCAACGATTCGATCATTATCGCGATCGTCGATACCGGTATCGATTACAATCACCCCGACCTCTCCGCCAATATGTGGCACGATGCTCAAGGAAACCACGGACGCAATTTCTGCACCGACCAAGCGGCAACGAATCCGATGCCGACCGCCGGCGGCAGCCACGGTACTCACTGTGCCGGTATCGCCGATGCCTGCACGAACAATAGTCTCGGTGTTGCTTCGCTGGCGTATCGCGCAAAACTAATGGCAGTTCGGTGCGGACAGAGTACAACGATCAGCTATGGTTTCGAGGGCATCCAGTGGGCTGCGAACAATGGTGCCGATGTTATCAGTTGTTCCTGGGGAAGTTCGCAATCCGATAGCCGCGAACAAGCGGTGATGGATTATGCCTGGAATTTGAATTGCGTCATCATTTGTGCTGCCGGCAACGACGGCAATGATTCGTTGCACTATCCAGCAGCGTTGAATCACGTCGTCGCAGTTGCATCGTCCGATCAAAACGATCGTCGTTCTTCGTTCTCGTGCTACGGTAATTGGGTCGACGTTACCGCCCCCGGATCGAATATTTACTCTACCGTTCCGAATAGCAGCTATGAATATATGGACGGTACTTCGATGGCGTGTCCATTTGCCGCCAGTCTCGCCGGGTTGATCAAAGGTAAGATGGGTCACGCTTCCCGCAATATCGATGTCGTCACAGTGTTGGAAGAGAGTTGCGATAATATCGATGCCACCAATCCCAACTATATCGGGCGTCTGGGTCACGGTCGCATCAATGCGCAATCGGCAATGCAGATGTTGAATTATCCGCAAATGGATCTGACCGATCATCTGGTCACGCGAACCGATGGCGAAGGACGCGTCACACCGGGCGATAGCGGTATGATCGTAGTATACCTGAGATCATTGCCGGGTTACGCCCCGTTCGATTCGTTCTGGGTCGATATTTCTACTACCGATCCCGCGATCCAAATGAATGAGATGTCGGTTCCCGGTCAGGAGTTGACTTCCGGTTCGAATTGGAACAACGAGCATCACCCGATTTATTTCAAAGCAACGACTACTTCCGTTCCGCACAACGTGCAATTTACCGTACAGGTCTTCGGAACCCCCGGCGACTTCAGTGCCGAATTCTATTTCAACACCTTCATCGGATGGCAGGAAGCATTGTTGGTCGACGACGACGGTAATACCGGTTATCACACGTACTATGATACTGCAATGACCAATCTGGGGATCTCGCACGATGTCTTCAATACGGTAACACAAGGGTCGTTGCCACCTGAATATCTCTCGAATTTCCGGTGGGTCATTTGGGAAACCGGTAGCGCAACTTCGACGATCGATGTCTACGATCAAGGCGAAATCGAAGATTATATCCGCGCAGGCGGTCAGATGTTGCTCTCATCGCAGCGTCTACCCAGCGATCCGCAGACCACCGACTTCATGTCGAATGTCCTGCACTGCGGTGTTTCATTTGTCTACGATAGTACAATGTTGCCCGGACCGCAGCGAATTATAGCGTCCGGTGCGGGTCCATTCACTAGTGGCAATTTCTATTTGGTTGGTTCCGAAGGTGCCGGCAATGGGAATGTATCGCCGACTGTACTCGATCCCGAATTCCCCGGCGAAGTGATTTATACTTATAGCACTACCGGCGAAGCTTGCGGAATTGCCCGCACGATCGGATCGGGACGGCTGGTATTTTTCAGCGTTGCGTTGGAATCGATTTCGCGAACATCGCAGACTCCGGCGTTGCGAGCATTGATTACGAATTACCGCAATAGTTTCCTAAGTTCGACCGGTGTAGCGGAAGAAGCGAAATCCTTGGCGATACCCACCAGTTTCGCAGTAGGAAACGCGTTTCCCAATCCATTCAACTCAACTACTCACATTTCGCTTGCTTTACCCGTAACACAAGATATACATTTAGTCGTATACGATATTTCAGGAAGAGAAGTAATGAGTGAGAATTATCGCAATTTAACCGCGGGGAATCACCGGTTGTCGGTTTCGTTACCTATGGCAAGTAGCGGCGTCTACTTCGCTTCGGTTCGAACTACAGCCGGAACAACGATCACGCGCAAGTTGGTTTATTTGCGGTAGCACCGGATTGTTTGAGTTTTTCGACCGGGCTGCCCAGCGACAGCCCGGTTTTTTATGCATTTATGGTCGCAATTGACAGGCAAATTATCGGTACGCTACCGTTTGGAAAGTTTACGTATTATCTTATCGACTTGTGCTTCACATTAGTGAGAAAAGAGGATATCATGGCAGTCATCGTACTACCAAATAAAGAAGAATTAAATATTGCCGTGGGTCAACCCGTGGGAAATGCCTTGGAACAGGCTGGCGTTGCCGATGCGATCGGCATCAAAAGTGGTGCCGAATATTACGATTTACAAACCCCGCTCCGGTTCGAAGGGAGCGCCATTCCGGTGACTCTCCGCTCGAAGGAAGGGCTGGAAATGTTGCGACATACTGCCGCGCATGTTATGGCGCAAGCAGTTAGCCGGTTGTTCGACAACGTCGAATTCGCAATCGGTCCGGTAATCGACGACGGTTTCTATTACGATTTCGATCTCGATCATGTCTTCTCGCCGGAAGATTTCCCGAAGATTGAAGCGGAAATGAAAAAGATCATCGCCGAGAAATTCCCGGTGATCCGCAAGGAAATGTCACGTAGCGAAGCGCTGGAAATATTAGCGAAGCAAAAAGCGAAATTCAAGACTGAATTGGTCGAATCGCTGGATGCCGAAGTATTCAGTTTTTATTCGCAAGGCGAATTCACCGATTTGTGTCGCGGACCGCACCTCCCCAACACCGGTTTCATTCCCGCAGTAAAGCTGCTTAGCGTTGCCGGAGCATATTGGCGTGGCGATGAAAAACGCGAAATGCTGCAGCGATTGTATGCCACCGCATTTTGGACCGAAGACGAATTGAACGAGCACATTCGCTTGCTGGAAGAAGCGAAGAAGCGCGACCACCGGAAATTGGGCAAGGATCTCGATCTTTATTCATTCCACGGCGAAGGTCCCGGATTTCCCTTCTGGCATCCGAATGGAACTGTGCTGTACAATGAAGCAGTCGCGTTTTGGCGGCTCAAGCATCGCGAATACGGATACGATGAAATCATGACCCCGATGATTCTGAGTGAACAACTCTGGCATCAATCGGGTCACTGGGATCATTACCGCGAGAATATGTACTTCACTCAAATTGACGAGAAGGATTATGCGGTGAAGCCGATGAATTGTCCCGGTGGCACTCTGGTGTACCGGTCGAATATGTGGAGTTATCGCGATTTACCATCGCGCATGGCGGAATTGGGACACGTCCATCGTCACGAGAAATCGGGTGTCTTGGCGGGTCTGTTCCGAGTACGGTCGTTCACTCAGGACGATGCGCACATCTATTGCACCTACGACCAGTTGGAAGATGAAATTGCTTCGACCATGCAGTTGCTGCACGAATTGTATGCCGGTTTTGGGTTTGACGATTACGCAGTCGAACTATCGACTCGTCCGGCAAAATCGATCGGCAGCGACGAGATGTGGGAACGTGCCGAAGGGGCGTTGCGGAACGTACTCGACCGTCGCAAAGTCGATTACAAATTGAATCCGGGTGATGGCGCATTCTACGGACCGAAGATCGACTTCCATATTCACGATGCATTGAAGCGTACTTGGCAGTGTGGTACTATTCAGGTCGATTTCTCGATGCCGGAACGGTTCGACATGGAGTATACCGGACCGGATGGCGCGAAACACCGACCGGTGATGATACATCGGGCGTTGCTCGGCAGTCTCGAACGGTTCATCGGTATTTTGATCGAGCACTACGGCGGTGCGTTCCCGACTTGGCTTGCGCCGGTTCAGGGTGTTGTCATTCCGATTTCCGAAGCGAAACACGGCGATTATGCGCGTGAAGTGGTGAAGAAGATGAAAGCGGCAGGATTGCGGGTGAAACTCGATGCCCGCGAAGAGTCGCTCAACTACCGGATTCGCGACAATCAAGCGAAGAAGATTCCGTATTTCTTCGTGGTCGGCGGTCGCGAAGCGGAAAATCAAGCGGTGGCGATTCGACGTCGCGACAAAGGCGATATCGGTGCACATCCAGTCGATAAAGTGATTGCTCAACTCTTGTTGGAAGTCGCTGAACGGCGGAATAGCCTGTCGCTCGATAAAGAATAATTACATCTCCAATTCGAAGAATGACGGCGAGCTGATGAAAGCTCGCCGTTTTGTTTTGATTTATTAAAATGTCTTACGATATTATAATACTAAATTATTATTGGTGAATTGTTTTATTAAATCTCTTGATTAAAAGTTATCATAATTTGATCTCAGGTCTAGTCGATCAGCGGGCGGACACGGGGGTCCGCCCCTACTATTGATGACAACTCACTTCTGAGACCACGGAAATTTTGTGGGAGTAACTATGCACCGACTGACTTCTGTTACAATTTTGATGATCGTACTTGCTCTCGCCACGACCGCACTGGCACAGGACAGCAGCGGTGTTACCTGTGAAGCTTCACGGTTCTTGAATTGGGGACATACTGCCAATATCGCGGTACGCGGCAATTATGTCTATGCCAGTACCGGAGAAACTGGCTTACATATCGTCGATGTCAGCGATTCAACGAACCCGATCGAAACCGGATCCTGTATCACTCCCGGTTATACTTTGGGAATCGCGCTATCGGAGAACTACGCCTATGTCGCCGATTCCGCGAATGGATTTTCCGGTCTTCAAATCTTCGATATCAGCAATCCCGCAACACCATTTCAAGCAGGATTTGTTCCACTCAGCACGGCGCCGATTTCAGTATTTATTGTAGATCATTATGTGTATATCGGCGAGAATTACGGTATCCGAATCCTTGATATTACTACTCCCACCGAGCCGATATTTGTTCGCATTTTATCGTCCGGATTGGTGTATGAATTTGCCCGGAGTGGAAATTCACTGCTGGTTGCGAGCAATGCGTTTCGAATTTACAACATCGCCGATCCGGCAAACCCGGTATTAACCGGATCGTTAGCCTACGATTGTCGCCATGTCACTGTTGATAGTAATTACGTCTATATTTCAGGTCCGACAAATTTTCGTGTGATCGACATCAGTAATCGATTCAACCCACAACAAATTGCGTATCGATATCAGTCTTACGATGCCGGGAATACGTCCATTGCGGATCACTACGCATACATTGCCTCTAGCAATCGAATGATTATTTTCGACATCACGAATCCTCGCTCTCCCGTTCCGATCGATACTGTTGTGGCACCGTTGTACGCCTCGATATCGAAAACCTTCGGCAATCGATTATATCTAACGAGCTGGACCGGTTTTTCAATTTTCAATATCGCAAATCCCGCTGCGCCGCAGTTAACAAGCGAATCGCCCGATCAGGGCTGGGATTTCGATGTCGTACAATCCGGGAATTATGCGTACCTCGCCGATGGTCGAAGTGGATTGCGTATATACGATGTCAGCAATCCAGCGCAACTGGTGCAAATCAGTCGATGTCTCATGCCCGGTTTTGCACGAAGCGTCACGCTCTCGGGACAGTATGCATACGTCTCGGCACGAAATGGCGGGATGCGAATCATCGATGTCAGCAACCCAGTTACTCCATTCGGAGTGGGAAATTTCACGGATTCAGGAATGACAAGGGGATATGGCATTGAAGCGATAGCGGTTTCGGGACGATATGCCTATCTAGCCGATCAAGATGTTTATTTTCCCGATTCGAGTCGCGGAATCAGAATTGTCGATATTGATACGCTTTCAGCTCCACATCAGGTCGGTAATTATCAACATGACAGTTTTCATCCGTTAGCAGTGAAGGTGGTTGGGAATTATGCCTATGTCAGTGATGGTATTGGGCTGGAAATTCTCGATCTGACTAATCCAACAGCACCGACGTTAGTTAGTAGTTTTGTTACCAGTAATGCCTTTTATAGTACGCTCCATAACCTGACCATATCGGGACATTATGCGTACTTGCCGAAAACGTCTTATGGCGTATGTATAGCCGATATCGCCGATCCCGCTACGCCATTGGAAGTAGGCACGATGAACACTCCGGACAACGAAGTGTACAGTGTCGCTGTGTCCGGTAATTACGCATTCGTTACTTCGGGTTTATCGGGCTTGCGAATTTTCAACATCAGTAATCCGGCAGCGCCGATTGAAATCGGGTACTACAATACACCCGGTCGTGCCGTCGGTGTTTCGGTTTCCGGATCGCACGTGCTGGTTGCCGATTACAATTATCTCAGCAGTTACAATTGCGAGCAGGCGCTGGGCGTAGTCGATCGCGTGCCATCCGAATTGCCGCTGCAATTGACGTTGCGACAGAATTATCCCAATCCCTTTAATGCTTCGTCGACCCTTGAATATACCCTCCCCAAAGCGGGGAAAGTGGAATTGAAGTTGTTCGATCCGATGGGTCGCGAAGTTGGAACACTGGTCGATTTTCAGCAATCGGCGGGAAGTTATCGCGTGAAGTTGGATGGCAGCACATTATCCTCTGGAACCTATTTCTGCCGGTTGTCGTGCAACGGAAATAGTGCAATCAAAAAAATGGTGTTGTTGAAGTAAGTCTGGTGGAAATTAATCTCATCATCCATGATTAGATGCGATATCAGGCTTCGCCAGAACGAAAGGCGGGCGTGGGAGCCCGCCCCTACAATCGACGACAACTCACGCTCACGAACAAAAAAAAACGCCCGGAAGTATCCGGGCGTTTGGTGGATATCAACAGTACATATTATAAATTACTTACTGATCTTCATAACGCGATTCGGCAGAGCCGTCTGTCGCAATGCATCCGATGGCGCCATGTCATCGCTGCTATTGTCGGTGAATGCGCGCACCCGGTAAAATCGTTTCGGTGCCAGAATGACGGCATTAGTGTCGGTCCAACTGGTGTTGGCAGCACCGCTCAAACTGGTTCGCAGCAGCCAGGTACTCAAATAGGTATCGCACGAATAGACGCGATAACCCGTCACAGTCATCAATCGTCCCGCCGTCGAACTATCGACCCGCGACCAAGTGAGCAGTGTATTCTGATTCGATACCGATACCGACAAGTTTCGCGGTACCGCCGGTGTATCGATTCCGGCAATGTGGAAAACAAGATTACTGGTATCGCCATCGGTCGCAAACCAATCTGAGAAGATCCGGAGTCGCGCATTGTTCGTCGTCGCGCCACTCACCGTCCAGACTTCGAGCGAATCGTTCGGTATCGATGCAAATAGCGTTTCCCACGTTCCGGAAGGATAGTTGCGATCCAGTTGAATCGTAACCGTTCCACCGAGAATCTTGCTGCTCCACCGAATGGTATCCTGATGTCCGAGGTAAAGAGTTTCACTGCCGTTCGGTCGAACAACCATCGGTTCCAAACCACCATTGGTCAATGCCCACTGCGACAAATGATTTAAGTTATTGAGGGTGAATTTGTACGAGTTTGTCGTACCGTTGTCTAGTGCAATTGTTCCACCCGATTGAAAGTGCCACGTCGTTCCGCCATCGTCGCTATAGACCGCATGAATGGCAGGCGACGAGGTGAGAGGATCGCCGATACCCGATGGTAAATTGCTCGTGGTAAACCGCAAGCCCAGCGAAGCATTGAGATACTGTTCTTGAGTCGGTGTAGTGATCCAACATCGGGTAATCGTTCGTTCCGGCGTCAATGCATCGATGTTATACGGTGAATACGAGAGCTCGATACGATCCGGATTCGTGTACAATCCCGTTTGTGTCGGGAACGATAATTCCACTGGAGGAAGACTATTCGATGCCAGATCGTAGGGTATCACCGGCGACCAAGCAATATGCGAATCGACGAGGAAGCTCGGATTGGACGACATCAGCGAGATCGACGACCACGGGTAATACGACACACTGAACGGGAAGTCCGAGGTATCGCTGGTAGTCGTTTCAGTGACACCGCGAATCCGAATCTTCGCACTGATGGTCGGATTCCCGGTCGGCATCCAAACTAGCGTTCCACCGTTCGTCTGGTTAGCAGCCAGATTCTCCCAACTTCCGGTAATTGTTCGCCGCAAATCGATGGCGACATTTCCAGTCAAATTGATGTTCGACCATTTGATTGTATCGGGCAAACCTAGATAGAATATTTCGCCATCATTCGGTCGAGTCACAGACACCGATGAATTCACGATCTTGAATGGCGCCGCCGACCAGTCTTCCAGCCCGTAGTAAGTATCGACAATATGGATATAGGCACTATCGGTCAGTGTTCCGGTTGGTGTCCAGACATAGTAACCACGCCGTGAGGGAATCGTATCGACTGCCGAGATGATTTCCTCGATACCGTTGATTCCGTTACGCAACAGGAAGAGCGAGACATTCCCGGTATAGGTCGCAACCCAGCGAATCGTGTCGGCACGATTCCGGATAAACGCTTCGCCGCCATTCGGTCTGGTCAAGGTGATCTGCCGGTCCTGAATGGAAAACGCCGCGTCGGACGTATCCGCTGCAGTCGCATACGATGCTGGAATGATTGCGATTCGCGCATTCGTCGTCGAGGTTCCCGACGGTGTCCAGAGATAGTAACCGCGACTTACCGGTACCGCAGTTGCCCCCGGAACCGTCAACCACGGCGGGTTTGGATAACTTCGGGTGTACTTGATCTGCACATTGCCGGTCACATCGCGCGAGGTCCATTTGATCGTATCTGCGACATTCAGCGTGAGTATTTCACCACTGTTCGGATAGCCGATCTTCACAGTGCGTTTGTAGATTTCGAAATTCGCGTCGGAAGTATCGCCGACCGTTGGTGTGGTATACGACCGGATTCGAATTCGCGCATTCACCGTCTCCGTTCCGGCAATCGTCCACGCTTCCTTACCATCATTTGCCGTGTTGGAGAAGAGGGTTTCCCAAGTCGTCGAGGGATAATTGCGGTTGAGTTGAATCGACACATTCCCGGATAGCGTCGGCGCACTCCAGCGAATGGTATCGACTGCGCCAACCCGGAACGCCTCCCCACCATTGGGATAGGTCACCGACACCACCGGCATTGCCCCGGAGGATCGAATAACGGTATTGGCATTGGACGTATCGCCATCGCTGGTATACAGTGTCGAAACGATCCGGAACCGTGCCGCCGATGTGATAGCACCGGACACCACCCAATTCTCGAGTGAATCGTTGGCAGTCGAAGTGATAATCGATTCCCAATTGCTCGATGGATAATTCCGATTCACTTGAATGGCGACATTCCCGCCGCGAATCGAATTTGTCCAGCGGAATGTAATCGTATTACCGATCACGATCGTATCGTTGCCATTGGGATAGGTGAGTCGCGGCTGCAAACCGTCGTTCGTCAATGCCCACATCGACATGTGACTGATACCGGCTACTGAAAATTGGAAGGTAGTACCACCACTAGTACCCGATGCGAGATTGTCGACGGTACACGCACCACCGGGTTCGTAGATCCACGTCAAACCGTCATCATCGGAATATACTGCCATCAGTCCGGGATCGGCATTCACCGGATCAGCGATTCCGAAAGGTAAATCAGCAGTACTAAATCGCAGTGTCAAATCGACGGATTCAAATTGCTTCGACGAAGGATCGATTGTCCAATACCGGTTAATCCGCTTCGCCAAATCGTCGGTATCGGACCGGCGATAGAATACGCGCACCGTATCGGGATTCGGGTGACCTGCCGATTGCGCCGGGAAGTGAATATCGACTGGCGGACGATTCCCCGTCGATGCATCGTAGGGAATCGGAGGCGACCACTCATTCAATAAGGCAGTACCGGTGTTTGGATTCTTAGCAAGGAACGCCAACAGCCAACTGTAATTTTCGATATTGAAGGTGTAGTCGGAAGTATCCCAAATCGCAGCATTGCTGACTGATCGAATCCGAATCTTCGAATTCTGATTGGCAACGCCGGTCGGCGACCATAATACTGATCCGGTATTGGGCGTACTGGCGATGATGTTTTCCCACTGCGCCGTATAACCGCGCCGTAAATCGACGGCAAGATGACAAGTGTCGCTCAGGTTGTAGCTGTTCCAACGGATCGTATCCTGCAATCCGAAATAGAAATGCTCACCATCGTTCGGTCGCGAGATCGTAATGGTGGAACTGACGATGCGGAATGGCACGTCGCTCCAGTCGTCAATGCCCAGATCGGTGTCGACGATGTAGATGTACGCATTGTCCGATAATGGTGCGGTAGGCGTCCAATGACAGTGGCCATCGGTCGATGAAACTCCCGATGCAATTAATTCTAGTTCGACTGGATCGATTCCATTACGACTTACATAAACATCGTAGCGTGTCGGATAGGTTGTACTCCAACAAATGGAATCCGGTCGCCCGACGATTAATTGTTCGCCCCCTGCCGGACGAGTGATGACTGCTTGACGATTGACGATCGCGAAAGTTTCAGTCGTGTCGCCATACTGAGGATAACCATTCGGTATCACTGCAATTCGTGCGGAATTGGTTGGCGCGCCCGACGTCATCCATAGATACTGGTAGCTTGACGATGAAACATTGTTGGCAAGCGTTATCCAAATCGGTCCGGGATAGGCGCGATTCAATTTGATCGTGTAATTGGTAGCACCGTGCCAATCGCCATAGTTCCAATTGATTGTGTCTTGTTGACCGACAAAGAAAGTGTCGATACCGGACGGATGGAAGATTGTTTCCAATAAACTGTAACTAATCAAACTGGTATATTGCGGTTGTGAAATCGATGAAATGCGAAACACTGCGGATGCTGCCGGAGCGGTGACTGTCCAAGTTTCATTCCCGTCGTTCGGAGTAGTATCGAATAACATTTCCCATGTACCGGTGGGATAATTGCGATTCAAATCGATCCGTACATTTCCGGGTAAGTTGCTGGGAAGCCACTGTAATGTCAAAGGTAAGTGAATACGCGGTCCGTAACTGTAACTATTGTAGTTTATCACGGATAGCGGATAGTAGATCTTCACATTATCGGAAGTACTAGTCCGGAACGGCTCTTCGACACTTTCCAAACGGAAATTGGTCTGACCACTATATCTTCCGAACGTATTGGTAAATCCGAATAGGGAAGAATCGACAGAATAGATGTAACTACCCGTATTGGGCACATTATCGAAGATGGTGACCCAGCTACCCGGCGGTATTGAATTCCACTTCTTAATCCGAACATGTCCACCGACGTTCGATTGCCAGCGAATCGTGTCGGTCATTCCGACATAGATCGTATCGACAGTTGAAGTATTCAACAATGAGAATATCGGTATAACGAGCGAGAAATCGCTGTCGCTCATATCGGTCAGCGTTGGATACCGCTCCGATACGACTCGAATTCTTCCCTGCGTCGCCGCAGTGAGAAGCGAATCACACCAATCGAAAGATCCCGATGCGGGAAGTCCATTGGCGATCAGGCTCCATACGCGTGTTGTTGCAGCCTCGCGACTGTATTCCAGCCGCACGGTTCCCGATAAATTTGTCGTCCAGCTAACGTTGGTGTGACGACCGTAAATAATCGATTCACCTCCATTTGGATACACGATACTGAGTGTCGGTTCGAAGATTGAAAAATCAGTCGAATTCGAATCACTCATCGTGGGATTCTGTACTGAAGTGATCTTAATGCGGGCATGAGTAGTCGCCGGTGCTGTGACCGGATTCCAGAGATATGAATGTGACGTTTCGGGAATATTTGCAGAGAGCGATGTCCAAGTACCAATCCCGCTAGCGCGGTTGAGTTCCACATTCACCGATTGAACGCCGGAAACGTTATACTTGATTGTATCGACTTGTCCGATCGGGTAGGCATCTCCTCCGGCGGGCTTGATCAATTTCACCGCTAATGGTTCATCGACACCAGCAGCGGGCGTTACCGGATTTCGCCGGGTACTATCGAAATCGGTCATTGCCCAACTGATCGGCGATCCGCGGAATAGTGCCGGGCTACCCGATAACAGATGGTAATCAAGATTGGTTCCCATCGCAGATAAGCATGGGTCGCCCCAATATGAATTGGGATCGACTGTACTGGACTTCCATGTTGACCAGGGAACCGCCGATTCCGGTGTAAACACATCAACTGCGGCACCGCCTCCAAGTTCGATCGGACAATACAAAACATTGTTGTCGATCGTTCCCGATTGCCATGCACGGTAATAAATTACATGTCGATTTGTCGCCGAATGACTACCATAACTAGCATTCACAAAAATATTGTTGCGTACAATTCCCGTTTGAATTCGGGCACAAGCAGATCCGTATGTCGAATCGCAGTCCAGCACGACGGTATTGTGAACGATGTCGGAGTTACCCTCACTGTAGATACCGAAGACCCGGAAACCAGTTGCTTGCGAGTTATTGCGAAGATCGTAAATCACATTGTTCGCAATCTGAATCACATTATTGGTATAACCGACATCGATTCCAAACACCATTCCCGAACCCGAAAGGATCGATAGATTGTGAATCCGATTGCGCACGAACTGGCTCGCTGCCACGTCGGATTGCGCTTGGATACCGTAGGTGTAATCGCTGGTCGTTAACGCAACATTCTGAATCGTGCAGTCGTGCACATTAATCCCAAATTGTCGATTCAGAAATATTCCGTAGCCGACACTGTTGGTCGCACCGACCGTGAAGCGATTGGGATCATCCGGATTGGCGGTCGTAGAACCGATTTCATTGCAGGAATCGCGACCGACGATACCATCCATAAACATACCGAGCAGGCATCCGGATATTTTCAAATTGAGAAAGCGGTTGTATGAATTCGACGACTCTGTATTTGCATCATCGTGATTCGATACAATACCCGTTTGTTCGAAGGAATATCCCCGTGTCAGCGTAATCGAGGAATTGCTGATGGTGTTGTGACTTGCACCGTTCAATAACCGAAATCCATTTTTACCGAATCCATCCTGATCGGAAACATTGATGCCATCGAAGGTAATCCAGCTTGCACCGTTCAGCGTGACAATATCGGTCGATACACCAGGCGCGACGATCGTTGCGTTGCGTGTCGCACAGCGGAAGACGAGCGGATTGCTCGCTCCGATATTGTATATCGGAGTGATCGTTACAAGTTCCCGATAAATACCGGGAAGTACATTGACAGTCAATCCACTACTGCCGATGCCTAGATATGTAAGATCGCTTAAGACGCTGGCAAACGATGGATAGTCCATACCCCCCATTTCAATCGAACCGGTCATTCCCGGATGCGTCGTAAACATGCGAGGAGCAGAAATATGGGTCGTCCCGGGGGGGTTGCTGTTTTCTTTGATGCGCCAGTAATAGGTCGTATTGATATTGAGTGTAGATATGATCGGATTCAAATTGTACCAGTTCGATGCAATCACCGCAGATGGTTCGAAATTCACCACATCAGACAATGACGTCGAGAGATAGACATCGTAGGTATTGTAACCATGCATCGTCCAAGTAAATTCGAGAATTCGCGGGATACCGCTCTCACAGTCCTGCGGTGAAATCAAATCGGGAAACCCGTATATTCCGGATTGCGAGTGAAACGACCAAACCGGACTAGCAAATTCCGAAGAGCCATACTTCGAAACAACTTTCCAATAATATGTGGACGACGCCGTATATGATCCGGGATTGAACGTTGTATCGGTGATATTGGACGCAATTTTCATCGGTGGTGGATTGGACATTCCGAAATAGACATCGTAGCCATCGGCACCAATACAACTATTCCAGCGCAAACCATCGTTGATAGCGGCATTTCCGCCATTCATCGGAAATGAGTTCGCTGGAATCTGATTGAGTGTTGTAAAAGAACTGACGTTACTTGTGGTAGTATAATCACCATTTCGCGACATCACCTTCCAGTAATAGAGTGTTCCACCAGCTAGTAGACCAGCGACATAACTGGTGCCGGATTGATTGCTGGAAACAATCGTTGTAGGTGGATTTGTCGTGCCAAGATAAACATCGTAACCAGTAGTTGTCGCAGTGGCATTCCAGCTCAACGTAGGATTTAATACCGAATTGATCGTTCCGGTCACAGGCAGCAAATTTGTCGGTTGTTCCGGAGTCGGATTATTGATTCGAACCGCAAGTCCCGGTACAGCATAACTTGAATTGTATGCTACAAGTGTCCCGGTCGTACCGGTACTGTTTTCGATTCCGATCGTCGCACTATTATTGATGGTTCCGATACTATCGTATTGAAACAAAATCGAGTTATCGCTCTGTTTCAGGATTGCTTGGAACTCACAAGTCCCCGTACCCGATATTCGCGGGCAATGCCACGTTACGATCAATTGATTGCTGAGTGTCTGATATTTGACATAATTTCCGGTTCCCGTATTGAGCGTCAGATCGTCCCAATAAGGGGCAATCATCGAATTCGGTACTGCCGCATTCGGCAGCGAAGTATTGTTGTATACCGTGGAGGTAGTTGAAGTATCCAGCGTAATCCACCCATTCGTGCAGAGTTTGAAATGAGTGAAATATTGTCCGTAGTAATAAAAGGGAAATCCAATCGGAAGTGCACTAGAAGTCGAATCGTCACCGCCGGTGTAAACAGTGGTTCCGGTCGTGGAAATATCGACCCACGCGAATTCAGGACCAATGTTATCAAAATTGTCGTGCCACCGGTACCCGCCGGCATCGGCTGCTCGGATTGTGAACGACCATACAGCACCGGTATTGGTAGTAGTGCTATTTCGGGAAACGATTTTCCAGTAATAAGTCATGCCGTCGACCAAACTAAAAGCAGGATAGGTCAATCCCGTTTGATTGGACACGACTTGCGATGTCGGTGGATTGAAAGTGTTCAAGTAAACATCGTATCCAGTCGCATTCACTGCCGACTGCCAATTTAATATTATCATATTCCGTTGATTGGTGACGCCATTGACAGGACTATTGTAAACTGGCATACCCAGATAGGTTGCGTCGGGATAAATTCGAACCGCTCTGCCAGCTACGGCATATGATATGTTAAAATTCACAAGCGAGCCGATCGTACCGGTAGCGTTTTCGACACCGATCGTCGCGGAATTTACCGTCGTTCCGAGAGAATTGTATTGGAAAACGATGATACCACTGGGATAGAGAATTGCCTGAAAAGTGTATGTCCCAGTAGCCCCCGAACGAGTAGTGCCAATCCAACTCACTACCAAATTTCCACTGACCAATTGGTAACGAATATTAGTCGATACCAGATCGTCCCAGAATGGCGCGACTAAAGCATTGGGAGCAGTTGAAGTCGGGATTGTCACATTGCTGTAACTTGTGATAGTCTCAGCAGTGTTCAATGTTATCCAGCCATTCGTACTAACTTTAAATTGCGTATAAGCGGTTCCGTAAAAATTGAAAGTGAATCCGATCGGTAATGCAGCGGAGAGAGATTCATCCCCGGATATACCGCAACTCGTTCCGGTACTCGAGATATCAATCCAACTGTAGGTCGGACCACCAGGCTCGCCATTGTTGTCGATCCACCGATACCCGTAGTTATCATATCCTCCGGATGCATCGATCGATTGTGGTATCGTTATAGTAGGCGTATCGGGAAGCTTATCGAGAGCCTGATTCGGTTGTTTAGCGAAAATCGGTACTGATGGGTAGAGGGTTGTTAGCAGTGCGAAGGTGATCAGTAAATAATTCAACGATCTATCTGAAAAGATTCGGCGGAACCGCATTGGATCCTCCATTCTATTTCGTAAATGTCAGTTGACTATAATAATACCGTACTTTTCGAATGAACACAACAATAATTTCGTAATCTTGCGATTATTCAACTCACTCGCAGGTGCTATCCTCTCGCAAGAAGTTACTTTGTTTCCAACGCATTAAGTTCTTGAAGTGTTTTTTCTTCAGCATTACGATCATTCACTTCGCGATGGATTGACAGCGCCATGTGATAGAACTCGCGCGCTTTATCGGTTTCGGAATTGCGGCGGAACAAATTGGCAAGATTTGCCAATGCTAATCCTTCACTTCTCCGTTCTCCGATTTCGTTGTAAATCTGACACGCATTGCGACACGTTTCGATCGCAGTTGCGATATTTCCCATTCGAACTTGAAGTTTCACAAGATTGCTCGATAATCTTCCCTCGGCACTGCGATCGTGCAGTAATTTCGAACGTTCGCGACAACTGTCCAATAATTGTTCGCACTGTTCCCATTCGCCTTTACCGAAATAAATACCAGCAAGATTCTGCTCGAATACATTGACCGAGTGAGTCTCTTTCAACGCACTCAACTGCTCGATCGCAGCTTTTAACAACTCTTCCGCTTCGGCAATCTCGCCGCGGTGATTGGCAATCAGACCGAGATTTCCGATTGCCAGCGCAGCAGTTTTCGCATCCGATTTTTCCAAAGCCAATTCGCTGGATCGCTGGTAATGTATAGCTGCACCATCGATATCGCCGATTAAGTAAAGATAATTCCCGATCCGGTTTTCGACTGTCGCCGTGTGACCGGAAAAATGTTCCATTTCTACAAAGAAGGATAACCGATCAAGAATGAGCTTCTGTTCGGACCGTTTCCCAAGAATTGCATAAACACCTTCAAGTTGACTAAGCAAATCATAATACGATTTAGCCAATTGATGATGAACCATATCCTCGTACCGCGGAAACCAATCCAAAATATTTTCTGCCATTTTTGCGGCTTCGCGATTGTGCCAAGCCCGGCGAAGTTGCTTCACAGCACGCGACCCGTATTCCAACGATTTAGTTAAATCCCCGGCATGATACCAATGCTCGGCTAGAACGCCCGAGAAATATTCGGCATCGTTACCCAGAATCTCTTCAAGCGATTCCGCAGTCAAACGATGAATTAACGAGCGATTTTCTTTCAAAAGCGTCTGATACGCTACCGTTCGCGATATCGTCAATTTGAATTTGTATGATGTCTCTTTCAGCGAAGTGATGTTGCGAAGAAAATCGCGAAATACTAATCCATTCAGTAGTGGTTCGGCATTTTCCACATGCGATAATTTTGTTTTTACCGATTGAAATAGCTTTAAGGAGAAATCGAGTCCCATCACCGAGCATTGTTGCAGTACCTGTTTTTCTTCGTGTGGAAGCCGATCGACCCTTGCTCGCACCAAACTGGTAATACTATTTGGCAAATCGCCGTGACCACTGTCGGTTAATCGCCAGTGTTCGTCTTTGAAGTGCAAGGTGCCGCTCTCCAGCCAATCCAACACGAATTCTTCGGTGTAAAATGGATTTCCCTGCGAAAATTCGAAGATCCGTTCGATAATCGTCTTATTCAATTTTACCGGTTCAGCGGAAGAACTATAAGCCATCAGCATCGATGAAACATGATGCTGCGCTTGTTCCAACGTTAATGGTACAATCACTCGCTCGTGATAATCGACATAGGCTTCGCGAAGATCCAAAGTCAGACGTTGTCCGTCGTCGCGATCGGGTCGAAAGGTGGCGAGAAAAAACATCGGTCGAAACGAATCGCAATTGGTGATCATGAATTCGAGAATTTCCTGCGATCCCGAATCGAGCCAATGCAAATCGTCAAGGAAAAACACGATGCGAGGTAAATGATCGGCTAAGATCTGAAAGAGATTGCGGATTGCCAATTTCGATTGTTGATACAAAACTTGATCGGATAATTCCGATAATTCTTCGGATTCAAATCCCAAAATGTGACAGAGGAATGGAAAACAGGCTTGATATTCGGGATTTTCGCTTAGACCATACGCCGAACCGAATTCGTAGTATAACTGTTCAAACCTCGCCAGTTCCGATTTATCGTCGGTGATGCGAAAGAAATTGCGAAACAAATTTGCCCAAAGGTAAAACGGCGGTTGCGCGACCGACATCGTGTGACCGCGCAACAACGTGATCTCGTGATGAGATCGTATATGCTTCAAAAATTCGAAAACCAAGCGCGATTTACCGCACCCCGGATCGCCACGTAGACCGATCATCGTGTGTTTAACGCCACCGCGCGGATTGATTTCGGTAGGCGAATCCAGTGCTTTCCAACGCTCCTTGATAAATTCCAATTCGGAGTCGCGTCCGATAATCGGTACCGATTGCATCCACGATGTTCTTTCCCAGCGTGCTTTATGGATATCGCCAAACCCGATTAGCCGATACGTATGAATTGGTTTACTCACCCCTTTGACTTCAACACCGCCTAAATCTTCCCAGATAAAATGATCGTGCGTCAATTTGACGACCGAACTGGTGACTTGCACGGTGTTCACTGCCGCGGTGGATTCCATCCGCGATGCGACATTGACTGCGGTTCCCATGGCAGTGTGATGTCCGGTCGGATCGGGTCCAAATGTAACCCAACCGAAGTTGATACCGCACCGTGCACCGATCCGGATTCCCAATCCCGACACGGCGTCATCAAGTGTCTTCACCGCCTCGACCAATTTCATTCCACAACTAACGGCGAGGTAACTGTCGTTTTCCGATGCTTGTTTCGCACCGAATAGCGCCATTACCAAATCGCCTTCGTATTTGTCGACATAACCGCCATGATGTTCGACAATTTTATGGAGCACTGTCATAATTCCGTGTGGACCATTGATGATCGAATTGATCGCCTCGGGATCGTTCAATTTTTCCGATAATGCGGTGAATCCTTTCAAGTCGAGAAATAGAATTGCGATTTCTCGGCGTTCACCCGGAAGCAGCTTGGGCGTTGGTGGTCCGGATTTATCGCCCGTCGAACCCAATTTTTTCAATTGTGCGGTCAACGAAGCAAGTAGTTGATCACTCATTTTCGACCTCCCACATTCCGGGATTTCGTATCCGTTGATAGCGACTCGAAGCGCACTTTCACCGCATCCACCGGCGCAAGGACAGGTGCACTCGACGAACTGCCGAGATAAGCGCGGACCTGATAGAACTTCGGTGAAATACCGACGGCATTCGAATCGGTCCAAGTCGTGGTCGTAGCACCGGCAAGCGTTTTCAACAACGTCATAGTAGTGGGATAACTCGTGCCGGTGTAGACACGGTATCCATCCGGTGTCAAAGCGTGACCTAGCGTAGAATATTCGACCGGCGACCAGCTCAGAATGGCATGCGCGTCGGAAGTCGTTATACTCAGATTCTGCGGCGCTTGCGGAGTTTCGGTGTAAGCACTGACGATGGTGAAATTCACATTGCTGGTGTCGGCATCGGTAGCAAGCAATGTATTCGGATTACCCCAATACGACGTGATGCGAATGCGCGCATTCGTCGAAGGTGACCCGCTCACCGTCCAGAGTTCCATCCCGTCATTCGGTGTTTCGGTCGCAATCGTTTCCCAAGATCCTGATGGATAATTCCGGTTCAATTCGATCTTCACCGTACCACCGTTGATTGCCGCATACCAGCGAATCGTATCGACTGTACCAATCGTACACTGACGACCACTATCCGGCATTGTAATCACTGGATCGAGACCGCTATTGGTCAACGACCACTTGCCCAGACGCGCCACGCTCGTCACGAAATACTGATAGGTGATCATGCCACTCGTGTTGTGTGCAGCACCATCGACTACGCACATTCCACCCGGTTGATAGATCCAAGTGAGACCATCGTCGTCGGAATGCACCGCCATCACAGTCGGATTTGCGGTGGTCGGATCGCTGATTCCACCCGGTAAATCGGCAGTCGTAAAGCGCAACGTCAATTGCGCATTCTGGAAATTCGCAGCAGTCGCCGTCAGATCCCATTCACGATTGACTGTGCTGACACTGATGTCGTCGGATGCACTCCGGATGTAATGGACACCCAGCGAATCGGGATTATAATTACTGCTCGACTGATCTGGAAAATAGACATCGGCTGGCGGTCGATCGGCAGTTGAAGCATCGTACGGAATCACCGGATTCCAGGTGTGCTGACGGTTCGCATTGGGATTACGGGTACGGTATGTATTCGCCCAATTGAAATAGAAAATTGTAAACGAGGTATCGGAGACGTCGGAAATCGAGGTATCGGCAACCGAGCGAATCCGGATCCAAGCAGCACTCGACGCCGATCCGTCGGGACGCCATTCAAACATTCCGGTATTCGGCAGATTCGTACGCAAGGTATCCCAACTGCCGTTTCCGCGTTTGATATCGATTCCGACATTCCCCGTAACATTTACTGACGACCAGCGCAATGTGTCCGTGAGCCCCAATACAAACGGTTCGTAGCCATTCGGTCGAGTGACGGTGATCAGCGAATTGACGATGCGGAAACTGCTATTCGAGTAATCTTCGACACCATTGTTACCATCGACGATGTAAATAAATGCGTCATTGGAAATGGGACCGGTCGGTGTCCAGACAAAGTATCCATCGCGCGTCCGAACGGTATCCATATCGGTAATCGATTCCGCTTCTCCCAAGATTCCATTGCGGTATAGATAGATCGAGATATATCCATTGTAGGTGGTTGTCCAGCGAATGGTATCGGGTCGATCGATCAAGAATCGTTCGCTGCCATTCGGGCGCGTGAGTGTTAACTGCGGTGTCGGCACAACCGTGAAATTTGCATCGGATGTATCGATTAAATCGGTGCGCCCAACCGGAACAACCCGGATGCGATACGTCGTAGTTGCGGGAGCGGTCGGCGTCCATGCCAGATAACCACGCGAAGCAGGGATATTGCTGCCGCCGGTAGCAGTGACCCACGGTGTCGGGAACGTGCGTGAGAATTGAATGTTAACATTCCCGGTAAAACCGTGGTACAGCCACCGAATAGTATCGGCGACATTCAACGTGAGTACATCGCCGCCATTCGGGTAAATCAGCGGATGATAGATTTCGAAATTGGCAGCAGATGTGGCGAGTACGTTTCCGGTCACTTTCGATACGAGTCGAATGCGCGCCGTGGTGGTTGCCGGGTTCGGTGCACGCCAGAGATAGCGTCCGGTATTGGCGAGTGTGGTAATCGAATCCCAACTTCCCGTCGGATAGTTTCGATTCAATTCGATTCGAATCGAATCGGTGACGGTTCCCGCTACCCACTTGACCGAATCCTGTACGCCGATCTGGAGAAATTCACCGCCATTCGGACGCGTGAACAACAGCCCCTCGTAGATCGTGAAGTTGGTATCGGAGAGATCCGATATCGTCGGATACACAAGGCTGGTGATGCGAATCCGCGCGATCGTCGACGCGGGTGTAGAAACAGTCCAGGCAAATTGTCCAGCAGTAGCAGTTTGTGTGGTCAGCGAATCCCACGTTCCCGATGGATAACTGCGATTGATTTGAATAAGGACATTCCCGCCGAGATCTTGCGATGTCCAGCGGATCGTGTCGGCACTCCCCACCTGTTTGGCAAGCACGCTGTTCGGTGCAGTGACGGTGATTGCCGGATTGATGATGGTGAAATTCGCATCGCTGGTATCGGCAAGTGACGGTGTCGCGATCGAACTGATTCGCATGCGAGCGGTAGTCGATGATGTACCCACAACAGTCCAATGATAGCTGCCGGTGTTATCGGCACTGGCGGCGAGGGTATCCCATGTTCCGGTCGGATAGTTGCGATTCAGTTGGATGCAGACATTGCCGGTGAAACCAATCCCGCTCCAGCGGATCGTGTCGACGGTTCCGTAGCGAAGAGTCTCCGAGCCGTTGGGGTGAGAAAGGGTGAGCACCATTGCTGAGCGAACTAGGCGGAAACCTATGGTTTGAGAAGGTATATCACTATTATTTCGGAATGCAGATCTAGAATAAACAGGATATGTTCCCCATGATCCACCTCTATTGATATGATATGTTGAAGTTGGCGATATCCATGCACTACCATCTGTCGGAGCATTATTATAACTATCATGACTATAATCTTCACACCATTCCCAAACATTACCATTGATATCGTAAAACCCCCACGGATTATGAAGATTATTTCCGATTACATGTGATGTATTGTTACTTACATAATAATTCCAGGCATAAAGAGGAATTTGAGTAGAATCGAGATCGTCTCCCCAGAAAAATCTAGTCGTAGTACCAGCTCTACACGCATACTCCCATTGAGCTTCACTTGGTAGAGTAAATAAGTTACCAATTGCAGTTTCGAACTGCTGGATATCATTCCAACTAACAGAATCCACTGGAAGGTGATCGTTACTACTGAAGTGTGATGGATTATTTCCCATCACTGCGCCCCATTGTTGTTGAGTTACTTCAAATTTACCCATCCAAAACCCTTGCGAAAAGGTTACGGTATGCAACGGTCCTTCGTTTACATCGCGTCCAATTTCGGTCGTGGGAGAACCCATTTGGAAGCTACCGGGAGGGCACCACACCATGTCGATACTCAGACCTGAATTACCCAGCGGGAAGGATTGTTCCAGCACAATCGAGAAATTCGCATTCGATGTATCGCAGTAGGCAGCATTGGTCAAGGATGTAATTCGTATTCGATTGTTCGAATTGGTGGTGGTACCGGTCACTGTCCAGAGATAACTCCCGGTATTCGGGGCGTTGTTGTTAATCGATTCCCACGTACCGCTCGGGTAATTGCGATTCAATTCAATATTAACATTACCAGTGAAGCCGTTGCCATACCAGCGAATCGTATCCATGGTACCGACGCGAAGGATTTCGCTGCCATTCGGATGAGAAAGATTCAATTCCGGAGTGCAGGCGGAACAATCATAGATCTGAAGATTGCTATTCACATCCGCGACATACGCATAGGCACCCGAAACCGCGACCCAAAAGATATTTTTGGTTTCCGGACGGTCGAAAAATCCTACTTCGAATAGATTGGCAGGATTGCTGATATTGATTACCCGGAAACCGGAACTGCCATTGGTGAGATAAGCATAGTTACCGGCTACAGCGACACTCGGCACCGGATTAGAGGTAGTATAGACACCAACCGATTGTGGATTCGACGGAGCAGTGATATCGAGAATTCGTAAGCTAAATCCATCAACGATATAAGCGAAGTTACCGACAATCGCGACATCACCTACCGAACCCGCCGTAGTGTATGATCCGACTTCCTGAGGACTGGTGGGATTACCGATATTCAAAATTCTTAGACAACTGACCGAGCCTACCACATACGAATAGATATAAGCGTAATTGCCGAAAACATTGATGCTGTGAGCACCCCCCGTACCAGTATAAGAGCCAACCACTTGCGGATTGCTCGGATTGCTGATGTCGACCACGCGTAACCCATTGGCGGTGCAGGCGACATAAGCGTAATTGCCGGAAACGGCGACATCGGTAGCATTACCCGGTAAAGCGCAAACGCCGGTGGAAACTGGACTAGCTGGATTGCCGATATTCACGATTCGCAACCCATTGTCGTAGTCGGCAACATAAGCGTAATTGCCCGATACAGCCACTTTCATTGCGGTTCCGGGGGTATCGTAAAAACCGACCTCGACTGGATTCTGGGGATTACTGACGTTGACAATTCGCAATCCGGCTTCCATTGCCGCGACAAACGCATAGTTGCCAACTTGGACGATTCCGTAGGGATTACCGGCAGTCGTCAAGTATCCCACTCTACGCACTCCCGAACTATCCATTCGAACCGTAAAATCCGCATTCGAGGTGTCGGAAAAGGTCGGTGTATTGATCGATGTGATGCGAATCCGATTGTGGGTAGCATATTGCGTGGTGCTAGTGGGGTTCCAAATTTCCTGACCATCATTCGCAGTATTGGCGAATAGTGATTCCCACGTACCGCTCGGATAGTTGCGATTGAGCTCGATACGGACATTGCCGCCAACATTACTTGCCCATTTGATAGTGTCCTGCTCTCCGATGCGGAAAGTCTCCCCGCCATTCGGTTTCGTCAACGTCAAATACAAATCTTGAATCTGGTCGCTACGCTGGATGCCGCCATTGTGCGAGGCGAGCAGCTTGCCATCGTTGCTGCGGGCGAGACCGAAGACGAATAGATTCGCGAGGTTGGCATCGGCCGCCGTCCAGGTCGCGCCATTATCGGTCGAGCAAAAAATCCCCGTCCCCTGATAGTCCGCGAAGTATACGCGCCCACTGTTGAAGCCCTGCGCCCCTTGGAACTGCGCGCCCACCACTTGCAGCGATGGCGTCCAGCTCGTACCCTCGTTGGTGGTTACGAAAATCCGTCCGTCGCTGGTGCCGGCAAAGATCGCGGCAGTCGTAAATGCGAACGAGATCACCGGAGCATCGCTCAAACCGCTGCTCGCCGTTGTCCAAGTCGGCGGATTGGCGGTTGGATTGGCGGAATATTGCACGGTGCTATTGTCACCCGCCGCGATCCAGACATTGCCGTTGCTGGCAGTGCCGACGGCATGAATGAATTGATCGTTGACCGTGAACCAATTGGTGCCACTGTTGCTCGAGCGGCTGAGACCCGCATAGGTCGCGGCATAGACGTGAGATCCCGTCGGCGAGCAGGCGAAATCGGTGGTGGTGAGGTCGGCGAGGTTGTTGTTGACCTGCGTAAACGTGACACCCTGATCGGTCGAACGGTAGACCCCCGACCCGGCGGTACCGACATAAATGTTGCCAGTGGGACTGCAGCGCACACCGTAAGTGGGATTGGCAAAGGTGATCGACGATTGCGTCCAGCTCGCGCCGCTAGTGGTGGAGCGGAAAAAGTGGCGGTCTTGATCGGTCGCGTAGAGGTTGCCATTAGTCGGCGACACGGCAATGCGATCGTATGCGGTACTGGTCAGCAGCGCGCCCCAACTCAGATCGGGCGTCGGCGGGGGCAGAATCAGGAATGGCGCACTCGACGTATCGAGCACTGCGGGATTGTTCACCGCCGAGATGCGAATGCGTGCATTGGCCGTGGCGGGTGCCGTGACGGTCCAGTCGGCTTCCCCGAGATTGAGCACACTGGCGGCGAGCGTCTCCCAGGTGCCGGTGGGATAATCGCGATTCAATTCGACTAGGATATTTCCGGCAACGCCCGAGGTCGTCCATTGTACGATATCCTGCGACCCCACGATCAAGCGCTCCTCCCCATCGGGATGTGTGAGCGTCAAGGTGCCTTGGATCGTAAAATTGGCATCGCTGGTATCACCGATGGCGGGATTGTCGACCGACAGAACGCGCACTCGCGCAGTCGTCGAGGCGGGGCCGGTGACCGTCCACGCGTAGCTGCCGGTATTGGCGGTGCTGCTCGCTATCGTCTCCCAGGTGCCGGAGGGGTAGGTGCGGTTGAGTTGGAGGGAGATGGGGCCGGAGATATAGGAAGACGTCCAAAATATTGAATCTAGAGTATCAACGTAATGAATCAGTCTACTATCAAAGGGCACTAATGTTAAGGCGTTAGCGATTCCTCTGAACCGGGCTACAAAACCATCCTCTGTATTACCCCGGAAAGTACTTTGAAATACACCTGAGGTACGAGGAAAATTCGAACTATATGTGTATCCGACGATAGTAACCCCGTCCGAATCATCTGGACATATTCCATAACTGACATCAAAACTGCTACCACCAAAATATGTGCTATAGAGTAACGATGAACCTCTGTTGTTTAAGTGGGAAATGAAACACTCATCAATAGAACCACCACCGGATCCTTGCAAAGCATCCAGAGAACTTGGAAAATTAGTGCTGTAAGTATATCCAGTAGCGATTACGCCACCTGACTCATCAGAACATATCCCATACACTCCATCATCATTGTTGCCGCCCAAATAAGTACTATACAATAATGATGAACCGGTCGAATTAAACTTTGCTACAAAACCATCGTTTGTACCACCACTATAAATCCGTAGAAATGCTCCAATGGTAGTTGGAAAATTGGCACTAGCTGTACTTCCTGCTATCACAGCTAAACCGGAATTGTCTAAGCAAATTCCATCACAAATATCTGCACTGCTGCCACCCAAATACGTACTACACAATAGAGATGAACCAGTAGAATTTAGATGTGACAAAAAGCAATCATTCGTACCGCCTCCGTACGTTCGTTGATAAGCTCCGTTGGTGGTAGGAAAATTAGAACTGTTTGTGTTACCTGCTACAAAAACGCCACCAGATCTGTCTCTGCAGATTCCATTTCCAACATCATAATTGTTGCCTCCCAAATATGTACTATATAACAATGAAGAACTCGTACTATCTAAATGGACAACAAAACAATCTACATTACCACCGTTATAGGATCGCTGATAGGCTCCTGAGGTAGTTAATAAATCTGAACTTGCTGTACCTCCAGTAATGAAAATTCCACCTGAACTATCGGAACAAATTCCGGTGCCCCAATCACCACCGTTGCCACCAAAAAATGTACTATACAGCAATGAAGAACCAGAATAATTTAAGCGAGTTATAAAGCAATCACTAGAATACCGATGAGTACTTTGAAGCGCTGTAGCGGTTGTAGGATAGTCTGTACTATAGGTGGAACCAGTTATACAAATACTATAAGCACTGTCCAAACAAACAGCATAACAATTTTCGTCATTTACACCTCCCAGATACGTACTAAACAGCACTGATGAACCTGAATTATTCAAATGAGTAATTAAGCAGTCAAGATGTCCTACATTGGATGTTTGATATGCACCAGTGGAAACCGGGTAGTTTGTACTATGAGTATATCCCACAACGATAGCTCCACCCGTACTATCGGAACAGACTGCTCTACATCTTTCATCAACACCATCCCCACTCCCCCCCAAATACGTGCTATACACGAGCGGATCGATATAGAGTTGTTTCGAGTGGTCGTAGCCTTGCGGGAAGGTGAAGCCGTATTGGTCGGTGCCATAAAGGACATATTCGGCCGAAACCGGGACACGCTTGCCGCCGATCATCTGATAGCAGCCGGGGATCGTCTCTTTCAGATTGCCCAGCGACGTGGGTAGCACAATTTCATTCCGATCGATCGCTAATTTTCCGCTCAATCCTTCCACCTGCCAGCGGATTTGCCCGGCATCGGCACCGGGAGCAACGAACAGGTCGTACTTGACTTGATTCTTGAATTCATGATAGACGATGTCGACGCCTTGCCAGACATTTTTGTAGGTGAGGTTGGTGTAGTTCTTGCAGTCCGGTGCCCATTTGCTGCTGTCGTTTCCGAGAAAGTAGTTGCTGTTCCACGAGAGTGGGTCGGAGGCGAAGATCGCTGCTGTGATCCGTGGGTCGGGCACTCTTGCCCGACTCAGTGAACCCGATAAGGAATTGACGGGCAAGAGTGCCCGTCCCACGGAAGAGGGGACAAATCGCCATTTGAGGGCGTGGCTCTTCAGGGGGTAGCGTTGCGGGCGACCTTTGTGCAGCGGATCGCCAAAAGAGGCGGGCGTATTGCCATACGCCCCTACGGACGGATCCGCGAGCGGTTTCTGGGTGCTGTCCGGTGTTGTGACGACCAGCGATAAACCATCGTTCTCAAAGAACCAAGTCAGACCGTTGCGCCCTTCCGCCTTGTATTTGACGCGCGCATCCCACTGACCCTTGTTCTCGGTAAAGGCGAGCGGTTTATCGCTGGATCGGAATAGCGTCTCTACTTGTTTTCGAGCGGCAATTTCGTTTGCCACACTCCAGGCTGAAATACCCAGCAATAGTAACAAAATGGCGGGAAGAATTTGTGATATTTTTCTCTTGACTAAATAGGATCGTGTGACACGATTCATGGAGCGCTCCCGATGGCTGAGAATTTTTTTTATCATTGCGAAAAAGTGATTGCAGAATTTGAAACGATACTATCGCAACAACAGATAAGGATGAAAAAAAATGAAAGATTGCCACGTCAGGTGCTTCGCACCTTCCTCGCAATGACAGACGGGCGGGCGCGGAGACCCGACCCTACTATAGATCAAGAAACAGATCTGGATACACGGGCGGGCGCGGGGACCCGACCCTTCTAAAGATCAAAAAGATCAACTACACCGATAATCGATAAAATACAAAATATCCGCATAAAGTGCATTGTTTCCGCGCACTATTTCATTGTTAACCAGATCATATCCCAGATCGGGTCAGTACGCGATCCTATTGCAATATCGGAACTACTCACTTTTTGCGAACATTCCCTGCACTTACTTTTTCAGAAAACGCATTCCCCGAACCGGACGCGCCATCGTTGCCTTCACATCGATCGGATCCAATACCGGACTGGACGACGACGATGCATCGTTGAGATATGCCTGCACCCGATAGTAGCGGTTTGTCGACGGGAGTGCGTTGATGGCGGTATACGTCGTCGAAGTCGCTCCAATCACTGTTGCCAACAGCGACCACGCGGTATCCGGATACGCCGTCGACCGCGCCGCATAAATCTTGTAGCCCGTCACAGTCACTGGACGATTCAGCGTACTGGAATCGACCCGCGACCAAGTGAGTACTATATTGTTGCCCGATTGGGTTCCAACCAGATTGCGCGGTGCTTTCGGGGTCTGCCCAATGGTGAAGCTGTTATCCGACCAATCCTCGAGCAGCCCATTGTAATCGACGATGAAAATCCTCGCATCGGTAGTACCCGGTCCGGTCGGCGTCCAAACTACGTATCCCGGTGCCGCCGGGATGTTGTCGAAGAGAATTTCCAGATTTTCATAATCGATACCAGAGCGACTCACGGCTACGACGAGCGATGAAAATCCCACCTGATTCCAGCGGATTGTATCCGGAATTCCCGGCGTAAGTACTTCGCCGCCATTCGGTCGCAACAGCGTCAAAACCGGATTGACGGTGTACTCGTCGGCACCGATTTCCGGCAAAGTGCTGTTACGCGACTCGCCGTCGATATCGGTTGTCACATACGATACCGGCATTCCCGTCTGATACACCGGCGCGTACAACATCGGTTGGATATGCAGATTGCTAGCCGGATTGATGAATGATGGATCACCACTGCGCGAATTCGCATCGGGGTATCCGGGTGACATCTGCCAATCGGCGAGCAGCGCGTAGTTTGAAGCAGTCGATACGTAATATTCGCCGACAAAACCGTTGCCAGTGAACGGTACGTAGAAACAGTTGCGATCCGAATAAAGCGAAGTTGTACCGAAATTGGCGATTGCGTAGTGATAAGCGCCAGTCGATTGATCTGCGGTCATATTCGCGAGAATGTTGTTCCGCAACGTGTCAATTCCGCCATATAGGAACAGCGCCGTAGATGTAGCAAGTAAGCCGTAGTCGGTACCCTGATCGATCGAAATCGTGTTGTTGTCGAAATTGCAATTTCCACCGAAACTCGAGATACCACGGACATAGAAATTACTCGAAGCCACGACACCGGTCGCAGTCGACCGCAAGCCCCAAATCATGTTGTTGTGGCATTTCAACGAAGAACCATTCAGTGAATAGAACAGCATTCCGGTTGTGTAGTAGAAATCGGCATTACCGATTGTATTCTCGATGTTATAGATCCGATTGTTGTAAATCCGAAAGGTATTCGCGGTTGTCGTCGAGTCTTCGATTTCGATGCCGAGTGAATTGTTGGCAAAAGCCGGTAACGCTTTGATGTTGGTGATGTCGATATCGTGGATCGATAAATTCGTCATATTGACCGCATAGATCCCCGTACCGGTGATTGTATCGTTTGCCAAGGCTCCGATCGTGAACCGATTCGAGTTGCTCACTCCAGTCGTCGTGCTGCCAATTTCAACTCCGACATCCGAAAATGCACCACTATAAGCAAACAACAATACCCCTTGATACACTTTCGAGATTTTCAGATTGAGGAATTTATTGTAGCTGTTTGTTCCCGCCAGTGACGTTGGTAGGGCATTCGCGTTGAAGTATTGTTGGATACCGCGCGAAACAAAGTCTTTCCGCAAGGTGATCGAACAATTCTTGATAGTATTGTACTGAGCGCCTTGCGTCGAGGAATAATTCGTGAGGTAGTATCCGCGCCGGATGTAGTTACTGGCACCGCTGCTGGTATCGACGACATTGATTCCATCGAACGTAACAAAGGAACTACCGGTCAATGAGATTGCACTCTGTCCGACACCATTCACCGGCGGCATCAACGTAACCGTACCACTCTGCTTTTGGAAGATGACTTGATTCGTCGTACTGACACCGGGAATCGGATTTAGCGCGATGAATTCGTTATAGGTTCCGGAACGTACGTTAAATGTCACTCCTCCGGTACCGACACCCGAAGCCGACAATGCCAAAATAGCATCGGCGAATGTTGCATAATTGGGACTGGTTCCACCGATCGTCTTCGTTCCAGTCAGCGGAGTTCCACCGATAATGAAATTCGCATTGCTGGTATCGCCTACCGTGGGAAGCGTCACACTAATCAACCGGATGCGAATATTCGATCCTTGTTGACCACTCGCTGGTGTCCAGATCAGTCGATTCGCCGATAAATTCACTGGCGATCCGGTAATGATTGTCCAAGTTCCGCTGGGATAATTTGTATTGATCTGTACATTGACGGTACCGGTTACATTCTGATAAGTCCAGCAAATCGAATCGGCAACTCCGACGCGCAACAATTCGTATCCATTCGGTCTGGTCATCGTAATCAGCGGTGGATAATACGTAAACTCATCCGCACCTATATCGGGTGTAGTAGCGCTGCGCGCTTCGCCATCGATATCGGTAGCAACCGCGGTAATCGGGGCACCGGTATTGCTTGCAGGCGAATTGGCATAGGATGGTATATGCAGATTGCTAATACTACTCGTGAAGAGCGGATCGCCAGTTACCGAACTCAAATCACCACCGGTTGCAGACTGCCAATCGGTAATCGATGTACAGAGCGAACTAGTCGCGTTGGAATAACCCACCGCACCATTGGTAATGTTCGGAAGATAGAAGCAATTGTTATCGGAAAAGAGCGTCGTGGTACCGAAATCGCAGATTGAAAGATGATAAGAATCGGTCTGGTTGGCAGTGTAATTTGCCATGATATTATTGATAAGGGTATCGGCGCCGGAATTGATTTGAATGCAAGTAGAAGTAGCCAGTAATCCGCTATCGGTACCTTGATCCAATGAGATCGAATTGTGAACGATACTACTGTTGCATGAAGTATAAATCCCGATGAGGTAAATAGTACCGCTACCAGTCGCTGAAGTTGCAGTCGTGCGCAGGTTCCAGAGCATATTGTTGTAGATATTCGTTTGAGTAGTCTGGTAACGCGTTACATAAATTCCATAAGTGCTGTAGAATGTCGTTGTACCGGAGAGATTCACGATGTTCGAGATTCGGTTGTTACTGATCCGAACCGTTCCGCCCGTGATTAACGTATCGTAGATACTAATACCATATGCATCACCCGCTTGTGCCGGGAGTTGGTAGATATTTTTAATATCGAGATCGTGAATCGACAGATCGGCTAAATGGTACGAGGAAATGCCCGTCGAAGTGATCGTATCAGTTGCCAAAGCACCGATCACCATACGATTGGTATCGGACAAACTGGTCGAAGTACTGCCAATCTCCGTGCCGATATCGCAATAAGTACCGCTATTTGAGAACAGCAATAGTCCCTGATAGACCTTCGAAATTTTCAAATTGAGATATTTGTTGTAACTATTCGTTCCGGACATTGCCGTGGGCACTGCCGACGCATTGTAATACTGCTGAATACCGCGCGAAATAAAATCTTTCCGCAACGTAATCGAGCAATTCTTGATCGTGTTGTTTTGCGCGCCTTGTGTGGAAGTCGCATTCGTCAAGTAGTAACCGCGCCGGATATAATTCGTTGCACTACGACTGGAATCGAGCACATTGATACCGTCGAATGTCACGAAACTGGCACCATTCAGAACAATTGCACTCTGTGCCGCGCCACTCACCGGCGGCATCACCGTAACCGTTCCGCTCTGCTTCTGGAAAACAATCGGGTTGGTCGCGCTGGCACCGTAAATCGCATTCACCGAAATGAATTCGTTATAGGTTCCGGTACGGATATTGAAGGTAACACCGCCGGAACCGACACCACGCGAACCTAACGCCGAAATCGCCGCTGCAAACGTTGCATAATCGGGACTACTACCACCAATTGTTTTTGTCCCAACCAGTGGATCGATGATCGTGAAATTCGCATTCGCTTCGTCATTTACAGACGGTGTCATAGACAATGATCGTACTCGAACCCGCGCGGATGCACTAGCTGGACTCGTCACCGTCCATGGTTCGGTACCGTCGTTGGCGGTATTCGCCGCAATCGTTTCCCAAGTACCGCTCGGATATGAACGATTAATTTCGATCGCGACATTCCCAGTGATCAATTGCGACGACCAGAGAATATTCAGCGAGTTCCCGACTACGTAGGTCTCACCGCCATTGGGTGAAAGCATCGTCAGGATTGGGGTCGATCCCGACACCGAAACTGAATCGAGATATAGATTGTCGCCGTAGGCATTGTACCCGACGAAAGCAAATTGCACATTGCTAGTCTGGTATGCGCTGGGAATCGAAATAGTGTTACGTCGCCAAGCGATCGGATCGCGACCGGTGCGATTCGACAATGGCGCTCCACCCTGTCGCCAGAGTGAATTCCAACTTCCATTGGCATATCGACCGAGAACAATGAGCGAATCGTACGATGTACTGTATAAAGCATAACTGGTGCTAAAACCTAGACTGATTGCAGCTTGACCGGTCAAGTCCAGCATCGGAGTCAGCAGTGAATCGCGCGAACCCGGTGAATTTACCGAGTAATAATTCAACCGCAACGAGTTATTGCCATTGTAACTGTATTGTGCCCAAATTCCGGCATTCCGCCAGCCGAACGGAACGAAAGTGTCAAAATATTCCGCGATCGTGCTGCGCATCGAGACGATCGTAAAATTCGCTTCAGAAGTATCTCCTTGCGCTAGATTTGCAGCATTCAGTACCCTGATCCGTGCGGTAGAAGTTGCCGTTCCGGTAACGGTCCATGTTTCGGAATTATCGTTAGTAGTCGACGAGTAAAGCGTCTCCCATGTTCCCGAAGGATAGTTGCGATTGAGGTCGATCCGCACATTCGTCACGCCAGCCGGAGAAGACCACTGGAACAACATCGGATCGCCCGCATAGACCCGCTCACCACCATTCGGCGAGACTGCCCAGCCCGACATAATCTCGAGATTCGCTGTCATCGAGGTGCTGGAATTGCCGATATTCCAAATGCTCACATTGGTTGCGGTCCCGGAATAGTTGGCACTGCCGGGAGTACTGGTGTTATTAAATGCGCGGTTGGATGTGCTACCGGGATAGGAATCGCCGGCGTCGCCACGTATTGTTGTACTCTCCAATCCGTATAATCCGTCAGCTTGTTCCAAAGCGACTTTGTAATGTCCACTAGTGGTATGACCCGGATACCACTCACTCGCATTCGTCGATTGACTGTCGTCGACATGATAGATTAACAACCCGTTTCCCGGTAGCGCAGCATCGTAGCTGATCGCTTGCCGGTTTTCCACCAGAAAATATTCACTCCCGCTGGTACTGCCCGATGTCCACATGCGGTAAATGAATGGGGTTGTGGCAACTGCTGGAATCGATGCGGCGATCGTATTGGTCGTTAAATTCGTCGCCGTAGCAAATCCCATATGGATTCGCGACCATGCATCGGGTGCCGATGGTGAACTGCCCGTGGTGCCATTCCAACTACCTCCCGCCATCAGCGACCAGTTGCCCAATCCTTCCGATGAATTGTCGGTATCGTAGAGATCTGGTAAACCGAAAATCGCATGACCCATTTCGTGGCAGTAGACACCGCATGTCATCGGCAATGTAGTCGACCAATATTCCGGTTCGACCGAATATCTACGGAGATATTTACCATCGAGGTAGGGAACGTTGTATGTCGACCATGCATGCGACCAAATCTGCGTTGTATCGCCACCGTATTCTGCCCCACCACCGGCATGAACCACCATCAATCCTTCGGCATACCCATCGTTGTTCCAATCGTACTGCGCGTAATTCACCAAACTGTTCGCCGCATTTACCGCATCTTCCACCATTTTCTGTGAATTATTTGGATATGCACCTCGCCCTTGCTGACTACCACGGTAGTAAGCATACGTCTGCGGCATTCGCAGCCAACCGATCGTCGTACAATAGTTGTATGTTGTGATGTGGTATTCGCCATAGGACATTGTGTTGTAATAATTGTTCACCGTCCCCATCGCCTGACCGTAGAGCAAAGAATCGTATGACGATGCTGCCGTAATCGCGGGTTGATCGGTAAAGTCGACCAGTAACACCAATATGTGATAATTCGTTTCGTCGGTTGATGATGTATTAATCGCCCGTTCGAATCCATTCGTTTCCAAATCGGTGGGGTGCGTCATCGGGTAGAGTGGCGCAATTTCACCGCGATGAATCCGATCCAGTAAATACGGACTAGGTGGCATTGCGAAAATTGCTGAACAACAACCCAATAACAGTAACGACAGAATTGTGATTCGAAATTGGAACATGAGAATCTCCGGGACAACGTTTCGGTAACAGACTTTGAAAATAAAAAAAGGTTAGTACATATTCGGACTGTTATAGCAGAGCGATCAGACACGATCATAGATGCAGGGATGCATTGTTCGCTCGTTCAGACGGGTACTGAATATATAATCTTAAAAATTTAGCGGTCGATCCCTCCAAATACAAGAATAATTCAGTAATAATAAATATTTCCGAATGATTCCTTGTCGCAATTCGATTTCACAACAATTTTACAGCGATCGAATTTAATCATTTGTCACTTCAGTTGTTACAGTTCACAGCGAGAATAATTTGAAAATTGATGTGATACCGGTTGCATCCAAATGTTCTATAGCATTTGTCGGTTACTTCAAATCTCTATTCTAGTGAGGTTATTGCGCCACGATTGTGAAAAAAATGCTCGCCTCCACAATCGAAGGCGAGCATTCACTGCTAGATAGATAGGTTGTAAATGGTTTACTTTTTGGATTCACTCTGTGGTTTGGTTCGACTGATGGCAGTTGATGAGATTGACACTGGTTGCACTGACGACGACGACGCGCTGCGATACGCCGTTACCCGGTAGTAATAGTGCCCGGTTACATTATTGTCGATATAAGTATTCGTTCCTACTGGCACAGTTCCGATCAGTGAACCCACATCGGGTGGTGCGAAGTAACCGGTGCTGTTGCGCCAGATCCGGTACGTATCGAATGTGCCGGTTGCGGCGTCCCAACTTAGTGTTGCATTCGGAAGCGCAAATGAAATTGTCAAATTACCCGGTACCGTCGGTGGCACCGACGACGCTTGAGTAACTGAGATGTCATCAATGAAAATTGCCGCACCATTCCGATTAATAGAAACGAATCCAATTCGACCACAATAATCGAGCAGCATTTGCGGGATCGAAATTACTGCCTCCCGCCAAGTGCCGGCTGCTGCCGGAACCATTGAACTGCCGCCGGATCCCGATGCCAGTGCCTCTTCCCCGGTTCCGGTTGCCCATTTCCGGAATAAGACGGTAGAGGTTCCGAATTGCGATTGATAAACTACTTCCACCGAGTCGTTGAACGATCCATAAGGTGAGTATGACCATTTAAACCGAAGTTCGGCATTCATTCCTGCGGATAAATCGATGAATGGCGTCCAGAGTACATCGCGATCGTCGTATACCGAATTGTGATAACAATCCATCATCGCCACACCGTCATTGGAATTAAATCCGGTGTACTGCGACCACATATAACCACCATCCGGATTCTCGTATTCCCACATCAACGGTGGAAAATACTCACTGCTGAATCCAGTAGAGCAGGGTCGATCGACGAATTGCTTCGTAATCAAGTACAATCGATCCGATACGGTTGGAGTGATTTCGCCTGCACCGTTCCGAGCTACCGTTACAAATATATATTCGGTATTCGGATGCAAGCCAGTGACGTAATAGCGACCCCATTGAGCTAAATTCTTCCACTCGGGATTCTCGCCTAGGGTACAATTGTTCTGAAGGTATAAATTGTTGTTCTGTTCGAGAATGGCATACTGCGTCTCATCCGGATTGTAAGCAATACTGGAATTTTGCGGCGAGACAATTGCCGTCGAACAACTGACAAAGCTGTACGTAGGAGCATCGGGTAAAGCTGGATAAGTCCAGAATGAAATGAATTCACAGGTATCCGACGGCAGCGCATCGATCATCGCATAAATCTTGAACCAATAATGCATATTTGGTGTAAGCCATTCTGCATTATAGATCGTATCGTTTGCCGGAAGGATTTGCAAAAAGTTCCAGTTGAGACTATCGGTCGATTGGAAGACTCTGAACCCAGTCTCATTGTAAGCTTGATCGTGCCAGGCAATTTGCGCCGATTGATAATCGTGAGATACGACTTGTCCCATCACTGGTGCGTTTGGACCGAATACCCGATTTACCGAAACCGGTGATATGTAAATATTCGATCCACCGAAACTCTGACCAATGAACCCGATGCGGACATCATTCCGCCCCATCATATAGGCTGGTAGATTTGCCATCACTTCCCGCCAAGTGGAGCGTGTCGCTGGCGCATCCGGTGCACCACCGGAACCAGCAACCAATGCCGCGCCACCGACTCCGGTCCCATATCCCTGCCACAACCATTCCAGCGTTGCCCCGTTGTCGATCGTTGCAAAAACATAGAGGATGTCGTCGTGATCGGCATCGCGGAGCGCATACGACCATTGGAAATAAATATTTGCCAGCGCGACGTCGCGCAAATCTACGTATGGACCCAGCAACATTCCCATCTGATTGTTCGTTATGGGGTTGTTTGCGGGGAAGCAAGCAGCGTGATAATTCTCGGTTTCACTTGCATAGGCTTCCCATAAAACCGTGTAACTAGTTGTCTGAGGTAATTCCCAATCCAATGGTGGGAACACTTCCTGCTCAAAAGATTGATCGAATGGGATCGAGTAGCCGGGAACGGTCGAGCACTCAACAGTTGTCGAAAGATCGGTCTGGTTCCAAGCCGGACTGACTGCACGAACTCCGACACTATATGTTACTCCGGGCAATAGTCCAGATATCTTCAGATTTTCCAGCTCATGCATGGGTCGTTGCGAATCTGCCAATCCCAGTGTGCCATTTAATTGAACTTGCAATGTCACGCCAGTAGATTGATTGGTGAAAAATATCCGAAACATAGTCTCCGGACCATTGATATTGGAAAAATCATTGCGAACCGTGAGTTTACATTGATTCGTTCCAATCCAATCCACAACCGGTGCTTGCGGAACCATGCAATTTGGCGCGCCGAAGACATCTGAAAATTCACTCGATGCCACCGGACCATTCATGGAATAGACGCGGTACGTATAGGAATAGCCCGGCATCGCGGTAAAATCGGTGTATTGGTGGATATTCGTGGCAGTCGTACCGATCTGCGTGAAGTTCGTACCATCGGTGGAACGCATAATTTTGAAACCGGTTTCGTTATTCGAGTTGTCACTCCAATTCAGTGCAACGTAATTCGTTGCGAGACCGGTCACTTGAAGATTCGAAGGACCGTAAGGTGGTGCGTACGCAACCAATTCGAAATTGTCGACAAAGATAATACTTCGCGTCCTGGCGTAGTTTGTTCCGAAAAGCCCTACCCGTAACGAATTTTGATTGGCAGCATCCGCAGGAAGTGTGATTGTCCAGGTGCCCCACCCGGTCGAAGCGGGATTCATGGCATCGCCACCGGAACCAAACAAAAGTTGCTCATTGCCGACTCCGTTGACTCGCCTCATACCGACATAAGTTTCGGTATAAAGATTATTGGTCGAATACGCTACAAACAACGAATCTTCTTGATCCCCCAAATCTTCGTTAGACATGCAGAAATCAAACCTGACAGTGACGGTAGTGGCACCTAACGTGCTGACATTCGGCGACCATAGGAAATAACGATCGGGTCCCGCCATATTTGTGGGATATCCCACTACGCCATTGTTGGAATTTGGATTGTTGTAGAAGCTAAACCAACAAAATCCACCCATATATGGCGAGGCTAGCCAGCTCGGCGGTAACTCACCTTGATTGGCAACAAATTCTTCACGGTACGGTAGTGCCCGTTGCGCTAGTATCTTCATATCGACCCGCATCGTATCGCCGATCGTGGTTGGATTATTTGAATCGAGAATTCTAATTCGGACGTGATCGCTCGATGGTCCGGTAACTACCCACGAGCGAAAATTCATGTTGGCACCGTCTCCGGAAATCACTTCCCACGCACCCGTCGGGTAATTCCGATTCAATTCCACGCGTGCAGTCGAGACATTGATTGCAGAATTCCAATAAATTCCCAAATAATCGCCAATGGCTAAATTCATTGAAGTAAAATTGGGTGAGGTTAGCAGCATCGACCGCATGCCTGAAACCAATGCTTTGGCATCGACAATACGACCCATCCGTCCGACATAATTGGGATTCCAACCCGAAGGGTCTCGTGCCGTACTGATCATCATTGAAGCCAGATCGTCGTCGGTCATTTCCGGTGCTTTCGACAGCGCCAACGCTGCAACCGCCGCCGCGTTTGGACATGCCATCGAAGTACCAGATTTCAGACCATATCCGAGATTGGTTGCGGTATGGATTACTGTCGAAAGGATTTCGACACCCGGCGCACAAAGATCGACCGATTCGCGGAAGTTCGAAAAGTGTGCCAATTCATTGCCGCGATCCAATGCCGCAACCGACATATAATAGGAATATTCGGAAGGATAATTCGCATCCGACGACGAATCGTTGCCCGCCGCGGCAAAGGGGAGACAATTGCACATGCGAGCGTATTGTCCAGCCGACCGATAAACCAAATCGCTCCAAGTGCCACCCAAGCTTAAACTAACCACTCGTGCACCACGCGCAACCGCATATTGGACACCGGCAGAAACATCAACGCTATTAAAACTACCAGTCAATCCTCCATCATGATAGACTGCGAAACCCGCGCGTACCGCCAGTGTTTTTACATTGTACGATGCCGAAGGTACACCGATTCCATTATTCGTACGACTCGCGATCGTTCCACAAACGTGGGTACCGTGACCTTCTACATCCATCGGTTTGCCATCGCGCGGTCCATAATCTTCACCGGGAACATTATGGTATCCAATCATCCAGTAGGTATCGTGGTTGACGGCATCCCAACCAACCACATCGTCGACATATCCATTGCCATCATCGTCGATACCATTCATATCGCTGTCGTCGAAGCGACCATTGTGATTCAAATCTTCCGCTGCATTCACGAGGAAATTGTCGACTAAATCGGGATGGTAAATGTCGACACCGGTATCGATCGTCACTGCCAGAATCTGTGAACCGGTTTGACCGCGGGCATACTCCCACGCTTCGCGGCAGTGCATCGAATCGAGTCCCCACATTGGTCGAGTAAATAGAGACCAATCATTCGGAGTATGGGTGGTATACCCATATGCAGTGGGGTTCGCTTCTTCTACCACCCCGGAATATTTCACCAAGCGATCGCAAACATCCGTTACAAGCTCAGTACCGAATGGATACGGCTTTTCCAACCCGCCATACATTGTATAGATGCGATCCAAGCCGACTTCCCAGAAAGCATGATTATTCAGCGATGCAGGATCCCAAGTGAAGACCGGAACGAGTTTAGGAATATTGCATCGTTTCATCAATGTATCGAGCGTCGGATTTCCGGTTGGATACTGTACGGTACCGTCGTTCAATTTATGCAAAGTGCCATTGAATTTAGTCGTGAGCTTCAGATTCAGTTGGTTGATGGCGTAATCGACTCCCGGTTGCGGGGTTGCCCATGTGAACACCGGAATCAATAGGATCGCTAGTAAGGCTAGAATAACAAATCGCATTTATTTCTCCGAGAAGTGAGGAAGGTTTTCGTCTGACCTATCATTTGAGAGGCGGGGACGAAGCTGCCCCGCCTCTAGTTATTAATACATACTATGAATTACTATTTGCTCTCATCAAGTTTATCAGGTAATCGCATGACCGGAATTGTCGGTGAAATCGGTTCTACACTCGAGGACGATGCCCCTTGGTGACAAGTCACTCGATAGAATCCCTTGACCGTTATACCGGGATCGGTAAAAGTTGTTGTTCCTGCCGGAACGGTTCCGACCAGTGTTCCAACCGATGGAGGTGTGAAATATCCGGATGTGTAGCGCCATACTTGATAATTATTGAATGAACCAGTCGAGGCATCCCAAGTCAACGTCGCATTCGGATAGGCATACGAGATTCGGAGATTCGTCGGTGCTGAAGGTGCAGCCAATGAACTGGAAATCTCGACATTATCGATAAACAAATTGGAACCATACCCATTTTGCGATCCAAAAAAGAATCGTAGATACTTAGAATTCAAAGTACCGTTACCAAACGGAACAACTATATGCCGCCACGACCCGGTTGGTGCCGGTGTCATCCGGGTACCGCCGGTTCCACCCGCCAAGGAGTCATCCCCTGATAGGTCCGATCGTAATGTAATTGGAACAAAGACATGGGCGGTGATAGAATCGCCGTAGCTGATGACCAAGTTTAATGCGTCGATCAACCCCGGTTCAGCAACATAACTCAGATCGAACTGAATGTAAACTGTCGAAACCCCTACGATATTGAAGTACGGTGAATACAGCTCATCTGTCCGACCGATATCCATGTAATTGTAGAAATTGACATACGCACATCCATTGTTCGAATTCGCACCGGTATATCTATCCCATCCAATCGCTGCGTCGTCGTTGCTAATTGTCCATTGTTGTGGCGGGAAAGTCGCGCTACTGAAATCCTGTAGATACGGTAAGGGCAACCGGGGTAGCATCGTTACAACGGTGTCGAGACCGATACATTCCCAGGATTCGTGATTAATGGCAACCATTCGGATTGTGTTACTGGATTCGTATGAAATTCCGGAGATGAAATAGTTACTCCACCAGTCCAGAGTCGCTTTTCTACACTGGTTAAAATCGCTTGATAAAATGCCGGATTCGGTTACATAATAGTTATTAAAGAGGACATAGTAACGCGTGTTGGAGGGATTGGGTTGAAGCGCGTTGTTGTGTCCGGTAAGGGTTAAATAATGATACATGACATTACCGATGCCGGGTACATCCGGTGCCGAACATCCGGTATAGTAGAAGCAATTGGCATATTCGGTGGAATATCCTCCTCGACCAAAGGAATAGATTCGATAGGAATAATAGGTGTTGGGAGTCAAGCCATGATCGGTGAAAACCGTCTGATTGGCGGCAACAGCACCCGCAAATTCATAGGGCCCTTCATACGCCGTTGCCCGGTAGATCGCAAAGGATTCCTCATCGACAACATTGTCGTCCCAGGTCACGACTAGTGTATCGTTATCAGGTCCGCCAGGAGGCAGGACAAATCGGGCATTGGTCGGAGCCAGCGGTGCAGCGGACGTCATCAATATTAACTGACCCGAGGTGTCGGCTGGCTGAGCGGGATCGAGCGAGTAAGAAATCACCCGTAACGAATAAGTGTGAGATGGACTTAACCCTCCCAAATGAAATCGCGTATTCGATCGAATCGTAACCAAGTATGGTGTCGACGACCAGGACATATCGGGTTGCAGGAACAAACGGGTATCGGTATTGAAGAGTGCCGTTAAAGTTGAGGGGTTGTTCGGTTGAAATGGATTATTCCTTGGATAAACCCAGGCTTCCGTGCACGTCACCGAGTCGACTACGGGCGCGGGTGAGTTTGACAATCCGGTCAATACGTTATAAACAATCGCGGCATCAGCCGAGACAGTTTCCCCATTGGCGCCGAAGAAACCGACATCGTAGTAATAATTTCCAGCTCCCATGACGAAGGTTCGAACATCGGATGCAACGAGTGGGATCGTCCCCAGAACATTGAAGTCAGCATCTACTCCCGACAACCGATAGCCGACGACATTGTTGGTTGCCGAGGGATCGCTGTCGCGCCATTGAATACCGAATCCAGCAGCAATTGGATACGCATTGACCCATCCCGGTGGATTCGGGGTTTGATAGAGTGCAACATCGTCGATAAAGAAATCCGATAGGGCGCTATGCTCCGACAACATTAACCCAACGCGAACAGCAGCTTGATTGCGCGCTGCAATCGGTAATGCGACTTTCCAGCGTCCCCAGTCTGCGGCAGCCCACATATCGTAAGATCCACCCGTACCGGCATAGAGCGCTTCCCGAGCCATGCCATTGCCCCATTTCACCGCAAACGGAACCCATGACGCACCATCGTCAAGTGAATACACGAGACTGATTGAATCGTTGTTGACATCGGTATTGCGTCTAGTAGCGCAATAACGTAGATCGATACAGGCATCGGATACTCCCAACGTCGAAATGGGCGGTAACCAGAAAAAGTCGTTCAACCCATTGTTCGGTCGGGAACTGATTGGCACTTCCACGATGTAATTATCGGTAATTCCTATCCGTGAAAATGTCTGCGATTGATCCACTGAAGACACGATACGGAAACCGTGAGCTGAAAGCGAATGATCGAAATTATCATAAAATGGCAGCGGAAGTGTCGTCTGCGGAAGAGCGACAAATGATTGCGATTCCGATACCACCGAGCGATCTTCGTTGGACAATCGAAGCGACATCATACCCGGATAGTCCGGTACATAAATCGATCGTGGAGATGTCAATCCATCGAACATAATAAGAATATCATTCCACCGGGCACCACCATTGGTAGTAAATTCCAATCTAGCTGGTGCAGCACCGGTAGCTGTCCACGACACACTTTGAGTCGTCCGGACCTGCCAAAACTCACCTCCGATCGGGCTGGTGAATTGGAAGGGCGGTACTTTCACCTGAATGTTATCGACATACAAAATCGAACCAATCGCATCTGGCGTAACAGATTTAAAGCCGATTCGCACGGCGGGTTGTCCCAGATAAGCCGCCGGTACACTGTATTTGGCATGCTGGTAGGCAGATAGCGGAGGAGCGGTCGTATTCGCATCGGGATAGTACCCGGTTTCCAAGTTCGTAAAGAGTGTTCCAGTTCCGTACTTATATCCAATTATTTCGGACGTTGCACCATCGTCATTCGTTGCGAGGATATACAGGGTGTCGTGGGTGGAATGCGCGGCATCATTGTAGAACCAGTCGAATTCCACATCGGCGGCGGCTGCTCCCGTTGTGATCAAAGGTCTCGTCCAAAACAAATTGGACGCGCCGGCACCGTCATGCATCAGATTCGATAACATTCCCCGATTCTGATCCGTGAATGAATATGAGTTGTTCCACAACCCCGGCAAATCATTATTGATGGGTCTCCAACCGTGTACAAGACCCCAATTTCCGGTTTCGCAATTTTCCATAAAGGGGAGTGCAACCGGAATGGCTGGAGCGAATGTCATCTGCTCCGATGTGGCTGATAAATTGTAAGTCGTGTTGGAAATGCGAATGCGACCAATGGTGCTCGGTCGATCCCAAATAATCCATTCAAATGGTGAGGTCATCGTGAGACCATACACTCCGAACCAGGATGCTCCATCATCCGTCGAACAATCCAATCGATTGGGATTGGGTCCATTTTGCGACCAAACCAATCGGAAGGGCTCCGCTGCGCGCCAGACAGTTCCTACGGTCGGAGTAACGATGTGATAAGATTCGGTGTTGATCAAGATATTATCGATAAAAATCGCGGGACCTTGATGACTAATCGCTTTGAAACCGATCCGAACTGCCGGTTGATTGGTTGCCCCTTGCGGCATACCGGTAACATAATGTCCCCAATCGGCAATGGATGTGGGCGGATCTGTCGGGCTTCCGAGTGTATTTACTCCAAGTGCATTGGAACCGGTCGCAGTTCCAACTTTGGTTTCGATAACCGTCCAGGTTGCACCATCATCGAGTGAATAGACGATTTGGAGTGTATCGGCGACAGCCGGTGTTTGAGCAAAATAATAAAAGTCGAAACGGATATTGGGGGACATTCCGTAAGTCGAAATTGGCGGCGCCCAAACAATGTCATTCTGATGCGTAGGCGTGTAATTGCTGTAAAAGGCTAGGTACCTGTCCACTGGGGTTCCACTCGTTCCCCAACCGTCATAGGTACTTTCGCGAACACTCAAATTTCTCCAGCCATCGTTACCCATACTATTTGTAAAATCGAACGAGTAGGGAACGGGTCGAGCGGATTGGGGAGTAACAGCGATAATCCCCGTCTCGCCGTAAAGACCGGTGGTTTGATCGACGATTCGATACATAAACGAACTACCGACATAATCCAATTGAACGTAGGGAACGACTCCCGACTGGTCGATATTCATCCGGCGTCCTGTAGGCCAGGTAAGACCACCATCGGTCGATGTGACCAAATACTTCGAACCCGTTATGTTGGATTCCCAAGTGATATTGAACGTAGTACGCGCCTGAATCACATCTCCGATCACAGGCGAGGTAATTCGGATATATGGAGCATCCACACGAATGTTGTCGACGTACACGATTCCGCCACCGGCACTGCACGGCTTCATCCCGAAGATGACTTGTGGCTGGTTGCATACTGCGCTTGGTAATACAATGGAACAGGTCGCCCAACTACCATAGGACGACAGACCAGTCTCATACATGCCCCATGCTTCTTTTGTCAGCAATGGAATCCAATCGCTATTCGCATCTAACTTGTACACGATTTGCAGCGAATCGTTTTCATTAGTTTCTCCGGGTTGATAGCGCCAATCGAAGTTAAAGCGCAGATTCGATGCTCCCGTCGTATTCAACCACTGCAGGCATAGGATATTGTCGAGTACACCATTGTAATTGTGATTCAGATTGTATGAATAACAGGCATTACCCGGTCGAATCGTCGTATTGTAATCCCACCAGTTTCTCGCCGAGATGCTTGGTTCCTGACAGGCACTACCGAGATAATCGCCCCCTTCCATCGAGAACGTCTCATTGTAAGGCACCATTACCGCTTCCCGGGTGTGAAAAGACCAGGTCGGTCCGATCCGCATCAGATTGGGATACGTTACCTGCCAGGTGTAATCTTGATTGGGATTCAAACGCATACTGATGAAGCCTTGGACGTGCTGATTGGATACTTCGGAAACACTATTGTTGGTCAAGGTGAAGTCGACGGATGTATTGATATTGGTACCGAAAGGTGGAGTCCAGCGTGGCATGAAGAAATAAGGATACAAAGTTGCATTATCGGCTACATTGGGGTTGGAAGCATTCACCCGCTTCGAGAACATCAGTGCATAGCCAGCGTATGTCGAGGAGCGATTGTAGCTATAGAAAACAAAATTTTGCGCGGTTTCGTCTTCGATCCCAATCGTTCCGCTATTATTATAAGTTCCGATCGACTGATACAGACAGAGAATGTCTCCATCAGGATAGAGCTGCACCTGAAAATTGAACAGACCGGTTCCCAATCCCGAATAGAGGTGTGCATTCATCCAACTGACGATCAATTGGCCACTTGGACCGTCGGCATACTTGATGTGTTCGACCACCAGGTCGTCCCAGTAGGGCGCAATCACGGCATTGGGAGAAGTGGCGTCGGGGATGTTTTGATTCTGCCAAGCCGAGGGAAGGGGTGTTCCAAATGTGATATAACCATTGGCGTATACATTTAGCGATGAATACTCATTACCGAAAAAGGGGAACGTACGACCTCCGCCAAACAGTACTTCCGGCATATACCCTTCATCGGGGTCGGCGGGTGTAATGTCGTACCCACTACTGGAAATATCGATCCAATTGTATCTGACTCTGGTCGTATCAAGTCCTGGTTCATCGGAATCGATGTAACCGTACCCTCCGGGGAATGGACCGAGATAGCTGTCGGTACTCGGCGGTGGGGTTGGAGGTTGATTCCGCTCGCGCTCGAGAATAATCGGGTAAGCCAGTGCTTTTTCAGCAGCAGTGATCGGTTCACCCCGCAACATCCGGTCGGCAATTGCCTGCGCGGAAGTACTGGCGGGTAAATCGGTGCTTGCAAAAACGGTAGGAACAAAGATCGCGAAAATTAGAACAAATAGCGCCAAACGGTTACTAAGTAGCATAGCAACTCCAAATTGATCGATTACGAAATTGGAAAAAAAGACGCACTGGCAGGTTCACAAGATGCAGTAAACAAAATACAATTGATATTATCCCTTAGAAACAAAATAGACAAAAATATCAAATTTAATGAGTGATACTACGCACTCATTCGACTATCAATCATAATTTAATGTGGATAATATCGCTTTCGATTAACCTCTATTAAATTAATTATTAAGAATATATAAACATAGTTTATACTCTCAAAATAATTTCGATAATCGTGATGTGTTTTTTAGCCTTCCGTGATTGTGCTGTCGGAATCTATTCCGACTCACATTTTTTAGTGGGGGGCATCCCCGCATGCCCCAGTTCTTGAATCTTACTTTTCTCTTCCCAAATCCCAACTCCTATCCCCCACCATCCGACTTTTCCGTAAGGGCGAATGGCAGCGCCTGAAGCCGAGAATCCACAATCGAATTTTGGTTCGATAAAAAATGATCAAAAATAAAAGCGCAGACTAAAGCCTGCGGCTGCGAAGTACATAAAACAGATACTGATAAGAAACAGATACAGAAATAAGAAAGCGGACTAAAGTCCGCCGCTACTAAAATGATGCAAGATGAGTCGGAATAAATTCCGACCCACCGAAAAACGAAAGTAAACTCAAGAGGATTCGGTATAAATGTCGAGATAAGAAATCCAAACAATTTGCCCAAACCGAGTAAACGAATATGGACAATTTGTGTTGCAATGGGACAGTGAATGTAGTCTTTAAAAGTCAATAATATAATTGTATCAAGAAAACGAAATCACAAATAACTAACTCAATGGATCTGAATCGGCACGAGAAATTTCCGGACTATTATCAAGATTGTATTGTATTGTGTACGGTATAATCAGATCGAACTCAAAATCCTCGAATAACTAGTCCAGCGTTTTCCGAAACCAAATCCATTTATCCCACTGATTCGTGTAAAATAGCGACCTTTCTGATTGAAATTTATGTTATTGTACAATCGTTATAAAGCGTTTCCCTGTTAAATTGTACCCGTTTTCATGGTTCCGGTTTGCATTTTCCTCCTCTTTCGCTTATTCTAGAATGTTGCAAAGACCGCACACAGGCTTGTGTGTACACAACTTAACCAAGAGACACGATGTCGGGAACACGAACCAAATTACGCATACTCTTTTCCGGAGGCGGCACTGGCGGTCACGTTCAGCCAGCCTTAGCGGTCGCGGAAGAAGTGTTGCGCCTGATTCCCGAGACGACAATCCGGTATGCAGGAGTATCGTCTCCCGAATCGGAATTGGTTCCCCCCGAATTTCAGATTAAGCTGTTTCCCGCAGTCGGAATGCCTTCGTTGCGTTCGTTGAAAATGATTCCGTTCGCATGGACCCTGTTAAAAGGGGTGTTGCAGGCAATCATCTATATCCTCAAATTCCGTCCCCATGCCGTCTTCGCCACCGGTGGTTTCGCGTCGGCACCAGCGGTATTCGCCGCTGCGATCGTGTCAAAATCGCATTTACTATTTCGTCGTATTCCCATATATCTATTCGAACCGAATGCCGAACCGGGACGGATGAATATGATGGCAGCGAAACTCGCCGACCGGATCGCTGTCGTCACCGATATTGCCTGTCATACGTTGAATTTCCCGAATGTTGCCGTCGACGGGTATCCCGTCCGTTGGAATTTTCGCGCGGTCGATCGCGAAGAAGCGCGCCGAGCGCTGAATTTGCCGCAAGATGCCCACGTCGTGCTCGCCTTCGGTGGCAGCATGGGTGCCCGCACGCTGAACAATGCCTTGGTCGAAGCCTGGTCGATGTTGCGACGCGATCCGCAACTCTTCTTGCTGCTCGCAGTCGGGCGTCGCGATTCGGACGATTACCACGCCGTACGGGAAACCGAGGATTTAGCGCAACAACTGGGTGTCGCAAACGATCCACACTTCATTCGCGTGAAAAGTTTTGACGACATGTCTGCCGTATACACCGCCGCCGATCTAGTCGTGACGCGCGCTGGTGCCGGAACCATCGCGGAAATTTGCCAACGGGGATTAGCCGCGATTTTGGTGCCGAAATCCAATCTACCCGGCGATCACCAAGCAGCCAACGCAGTGATGATGAAGTTGAAAAACGCAATGGATGTCGTCTTCGAACGGAGTGTCGCAGGTGAATATCATCAAGTGACCGAAGCGATCAATCCCGAGGAGCTAGCTGCCTATATCCACTACTACCTAGCTGCGACCGATCGTTGCGAAGAATTGCGACGCAATGCGATGGAAGCCGCCACCCCGGAAGCACGCCGGACAATCGCGTTGAATCTGATTCAGATGGCGCAAGGTCACAAGGTGAAGAACGAGAATTTACCGCGCTCGGTAACCGAACTAAGCGAAGATGTCCGGATGCTGGGACGATCGGGAACGGCACTCCGCTCACGTCTCGAACGCGAATTAAAATTCTCATGGAATGATTTGTTACCGCCACGAGTGCTCGATCTTCCCGAGCGACCGCTCCCTCATCCCGACCGGCGCGACGCACTGCCGTTGATTTCGTATTACCGTTATCGCGGTAATGTGATGCTTTCGTCGTCGTCATGGGAAACGCGCAATGAAGGCATCAAATTGGCGGCACTCGCCTGCGATTCCGAAGTACGTCCGATTCTGTTTGATTGGATCACCGACCGCCGACCGGTGATCGGCTTGAAACGACGACTCGGCGGTGATTTTCAGACAGTTGGATTTTTGCGACGCAACGCGGTTGCGGCACTTCCGGCGCTGGAATGGTGGGACGACGAGCAATTCAAAGTACTCCGCACTGCGCTGGACGATCCCTACTGGGAGGTGCGCACAGCGGCAGCACGGGCACTGGTGCGGCTTCCCGAAGAGCAGAGTGAAGTGACTCACAAAGTGTTTTCGCAACTATTGCAAGAGCATTTGGTCGATGAAAAGCACTACGAAGTACGCACGGCGATCTGGCTCACACTCGGTGTTATCTCACCGACTTTGCCGTCGATCGAATTGATCCGCGGCGAACTTCACCACCCCAACGACCTGGTGCGTACCGGACTGATGCAGGCATTGGAACGCATGGAATTGCGCGGGATCTCGACTGATGAGTATGCCGATGAGATTCAGCGCAACTTGCTGTTGACCAGCAGTCAATTTGTACCGAACTTTCAGTTGCGGCGAGCTGCCGCCCGATTCCACAAAGCGAGACAGGACGCGAAATGATTTATTGGCTGTGCAAAATGGGTGCGCACATCCACGGCTTGGGGTTTCTCCGGGTCGCGCAATTTGTTTCGTTCCGCTCGATTGCAGCAGCACTGACGGCATTGCTACTAGCTGTCTGGCTCGGTCCCCGATTTATCCTCTGGTTGCATAAGCGCGGACTACGCGACGTACCGAAAGGATTTACCGTCGGCGACGCCGAATCGAAAAAAGGGACACCGCAGATGGGTGGACTGATGATCGTCGGCATTTTGCTTTGCTCGGTCATGCTCTGGTGCGATCTCAGCAATCGTTTCGTACAGACATTAATTACCGCAACAGTTTTCTTCGTCTCGATGGGTGCCTACGACGATTATTGCAAGATTAAGATGGGACGGGGTGAAGCGGGTTTATCGCAATTTTCCAAATTGGCGTTGCAAGGCGGCTTCGGACTCGCGCTCGGTTGGATGATTGGCTATTCGAATTTTTCACCGTACTACGAAATCTTCCGCACCGACATCAATATTCCCTTCATTAAACCGGCGGTATATGGCGGCCTCGATCTCAATCTCAAGTGGTTCTATATTCCCTTCGTGATGTTGACAACGATGTTCATCTCGAATTCGGTAAATATCGCCGACGGTCTCGACGGACTGGCGATCGTACCAGCCATCATTGGCGCAGGGGTGTTTGCATTCTTCGCGTATGTCGTCGGATCACGCGACGAAGCAGCATATCTGTTGTTCCGGCACGTCGTCGGTACTACCGAAATGACGGTGTTTATTTCGGCATTGATCGGTGCCGGGCTAGGATTCCTCTGGTTCAATTGTTATCCGGCGCAGGTTATGATGGGAGATGCCGGATCGCTCTCGCTCGGCGGAATTCTCGCGACTTCGGCAATTCTTTTGAAACAGGAAACACTGTTTCTCTTTGCCGGTGCTTTCTTCGTGGTGGAAGGACTGTCGTCGTTCATCAGTCAGCGGATCGGTCACGAATTCCTCGGACGACGGCTTATCACTCGTGCCCCGTTGCATCATGCTTATCAACACGCCGGATTATCCGAACCGAAAGTAGTGGTTCGCGCTTGGATTCTTTCGCTTCTGGTCGGTCTGCTCGCCATCGCAACAGTGAAGTTGCGCTAATTACTTGCTTCAATCGGTTGTTCGTTAATTGATCGTAAGATCCGGTCGATGCTGTTTGATCATGTCAATCAGATTCCACCGATCCGCTGCATAAGATTTCGACTTCCCATTTTCCACCACTTTAATCCTGCCGCCATTCACCGTGACGGTTCGGCTCGTCGAATAACTTCGACTCGTCGTCTTCGACTGACCGGGTTCCGTTGTCTTGTCGTCACTGTCATCTTTCGAAGGCTTGGACGTTTTCTTTACAGTAATTTTATTACTGCCACCGTCGATCGTAACTGTTTTTTCAAAGAGAACACCCTTTTTTTCAGATTCGTCATCATCGTCATCATCCGCAGATTTGGACGTTTTTGTGATAGTAATTTTTTTTGCGCCACCATCAATGGAAATCGTCTTTTCGGTGTGAAATCCGCTACTCTCGTCTGAATTCTCTTCCGAATCCACGGAGTCGTCGGAACTGCCGATCGTAACGGTTTGACTGATCGATTCGATCTGCTCAATTTCCTCTTGTGTCAGGTGTTCGGGAGCAAGTTGCGGGTTGATAATTATTTTCTTGCCATTACCGATGATCGTGATCCGATTCTTATTAAGATCACTATTGACGCCTTTCGAATTACGTTTGACCGTTTCTATTTCCGCCCATTGGATGAATTTGTCGTCACCATTCGTTAGATCCCGGATACCGGTATCATCGACTTCAACCGATGTATTCATCAAACGATCGAATTGAGCTTGGATTCGATTCAAAATAATCAAATCACTCGTCAGCATTACGATGGCGACCATACCGACGATTTTCCAACTAAGAAAAATCGATAATATAATCAGCGTTATTAGGGTGAGAACCGATAGGATAATCATCATCACGCGACGTGCGATGCGGAGACCGGTTAAAACACCATCCACTTTCTGATAATAGGAAACGTATTTCATCTGATCACCCGATAGTTAATGGTAGTCTGAATCAAGTAGAGGCAGTGCAAGAAGGATGTTGGAAAAATACATTCAAAGATTGTGAAAATGCTATCAAATTCGTAAAGTATTCAAAATTTCTTTGAATAATGACCTAACTTGCTATTTTTCCATCCCAGTTCCGAGGTTTCGGTTCCCCTGTAGTCTCAGGCGAAGGCTTCAGCGCTTGCGCTCTTCCTGTGAATAAATAAAAACGAGTGGACATATAAGTCTGTTAAAAATAAAAAAGGGAGTGAGTAGATGCTTACCCCTACTTCACATGATGAATTACATTTCTTGAACAACCGACTGTATCACAGAAAAAGTGCCTTCCAGAATAGGCTTGAAGCAAGTTCTCGCGGCAATATAATTTCCACCGTATCCGTTCGATTCATCACATGAACGTGCTCCGAAGGGCGAATTGTCACGTTACTATAATCACATACCGACAAATACTTCAGTGCTTGACATTCCCCGATATTGATTTGCCGCGTACACAGTCGGTGGGTGATGATTCAGCGATATATCACAGGAACAGTATTCAGTAGAAATATCAATGAATAATTATATTTCATTCATTAATATTACATATTACTTCGCATATCTATTCTTTATTACTCCATACTCCGTATAATAATACACGTGCTATTTTTATAATTAAAGTAGTAATTCACAATCTTCGTTTGGGGGAAGTAAGTCATGAAAATTTATCGTAATCGTTTTATCGCTTTCATCTTTGTTCTAGTATGTCTATCCATGAGTATCAGTTATGCGCAACCTTTTGTTGCAGCAGCTACCAACAGTACACCGTTTGTAATTCCCGCGGGAAGCTTCGGGTTCTCGAATATCAATGTCGTAGCCGGACCACCAGTACTGTCGCGGGTTCGGGTACAAGTTCAGATTGTTTTTCCGACCGATGGCGATCTGTTGATTCAATTGGTCCGAACCAGTCCGATTGTGGTACTAACCAGTCATCGCGGCAGTAGTGGTGCGGATTATCAGAATACCGTATTCGACGATTTTGCTGCAACTCCGGTTGCTGCCGGTGTCGCTCCATTCGCGGGAATGTATCAACCGGATCAGACGATGATGACGTTGAATGGATTTAATCCGGTCGGTACTTGGCAATTGATTGTTACCAACAGTGGTGTGCAAACCGGTGTCTTGAATTCGTGGAGTCTCGAATTCAATGCTCCCTTTGTGCTGCCGGTAGAAATGGTATCATTCACAGCCAATAGTTCAAATAATGCCGTTGCGTTGAGCTGGCGGACTGAATCTGAAACCGACAATTCGCATTTCAATCTTTATCGCTCGACCAATCCCGCCAATCGGGGCGATTTGACCAAACAGATCAATGGACACGGCACTTCAGCAATTCCGAATAATTATTCATTCACCGATCGCGACGTGGTAAATGGCACTACTTATTATTACCGGATCGCCGATGTCACTACCGATGGTTCCGAACATCTGAACTCGTTTGTCGTTACTGCTACACCGACCGACCAAGTATCCAGTGAAGTTCCGGGCAAATACAAATTGAGTCAGAATTTTCCCAATCCATTCAATCCGACTACCGAAGTCAGTTACACGATCCCCGAAGCAGGAACGGTTCGATTAACGATCTATGATGTGTTGGGCAAAGAGTTGCGGACTTTGGTGAATGGATATCAAGCAGCGAAAACTTATCAAGTCCAATTCGATGCTTCCAATTTGCCATCCGGAACATATTACTACTCGTTGAAGGCGAACAATTTCTCGACTACGAAAATGATGTCACTGACCAAGTAGAGTTATCGGAGTAGTGAAATCTGAAATTCACATCTTCAGATACAAAAGGGCAGGCGCTTAGTCTGCCCTTTTGTAATTACAGCATGATCAGATTTGTGAGGATAGAATATCGAAAGTAGTTTTGCAATGATCTATAATATCGCTTGAAAATGAGCTGTTATCGGCAGTAGGGGCGGGTCCCCGCGCCCGCCCGCAGGTCAGGCGAAGCCTGACACCGAATCATAATAACTTATTTTCAAAAAACCACAATCAAACCATCGTTTCATCGAATTGGTTCGTATTATGAAGTAAACAGGAGGAACCAATGGGATTTTCAATCGAACACAAAGCAACCGGTACTATCGACGAAGTGGAAGTGAAATTAACTGCGGCATTGAAATCGGCGGGATTTGGAATCCTGACTCGCACCGAAGTAGACAAGGTGTTGCTGGAGAAAATCGGCGAGAAAGTGGCACCGTATCGAATTCTCGGTGCGTGCAATCCGCAGATAGCGCATCAAGCATTGCAAGCGGAACCAGCGATCGGGGTGTTTCTCCCATGCTCGATCTGTCTCCGTCAAGAAGAGCACAATATTGTTTCGATTTGGGCGCTCGATCCTGCTGCAGTGGTGAATGCAGTCGATAATGCCGAGCTGATACCTCATGGTGCCAAAGCACAGGAGATGATTGAAAAGGCAGTGAAGTCGGTGTAGATCAATTTAATTCAATTCTATAACACCGCAATATTTTTAATTACGTTTGTCGATGTTCTATCTGTCAGTACTACCTAATTCCGATTGGATAATTGTTCAAAGTTCCCGAAATCGGTAGAATAATATAACGGCGAACAATTTCTTGTCCGCCGTTAATTGTAGCTAGATCTGATGTTGAATTATTTGTTCGCGTCGACAGCGGCAAAGGCAGCGATGTTGACGATTTCGCTGACGTCGCAACTGCGCTGAAGAACATGAATCGAATCTTCCATTCCCATCAGGATCGGTCCGATCGGCTCGGCGTGTCCCAATGCGATCAGCAGCTTGTACGCAATATTACCGCTGGTCATATTCGGGAAGATCAGCGTATTCGCTTCGCCGCCAACCAGTCGCGAGAACGGATAGGTGCGTTCCAACAATTCCGGATTCATCGCGGTATCGGCTTGCATTTCACCGTCGATCACGATATCGGGACGAGCCGCGTGAACTATTTCGGTCGCTTTCCGCAACGTCGAAGCATACGGGTGTGCGGAACTGCCAAAGTTCGAGAAACTGAGCATCGCGACGCGTGGTTCCACATCGAAATGTTTCTTCACTGTGTCAGCTGCCAAAATCGCGATTTCCGCCAGATCTTCCGGTTCATTCGCTTCGATATTCACCGTCGTATCGGCAAGGAACACGGTACGTTCCTTGAAGACCAACGCATAAAGACCAGATACGTGCTTCACACCGGGCTTCTTGTTGAGCAACTGGAGTGCCGGGCGGAGCGTGTCGGGATAGTGTTGCGACACACCGGCGACCATCGCATCGGCGCGACCGAGTTTAACTAACACCGATGCAAGATAATTCGGATTGCGCAGCAACAGACGCGCTTCATTGCGGGTAACACCGCGCCGTTGACGCAGTTTCCACAACTCTTCGACACACTGTTCGTATTCCGCTTCCGGCATCTTGAACAGATCGACGATTTCGGCGCCATCCAATTTCAATCGGAGTTGCGCTTTCTTCTCTTCGATGATGTCGATATTGCCGATAAGAATCGGTTTGGCAATTTTCTCTTCGCACAGTTGTTCCGCTGCTTTGAGAATCTTTTCGTGTTCCCCTTCCGGGAATACGATGCGCTTTTGATGCATCTTGGCGCGATTCACGAACATGCGGGTAATTTCGCGGCTGTGACCTAGCAATCCTTCCAACTTCTCGCGATAGGCATCGAAATCATCAATCGGTTTACGGGCAGCACCGGATTCGCAGGCGGCTTTCGCGACCGCGACCGCTTCCCACAACAATACCCGATGATCGAGCGGCTTGGGAATAAGATATTCGCGACCGAATTCAATCTTGTCGACGCCGTATGCGGCACAAACGTAATCCGGAACGTCTTCGCGGGCTAGACGTGCCAGCGATTGCGTAGCAGCTTTCTTCATCTCTTCATTGATCTGGGTCGCGTGCGTATCGAGGGCGCCACGGAAGATGAACGGGAAGCCAAGAACGTTGTTGACTTGGTTCGGATAGTCGCTGCGACCAGTTGCCATGATGCAGTCGCCGCGCGCTTCCATTGCATCGGGATAAGAAATTTCCGGATTCGGATTTGCCATCGCAAAGATGATCGGATCCTTCGCCATGCTGCGCGCCATCTCTTTGGTGACGGTGTTGGCAACCGAGCAACCGCAGAAGACGTCGGCGTCTTTCATTGCATCCGCTAACGTTCGTGCGGAGGTTTTCGCGGTGAAATGCGCCTTGTACTTGTTGTATTTCGGATGTGCGGGGTCAAGATCTTCGCGACCTTCCCACAACGCGCCTTTGGTGTCGCAGAGAATAATATTTTCCAGTTTGACACCGAGGGTGACATACATCATCGCGCAGGCAATCCCCGAAGCGCCAGCGCCATTGAAGACGACTCGAACGTCGCCGATATCCTTGCCGACCAATTCCAATGCATTGACCAAGCCTGCGCCGGAAATGATTGCGGTGCCGTGCTGATCGTCGTGGAAGACGGGGATATTCATCATCTTCTTGAGGGTCTCTTCGATATAGAAGCATTCCGGTGCTTTGATATCTTCGAGATTGATACCGCCGAAAGTCGGTTCCAGTAGTTTGACGACTTTGATGATATCTTCGGGATCGTGACTGTCGACTTCGATGTCGAATACGTCGACGTCGGCGAATCGCTTGAACAGCACCCCTTTACCTTCCATCACCGGTTTACCGCCAAGTGCGCCGATATCGCCGAGACCCAAAACGGCAGTACCGTTGGAGACGACGCCGACGAGATTTCCTTTGGCGGTATATTCGTATGCGAGTGCCGGATCTTTTTCGATTCGCAGGCACGGTTCCGCGACACCCGGCGAGTATGCGAGCGACAAATCGCGCTGGGTATGGCAGGGTTTGGTGGGTACGACTTCGATTTTACCTTTGCGACCACGGGAATGGTATTCACACGATTCTTCAAACAGATTCATAAGACGATCTCCGAAATATGCTTGCGGGTGATTCTATTAGACTGTGAAAAGAGTAACAAATAGATGAAAAGATCCATTGGAAAATAACGATCAAGGTAGGTTAACGACTTCTTAGCCAATGTACAAAGTAATTTTTAAAGCTCGCTTTTGCAAATCGATGGGATTCGCTGGTAGGAACTGGTTTTAGTGTTAATACTGGGTGCTTAGAGCGGGGTACTTGGCACGGGCGAGTGGACCTGCCACTACTGAGGATACAGGATTCATGAAAAGAAAGATCGCGGACTCAAGTCCGCCGCTACCAATCTTTTCCCTATCACCAACCCCCCATCACCCAAAACTCATCTTTTCGGTGGGTCGGAATTTATTCCGACTCTTCTTGTGGTAGGGGCGGTTCGCGAACCGCCCGTGTTTGTTGAAGATCGATTTTAATTCGCAATCAGGGAAATTTTTTTTGCGAAAGGTAAAATATTTGAGCATCATCATCAGTTACGGAAGGACGCGAACGAGCGCCCCTACCAAAAATGATTAACAGAAAGAAAGAGTGGGTTGCCACATGCGCCGAACGGCGCATTCGCAACGACAAAATTAAAAGATGGGGATTGGGAGTTAGGTGTTGGGAATAGGGGAAAGATGAAAAAATACAAGAGTGGGCGGGCATGGGAGCCCGCCCCTACTATAGGATACAGGATTAAAAAAAAACGCAGACTAAAGCCTACGGCTACAGTGGACAAAAAGCGGACTAAAGTCCGCCGCTACCGATCTTTTCCCATCACCTACCACTCATTCTCCACTACCTCTTCTCTAACACCATTCTCTATCATCAATCCTATACAAACCAAATCCACCAGACCAACGCAAAAACCGGCAGCAGAATCGGAATCGAGTACTTCACGATGTATCCGAAGAAGCTTGGCGTCGCACATCCCAGCTCTTCCGCAATCGATTTCACCATAAAATTCGGTCCATTGCCGATGTATGTATTCGCTCCGAAAAATACCGACCCTACCGAAATTGCAATGATGTAAATGTAGGTAGAACTCTGTTGCAACAATCCATTCACTTCCATGCCGTGCAGACCGATTGCCGCCGACAGGAATGTCAAATAGGTCGGTGCATTGTCGAGTACCGACGACAGCGAGCCCGAGCACCAGTAAAACATCCCCGGTGTGTTGATCCCGAGTTGCGACGCATTCGTTTCGAGATATTGAAGTGCGGGAATCATCGTCGCGAAAATTCCGAGGAAGAGGAGTGCCACTTCTTTTATCGGACCGAAGGAAAATTCGTTATGGACGTGAACCACTTTCGGTGTCGTCTTCAACGACAGCAGTGCCGCAATCACCTGAATCAATTCCGGTAGAAACAACATGACCTGATTCAATTCATGATTGAATAGCACTGCGAGAATAATCACTGCGAGATACCAGAAATTATGTTTGCCGAGTAACTCGAACGATTTGTGTCCTGTCGGCGGTGTCGCTACCGGTACTACTCCTTTGTTTCGAGCATCGATGAGATAAAAAATCCCGAGTAACAACCCGACTGCCAACAGCCATATCCAAATCACGTGCTCGAACAACCAGAAAAACGGTACCCCTTTGAGATATCCGAGAAAGAGTGGCGGATCGCCAATCGGTGTCAGCAGACCACCGGTATTGGAAACGATAAAGATAAAGAATACAATGTGATATGGTTTTAGACGACCGCGATTCACCCGGATAAATGGACGGATCAGCAGAGCCGAAGCCCCAGTTGTCCCGAATAAATTCGCAATCACCGCGCCGATCCCAAGCAACACTACATTCAGTATCGGTCGACCCGGCTTCCAGAGATGAATCAGAATCCCACCCGTCACGATAAATAGCGAACCAATTAGACAAATAAAGCTGATATATTCATGAGCTGTACCGATCAGTCGATCGGTATACTGCAAGCCGAACAGGTAATAGCCGACGACGACAGCACCGAATCCACCGGCAATCCAACCATAAAATTTTTCCCAGAAGTGCTTGGCGAGAAGTGGTAATGTCGCGATTGCCAGCAACAGCAAGCCAAACGGCAGGATCCAAAGCGGGTGAATCGGGGGTTCCGGGGTCGCACCAGTCGACGCGAATGCGGGAACAGCGGTGAAGATCAGTAGCATCGATCGGAAACCGAAAAGCGAGTACCGGCGTTTTCCTTGAGATAGCGGGAATAACATGAATACCTCTTACCCGAACGAGTCGAATTCGTTCCGATATTAAAGTATTATCTTCGAAGAGCTGTTGCAAACGCAAGTTCAGACTTCTACTTTACCTGATTGGAGGATCCTCACGATGAGAACTATTGTCTGGTTATTGATTTTCACACTTCCAGTCATTGCATTTGCCAGTGTCGGCGAAGCAGGTTTTGATCTACTACGCCGCGATCTGAACGCCGCTTCGGTCGGTATCGCGTCGGCAAGCGTGGCGTTCCCGCAAACGACCGCTTTCGGCGGCAATCCCGCCGCATTGGCGGACAAGACCTCGCGCATTGCCAGCCTTAGTTACGTCGACGATCCGCTCGACTTGAAATCGGGCGTACTCCAGTATGCCCAACCGTGGCGCGAATACACCGTCGGAGCTCGGCTGCAATATTACGATTATGGTACCTTTGACCGCATCAACGCGACCGGTCAGAAACTCGGCACCTTTACCGCCAACGACATATTTATCGCGGCAGCAATAGCACGCCGGTTTAACGATGTCACTATCGGAATCGAACCCGGTTTCATTTCATCGAAGATCGAATCCTACTCGGCGTCCGCCTTGACTGTTTCGGGGGGCATTCAGTATACTCCGAAGTTTATCTCGTTGTTGCGCGTCGGTGCCGATATCCGCAATCTGGGTGTCAATACGAAGAAATATGTCAGTCAGACCACCAAATTGCCGACGGAAATCCGCCTCGGTCTTGCCAAGAAACTCGAACACCTCCCGTTGACACTGCTTGCACAAGGGAATAAATGGTCGGATACCGACTGGTATCTCAATGCCGGCGGGGAATTCGAGATCGCAAAATCGTTTTTGCTTCGTGGTGGCTACTCGACTATCGGTAAGGATCAGAAGTCGGTTGGATCGAATGAATCGACTGCCGGACTTTCTGCCGGTTTTGGCATGAAATATCGCGATTATCTGTTCGATTTTGCCTATGCGATGCAAGGATCCGTGGGTGATCGCTTATTCCTGCAATTTTCCTGGTTACCCTCTAAGAGATGATTAAACAACCATTGTTTGATCGTGTCTAACTGGTAAAGTGATGGATCGCACAGAAACCGACATTATCCAAGCGGCTGCCGCAGGCGACACTCAAGCATTCAACCGGTTGGTACTGGTCCATCGCGAAGGTGCGATGCTGCTAGCAACCCGGTTATTGCGATCGGGTCCGGATGCCGAAGATGTCGTGCAAGACGCGTTTGTGAAAGCTTGGCGCGAATTACCCTCATTCCGGGGCGATAGTGCCTTTTCATCGTGGTTATACCGAATCGTTTACAATTTGTCGCTGAATAAGTTGCGGGGCAGAAAAATACGACGGTTTCTGCGAATTGCCGACGAAGTGGAAGAGGATACCGAGGAATATGGCGAAATTCTGACCAGCGATGCACCGGAACCCGACGAATTGTTGATCTTAAAAGAACGTCGCGAGCGGTTGGAACAGGCTTTAAAAAAATTGCCGGCGAAACAGCGAGCAGTCTTTACGATGCGTCATGAGCAGGGGCTCTCGAACACCGAGATTGCCGAAATCACCGGAAAAAGTGAAGGATCAGTAAAAGCGAATTTCAGTTTTGCCGTTGCGAAATTGAAACAAGCTTTAGAAGAGTACCGATGAACACAAACCGATACAACGACGACGAACTGGAACGATGGGCGGAACAACTTCCGCGCCTCGGACCGGACCACGTCTCGCACAACGCGCTCAACCGCGTCTCGATCGGTGTGGCGGCACGGATTGCCAAACGCGGGTTTCGACTCGAACGCTGGTTCAGCTTCGGTCAACCTGTCTTGACAGCCGGTATTACGGTGGTGCTTGCAGGGTGGTTGCTGCTATATCATCCGACCAATATTACACAAACGTTGAAGACCGAGACGGCTGGGAGCGATCTGATTGCTTCACTGGCACCGCTGGTCAATTCAACATCCTTAAATCAAATTACAGCAGACGATATCGATTCCTTGATGCTGGAAGTCGCACCGGAACTGAATACCAATCAAACCGATTTGGCTTCGGCGGTGGTCGCGATCGAATTCGACGAAGATGATGCAATCGATACGATGACTCCGGCGGAACAGGCGAAGATATTGGAATCCCTCGCATCCGACCGGAAACTGGATTGGAGTGAAATGTTATGAAACGGCTATTACTGGTTATCATGCTGTTGTTACCGTTATTCGCGTTTGCCGAAGCGGTGGGCGGTCCCGACAAAGAGCCACGCGACAACAAGCAGTGGAATGAGCAACTTGAAACCGTGCTGATTGCACGATTGACGCGAATGCTTGATTTGAAATCGGATCAGGCGAAAGAATTTTTCCCACTATTCAACGATTTTCAGGAAAAGGGACGGCAATTGCGACGCGAGCGCCAGGATGCAATGATGCGGATACGGCAATTCGGCGATCCGGGTGCAACACCATCCATGGTGGAAGTGCAACGGGCGGTGCGCGATCTATCGGAAATTGGTAGGAAGCAGGTCGATGCGCTGCAATTGTTCTCGGATCAATCGGCGAAAGTGCTCTCGCCGCGGCAGATTGCACGCCTCAATTTATTCATGATCAAATTCCCGGAACGACTGGAACAGATTCTCCGCGAACGCAAAGGGATGGGCGGTCCCGGACAGCATTTCCGAGGTGGACGCGATGCCCCGCCGGATGATGATGAGTAAATCGATTGAGAGTTGATAAAAAAACAATCCCCAGACAGTTGTCTGGGGATTGTGCATTTAGAGAAATTCTAGTGATTATCGCGCATAAACCCAAATCACATTGTAGAATTTTCCCTCGTCATTTCTTTCAAGATAAAATCTGATGATTTTCCGGTTACTGGCATCTTTCACTTCACACTCGGGTTTTCCATCATCCATACTATCTTCGAAATGCGATGTCGGAAGACACATTCGTAAACTAGCTTTCAAGCTGTTGAACTGTGTCTCTGCTTCAGTTCTCGTCTGGTAATCGAACGAACATGAATACCGTGATTTGCTAGATCCAAGAGAGATGTAGATGACCGATTTTCTTGCACCCGGTAATTTAGTGTCCGTTGAATATCGGACAGAGGACGTTTCAACAATACTTGGAATTTTTTCTCCTTTGATGTCATCGAAACTATCTTCGGAAGCATCCAAGACTTGTTTTAATACACTACAAAACTCGGTATTTGATCCAGTACTACTAGGGTCGGGATCAATATGAATTGATTGATTGGGATCACTTCTCTGCAAATTCTTGGCTTGAATTAATCCATTATCATACGCATCATCTAAATCTGTTCCTCTTTTGGCTGCTTGAAATCCTGCAACCATTGAAGTAATTCGTTGTTTCGGAGTTCCGTGATGTTGAGGTGAACGAAAACCGTAGTCACCCATTTCGTAAAGACTTCGTGCAAAAACTTCGATATTAGTCGGAGCAAAATACGATTTAATCCCTAAATAGTAACCGGCGAGATAATCTGCTTGAAGTTCTTTGGTTGGTACTGACTCTTCAAGTTCCTGTTCGTCCTGATAAAAATGTGCAAATTCGTGTGCCATGATACCGGCAATTGCATGCTCGCCAGGAAATCCACCATTTTCCCACAATTGTGTAACAAGTAATGTCCGACCAAATAATAAACAGTTATTATCTACGTCTGCGTAGGCATTTGCAGGATAATCCGAAAACATCCACAACGATGGTGAAACGTGAAAAATATTGTATAGATATCCTGCTTCAACATTGAATTTATTATCCAAGATCAAATTTCCCGATGTCTTGGTTAATCCAGCTACTCTTGACTCAGCACCGTTATAAAAACAACCTTCAGCGAAACAAACTGATGAGTAAGATAATAGCATAACCAATATGATTATTCTTAATAAATCATAAATCTTCATAGCATATTCCTCCAATTGAAGATACAACCTAACTATTACTAGAAATTCATAAGTCATTAATTAGTAATAGCAAACTATTTTCCATTTATAAATAATACACAAATATTATAATTATGTCAATGTGTAGCATTAATATTTTATTCTCCATCGGTTTACTCGAGAAATAAAATGTAGGGATCGATTCTTTTCAAAAGCTCGATTCTTGAAGCGAACAGATATGAACTCGTGCAAAACTGGTTCGAAGTTATATGCAACTCGTCTTTGGGGTATTGAATTTTGTCGCAGGTTCAAAATCATCAAGATTTGTTTTGGGTCGTCAACTGGATGATTCACAATTAAGAAGAGCGCAAGAATTATCTGGATCGGTATCTAAGTTGAGATTGCAGCATCATGTGTAGTCGGACATATGCGAACCGGACAGTTAAAGGTTTCAATGGTGAGTGATAGGCTTTACTGGCTTGGTTGCGTAAGGATATCATTGGTAAAACAAAAAAGAAGAAAAGAATAAAAAAACGCAGGCTGAAGCCTGCGGCTACAAAAGATAAAAAAAAGACCGACTGCGGAGAGCCGCAGTTACTGGAGAATCAAGTGAAGTACCGAATCGGAAATCGGTATCGCTGAATTATCGAGCGAAAAATAACATCTACACTACCGTGCGACTCTTCGGTAATTTCTTCAGAATATTTTTGAATCGCGTCGTTGAGATATAGTGGTCTGCCAGCAGTTTTCCATCGTAAATGAGATTGAACACTCCGTAGATCGATGGGGCGTTCTGCGCCTCTTTCGGCGACTTCAGCTCCGTCACTTGCAACGCCACTCCAGCTTCGGCAGCAACTTCCTGCAATTCGGGAATCGCTCGCGCCACCCACGGACATTGATTGCTATAGAGTAATTGAAAACCGGACACCCGTGCCAATTGCGCTTCCCAAGCAGTGAAATACGGCGGGTCGCCGGACTGCAGCATCTTCACCAAGAGCGAATAACCGGATTTTGTGGTCGCGACTTCGACAAATCCATTCTTCAAGAACAGACTTTTATCGGCAATAAACGAACCATTTCCGGCAACAACGGCAACACCGCGTTTCCCCAGCAGTTCGGCGTCGGCACAGCAATCGGCGAGGAGCAGCGATCCGAGACCATGCTTCTTGTATTTGTTCGGAGTAACCCAGAGACAGTGAATGAAGAGGTAGCCGCTGGCTTGTACCGCACGCCAGCAGTGTTCGCCATCGATGTATTCGATGAATCCTACCGATTTGCGTTCATCCTTGACGAACAGGTGTTTGATCTTGAGACCGTGATTGAATTGCGAGCGCACCCACTCCTGTTTTAAACTGCATCCAGGGTGGCTGTAATTCATAAAACAGGCAGGTGGAAATTTCGATAGATTGGTCTCATTCGTTTCCACCATTGTGATTTGAAGCTTCATACTGTCTCCATCTCAGAGTGTGTGCAGTGCAGTTGTCGATCGTACTTCGATTGCTTCAAACGGATTGACTCATTCCAAATCGGTCAGACGGTATTGGTTGGCGGATGGAAATTGGGAATTCGATCGACCGTCGTTAGGAACAAGCGGAAATGATGCGGTGTCGGCGAATACGCGGGATACTCCTCGAACGCGTCTTTTGGAGCGCCACAAGCGACACAGGATTCAGGCGGCTCGATACCAGTATGGATATAGCCACAGATACTACAGCGCCATCGTTGCATAAGTGCTCCCGGGTGAAGTCTATTGCAGAGTTCGATTTCCGGTACTACGTTATCGCAAGAAACGGATAACTGTTATAATCTGCAATTATTCGTCGATCTTTTCAAGCCAATTTTTCAATTTGATAAAATTTTTCGATCGTCGTTCACCTAGTCCGATACAACCCATTCGAATTTCGGGACAAACAATGCTTACTCAACTCGACTGGATTATACTTGCGATCTACCTGATTATCTCCCTAGTCGCCGGATTGGCACTGTCACGCCGGGCGAACACCAATACGGAAGAGTACTTTCTGTCGGGTCGCGCGCTGCCGTGGTGGCTGCTCGGCACCAGTATTGTCGCGACCAGTTTCTCTTCGGATACTCCCCTCTATGTAACCAATCTGGTTCGCAAAGGGGGCGTCGCCGAGAATTGGCAGTGGTGGAGCTTCGCGATTGGAGGGATGCTCGGAGCGGTGTGGCTGGCACCGATGTGGCGGCGTGCCGGGGTCTTGACCGATGTCGAATTGACCGAATTGCGCTATAGCGGGAAAGTTGCCGGTTTTTTACGAGGTTTTCGTGGTATTTGGCTGGCATTGCTGGTTAACAGCATCGGCATGGGCTGGGTGATGCTCGGGATGGCGAAAATCGCCTTCGTCTGTTTCGGATGGGATAAAGCACTCTCACTGACCATTCTTTGCAGTGTCACGCTGATCTATACCTTACTCGGAGGGTTGTGGGGTGCAATCCTAACCGATTTCGTTCAGTACATCATTGCTCAAGTCGGTGCGATTCTACTCGCTGTCTTCGCAGTGCAAGCGGTGGGCGGTCTTGGAAAACTTCAGGCTTTCCTCCACGATACCACTAATTGGCAACCGAATGGCGTTGTCCCGGTTAATCCGACCGCTATGGTACCCTCGATTTACGGATCGGATGGTCTAATTACCGCGGCATTCGGTGCATTCTGCGTCTATGCGCTGATTCAGTGGTGGGCAAATCTCAACAGCGATGGCGGCGGGAAAGTCATTCAGCGACTGATGGCGGCTCGCAACGAACGGCAAGCGATGGGTGGATTCTTTTGGTTCAATATTGCCAACTACGCTATTCGGACTTGGCCGTGGGTAATCGTAGCACTTGCCAGTTTCATGTTGTATCCGAAGGTTGTCGATCCGGAAATGACCTATCCGCAGATGATGGTGGATTTGCTCCCGTCGGGGGTACTGGGGATCATGCTCGCCAGCTTTCTCGCGGCATTTATGTCGACCATCACCAGTCAGGTGAATTGGGGCGCTAGCTACCTGATGAATGACGTTTACCGCAGATTCATTGTTAAGGATAAACACGACAAACACTATCTGAACATGGGGTGGGTGTTTTCGACTATAGTATTGATTATCGGCGGATTGGCAGCATATCTCGCTCAGAGTGTCACGACCGCATTTCAGTTTGTGATTACGCTTGGCGCCGGGGTCGGTCCGGTCTATCTGCTGCGATGGTTGTGGTGGCGAGTCAACGCTACGGCGGAATTATCGGCGCTGCTGATGAGTACGTTGCTTGCGGCACTCTGGGTGTTTGTCAAACCGGAATGGGCAACGTTTGCGGTAAAATTGATCATTACCGGCTTCCCGACGATGCTGCTGGCAATTGTCGTCGCACTGCTAACGAAACCAACCAGTATGGAACGATTGGTGGAATTCTACCGCCGCACCAAACCACCGGGATGGTGGAAACCGGTAGCAGAAGCGGCTAAGACATTTCCTGCCAGCGCGACCACAGTCGAAGTACCGCCCATGAACGGGAAATTGATTTTGTGGCACTGGCTACTTGGTCTCGGTCTGATTTTCGGACTAACATTTGGTATCGGGTGGTTACTACTCGGCGAAACACTCATGGGATGGATCGGATTGGTTGTCGGCATTATCTGTGGCATACTCATCTGGCGCGACTATTGGACAGCACCACCAGCGCTAAAACCGACAGTATCATAAACTACTGAAACAAGGAGTACTGCGATGAAATGGGAATATCGGGTGATTACGATTGCTTCCGAAAATTACAAGGAATCGACCAAACAACTGGAAGCCAGGCTAAACGAATTGGGCAGCGACGGCTGGGAAGCAGTCAACGTTACTGTCGTCGGGCACGAAGGGTACCCGAACTTTCTGTATGTTTGCGTCAAACGTCCATTTTGTCCCAAGTGTCAAGCAGATGAAACCGCAGGTTAAAATTATGTTTAGAGTATTCGCGTTCTATTCTTGCTTTCGGTAATGCGATATACTATCATATTGGATATTTCGAGGAATTACTATGAACCCGTTGATTTTTCGTGAATACGATATTCGTGGGATTATTGATATCGATTTAGACGAAGAAACTGCAGTACTAATCGGTAAAGCGTATGGCACATTTGCCAAGCGTCGTGGCGCGAAAAAAGTGGCTTTGGGACGCGATGGTCGCTTGTCGGGACCGCGTCTGGAACCGGCAGTAAGCGATGGCATCTGCTCCACCGGAGTATCCGTGGTTCGTTTGGGTATGGTTCCTACTCCGGTTTTGTATTATGTCGCGACAACTGGCGGGGTCGATGGTGGTTTGCAGATCACCGGATCGCATAATCCACCGAACTACAACGGCTTCAAAGGAATGGTCGGCGAAGATACCTTGCATGGACCACACATTCAGGAACTTCTCCGGATCATTCAGGAAAACGATTTTGAAATAGGAACCGGTGAAGTAGAATATTTAGAACCAATTCCCCGGTATCTTGAAGATCTCGGCGGCAGACTGAATGCGAAAAAGAAAATCCGGGTGGTTCTCGATGCCGGTAATGGTGTCGGTGGCATGACGGCAGTTCCCCTGTTGAAGCACCTCGGTTGCGAAGTGATCGAACTCTTTACCGATGTCGATGGCAATTTTCCGCATCACGATGCCGATCCAACCGTACCGAAGAATATGATCGATTTACAGAAAGCGGTGTTGGCAAACCACGCCGATTGCGGTATCGGGCTGGATGGCGACGGTGACCGGATCGGTGTCGTCGATGAAAAAGGGGAGATGATTTACGGCGATCGGCTATTGATTTTGTTCGCACGACAGGTGCTCGCGGAAAATCCCGGTGCACCGATCCTCGGTGAAGTGAAATGCAGTCATCTGCTCTACAAAGATATCGAGCTGCACGGCGGTAAAGCGATCATGTGGAAAACCGGTCACTCGCTGATCAAAGCGAAGATGAAAGAAGCGCATGTGAAACTCGCCGGTGAGATGAGCGGACACATGTTCTTTGCCGACCGATATTACGGCTTCGACGATGCGACTTATGCCAGCGGACGATTTATTGAAATCGTGACCAGTGCGACGAAACCGGTTTCAGAGCTACTTTCCGACGTCCCACATACCTTTTCGACACCGGAAATCCGGATCGATTGCGCAGATGAAATTAAATTCGATATTATTATCAAAGCGCAAACCGCATTCAAGAAAGAGTACAATGTAATCGACATCGACGGCGCACGCGTGGTCTTTTCCGATGGCTGGGGCTTGGTGCGCGCATCCAATACACAACCGGTGCTGGTCATGCGATTCGAAGCGGAAACCGAACAACGGTTGGCGGAAATTCGCAATTTGATCGAACAACCAATACTTCGCTGGATCAAGGAGGCTAATGCATGACCGCAACAAATAAGAAGAAACCGATGCCAAAAGGGAAAGCAGTGAAGAGTAAAGTTGTGAGCAAACCGGTCAAAAAAGCGGCAACCAAAGTCGTTGCTCGCAAAGCGATCGCGAAACCCGTTGCGAAAAAAGCCAATGCGGTGAAGAAGCCAATCGCGAAGAAAGTCGCTCCGAAGAAACCGCTCCCGGTGAAGAAAGTCGTAGCGAAAAAGAGTGTTCCCGCCAAAGCGGCGGCAAAAGTTGTCAGGAAACCGGTAAAGCCCATAGCCAAACCGGCGAAGAAAACCGCAGTAATAAAGAAGAGTGTAGTGAAAAAAGCAGTAAAACCCGCAGTAAAAGCAGTTCGACACCCGGAACCCAAGGGTAAACCGGTAAAGAAGGCAGTGAAGCCGGCAGCGAAACCGACGAAACTTGCCAAAGCAATCAAGAAAGCTCCGGTCAAGAAAGCACCGGCGAAACCGCTACCCAGTAGTAAACGAGCAGTTGTTGCCAAAGCCAAACCGATCAAGAAACCGGTCGTTGCAACCAAGGCAACCAAAGCTGTCGTGAAAAAACCGGTGGCGAAACCCGCACCGAAACCAGTCGTAAAACATGCTGCGAAGCCAACCGCAAAACCCGTTGCGAAACACGCTGTTCCGGCAAAACCGATTGTCAAAACCAAACCGGTCGCAGTGGCGAAACCGACACCAGCACCGGTAAAAAAAGCGGTACCGGAAAAGAAACCTGTTGCAGCAGCTCCGGCAGCAAAACCGATAGAACCGAAAAAAGCTAAAGCAGTTGCGGTTAAACCCGAACCAGTCGTTCCGGTAAAACCAGTTGCAGCACCAGCGAAACCGGCTCCGAAATTATCGAAGAAAGCGGAAGCGGAAGCCGCCAAAAATGCCGCGTTGAAGAAACAAGAAATAATTCCACTGGCAGATGGAGAAGCGGAACCGGACGTCGACCTTGACGAACTTGAAGTGATTTCCGATGTACCCGATGATGAGTTGCTCGCAATCGAACGAGAAGTCGCGACAGCACCAGTAAAATCGCATCGTCACAAACAACCGAAACCGGTGGAGAATGTTCCGGGATCGGGAATTTTTTGTCGCCGATGCAATCTCGAATTGACGATCAACGAACGTCCGTATATCTGCAAGCAACCGGGTCTCGAAGGATTCTATCACTGGACCTGTTTCCGCGAACAAGTCCGAGTGCATCAGCGCGATGCTCAAAGTTTGATCGAAGAATCAGCAATCTCAGCCGGGATTGTCTCCGGCGGAACCGAAGGGGGCGAAGGCTTCCGGGAAGCCGAAGATTGACAGGTTAGCGTCGGCGTATGCCGCCGTCGATGCCGTCGTTCGCGACCATCGCGAAAATTTCGCGCGTTTCAGTTGGCTGTTGCCGAAGGATACGCGGCAGGATTTATTTACGCTGTATGCCTATTGCCGCACAGCGGACGATGCCTCCGACGACCCGGGAACACCTGCAGAACGACTGAACGCGCTGTCGATCATCGAACAACATCTCTTAAACGCCGTTTCCGGTGGAGACGGCGTTTCATTTTATCCGGCGGTTGCCGAAATGATTCACCGCCGTCAGTTACCTCAAGAAGAATTTCTGAATCTATTGAATGCATTCCGCTGGGATCAGACGCATACCGATTGGGAATCGCTTGCGGAATTGGAAGCTTACTGTCGATGGTCGGCAAATCCAGTCGGAAGGCTGGTTCTAGGGATTTTTTATTCGCATGATTTCGCCGTGAAGCATTATAATGCAGCGGATAAAATTTGTACCGGACTACAACTCGTCAACTTCTGGCAGGATGTAAAACGCGACTTCGACAGCGGTCGAATTTATCTCCCTCGCGATTTACGCGATAAACATGGCGTAGACAATGCGACTTTGCAACGATCGAACGCATCGGATGGATACAAAGCATTGCTGAAAGAGCTTTGCGATATCACCGAAACAGTCTTTAACGACGGTCGCGCAGGACTTGCATCGCTTCGGGGTATCACTGGATTCACGATCGATTGGTTTGCAACTTGCGGGTTGATATTGATTGAAAATATTCGCGATCTCGATTACGACACACTAAGTATACGACCGACCGTATCGAAGCTCGATCGTATTAATGCGGCAATTCATTCGCTCTCACGCTGAGTCGAACTGTGTCCAATACTCATCTTCATGAATCCTACCAAACCTGTATTGCGATCAGCCGCAGTAGCGGATCGTCGTTCCCGTGGCTGTTCCGGCTGTTGCCGAAGTCGCAGCAGAACGCAATGTATGCGGTGTACGCATATTGTCGAGTGTTGGACGATACCGTCGACAACGATCGACCGGAAGCGGAGAAGCGAATCGCGTTGGATAATGCATGCGCTCGGCTGCAGAATGCTTTGAACGGCGAAGGTGAATCGGAGATCTATCCGGCGGTTGCCGATACGATCGAAAATTATCAATTGCCAATCGCACCATTTCAGGATCTTGCCCGGGGAATGGCATTCGATTTAGCTTCAGTTTCGATCGCGACCGAATCCGAATTGTTGCAGTACTGCGATTGGGTAGCGGGAACGGTCGGACAGATGATCGTCGGGGTCTGCCGGGTACCGCATGACATCGGTTATGAGTATGCGATTGCCACCGGACGTGCGATGCAGTTGACGAATATTTTACGCGACATTCGTGCTGATTTTGACCAGCAACGGGTGTATGTTCCGCGCGAATGGCTGCAACAATACGGTGTATCGGTACCAGATCTCATTGCGCCATCGCGCAACGATTCGTCGGATAAATTACTACAACAATTTAGTGAGAAAGCGGTGTGGTGGTACGCCGAAGCGAAGCGACTCCTCCCCGCATCGCATCGAAAAGAACTACTCTTTGCCGAAGCGATCAGCGACATTTATCGTTCGCTATTCGATTTGCTGCAACGCGACGGAATTCGCTACAACCGGAAGGTGAGTGTGCCGTTCTTCACGAAGGGTGGAATTCTATTGAAATTCGCGATGTCGCGATGGTTTGGATAAATCGATTAGCCATCGCACGGACTGAATTCACCGGATGGGAATGAAGGACGTGGCAATCGACAATTTGCTTGTAAACATACTCCTTCCGCATTATTATAGATGTAATACCCGTCCGGTAGGAGACTCATGACTTTCCGTCATTGTACTCTTGATAAATGCTCACTCGCCTTCGCGACGACGCTTATCTTCGTCCTTACGATCCTGTTCCCGCAAATTTCCTCTGCCGTGTCGGTGCAATCGACGCGGTTGCCGCATCCCTTTCAATTCACCGAGAACAAGGGACAGTGGGATTCGGCGGTCGTATACAAATGCGAGGTGCGGCGCGATGGCTTCACGTGGTTCCTTGAGCGCGATGGTGTCACCCTCGTCACCTCGGTAATCGATTCTTCTTCTTTGGTAGGGGCAACGCCGCCCCCGCTGGGGGTTCGCGAACCGCCCGTATCCGTTAATGATGCACGATTCGATCCCAATGGTCGTATCCATCATTCCCGTTTAAAATCCCACGCGCTCAAATTTAAATTTGTCGACTCCCGTAGGGGCGAATCGCATTCGCCCCTATCCGATCAAGATGCACCAACCAATATGGGCGCGTCCGCGCCCACAGGGCGAATGCGATTCGCCCCTACGGATAAATGCACGACACAAAAGGATGTCGGAATAAATTCCGACCTACGAAAATACGCCTCAGCGAAGTGGATTGATGCACAAGGGGAATTATCGTGGCACAATAATTATTTTCTCGGGAATGATTCCTCGAAGTGGGCACCGGATTGCCGCAATTTTACGCGCTTGATGTATCATGATGTCTGGGAAGGAATCGATGTCGAATTTTACGAAAGCAAAGGTCATCTCGAATTCGATTTCGTTGTACATCCCGGTGCCGATCCGAAACAAATCAAGATGGTGTGCGAAGGATTAGAAGCTCCGCTTTCTTTTGATACTCGGAGGTGGGACTTTAGTCCCGCCACATCATTTAATGATTCAGGAATGGCGGGACTAAAGTCCCACCTCCAGAAATTATATCTACCCACCTCCCTCGGCGAACTCCGGATGTCGATTCCGGGAGCATACCAAACCACTGCGAATGGCACACGCGGAACTGATGTAACGGCACAATTCACACTCGTTTCAGAAAATCTCTTCGCGCTCGATTTGCCAAATGGGTACGACCCAACCCAAATGCTGAGGATCGATCCGCTGGTGTATTGTACGTATTTGGGGGGTGGTGGAAACGATTACGGAGATGGCATCGTCGATGATGGAAGCGGGGGAGTCATCGTTTGTGGTTGCACAAACAGTTTCGATTTTCCAGTCACTGCCGGAGCCATCGATGTTAGCTACAATGGCGCATCGGTAGGTACTGGCGACTGTTTCGTCACAAGAGTAGATAGTACATTTTCTCAATTGATTTATAGTACTTTTCTCGGTGGACCGGGTGACGATCGCGCAGAAAGTATTGTCAGTGATTCTTTGGGCAATAGTACAATCACCGGATATTCCGGCTCGCAATTCCCTACCACTATTAATGCATATCAAAGGTCATATAATGGGGGAGAGCGAGATTGTTTTGTCTCGCGATTAAATAGCTCTGGATCGAGATTAGTTTATAGTACCTATATCAGTGGTAATGGCTATGATGATGGACATTCCATTCTGGCTGGTGATAGTGGAAGTGTATTTATCGGAGGTGGTACCAATAGTCCAAATTTTCCGACGACTGAAGGCGCATATAACACGACCAATTATGGTGGATTTGTCGTTCATTTAAACAATACCGGTTCTGGTCTGATCTATAGCACTTTTCTCGGGTTTAGTCCGGAATTATGGTCGATAGCATCAGATGGTTCGGGGGGGATACTTGCAACAGGAAGTGCGATCTCAGGACTATATACAACCCCCAATGCGTTCGATACGACTTATAATGGCGGTGAAACCGATGCATTTGTACTACGCTTGAATTCGACCGGCTCGCAGTTGCTGTACAGTACTTATCTCGGTGGTTCCGGCGACCGTGAATGGGCAGTTGGGATTACAGGTGATGGAAACGGTAACTGTTTTGTAACAGGTTCTACTACCAGTCCCAATTTTCCAATTACAGTCGGTGGGTTTGATACAGTCTATAACGGAGGCACCACAGTTATCGGTGATTGTTTTATTTCATATCTCAACAGCACTGGATCGAATCTTTTATACAGTACTTATCTCGGTGGTTCTGGTGAGGATGCAGGTAGGGGAATCCTGTACTATGCTGATACTAGTGTTACCATTGTGGGGGGAACAAAGGGTACTGACTTTCCAACTACAATAGGCGCTTATTCAGAACACCTTAACGGTACAGGAAACTGTTTTGTAACTCATCTTAAAGTCAATACATCTCGATTAATTTACAGCACGTATTTTGGTGGTACAGGCAGCGATGTCGCTTATGCATGTATGAAACACCATTCTGATGGAATCATTTTTACTGGTATTTGTGGACCTGGTTTTCCAACGACACCGGAGGTCGGTGACACGAGTTACAATGGTGGTACTGATGGCTTCATCGCGCGTTTGACACTTATTCCTGACTCATCAGCCAGTACACCGGAACGATTCATACAACCATCCGGTTTCGCTTTGGCGCAGAATTACCCTAATCCTTTCAACGCTACTACTACCCTCTCCTATTCTCTTCCGACCACATCTCACGTCGATCTTCGTATCTACGATCTGACCGGTCGTGAAGTCTCGACACTCATGCAGCGCGAGCAGCATGCCGGCACCTATCGCGTGCTGCTCGATGGCTCGCGATTAGCGAGTGGAACGTACTTTGTGCGATTGCAGGCGGGTATGTTTTCGAAGACACAGAAGATCGTGTTGCTAAAATAATTCATATTGTGAAGTAGGGGCGGGCTCCCACGCCCGCCCGCATATTTTTTGGTAGGGGCGGTTCGCGAACCGCCCGTATCGCCTGAAGGTTGCACAAATTTTAATTATATGCACGGGATATAACAGCATTATTTTAATTGTGAATCCGATTACGATCGTTTATCTAGATCAGACACGGGCGGTTCGCGAACCGCCCCTACCAAAAGATAGATTGCAACATCCGACGCTTCGCGTCGTCCTCGCAACGACATATCAGGAGACAAGATTCAAGAACAGATTGCCACGTCAGGTGCTTCGCACCTTCCTCGCAATGACAAATCAGGATACAAGATACAAGACGCAGGCTCGGAGGCCTGCGCCACCAACAGAATAGGGATTGGGTATTGGGTGGTAGGTGTTGGGAAAGGAGAAATAAACACGGACTGAAGTCCGCCGCTACCACAGATTTCAAGATTCAAGAATAAAAACGCAGGCTGAAGCCTGCGGCTACAAAAGAAAAAATGAGTAGATTGTGACATGGACCGAATTACGCATTTGCAATGGTAGATCAGGATAATTGATCAAAAAGATGCCGAATCGGAATTCAGCAACAGTGCAAGATCAAAATGAGTCGGAATTGATCCGATATATGGAATAAAATGAGTAATGACGATTCGACCAAACAGCAGGAAGTGATTATCGTCGGCGGTGGTATCGCCGGATTGTCATGCGCCGTGGGATTGCTTCAGCGCGGCATCCGCCCGCTGATCATCGAACGTCGCCCCTACCTCGGTGGACGGGCAACCACTCAGCCGCTCGATCCACCACTCGATAACAGTCCACATCTCATCACCGGCGCTTATCGACATCTTCTTCAGGTAATGAAACTTGCCGGCGCGCCCATCACGTTTCCGGAAACGCCAATGCCGGTAACTTGGTTCGATCAGGCTGGTGTCGAACGGCAACTGGCAACCGGATCGCCACTCAAAACCGCGCGGTCGATCGTCAAAATGTTCGGTTGGTCTGGAATAAAATCACTCACCCTGATCCAACAAGCGGTATCTCCCAAAACAAACTTCAAAACGGTCGGCGAGTGGCTTTCAGCGAAAGCATTTCCCGCTCCGATCGCCGGTCTACTGGAATTACTCGTCGTATCGACGATGAATACTCGACCCGACGATGCAGATTTTCAGTTATTTCAAGTTGTTATCCGCGAAACATTGCTCGCTTCTTCCGATGCATCCAGTTTCCAACGGTGTTCTCCATTATCCCGGTTACTGATCAATCCTCTCAGAGATTACATTGAAAGACATGGTGGTAAGATCCTGTTAGGACAACAAGTTATATCAATCACCCACGGAGAAATCGGTTGGCAAGTTGCTACTCGAACGCAAATTCTACCAACAAATCAGGTCGTTTTAGCACTTCCCGGACATCAGCGCGCCCAATTTCTAGTGGAACCTGAACAAATTTACTCGCCCATTCTGAATGTCCGGTTCGAAATCACGAAGCATTCCCCGGAATGGTTTGGTCTATCGAATAACCGCATCGACTGGGTCTTCATCGATCCTCACACGCCAACGGTGCTAGAGGCGGTAACCAGCGCAGCGTCGGAATTGGCAGCACTTCCGGCGGATGAGATCTTTACTACCGTACAACAAATCGTTGGACGGATCAAACCTGAACTGAAGTTCATCCGACCGTTGGGCATCGTGAAGGAAATGCGCGCGACACCACTGCAAACTCCCGATTGGCACCGGAACCGGCTAACTCCGGCTACCGGCGAACCGCAACTGTGGCGAGCCGCTGACGATCTGGCAACTACGTATCCTGCTACCCTCGAATCGGCTGCAAAAGCGGGTCTTTGGGCAGCAAAATGCGTTAGTGGTGATTTGAAAGGCAATTCGGCGGAAAGTAGTATCAACCTGCTGGATTAAGCCTCAGCAAGGGTATATTCTTTTAATTATCAAGCTTATCACGTATATTACCGACAAATAATCAAGTGTTTGTCACGGTATCCAAGGTCTTTGCGATTCGATCCCAAGTTTCACAAAGACTTTTCAAATTTGCAGTTGAGAGTTGCTGCCAATCACTCTCAAGGGCACTTTCACAGGTCACATGAATTCGACCGGATGCATTGGTTTGACTTGCTCAACCTGAATCTGTTCTTTAGCTTACATTCAAGGTAGTTTTTTCCGATTGATGTGGAATAGTTTTTCTAGATTTGCATGCTAGGATGGGAGGAAATAATGAATCGATGGTATCTCGCAAGGTCACGCATGTTGAGCTTGCTCATATGGGTTACGCTTTGTTTTTCGGTTGCACTGCCGGTGTACGCGGCATGGTATCCGATCATGACCGAAACATTCGAAACCGCGTCTCGCAACTGGACGTGGCGTCAACCTCAGACTGGAACTCCGATACGGATCTGGCAAGTAACACCTTGGCCATATATGCAGCTTCCGCATTGGGGTATTGAAAACCGAATTTATCGCCCCGATCAATCTTATCCAGAACGATATGTTCAAGCTGCTTGGTGCGATGCGTCAACCGACCCGACACAACAAGGGGCGGGACGTTCACCGGAATTCGATTTTTATCGCCCGAATATGCACACTGTGATGTGGTGGGGTCCAGTGGATACCCGCGGTATGCACAATCTTCGGGTACAATTCGACTGGATTAATAACACTGTCGTTGGCGATACTTTCTTCTGGGAAGCAACTTCCAACGCGGGTAATCCGATTGCCGGCGATTATCGCAGCCGATGGTTCCAAGGGATCTCGGTTCGGTCGCGGTTCGATTCGACCACGATGACAACAGTGTACGACACAACGCGGACATGGCATCGCGGACAAGCCGATATCGAATGGCGTAATGGTTCGATCACGATCGACAGTCTCGACTCTGCCGGGACGATCATTTCGATTGCCGGACGAAATAACATCTATTTTGGGTGGCGATTTAAATCGCATTCGTTCGACACTTCGGCAGTTCACCGTCTTGGACCGTTCGTCGACAACGTGCGTGTAGCATATGACGACGGTTTATTCGATCTCGCGGCAATGAATTGCACGCACTTAATCTCACGCGATTCGAGTTACGCTCAGTTCCCGCAGGTGCTCGACACATTGACCTTCCGGCTCCGGTTGAATATCAATGGTGCCGGTGCATTGCGCGACACGGCGAACAATTTGGTTCGAGCCCGTGTGACGTGCAAGATCAATAATATGGCATATTGGGATACGTTGGTTGCCGTCGATGCACTCGAAGGATCCAATACAGTTTGGTTGTATTCACCGCATTTCGTTCCACAGATTGAAGGTCGTTATCGCGTCTGTTGGAAAGTCGATGCCGACACAGTGGTTCACGAATCGTCGGAAACCAACAATAGTTGCTGCGACGATGCCGCCGACTCAACAGGCTTCATGGTGATTCAACCGAATATGCCGCCGATGGCACAATTCTTGAGTTTGAATGACGCCGATACGGTTCGGGTTATGCGCATCTACGGTCATCATGCATACTATGGGGTGATTGCCGACGTTCGCGATGTCGACAATATTGCCGAATGGTATTTGTATATCAGTCAGGACAGTGCGCTTGGTTCCGGAACGGTGTATGACACCTATCCCGGTTTCCCGCGACAAACCCACGATGGCGCGGATACGATCAATGTCGATTACGGCGCGTTAAGTAGTGGTGGTTGGTATTTCTCGGTATTTGCTACCGACAATCTCAACAACCCGATCTGGGTACGTGCGCGTGCTTGTTTGTTCGTCGAAGACGATCCGAACGAAGTGAAACAGGAACCGACCAATCTGTTACCGACGACGAATTGTTTGAAGAACGCTTATCCGAATCCATTCAACTCCGAAGTCATCTTGAAGATCGGATTGAAGGAGCGGTTAAGTGGTGTCGTTACGATCACCGATATTATGGGTCGTGAAGTAGATCGATTGCAGTTACCGGTAAGTGCTCCGGGTTGGCACGACATTACGTGGCGACCGTCGCAACTATCCTCCGGTGTCTATTTCGCCCGATTCATTACAAAGGGTCAAGTCGTATCGACTATCAAGTTGTCGTATGTGAAGTAACGTAATTCAAAAGGATTTCGACGGGCTGTGGCAACGCAGCCCGTTTTTTTATTATCGAATAAATCCTAACTTGCGAACTATACATCTTCAGGTTGCAAGAACTGCGATAATCGGTTAAGTTGATAAGCCATGTCCAATTCATCGATCATCAATCTGAACGATTCCCTACCGCCATTGATCGGTAACGATCGAACCGATTTAGCAGCGTTATTCGCACCGGAGCAGCAACCGTCCTTTCGCACCGAGCAAGTTTTCAAATGGCTATATGGCAAAGGGATCCGCGATCCTCGCGACTTTTCGAATATGCCGAAACCGTTTCGGACTCACTTAGCCGAGAATTTTTCCGAATCGGCAGTGGAAGTGGAATATCGTACCTCTTCGGATGTATCTCAGGTAGTAAAATATTTGTTCCGGTTGGTCGATGGAAAAAAAGTAGAAGGTGTGTGGATACCGGATCGCGACCGTGGTACGCTATGTGTTAGCTCGCAGGTCGGTTGTGCACTGGGGTGCGAATATTGTGCCACGGGATCGATGGGATTTACCCGAAATTTGACATCAGGCGAAATCATCGATCAATTGCTCACGGTACGATATCGTGAAAATAAACTAATCACTCATGTGGTCTTCATGGGGATGGGTGAACCGCTACAGAATTACGACGCAGTAGCGAAGATCGTGCGGATACTTAACGATCCTGCCGGCTGTGCCATCGCCCGTCGTCACATCACAATCTCGACTGCCGGGTGGATACCGGGAATCGAACGATTGATCGCCGATCATCTGCCCTGCCGCTTAGCAATATCTCTGGGATCACCGGACGATGAAATACGAGCGAAATTGATGCCGGTAGCACAGCGATTTCCATTAACTGATTTGTTTGCCGCAGCGAAAGCATGGACATCGGAAATGGACGATCATGTAACGATCGAATATACTTTGCTCGCCGGAGTGAATGATCGTCCGGAAGATGCTAAAAAATTGAATAAGATGCTGATGGGGATACCGTCGAAGATCAATATTCTCACATATAATCCGGGACCGGATGCGCGATTCGAACGATCTTCGGGTGCACAAACGGAACGATTCACGACGCTGTTGGAAGAAATCTTTTGCGGTCCGGTGACACGACGGATTTCGCGAGGCGATGAGATCGGTGCTGCCTGCGGTCAACTGGTATTGTTAAAAAAATAGATTTTCATAGTGATCGTCGTCACTCGACTGCGAACCGGCACTTACTTCAATGCGTAAGATATGGTATATTTCAGACGGTACTTTTGTGCGGGCGACACCCCGCGATAAAGATTCGGGTACCAACGGGCTTTGCAACCTGTCGGTATTGAGATATAACGAAAAAATGGACACAAGCTGCGGTCGGATAAAGTTCCGACCTGAGGAAGAATATTTGCGGGAAGAGAAAGGAATTGCCGATGTGCGGGATAATTGGCTATATCGGAAATAAAGAGGCACTGCCGATTTTGTTGCAGGGGTTGGAACGAATGGAATATCGCGGTTACGACTCCGCCGGTGTCGCAATCGTGAATGACGGTGTGATGTATACTGATAAAGTCGTCGGTCGCATCCAAACCTTGATTAACTCAACCGAACTGAAACACCTTCCCGGACATTTAGGCATCGGACATACCCGCTGGGCAACCCACGGTATTCCTTCTACCCTCAATGCTCACCCGCATTACGATCAAAATCAAACCATCGCGCTGGTGCACAACGGAATTATTGAAAACTACCATGCGATTCGCACCAAATTGGAACGCGACGGTGTCCAATTCGTCAGCGAAACCGATACCGAAGTGCTCGCGCAATTGATCGGTTATCTGTATCGCGGCGATCTTGAAGAAGCCGTTTCTGAAGCACTGTCTCAGGTGGAAGGTGCATACGGCATCGCGGTGATCCACAAGGACGAACCGAATAAAATCATTACGGCGCGCATCAGTTCGCCGATCATTGTCGCAATCGGTGAAGGCGAGAATTTTGTCGCATCCGATCCGGCAGCACTGGTCCGCTATACTCGCAATATGACGCATTTGGACGACGGCGAATTGGCAATCGTTACCCGCGAAGGGGTGGAATTTAAAAAGAAAAAGACGACTGTCAGTAAAACCTTCGAACAGGTTTCGATCGATATCGATCAAATCGAGCGTGGCGGTTACGCGCACTTCATGTTGAAAGAGATCTTCCTGCAGCCGCAAACGCTTTCCGATACGATGCGCGGTCGGTTGTTGGTGGAAGAAGGCGACATCAAACTCGGCGGTTTGGTTCCGGTAATTGAAGAACTGGCACAGATGAAACGTGCGATCTTTCTCGGCTGTGGTACCGCATGGCACGCCGGTTTGATTGGTGAATGTCTGTTTGAAGATCTGGCACGCATTCCGGCAGAAGTGGAATATGCGAGTGAATTTCGCTATCGCGATCCGGTGATTGAACCGGGAACCGTCGCGATCGCGATTTCGCAATCGGGTGAAACAGCAGATACGCTTGCCGCAGTACAAGAAGCGAAACGCAAAGGTGCGTTGGCGGTTGGAATCGTGAATGTCGTCGGGTCGACAATTGCGCGAGAAACCGATTTTGGAACCTATCTTCACGCCGGTCCGGAAATCGGTGTAGCATCGACCAAAGCGTTTACTAGTCAGGTGTTAGTGCTAACGATGCTGGCGATCAAATTGGGACGGCTTCGTGGTACGCTCTCGCACGAGCGCGCCTATCAATTGGTCGAAGAACTCATTGCGCTCCCGAAGAAAGTGGAAGCGATTCTCGATCAACGGCACATTATTCGTTCGATCGCCGAACGGTATGCATCAACGCGAAATATGCTGTTCCTCGGTCGCGGTTATCAATTCCCGGTGGCTCTGGAAGGAGCGTTGAAGCTAAAGGAAATCTCGTACATCCATGCCGAAGGATATCCTGCTGCAGAAATGAAACACGGTCCGATTGCACTGATCGACGAAAAGATGCCAGTGGTATTTTTAGCACCACGCGACCCGTTACGAGCGAAGTTGATCTCGAATATCGAACAGGTGCGCGCACGCGGCGGTATCGTGATTGCCATTTGTCAACCGGGCGACGACGAGATTCGCAATATCGCTCATGAAGTCATCGAAATTCCCGAAACGATTCAGCAGTTGCAACCGATCTTGACGGTGATTCCGCTCCAGTTGCTGGCTTACGACACCGCTGTGCAATTGGGTTTGAATGTCGATCGACCGCGCAACTTGGCTAAATCGGTGACGGTCGAATGACAACTAGTGCACGTATCGACTTACATTTACATTCAACTGCTTCAGACGGATATTTATCACCTTGTGAATTGATGCGTTTCGTCCAGGAAAATGGCGTAACGCTCTGCTCGCTAACCGATCATGACACTCTGGACGGTGTTGCGGAAGCTATTGCCGAAGCGGATCGGATTGGACTAAGGTGTATTCCCGGGATCGAATTATCCTGTCTGATTGAAACCAAATCAGTTCATCTATTAGCATATTTCAACCGTGTCGCTCCTCCGCTGCTTGTCGAGAAACTAGCGGAAATTCAACGGTGGCGTGCCGAACGCAATCCTAAGATGGTTGCGAAATTGCAGGCACTCGGTTTTAGCATCACGATGGACCAAGTAGCCTCCGAAGCCGGTGGCGGTCAGATTGGACGCCCGCACATCGCACGGGTATTATTGCAACAGGGTGCAGTCAAAACGATCGACGAAGCCTTCGAAAAATTTCTGACTCCCGGCAAACCGGCATATGTGGAAAAGGATCGATTATTCCTGAAAGATGCCGTCAAACTAGTGCACGATGCCGGTGGCATTGCGGTGTTAGCGCACCCTTTAGTCTATAATTTCATGCAACCGACGTTGTTGAAATGGCTGGTGAATATTGCCATCGAAGCTAAGATCGACGGCGTCGAAGCCTTCTACACCGATCATCGTCAACATCAACGCAAAGCAATCGAACAACTGACTCAAGAAGCCGGATTACTGGTCAGCGGTGGTTCCGACTTCCATGGTCCGATCAATGGTCTGGTAAAACCCGGTATTGGATACGGAGATTTAAAAATTCCGGATTATGTCGGTACGGTATTCACGAAACGAATTGAAGCGCTCCCGAAATAATCTCTATCAAACCACAATTTTTCCTCGGTTTAGAAGGGTTTGTCCGGATGAATCGAATACATCCTTTTAATCTACTCATCGTATTAATCGGACTCATCCTTCCGGTATGCGGCTTCACGCAACCGGTTTCATCGATTCCGATCGATCACTGGCTCACGCCAGTGTTGACGCGCTGGGTGATTGCCGGGTGGGCACCGGATCTGTCCGAAACCGAACAACCGTATAGTCGGGACGATGCTGCAGCAGTGATTCATAGTTTGGAAGATGTCGCAGCATCGTGCGGTGACCGGTTGAGCGCGGGCGATCTTACACTGCTCGAACGCGCGAAAATCGAATTGCGCGAAGAGTTGTCGGTACTGAAGAAGCGGGATGAAGCGAGTGGAAATGTCATAAGCAATCTCGTTCGCCGAGCTAAAGAATTTTTGGGAATGCAGGGTGGCGATGGTGTCAATCGGTTACATACCTATTTTGAACCGACAGTAGCAATGACGAGGATTGACGATCGCAACGAATGGAACCCTTCGGGAACGCTGCGATTCGGGTATGCACCATTTCCAACTGTAGCTGCTTCGATAGGGATTCGCAGCTATCGCTACCACGATCGTCAGATATATCCGCAATCGCACTGGGGCGATGTAGCTTCGCAGATCGACGATTCCTATCTCCGTTTCGCCAGCGGCAACTTCACCATCACATTCGGTAATGAGAAGCGTCAGATCGGAGTACCGGGTCTTGATCGTTTGCTGTTAAACGGTTCTGCTCCTGCCTTTCCCGGATTCGATTTCCGGTTCAGCAATCGCGATTTTACGATTCGATATCTCATCGGACAACTTAATCAAGGGCGCGATCCTCGCATTATTTCCGATCTCCTCATCAGTAAATATCAACGCACCCTCATTTTGAAGCGGGTGGAATATCACCCTACCACAAACTGGGGTGCGGGATTCAGTGATGGTATCGTACTCGCTCATGCGAATGGAATTGGTTGGTCGTATCTCCTTCCGGTACCCAATATTGTCGCGCTGAATAGCCAACCGAAAGGAACGGAACAGGCGACCGAACTGGTTGGCATCGATGGTTGGTATCGGATTCATCGACGTACCCTCGCCAGTGTTGAATTTATTTATTCGGATTATTCGCATATCGATCAGTCGAAACGGACTCCACCGACTTACGGCTGGCGTGTCGGATTGACCAGTGTCGATCCGTTGGGATTGCTGGGTACGGACTGGACGATTGGATATGAACGGATCATGCCGAGATTGTATCAGGGGGCTGGAGATTCATCTTCTAGCGATCGCGATGGCACGCGCTGGATGCAACAACGTGCACCGCTGGGCAGTGCATTCGGCAACGATTTCGACCGGGTAAATCTCCAATTCCATCATATCCTACCTTACGGTCTGCAGTATTCGATCGATCTCGCTCATCAACGGAGCGGTAACCGCAATGTGCTCGATCCCTTCGATAATAGTTATCTCGGAACGAGCGAAAGTGCGCGATTCCTCGCACCACCAGTGGAATACCAGACCAGTTGTGGCTTACAAATGAAGTGGTTGTCGAACCAACAGTGGCAGGTGGCTGGCAGTTTCGATTGGGTGCATTCGGAGAATACCGGTCATCAAATGGGTGTCAAATCAGAGACCCGTAGTTATTCATTGGCAGTGACATATTTTCTCCACCATATCGGGAATTAATGCGAGATACTTAGAACAGAAGGGTAGCGGCGGACTTAAAAGAGTCCGCTTTCTATTTATGTAGCCGCAGGCTTATGGCTTTTAACTAAATAGATTAACTTCGATGTTGCGTTGGATTTTAGTCCATTCTCTGTTTCATTTTATCAAGAATTGCGGATTGAAGATCGAAGCGACAAATCAGTGTGCATATGGTAGGGGCGCTCTTACGCGTCCACCCGTAACAGTTGAATTCGCAGAATGCGCAGATTGAAATATTGAGTCATAAGTTGCGGGCGTATTACCTTCGGTGAGTGCTTCGCGGTTGCCATTAGCCCCTACTGTGGCTATTGCATCAGACACGAGCGGTTCGCGAACCGCCCCTACCAAAGTAAATAGTTTAAAGCCTTTAGCCTGCGTTTTTAACTTGTATCCTGTAGAAAGAGTTGATCCCTGAATTCGCCTTTTTTATTCAATACAATAGTTGGTCAGAACAAGTTCTGACCTACAGAAAAGAAGTGAGTCGCAGGATCTGAGTTCGGCAGTACTACAAAATATGAAATAGAAGATCAGTTTAGGGATTTCCGGTAGAGTATGTATGACCGAAGTTGGTGCTGAGAGTCAGACGGATGGTCGTTCGGTCGTCAATTTCATCGGATAACCAATTTCCGACACTCCCAACCGATGTGGTGATATGCAGGGGTGATAGGTCACTCGAGTACGACGACCAGCTATAATCCAGCGCCACTTCCCACGGAGTCATTTTGCGCGATTTATAATCGGTCAAAGCCGATTTCAAGCGAACATAACCGATCCGAACTGTACTCAACCATGTATTCGACACAACTTTTCCGCTGCTGGAAGTTGAATTCGACACGAAAACGGGAACTAACAACTCCGTACCCGATCGCTCAGAAAGAGTTAAGGATGAATTAGCAGACCAGTCGCGCTTATCCGATAGAAAATAACGGTAGTATCCAAACCGGTAGCGAATCGATCGCTCCGGAAATTTCTTAGTCAGCCAGTCAAGTTGAAATTGTCCGCCTTCGGTTTGAATGGATTGCTGATGTTGAGATTGCGACCACCAACTGTCTAGCGGTTGATTGCGGACTTCCCACCACATCGTACCGGAGAGACCCGAATTCGTTTGATTGACCGGCTTCAACCAGCTCTCCAAACGGATCGTTTCGAGCGGCGAATATTCAACTAGCATTGTCAGTGGTAGAAAGTAGTCCCGGTAGTTATCATTGTCCAATTGTTTCACCGTCTGCATTCGATTGAAGGAAATCGACGATCCGAATAACCTTTTTTCGCCGAATCGACTCCAACTGCAGCCGAGCGCGTAGCTTCCGGCATTCGCCGATTTCGTCTTGCCAATATCGGATTGATTGCCGCTTGGTGAAATAATTCCGTCGTCGAAACCGATGGCACCATTTAGTTGCCATTGTGAATGATATTGTCGCGGTTGTTGTCGCCAAGCGATACGTAAAGAACCGTGAATTTGCGATGTTGCAAGTTCATTGCTGGCGATAGATTGCGTTGCAAGCGGACGTTTATCGGTGAGATCGGAGTTGAACCACTCGAATTCGGGAGTCAGTGACCATCCGGTCGTTACTCGGATCCGACCGTAAATACCGATACGATTGCCGAATTCCTTAAGCGACTGTTCTTGTTCCAATGCGGTCTTTGCGATTAATTTCGTTTCCCACGTACCGGCACGAAGACCGAATTCTTCCAGCTTTCCCCCTTCGGGATGACTGGTGAAAGCAATCCGGTTCCAGCGCAGTTGCAGCCGATTTTGTCGATCGTCTTTGGCATCGCCGTTACTAAATCCCATACCACCAATAAACAGTGTACGACCATCGCCACCATACGCCAGATCGGCAGCGATCTGATCGGTCTGTTTCAAGAGCGAAGTCGAATTTGCTTTGCGATCATCCCAATGCCCGTAGACCATCAAGGATGTGGCTTGCGAAATAAGCGCCATTGACGAAGCAAGTCGGGTGCGACTTTCGGCGGTAGAAGTCATTGCCGATGCCGTACCGCCGAACCGCATGGAATTGCGCAGCGAATTAATCATCGTAAAGGATGAGTACCGGTTTCCCGAGTAATATGGCAGCACACCGGAGCGTGGATCGTTGACTGAAATATAATTCTGTGCCAAATGCGAAGGTGAGAACAGTATCCCGACGGCGCACGGAACACGACCCTGCGCAATAAATCCGTCATTTACAGCAACACTGTCAGGATTGGCAGAAGTAAGCCCTTCCCGCTCGCGGATCGTCTCAGCGAACGATCCGGTCGGTTCCGAATTCATGTCTTGCGGGATGTCAAATCGCGAGATATTGCGATCAGAATCTTTGTTAATTGGCTCGAGTGGATCGAGCAAGCTTGGATCGGCAGAAACCACATTAATCAGTGCAGAAAGATAGATTGCGGATACGAAAAGCCATCCGCGAAAAGTCACACAGCGCACCGATAAAGATCGTCTCACACTTTCTCCGCGCCATCTTCCGCATCAAGTAGACGGGTATAATCCTGTTTGGGAGTGGTAATTCGTAGAATCGCAGTCTGCGAAGAGTGTTCGGAATTACTGCGCCAGATCCGGGCAAATTCGCGAATCTGTTCATCCTGAGCAACCTTACCGGATAAACCCAATACAATCGCTTCGGCGTTGAGCTGTACTGCAGTTCGGACAATTGCTTCGATCGAATTGGTTCCAGCAACGACGATGGGAGTAATATGCCGACCGAATTGCTCGGCGATCCGCATCACTTCTTGAAACAGCGTCCGCTCGTGTCGACCGAAGGTCGTTTGCGTAGAATTGTCGGGACGGTCGGGTGAAATACGAACCGTCATCACGAAGATGTCGCGCCGATTGTTGACATTCTCTTCGAGAATTTTTCGAAGGTGAAACAACCCTTGGGGATGTCGCGCGGCGATCAGAATCGGACGCATCTCAGCTTCGCGGGTCTGTTCAATCAAGGCATGATCGAGTAGCGACAATTCAAATTGAAGTTGATCGCTCGGGCGCTCCGGTTCACCTAGTGGCAAATGTCTGCGGTTGTAATAAGCAGTCAAATAAAAGAGACCAATCAAACCGAACGATACCGCAACTTCACGTGCATGAATGATCGCAAATGCCAATGCCAGCAAACCGACAAACGACATGGTGAGAACAGGTACCATTATCGGGAAGCGGTCGATCCGATCGGTAGTCGTGGCGGTTGCTTGTTGATTGGAGTGTAGAATTTTCCGTGCCGATGTCCAAAGATGAATACACTGGAACAGAAACATCATCAGGATCGAAAACGAAACAACCCCCATCAAGCGGTTGATCGGCTGCACAGCAACAATCAACACTGCCTGCACGACCACTATGAGCAGAATCAAGCGATAATATGAACCATAGCGGGGATGTTGTCGTTTGAAGAATGCCGGGAATAGACCGTTTTCGACGAATTCCTGCAACTGCTCGGAAGCGCGTTTCGAAGCCGTCCAATGCGCCAACCAAGCGAGAATAATCGCAACCAGAATTGCTAACAAAACGACAAGTTGACCGATTAAGCCGGACTTACTCCAGAATTGACCGAATGAGACATTGGGATCGGTAAAATGACCGGCAATAAATTTCCCGAGCCGATCGTTCCATGCCACCATCACTAGAATCGAGACAAAAATGAGAGTAACAGCAACAAAGTATTGGGTGAATCGGCGGCTGTTTGTCGACTTTGGCGCTTTCAATTTCCGGAATTGCGATGCGATTTCATCGGAATTCCCAGCAACAAATGCGAGCAAGCCGATACAGGCAAATACTTCCAGTAAAATCTCGATGGTCGTTTTTCCCGAGCTGGAATCGGGAATTGAGAATACCGTGGTGAGGAGCTGATTCGCCGATTGCATACTAGTCAATGCGGTAATCGATACAATTATCAGCACAACCGACAGTAACCCGAGCAGGATCGAGCGAATCTGGAAGTTGCGTTCGCTAGTCGATTCGATATCGCGAAGTAGTTTTCGTCCTGAAAAAGCAATGAAAATTAAAGAGAAAAGGACGAATCCTCCCCACTCCCAAATTTGTTTCCCGATCGGTGAATTGATCCAGTCCCGGATCACCGTATGCAAAATAGCGTGAAGAATCCGACCGCATACCGACACCATAAGCGCTGAAAATGTTATCGATACGACGATTTTAGCAGCAAGATAGATTTGATCGACTTCATTGGGCGGTTCTTTAGCGGCATTGGATCGGTTTGCGTAATTCAGTCGAAGGGTGAAAGTCGATAGCCAAGTCGAGGAAGCTAGCAACAGGGTCGCGGCGATAATGATGAAGTAACCGATTCCTTCGAATGCGCTGACTGCCTGAAACACTGCCAATCCTAGCACTGCGACGATCGGCGCAAACGCGAGTAGTAACGCCCGGAATGGCGTAATAAAATCAACCATTCTAGTCGATACTACCACAACTCTGCCTTCCAAATTTGAATTTGTCGGTTGTTTCGGTTCCATCTCGTCCATTCAAGTACGGTCGGTCGGATCACGATTTAATCCGGTTAATCCGGATTCACAGTCTTGCAGTTCATAAATCCGACAGTATCCCGATAATATGGTCATTTCCGACCGGGGATACAATATTCGACCGGAGAAAATATACCCGGTTTGGTCGAATCGATTCGGTAATAGACCGCAGTATTAGTACCCGTCACGACAAGAGCGCTGCTGTCGTCAAGATATTTGACCAAAGCACCGTGGTTGTCGATAAACGATTTTGGTACCGGTACAATAAAACTGCCAAAGGCATACGGGGCGATCTGATACGGAGGAATAATAAACACAATCGAATCGGATTCGAATAAAAATGTTCCGAAATTATCCCGTTTGGTCGATAACCCTCGGTTGAACCAAGCGGTATCGGGTAAAAATGTATTGCCACCGGCAATCAATGAATGAAGAATCGATTGATACAGATACGCCGAAATTCGGATCAAGGTATCATTTGAAGTCGGGATCAATGATTCACTGGTGTAACTTGTCCGGGTCTTAGGATTGTAATGATACTGATAATAGGTTTTATTAGGATGCGCTCCACCGGCAAAATAGCATTCATCCAAGATAAAACTAATCAAAGTATCGCTCGCTTCCCCCAATTCGGTATCGATCAACAAAGTATAGCGATCGGGTAAATTGCACTGAGATCCGGTTAATTTTCCGGTATCGGATTTCGAGCCATCGGTTATCTTACGGGCTACGTCAAATTCAGTTGCATCCTTCCGGAACTTGATGATCCGGTCGGTGATGAACTGATGGAGATCGTCGTTGAAATCGAAGGGTACCGATTTGAATTTAGGATAGACGATATCGATCCGACGACCATCTTTCCGTTCGAATTTTCGGATCGTATCGAATGGCACAACCGGATGCGGGTACCGGGTCGATATTTCCGCCCATGGCTGCGTCTCGGTTTTGCCGCCCCGACTGGCAACCGCAAGTTGAAGTACACCAACAGATAGAATAATTAAAATCGATATCCATAGCTCTCGAAACATTGTCTCCCCCATCGATCACTTTGACAAATAATCATCACACAAGTTACAGCCTATTCCCAGTGTCGATGCCATTCCAACCAATACGATCAGATGATTCCCCGCTTGCGTTGATCGGCTTCGATCGAATCGAATAGCGCTTGAAAATTTCCTTCGCCAAATCCATCATGCTTTTCGCGTTGGATGAATTCGTAGAAGAGTGGTCCGACCATATATTTTGAGAACAACTGCAGCAAATAGCCATCGTCATCGCCATCGACCAATATGCCGAGTTCCTGCAATTTGTTCATCGGTTGTTTGACACCTTGAACCCGCTTTGGGATAAATTCGTAATAGGTTCGCTTGGGAGGATCGAGGAATTGGATTTCGCGAGATTGCAGGTTTTCGATCAAATCGATCAAATTCCGGGTCTGAAAGGCGATATGTTGGACCCCGTGACCGCGATTCATTTCCAAGAATTCTTCGATCTGCCCTTTCTTTCCGAATGACATTTTCTGCGGTTCATTGATCGGGATGATGACTTTCCGGTCGTGACTGGCAACGACTTTGCTGAATAATCCGGTTTCAATACCCTTGATATCGAATTGTCGAACTACCTGAAAACCGAATATCCGCTTGTAAAATTCCACCCAGACATCCATTTCCCCGGTAGGAACGTTGTTCGTCAGGTGGTCGATCCGGTCAAGACCGTGTTTCAAGGATTGTTTAGCGGCAGGTGCGACAACATTGTCGAAATCGGGTAAAAATGCCGGACAATCCGGGGGACGTTCTAGAAAGACATTTTTAACGGAACCGAATCCTTTAATAGCGGCAGAGCGATAAATAGCTCCGTTAACTGAGCGCTCGGTCAGCGGTTCTACCATTTTCGCTCCCCGATGCACCGCCTCTTGGAGCGCACGATGGGCGTTTTCGACTCGAAATGCCATCGTACAGACCCCATCGCCATGCTTCCGCAAGAAATCACCGGGAAAGGTGTGTTCGGGTGGATCGCTAGAAATGATAATACGGATCGCTCCTTGACCGAATACGTGGCTTTTTGCTCCGTCCTTTGTACCGGAAGCAATTCGGCTGAAGCCCATTTTATCGTAGGATGCGTCGATTGCAGTCGAATCTTGAACTGTGAAGTGGATGTAGTCGAAGTCGATGATTCCAAGCGGATTAACCGGTGCCATATCCCTCCCCATGAATGGTGTGAATTGTGCAGATTTACCTATTAAAGATGGTACGAAATCACTGCTCGGGTGGCAAGAAAAAAACACGTCTATCCAAGAAATCGCCATTGGTTGACAAATAGACCCGGTTCGTAAAGCATTGTACCCACAACAGAAATATTGAAAATCGGGAAATAGTCTTCCAATTATGCGATCCTGAGTGTATACTTTTACTCTAAGCCAGAAACAGGAGTCAAGATGACTGCAGCAGATCGTCACACCTTAATGACTTTCAATGTGATACCTCGATTGCCCGAAAAAATCGCCGGTCTCAGGGAACTTGCGCTGAATCTGCGTTGGACTTGGCACCATGAAACGATCGATTTGTTCCGCCGTCTCGATCGGAACTTGTGGGACGACGTGGGTCGTAACCCAATCCGGATGTTGGGTGAATTGTCGCAGGGTCGGCTCAACGAATTTGCCTCCGACGAAGGGTATTTACTGCTCTATCAGCGGATGGTCAACGATCTGCACCACTACCTGAATGAAAATAGTTGGTATCCCAAGCGCTACGGCACAACGCCACAACCGGTGTATGCTTATTTTTCGGCGGAATTCGGTATTACCGAATCGCTACCGATCTATTCCGGCGGTTTGGGAATTCTCGCTGGCGATCATCTGAAGAGCGCTTCCGATCTGGGCATTCCACTAGTCGCAGTCGGACTGATGTATCAGCAGGGATACTTTATTCAGTATTTGAATCCCGATGGCTGGCAACAGGAAACCTACCCCAACAACGACTTTTATCAATTACCGGTCGAACCGTTGCACGGTAGCGACAACCGGTGGTTGAAGATCGAAGTGGAATATCCCGGTCGAATGGTTACCGCGCGCGTGATGAAAGCTAAAATCGGTCGCATCCCGCTGCTGTTGCTAGACACCAACATCCCGGAAAACAGTCTGGAAGACCGCAGGATCACTGATCAATTGTACGGTGGCGACAAGGAGATGCGGGTCAAGCAGGAGATTCTACTCGGAATGGGCGGTATGCGTGCATTGAAAGCGGCAGGCTACAGCCCATCGGTCTTCCACATGAACGAGGGACACAGCGGATTTCTCGCCATTGAACGAATCCTAACGTTACGAAAACTCGGTCTCACCTTCGCCGATGCGCGCGAGGCGGTTCGTCAGAGCTGCATTTTCACAACTCACACTCCAGTTCCGGCGGGTATCGATGAATTCCCGGAAGCGATGATGGATTTTTATTTCCAGCATCTATTCGGACCACTTGGCGTAACGAAACAGGAATTCATGGCTCTCGGACGCTGGGATGGACAGAACGAAGGGGACTTCAACATGGCGCTGCTCTGCCTGCGAATGTCGGCACGAGCAAACGGCGTCAGCAAGTTACACGGCGAAGTATCGCGGAAAATGTTCCGCTCGGTCTGGCCCGAAGTACCGGAATGCGAGATTCCGATCGGTCATGTCACCAACGGTGTTCATGCACAGACATGGATCAGCCGCGATATGCAGGATTTATACAACCGGTATCTTGGACTCGATTGGAACAACAAGCAGGACGATCCGGAATGCTGGTCGGCAGTAAAAGATATTCCCGACGAAGAGTTGTGGCGCACCCACGAACGTCGACGCGAACGGCTGGTGTCTTATGCGCGACGACGATTACGGCAACAGCTCGAACACCGCGGCGCACCGACATCGGAAATCGACGCAGCACGCGAAATTCTCGATGGATCGATTTTAACGATCGGTTTTGCACGACGATTTGCAACTTACAAACGCGGCGATATGTTGCTGCACGATCTTGAACGACTGAAGAAATTGATCACCAACAGCGACCGTCCGGTACAATTCATCTTTGCCGGAAAGGCGCACCCCGCCGATGTGCAGGGGAAAGAGATCATTCGCAGGATCGTACACTTTGCCCGCGATCCGGAGATTCGCCGCCGCTTTATGTTCATCGAAAATTACGATATGGGGGTTGCACGCTATCTGGTGCAAGGGGTCGATGTTTGGTTGAATAATCCGCGACGACCGTATGAAGCTTCCGGTACTAGTGGCATGAAAGTCGTATTCAACGGCGGTGTGAATCTCTCGGTGCTTGATGGCTGGTGGGTTGAGGGGTATACCCCCGATACCGGCTGGGCAATTGGTGCCGGTGAAGATTACACCGATTTGCAGTATCAGGATTATGTCGAATCTCATGCGCTGTACGATGTACTCGAAAAGGAAGTCATCCCGATGTTCTATACCCGCGGGATTGATAAATTGCCGCGGGCATGGATCGCGAAGATGAAAAACTCGATCGAGATGCTCGGTCAGCAATTCAATACCCACCGGATGGTGCAGAATTATGTCGAGGGGTACTATCAACCGGCGTACCAGAGCTTTGAACAATTGACATCCAACAATTGGTCGGATCTGCGCAAGTATTCGCAATGGAAACAACGACTGCAAAAAATGTGGAGTGGAATCAACGTTCTGAAGGTGGAAACCGATCAAAAATCGGAATGCCAGGTAGACGACCAGATCAATGTCCGTGCCCGGGTAAATCTCAGTGGATTATCGCCGGACGATGTGACGGTAGAAGTATATTTCGGAGAAGTGGATACTGAAGGGAATCTATTCCATGAAGCGACGTATCCGATGGATATGGCATCGAAACTTCCCGATGGAACGTTCCAATATGACATTGCGATCACCTGCGACGAGAGTGGTCGACACGGCTTGGCGGTGCGGGTGTTGCCGAACAATATCTGGCTAACGAACCGACATGACGCCGGATTGATTGAGTGGGCGAAAACGATGTAATGATCGATCGGGTGGGTTTCATAACCCACCCTTTTTTTTTATGGAGGTCAGGCTTCAGCCTGACTCAGTGTTTTTGTTTGGAATTTTTTCCGACCCACAGAAATACATTTGCAGACATAAGAGGTGGTCAGAACAAGTTCTGACCTACGGAAAAGAAGATTCACGCAGGTTTCAGGCTAAGCTCTTTTTCTAGAATCTTGTATCCTGTAGTAGGGGCGAGTCACCGCGCCCGCCCGTTTTTTTATGTCGGCAGGAATTTCGCTTGGATCTGTTTTGATCCTACTGTATCATATTACTAAACCGATAATCAAAAATCGAAACCGATTGCACTGCTATCATCGAGAAAGGAACCACCCATGAAACCGCTCCGACACCTGTTGTTTTGTTTCCTCTTCGTATTGCTCTCGACGAATTTTGCGTTCGCACAGGACAGCTCCGGCGTGACCTGTCTTGGTCGATTCTGGCACACGAACTCGCAAGATGTAGCGGTTCAAGGTAATTATGCCTATGTAGCCGACGGGTATTCCGGTTTGCGAATCATCAGCATCTCCAATCCGGCAAACCCACAACAAGTAGCCATTTGCAATTTACCCGATTATGCATATGGTGTCACCGTTTCCGGCAACTATGCCTATGTCGCCGATGAAGGATCCGGTTTACGCATCATCAATATCAGCAATCCGGAAAATCCGCAACAAGTTGGGTTCTACGATACTCCCGGTTTTGCATATGGTGTCACCGTTTCCGGCAACTATGCCTATGTTGCCGATTATCATTACGGACTGCGGATTATCAATATCAGCAATCCGGCAAATCCGCAACAAGTTGGTTTCTACGATACCCCCGGGTATGCATGTGGTGTCACAGTTTCCGGCAACTATGCCTATGTAGCCGATGGAGGATCCGGTTTGCGAATCATCAATATCAGTAATCCGGAAAATCCGCATCAAGTCGGATTCCTTGATACGCCCGGGTTTGCACGTGGTGTCACAGTTTCCGGCAACTATGCCTATGTTGCCGATGATTACTCTGGTTTGCGAATCATCAATATCAGCAATCCGGAAAATCCACAACAAATTGGTTTCTACGATACCCCCGGTTATGCATATGGTGTCACCGTTTCCGGCAATTATGCCTATGTTGCCGATAGAGAATCCGGTTTACGAATCATCGATGTCAGCAATCCGGCAAGCCCGCAGGAAGTCGGTTCCTACGATACCCCCGGGTATGCATTTGGAGTAACAGTTTCCGGCAACTATGCCTATGTCGCCGACGGGGATCATGGATTGCGAATCATCAACATCGCAAGTCGGGAACATCCGTATGAGGTCGGATTCTACAATACACCCAGTTACGCATACGATTGTGCTGTGGTGGGCGATACGGTTTATCTGGCAGATGGATCAAATCTCGGCATCTACGACTGCTCGCAGGCACTCGGTGTGGTCGATCGCGTCAGCGAAACGGTTCCCACTAACTTCTCGTTGAAACCGAATTATCCGAATCCATTCAATGCGACCACTGCCATCCGCTATGCGATTGCGAAGAGCGGGAAGGTCGATCTCCGTGTATTCGATGTGGCTGGCAAAGAAGTCGCGAAACTCGTGAATTTCGAGCAGGATCCCGGTGAATACACGTTTACATTCGATGGCAAGAGTCTCGCCACCGGTACCTATTTCGTCCGCCTCACCGCCGGCAAGTTCACCCAAACCCAGAAGATCGTACTGTTAAAGTAGTGCCGATCTCCGAATCGGCGCTTTTTTGGTAGCGGCGGACTTTAGTCCGCTTTCTTTTTCTTCTTTGTAGCCGCAGGCTTCAGCCTGCGTTTTTTGAATCATGTTTCCTATGGTAGGGGCGGTTCGCGAACCGCCCGATACGGGCGCGGATGCGCCCGCGGGACGTTACAATACGCCATTACTTGAAAAGAAAAGAGTCGGAATAAATTCCGACATACGGAAAAGATGGGTGGTGGGGAAAATATATTATAAAGATACAAGATCGGGCGGGCGCGGGGACCCGCCCCTACTTCAGGATGCAAGAAAATAAATAGATAAGAACGGGAGTGCTCATGCGCCCTCCTCTACTTGGAATGTGATGAGCCGGAATAAATTCCGACCTACTGAAAAGAAGATGCTCGCAGGCACAAGTCGTCATGCGGCAGATACATGATGAATACAAATAGGATTAGATCACTTGCGATAGATGGTACGCGTCGCATCGAGAGCATCAATCACCTGTTCGCGCAGCGATGTCGGAGCCAGCACTTCGCAGAAGCGCTGCCACCGCAAAACCCATGCGACCAACTCTTTCGTAACTGCAACCTGAAATCGGAGGATGATCGCACCATTTCCCTCATCGGAAATAGTCTGTGATGGGTGCCAGATTCGCTCGCGAATCGTGTCGGAAACCGGCAATGTAAATTTCAATTCGATCTGTTCCGGTTTATGTTCGGGACCGCCGATCAAACCGATCCGATTGGCAAGCAAGCTGTCTGAGCGAAAGTCGGGATCGCGTTTGAACCGTTCTTCGAGTAGTTCCAACGACAGCATCCGGTGGAAGGGGAGCGTGAGAAATTTCTGATGCCGTTCCGAAAACGCAACGGCATATAATGCTTCGGCAAACAGCAGTACGAGATACGGATTCAATGTCATCGTTGAAGCCTTCTCGCTAGCCGGTTTGCGATACTTGATTAGTACGCGCTGGGTTTTCGAGATGGCTGTCAGAAATGTGTCGATTTTAGTAGTATGGGTTCGGTAATCGATCGAACCATTTTGCAACAAGAGAAAAGTACTGTGGTCGCGATCGTGCCACTGCTGGATCGCATCGACTGGAAGCGATGTCCGCAACCGCTCCTGCAACCGCTTGACACCATTGGCAAACGGAGTATGTTGTACCGTTTTGGACAATTCATCGAGTAGCAGAACTGCCGTAATCTCTTCGGCACCGAGTAACGACGGAACGGCGGATTTGAGCGGTTCCTGAAGCATCCAAATCCGCTCGTTACCACTGCCGGGACGATCAATCAGCGGGACATTCGCCGCGGAAAGTCTCTGTAGGTCACGTTCCAGCGTCCGGCGCGAGACCTTGCGTTCGAACAACGTATACAATTCCGAGACCCGCACTTCGCGGGATGCGATGAGTCGGGTCAAGATCTTCAGACAACGTTCCAGAACCTGTGTTTCGGTGCGTTCCAACGACGATCCTCGCAGTGAATAGTGACTTGCCGATTACATAATAAGCACAAAAATGAAAAAAGCGCAGATGACTCTGCGCTTTCAAAAATCTATCGAACAATATCAATCGCGAATGATACCACGCCAGCGTTCCATTTTCTCGAAAGCGTCACCGACGTTCTTCAGCAAGGTTTTCAGTTGGAACGGTTTGGCAAAGAAATCGTTGAATCCGGCTTCGAGTGCATCGACCAAATGGAACATCGAGGCATATCCGGAGATTGCGTAGATGGTCGCTGTCGGGTTCTTCTTGCGGATAATCCGGCACAACTCCAAGCCATTCATACCGGGTAAATTCAGATCGAGAATAAACAGTGGATAAGACTCTTCTTCCAATACTTCCAGAGCTGCTTCGGCAGATTCCACGGCACGAATAGCATATCCCGACAAGCGAAATGCTTCGATCAATAATTCTCGAATATTCAGCTCATCGTCTACGACTAAAACTTTGCGTTCCATTCACGAAACCTTTTTTAAAAAGTGTCCTGCAATCACCGAATTCTCGAAGTCTGCTCTTCTCTATTCGGCAGCTCGCATCACAAGCTTAACCAAGAATCGAGAATAAAGTGATTTTTCAATATTAAGCAAAACAAACAAAGATCAATCGCTAAAGCACACAGCATCGCTTTCTAAGCTTATAACTTTGAAAGCTAATCGATTTTATCACCGAATCCAAACGTAATGCTCGATTTTTAGCCAGATATCGCGAATTTATCGTGTTCATGAACACATGAAGAAATCGGATCCGGCTGGTAAACGATTTAGATAATAATAATCAAGCTCGAGCACAATTACTCAAAAATTGCTATTTTCATCATGGATGAACTATTTGCCTATGCTCCCGATATCGGATATACTACTTTCGATCGCAATTTGTTTCCCATTATTGGAAGAATGACAAGATTTCGTAACATTCAAAAAACATGAAAGGATCTTCCGATGAAATTGAATGACCAATCGACCGGTAGAATATTGTTAGGAAGCTTGTTACTGGCTGTTTTATCGGTTTTTCCGATTACCGTATTTGCCGGCGAACAAACTGCGGGTAAAACCGATCAGCTAATTTCGGCGAAAATGAATAAAGAGATGATGGATCGGTGGCAAAAGTACGCCACACCCGGTGCCGAACATGACCGATTGGCAAAAACCGCGGGGAAATGGAAGACCGAAATCAAGATGTGGATGGATCCCAGTGCACCTCCTTCGATCAGCAAAGGAACGAGTGATCGAACGATGGTACTTGACGGGCATTATCTGGAAATCACTTATTCCGCAATCATGGGCGGTATGGATTTCAAAGGGATGGGTATTCTAGGGTTCGATAAATTCAAAGAAATGTACACCATGACATGGATGGACAATATGGGCACAGCCATTGGTATTTCTTATGGGAAAGCCGACCCGAAGACGAATGAAATTATCCTCCGTGGGAAAGCCGACGAACCAATGACCGGTGAAAAAGATAAAGATATCCAATACATTATCCGATCGATCGACGAAGACCATTTTGTCTTCGAAATGTACGACACGATCCAAGGGAAACTAGAAAAAGTCGGAGAAATTGCCCACGAGCGGATCAAATAGCCTGATTATTATCTAAGCGAAGCCGGGACATTGTTTCCGGCTTTTTTTTATTGAATCCTTATTCCCAATCCCTAACACCCTATCCCCAATCCCTGATTTTCGGTGTATAATCCTGTAACATCGGGCTTTCCGAGGGAGTTGTGGATCGCAAATTTCTAGCCGATATTGATAGGTTTCCATTCTACACGGGTTTTGTGCCCATCCCCCGGTTTGGTCGCATCTCCCGCCTAATCTCCGCAATCTTCAATTTCGGTAAGGTAGATTTGAACAATGAAAGATATTCGCAACGAAATTCTCGCCAAACAGTTAATCGATTATTCGATCGCAATGCAGCCCGGTGAAATCCTCTATTTAGAAATGAAGGGGAAAGAGACACTGGAACTGGGTAAAGAAATCATCCGCCACGCTACCGCCAAAGGGGTCACGCCAGTCTGGTTCTACAACGACGAATCGATTCTCCGTAATTTCCTCGGGGCGGCATCGGAAGCGCAATTCAAGCAAGCTGCCGATATGCATCTGCACTGGATGCAGAAAGCGCACGGCTACATCGGTCTGCGCGGTTCCGACAATCCATTCGATCTCGCCGATATCGACAGCAAACAACGAGTAATGTGGAACAAGTTGTTCGTTCATCCGGTACATATGGAAGAGCGCGTCAAACGCACCAAATGGGTAGTATTACGCTATCCGAACAACGCTATGGCGCAATTGGCGGAAACGTCACAAGAGAAATTCGAAAAGTTCTATTTCGAAGTTTGCTGTGCCGACTATGCTAAGATGTCGAAAGCGGAAGACAAGTTGAAGGCATTGATGGATGCCACCGACAAAGTACGGTTGGTCGCACCCGGCACCGATCTTCGATTTTCCATCAAAGGTATCAATAGCATCAAGTGCGACGGCAAGTGCAATATTCCCGACGGTGAAGTATACACGGCACCGGTTCGCGATTCGGTCAATGGCACGATTGCATACAACACCCCATCGCTGCATGAAGGTACTGTTTACAACGATATCTCGTTGACTTTCGAAAACGGGAAAATTATCAAAGCTACTTGCTCCGGCGACAACGAGAAGTTGAATAAAGTATTCGATACCGATGAAGGCGCACGCTATGTTGGCGAATTCGCAGTCGGCGTCAATCCGTTCATTCTCCATCCGATGAAAGATACGTTATTCGACGAGAAGATTGCCGGATCAATTCACTTCACACCGGGTCAGTGTTACGATGAAGCACCGAACGGCAATTCATCGGCGATCCACTGGGATCTTGTGTTGATACAACGTTCCGATTACGGCGGCGGCGAGATCTGGTTCGACGACAAATTGATTCGCAAAGACGGTGTGTTTACCGATCCGGATCTGGAAAATGAATTTTCAAAAGAGAATTTAAAAAGTTCCATTCAGTTTTAAGATTGTACTGCCGGTTTGATTGACTTAAGCCGGCAATTTTATTAGCAGCAGACATCGTTTCTGCTCAAACATCGATTACACCAGTGGGTTACTTCGAGGTTGTCATGTTAACGGAAAAAGAACTCAAAACGATCGCGGAAAAAGCGCTCTCGCTTTGCGGTAAGCTGGATGCGGAGGTCATGGTCTCATCCGGCGATAGCGCGCTTACCCGGTTCAGCGATAATATCATCACTCAGAATGTTTCGGCTGAGACAGTTGGATTGACCATTCGACTTATTGCCGACGGAAAAGTTGGCAAATCGTCCACCGGTTATCTGACCGACGACGGTATTCGCAACTGCATCGATACCGCGAAATTAGTACTGAAAGTCAATTCACCCGACCCGGTGCTGATGCCACTTTCCGGACCACATACCTATGTGGATCAGGAGAATTTCTCACAAAACACGCTTGATGCGACTCCGGAATTTCGTGCCGACAGCGTGGTGAAAGCGATCGAGCGGTTCAAGCGCGACAATCTGAAGGGTGCTGGCATTTTCTCGTCCGGCGGCAGCACGTTTTATATGGCGAATAGCGCGGGAATGCGAGCATTCAATCGTTCGACTCAAGCATCGTTTTCTATTTCCGCAATGACTGAAGATTCTTCAGGTTGGTCGGAAGCATTCGGACCGAATATCGACGAAATCGATACCGTGAAAGTCGCCGATATCGCAGCTCAAAAAGCGATTCTTGGCAAGAACCCGAGCGAAGTCGAACCGGGTCCATGGACGGTTGTTTTAGAACCGTCGGCGGTATCCGATTTCATTATGTTCCTCGCATGGGAAGGTTTCAACGGTTTGGCACTGGCGGAAGAGCGCAGTTGCTTCGCCGGTAAGATCGGTGAAAAAGTAGTCGGCGATAACATCACTTTCACCGACGACTGCTTCCATCCGCTATCGAAGGGTATCACTTTCGACTTCGAAGGGTTCCCGCGACAGCGCGTACCATTGATCGAAAAGGGTGTCTTCAAAGGTGCTGTCCACGATCGACGCACTGCGAAGAAGTGCAATTCGGAGAATACCGGTCATGCGTTGCCGCAACCCGATTCCTTCGGTCCCGTGCCGGTCAACGTGATTGTCTCGAACGGCGATTCGTCACTGGAAAAAATGATTGCGTCGACCGAACGAGGTCTGTTGGTGACGCGATTGCACTACTGCAATCTGTTGAATCCGATGACAGTGTTAATCACCGGTATGAGCCGCGACGGTTTGTTCCTGATCGAAAACGGTAAGGTGACCAAGGGTGTGAAGAACATGCGGTTCACCGAATCGGTACTGCAGGCATTGAACAATGTCGAAGCGTTGAGCAGCGATCTGCACAAGACCGAAACGTTCTGGGGCGGTGGCGGAACTGTGGTTCCGGCAATGAAGATCCGCGATTTCCATTTCACCAGCAAGACCGAGAATTAACGGCAAAGGAAAGCGAGAATACTATGAGAAAACTAGCCGAACGCGCGGTGGAAACCGCTAAAGTTAGAGGGGCGAGTTACGCCGATTGCCGGATAATTTTCACCCGCGAACAAGAAATTACCGTTCAAAATGGCAAAGTGACCGATCTCGGTTTCGGTGAAGATATTGGTTTCGGAGTACGCGTCCTTGCCGACGGAGCCTGGGGTTTTGCCTGTGCACCAGCCGTAACGGCGGAAGAGATGGATCGTGTTGCCGCGATTGCCGTACGGATCGCCAAAGCCTCTGCGCGACTGAAAGACAAAGACGTTCGTCTTGCACCGGAACCAGTCTGGGATGAACGCTGGCAGACTCCGATCGTCGAAGATCCGTTTGGCGTCTCGATCGAAGAGAAGCTCGGATTGCTGTTCCAGATCGACGAAATCTTGCGTAAGGATCCCCGGATCAAATCCGCCGAGGGCACCCTTTCATTCAAGACCGAGCATCAGTGGATGGCGACAAGTGAAGGGTCGTTCATCGACCAATTGTTGATTCGCAGTGGTGGTGGCTATTCCGCGACTGCGGTCGGCGACGGTGAAGTGCAGACACGCAGCTATCCGAATGCGGCGCGGGGACAATTCATGACCAAGGGGTACGAATTGATTCGCGGACTGCATTTGGTCGATCATGCCGAGCGAGTGCGGGAAGAAGCGATTGCGTTATTAACGGCTCCGACTTGTCCGACCGGAAAGCGCGACATCATCATCGACGGTACGCAGTTGTGTCTGCAGATTCACGAATCGGTCGGACACGCTACCGAATTGGATCGCGTGCTGGGTATGGAAGCGAATTACGCCGGAATGAGTTTCGCGACCACCGAAAAATTGGGCAATTTCATGTACGGCTCGCCGCTAGTCAATTTGGTCTGCGACTCGACCGTACCGGGCGGCTTGGCAACGATCGGTTGGGACGACGACGGTGTTCGCGCACAACGATATCATCTGGTGAAGAATGGTAAATTCGTCGGTTATCAGTACAATCGCGAATTGGCTCATACGATTGGTTCCGAGCGATCCAGCGGTAACAGTCGTGCCGAAGGGTGGTCGAATATTCCGATCGTGCGCATCACGAATTTGTCGCTGATGCCGGGCGATTGGGAATACAATGACCTGCTTGCCGATACCGAAGGCGGTATTGTTATGGAAACCAATCGGTGCTGGTCGATCGATCAATGGCGCTTGAATTTCCAATTCGGCGTCGAAGCTGCTTGGGAAATCAAGGGCGGTCAGAAGGGTCAATTGTACAAGAATGCCAACTATCAAGGCATCACCCCGCAATTCTGGGGTAGTTGCGATGCGATCTGCAACGATAAATACTGGCAGTTGTGGGGCGTTCGAAATTGCGGTAAGGGTCAACCGGGTCAAACGGCAGAAATGTCGCATGGATCGGCTCCCACGCGGTTCCGTGGAGTTGAGATCGGTGTCGGTAATAGCTGATTTAGTATCTCTTTGATTTTTTACAGGCGGGGCAAACGTTCCGCCTGTTTTTTTTTAATCCAACTGCGATTAAGTTTGGAAAGTGACTTATTCGTTTTATTTAATTGGATTGTTCATTCTCGTATTATCTATTACTTAGCTTCGAAATACACGATTCCGGTAATATTCGCATTTTTATTCCATATTTTCTTATGAGTAGAATTATACATATTTTGAGGTTATCTTACGGAAGCTATTCTTTAGCGTTTCATTCACACATCACAGGAGAAATCAATGAAAAAAATCATCATCTTCACCCTTCTTGCGCTGTCCGCATTGACTATTTTTGGTTGCACCAAGAGCGACGACGACAATCCGGCGGCTCCGGTAACAAATTACTTGACCCTTCAATCGCGCCCAGATACTTCCTACGGCGATTGGTTCTATATTGCCGGTCAGACCACCGATTCCGATTCCGCAATTTATGCCGAATTTACTTCCAGCCAAGCTGGTAAACTAGACAAAATTAAAATTATGTTTGGTCACTGGGATAGTGGTACTTCGACATTGGTTCCCGTCGATGTGAAGATCTTCAGCAAGAGTGGAACGTCAGTTGGAACACAACGCGGTACCACCGTAAATATTCCGATCAACAGCATTATCGACAATACTACCAATCAATATCGCTGGACTGAAGTTTCATTCGCCGGTCAGAATCTTTCGGTTGCGAATGGTGAACACTTCTACGTATCGGTTACCCCCCGATTTACTTATCCGCTTGCAGCGAACAGCCTCGAAAAAATGTATTTGAGCATCGACTCGCGAGTGTTGAATTCGAATGGCGTCATTTTCAATGTATTGCAGGATGACGGCACGTTCCGTGCATTTGTTCCGGCAGACAGCGAAGGCGATTGCGGTATTGCAGCGGTGATTTCTTACTAATCCCGATTTCATTTCGAGTATGAAAACGCTCCACGATGTGGAGCGTTTTTTTCTTATCAAATGCGACTCATGGATCAAGGAAACAGTTTTACCTCTTTTTCCCCACACCCAACGCCTACCAAACAGCCCCGATCTTGAACGTAGAGCACCACAATCGAAGCACTATTTTCCCTCGCAGTCATATTGCTTACATTCATACGGAAAATAGATCCTTCCTCGAGATTGCATTTCGACATGACAACATCGTAAAAGCAAATACCGAGGAATTGCGTTTCGTTAATCTATAAAGAGAACAACAGATCTGTGCCAACCTTTGGGAAAAGTTTTTGGCGACGTCACTTCGATAGCTGGCTTGCCTTGTCACTGTGGATCGTCACGATATTCCTGGCGATCCTGACTGGTGGTCCAACCGGTTCCGCACTCAGTGCGTCGATTTCAACCGGGGTCGCTTGGATCACCTCGCCATTGCTATGGATTCCGCGAACGATCGCACTTTGGTCGGATAATGCCACCCTTCGTCATGATCTGATGCTCGCTCAAGGCGAATTATCGTTTTTGCGCGAGGCACTCGCGGAGAACGAGCGTCTCCGCACCATGATCGGATTCACACCTCCCACCAACTGGACCTTTAAGAGTGCCGAAGTGATCGGTCGATATCGCCGAATCGGCAATCGCCGGATTGTGATTAATGCCGGTGCCAATCACGGCGTCTTCCCGCCAATGCCGGTGATGACCACGTCCGGGCTTGTAGGACGGGTATTGAAATCGCAAATGTTCTCGTCCGAAGTACAGATCATGGGCGACCCGATGATGGGTGTCGCGGTACGCGATCGCCGCAGCCGTGTCGAAGGTATTCTCCGAGCTGATCACAGCGGACGTATGCAAGTCGAAGGCATTCCTCTTACCTCCGATGTGAAAGCCGGCGATTACTGGGTGACAGCCGGGGTCGGTGCGATTTATCCGAAAGGGATTCCCGTAGCGAAACAGTTACCGATGCCCGCGCCCAGCAGTCACTTCCAAAACCTCCCGGTGCAAACCGTTCAGGATCTTGATGCTGTCGAAGATGTCTTCATCCTGACCAATTATGCACAGGTGGGTAAGGAAGGGGATGTCGATCAATGAGACTGCTGTTACGCTTCCCCCGCTTTCTGTTTATTCTCGTGCCGTTACAGCTCGTTTATGGTAACCGTATCGCACTTGGCAATGCCGTACCCGATCTGATCTGGCTCGGGTTGCTCTGGGGTGCGCTGACCGTATCTCCCCGAACAGCCTATATTGCAGCATTTATTATCAGCCCGATTGCCGATTCGATGGCGGGGTTACCGCTCGGACTAACTGCCATCGGCTGGCTCCCGGGTTTGTGGTTAGCCACCCGCGGTCGCGAACCGACAATGCCGTTACCGCGCATTCGCTGGATTGGAAGTGTTTTGATTGGTGGAATCCTGTGTGAAGTCTTGATTCAATTTGTCGAATCGCTCACCGGTGGAAATTTCACACAGCAATTGCTGCAAGTCGGACTTCCCTCGCTTGGATACACCGTTGTATTCGCCGTTGTGCGCTCCATGTTTCCCCCATTCGGTCAAAAATGATTCAGCCCGAGAACAACGCGAATCGCCTGATTGTCGCACGGGTCCTATCGCTGTGTATACTGTTGATTCTATTCGGTCGCATCTTCTATATGCAGATTATTGACCGCAATTTCTATTCGAAACGGGCACTGGCGAATTCAATCCGGATCATCGATATTCCCGGTCTACGCGGCGTACTAACCGATCGAAACGGCAAAACCATCGCCGAGAATACAGTATCCTACTCGTTATTTATCACACCGAAAGAATTCGGCAAGGACTTTTTCCGACTCCGCAAATTGTGTGAATTGTTGTCGATGGATTCGATTGTCGTACACCAGAAACTGTTTGGACCCAGTGTTCCGAAAAACCGATCCGTGCGTGTGTTACGCGACATTTCTTTTTCCGACATTGCAAAGCTAGAAGAGATGCGTACCGAATTTCCCGGTATTTCGATCGAACAAGAAGCAAAGCGTCATTACACCGCCGGAGTCGGATCGCATTTCCTTGGGTACGTCAGTGAACCGAATGAAGAGGAAGTTACTAAGAATCCCGCGTTTCACTCTGGTACGATGATCGGACGCAGAGGAATCGAGAAAACCTACGATTCGCTGCTGCGTGGTGTTCCGGGTGCGCGTTATCGTCTGGTCGATGTTTCAGGACGTGAGTTGGGTGCACTGGAAGAGATGCCGGATTTACCCCCGGGACCGGGTATCCCGCTCCGATTGGGGATCGATTTACGGGTTCAGGCGAAAGCCGAATCGCTGTTAGCAGGTAAAAGTGGCGCAGTCGTTGCCATCGAACCGAAGACCGGCGAAATTATCTGCCTCGCCTCTGCTCCAACATTTCCCCCGCAATTGTTCGATGGAGCGATTTCCGGGAAAGTCTGGTCGGCACTTTCGGAAGATCCCGAAAAACCGTTATTCAATCGAGCAATGCAAGCTGCCTATCCCCCCGGTTCGACCTTCAAGATGACCACTTTAACCGCGGGTCTTGAAAACGACGTGATCGATACGAACGCTACGATCTTTTGCGGTGGTGCAATTGCGATCGGCAACCGCGTTTTCAAGGATTCCTACCGAAAAGGGCACGGTTCCGTGAAAGCCCAGTTGTCGATTGCCGCATCCTGCGACGTCTACTATTATGTATTGGGACAACGCGTCGGTTTGGGTCGGTTGTACGCGACCATGAATCGGCTCGGTTTTGGGAAGAAGACTGGAGTTGATCTCGATGCCGAATCGGCGGGTCTTGCTCCATCAGCAGCATGGTATGAGAAACGCGGCTACCCATGGGGTGCCGGTACGATGGCGAACCTAGGTATCGGGCAGGGTGAAATTTTGGTTACTCCGATGCAGCAAGCGTGTTATGCCTCGATGTGGGCGAACGGTGGCTGGTATATGGTGCCGCATATCGTAGCCGCGATTGGCGACACTGCCCGAAAAGGGGAATGGAAATCGTTCCAACCGAAACGAGTTGATGTTCAATTACAACCATGGGTGGCAAGCTTTGTTCGGCGTGCAATGCGGCAAGTAGTCGAAGCGCCGAACGGCACGGCACACCGGTTTGAATCGTTGGGTTACGATGCCGCCGGTAAAACCGGTACCGCACAAAACCCGCATGGCAAGGATCACGCTTGGTTTATCTGTTTTGCACCATTCGACGATCCGAAAATTGCGATAGCCGTCTTGGTTGAAAATGCCGGTTGGGGTAGTGTGAATGCGGCGCCAATCGCGTTCGATCTGATTGGTACCTATCTTGGAAAATCGACTGCCGGTCTGGACATTGGCAATGCCGAGCAATCAAGTGGATTTGGCGAATGAGAGAATTCAACGTTAAAGAGTTCGACTGGGTATCATTTGGCTGTTGGCTAGGTCTGATGGTGCTCGGTGGTCTCTGCGTCTATTCAGCCAGCCACCCCCCGATCGGCGGGATATCCGCTATCGGCAAGAGTCATTTAATCAATATTTTCCTCGGAATTGTCGTCGCTGCCATCGCCTATTTCACTCCCGTCAACCGGATCTACGATTCGGCGTATATCGCTTGGTTGGGTGCCTGTCTACTGTTAATCGGAGTCGAGATCTCAGGTAAGATGGGTCTCGGTGCGGTCCGGTGGATCGAAATCGGTGGTCTCCGCTTTCAACCGTCGGAGGTCATGAAGTTGGGCGTGATCGTTGCACTGGCGCGCTGGTTGGGTGACCGTACCGGTGAAACGACGCGAATGTCGACGATCCTGGGAGTCAGTTTAATTGCGGTATTTCCATTACTTATGGTCGCTGCACAACCGGATCTTGCCACCTCTACGATCTACCTCGCACCAGCCATCGCGATTCTGTACTGGGCAGGGTATCCCGTCTCGGGTTTCCTCGCTTTCGGTTTACCGGTTGTTTCGCTAGCATTCGGATTTAAGCCTATCTTTCTCATTATTGTCTTAATCATCGGCGCCATCGTCATTCGCTATGCCGGTGGATCGATTAAATCGATCTTTTTCAGTTTAATTGCAGGACTGACCACCGGATTTTTCGCACCTTGGTTATGGGAGAACAAGCTCCACGAATATCAGCGGAACCGGATTCTGACTTTTATCAATCCCGATTTCGATCCTTTGGGAAAAGGGTATCAGAGCATTCAGTCGAAAATCGCGATCGGAAGCGGCGGTTTCACTGGCAAAGGGTTCTTGAATGGTTCCCAAACCCAACTCGATTTCTTACCGATTCAGCATACTGATTTTGTTTTTTCGGTTCTCGCTGAAGAGTGGGGGTTTATAGGTGCTCTCTTTTTATTGATTTTGGTGGGAGTTCTATTTCTGCGGCTCTGGGGGCGGGCACATCGGTCGAAAAATCGCTTTGCCGGGCTACTTCTCGCAGGGATTCTGGGAGTGTGGGTTTATCAGATCTTTATTAATATTGCAATGACAGTAGGGATCATGCCGGTAGCGGGTATTCCGCTTCCATTTCTCTCCTATGGCGGTACATCCATGCTGATCAACTGTATGTTAATGGGATTTGCGATCAATATTTCGTCGCATTGGCGATCCTATGGATAATCGATATTTTTTATTATCGATTTAACGTCGTTATCTTTTCAGATCCACTTGCTACGGAATATCAATCTGATTATCTTTTCGACGGTTCCAAATTTATTCGTCGAAGAAGCTCTGCCTTGCAAACAGATTGGGAACTGCATCCCTCCTATTTGCTGATTCGGCGGTTCTGCGACGGTCGCAGGTTGGATCGATTCGTACGGTAAGTATTTTGTTGAAGTGCGATCGTTCTTGATCGACGGTCTGACCGCCCGAAGACCAGTCTCCGGCGGTTCTCCTACGGTTATTCGATCGTTGCGGCTGATAACGTCTTAATTAATTGTATTGGAAGTGAGATTCGATCGGTGCTTGCTGTCTGCCTACTTCTAATCATACTTCTGGCGTGGTGGATTTTCGAATTCATCCAGCACCAGAAACGCATCCTCTCAATCCCGGTTCGGGTACACGTCAATGGTACGCGCGGGAAATCCTCGGTCGTTCGACTGATTGCGGCTGGCTTGCGTGCCGGCGGCAAGAAGACGCTTGCTAAAACCACTGGAACTCTTCCCCGCATTATCGATGAAAACGGACTTGAAATCGCCATCAATCGTCGAGCCGGTGCGAACATTCTGGAACAACTCAAGATTATCAAATTTATTTCGAAACGGAAACCCGATGCGCTGGTGATCGAGTGCATGGCGGTGCAACCGGAATATCAATGGATTTGCGAACACCGCATTGTTCACGCCACTCACGGCGTTTGCACGAATGCGCGCCCCGACCACCTCAATGAAATGGGTCCGTCGGTTGAAAATGTCGCACGTTCGCTTTCCAATACTGTTCCGGTGAAAGCTAAATTTTTCACTGCCGAATCGAAGCTTGCGCATATCTTCGAAAATGTTGCTAAAAAACGGCAGACTGATATTACAATTACTATTCCGAGCCGATGCGTAATTGCCGATGGCGTGACGCAAGAGGATATCGCCGGTTTCAGTTATGTCGAACATCCCGATAACGTCGCATTGGCACTCACAGTTTGCGATTCATTGGGCATTTCGAAAAAAGTAGCCCTGAAGGGAATGCATGAATGTTTTCCCGATTCCGGCGCGCTAAAGATTTACCGTTGCGAGCATAAAGGGAAGTGGTGTCGGTTCGTCAATGCGATGGCAGCAAACGATCCGGAATCAACTTTAATGATTTGGCAGAAGGCGATGGAGCGGTACGACAACAACATGGGTACCCGCGTCGTTATGCTCAATACCCGCGCCGACCGGTTCGACCGTTCGTTACAACTGGTTCAGATGACCGGTGAAGGGATCGAACACGATTGGTTTTTCTCGATCGGTGAGCGCACGGATCGATTATTGGTACATTTTGCGAAATACGGGATTCCGGTAGAGCGAGTCGTCACATTGGGGATTACAAAGCCGGAAACGATTTACGAAGCGATCTTCGAGAAAATCGGTCCCGATGGTGGTACGATCATCGGTATTGGCAATGTCGGTGCCGGTGGATTGGCAGTCGCGAATCTTTTCCGAGATCGGAGGGTTGGCATTGATTGAGGCAACAGTAGGCTTGGGCGTGGTGCTCTCGCTCTTGTTTCAGGAATCGTTGGGAGTCGCAGCCGGTGGTATCGTCGTGCCCGGTTACGTTGCGTTGCAATTGAATCAACCGCTAGCGATTATTGCGACATTCGTCGTCAGTTTTCTGGTCTGGGGTATGCTCCGGATCCTGTCGAAATTCATCTTTTTGTTTGGACGCCGACGACTAGTATTGTCGATCTTGTTGGGTTTCATTTTCGGGTATCTCTCACGACAGTTGGTGCTCTCGCATTCGTTACCGATCGACCCCGGTCTGCAAGCGATCGGATTTGTCGTACCCGGTTTGATTGCAAACTGGATGGAACGACAAGGCATATTGAAGACGATTTCCGCGGTATTGATTTGTGCAGTAACAACACGATTGCTGGTAATGGTTGCTTCGGGTGGGAGGTTCTTCCCCCATGTCTAGCAAACCCGATACCTCGATGTTTAAACCGTCGTTACGCAGTCCCAAATGGTTGGTATTCCTGGCAACGATCGCTGTCGGTTTGTTTCTGTTGGCTGAATTCTCGCGCCGACCGGTGCAACTCCCCGATTACGAAGTCAAATTGGATGCTGCGAAGCGGATGAATGCCGCCATTGCCGAATTACGCAATTCTCGACTTGGTACCGAATTCAAGACCGATAATATCAACGATCCGAATCGCTCGACATTAGTCGGACGCCAGGAATCGAGCATCACTACCGAAGATGGCGCATTGGAATCGGTGCTGACTTCGATCAATCCAAATATGGCTAGTGCGGTCGTCAGCTATCTAAAAGAAGCCCATCTTAATACCGGTGACAAAGTCGCTGTCACTCTGAACGGTTCTTATCCCGGACTGAACATTGCCACTATTTGCGCGTTAGAAGCAATGCAATTGGATCCGGTGATCATTTCCAGTGTCGGTTCCGCACAATGGGGTGCGAACGATCCGAATTTTACCTGGCTCGATATGGAAACGGTGCTGTTCCGCACCGGCAAGATTTCGCACCACTCGTTGATGGCATCGATCGGTGGCGGCGGCGACTACGGTCGTGGTCTTTCGGATCGCGGTCGGCAATTGTTGCGCGATGCGATTACCCGAAACAACATCGAGAAGCTGGAAGTATCGACGCTCGACTCTTCGATCAGTATGCGTGTCGCCCGATTCGATCGTGAGTGCGGCGGTCAGCCAAAACTCTTTATCGCAGTTGGTGGTGGTGCAGCAGCAATCGGACATACCGAAAATACCTGGTTAATTCCAACCGGTTTCTATGCCAATCTGCCGGCACGCAATTATCCCAATATCGGTGTATTGCATATTTTTGCCGAAAAAGGGGTACCGTTTATTCATCTCTACGATACCCGTACGATCGCAACCGAATTTGAATTACCGAAGTCTCCCGTACCACTTCCGGAACCCGGACAGGGGGGTGTCTTTGAAACGATGCGGTACGACGTTCGCGTCGCCGCTGGTGCGTTGGTTTTATTCCTGATCATTATCGGATTCGTGATCAATCACGACCGGAAACAGTATGTCTTGAAAGAAGAAGGCGCCGATCCCGATACTTTGCCGATTGCGAAGTAATCGACCGTTTGCATTTTGATTTTGACGGATTGCGAAATCATCAATAATCGCAATTCATCGCTGGTGTATCGGCAGGATTTTATCGTACAATTTAGTAGGTACATGCTTTGCCTCAGGAGGATTTTAGTATGAAACGAACCGCCGCCGCGTTGCTTATAACTGCGATTTTGACCGGCGCCGTTTTTGCAGCGCAATGGCAGGTGATCGAACCGGCAGCCAATTCGAAAACCGGGTTGCCAGTTACCACCGGTGGTAAATTACTGCGATATTCGATTTCGAATTTGAGCAAACCGTTGACAATTATGGTTGATGGACCGACCGTAGTACGCGCGAAGGTGCGTGTACCCGCAACGACTGCAGTCCGCGAATTCAAAGTCGTCGCAGTTCTGGACGGCAGCGTACCTGCTGAATTTACGCAGGCAGCCATGGCTTCCAAGGATATGGAAGGTCCGAACGGCATGAAGCTTTCGATGTCGAAGGATATCGATTTCAAGATTCCCGACGGAAAACATTCATTAACTCTTCGACCTGCGAGCAACGATACTTCGACGCTCTGTTTCCGCGTGTATAAACGAGTGCTTGCGGCAGGGGAACCGTCGCAGTGGCAAGCGATCGCACCGCGTGGTTTTGCAGCGTTAGTCGGCGTTGTAGTGCGGGAAAAAGAGACGACGTATTACCGTCAAACCAGCGCAAATGCACAGGAACTGCGCTTGGTCGGACCGACTGCAGTACGAATTCTGTCGCGTGCCGAAGTACCCGGCGGCGATATGGAACGTGTCATCAAATGGCGTGTGGAAGTGAAAGCCGATGGCAAATCGCTGGGCGTGTTCCCTTGCGAACAGCAGGTTAGTAGCATTGCCGGACACTCGACTCAGAGCGAATCCGTGCTTACTGCTGCAGCACCAATTAATGTTACAATCCCGGAAGGGAAACACACGGTCACAATCCATCTGCTTGATTCCGATTTAAACGTGGTCAACCGGGTTTTGATTCCGTCGAAGGCACTTAAAAACACTGCCAAGTAGAGGGGTTGTCGGATGCCCTCCGGTTGCTGTGATCCGCTTACCTGTAGTGAGGAGGAACAACAATGAAAATTCGCATTTACTGGATTCCGGTTTTCTTGGCGATTGCGTTTGTTGGTTCTGCGTTTGCTGCCAAGAAACAGACTGGTCCTTATGATTTCAGTCATCCACGTGGTAGTGATCGAAGTCGATTAAGACTCTATTTCGAATATTCGCCGGAGTACAATTCCAATGTACTCCGGTACTCGTCTTACGACGAGAACCGCTTCGACGATGGTGTCGAACCGCACCCGTCGCCGGTCGCATCGCTTAGCCAATGGCGTCAGCAGTTGGCGTTTCGCGGCAGTTACTCGAAGAAACTATTCCTCAATCGAACCACAATCTTTAGCGGTTCCTATCGCGTGAATATGTTCCCACAAGCTAGCGTACTGAATTATCAAAGCCTGTATTTTCAGGTCGAGCAATCGATTCTTCCGCGGCTCGGCGTGAAAGTCGCTTACAACTATCTCAACGATTTCATGCTCCGCAATTTTGTCGATCGCGACACGAAATTGTGGGAATCAGCGCGCTTCGATCAGAACGAATATTCGTTCAAATTCCCGATTACCGTCACTCCACAACTTGAAATTGAACCGTATGCACAGTGGCGAGTACTCTATTACAACAAGTACTTCACTGAGTTCGATATGTCCGGTAGGAGCTGGGGCGCGGGAGCGACCTATAAATTCGATAAGTTTGCCGAAGTAACTTCAGCTTACGAATATGGCATCATGGACAATAACGGTGCCGAGCGGGAATTCGATATCGCTCCGATCGATCCAATTTCACTCGATAGCGAATACGGCGACGGCAGCTACAAGGAAGATGAATTCCGGCTGGGTGCATCGGTCAATCCCGAAATGGGCGTAATGGGCAAAGTGAAAGTCGGCGTCGATTATTGTTACCGACATCGGGTTTATACCTCTTCTTATAGTCTGATCGACGATCCATTCCACGCCGGACGCAAACACAATTACAACCGGTATGGCTTTGAAATTGGTGGCGATCCGATGCAATCGACGACGCTGACGTTCCGTTTGGAAACCGAACAGCGCAGCTCAACTTCACCGGAACCGAAAGTACCACTTTACAAGGATTACAAGGCGACCAAGGTCGGCGTGACACTATCGTATCGGCTCAAATAGAAGTATTCATTTTTCTAATTTAAACGGGACGTAGCGCTACGTCCCGTATTTTTCATCTACATAGTCAGTCGATTTCACTTTAGCGAACTAGATGTTCGCGATCATAGTGCGTTGTATCGGTTTTCCGAACATACGGCACGAAGAAATTCATCTGAATCATTGCATCGATAGGTTCGGTTAGATTGTCCGGTAACATGAATTGCCATTCGGAGATTTGATCGCAGATACACTCTTCTACCGATTTACCTATCACCGCATCTGTCCATTTACTATCTTCGAGTCGGATCGAAGCGACTTTACCCGTTGGCTTGATGTTCACCCGAAGTGTGATATCTCCTGCTAGATTGGGATCCTGTTTAATCTGATCGAGGTAGCACTGCTTGATTTTTTTGTATCGAATTCCTCGCGAGACCGATTGGATTGTATTCGAATCGATCACTTCGGAATTCGATAATGACTTTACCTTCACGATTTTAATATCAATCTTCGATATCTTATTCAAGGAATCGATTTGGTGCGGTGTGGGAAAACCTCGCTTGTTTCGCAGAATATCTTCTTCCGCTTGACAATATCTGGAGTTAACCAATGTAAAAAGTAGTAATCCGGATGAGATAATTAAGAACTGCTTGAAATGTTTTTTCATGGATGCTCCAGTTTGAAAGAGTGGAGAGTGTTTTTTGGATATCTTATCTTGTAGTAACCATATAGTATAGATGTTAACTCGTATCGAGCAAAATCTTCTGGCGAAACTGTAACAACAACCGATCGATCATCAGTATGATAGTCAGTTGCGTTCGGTCACCTGTTCATTAATTCAATTTTCCAATCCCAATTACAATTACTGACTATATCGAAAGCATTTTTTAACTCTCTAGTAAGCATAAACATAACAATCGTATCGATATTTAAAACATAATTCTGCAGATTTAATTATTAAAACAAATTATTCGTATATCTAGTAAATCCACCTAAAAAGAAAAATACCCAAGAGGTTTTTACTACATTTCCTGCTCTACTATTTGCGAAATTCAATTTCCCATTTTATCGACAACTGGAGTTAAATCTTGTATCAATGACAGTTTGTAGGTTATAATAGAACGTTGAAGTCGGATCTGAATTCCGATTCAGTCATCGCAGGAGCAGTAATGTCGCTTATCGAATGGGACGACAGCTTATCAGTCGGCTTTGAGTATCTGGATATGCAACACCAGCGCTGGATCGTGATCATGAACGATCTGGTCGACGCCGTCAAACAAGATGAGGAAGCGACTTCCATCGGCAATATTGTCACGGAATTGAGCCGATACACAATTACCCATTTCAATACCGAAGAGCAGTTGATGGAGTCGTATGGTTTTCCGCTATTCGATGAGCATGTACTGGAACATGATGAAATCAAACAGACCATTTCGCGGATCAAATTTCAATACGATCAGGGTGAAACGGTTGACGCGATCGAGTTAATGATTTTCTTAAAGCAGTGGTTGGCAAATCATTTTCTGCAAACCGACAAATTGTTAGGCAGTTATTTAGCCGAACACCAAGAGTAGCAGTACTTCCCACCGGGTCGACCACATTATGAAATTCTTACGTACTGTTTGCATCCTGCCAATTCTTTTGATACAGTTGCTCCTTAGCGGCTGTCCCGCTGAACATAGTTCAGGACATACGCAAGGGGATCGCAATCAATTTTTTGACGATCTAGCAAACAGCGGTTACGATCTCCAGATCATCGATTATAGTCAGAATGGTGACGATGGTTCCGCCTATACTCGCGGTGAAGTCGATTTGATGAAATACCGCGGCAACTGTCTGGTCGTTGCGACTCTTTCTCTCGGAGTGGCAGAATCAAACCGGTTCTACTGGCGAGCGGAATGGGATGCCAATCGCGACGGTATACCCGACTCTGCAGCGCCTTCGTGGTTAGTCCGTGAGTTTTCACCGGGACGCTGGTTGGTTCGGTACTGGGATCCTGCTTGGAAAGCTTTGATCTACGGTCACACCGATTCTTACCTATCCCGAATTTTGCAAGCAGGTTACTCCGGGGTGTATCTTACCGGGTTAGATACTTCGCGACAGCAGATTGGCGTAGCAAATGCCAATACTTTGCTGAAACAGGCGATTGTAGAATTGTGCGATAGTGTGCATACCTGGCAACCCGGGATGTTCGTCATCGGTCAAAACATGGGCAACCTGACGACATTTCCCGATTTAGTCGAGCGAATCGACGGTGCGGCACAGGATGCGATGTTTTACGGTTACAATAACGGCGATGGAATTGCAGTACCGGATCAGATCCGGTCGCAGAATTATGCGTCGCTATCGCTATTCACAAGTCCGACCAAGATTATGATCGCAATCGATTACCCGTTTCAGGGATCGCGCGATCGGGCATTTTACGATACGTACTCGATGCCGATCATTTCGGATGGACGCAATCTGGCGCGAAGTTTGGGGCTGAAATATTATCCCGGGGTTCGGAATCTCGACGATGTAACGATCATACCCGGCGCGGAACCGACAGCGAATGCATCGCCGATTTATTTGCTGAGTCAGGTGAATGAAGTTTGCGTAATGCTACATCCCGGACCGCGATAACCAAGTTTCACTGCGGCTGTTGCCGCGACCGAAAAAAACTTTTTTATACCGAGAAAATAAATGGGTTGGCTTTCTAACTTTTTTACCAATGATATTGCGATCGACCTAGGCACTGCCAATACACTGATTTATGTCAAATCGCGCGGCATCTTCGTGCGCGAACCGTCAGTGGTGGCACTCAATCGCAACGACCGCAAAGTTGTCGCGATCGGCGCTTCCGCCCGCGAAATGATGGGCAAGGGACACAAGAACATCGAAGTGATTCGACCGATGCGCGATGGCGTGATCGACGACGACGATGTTGCCGAAATCATGATTCGCAGTTTCATCCGCAAGGTGATCAAAAATCCGTTGAATCGCCCTCGCATCATTGTTTGTGTACCGTCCGGCGTTACCAAAGCGGAGAAACGAATTATTCGCGATTCCACTGAACAAGCCGGTGCCCGCGAAGTATTCATGATTGCCGAACCGATGGCAGCCGCGCTTGGTGTCGGACTTCCGGTACTCGAACCGCTCGGCAGCATGGTGATCGATATCGGCGGTGGAACGACTGAAATCGCAGTCATCTCACTTGGTGGTATTGTTTCCGATACGTCGATCCGAATCGCTGGCGATGAACTCGACGAAGCGATCATGAACTATATGCGTCGCAACTTCAATTTGTTGATCGGCGAGCGCATGGCGGAAGACATCAAGTGCAAGATCGGCAGTGCATTCCCGTTAGAAGAAGAATTGACGATGTTTGCGAAGGGACGCGACTTGGTCAATGGTATTCCGAAGGCGGTGGAAGTGTCGAGTGCCGATATCCGCGAAGCGATATCCGAACCGATCGCTTCGATCGTGAAGGCGGTTCGACAGGCACTAGAGAAGACACCCCCGGAATTGGCAGCCGATATTCGCGACCGTGGTATTATCCTGACTGGTGGTGGTGCATTGCTACGCGGTCTCGATGCAAAATTGCGCGAAGAGACATCGCTTCCGGTAGAAGTCGCCGAAGATCCACTCACCTGCGTGGTGCGCGGTACCGGTAAAGTGCTTGACGATTTTGAACGGCTATCAAAGGTGTTGTTGGAAAACTAAACTTTACTAGATCATCATGAATCAACCTTATATTTACGAGGGCGTAGGCATACGCCCTTTTTTTTGTAGCCGCAGGCTTCAGCCTGCGGTTCGTTTTTTGTTTTTTGTTTGTTGAATCTTGTATCTCTTATCCTGTATCCTTTGTCCTGTAGTAGGAGCGGCTCCTCGCATCCGCTCATCGTTAATTGGGACACAAGAGGAGTCGGAATAAATTCCGACCTACTGAAGTGGATCGCAGGATCGGAAGCCTTCGTCACCAAAGACAGATACAAGAAATGGTCAGAACAAGTTCTGACCTACGGAAAAGAAGATGCACGCAGACTTTTAACTGCGATTTTCATTAATTTTATCTTTCCTAACCCGACCCTCCACTACCTACCAACCAGATGGTTTCCCATTCAGCAGCATTCTTACTCCGGTTAATCCTTCGATACTTATCTATTCAATCTTGCGAAAAATAATCGCTCTTTCATTTTTTCATTAACCAAGCGAATAACGGTTTGCTATATTGATACATTGAATTGACTCAATTTCATCCATTATTCGGGAGCGAAAATGTTAAAAGAATTCAAAGAATTCGCAATGCGCGGCAATGTCGTCGATATGGCAATCGGTTTGGTGCTCGGTGCCGCATTTGGCACGATCGTCTCGTCGCTGGTCTCCGATGTGCTGATGCCGCCGCTCGGGTTGCTGGTCGGCAGCCTCGACTTCTCCAGCCTGTTCATGGTATTGAAGGATGGCGTGAAAGATGCCGGACCGTATGTCACCATTGAAGCTGCGAAAAACGCCGGTGCCGTCACTCTGAACTATGGTATGTTTGTCAACCGGATTATCAATTTCATCATCGTCGCCTTCCCGATTTTCCTGCTCGTTCGAACGATGAACAATATGAAGCGAAAAGAAGCGGCAAAAATCGGCGAACCGACGACCAAAGAGTGCCCGCACTGCCTGTCGAGCATTCCAATTAAAGCGACAAAATGCGGTTTTTGCACGTCCGAACTGAAGGGTTGATCCGGCATCAAAGCGAGATTATTTACAATTCCTTGATTAATCAATAAATACCAGTAAATCAACAAGGAACCCTCGGTTCATTTACCCAACCCATCGGTTGGGTTCCGAGTTGCCTAACTTCACTTAGTTTTCGTATTATACGAGGCTAATTGGATCTCACCGAAAACTGGTTTCGCGACCACCGGTCTGCGACGATTTACTGTTTTGTTTGGAGTTGGAATGTCCGGTCACTCGAAATGGGCAACCATTAAACGGAAGAAGGCTGCAATTGACGCGGCACGTGGACAAACGTTCACTCGCGCCATCCGGGAATTGACGATCGCCGCTCGCGAAGGTGGCAGCGCTCCCGAAAACAACCCCCGGCTGCGTCGCGCAATCGATACTGCCAAAGCCTCCAACATGCCTGCCGACAATATCACCCGCGCGATCAAGAAGGGCGCTGGTGAATTGGAAGGGGTACGCTACGAGGAAATCTGTTATGAAGGGTATGCTCCGGGTGGCACTGCGGTGTTGGTAGAAGTTCTGACCGACAATCGCAATCGCACCGTCAGCGAAATCCGTCATATCTTCACCAAGCGGAATGGTAATTTGGCGGAAAGTAACGCCGTAGCGTGGATGTTCGAACGCAAAGGCATCATCATGATCGAAAGTAGCGTCGACGAAGACAAATTGATGGAAGTGGCGCTGGAAGCTGGTGCGGAAGATGTCCAAGGGGAAGACGGCGAATTCGAAGTCACTACAGCACCGTCGGATTTGGAAACCGTTGTAGCAGCATTGGAAAAAGCCGGCATCAAATTCGAATCGGCGGAATCGCAACGTGTCGCCGCAAATAAAGTGACGGTACAGGGCAACGAAGCGAAATCCTTGATCGGTCTGCTCGATACCTTGGAAGAACACGACGACGTCCAGAAAGTCTGGAGCAACGCCGATATCGTGTACGACGAAGACTAATTCATTCGATCAGTATTCTAATTTTGTAGGGGCGATGATTCGCCCCCTTTTTTTCGCTTATTTCTTCATCCACCACGCGATGCCGGATCGGCAGTACACGCACCTGTCTGTATTCTCAAGCACCAATTCCCATTCTCCAATTTCCAATCCGATGCAGACTGCAGATTTCCGCTATATATTAAGTGACCATAGAAAAATCGATGGGTCGGAATAATGCTGGAGGAACATACGTGCGTATCGTCGTATTAATGGGTGGCGAATCGGTAGAGCGACGAGTGTCGCTGGCTTCGGGTGAAGCTGTAGTGGCGGGTCTCGAACGATTGGGACATCAAGTATATAAAATGGATCCAGTCTATCCCGAACAGTGGGTTACTGCAGACCGTCCGTTATTGACTGGTGTCGTCGGTGAAACCCCGCCGGAGAATCTCGCGGACCTTCCACCGGCAACTCCGCAGCGATTGGGTCGCTTACTCGAAACGATTGCCTCGCTCGCGCCGGATGTGGTATTTCCCATTTTACACGGTGGAACCGGCGAAGACGGTACATTGCAGGGGCTCTTGGAGTGGGCGAAAATTCCTTTTGTCGGATCATCATCGACAACGTGCAAGATTGCGATGAACAAAGCAGTTTCGAAGCGATTGTTTGCCGAAGCGGGAATTCCCACACCGGAATGGTTGTTCTACAAGTATCATGAGATCGTTTCACCGAAACAGATCGACGAAGATATCGTCGAGACCTTCGGATACCCATGTGTGGTGAAACCGAATTGCGGCGGGTCGACCGTGGGAATGAGTATTGTCAAATCGATGAATGAATTGCCGGAAGCAATCAAACAGGTGCGATTGCAAAACGACGATATTCTGATTGAACAATTCATCGAGGGTCGCGAATTGACGGTTGCACTGGTTGCCGATCAAGTACTGCCGGTCGTAGAGATCTGTCCGAAGGGGGGATTCTACGATTATCGCTCGAAGTACACTGCCGGAAATACCGAGTACCTTTGCCCGGCACCGATCGATGAAGCGACGACCGAAGCGGCGCAGCAACTGGGGTGGGATGTGTGGGAATGCCTGATGGCACACGGCTTCGGACGTTCCGATTTCCGACTCGCACCCGACGGCGAATTGTACTGTCTGGAGTTAAATACCCTGCCCGGTATGACCGCGCTATCGCTCGTACCGAAAGCAGCGGCGGCAATCGGGATGGATTTCGATGCATTAATGACCAAGATTTTAGAGACGGTCAAGCATCCGTAATATAATATACATTATGAACTATATGCTGCGGGCGATTCATCGAGTCGCCCGTTTCGATAATTAATTTTGCCAGAATTTTGTAATCAATATCTGTTCATCAATGGTAGCGGCGGACTTTAGTCCGCTCTCATTTATTATCGAAGTTGTTAAAGGTATCGCCCAAAGAATCGTTCCCAAACCAACCCAATAAAAATAATTGCGGACTAAAGTCCGCCGCTACCCCTTCTTTTCCCACCACCAACCACCAAAATACCTCTTCCAATCTTGTATTCAGCGTATGTTTCCTAGCCTGCGAGAATCTTCTTTTCAGTAGGTCGGAATTTTTTCCGACTCCTTTTAATTTAATAGGGGCGCGAACGCCCGTATCCATTGATGATGCGCTAATAGTTCCGAACTCACGATTTCAATATTTGCAATAAATCACAAGATTCAAGAAAAAAAACGCAGGCTGAAGCCTGCGGCTACAGAAAATAAACCCGTAAAAAAAGTCGGACAAAAGCGTCCGACCTATAACATTAAACATCACCCATATATAAATTAAATCGAAGGTCGCAGTAACTTCTCATAGATATTGCGGAGATAAGACTCTGCCGAATCGGACCAGCGGAAACGCGCATTGAAGCCATTCCACTGCAGCTTCGAATAGACGTCCTGCTGATTGTTCCAAAGATCGCGCGCTGTCATTACCGCATTGATCAGATTCTTTAACACTTCGTGTTTCGTCGAACCATCGAACCCAAATCCGGTACCGCCGTGGTGAGTATAAGACTTGACTGTATCGACCAGACCACCGCTCCACCGCACCAGCGGCGGTGTCGCATAACTGAGCGATTCGAGTTGCGTAATTCCGCACGGTTCATACAGACTTGGCATCAGGAAAAGATCGCAACCCAAACTGATCCGACGCGCTTTCGCGGAATCGAACGCCAGCGTTATCGAGACATTTCCTCGATCGGCATAGCGGGTCAGAAATTGTTCATATTCCGGTAATCCGGTTGTCAGGATGGCAACGTTCACACCGGGAAGATTGACAATGCGATCGAATACCGTTTTTCCATCGTAGGATTCTACCAGCAGTTTAAATTTCTGCTCGACCGCACGACCGACAAAACCAATCAAAAAATTATTGGGATTGATAAATTCATTCGAGAGTGCAAGCTTCATATCGGCTTTTTGTTTAATCGTCTCGTTGAAGGACGATTCGCTCGGTTCGGATTTATAGTCGAATCCATTCAGAATACCAAGAAACGCGCCTTCTTTCTGTCTGCGAACCGCCACTTCCTCAAGACCTTTCCCCCCTTCGAAGTATCGACTCTGGTCTTCGGGAAGCAACAATTCATCGGCATAATGCGGTGAAACCGTATTGACGATATCGGCGAGTTCCATTCCCAACCGAAGCGGATTGACACTGTTCCAATTTAGCCGGGGATCGATGAAGTTGTTACCGATAATCGGATCATTTAAAATTTGTTCAATCTTCCAATTGACAATATTGTCCCGCCAAATATTCCCTTGATAGCCGATATTGTGAATGGTCAATACCCGTTTCTGCGGGAAATTCAGCATCGCCATGCGACCGAATAAGAAACATAACGCCCAATCGTTGATATGAACGATGTCGGGATTGATCTCGCGGATGAGCAGTAAGCACGCTTCGCAAAAAAACGAGAAGCGGATGATATCGTCGTAGAATGGAATATCTTCGCTATGAATATACGGTTCGGGTGAGCTGAAGTAGTGCTGATTTCCCAGCAGATGTACCGGAACCCCTTTTAATTCGGTTCTGTACCGTGTGATCTTTTCATTGCGTTCGTGAAACTGGAGGAGGTAGTCGCGTACAATCGTCAATTTGAATTCAGATCGTTCCTGCCCATACAGCGGTGTCAGGATTTCGATCTCAATCCCTTTTTGTCTTAGTGCCGCTGGTAATTCACTCGCGACATCACCAACACCACCAGCTTTGGAGAACGGTTTACATTCGGCAGAGATGTATAGCACTTTCATGGCTTGTCTCCGTTTCTGCGCTGGTTGAACAAACAAGTTCTATTGAATAGTACGAGACAAAACGAAATTGTGAGTTGATTTGCACCACATATTTATAAAAGAATCGACTGACGACGATCACATTTGAATTTGTTATCAATCTGCCAACAATTTTATTACGCTGCGACCTCCCGATCAGTTTCAAAGTTACGCAGCCAAATCGAATTGCAGACGGTACAGGCGGGAATAGATACCGTTGAGCCGGACAAGTTCTTGATGGGTGCCTTGTTCGCGAAGTTTCCCTTTGTGGAAGACCATAATCCGGTCGGCATGTTGTATCGTTGACAGCCGGTGTGCCACGACGATCGCGGTACGACCCGTCATGATGCGTTCCAAGCCGTGTTGCAGCAGATATTCAGTTTCGCTATCTACGGAACTGGTCGCTTCATCGAGCAACAGCACTGCGGGATCGGTGACTAGTGCCCGAGCCAGTGACAACAACTGTTTTTGTCCGACCGATAAATTGACGCCACGTTCGAGTAACATCGTGTCGTAACCCTGCGGTAATTCGCGGATGAAACTATCAGCGCCAACTTCCCGGGCTGCCCACTCAATGCGCTCTCGCGAAACCGAAGTGTCGGAAAGTGCCAGATTTTCTGCAACTGTTCCCGCAAAAAGATACACATCTTGCAATACAACAGCCATTTGACCGCGTAACTCGCGAGGATCGACGGTGCGCAATTCTTTCCCGTCGATCAGGATTTGCCCTTCCTGTATGTCGTAATGACGCCCGAGTAGTTGCAGTACTGTCGATTTTCCGGCACCGGTTGCTCCAACCAATGCCACAGTTTCGCCGGGATTGATTTTGAACGATAAGTCGCGTAGAACCGGCACTCCGTCGACATAGCTGAAGTTGACATCTTTAAATTCGATGTCGCCGCTCACTCTTCCGAGAGCTTTCGGTTGAGCCGGCGGTTCGATCGCTAACGGTTCGTCGAGAATATTGAATACTCGTTCGGCTCCGGCGAATGCCGATTGCAGGACGTTATACTTTTCACTCAAATCACGGATCGGTCGGAAGAAACGTTCACCGTACTGCAGAAATGCAACCAGCGCACCGATCGTAACCGCACCGTGTAGAATCTGCCAGCCTCCGACGACCATCACAGCCGCGATGGCGGTGGTGCTGATCATATCGACAATCGGGAAGAATAGCGCAAAAAAGAATATCGTGCGGAGCTGCGCATGCTTCAGGCTCTGCGAAATATCGCCAAACTGTTCGGCATTGCGCTGTTCGCGTAAAAACAGTTTTACGACCTTAATTCCGGTAATCGATTCCTGTAAATAAGTATTCGTTCGGGTAATTTCGGCTCGCATGGCTCGATAAGCATCGCGCATATATTTGCGGAGCATGATTGTGATCGTGACAAGGATCGGCATCACGATCACAGTCACGATCGCGAGTTTCCAATTGATGTAAACCAAAATTCCGAGAATTCCCAGAAGACTGAGCACATCCCCGATCAGACCGACGAAACTGGCACCGAATAACTCCGCCATCGCCGCCACATCGGATGTGACACGGGTCATCAATTTTCCGACCGGATTTCGATCGAAAAACGCTAACGATTGATATTGAAATCGGCTAAACACTTTTTTCCGCAGATCCCAGACAATGCGGTTGCCGAACCATCCCGAAATCAGCGTTTCGGAATATCGAAACAGGTGTCCAGTAGCGTTAATGACGACATACCCAATCACTAACCAGAAAAGAGTGTGAAAGTCGTGCTGGGGAATTGCCTGATCGATTGCTCGCTTGGTCAGTAGCGGACCAACCAACTCCAACGACGTGCCGATCAACATACAGACAACGCTGATGGAGAAACCGCGCCGATAAGGTTTCGCGTACGGGAGAATGCGCTTGAACAGTGCCCAATCGAAAGTTTTACCCATGACGGATTCAGCCATTATGCCACCTCCGCCAATTCTTCGGTTAGCCGTTGCCGTTCTACCAATTCGGCAAACGGTCCCGCTTCCTGCGCCAGCAACCGGGGATCGCCGTATTGCACAATTTGACCGCGATCCAGTACCAGCACTGCATCGCAATTCATTACAGTCGAAGTTCGGTGTGCGATAATGACGGTTGTCCGTCCCTTCATGTACTCTTCAAGTGAATTCAAGATGGCACGTTCCGTAGCAGTATCGACGTTGGCAAGCGGATCGTCCAGCACCAATATTCGCGGATCGATCAAGAGCGCCCGGGCAATTGCGACTCGTTGTTTTTGTCCACCGGAAAGTGTCACTCCCCGCTCCCCAACCAGCGATTTATAGCCGTCGGACAATTGATCGATGTCCTTACTCAGTGCTGCTAGATGGGATGACGATTCGATACGATCGGGTGCGGCATCGATCTTTCCAAACGCGATATTCTCGGCAACCGAGGCACTGAACAAGAATGCTTCCTGCGGTACGAAACCGATTTGGCTGCGTAACAGTGGAAGCGGATAATTACCCAATTCAACACCATCGCACCGGATTGAACCAGCCGATGGTTCGTAGAGGCGCGCAATCAGAGACGCAATCGTTGATTTGCCACTTCCGGTACGTCCAACGATACCCAGTGATCCACCTGATGGTATCGTGAAACTGACATCTTGGATCGCTGCCGTACGGTCTTCGGTGTATTGCAAAGTGACATGATCGAATTGCAATTCACCTACGATGTCTTTCCGGACAACACCAGTATCAATTTCCGGTTCTTCCAGGAGAATTCGGTAAATCCGTGCCCACGATGCCAATCCGCGCTGGATGAGATTGGCAGTCCAGCCAATGGCAATGATCGGCCAAGCCAACAGACCGAGATAGGAAACAAATGCGACAAAGGTACCGAGTGAGATTACATCTTGTGCAAGCAGATGACCGCCATACCAAAGGATTGCCACGAAACCGAATGAGAACAACACACCCATTACCGGACCGTACATCGCATCGACTTTCAATAACCGGTAGGATCGGCGGAAAAACTCTTTATTATGTACTTCCATCCGTTCGACTTCGCGCTCTTCCTGGGCATAGGCGCGAATGACGCGGGCACCAGCAAGATTGTCTTGCACCGCGGCGGATAGTTCGCTGTACTTTTCCTGTTGTTCGTCAGTCCGTTGAAATTCGGCTTGTCCAAGAAACCAGATTGCCACCGCACCGATCGGTATGAGCACAATTACCGCCAGTGTTAACGAATGGGATAGCATCACCATAACCGTGAACCCGACGATCATGGTGACAAAAGTATTGGCTAAGTACATCAACGCCGGACCGGTCATCATCCGGATATTTTCGATATCTGAGGTAGCTCGGGACATCAGATCGCCAGTCCGGTTCTTATCGAAGAATTTGGCAGGTAGCGATAGCAAACGCTGGAAGTAACTGGTGCGAAGATCGAATTCGACATCGCGGGAAACACCGACGACTGTCATCCGCATATAGTACCGCAGGACGCCTCGGGCTGAGGCGAGGAAAACCAGAATACCACCGTAAAACCAGATTGTTTTCCAAATGAAGGGGTGCTGGAACGTGTCAAAGGCTGTTTTCAGGACGTAAGGGGCGATCGCATCGAAGCTGTTGGCAACTAAAGCAAACCCCAAACCGAGGAAGAGGTTTTTACGGTGAGGTTTGATTAAATTGAGTAGTGCTTTTTTTTCCGAAATGGTCGTCAACGGGAATTCCTTCGATAGCGAGCTAGATTAATAATACGCAGATCGACTCCGGTTTTGAAATTTACTCTGAGTTATCTCCGGTAAGAACGATCATTCATCTGAACAACCGATTAATAAATTGGATAATAGGACCAAGATTGCTGGAAATATTCGCGATTCTTCTGGTTTTTACGCTCCTGGGTCTCATTTGGCTGGCTCAGGGGTATTTCCGCTTCGATCGACACGATCCGGGGAAGTACCCATCGTTGGAAATTCTGTTGACCTGTCACAATGAGGCAGAAGTCCTTCCGGAATTACTCGAGGCAGTTGCCGAATTGAATTGGAGTTCGCTTCAACCGCTTCGGATCGCTGTGATCGACGATCGATCGACCGACAGTACCCGGGAGTTAATGCTGGCATTTGTCGAACAGGATCCCGAACACCGCCGCTTGGTCGCAGTCGAGCAAGACGAAGCACCGGAGGTGGAAGCGCGGAAGAAGTATGCTTTATCGAAAGCAATCGAATCGACCACTGCTGACTGGGTCTTGACGCTGGATGCCGACAGCCGCCCGTATTCCGAATGGTTACTGGCGCTATTTTGCGGGTGGAACAAGGAGTGGATTGCCATCGTTCCCGGCTTCCGATTCACTGAAGGAACTGGCTTCTGGGGTGGCTTCCGGCGATTGGAAGCGGTGGTTCAAAGTTTCCTGATGCGATCGGCAATACAGCGAGGATGGCCACTCTCTGCAATCGGTGCCGGATTTGCCTACCGAGTATCGGCGTTTCGCGAAGTCGGCGGTTTTACTGGCAAGATCGGCGAACGGATCTCCGGCGACGACGATCTGCTACTGCACAAATTCGCTACCATTCGGGGCAAGATCATCTCAAAGGTGGGCAACGATGTCGCGTTGGCAGTCTTGGATCGGGATCCCGGCAAGTACTGGCGGGCACGTACCCGGCACTATTCGGTCGCACCGGATTACCCATTGTTCTGGAAGGTTTTTGGGTTGTTGGTAGTTCCCGGTGCCCTAATTGCACCCATCCATTTTATTTTAACAATCAACGCAGCATTCAAGGAAATTAATCTCTTTTTACTCCCATCCATATTATTGCTACTTTTTGAGTATATTGTCGTTCGAGAAGTCTCCCGGCATACTGCAACTTCCCTCGAGTGGTGGCATCCCGCGGTGTTGTTTTTTGGTTTCCCGCTATGGGCGTTGACGCTAGTTTGGCACTCGTTTCGACGTAAACCCGGTTGGTCATGAAAGTTTTACACAAGATTCAAAGCAAACTCCACTGGTTTACCTTTCCGCTCGCGATCGGTTTGGTCTATATCGTCGTCACCAAAGTCGGTTGGCAGATCTTCTTTCAGGCATTGCATAACTTCTCGCCGTTTATCTGGATTCTCACAATCTGTTGCACCTTCCTTGAACTCTATGTTCAATTACTTCGAAGCTGGGTGATGCTGAAGGTCGATATCCCTGGTTTAACCTTCAAAACAGTCGCCAAAGCAGGACTAGCAGCCTTCAGCGCTGGATCATTCACTCCCGGTCGGGTGGGGGATGGCGCCTTAATACTGTTAATTCCCGGTGCGACCGCGCGAGCGGTTGGCATTGCGCTGGTCGACCGAATGATGTTCTGGCCGCCGATGCATATGCTGGGAACGATTGCCTTGGGCATCTTGTTCTATCCGAGTTTCGGCATCAATATTGTCTGGCTATCGATCATCATCGCAGTCGGTTACTTCATCGTAATGGAAATCGTTTTCCATATCACCCGTACCCACCACGAAACCCATTCCTCGAAAAAGTTCATCCGCGAGTTGTATATGGGCTTCACCTCTTTACCACGAAAAACCTATCGGCTCGGGTTATTGCTTGGATTTGCACAGTACTTTGTGATTTTAATCCAATTTCAAATTGGATTGGTTGCGATTGGTCGCGATGTCAGTTTCATGCAAGCCGGAATCATGTTCGGCAGTCTGCAATTACTCCGAAGTTTCTTCGCATTTACCCCCGGGAACCTTGGTATCAGCGAAGTGGTCGGAATGAAATTGGGTGAATTTGCCGGAATGGCACCGGACACGCTCCCGATGGTCACTTTTCCGTTTTTCCTGACGAACACCGTCATTCCCGCTTTGATCGGCTTCCCGTTGTGGGTTTCGATGAGCCGTAATCTGAAGAATCAGCACAAACATGATTGAGGGATGGGCACTTTGGCTACTTGGGTCGGTCGGTGCCTATCTATTAATCGCGATTACCTCGTTAATCGGCTGGTTTCGCAATACCGTTCCCCGACACCCGGCAGCACTCCCGATTCACATTTTAATTCCAGCCCATAACGAAGCTGATTGCATCGGCTGTTTATTAGAAGATTTGACCAAACAAGAACTTCCCCCCAATTTTCCGTACCGCATTATCGTTGTAGACGATCGATCGACCGATAGCACTACTCAGATCGTGGAAAAGTACTTGCATCGTCTCCCGATCGAGTTATTACGCATTGAGAAGCTACCAGACGGAATTCATGGCAAGCTCCATGCAATGATGAAGGCAACGGAAAACCTCACCGAGGGGAGTGTCTTGATGGTAGACGCCGATTGCCGGGTCGGTCCGCGATGGATCACTGCGATCACGCAAGAGGCAGGTGTCGGTGGTGCGGTAGGTCCGGTATTCGAAATCGGACGCAATCGGAACTTGATCAAAGAGATTCTTACCGATGATCAGGGCGGGATCACGTTCGCAGCAATGGGCTTGATCGCCAGTGGTTATCCACTGACAGCATCGACGGCGAATATGTTAATTCCAGTTAGTGCCATCCGCGATGGACTGTGGGATCGCGTTGGCGTCGATGGTACCGGCGAAGATGGACGAATTCTGCAAGATCAGTTTTTTCGTGGTCTGCCGATGCGGGCAGTGATTCATCCCGATGCTGGCGTCGTTACCTATCTGGCACCGACCTACCGCCACACGGCAGCGAGCCGCCGACGCTGGTATCAGGATGCACTTACTTACCGCCGATCGGTGCAATTTACCCATATTATCATTGGATTGACGCTGCTCGGTCTGGCATCGGCAATTCCAGCACTATTTGTTCCGGTGGTATGGAAATACGGTTTGGCTGTTGTACTCTTAAAATTACTGAACGATTTTATTGTGTGGTGCGTCGTCAATCCGAAATTTCCCTATTTCACCTTGCGTTCGGTTTTTCTCTGGTCGCCGATCGAAGCTTGGATTTTAATTTCCTACGCACTCATACCCGCTCCACCAAAAACCCAACATAGCCGGGGGTTCAGCGATTAATGGAGTTCACTTATCCGCTTAAGTTCAGTCGTTGGTACCGGTTACTGCCATCACTGGTACTGAACTTCACTACATCGGAAAGAGAACTATGGCTGACATTCGACGACGGTCCGGTCAGTCGAGACACCGGTTGGACACTATCCGAACTAGCACGCCATTCGATTAAAAGTACGTTCTTTGTTCTGACTGATCGCGCAATCGGGAATAAGTCGCTGCTGACCGATGCGCTTGCGGCAGGACATGAAATCGGTCTTCATGGCTGGCATCATCGTCGGCAATTATTATCAAATCCCACTAAAACCTATGCCGAATGGTGCGATTCGCGCAATCGTATCGAACAAATGCTGGGCTGTCCCATTCATCGGATCCGTCCTCCCTATGCCGTACCGCCTCTAGCGATTTGGTCGCAACTGATTCAAGCCGGGATGCGTCCGATATATCTCACTTGGATGTTGGGGGATTTTATCGCGACATTACCGGTATCGGCGACTGTCGACAATTTGATGCCGAAGTTGCGACCCGGAGATATTTTATTAATGCACGATGGTGGACCGGCACCTGAGACATTTCGAAAAATGCTGCCGCTTTTACTGGAACAAGCTGTGGATAGTGGTTGGCGGTTTACCATACCCGACGAACGACTTTTACAATGACTGTTTTTTTTCTGTTGCTACTCTCAATCTTCGCTATCGTTTATTCGTTAGCGTTTTTGCTCGGTTTCTTCGCTACGCTGCTCGATCCGTGGCGACCGCACAAGCGCGAGGAACCGGTGAGTGTGGTGTTATGTGCCCGCGACGAGGAACACAATCTCCCAGCGACACTGCTAGCGCTGGAACAACAGGATTACCCCACCGATTTAATCGAATTTATTCTGATCGACCACAACTCCAGCGATCGAACTTATCAACTATTCAGTGAATTTGTCGCACGCGATCCGGCTCATCGGAAAGTGATCAAGATCGCCGACGAGATCGAAGGATTGCGCGGAAAGGCAGCGCCGTGGCATGCCGGAATGCTGGAAGCGAGTCATTCGATTGTCTTGACGACCGGTGCCGATTGTATCGTTCCTCAGCAATGGATTAGCCGAACGGTAGCACTATTCGACGAGAAGACGCAAATCGTCAGCGGTGCGGCTTTGCTGATCCACAGCGACCGGATGAACGGTCTCTATGCTCGCACCCAAAATCTCGATATGATGTTGATTCAAGGAATGGGCTACTGTTTGTCGGTGCTGGGATTTGGTGGTGCAGGTTTATCGAACAACTACGCTTTGCGCCGGGAAGCCTATCTGAAGACGGGTGGATTTCCAGCGATCGGGTTTTCGATTTGTGAAGATGTCCGGCTCTCGAATGCCATTTTAAAAATCTACGGCACTAAATCGCTGCGCTATCATCTCGACCGCAATGCAACCCCGACCACCGATCCGGAACCGATCCGAAGGTTGGCTAATATGAAAATACGGTGGTCGATGGGAACGCGTCGATTGGGTGCCGGCGGCTTATCGATGATCGGCGTCGCGTTCTTTGCTCACTTGCTGGTGCCACTATTTGCGATCTTCGGTTCGGGCGCAGTTCGCGAGAGTGCGCTATTTACCATCATTGCCGGATGGTGTTTCAATGCATTATTTGTTCTCGGAATTTCAGTACGTATGAAACGCACCACGGACCTGATCGCCCTCCCCATCTTCCTGCCCTATTTCTGGATTTATACTTCACTGCTACTGATCCCGGTCTGGCTCAGATTACCGGTCCGCTGGAAAGGATTGTGGGTGCGGGAACCTAAGTGATTTATTGTGAGATTTGTTCCTGATAGAGTAGAAACGCAGAACGGAACCAATTGGTAGATTATCTCAAATCGAAGAATATAAAAACAAGGGTACCATCGGTACCCTTGTTCAGTTTCTTACTGATTTAATTTTTCTCTACGCCTTCGTTACGACAAATTCGCCATATTCATCGCCGCATTCAATCCCTTTGGTCTGAACGCACTGGAATGTACGCAAACCCGATTTTCCGTCGGGATCGTAGGCACCACCATACGCCAGATCCATAAAAGCGGCTGCGACACCACGGATCATGTAGGCATTCATCTTGGACGAAGTACCATAACTTACGGTATCGGATTCATAATAGTCGTAAGCACGAACCACCATCTTTTCACCCGGGATCAATTCGACAATTTCGCTCTTTGCCCAACCCCAAGCGGTGAATACGGCAAACGCACCATGTAGAATATCTTCCGGAACTTTCTCAATCATCGGTGCGACAACTGATTTCCACTCATCGGACGTTATGATACCGTACCCAGTATGATACCCGCATTCATGTGCAGCGTTTTCCAATAGAAATTCCGCAGCCGGTAACATTTCGGTTCCAACTTTGCGCGTCAGACGGTCGGCAAACCCATTCCAGAATGTCGCGGGAAGTCGATTGACAAATACATTAAATCCGGGGATCAAACCGTCTGAGTTTTCCTGTACTTGAATTTTCGACAAGGCTTCAATTACTCTTTTACGATCGATAGCCATCGGAATCTCCTTTCAAATTGCCGCTACTTCGAATTTGGATGAAGGGGCACCGCAGACAATACTTGCGGATTCCACGGAATTGTAGGAGCGAGCAGGCTTATCGAAAATTGCCGCGAACATCGCATTGATAAAGCCCTGTCCGATAAAATTTATCGGTCGATCGTGTTTGCCCCACTTCTTGATCCATCCTTCGTCGACATGTGAATGAATCAGTTCGATCTCTCCGGAATCGGTACCGGCATAAGACACATTCATCTTACCCAAACCGAAAAATGCAAAGAATTGTTCCGCAATTGAAATGCGATCGGCAATTGCTTCAATTCCCTCGTCATCGAAATAATCGACGAAAATGGGATAAAAGGAATCCTCGGCAACCTCAGCCAATAGTTTTTTGGCATCGAGCAATGAGCAATCTTCTGCCAACTGCGAGTAGAGTGACATATAGTGATGACAATGCAACACGGTCGTCACACCATTGAACGATTGACGACACCGTTTCGGATCGAATTCGGGATTGATTGTCAATGCGACTTTTTTGATAACTGCCATCGTCAATCTCCTTACACTTCCGGCGCATCTTTGCCGGTAATTTCTTTGAACGCATTCTTAAACTTCGTGATAGTTACGGGATCGTCGGGCACCAATGGCGCTTTATTCGACGGTATTCCAGTTTTCATCGCAAGTCGAACAGTAAAAACTACACCGCCGGCACTTTCGATTTCTTTGAAATACTTCTCCAGTTTAACTCCCATGTTACCTCCTATCTCACCTCTCGTAGAATAAATTAATCGACCGAATTGAGAAACTCGATCAGTTGTAAATCAATTTCTTGGCGATTCGACTGAGGAAGAAAGATTCGCAGATATGCTTCACCTTCGATCCCCTTGATTTCAAAACCAGTTTCACTGCGTACACGAAAGAAAGGACGGGGAAAATCCGTGAAATACTCCAAGATCCCCAGCTCTTTTAATCGCTCGATCCGGATTGTCGTCCAAATAGTGTCGAGATGCCAAATCACTATGGCGCTACCATCGGTGCACTGGTCTACAATTTCAATCGTTGTTCGCTTCATCGTTTCAATTTCGCTACAGCAGCTACAGTATATTCGATTTCATCGACAGTATTAAACGACGAGAGACTAAACCGGATCGTGCCATCCGGAGAACTTCCCAAAGAGGGATTAATCAACGGAGCACAATGCAATCCTGCTCGACACTCAATTCCGAAACTTTCCTGCAGCACCATCGCAGCATCGTCGCAATTCCAACCGCTAAGATTGAAAGAAACGATTCCGACAGCAGGTGCATCCGTTGCTCCGTAAATTGTTACCCCTTTGATTTGACGAAGTCCATCGATCAAATATTTTCGCAACCTCGCAATTTCTTGATGAATTGTTGCAGCATTCGATCGATACCACTCAACGGCACGAGACATTCCTGCTATTGCAGGAATATTCATCGTTCCGGCTTCGTGGCGCATCGGTAACTCGGGTGGATGGAATTCCAGAGTACTCCGTACACCTGTTCCACCGACGATCAGTTGACTCAATTCTAAATCGGTTGCACAAAGCATTCCGGCGATTCCGGAAGGTCCATGCAATCCTTTATATCCCGTGAATGCGATGATATCTGCCGACAATTTGTTCGCATCCAAATCGATCGCTCCGACCGTTTGTGCGGCATCGAGCAAAGTAATCGACCCGGCAGATTTCGCAGCGGCGAACAGTCGCTGAATCGGAAAAATCAAGCCCGTAACATTCGAGGCGTGCGTCATTACGACTAATTTCGGTCTCCGAGCCAGTGCAAGCTGATATTGCATTTCATTTAACGATCCATCCGGCAACAAATCGACTAGTATCAGCTCGAACGGAATCCGCTGTTGAAGATGACGTAACGGTCGCAATACCGAATTGTGTTCTGCAAGGGTTGTCACAACACAATCGGACGGTTGAAGATCGATTCCGAAAATCGATAAATTTAACGCATAAGTAAGATTGGGGGTGAAGATGATTCGCTCGGGTAGATTCCAATGAAACATTTCCGCAAGCGTTGTTCGAGTCGGATTCACCCAATCGTATCGAAGAACCGATCCCCGTCCAGCATGTGCGGGCGGCTCATTCATAACATCACAGACAGTCTCCGTAACATTCGGTGCTACCGGAAATCCACCTGCGGCATTATTCAAATAAATTTTCTTTGCATCGACCATTAGTAGTAATAAACTATGTCAATTTCTTCTTGACAATATGCGATCGTAATTGGTTAAAAATTTATCGGTTCATATTGAAACCGACTGTAACGTAACGATTTTCGACAATAGAATTAACGGTTTGAATTGTTATCGGGTGAATCCCGCAATCGTGCGTCTTTGTTGTTTTTGATTGGATCTAAACAGAATTTTTAGTAACTTATCGGGATTATTATTTCTAATTAATAATTACAACTTCAAATTATCCATCAGCGGTGGTTGATATGCGACTGAAAAATATTTTTTTCTTACTTCTACTCTTCATATTCATCGGAGTAACAATTTGCGCTGCAGAAGTGAAGAAAGATCCTTTAGATCGCGCACTCTCCGATCTGCAATTGACACGAGCAAGCTTACAAGTAGATCCAACATTTATGACCCTTCGCAGTACTGCAACCCGATGGCAATTACCGATTTTTGATGTCTGGTTCAATCACCCGTCGGAAATTCCGTTCTGGGAAAGTCAAATTCGAACCGGGCTACATAATTCGGAGGGTAGATTGCACAATCTCCAGCTCAATTCGGCTTCATTACTGGGTTGGGGCACTCGTCGCGAATTAATTCCACCCTCTCCCGCTCAGCGAATTTGGGCACTCGCGCAAGAGCCGAATGCATTGGAGAACGCGATTCACTCACTCGATAGTTCTGCAATTATTCCAGATGTTTCACAATTACCAATCTCACTTCAGCACTCGATTGCCGCGATATTGTTCGGTGCAAACAACGCGTTACAATGGCGGAATGAAGCGTTACGTAAGCTCTCTGCCGTGGAACGCGATTCCTTGTATCATACGCTTGCTCAACCCTCGGAGTTGCCGAAGAGTATTACCGATACAATGCAAACTTCCACTCCCCAATTTGAAGTCAGCGGATATCATTGGTTGATCGATCATCTCGATGAAATCGATTACCGCTCGATGATGGCAGGTGCCGACGATTTTACTGCTACCATCGATATGGTTCTCGATTCGTTGCCGATATCAACTACTAAGCAATCATTTCAGTTCAGTTGCAAGACTCGTTACGGTTGGATCGAAGTTAATGGATCGAACTCTGACAATTATATCGCAAATCGACACTATCTACTCATTTTCGATACCGGTGGAGACGACATTTACGAAACAGGTGGTTGTACCAGCAGTGCAGAACTTCCCATCGGTATAACGATCAATCTAGCGGGAAATGACACGTATCGAAATTCGACCCGGAAACCGGCATTCGGCGCTGGAATTCTCGGTTACGGTTTTCTAATCGATGCGGAAGGAAACGACCATTATATTTCGGATTACTATTCACTAGGATCCGGTGTTGCTGGTAGCGGGATTTTATGCGATTATTCCGGCGACGATTCGTATCGCTCGATCAGCTCGGCTCAGGGATTTGGTTTTTGCGGAACCGGAGTATTGGCTGATAAATCCGGCAACGACCGCTACGAAGCCTTTGTTCAAAGTCAAGCCTGTGGGTTGCCGCAAGGAACTGGTTTACTGATCGATCTAGCAGGTGACGATCATTACATCGCGAATGATAGTTTGATTGAATTTCCCAGTGCCCAAACCAAAGAGCACAATTCCAGTATGTGCCAAGGGGCTGGTTTCGGTTTTCGACGCGACTTCATCGATGGTCAATCGGTCGCGGGTGGATTCGCTTTTCTTTACGATGCCGCCGGAAACGACGAATACTTTGGCGGCGTTTTCGCTCAAGCAGTTGGCTATTGGTATGGAATCGGCGTTGTTGACGACAACGATGGCAACGATTCCTACCGAGGTGTCTGGTACAATCAATCGGCAACTGCACACTTCGGCGTTAGTTATATCCACGATCGCGCTGGTGACGATCGCTACAAATCGTTGATGACGATGGCAATGGGCGCAGCTCATGATTTCTCAGTTAGTCTGCTGTTCGATGAGCACGGAAACGACCGGTACGACGCTGCTTCGAATGCGGTTGGACGCTCGCTGAATAGTAGTGTCGCACTGTTTGTCGATCAATCCGGTGACGATTGGTATAGTGTCAGTGCGAATCTCGGTGAATGTCTTAATGAATCATCCATTGGTATCCGGGCAGCAATGGCGAGCATTGCGATCTTTCTCGACCTTGATGGAAACGATAAGTATCTGAACACAAAATTCTTGAATGGAAAGTCGAGGATCCAAACAGTTTCAGCTCCGTTACCTAAACTTTACGGAATCGGTGCCGATATCAATCAAAGTTCACCGCTTCGCTGGCGCTAGACTAGTCATACAGTAGATGTGATCAAAGCACATCTTAATCGTGACAAATTCATTATATCGATTGCGAGCGAGCCATTCGGTTGATATTTTCGAAATATTCGTAACACTTGTAACAATTCATTTAACCGAGAAAATACCAGGAAATGACAGAATCGCTTTCACCAGTATTATTAAAACAGGCACTTGACTTTGCGATAGCTGTCGCACTAGATGCTGGCAAAAAACTTCGTGATGAATGGCACCGCCCATCGGGACCTAGAGGAATGGGCAGTCAAGCCGAGATCGATGTAATTATCGAGACTTCAATTCGCGCGAAATTGCTGGATGAATTTCCCGAGTGGGGATTTCAGGGAGAAGAAACCCGCCCACATTTATTCCCCGATGGTCAACCGTACTGGTGTGTCGATCCGAACGATGGTACAATCGAATATGTAAAAGGTACCCGCGGATCAACCGTATCGATCGGTCTTATCTACAATCATCAACCTGTTCTCGGTGTTGTTTTTTCACCGATGTCTCCGGATGATGATGGTGATTTATTCACTTGGTGCGAAGGTGAACCTGCGTGCCGAAATGGCAATTTATTGCCGATGTTATCGTCCGATGTAATGGTCGAAGATCAGGTGATGCTCGCGGCGATGAATGCCGACAAGAAATTTCATGTCAACTTAATGCTGATCGCTCCGGCTCGATTCCGGATTGCCAACAGTATTGCCCACCGTCTCGCATTGACCGCAGCCGGCGAAGCCGACATCGGTGTGTCGATCAACAATCCGAAGAGTTGGGATATCGCCGCTGGTCATGCAATTTTGCGTGGTGTCGGTGGAATAGTCTGTAGCGAATTGGAACAGCCAATCGAGTATACTGCCCATGGCGAATTGACACATCACGGAAAATGGCTCTACGGCGGACATCCATCGATTATCTCGATGTACGCCGACAACAGTTGGGAAGAGATTTTTAAAGTTAAACCCGATATCACTGGATTAGACGAACCACCGTATCCAACGCGATTGATACCGGGTCTGCATTTCCGCGGTGAATCTGCGATTCTGCGACGGGCACATGGTTGCCTGATCGGTCAGTTGGCGGGCGATGCGCTAGGAACCACAGTCGCGTATCGCATGACTGATGAAATTTCGAGCCGTTATCCCGAAGGACAACCCTTGACGATGCAAGGGGAAGGTGCTTGGGATACTCTGGCAGGTCAACTTTCCGATGCGTCGGAATTGGCGCTAATGCTGGCACGATCGATCGTCTCCGGACGCTGTTACGATGCCGAAACGGCAGCTCGGTATTACACCTGGTGGTTTCGCAGCGACCCGTTCGATGTCGGAAATACGTTACGAAATGCATTGGAAGCGGCAACTGAGGCTCGCTTTGCCGTTGCGGTAACCGCCATTGCTGCCGCCAGTCGCTACCGGATGAGCGAAGCGAGTGGTGCTTTGATGCGCGTTGCACCGTTGGGGATCTACGGGTGGCAGATGAATCCCGACACCCTTGCCGAAGATGCAATGCTCGATGCACAGCTAACTCATGCTTCACCGGTCTGTTTAGGAGCCAATGCCGTATTTGCGATAGCGATTGCTTCGGCGATTCGCACTGGCGACCGCAATGAAACCTATCAGACGGTTTTGCGCTGGGCAAAAATTCATGCGATCCCGGCAGTAACCGATGCGATCACTGCAGCACAATCCGACCTACCCGTCGACTACCTCTCCAACAAAGGATGGGTTCTGGTCGCACTGCAGAATGCCTTCTACCACTTTCTCCGTGATGACAAGATCGAACCGGCAATCGAGGCTACTATTCGACGCGGTGGCGATGCCGATACCAATGCCGCGATCTGCGGTGCGTTGCTGGGAGCATTACTCGGGCGCGAGGCAATTCCGCTATTATGGCGTAAAATGTTATTGAGCTGTCATCCGGCGGATGGCTTTGCCCACATTCAACAACCCCGTCCCCCGGCGGCGTGGGGTACTGATGCAGAAACTCTCGCAGAATTATTGCTCGTATCAGGGTTGGATAAATAGTATCATCAACTAATTTTTTGTCTTGATGATCGACCGTATTTTTACTTATCAATGCATGCCATTAAAGACTTCTTTCGATTTGATCGTATTATCGTAAATCGCAATCGAATCCCAATCCGATCGATGCATCCGATTCAATTTTCAAAGCAAAATAGTAGAGTGACAGATTGAAACCTACGATACAAAAGATGGAAGAATTACTCGAGCAGATTAATCAATTTCGAAAACAGGGTCGGAATGCCGCACAGCACGAGCAGCTTGACGAGGCACTAAATCTTTTCGAACAAGCATTGACAATCGCTAGAACACTGGGAGATAATAAAATCATCGCTGGCGTGGTTTCCGATTTAGCAATTGTGAGGATGCGACGAAATGAGTTCGAAGAATTCTATTTTCTCAACGATGAGGCGATTCGACTTTATGAAGAGATCTGCGATAGCTATCAGATTGCGCGAGTAAAATTAAATCTGTCGCATTTTCACATGAACCAAGGGCGTTTAGACCTCGCAGTCGATCTAATCAACCAATCGTTGCCAATAGCGATCGAATTGGGTGATCGAAGAATGCAAGGCGTTGCCTATCACAATCTAGGTGCGATCGCCGTATCGAAAGGGCAGTTGGATCATGCCGCCGACATGTTGAAACTTGCGGTCGAGATCGAAAATGAGTTTATGATCAATGATCCATCGGCGCGGCTAAGCTATGCTCGAATATTACTTGAATTGAACCGAGGCGATGATGCTCAGAACATCATGGATCAGGTATTCGAACTCTTATCAAAGAATCCGCAACAACGTCAAGCGGGAATTGCTTATGAGGTGCTCGGTAATCTTCAGGCAAATCGCGGTGAATACGACAACGCAATCGCATCGTTTCAAACGGCATTGACATTCTCGCGCGAGGTTCGCAATATCCGTTACGAAGTAGCTGCACTCGTGGGACTGGGAAATGTCCAAACACAGATGGGCAATTACGAAGAAACGATTCGATTGATGGAACTGGCAATTCCTTTGTGTCAGGAAATTGAGGATCTTCGAAGTGAAAGTAGTACGTTACTGATGTTGGCGCGCGCGAGTTGTATAACTGGTCGATCGGAAGAAGCTTATCATCAGGCACATCGAGCGCTTGAACTGGCACGAAATCTTAGCGACAAAAGAACCGAAGCGGAAGCATTGGTCGAACTTGGACATATCGAATTTGCCCTATCTGAAATAGACGGGGCACGAGATTGTTTTCAAATGGCGCTTGAATTATATCGTAATATTGGCGATCCGACACACATCGCATCAACTCAGGCTGCACTCGACCGCATTAAATAATTTCACAGTGAGAACACAAAGATGATTCTTCTTTTGCCTCAAGAGCCAGCTTGAGGCTTATTTATTTGTGGTTCACATAAGTAAGTTGTTTTCGGTTGTACAACATCTCCCCACCATCCGCTTGAAAGTCAGACTAAGCCTGACACCGAATTGTTCCAACTGATATTTGACAATTAATAATTAAATCATTCACATTCTTAAAGTTCCACTTCTGAATTATCAATATGATAGACAAGTTTCTTTGACATTATGACAAGTCTACTTGACATCATTAATAATTGCGACTATCTTCTACCAACGATCGAACGAGAGGGGAAAATCGTGACGATCTTTTTTCTAAGCAGCTCAGTTCGACAGAATACAGATCACGATCATCAAGAAGAACAATCGACGACACCCGAGACGATGAAAACTAATCTTCGCAAAATTCGCTTCGAGCACGGTGAACTTAGCCAACAGCAGTTAGCGGATTTGGTTGGAGTCTCGCGTCAAACGATTGTATCGATCGAACACGGCGATTACGCCCCTTCGGTGAAACTCGCCTTGATTATCGCCGAACAATTGAATGTCACTATCGAGCAGCTCTTCACACTGGAAACGAAAGATTATACTTAGTGTTCTAGAAACATGATCCGGTGTATGGCGTGCTTCAGTGGTGTGTCTTGAAGCTTTTGTATTCCTTCAATACACAATAAAAATGATTTTAACACTGACTTTGTCGAAGTAATTTCGTTGGAAAGAGTTCCTTGGGGGGAACGGAAAGGAAGTTAAAATGTACCGTATTATCGTTATTCTGATCGTTTGTTCGCTTGTGAGTATCAGTGCGCTTGCCGCAACCAATGCCGATTCATCGAAATATTATTTGCAACAGGGGCGCGAGCAATTCAAGTCGAATAAGCTTACCGATGCGCTGGAATCGATGAACAAAGCGATTGGTTTCGATTCTAAAAATGAAGAAGCATGGCGAGGCAAGGGCGTTGTGCTGTGGCGGATGGATAAACAGGATGAATCGATTGAGGCGACTGAGAAAGCTTTGGAATTGAAACCAACCGACGATATCGCATGGATCAATAAAGGTCGCGCTTACATGCGCAAGGGTGATTCCGAAAAAGCGCTGAAATCGTTCGAAAATGCCGGCGATTTGAATCCCAAGAGCGAGGAAGCATTGATGGGTCAGTTTGCGATGTTACGCGAATTGAATCGTCCGAAGGAGATGCTGCAACCCTTAAATAAGATGATTGCGGCAGATCCGAAGGATCCAATGCGCTGGATGCGTAAAGCAATGGAAGCTGCCGAATCCGGAATGCCGGATACCGCGCTAGCGACATTCAATACCTTAGGCGATATGCTTCCCGATAGTGCCTGGGTCTGGATTGGCAAAGGACAGTGTTTAGCCGGGATGAAGAAATACGACGACGCGCTGAAAGCACTCGATGTAGCCACCAAAAAGAATCCCAATGCCTTAGATGGTTGGAATGTTAAGGGGTCGATTTTGTCAACCTTGAAACGATACGACGAAGCGATCGACTGCTACAATAAAGCAATCGCAATTGATTCGAAAGTAATCGAACCGGTATACAATCGTGCGTGCGCAAACGCCCTCAAAGGGGACAAGAAAAAAGCACTCATCGATTTGAAAGCGTGTATCGATCAGTCGGGTGAATGGAAGAAATCGGCGCAACATGACGACGATTTTAAATCGCTACGCGATGATCCCGAATTCAAGAAATTGACTGAATAATTCGTATTCACAGCAGTAAATTGCCTTTTGTAGTGTGGGCGGACTACACCTCCGCGCGTAACTCAGTGACACCGTCTCGTGACAACTTATGATACATGGAAACTAAATGAATTTCAATCGGTACTTTATAGTAAGTGAAACATTAATTTTGGAAGTTTTATGAAAGCAGTTCGATTCATTATCGCAGTTGGTTTTGTTGTTGCATTGATGTTGACGGGATGTGTTTCAACGCGATCGAATCTCCGTGGTGCCTACGTCGATACGGGTGTGAAGAAAAATCCCGAACCATCGGTGAGTGTGTTGTTTTATTTTACCCACACGAAACAATCGCTTGGACTCGATGCGATTCCGAAAATCGTTCGCAAAGGAGCGATGATCGACAGTTTCGACGAAGTCTTCGGAAACTCATTGCGTGAAATAAGCAATTTGGGAAAGTATGCAACCTTTACTGCAGAAGCTGGAGATGTCAATCAACCGGAACGACGCGCGAAACGCGACAGTTTAATGAGTCAATACGATTATACTATCAAGTTGCGGGTAATCGAAGAGAAGAAGTTTACTTCCTATTTCTTTGCTGGATTTGTCACTACTGTTGGACTTTCGATTTTACCTGCACCCTACTATCAGTCATACCGATTGGAGACTGAAGTCTATACGCGCGATGGCAAACGGATTGCGACATATCAGCGGGATATGGATCTTGCCAAGTGGGTCGAGACATTTCTGATTTTTGCTTATCCATTTTATCCCGAGACCCAAAAACGGGAAGAGATTTTTCTCGCGCTATTTCATGACACCTTTAAGCAGATTGATGCCGAACGGGTGTTGGCAAAACGATAACGATCGCTGCGAAATCGTATGTTATCTTCAATAAAAGGGGCGGACAACCATGTCCGCCCCATTATTCTTCATTTCATCTTTTCCCAATTCCCAACACCTATTACCTAATCCCCATCTTTTCAGGTAGGGGCGGTTCGCGAACCGCCCGTGTCCATGGATAATGCGCAAATATTTCCGAATTTGCGATCTAATATTTCAGCGAATATCGCGCGAGAATATTTTTTTGATAACGATGTCATCTCCTAGCGCAGCAAGATTAATTTCTGTGTCTTGGTCACCGATCCCGCTTGCAATCTCAAAAAGTAGGTTCCGGATGCGAGTGTTTTTCCATCGAAATGGACGCGATATGTACCGGGATGCTGCGAGAAATTGACTAGCGTACCAATCTCTCGCCCCTGCAGATCGAATACCTTAAGATCGACATGAGTCGTTGCAGGTAATGTGTACTCGATCGTAGTCGTGGCATTGAACGGATTGGGATAATTTGGTTTTAGTGTGATGGATTGCGGGAGTGCAGTCGATACCCGGTCGACAATCCCGAGTGCTTGCGCGACATCGTATACCGCGAACAACGTCTGTCCGACAGTAAATATTCGGTTGCCGCCATAGACCATCTTATTGGTATAAAAAGCGTTTTCGTCGTACCCGATTTCGCGGAGGTGCAATGGATCGGCAATATTCAGGACACGCAGCCCACCGGAACCGTAGCCAAATAAATAATTCCCCGAAACAAGAATCGAATTGAAAAAGGCGATATCACCATTCGCGTAAGCCGATACTTGAATAACTAAATCAGGTATTGCGAAACGATAAATACGGAGCGAATCGGAAAAGGCGACGTACAGATAATTTCCTTGGAATGCCAAATCGGAAAAATAGTCGAGCGAATCCATCACGATGAGATCCGGAAAACCGATTCGACCCATATTCTGCAGCTCAATGCAAGAATTCGATGAAAAGATGGCAATACTGTCGGAAATTTGAATCTTCGTGTAATTTCGATCTGGTTGATCAAAGTCGGCACCCCAAGCCGAAACAGGACTTGCCGGATCAGAGATATCGTACGCTTTCAAAGAATCGTCTGATACATATTCGATTGTATAGGCATAGTTTCCGCGAATATCAAAATCGAATATTATATGATTACCAAATTCTGCAATCTGGCGTGGCTGTGCTGGATTACTGATATTGAATACACGGATACTGTCCCACCCCATCAAGTAGGCATAATTGCCGGAAATTTTCACTTTTTGCGCATACGTATGCGTTGGCACACGGCTGATTTGTACCGGGGTCGCGCCTGCAATATTGTAAACTCGTAACCCCGAATTACCATCGGCGAGATAGCAATAATTTCCTGAAACGGCAATATCTTCGGCAAAGCCGTCGAGATAAAATCCTCCAAGCGTTGAAATTTGGCGGGGAAGTGTGACGCGATTGATCCAGAGACCTTGCGCCAAATCCACGATATACATCGTGTCGTTTTGAAAAACGACATTGTAGGGTGATCCAACTGTGCGAAGAGAATTCCCATAGTAGCTTTCGATGTACTGCGGTGTTTGCGGAGTGGAAATATCGATAAGGTGAATGGCGTTAGTATTACCGAACCAGTAAAGTGTATTCCCGTATTTAACGATGTTTCCCAACGAAGAATTCAGGTTACCATTACTTCCGGTTAATACCGGTGCAGCGGGATTGGCGATATTCACGGCATCGACCAGCGTCGAATCATTCGGAATGTACGCATAATTACCCGAGATCAGCGGTTTGTTTCTTCCGGTGTACTCCCCGTGATGAAGAATACAAGCACCGAGCCAGCGCGGTGCTAGAATATTGGCGAAACTGTAGATATTCAAACGCAGAGTATCATTCACGATATTTGTGACAAAGGCGAGCGAGTCGGATAACGTGAGATTGCATAAACCGGGAACGGCATGTGTCGTCACCAAGCTCGGTTGAGCATGATTCGCGATATTAAAGATGAATATCGAATCACCGGGAATGACAACCGCCATCAAACTGTCGCGCACAATGATATCGCTCGGCATCCCACTCAGAGTCATGAAACCAAGACTGCTGGGATGCGCCGGATCGGTTATATTGAATGTGTAGATTCCTTGATAATCCTGATCATCATTGTATTGATAACCGGTAATCAAAGCGTAGTTACCGGATAATGCGATTTTACTGTCGTAACCGATGTTCGCGGCTAAGTGGCTCACTTCGCTGGTCGCAGCGGGATTCGATACATTCACCACAACCAATTCGCCATTCGTCGCCAGGTAGGCTAAGTTGCCGCGAATCGCCACATCGAAGACATATCCGACGTGGAGACGTTGCTCGAAAGTGCACGAGACACCGGAACTGTCTTGCGCAAAAGCAGTCAGAGAAATTAAACTACCGATGAATACAAAGACAGTGAATAGATTCTTCGATCTCATAGTAAACTCGATTTAAATGGATTGGGTAGCGGAAAAACAATAGTTATTACTACAATCTAGTACTTCAATATTACTGTATTTTTCTATTTAAGTAAATAGTCGATGGCAATTTATCGTTATTCGACCTCTTGATCGACAAGTACGAACACAAAGGCGTCAAGTCTATTGTATATTATTATTAATGTTAATACTTCGAAACGGGTAAACTCATTCTTAGGTGGGAAGAATAGTATTATTGTCGCAATCCAGAGTTATACCGTTTCTCATAAATAGTGTCGCATTGTTTCTTATCTTTATTTCATGCGACCTTTATCTCCTAATCCTGCGAATGGTACTTTGGACGAGATCGAAGAAGCCCTTCGTTGTTCGGTTGACCATGACGAGCACTGTCGCTTTCAAGGGATTAAAATGCTCTTGTTAGGGTTACCGGACAATCAAGTTTGTCAAGTGTTGTCGGTTGTACCGCGATCTTTACAGCGGTGGGTTCAGCATTGGAACGCCGGTGGCATTGACCGTTTGAAACGGATACCGCGACCGGGACGACCGCGCAAAGCTAACAAAGAACAACGGTTTCTGGTTGTCGATTGGCTTACCCATCCCGAGCAGCACGGACAGACACACTGGACACTACGCAAGTTGCATGGCGTATTGCGTAGCGAACTACGCATCGAATTGGGCTATTCCACGCTCGCCCGTCTTGTTCGCGATGAACGATTTGCCTTGAATATGCCGCGATCCTGGCCGGCAAAACAGGATGCCGAGGCCCGGTTGGCTTTCACAGAACTGCTGTCGTCGCTGCTTGCCAGCGATCCCAATCGGATTTGGTTCTACGACGAAAGCGGCATTACCGGCGATCCACGCCCGCGCCGACGCTGGATGCGGAAAGGAGAACGACAAACGGTTCCCTTTACCGGCACCCATTTGCGGGAAAACATTTTGGGCGCGGTACAACCCTTATCCGGTCGGTTGTTTTCGCTGCAAATGCCGGAAGTGGATCGGGAACTGTTCCAGATTTTCCTTGACCACTTCGCCGAATATACCAAGGGCGAAAGGGTAACAATGGTGCTGGACAATGCCAGTTGGCACAAGGTTAAATCGTTAAACTGGCATCATATTCAACCAATATTCTTGCCACCCTATTCACCCGATCTCAACCCGATAGAACGATTGTGGTTGTATATCAAAGAGCATTACTTCAACCATTGGTACAGCAAGTCCAGAGAAGAACTAAGAGATCGGGTAACATGGGCAATACAACAGCTACTCAATCAACCAGAAATTGTAAAATCTGTAACACGAGTGTGAGAGTAAATCACAATGCGACACGATTTTCAAGAAATGGTATAAATCAGATTCCAATCTCATAAATATTTACTTAGTCATCATTTTCATTTGCGTAGCTAATTTGAACGATTTATTATATACTCCATTCATCTACACATTTCAGCCATTACTATTTACAATTTTTTTCACCGACGACTCAAACCCATTTTCGTAAGGATCCACAATGCGACAAAAGAAATGTTTCTTCATTTGCGAATTTGGTAAAGAAAGAACTCCAACTCGAAAGAAAGCAGATCGAATTCTTCTCGATTTCATTAAACCGGTACTCAGCGAACTTAAGTACATCGTTCACAGAGGAGATGTTCCAGACTCCAATAAACCGATTCCTGATGCGATATCCGACCACCTATTTCACGATGACCTCGTTATTGCCGACATATCTACTTGTAATCCCAATGTTTTTTTCGAATTGGGAAATCGTCACGCTTGGGGAAAACGGTGTTTGTTGATTACTCAGAATATTAAGAAACTACCATTCAATGTAAACCATCTAAGAGTCATCGAATACAGCCTGACAAAAACCGAATTTGAGAAAAGTAAGATCAAGTTACGGACTGCAGTTCAAGCTGCAGAAAAAGCACCTGCTGAACTACCAAAATCCCTCGATCTCGAAATAATGTCAAATTGGATCAATGATAAAGTGGGAAATACTTTTATCGTGGATCGGAAACGTGGACATTTGGAACACTATCAACTCGCTACCGAATTAGCCAAGGAAGAGTGTAAACGGATCTTTTTAATGCAACGCAGCAGCACTTTGATCTTTGGATCCGACGCCAATAACAAAGACGAAAAGCCCTTCTACAATACACTTCTGGAAAAGATTCAACAAGGTGTGGAATTTTATCATATCGTCAGTCTGGAAGGTATTAAGCGGTATTTACAGCAAGTAACCGATCATAAGGAGATCCTTAAATCACTGAAGAAATTGAGTGCAGACGATAGAAAAAACGTCGTGATAAAAGGAAAGGATCGGATCTCGGTATTTAAAATTATGCGTGATCAATCCAAGAAAAATGCCCTAAGCCCCGATCGACAAGCGCGTGCATTTATTGTTGAGTTGACAAATGGCGTTACGGAAGGGGTGTTAGTGGTGGATATCGGTGGTTTGCAGTCAAGTTTTCGCATTCGCGGACCGATTGTTCAAGAATTTCTGAAAGACTGTTTGGAGTTTTATAAATCTGGATGCAAGAATTTAAGTTGGAAAACACTGAATAGCGTGTTAAATATTCCACCGAAATAAGTATTGCGAGAGCTGTCTACGATATTTCCTTCAGTTCGTGAATTCTAGCTGAATGTCGATATTCTCAAATCGATTCAATGATTTTGTGATCGTTATTATTTCTTAACTAATTCCTTAACCTTATCATAGTGCGTATGCAGATCGGCACATCACTCACTTACCCACAAAATCAAATTTGATCACAGACATCTGCAAAATATCCCTCAAACAAAATATTGCTGGATCGTCTTGCGGAAATGATAGCCGTAAATCGCCAGTGTGATTGCGTGTGGAAACAGCCGCGGATGCAGGAACAGCGACCAGAAAAAGATTTTCCAGTACTGAAATCGTTCTTTCCCGATGACCCCGAGTTCGATGATCGAGCGCGCCAAGGCGTGCAATTCGGGAATCTTGATTCGAAATCCATCGTGTGAGATCGATTTGTATTCGCGCAAATAGTGCTTCACCCGCGCATAATAATTCTTCGGTGCATAGATTTTTTCAGGATGTCGCGATACCCTTCCAATAATGTATCGACATTCATTTTCGGGATAAAGTTCAGTGAAAAATCAGTATTGTTTCCGCTCATATTTTTCAACAATCGACCTTCGGAACGCAACCGTTCGTAGAGTTTCGTACCGATCGGCGCATTCAGCAGTCCGACCATCGCCGTAACGATTCCGGTCTCCTGGATGAAATTGGAGAGTAAATCGAAGATCCTCGGTGAATCGTTATCGAAACCAAGAATGAAACCCGCTTCGACTTGCAATCCCGCCGATTGGATTTTATGGATACTGTCGACCAGATCGCGATTCTTGTTGGTGACTTTGCCACATTCGATGAGGCTTGCTTCATTGGGCGACTCGATTCCAACGAAGACTGTATTGAAACCCGCTTTGACCATCATCACCATCAGCTCTTCATCGTCTGCCATGTTGATCGTTCCTTCGGTGGATAATTTGAACGGATGCTTGTTTGTTTCCATCCAAGTGATCATTTGCGGCAGGATTTCGGCTTTTATTTTGCCCTTATTGCCGATGAAATTATCGTCGACCAGAAACACACCATTATCCCAGCCAAACTGTCTCAAGCTGTCGAATTCGGCGATCAATTGCGGACCGGACTTCGTGCGCGGCTTGTGACCATACAACACGGTGATATCACAGAAATGGCAATCGTAGGGACAGCCGCGCGAATATTGGATATTCATCGTAGCGTAATGCCGGGGTTTGATCAGACTCCATTTCGGGATCGGCGTAGTGGAGATATCGGCAAATTCGGTACTGGTGTAAATATGCTTCGGGATGTTTTGTTCTAGATCTTGGAGAAACAGTGGAAGGGTTAATTCGGCTTCGTTCAGGATCAGGTGATCGACTTCGGGAAATTCATCGCGATGCGCGGTAAAAAGTGGACCTCCGGCAACGATTTTCGTGTTCCACTTCCGACACCGGGCGATCACTTCATTCACCGATTCGCGTTGCACAGTCATGGCGCTGATAAAAACGTAATCTGCCCATTGAATATCTTTGTCCCGCAATTTCCCGACATTCAGATCGACCATTCGTTGTTCCCAACTGTCCGGCAGCATCGCCGCGACGGTCAGCAATCCCAGCGGGGGACCACTTGCCTTTTTCATGACGAATTTTAGCGCGTGTCGGAAGCTCCAGAAGGTATCTGGACACCGTGGATAAATCAGCAATATCTTCATAACCCCTTCTTACGGATCGTCGGTTGCGAGTGAAGTGCGGATGCAGGATAGAACCATCGATAGAGCATTCGACAGTGAATGAAGCAAGGCGCTGGTAAGTGATCCCTCTTATAAAAAAATACGAGTGTATTTCCGGATTGGATATGGATTTTTCTGGTGGTTACAACTTTTTCGTAAGTATCGCATCTTCGTCGAATCAGTTCACAAAACATGTTATCACTGAAAGTTGGGGCGACCCACTGCGGTCGCCCGCATTCTTTATACCTGATCTTGTATTCCTAGGTAGGGGCGGTTCGAGAACCGCCCGTGTCCAAACATGATATTCGAATATAAACTGACTAACGATCCTAATTACTATCAAAATCGCACGTGATACTAATAATTTTTATCTACAGTTACTTGAGCAACATTAATTTCTGCGTCTTCATCGTGGAACCTGCTTGCAATCGCAAAAAGTAGGTGCCGGATGCGAGCGATCGTCCATCGAATTGAACGCGATACGTCCCGGGATGCTGCAGGAAATTGACCAGTGTGCCGATCTCTCGCCCCTGCACATCGAATACCTTGAGATTAACGTGACTCGTCGTCGGTAGTGAATATTCGATAGTAGTGCTGTTGTTAAAGGGATTCGGATAATTTTGCTTTAGTTCGAAATTCTGTGGCAATTCGGTTGAGATGCGATCGACAACGCCGAGGGCTTGGGAAACGTCGTAGATATTGAAATAGGTACCGCAAGCGGAATATAAGTGCGAACGATCGATCAGGTAGTTCATTGGACTCACGGCTTGTTCGAAAAAGCCGACTTCATGTGGGTGTACGGGATCGGAAACATTTAATACTCTTAGTCCTGCTCCCCAGCCGAACAAATAATCGGAATTCGTAAGAAAATTATAATAAATCTCACTTCCCTCATTGTGATAGTACCCCGTCACCGTGATGGTATCGGGATTGGCAATGTCATACATCCACAACGTATCGTATGTTCCACAATAGAGGGTGTTACCGTGAATGGAAAAATCGTAACATTCACCGTTCGTGTAAATATGATGATGAGTTAGACGATCGGGGTGACTTATGTTGATAGTCTCTAATCCATTATCTGTAGCCAAGTAAATAGTACTGTCTTTCAGAAGTAATCTGGTATTAAAATAGGGCAAACTTCCAATACTGATCGATCCTAGTAAAATCGGATAAGCTGGATTTGCCACATCGAATGTCTTCAAATAATCATCGCCGGCATATCTGATATAGGCATAATGCGATGAAACAGCCATATCTATCGGAACACAATCTTGAAATGCGAGACCACCCGACCGTACCGGTGAAGTTAGATTGCTGATATCATAAATTAAAATAGAGTCTGCACAAAAGATATAAGCATAATGACCAACGGTATCGATTCGCGTGACCGGTGAATTGAATTGCATTTGACTAATAGAAACGGGCATTGTTCCACTGACATCATAAATACGCAATCCTGCCGTACCATCGGCGAGATAACAATGATTATTCGAGATCGCGACACCACAAGCATCGCCGTTGTCAAAATACCCACCCAATTCTGAAATCTGGGAGCCATTCTGAATGCGATTGATCCATAGTCCGCGACTATAATCTACGATAAACATCGTATCATGGCTGAAAAAAAGATTGTATACACATCCTAAACTATTGGTCGAATCGCCACAATACGATTCCGAATGCAATAAGACTGGCGCACTTGGGTTGGATACATCGACAATATGGATTTCCTGTTGATCGCCGTACAAATATAAGTAGTTTCCAAGTTTCGCGATTCCGGGAAATCCATGCGATACGAAATGAGTCGTACTGATAACTGTCGGAGCATCGGGATTGGCGATATCGATCACATCGACCAGCGAAGTGTCGCTTGGTACATAGGCGTAATGTCCATCGATCACCATTTGATTGATATACTGATAATGATCGCGTTGATGCAGATTGCAGGATCCGCGCCATTGCATCGAATCCGGTGAGATAAAGCGATATGTCAAAAATTGCATCGTGTCGTTTACCAGCGAAGTCGCGTTCAAATTTGAATCGGCAATTGCGAGGTAGCGAAAACCCGGAATGACGTAATCCCGAAGTCGCACGGGATGATGCAAGCTGGATAATCGATAAAATGTGACCGTATCGGCTGAGCAATTGAACGAGAAGATACTGTCGTTCAGAGCGAAGATCTTCGGTTGGTGGTTGTAGTCGAACGATAATCGCGCAGTATCGATTAGAATTGGATGAACAGGATTACTGATGTCAAAAACATATACTACGCGAAGAAATTGAGGAACATATACACATCCTGTAATCAAGGCATAGTTACCCATTAGTGCGATCTGCGCAGTAACCCCGCCTTTTAATGGAGTATAGAACTGCTCTTGCGGCGAAGCGGGATTGGTAATGTCTACAACGATAAATTCATCATTTGTTCTTACGAAAGCATAATGATCGCGCACAACGGAATCGTAGATTCGACCGGGATGTAATCGTTCGCGATAGTTACAACTGACACCGGAACTGTCTTGAGCGAATGCTGAAAGAGAAGTGAGAAAAACCGCAAGAAAGAAAACAGGAGTAGCATATTTCCGAAGCATAGTTACCTCGCTAAGATATAATCATCACACACATACCTAACCATCAACACATAACAATATAACGTATTTGACACACAAATTGAATAGTCGATCGATAAAATTACCTTATTCCCAACACCTGATCGTTGTGTGCATTCAACCCGATACTCTTTTCCCCTTTCGCAATCGCCGCGAGATCTTTTCCGAGAAATTCCCAGCGCCACCCTTTCGTGAGCCGAACCGGTGGCATCGGATGTTCCGGATTCTCCACTCCCCACCGCGCAAATGCATCGAGTTCACTCCGGACAGCGAGCAGCGATCCCGCAATCATCGTTCGCTGCGAAATCACCTTCACCCACGATGCCAAGAGATCCGCCATGGCGACGGCTTCCCAACTCGGCGCGCGCGAACCTTCGTCGGGTGCGATAAAATCGGTACGGGTGAGACCCACCCGAATCGCATCGAGAATCTGCGCCACCAAATCCTGCGAAGCCCCTTTCCAACTGCGAACCCGGCTCAGTTCCGCTTCATTGCGAGGGATCGACCGGGCAAGCTGCACAATCATCCGATCGGAGATAATATATTCCCGGGGCTTGTTGTAGTGCCGTGCCACCCGTTCGCGAAGTGCCGATAATTCGCGCAACACGATGAGTTCCTTGCGCCGCAAACCACGCTTGTCGCCGACCCGCTGCCATGCGTCGTCGTCATTGCGTATGTAGACTTCCGTGCGGTGGGCGATTTGCGATTCTTCGAAAAACCAATCGCAGCGATTCGCAGTAACTAACTGATCGTAGAGCCGATTGCGCAGCGACAACAAATCCAACACATCCATCGCCGCATACCGGCACTGCGCCTCGCTGAGCGGTCGAGCCGACCAATCGGTGTAGCGCTCCATCTTTTCGTGGGTTTTATCCAATTCATCGCGGAGCAATCGCGCAAGGGCGGGTTGATCGCCGTAACCCAGAAACGATGCGGCAAGTTGCGTGTCGAATACCGGTTTGAGGGTGATACCGTAGGTCTGATAAAAGACTTCCAGATCTTGTCGAGGCGAGTGAATGATCTTTTCGATCGAATCGTCCTGCAGCAGATTTTTCAGCGGAGTTATATCCAAATTAGCGAGCGGATCCAGTAACACCGGAGCTTCCAGCGTCTCGGCAAAGAGCTGCACCAAGCAGAGTTTGGGAAAATAAACCCCTTCACCGATAAACTCGGTGTCCAATCCGATATACTTCACTGTGCTGATCCGGTCGACCACTGACCGGAGCCCGGCATCGGTATCAATCCAAAGGTAATTCATTGATCTTTAGTCCAAATCAAAATTCGGCTTGTAGAGCCGGTTAAATCTGTTTACTTTACCCGCTACTTGGCGAGATACTAAAATGTATCGTTCGCGACAATGGTTTCCAATTGTTTCAGGTCGTATCATTCAGCGAATTGTAGAAATTTAGACCGATTCTACGATTTGTGCTAGTTCTCTAACGTTCCTTCTCAAGGCAATCTATGTTCCAACGCACTTTGAGTAAAAATATCTTCAGAAAAATCCACCTCCACTGGTTACTTCCGGTTCTTCCGGTGCTATTCCTGTTCACAATCGTCGGTTTTTGCTTTGCCGAAACTGCCCCGGCTGTTGCCGATACAGCCAATGTAACGGCACCCGCTGTTGCCGATACAGCCAAGGCAGCAGCACCTGCTGCCACTGAAGCAGCCAAGGCAGCGGCACCTACGACTTGGTTCAAAATGGAACGGCTCAACGTGGCGGTTTTTCTGATTATCATCTCAGTCCTCGTGCTTTCATTCCTGTTTATCGCGCGTAGCGGCAAACCACTGCATCTGCGGCGCATTGCCGGTCTGGACGCACTCGACGAAGCGATCGGTCGCTCGGCAGAACTTGGTAAACCGGTTCTGTTTGTGCCGGGTATCGGCGATGTCAGCAGTATTCAGACGATCGCGGCACTGGCAATTCTCGAGCGGGTCGCCAAAGAAACGGCAACCTACGACGTCGAACTCAATGTTATGACCAATTACCCGTTGGTCATGTCCACTGCACAGGAAACTGTCAAGCAAAGCTATACGGCAGCCGGACGCCCCGATCTGTTCAATCCGAACAACATCCGTTATGTCACCGACAATCAGTTCGCATTCGCTTCGGCAGTCGCCGGACACATGGTTCGCGAACAGACGGCGGCGAATTTCCTGCTGGGTGAATTTTACGCCGAATCGCTGATCATATCCGAAGCGGGTAACTCGACGGGTGCCATTCAGATTGCCGGAACCGCGCAACCGCACCAACTACCATTCTTTCTGGCATCGTGCGACTATACCCTGATGAGTGAAGAGCTGTTCGCTGCCAGTGCGTATCTGACCCGCGAACCGATCCTGCTCGGTACAATTCTCGGTCAGGACTGGTCGAAAGCGGTGTTTGCGGCGATCATGATCGGTGGTATCATCGCGGCTGTGATGGGCTACGAGGGCTATGTACACTGGTTTGACGTCCAGTAACGCGATCAATCGCTCGGTAATTCGTTTCCGATTCCTAATCTAACAGATAAAAATTACTGGTTCTTATGAGAGATCTAATCGCTTTTGTTATATGCGGCATCACGGGTTTGATCACGCTGTTCGCATTTTTCATCAACTCACCCACTGCGACTGCGGTACAGGATGGTCTCGATAACTGGATCATCATTATTAGCAGCTTCAGCTTTCTGATGGGTGGTCTCAGTGTGCTGTTCAATCATATCAGCCGCGTCAGCCAACGCTCGGAAGGGTGGGGTTTCAGTATCGTACTGATCGTCTGCATGCTGAGTATGGCAGTCCTTGGGATCATCGACTATAGCCAATCCGGCATCTTCATGTGGCTGTTCAAGAATGTCCAGAACCCGATGCAATCGACCATGTTCGCGTTTCTCGCATTCTATGTCGCCAGTGCCAGTTATCGCGCATTCCGCGTCCGGAACTGGATGGCGACGCTGCTGTTTATCTCGGCGGTGATTGTGATGATCGGATCGGTACCGGTCGGCGAAGCGCTCTGGTCGAAGACGGCAACGATTGCCCAGTGGATTTTGAATGTCCCGTCATTGGCGGCTCAACGTGCGTTGCTGATCGGTTCGGCACTCGGTATGGTAGCAACCGGTTTGAAGACGCTGCTCGGAATTGAACGATCATGGTTGGGGCGCTAAGATGACAAAATTCCTTGAAAAACTCGGTTCGCTTCCGCGCTGGTTCGTTTATATCACACTGAGTCTCGGTGTGGCACTTCCTTTGATCTTCCCGTTGAAATTGCCGGTGATCGTGAGTCCAAACAGTAAAGCGATCTACGACTATATCGAAGCGCTACCCGATTCGGCAGCAGTGCTGATCGCATTCGATTTCGATCCGACCTCGATTCCGGAATGTCAACCGATGGCGGAAGCGTTAGTCCGTCACGTGATGAAACGCAATCTCGCCTTGATCGCCTACACGAATATGCCGCAAAGCGGACCGATCACCGACCGCGTGATCACGCCACTGGCGAAGGAATTCAATAAAGTCAGTGGGAAAGATTATGTCAATCTCGGGTACAAACCGGGTAATACGATCCTTCTGATGTCCCTCGGCAATTCGTGGACGAATTCGTTCCCCACCGACCAGAATGGGAACCCTACCCCAGAGATGCCGATTATCAAACGCTACTCGAGCTTCCGGAAACTGTCGTTTATGGTTGATATTGCCCACGGCGCGACAGTCGACGACTTCATCAGTATCGGTCGAGCGCAATACGGTGTGCCGATGGCGTGCGGTGTCACCGCCGTCAGTATTCCCGGATACAAAGCCTATATTCAATCCGGTCAATTGGTCGGTATGCTGGGTGGATTGAAAGGTGCAGCCGAATACGAGAAGATGGTCGGAGCACCGGGAAAAGCCACCATCGGTATGGATGCACAATCGATGGCACATATCGTCATTGTGGGATTTATTTTGTTGGGCAACCTTGCGTTGATCCCCAAGTGGTTGAATCGTCGGCGGGGAGGAAACTGATATGAATATGTTCGGCACTTGGATTGGTGCAATTTTAACGCTGATTTTGTTCAGCTTCCTCTATAAAGACAATCCGCTGTATCGATTGGCGGAAAATATCTTCGTCGGAATTTCCACCGGTTACTTTATCGCGCTGGAATGGCAGAATGTTCTGAAGCCAAACGTCGTCGAGAAAGTGATGGCGGGTAACTGGGTACCGATTATACCGGCGATATTGGGTGTAGTGTTGTTGCTGCAGCTATCGCAGAAATACGGCTGGATCGCCCGCTATTCGATCGCGTTGTATATCGGTGTCGGTGCCGCGTTGAATATGGTGTTGTACACTCAGGGGCAGCTCATTCCGCAGATTCAAGGCACGATGCTGAAGTTGAACAGCATCTCGAATATCATCATCATCGTTGGAACGATCACTTCGCTAGCGTATTTCTTCTTTGCGATCGAGAACAAGACGTTGGGGCGGGTTTCGAAGATCGGGATAGGGTTCCTGATGATCAGTTTCGGTGCGGCGTACGGCACTACTGTGATGGGGCGTGTCTCACTGCTCATCGCTCGATTCGACTTCCTGATCAACGACTGGATCCGCGCGATGTTTTAGATTTCTAGCTTCTCGGAATGTTTTTGATTTCAAGTAGGGGCGGACCCCCGTGTCCGCCCGTTTTTTTTATCTTATTTTTATCCTTTCCCTTCTTTTTTTATTCTTATTCTTTTCATTTCTTTCTTACATCTTTCATTCTTTCCCCAATTTCCATTCCCTATCCCCTAATCCCTATCTTGTTCGTAGGGGCGTATGGCATACGCCCAATCTTGTATCTTGTTCAGTCATTGCGAGGAATGCGCCGAAAGGCGCATGACGTGGCAACCGCGCAGCGCTCACCGAAGGCAATCTCTCTTTTTCGTAGGGGCGTATGGCATGCGCCCAATCTTTTTTCAGTACTGCCGATCTCCGAATCGGCGCTTTTATCATTTCCAGCTAGCTTTGAAAGAAATCCAAACAAACAAAAGAATGCCCAATCGGAGTTGGGCAGTACTGCCGATCTCCGAATCGGCTCTTTTATCGGTTTCAGTTGGCTATTAAATGAAAACAAACAAAAGAAAAAGATGCCCAATCGGAGTTGGGAAGTACTGCCGATCTCCGAATCGGCTCTTTTATCGTTTTCAGTTGGCTTTTAAATGAAAACAAACAAAAGAATGCCCAATCGGAGTTGGGAAGTACTGCCGATCTCCGAATCGGCTCTTTTGTCGTTTTCAGTTAGCTTTAAAAAGAAAACAAAAAAAAAAAACGCCCAATCGGAGTTGGGCAGTACTGCGGAAGCGGCTTTTGTATCCTTTTTGATGTCGCAACAATATCAACCATTCACTCTTCTCGGCGAGACAAATACAGAACCCTTCACAAACAATATTTATTCTTATTTAATAATATATTATAACAAACTCTCACACGATGTTTATTTTTTCACAATACTTCCGATTCCGATTTATTTTCGTTTCTTGCTGGTTCGCACTTGCATCTCTTTTTTTTTACTACTTTGTAAGTAGCCGTATCAAATTGCACTGCTTCAGCAGCACGGTATTCCAGAATTTGATAATGATAATGATTTCAAAGTTGTTTCGCGGCTACCGAACTGCACCGAACGGCACATCCGATACGTGTCTTCGACGAACCATGAACTGAAACCGGGGTTTTGCTTCGCGCACTGCAACAGTACAGAATCAATACCTTCCTACTCTCGAAAGGAATGAATCATGAAAAAGCATCTGATCTGGATTACGCTTCTCCTCGCGTCGATTTTTGTGTATTTTGGTTGCTATAGCACCGACAATTCGAACAAGAACGGAATGAGTCCGAAAAACCATTCCGGCAAGGGTGGTGCTCAAATTGCTTCGGTTGGATTGCCGGAAGGTTGGGATGCAGTTGGCATTATTCACAACTGTGTGATGGAGTATGTAGACAGCGCACTATGCGTAGATTATAAAAACAACTGGAATGATTCAATATTGTCTTCAAATATCCGTAATTATGTAAATACATATATTAAAAATAACATAACTTTTGATACTATATTTTACACTTGTATGGATACAATGAATCTAAAATCATTGCACTCAAAACAAGAATTTATTGATTTAATAGATTATTATCGATCACAAAATTATATTACTCAACAAGAATCTTTGTATAGTCACAGGTTTATTGACATGCTATTTAATGAAAAAATGAATGATACCTTATTTGACGACAGTCTTTTAGTCTTTAAAAATGATCTAGAGAAATTATCTTGGAAAGATGATGAGTTATTTCTCCCAACTATATTATCAGTCGCAATGCATAGTTGGGAATATGCAAAACATCGCGGTAAATTTAACCCGCAACCAGTTGAAGATACTGTTATTATTCCCATTTCATTAGATCCTGGTTTATTAAGTTCGGATCTTTGGGGAGCAGCAGCTGGCTTTGCAGCTGGTAGAACCTTTGGATGGATTGGAGAACAAATTATCATTAATAAAGGTTTGGCTGCAATACCTGGTTTTGGACAAGGAATGGTTATAATCGGTTCAGCATGGGGTGCTGGCTATAATTCAGCCAAATACAATGCTTGGTCAATAACGACAGGTCAATGGTTAATCTGGCCACTCGTAATCTGGTAATTTCTTTACTTTCTACAATAGTGATTTGCTTGATAATGTGCAAGAAGATTCTATCATTTAGTGCTGAAGATTCTTTTTGTCCAGAAGTCAAGTTTATTCTTCCTGAAACTTTTCTCAATTTCTTCGAATGGAAGCAAGTGAAATATGAGCACAATCTTCATTTATGCTATTACTGTACTGTTTATTTCTGTTGCTATTCTATTAACATTTCACTTTTTTATGAGAAATAAACGTACATCTTATTCAGTCGAAGCATTATTACATAGCAATAAAGTAAATACTTTTATTCTATTATATATTGCTTTATGGCTAATAATTGCATCCGATCATGTTGATATCGGCGTTTTCGGCTTTCGGTATCATGGATTATTTTACGTTTGTTGCCTTGGTTTATTGATTGGAATTGCTGATCTTATCTATAAGTATATCAATAAAAATAAATGATCCTCAATCGATCATTCTGACCAAGAGTTTGTATTCAATTTCAGTAACTGATCGATATCGGCGGAACACACGATTCGCCTTGATCAAATTCCAGTCCCGGAAATTAATCGTAATATTTCCGGATTGATAGGCATACAAGAGGAGGGGCAACTCGAGCTACCTCTGAGGACACCATGTTGTCGATCAATCTCAGTTCATTTGAAATTAGCTTGATAGCTGGAATTTTTGTGCTATTTTTGAATTTTCTTAAAATTCTGACGGTCGAGCTGCATCAAAATGAAGGATTCAAAATACTTCCAATTTTTGGCATATCGTTTACGATTGGAGGGTATTTCAGTCTTATCTTTCTTGTTCTTACAACAATGACATCACAAAAGGTAATGATCGAAGATTTATTTTTAGCTACCTTTTGCGTAGTCACATTATGTTTCATAGTCAATGGAATTAGATCCTTAGTACATTTTAAACAAACCATTAAGGCTTCACATTCTCTTAAATCGAATTGAAGAGGATTTATTCAAAGTCGAAATAATGAACAAGGCGGACCATTCGATCCGCCTTGATCCATTTTTCAATTTCTCGTTCCTCTATTACCGATATAGATATTGAATTGGAGATATCTAAAAACAATTTTACTTGACCCAAAAATATACTATCTTAACAACACAGTTGTTTTTTAACAAGACATCTTAACACCAAGTTAATGATTTATTATCTGAAGTAGCAGATTATGTATCCAAAGGCAATTTACTAAGATCGGTAGCTCGGAGATACGATGAATTCATTCACAATATATATCTACGCATTCGGGGTACTACTTCTTTCTGTTCCATTGTTGTTTGTATTCCATATTCTCACAAGAAATGTGCATTCAGCCTTCTCAACCGAAGTTCTGTTGCATCGATACAAAGTAAATACTTTTATTCTTCTGTTTATAATATTATGGTTGAGCCTCGTTTCCGATCATGTCGACATGAATTCGTTCGGTTTTCAATTTCACGGTTTCTATTACATCTGTTTTCTTGGATTCTTAATTGCACTGGCTGATCTATTTTTAAAACATTTCAATAAAAAACGGGATTAATCAACAGTCTATCTTAAATCTAAGGTGAAAGATCTTACGAAATCTACGAGTCTGGAAAACTCAAACAAGGCGGACCATTCGATCCGCCTTGTTCATTTTTCCCACGATCGAAGTTGTTCGCTACCGCTTATGGCACTCGACACAACTCATGTTCTTGTGGCAGGCAAAGCAATTTTCGTGCAGCGCAACCTTGACCCCAGCTTCTTTTCGGAGGGGCGTCTGGCATATGCCCGATCTTTTTTCAGTACTGCCGATCTCCGAATCGGCTCTTTTGTCGTTTTCAGTTAGCTTTAAAAAGAAAACAAAAAAAAAAAACGCCCAATCGGAGTTGGGCAGTATTGCGGAAGCGGCTTTTGTATCCTTTTTGATGTCGCAACAATATCAACCATTCACTCTTCTCGGCGAGACAAATACAGAACCCTTCACAAATAATTATTTATTCTTATTTAATAATATATTATAACAAACTCTCACACGATGTTTATTTTTTCACAATACTTCCGAATCCGATTTATTTTCATTTCTTGCTGGTTCACACTTGCATCTCTTTTTTTTTTACTACTTTGTAAGTAGCCGTATCAAATTGCACTGCTTCAGCAGCACGGTATTCCAGAATTTGATAATGATAATGATTTCAAAGTTGTTTCGCGGCGACCGAACTGCACCGAACGGCACATCCGATAGGAGTCTTCGACGAACCATGAACTGAAACCGGGGTTTTGCTTCGCGCACTGCAACAGTACAGAATCAATACCTTCCTACTCTCGAAAGGAATGAATCATGAAAAAGCATCTGATCTGGATTACGCTTCTCCTCGCGTCGATTTTTGTGTATTTTGGTTGCTATAGTACCGACAATTCAAACAAGAACGGGATGAGTCCGAAAAACCATTCCGGCAAGGGTGGAGCTCAAATTGCTTCGGTAGGATTGCCGGAAGGATGGGATAAAGCTGGGATCGATCACAACAAAGCAATGGAATATGCATATAATTTTTTTAAAGACAAAATAGATTCAACATGGATAAATGATTCAATAATAAATGTAACGAAAAATATTATGATGAGATATTTTATTGATTCATTAAAATACGATTCAAATAATTTATATTTCAAATTCGACAATATATTATTCAACAAATACACACTTGATACAGTAATAAATAATTTAAATATATTACTAGATAGCAATTTAATGACAACACGAGAGTATAATTATTCTTTGAGAATGTTTAATTTTTTATTCGATAGCTCGGTTACTGATAGTATACTTGGAGATAGTATTAATTTATTTATAAATGACTTAAACAAAATCGAATGGAACAACGATGAAAAATTATTATTTGTTTTTTCAAGTATAATGAAATATAGCTATGAATTTCACACTTCACATAATAAAGACGGTAAATTGGATCGATTCAGTGTCAAAGAGTTAATAATAGCTGACATTCTTGGTGGTGTCGTTGGCGCGGTAATAGGAATTCGCGGTGGCTGGGTTGCAATGCTTGGATGTGGTGCGTTTTTTGCTTTCTTTTTTTCATTCCTAGATTTTGCTTTGCAAGTAATACGGGATAATGGATTGTTTTGGTAACTGATAGAGGCAAATATGAACTGGACTATAATATTCTGGGTATTTATTACGATCCAATCAATCTTATTACTATTTATCGTTTACTTCATCGATAAAATCATCTCGTTGCCGAAGTACTTTCCCTTTTTCAAAACTAAGATAACAAAAAGCTTAGTGAAAAATCGGGAGTCAAACGATTCGATCCAAAAAGATCGAAATGTTTATCGATTTACTTGGTTATATACAACACTCTGGTTCGGTGCGTTCTCGCCAGCACATTTACTTCCGAAATGGGGAGAAAACGCTGGAATTTTCGTGATGCTTTTTTCTCTATGTGTTTATTTATTTGCACTTTTCATATATCGAAAGAAAACAAATACCGCTCAAACGGAGTAATCAGTCACTTTCCAAATCCAATTTTTTTTTAAAAACTAAAGGCGGACCATTCGATCCGCCTTGTTCAATTTTCCCACGATGGAAGTCGTTCGCTACCGCTTATGGCACTCGACGCAACTCATGTTCTTGTGGCAGGCAAAGCAATTTTCGTGCAGCGCAACCTTGACCCCAGCTTCTTTTCGGAGGGGCGTCTGGCATATGCCCGATTTTTTTTCAGTACTGCCGATCTCCGAATCGGCTCTTTTGTCGTTTTCAGTTAGCTTTAAAAAAAGAAAACAAAAAAAAAAAACGCCCAATCGGAGTTGGGCAGTACTGCGGAAGCGGCTTTTGTATCCTTTGAAACCTCTGATTTAATCCCACGTTTTTGATGATTATCTCGTATTGCCGTTAGAGCCTATAACGGAGTTTACAATGTCCCTCGTTCCCTCTACCCGCGAATGGATTACCTTCGGTGAACTAGACGATCAGTGTCGCCGTCACAAGAAGAGCATGCTTGATGAGATCGATCGGTTGATCGATTTTCGTCCGATCGAGTCGCTGCTAATGCGGATGTACCGCGGCACCCGCGGTCGCCCCCCGATCCCGCCGTTGATGTTGTTCAAAGCGTTGCTGTTGGAACAATGGTACGGTCTGTCGGATGTACAAGTGGTGCAGGAGATCCACGACCGACGCAGCTTCGAACGGTTTATCGGTTTTACCGTTCGCGATTATCTGTTGGACGATTCGACCCTGGTTCGGTTCCGTCAACGGTTGCGCGACTTTCGTTACGAGAAGGAATTGTTCAATGAATTGAACCGTCAGTTGGCTTCGTTCGGTCTATTCGTTCGCAGTTGTACACTGGTCGACGCGACATTGGTCAAGGGTGCCACGACTGCGGGCTCCACCCGTGCCGACGGTACTCCGGTCGACCCCGATGTAACCATCACGGTCCGCAAAGATAAACCGGTCGACGGGATGAAAGTGCATGTTTCGATGGATCATGAAAGCGAGCTGATCGAAGCAGTCGACTTGACATCGAATATTGTTCACGACTCGCAGGTGTTCGAGGCATTGCTTCCCGACGACACCGGTGGCGTGTTTGCCGACAAGGCGTACGATTCGACGGCACACCGCAACTTGATTCACGCCCGCCACTGGTACGACGGCATTCTTCACAAGGCAAGACGCAATCGTCGCTTGACGGAACATGAGCGATGCCGCAATCGATCCAACTCACGGATCCGAAGCCGGATCGAAGCCAAGATGAACGACTTGAAGCGGTGGGGACACCTCGCGCGTTTGCGCTATTACGGTATCGAACGGAATCTGACACAAGTCTACTTTACCGCCATGGCAGTGAACTTGAAACGGGCCTGCAAACTGGTGCTGGTAACCTGAAAAACGATAAATCGGAGAGTGAACTCTGCCCAAGCAGCAGAAATCACCGAAAATCATCAAAAAATCCAACCAAAATCGACCCCAATTACACTAAAATTTGCAATTCATTTCGAAAATCGTCGAAATCAGACTGATGAGGCAAAAGAGAGTGATACAAAAGTGATTTTTTCAGAGGTTTCACTTTTTGATGTCGCAACAATATCAACCATTCACTCTTCTCGGCGAGACAAATACAGAACCCTTCACAAATAATTATTTATTCTTATTTAATAATATATTATAACAAACTCTCACACGATGTTTATTTTTTCACAATACTTCAGAATCCGATTTATTTTCGTTTCTTGCTGGTTCGCACTTGCATCTCTTTTTTTTTACTAGTTTAGGAATAATTTCAATAATCATCTTTAATTATATACTCAATTATTCACTTATCAGGAGTGTGTTATGGTAAAGAATATTAACACCAATGCAATTTCTGCATTATCGATTGGATCATTCGCACAGGTTGCATCTTGGTTTGATTATTTAGCCGGTCCGAAAATTGATGATTTCGGTCTATGGAAATCTGGTAACTTTCTTGTGGATCACTTCGAAACTATTTACGAAACAATCGAGGATTTTGTTCTTTTAAAATCAATTAAACTTTACGACTGCAATCAAAATAGTGCTACTATTTCTTATTTAGCAGACGTTCCATCCAATACTTCGTATGCAGAATTTCAATTCAACGGAGTATTAGAAGCTACTATGTCTGAAGTGGTCCCGTTTTCCTGGACAGTTTGTTAGTTAGATTGCTTTGCCCGATATTTTGATAGCAAGTATGGAGTTGAAGATGTCGGGAATACGACGGACATTATCGCCTGATTTCAAGGCGAAGGTAGCATTAGCCGCACTCAAGGGTGATAAGACAGTATCTGAACTATCAAGTCTATATCAAGTTCATCCGAACCAGATCAGTCAGTGGAAGAAGCAGCTTTTGGATCATGCTGCATCGGTATTTGGCAAAACTGAATCGTCAGGAAGTGAAGAAGTAGATCTTAAGGAGCTGCGCGCCAAGATCGGCCAGTTAACGATGGAAAACGATTTTTTAGCAAAGGGGCTCAGTCGCTTGGGCGTTCTGAGCGTGAAGCGCTGATCGATCCGGGTGCCCGTTTACCGTTGGTTCAGCAGTGTTCTTTAATCAAGGTTCCACGCAGCAGTTACTACTATCGCCCTGTTCCGCTTGATTCGAACAATTTGATGCTGTTGCGAACGCTGGATGAGCTTCACCTGAAGGTTCCGTTCTACGGTGCCCGTAAACTGGTGGTGGAGTTATCGAAGCAGGGTATCGATGTTGGTCGGAAAAAGGTTCGTTCCTTGCTACGCATCCTCGGTCTGGAAGCATTGTACCGCAAGCCGCGTACGACGGTTCCTGACAAGGAACACAAGATTTATCCGTACTTGCTTCGCGACTTGACGGTTGATCGCGCGAATCAAGTATGGGCGACCGACATCACGTACATCCCACTGGCAAAGGGTTTTGTGTACCTGGTGGCGGTGATCGACTGGTTCAGTCGCAAGGTGTTGTCGTGGCGGTTGTCGAATACGCTGGATACGCATTCCTGTGTGGAAGCATTGAAGGATGCGTTGTCGAAGTATGGGAAGCCTGAGATCTTCAACAGCGATCAAGGGTGTCAGTTTACCAGCGTCGCATTTACGGATGTTTTGAAAGAGGCAGGCGTTCGGATCAGTATGGATGGTAAAGGTCGGTGGATGGATAACCGTTTTGTCGAACGATTGTGGAAGTCGTTGAAGTACGAGGAAGTATACTTGAAAGGGTACGATTCAGTTCGCATTGCAGAGCGCAGTATCGGTGAATATTTTTTGTTTTACAATGCGGAGCGTTCCCATCAAGCTTTGGACTGTCGCACCCCAGATGAGGTCTACATCGATAGTCTTAGCAAATTTTCTTGTCAGGCAGCTGCCTGACAAGAAACAGCAGAAAGTGGGCAGTGCAATCTAACTAAGATTCGCACAAAACTGTCCAAACGGAGGGTACCACCTCAGTCTGAAAGCTGGGATGATGTTATCAATACTATGTCCGTTAAACTAACATCACCACAAGACATAAACGCTGATTTAACAATTATAATGTCAAATTATTCCAAACAATCGAGTGATGTTACGATCTACTTTGCAAACAATGTATATTCATTTACAATGAATTTCGCTAACCCAGCTGTAAATACCGAACTACTTGCATGGAAACAAGCAATCATGAATTACCATTCTCAAATAGTTGTTAATTCTATTACATTGGAAGCTTGTATGCCAAGCTTGGGCACTATGGGGAATACTGGTTGTACTGTGGATAATATAAGTCCGAAAGATTGTGCATGTCTTGCTGCGTCTTGTTTAGTTGGAGCAGGAGTTGGCACTGGTGTTTTGATTATTACAAATGGATTAGCAGCAGGTTGGGGACAATTAGTTGGAGCTGTGGGTGGCTTCTCTGCGATTGGCGCTGCCAACTGGGCAGCTCAAAAAGCATATGATATCAATGTTGGGCGAGTAAGACTAATCCAGCATTAGGAGTCGTTATGAAAAAAAAATCTGTAGTACTATATCTCTTAGCTTCATTGATTCTCTCTGTTTATTTTCTTTTTTCGGGAGCGAATCAATGTTTTAAATCGGGTATGGACTTCGCAGTGTTAACTGCTATCACGATGTATATTTGTGGATTCGCTGGTACAATATTGAGTGCTGCATCACTGTTTAATTTTGTTCTCAAGAAAAATAGTAGTAAGTAAAGCCGAATCCTAAATTCATCGCGAAAATATCAAATCAAGTCTATTTACTCTGATAATTTTACTACAGGCGGACCGTTCGGTCCGCCTTGTTCATTTTCCCACGATGGAAGTCGTTCGCTACCGCTTATGGCACTCGACGCAACTCATGTTCTTGTGGCAGGCAAAGCAATTTTCGTGCAGCGCAACCTTCGATTCCGAGATGTCGATCGGTTTCACTTCCTTCTGATGGCAATGCTTGCAACTCTCCACATGGTGGCAACGAATACATTCCAATTTAAAATCGGTGACGTGTTTCTTGTGATTGAAGATGATCTGCGTTCCGCCAAGATACTTCGTCTGGAAAACATATTCATCGGGAATCGGTCGTACCCGATTCTGCCAGTCGTATAGAATCGACGTCGAATCGAGTTTCTCTTTGACTTCCCCGGTCGAGCCGTGTTTCGATTCGGCGGGGGTCGATGGACTGGTTTCGGCAATCGCAATCACGAACATTGCCAATAGAACAAACAGAATAATGCGTTTCATTGTATCCTCACACTCTTCGATTAATGCGTTGTCTCATGCGTCAAATGCGCGTCCAGCACGTCCGCTTCGATCCCTTCGTGTTCGCTAAGTTCCGGGAACACCGGGAAGAATCGGGCAATAAAGTAAAATACCAGCATCCCGCAGGTGAGCAGGAACAGCGAAATGGAAACTTCCGTATAGGCAGGATAGTAGTTCCAGTGCGAATTGCGCAACATCCCTATCCAACTGACATTGAACCGGTTATAGAGAATGCCGGCAACGACCATGAAACTGGCAGTGAACAACCATTTGGGATTCATGCGCAATTTCTTGATTGCGATAATGCCAATCGGAATGATCAGCAGCGCCATTTCTAAAATGAAGTGGATGCTTTCGAATTCGCCGGAAAATACTTTATTCGCAACGCCGCGAACGAACAGGTCCTGAATCTTGATACCGGTATAGACGATCAAAGCGACTTGGAGAAAATACGCGAGTTCGATCAAAATCGGCGTCTCGAGACCGCGCTTGAAAACCCTCGCGCTGAATGTCGATTCGACAATCACCATCGCCGGACCGACTGTCACTGCCGACAAGAAGAATAGCAGCGGAATGATCGGCGTGTACCATAATGGATGCAGTTTTTCCGGGACAATCAAGAAAACCGATCCGAGTGACGACTGGTGCAATGTCGAAAGCAACACACCGGCAATAACCAGCGGAATCGTAATTCGCCGAAGAATTTTCAGCGGCTTCACCAGATTGAATTTCTCGAGCACCACCGGAACGAATTCCAGAAAGAGCACGGTGAGGTATAGCATCACGCACCAGGCGACTTCAAACATCACCGAGTGTGGATTGCCCATGATCATCGGATGCCAGACATTGAACCACTTACCAAGGTCGTACAACAATCCGACTGCCACCAGCAGATAGCCGAGAAACGCGGTCAAAACCGTTGGACGCACAATTGCATGGAATTTCTCGTAGCCGATGACATACACCAGAAAGCAAAGCGTGAACCCGCCTGCCGCCAATGCAACACCACCGACGACATCGAAACTGATCCAGAGACCCCAGGGGAAATTGTCGGCAAGATTCGTGACCTGACCCAGTCCGAAGATGAACCGCTTGAGCGTCAGGATAGTACCTTGAATCAGAATGAAAATAAAAATCAACCAAATAAATTTGCGCTTGAAGCTCATTCCGCGAATTTCATCGCGAATTGCAGTAAGAATCGTCTGAATCATTTCTCGTGACCGCCTTTCTTTTTATTGCGGTCACTGTGTTCGGCGATATCTTCCGTCAGCGTAATCCGGCGATTGACGATCCATGACAGACCACCGAGCAGTAGTCCTCCGGTAATGACAATATTGGGAATCTTGCTCATCACCGTCCAAGTCAATTCCGGCAGCGACGTGTTGCCCATATCGACCCGGAAACCCATGTCGGTAAAGGGAATTCCCGAGAGCATCATGACCGAGGTACCACCGACGTCATTCTCACCGTAGATATAATCGACATATTGATTCGGGAAATTCTTGATGCGGCGTTTTGCGATCGCAAGCAATTTATCCCGATCGCCGAATCGCGTCGCTCCGGTGGGACACGCCCAGGCACAGGCAGTCTCCCCCCCCTTCTGGATCCGCTGAAAACACATGATGCACTTGCGCACAACCGGTACAGCCTTGTCCCATTCGTACTTCGGTACTTGAAATGGACACGCCATCATACAGTACCGGCAACCGAAACACTTATCGGCGTGATAGATAACCGGACCTTCAGGCGTCTTCTCCATTGCAGCGACCGGACATACCGAGACACAGACCGGATGTTGGCAATGCATACACATTTTGCGGAAGAATTGATTCCCGCGCTTCATCACGATGGTATAATTCTGATAATTCCATTTATCGTGAGGCGGGTTTTCGGGTAGATTGTTCTCTTCGGCACAAGCGCGCTCGCAGGCAGAACAACCAATACACTTGGTGAAATCGAGTAGAATCGACTTAGACATACTATCCCCCCATGATTGCCAAAATGAGTCCCCCCCATTGGCAAATCATGAATCAAACGAGTCAATCTAGTAACAAGAGGTGAGGTGGTTTTTCGATGGAAGGTGGTAAATTGTGTAAAAAAATACGGATTCTCGACGGTAAATCAAAATCTCCTGTCAAATAATTATAGTATTTTTAGGAATTTAATCATTCTATTGATATCACTAATGTTACTCCATTTGTTTTCATTAAAGCATAATTTCACAAGGTCGAATTTGCCAAAATTCCGTGTTTGTAAGTACTCGTATCGAAATCTTAGCACTGGTCATTAACTAGTTTGTGATGAAGAGTTACGAAGTATTTAAACGGAGTAATCGTATCTAGAGGAGCGAGAGTAAATCTCGTATGACTGAGATACGTGAAATGATAAAATATTATTCCCATGCAACCTTCTTCCCGCAGGAAGCATCATACTATGCGTTGCAATCAATCGATCTATTTGGAAGGTTTATGATTCTGAAACACAAACTACGCAATACAATCTGGGTACTTACCTTATTGTTAACGATGATTCTTCCCGTCCATGCGACCATCTTGTACACGTTATCGGGAATCGTGAAAGACGCCACTTCACGCGAAACATTGCCCGGAGTGACCGTTCGGGTCGATCCGATCGAAAAGGGCGCCATCACCAATATCGGCGGATTTTATTGTATTCAATCGCTTCCTCCCGGCGATTACACCGTTCGTTTCACTTACATCGGCTACACCACCATCACAAAGCAGATCGCTATTGTCGATAAAGATCTCATCTTGAATCAATTGCTGCAACAATCCTCAATCGAACGTAATGTGATTACGGTCGAAGGTGAGCGAGAGAAATACCGTCAGAAAATGACCGTAGGTGAAGTAAAACTCTCGGTGAAGCAATTGATGATGGTGCCGAAGATCGCCGAACCGGATCTCTTCCGTACACTCCAGCTCTTACCCGGCGTGCTTTCCGCATCCGATTTCAGCACCGGCTTGAATGTCTGGGGCGGATCGCCGGATCAGAATTTAATCACACTCGATGGAATCGATGTGTACAATCCATCGCATCTCGGTGGATTGTTTTCGACATTCAATATGGATGCCATCAAAGAAGCCACACTGATCAAAGGGGCGTATCCTGCCGAATATGGCGGGCGGTTATCGAGTGTGTTGTCAGTATGGAATCGCGAAGGGAACCGCGAATCGTTTCAAGGCAAAGCTCAAGTCTCGGTACTATCCTCTGCGGCGACATTAGAGGGACCCATTCCGAAAGGGAGCTGGCTGTTGTCGGGTCGACGCACTTATATCGACCTATTCACCAAAGCGATGAAACAGATGAAGGCGACCGACACCGAATTTCCCTACTACTTTTACGACGCACAGACGCGTGTGAATCGCGATTTAGCAAATGGCGACCGGTTATCGGTCTCAGGCTACTTCGGACGAGATGTACTCGATTACAAAGACGACTACGACAATAAGCTCAATTTGAATTGGGGGAATCGAACTGGATCGGTGATGTACACTAAGATCTTTTCACCCCATTTTTATTCACAGAGTTTGATTGCAATCTCGCAATACGACAGCAAACTCGATTTCGATGCCAATGGCGACAAATTCAGTTTCTCCAACGGTATCACCGATTACACTGCCAAGATGGATGTTTTCGCCTTTCCCGGAAAAGACATTGAGCTGAAATTCGGTCACGAATCGAAATACCTGATGTTTTACCTCCGTAGCGTAGGACAAGGAGAAGAATTCGCGAATGTGAAGGAACAATCGTATCTCGGTGCGCTATACCTGCAGACGAAATATACCCCTACTCCTCTGCTCTCGATCCAACCCGGAATTCGATACAACTATTTCCAGCGCGGCAATTACAGTGCAATCGAACCGCGAATTTCAATCAAATATCGAACTTCTGTAAACAGCTCGATTACTGCGGCTTTCGGTCACTATCAACAATTCATCAATCTCGCCAGTATCGGTGGTGGGTCGGGTTTCTTATCTGTGATGGATATTTGGGCACCGGTGGATAAGACGCTGAAACCGGGAAAAGCCGAGCATTACACCATGGCTTACGAGACCGAATTGACCAACGATATCCGCTTCGAGACGGAAGCATATTACAAGAACTATAACCACATGGTCGAATTTAAAAATATTGCGACCGAAGAATCCGATCTCAAATCGCAATTCTACGAAGGACGTGGGTGGGCATGGGGTTTGGATATCACTTTGCGGAAGGATTACGGCGACTGGACGGGATGGATCGGTTACGGTTTGGGTTTCTCGAAACGACAATTTCCGGCAATTGATAGTGGTCGCGCCTTCTATCCCAAGTGGGACAAACGCAACACCTTCAATTTGGTGAATACCTATCGAACGTCGAAACGCGGCGAATTGAGCGTGCGCTGGACTTATAGCACCGGTCAACCGTATACGCTGGCAGCGGGATATTACCGCTCCGCGATGCCGAATGACGCCGATCCCAACCGGTTAATTCCGGGTCGAAAAAACAACGCACGGCTTGCACCGTATCATCGACTCGATGTCGGATACACGATCAAATACGAGAAATCGTGGGGAACGATCTCACCCTACTTTGAAGTCATCAATCTCTATAATCGCGCCAACGTGTTTACCGTCGATTATGATTTCAAAAATCAACCCCCGAAGAAGGTTGAGATCAATCAATTCCCATTCTTACCGACATTCGGTGTCACGGCAACCTTTTAAGCGATCGAGTACAATATGAAAAAGATAATTCTCATTCTAAGTTTATTACTGATCGGATTACTAACGATTACTGGCTGCGAGAATCCATCCGATCCCGAGCAATTCGATCCGCGAATCGTACTCGATGCCTATCTGTCGATCGGCGATACCGTAGCCGCGAATTTATCGTGGTCGCAATCTGTGATGGATGTTTACGATCCGTTAGTAACTGCGATTCCGGATGCGCGGGTGATTGCTTATATCGACAATGTTCCCGACACGTTGCAATATCGCTTCGAAAGCAGACCGACATACACCATCATCCACGGCGATACAGTGCGTGATACTCTTCGATACAGTCGATATTATTCCCGGACACAGATCGTGCACTCAACCACAAGTTATCGACTCGTTGCCACTTTACCCGATGGCAGAGCTGCCTACGGTGAAACCCGATCACCCTCTCCATTCCGAATGATCAGCGATTCAACTACTGTTCGCTCCGGAGATACGATCTCATTCGGTCACGGCTATGGCGCACGTATGAAATTGAAATGGCAACCGGATGCGCTCGCTCAACAATATTGGTTAGTGGCGGTATGCCACGATACGACTGCACCGAAGCTGCGAACGGAATCGGGAATGGGTCACGGAGAAGATCCTGATCGAACGTCGTATTGGACACAAGATGCTTCTGACGCGTTTGTACCGTGGTTCTTTTTTAACTATACCGGTTGGCATACCGTTTTAGTTTACAATATCGATCAAGCGTTCAAACGCTATCTTTGGACACTAAACCGTAATCTAGATCAAGCCGATAAGACCGAAATGAATGTGGTAGGTGGGTTGGGAGTGGTAACAGCATTCGGCTGCGATTCAGTTCGAGTATTTATTAAACCTTAAGCTGCTATAAAAAAAATCCCCCATCCAGCAAGATGGGGGATTTTCCATTTTAGAGTTCTACTTGATCAGTAACATGCGTCCAGTCAAAGATCGGTTGTCGGCAGTTAAGCGATAAAAATAGATACCGGAAGTATGATTGCTGGCATCCCAAGTCACTGAGTATGAACCTGCACTCTGACGTCCGTTTGCTAATGTCGCTACGATATTTCCGGTAAGATCGAACACCTGCAATGTGACATTACTTGGATGTGCGATCGAGTAACGAATCGTCGTTGTCGGATTGAAGGGGTTGGGATATGCCTTCGCTAAATCCATTTCGACTGGAAGTGCGGGTGAAATTTCAGTCACGCCATTCACCGTGGTCTTGGTGAAGCTCCAAATCGGTCCGGTAACGGTTCCCCACGAAAATACCGGATCGACTCGCCAGTAATATGTACCGTCACCATTTCGAAGCGAGTCCAAGAGACTACGGGCTGTTCCACTAGCAGTAGAAAGCATCGGTGGTGGATTCTGATTACCGGCATACACATTGAAACCCATCGGAGCGGGAGTCGACGGATATTGCCACTCAAGCAGAACAGATGCAGTCTGAACAGTGTCGCCATCGCGCGGAGCGGGAGTGCTCGGCAATGCTGCAGTCAGCGTCGTGAATGACCACACTGTACCGGTCGTGGCACCGGTTGCGTTCCGCTCATCGATCCGCCAATAGTAAGTCGTTCCCTGCGTTAAAGCCGAGGTTGTGTAAGAAGTTGTCGTCCGATTTCCAATCGATGCCGGAGGATTAGTTGTTCCGAAAAATACATCGCGCGATGTAGCACCGGTTCCGGCAGTCCAAGTCAACGTATTGACACCGGGAGTGACTCCTGTAGCACTGTTTGCTGGAGAAGGATTGGTTGCGGCAGTCGGTAACGGAGTTGATTGCTCATTACTCACAATCACTGTGGAATAGTTCTGACCACTGCTCTGCGACGAACCTTGATACCCTGCCAGATACATTCTAATCGTTCCGGTTCCGGCAGTTGGTGCTGTCCAACTGAATCGAACTGAATCCAGATTATATGTCGTCATGTGAATACCACCGGTTTCACCAGTTGCATTATAGGTTGCAGTACCGGTTCCGGCGGTAAATGAACCCGCATAACTACTGCCGGTACCGATGCGAACCGAAGCGTTGAAATTGCGGATGGTGGATCCGGAACTATGTCACAGCGTCAACTGATATACCTGACCGGGAACATAAGTCGTCGGAAAACCGACCAATACTAACGTACCCCCGCTGACGCCATGACAGCTACTGGCGCAAGTACCGCGAGAACCCGGAGCACCAGAATAGCCGGTACGCGAAGTAGTAGCCATGACTTGAACTGATAAAAGAAGGATGAAAAGAAAGCTTAGCAATTTCCGCATTGTGATATCCTTTATGATTTGTTAATGGTGATAGCGATTATCATTCAGGTTATCCTGATAGACAAAACGCTGCCCCCCCCCCGCATTAATTAAGAGTACGAACAATCCTCTTCGACTGTGAAAGATTTCTCGTGGAGAATTGCATTACGACCCGAGTCACAATTTCCAAAATAATTGAATAAGTATTTACAATAAGTTGGGTTTGAATACGATTGCTGTAAAACAGTGCGTTATATGTACAAAAAAAAACCGGAAACTTCAAGAGAAGTTTCCGGCAGATATTCGAACAATTGATCACTTAATGAGTAGCATTCGACCGGTGAAAGACTGGTTATCGGCAGTCAACCGATAGAAATAGATACCGGAATTAAGTTTGCTGGCATCCCACATCACTTCATACGATCCAGTGCTCTGACGACCGTTGGCGAGTGTCGCGACGACTTTTCCTGTAAGATCGAAGACCTGCAGGGTCACATTACTAGGATGAGCAATCGAGTACCGAATGGTTGTCGTTGGATTGAACGGGTTTGGATACGCAGAGGCAATATTTGTGCTTATTGGTAATGCTCGCGAAATATCAGTTACACCATTGACGGTGGTTTTGGTGAAACTCCATACCGGACCATTCACCGTACCCCACCCAAATACCTGATTGACTTGCCAATAGTAAACACCATCGCCATCACGCAACGTATCGGAAAAACTAGTTGACGTTCCCGAAATCGAAGTTACAAATGGAGGAGGATTCGTTCGACCGGAATTGATCCAAATACTGACTGGCGTTTGCGATCCAGTAAGTTGCCATGACAACTGCACCGGGGTCGATTGAATCGTAGAATCGCCGGTAATAGGTAATGGATTCGTCGGAAGCGGCGGAGTATAAGTCGTAAACGACCAGATCGGACCCGTCGTAGTTCCGGTACCGTTCGTTTCATTCACGCGCCAGTAATAAGTAGTGCTATGGACAACCTGTACCGCATTCGATGTATCGGTGCGAGTTCCCAATGATGGCGGTGGGGTAGTCGTGCCGAAGAAAAATTCCTGCGATGTAGCACCGGTACCTCGCGACCAATGGAGTGTAATCGTTCCCGGAATCACACCGGTTGCACTATTCACTGGACTGGGATTGCTCGCGGCAGTCGGTGCCGATCCTGCAGCTTCATTGCTCACTGCGGTGAATGTGGAATTGGTACCATTGGCACTAGATCCTTGCAATCCACCTAAATAAATTCTCACGGCTCCAGTTCCTGCTGCGGGAGCAGTCCAATTAAATTGACCGGAATCGTGTGTCACCGAAGTAAAATGCACACCGCTGGTTTCACCTGTCGCATTATAAATGGACGTATTTAATGCGGCTGCGAGTGTACCGGCAATCGTCGATCCGGTTCCAACGCGAACGGATGCATTGAAATTACGGATGACACTACCCGAAGCATGCTTTACTGTCAATAAATATACTTGACCGGGTGTGTAAGTTGCAGGAAAACCCGTGATCGTAATCGAACCACCCGAAGAACCATGACACGAACTAGCACAAGTACCTCTCGTACCCGGAGCACCGGAATAACCGGTATAAGTACCATGAGCCCAGACTAACGATGAAATTAGAATCGAAATTGAAAACAATAGCGTACGCATAGAAGATCCCCTACCACTGCATGAAACACGTAAATTGAACTGGAATTCGAAATACGATCAGATTGGCAACTGCTTCTCTTATTAGTAAATCGTGAAGATATCCACGATCTCTATATGCCCCCCGACAGATCGGTATTTGAAATATGTAATTCGTTGTACGAAGGATTTAGGTAGATGGTTGGCGTGAATTATTTCGCAAACTCGCGCCAAATGCCACTTGCAGAGTTGCATAGTATAGTGGTTCACAATAGCAAGTTGTTATCGATAATAAGAGGGGACTCTCATGCTCATCGGATAAGATCGTAAGTCCAGACACTCCTATCGCGCACAATAATGTTGTAGGTACAGACACTCCTGTCTGTACAAGTTCGGCGAAGTCGAACATCGAATCAAAACGAGTTCTTTTCTGGAGCCACGATATCAATCTTTCAGGAGAAGACGGATTGCGGGTATTTAAATAAAGCAGAAATGGAATGAATAATATTTATTGAAGCATCAATAACCGAGTGCGAATTTCACCGATGCATTCGCTTGCAATTGCGGTAATCGTATCGATACGACATTTCCCGATATCGTTGAGTGATTGCGAAGATAGCTACCAAAGGGAATCAATAAATTAGCTGAGACACTTTTTGGAGGAATGAAAGTTAGAGTCATACCGTCGACGTTGTCGGAACCGGTATTGGTAATTTTGATATAGTGCCGTTTCTTCTCGGCGATCAGTTCGACTTTAACTTTTGCCCGAGCGCGTATCCATTGGGCAACTTGTCGCTCAGTCGTAATCCAATAATTTTCAGTAAACTTCAATCGATCGAGAAATTTCTCGAAACCCGCAGTCAATATCCGATTGTTGAGATTGTCGCTGTGGATTCGGAATTGGTATAATCCGCCGATATCTAGATTGTAATTCAATTCGCGTTCAAATAATGTGCTCAAAGAATCGAGATTATATGTGTTTCCGTAGGCAATCCACAAGCTGTCATCGAGGTCGGAATTGGAAAAGACAACAAACCCTTTCCATCGGTTCTCACGGGTTTCATCCGGGATCCATTCGGGATAACGAAACGGTTCGCGCGATTCGGAAAAATAATACTCGATCTGGTTTTTCCGCATTGCTATTAAAGTATTGTTGTCGAATGCCGATCTAGGAGGATGAAGTCCAGTCGGTCGTTTGACAAATTGCATCATAAAATCGAGACCCAATCCAACTCGCTGAGTTTGAACTTCTGCGGGTTGTCCCCACAACAATCCGGGGTGATTGGCTATCAGTGAGAAGTCGCTATTCTTTGCGAGAACTTTTAAGATATCGGGATCGGATAACAGCGCCGAAGTACATACATTGTAGGTTATTTTACCGGGATACCGTGAAAGTACTCGATTGAGTTGTTTCAACTGGTTGAGATTACTCTCGACATCGCAATTTAGAATAACCACAGCCTGTTTTCGCGATTGCCATGGATCGATCGAAAGCGACGGTTCTCCCGCAATCCATTTCCAAATAGCGTTCATCGATGTTGCAACGTTATTCTTACCATTGCGGGCATATCCCAGATCGGCTAGATCGGCAGCACACCAGACAAATCGACCGCCAGTTGGATAAACTCTAGCAGCTACAGCGATTCGATGCACTCCGGTAAGATAGGAAGACGAATTACGATCATTTAACCAGTATCCCAATGGGAGGAGATTATCGGATTTCGGTATGGTCAGTTTCTGATGAGATGAATGTACCAAAATTGTTTGCGCCGGTGATACTTCCTTCAATGCCGTGACATTGCCGGAAAATTGGATCGCATTGGTCGCATTGGTGGAATCGATCCATTCAGTCGGATCCACTCCGAATACATCGCGCAAATTCGCGTAGCCAATCCATTCGCCACTGCCATTGAATGCGCCAAATTCGGAACTGGCAAAAACGCCGCCACCGGTATGGAGATACCCTTTCAAACGCAACCAAAGCGCATTATCCAACGCCAACACACCAGGAAGGATAATCAAATCGAATTTGGATAAATCCTGCGGCAGAGCGACATCGATCGTTTCGGTTACAACATAGTTCGAGTCCAGCCCAAGTAAATTTCGAGCTGCAAAATATTGCGATAAATAATTGCGTTCAGGATCTTTCTGTTCGAACGATTGTGCGGTTGCAGAAGGTTTAACCAGCAAAACCCGAACGGCACTCGCCTCCGTCACGAACAGCACGGTCGCTATCAGAATGGTTATCCAAAATGCATATTTAACTATAGAACGCACTGCATTTATCCTCAAAATCGAATCGCTATTGAACCCGTTACACGCTCGCCTTCAAAACGTGTTTGTTCGCGTTGAATCCGGAATACTTCGTAGGAACCACTCAGATCGACAACATTGCTGAGGTGATACTGAAGCTTGCACTGACCTAAACCATAACCAGTTGCCGAATGCGAAACGGTGCCGACGTCGGCTCGCAATGAGTATGCGATCCGCGCATTATCGCGCTTATACATAAACCAGGCACCTACCGCATACCAGTGATCCGGTGTCCAATACTCCATTCGTCGTTTCGTGGCGTGATTGATTTCTCCGCGCAGTCCTAAATACAATTTAGGTTTGGCTTCGATCGACGGTTCCAATACGGCACGATACACAACAGTCGTATCGCTGACGGAAATCACCGAAGCATCGACATCGACAAAACCAACATGCTGGTAATCGTAATGACCTTGGATTCGACCCGTTCTCGATTGTAATTGACCGGTCAATACTTTCAGACTATCGCTCGATGCGACATCGAAAATCGCATCCCGACCACCAACCGAAACCGACCAAGTTGCCAGATGTATTGAATCAGGCGTAGCATATGTTCCTGAGTACGTGATCGATCCTGCACCGGTTTTTTTCTTTGCCCACTGGATATATCTTCCCTCGACCGATACTTCATTCATTGGATCGATCTGATAGTGATACCGTAGTAATCCGTAATTACCAGTCTCGGAATTTTCGTGCTGCTCAAGTCCCAATGAACCACCGCCAAACTGTAGTTCATGATCGATTAAGATGATACTACCAATCGTACCGCCGATATCCCGGATCCACAAATCGGAATTATCGCGATACTGCTCGAAGGTGCCTAAAAAGTAAGTCTTGCGCGGCTTTGACATTAAACCGATTGCATCCATCGCTTCGCGATTGTTCGGATCGAAATGCAATGCTTGACGATAACAGTACAATGCGGTGGAATAATTCCCTTTTTTCCGTTCGATATTTCCTAGTCCGACAAGACAAGGAACTGAAGAGCTATCGTTTGCCAGAATATCGGAAAATTCGAATTTAGCGGTAGTCTCGCGACCGGATTTATACAACATTTCAGCATAACCAACCCGGTACTTCAACTTCGATGGATACTTCGTCGCTAATAATCGATATATCTCGACAGCATCTTTCTGACGATTCATCCGTTTTAACAGTTCGGCATATTCGCACACAATCGCTTCGCTATCGGGTACAATTCGCGACAGCAAATAATACTGAATCAGACCCAGTGAATCTTTTCCAAACGATACCAGCATCGATGCAAATTTGTGTCGCAATTGAATATCGCCGGGATTATCGCTCAAGGAATGTTCCAATCGCTCGACTTCGAAAGACAATGAATCGTAAGGTTCTGCTGGTTTCGAATCCATCGTGGGAGTGGGGCTTGGTTGCGGAATCGCTACCGGTACATTCAACGTTGGATTCTGAATACGCGGTGGATTCGATTGTCCATAATTCAGTGTGGATACAACGGAAAGTGAAGAATCGATCGATAGAATTGCCGGAACAAATTCACTCTGTGTCTGTCGATGTAAATCGAACAACCGGATCGTTGCCGAATTTGCAATCGGATCGAAAGTAGAAATCGGATCGCCCCTAGTCTTATCGAGTACATTGCGATATTGTGCTCTGGCTTCATCGACTCGATTCATTTTCAACAGTAAATCGCCGAGTAACAGGATCGTCTGACGATCTCGCGGATTATCCACGAGGTCGGCTCGCAGCAGCAATTCAGCACTCTCCAGATCGCGACCCGATGCAATCGTGGTTTGCGCAATTCCGATCGAAGCTTCGCGCAGTTCGGGATGTTCCGCTTTTACTTCACGATAATCTGCCAAAGCATCGGCAAAGTTGCCGACTTCGCGACTGGCTTTTGCCCGTTCCAAGCGAATTATGTAATCATCCGGTCGCAAAGCTAAATATGCGCTACAGATCGTCTTCGTCTGACGAAAATCTTTGATTGAGTTGTAAAAACGAATCGTCTCAAGTAACACGGTAGTATCGGTCGGATTTGATTGTAGTATCGACAAATTCACACGCATCCGATTGCGATCGGAATCATCGCGGGTAGCAAGAATCTCTTCGGCGACATGAAGGGCAGAAGAATCCATTTGATCGGTTGCAAGTGATATTTGGTTAAGCGAATCGGCAGCCTGAATCCGGTTTAAATCAAGGTATAGTCGTGCAAGTGCCGAGCGAGTTGCCGATGTCCGATCTTGTGGCAGATATCGAAGAAGTGCCGTTTCGAAATAATCCCGAGCTGTTTCGGCTTCGGCAATCCGACGCGTCGCATCAACACTGTTTGGCGATTTCGAATAAACTGCACGATACGACTCGATCGCATCGATAAAATGACCCTGCCATAATTCGTGATCGCCTTTTAGCAGAAGTGCATCGGTATATCCCGGTGCTTTCGCCAGAAGAGTACTTAATTCGCTGGTAGCTGCGTCAAATCTACGATTCCAACCGAGCATCCGCGCCAATTCCATACGAATTTTCAAATCGGCTGGGTGTTGCTGTAAGTATATCCGATAGGCATCGACACTACGATCAATTTCGCCGTTGGCTTCGAATGCCCTTGCCGTTTCAAGTAGCGACACCGGCTTCCGCTTTGTCAGGACGGGTATTCGCGATTTGTAAGAAGTCAATCGCGGATCTTTCGATACATTGCTTCTAAGATAAATTAAATTCGTGTCAAGCGCAGAAGTGTGTTCGAGTTTTTCTAATAATGCTACCAATTCGAACCGCGCATCGATATCGTCCGGCTTTATTTTCAGGTAGGATTGATATTCGGAGATCGCACCTAAGATCAAGCCGCGGTTTTGAAAAAAATGCGCACGATCAACCTGTTTCGGAACCGGTGTTGCCGACCAGACCACAACCGGTATCACCCAGAGCAGCATTGCGATCAGGGTTAGCTGCCGGATGAACAAGCCGGAAATGCGATTTGTAACGCTGTTCCGAACTGAACGTAATGTCGTGGCGTAGTTCATTGGGTCACGGATTCGTTACTACGAAATTGTCGAAAAACGCGGCACCGGTATTCATCGTGCCATTTACTGCCACACCAAAACTGGCATTGGTCGAGATTCCGTTTTGCACATTGACCAAAAACATCTGTTGATTGTTGAGATAACAGGTAATCTGCGATCCGGTTTTGACAACTTTCAAGTTGTAATATGTATTAAGCGAAAATGTCGTACCAGTCGGAGGATAGTATGGTCCTACTCCCATCCAATCGAGTGACCCGTCTTGTCTACCGATATCCGACACCACGAAGACACTACCTCGAACCCAATCGAATCCGAAGTAAACCCAGTGGCGTTCGTCGACAAAGATCGGTAACAAACCGACATAATTGAACTCTACATTCGTTACCATCACATCTGCCGAGATGGTAGCATCGTTTAGCGTCGTGCTGACTTTCTTGAACGCGAAACAACCCCAATTACTTCGACCGGTGACTGCCATCGCCTGCCGGGTCTGATCCCAGACAATCGATTGCGGTCCGGAATTGCCACCCAATCCGCTCATCATACCGGCATAGATCCATTGATTGCGCACTTCGTCGGAACTGAAGTTAGCATAATAGACGATATTCTGACGCGCCTGCACCGTTACATAGATCTGAGCAGTCGTGTCCAGCAGTCCATCGGAGGCGGTACAGCGTATTACATAATCGCCGGCAGCACCGGGTGCTATCCAGCGCATGAGATAAGGAACACTCATGGTTTGCTGAATACCGCGCATGTCGGTGTCCCAAGTATAGCGAATGGAATCGCGGTTGGGATCGATCGCATAGCACTCGACCACCGTCGTATCGAGAATGTAAATCGATTGTGGAGTGGCGAATAACCGGATGATAACCGGTTTTCGATTGACCGAACCTGTCGGTACAACACTCATATACACACTGTCGCGAACCGGCGAGCTGCTGTTGGCGGAATCGGATACGGCAATTCGACAAATATATGTTCCAGCTACTGTGGGAAGATTCCAGATCATCCGCTGACCGTTGACCGTCGATCCCACTGTTCCGACAGTACCACCCGACACCGACCAGGAATAGGAAAGATTCGAAACAGGAGTATCGGTGTCGCGAACATACACATTGACCCCTACAGTACCAGATACTTCGGCAATCGGCACATCGGTTCGCATCGAATCGATCGAAGGTGGTATCGCCCCTCGTGGTCGAACTAACACCGAATCGGTTCGCGTATCGGATCGGAATCCATTACTGGCAATAACGACGAATTTCGTATAGCGATTAAGTGCACTAGAGGGAGCTTTCCATCTTATCGAAGCGCCGGTGTCGCTGATCAAACCGGTCGACGAACAGGTCCAATAGTAGCGTAGCGTCAAACCCGATGTATCGCTGGCAACGCAGGTAACAGTGACAGTATCGCCAATCGCAACACCTGAAGGTGAATGTGTCACCGAAGTGATTTTGGGAGTCCCGTGAGGATTCACGGCAACCGAATCGGAATCGGAAGAGGAATGCCATCGATCCGATACAGTTACGTAAATCATGTACTTTTGATCGCGCGAGAGTTGTGCCAACCACCGTACTTTATAACCCACGGTATCCAATAGACCACCGCTCGGACAACTCCATTTGTAGGCAATCGTTTCGTGACTTTCGCTGTTTGCGTTGCATTGAAACGTCACGGTATCGCCTTCATTGACCGGATACGGCCAGTACTGAATCGAAAAGATCTGGGGTGGTGCTATTTTATCGCCGGGATTGGTACTCTCGGTAGTGCACGATCCTAATAACATTGCAACGATGGCACAAATTAAGATGACAATTGTCAATCGATTGTGCGACGCGACGTTACTCATAATCCAACTCGCTCTCTTTCGATTATTTACCGGTTGTTACTTTATTATTTTTTTGCTCGGGCGCTTTTTCGCCAGTTGGTCCCGCAACTTGACTGTTGGTCGGTTTCGACCCGGTAACATCGATGAACAACGTGATATTTTCTTTCGGCTTGATTTCTGCTAGAGAGAAGGTCATCTCTCCGGCATCGCGACTCCAGTTTTGAGATACTAGAACATTCCCGACCATTTCCGAACTCACTTTGACTGTTTCGAATAAACCGGTCAAATATACAGTTACCGGAACATCGCGTAGCGATAGATTTCCTTCATTACTAATGTTCAAACGAATACGGCTTTCGGTAATGATTTTAGTCGATGCCCGCAAGTCTTGCCACGCACTGATCCGGCGAATAACTTGACTCGCCGATGCCCGCCACACTCCGGCGGAATCCATCTTGCTGGCTAGTTTCGCAATGCCATAACCGCTTTGTAACGATGGATCTACGATCCCTAGGTACAAACCACCCGCATCGGCGATGCGATTCATGTCGCCGATCATCGCATTTGCGAGATCGTCGTCGACGGTGATTCCTTTTATCTCATAATATTCGCGTGCCGAAATTGCCGCCTTCGGAACCATGGAGATTTGAACGCGTTTTTCGAAAATCCACCATCCGCCTTTTTTGACCATCTTATTGACGGGTCCATAGTACCGGGGAAGTTTATTGCCGAGAATGAATTGGAGATCGTTCATTACCGACGCTGCCAAAGTAACATCGTCATATTTCCATCCGGCAGGCGCAATACCGATCGGCGCTTTGCCGGTCAATTGTTTGATCCGTTTCGATTGTGCCTCGACCCAGGCAAATTGATCATCCAATTTCTGACCGAACAATTGCGTCGGCGAATTCGAACTCAGAATCAAATCGTGCGAGAATGTTTGACCCGATGATCGCGGTGGTGCATAATCGGTATTTACCATCATGTCCAAACCGACCCCGTTACTACTGGCATCTTCGACTGCTTTCGCCAGATCCAACGCATCGCCTCGTGCGTCAAGTATCATTGTACCTCCGGCTCGGTATCCCCGCGGCCAAACACTGATATCGACCAACGGTTGACCGTGCAGCCACGAAAGACCGTTTTGAACAATTTTACTAAACACATCGGTATTGTCCTTGCGGTCCTGAATCGTTTCCGGAGTAAACGAAAACCAGATGAATTTCCCTTCGAGATAACTACCATAAATAATCATACTGTTGGAATGATCGTCCCACTGTTTATTCCAATAGGGTGAAAACCAAGTTGCTGCCGAACGTGCTCGGGGTTCGACCGGATCCATCGTGACAAAACCGTTGTAGGTATAGAATTCGAGATGAGTGCCGGGTCCAACCATCGAAGTCAATGGCGATCCATCTTTGATAATCATACTGGTGCCACCGGTGGTATCTTTCACGTCGCGCGCCGGAACGGATCCAATAATTTGGGAAAGAAAGTCGAAACCAGTCCATTCGGCGTTTTCATCGCGGCAACCGATCGACCAGCACATCATCAATTTTCCGCCTCGACCCACAAATTTTTTGATTGCGTCGCGTTCTACGGTAGAAAGTAACAACGCACCGGGAAGGATCATCAGATCGTATCCCGGATTTTCCGAGACTAATTCCGGTTCTTCGATGATCTTGTATTTGATGTTCTTCTGATATAACAAATCCTTCCAATAATCGATCATCAAGGCTTGCTTGGACTTATCGCCAAATCGATTCCATGTTTCAAAATCGCTAGTCGACCGTTTATTAATCGGTCCGGCATACCAAAGAGTATCGGTCAATGGCCAAGTATCTAGACGAGGACCATACGGCCAAATGGTATCGATTGGCAGCGAGCGCAGATACTTCTCGGTTCGACTTGGATTCACTAGGATCGCTTGTGGTTGTCCAGTCCAACCCTCCGGAACCATTGAATCGGTGGTTTTAATACCAAGGATCTCGAACCGTCCATACATCTGAGTCATAACCTGTTCGTAACCCCACCACCCGACAAATGCAAGGACAAGCAGTAGAATCCAGACCCGTAGGACGTAAAATCGGGTTTGACTCCGAAAATTGCCCTCGACTTTTTTATCGACCTTTGAGATTTTCTGTGTGTCGCTCATTTTGACACCGTCCATTAGTTCCAATCGTTATTCAAAAACGGTTTATCGCCCGATTTCTTGGGATTAACCGAAGAGCGCATCGACCAACTATCCTCATCGACCGGATTCGTAATAATTTTAGGTTCTTCCGGGACCGGAGTAGACATCGGCGATGGCTCTTGTGGGGCAATAAATTCAATTGAGTTGCGCATCTGTTCTGGTTGCCCATAGATGCCGAAATCGAGAATTTGTTCTTCTGGCGATACTTTTTCAGATGCGGCAAAAATTCGCTCGCGTCGTGCAAATAGAAAATAGTAGACAACAATTACCAGAAAAATTGCAATTATCACTCCACCGACAATAAACAAAGAAGGCAGAGTCTTGATCGACATATGAAAAAATCTCGGTGTTCCCGGGATAAAATCGGCATAAAAGATCTCGTTCGGCTTTAACACCGGTAGATCGAGGTAAAGCGTTTTGAAATCTGCTTCGTAGGTGCAGTTTCGATTTAGTGAAACGATTTTTAACAATTCCGCCGAAACGCCGCGTGGCGGTAACACTGCAATTCTAGCATCGGCAATATTCCGATCGCTCAAATTCGTGACCGATAATTGCAGCGTATCGCCCGATATCGAAGTGAGCAACTGCAGGCGATTGCGATTGTCAATCCATTCCGCCAATGTCGTTGTATTTACAAACCAAATTCGATCGGATTGTCCGAATTTATCGACCAATACCGAAAGCACGCTGCCGATTTCGGGTGAAAGTAATGTTCCGGGATGAAGTACGATTCGAAACAAACCACCGATTTTTCGGATGTTCTCATAATCGGAGAAAAATTGTTGAGGCAGTGCCGCTAAAGATTGTCTCGACTGCGTTGCAAGGATATCGTTATCATCCCGGTTGGTTTTTCCGATAACGACGAGTGGCGGTTTATTCAATCGGTACTGAGTAATGATATCGGGGTATGCCGCTACGATTGTAGAGTCAAGTACCGATACTTTCATCCGATTGAGTCGCAATGCTTCGATTGAAACGGTATCAAGCGATGAAACGCGATACGCGCATGGATCGAAGCCCAGCGACCGGAATGTGGAGAGATCCCGTTGCACGTCGATCGCCAGTTCACCAAGGGTTGGATCGGATCTTACAGAGCGATCGGAATTAGCCACGATAAAATCGATTTGCTTTCCGGCTAGCGTCTTTAACAAAGTATTGGATGATTGAAGAATCGCTGGAGATATCGAAATTGAAAAGGGATGGGAATACTTTCGTGCGATTTCGGGCAAAAGTTGCAGTGCTTCAACCGAATCGCCGATCCATGCATCCATCGAGACCGCATGACTATATTGACTTGGCCAAGGTTGAATTGTTGCGCGCATTTCACCGCGACACCAGTGAATGATATCCTGATAAAATAGTTTCGTGTACGCTACATTGACAGCATCGGTGTCCAGTTCGCTGGGGTTGCAACCGATCCAAGCTAATCGACCATTTTTTTGGTCGTCTAATGCAACGAATCCTGCTTCGTCCGATTGCAACCGATCGAATCGGTTTGACGAATCGATACCACCGCGATAATATCCGATGGTTTCCAATGTATCGGCTGTCCTGAAGTAATAGAGATTGCCGGTCGGTTGGAATGAAAGCAACGCACCTGCCGGTAACAAGCCCGTTCCGGGATACCCAGAACGAAATTGAATTGCGACCTTGACACGTTCGTTGTACTGCGATAATTCGAATTTACCATGAAGCAACTTGCGGGTGAATTCGCCGATTGAGTTGAGTTTCGATTGGTTCGGGCTACCGATAATAACCAATCCATTCCCTTCCCGTCGATATCGTTCCAGTTCTTTCGAGATATTGTCGTCAAGAATTAAATCTGAAGGAACGACAATCACTTTAGCTTGTTTCAAAGCCATGCTCAGATTTGCGGTAACAACGACGTCGCGATTGCTCCAACCGTACTCCTTCATCGCCTGCTGAACTGTCAGTAGACCCGGTTTGACGGAAAGCGTCGAATCCGGAAGAGCGGGCGATTCGATCAACGCGATCGTCATCGCTCCAGCTCCCAATGGAACGGAAAGAAACAACAGAACAACCGTTATTTCAGCAACGAGCTTCATTCCTTACTTCCAGCTAATATTGTTATTGTTGGAATTGGTACCGCTACGATTGATCATCTGAGCCGCTGGTTTTTGATTCGGAATCGTAAACCGTCGGGGCGACAACGCCTGCATCTGCGGATCTTGCGCTGGTTCAGCCGGTTCCTGCTGAGCAACTGGATGCGGTTCATTATCGGAATCGGTGAACGATCGTAAAAATGCCGACTGTGCCGATGACAAACCAGCGTGATCCGGTTCCGGTTGCGAAACACGGACTTCCGGTGGTTGTGCTCGCGACATTTGCGGTTGCGGAGCGCTGACCACTGGCGCCTGCAATGGTGGCAATGTCGTCGGAAGCGTCAACATGGGTTGCGCCGACCGTGCCGGGGCTACAACTGGCGGTGGTGCCATTTGCAACACCGGAGGTTGAGTAATCAGTTGTGGCGGAACGGGCGTATGCTGTGCCGGAGCAGGAACCGGTGCCGGAGTCGGCGTCGGAGGATGCTGCGTCGGATGCAACGACGGATGCTGCTGCGTACCCTGCGGAGAAATCGGTACTGGTCGCGTTGCTGGTTGCGTTGCCGGTGCAGCTTTGCTACTACGACGTTCTTTGATCCGGAAGATCACATACGATGCAATCGCAATAATGAATGTGATCAAGGTGATTAAAAAGATAATGGTCGAAAGCAATGGAATGAGTTCCATCAGACCTCCAAGCTGCCGCGAAAATCTGGACAATCTTCACGAGCAAGCGATCATACATGCGAAACGAAATATTAAGGTGAATATCGGTTCAGTTACGAATCCGAATTCTTTGAAAACTCCCGGTCACCCGGATAGTACTGATCAATGCTACAATTACAATGAACCGATGACGAAAACACTTACAAACGGATCGATTTACAGACGACCAACCCGCTCGACCTTACCCCAATTCATCTTGATGCCGAGCAGTTCTTCCACGGTCGCAAGAAGTTTGGCAAAGTCAATCAACTGAATGAAATAGAACCGGTAGATAATTGCGAATGGAACCAGTCGTAGTTCTTCTTTCTCAACCAGCACCGAATAAAGTGCCGCTACGGTATCGAGCACGGTAAGTTGAACCCACCACAACACGATCAATGGCGACATGCCAAACCAAACTGCGACGATTAAGAACATTCCGTTGGCTAATACGTTCATGCCCGGCCAAAGTACCGATTCGAAAATCATCTGCCACATTGTGAAAGTTCCGCGCCATCCGGTGTGAAATGGGTTGAGAAAGGTGCGATGCTTACGCAACGATTGGAGAATGCCACGCGTCCAACGATATCGTTGTTTCAACAATTGCAGTAACTTCTCCGGCGCTTCGGTGAAACTGATCGCATCCGGTTCGTACTCAATCCGATACTGCTTCGAAATCATTTTCAAGGTCAGGTCGCAATCCTCGGCGAAAGTATCGGCATCCCAGCCACCGACATCGATCAACGCGCTCTTGCGAAACAATCCGATCGGACCGGGAATAATGTTCACTGCCTGAATGTAAGCTTGTGCGCGGCGCACAAAATTCAACCCTTCGACATATTCGAGTGCTTGCAAGTGGGTGATCATATTCACTCGATTGATCACTTTCACGTTCCCCGCCACACCGGCGATCGATGGATCGGAAAAGTGACGCATTGCCGCTCGCAGGGTATTTCGCGCCAACTTACTGTCACCATCCATGCAGACAACCACATCTCCGGTTGCAACGCTGGCGCCGTGATTCAATGCGTGCGATTTACCCATATTGCGCTGAGTTAGTACCCGGACAATGATTGGACCGTACACACCCTGATGAACACCTTCCATCTTTTTCGCGATTTCCAAGGTGTCGTCCTTGGACCCATCGTCGATGACAACGATTTCGTAGTTCGGGTAATTCATCGTCAAGAGTGATCGGATCGATTGTTCAATCACCGGACCTTCGTTGTATGCCGGGACTAACACGGTCGCACGCAACTTTTCGTATTCCGCCGAGTCCGATGCTTTTTCCCGCGACAAGTGGAAATAGGACAACAACACCAACACCAGATAACGTCCGATCAACAGGAACAAGAAGAGCAGCAACGAAATCACCGAGACGTTGACAATAATCGTCGGAAGCGAAATGTGCGTTCGGAGCAACGTGATATACGTGTAAATCGTAATCGCTCCGAAAATCACCAGTAGAATGATAATGACAAACCAATAACCCCATTCCCCGGTGGAAGTGTTGACCAACGATTCGCCGGCAGAAAACGTCTCCGAATGGAGTTGCGCATGCTCATCGACCTGATGCGGTTCATGATGTTGATTCTGCTTAGCGCTAGTTACTTTTGGTTCTTCCGTCATAACGCATCCATGGTTACAGATTAATCGTTACGGCACCGAATACGCCTTGATACCAGTACTCGCCGTCGGTTCGAACGGTGCGAAGATAAGCGTAGGACAAACCTAACGAGACGCGACGCGAAAAGTGCCAATCGAAAGAACCGGCTAAATTTCGAATCTGATCGTTTGTCTTCTGTACTTGTCCCAAGCCACCCTTCAGGTAATATGAAAACTTCTGATTCGTTCGCTTGAATTTCACCCATGCACCAATGGTCGTGTATTGATCCGGTGACCAATAACTGCTGTCTACTTTTTGAGCAGTCACGACTTCATACCGACCGCCGCAGGTGAAATACTTCGACATATCGTACCCGATTTCTCCCCAAAATTCAGTCCGGTTCTTATTATTGCTGAAGGAGAGAAAATCAAGTTGCCCTTCGATCGACCAGCGTGGCTGAAGCGAGTGGGACAACCACAGCTCGACACGCTCCGATCGCAAACGTCGAAGAAAAGTCTGTAATTCCTTCGTTGCAGCGATATCGAAAATCGCTTCCGAATTCGCGTAGGTCAATCGTGTCTTCATTCCAGATAATTCGGTAATGTCGTCGGTGATTTCGTAATTCAGATCGGCACGAATGGCTTGGGTACGTCGCTTGGCAAATTGATAACCCTTCGCCACCAAGCTGCCGTAAGTGTGTTTGTCGAAAGTGTACTCAATCCCAGCCAGTCCAAACCAACCGATTTCGCCATACCCGTTTTGCGAGAGTTCGATATCGCCACCGCCCAGTCGCAATCTCAATGGAAGCGTAAAGTTCATCAACAACGAACCGGTTTCTTCGCGCATTGTATAGTCTGAATTGTCGGTGAGATATTGATTGTCAATCTTTACACCGCGCAAGAATGGTCCATTCAGGTCGCGTAGCGCACGTTTTGCTTCGGTGCTCTTCGGATCAAGTCCCAAAACGCGGTTGTATGCTTCATAAGCACTGTAGGAATCACCTTTCCAGAGGTAGGCATTGGCGATTCCCAACTGGGCTTCCGTCGATTCCGGTTTCAATCGCAAAGCTCGTTCATACTCAAGTACTGCATGATCGTTGTCGCCTGCCCACGAAAGCGCCTGTGCGAACCGGAATCGGTAATCAAAGTTTCGCGGTGCCCCATCGGCAAGCTGCTGGTAAATGCGTTGCGCTTCGTCGAATTGCTTGTCGGCAGTTAGTTCCAGTGCAAATTGGAACCGAAGTTCATCGTCGGATTGACGGCGTTCGGACGCGTAGCGATACTGAGCAACCGCCTCATTGTGTTTGCCGTTGGCTGAAAGTGCTTGTGCATAAGCAATTCGCAATTCGAGACTATCCGGAAATTCGGCAATACGCTGCTTCGATTGGAACAACATGATATTATTGTTTTCCAATAACTTTCGATCGATATCTTCGGCTAATGATTTGAGGTAATTGTCTTCAGGATTCTGTTCCAATAAGATTTTGATGTGTTGGCGCGCTTCGTAGTAGCGTTTTGCATCGACATATAAACCGGCGAGGCGGCGGCGCATCGAATACGATCCCGGATCGGCTAGAACCTGTTTCTCCAAATGCATAATCAGTGGCGAAAGATCCTTGTCGAGCATCGTCATACCCTGTTTCGCTGCGGAATTGGTGGTATCGATTGCCAGGATATGAGAATAAAGACTCTTTGCTTCGCCGTAATTACCCTGTCGCCGTTTCGCTTCCGCCAGACCATAAAGTGTACTTAAATCGGAGGGGTGGGTCAGCGAATCGAGACGGAACAACGTTTCCGCTTCGGGAAGATTCGAATTGGAGTACATCAAAGCATTTGCCAATGCAAGATTAGCTTCGCGATTTCCCGGCAGCGCAGTATTGACCATTCGCAATTCTTCGATCGTTTCATTGGATCGACCCATCCAATACATGACGCGCGCACGATCCAGTCGCATGTAGTTATCCTGAGGAACCAATTTCAAATAAGTGTCGTACAGTTCCAGTGCGCCTTTGTGATCCGGAATTGTGCTGTAAACCTGTGCCAATTTTCGAATTGCCGAAGAGTCCGTCGGATTGGAAGCGATCCGTTTGCGATAATCACCGGTCTGCTCGGTAAATAATTTCTGTTTGAAGGCAGAAATCTCTTCTTTAATTCGTTTAGCAGCAGTATCTTTTGGCGCGACACGCAATCGGAGCGATACCAGCGAATCGGCTTCGTAAATCCGGTTTACTTTCAAATAATATTGTGCTAGTTGCGATAACGCCGGACCTTGAGGATCTTTCCTGACCGCGGTAAGGATCTGTTTCTCTTTATATCCGGGTTGATTCAGGATGTTGGCGATTTTCGAACTGGCTTTGGTATTCTTCGGTTCGATGGCGAGTACTTTTCGGTACAATTCTACTGCGGCATCCTCTTCACCCTGCCAGAAAGTGATATCGGCGAGAAACATTCGCGCTTCGATGTTGGTCGGATTTTTTGCGATAATCGTATTCAACTCATCGGCACTGGCTTTATAGTTTCGGCTCCAACCCAACACTTTCGCATATTCCAACCGAACGGAGTTGTCTTCCGGCTTCATCTGCAAATACTGTTCGTACACTTGTGACGCGCGGGTCGACATGCCATTACCACTTAAGTAGCGGGCAAAATCCAACACCGTAGCTGCCGGTACATTCGGTTGGCGAATTCGGGCTTCGAAATCTTCGATCCGGTTCACCTTCTTTGTCCGTTGGACGCCGGTCTCGGATGTCACCATCGAGGCGATTCGCGGATCCTTGGGAAACTGCTGCACTAGATACTTGACGTGAGTATTGGCGCGATCTTTCTGCTTCAATTCTTGTAAGATCTGGATCAGTTGCAGTCGGGTATCGATGTCTTTCGGTACTTGCAACAAGTATTGTTCATATACCGTTGCAGCTTCCATCATAATACCGCTGTTGCGCAACCGATTGGCACGAGTCAGCAATACTTCGGGAGTATCCGCCAAGGCTACGGAGAAGAGCAGCAGTGTCAAGAGAGAAATGAGTGTCGTTCGCATGATTCTCTCGTTAGTTTAACAGAGTCATATTTCGATTGTTGTCCGAAACCTGCGAGAGCAGATCCTGCTCGTTGATCGCATCGTCCGGAAAAACCGAAATCGAAGTGAATAACATCAACTGTTTGCCAAGAAGAACGCGTTGACCGTGCGTTCCACTCTTTAATTCATTGATTACTCTACGGATAAAGAGTTCCGAACCTTCTCGATCACATTCAGTCAACATCACCAGGATCTTGTTCATGTGCCGGCAAAGTCGGTCACCCGTATTGCGCATCGAAATCCGGATCGTATCGGCTATTTGATGAAATGCTTGAACACCGTCATGAGGGGATTGCTGTCCGGGAACTGAAGTGGTCGTATTGACCAACCGAAATGACACTAGCGAGAAGTTGCGTTTATTCGGGTAATCGCGAATGATCTGCATATTCATGATTTCTTTGAAAACCGGATAGGTAACGATAGTGTTGTCGATCCCTTTACCGAGTTCGTCGAATTCATTCACACCACTCGGTAATTGCTGAACGGTCATTGCAGGAGTGCGTTTCGCTACGATCGCATCGAGGGTCTCGTGTTTTACCAGCGTCTTTTCGAATGCTTTGATGATTTCAGCCTTAACGACCGGGTAAACAAATAAGCCATCGGCACCAGCCTGCTTCACCGACTGATAATTGATACCACCGGCAAATTCAGTCGCGATCACAAAAATTGCTTGTTTACTATTGTGATCCCGGATTTGTCGAAGCACATCAGCCCAGTTGTCGATGGTCGAAGCATTGACTACGATCAGATCGAAATCCCCAATACCGAGATGCGAAACCAATTCTTTGGCGGAACTGTATTGCTCGATCTGGCTGTCGCGATTGAAGATGTCTTCGATTTCCTCGCGGGTCTCGTCATTCCGGTCGAGAATCGCACAGTTGATCGGTACATCTTGTAGCTGCGGGGTCAGAGTATACTTACTCTCGTTACTCATCGTCGGCGCCGAGACGTTCAAAATGAAACCGCGACCATATTCGATCTGTACATTGTAGGTGATCGGCGGAAAGAACGGATTGATCATCTTGTGGATCGAGAAAGTCTTCTGGTCGGGGGAAGTTCGAAGCGGAACGTCCAGAACAAAACTTCCGACTGCGGCATCTTCCAACAATTCGACGATACGCGCCGCGGTTGGACTATTCGGATGCCCCGTTATCAGAAGAGTTGTTACGTACAATTGTTCGAGCGATTCAGTGAGCGAGTAGACGTAATTGGACAACTGCGCCTCATTGACTCGCGCCAACAACGGCACGAAAGTATCGAATACCAGTCGCGTGCAACCGTTATTCTTTACATACTGCTCGATTTCGCCGAGGAAATGAACAACTCCGCCTAACTGGAAATTGCCACTCAAAATCTCGAAGGGATACTCGAGCAAAATGAGCTTGTTTTCCATTAGTGCAGTTTCAAGCGGGAATCCCATGGACTCGCTCTTGATAATGAGATTGTCGAGACGTTCGCTGGAGATCAATATACCCGCTTCACCCGATTCGTATCCCGCAAGCAGATACTGTAGAGCGAAGGTGGTTCGACCTGACTGAGCGGGTCCTCGTAACAGATAGGTTCGATTTGAGTACAGTCCGCCATATGCTGCATCTATGAAATCGAAACCGGAACTAATTCTAGTGTAGATCATACACGACTCCGTGGAGTTGCCATTTGCACGTATATAGTACACTGTGAGCGTTTTAATTAGGGTGAAGAGGGTGTTATAGAAAGCGTTTAGTTGCCGTTTTAAAAATTTAGCATTCAGTTAAGATCTTAATTAATATTAACATAGAGACCGTTACTCTCTCGGAGATTTCCACATTTTGAATGGAAAATGGGTGGTTCTCGACGAGGTAATTCCCCTTCTAACGATCCAATGGGATATTCAAGACCCTACTCGATCTCGGAAAAACGTGATTCATATCACTTTAAATTGTATCTAAGGGGTGTTTTTTTTATTATTTTCAATCACTACTAAAACGTCTCATTGAATGATGGACATATATTAGTATCCAGATCGATCGACAACTCAACTTTTGCTGGCAATGAGAAAGGCACCTCGGCGTTATGTCTTCAACCTCTAATTGTATATTCTATTTTCGAATACCAACCGCCGAGGAATGGGCTCCCTATCTAGCAAACCTGCAAAGATCCGGTCTTCCAGTCAATCTCCACTCGCTCTATAGTCAAAACTCGGGTATTCTCCCGGAACTAGTTTTACCCTCATTATTAGAATGCCTGAAACTGTTTTGCGATAAGGAAGAACAGTACCAGAACCTTCCGATTCAACAATATGCGCTGGACTTTATTACCGACGAGACGGTTTTATATCATACTGCGAATGTCTTGGATTACGGGTATCGGGTCACGCTCCGGCAACTAATGATGTTCGCGATGACTGCGGAATCGATCCAACAAGCCGCAGCTATTCCGACTTGGAGTCAGGAGGGAATTCGCTTTGCAACTTCTGCTGCCACTGCGATACAACAGGGCGATTGGGCGGGATTGTGGGAAGCGATTCAACTCGGATTGAAGGCAATGCCGGAAAATCCGTTCATTTCGGCATTTGCCGCAGAAGTTGCCTTTATTCGCGGCGATGGATTAGCCGATTTGAATGCCGCTGCGCTGCAACTCAATCATATCCTCGAGCTTCACCAAGCTCAAGCATTGCCGGAGAATTTGATGAAGACGGTCACTTCGTTGGGTACGATGATCGGTCTGATTCAACAAGATTATTCGGCTGCCGCGCAATTCATCGCAATCGGTCTGAAGTACGATCCTCAAAATATCAATCAATGGTTTGACAATCTTCGGATTTTACTCGCAATCGAATCGCCCGTTAATTTGGAAAATGCTCGACTAGCAATCACCGCGACTTTAAATGGTTTTTCCGATGACCTATATTATCTGTGTATTCTGGCATTTTCGATCGAACCGCTGTTTCAAAAAATATTTATCCATCAGGACTGGTTTGCCGATTACATCGATCGCTTTACACGGGTTCTGACCGAATTGGAAAGTCTTGTCGGAACACTAACCAATTTTTACAATGCCGAAGATTCAACGCTTGCAAGCGATATCGTGCCAATTTCGAATATGCTGCAATGGTATCGTGCCGCCCTTACCACTAAGAAAGCGATCATCGGTCTTCGAGCTCTTCAATTTTATCGCGAAACGCTCAATCAGCGTCTCGGGATTATGCAAACATCGTTACGAACGGAAGGCATTGATCAGATCCACGAAGAGATCGATATCCTGCTGCAAGTGAATCAACTCGGATTGTCGATCCATATGCCCGAGCACGTTATTTCCCAAGCTCGGGAATTGTTCAGTTTCGAAACGAACGAACCAAATTCCGAGTTGCAATGGTTCAGTGAGTTGCAGTCGTTTCAGAACCAGTACCAACCATTGTTAGAAACATGTCGCTTGGTTATTGCCGAAATTCCTGAAATCAATCAACAAATCCACGACTTGGAATTGAACATCCGTCGTGAGAAACCGAAATCCGGACACTCACTCCGCTTCGTATTCACCCAACTGTTTTATATTGCTGCAGCGTTAGTGCTCTGGTATTACGTCGGGATTGTTACGATGGAAGGCGGTGTGAAAGGTGCAGCAGTATTTATTTCGATGTTTGCAATCGCTTTTTCCGTGCTGATTAAACCGATGGAACTCTTTCGACAACTTGGCGGTGTATCGAGCAACAAACGATTGATTCAACAATATCAGATTGAAATATCGAAAAATCAGAGTCGCAAGAACGAACTCGTAACGATGCTTCAAAATACGATTCACCAAGTGACTCATTAATCACTACTTCAACTTGTTGTGGTCGTCACATCCTCGGGATCATATCACCTCGAGAGTATTTATTTAACAATTATATCTACTGTATATTGTCGAGTTTGTTAGTTATCGATCAATTTTGGTCTTATCGAATTGCAGGTTCAATTTGAGTTCTGAGTACCCGTATACACCCGATCCTTTTCACACCCCGCAACAACCTGTTCAACAGACAGTTGTAAATCGTCCGCCTCCCACCGATCCGAGAATATTTCACAAACGATTTCTCATTGTATCGTCAGTATTGCTACTCGTAGCGATTGCGTTCATCGCTTACCCCTCGCAAAAAGGGGGCGAAACCTATATCCGGATTAATCAAGTTGGGTATCTCCCCGGTGAGACAAAAACTGCAATCATAATGTCGGTCAAGGATATCTCCGGAGCGAGCTTTCAAGTTCTGAATCAAAATTTAACGGAAGCATACAGCGGTAGTTTGAGCGATGATCGCGGTCCGTATTTGGCATTTCCACACCACTTCGTCGCGGATTTCAGCGCGTTACAGGAACCCGGTCGATATACGGTGTCGGCTAACGATAATAGTTCTCCTCCTTTTCGTATTGCGAAAGCGATTTATAGCGATGTCGTCGAAACCACACTCAAATTTTTCCGGATGCAGGAGTGTGGAAACATTAATAATGAATTCCGATCTCCCTGCCACCTAAAAGACGCAACTTCGGTGATTGGTGCTCAGACAACTATATCCAAACTTGATTTGGTCGGTTCGTGGCACGATGCTGGTGACTATACCAAATACCTTATTACAACCGCATACGCCAGTTATTTTCTTTTACTTAGTTATCACCAACAACATGCACTTTTGAAAAATGGGTCGCGAAACGTAGCTCAAGAAGCTTTAAATGAAGCAAGAGTGGGCACCGATTGGTTACTCAAATTGCATTACCAACCCGACCGATTGATCGTTCAGGTTTCCGATGCGCGCGATCACGATGTTGGTTGGCGACTACCCGAAAAAGATCGATTGGAGAACAATCGCCCGGCTTATGATGAACCTTCACGCGCAGTGTGCGGCATTTACGCAGCGACGATGGCGTTAGCTGCTAAAACTTTTGCCGAGGCAGGTGATCCAGCCTATGCAGCGAGGTGTTTACAACAGGCTCGGGAAGTATTCGATCTTGCCGATACTGGTATCCCCAATTATAGTGCGGTTGCAGAGCAGATGTATTGCGACAAATCGTATCTCGACAATCTTACGCTGGGCGCAACGGAATTGTATCGAATGACCGGTGAACAAAAATATCTTACCCGGGCAATCGGTTGGTGCGATTCGCTGGAAATCATGCAGTGGTTATCTTGGGGAGATTTAGAGGGACTGGCATTTGCCCGAATTGGTCAGTATCATCCTCCCGCTTTTCAGCGCCTACATTTAGTTCTTTCCAAATTTGACGAAATTGCCAATTCGAATCCCTTTGGCTATCCACTCGAGTCGTATCCCTGGGGTTCGCTAGGTCAACAAACTGCAGTTGCAGCGATCGCACTGTTGTATCAGGAAAGTAGCGGACACACTGAGTTTACCAATTTGATCCTGAAACAACGCGATTTTCTACTGGGCTGCAACAGCCATGGAGTATCGTTTATCGGAGCAGTTGGTACCGAATACGTTCGCAATTTTCACCATCAGATCGCGATGATCAAAGGGAGTTCGCTACCGGGTGCTGTATCGGAAGGGTATTGCGCGAAAAGTCTGATCCGGAAATACAATATCGAATTAAAAGATCCCGACCGGTTTGCCCGCTTCCAGACGCCTGATGTGGTCTACTACGACGATCGCAACGATTACATCAGCAACGAACCGACGATCGTGACCAATGCCCAGACCGTCTATGTCCTGACCGCGTTTGTCACCAACTGAGCTATTATCCAATCCAAAAAAACGACGATCGCGGGATCGTCGTTTTCATTTTAGTCGAATTTCATGTCTAGGAAAAAAGTAATTGCGCAATCCGATAGGCGTTCGTTACTGCACCGACGCGCACGTTATCTGCAACGACCCAGAGCGACACTCGTCGGCGATCTTCCCGGTCCGATCGAATTCGACCGACAAATACGTCGTCGGAACCGACCGCTTCGAGCGGCGTTGGTAACCGGTCTCCGGCAAGTTCATCACGAACAACTAGACCGGGTTCACTGCGCAAGATTTCGATCAAATCATTTCGATCTAGCGGTTTCAGCAACTTCAGATGTACCGCTTCCCCATGACCGATTGCGACGGGAACCCGCACGCAAGTCGCTTGAACGGGAAGAGACAATAATTCGAATATTTTGCGCGTCTCGTTTCGCATCTTTGTTTCTTCGAAAGTATTCCCTTCTTCGTCGGGACTCGCGATCCATGGCACGACATTCGCATCGATCCGCTCGCGAAAAACCTTCACTTCATTCGATCCCGCACGCTGTGCTTCCCACTCCGCCAAACCGCCGCGCCCACTCCCCGATACCGATTGATACGTCGCCACGGAAATCTCTTCAATCCCAATCGCTAACAGTGGTCGCAATGCACGCACCATTTGAATCGTTGAACAGTTGGGATTCGCAATCCATCCGCGATGTTGCTTTGTCGCATGGGGGTTCACTTCCGGCACGATTAACGGTACATCCGGGTCCATCCGGTATGCCGACGAGTTGTCGATAACAATCGCACCGAGCGAATGCCACAAGTCGTGCGACTGCTTCGTGACGGCATTCGAACAGAATCCAAATAAGAGATCGAATGAGCGATCAAGTGCTGACGCATCTTTGACAATCAGCGAGGAAGCGCCATACTGTAACGATTTTCCGGCAGAATGAGCCGTGGCAAATCCGGCGATTTTTTCGACCGGATGACCATGTTCCGCCAACAGCGCGAGCATCGCCGTACCGACTGTTCCGGTAACTCCAGCGATGGCAATCCTGCAGTCAATCAATTTTTTTACATCAGCCATGCAGTATACTCATTTCTATCTTCTATAATATAAGTATACCGATCCATTAGACAAGACGTTCCATCGCTACCGGTCAAGACACCGGTACTGGATTGCTTCGGCAATGTGAACCGCAGTAATGGTAGGCTCACCGGATAGGTCGGCAATCGTGCGCGAGACCCGCAAGATTCGATCGTGTGTTCGTGCCGATAACCCCAGTCGCGCAAAAGCTTCTCGAAGGAGTTCCATTCCTGCTGGTTCCGGTTCGCAATATTTTTGAATATCGCGTGTGCCGAGATCGGAGTTGCGGTAGACACCTTTGCGGTGCGCGTAGCGTTCCAACTGTAAGGTTCTCGCCGATTGCACTCTGACTCTTACGACAGACGATTCTTCACCCGGTTTCAATTGTGCCAATTCCTGAGGGGTTACTCCCGGCACTTCAATCTGCATGTCAATTCGATCGAGTAATGGTCCCGACAATTTCCTCCGGTAGCGCAACACTTCGGCAGGACTGCATCGGCACTCCTTGCGATGATCACCGAGAAATCCACACGGGCATGGATTCATCGCTGCAACCAACATGAATCGTGACGGAAATGTCAGCGAAGTTTGAGCGCGGGAAATTGTAATTTTACCGTCTTCCAGCGGTTGACGGAGTAATTCCAATACGGCAGCAGAGAATTCCGGAAACTCATCCAGAAACAGCACGCCGTGATGAGCAAGCGACACTTCTCCCGGTCGAGGATAAGCGCCACCACCAACGAGACCGGCATCGCTAATGGAGTGGTGGGGATTTCGAAACGGTCGCGCGGGCAGGATACCGGCATCCACCGGAAGCTGTCCCGAAACAGAGTGAATTCGCGTCGCTTCAAGCGCTTCTTCGAGACTCCATTCCGGTAGAATAGTCGGCAACCGTTTCGCCAACATCGTTTTTCCGGAACCGGGAGGACCGATGAAAAGAAGATTGTGTCCACCAGCCGCTGCGATCTCTAATGCCCGCTTGGCAGTGAATTGACCCTTTACATCGCTCAGATCGACATCGTAATGTCGCGAATCGGCAAATGCTGTCCGCTTATCGACTACTACCGGCATCAATTGAGTCATCCCATTCATAAACTCTGCCGCTGTTTGCAAAGAATCGACCGAATAGACTTCGATACCATCGATCATGGCGGCTTCACGCGCATTCTCCCTTGGTACGATTACACCGCGCATCCCCTGCTGTCGTGCCATCAATGCGATCGACAACACTCCTTGTATCGGTCGAACGGTCCCATCCAACGACAGCTCGCCCACCGTAACAAATTCATTGAGTGCTTCGCCCCGCAACTGACCCGTTGCCGCCAATACTGCCAGTGCTATCGGTAAATCGAATCCACTCCCCTCTTTGTGTCGGTCGGCAGGCGCAAGATTGACAATGCACCGTTTCAACGGGAAGATGAAACCGGAATTTTTGATAGCAGCAGGAACACGTTCTTTCGCTTCCCGTACCCCTTGATCGGGTAAACCGACAATCACCACTGCCGGCAACACCGCTTCCAGATGTACTTCCACCGGAACGCGAATCGCGTCGATGCCATTTAATGCGGCTGAAAAGGCAAGTCCGAGCATATTTCACCTTGGTTGTTATTTCCGGTAAAATAATACTATCTATATAAGTTATTCAAGAATAAATAATCTATTTATAAGATTCATCAATATAATGCATAATTCTGTAACGATAGTATCGTAATTTTAAAAATATCAGTAAACTAGGTTCAAATTAGTGAGATCGTAAACCGATGAATGCCACGGCGGGATCGACGGTTGTGCGGTCGCGGCGATAGGAAGAATGGATTGGTGAGCAGCGCGAGCAAATACCCGCATCTTCGATATTCTTATCGGGTACACCTACACTCGACAACTGGTTTCGAACGGTTGCAATCAAATCGGCATACCAACTCCCGTCGCGCTGTACAACCGATTCGGAAGGAAATTGTTCGAGAATGTCTTCACCAATCTCAAAACAATCTACTCGAATGCCAGGACCGATACCCACCTCTATTTCAGATGGTGAAATTTGATATTGATTAACAGCATGCTCAATCATTTTCGAGGGAAGTCCGGCAACAATGCCTCGCCAGCCACAGTGCGCAACCCCTACCGCCGGAACCGTGGGTGCATAATAATAGAGCGGTAGACAGTCGGCATGAGTCGTGCAAAGCAGTAGATTCTCTGCACTTGTCCACATTCCGTCGGTCTGCTCGATTGCATTGTGCTTTTCGAAGGCACCTCGACCTGCATCATCTTCCAATACTTCTTCGACCTTCACGCCATGCACCAGATCGCCCCAGACCGTGCGGTCGAGCTGCCAATCGAATTGCGAAAAGAGATTTTTGCGCAGAATCAGACACGCTGCCGGATCGCCACGTTTCATCGACATCCCTCCATCTTCGCGACGCGAGAAGCCGACAATTATTTCGGAATGGGATTCGAACCGATCTAATCCGGGAGCGATGATTTTCAGGAAGGAGTTCACTTCTGACATTTTGGACAGTGGTAAGTACCGCGATTGTGGTGCATTCGTTTTTCTATGAGTGAGCCGCAATTCCGGCACGGTTTTCCAGCGCGGTCATAGACTCCAAGTTGGAGCTGGTAATTCCCCGGTTTCCCGTCGGCACCGCGAAAATCGGAGAATGTCGTCCCTTCGGCGGCAATTGCTTCCGCCATCACATCTTGGATCGCTTGATTAATTCGCTCCGCTTCGCCTTTCTTGACACGATTCGCCGGTCGATAGGGCGATATTCCGGCACGAAAACAGATCTCGCAAGCGTAGATATTGCCAATACCGGCAAGAAATTTCTGATCGAGTAAAACATCTTTCAATGCCACCGAGCGTTGTTTAAATTTTGTAAATAGATCGGAAAAAGTGTAACGATCATTCACAGCATCAACTAAATTGGCAACGGCTTCAGGAATCGCCGGGTAACAGGCAACCCGCCCCAGAGTACGAGTATCGTCGAACCAGAGCTGCTTGCCATCGTCGAGGAGAAATTCGATCCGGGCAAATTTCGGTTGTTCGTTTCCAATCAGAAGTCGACCGGTCATGCGCAAATGAAAGTGCAGAAACTTACCGTTGTCCAATTCGTAGAAGAGATATTTACCGATTCGGTGCGAACGCACAATTTTTCGATTAACCAGCATCGTCGAGAACTTTTTCGGTGTGGGCGTTTCGACGATACGAGGTAACAAAAGCCGCACCGATACAATGGTGCGGCTGATCAAAGACGGTTCCAATTTTCTGCGAATGGATTCGACTTCAGGCAATTCAGGCATTCAAAATTCCGACTAGTAGTGATGCGGAACGTAATTCGCCGGGCACCGTTTGCCAATCTCACAAGCGAGATATTCGAGAAATACGCGATCTTCTTCATTGAATGCGTTCAGTTGATCGCCATCGATATCGATTTCACCGATCACATCGAATTGTGGATTGCCACCCCGATAGATCGGAACCACGATTTCCGATTTCGTATCCAGAAAGCATTGGAGATAGCGCGGATCGCGGGAGACATCGGGTACAATAATCGTTTCGCCATTGTAAGCAGCCAATCCGCAAATCCCCTGACCAACCGGAATTGCTGTGTGGTCGGTAGCGGCAGGACCTTTCCAGGCACCTAGATACAGAACGCCATTATAAACCCAATACATTCCAATCCAGGTGTAAGTTGGGTGGGAAATCAACATATCGGTAATAATCTGAGTATAATTGTGAAACTGATCCGGATCGCTGTTTAAAGGAAATTCCAGAACAAATTGCCACTGATTCTCATCCATATTATTCAAAGCTCCAGTTAAACATTACTGAGGTGATTCAATCTCCTCTGATAACGGTAATAAATGTAATGAAGTTCCGTCTGCGGACAAATCTACTTTCACTCCAGCCGCTTGGGCAAGTGTTCCAGAAATCAAAATATCTGCCAATGGATCCAGCAACGAATCCTGAATAGCCCGTTTTAACGGGCGTGCGCCGTATTCGGTGGTCGTGCCGATCTGAACTAGATATTGCTTCGCAGTATCACTTACTTCCATCGTAAGTCCCATTGGCTCAATTCGTTCCCGCACGTGATTCAGTTGTAACTCTAGAATATCACTGAGGTGTTTTGCCGAAAGTGGGTGGAAAAAGACGATTTCATCCAACCGATTTAGGAACTCCGGTCGGAGGAGACGGCGTAGTTGTGAAATTACCTGCTGTTCGATGCTACTCGGCAGATCGCGTTCGGGATTTTCCCGGAGGTACTCGCCGATGATATCGCTACCGATATTCGATGTGAAAATAATCACGGTATTTTCAAAATGTGCCGTATGACCCTGATTGTCCGTCAAACGTCCATCATCCAAGACTTGCAGCAATAGATTGAATACTTGCGGGTGGGCTTTCTCGGCTTCGTCGAACAACACGACTGAATACGGTCGTCGTCGAACCGCTTCCGTCAGTTGTCCTCCCTCGTCGTACCCAACATAACCGGGAGGTGCGCCAATCAGCCGCGCGACACTGTGTTGCTCAGTGTATTCGGACAAATCGATCCGGATCATTGCTGATTCGTCGGTAAACAGCTCTTCCGCCAATGCCTTTGCTAATTCTGTTTTTCCTACACCCGTCGAACCGAGGAAAAAGAAACTGCCGATCGGGCGATTCTTCTCGGACAATCCCGCCCGCGAGCGCCGGATCGCATTCGACACCGCACGGATTGCTTTATCTTGACCGACTACACGGTTGTGTAAGCGTTGTTCCAATTCCAACAATCGGTGTTTTTCCGTCTCCAGCATCTTCGATATCGGAATTCCAGTCATCCGGGAAATTACCTGAGCGATATCGTCTTCACCCACTGCATCCGGCAGTAATGGTGCTTCCCGACCTTTGCTTTCAAGCCGTGCTTTCGCTTCGGTTAGTTCGGATTGTGCTTTCGGAATCAGCCCGTATTTCAGTTCAGCCGCACGATCTAAATTGCCGGTTCGCGTCGTCTGCTCTTCCTCTATTTTCAATTTCTCGATCCGCTCGGTAACGGAGCTAATCGCGGACAAGACTTCTTTTTCGCGCGACCAGCGCTCGGACAGATCGGCATTTTCCTGCTGTAGTTTCGCGATCTCGCGCTCGATTTCATGCATCTGATGCGTCGCTTCGGAACCTTTCCCGATCGCAGCTTTCTCGATCTCCAGTTGTCGCAATTGCCGATGTACCGAATCGATTTCTTCGGGAACGCTATCGAGTTCGATGCGCAATCGGGCACACGCCTCATCCACCAAATCGATTGCCTTGTCCGGCAAACGGCGATCCGGTAAATAGCGGTGCGACAGCTTCGCGGCTGCTACCAGTGCTTCATCGTGAATCGTGACACCGTGGTGGACTTCATACCGCTCCTTCAGTCCCCGCAAGATGGCGACGGTTTCAGCGACGCCCGGCTCTTCGATCAATACTGTCTGAAAACGGCGGGCGAGTGCAGGATCTTTCTCAATGTTCTTGCGGTATTCGTCGATGGTCGTTGCACCAATGCAGCGTAAATCACCGCGTGCGAGTGGCGGTTTCAAAATATCGGCGGCACCCACTGCCCCTTCGGCATTACCGGCACTCACAACCGTGTGAATTTCATCGACGAACAGTAGGATGTGACCTTTGGAATTGACCACTTCCTTGATGACCGCTTTCAGGCGCTCTTCGAATTCGCCGCGATATTTTGCACCAGCAGTCAGCGCAGCGATATCGAGGCTGATAATTTTTCGTTTCTTCAGCGATTCCGGCACATCGCCCGTGACGATCCGATGCGCGATTCCTTCGGCGATGGCAGTCTTGCCGACCCCTGCTTCACCGATCAGCAGCGGATTGTTTTTGATCCGCTTCGACAATACTTGCAGGACGCGCCTGATCTCCTCGTCGCGTCCGATCACTGGATCGAGTTTACCGGCTGCCGCCAGTTCCGTTAAGTCGCGACCATATTTCTTCAGCGCATTGAGCTTGGCTTCCGGTTCTTCATCGACCACCCGGGCACTACCCCTTACTTTAGAAAGCGCTTCGAGGATCTTATCAGTAGTGATTCCAAGTTCGCGTAGGATTCGCGACGCATTGCCATTCGCTTCCGCCAATGCGAGTAGCAAGTGTTCGGTGGAAACGTAGTCGTCGCTCAGTTTAGCTGCCCACGCCCCCGATTTCGGCAGGAGATCAACCAGATCGCGTCCGAGCTGAACTTCGTTTTCCCCTTGGACAATACTCTTTTTGTCGATCGCGCTGCTCAATTTCTTTGCCAGCAGTACCCGATCGACCGCCATTTGCGACAATAATTGAGTGACGATCCCCTGATCGTCGGCGAATAGCGCCGTGAGCAATTCTTCGCCATCGACGGAGGGGGTTCCCCGCTTTTTCGCAAGTGCAATGGCAGTTTCCAGCGCTTCCCGCGCTTTGGTCGTCAGTTTTTCGTTCGCCATAGTGGTAGACTTTCGAGATATAACTCATTAACTACTATATAATACGAGTGTGTGGGGAGTTCGGGCAAGGGAACGGGCGCGGCAGTTTACTTTTGTTTTTTTATTAAATTCTTTTTATCCTGAAGTAGGGGCGACCCTCCGCGGTCTCCCGCTCTTGTATCTTGTTTCTTGTGTCCTGTATCCTGATCTGTCGTTGCGAATGCGCCGAATGGCGCATGTGGCAACCTACTTGTGTTTTTTTAAAAATTCCTGTATCCTAAAGTAGTAGGGGTGGATCCCCGCATCCGCCCGTTTTTTTAATCTTTTTGTATCTTTTCCCATCACCCACAACCCACCACCCAATCCCCATCCTGCAGGTGGTCAGTACAAGTTCAGACCTGCGGAATTACCATTGTTAACGGGAAATTTTTCGAGTTCCGAAATGAACGAGTATTTATTTCAACACCGTAATTTTCGAGTCTGTATCGAAATTCCTTGTGCGAGCTGAATCAAATAAGTACCCGACGATAGCGACCGACCATCGAAATTCAATCGATAACTTCCGGGCTGCCGGTATCCACGATAAAGTGTACCGATCTCGCGACCCTGCAGGTCGAACACCGTCAGATTGATCGCTCCGCCAGTCGGCAGAGAATACGAAATCGAAGTAGATGAATTGAACGGATTCGGATAATTCGGATGTAGAATCATGCTGCTTGGAACCGAAAGAGATTTTTTATCGTCGAAGATCAGAAAATAATTATGACTTCGTCAACAGAAATTCAGCTATCAACCCCGGCGATAAAGGCGTAACCCGATTCTACCGCAACATTACGGTCGAAATAATATCTTGGTAACACCACTGCACCAATCCGATGCAGCCCCGGCGTGGGTTGGGCATACCCCGATTCCGCACACACGAGATTGAGCAACAGCAACCACAGCAACAAATTTACCCGCTTGAGTGAAGAAATATATGAGTGAATGCGAAAATTTCGATTCATGATTAGGGATTCAAATAGGGCAAGTCTTCATCATGCTCAAATACAATTTTTTCACAATTAATATAAAGACAGTCATTAATAATGGCAATTACTAAAACAAATATACCAACAAAAAATACAAGCAAACTATATTGACGTTGATGAAAATTTGAACAATAACCGAGTAAAAGTGCAGCAAAAATTGCCCATGACGTACAATATAGGAAATGACACTGGTCTGCCCACTCGATCATATTTACTTGAATATTATTTTTTTTTAATTTATTAACCCAGCTATCTATAGATTGTTGGTGCATCGAACTATCTATATTACAATATATAAGACAAAATTTATGAGTAATATAAGTACCTATTGCTCTATGTATTGAATAGATCAAACTTCCAACTCCAATTATGAGAAATAGAAAACCTGAAGCTATGAATACATTATCGAGACTTTTCGTAAAGAATAAATCAGGCTCAACATCAAATGATATAAATAAAGCGACGAAATAAAACATCCCACCAAAACCATACCGCAGTAATTGATTTAGATTAAACATATTCATATTATTCTCCAATAAGTTTCTTAACGCATTTTCATTTCGTATAATTTAGTTACTTTTTGATTGTATTACAAGAATATTTTCAAATATTATTAAATACATAAAAAACAGGCAGACGCACCCAAACGTCTGCCTGATATCATCATCCTGACTAGGGTGTTCATCTTGTGCAATAATAAATGTCTTCTTTCGTACGAATCCCCAGAAGTGTCAGGATACTCGCTTCAAACAAATCAGTTGCTAAAATTACCTTTACCTGAAATCCCGTTTCGCGTAACCGATCGACATAGTCGGGACCGTAACGTCGCACATGATCGAATTGACCGAATTCGCGCTCGCGCTCTTCAGGTGTGACCAGTGCCGGATTTTCGAACGTTTGCTCGGCATACACCGGCACCTGAAGAATCGCCCATCCATCCGGTTTCAGAACCCGGTGAAACTCGCGCATCGCCTGTCGATCATCCGGTACATGTTCCAGCACATGACTGCAATAAATCACATCGAATTGATTGTCCGGAAATTGAATCGACATGATATCCATCTGCACATCGGCCTTTTTCGCGTCTAGATCGGCTGTCAAATAACCAGCACCGACACGTTCCCGCAATCGTTTTTCAAAACAGATTTCCGGAGCGACATGAAGCATTTTTCGCGGACTGCCATCGAATAGCTTGGTCAACCACTGAAAGTAAATCCACAAAAGCCGGTGTCGTTCAAGCGAGAGACAATTCGGGCACAAGGCATCGGTGCGTGCACCGAACGGTGCAAATTCTTCGAAGTGATGTTCGCAAACCGGACACCAGCGCTTCGGTTGGTCTTTGAGCACGCTTTCCTCTACGATACGATCGTCATTGTCAAACTGAATCGTCGATAACAAATTTGCCTAATTTGATAGAATATGCTTCGGGTTCCGATCACAGTCAAGCTATTTTTTCCGAATGATATTTTCCCGATTGCATAAAAAAAACAGGCAGACGCACCCAAACGTCTGCCTGTCGTTCTCTCTATCAGGTGCTTCGAGGAGGGGAAACACCCTTTCTACGAAGTTGAATTGGTAACCTAATCGTAATCCGATCGATTTCTAATCGATCCATCATTTTCTTTACTAAGTACCAAGCACTAGTTACTGCGCGAACGCCGCCAAATCGCCGGTACGCCCAGATTCTTCGAACCGTTACTGCCATGCTCGATCGCCGCCGGATTGATCTGCGGTACGACTGGTTGGAATGTGCGAATTGGTTCGACTACTGGAGTCGGAGCGGCTGCAATCGGCGTTACAATCGCGTTACCGTTAACCAGCGCATTGCCATTCATGAAACCGTTGTTCAGCGAAAACGTCTCCTGACGCGGCTGCACCTTGCCGTCCTGCCGCAAACCGGTGGCAATCAAGGTGATCCGGATCTCGTCGTTGAGATCGTCGTTATATGCGATACCGGCAATCACATTCGATTCGTTGCCGGTGCGATCGGTAATGATCTTCACCGCATTGTCGAATTCACGCAACGTGATGTCGCGCGATGCCGACACATTCACCAAAATCGAGCGCGCTCCCGCCACATCGATATCTTCGAGGAACGGTGAGGTAATGGCTTCGGTCGCAGCCTGAATCGCCCGATCGTCGCCGCGTGCCGCGCCAAATCCAAGCAGTGCGTCGCCGCCGTTCTTCATCACGGTATTGAGATCGTTGAAATCGAGATTAATTTCGCCAGCCGTCGTCAACAGTTCACTAATCCCCTTGGTCGCCTGCATCAAAATTGAATCGGCGCGGTAGAATGCATCGGTCAATTTCACATCGAGTGCGGTATCAATCAATTTCTGATTCGGAATCACGATCAGCGTATCGGTCACCGTGCGCAACTGCCGGATCCCCTCTTCGGCACGCATCATGCGTTGCGACCGTTCGAATTGGAACGGACGCGTCACGATCGCCACCGTCAACGCACCGATTTCACGCGCAATCGACACACAAACCGGACCGCTGCCGGAACCGGTACCACCGCCGCCGCCGAACGTGGTAATGACGAGATCCGCACCCGAAAGCGCTTCCGCGATCTGCTCGCGATTCTCTTCCGCCGCCATCCGTCCTACTTCGGGATCGCCACCGGCACCGAGACCGCGCGTCGTCTGCAAACCGATCTGCACGATCTTCTGTCCTTCCAGTCGCTCCAATGCCTGCATATCGGTGTTGATCGCGATGAATTCAACGCCGCTGACACCTGCTTCCATCATCCGTTTGATTGCGTTTCCGCCCGCACCGCCAATACCGACTACTTTAATTTTCGCACCGCGGGTAATTGCATCGACCAAAGAAAAACGTAAACCTGCCATTTCCTACTCCTCCTCTTTCCTCGAAAAAAAATAACTTTCAACCGCCGTTTACCCAGTCGTACAGCCGGGTCAGATATCCGTGCTTGCCGACCGAAGTGATTTCAAAACCGTAGAGCGCCATGCCCAAAACATTTACTGCCGCCGGTGATGCCGCCTCACCAGCTAAATCGAAAATTCCGTTTGGATAACCGATCCGCACCTGACGCTTGGCGTAGTTGGTTGCAAAATCCTGCAATCCGGGCAACATTGCCCCGCCACCAGTCAACACCATCGGATCGAATAAAAGTTGATTGACGATCGTCGATAAACTCGATACTGCGCGATCGATGATCTCTTCCGATCGCGCCGCGATCACATCCTGCAACAACACCGGATCGATTTCCTTATCGATACCCGCCATGACGATCGGTTCCGGAGGTACGGGATTTCCTTCTTCATCTTCGCCCATTTTCGGTGCGATCAAACCGTATTCTTTCTTCAATCGATTCGCCATTTCCAGCGGCAATTCGAATACGGTAGCGATATCCATCGTGATGTGATTCGAACCGATCGGCATCGGAAATACGATTTGCCACAATCCATCTTTCGCATACAGCACATTCGTCGTCTCGAACCCGATATCGACGATGATCACACCGTCTTTTTTCTCCTGTGGATCGAGTACGATGCGATCGCTGGTCACCGGCGAAAAGAGCAGACTTTTAATCGCTACCGACGCTTTCTTACAGCATTCGTAAATCGTATCGATCGTCGTCCGGTGACTGGCAATCGAGAGATAAAACGCCTGAATATGCTGTGCCGGAAGTCCTACCGGCTTCATTGTCAATTCGCCATAATCGACCGAGTATCCGGTCGGAACCAATTCCAATTGTTGATAATCGTTGGGAATGAACACGCGATGATGCGAATTGCGCAGTTTCGTAATATCGTCGAACGTGACTGCCAGCGATTTGTTGCTCCACTTTTTCTGTCGTTGCAATTGCGAATCGGTCGGCGCCGCTTGCATATCCATTCCACCGATACCGACGATCGCCACGCGAATCATTCCGACATCGCCCAACTGCTGCTTGACCTGATAGAGCGATGCTTCCACCACTTCCGAGGCACGCTGGGTATCGGTGATCTGTCCCGCTTCAAGCCCGCGGGTATTGACACAGCCATACGCCAGCAATCGAGTGGTTCCGTCTTCGCTTCGCCCCACAACGGCGGTTCGAACCCGATGTGTTCCGATATCGATCGCGACTGTGGCAATTGTTTCTTCTTGATTCATTCCGCAAATACTTCTTGAAATTGGTTACTGAGTTCGTTCAATTCGAATTCAAATAAATATTCGATCAGGTCTTCCGATTCGATTTCCGATCCGGCAACGGTTGTTGTTCCACTTGCGTCAACACCGATTGCAACGGTTGATTATTCAGTGCGACAAAACCCGGTGTTCGGGCATCGATATACGCGACATCTGCCCAATTCACCGTCGCGGGAATTCGCTTCAGGAAATTGTCGACAGCGCAAATGCTCTCGCGATGTTTCTTTCCAATCATCAATTCTATTCGACCATCGTCCATGAACAACCGGTATTGATAGGGATTCACAAACCGGATCTCGCTGATTCGCGCAAACAATTTGTATTGTTTCATCTCCGCCAATACTGCGACCGCTTGTATAAACTGCATGTCCGGTACCTTCTGTCCATACTTCGGCAGTGTACCGACATAGTTCGTGATGACCGGCAGATTAACTACGTATCCCGATGGTGCCGGTGGCAATAGGTGCCCTTCGGAACTCACCAAATACGGTCGATCTGTCATCAATACCGCTGTGGGATTGAATTCCTCGATCTCCACATTCAGCATATCCGGCAATGACCGTGTGACTTTCGCCGATCGAACCCAAGTCATTTTTTCGATTTTGCGTTCGAGATTTCGTAGATCGACGACAAACAATCCCGTCCCATTGCGCAATCCCATCGTCTTGCGCACATCCGCCGCATCGACGCGATGATTCCCGAGCACGTGAATATGCTGCAGCGTAAATAAATTCATCGGTTCGGAATAAATCCACAGCGTCCATAACCCCGCAATACCGAGAACAACCGAAACCACCACGATCAGTCGTTTGAAGGCGAATTTCTTGCGCTTTTCTACTTGCGAGCGGAACACCACCATCGACTCATGCTTCGGCATCTTCAAACCCCCACAGACACTGTTCCAATTCCAAGCGGATACCGCTATTGTTCATTACTTCCGACTGAACAAATTTGATCAATCCAAAAATGTCGGTCGCAGTCGCATTACCGCGATTGACGATGAATCCGGCATGCTGCGTGCTGACTTCGGCATCCCCTGCACGCGCCCCTTTCAATCCGGCTACTTCAATCAGTCGACCGGCATATTCATGAGGCGGTCGCTTGAATACTGATCCTGCCGAGGGATAGTGCAACGGTTGTTTCGATCGGCGTTGTTCCAAAACATCGCGAATGATTGCAAATAGCTCTTCCCGATTTGCTCGCTGCAACTGGAAACCGGCGGCAATCACAATCATATCCTGCAATTCGGATGCCTTCCGATAACCCCATTGGATTTCATTTTTCTTCAGCGAAACAACCTTGCCACTACGATCGATACACCGAACCCACTCGATACAATCGGAAATTTCCATTCCGTAGGCACCGCAATTCATTCGAATGCCGCCACCCAGTGTGCCGGGGATCCCCGCCAATTTCTCCATTCCGGCTAGTCCGTGATAACAAGCCATGCGGACAACCTTTAACAGCGAACAGCCCGCATCGGCAGTAACCGTCAATCCGGATACATCGATAGTGTGGAAGTATGATTTCAAATCGATTACCAATCCGGATACACCGGAATCGCTAACTAGTAAATTCGAGCCGCCACCTAGCACGCGATGAGAAATCTTCCATTCGGTAGCGTATTTCACAGCAGCTACGATATCGTCTTCGACATACGGCGAATAGAGCAATTGTGCCGGACCACCCACTCGATATGTCGTGCGATTGGCAAGGCTCTCCTGTTCGCGTACAACCCCGCTGTTATGCTCATACAGAGCATCGCGCAATTTGGCAATCGGGGTGAGTGACGTATCGCTTTTCATTTTCCGACCAACTCCCGCGATACTTTCGTAATGTCACCGGCACCCAGCGTGATCACCAGATCGCCCGGTTTCAGCATGGCGCGAATCGTATCGGCACGATGCTCGGCAGGAAGATCGAATACACCGGCGTGACCGTTTCGGCGCAATGCATCCGAAACCAATTTCCCGGTAATGCCCGCTACCGGTTGTTCGCGCGACGGGTAAACATCGGCAACCCACACGACATCGGCAACGGTCAGTGCCAATCCAAATTGCTCGTGAAATCGCGCTGTCCGGCTGAACAAATGGGGTTGAAAAATCGCTACAATGCGACCGCGATGGATCGAGCGCGCTGCTGCCAACGTTGCTGCTACTTCGGTCGGATGGTGCGCATAATCGTCGACAAACTTGATACTGTCGCGTTCGCCGACTACTTCAAACCGTCGTCCGACCCCTTTGAAGTTGTGAAGCGCGTCCGCAATTTGCTCGAATGAAACATCGATCTGCCGGCTCATTGCCACGACCGCCAAGGCGTTTCGCAAATTGTGAATTCCCGGAATCTGCAACTGCAAGCGACCCAATAATTCCGAACCATCATACACATCGGCACTCGTCTCACCGGAGCTAGTATCAATGTTGGTAGCCCGTACCCGATTCGTCTCATTCAACCCATAGGTGATCACTTTGCGTTTGAACCGCGGTTTGATCGCCATCAATCCGGCATCGTCACCGCAGATAATCAAAGAGCCGTAGAATGGAACGCGATTAGCAAATTGCACGAATGCGTCTTCCATTTCGGCATAGGTCGGATAGGTGTCGATATGTTCGTGCTCGAGATTGGTCAGGATCGCATGAATCGGCATTAGATGCAGGAATGAGCGATCGAATTCGTCGGCTTCGGCGACCAGCCACTCCGATTCACCCGCTACCGAATTGCCGCCAGCACTTTGCAACCGTCCGCCGACAATAATCGTAGGGTCGAGTCCTGCCGCATTCAATGCCGCTCCCAGCATACTCGATGTCGTCGATTTTCCGTGAACTCCCGCTACTGCGATTCCCTGCTGCAAGCGAATCAATTCGCCGAGCATTTCCGCGCGCGAAATTACCGGAATATCCAATCGACGAGCTTCCACCAATTCGACATTATCCGGACGACAGGCGCTGGAATAAATCACCAAATCGGCATTGACCACATTTTCCGCACGATGCGAAACTGTGACAGTCGCACCCAGCATCCGCAATCGCGCTGCCACATCGTTGTCCGCCAAATCGCTACCGGTCACCGTGAAGCCGTGTCGCAGCATCAATTCGGCAATACCGCACATCCCGGTACCGTTTATGCCGACGAAGTGGAGACGTTGAAATCGATGAAAGAAATGCTTCACAGTGTTTATTCCTTATTTCGGATATAATGGACATTTGGCTTCGGTACTGATCCGCAACAGAATTGCTGCCAGTCCGAGATTGAATACCATCGCGGTTCCGCCGTGACTGATAAACGGTAACGGCACGCCGGTCGAAGGCATCGCCGATACATTTACGAAAAAGTGAATGAAGAAATAGGTCAGGAAGTTCATAACTATTCCGAATGCCAATAGGTACTGAAATTGATCCGGCGCATATGCGGTAACACGGATTCCGCGCCACGCCAATACGCCAAACAGCGTCAGCACAACCACAATTCCCAGTGCTCCCCATTCTTCACCGATGATTGCGATGATACAATCGTTGTAAGCTTCCGGCAGAAAATATTTCTGTTTGCCGGTTCCATAACCAACGCCGAACAAGCCCCCTTCGACCATTGCAATGACACTCTGGCGCTGCTGGTAGCTAGTCTCTTTCATCACATTCGCGCCGGTCGGATCGATTGCAAGATTCTGCTCGTAATTCTGCACAGCCGCATACGGATCGATAAACACGCGACTTCTCGCATGTCGGAAACCGGTTCCAAGTGTATAAATCGAGCCGAGGCAGATGACGCAACCGATCGCGATGTACACCCATTTCCGAGGAATTCCCGACACCCACAACATCGATCCGACGATCGCTGCCAGAATCATGACCGTCGAAAGATTCGGTTGGAGAATAATCGGCAGTGCGATAATCGCTAGAACAAATAACGCTTTCAACACATTTTGCATAATGTGCAGTTGATTTTTTTTCCGAGCCAGAAAATCCGCCATCCAGAGCACCAGACCGAACCGCGCCACATCCGAAGGCGAAATTTGAAATCCTTTGAAGCGCAACCAGCGGCGAGCGCCGTTCACCTCCTCGCCGAAGAAATGCACCAGTACAAACAAAATCAGCGATAACACAATGATACTGAGCGGGATTCGAAATTGTCGCCAACGTTCTACAGGCACTAAATAACAGAATATGCCGAATGCAATTCCAACCATCACTTTCATCAGATGAGAACGAAATTTCGCATAAATATCGACCTTGTATTTCACATAGCTTTGCGATCCGATGGAATTGGTATCTGCCAACCGATTCGAGGTCGCCATCAAATTCATCAGCAAACCGGCTGCGATCAGAATCAGAATCGTGATCATGATCCATTTATCGAAGGAGAGATTGATGCGATGAAACGCCTGAACCCATTCACTCATCCTGTAACTCCTCGACATAAGCGACGAATTTGCGTCCGCGGTCTTCATAATCGTTGAATTCATCGAAGCTGGCACACATCGGCGAGAGCAAAACCGCATCGCCGCGTGTTGCCAATTCCTTCGCTAACACCATCGCATCTCTCATCCCACCAACCCGGTGTACCGGAGCGAAATCGGCGAAAGTATTCGCGACTTTTTCACCCGCCGCTCCGAATGCGATCACACACTTCACGCGTTTCGATGCCAATTTGCATAACGGCGAAAAATCCATACCCTTGTCGTATCCACCTGCGAGCCAAATCACCGGATTGGGAAATGACAACAACGCCACCCGCGCCGAGTCCGGTGTCGTTGCCTTGGAGTCATTCACCCATTGCAATCCATCGGTCGAGGGGATCATCTGCAGTCGGTGTTCCAGTCCTTTGAATGTTGTGATCGCTTCCACAATGCTATCTTCCGGCAATTCGGCACAGGCTGCTGCGGCAATCACGGCACAGGCATTGGCGAGGTTGTGTCGACCCAGCAATTTGATTTGATTTACATTCACCACTGGTGTTGCAGTTTCCTCAGAATCGCGATGATAGATACTGTCTTGACCCATCCATACCCCCCGCTCCAGCGGATGATTGATCGAAAATCCGAAGATCCGGCTATTTGCTTTCGTAAACACTTCGCGAACCAAGTCGTCATCCTCATTGCGTATCAATGCCTGATGCGATTGTTGATTCTGAACGATGGCAAATTTCGATTGATAATACTCTTCGACCGAGTTGTACCGATCGAGATGATCCGGCGTCAAATTCAGAATGACTGCCACTTCCGGCGCAAACCGATCGATCCATGCCAATTGAAATGACGATACTTCCAGCACTGCCCAATGCGCTTCGGTCAAATCCAACACATATTCCGAAAAAGCGGTACCGATATTTCCCGCTACGACATGCGGAACTTTCGCACACCGGAAACATTCACCGATCCAGGTTGTTACAGTCGACTTACCATTCGTTCCCGTAATCGCAATTGTCTTGCCGGGATGCAGTCGCCACGCCAATTCCAATTCCGTCCAAATCGGAATACTTAGTGCTTTTGCCATTTCAAACAGCGCCGAGCGTTGATCGATTCCAGGCGAGCTGATAATTAAATCGGTTCCATCAAAAATCTTGTTGCTGTGCTCTCCCAATTCGTATTCGACACCAATTTGATCCAGACTGGCGGCAATCGTTTCAGCCTTTTTTCCCGTTGCGCGATCGGAAACAAAGACTTCGACACCCAATCGGCGAAGCAAGCGTGTTGCCGCCAATCCGGAACGTACTGCACCTAAAACTGCAACTCGCTGCGGCGAATTGATGCGCGACAATAGTTGTGCTCGATCGATCATTTCACTCCCGCCGTTTGCAAATGCGCAATTAAAGCTTCGCTAATTCGCTCCAGCGCCATGCCGCGCGAGCCCTTAATCAGGATCGCATCCCCTTCGCTAACCGTAGCACACAATTCGGCGATGATATCGTCGATCGTGTCGCTATGAAATACATTCCGCATCCCATCTTCAACCAATCGCTGATGCGCATACCGACACATCTCACCGGTCGTGTAAACTGCCGATAACGGTTTCTTCGCGATCGATTCACCCAGCATCTCGTGATCGACCCGCGACCATTTGCCCAATTCGAACATATCCCCGAGGACTGCAATGCGATGCCGGACATTCGGCAATTCGCACAATAAATCGACTGCGGCAATCATTGAGTGCAACGAGGCATTGTATTCGTCGCGAATAATCCGAACCCCGCCAACATTCACGATTTGACTCCGCATCGGAATATCCTGCAATCCTGCAATCCGGTCGGCAATTCGATCGAACGATATACCCATCGCCTGACCGATTACTCCGGCAGCCAATAAATTTTCAGTTTGATGGCGTCCCGGAAGCGGCGACCGAATGATCGTTTTTTCAATCTGAATTCCATAATTCCCTTGATCATCCGGAGCAACAACTTTTGCATGAACTACTCTCCCTTTAAATCCGCTTATCTCGCCATGCAGGGTGTAACCAACGTCATTGGTTCCCGGATACGCAACTGCGAGATCGCGAATGAAGGGATCGTCGAGATTAACGATCCTCACTGCATCCGGCAACATTTCCGAAAACAATTCACCCTTCGCTTGTGCGACGCCCCATTCGCTGCCGAAAAATTCCAAATGCGCGCGTCCGATGTGCGTGATGAGTCCAAAATCGGGTCTGCAAATACGCGTCAGTTCCGAGATTTCACCGTACCGGTTCATTCCCAATTCGAACAATCCATACTTGTGTTCCGGTACTGCTTTAGTCAAAGTGAGCGGTACACCCAGCAAGTTGTTGAAGTTGCCACTGGTGACTAAGCCCTCGCCTAGTTCCTTCAACACTTCCGCAGTAAACGTCTTGACCGTGGTTTTGGCATAGGAACCAGTGATGGCAATCATCGGACAATGCAGAACATTGCTCCGGAACCATCGACCCAATTCCCGCAGCGCGAGATATGTATCGGGAACTTTAATCACCCGGATTTGTTCGGGAAGATGCGGCAACATTTCAAGGTGTTTACTGACGATAACCGCAATCGCTCCCTTTTCGATCGCCGCAGTGATAAAATCGTGTCCGTCGCGTTTTTCTGTCGGAAGCGCAATAAAAAGATTGCCCGGTTGCAATAATCGCGTATCGATTGCAACGCCGGTCAGGACGCCTTCCGACGACCCCTGAAGCACGACCGCTTTCGACAATTCTTGCAACGCACGCGACAACATTACTGTTTCCACCCCGCATTTTCCAATGACTGCAATACTTCCTGATAATCCGAATAAGAGTACCGAATCCCTTTTATTTCGACATACTCTTCTGCCCCTTTTCCGAGCACCAGCAATACATCCCCATCGCTCAATTCTCTGCATGCATTCGCAATTGCTAATGTCCGGTCCGCTTCAATCCGGGTATTCGCCTGAGCCGATTCCAATCCCGGTAGGATATCGTGTATGATATCCATTGGCTCTTCGAATCGCGGATTGTCGGAAGTAACGGTAATAACGTCGGCGGATGTCGCTGCAGCACCCATCAAGGGTCGTTTCGCACGATCGCGATTACCACCACATCCAAATACTACATGCAATCGACCCGGGGTAAATTCCCGTGCGGTTCGAATCACTTTCTCCATTGCATCGGGAGTGTGTGCATAATCGATAAATGCCTTCACTGCGGGATTGGAGGGAATTCGTTGCAACCGACCTGCTACCCCACGCAAGTTCACTACCCCTTCTACGATCGCTTCCGTCGGTACTCCGATACGATCCATCAATGCGGCAACACCCAGAATATTCTGCACATTGTATTTCCCGAAGAATTGTGCTCGGAATTTTACCGGTCCACCAGTCAATCCGGTTACGCTGAATTCGAGACCCATATCGTTGTAGCGGATATTCGAGGCTCGATAATCAGCATCCAATTGATCGATACCAAACGATTCAACACCCTTATCTGCCAGCAATCGCGCGGCATAAGGATCGTCTTTGTTCACCAGGCGAATACGCGAAATTGCGTCGGTCAGAAACATCATCGCTTTTGCTTGAAAGTACTTTTCCATCGTTTCGTGGAAGTCGAGATGATCTTGCGTCAAATTCGTCCACACGGCACCGGCAAACTCAATTCCATACACCCGATGAAGCGCTAGCGCGTGCGAAGAGACTTCCATTGCGACAAATTGATCGCCAGCGGCAACCGCATCGGCAAGCAATCCCTGCAGTTCCAGCGATTCCGGGGTAGTATGGACGGCATTGCGATGTTTACCACCGATGATATAACCGATCGTACCGAATACGGAACACTTGTAACCCGCTGCTGCTAAGATCGATTGCGCGATGTAGGTACTGGTGGTTTTTCCATTCGATCCGGTGAATCCGAGTATTTTGAGTTTCTTAGCCGGCTCATTGTACCAGATTGCCGCAGCTTTCGCCAATGCGATTCGCGCATTTGGAACCGAGATGTATTGTACATTCGGTGGTAGAATCGCATCTTTATACTCACCGACAATAACCGTCGCACCTTGCGATACCGCATCGGGAATAAAACTGTGTCCGTCTTGAGCCGTACCGGTAATCGCAAAAAACACACTGCCGGGAACCACGCGACGGGAATCGTACGCTAGACTGGTAGCCATCCTGTCGCCAAACAGTTCGCGATGTGACGGGAAGAGGTCTGCCAATCGATTACTCAAAAAGAACCCCCCTCACACATCAAGATGACCGCTGAATGTGGTTGAACCGGCGTACCGGCGATCGGATTCTGCGACAGTACCCTTCCGACACCTTTCACCGTGGGTACTAGTTCGATCGAAGAGAGTTCGTTGATTGCCGTGCGAATTGACTTACTGACGAGATTAGGTACCGTCACCATATCCGATTGCGACACTCCGCTTGCAAGAATTAACCGGATCCGATTTCCTGTCGTGACAAATCCCGCAGGTGGATCCTGACGTACGATTCGGTTTCCTTTTCCCTCGAACTCAATATTCCAACCCAACGACATCCGCCCTGCAACCGTCGGTGAGAATCCAGTTAAATCGGGCGTCACACGTCCTGAAGGCGACATTCCAACATAGCTCACCGGAACCGATTGCGTCGATGTCGAAGGCAATGTCTTCAATAATCGTGAAACAATTTTCCGCCAGCAGGGTGCCGCTACGATACCGCCGTATTTACTGCCCGCGCGCGGATCGTCGACGACGACGGCACAAACCAATTTCGGATTGTCAATCGGTGCAATACCGATGAAGTTGGCGACGGTATGACCTTCCATGTAACCGCCATGCTCGCTCAATTTCTTCGCAGTACCGGTCTTGCCGCCGACGTTGATCCCTTCGATCAAGGCTTCTTTACCGGTTCCCATAATTGTCACGCGGTGTAACAGTTGCAGCATGGTCGCCGCAGTCTGCGCTGAAACCGGTCGTGCCCACACTTCCGGATCATATTCGTCGGATACTTGATCGGTCCAATCGATCCGCTTGATCAGTTGCGGATGCATTAACACACCTTCGTTCGCCAGTGCGGAATAACCTGCCGTCATCTGCAATGCCGTGACACTGATACCGTGACCGTAGGAGATCGTCGCCTGAGATAGCGTACTCCAGTTGTCCAGTGACGGCATCATACCCGGCTGCTCCACCGGTAAGCCGGAATGACTGCGTTGCACGAACCCGAATTTTTTAATCCCGTTGCGGAATGTTTCCGGACGCAAACGCAACGCCAATTGCAGCGTCACGATATTCGACGATTTAGCGAAACCGTCTTCTACCGATAGCGGACCGCATTTGTGATCGTCGTGAATTACTTTTCCGCACATCGCATAGGAACCACCGAACGTATTGATAATCTCATCGAGACGGGTATTGGTATTCTCCAACACGGTCGCGAACGTAAACGTCTTCATCGTGCTTCCCGGTTCGAATAAGTCGTACACGGGGCGCGGTCGGAAGCCGAGTGAGTCGGACGGCGACGGATTGTTCGGATCGAAACTGGGATAGTTCGCAATGGCAAGTATTTCGCCGGTTTGCGGAATCATCACGATCGCATAACCGCATTGCGCTTTAAATTCGTCGACGGTCGCTGCCAATTCCTCTTCGACGATTTGTTGCGCCACGGCATCGATTGTGGTCGTTACATCGGCGCCGTTGATCGCTGGCATAATCGGGTTGTCGAGATCGAGGGTCGAAGCATTCGTCCCGATCCGTACCCGGTACATCTTTCCCGGAACGCCGGACAATTGCTTATTGAGGCTGCGCTCCAGTCCAAATATTCCCCGGTTCTGGATATCGACTTTTCCAATCGTCGATGCCGCACAAGCACTGGGATAGAACCGTGCCGATTCGTATGTCTTTACCACCCCGTCGATTTTCAACGCTTCGAATCGTTCTACATCTTCCGGCATTCGTCGTTTTTCCAACACGACATATCGCTGTGAATCGACTTTCAATCGATCGAGGTAATAACTACTGGGACGATGGAAATATTTCGCCAAGGTATCGGCAAGTGCGCGCTGCGAGATCTTCAAACTCTTTTTATCGACGCCAACCGTGAGCACTTTCAGATTCGTTGCCAACGGTACGCCGTTGCGGTCGAGAATTTTTCCGCGTTCCGGTTGAATCGGTTCGACATGCTGGTATTGATCGATCGCGATCGCATGCACTTCTTCCCATCGCGCTGTCTGCCAATAGACGTAGCGCCCGGCACCGATCAACAGCAAACCGACGATGGCAAAAATCATCCATCGAATACGCAAACGGTATTCGGCGTCTTCGATCGCTTTGAAATTTCTTTGAAAATCCGGGGGAACCCACCCAAACATATCTGCCTCTTAATTACTCGTCGGTCGGGTCGATTTGGAAAATTGCTGTGTGAATGAATTCGGTGACTGATTGCTTTCATTGTGCCGTCGCTTCTGATACAGTGCCAGATGGCGTTTGTCGAATTGATCGGTCGGAACCGGCAATGCCTGCGTGACTTGTGTCGAACCGACAAATCCCAGCGCTTGCGCTTTGTGTGCAATCGCATCGAATTTCATTAATTCGTTCAGTCGCGCCTGCTTGCTCATCTGCAATCGCTTCATCGAGCTGATCGATCGTTGCGCAATATCGATTTGTTGCACGGTAACCTGATTGTGATAATTGAAATAGGAAATCGATCCGATTCCGGCAAACAGAACCAGTACAAATAGCGTCGTTCGACGCAGCCGACGTTTCGTAAGTTCGCGCGACGGTTCGGGAATAATGAAAATGCTGCGAATTACTTGTTCACTCATCGGGTACCTCCTCGTACTGCCGAACGCAACACTGCCGAAGCGGCGCGGCTATTATTCCGACATTCGCCGGGAACCGCTTTCGCGGGCAGGGTGTTGACTGCAGACCAATACCGCTCACCGGTGCGGGAGCGTTGGGGATCGAGTGACGGCGAATGTGCCGCGAACTCTGATTTCACGATTTTTGCTTCACCGGAATGAAATGTCAGAATAGCAATTTTTCCGCCGGTAGCAAGTTTGTCGCGCGCGCATTCCAGCAACGCTTGCAACTCGCCGTATTCGTCGTTCAAGGCAATTCGCAGCGACTGAAGAAAACGCGCAATCACATTTCCGGGTAATGTTTCGACTTTTCCGAATCCCGCCTGAAGCGCTTCGCGAATCGTATTGACTTCACCCGCAATTGCCGCCGCGTGGAGTGGATCGGCAATCTTGTGTGAATGAATAAAATCGCCTCCGACATCGAGCGCGTGTACGATTTCAGCGCTGGAAACTTGTGCCAACCATTCCGCCGCAGTCATTTGATTCAATCCCATCCGGAGATCGAGTGGCGCATCGAGATTGGAAAGAGAAAATCCTCGATCTGTGGAATCGAGTTGAGGCGAGGAGACCCCTAGGTCTGCCAGAACGCCGTCAATTTGATTCCAGTTCAACATTTCCAATACCTTCCGAATATTTCCAAACCGTTCTTGGATGACTGTCACACGTGGATCGGTTGCGAATTTCGCATTTAATGCCGTGATCGCTTGCGGGTCGCGATCGAAAATCAACACCTTTGCTGTTGGATCAAGCCGGTTGAGTAATTCCTGCGCATGTCCACCGCCGCCGCCGGTAACATCGAGATAGCGACCGGTTGGAAGGGAGAGGCAGGCTTCGACTGTTTCCCGCAGTAACACGGGCAAGTGTCGAAACGGCTCGATCAACAGATTTCCTGAAAGAGCTGTGCCGGGTTATCGGCGGATTCTTGAAGCGCGAGGTAGCGATTGAATGCAACCTCGGAAAACAACCAAGCATATTTACCAAAGCCAATGACAACTGCGCGGAGGCAATTGTCCCAAGCGAAACTAGTCGGTAAATCTACCAGTTTTGGAAGCGTAAGTCGATAATCTTTGTTAACTTCTATGACGGAGAAGTCGCGATAAAGTTGTCGGCGGAGGGCGGGACGATCTTGTTCCGGAAGTTGTCCGATGCGATCTTCGATAATGGCATACAGCACAGGTGCCGGGTGGATTTGGAGACAATTTTGTTTATCGTTGCGAAGCCAAATAAGTTCGGGCTGATCGGTAACCGGGAGCAACGGGCGTCGAAGTGGAGCTGGCAAGATGATGCGGTGCGAGGAGGCGGAGTTCTCTTCGAGTGCGATGAAATGCGGTCCCGGCGGTATCGCCCTATATTCTCCAACTGGATTACTATTCATTCCTAATTCCTCCGTCCGGGGATAAGTAAGAACATTTTCGAGGGAAAGTCAACTACTTCCTCGCTTGTCCGGCTTTTTATGACTCAAGAAACCTTGATTTTATGTCGATAGCAGACAGTTTTCAGTAATGTTTCACAGATTTCGGGGCTTTAAATAAGCATTTCTAATGACATATTGAAAAGTGTTTCAAAAAGAACAAGTTACTAACTCTAAGAGGTATCAGATGTTAACTCGATCCTCTGGAAAAACAACGTCAAAGTATATGTGACTGTTGCAATCATCGAGTTTAACTAGAGTTTCCAAAACTCTGTCAAAAATACTTGATAACCTTAGACTTCTGAGGTTCCAAAGAAAGGGATCGTTAGGATAGTGATGGGAAAAGTTCGGATTCTAATTGTTTCATTATTGGTTATTTGGATGTTAACGCCATGTCTCGCCGAGCTGAGCAGCGTCCGGTTGACAATCTTTACCCGCGATTTGATGCAAATCAAAGAAACACATTCTGTTACATTGAATTCCGGGATTCAAACCCTCATCTTCCCACAACCGATTCCGCACCTGTCTGTCTCGTCGTTGCGCATCGATCCAGTCGTTTCCGATGCCAGTGTCCGCGCAATTTCTTCGCTATATCAGCAGGAAGCACTCGACATGGCATCGATTTGGGGTCTATATAACGGTCGCTGGGTCAGTTTTCAGCAGGGTAGTGAAGTGTTTCGCGGTAAATTAATCCGTGTTACTGACACGCATATCTATTTGCAACCCGATTCGACCATGACCCGGGTAGAAATAATCGATAAAAATGTCCTGAATTCGATCGCATTTGACTCCCTACCGGCTCCTGCCGCCGGTAGTTCACGGTTTGAGTGGAAAGCCTTTAGCCGCTTCGATCAAACGATCCCGGTTCGAATTTCCTATATGACATCTGGAGCAAATTGGCGCGCTGCCTACCATCTTTGGCTTACCGACCCGAATGCTGGCTTGCTGCAAGGTGAATATTCGATCGAGAACACTACTAGTCGCAATTTTATGCAAGCCGAGGTAGAATTGATCGCCGGCGATCCCCAGCTAACTCTGGACGATGGACCGATCGAGAAAATGGTCACGGCAAAAAGCGGTACGAATGCTGCATCGACCGCTTGGCAAGGCTATCAGCGCTATCTCCTCCCCTCACCGGTCGATTTACCGGCGCATAGTGCGGTCCAAATGGAACTTCTGCCGGTAATTCCGGTTGCCGGTGAAACACGCTATATTCTGGAAAATGCGACGGTGCAAAGTGCCACGATCCATCGTGAGTTTACCTTTCATCTGCCTGATTCGCACCAGCAGGCACTGCCGTGGGGCGAAGTTACGATCTACGGCGATACTGTAAACGGTGGCACATTTATTGGCGAGGATTATCTCGGACCAGCATCGTCCGGAAGTCTGTTATCGGTTTCGACCGGTGGCGTATTCGATCTGTCGGCGAAGAAAGAGCGAATTTCCTATCAGCGAAAAAATCGCAATGATGCCGAAGAGACATATCGGATTTCGATTTCGAGTGCGATGTCAGAAAATATTACGCTCGTCGTCCGCGAAGCGATTTACGGTAATTGGCGTTTGCTGCATTCAAATTCGAAAGCCGGAACAATCGATCCAACGACTACAAATGCCGCTGCGATCGAATGGCAATTAAAAATTCCCGCACAAAGTGAAGAGATTTTGGAGTATTCCCTTGAAAAGACCCGCTAACTTGCTACCAATGCCTCTCAAGCGAACCATGTCCGGTTTATTCGGTTGCATCCTGATTTCGGCAATCCTCGTTCTGTCTGGATGTCCAAAAGACAAGAAGAGTCCGACCGGACCGTATAGTGCGCTGGAACTTCGACAACTCTTATCCAACGGTACACATCCGATCGTCTCGCCCGATGGCGAACGAATCCTTTTCCGTCGCGGTGGTTCGTGGTATCTTGCCGCGTACGATGGTACTACCACCACCGGATTTTCCATATCGCCGACTCCAACCAGTGAAATCGTTTGGTTGCGCGATGCCAACCGCAGTAGTTTCCGAGCTGTGTATTCCGCTAGTGGTGCCAGTGGTACCGCGAATAACGGCATCTTCATGATCAACTTGACTACCGGTCGCACTGTGCAATTGTACGGTTCCGGTCGCGATCCGCAGCCTTGGGAAATCCCCGACGATACGTTACGAATCGTCTTCGAAGAGACCAATTCGATGGCAGGCAGCGGTATCGCAGTTTTCAATTATGTCACCGAACAAGTGCAATACTTGAAGTTACTCGGCAATCATCCCGCCCCTGCCCCGAACGGTCAAATGATTGCTTACCTTGGCGGACAAAGTGGCGATAAACCTGCTTATGCCCGGGCTTCCGAGAATTGGACCGAACATCAACTCTCGAACATCACTGCAACCCATATTCAGGCACTCGACTCAGCAACCGTCTGTTTCGATTCCTATCCCGGATCGGGAACCGGTCTCAATCCCGCAATTTATCGTGTCGATGTGAATCATCTCCCTGCGCAAATCTGGTTCGACAATGCCGGATCACCTCATGCTGCTGCGAATGGCGCGCTCGCATACCTCGGCATCATCTCATCCAGTCGCACCGCACTGCGGCTCTATCGCGCTGGCAATAATTATCAAATCACCGAAAATGCTGTATTCTTCAGCATCAACGCCTCGGGACAAATAGTCTTCGAAGAGGCGGGAAGTTTATGGTACACCAATTAATCGGAGTGAAAAATATTTCCCGGCATTTCACTCTTTTCATTCTGCTCGCAGCTTTTCTAGTTCCGACGATTACAGTACTAGCGCAATCGTCGACATCCTCTCCGCCTGACCGGTACTGGATCGAAACCGACCGCCAATACTGGCAATCGCATCGAGTATTGATCTCGCCCGACGACGATTCACCCCGTGCCAAACGACTGCGCCGTGAAGAACAAACGGTCTATTCTTACTCATTGAAACCGGAATATCAATCATTTTTGTTAGCGTGCGGAATCGATTCGATCGAGTGTATGCACTCGCTTCCCATCGCATTTATCGCGAGTACGAAACAAGCGCTGCAGCGGGCATCACAGCGCGATTCCCTGTTTAAGTCTCATCCATTGCATCGTTATCAAGCGATTTCGGCAAAGTCGATTTCCGGCGGTGGTTCCGATTATGGTTCATCCTATGAACAATTGGCACCGCTCGGTATCCCCGAAGCGCAAGAGTGGGATGGATTGAGTGGAAATGGTGTGCTGATCGGGGTCTTAGACGACGGATTTATTCTCGAACACCGTAGTCTCAAATCGGTGAAGATCGCGGGATCACGCAATTTTGTCGCTCCACTTCCCCCCTCGGCAAAGTGGTTCAAGAACGAACATCCCGGTGCGCACGGCACTGCGGTACTGTCACTAATGGCGGGATTCGATCCGGGAGTATATCACGGTGGTGCGCCGCAAGCATCTTATCTCCTGGCGCGCGTATTCGATGCCCGCAATCAACGCAACGATGACGAGCGCAGTTGGGTACGTGCAGTCGAGTGGTGTGAAGAAAATGGTGCGGAAATCATCACGTCGTCATTGACCTTCGATGAACCGAAACCACTCACCGATTCGCAGGAGCTATATGCGCGTGTTGCTCGGGAAATCCGGCGTCGCGGCGTTATCCTGATCTGTTCTGCCGGCAACGAAGGACCGAAACCGGGATCGATCAATGCCCCTTCGACGGCTGCGTCGATCTGGTCGATTGCAGCACTCGATGCAGGTAATACCGTGGCGAAATTTTCCAGTCGCGGACCGACTGCCGACCACGCCTGCAAGCCGGAATTTGCCGCGCAAGGCGACAATGTCGTGATTGCATCGCTCGATAGCGCCAGCGGCTACACGACCGGTGATGGTACCTCTTATGCGACACCGCTGGTGGCTGCGACTTTTGCGCTGTTACGCGAGGCGCACCCTGATTGGACGGCTGATAAAATCGAGGATGCGATGATCTCCTCATGTGAGCAAGCGGCTTCGCCGGATAACGATCGCGGGTACGGCACACCGTGGTTGCCCGAAGCATTGCTGTATCCCATCGTTTCCGGACAGGTTCTCGTTACGGCACTGCAACCGATTCGCAATGCTTCCGTCCTGTTACTTCCAGTGCAATCGAACGATTCAATCTCTGCAGCGATGGTACAGACCGATTCCACCGGTCGCTTCGAATTCACGAATGTTGCCGATGGTACGTATCGAGTTTGGGTACCGCCGCTGCAAAATGTCTTTCCGATCCGTGAACTTATCATCCCCGGTTCGCATTACCTCGATCTTCGAATGCAGTTAGATTCTCGAAAATGAGTTTCTGTCGGTAGCGGCGAACTTTAGTTCGCGTATTTTTCTTCCGAAGCGGCGAATCATTGCGGTCGCACATCTCTCTTTTTCAGTACTGCCGATCTCCGATTCGGCAATCATTTTCATACTAAAAAAAAGCGGACTAAAGTCCGCCGCTACCGTCTTTTCACACCCAAGACCTACCCCCCATCTTTGTGCAGGGTAGGGGCGGTTCGCGAACCGCCCGTGTCCATTGATGATACACAAATCAATACAGGATGCGGGCGGGCATGGGAGCCCGCCCCTACTTCACAATATGAATTACTTCAACAACACAATCTTCTGCGTCTGGGAAAATGTTCCCGCATTCAACCTCACAAAATACGTTCCCGCCGCCAGACTCTTGCCTTCGAAATGGAATGTGTATTCACCCGGATCCTGATTAAAATTCACCAGCGTCGCCACTTCTTTTCCAGTCACATCGTATACCCGAAGATCGACTTTAACACTCTTCGCAATCGCATATCGAAGCTCAGTCGTCGCATTGAATGGATTCGGATAATTCGGTTTCAGCGCGAATTTTGTCGGAATGGATTCGCTGGTGCGATCGACCACACCGAGTGCCTGCGAACAGTCGTAGATTCCAAAATTCGAGACGTCGGCGACATATACGTAATTACCGGAAGTACAAACCCCAACCGATGTACCGCGCGTATCGTAGAAACCAATTTCATAAGGATGCGCGGGATTGCTGACATTGACGACACGGAGTCCGGAAGTATAATCTGCGATGTATACATAATTGCCCGAAATCGCAATACCATCCGCATCTCCGGGTGTATCGTAAAATCCTGTTTCGATAGGAGTCGCTGGATTTGAGATATTGATAATCCGTAAACCTGAACCACCATCTGCAACGTAGGCGTAATTTCCCGAAACGACGATACCGTTTGCCGAACCGGGAGTATCATAATATCCAGTCTCTGCGGGGTGTGCGCGGTCAGCGATATTAATGATTCTTAAACCAGCAGTTCCACCTGCAACGAATGCGTAATTGCCCGAAATTGCAACGCTAACAGCAATTCCAGGGGTGATATATGAACCAACTGAAACCGGACTTGCTGCATTTCCGACATCGAGGATTCTTAAACCTAAACCACCGCAAGCAACATAAGCATAGCCCCCTGCTACCTTGACATCGTAAGCGACGAGCTGGGTCGTAAAGGAACCGATCTCGGTCGGATTAGCAGGATCGCTGATATTTACTACCCGTAATCCGCCATAAAAATCTGCAACGAATGCTATGTTATTGTTGATTGCGACACCGTCTGCCGTACCGGGAGTATCGAAATCGCTTATCTCATCGGGATTGGTTGGATCGGAAACATTGATAATACGCAATCCGGAATAACCACCTCCGACAAAAGCATAATTTCCCTGAACCAACACATTGACGATTCCATTCTCAGTGTAATTGATCACCCCGACACGACGGACATTCGAGCTGTCTTGTGACCATCCCAAAGTGCTCGATATGAGAAGAACTAAACATACAAGTAGTAACTTTCGCAACGGATTCATGGTTAACCCCTTAAGAATCAGTTAATGAAGTGATTATTACTGATATGAACTAGACTTATAAAGTCGAAAGTATCAATGGTTTGTTGATTTAGCAAGCATTTTTTTTCATATACAAATAATTCTTCAATTTCTGACAGATCAAACAATCGAGTACAAAGAAAAAACTGGCAATCCTTTGCCAGCCTCACGATTGAAAAATTTTGGAAGTCCAATTTACTTCAACAACATGATCTTCTGCGTCTGGGAATATGTCCCCGCATTCAACCTCACAAAATACGTTCCCGCCGCCAGACTCTTGCCTTCGAAATGGAAGGTGTAATCGCCGGGATCCTGATTAAAATTCACCAGCGTCGCGATTTCTTTACCAGTCACATCGAACACCCGCAGATCAACCTTTCCACTCTTCGCAATCGTATACCGAAGTTCAGTCGTCGCATTGAATGGATTCGGATAATTCGGCTTCAGCGAGAATTTTGTCGGAATGGATTCGCTGGTGCGATCGACCACACCGAGTGCCTGCGAACAGTCGTAGATACCGAATTCCTGACCCGATGAAACGAATGCGTTCCGACCGGACAGTGCGACACCATAGGTATAATCTTGTGTTTTGTAGTAACCGACCAAAACAGGAGTGGCGGGTCGGCTGATGTTGAAAACCTGCAATCCACTATAATTTGTGATGTAGGCATAATTACCGGATACAGCGACACTGATAGCATAGCTTGAATTGGTGCTATTTCCAATGATCGCTGGCGATGCCGGATTCGCGATATTGCAAATGATTAATCCTCTTCCATAGCTGGCAACATAAGCGTAATTGCCGACAACAGCCACATCATACGCGGTACTTTGTAATCCATAAGTTACAACCAATGAAGGGGAGGCAGGGTTGCTGATGTTGATTATTTTCAGACCATCAAAATAATCAGCAATATAGGCGTAATTACCGGAGATACTGACCCCGCGAAAACTGCTGGAGGCAAATAAACTGACTTGTTGTGGTACGTTGGGAATGGTGATATCGATGATACGCAATCCCATTTCGTCATCGACTACGTAGGCATAATTACCGGATACCGCTACTTTGAAGGAATAGCCTCCCGAATTGAGGGATCCGATTTCAGATGGCTCGGTGGGATCGGAAATATCAATCACCCGTAATCCCGAATCCGCAGCGGCAACGTAGGCATAATTACCTGATAGCGCTACATCCAATGCAGTGTTGGGAAGGTAACATGATCCCATCTGCGATATGATTGAAGGATTGGTGATATTGAAAATCCGCAGCCCACCCAATCCATCCGCAAGATAGGCGTAGTCGCCGGACATTGCGCTCCGATGGGCATAACCTGGGACACAAAATTCTCCCGCATGTGTGGGAGTCGATGGATTGGTAATGTTGAGAATCTGTAAACCGTAATAATAGTCGGCTACATAGGCATAATTGTCGGAGATTGCGATACCACTGACTAAATTAGGTGTATTGTACATTCCTACTTGTGTAGGCACTGCCGGATTGGCAACATTGACGATTCGTACGATCGAAGAATCTGTTGAAAGATAAACATAGTTACCGGAAATCGTCACACAATCTGAGCGAAATCGAGTTGAAAAGGTTCCAGTTGAAATAGGTCGGGACGGATTGTTGATATCGAGAATGCGTAATCCGACAGACCCATCTACGGTGTAAGCGTAATTACCCGAAACAACCACTCGATGACATGATGAATTGTAGACTCCGACTTGGGTCGGTACGGCGGGATTGGCAACATTGAGTATTCTCAAGCTGGTCATATCGGCAACGTATGCTAAGTTGCCGACAACCGTAACATCCATTGCATTATCCGGCGTATCGTAGAATCCTGTTAGAACTGGCGATTCCGGATTCGTTATATCGACAATCTGTAATCCCGAATCCGACGCAGCGATATAGGCATAATGACCGGCAACATCCAATCCTTTGGCAAGGCGTGGAATGAGCAGAGATCCGACTTGAACCGGAGCTGCGGGATTCTCAATGTTGATAATCTTCAATCCTGCAAAGCCATCGGCGATATACGCATAGTTTCCCGATACGGCAATGTCTTCGGCACAACCGGGTAAATAGAGATATCCAATTTGTGACGGAGTCGCTGGATCGGTGATATCGACAATTCGCAGACCGGCGTATCGATCTGCGAGATACGCATAATTACCCTGCACTACCACACTGACCGACGCGGTATGCCAGAACCGGCTGAGGCAACTAACATTCGAACTATCCTGCGCGAAGGCGAGGGAAGCAATGAAGAACAGGCAAAGCGACAATAACCGGTGTGAGTGTCTCATAACCGATCCTTTCGGAAGCAAGCAAAGTGCGGGTAAATAGATGTCTCAATAAGGTATCGATGATCAATAATTAGTGCAACACAAAATCAATAAATACGAAAATAATTCAAAAAGAGGTCAAGCATTCGCCTAACCTCCGTTTTCTCTTTCTTTTGTAGCCGCAGACTTTAGCCTGCGTTCTGGATCCTGTATCCTTTAGTAGGGGCGACCCTCTGCGGTCACCCGCTCATGTATTCTTCTTTTGTATCATGTATCCTGATCTGTCGTTGCGAACGCGCCGTAAGGTGCATGTGGCAACCTTCTCTTTTTTATTCTTTTCGGACACAAGAGGAGTCGGAATAAATTCCGACCTCCTTCACGACACAAGGTAGGGGCGGTTCGCGAACCGCCCGTGTCCTTTGATGATACACAAATCGATATCGGATACGGACGGGCGTGGGAGCCCGCCACTACTGCAGGAGACAGGAAAAAAAGATACAAAATTGGGCGTATGCGATACGCCCCTACAGAATAACAAAAAGCGAACTAAAGTCCGCAGCTACCAAAAACGCAGGCTTCTGTCTGCATTTTTTTATTCTTTATCCTGAAGTAGGGGGGCATCCCCGCATGCCCTCGTTCTTGTATTTTCTCGTCATTTCCCAATCCCCAACACCTACTCCCACAATCCCATTTTTTAGTAGGGGCGGTTCGCGAACCGCCCGTTCTTGTTTCTATTTTGTCAATCATTTGTAAAATTAAAATGCCCAATCGGTGTTGGGCAGTACTACAAGAAAAGGACACAAGAGGAGTCGGAACAAATTCCGACCTACTTCAGGACACAGAAGGCGGTCAGAACAAGTTCTGACCTACCGCAATACGATCGTTACCATCTTTACCCATCACCCAACACCTACCACCCAACCCCTATCTTTTCCCATCACCCACCACCTACCACCCAACACCCATTTGTTAGAATTCTGTTCCCAGCGAGATATAATGCTCCGGTCCTTTCGTCGTCAGCCAGTCGGAATTCCACGCCACATCGTACTTCAAAATCGCAAATCCCAACGATGCCCGTGCTCCGAACCCAAACCCGAATTTCATATCCTTTAGTTGCGTCGCACCACTCTCGGTTACGATCGCACCGCGGAATCGATCGTTATCCCACGTGCCGCCCGCATCGATGAAACTGGAGCCGCGAATATTTCCGATATACGCCGGTAGTGGAAATCCCAGCGCCAGCATCCGGATCAGCGGATAGCGGAATTCAGCATTGAACAACCCGTACCGCGTACCGGACACATCGTATAAATCGAGACCGCGCAACGGTGTCACCTGTGTACTGAAAAAGACATTGTCGACATCGCGCACGAACTGGGAATTCTTCACGGTACGATTGAGCGAATTCGCTTCGCCACCGATAAAGAATCGTTGCGCCGACTTCCCTTCGGATGCACCACCCGACAACCGCAGTGCCACGCCGTAATCGCGATTAATTCGGATGTACCGCCGGTAATCGCCCATCACCGTTTTGAAATCCATCCCCCACTTCGTGCCGTTCTTCTTCCCGGTGTTATCTTGAAATGCGGGAGACCAATACGCCTCGATTCGGTAACGTTCTCCCGTCGCCGGTCCGGCATAGCCCCACACCGAGTTATCTTTTACGAAGGCGATACCGGGCATCAACACGTGTCGGGATGCCAAAGTCACATAGTCATTTTCGTCGAGGGTAAATCGCGAGCGAATGATATTGATGTAATTCGCCGACAAATTGAATCGCATGTACTTCGTCAAGGGATATTGCGCAACTGCCACAACGCCGTAACTCCGGTCGCGCGTCCAATTGTAGTTGAAGAAAAAGACATTGTGGAATCCACCAATACCGTAATCGATCCGGTGTGGTAGATAGTAATACATCGCATTGATGTTGGTGTTCTCGATGTCGTAGTATAAATCGGTGGCAATTTCGATGACATGATTTCCCAGCACATCGGACAGCATGAACTGCCCCATCCCCTGAAATCCCGCTAGACTGGAATATCCGGCATTTGCAAACAGCAGATCGGGTGAAATCCGTACCTTGTATTTATTCACTGTAAAGACCGTCTGCGTATCGGCAACTACAGTGTCGATCTTAACCGGCGTCGTGTTGGCTTTTTTCAATTCTTCCTGTTTAAATTTCTTGTATCGCTCGGAACCAGTTCGTAAATCGTCGAACACATAATTCGATAACGAGACTGGTTGCGGTTCGGAAATCGTATCCGCTACACTCTTTTTCAACGTTGCCGGGTCAACCGGATAGGTTCGATTCATCGCCCGGAACGGAGTGTCCGGCGGATCTTTCCACTGCGGTTTCGACAACGGTGTCGACATCATGTAGATGTCGTAACCCTGCCGGTAAAATGACGCAAATGCGATCGAGCGCTGATTACTGATCGACGGTTGAAAGATCCCGGTCAAGACATTCGTCAACGCTTTGGAGGATTTATCCGGCAGCGCAAATCGATACAAATTGGCGATACCGGTTCGATTGGAAACATACAGAAATGCCGAATCGCCGGGAATCCAGACCGGACTGCGCGCGACCGCTCCATCGTGCGTCAGCCGCTCGATTTGTTTCGATGCGAGATCAATCCGGTATATCTCGAAATATTGCAATGGCTCTTTGGAAATTCCCCGCCGAAATCCTATCGCTTTCGTCGCAACACTATCGGCGCGATCCGAGGTAAATAGCAACGATTTCGAATCGGGCGACCAACTCGGTTCGAAATCGGTATAAACATCGTTGATCAACCGATGAATCACACCATCGGCAATACAAAAATAATAAAGATCGCAGACGCCGTCTTTCCAACCTTGAAACGCTATCATCTTGCCGTCAGGCGACCAACAGGGACTAAATACCCCATCCAGATCGAACATAAATTCATGCTCGACCTTCCCATTGCGCGTGTCGAGTGTATAGATCGCATCTTTACCGTGTGCCTTTGCCCCAAAGGTGATGTAGGTTCCGGTCGGATCCCAACTAATGCTTGATTGTAGCCAGTGCATCTCTTCGAAATTGCTGTTCCGCTCGCCACTCACCAATCGCGAAATAATTTTACCGTCGTACGCATTCATTAGATAGATATCGAAGTAATCCGATCGATCGGAGAGAAATGCAATCCGGTCGCCTTGCGGTGACAGCGATGGTGCGTTATTGACGAAACTCTCCTGCTTTTTGTGATCGGTCAACGGCATCGCGAAATCGGTTGGTGCATCCAGTTTCGCGCCGCTCTTCCACTGTTCGTTCTTGACCCATTTGAGCCAGCGTTCCGACAATTCTTTAGTATCGATACCGAGTGCCGAACGAACACCACGATCGAAATCGCGATATCGCGGTACTCGGTCGATCAATTCGGATACTTTCTCTTTCCCGTATTTCTGCTCGAGGAACCAGAAAACCGATTGTCCCCCTTTGTAATCGAGATATCCGCCGAATTGATCGATCGACGGCAACCAATCGTTCACCACGGCATCACGCAAGAACATGTCAGCTTCGGTGTCCCATCCGAACCGCGCTTGATATTCAGCCAACCCTTCAGTATACCAGAGCGGAATCGGCATTCGACTCACGCCATTGATGATGCTCTGGATTCCGTGTCCGTAATATTTCCGCAACATGATCGCGTGCGTCAATTCATGATGCACTACGTGTCGGTATTTTTCCCAATTCCCCTCGTACGGTATCACCACCCGCGATTTCAGGAATTCGGTAAAGCCACCCGTCGATTCACCCGGCGATTCGGTCGAGACATTGGTCTCCTGAAATTGATTGTGGGAAACATGCGTCAGAATCGAAATCCGGTCGTCTTTATCCAATTCGAACTTCATGTTGGCAGAAAGGAAACGGTAGGCTAATTCGGCGTAATCAGCCGTTGCAACACCTAGATTGTAATTGCTGTCGGGAAAGAAGATTTCAAAATGCTTCGTTTTAATCGTCGACCAGTGAGTCGTGCCATACTGCACTTTATTCTGTCCGAATTGCGCCTGAACAAGTAACGGCAACAACAAACCGACGAACACCGAAATACGTGCAATCGTCCCTAACAGAAATATTTTTCGATTTCTACTCATAGCATTCTCGCTTGCGTCGTTTCGCTGTTCACTTTCGGTTCTGGATATCCATCCCGAGTTCAAGATACATTCCGATCAATCGATCTAAAACTCCTGAATGATGCGGAATGAAACCTTGCCATCCAACGGTGAATCGAACCGTCCCCACCCCAAATCGAAACCGATCCGGCTCGATTTCAGTCCGATCAGCATTCCCGCTCCCCATCCCGCCACTGTGGTCTGGGTCCGCAGGGAATCCCGCGTTCGTTCCAGAAAACCAATATCTGTAAAGAGATACGCGCGCGACGTCGAAAGAATCAACCACCGAGGCTCAATGGTTCCGATAGCATACCGCGTGGCATAAAACTCTTTCTCGCGATATCCCCGAACCGTACCGGGACCACCGACAGTAAAAAGATCCGGCAACGGTGGTGCTGGATCGGTCGACTCCAACTCCCCACCCCGAACGCCGAGCAGCAGTGAATAGTGACGTGCCATCGGAACCGATTGTTCCAGTGTCAGGGTCAATTTCCGGAGCTCGGCATGCTCCCGTAGGGCGTCACTGCGCTGTTGTTTGCTCCATTCCCAATTCACGCTACCCAGCAATCCCTGATACGGATTTGCCGGTCGATCCCGATTGTCGAATGTTGCCGATAGCGAGATTCCGGTTGCGCCAATTTGTGAAAATCCAAGAACTTGCTGTGCAGCACTATCGGCACTGATCTCGCGAAAGAAACTACCGACTCCGACCGACCAATATTCGTTATACTGCCATACCCCGCGTGCTTCTCCCCGCAACTCGCTGTAGAGTGTATCACGCACCACGATTGCTCCGCTCAATTCCAGACTCACTGGCACCTGAAACAGCCACGGTTCTAGGTACCGAAACGAAAAATCCTGACTCTTACGGTCGGGACGCGACCAATCCACTGTGAGACGCCGGAATGAATGGAACAATTGCCCCATCGACAGGTGAATTCGCCCGGTTACAGTCCCTTTTTCCGTACCACGAGCCGGAACATACCCGACCGCACCATCGATTTGTGTCGGATATTTGATTCGCCCACTGAATTGCAGCATCGTGACCGGACCCATTTTCACCAATCCGGGATTGCCCAAATCATCGAACCGCTCCGTTGACAGCAGATAGCGCCGGGCACGTGTTATCCGGTCGGGATTGTACCGTGAAGGAAAATGCAGTCGACTCTCGCGTCGCCACAGTTCCGGTCGAATACCTTCACCGCCGGGTACCGACAGATCGTTGATCGTCACGATGTTGCCCTGATTGGGTGTCGCCACCAGATTGATTCGCACTGCCGACGAATCTTCTCGAATCGATCCGCTATCGATCGTGACCGAGGCAAGAGGATAACCTTTCCGCGCTTTGTTATCGAGCCAATCGTCGACCACCGCTACGATTTGCGCGGCATCGAATCCGGCATTCTTCGATGTGTCGATTCCGACCCACTCCAGCGTATCGGCAGCCGAGCGAAGCGATTGCAAATTTACCGGCACTGCATGCGACCAATACAATCGCAAATCGCCACCGTACTTTTTCGACAACCAGAGTGCCGAATCCAATCTGATTGCGGGAAATCCCGTATGAATCAACCGCTCGACACACGTTGCCAACGCTTGCTGCAATCGATTGGAGTCGATATCGTCGCCGATTTGCAGCGGGAAACTACTCTGACGAACACTCTTCGCAATGCGGTCGGCACCATGCCATTCCACCTTCAGCAATTCACCGCCGATCGTCGCAGCAGCCGCAGCCGATGCGCTTCCGATAAATAATACCGGGAGTAGAATCAAGAGCAGTGTGTTGCGAAGATAATTCATATTGTATACTATTTATTAAAAGTACGCCGTCATTTCGGCGCGCCCTTCGTGAATCACCGACGTGGCATTGTCTTTGATGCCTCGATAACTGATACTACCGTTCACATTCGCGCCCAGCCGCATATCGCCGCGAACCGACCAGCGCCAATTGCTGCCGCGTTGTCTGCCCGATGTTAATTCGTAGGGCAATACGACCGTGGCATCGGTAATGATCGATCGGAATTCGACATCGGCATATATCCGACCGGAATTCTTCAAGAAATAGGTGTAGCTCGGCAAAGCTCCGAACTCCCACCATTTCAAATTGGTGGCACGATCCTTGACATAATTCGCCGTGCCGTCCATCCGCCATTCGTGTTTGAATTTGTAGCGATATCCGATCGATGGCAGCAACCGGTAGCTGAGGGCGTCGCGCGATGCGAGTGTCGTTGCGATATAGTTGCGCCATTGCCACTCGCGCTGCGTCTCGCACGAATATGTCACCGGATTGGAAGTATTCGACCGGAACAGCAGCGACCACAATTCAAACCGCCGATCCTGTCCACCACTCACATACAGATTGTTACGCTCGCGCAACGTATTCCACCGCAATCGCCAGAGTTGTCGGCGGGGCGTGTCATAGGAGATTTCCTGTCGCAACTCCTGCTTTCCGTATAACGTCGAATCGCCGATGAATTTTCGGAGATCGAGAAAGATGATCGGTAATGTATGTTCGGTCTTGGTCTGTTCGGCAATTTCAATACGGGTATCGGTCGATATTCCGGGAAGCGGGAATGGTTCGAACCGCTCCCAGCGCATCCGGTAGCCCACAGTGGCGTTGAGTTCCAGTACCGGTGCATAATCGCCGGATGGTCGCGTGTAGACAACCCATTCGCCATCGGAACTGGGAATAAATTGATTCCCGACCCGGATATATTCCCCCTTACCGCGTCCTACCGAATCCGCTACCACCACCAATCGCGAACTACGCGTCTTGTTCAGCGAATAACTCCATTCGCCCGACTGCGAATTCGCTTGATCGTGCGCGGTACCGGTCGACTTGATCAGATCGACGATCACCGACGAGGCGGAATCCGCGGAGGCTTGATAGTACCGAGTCTCATTGTGATTCCATTCGGTATTCGTCTCGAACAAATTCGATGATGCCGTATGCACAAATTGCGAACCAAAGGCGCGAAGCGATGGCTTCATTTTGTCTGTCAAGCGCGTCCAATCGTTCCGCCAAGTCGATTGCAACGAGATCGCATGGATCCCAATTCGTTCGATTACAAAATCTGCCTGATGCGTATACTTCCGGTAACCGGTTTTCATTGACTGCAAAGCATTCACTTCGCGGTCTTCGTAATGCGTGGTATAGGCAGGATGGAAGATCCCGAATTTCCACGCTTGACGATGATTGAGGAAAAGCAGTCGATCGCTCGATTGTAAGTCGCTGTTATCGACATCGATCCGATCGAAGCTGGTAGTCGTCGCAACCAGTGGTATCATGTAGGTGATGCCGGATCCAAATCGCGTCGACTTCGAACCGTCGCTGCGCACCTGATCGCCGACATCCGATTGTACACGCAGTGCGCGGATCGGATTGATTCCGAGATTCGCTTCTCGGGTAATCTCACCGACCGTACCCATCGTATCGGTCGAACCCCAGCGCCGATACTCGTCGATTGCTGTGGTTCGTTCCAGTGCCCGGAAATTCGACTCGATTTCCCGATAGCTAGTACCCAGCGACCAGCGCGAATAGCCGTTCTCTGCCGGTTGCACGTAGCTGGCATCCCAGATGATCGCACCGCCTTTCCGCTCGACATTGCGGGAAGACAATTGATTCGGATTGAAATTCGAATACGCTGACTCCATCGACAATGTCATACCGTCGATTGGTTTCAATTTTGATCGTACACCGATTAAATCGTGTTGTTCCGGCAGTGGTACCCGAATTCGTGGCAGATAATTTCCCCGACCTTTACCAACGAAGACATAAATCGTTCGTGCTGCCGTGACACTGAAATCCTGATTGTAATCGCCGGCACCGGGAAACCGCGAGAAGACTACTTGCCAGTAACCACTCGATGTTCCCCCAACAGTTGCCGGTTCGACAAACACAAAGATCGAATCGTTGCTGAAGACATCGAAGATTTTATTGTAATCGCTCTTGCCGGTACTATCGTATTTCGCTCCCTCGAATTCCGCCGCATTCGGGTCGTCACCCGCTCTCGAAAGCGCACCACGCGCATCGTTATCGAGTGAAAAACTGACGGGATTCGAGGTATTGTCCGCTTCGTGGAAATAGTCGACGCCGATATCGAAGATTTTTCCCGGTGTGCGTCCACCGGCGTGGGTCGCGACGATACCGCGATTGTAATTTCCGGGAATCGTTTCATATTCGACAATCAATCTGGAGTCGTCGTGGATCGGTCGTTTCGGAGTGAATTTCAATTCGCCGGTAGAATAATCGACGGTATAGTCTTCGGTTTCGCCACGCGTCAATTGCGAACCATCGAGATACACTTTTTCCGATCCCGGTACGACCGGAACATTCAAATTGTTCGCTTCATCCGATAGGATATACGGTCCCTGATTTCCTTCACTCGGTTGCAAGATGATCGTGCGAAACTTCGCGCGGGTGATCGCACCGCTCGCCTGCACATCCCAGCGCGGTTGACGCCACTGAAAATCCGCCCCTTGCACTTGCCGGGTGGTGGTGGCAAATCGATTCCCTTTACCGAATTCAAGTCCGTAATCCCCCATCGTGACTGTTGCCGAAGGGGATTTCGCTTGAATATAAATCTTGTCAAATTCGCGCAGTGTTTTCGTATTCCCTTCGGGGGGAATATCGTTGCTCTGATCCGACAACGCCGCATGAATTTCTACATCCTGCGATATTTTCCCGTCGATCTGCAATCGCAATGCCGATTCAATTCCGACATCCTGACCCGTTCCAACCGTCACTGCGCGTAAGAGACTTCCCGATCGACTTAACTTCGCATCGGCGTTCTGTTCGTCTTCCACTTCTTTGCGATCGACCGCTTGAAAATTCTGATTGGCAGCTCCAATCGAATCGGGTGAAACCAGTGGCTTCAACTCCATTCGGAACAGTCGGCGATCCAATCCCAGTGCGGCAGCGCGATACTTCAGTTGTAAATCGACACCGGGTTGAGGCATAATGAGCCATAATTTTCCGGCAATTTCATCGATCCGATAATCGATTCCCGATATCAATAGTCGTTCGCCGGCATAGAGTGTATCGGTTCCATGAAATAGATAGGAATAGGGGAGAACAAACGGTCCGAGCGAATCACCCGGCGTAATGCTGTATTCGTGGTGACTGGGATCGCGACCGGGCAACATCACGGCGGGTGCTTCCACCGCGAGCACCGGACCAACCAATAAAAGCAGCAATAGCAGGATCAGCGCCATCGGATAATACGAACCCCTTCGGAAGCAATGAGCGCGATATGCGATTCGGAAACAGCGGCAGCGGATACTTGATCCAGTGCAATATCGATCGGGGTGACGGTTTGTTTTTCCGTAAAGGTGTAAAGTGCTTTGGCGGTAAGCAGTGCATAAGAATTGGTGCTGTATGGTGCCAGCAATTTCGCGGCAATCGTATCGGCAAGTTCCACCCAATGACGCCCGGCACCATACCGCGTGATTGCCAGCAATTGCCTGCCGGGTAGCTGATTATCGAACAAAATGAAAACCGAATCGCGTGCCGCGACAATCGTTTTCACCGGATCCGATTCCGGCAGCGACACACGCCATGCTTCCCGCCCGAATAAATCGAATGCCAGCAGATCGTTGCGATCCCGATCGATCAATAAAATCTCGCCGAAATTCGTTACCGTTAAACACGTTGCCAAGCGAAGGCGATACTCTTCAGGCAATTGAATCGTATTGACCAATTCGAACCGCCGATTGATCCGCAGCAATTGGTGCGTACTGCGATCGAAACACCAGAACCCGACACCATCGCGCGCCAATGCAATCGGTTCGCGCAATTTTCCGGGAAATGTCACTTTGCGAACATTCAATGCGGTATCGATTACCGACAATTCGCCGGTTGTGGCATCGGCAACCAACCATTGATCGTCTCCGAAGAATACGATCGATTGTGCGCGAATCCATTGGTTCGGTTCGGCGTGTACAGCAGGAATGACTAGCATATAAAACATAACGACGGCAATCAACAATCTTAACTCAAACCGCGATCCCTGCATGCTGGTTGAAGCATTTATTCTGCTCGATTTCATGGAATCCTCGAACGCATAATACAACTTGGGCGCACCGGTATGGCGCGCCCGAAATATGCATCGTGACGTTTCATATCCGACACGAATAATTACTTCTCCATCAATTCCCGGAAAATCTGTTCGTACTTGCGTGCACTGACTTCCCAGGAGTGATCGTCTTGCATGCCATTCACCCGAATCGCGTGTAGGATCGGGGGATTGTTGTAATAGGATAGCGCTCGTTTACAGGCTTTGATGAGTCCGGATGCGACATTTTCCTTGAATACAATACCATTTCCGGCTTTCGTCTTTTCATTGAAATCGGATACGGAATCGACTAAACCACCTACCGGTCGAACGATCGGAATCGTACCATACTGCAAACTGTACATCTGATTTAGTCCGCACGGTTCGTAGCGCGACGGCATCAGGAAAAAATCCGATGCCGCTTCGATCCGATGTGCCATCGCATCGTCGAAATCGAGCGAGACCGAAACGTGTGCGGGATGTTTCTTTTTCAATTCAATCAGCTTATCGGCAAATTTCGCTTCGCCGACACCTAGAATGACAATTTGTGCACCTTGCCCAACCAAATCCGGAATCGTATCGATGATTAAATCGATGCCCTTTTGCTCGCTTAACCGACCGATCATCCCGAACATCGGCATGGCTGTATCGTTCTTCAATCCGAGTTCGACTTGTAGCATCTGCTTGCAGCGCGTTTTGCCCGTCAAATTCGCTACCGAATAATGTGCCGGAGTATCGGCATCCTTCTCGGGATCCCAAACATCGGTATCGATCCCATTCAGGATTCCGACTAAATCTTTTTTCCGATGTTTTAGTACCGCATCCAACCCGCGACCCACTTCAAGTGTCTGGATCTCTTTGGCATAGGTCGGCGACACCGTGATAATCTTGTCCGCCGTAACGATTCCCGCTTTCAGGAAATTCAATTTGCCGGCAAGTTCAAGAGTACCGTTCGTCGCATAATCTTTTTTATCGGCATGAATTAAATCGGCATATTCGATCGGGAACGAACCTTGGTACGCTAAATTATGAATCGCCATCACCGTTTTCGTTTTAGCGAAGAACGGGTTTTTGTGGAATTTCTTCTTTAATAAATAGGGAATTAATGCTGTCTGCCAGTCATTGCATAAAATAATATCCGGCGCCCAGTGCAAGGTTTCAAGGGCAACGAACATGCCCAGATTGAACATCGCGAATCGTTCGACATTGTCCGACCAATCCTCATTGGTTACCGGGTCGGCATAGAGACCGTCGCGATCGAAGAAGCCACGGTGTTCCATCAAATACACTTGAACGCGTTCCGGCAAGAGTGCTGCCGATCGGAGCGCAAACAGCTCCTGCTGATCGCCCAGCATCACCGGAATTTCCGACAATCGTTTCACTTCCCGAAGACTATGTTTTCGATCGCGAATCACACGATATTTCGGGAGTAGGATGCGAATATCGTGACCAAAGGTCTTCAACCGTTTCGGTAATGCGCCCGATACGTCGGCTAATCCTCCAGTCTTGGCAAATGGTACCACTTCCGGCGACACCAGAAGGATACGCAGTGGTTCGGACATTCTTCAATCCATCCCAGTAGTATAAATTTCTTGTTTCGTCATGCCGTCAGTCGACGATAGTGTCGATATCCGGCGGTTTATTTTCCTCGGTAGCCATCGGAACAAATTCGCCTGCGCCCTGACAGAGGTAGACCCGGTTCCGACCGTTCTGCTTCGCTTGATACAGTGCCATATCGGCAAGATGGATCAATTCCTCGGGCGATTTCACTTCGACAGTAGTACAGGACAAACCGATACTGATGGTAATATGTCCTTCGGGTTGTTTATGAGCATTGACAAAACTGAACGTTTCGACAATAAACCGCAGTTTGTCCGCTAACGCCGAAGCACCTTCCATCGATGCACCGGGCAGGATGATCGCAAATTCTTCGCCACCGTATCGCGCCACAAAGTCGGTTTCGCGCACCGATCGTTTCAACAAATCGGCAATACCGCGCAAGACCTGATCGCCCTGAAGGTGTCCTTCCCGGTCGTTATAAATTTTGAAATGATCCACGTCGATCATCATTAATGCGACTTCGACGCCAAACCGTTGGAACCGCTTGAATTCGCGCGAGAGCTGATCCGAAAAGGCACGACGGTTGTTCACGCCGGTTAATCCATCAACCGATGCCATCTGACTGAGCGACGAGAACAGCCGGGCATTTGCCAAGCTGCGGGTGAAGAGTTCCGCCATATCGCTCAACCATTCCAGATCGCGATCGTTAACCCGATTCGTTTCACGGAAAAACAGCTTTAATATTCCGTGAACGCGACGCTCGTACACCAGTGGAAGAATTACTGCGCTTTTCAGTTCGGTGATGAACAGTAGTTTGGGGTTCAGAACTGCATCTTCTTTAATCAAATCGGATATCAATACCGCATGTCGATGTCGATAGATTGCACGCAGGATCGACGTTTGCAGTTCCAATGTCATCATCTTGCCGCCGTACTTCGTATCGTTGCGGCGCCAGGTAAATCGTTCGACAAATTTTTGTTTATCGCGATCGAATAGTTGGAGTTCGAAAAAGTCGAAATTGATTGCTTCTTTAAATCGGTCGGTAGCCACTGGAAGTAATTTTCCCAAATCCAATTCCCAAGCGATCGAATTGGCAAACGAATTCATTCGATCCGACCAGAGGATTCGGAAATCGCGATGTTCGTTACTCTCGTTGAAATGTTCAAGTAGATTCGTAATCAGTTGGAAGCGACTGCCGGAATTTGACAACTCCAGCCACATCGGATCGATTTTCTCGCCGTACCAATAGGTATGCAGCGCCGAAGAGATGGTCGTGGGATCGGACGATACCCAAGTGGTGAAAACCGGTTCCTGCATTTCACGGGTCGAGAGATAGTCGGTCACGATAATCGTGATCGACCAACCCGATGTACAAAACCCAAAAAAGAATCCAATTTCCGGAACGTTTTGATGAAGAAACGGTAAGGTTTTCGATTGAGTCTTACCGTCGGTTCCGCGTCGAATCGATGTCCAACCGGCTTCGATCCAATCGTCAGTCACGCGAAAGTTCGGGAGTTTGTTCCGAATTTCTTCGGATTGCCAGCAAAATAGATCAAATGGTTCAGCGGGATTCGCTTCTAAAGTACTGCCAATCGAATAGAGTAACTGAAGAAAGGTGGTTTTTTTCAGAGGGAGTGAAATCATTCCGGGAAACGGGGGTTCACTCGCGGCAATCGCTTTTCCCAGCTTGCGCGGTTTCACTGACTGCACTAATCCTCCCGTTGTGGTTCACCTATGGTAATGAATTGATGAATATAAAGGACTTAGTCGAAACCACAGCTCTCAAAAAGTACGAATTGTCCCGAAAATAATGTAACCACGATTCTCGCGCGCTCAAAGTAACCGGAGAAAAAAAATGAAATTCATAAGGTGATTTATCCCACATTTTGCGGTTTAACCACTAATAAATCAAAGGTTCGGTTTTTATTGTAGGATTAAATGCAATAATAAAAATATTACTGCGCTTCAGATGCTGTCAATAATACTTTTCGATAGACCGGATACATCTCATGATCCCGTTCGAGTTTGAATCCTGCCTTTTCGTAAATTGACAGAGGTCCGGTCCAGAGATCGTCCTGATTGACCCGATCCTCCCACTTCACCGGGAAAGCTTCGACGGATTCAAAACCACTCTGCTGCAAATCCGCTAATAGCAATTTCAGAAACGGGAGCGTTAAACCCCGATTGCGGAATTCGGCGACGAGATACCAACAGGTGATCGCGGCGCAGTGCCGATCCGGTTTCCGCCGAAATTGTTTGGTCAATTTGGTGAAGCGATCGCGATTGCAGACTTGCACCCACCCGATCGGTTTGTTATCGCCGTAGAGCAGATATCCGTCATATTGACCGGTTGTCATCAGTTCTTCACGCTGCGTGCGATTCTCTTCGGCAGTTCGATCCGACCACGACTCCCAGTCGGGTGACCACCACGCCATACAGTAGCAGTAGTCATGCCCGCTAGCAGTACCGTGAATGCGGTAGAAATCGTCTTTCGTTTCCGCCGAGAGCGGTACAATCGTTAGTGTGGGGGTGTGCATCGATACCTCTGAATTGTATTCACTAGTGGCGCAAGCCTCCAAGCCTGCGATTGCCTTGCAGTACTGCCGATCTCCGAATCGGCTCTTTTGTCTGTTTATCCTTTTCGCTTCTCAATCGGTAAAGATATAAAAGATTACAAGATGCCCAATCGGAGTTGGGCAGTACTGCCGATCTCCGAATCGGCTCTTTTGTCTGTTTATCCTTTTCGCTTTTCAATCGGTAAAGATATAAAAGATTACAAGATGCCCAATCGGAGTTGGGCAGTACTGCCGATCTCCGAATCGGCATTCTTTTTTATCTTCTCGCAATTCCCAACACTCATTCTCGGCATCGGGCACTGCTTGCTGCACGAGTCGAATGCGATTGCTTTCGGCGAGTACTTTGTGGATCGCCGCTAAGGAAAAGAGAAAATAAAACGCGGCTAAATGAAGCCGCGCGAGAATAAGCAAAATTGTCTGTAATTAAAATACTAAAGAAAGTGAATTAAATCTATCTACCCCTCCATCTACGCGCCGGAGACCTCGAGTAGCATTTTGACTTTGGTGAGGAACGATTCCTGAGTGAAGGGTTTGATGAGGTAATCGTTCACGCCGGCATTCAGCGCGCTCAGGACTTCTTCGCGTTCCCCTTCGGTAGTCGCCATCAAAATTGGCATGTGCGAGAAATTGGGGATATTGCGGACAAATTGAACGAGATGCAACCCATCCATCTTCGGCATCTGCCAATCGGTGATCAACAACGAAGTCTCTTCATCGAGTATTTTTACGGCAGCCATACCGTCAGCTGCTTCGATCACATGATCGAAGCCGTTCATGTTCAAGACCCGAACCATCATTTTTCGCTGAATCGCCGAATCGTCGACTACCAGAATTTTCATGCTCGTCCCGAATTGTTAAAATTCGCCGATCAATCTTAAATCGAATAAATTAATGTACAAAAAAATCTTTCAACGTCAACACATTAATCTATTTTTCGAAAATTCATTGATCCCTACTTTACCTCATGAGAGTGAATGTCTTTCGATTCGTTTGGATCACTTCCGATTCCTACTGGAATTTGGGTCGGTCGCATTCGTCCACCGCGAAACATCAATCGCGCTGTCAGAGACACAAAGCACACTCATAGAGTGTGCTTTGTGTAAAATTTGTCGAGAAAATCGACCTACCCCATTTTAATATCCCAGTCATAGGGAATTTCCGGATCGTTGAAGGGACGGCGATACTCGTCGGGATTCTGGTAGTTGTAGGGTTCGGTCACAGTATTGACCGTGATCGATGGATACACTGAAATCCCTTTCCAGCCGTGGTATACGCCCGGTGGAATTTTCACGGCGATGGGATTATGCTCGCCGATAAAAAATTCGTTGACGAGTCCCTTTGTCGGCGAACCGTCGCGAGCATCGTACAGCGCCATCTTGATCATCCCGTGGATGCAGGTGGCGAAATCGGTCTGGATCGCGTGGTAGTGCCACCCTTTGATGACGCCGGGATTGTTCGTCGTCATGTAGACCTGTCCGAATTTTTCGAAGTGAGGATCGTCGCAGCGGAGGATCTCAGTCAGATGACCGCGCTCGTCGGCGACTTTTCGTAGCGGAACCACCAGGACTCCGTCAATCAATTTCTGGGGCATTGTTTATTCCTTGGAAATATTCTATATCGTATCTCTTGGAAATAAGTTGTTATCGTTAGTAGGGGCGGCTCCCCGCGGCCGTCCGCCTGTCAGGCAAAGGCTGACGCCGAAATCGACAACTTACTATATCTTAAGAACCACTATACATATTACGAAATTTGACGACCAAAATCGAATGGCACCGCATCATACGGTAATATGTCATCATCCTACCGACAATTACTCCGATTCCACAGATATACAAGTAATTTGGTTTCGAATGAATCTATGCAAACAGGTTCAATTCTTGCTCTTGAGCCATCTCATCTCCGCAAATCTCGTCATCCAGGATAAATTACCAACAAAATATTCGGATTCACCAGTGGCAATACGTCTCCATTAATACGGAGAATCACATCGGTCCATTACTTCGAGAAATCCTTGATAATCTCGATCACACAAAATACAATTGCGATTATTGTCATCACCCAGCTCAGATATGTAAGGAATTTGAGCTGTTTGGTTCGATTATAAAACTCATTAATCGCTGTCAAAGCCAGCAGCAGCATTCCCGTACCGATAAAATATGATCGACTCTGATAACTAGTGTATGATAGGAAAACCCACGCCGCGAGTTGCAACGTCAAAATTAGCTTTGGAGAAATTGGTGCCTTCTTGATCTCTTGTTTCGGTTCCATTTGATCTCCCAGTTGTGATGATTCGGTATTCGTTACTTCACCAATGATCGAAACACATTTCAGAGTTTGGAAAAATTCATTAAGAATAGAATTAATAAAACCAATGCAACAAAGATCGCTGACCGAGATAAGTATTTGTGTAATTTTGGGTTTTTCTTCTGGATGAGCATTTCGCTCAAACTGATCGCCAAGAGCATCACCCAAACGCCAGCGATCAAATAAAATTTCGAAAGAATGAAACAAATAACCACTAACCCATACCCAAACACCATAATCAGGTCGAAGTTAAACCGAGCCTTTTTTTTTGGTTGTACCTCTTGTTCCGGTTCCACATGACCTCCAAAATGACGATCGAATTTCCTTTACCTAATCAGCGAATAGAGTAAAAGCGAAATAATCTTCACTGCTTGAAAATCGTGTTTAATTCTACAAAACCTGCATCCAATCTGCGAGCAAAAAGAAGATCCGGTCGATCAATAATGCGATACGTGTCATCACCGTATAACCGTATCCCGCACCGAAACCGATCATCAGCAATCCGGTACCGATCTTTGCAATCGATCCCCAGCTCCCCTTGTGCTCCTTCGAGAAAAAGAAATACACCAGAATCGTCAGCAGACCGACAACCGTGATGAAATTAGTGCAGACATGCAGCAGAGTGATGATACCGGGGTGTTGCTGGAACTTGGCAATTTCGGCGGCATCGTACAACGGAATCATGCTGGCACGTATCTGCGATAGAAAATCGGCTTCGGCGAATGCCACCACCGCCAATCCGGCATAGATCCCGACAATGGCTGCCAGCGACCAGCGCGACAACCACGAGATCTTGTCGACAAACCGGGTAAAGAGCAAAACGCTGAAGATCGCCGGAACGATCAACCACCAGTCTTTACCGGAAAAGAGTGGATCAGTCAGATTCGGACGGAGCGTATTGTGCCACGACAACGCGAGGATATACCCGGCTGCCACACCAACAAACAGATGTTCGGCGAATTTATAAAACGGATTGTCCTTGTACAGAAATGAGAGGATCATGAGCGTGAGTGCCGCAGCGATCCAAATGCCGATATCGTGACTCATGACTGCCCCCCTTTCTTGCGCGATGCGAACCAGGCAATATTGCCGATCACGATCAGAACAATGATGAACGTGTGACCGAACGCTTGAGCATCAGTCGCTTTCGCTGCCAGCGCTCGTCTGCCGATCAGCTCCTCATATTCAGCAGCGCCGGTAATACCGGTCAGCATTCCCTTCAATTGTCCCGAATTGTAATATGCTGAATACTCCGGTACCGAAACCGCCGCAGCGCCAGCGATTAGATTCAGATTGAACCGTCCCTGCGCATATTGCACATATTCTTTGGTGCCGGGATATCCGACTGAAATCGAAACGACTGCCTTAAAGCTGTTGTAATTCTCTACCCCTTGCATGATCGGCGCTTTCGCCACGGGATTGCCGCGGTAATCGACCGGGAACGCCTTCTGCAGTGCTCGACCCATCTCGACGATCGTCGCTTCGCGACCGTCTTTGTATCCAAGATTAATATAGTCGACCCCCTCTTTCAGGTTCGGATACATTTTCTTCATTTCGGCAATCGCGCGTTCCGCCATCGGTGGACTGGATGCGTAAAGACTCAAAATCACGACCCGCAATTTCTTGCTGAAGATGTGATACAATACCGCTTCGGTCATCGGATACAGTTCCGCTTTCGAACCGGGGTCGTAATCGTTGGAGATCATCACCAGCGATCCGGGTGGGAGCGCTTCGATATTCGAGAAGAATTTTTCAACCGGTTCCGAAGCGTGTAGCGGCAGATTGATCGGAAACAACAGCGGCAGCGTGATCACAATCAGCACGGTTAGATAAATCCACCGTTTGTCGATCGAAGAGACTTTTTCCCAGAAGGATTTTTTCATCATTCACCCCCTCCGAGCCAGCTCCGTTCAATCCCGAAAATCATCTTGAGTCCGGTTGCAACCGCACCCATCGCAGCACCGATCATGATCGCGCGTTGCGCTACGGTATTCGGCACATTCATGATCCAATCGACCAAGGAGGGAAAATCGCTCCAGAGCATCCGCCCGAACGGCACCCTACCAAGCATCACGATCATCGCCGTCAATGCCAGCAGCCACGCCTGCCAGCTTCGAACCCGGAAAGCACGAAATGCCGCCGATGCAATAAAAAACGCCAGTGACGCATACATCGTCGATGCCATCGGTGTGTAGAAATTGAAATAGATCATGTCGTTGCAGAAGGTACCCGGTTCGATGCCCCAGAAGATCCCGCTGATCGCAGTCACCACCAATGACACCAGAATCACCCATTTATACAACCAGTCTTCCTTGCGACCGATTGCCTGACTGAATGACACGCGCGCAAGATTCGCGACGCCGAGAATCGATGCCGCGGAGGTAATGATGATCGCCCACTGCTGAATTGTGCCGGCAGCATCGTTCACGCGGTAATGCACAAACAGGTACTGCACGATCATGAACAGACCGAAAACAAATAGAATGAAAATTGGAATTTCCCGTTTCATGCGCCCCTCACAGTTCAAGCAGTTGCGTCAACCAGTGCACGCCGCAGGTTTCTAGCAGCGTTCCGATTCCGATGAAGATCATTGCCGCGACTTTCATCCAGTCGGTCCCCTTCAGCGTACCGAGCAGTGCGGGATCGCCACTGATGTAAGAACTTGCGGCAAAAAACTCTTCGCCGATCAGCGTGTAATCGCACGCCACGACGAAGAACGGCAACTGGTGGACATTCGAGGTACCGGCAATCTGGATCGCGCCGGTCGAAAACCCGACTTCACTGAGGATCAGCGATTCCGCGAAGAATGCACCGAGGAATAAATTCGCCGCCGGTTTTTCCCGCAGCATGATGCCGCTGACACCGGCGGTAAAAGCGAATTGTTCTTCGGATAAGAATCGGATATTGTCCGGCACAAATGCTTCCGGACGTCCGGCATTGACAGCGCCGGTGCGACACGCTTCTTCCGCGACAGGCACCACAAAACTCTGATTGAGCGGCACGATGATCGGCACGTCGTAGGTAGCGGTGCGATTCGATACTTCGGTGAGAATAATCATCGATGCAATCGTCTGGATATTGTCGACCCCTTGCGTACCGGGAACATACAACACCGGTTTCCCCATCTCGGTCGCGCGACCGATCGCCTCGTCGATTGCGGCGAGACCGGCGATTCTCCGAACGAAGACCGGTTTTCCGTTTCGCGCCCAATGCGTCATAATGAGGATCAGCGCGAACAATAACGCAATCGTGACAATCACCACCAATCGCTTCGCTTTGATCCACGATGGAATCGAGTGAACCGGTCCGGCTTTTTCCGATGTCACTGTGACACGATTGGCAGTATCGACTACAACCGTATCGCCGCGCCGAAATGCCATCGCATATTCGACCCGCAACCGGTACCAGTAGTTCTTCTCCGGGAGCAACGCGTTTTCGCCGCCGGCGGAACCGTCATCGATAATGAATTTCGCATTGGTTTCGGGGGTCGCGACCGTCTTCCATGGACCGGAGTCGGTCTCGGCGCGCTGCAACACAAAGAGATGGATGAAGGTGTCGGGCGGTTTCGGGAGTGAATCCCACTGAACTCGGATCGCTTTACCGGCGTCTTCCGGCACATCGGCGGCTTTCAAGCCGAAATCCCGGGCAACTGCCAAGCTGGCAATCAGGATGATGAGTAGAAATAGCGCGGTTCGGTACATCGCTTCTCCGCTTGGTTGGTGAATTTAGCTGAAAGATAGGAAGATTGGGGCCATGGGGAAAGGGAATGGGCTGATATTCGGTATTATCAATGCGGATACGCAATTGTAGGCGTAATATGGTCGTTGAGAATACTCCGGTTCGGCAGGGTTAGCAACCTACTCTTTTTTCGTAGCGATAGGCACTCTTGCCTGTCGACCGATTATGTGTCTGGCGAATGCCGGACTTGTACAGGCAGGAGTGCCTGTACCTACGGTAATCGATTACTATTCGGTTCAAGCGCTAGGCAAATATTGAGATCCTCAGTCCCCTTCTTTTGAGTAAGGGGGGCATCCCCGCATGCCTCCACTCTTGTATCAATTTCCGTTTGTAGCCGCAGGCTTCAGTCTGCGTTTTTGAATCTTTTTTTATCTTTTCCCGATCTCCACTACCTATCTCCTAACTCCCATTATCTGCGTCAGGCGCTGCCTGCCGCTTGGGGATATGCGATTACCTTCGGTGAGCACTTCGTGGTTCGCCCAAACGAAAAGATAATAAAAGGGAGGGCTCGCGAGCCCTCCCCTACTATCAGACACAAGTGGTGATCAGAAAATATTCTGACCTACATCAATACAATCGCTATCCTCTCTTTACCAAGCACCGAGCACCATCAATGCACCGGTCCAATATCCACCGCTAGTTCATGACCGGTCTTGGCGGCTTCGTAGATCGCTTCGACCACACGTAGCGCCTGCAAGCACTCCTTCGCGGTCGCACCCGGTTCGGTCTGACCGCGCAGCACTTCCACGAAATGGCGCAGCTCCGATTCGTAACTCGCGCGATGAATATCGATCGTCTTCAATGATTTCAGCGGATACTGATTAGTGATCTTGTCATTTTCGAGTACGTGTATCCGCACCGGATTCACACACGCACGCCCCTTGGTTCCGGCAAAGACCGTCCATGCTTCACTGGTGTCGGCGATCAGCGACCACGACACTTCCAGCGTCACCATGATCCCTTTTTCGAGGTAGAGTGTCGCCATCGCGGTATCTTCCACACCGCCGCTATTCGCGACTTTGCGGATCATCCCACCGACGCGCGTCACCTTCGGATATTTCAGAATCCAGAGCAACAAATCGATCAACTGAATGCCGTAATCCATCAAGACACCGCCGCCGGAAATCTTCTTGTCGCGAACCCATTCCGGACGATTCCAATGATCCCACTTTGTCATCCACCCCATGCGAACGCGATAGATGTCGCCGATCGTACCAGTCTTGACGAAATTCTTGACAATCCGCGCATCCTGCCGGAACCGCTGATTCATCAGCACCATCAGTTTCTTGTTGTTCTTCTCGGCACAGGCGATCATCTTCTCCGCTTCCGCCACGGATCGTGCCAGCGGTTTCTCGACAATCACATCCAATCCATATTCGAGCGCACCGATTGCCAGCGGCAAGTGACTATTGTTTGGAGTCAGAATGAAGACACTGTCGAGTTTCTGCTCCATCATATCTTCGGGATTCTCGAACCATTTCAGCCGCTGCTTATGCGAATAGCGTTCCCCTTTGACTGAATCGAGATCGCTCACCCCAACCAGTTCTACCCCTTCGATCGATCGCAAGAGTGGAATATGAACCAATTGTGCCATCGTACCCAGACCAATCACGCCAATCCGGATCGGTTTCTCATTGGATGTTTTCGCCGACATAGTACCCTCACAAAATTGAAATGGTTAATCTAAAAAATAAGGTTGTTTCCCGCTGTTACCAATTCAAACCCGACTCGCTGAACAAATTTACGGTTCGCGGTAGCGAGTTGTCGTTGGTAGTAGGGGCGGACCCCCGTGTCCGCCCGCAGGTCAGGTGTAACCTGACACAGGATCCCGCTCTAGAAATTCGCTCGTTACGCTTCCGCCGCCTTCACGCAATTCGTCAGCAGTGAGGCAATCGTCATCGGTCCTACCCCTTTCGGTACGGGTGTGTGTCCCAACAGGTGCTCGGTCCGATCGAACAAGACATCGCCAGTCAACCGGTACCCCTTCGGATTGTCCGCCGGAACACGATTCATCCCGACATCGACAATCCAGCCACCCGGCTTGACCAATGATGCCGGAAACAACCCCGCTACGCCGATTGCGGCAATCACGCCATCGGCACTGGCAATCAGCTCATTCAACCCTTCACTCCGGCTGTGCGCAACGGTGACTGTCGCATCCACCCCTTTGTGCGAAAGCAGAATCGACATCGGTCGACCGACAATTTGCGAGCGTCCAATCACCAACACGTACTTTCCGGCAATCGGTGCATCGTAAAAGTGGAGCATCTCCATAATCCCGCCGGGTGTACACGGCAGAAACTTCGACGTCCCGAGTACCAATCGTCCGAGATTGCTCGAGGTGAGACAATCGGCATCCTTCTCCGGATTCACCATATCGAGCAAGATCCGCTCCGGCAGATGTTTCGGTAACGGTAACTGGATGATGAAGCCATCGATTGCCGGATCGAGGTTAAGCGAATCCACTGCCGCCGCGACTTCTTCGAAGGTTGCGGTTTCCGGCAATTTGACGGTCCGCGAATGCAAACCATATTTCGCACACGCTTCACCTTTCATCCGGACATAGATCTCCGAAGCAGAATTATTTCCGACCAGCAACAAACCTAATCCCGGCGGTCGCCCTTTGGTCGCTTGAACGCGAATCGCAGCTTCACCGATTTTTCGGTATAACGATTCGGCAACGGGATTTCCTTCCCACAGTTTCATCCAGCATCCTCTTCGGTTATCGTTTGACTTGTAAGGTAGTCGTGCCACCCCTGCATCGTTCCGGCAAACGCCAATAGCGGGATGATCGTCCGACCGCTCCACCAGAAATTAAAATTGTATTCGGCGATCCGGCATAATTTTTCAACCGGCAAATTTAGTATCTTTCGCTTCAAATAACCCCGGATTCCGGTTGTATCCAATGGTTGCTTGGGATCGAACAGCCAATGCAGACGTGCCGCGTAATACAGTTCCGGCGTTTCGGCAATCATCCGCGGTAAGCCTTGTGCCGCATATTTCCGTTTTACCTCGAATAGTTCGCTCATCGTTCGATGATGGTCGTGAAAGAATATGGCATCCGGTACTGCCGAGATCGGTACTTCTGCTGCTGCCAATTTCGCTCCCAGCGCCACATCCTCGCCACTGCGACCGGTCAGCCGCTCATCGAATGCTCCGTACAACCAGAACAATCGTCGCTCAATTAAAAAACAGCCGCTTTGCAACAATCGCTGAGGGATCGATTTGGAACCGTAACGGTAAGCGGGACTGCGCAACACTTCGTACCGGCGAGCTGGACAAAACGCATCGGGATGGACAGCCAATGCTGCGAGTCGAACCTCACCCATCTCTCGCGCGCGCCAGAGCGATTGTACAAACCGGTCGTTTAATTCTCCATCACCGTCCAGAAATAGTAACCATTCGCCGTTCGCTAATTTTGCCGCACGATTCCGCGCTGCCGCCCGGCTCTCGTGCTTCGGATTTGGATCGGCGATTTTAAACGAATAACAAAACGATTGGGTGATTAATGTTGGTATTGTATTATCGGTGGAACCATCATCGCTGTAAATCACTTCGAATGAAATCGCTTCGTCGAATCGCTGTTGCTCGATTCCGCGCAACAGCCGCAACACTTTTGTCCGCTGATTGTATCCCAGAACTAATATTGAGAGTTCGCAGTTGTTCATATTCGTACCGGTGGCGGTGTAAAGGGTTTAAGCGGATCGGGAATTTTCTGCACCATTCCGTATTGCAATAAATATTCGTAAAAGTGCCGAAGTACGACACGAACATCGTGATACTTTTCGACGAATCCTCGCCCTGCCAACGCCTGTCGGTGGCGCAATCCGGAATCGGCGATCAAATGCTCCAGCGCAGTTTCGACATTCTGCTCGTCGGCTAATTCAAACGGGTGGTCGGGCAAGAATTTCCGGTATTGTTCGCAGAATTTCGTCACGACCGGAATTCCCATCGCAAGGAATTCGATCGACGACATCCCGTAGCCCCATCCACCGAGATCGGTCAATTGGTCGACGGCAAGATGACAAGTTTTTTTTCGCCGGATCGCTTCTTCGTGCGAGACATTTTCAATCAACACCAACTCTACCGGAAATCCACGATGTTTCAGCGATTCGACTGCCCGAATCACCGCATCGGTTCCCTTCAACCGCCGATTTCGCGCAGCATGTCCGATCCGGAATACTTCCGGTTTGTCCACAAATTGATTAGGCGTAATCCCACTCAAATCGTACGGCAGATAGAGATAATTTAACTTCGGATGGAGGGTTATTAAATCCAATTCGCTGGTAAGCCGCAAGCGGCAATGATCGTCGACGGCTTTGATAACACCGCGATTGCGCACATCGGTCCCGTGATAAAACGCGACTGTTCCCTTACCACGCTTCAACAACTCTTTCACCCAGCGACCATCACGATAGAACTCCATTCCCATTTCAAATTGGTAGATATCGAATTCGTTCAACTGGTATCGTGATTTTGCCCGTTCAATCAATGGTGTCCAAAGCGCTTCGCGCGACTTAAATACCCATGCGGACAATTTATCGTCGGGTTGCCACAACGGCGGTATGCCGGCTGGTGTCGGGCGTTCCGGATCGAGCGGTTGCTTCAGCATCCTTCGCCGGAATTCTTTTGCTTTGGCAAATAGACCACCGGTCGGCGAGAGCGGAAGATTCAACACGATATCCTCGTCGAAACCGAATTGATTCTGGAACAATGTGAGAAACCGCGCAATATCGCCGATTTCTTCGTGGGCTTTTCGCAGCGTAGTCAGAGTGCCGGAAATATGTTCGGGTGCGACATAGAGGAATTTCATGCCACTGGCCATCCGAGCATTTTCATCGCAGTTCTACCGATATCGTCCCATTGCGCATCGTCATTCGGGTGGAATATTTTATCGCCCATGAAAATATTGACGACAGCTTCGCGCCACGGCACTTCTTCCAACAACGGTCCTTCCAATTGCAATTCGGGATTCCCCGGAAACGGTCTTCGAAACAATCGGTGTTGCAATTTCGACCAAGGATCGGGTGGATTTCGTTTTAATGGATCGGCTAGCGCAATGACGGTAGCACCGCGCTGATGCGCCATTTCGACAACCGGGATCGTTCCGACTTTGTGATAGAAACTGGTGCGGGTAATCCGATCGGAACCGAGCAATAAGACCGATTCGTCGTCCAATTTGGAGCTAATACCGGTATCGGTGAGAATTCTGACCGTCACACCGCGTTTGTAAAGTTGTTGTGCCAGCGCGACCCCTTCATTTCCGGGACGCCCTTCGGCGATAAAGACCGGTGGATCGGCACTGCTTCTGGTCGATAATAACTGCGATACGGTTGAGCCTGCCGAATACACAACAACGGGGGTATTCGCGATCTGGTCGCGGATAAATCGAACTTGGTGATTGCGATACTTATGTAAGATTTCGGAGAGTTCGGAGAGACTCACACAGAGATCGAACGGCGACTCGTTTACCCAAACCGAAGCGTCGATACGCCATGCCAGCCATTCGATCGGCGAAAACCCGGGAATAGTTTCCAAAAGGATTCCCGGTAAACGCTCCGATCCTTCTTGCCAGATGATTTCCCGACCGACAAATTTCCGCAGTGCGTGTACTGCTTCGAGTAGACAGGTCGTCGCCCCTTTGCTCATCGACGAGCCGATTCGACGCCAGTCGTTGATCAGCGGGGTAAGCATCATTTATTGCTGGAATATCGAGGTCATATCGAACTGATGATACTCCGCTAAGCAATATTTACACCCGTTGTACGGTGGTTTTGCATGCTCCAACATCAGCCGTTTCAGGGCATCGAGCGTAAAGATCTTCTTGCGGCGTTCTTTAGGAATTTTATTGAGATGGCATTCGTATTTCGGGCTCGAAGCGTCGTGAATAATGTGAGTTTCCAAATCGAGGATAAACATCTTTGTTCCTTCACTTTCCAATTGAGAATACGATTTGTATTCCAAATTTCATACCGTAGCGGAACCGATCGGAGATTACATTGCCACCCGGTTTCCCGCGACCCATTCTTTCATGTAACCAATCGCCTCACTAGTTGGCGTTCCCGGTCCAAACAGTCGACCCACACCCATCGCTTCCAGCGCAGTCATGTCCTCTTTCGGAATGATGCCGCCACCAGTCAGCAAGACATCGGTGAGTCCGCGTTCGTGCATCAGTTTCAGAACTGCGGGGAATAGTGTCATGTGAGCGCCGGATAAAATCGATAGCGCAACGATGTCGACATCTTCTTGAATCGCCGATTCGACAATCATATCCGGAGTTTGGCGAAGACCGGTGTAAATCACTTCCATACCGGCATCACGGCAAGCAGCAGCCATCACTTTCGCACCGCGATCGTGTCCATCGAGTCCGGGTTTGGCAATCAGGATCCGAATTTTCTTATCCATAAACTAACTCACTTCCAACAACGAATTTTGTTTCAGAATCGAACCGAACCTACGAACGGTTTCAGATTGTCGGTAGAACATTACAAATTAGGGCTTCTAGACATCCAGTGCAAAGTCGTGGTAGACGATTATCAATTGATTGTAACATCTTTTACTATTCAATTTAGCGAGTGTTTCACTTCCGTCAGTACTAGTGGTAACCGAAGCATGAAAATTGTGCCGAATTCCGCATCCGAGGTGAATGAAACCGATCCCTGAAGATAGCGTTCCGTAAGCAACAAGATGCTATAGGTTCCAATTCCCCGACCCTTTCCTTTGGTCGAGAAGGAGCGTTGAAACATCTGCATTTTCACTTCCGGTGCCATTTCACACGAATTGTGAATGGTGATCTTCAGCGTATCGGCATCGCGGAGACAGCTAATTGTGACTGCGTCGCCTTTGGACGATGCCTCGAGCGCGTTTTTGATCAAATTGATGAGTACCCGTCTCAGAATCGATTGATCGGTTGCGATCAAAACATCTTTTGATTCTTTATGAATTACAATCGCTTTTTCTTTGGCGAAAGAATAGCTTCGACAATATTGAATAGCATCGTCGAACAAATTATGGATTGAATAAACTCCGAATTCGAGACTCAGTTCATCGCGTTCAGCCAATAATAACTGCCGTTGCGCCTTAATATCTTCGATCATCCCTTTGGTTAGATCGGGAAGCCGAGTCATAATACTTCGCATCATCTCCGGATCATCGGTCCGAGCGCCATTATCAGCCAAGCCATAAATTGCAAACGCGGAATTGAGAATATCGTGGAAGAAGATTTGTTCCAGTACTTCCATACGCTTTTGTTCGCTGATATTGGTGATCGAAAATAGCGTATAAAATTCGTCATGAACCCAAACGGGAGAAGCATTTACCCGCAACTCGATCGCTTCGACCCGTTCGTTGCGTCGAACCGTCATCCGGCATTCCCGGGTGGCGTGCTCACCGACCTGACTACTCAAGATCGCAATCACCGCACCGCAATACCGGCAATATTCGGTTGTACCACATCCACCTTCGGTTTCGCAACTATGTATACAAGAAAATAGTTCACCGGGTCGAATTCCGAGGATCTGACTATCATCGGTGATACAGAGATCTCGCATCAACTGCGCATTGTAAAACACAATCTGTCGTTGTCGATTCAAGATCAATACAATATTCGGCATACCATCGATAAACGCCTTGATATGCTCAGAAACTGCGATCTGAATATTATGTTCTTGAATCGAGCTTTTATCGGCACGTACTGCCGGAGCGAAAGCTGTAGTATTTGTCATCAGAACACCGTTGTTTCGAGATACTCGCCGTACACTTGTTTCATCACACCGATCATCTCCCCAACCGTAACCATTGCATTGGCACAATTCAGGACATAGGGCATCACATTCTTGTCTTCTTCGCAGGCACCTTTCAGTTGTGCTAGCGATTCCTGCGCCACGGTGTTGTTCCGGTCGACGCGAATCTTTCGTAAAATCGAAACTTGTCGTTCTTCGGCGGTTTCGGAAATCTTCAAAATCGGGATATCGATCGCCTCGTCACTTTCGACAAAGCCATTTACCCCGACAATTATTCGTTGTTTCGAATCCAACTCCTGTTGATGACGATACGCCGCCTGAGCAATCTCACGCTGGAAGAATCCGCTGTCGATCCCGGCAATCACACCGGGCAGAAATCCTCGATTGCCGCCCAAATCGTCGATCTTCCGGAAATATTCCATCGCTTCGGCTTCGATCCGATCGGTCAGCTCTTCGATGAAATAACTGCCACCGAGTGGATCGACGGTATGCGCAACACCGATTTCATTCGCAATGATTTGCTGCGTACGCAATGCAATCTTCACCGCTTTTTCCGACGGCAATGCTAACGTCTCATCCATCGAATTGGTGTGCAGCGACTGCGTCCCGCCAAATACCGCCGCTAATGCTTCGTAAGCAGTGCGTACAATATTATTCTCCGGTTGTTGCGCAGTCAGCGAGCAACCCGCCGTTTGCGTATGGAACCGCAACATCCACGAGCGGGGTTTCTTCGCGCCGTAATGTTCTTTCATCATGCGCGCATAAATACGACGTGCAGCGCGGAACTTCGCCACTTCTTCGAAAAAGTCGATATGACTATTGAAGAAGTGCGAGAGACGCGGGGCAAATTCATCGATATCGAGACCACGCTCCATCGCCGCTTCGATATAGGCAAACCCGTCTGCCAGAGTAAATGCAAGTTCCTGTGCCGCAGTCGAGCCGGCTTCGCGAATGTGGTACCCGCTGATCGAAACACTATTCCAGCGCGGCATCTCTTTCGCCGCAAATTCGATCATATCGACCACTAATTTTATCGACGGTCGCACCGGAAAAATAAATTCTTTCTGCGCAATAAATTCTTTCAGGATGTCATTCTGCAGCGTACCGCCCATTTTGGCGCGCGGCGTCCCTTTTTTCTCACCGGCGGCAATGTAGTATGCCCACAAGATGAACGATGGGGAATTGATTGTCATCGAAGTCGTGACGGCACCTTGATCGATGCCCTGCATGAGCACTTCCATATCGCGCAGGCTGCTGATTGCGACACCGCACTTGCCGACTTCGCCCAGCGCCCACTGGTCGTCGGCATCGCGACCCATCAGCGTCGGTAAATCGAAGGCGACGGAGAGTCCGGTTTGACCATTCTTCAATAGATAGTGATAGCGCTCATTGGTCTCTTCCGGCGTGCCAAATCCAGCGAATTGTCGCATCGTCCAAAGTTTACCGCGATACATATTGGGATGAATTCCGCGCGTGTAAGGGTACTGACCGGGAAAACCGAGTTCAGTCACTACTTTACGGTCGTGCGATTTTTCCGGAAGCCCGATCAGTTCGATCGGATCCGATGATACGGTTTTATAGAACCCGCCGCGATCCGATGTTTCGGCAACCGACTTCTCCCACAGTGCTTTTGCAGTAGCGTAAGCGTCGGGTGAGTCCGGTGGTCGTTCCGGAGTCGATAGTGAATCGTGCAAACTTTTTCGATTGTGATTCGCGGTTGGTTCCGCCATTTCAATTCCCCCTGAAACTTCGATACAATTCTTCAATAATCTCTTGCGGTTCGCGGCGTGCGGCAATTCCCTCGAGCAACGCTGCGTCGCGTCCATCCGACCACAACTCGCGTTCAATTCGCTCGGTTAACAGCGCCCGCAAGCGGCGTGCATACCGGCTGTCGCGTCGATGTTTCAACTCGCCGCACTCCCCCAGCACGACGCGATGACGATCGATGGTTTCGATCAATTCGACGATCCCCTTATTTTCGGTAGCAACTGTATTCAACAACGGCGGTGTCCAATGATCCCACATCTTCAATGAAATGGCGCTATTGAGCTGTTGTGTCGCCCGTTCTGCGCCATCGGCATCCGATTTGTTCATGACGAAGACATCGGCGATTTCCATCAGACCCGACTTCATCCCCTGAATCGAGTCGCCTGACTGCGGCACGACCACCACCAGTGTAGTATCGGCACAGCGCGCCACTTCGAGTTCCGACTGACCGACACCGACAGTTTCCAGAATCACGACATCGTAACCGAAGAGGTCGAACAGATCCGCAGCAACATCGACACCATGCGCGAGACCACCGCTGGCACCACGCGATGCCATACTCCGGATAAATACACCCCGGTCCCCACCGAGGATCTGCATCCGAATCCGGTCGCCCAGCAGCGCACCTCCGGAAAATGGCGACGAGGGATCGACGGCGATGATCCCCACTGTCCGGTTCAGCTCACGGAGCCGTTTTGTCATCATGGTGACAAGCGACGATTTACCCGCGCCGGGTGGTCCAGTAACACCGATCCGGTACGATTTGCCCAATTTCTCGTAATCGCGATTGACCGAATCGCGCAACGCTTCGTCACCGTTCTCCAGTCGCGACAGTAATCGCGCGAATCCGCGCACGTCGTCTGAGGCAACCAATTCTGTGACCGATGGATACTTATTGTTCACTAATCGACCTGCTTCTCAAGTTGTTGTTTCTTACTCTGCAAGATATGAGTAAGGCAGTGATAAATTCAAACTAAATCGAAACCGATTGAATTTTCATGCGATTTTTTGTGCAAATGCTTGCACGATGATGGCTTGATCAACCAAATCAGGCTTAGACACGTCCACATTCGGATTCAACGATCAATTTGAATAATCAGTTGTTACGAAATACCGATACCATGTTTCACACTGACGTTTAGAATGATACTGAATAACCGGTTTCGGTGTTGGATTTTCAGGTGATTGATTTTCAGGGATCGATTGTGGTCGAATGGTGCTTATCCCATTAAATACCTCAAGTATCACTTTAACTATTTCATTCTCGTTTATCTACTCCTCTCAGAATAATGAAGATCTTAATATGAAGCAATTTAATTGTGATATTGTGATGCAGAACACGTAGATATAGAGTGAATCATACATATCTTGTTATTGGAATTGGCACTCAAATTCGGCGGGAGGGGATGATGAAATCGAGATTGGTAATTTTGTTGCAAATTTTGGTGATCGTGGTCGCAGGGTATGCCATGCCGCCTTATCCCGGTTATGTCGAACAGATGCGCACTCATCTTGCCGAACCGACGTATTACTTGCAGCACGAAACAGCATTGCGCGCGGCTGGCGTCGATGCCCCAAGCGACGAACGATTCGATCGATCAATCGACGAACTGAATACTAATCGCTTTCTGCTCGTTCTGCTTGTCGATTTCTCGGACCAACCATCTCGCGTTGCCGCTTCCGCATTCGACGGTTTGTATTTTACCAATTCCAATTCCGTGAATGCATATTTCAACGCTGTTTCTCGTAATACTTGCAATTTCACAACGTCGAATCTTCCCTCCGCCATGGGTTGGCTGCGGATGCCGCAAACCTATGAATACTACGTCAATTCGTCAAACGGATTCGGTTCCTATCCGCGAAATGCACAAAAATTATTCGAAGATGCGATTTCGGCTGCTGTTAGTCGCATCAACTTTTCAACCTACGACAATAACCACGACAATCGCTGCGATGGTGTCATACTGGTGCATTCCGGTCCCGGCGCTGAGTTTACCGGCGACAATACCGATATCTGGTCGCATGCCTGGGCAGTCTCACCGCAAACACTCAATGGCGTTACCGTTTCCAATTATTGCACCGTCCCGGAATACTGGATCAATTCCGGCGATATGACGATTGGGGTTTCTTGTCACGAGATGGGGCACAATCAATTCGCTCTGCCCGATTTATACGACACCGACTATTCTTCGCAAGGAATTGGCGATTGGAGTTTGATGGCGTCCGGATCGTGGAATGGTCCCCTCGGCAATTCACCTGCGTTTCCCGATGCCTGGAGCAGGGTTTCCATGGGATTTGCTTCGGCGACGACTATCAGTACTTCGATTCCGTCTGCGACCATTTTACCGTCGGAAACCGCTTCGTCGTTTTATAAAATTGCCGCCAATCCGTCAACCACCGAATATTATCTACTCGAGAATCGCCAATTAACCAGTTTTGATGCAGCCCTCCCCGCATCCGGCTTATTGATCTGGCATATCGACGAGTCGATTGGAAACAACAACAACGAGTACTATACCGGTCACACGACCGGTCATTATCATGTCGCATTGGAACAAGCCGATGGATTAAATCATTTGGAACGGAATCAGAATAACGGTGATGCCGCCGACCCCTTCCCCGGATCGACCACCAATCGAAGATTTGCGCCTTCAACCACCCCGAGTAGTTTGCGCTACGGCGGATTGACTACAACACCGCCGATCGATATCTCCAATATTTCTGTCAGCGGTTCAAATATCACGGCAGCGATCTCGCTGGCACAATTACCGAATATCGCAGTGCTAGCACCCAACGGCGGCGAGAGCTGGGCAGTTGGATCCAGTCAGACAATCCGCTGGACAAGCTATCAAGTCACCGGATTATTGAATATCTATCTCAAGCGATCGCCGACTGAGACTTGGGTGCGGATTGGTCCGAATGTCAGCAATACCGGTTCGTTCCGATGGACAGTAACGGGACCGGCAACATCCACTGCGAAAATTCTAGTACAAAATGCGGCGGCGACGATCAAAGATTCTTCGCAAACGGTATTCTCAATTTATGTTCCACCTTCGATCACCATCACTGCGCCGAACACGGCGGAATCGTGGCAACTCGGCACAATCAAGACCATAACATGGAATTCAGTCAATGTCAGTGGAACAGTTTCGATTCAATTGAATCGATCTTATCCCACCGGATCGTGGGAAACACTCTATGCCGGGGTAACGAATAACAGCAGCCACACGTGGACAGTTACCGGTACAACCAGCAGCACGTCGCGTTTTCGCATCTTATCCGATGCAACACCCACGGTGGGAGATACAACGAATGCCAGTTTGTACATTTGCAATCTTTCGCTAAGTGCGCCCGATGGCGGTCAGAGTTGGGGCATCGGTTCGCGGCAGACAATCTCTTGGACGAATGCGAATCTTGCCGGCAATATTTCGCTCTATCTGCGACGAACACCGACCAGCACATTGGAAGTGATCGCCACCAACATCACCAACACGGGTTCGCGGGTCTGGACGGTGACCGGTCCGGTGACATCCACTGCTCGCATTCTAGTAAGAAATGTCGCGTGTATTGTCGCCGATAGTTCATCTAGTACATTTTCGATTTTTCAACCGCCGAAAATCACAGTAACCAGTCCGAATGGTGCAGAATTATGGCAAGGAGGCACCATTCACAATGTGACTTGGACGGCATTGAGTATCAGTGGAACGGTTGTCGTGCAGATCAATCGCAGCTATCCGTCGGGGACGTGGGAAACGCTGCAATCTGGAGTCTCAGCCAGCGGCTCGTACCCTTGGACGGTGTCCGGATCGGGATCGACCAATCGGATCCGCGTGGTGTGGTCGAGCAATTCGATGATCTGCGATACGTCGAATGCGATTTTCTCCATTCCATCAATAGTTTTGACGAGTCCCAACGGTGGCGAAAATTTAACGATCGGTTCAACAAGAACGATAACGTGGACGAGTAGTCTGGTCAGTGGAACGCTGAATATTTATCTGCGACGTTCGAATAGTACCACATGGACACGCATCTGTCCGAATGTTGCCAATACTGGTTCGGCACGGTGGGTCGTTACCTCGCCAATCACTTCGACGGCGAAAATATTGATTCAAAATGCTGCCGCGACGATCAAAGATTCCAGCAATGCGGTGTTTTCCATCGGCGTTACCGGTTCTCCCGATACACCCACTACCCCAATCGGTACGTCGGAGAATCCAACGGCATCGATTCCGATCGCGTTTCAGCTATCCGCAGCACCGAATCCATTCAATCCATCGACGACGATCTCGTTTTCGTTACCTCACGAGAGTGTCGTATCACTGACGATTTTCGATGCGCGCGGTGCAGAAGTACAACGATTAGTGCCACCCACCAATTATCGCGCCGGTAAGTATTCAGTGCGGTTCGACGGTTCGCGGTTAAGCGGTGGTGTCTATTATTACCGGTTGACTAATGGCAGTGAAACGACTGTTAAGAAGATTGTGTTGGTAAAGTAACGCATACCGATTGTTTAAAATAGAAGGGTGAACGCGTGTTCACCCTTCATTTTTTGTTGTTTACAAATAATCATTGTCATCATTAGTAGGGGCGGACCCCCGTGTCCGACCGTTTTGCAAGCGAAGCCTGACCACAGATTTTACAGCGATTAGTATCTCTATGATCTGCTATTTTTTGTAATACCCGATCTTCCAACCCACCAGTCTCCCTTCGACGTTGCCATACAATACACCATCGCGAACGACTGGATCGGCAATCGAACCGAATGGGAGTAGTTCGTGGAAAACAATTTCGCCACTCGCTTGATTCAATAACTGCAATTCACCATTCTTCATGATGATCGGAACATTCAGTGGATCGTCGGTAAATGCCGCGTCATGCAGATTCGAAAGATCTTTTTTCCAGAGAATACGATCGACATCGTTTGTACCGGTGGCAAGATCAATTCCGATCAAGTTTTCATTTTCACCGTGCAATGCAATTTTATTCGTCTGCAACGGCAACCAGAACGTTTTCAAGCGGCTCTTGGTCGAACCCATGTAGAACTCATCCAGACCGCTGATCTTCGTCGTACGTGCAATATTCCGTGCCGGATCGAAGAAATAGAGTTGATTCTCTTTTTGGTAAATCAACGTCCCTTCGGTATTGCAACAAGCGTAATGAAATCCGTCGGGTAAAATCCAATTGGCAAGTTGTTTCCCCGTTCGTGGATCGATCTCGGACAATCCTTTGCAGATGTTGCTGTTGAATCCGATCATTCCGTTTTTCACTTTCGTGATCAACGTATCTTTCCCGCGCAAGTACTTCAGATCGAGCTTTTCACCCGATTGATAACATTTCTTGATGTCGTTAATGTCGGAGTTATTACCGATATGATACGACCCGAGCCCGATGACGATATCGTCTTTTTTGATCCCGGCTTGTTCGGCTTGTCCACCTGGATTAACCGAAACTACTTTCCTACCATAGACTGTGTGAACGTAAAAATGCTCGCCGCTCTTGACCGGCTTATCACTAGTCGTATCGCACCACCCGGGTCGAACGCCGTCGATATTGATACCGAAGGTATATTGTCGGTCCGTCTCGGGTTTCATTCCCCATTCCAGAAATTCACCGAGGAGATAACCGTCTTTGTTCGGCGCCGTACCTGACGGAATCCACCAATGTATTCGCGAGTCGGACAATCGGACAGAAGGATCGAGATAGGTTGTCTTGATCGGTTGCAGGGTTTTCACAGAACCATCATTTGAAAAGAGATTTGGCGTCCAGACAACGTCATTTTTTCCGGCAGTTTTCGAATAAGTAAAGTAGATTGGACCCGCCTGCGAATTAAGTGAATACGACGTCAGCATCGGCAAATTGTCAACTTGAAGTTGCCCATCATCCAACCGAACAGTATTGCGTTTCATCAATCGGTCGCGCGCGATATAGTCTTCCCTGCCCCAATCGTTCCAGACCAGAGCGGTTTTATTCTGCACGGAAATGGTATGACTCTCCTCCATAAACGGTTCGGTAACTACTGATAACCCGTGTTTCTGCAATGTACTTTTCCAACTGTTCTCACCCGTTGCCAGATAACTCTCCCAGGCAATTCGATTGGCATCCGTAACCAACTTCTTGGATTGAAGATATTCGAATAACGATGTTCGAAGTGAAGTCGTCGGAAATTCACCGGGTTGCATAGCGATTGGGAGGTATTGGGAAGCTTTGTTATCGGTACCCAAATGCTGTTGCGCGACGATTGCCACTGCAGCCAACTCGCGTAAAAGCTTGCGATCGGAGGACAATCGTTGCATTTCGAACAGCGGTACTTCCCAGTTGTCCATCGCGAAGAACCACTTTCCATTGCTACTAATCTCAGCAGGTTCCATTCCCCAATGATTATTCGTCATGTAGAGGGTCGAACCATCCCGCGCATCGATCAGATACTGTGTACCGATAGAAGCGCCATGCAACCAAAGATAGCGGTCGTCGTACTGGTATAACCGTCCCTCGGATTCAAGCGTGCGGTAAGGTTTTCGCCACATCACCGTTTGCGATTTCAAATCGTACGCAATCAACTCGCCGGGTGATCGATAATAATACAGCATTGTTGAATTCGATTTGTCGGCTTCGGAGACGAGGTGATCGACTCCCGCATTTTTTTTGTTCCCAATTGCAACGTGAACCAGCGCACCGGTCACATCGTATACCGGACGATTCCCGTCGAATACCCGTAATCCCTGATCGCCTGAATTGATCAAATATTTTCCATTGGCATGTAAGTTACGCCCGGCGACCGAGAATTTGATCGGTTTAGAAGTACCAGAACGATTTAGATCGTTCAAGTACAAACTGTCACCGATGATTCGCGCCAGTTTGGTGTCGTTGTCGTACAATACCGTGTTCAGCAATTCGCTCGATTTCGATCCGGTCGAGATATCAAACGTTGTTATGGAATGTGGAACTTGCGAGAAATCGCACCGTAACAGCGAATCGATATCGTTGCGAAGAAAGTAATAATTCGGTGCATGCCAGATTCCGTCCAGTGTCAACCGTGGAGGTAATTCACCGCGGTCCGCGACTTGATTGGTGGTATAATTGAGCCGTAGATAACGGCTGCTATCGATTATGAAGGCACAATTCTTGTCGTTGAGATATCGAAAATTCCGCATCCACGGTCCGGAATAATAATTATAGTTTTCTGCCTCCAGAGTGACATGGCGTAACTCGGTCAGGTCCTTCAACTCGCCACTGATCGTGTTGATGCTAAATATCGTAGACGCTTTCTCGCCGACTTTCAAGGCATACATCATGTCGCCGGAAATGTCCAACACCTGTAGAAATTTGCAATCGAAAGAAAGGTCGAGCGGAAATGAGATGCGATCGCTGCGGAGAATGATGAGTCGCCAATCCTTCATATCCTTGAGCCACAATCTCGAATAGACGATTCGGTAGTCGTGTCCGGTTAGATATTGATTATACATCGAGCGGTAGTCGGAGGTTTTGATCGTCTTGATCGATTTTCCCGACTTCGTTTCTAGAATTTCGATCGATGAGCGTAGCGAATTTGTGCGGAATTGTTTTTTTACGACAGTGAAGTCGCCGAGAAATTCGGCTTCGTTGATGCTCCGATCCGGATCGTAAAACGACCATTCGCCGAAACGCGTGGAATCCCAGATTTGCAGTGCGGTTCCGGCACGCTCGGCAGCGTTTTTCCAATCCTTTTGCGCGAATGCATCCAGCGCTTGTTGGTGAAGCGTTGTGAGATCGGCGGCAAATAATTGAATGGAACTGCAAATCAAGATGATAAGAAAAACTATCGGAAGAGATCGACGGTACACACAAGACATAGGAACCTCCGTTGAGAGCAGCATTAGTGTAAATCCGGATCGAAAAAGCGGTTTGCTTCGAATCGCTCAGCTTTTAAATGTGTTACTGAACCATTCGATAATCTGACACGTAAATAAGTGGCGAGAGCGGTTAATCAGTAACCGCAATATTTATTTTATCAATTTACATTCGACATATTTGAACTGTCAAGCGAACTGCGCATTTTATGCAATAAAATCATGATTGATAAATGTAAGTTGTTATCGGTAGTCGGAGCGGACCCTCGCGTCCGCAGGTCAGGCAAAGCCTGACACCGATTCATGACAACTTACTTTCAAGAACCATTATATAATTTATCGAAGGGATCAATATTAATCAACGCTGAAGAGGGTTATTTCTAGATTGAGTCGAGGTATTGAGTGGGAATTTTGGATACTGTGATGGGTGCATTTTCACCAGTAACTTGTCCACAATTCCACTTCACCGTATAAAATGGTCGCACCACAGGCAGCGCGCCACGGTTGTTTGAGATCGATCTCCCACTCCATGCGATGTGCCAGTTTCAATTCCCGTTCCGAAGGTGGCGAGAGGTTTTCCGCGCCCTGGAGAATCTTCACTTTGCAGCGATTGCACACCAATTCACCTAAACAGGAACTCGCGATCGGTACCTCGGCGGTACGCAATGCATCATAGAGCCGCGTACCTGCCGGAACGTCCCATTCTTTGCGCAATCGCGGTATCCGAATCGTCGGCATCGATTAATAGATTAAGCTACTTTACTGGAACCGCATCGAACAACTGTTGCGAATGCTCATTCACTTTCACATCGCGAGTGATATGCAACAGCTTGCCATCAGGACCGATTACATATGTGTATCGCAACGTCCCCTCGTACTCCCGACCCATCAACTTTTTCTTACCGAATGCGCCGTACGCTTTCTGCACTGTGCGATCGGGATCGGATAGCAATGGAAACGGCAGCGAAAAATCGGTGGTAAATTTCTGGTGGCTCTTCAACGAATCGGCACTGATGCCGAACACCAACCAACCCCGTTTCAAAAACTCCGACCAATTGTCGCGAATATTGCATGCCTCTTTGGTGCATCCCGGCGTGTTGTCTTTCGGGTAAAAATAGAGCACAACCGTCTTTCCGAGCTGTGCCGATAACTTGACGGTACTTCCATCGGTCGCAGATAAATCGAAATCCGGTGCCGGATCTCCGACTTTTAACATGATTCCTCCTTCAACTTGTGTTTCTCCCTCCGCGATCGCGGGTTCGGCGCGTGCAACGGCATAGATCATCAGTCCAGCAAGGGTGATGATCAACAGAATGGTCGTAAAGCGGAGTTCTTTCAGCAGTTTCACCGGTTTTTCCTCCCTTGCGTTAAAAACCTTGAAGCTGTTTGCTTTTCATAGTATGTTATACGGTTTCCGATTTACCCGGTAGAGTGTGCAATTCCATGGCAAGACGAATCCTGATTGTAAGTGAATATTGGGCACCCGATCCCGGGGGCATGGCGACCTATGCCAGTGAATTGGTGCCACGACTCGGGAAATTGGGTTTCGAAATCCGAATCCTCGTCCCTTTTGTACCTAATGTTCAACGCTTACCGATGAATTCACCGAATGTGACCGGGATTCTCTTTCCATCACCACCGATCCATTTTTTCGGACGCTTTACGATCTTTCCAGCACTTTTACGCTATGGAAATTTGCGTCAGATCGATGCTATCGTCGATATCTCAGTCGCGCCGTATGGCGGGGTGAATGCGTTCGTCGCAAAAATGCTGGGTATCCCATATCTCATCGGTGCGCATGGTAACGAAGTCTCGCGCCTCTATCCTGAAATAGGATTACCCAAGACTTTTCGCGCATTTTGCAATTACGCCTATCGCAATGCGACCGCGATTCTACCGAATAGCCAATTCACCGCTTCGCTCTTCGCGCCGCTCGGGATTGATTCGAATAAATTGCATGTGGCGACCCTTGGCGCCGATACCAACTTTTATACACCGGGAACTCCGACATCCGACGAATTGACGCAAGTCGGTGGCGCACAACCATTTCCGCGGTTGCTTTGTGCCGGTCAGTTGAAGGAGATGAAGGGTCAGAAATTCCTGATTCAAGCACTCTCGTTGATCGCCCGGGACTTCCCGGAAGTATCGCTCGATCTTGCCGGCAGCGGCGTATTGGAACAGGATTACCGTAATCTGGCACGTGAGTTGGGATTAACAGATAAAGTCCGGTTTCATGGCAATGTCGATTATCACAAGTTGCGAACGCTTTACCGCAGTGCGGCGGCGTATGTGATGCCGACGCAGCGCGACACGGAGCATGTCGAAGGGTTTGGACTGGTGGCGGCGGAAGCGCTCGCGTGCGGCTGTCCGGTGGCTGCGACGAATTATGGCGGTCAAACCGAATTTGTGATTGATGGCAAGACAGGGATTTTGTTCGATTCATCCAGTCCGCAGGATATTGCCGACAAGGTCTGCGCGCTCTTGCGGAATCAAACGCTCTGTGCCAAAATCGCTGTCGAAGCACCACAATTCATTGCCGCGCATTACACGTGGGACAAAACCGCTGAACGCTGGGCGGAAATTATCGAGCAGTGTATTTCAAATAAACGGTAGGAGTTTCATAGCGGTATCGTTTTCCGATTATGCGGTTTTACTTTTCCCACCACCTACCACCCAATACCCAATACCGATTTTGCTGGTGACGCGCGCCTCCGCGCCTGCGAGCATCTTCTTTTCTGTAGGTCGGAATTTATTCCGACTCTTTCATTTTTTTAGTAGGGGCGGGTCTCTGCGCCCGCCCGTTCTGGTATCTTTTTTTCATTTGTAGCCGCAGGCTTTAGACTCCGTTATTCTTTTGTCTTGATCTTTTCTAGATCGAACAATCTTCTCGTACCGATACCCGGCGTCTGGCGCAAGCCATTACCTTCGTCGAGTAATTCGTAGGTCACCACAACAATGAATAATGTCACTACTTTAACAAGATGATCTTCTGTGTTTGAACGGACATACCTGCCTGCAACCGCACGAAATAGGTTCCCGATGCCAGACCCGAGCCATCGAAAGTCGTACGGTAACTCCCGGCACGCTGATGCCCACTGAACAACGATTGTACCAATCGACCTTGTAAATCGAAGATCTTCAGATCGATCGTTTCCGCCTTCGGCAATTCATACGAAATTGTGGTGGTCGCGTTGAAGGGATTCGGATAACTCGAGTGCAACACAAATTGAGTGGGCAGCGTCTGCGATGGTGTCTCTTCCACGTAGACTTCGCCACCATTGCTGGTATGGAGAATGGTACCGCTAGCTCCCACGATCCAACCGTTGTTCGCGTCGATGAAAGCGACATCGGATAGATCGTTGCTTGTTCCACTACTCTGTCGATTCCAGATATCACCTCCATTCGTGGTGTGAAAGATTGTACCTCTGGTTCCTATAACCCATCCATTATTGCAGTCGATAAATTTGATTTTTTTTAGATGATTTGTAGTTTCTGTGTTCTGAATTGCCCAATTTTCACCACCGTTAGTGGAATGGAGAACTCGATTATCCTCTGCTACCCAGACATTGCTAGAATCAATGCAAGTGATCGAACTGTAACTTAATTCTCCAGATCCACTATATTGCGTATACCAAATTGATCCTCCATTATTAGTGTGCCAAATTGAATGGTTTATCGGTGGGTTTCGAAAATCACCATCATTTGAGATAACCCAGCCATGATGTGAATCTGAAAATGTTACATGGACTATGCCGCCAGAACCGGAACTCCATTGCACTGTCCAAGAGATTCCACCATTTGAAGTCATGTATATTTTTCTTATTGACCCCAGATAACTTCCGTGAGGACCCATTATCGGTTCAGAACCAACAGCCCAACCACAAAGGACGTTCACAAAATAAATTTCGTTTACGTATCCGAATAAATTTGGTATGTTCCAAGTTATTCCACCGTCGGTGGTATTCGTAAGTGCCGCTGATTGTAGTGCTACTCCATGGATCGAATCGATGAATTGCATATTGTACAATCCATTTACACCAGGTTGGAGTACCCAGTTCATTCCGGCGTTGGAGGTGCGAACTAATCCACTATCGGAACAGATCAGTAAGTTATTACGATTGAATGCTACAATATTCCTAAGAGTTAGATTGATACCTCGGTTACCGTGAATAATATTCCAATCTATACCACCATTGATTGTACGCAAGATTGTTCCTGCATTCCCGACAATCCACCCTTGATTGGCATTGATAAATGACATACTGTAAAATGAGCTATTGCTTGATTGGGTCTGAATGTTCCAAATCGATCCGCCATCGGTAGTATGGTAAATAGTACTACCCGAATACAATGCCCAGCCATTGTTGAGATCGGTAAATATTATTTTTTTGGGAATAAGTGACAGACCGCAAGTTTGTTCTTGCCATGTAACGCCACGATCCGTTGTGTGTCGAATACTCATCGGTTGAGAAGAAAAAGTCCAAGCACTTGATGAATCACAAATTCCGATTTCTAGAATAAATTGTGTGGTATCAATAGAAGTCCAATTAACACCACCGTCAGTTGAACGAATAAGGATGTTGCAACGATTATTCGTACCAATAGCCAAACCAATATCTGTATTGAAAAAAATCAAACCTCTTGTTGCATGCATCGAAAATGTTGAATTTGTCCAATTAATTCCCCCGTTCGTTGTTCTTAAAATCGAATTGTCTTCAAAATTTGAGTAGAAGTACGCCCATCCATGAAGCGAATCGGAAAATGTTATACCTGTGAAATCGTGTATCGTATTGCAGGATTGCCGTACCCATGATACACCACCATTGGAAGTATGCAGGATTGTCCCGGAATTACCTACTATCCAGCAATTATTTGTGTCGGTACAATAGATTTGTTCACCGTGAGAGTACATATTCATTAAATCAAATAGATTTTCAGAATTTTGTTGAATCCAGTTCATTCCACGATCAGAAGTATGATAGATCATCGAACCACTGATTGCCCACCCTACCGAATCATTCACGAATTTTACATCGGTGAATGAGTTCCCATTAGGGTACGGATTCTGCCATTCCCACCCCTGCGCATTGACACAGTGTGGTAGGAACGTAACCAACAGAATAGATAGTATGAGGTAAAACGATTTGCTGGACTTCATGACGATCTCCTTCACAGTAGGTTGATCCAACAGATCTTAGGAAAACAGCAGAAGATTTGGGAAGCTGATCAGTGGTAAAATACTCAGGATAATTGATATTCTCAACCACTTTTCGAAAAAATCGAAAATATTTGCAATTGAAGATGAGTAATACTGCCGATATCCGAATCAGCGATTTTTCTTAATCCATCCTCTACCTCGCAACACCCATTTAGTAAGTGGCGCATGCCTCCGAGCCTGCGCCACAAGAGATCAATTCGCGACGATTAATGCCATTCCTGTTCTTTAAGCCACGCTTTTACGGTACTGTGAATTTCACGATGCACCTTGCGAGCTAGCTCGTTGCCGCCATCTTCCACCATCGGATCGATGCCGTCGCGCATCCGGTACAATTCGGCAATCGCTTTCTCGATCCCGCGCGAAAACCCGCCATTCAACACATACTTCTCATGAAAGAGGAAGAGTGCTTGATCGCGATTCGGCGGCAGCAGCTTGTTACAAAGAAAAACCGCCTCGATCGCTTTCTCGATCGCTGCCGCAGCAAGTAAACACCGTGCCTCGGCGGGCAAATCGGCGAGAGAAGCAGCTTCCAGATAAATCCTACTCAATTTATCGCTATTTTGGGCAGTTAGTCCGATACTCATTACTCGCTCCATTTATAACCAATTATAAAACCTAATATAAAGTACGTAACAAATCGGTTTTTGTAAGCCGAAACGCGAAAAAAACGACAGATTTTTGTACAATAGTGCTGAATTTCTCTATATTGAACCGCTAATTATCACAAATACTCGCGCAACCGATTTCGATCCCAATCCGAATTTCAATGCGCAATATCGCAGTTACGCGAGCACCAATCGATTACTTTCCGGTTCCGATCGAAGAACCACATCAAAGAGGCTGTATGGCTACCTACGTACTTTCACCCGAACAAACCCGGGCATTAGCGAAGCATCCCGATCGCTTCAAGAAGCTTCTGAAAGCGGCGGAGAACAATCAAATCCGGCTCTGGACCAGTGCTGCCGCAATTTTGGAAGCCGCACGCCGCGGTGTCGACGTTGCGAATCTACCGTCGATCGTCGGCATCGATCCGATTACCAAACCGGAATGGACCGGCGACGATGTCATCTGGAGTGCCGTACTGGTTGCGGCAAAACGCGTTAAAGCCGAAGCGATTATCGTCAAAGATATCGTCAAGGATCCCGTACCCGGCAATGTCTTTCCGGCAATCACGCTGAAAGAGGCACTCGAAATCAAACCGGTCGATGCTGTCCCGATGCTGGATTTCAAAGCGCCGTTACCGGAAGTGTATGCTCCAATCATGCATTCGCTCAATGAAACGTTTGCCAACACTGCGTATGTCTGCGGTGCTAAAGTCAAATTGTTCGAACAAGCATTCGCAAAAGCGTGTGGCGCGAAATACTGTTTCGGTGTATCGTCCGGAACCGATTCGCTGCATCTGGCACTGATGGTGTTGGGCATCCAACCCGGTGACGAAGTGATCACTACGCCATTCACATTTTTCGCCACCGTCGAAGCGATCGAGATGTGCAATGCGAAAACCGTCTTCGTCGATATCGATCCCAAGACCTTCACCCTTGACCCGAAGAAATTGCGCAAAGCAATCACTCCGAAGACCAAAGCGATCATCCCGATTCACCTCTACGGTCAATCCTGCGATATGGCTGCGATCATGAAAATCGCCGATGAATTCAAAATTCCGGTGATTGAAGATTGCGCTCAGGCGCATCTAGCCGCCGAAGGCGAACGCGTCGTCGGTAGCATCGGTACACTCGGTTGTTTCTCGTTCTATCCGACCAAGAATCTGGGTGCATGGGGCGAAGGTGGCGCCGTTACGACGAACGATCCGGATATCGCCAATCGGATCGAATGGATTCGCAATCACGGTCAACGCGAAAAATATAAACATGACATCGTGGGTCATAATTACCGGATGGAAGAGATACAAGGTGCGGTTTTGGGCGAGAAAGTCAAGCATCTGGAGCACTGGACACAGCTCCGCGAAACCGCAGCGAAGCGCTATACCAAGGGCTTGAAGGGAATCGGCGATATCAAAACCCCGTTCATCAAACCCGGCAACCGGCATGTCTGGCACCTCTACACGATCCGTACTTCGCGCCGCGACGAATTGGATAAATACTTGACCGACAATAAGATTGGTCATGCAATTCATTACCCGATTCCACTCCATCTGCAACCAGCATGGCGCGATAAAGGGTATGCCGATGGCGATTTCCCCGAGAGTGAAAAAGCCGGCAAGGAAGTGATCTCGCTCCCGATGTTTGCCGAGATCTCCCCGGAGCAGCAGGCTCGGACGATCGAAGTGATTCGTCAGTTCTACGAAAAATAATCGTCTCAATCTATTGCGATTCTTGAGATTGTATTGTTCGCTATTTTTTTCATCAACCCCTCCGTATCATTACGGAGGGGTTTTTGAATCTATTATTCACAGTATGAAGTATAAATTCGAGTTTTGACTAGATTTTACCTACAGTCGATATTATATTCCGCTACCAACTTAGTCCATTGATCGAGGAGTGGAGAATGAAAAAACAAGTCGAGCTGAAACCGGCACCCGCTGCCTCCGTTTCGCTTCAACAATTAATTCGCGGTTTATCGAGCTGCTGTATCGATCAGGATACCCAGCTAGCGGAAATGACATCGCTGTCGCGGATGGAAGCCAGATTACTGAATATGATCGGAACCAACAACGGAATGTTACCGAGCAACGCCGCCAGTGAATTGGATCTGGTTCGTTCCCGGATCACCCGGCTGGTGGATGGATTGGTCGCAAAAGGATTGGTCAGTTGCAATGCGACCCAGACCGATGGACGGTGCCGCTTTCTGCAATTAACTGCCCGCGGTAAACGTACGTTGGAAAAAGTTCAACGCAACGAATCCGAATTTCATCACGCATTGATGAAAGCGATTCCGACCGATCTCCGCGGTAAAATCGTAACAGATTTATCGTTACTACTGAATGCTCTTCACACCGTGAAAGCACAAAAGAGTGGCAAATCGCTAGAGAAGAAGAAAATCAAACGAAGAGTAACTAATGCCGATGTATGATTATTTTTGCCGGGATTGTCAAACCGAATTCATCGCAATCGTTCCATTGTCTCGGAGAGACGAACCCCAGGTTTGTCCTCAGTGTCAAAGCAATGATTCGGAACGAATCGTAAGTTTACCGGCTTCAGCCCAATCAGGTGTCTCCGGATACTCCAGCAATTCCGGATGTGGCGGCGGCGGTCGCTTCACTTGAGGCTAACAAAACGGTAAGGATTACCGTATTACTATAAAATCTGAAAGACCGACCGGGGGGATCGGTTGGTCGTAACGCGAAACGGACAGCTCAAACTGTCCGTTTCGTGCGTTTTGCCGATCATATACAGACATGCGCGATTGCTACTACTAAAGACACCTCTGGACTACCGATAACCTGCGAACTTACTCTACCGACGATAAAACGGCTTTACTCGGTGTTTTATTTCGTCGATATAACAATAGTACATAAAATTAACGCGGAATTTAGGATTTCGATTTCGAAAGATATTGTCGAAATCCAATTGCTCTTGTTCGAATCGCGACCGATTCTTCTATCTTTCACCTGATCGTTTCGACTTATTGTAGGAAAGCTGCTCATCAGGAATCGCGCAGCATACTCCCTGAAGCTGTTTGCGATCAATGCGAATTCTTGAACTACCAAGAAGGGTTCGGATTACCGATGTACGATCTTTCGCTCATCCACAATCAAGTAGACTATTTTGGTTTTTTAGTCGGAGTGTCGTTTTTTCTCTCCGCTTCGATCGCTTACGGCTTAATGCGCATCAAGTATTCGGTGATGGATTGTCGCTTCCTCCCGTTCTATTTTTTGGGAAGCGCGTTCTATTTCTGGATCGACATCGGGAATAAATTCATCTCGTCCGAAACTGTTCAGACGCTTTAGTTATATCTTCTTGTCATCAATACGATCTCAATTCTGGAATTCATATTCGCCAATAGCTGGCAACTCTTCCGCAAGCGATTTCGATTCCGCACTTACTTAGTGATTCTGCTTTCTGCCCTTACCGTCGGTATCGGCATCCAGTTCAAACTAGCGACCGAATTACTGAAATTCGTGCTAATGATCATCGGTATCTGCTGGATTGGATATTTCCGATTTCGATTGGCAAAATTAGAACAGAAGCAAGTAAATCCGATTGTTACGATTCTCACCCTGATCTTCACAATCAACATCCTCATGTTGCTTGATCCAATGTTGCACGATAAGGCAATCGTCAATTTATTGGGTACTTATTATCTCTCGATCCACAATGTTATTTACTATCTGGCGGTATTGGCGATCAGTACGACATTAATGTACCGGATCATCCGCTATCGTGTCATTTTGCAAATACAGACCTTCGTCAAGAGTACCTATCGCGATCAATTGAAGTCGGAATATTTGTTAATTCTGTCGATTGCGGCGATCGTGCTGATCGGTTGGGTCATTCTGTCGAATATCTCGGAATCTGCAGATTCCGAAAATAAAGCAGTCATGCTGGCGCGCACGAATGCGATCGCAACCAGTATCGATCCTGACCGACTAGCGACCCTGCAAGGCTCCGAAGCCGACACAACCAACGAATTCCGAAAACAATTGTCAATCATTCTGACGTCGTTGTGCAATTCGCAAAAAAATACCCGCTATTTCTATATCCTGGGATGTCGCGATACTTCCGTATTCTTCTACGTCGATGCCGAACCAGTTGCCGTGAAAGGGGTACTTGGCGAACTTGCTCGACCGGGTGAATATTATCCCGAAGCAACACCGGAACTGAAATCGGCATTCAAAACCGGGAAATCGTTTGTCGAAGGTCCCGTCCGTGATCATTGGGGTATCTGGATCAGTGCGCTTTCGCCGATCCTCGATCAAAAATCAAACCGGGTCATTGCCATTCTCGGTCAAGATGTCGATGCCAAAGAGTGGCAATCCTACTTGCAGCACCTTCGGTTTACAATTATCGTCGTCATCCTCCTAATTGTGATTCTAATTATCGTATTTTTCGAAGTACTACATTATAATCGCAACTTGACTCGAATGATTGCTTCGTCGGAACGACGGTATCGCACACTGGTCGAGGGATCGAACCATTGCATTGCCCTACTGAACACCGACGCCATTATTCTCTCGATCAATCAAACCGGCTTGAAAGTCTTCGGTACTAATCACGACGATGCGATTGGAACCGCGTTTCCGAATTTGTGGAAGGATCCCGATCGAAGAAATATCGAGGACGCAATCGTCGATGTTTGCAAAGGATCCAGCGTCTCCTGTCAAGCGGAATTCGTCGGAGAAAACATACCTTCAACGATTTGGGATATCCAGTTCAATCCAGTCATCGAAGAATCGGGATCGATCGAATTAATTGTGGTGATGGCTACTGAAATTACCCAGCAGAAACAAGCCGAAAATGCGTTAAGAATCGCCGAGAAAAAATACCGGAACATCTTCGAATTTTCCAATGAAGGCATTTTTCAATCGACACTGGAAGGGAAAATAATCACCGTAAATCCGGCTTTCGCACGGATCTTCGGATTTGAATCTCCGGAACAATTGATTGCTAATATCGAGTCGATGGCTGAATTGTATGTCAATCCGGAACAACGCACCGAAATCGTTCGCGAAATCTTCACTTCACGTCACCTCGACAATTTACCGATCGAGATCGTTCGCACGTCCGGTGAACACCGCTGGGTTTCGTTGAATGCGCATGGTGTCTTCAATTCATCGACCGAAGTAGAGTATATCGAGGGTTCGATCAGCGATATCACCGAGCGAGTGAATATCGAACAAATCTTGATCGATAGCGAGAAAAAGTATCGCAGCATCCTTGAGAATATCCGCGATGTCTACTTCCGTACCGACATGAATAAGATTTTGGTGATGGTAAGCAAATCGGCGGGATTGCTGTTTGGTGTCGACTGCATCGATCCCGACAAGCAGGTCAGCATCAGTCAATTCATTGCCAATCCCGAATATCTCGATCAAGCATTGGAAATTCTTCATCAAGTCGGCGTACTCGACGATTACCAAATCGATGTCGTCACCAAAGACGGTAAAGTCGTTCCCAGTTCCGTCAGTTGCCATTATGTATTGGATGAGAAGGGCGAACGCATCGGCGTCGAAGGAATCATGCGCGATATCTCGGAACGAATTCGCTCCGAAGAGCAACTCCGACTCAGTGAAAAACGCTTCCGCGATATGGCGGAATTATTGCCGCAAATCATCTTCGAATTCAATCGCGACGGGTATATAACTTACACCAATCGTGCCGGTCACAAAGTGCTCGGTTATTCCGACGAAGAGATCGGCACCGGCATCCAGATCGGTGCCGTCATCGCTCCGGACTCGCGCGAGCGGGCGACTGCCAATATTCGTAAGATGGCAGGCAATCCCGGTTTCATCCCCGAAGGCAACGAGTACAATATTCTTCATCGCGACGGTACACTGGTCCCGATGATTTCTTATTCCGTTCCAATTATGGAGAACGGCGTCTTCAGCGGTGTTCGCGGAATTCTGGTCGACATTACCGAATTGAAGGAAGCCGAGCAGGCATTGCGAAAGAGTGAGGAACTGTACCGGGCGCTGATCGAAACATCGCCCGATGCCATCGCGATGCTCGATTCTACCGGGAATATTCAATTTGTCAATCAGCGCATGCAATCGATATTCGGTGCGAAGCAAGTGACCGATCTGATCGGTTTAAATTTATCCGAATTGATTTCCAGCAGCGAATTCAATCGCGGAAATATACTTATTTCTTCGCTGGTCGATCACCACGGTATCGATAAAATCAATCTTGAATTCAAACGACTCGACAATTCGATTTTCATCGGTGAAATCTTTATTTCGATCGTACACGATCAACAGAGCAATCTCAAATCGAAAATGACCGTAATCCGCGATATCACCCAGCGCATCCAAGCCGAAGAAGCCATCCGCGAGAGTGAAAAGAAATATCGCGAACTAACCGATACGTTGTCGGAGATCGTATTTTAAGTCGATCTTTCCCATAAATTCACGTTCCTGAACCGAACTGCATTCGAGAAAACCGGTTACACGCCCGATGACATGCTCGCCGGTATTACATTCAATCAGGTATTGCTTCCCGATGAGGCTGTGATTGCACAAATCGACTTCCTCAAATTGCAGATGGGCGACAAATTGCCCGGTCGTGAATTTACCATTCTCCGCAAGGACAATTCCACCTTCCCGGCGATGGTGTTCTCGCAACCAGTGTTCCGCGACGGAAAAATGGTGGCGTTGCGCGGTATCATCGTCGATGTAACCGAACAAAAACGCATCGAAGAGATGAAAGTCGCGAAAGAGACCGCCGAGATCGCCAGTCGATCGAAGAGCTATTTCCTTGCACACATGAGCCACGAAATTCGGACTCCACTCAATGCCGTTATCGGTACCGCCGAAATTCTTGCCGATACCAATCTCGATTTGCGACAGCGAAGTATGGTCGATACCATTACCCGGGAATCCGACGCACTGCTCGAAATGATCAGTGAAATCCTCGACTTCTCGAAAATCGAAGCGGGAAAATTTGAACTGGAATTCGTCCAATTCGATTGCCGAAAGCTTGTCGATAATGTCGCCAAATCGCTCGGTTTCAAAGCCCAACAAAGAGGGCTCGAACTCATCGCCTACTGCGATCGGAATATCGACCATCAATTAATCGGCGATCAGACGCGAATTAGACAAATTCTGGTGAATCTGGTTGGCAATGCAATCAAATTTACAACGAGTGGTGAAATTTACGTTCAAGCCGAATTGATTAGTGGACAGATGGAATTGGCTCTCATCCGCTTCTCTGTCTCCGATACCGGCATCGGCATCCCAACCGAAAAGCTGGATAAAATCTTCGAAAGCTTTACCCAAGTCGATGCATCGACTACCCGAAAATACGGCGGTACCGGACTTGGCACGACGATCTCGAAACGTCTGGTCGAATTGATGGGTGGACGCATCGGTGTCGATAGCGTCATCGATGTCGGCAGCACATTCTGGTTTGAATTGTCGCTCGACACCGGGAAAGCGATCGAACAATCGAAAATCGGTGCCTTGGAAAACATTGCTGCGACGGTATTGACGCTGAATCGCACATTATCGCATACCATAGAACGATATTTGCAACTGTTGGGAACCGCATCGCCAATTAGAATCGATACCATCACCGATTTTTCGACAATCGCAGCGACTTGTCGCGACCAACATATTCACCTATTGATCATCGATTACGATTATCGGCTGGCTTCCGGTGAACTGTTCTGCGATCGGCTCAACGATTCCGAGATATCCGATTTATCGATCATTGTATTGCACCCACTGATTGTAAAGTCTAACTTTGCAGCGGCACTTCCGGAAAATGTCCGAGCATTGGCAAAACCGGTAACAATCAGTGAATTGGCGACTTCATTACGAATCTTTTTCGATCGTAAGTTTCAACTTGCGGAAGTTGTTGCAGTCGAACCTGACGATTCATCGATCACTTCACTTAGTATTCCGAACACAGTTCGAGTGCTGTTTGTCGAAGATTATCCCACCAATCAGCAAGTCATTTCGCACTTCTTGCGCGATGCCGGATACCAAGTTGATTTAGCCGATAACGGTGCGATCGGTGTCGATATGTTCCGGTCGAAACGCTACAATATCGTGTTGATGGATATCGAGATGCCGGTGATGGATGGCTATGAAGCCACGCGTACAATTCGTTTGCACGAAAAGACCGAAGCAGCTCGCACCAATCAACAACTAGAGCGGATCCCGATTATCGCTATGACGGGACACGCCGTCGTCGATTTTCTCGAGAATTGTATCATCTCGGGAATGGACGACTATCTGGTAAAACCATTGCGCAAGAAAATCCTTTTGGAAACCGTTCACAAGTGGATTTCGAAACAGGTTACAAACAAATCCGACAATATCGAAACACCCTCCGAAGCCGACGATACACGTGTGATTGATTATCGTGGCGTGCTGGAGGAATTCGGCAACGACGAAATATTCTTATATCAAGTCATTGATGGATTTATGAGTGCCTTAGATGGTCAAATCGCAGCAATGCAATCTGCTCTTGTGGCAAGCGACACTGTCAGGATTCGCGACGAAGCGCATAAAGTACGCGGCGCGGCAGCGAATTTATTGGCAAAACCACTCTGCGATATTGCAACCCGGCTGGAAGCCGCGACGAAACAGGGTGTTTTGGAGGGTGTCGCTGAAATGATTCACCAATTGATCGTTGCGAAAGACGAATTTCACGTATATGTTAGTCAACTACAAAGTTCATCGAACAACACCACCGATGCGAGGAATACACCGTGAAAATACTGGTTGTCGAAGACGAATTTGTCAGTCGTTCCAAACTGAAAAGTATCCTCTCCAATTTCGGAGAGTGTGTTTTGGCAACCAACGGTAAAGAAGCAATTACCGCATTCGAAGTGGCGTGGGCGAAGTGGCAACCGTTCGACCTGATAACTCTCGATCAGTATATGCCGGAAATGGATGGCATCGAGACATTGCTTCAGATTCGTCATCGCGAGCGCACCAAGGGTATCTCGCCGGAGCGTCAGGTAAAAGTCTTTATGATCACGGTCGACAGCAACAAGGACACGCTCTCTGCCAGTATTACCGCCGGTTGTAGCGATTTCATCATCAAGCCGTTCAATCATCAGAAGATTGAGCAAAAACTTACTAGTGTCATCATGCAGAATATCAGTTTCTGGGAAGAGATTTTAGGACGCATTAAATAATTATTTTTTGGACCTGAATTTTAACGATACTCTTCGATTTAGTCCTCTTGAAATAAGTTGTCATCGATAGTGGCGGACTTTAGTCCGCTTTTTTGTTTCTTTTCATGATAGTGGCGGACTTTAGTCCGCATTCTATTTCTTTTCATGGTAGGGGCGGACTTTAGTCCGCTTTTTGTTTCTTCACGGTAGCGGCAGACTTTAGTCTGCATTCTATTTCTTTTCATGGTGGGCGGACTTTAGTCCGCTTTTTGTTTCTGTTTTTGGTAGGGGCGGTTCGCGAACCGCCCGTGTCCGATCAAGATGCACAAACCGAAAATGCGGAGATTGCTTCGTCATTCCACTTCGGAAGTGCTTCGCACGTTCCTACGTTTCAATCCTCGCAACGACAGATCAGGATACAGGATAAAATGATCGGGCGCCCGCGGGGAGGCGCCCCTACTAGTAAAACCGCTGAATCGGATTTCGGTAGTACTGCCGATCTCCGAATCGGCGAGCCTCTTGTGTCACAATCAAATATTAAGAACGCAGACTCGGAGTTCGGTAGTACGATGCTCCCCCGTTTACCGGACTTGCCCGATAAAAAATTAATCGTCATCGATTTTGGGTGGCAACTGACCGTGAAATCTTCCTATTTTACGCTATCCATTGATAGGATCCGATCATGATCACAGTCGATTTGCGAACGCTGCTCAAACAATATTACTTGGCATCGGCGAAAGCGCCGCAATTATTGGATCTCCCCACCTTCACCACGATTGCGGTCGACGGCACGGGCGATCCCAACACCTCGCAACGGTTTCAGGATGCGGTGCAAGCGCTATACACCATCGCGTATACTGCCAAATTCAGTTTGAAGAAACAGCAGCGCTACGACTATACGGTGATGCCGCTCGAAGCGTTGTGGTGGATGGACGACATGACGCAATTTTCCGAGGATCGCAAAGACGAGTGGCTTTGGACGGCGTTTCTGGTGCAGCCCGATTTCTTCGATGCCGCAATATTCGCTGAAATCTGCGACGAGATTCTACGCAAGAAACCGGAGTTGTCCGAAATCATCCCGGAGGTGCGTCTAGAGCCGTTTTCCGAGGGGCGGGTCGCGCAGATGCTGCATATCGGACCATACTCCGCCGAGAAACCGACGATCCTGAAACTACATGCCTTTATTGCCGAGCAGGGACTGCAGCGGCGCGGGAAACATCACGAAATTTATCTCGGCGATCCGCGACGTGCCGCACCCGAGAAGCTCAAGACGATTATTCGGCAAGGGGTGGAGTAAATAAATTGTCCGAAAACCGACCGAAACTTCAACCGAACACATTATTATTGAAAAACAAATAAATATTTTACAAGTACTAAATGTAAATTTAAACCGACTGATAATCTAAAAAAGAGAATCAAGTATTTCTCTGTAACTCTGTTGCATTAATTCATGATGTGAATTAGTACTTTAGAGTACAGATCTTAATACAAATTAATTGATAGATCGTTTAATAAAAAATTATTTATAAATTGAATCGATATCCAATTAGAATATGAACAAGACTGGTGTGTTGTTTATATTTATCAGTCGACCCGTCTAAATTCTCCATTGTAAATTCTGGCTCACCATACATATAAGCTAATCCAATATTCCAATGATTTTTAATGATTATATTACCACCCAAACCATACGCCAACGAAGACCCATTAGCTGAGGTAAGTATTAATTTTTGAGTAGTTGTTTCTGCAGTTATCTCAGGAGTGGCACTTCGCATCAAACCTAAAAATATATTTCCGTTCCCCTCAACAGCATCAGATAGTTTATGTGAAATGCCTCCTTTCATCATCAACCAAAAAGTTGACCATGAAGTAGAAGATACTTTTGCGGAAGGAATTTCTTTCTTCAGATCGGAATCATCATACGGGTTTGCATCTAGCAACATCGTTACACCCCAATGATAATTATTTTTTACTTGTTTAGTATAATCGAGTCCAAAACCGAATCCAGTTTGAGCATATCCAGCCTCATCTCCCGAAGTTGAAGAAAAATCACCAACGGGAGAAGGAAAGTCGAGATTGATTGTCAAAGTTGAATTCTCTGCTAACGCGAACGTAGCAAATAAACACAACAAAGCAGCAATAACATATCGCATAGTTACTCCTTTTTTAAGTTTGATCAATGAAGCACTTAGTTCAATATTAATATCTATTAAATCGAAAAGCAATACTATCACAAAAATATTCTACTTTTATCATTATTATTATTTCTTTCCTATTCACCTCCTTATATTTCCGTATGTACCACATTGGGAATCCGATGCGCCGACCACTTCCGCTGAAATCTTTGCTGCTGACAATCTGGCTGCCACTCGCTGTGGCGCTGGGTTTGCGGTTGCTCTACCTCGCGGAATACACGCACTCCCCGCTGTTCCTCTCGCCCTCGACCGACGGTCTCTACCATCAGGAGTGGGCACATCGTATCGCACAGGGTCAACTCTTTCCCGAGGTCAATCAACCGTTCTTTCGCGCTCCACTCTACCCGCTACTGCTCGGACTGTTCTATGCCATCGGGTGTACTAATGTCGCAGCCGCAATCCTGCAATCGATTCTCTCACTGGGGACGATCCTGCTGATTGCTCGGCTCGCCGACCGGTTCGGCGGCTCGTTGGCAGCGAAAGTGGCGGCATGGATCGCGGCATTGTATGGACCGCTGCTCTCGTATCCACTCGAATTCCAATTGCCGGTACTGATGGTGCCACTGTTCCTACTAATCGTGGAATGGCTGCTCGCCGCACAAGCACGTGAATCGCGCTGGGCGCTGCCCGCGGCATCGTTGGCGGTCGGACTACTAGCCATTACTCAGGCGAATGGCTTGATCCTGATCCTGCCAGTGCTCTGGCTTGCCATCCAAAATTGGCGCAAACGGTATGCACGCAACATGGCAATCATTGGGATGATCCTCTGGACAATTCCGGTAGGAAGTGTAACGCTCGCGAATTGGATTCACGCACAACAATTTGTGCCGATTGCATCTCAAGGCGGGATCAATTTCTATCTTGGGAATAATCCCTCCGCCGATGGGGCGTATGCCGTGCATCCCAAGCTGGGCGCCGATTGGACGTGGGAAGACGCTAAGAAATCGGGACAGTGGAAAAATGGCTATATGGTCGATGGCATCATATACGACGATTTTTCCACGCCTGAACAAAAATCGGAACGGAATGCCGCTACGATGGACCGGATCGTCGATCGCGGTTATTGGAAGCTGGGCTTCCGTTATTGGCATGACCGGACACATGATGCACTCCTCCTGACATTGCGTAAATGCGGCTATCTGTTTCATCACTTCGAGATCGGGAATAACCGCGACCTGCAACGGTTCTGGGCGGATCGTCCAGTCACGCGCTGGCTAGGTTCCAGTTTCGCATTCGGGATCGTTGCGACGATCGGTCTCGTCGGTTTCTGGTTGTTACTCAAAGATCCACCGGTGCGCATCGCTGCAATTTGTTCGGGACTATTGTTACTCTCGTACGTACCATTCTTCATCACGGCGCGCTACCGCCTCCCCGTCAGCGGTATCCTGATTGCTCTCGCAGCGACATTTCTGGTGCAACGCTGGCACGGACAGTTCAGCAATCGTCAAATTCTATTTCCGGCGATAGTCGCAATCATTTTTGTCTGGCATCCATTCGGCGCACCCGCCATCGATCCGACCTATTACAACTATACCAAAGGGAATGCGCTCCTGCGCCTCGAACGCTACGACGAGGCGATCCAAGTGTATCAAGAAGCACTGACGAAAAAATCCGATAATCCGATGATTGCCGGAAATCTCGGCGTCGCTTATCAAAAGCTGGGTCAATGGGATGAAGCGGAAGCGGCAACCCGCGCGGCGCTCACGCTGTCGACCACGCCGATGCTACGCGAACAGCCGTTATATCAATGGAATGTCAATTCCCGCAAGTTGTTCGATAATTTGCAATTTATTCAGCTACACAACCATCAAATCGATTCGGTATATCGAAATTACCTCAACCCAAAATTATGTATGGGTCGTAATCCCGACTATATTTTTTATCTTGCCCTCGATTCGATCATGGTGCATGAAGATTCGCTGCTATTGTTTAAAATCTGCGCGTTGATTCCCGGAACGAATTCTGTGTACAGCGTTACGTTCCGAAATCCCGAACCTCGGTATCGTCAATTTGACACAGTTCCGAAAGCCGTTCTGTGCGATATCCTGTTACAGTTATTGCGTCGAAATTATCCCGAGGCGCAACGCATCGCGAACAGTTTCGATTCAAAGACTTTGTCTGGGGAAGGGAACGATCCTGCGCGATTTTGGCAGACTTTCGACCGCGCCTGTGGAATTCTGGAAAAGCTGGGGTATCCGGTCGAGAAGAAAGAATCACGCCGATAACGAAAAATATCGCAGTGCCGAATTCCGATTTGATTGTTTTCGTAGCCGTAGGCTTTAGCCAGCGTATTTTTTTTTCCGTATGTAGTTTTTCGATTCCTCCTTGTGAGACATAACTGTCAAATTAGGAGGATCCACCATTCTGCCACAAGGTTTTCGCATAGACTAATTAGGATAAAAAAATGCCCAATCGGAGCTGGGCAGTGCTGCAAGATACAAGATAAAAAAATACAAGAATGGGAGGACCCGCGAGCCCTCCCCTACTACAGATACAAGATGAAACGCGTGGTAATTCGCGAATTTGCAAACAATTTTTACTTCATCAGGACCATCTGCTTGGTCGTCGTAAAATCTTGCGTTGTGAGTGTGTAATAGTACGTTCCCGATGGGAGACCGGTCGCATTGAAGTGGATACAATAAGTATTCGGCGACTGCAGCTCATTCACCAGCGTTCGCACTTCCCTGCCCATCTGATCGAATATCGTCAACCGCACATTCCCCGCCTTCTTAATGCCATACGTGATATCCGTGGTCGGATTGAAGGGATTCGGGAAATTCTGATTCAGCGAATATCGCACTGGAACAGCACCCGTTGCATGCTTTTGCGGCGTAGCAGTTGCGACAGTTGATTTTACGGTCTCTTCGCCACCGGTCGAGACATCTGCCAATCGGTAATAATAGACCGTCCCGTTGGTCACCCGGTTATCGGTGTATGTGTATGCTCGACCCGTCGAACTGGTACCCATACCATCGATGCGGGCAATCAATTCTCCCTGTTGGTCGCGTGCAGTGGAGCGGTAAATATTGTAGTAGGCGTTATCGAGTTCCGATTCGGTTTTCCAATTCAACTTCACCATCTGATCGAGACCACTGGCAGTGAATGAAGTTAATTCGACGGGAAGACTTCCCCCGCCATTAATTTCAATTTCGATTGAATTGAATGTGCAGATGCCGGCACCGCGATATACCGGTTGAACCGACCAGTTACCGCGCGACATGGTTCCATTCAAACGGGTAAGCGTCCAGCCAAACCCTTCGCAATGAGTATTGTAAACACCGGTATAGGGACCCGATTGACTCGGATCGTAAATCGTGATCGGAGCAGTTTCATCGAAGATCGTGTTGATGAAATTGGATCCGTACAGCGGTGCTAACATCGAAAATGCCGGTACGGTGTTGTAAGGATCGCCCGTAGGAGTAGAAATCATAAAACCGAATTCGGCACCGTTATCGGGGCAAGTCACATTGATGCGAACTCGCACATTGGTTATCATGACATCGGGATTCACAAAAAACGAAAATATCGGAGCACTGTTATCCACCGTGACTACGGGTCCGTAATAACCAGCGGTCGGATTGAATGGTTGTGAATTTGCAGTCAGTGCGAAACAGCAGATAATAATAAACAGACTAGCGATACCGAATAGATTACGAGTTTTCATGACGGCTCCTTGGGTTGAGTGAAGTTAGATGTAAGCCAGGCAGCAGATCGGCGAAGAAATCCCGATATAATGTTAAATTACCAAGAGTAATATTGCAAGCAACAATACCCATATATTGATAATTCTATGATTGAGATGTTAATCAAGAACCATTTATACCAGTACAAAAATGCCGGCAGATTTGACATCTACCGGCTTACAGCGATCGATTGATTTGTAGAGTGTATTACTTCACCAGCATCATCTGGCGAGTACAAGAAAATCCTGGTGTCTTTAGCGAATAATAATACGTTCCCGAAGGGAGACCAGTCGCATTGAAATGAACCCGGTAGTGATTTGCCGCCTGATGCTTATGCACCAACAACGCGACTCGTTGCCCGATTTCGTTGTACACCGACAACTCGACCATCCCGCTATTCCGCAAGCTGTAACTGATCATCGTCGTTGGATTGAACGGATTGGGATATACTGACGACAGCCGGTAATCCAGTGGATGATCGAGATTCTCTGTTACCGCGTTCGTCAATGGCGTTGCGCTGGTCATCTGCGGAAATAAAAATTCTTCACCATCGAGCGAAATTGAGGAGAGACGATAATAATATGTCTGCCCGGCAACAATATTATAGCTGTCCGTGTGCGAATAATTCAACGGTGTGGTAGAATTTCCGTTTGTTGCCAGTGAACTTACCACCGACACAATATAATCTGCACCGGTCTCGGTCAACGACCGATAAATCCGAAATTGGTGATTGTTATATTCCGATTCGGTACGCCAATTGAGTCGAATTTGATCGATTCCTCCGGTAGCCTGAAAGCTTGACAATACGACCGTTGGCGGAATTGTGGCAGTCGCGCTCAGCGGATAATGGTACTCGTCGCCTTGCAGTGTGATTGCCGAAATTCGATAGTAGTAGGTCACAGCTCGCTGACAATTGGTGTCGAAGTACGTGTATTCCTGTGGCGTCGCCGAATTTCCCGAGGGACCGGCATGACTAGCGATCGATGTGACCATCGAAAAACCTGAATCAGTCGACGTCGATCGATACAGCGTATACGATGCATTGTTCGTTTCCGTCTCGGAACGCCAGTTGAGCTCGATCTGGTTGCCGGCAGTGATAGCTTGAAATTCCACAATCTGAGCGGGGATATACCAAGCAACGGCACTCACCGTATCGGATAGAATTTGTTCACTGCTATCGAACGCGATATGTGATAATCGGTAATAGTAGGTTGTGCCGGGTTGAACCAGTGAATCGATATAGTTGTAAATGGAGGGTAGTGCTGAATTACCGGCACCCGTAATCCGCGCTACTACTGTACCGGTGTCGGATAGATTCAAGTAGCGATTGAGTTTGAAGTAGGCATTGTTTTGTTCCGATTCGGTTCTCCAATTGAGGAGAATGCGGTTAAAATCGCCGGTTGCAGTGAATGTCGTCAACTCGATGGGAAGGATTCCGGGCATTTCCAACAAGATTCGCGCACCGTAAGAGGGACCTGCATCAGCCCAACTGCCGTTTGCACCCCAATCGAATAATGCAAAATCTTCATTATTATAAAAGTTATTCGGTTCACCCGGATACCAATTGGTATAGGTGACCGAATCGCCATTAACCCACGTCCAAACAGCTTCCGAGTCGACATCGGTGAATCCGAGCCAGAGACTACCCATACCCTGCGTGTTGGCTGCCAAGAACGCATTCTCTTCCGCCGATCCAATACAGGCAAGGGTACCACCATGAACGATACAGGTGTCACGCGCGGAATACCAGTCCATACCGGTAGCGCTAGCGTAATAAAATTTTCCACCGAATGCACCCAATGTCGTGAAGCCGGGAATTGCAGGTTGAGCGAGAGCAATTGTCACAAAGAGAAAGGAAAGAAAGAAGAAAACAGACTTCATATTTCCCCCAAAATCGATTTTTACAACATACGAACCACGGTGATTATGTCAAAGAATATTTCACCAAATCTCAAGAAATCAACTTAACTTAGCTAAGTTCCTATTCGGTGTGTTTTTTAAGGAGATCGGAATTTATTCCGACTTCTGTTGTGTCTCAAATCAGAACGGGCGATCCTCGGACCGCCCCTGCCAATAATCACACTTGAAGTGGGAAACCGTGGTTGGCGTCCTCTACTTTAACAGAATGAGCCTCTGCGTCGATTGCATTTTTCCATTCGAAAGCTTTACAAAATACGTCCCGGATGATAACTGCTTCCCATCGAAATTGAGTTTGTAATTCCCCGCGTGCCGATATCCTTGATCGAGTGTACTAATCTCCCGACCCTGCAGATCGAAGACGCGGAGATCGATGTTTCCGGAAGTGGGAAGTGAGTAAGAAATCGTGGTCGATGAATTGAACGGGTTGGGGTAGTTAGGATGGAGTGAGATGTTCGCGGGGATCATTTCATTCTGATTATCTGACACACCGAGTGCTTGCGAGCAGTCGTAGATGCTAAAATTATTCTCGTCGGAAACATATGCGCGATTATTAACCACAGCAACGTTACAGGCAAGATAAGGAGTATCGTAGAATCCAACCTCTACTGGTGCAGATGGATTGCTAACATTAATCACTCGCAATCCCCCAACCCCATCTGCTACGAACGCGTAATTACCGGAAACGGTAACGCCTTCACAATTACCGGGAGTGGCATAGAATCCATCAATTTGGGGGTTTGCTGGATTGCTGATATTGATGATGAACATCCCGGTATCGATACAAGCCACATACGCGTAATTGCCATTTACAGCGACACGATTAGCATATCCGATGAATTCGCAGTATCCAACTTGAACCGGTCTAGTTACATTGCTGATATTGATTATTTTCAATCCCTCACCAGCGACATAAGCGTAATTGCCGGAAACTGCAACATCCAAAGCTTCATAGGCTGTCGTGCAGGTACCGATTAATCGCGGACTTGCTGGATTGCTGATATTTAATATTTGAAATCTCTGAGTACCGGCGGCAACATACGCATAATTACCAGAAACAATAACACCATAAACGGGTGTTAAATAGAAGCCAACTTCAACCGGTGAAGCTGGATCAGTGATATGAATGATCCGCAATCCCCCGCTGTAAGTTCCGATATATGCGTAATCACCAGATACTGCGATAGTATAGCCAAACCGGGAGTTGGACAGGTACCAACTGAACTGAGATTTGCCGGATTGCTGATGTTGATGATCCGCAATCCCGCTTGCCCATCGGCAAGATATCCGTAATTGCCGGAAAAGGTAGCATCATAAGCAGTGCCAATGGCAGCGTGGGATCCGACTAATGAAGGGGTAGTCGGGCTGCTGATATTGATAATTCGTAACCCTCCATCGGCGACATAAGCATAATTGCCGACAACGGTCACACCGATTGCATTACCGGGGGTAGCGCAAAATCCTTCTGATTGGGGACTGGTTGGATCGCTGATATCGATGATTTGTATTCCATGATTATAATCAGCCACATAAGCGTAATTGCCGGAAACAGCTACACCTATTACATCGCTTTGGGTGCTATCAAGTCCGATTTCAACCGGTTCGGTTGGATTGCTAAAATCGATGATCCTCAGTCCGTAAGCGTCGTCTGTCACATAGGCATAATTACCGGATACGACAACTCGTTCGGCTTCGTCGAAGATCGAACAAATACCGATTGTTCTAGGGCTTGCGGGATTGCTAATGTCGATGATCCACAATCCCGAACAGCAATTGGCAACAAAAACTTTGTCACCGGAAACAGTGATACCTAGTCCAGGATCTCGAAAAAAACATGATCCAAAGTATTGGGGAATTTCAGGATCGCTGATATCTATTACCAGCAATCCCGCATCTTCTGTAGTTAGGTAGGCATAATTGCCGGAAACTGCGACACTATAGACGTGATAGGGGGGATCATACGATCCAATTTCAACTGGTGTTGCGGGATTGGTAATATCGATGATCCGCAATCCCCAATATTCATTCGCTAAATAGGCAATATTTCCCGAAACGACCACTCCCATAACGCCGTAGGAATAGTAAAATCCCATTTCTATCGGAGACACGGGATTGCTGATGTCATAAACCTGTAGTCCTTTTGACAAATCCGCTACATAGGCATAATGTCCTTGAACCGCTACCGAATATGTATTGGATTGCCAGAAGCGACCAAGGCAACGTACTCCCGAGCTGTCCTGTGCCCAGCTTAGAGGTGTACAAATACAGATCGTCCACAGCGCAATGAGGAAATAGAGGATGCGTACCGATTTCATGACTTGTCCCTTTGACCGTTGAATGATTGGAGATCGAAAAGAAAACAAGATCGTTATTCAATATCACACCGTTCTCAGGTAAATTGCAAACCAAATTGACCCGGAATGAAGAATTTTCTGGAATCGGAATTCGATTTATTGATAAAGCCCCAAGCACTAATCACCCATCACCAATTTCCATCACTACTTCACCAGCATCATCTTCCGCACTGTTTGCGACTTCTCATTATGGAGCCTGAGGAAATACGTTCCCGAGCTCAAATCCTTCCCATCTAAATTGAGCTGGTAATTCCCCGCTCGCCGATATCCTTGATCGAGTGTACTAATTTCCCGACCCTGCAAATCGAACACCTTCAGATCGATGTTCCCGGAAGTGGGAAGTGAGTATGAGATCGTGGTCGATGAGTTGAATGGATTCGGGTAGTTGGGATGGATTGAGATGTTCGCAGGGATCATTTCATTCTGATTATCTGACACACTGAGTGCTTGCGAGCAGTCGTAGATTCCTAAATTGGTTTGGTCTGCGACATAAACGCGATTCCCGATTACATTGGTGCTGTAACAAGAGCCGGGGGTATTATAGAATCCGACAGGACGAAATTGCGGTAACTCGGAGATGTCGAAGATCCGCAACCCTTGATCAAGTTGGGCGAAATAGGCGAAATTTCCCACGATTGAAATTTGATTGGCATTATAATAAAATGAGCCAAGCGAAACATTCACTGGATTTGCCGGCACAGTGATGTTGTATAACATCACATTAGCATTGGGACCCGATAAGTAGGCGTAATTACCAGAGATTGCAATATCTCCGATGTGAGCAGCGGTATTGATGCTGCTTACCGATCGCGGATTGATCGGATTGGTTTTATCAATTATCTGCCACACCGATTGTCCGAATACATTCGGATTGTATTCGATCAAATAGAGATAGTTGCCGTTGAAAGCGATTCCCGAGGCTTGATAACGGGTAGCAATATGTGCGACTTCCTGAGGATTTGTCCGATCGGTCAGGTCGACAATTTGCAAACCGGAATCGGCTGCTGCAACGTACAGGTAATTATTCTCGATGGCAGTTTCCGCAATACTGGACGGTGCATGGTAGATACCTACCTGCCGGGGTTGACTGGGATCGATAATATCGATGATATGGACGCTGGAGTCGCCCGCTACGACATAGGCATAATGCTCGGCAACTGTCAGGCGATATGAGGCGGCTCGCATCGAATAAAATCCGACCACCTGCGGAACGCTGACATTGGCGATGTCAGTAATCACGAGACCAATTCCAAAACCAGCGGTATAAGCATAATTTCCCACTACCGCGACATCGTTGAAAAATCCAGGAGCCTGATAAGAACCGATCACGGTAGGAGTATTCTCACCGTTTAAATCGATGATCCGCAAACCATAGCTGCTATTTGCGATGTATGCATAATTTCCTGCCACAGTGACATCGTAAACATAATCGCCTAATTGGATATCGGTTGTTAACTGCGGCGCTAGAATATTGCTAATATCCACGATCGAGCAACTGCCATCAATCCCTTGATATGTCACTAAAGCACGATTACCGTAAAGTGCGATGCGATTCGAAGAATGAGTGATTGGGCAGGAGCTTACCAGTTGTGGACTCTCACTATTGCTGATATTAACAATTCGAAGACCGTAGTTATTCTCTACGAGATAGGCATAGTTACCGGCGATTGCTACATCGGAGAAATATTGATTATTCGCTGGATAGACGCCAAGCGGGAAAGGGGTCGCCGTATTGCTGATGTTCAATATCCGCAATCCGCGTGTACCGACTACATAAGCAAAATTCCCATCGACCGCTACCCCAAACACATATCCCGGAAACACATAAAATCCAGCTTCGTACAAACTGTCGGCACGTGTGATGTCAAAGATCCGTAATCCGGAAAATCCATCAGCGATATAGAGAAAATTTCCGGAAACCGTCATTTTTTCCGGCGGCGATGGGAGAAGGTAATTACCGAGCGAACGTGGTGTCCGGGTATTGGCGATATCGAAGACCGTCAAACCGGAATCGTGACCCACAAAGGCATACCGACTGGATACTGCGATACATCGTGCTGTCCCGGAAGTAGCAGAGAAACTGACGTGTTGCGGGTTGGTCGGATGACTGACATTCAGGATGTGAAGACCGGTGGAGAGATCGGCGATATAGGCAAAGGAATCGCGCACTACGACAGCGTGAGCTTGTTGACGCCAAAGCCGACCGAGATTTCGGATATTCAAACTGTCCTGCGCCATGCTAAAAGTCGGGGAAAAGACGATTATACTGATCGTGGTAAGAATAATGAAGCTGCGTATCGGTTTCATAACTTGTCCTCAGTTCAATGGTGGAAGTTCGGATCGACAAGAAAGCAAGATCGCATAGTAATATGCGCCTAGAGATAGATTATTGCAAGCGAAAAATTATCTTTATTGAAATTTCTGAAAGTGCTCTCCACTATTTCCCGTTAGAGTTTTGGAAAGTAATTATTTTAGCACGATCATTTTCTTGGTCACAGTCGTTTGTCCCTCCGACAATCGGATGAAGTAGTTGCCGGAGCTAAGCGCTTTGCTGTCGAAATTGAGTTTGTAATTTCCGGCGCGCCGATATCCTTGATCGAGTGTACTAATTTCCCGACCCTGCAAATCGAACACCTTCAGATCGATGTTCCCGGAAGTGGGAAGTGAGTATGAGATCGTCGTCGAGGAGTTGAATGGATTGGGGTAGTTGGGGTGCAACGAGAATAAGCTCGGAACACTGATCTGGCGTGGTTCTTCAACCCAGGTTTGTCCGCCGGAGGAGGTATGCAGGATGGTTCCATATTGCCCGATAATCCAACCATTCAATGAATCGCAGAAGTCAACTTTATATAATGATAAATTAGTACCACTCTGGTCACTGCTCCACGAATTTCCTCCATCTGTGGTTTTAAAAATCGATCCGGAATTCCCCACTGCCCAACCGTGGTTGACATCGGGAAAACACAAGTCAAGAATATCGCATCCACCACGATTGAAAACAACCGTCCAGTTAATACCGCCGTTGGTCGTTCTGAGAATGCAGGAATTTACAGAGGAGGAGGAGAAAAGTCCGCCGCCTGCGAAGCCAAGAACGCGATTCAAAAATCGTACACAGGTTAATTGTGGCGCATCGGGAGTGGTTTGGTTATTCCAGCTTACACCTCCGTCAGTGGTGTGGATAATTACCCCCGAACAACCGACACACCACCCATTCCAACGATCGACAAAATCGATGCAATGACCGAAATGAGGAGAGACGTTAATTAACTGGCGGATCCATTCGGCACCACCGTTCGTCGTTCGCAACAGAACCCCTTGATAGGGCTGGTTGAAATCGTTTCCGGCAATCCAACCATATTGCGACCCGACAAAACTGACACCGGTAAATAAAGAATAGACATTCGACGGGGAAGAGACGGTATCGGTATATCGAAGCTCCCAGCTCAATCCACCATCGCCTGTCCGATAAATTTCACTCGGATCGAGCGTATAAAAAAGATTACTTCCCACTGCCCAACCATTATTTTCATCGATAAACGCTACATCGGCAATCTGTTTGGGAGCGGTATACGTCCGGTGAGTCCAGTTTTGACCGCGATCTGTGGTGAGATATCCGTGAAGCAAAAACCTGCTTAAACTGAAAGACTCTGAACCATAAATCATACAGGTACTGGGATTAAAAACAAAAATGGCATTGTTATAGGTCTGGTACCTCGAACTAGCATATTGCCAATGTACTCCGCCATCGGTAGTGAAATAGGATAAACTGTTGTTGCCGATTGCAATCCCGTTAATGGAATCGGCAAATTCGATGTCGTTTATCGCAACAGATGTCGGTATTTGTTGGGTGGACCAAGTGGCGCCACCATTAGAAGTATGCCGGACTCGTCCCGATTGATTGAACAACCACGCGTGATTGTGACCGATGAATTCGGAACCTTGATACCCTCCCACAACTGTATCGGCACTGCAATAGACCCACATCTGCCCCCAATTGTCCGTTTGCCAGATCTCGGAAATGCCATTACCATTCCGATACGTCCACGCAAACGTCGAATCGACTGCCTGCATTCCGAGAAAGGGATTGCCACTTCGCCAAAGATTTCGTCCCCAATGCAATCCCCCATCGGTCGTATATCGGGTTACTGTTTGCGAATTATTGGTGCCAAAAATCCAACCGTAATTGTTATCGAAGAATTTTACGGTCGTGAACTGGTCGGTATTCGTACTGAAACAAGTATCCCAGTTGATACCGCCGTTAGTTGTTTTCAGTAAGCGATACGTGTTCGTTGTATTCGCATAATCGATCAACCAACCGTGCATCGTATCGCTAAACGATAGCGATAAAAGCTGGGTTCCAAACAGTGGCGTGATATTGCTCCAATGGGAACCATTGTCTCGGGAAAGTAATAAGCGATTGGGAATATCTCGACTGACGATCCAGAGTTTATTACTCACGGCTTCGATCTGCGAAAAATCGAGTGAATCGTACGGCGTAGGTTGCTTCTGCCAACTCACTCCTTGAACGGTCGATCGCAGTAATGTGCCTGATCGACCGATTGCCCAAGCTTTCGATAAATCGACACACTTTATCGCCGATAAATCGTAATCGGAAAGCGCTGGATCTTGCATGATCCAAGTATTGGCATGCAGAAGTAATGGGAATGCGAATAGGATAAAAATGACCGGAACGAACACATTGCGCGCCATATCGCCTCCAAGCAATGGCAGGAGAGAACAACTGGAATAATATGCTAATTTACATACATTACTTATTAGTGAATCTTAATGCAATAACATGTAGCAACAACTAAATATCGATCAAGATACTGGTAAGGTCGATCTCACGATCGATGTATATATTTCATCAAGACCGTGATGACTATTTCAAAATTGTGATCTTCGTCATTCGACTGTTCGCATCATTCTTCAGTCGCACAAAATACGTCCCGGACGACAACCGCTTCCCATCGAAATTCAACTTGTAATTCCCCGCGCGCCGATATCCTTGATCGAGTGTACTAATTTCCCGACCCTGCAGATCGAAGACACGAAGGTCGATGTTCCCGGATGTGGGAAGTGAGTATGAAATCGTAGTCGATGAATTGAACGGGTTCGGGTAGTTCGCGTGCAATGTGAAGGCAGTGGGAAGAACCGATTGTCGCTCCTCGACGCCAGCAGCATAGTTATAATAGTGTACGATGATACCACCGTCGCCGACTGCCCACCCGCTATTATTACTCACGAACGTGAGACTATATAATTCCCAATCGGTTCCAGCATTTTGCGTTGCCCAGGTATTGCCATTGTTCGTCGTGTATTGCAATAAATCCGAACCGATCATTCTTCCGATAATCCAACCGTGGGTTGAATCGGAGAAGGAGATCCCGTTGGGATTATTCATACCGCATCGCGAAAAATTCCAATTTCGCCCGCCATCGGATGTGTGAACGACTGTGTAATTATCACCGACTGCCCAGGCATTGTTTCGATCGATAAACACCAAATCGCTTAAATAGTTGCCGTTCGCTGTTACCGCCGGAGACCAGGTATTTCCACCATTGGTAGTATGAAGAATTGCACCGCCATCGCCGACAATCCAGCCATTGTTCAGATCGGTAAATTTAATATGCGACGGCGTATTGACTGGTGACAATTCCGCTTGGCGAGTCCAGGATGCACCACCATTGGTCGTATGTAACACGAATCCGTAATACGCTGGACTGACAAAATCGCGACCGGCAATCCAGCCATTGTTCGGATCGACAAACGACACACTAGACAATCTATAATTCGTCGAGAGTGTTTGATTCGTCCAACTGGTACCACCATTGATTGTATGACAAATGATTCCTTGAAAACCTACGACCCAGCCATTCAAAGAATCGAGAAATTCGATATCGCAAAGCAATGCAGTAGTTCCACTCGACTGCGAGGTCCAAGTAGAACCGTTGGCAGTATTCAGAATCGTGCCGTTATAACCAACCGTCCAGCCGCGATGATCATTGATGAAGAATACGTCCAGTAACGAATTTGTCGTCACGGCATTTCTTGCATGCATAATCCAATTCCATCCACCATCGGTCGTGCGGAGGATGCCGTGCTCACTGCTGATAAAACCGGTATTGGCGTCTGTGAAAGATATTCCGGTGGGATAGTTGAAAATACCACTCGTCTGGAGCGTCCAGTTAGTACCGCCATCCATAGTGCAAAGGATCGTTTCACCATTCACCGAATTATTTCCCACTACCCAACCGGTGTCAGCATTGATAAACGAAACCCCATAAAAAATTGTCGAATACCCCGATACTTGCGAAACCCAAGTTCTTCCGCCATCATCGGTCCGGAAGATCGCTCCGTAACTCCCTACTGCCCAACCAGTATTGGCATTAATAAATGTGACGTCTTTAAAATATCCGCAAGCGCCACAAGCCAATCGATCCCAATTTTCTCCTCTGTCAGTGGTGTGCAATACAATGCCGGATGTTCCAACTGCCCAGATAGAGTTACCACTGATCAGTGAAATCGCATACAAATCATAGGAAGTACCGCTTACTTGGGTAACCCAGGTTTCTCCACAATCGGTGGTATGAAGGATTTTACCGGAATCACCTACTATCCATCCGTTGTTTGAATCGGAAAATGCCACCCCGTGTAATTTGAGTCGTGTGCCACTTATTTGCCGGGTCCAAACCACACCGGAATTCTCGGTGTGGAGAATAGTGCCGGAATCGCCGACAATCCAACCGCGATTCAAGTCGAGAAAGGTAACTTGTTGTAGATGAATTCCCAGTCCACTATACTGGGTAATCCAAGTTTCGCCGCTGTTTGTTGTTCGGAGGATTGAGCCCAGTTGACCGACTACCCACCCCGTATTCGAATCAACAAATTTCATCCCGTAAAATGATTGTCGTGATGGAGATGGATTTTGGATCTCCCAGTCGATTGCAAATGCAAAGAGCGCCGGACCGAAGATTAAAATGACTATCGACAATAACCGATAGATACCGCTGGACTTGATTTGATCGGATTTCATAGCTGCTCCTGTGAGAATAAATCAAATTCGATGAACTTCCTTAAATAAGCCGAACGATTGATAGATACCGATGAATTTCCGGTCACCTATTTCATTAAAATCATTTTTCGAGTTGTTTGCTGTTGATCATTCATGAGCCGAACAAAGTACGTTCCCGATGACAACTGCTTGCCATCGAAGTTGAGCTGGTAATTTCCGGCGCGTCGATATCCTTGATCGAGTGTACTAATTTCGCGTCCCTGCATATCGAACACTTTTAGATCGATGTTCCCGGATGTGGGAAGTGAATATGAGATCGTCGTCGACGAGTTGAATGGATTCGGGTAGTTCGGGAAAAGCGTTGGACAAGCTGGAATTGTCGGTGAATGCGGTTCTTCAATCCAAGCTTGACCGCCATTGGAAGTATGAAGAATGACACCTGAGTGACCAACGATCCAGCCATGATCGATGTCGGTAAATTTAACACAGTCATAGTACATATTGTTCAGGTAACTCTCATCGATCCAACTGTTACCACCATCGGTCGTGTGGAGAATACAGCCATTCCAGCCCACTGCCCAACCGTGATCGCGATCGATAAAATCGATTGAAGTAAGACTTCGGTAGGTTAGAGTATCGCGTTGTATCGTCCAGTTATTTCCACCATCGGTTGTATGCAGGATCTTTTCATAACCACTCACACACCAACCGTATAATGAATCGACAAACGATACATCGGAGATAGAGCCGGTGACTGGACTGTTTTGTCGAGACCAGGATTGACCACCATCGCCGGTATGGAAGATGAAACCTCGACCACCAACTACCCAGCAGTGATTCCCGACAATATCCAGATTCAGGAGATAATCAGTTGCCTCCGTGAATCGATGGAAATTCCAATCAATGCCTCCGTTCGTTGTGTGGTAGATCGAGTACCAATTCAGAATCCACCCATCGGATGCCGAAGTAAATTTTACTTTCTTAGGGATATCTCGCAGTGAATCACGATTGATACTCATCCAATTAGAACCTCCATCCGTAGAATAGTGGACCAGAGGATAGATATTGTAATATCCTCGGGGATCGTACGGTACATGGAGTTCACCTGCTGCCCATATTCGATTGGAATCGATGCAATCGATGGAGGTTAACAAGATGGAGGAAGTGTATGAAGCCGCAGTCGACCAATGCGATCCGTCGGTAGTATGGTAAATCATTCCATCTCCGGCTGCCCAGCCATTGGTCCGATTGACAAAGTCCACAGATTGAAACGTCGGAAAATCACCAGTGATCAGATTACTCCAGGTAACGCCCCGATCAGTTGTCCTCAATAACGCGCCGTTGCAGGCAATCCAGCCATTATTCGAGTTCGTAAAGATGATCGAATTCATCCCGTAGGGTGTTGAAGGGTATTGCTCCCACGTTGCGCCACCGTCGTTGGTATAAATCAAGAATGACCGGTATCCGCACGCCCAGCCATGGAGTGAATCGGTAAAAGTCACAGATGATAAAGCGTCAGTAATGGTGGCGGGCACTGTTTGCGCAATCCAAGTCGCGCCGCTATTGGTGGTATGAAACACCGGACCGGCATTTCCGACTGCCCAACCGAGACGCGAGTTGACAAAAGAAATTGCATTCATGCTCACATTACTAATCTGAACGTCCCAGTTCAAACCGCCATTGGTCGTGTGCAAGATCGAATATCCGGCTGCCCAGCCATTGAGTGAGTCGGTAAATGTTACTTGTTTTAGTCCACTATACTCTTGCTGAGCGCGTTCGCTCCAGGTCTGACCGCCGTTGCTGGAATAGAGGATCGTGTTTACACCTTGTCGATTTCGATTAATCGCATATCCAATGACAAGTCCTCGATTGGAATCGAAGAAATGAACATCTCGAAAGTGATATTCCGAAATAGCGGAATTCGAATGGATGACCTGATTCGTCCAATGATCACCACCGTCAGTCGTCTGCAAAATGACGCTGTCTCCGACCATCCACCCATTGTTGGAATCAAGGAAATAACAACCGTTGATGTGAATTTGAGCATGACAATTCTGGATATCCCAGGACTGTCCGGCATTGGTCGTATGAATGATGGCTCCATCATAACCACAAACCCATCCGATCGTGTCATTCACGAACTGAATCGACCGGTAATCGTAGGGGTACATTGTTGGCGATTGCTGTTCCCAATCTACAGCGAATAAGCTGAATGGATGAATGATGATCACCAAAATAACAGACAGGATAAGTAAGCAAGATCTGGTGCTCATTGTAGCTCCGCTAAGTATCGATTGAATTGTACATGGTGACGAATTTTTATTCAATGAATGCTCTACACTTGGTATAATTCGCAATAACAGTACACTACTTCAATATCGTAACGAGTTGCGATTGAGTAATGTGGTTTACGTTCAGATGGATAAAATAATTTCCAGAACTCAAATTCTTTCCATCGAAATTCAGTTTATAATTCCCCGCAGATTGATATCCGCGATAGAACGTGGTGATTTCTCGTCCCGCGATATCGAATATTTTAAGATCGATATTACCGGATTGCGGAAGTGAATAACTGATGATGGTCGATGAGTTGAACGGATTCGGGTAATTGGGATGGAGTGCAAACCGTCTTGGAACTGAATTGGTCGGTGATTCTTGCACGAATGTAGTACCGCCATTGGTCGTATGTAAAATCGTCGCGGAATCGCCGACGATCCAACCGTTACCGGCATTATCGAATGCGATACTTCGCAGATAGGTCGTGACCGGGCTTTGTTGACGAATCCACGTGCTCCCGCCATCGATCGTATGAAGTATCACGCCACTATCGCCGACAACCCACAAATTCTGATCATCGATTCGCGCGATCCCCGACAAATTACTTTGAACACCACTATTCTGTCGGGTAAAGTGATTTCCACCATTGATCGCATTGTAGATGATACCGGAATCGCCGACAATCAGGCAATGCAACGAATCGAATACTGCGATTCCGTTCAAGGAAGCGTTACTAATTCGCATGGATCGCCAGGTCGTTCCACCATCCGAGGTACGAATCAAGTGACCCAATTCACTCACTGCCCAACCGTTGCGGCGGCTGCAGAATTGAATCTGATTCAGATAACCATCCCCCGATGAAGACTGCGAAAACCATGATGAGCCACCGTCGGTGGTGTGAATGATGCCAAAATTCGAATCGTACCAACCATACAGACTGTCGTAAAAAGTAATGCGACGTGGTTCTTGGGTAGGACAGTGGATCCAGGTGCGACCCTGATCGGTAGTATGCGCCAGTGTATTGAAATCCCCAACAAGCCATCCATTGGTTGGACTGGTGAAACAGATGTCGTATAGATGGGCTGTTGGAAGGAAAGCACTCACTTCCCAATTATTGCCATTGTCGGTGGTTTGCGCGACTGAACTATACATGGTGCGACCGACCGCAATCATTTTACCGCTGTCCATTGCCGCAACCCGGTTGTAACAAACAATGGAATCGGCTTTGTTTGCAATCCATCGCTGGTTCGAAACCCGACGCAAAATCAATCCCTGTTCACCGACAATCCAACCATGGGTATCATCGATGACGGAACCGCCATACAAACTCAGATATCCTGTGGGACCGATACCCGTTAACCACAATTGACCGTAATTATCGGAATATTGAATCTGACCACCCTCACCGATCATAAATACAGTCAACGAATCGGTGAGAAAGAGTTGTGTCTGTCTTAGATAAGGCTCTGACGAATAGATCCATGTACTGCCACCATCGGCAGTTGAATAAATTCCATTTTCAACGACAGCTAATCCTCGATTCATATTGAATAATGCGACACTTTTCAAATCTCCACCAAGTGTCACCGTATAAGCAACTGACCAAGTCGAGCCACCATTGGACGTCGAAAGAATAGTGTTTCCGCCAACTGCCCATCCGTGCAGGCTATCGATGAACGAAACGCCTGTCAACGGAAGCGAGATGTCAATTTCTTGTCGTACCCAGCTTCCACCGCCATTGGTCGTATGGAGAATCGTGCCGGAATCGCCGATAATCCAACCGTACTGCTCCCCGACGAAACTCATACTCCGTAACGTCGTCGTCACCCCGCTGAATTGGCGATGCCACGAGTAGCACGAATCCGAGCTATACAGGATCAAACCCCGGGCGCCTACGATCCAGCCGTTTTCGCCGCGCGGAATTACAATCGAATAGAGGTTGTTCGATGAATCGATGCTGTGATCGGTCCAATTCAATCCTCCATCATTCGAACGGAGAATCGTGCCGTTGGCACCGACAATACATCCGGTATTTGTGTTGAAAAATCTCACGCCGTAGAAGTCGATGCCATGACGCAACGATTCCTGAACGATCCACTCTTGTCCGAATACGATCGATGGGAATAGCAGAATAAAAATTAAGCAGCCAAATGCGGTTAAGCGATGTGCGATGACATTCATTTCAGCTCCTTCGGCATGAAGTAAACCAGTACGAGAATCGGTCGCAACAAAGAAAAGGTAGAGAAAGATAGATCGATAATGAGACAAGTTACCGAAGGTTTATCGATCGGTCAATAAAATATTCGTAATTTTTGAAAATATTTTAATGACTCATTTAATTTATTAAATATTCAATAGTTAGATTTGTGATATAAGATACCCTTGGACTTCAGTCCGTTTCAGTTTCTGATTTCTATGTAGCCGCAGGCTTTAGCCTGCGTTATCTTTTTTCTGAATCTTGTATCCTGTTCTTCGTTATTGGCACGATCCTCCGCGGTCAACTGCGCTTGTAGTTCTTTTGGTAGGGGCGGTTCGCGAACCGCCCGTATCTTATATTAGTTGTATCGCTTTGAACTTATTCTCGAGAGTCTTGGAAATAATTATCGATTGTAAATCCCGAAATGTTTGGGCACCTTGACTGGAAACAGAGGAACGCGTAAGAACGCCCCTACCATAAAAAAGAGTCGGAATAAATTCCGACATACGGAAAAGAAGCTGATCGCAAGCTCGGAAGCCTGTGTTTTTATGTAGGGGCGAATCGCATTCGCCCGTTCTTGTATCCTGATCTGTCGTTGCGAACGAAGCGCGGTTTTACGCGCGAAGTGTGGCAATCTACTCTTTTCGATGTATCCTGTTCCTCGTTATAGGCACGATCCTCCGCAGTCGCCTGCGCTTGTAGTTCTTTTGGTAGGGGCGGTTCGCGAACCGCCCGTAACTTGTGATAGATGTATAGCTTTGAACTTATTCTCGAGAGTCTTACGAAGTATTTTCGATAATATTTTTGAAATGTTTGTGCACCTTGACTGGAAACAGGGGAACGCGTATGAACGCCCCTACCAAAAGGAGTCGGAATAAATTCCGACCCACCGAAATACAATTGCAGCTCAAGCAGTGGTCAGAACAAGTTCCGACCTACGGAAAAGAAGATACTCGCAGGCTCGGAGACCCACCCATACTTCACAATATGAACTACTTCACCAGCATCATTTTCTGTGTGGCTTGCGATTTTCCATTCTGGAGCCGGAGGAAATAAGTTCCCGACGACAACTGCTTGCCATCGAAATTCAACTTGTAATTCCCCGCGCGGCGATACCCTTGCTCGAGGGTACTAATTTCCCGTCCCTGCAAATCAAACACCCGAAGATCGACGTTACATGGTTGAGGGAGGGAATAGCTGATAGTCGTTGAGGAATTGAACGGGTTGGGGTAGTTAGGAGACAATTGTAGATTTCTTGGAAATACTGTTGAGCGCTGTTCTTCAACCCAGGTTTGACCACCGGTCGTTGTATGAAGAATAATACTGCTATCGCCGACGATCCAACCGTTATTCTCATCGCGAAAAGTGACACTCATTAGTCGTTTACGTAGCCTTGATAGATTTTGGTTTCTCCAATGAATACCTGAATCGGTCGTTCTCAATATCGCGCCGGAATCTCCAACCGCCCAGCCATGCAATGAATCGATAAAACAAATTCCGTATAGTGGATATCGATTGATTTGACCTAGAATCGTCCAACTCATCCCACCATCTGTTGTACGACGGACGTATCCATCTCGACCAATAACCCACCCATTGAATTGATCGACAAAAGACAATCCGAACATCCATTCCATGTTTCCAGAAACGGTATCGAGCGGGGGGAGCCAATGTTCACCCCCATCGATCGTGTATCGGATCGTATTCATCCAACCGACTGCACAGCCACGATTTTGATCGACAAAAGCGACATCGGTAAATCCCCACACAGAATTTGAATTCTGTAGCGACCACAAAGCGCCACCATTTGTCGTATGTAAAATGCCTCCAGATCCAACGACCCAGCCATTCAGGGAATCGATGAAGTCGACTCCGCCAAGCCATCCGGTGAGGAAGCTGTTTTGTCGAGACCATGTTTCACCGGTATCGGTCGTATGTAAAATGACACCGCTATCGCCGACAGCCCATCCAGATTGTCCAATAAAATCCAGACAATTCAACTTACCATGAAAACCACTAGCTTGAATGTGCCAATTAATTACTGGATTTGAATAATGTAAAATTGCGCCACCACTTCCAACTGCCCAGAGATTATTTTCCTTGTACTTGGTATAAATTAAATTGGAATTGATCACTACCGTATTCGCTGGTTCCCAACCATCTGCCATACTGATATTCGGAACAAATATGACGGTGCAGATAATAATGAATATAGTTGCAGCTTGCATCATTGTTCCCTTCGAAAGATGATCTTATCGATTATGGTTTCATCAATTTCGGAATAATTATTTATTTCTAAACTAGTAGAAGTCGCTACAAATAATGATTTAATTACAATAACCCTTTAAATGAAATGTGATTTGAAACACATATTTCTGATTAATCGATTTCTCCGAACCCAATTTTACTATGGTCGATTTTTTCACTGTAAAGAGAAGACTACATCAGTTTCCGTACAGGAAATCTCTAGTTTTCCAGTCTTATACGCCACCATCAAAATGGGGATTAGGTGATAGGTAGTAGGTGGTGGGAAAAAGAGGGGTAGCGGCGGACTTTAGTCCGCTTTTTTTATTTATTTTCTATGAAGCCGCAGGCTTCAGCCTGCGTTATCTTTTTTCTGAATCCTGTATCCTGATCTGTCGTTGCGAACGAAGCGCGTATTTTCGCGCGAAGTGTGGCAATCTACTCTTTTAATTTTGTATCCTGTTCTTCGTTTTGGCACGACTCTCCGCGGTCACCTGCCCTTGTTCTTTTTGGTAGGGGCGGTTCGCGAACCGCCCGTATCATAAGAAGAGTCGGAATATATTCCGACCCACCGAAATACAATTGCAGCTCAAGCAGTTGTCAGAACAAGTTCTGACCTACGGAAAAGAAGATACTCGCAGGCTCGGAAGCCTGCGCCACCAACTGAAAACGATCAAAAAAAAACGGGCGATCACTTTCATGACCGCCCGCTCTTAATTCATAATGTGAAGTAGTTTACTTCTTACCCTTCTTCACAACTTTCTTGACCGGCTTCGCGACCTTCTTCACCACTTTCGCGGCGACTTTCTTCGCGACCGGTTTCTTCACGGCAGCCTTCTTGACCACCTTCTTCGGTGCCGCTTTCACGACTTTCTTGGCAGCCACTTTCTTCACCGGTTTCGGCGCGGCTTTCTTCGGAGCCACTTTCTTCGCCGGTGCTTTCTTGGCAACTGCTTTCTTCGCGACGGGTTTCTTCACCGCTTTTTTCGCTGCCGGCTTCGCGGCAACTTTCTTCGCGGGTGCACTCTTCGCAGTCGCTTTCTTTGCCGGTTTCGGATTCGCTTCGGCAACCTTCAGCGATGCCTGAGCCGCTGCCAGTCGCGCGATCGGTACCCGGAACGGGCTGCACGAAACATAGTCGAGACCGACTTCATTGCAGATTTCGATCGATGCCGGATCGCCGCCGTGTTCGCCGCAGATACCGACTTTCAGTCGCGACAGACCAGCTTCGGCGCGGGATGCACGACCTAGATCCGTACCCATCTTCACCAATTTCGCCACGCCCTTCGGATCGAGCGACGCAAATGGATCGGCGGGATAAATCTTGTGTTCGATGTAGAACGGCAGGAACCGTCCGGCATCGTCACGCGACAAACCGTAGGTCGTCTGCGTCAAGTCGTTGGTACCGAAGCTGAAGAATTCGGCGACGGTAGCAATTTCGTCGGCGGTAAGTGCCGCGCGCGGAAGTTCGATCATCGTTCCGACCAAATATGGAATCTTGATTCCCTGTTCGGCAAAAACTTCGGCAGCGACGCGACGCACGATATTCGCCTGTCCTTCGAGTTCCTTGATCGTCGAGACCAGCGGAATCATGATTTCAGGATGTACGTCGATCCCTTCCTTCTTCACGATGCAAGCCGCTTCGATGATCGCACGCGCCTGCATTTCGGTGATTTCCGGATACGACATTCCGAGACGGCAACCGCGGTGTCCGAGCATCGGATTCGCTTCGCGCAAATCTTCGACGCGGGAAGCAATCGTCGCTACCGGAATACCGGTTACCTTCGACAACTCTTCCTGAGCGGCGAGTTCGTGCGGAACAAATTCATGCAACGGTGGATCCAAGGTACGCACCGTGACGGGATATCCCTGCATCGCGCGGAAGATACCGGCAAAGTCGTCGCGCTGCAGCGGCAACAATTTCGCCAGTGCGGCTTTGCGGTCGGCGATATTTTCGGCAAGAATCATTTCGCGCATGGCGAGAATCTTTTTGCCGCCGAAGAACATGTGTTCGGTACGGCAGAGACCGATGCCCTGCGCGCCGAACGCGATCGCGGTAGCCGCTTGATCGGGCTGGTCGGCGTTGGTACGAATGCCGAGACGGCGGACGCTGTCTGCCCACTTCATCAAGTTGTCGTACTGTTGGAACAGAATCGAATCTTCCGGCTTCATCGTCTTGTTGATGAGGACTTCGATCAATTCGCTGGGTCGCGTGTGAATCTTGCCTTCGAGCACTTCGCCGGTGAAACCGTCGATCGAGAGCCAGTCCCCTTCTTTGAACGATTTGCCGCCGATGGTCATGATACCGGTGTGATAATCGATATCGATTTCACCGCAACCGGCAACACAGACTTTCCCCATCTGCCGCGCGACGAGTGCCGCATGCGAAGTCATACCACCGCGAGCCGTCAAGATACCGACGGCGGCAGTCATCCCCTTGATGTCTTCCGGGGTGGTTTCGAGGCGGCAGAGCAAAACGATCTCACCGCGATTCGCCCACTCTTCGGCATCCGAAGCATGGAACACGATGCGACCGGTAGCCGCACCGGGACCGGCGGGAAGACCCATCGCCAATTTCTTACCGTCTTTGATGGCGGCGTCTTTATCGGCTTTGCCGAATACCGGACGGAGCAATTGATTCAGCTGATCCGGTTCGACGCGCATCACGGCTTCATTCTTGGAAATCTTCTTTTCGGCGACGAGATCGATCGCGATACGCAATGCGGCAAATCCGGTACGTTTGCCGACGCGGCACTGCAACATGAACAGTTTGTCGCTCTCGATAGTGAATTCAATATCCATCATGTCGCGATAGTGACGCTCGAGACGGTTGCTGATGTCAACCAGTTGCTTGTATGCTTTCGGCATCACTTCTTCGAGCGACGGGAATTTTTCGGCACGGATCGCTTCGTCGATGCTGTGCGATTCGGACCAGCGCTGGCTGTGCACGAGCGTGATCTGTTGCGGGGTACGGATACCGGCGACGACATCTTCCCCTTGGGCATTGATCAAAAATTCGCCATTGAACAGCGGTTCGCCGCTGCCGGAGTCGCGGGTGAAACCGACGCCGGTGGCGCAGTTGTCGCCCATATTGCCGAATACCATCGCTTGCACGTTGACGGCGGTGCCCCATTCATCGGGGATCTTGTTCTGAGCGCGATACACGCAGGCGCGTTCGTTCATCCACGAACCGAACACTGCGCCGACGGCACCCATCAACTGTTCCATCGGATCGTCGGGGAAATCGATATTGAGGCGATTCTTCACGGCGGCTTTGAATTCGCCGACCAATTCCTTCATCTCTTCCCAGCTCAGATCGGTGTCTTTCACCGCGTGCGCGTTCAGACCGTGTTTGGCGGCATGTGACGCTTTTTTGTGGTCGAGAATTTCTTCGAATGGATCGATATCGTTTTTCGATTCCGGTTTGAGACCGAGAACGACGTCGCCGTACATCGAAACGAAGCGGCGATAGCTGTCGTAAGCGAATCGGGGATTGCCCGATTTCGCAATCAATCCTTCGACGGTGACATCGTTGAGACCGAGGTTCAACACGGTGTCCATCATGCCCGGCATCGAAGCGCGCGCACCCGAACGGACGCTGACCAGCAGCGGGTTCTTGGGATCGCCGAATTTCTTTTCCATGCGGGTTTCGAGCATTTTCAGGGCATCTTTGATCTGCTTCTGCAGTTCGGTCGGATATTTATTTCCGTTCTTATAGTAGTAGGTGCAGACTTCGGTGGTGATTGTGAAGCCCGGGGGGACGGGCATTCCGAGGTTGACCATTTCGGCGAGGTTTGCGCCTTTACCGCCGAGTAGACCCTTCATTTTCGCATCGCCGTCGGCACGTTTGCCGCCGAACGAGTATACTAATTTCTTACTTGCCATTCATTCCTCCAATGTATCGATCCGCACCGGGCATCGCAGGGATCCTTCTCATGTGCGGAATTCTGTAAATTCCTGAACAAACTTGTGTCATTGCGAACGAAGCACGCCTTGCGTGCGAAGTGTGGCAATCCATTCATTTCTGTAAAGCAGATCGCTATGACTATCGGTTGCTTTTGTGGTCTGCGAGACAAGCAATACCTGATGCACCTGCTTGCTAACAATTTCTCAAGAAGTCCGATAACCCTAGTCGACCGCTGAATTTCTAAGGCGATAATAACCTAGTAAGGTAAGGAAAAAAGCGGGGTTTGAGAAATTTACATCGTTGGATATGACGCCTGAATTCTCGATATCTACATTGAATATTAAAGAATTAAGGAATTGCTCTGAGAATTCCAGAAAATCAAATTCGCACCGATAATGAACACTCATACATCTTTTTGGAATTCTCAAAATGAATTTTGAATTAATTTTAAGTCTATTTTATCAATAATCATTGTATATTATCTCATCAAAACGACCTTCACACAACCCGTTTCTCCGATTTGGGAGCACACATGAATTGGCTCGTCATCATCTTTGTATCGGTCATCGTCATCATATTTCCGTATGCGACATTCAAGCTGTTCAAATTGTTCAAGCTGATTCAGCCCTACCAACCCGATGGCGGGATGGGAATCTTTAAAATGGACTCGCCCGAAACGATGAAGAAGCAGCGCGACTACATATCTTATATCCTGTTCGTGCTCTGCTTTTGGATCATGATCGTTGCGCCGATAATCGATTGGAAATATTTCGGCGAGAATACCGGTATCATTGTGGTGATCGGTCTGTATGTGATCTTCGCCATTATGCTGACGATTTACGGGAAATTACGGCGGGGGCATGCACCGGTCAAGGATCGGAAAGAAGCGGTGCCGGAATAAATTCGACAAACCGATTTTTTCGTGACACAAGAGGATCGCAGGCTCGGAGGCCTGCGCCACCAGGATCAATCACAAGAGGAGTCGGAATAAATTCCGACATACCGTACGAAAGCGGAATGTAGGCGCATAGGCTTGCACCAACGATTTTTTTGGAGACAATATGATCAGAATTACACTTTCCGCTCTACTCTTCATCGTCATGGTATTTGCGATCGGTTGTCCCAACGATAACCCGACGTCACCACCGGAATCGCAATTCAGCGGGATCTTGCGGACGGATATTTCCGGCGCGATTCTCGGTGGCGATACAACCGATTGGAAAGTGGTCCGAACCGCCATTCCGACTCCGAAACAGAAGACAGACGAAGTCACGTCGCTCGCAGTTCCATCGCTCCACAATTCTCCGGAATTATCCGTGATCTCGCCAGCGATCGCTGTTGTTCCAGTCCCGACCAACACCTATTTGTCCGCGGCATACTGCAATCCCGGCTATTACATCGTGAATTTTCAATTGACCCTAAGTGCTGCCGGTTGTCTCACGCTCGTTACGAAAAGTAATCCCGCAACCATTGTCCATTCATTCGCAACGAATCAGGCACTCTCGGCTGGCGTCCACCTGATTCGCTGGGATGTCAGCAACATTACTCCGGGTATCTACCGCGTGGAAATGACTGCCGATGTCGGCAGTTATCGCTATACCGAATACGGCGATGTGGAAATCAAACATCCGGTCGCATCGCCTACGGCACGCACCTTTGCCGATGCCCATTTCAGCGAATCGAATTATCGCAATGCAGAATATCTCGTCGCGACACTTGCCTACAATCCTACCCGTATCGCCCCGACACCCTTCGTCGGAACGCGAGCGGATTGGAATGCATTACCGTTCTTACCGAATGGAATTGTGACCTACTCGAAGTACGATTATTTGGGGTGGGCGTTCTTCTACGATTTACCGACGACACATAATGACCAATACTATACGACCATCGGTCTGAACCTTGCGCAATTCGGTTTCGGGTGGGATGATGGCACGGGCAATACTCCCAATTATTACAATTTCGACGGAACCAGCGCCAACGAGACAAGCTATCATTCATATTTTTCTTATTGACGTTGGTAGGATGTGGTGCGGCGGACTTTAGTCCGCTTTTTTCCGTAGGGGCGTATGGCATGCGCCCTTTTTGTCTTCGGTCTATTTGTAAACCGTTTCTTCTTCTGTCCTGTAAATTCCGAATCTTTTTTAGTAGGGGAGGGCTCGTGAGCCCTCCCGTTCTTGTATCTTTTTTATATCCAATATCAATTCCCGCCACCCCCCCAAAAAAAAGAGTCGGAATAAACTCCGACTGACTGAAAACAGGTGAATCGCAGGCTCGGAGGCCTGCGCCACTAAAGACAAGACACCAGAGGTGGTCAGAACAAGTTCTGACTTACGCAACAGAAGATTCTCGAATGCCTAGAAACCACACCCTCTTGTATATCCAAGCACCAAGTACTAAGCACCAACCACTACTTCCCACCATAGAATTGGAGATACCATTCGATAAAGCGCTTGATCCCCTCTTCCACAAACGTGGTCGGTTGATAGCCGGTATCGCGCGTCAGATCGGAGATGTCCGCCCAGGTATTCGGCACGTCGCCGAGTTGAATCGGTAACAATTCGACAATCGCTTTCTTGCCGAGATATTCTTCAATCAATTCGAGGTAGTGCCGCAGTTGCACCGGTCGACCGGAACCAATATTGTACACGCGGTACGGCGCAGGACTGCTGCCCGGATCGGGTTGCAACGGATCCCAGTGCGGATTGGGTTCCGGGAATGTATGCATCACGCGGAAAATGCCATCGACGATATCGTCGATGTAAGTGAAGTCGCGACTCATTTCACCGTGATTGAACAATTGAATCGGTTCACCCGCGAGTATCCCCTTCGCAAACAGAAACAGCGCCATATCGGGACGACCCCACGGTCCATATACTGTGAAAAATCGCAGCCCGGTTGACGGGAGTGCAAACATCTGTGCATAACTGTGAGCGAGCAGCTCGTTCGCCTTCTTGCTCGCGGCATAGAGCGACACCGGATGATCGACATTATGATGAATTGAGAACGGCAATTTCTTATTCAACCCATATACCGAACTCGATGACGCAAACACTAGATGCTTAACGCCGTGATGACGGCTTGCTTCAATGATGTTGAAGAACCCTTCGAGATTCGATAGTTGATACGCCCGCGGATTGATCAGCGAGTACCGCACACCCGCTTGTGCCGCCAGATTCACGACTACTTGAAACTGATATTTTGCGAATAAATTGTTCAGTGTGGCAGCATCGGTAAGGTCGTTTTCGAAATGGGTATACCGATCATTATCCGACAGGATTTTCAGGCGAGCTCGTTTTAAATTGACATCGTAGTAATCGTTAACGATATCGTATCCGATTACTTTATAACCACTATCGAGGAGTCGTTTTGCGAGATTGAATCCGATAAATCCCGCTGTGCCGGTGACCAGAATTGGTCCATCGATACGATTAACTGTGCCCATATTGTTCGACTCCGGTATTCCGATGGTTGACGGTCGATCCGATCATGATCGAAGAGAAAATCACGTTCGAGTATTCACCAATGGCAGATTGGATCGCAATTTTGTATCAGCGATGCAGTGCCGTCGGTATGAAAAAGCAATTCAATATACGAAAGTGGAACCGGAAGTTGCATATTCCAACGGAATTTGTGAATTCACTCGAATTGCTTGATTCCCGCAAGTGCAATATCAACTAGCGATCGATTGTCGTTGTAGTATCATCACAGTGATATCGTCGCTCTGTTCCGCAGTCCCTCTGAAGCTATGAATTTCGGCAAACAACCGTCCAATGATCTTGTCCGGTGCGAGTTTGCGGTGCTTGACGGCACTCGCAATCAGACGCGCTTCACCAAACATCAATCCCTCTTCGGATCGCGCTTCGGTAACACCGTCGGTGTAAAATACCACTGTATCCCCTTCGTGCAGCGAAAGCGTCATGGTCGGACGTGCCAGCGACGGCAGGATTCCCAAAGGAATCCCTTGTGAGGGATACAACTCGTGGCTGCCATTATTCCGCACCACCAATAATGGATTGTGTCCGGCATTCGATAGCGTCAAAGTATTGCCAATCAATTCGGCAAAGATACCGGTGATAAACACGCCGCGCGGAAACTGTTTCGCGAAGTGAAGATCGATTTCCGGAATCGATGACAGAATATCGGCACCTTTCGAGAATTCATACCGGATAATATTGGATAGTGCCGACATCCAGATCCCGGCTGCCGGTCCTTTACCGCTCACATCGGCAATCACAAGATTGCATTTGTTGTTGCAGAACAGCCAGTCGTAGTAATCACCGCTGATTTGACGCGCAGTACTGTTCGTTCCTGCCAAAAGATAATTTTCCGGTTGCTGCATATCCGTCGGCAACAATCGCTTTTGAAATTCTTCGGCAAGCTTTAGTTCGGAATCCAGCCGGTGTTTCTCGATTTCGGTCTCGTGCAACTGATTTTTCTTGATTGCCAGTGCGACCAATGATCCGAAGCATTCCAGCAGCGATTGATCGTCTTCGGAAAATTGATGTCCGTTGATTTTATTCAGCACCTGAACGGTACCGATGACTTTCGCGCCGGTCGTAAGTGGAACACAGAGATACCCGCGGGTGTGGAAACCGGTCTGATGATCGGTGGTATCGAAAAATCGCGGATCTTGCGACATATCCCCGATATTGGCGGATTCGTCGTTTGCCGCGACCCATCCGGTAATGCCGGTGCCGAGTGGCAGGTCGAATTGATAGAATTTTTCCGGGCTGAGGTTGGTCGATGCCGTCATCCGCAATACTTTTCGGTGATGGTCGAGCAGATAGATCGATGCCCCTTCCGCAGCCGTCAGTGTTTGTGCTGCAGACAGAATTCGGAGAAACATCTCTTCGGCATCGTTCGCTTCGATCACATTCTGGATCGCATTTGCCAGAATATTGTGGGAGTTGTCGAGTTTCCGGGGTGCTTTCGGTGTCATGGTCGTTCCGGGTTATAACTGAATTCGACTTGTGTAATTTTTCAGGACAATCGGTATCACCGCCGACGGGTATTCATTATAATATTGAATCTTCTCGGCATTCGCTATTGTTTTCGGGAAAAAATCAATTTTTATGTCCGATTAACGGCATTTATTGAAATTTACCCGGAGGTCAGGCTTTAGCCTGACTCTTTTTTTTATCTTTTGGTGGCGCAGGCCTCCGAGCCTGCGAGTTTGTATTTTTTTTTAATACTGCCCACCTCCTTTTGGGCGAATACCTTCTTTTCCCCATCACCCACCTCCTATCACCCAATCCCCATCCAGTTGGTGGCGCAGGCCTCCGAGCCTGCGATTCTCTTTTTCCGTATGTCGGAATTTATTCCGACTCTACTCTTTATGGTAGGGGCGTTCTTACGCGTTCGCCCGTTTTTTTTGTCGTTTGTAGCCGCAGGCTTTAGACTGCGTGCTTTCATCATTTTTTACCTTTTCCCAACACCTAAAACTCATCTCCTACCACTCATATTTTCAGGAGGGAGGCATCCCCGCATGCCCCCGTTCTTGTTTCTGTTTTATCTCTCATCTGTTAAGAAAAAAAAGCCCAATCGGAGTTGGGCACTACTACAATAAAAAACGCAGGCTCGGAGGTCTGCGCCACCAACAGACGGCGTCAGGCGCTGCCTGCCACTTAGGGCGAATGCGATTCGCCCCTACAAAAAACACAGGTATCCGAGCCAGTTATCAGTTTCTTTTCAGTATGTCGGAATTTATTCCGACTCTACTCTTTATGGTAGGGGCGTTCTTACGCGTTCGCCCGTTTTTTTTGTCGTTTGTAGCCGCAGGTTTTAGACTGCGTTTTTGTATCATTTATATCTTTTCCCAACACCTAAAACTCATCTCCTACCACTCATATTTTCAGGAGGGGGGCATCCCCGCATGCCCCCGTTCTTGTTTCTGTTTTATCGTTCATCTGTTAAGAAAAAAAACAATCGGAGTTGGGCACTACTACAATAAAAAACGCAGGCTCGGAGGTCTGCGCCACCAACAGACGGCGTCAGGCGCTACCTGCCACTTAGGGCGAATGCGATTCGCCCCTACAAAAAACGCAGGCTGAAGCCTGCGGCTACACAGAATATTAAAGAAAAAGATGCGGACTAAAGTCTGCCGCTACCAAACAAAACGGGGCGAATTTCTCCGCCCCGTCTGTATCAATTACCACAAATTAGTGGTTGATGAACAACCCGTCGAGAATACGCTCACAGGTCTTCGCCAGATCCTTGCGATGTACCACTCGATCGACAAAACCGTGCTCGAGCAAGAATTCACTGCGCTGGAATCCCGGCGGCAAATCCTGTCCGATCGTCTGCTTGATCACACGCGCACCGGCAAAGCCAATCACTGCGCCCGGTTCCGCGACAATGACATCGCCCAGCATCGCAAAGCTCGCGCTGGTTCCGCCTGTCGTCGGATTCGTGATCACGCTGATGAATGGCAATTTGGCATCTGCCAATCTCGTCAGCCAACCGCTCATCTTCGCCAATTGCATCAGCGACAGCACCCCTTCCTGCATCCGGGCACCGCCGGAACAGGAGACTACGATGTAAGCGCGACGTTCTTTCAGGCACAAATCACAAGCCCGTGCGAAAATTTCGCCAGTGACGCTGCCGAGCGAACCACCCATGTAGCTGAAATCCATCACCGCATTCACGACCGGATGCTTGCCGATTTTACCGCGTGCTACGCGTAAACAGTCGTCAAGACCGGTCTTCTTTTTCAAGTCGATAATGCGTTCGGAATATTTCTTGGTGTCGGTGAATCCAAGGGGATCTTCCGGATGCACATGAAAATCGATTTCGGCAATCGCTTCATCCGGCGAAAACAGTTCGAAATAGCGCGTCGCGGGCAGCCGGAAATGGTAGTCGCATTTCGGACAGACGTGCTCATTTTCAGCGATCGCCTTCTTGAACAGAATTTCACCGCAGCCATCGCATTTCACCCATAACCCATCGGGGGTATCCCGTTTTTCCGCTTCCGTAGGCAATCCTTCCTTCTCTCGTTTGAACCAGGTCATAACAAACCCTCACTTCGTTGTGACGGTCGCGGGAGCTTCATAATAAAAGCATCCTCGCCGTCTTGATAATACTGCTTGCGTCGTCCTACAATCGAGAACCCGGTCGAACGGTAGAGATGTACGGCACTGATATTGCCAACCCGCACTTCGAGAAACACGTTCGCCGCATTTTGCCGCCAGCAGCGTTGGATAAATTCATTCAATAACAACCGACCGACATTGCGTTTTCGATACGCTTTGCCGACCGCCAAATTCAAAAGTTCCGCTTCATCGGCTGCGACCCGTCCGAACGCATACGCGATCGGAAACCGGAATGCCGCCACCAACGCGATCCCGCCCGGCATCGTCATCAACAGCCGGAACGATTCCTCGCCCCAAGGATCACGGTAGGCATCCCGCTCCACCGTCAGAATCGTCTCCATATCCTCCGTCGCGGCGTTGCGGATCACCATCTGATTCATGCCTGAAAAGCCGCTGAACACGTCGTTACTCCAAGGATAAGATCATTCTACGATTGGATCTCAGTTGACCGGTTACTTCAGAGCAATGGTTCGCACCGATCTCACTCCGAAAAGTCCCTAAATTCACCGGTTTGTTAAAATAGGGAAAAGTTAAAAGTAATACATCGAATCACGATTACGCAAAATCGCGGATAAATGCTGCGATTTTCACTGCTTGCCGAGTCTCCGCCACATCGTGCACCCGGACAATCGCCGCTCCTTGCAACACAGCGTAGCTCGCCAGCGCAATCGAGCCACCGAGCCGATGATCGGCAGGTACTTCGTCTATAAAACCAATCAATCGTTTCCGCGAGCAGCCAATCAACACAGGATAACCGGTGGCAACCAATTGCGGTAACGCTTTCAACAACCGGTAACTCTGTTCCGGTGTTTTCGCAAAGCCGATACCGGGATCGATCAAAATCCGATCCTTTGCGATTCCACTGGTAAGCGCCAGTTCCACTCGCTCCATCAGTTCTCGCTGAACGTCGGCTGCGACATCGGAATACTCGACACATTGATTCATTGTCGCCGGCGTACCGCGCATGTGCATCATCGCATACGGTACTTCCAGCGTCGCTACGGTCGCAAACATCGCAGGATCGTGGGCACCCGCCGAGACATCGTTCACCAGTGCGGCACCCGCTTCCACGGCAAGCCGGGCAGTATCGGCATTACGGGTATCGATCGAGATCCGGATCCGGTCCAGTCGGGCAATCCGATCGATGACCGGAAGTACCCGGTGCTGTTCGACGGTCGGTGGAACCGGCACGGCTCCGGGACGCGTCGATTCACCGCCGATATCGATCCAATCCGCTCCGGCATCGAACATCGTCCGGGCATGATCCACTGCAACCGTAACACTGTCGAACTTACCACCATCCGAAAAACTGTCGGGTGTGACGTTCAGAATCCCCATCACTTGCGGCTTAACGCCAATCGGTATCCGCTCGCCAGCACGAAGTGTCAGAAATCTTTCCGCATTCATTTCACTTTGCTCGATTTCGTCGATGGGAATCGGGCATGTTCGTCGAGTAATTTCAGCAATCGAACACGGGCATGCGCCGTTGCCAACGCATCGTCGGATTTATCGGCGAATTTATAACGGGTCTGATAATAGTAAATGGCGCTGTCCCACTGTTCGTGCGATTCGTAAATGACACCGAGATAATAAAGATTTTCGACTGTTCCATGCAGCGACCAGCTCTTATAAAAATCTGCCGTAGCTGCCGTCGTATCGCCTCCCTGCAGATACGCGATACCGCGGTTGTAGAACAACGTCGCATTTTCCGGTTGCACTACCAGCATCTGGTTCAAGGTCTGGATCGCTTCCGGTTGCTTGCCGTAAATAATCAGGTAGTGCGCGCGACGTGAGAGTAGTGGAAACGATGTCGGATTGATCTTCAGACCATCTTCGACCAAATTCTCGTACTCATGCACCAGCGTATTCAGCGGGATCATCGATAACAACCGCATTCGCGCATCGACATAACCCGGATCGATTTCGACTGCACGCTGCAAATGTTCCTTCGGCGATTTTTCGAATTTATTTGCGACCAAACTGGAATCGAGATGTCCCAATAAAAAATGCACTTCCGGTCGCACCGGTGAAAGGATCAGCGCATGCAACCATGCCGATGCGGCATTTTTCTTATCTCCGGTGTTGCGATGCCAACTACCAAGTGCCAACAGGAACGGCGGGTACTTATCCCCGATCTTGATCAATTTCTCTGCTGTCGGAACCACATGTAATAAGAGTGTATCCTGCCCCGGATGATCGATGAAATAATTAATCAGGAGGGTAATACCACCGAGCGATTTTTCATCCGACTTGAGCGCATTGCGAAACAGAACGCTCTGGGTCGAATCGTAGACTGCCACAACCCGACTGCGGGCACAAGCAATCCGCCACTCTTTCGATAAAGGCGCGATCGTTGCAGGGTTGCGATCCATCCCCGTGATATCGGCGATCTTGGTTGCCGCATCGCGAACGGCGGTATTGCAATCGCCATTGGCTTGAATCGAGACAGTATCGCGCTTGCCTACCCGCACAATTTTTAAATTAAATTGCATCTGCTCCGGCGATTCGCACACCCAACTACCGCAAACCAGCCAATCCACCTTGATCAACGGTAACAATTTTGCATCTTCCGGGGGTATCGATGCCGATGCTTTCAATACTTTTCCCAGACGTTGAAACGAACCAGTGACCCAGCGTGGATGCGTAGCAGCGATACTCTCTTCCAACTCAGCCGCAAGTTGATGACCCATCCCCACCGGTTGCTCATTTCCCGCCAACGGATACACCGCCAATCGTACCGGCATCGGCGGTGCAGGAAAGAGGATGATCAACACGAGATAGATGATCGCCCATACCAGTGCAATCCAAATCGTACCTTTAATCGTGCGCTTCCGGGTATGCGTTTCTGATTTGACCGAAGTAAATAACCACGCCACTTCGACAAGCACTAATAGGACGATTAGTGGAACCGCACCAAATGGCAGATTGCCGCCTAAGACATGAAAGATATAAGGAAATGAGAACATCGGTTTTTGTTACCTACTCTTAATCAAAATTGTTAGAATAATCTTCTGCCCGCCACTCCAAAACTAGTCCACCGCGGAAACATCGGCGCAGATTTCGCAAGGTAATCGGCATAGCGGCGATCGAACGAATCGATTAGTGGCTGCTCCTCGGCTTTGATTCGGATCGATGTTCCAATCCAATAGAGGAGTATTCCAGCCAGACAAGTATACCAGAACGTCCAGACAAATCCGGTGGCAATCAACATCATGAAATATGCGGCATAGAGCGGATGACGACTCGTCCGGAATGGTCCCGACATCATCACCACTCGACCCGGAATTATCTCCACTTTGATTGCCCAGTCACGGCGGTATTCGCGATAGACCGTATAGATCATCATATTCGACCAGATCGCAAACACCATTGCAAAACCTGCTGGAATAATTGTGAGTACGTATCCAGCAAATACTATTGGGTGATACAACGGTCGGGGAATTAACACACAAACAAACCCGATGAGTTGCAACACTAAACCAGTAGTAGCTTTCGGATCCAACCGATCCCGCGATACAGATTTCGTGGTTTGCTTATATGCCCAGGTTTGAAATGCAAACACGATCCAGAGCGAGGTGACTACCCATAGCGCTATGGCAAATAAACCACTCGATCGATTAAACATCTCTTGAAATGCGGCATCATCCATCGTTCACCTCAATTGGAGATTCGACAGCGTAGTGCATGACAAAGCGCGATCGCCAGAGCATCGGTCGCATCGTTGGGAAACGGCTTTCCGTCCGGTGTCGGCGATAATCCCAGAATTCTGCCAATCATAAATGCCACCTGTTCTTTGGTGGCGGCACCATTTCCGACTGCGGCTCGCTTCACTTCGCGCGGCGAATAGGAACTGACCGGAAGCCCTTTGCGTGCAAGCGTCAATAAGAGCGCTCCGCGTGCCTGACCCAGTACCAATGCCGATCGTGCATTCTCGCCGAAAAACGGTTCTTCCACGGCGGCAATCACCGGTTGATGGGTATCGAGGATAATCTGCAACCCTTCGGACAACGTCAGCAAGCGCGATTCCAGCGGATCTGCGCTTTTTGTGCGAATGACGCCTGCGCCCACAAACCGCGCTCCGCGCGTCGTGAGCTGGACGATTCCCCACCCGGTCACAGCGGTACCGGGATCCACTCCCAAAATCAGTGAATTGGGAGCGACGATCGGCAAATTCGGATGTTCAGTCGGTTTCTGCATGGTTCGCTCAAAGATACCATTTCCCAACCGCCAAACCGATACCAAATGACTAAATTTTGAAGATGTTGTGTCGAATATTCGCTGAAATCGCGGTAACTCGCGAAAATTCCTGATGCGTATCTGCAACATTAGTGTTTTATTATCATTATCATTTGCCGAAATGTATCGTATTGGTATTCGAAATCTTATCGAGTGTAGCCGAAAATTCTTGGGAATGTGAGTTGGAGGCTTGTTGTTACGCAGGTTTTATCGTATGATATAGAAAGCGATCCGTGGGCATTGGTACTCTACCCGCGGTACACACGGTCTGACGATTGACCGTCGCATTTGTCCCTCGACAACATGGATGCTTGGGTAGGACCCGGTCCGTCGGGGCGCATCAGAGACCACGTCCCCCCGTAGCATTGCTACGGGGGTTCGCATTTCGCTACATTTTTCCCACCACTCTACCGATATTTAGAGAGGAACTTGAATTAATTTCGATCAACCCCGTTGGGAGCCGGTATGCGAGTCATCGACGATGCAACCTTCGAAGAATATGTCATGTGGTATCTGAAACGCGACTTCTGGAAACGTGGACGTGCCGATCCACCGCGGATTGAGGACTTCGATTGGTGTTTGCGCGAGATGTATCTGGAACATCTCGACCGGATCAAACCGGAGTTCTCCGGTGCGAAATGGTCGAGGGTAGTGATCGATCAACTCGTAGAGATGGAGTCGTGGGTTGCGCCGCCGTTCAAGTGGCTCAATGAGGAAGGGCTCCTCCCCGATAATGGCGACCGTCATATTTCCACGATTGCCGACCGGGTGATCGAGAAAAAATTCTTCTATGGACCGCGACCGAATGCGATGCGTGCCAAGAGCATGTACTCGTACTACCGGATGCTGAAGGACGGTCTACTCCGCTTTTCCGGCATCAACCGATTGGTACTGTGGCACGACAAGTCGAAAAATGAGACTGAGCTGTTCGACGGGATTGCCCGCGTCCTGCCGATGATTGTGCTCGCCCGCAGTGGTGGACGCGTCATTCCGACCGAGGCATATTACGGGGAATAAATTTTATAGTTCATATTATGAATCTCTATTCGAGGGCGTAGCAATACGCCCATTTTTTTTTCTGTAGGTCGGAATTTATTCCGACTCCTCCTTCTTCTTGTAGTACTGCCGATCTCCGAATCGGCGATCCTCTTCTTTTCCGTAGGTCGGAATATATTCCGACTCTTCCTTTATCTTGAACTATTTCCGAACTCCGATCCTGCGTATTTTTTTCGATATTCTGTACAATGCCAAGGTCAATAAATTCTATACTCTCATGCTGTTTTGCTTGTAAACACTCTCCTGCCGCATTATTATGGATATACACCTGTCCGACCGGAGCCGCCATGACTTTCCGCTATCGTACGCTACACCAACCCCCGCTCGCCTTCGCGACGACTCTTATCTTCGTCTTCACAATTCTTCTTCCGCAAATTTCCTACGCCGTGTCGGTACAATCTTCGCGCCTTCCCCATCCCTTCCAATTCACCGAGAACAAAGGGCAGTGGGATAGTGCCGTGGTGTATAAATGTGAGGTGCGCTGCGACGGATTCACTTGGTTCCTTGAACGCGATGGTGTCACCCTCGTTACGAGTGTAATCGATTCTTCTTCTTTGGTAGGGGCAACGCCGCCCCCGCTGGGGGTTCGCGAACCGCCCGTGTCCGTTAATGATTCACGATTTGATCCCAATGGTCGTATTCAATATCCCCGATTAAAATCCCACGCCCTCAAATTTAAATTTGTCGCTTCTTGTCGTTGCGAGGAACGCAGCGAAGGATCGTCCGCCGTAGGCGGAAAGCCGCAGCGAAGTGACGAAGCAATCTACTCTTTTAAAGATTCAATGATACAGGAGGAGATTACCTTCGGTGAGCCCTTCGGGATTGCTTCGCACGTTCCCACGTTCATTCCTCGCAAAGACAAATCAAGATACCAGACGCAGGCTCGGAGGCCTGCGCCACCACAGCAAAAGCGAAATGGATTGAAGCTCAAGGCGAACGATCATGGCACAACAATTATTTTCTCGGGAATGATTCGTCGAAGTGGGCATCGGATTGTCGCAACTTTACCCGCGTGGTATATCATGATGTCTGGGAAGGCATCGATGTTGAATGGTATGAGAGCAAAGGTAATCTCGAATTCGATTTCGTGGTGCATCCCGGTGCCGACCCGAAACAAATCATGATGGTATGCGAAGGGTTGGAGGCGCCAATCGCAGGCGGAGGACGGACACTCTTGTCCGTCGACTCAGATATTTCTGTCACAAAAGGGAGTCGGACAGGAGTGTCCGACCTCCTCTTGTCGAATGAACTGTCACTCATGACTTCCCTCGGCGAACTCCGGATGTCGATTCCGGAGGCATACCAAACCAGCACGAATGGCACTCGTGGAAATGATGTCACTGCACAATTCACAATCGTGGCAGAAAATCTCTTCGCGATCGATTTGCCGAATGGGTACGATAACTCGCAGACGCTCCGAATCGATCCGCTGGTGTATAGTACGTATTTGGGGGGTGGTGGAAACGATTATGGAGATGGTATTGCTAATGATGGTAGTGGAGGAGTCATCGTTTGTGGTTGCACAAACAGTTTCGATTTTCCCGTCACAGCTGGAGCTATCGATGTTAGCTACAATGGCGCATCGGTAGGTACTGGCGACTGTTTCATCACAAGAGTGGACAGTACTTTTTCACGACTGATCTACAGTACTTTTCTCGGTGGACCGGGTGACGATCGCGCGGAAAGTATTGTCAGTGATTCTTTGGGCAATAGTACAATCACCGGATATTCCGGCTCGCAATTCCCAACTACTGCTGGTGCTTTCGATCGATCGTATAATGGTGAAGATTGCGATTGTTTCGTCGCCCGTTTAAGCAATACTGGTGCGAGACTCATATATAGCACTTATGTCGGCGGTAGCGGCTACGATGATGGGCATAGTATTCTAAATGGCGATAGTGGAAGTGTATTTATTGGAGGCATTACTAATAGTTTGAATTTTCCAACCACACCGGGAGTATTCGATTCGGCAGAAATTGGTGGTGTATTAATACATCTCAACGACTCGGGCTCTGGTTTATTGTATAGCACAATTATAAGTCCTATGACAAATAGTTATTCGATTACACCTGATGGATCGGGTGGAATTATCTCAACTGGATATTGTCATTCAGGACTCCCAACAACCCCCAATGCGTTCGATACGACTTTTAATGGTGGTGATTTGGATGCATTTGTACTACGCTTGAATTCGACCGGCTCGCAGTTGCTGTACAGTACTTATCTCGGTGGTTCCGGCGACCGTGAATGGGCAGTTGGGATTACAGGTGATGGAAACGGTAACTGTTTTGTAACAGGTTCTACTACCAGTCCCAATTTTCCAATTACAGTCGGTGGGTTTGATACAGTCTATAACGGAGGCACCACAGTTATCGGTGATTGTTTTATTTCATATCTCAACAGCACTGGATCGAATCTTTTATACAGTACTTATCTCGGTGGTTCTGGTGAGGATGCAGGTAGGGGAATCCTGTACTATGCTGATACTAGTGTTACCATTGTGGGGGGAACAAAGGGTACTGACTTTCCAACTACAATAGGCGCTTATTCAGAATACCTTAACGGTACAGGAAACTGTTTTGTAACTCATCTTAAAGTCAATACATCTCGATTAATTTACAGCACGTATTTTGGTGGTACAGGCAGCGATGTCGCTTATGCATGTATAAAGCACAACTCTAATGGGATTATTTTTACTGGTCTTTGCAGATCAGGCTTTCCAACGACACCGGAGGTTGGTGACACGAGTTTCAACGGGGTTACTGATGGCTTCATTGCGCGTTTGACACTTGTTCCCGACTCATCAGCCAGTACACCGGAACGATTCATACAACCATCCGGTTTCGCTTTGGCGCAGAATTACCCGAATCCTTTCAACGCAACCACTACGCTTTCCTACACCCTTCCGACCACATCTCACGTCGATCTTCGTCTCTACGACATTACCGGTCGCGAAATCACGACGCTCGTGCAGCACGAGCAGCGTGCCGGAACCTATCGCGTGTTGCTCGATGGTTCGCGTTTAGCGAGTGGAACATATTTTGTGCGGTTACAGGCGGGAACGTTCAGTAAGACACAGAAGATTGTGTTGTTGAAATAATTCATATTGTGAAGTAGGGGCGGGCTCCCACGCCCGCCCGTTCCTGTATCTTTTTTCCGTTCCCAATTCCCAACACCTACCTCCTAACACCCGTCTTTTTGGTAGCGGCGGACTTTAGTCCGCGTATTGATTTTTTAAACTCGATTTACGGGAATTGCGGACTGAAGTCCGCCGCTACCAACGGAAAAGATAGATTGCTTTGTCGCTTCGGGCGCATCCGCCAGCCGGCGGACGCCCTTCGTTCCTCGCAACGACAAATCAAGATACAGGATACAGGAGAGGTTGCCACAGCCCCTGCGGGGCTTCGCAATGACAGATCAAGATGCAAGAACGGGGGCATGCGGGGATGCCCCCCTACAATCAATACAAGAGAGGGCGTTTGCGAAACACCCCTACGAAATAAATGAGCAGACACCCAGTACCACGCACCAAGTACAAAGAACTAACTACCAAGCACCATCACTCCCCACACACTTCCACTGATGCATTTATCTCGCTACTTTATCTCTGACGCCGTTATCAATTTCATTGAACCCAACCAAGGACACCATCGATGAAAACCACTCGCAAACCGACTGCAGCGAAACAATCGCCGATTGCTGTGACCGACCGACCACGCGGGAGTGATCTGTATGACCGGATCTACGCCGCAGTTCGCTTAGTACCTTACGGAAAAGTAACGAGTTATGGACAAATTGCGATCCTCGCCGGTGTGCCGGGTGCTGCACGAGTCGTTGGTTATGCGTTATTTGCATTAACACACAACGAAACCACAAATGTTCCGTGGCAGCGGGTAATTAATCGGAAAGGGACCCTTTCCTTGCGTAAATTGGGAGAAGCCGGAGGTGTTCAACGGAAAATCCTCGAAAGCGAAGGAATCATCTTCGATAAAGACGAGCGGATCGATTGGGATCAATACGGCTGGTGGGGTCCGGAAGAATAGCATCCAGTGGCGATGGCGGTAAAAAAATCCGATCGAACAGCGATCCGTCGCGTCACAAACCGGCTAGAATAGAGCGTTTGTAACGAAATCCATTTATAATTACTTTTTACGCGGATTTCAAATTTACCTGGGAGTACAAGCATGGCACTTGGTTGGCGAAAACCCGAGTTATTCGGCAATGCCGATTTTCACGAAAAAGAAGAAGACTGGACTGCAAAGAATTTCTTTTGGCTTCCAGTCACCACTGTATTTGGTAAAATGATCGGCGTCGAAGAAGCATTTGCAAAAATGATTGGGCAAGCCTCGCGCGAAGGGGTCTCATTTATCCCCAACACCCGAATGATGCTGGAACAAGGCTCCTTCTCATCGAAGGTTCTGGTCGAAGTCGATCCACCGGATAACTACAATGCTCAAGTCATTCGCATCGACGCCGGCAAAGTATTTTCGTTTGAAGTGATCGGCGATGGCAATTCAATAAAGAAAGCAATCGAACGACATCGCGAGAAGATCGAACGCGAAGGGTACGTCGTTCAGGGTGTCTACCAGTGGTTTTTGACCAACCCACCGTGGTCGTTGACAAAATCCTCCCGAACGGTCATTTACATACGGACTTGATCCATGGCAGAATTCAGTAAAGACGAGATCGCCAAATTGGCACAACTCGCACACCTCGAAGTTCCGGACGACGAGCTGGAATCGTTGCGCACCGACTTGAGCAAAATCGTCGGTTATGTCGACCGGATCGAGCAAGTCGATGTGACCGGTCTCGAACCGATGCAGCACCCGTTCGATGCCGAAAATGTCTGGCGGGAAGATGTGGTTGAACCGTCGCTGCCGCAAGAAGTCGTGTTGTCCAATGCACCCCATCGCGCCGGTGACTTCTTCGCATTCCCGCGAATCGTTCCGGGTAAGAAGACCGAATCGAACCGCGACGATCAGGAGGACTCCGAATGAAAACCATCGGTGTTATTCCATCGCGACTAGGCGCTACCCGCTTTCCGCGCAAACCGCTCGCGATGATTGCCGGGAAACCGATGATCGTGCGGGTATTGGAACGGGCACGACTGGCGACGACACTCGATGAAATTCTGGTGGCAACCGATAGCGAAGAGATCGCCGTTGTCGTCCGCAGCGCTGGTGGTGAAGTCGTCATGACCGATCCCGCATTGCCCAGTGGTACCGACCGTGTCGGTGCTGCAGTCAAGGGTCGGAATGGCGATTTCGTATTGTCCATCCAAGGCGACGAACCGGCACTCGATCCTACCGCAATCGATCTTGTTGTGCGAACACTACACAGCGTCGATCATCCTGCCATCGTGACACCGGCAGTACCGCAAGCGACCGGTGAAATTCTCGAGGTTCCGTCGTTCGTCAAAGTCGTCGTGACAAATTCCGGCAATGCACTCTACTTTTCCCGCGCAGCCATTCCATTTCCGCGCAATGCCGCGCTGGGCGATGTGCCACCAGCAATGTTGCATCTCGGATTGTACGGTTATCGGCGTGACGCACTGGAGTGGTTCTGCGCGAATCCACCTTCGCCGTTGGAATTGCGCGAAAGTCTTGAGCAGTTGCGCTTTCTGGAAAATGGTTGGCAAATCCGCGTGGTTGCCACCGATCGGGTTTCGTTTGGTGTCGATACCCCCGAGGATGTCGAGCGGATTGAACTACTCATGCGCGAGCAAGGGATTGCGTGATCGGCGTAGCATCGTATGCCAGCATCACATAACCGAAGACCAAGGAAACTGGTGATCCACTCAAACAACTATCCTACCGATTGTAAAACCAATTCTTCCACTTTTCGGGTGGAAGCTCACTCGACATGACTCACACCGACACTGTTCCGCAAGCGATCGTCTCGACTAGCGCCGTGAAGCGGTTGCAGTCGGGTCATCGCTGGATTTATGCCAATGAATTTTCCTCGCCGGTCGCACAGCTTCCGGTCGGCGGAGTGGTGCGATTGGTTGCACCAAATAGCGCATTCATAGGACACGCCCATACTATTCCCCACTCGCTGATTGCCGGACGACTACTCAATCGCGACGAGCGCATTCCCGACGAAGCTTGGCTGTGCGAACAACTCGACCGATCAAAAAAATTCCGAGACATGATCGATGCCGGTTCCATCTGCCGGTTAGTCTTCGCCGAAGGGGATCTCCTGCCCGGTTTGACGATCGACCGGTACGAAAACCATTTCGTCATTCAGATTGTGACTGCTGGAATGGAACGCTGGAAGACTACGATCATCGATTGGATCCAGCGTGAATTTCCGGTTGCATCGATTCTATTCCGCAACGATACCCCCTTCCGGAAATTGGAAGCGCTGAGTGAAGCGAACGAGATCGCTATCGGAGAACCGTCGGAGCGGTTCGTCTGGAACGATCGCGGGGTGATGTATCAAGCGGATTTATTACATGGACAGAAGACCGGCGGCTATCTCGATCAGCGCTACAATCGCTATGAACTGGATTGGATTTCCGACGGAAAGCGCGTCTTGGATCTATTCTGTCATCATGGTGGATTCGGGTTGCGTGCAGCATTAACTGGTGCCGAGAAAGTAACTTTTGTCGATGCATCGGAGACGGCGCTGGCAATTACTGCCGAAACCGCAGCGATGAACCGGGTAGTCGACCGTTGCGAGTTCATTCGTGCCGATATTTTCGAGTGGCTGCAACATCACGTATCCGAGTACGATATCGTAATCTGCGATCCACCGGCGCTGATCAAAAACCGCAGCACCATGGCAGCCGGTGAACGCGCCTATCGGAATTTGAATCACCGCGCCATGAATCGGGTCGCTCCGGGCGGGATGTTGTTCAGCTATAGTTGCAGTCATCTGATGGATAAAATTCGCTTTCGGGAATCGATCCGCGATGCGGCGCGCGGTGAACCGTGGATTGTGGTGAAAGAGCAGACGCAAGCGCCGGATCATCCGATCCTGCTGACACATCCCGAGACCGAGTATCTGTGCGGATTGGTCTTACAAAAGATCGCCTGACGATCATGACCGATAAAACTTTTTCGAGTACTAAATGAAACGATTGAGAATCTATCAGGACAAACGCTTCCGCGATCACCCCGCCGGCGATTCGCACGTCGAATCGGCGGATCGATTGCGTGCTGTGGAAGCGGCAATCTTCGAATCGACCGTTCTGAAAGATGCCGAATTCTCGGATGCAGTGAATGTCGACCGGAAATACCTGAATCTCGTTCACAAAGCCGAATACCTGGATCAACTCAAACAGTTATGTGACAGCTCTGCTCGGATCGAATCGGCGGAAATCGATGTTGCTCCGAAATCGTGGAATGCGGCGATGCTCGCGGCAGGTGCCAGTTCCGATGCGGTGCTCTCGCTGCTGGCAAATGAAATCGATGTCGGATTTGTCGCCCCCCGTCCTCCCGGACACCATGCCGAATCGCAAAAGTCGCTCGGCTTCTGTCTGATTAACAATGCCGCCGTTGCAGCGGTAACGGCGCTGGAAAACGGCATCAAACGGGTTGCAATCCTCGATTGGGACCTTCACCATGGAAATGGTACGCAGGAGATTTTCTGGAACGACCCTCGCGTGCTGTTTATGAGTTTCCATCAGCGGAATCTCTATCCTAAAATTTCCGGCAATGAAGATGAAACCGGTGGACCGAATGCCCCCGGATTGACGATAAATCGTCCACTGGAACCGGAAACCGGCGATGAGTGCATCGCAGGATTGTTCGATCACACTTTGACCCCGGCAATCACCGCATTCAAACCGGAATTACTGATTATTTCCGCCGGATTTGATGGTCACCGCGACGATCTGCTCGGGAAACTAACTTTTACCGAAAACGGTTATATCGATATGACACGGCGGGTGTTGCAATGGGGCAATACTCTCGGCTGTGGAATTGTTTCAATTCTGGAAGGGGGCTATGCCCTCACACCACTCGCGCTCTGCACGGTTGCACATTGTGAAACGTTGCTGAAAGGAGCCTGATGATGGACATGATGCGCCTGGTTGGTTTACGCTACCGGGTGAAACTGGGACTACTACCGGAAGAACGGGTACTTGGCGGCGAAGTACGGATCGATATTATCCTCCGTGGCGATTTTCACGATGCCGGCACCACCGACGATATCCATCACGCGATCGATTACCGTAGCGTGGTTCAAACCATCACAACTGAAGTCACCGGTCATGCCTTCCATCTCATCGAGGCATTTGCTGAACGGCTCGCAACAAAATTACTGGAAACCATCCAATCGATTGTGGAAGTAGAAATTACCGTTCGGAAAATTCAACCCCCGCTGCCGGTCATTATGGACGGTGTCGAAGTGACGATCTGCCGCACCCGGTCATGACCCGGATCGCATTAAGTCTCGGAGGCAATCTCGGCGAGCCGATAAGAGCCATGAAAACAGCGCTTGAGCACTTGCGCGACCGTGGGATTCTCACCGACCTTACTATGTCCAGTTTTTACCGGACTCAACCATGGGGTGGAGCCTCGGGCGACTACTTTTACAATATGGTGGTTATTGCCGAGACTGAGTGTGATATCACTCAGCTACTCACCGCCTGCCAGGATGAAGAAACGGTTGCGGGAAGAGTGCGCAATACTGTCCGCTATGCCGCGCGGACACTGGATATCGACATATTGCTGTTCGGCGATGAAACAATTTCTTCCGAGGATGTGATTATTCCCCATCCCCGAATGCATGAGCGGCGGTTTGTCTTGGAGCCACTAGCGGAAATCGCCGGGAATTGGTATCTTCCGCAATTCGGGTGCAGTGTGGTCGAGTTATTGTATAAGTGTCCGGATGTACTGGCTGTTGCCAGAATTGTCTGAATTTGTTCCGAATTTATAAAACAGAATATTGATTTAACAACATGATAGAATGCAGCGACAAGGAGCCGCTTTGAAAGCAAGATATATCGCGGTGGAAGGGGTTATCGGCGCCGGTAAGACTACGCTGGCGAAGCTGTTACATCGCCGGTTCGGTGGTCAATTGGTCTTGGAACAACACGAAGAAAACCCGTTCCTGCCAGACTTCTACCGAGATCCGAAACGGTTTGCCTTTCAAACTCAGATCTTCTTCCTGCTTTCACGTTGGCAGCAACAGCAGGAACTGCACCAGATCGACCTATTCAATAGCCGCATGACCTCCGATTATCTGTTCGCCAAAGATCAAATCTTTGCCATGTTGACCTTGCAAGAGCGGGAATTGGAACTGTACGAAAAACTCTTGATCGCCGTCGAAAAATCCGTCGTCAAACCGGATCTGGTCATCTATCTCCAATCCTCGGTCGAACGGTTGATGTACAACATCCAGTTGCGCGCCCGCAGCTATGAAAAAGAGATGTCGGTCGAATACATCTCCAGTCTGGTCGATGCCTACAATCAATTCTTTTTCCATTACAAGGACAGTCCGTTAGTCGTGGTGAATGGCACGAAGCTCGATTTCGTCAACGATTTGGTGCAACAGGAAAAGTTGATCGATTATATCCAACAAGATCATACCGGCACCGAAATCTATCACGCGGTTGAATAGGATTCACCTTGCCGCCGACTTTTACATACAATGTCCAGACCGAGAAGCGCGGGTGCCTCGGGGGATTGGCTTCGCTGTTTGCTGCGATCTTGGGAATGCTGGCACGGTTTATTCTAAGGCGGGTTTTCAGTATCGATATTTCGATGAAAACCAAACCAAATCGCTCTCGACAAGCAGCACCGCGATCACCTGAACCACCACCACCCCCGAAAACGCAACTTCCGGTGGAAGATGCCGATTGGCGTCCACTTTAATCAATCACTTATGCGCTCACAGGAATAAATCCATGGAACGAATTTCTACTCCCAATGCACCGGCAGCCGTCGGACCCTATTCACAAGCCGTACGCTGTGGCGATATGCTCTACTGTAGCGGTCAAATTCCGCTCGATCCCGCTACCGGTCAAATTGTTCCGGGCGATACCGGCGATCAGGCAGTACGGGTGATGGACAATCTCAAAGCGGTACTGATCAGCGCCGGAATTACCTTCTCTTCGGTGGTAATGACGACGATTTATCTGACCGATCTGGGTGATTTTTCGGTTGTCAATAAAATCTACGAAGGGTATTTTGAACCGGGTAAGTATCCTGCGCGTGTAACAGTGGAAGTGTCGAAATTACCGAAAGACGCTCGCGTTGAAATTTCGATTATTGCCAAATTGCCATCGTGATGCGTTGGTTGTTACCGGTTTGTTTTTTCATGATCCTGACGGGTTCTGCTATAGCGGCACCCGTCGCCGATTCGTTACCTCCGGCAAAGCCGTTTACGGCACCGTCGTGGGTGGCAGTACGCAGTCTGATTGTACCGGGCTGGGGTCAATATTACAACGGAAAGAAATTCAAGGCGTTGATCTTTGCCGGAACCCAAGTCAGTTTCGGACTTGGGATCATTAAGCAGGATCGGCTCTATCGCGAGAACCAGCATTACCGCGATGTGGCATGGAATTACTACAAGAATCAAGTAGGACCGTCACATCTAGTCGTCGATTCACTCGCAGCTGCCGACTATGGTGCAGTTGCGAAATTCTACCAGAAAGATCGGAATAAGTTGATCTGGTGGAGCGCGGGTGTAATGCTGTTATCGGTTTTCGATGCATTCGTCGATTCGCATTTGCACAACTTCGATGTCGGTCCCGCCCTCGGTAAAGAGGGCGAACCGCAGGTTCAGTTGACGATCCGGTTTTAAATTGGTGTGAAATGGTTGATCAAAGCGGCGCATTACACGTTCATACGACATACTCCGACGGGACTGGCACCTGGAACGAGTTGATGAAGTATGCACAGGAATCGCGTCTCGATTTTCTGATCACTCACGATCACAATTCACTCGAACCGATGCACCAGAAGCTTGACGGCTTCCACGGGAACTGTCTGGTCGTGGCACAAATGGAATTGAACGATCCCGACGACCGGAATCATTACCTCACACTCGATGTCAATCAGGATATTCCCCCCAATCTTCCGGCTGCCGACAATGTCCGACTGGTCCGTGAACAGGGCGGTTTCGGCATCATTGCCCACCCGCACGAGCATCGCCACGAATTGAAGTATCCGGCATATCCGTGGGATTGTTGGAATGAAAAATTCGATGGGATGGAACTCTGGAATCAACTCTCGTCGTGGAAAGAAGCGCTCTCGCGCTGGAATCGACCGTGGCGTTTTATCAAACCGAATATGACACTGACGTTGCCGCCGCAGGAAACGCTCGACAAGTGGGATGAAGTGAATTTAGAGCGGGACGTGATTGGTGTGTTCGGGATCGATGCCCACGCGTTGAAATATCGCACGCTTATGGGTCTTTGTACCGTAACGATTTTCCCATATAAAGTGCATTTTAAATCGTTGCGTGTCACGGCGCTGGTTCCGTCTCCGCTGAAAAATTACCCGGTGGAGGAAGCACGGCGCATTCTGATCGATGCGTTCCGTGCCGGACGATTGCACTGCATCAATCATCGCCTCGGCGACGGTATCGGCTTCCGGTTCTGGGCGGAACATGGTCAGCACGATGTGCTCTGGCCCGGTGCATCGGTCAAATTCGAACCGGGTTGGACGCTGCTCACCAAATCGCCCGACCGCTGCAAACTGCGATTGATCCGGAATGGGGTCGTCGATCGCGAATTGTACGGACACGAATTATCGCTCCCGATCGAAGAACCGGGTGTCTATCGCATCGAAGCTCACAAGAAAGAGCGCGGCTGGCTGTATACCAATCCGATCCGATTCCGTAAACCGAAATAATTCACACCAGCAACCATTTAAGTAGGGGCGGTTCCCTGCTGCCTCCCGTTTATTTTCATTCATCCTGTATCTTGAAGTAGGGGCGGATCCCCGCATCCGCCCGATCTTTTTGTTTCTTTACATCTTTCCCCCACTCCCATCTCCTATCACCCAACACCCATCTTTTTACTCACATAAGCGGCACGCCGAATCGGACTTCGACAATGCTATCTTTTACCAAGCACCCACTATATTCTTTCCAATTCAAATCCAACGCTACCATTCCAAAACCGAAATCGATATATTATCCTTTAATCATCCTATACTGTCTCACTTTTTTGTTGGGTACCAATTATGTTGCGCATCCTGACCAATCTCGGACGAACTGTCACTCCCTCCGGAAAATATCCCTTCGCTTGGATCGAACACTCCGGCGGTGAACTTGCCATGCGCGACGGTCGAATCGTCGCTGTGCCGTGGGGCGAATTGGCGATACCGTTACCGGGCGAAGAGACTTTCGTCCATGACTGTAGCGGACAACTGCTGTTGCCCGGTTTCGTCGATAGCCATACCCATTTGGTGTATGGCGGGAATCGCGCTCATGAATTCGCGAGACGCTGTGCCGGCGAAACCTACCGCGAGATCGCTGCCAGTGGCGGTGGTATTCGTTACACTGTCCGCCAGACGCGTAGTGCCGACCTTGACGTCCTAACCGACGGTATCGAACAACGACTTCAACAGGCGCTTACAGCCGGTACGACCACGATTGAAATCAAAGCATCCTACGGTTTGCAACTGAATGCCGATTTAAAGCAACTGGAAGCGATCCGCAACGCCGCCGAAAGCTATCCCGGACGGGTTGTCGCTACCTGTCTCTCCGCTCATGAAATTCCCGATGAATATCTCGACAAACGCGAAGCATACATCGATGCGCTCTGCAACGACATTCTCCCTGCCGTGCGCGAGCAGGGGATCGCGACACGTGCCGATATCTATTGCGAAGACAATGTCTTTTCGGTACCGGAGGCGCGCCGGATTTTGAATCTCGCTAAAGAACTCGGATTCGAATTGACGATGCATGTCGATCAATGGACGAATTTGGGCGGAGCTGCGCTCGCAGCCGAACTCGGCGTGCAAAGTGCCGATCATCTCGAAGCGACCGGTCCGGAAGGATTAGTAGCACTAGCAGCAGCAGGTGTTGTCGGTACGTTGCTGCCGGGATCGGTTTGGTTTGCCAATGCGACGCACTATCCCAATGCCGAATTGATGAAAGCGGCAGGCATTCCTTTGGCGCTGGCATCGGATCACAATCCCGGCAGTGCGATGACACTGGAAATGCCGCTCGTCCTGACACTCGCGGGATTGGGTTGTAAACTCGTCGGTCGCGATGCACTTACCGCAGCCACGCTCGGTGGTGCGATGGCACTCGGTTTGGCAGACGATATCGGTTCGATCGAATTGGGAAAACGTGCCGATCTCACGCTCTGGCAACTGCTGCATGAAGATGAAATTGCCTATCGTGCTGGTGGTGTCCGACCGACGTCTGTAATCGTGAATGGCGAAATTGTAGGGAAATAGTCATTAGTGAATGGAAATTGGAAAATAGTGCTTGGGAGATAGTAGGTAGTGAATAGTGGCTGGCGAATAGTCATGGTGAATGGTAGTTGGTAGTTGGTTGTTGGTTGTTGGTAGCGGCGGACTTTAGTCCGCTTTTACTTCATTTTCTTATTCTGTGTAGCCGCAGGCTTCAGCCTGCGTTATATTTATTTTATCCTTTATCCTTTATCCTTCAGCAGGGGCGGGTCCCCGCGCCCGCCCGATCTTATATCTTTTCATCTTTTCCCAATCCCCGCCACCTATCCCCTATCACCAATTTTTATACGTATGGCATTCACCCTGAGTGACAGACAGCGCCTGACATCGAGCATCCGATTAAATTGTGATTTTTTCATGAACGATATAAAAAAAACGCAGGCTAAAGCCTAACCTCCGACCATAACCCACGCACTACATTGATACACAATACTATATAATTATATGTAATAGTGTAATATTGCTCACATCTCTTTCTTTATCGATACTATCGATTATCAATACGATCTCGTATCACTAGGAAAGAGGAGTATGTCATGTATACGAAAAATGTGGGTAATCTGGATCGCTTCATTCGATTCCTGATTGCCAGCGGTTTGATCATCTGGGGCATTCAAGCAGTGAGTTATTTTTGGGTCGTGATAGGTATCTATTTCATCGTCACCGCGCTCACCGGAAAATGCCTGCTATATTCCGCCGCGGGCGTAAGTACCATTCCGATTCTGAGCGAACGGAAACACGAAGATATCCGCTATCACCGCGATAACAGATAATGCTCTGTCGAATGCGTATTTATCAATGTTCGTAAAGCAAAAAACGCAGGCTGAAGCTAAATATATTATTTAAGATCTATGGTAGGGGCAACGCCGCCCCCGCTGGGGGTTCGCGAACCGCCCGTGTCCGACAAATTCGTAGAATTACCACTAGATACACGATTTCGAATACAAGAAAATTCTCGCCACAGTATTTCAATTCGCTACTATCTTAGAGTTACGGGCGGTTCGCGAACCGCCCCTACCAAAGATATAAAAAAAATCCAATAAGCTGCAATTTCGAAAAAACGATAGATTGCCACAGACCCTTCGGGTCTTCGCAATGGGCATAAACGCAAAAATGTGTGCTGGGATCGCTACTTAGGTGTCATTTGAAAGTACCATTTGAAGTAATTGAATCGTTTCTGTTCTTTGAGTCCGCGGTGGTTCCGATACTTCGCTTTCAATCGCGAAAAGTATCCTTCCAACGCATTGGTTGACGTTGGTATGGTTGGTTCGTCGAGATAATGGAACATATCCGGGATCGCCTTTAACAGCATACTTCTGGCACATTTCAGGTCGCTTGCGATCCAACCGCCAGTCGGTGCCGCGACCGCTTTGCCATAGCGCTTTTCCCATTGTTGTGTTTTTTTTATAAAGCTGTCGCGTTTGGCTTTAGTATCGATCTCAACGACCGTCGTAAACAGTTCCGCTAGTTTCCTGGCATCGGTTCTTTTAGGATTGCGACGACACCACCGTAATCCCTGACGTTGGATGTGTACAAGGCAACGCTGCACCTTGATCTGCGGCCATAATTCGCGCAGAATCCGTATTACATGCGGGTTTCCGTCGACAGTGCAACTGATCGGGTTCAGGCCGCGTGCGATAAGAGGTTGCAAGAAGCGTCGAACCTGGTCGGCAACGTTTTCTTTTACATTGTAAGAACCGTCGACGATCGTCGTCGACGCGCCATCCATCAAAGCGACGATCGATGCGCTCCGTGTCAGAAACGTCCCGTCGATCAATAGATGACGGTGATGCGAAAGCGAACCGAAATCGTCCGGCGGTGGCTCCGACAGCCTTTGTTGGATCGTGTTCCATAACGAGCGTGGACTGCAGCCGCTTTGGCAGCAGAGTTGACGGATCGAATATCCTTCGGCGATCCAAAGCTGAAACCAGTCGGGAGATCGACGCTCATGGCGGAATGAATGCCGACAAGTACGACAAAACCAGCGTTGACGACCGTTACTGTAATGACCGTTTTTTTAGATCCGTGCAGAGGCAAATTGGACAATGTCGAAGAGCCATGAAAGTGCACCTAAGTGATTTACGTTAGCAAATGGTTCTTATAATAGCAAAGAAAATCTTGAGTTACTAGCGATCTCAGCACACATTTTTGCGTTTATGCCCGCAATGACAGATAAGAAAAATATAAAAAAGATTACAAATTTCTGCGGAAGCGGGCGAGTGGTAGATTTAACTGTTCGCGGTATTTCTGAACGGTGCGGCGCGCCAGCTTGAAACCGAGGTCGTTCAATTTGTCGCACAGCGCCTGATCGGTGAGCGGATGCTGTTTGTCTTCATTCTCAATCAGCTCCGCCAACTTCTGCTTAATCTCACGCGTCGATACATCCTCACCGCTATCGGTTTCCAACCCGACCGAGAAGAAATGTTTCAATGAGAATGTTCCGAAATCGGTCTCGACATATTTATCTTTAATCGCGCGCGATACCGTAGAATTATCGCATTCGGCATTCCGCGCCACTTCTAGCTGCGTCAGCGGATAGAGATCCTCGCCCGACAGAAAGAACCGGTGCTGTATTCGGACAATCCATTCCATCACATCGAGCATCGTTTTGTGCCGACTCTGAACCGCTTTGACAAAGTTGCGCGCCGCTTCGAATTTCTGTTCAATCCACTGTTTCGACGCACTATCAAGATTTTTTTCCTGAAACATCGAGCGATAGCGTTTACTGATTCGCAGATCGGGAATGACACCGTCATTCAGATAGATAAAATAGCGACGCCCATTGGCTAATTCGACAATTCGTCCGGGTGGTGCGGAATCGAGTTGCTGCGCAGTCACGCGCAATTCCGGAACGACATATTCGCGCTCTTCGCGACCGACACCTGGCGTCTGCTGCAAATTCTGAATCGCTTTGAATGCCGCCTTGAATTCGTCTTCACTCATTCCGGTTGCATCGAGAATCGTTTCGAAACGACGGCGCGACAGCGGCTCGAAATATTTCTCAATCAACATCAGCGCGCGATCGTAAACAGCGTAATGCGGCGATCGCTCGTCGATATCGGATAGTTTTCGCTTGAGTTGCAGGATCAGCGATTCGCGCAGTGATCGTGCGAAAATGCCGGGTGGATCGAATTGCTGCAACTGCGTCAATACAAATTCCACCTGATCGATTTCGGCATCCATTTTGTTCGCGATGTAGTGCACGATATCGGTATCGAGATAGCCGGAAGCATTCAGCGATCCAATAATCATCTCGCCGATTTCCCGCTGCTCCTCCGTCATCGTCGTCGCCATCGCCAACTGCTCGTTGATCGAATCGAGAAAATTGCTCTCGCTGCGATATTCATTCGACTGTTCGTTTTCACTTTCGTGATCGATGATTGACGGGAGACGACCGCCGACATAATCCTCGTCGCGGAAATATTGATCCCAGTCCATCTCTTTCTGGCGTTCGAGACTATTCGGCGAGGTATCGCCGATTTCATGATCCGGTTCCGACGGTAAGTCGCCATTCATCTTCGCTTCGACGACCGGTGCCGCTTCCTGAATATCGGGATCGGCTTCCGGAACATCCGGCAGACCGACCAATTTCTCGTCGTAGGTGTCGTCGTCGCTTCGGACTTCAGTCGGATCGACCAGCTCTAGCAATGGATTTTGATCCAACTCCACTTCCACCCGTTGCATCAATTCGAGCAGCGGTACTTGCAACAATTCGGCACGCAATATTTGCTGCTGCGTGATCTTTTGCTGCAGTTCCAGTCTTGGTGAAAGTGATAGTTGATTCGATAGCATTACTTATTTTTTCCGGAGGTCGGACACTCCTGTCCGACTCAATTTCTTTTTCGATGATGGATCAAAATTTCCATCCGCCAATCGCAATAAATCGCAAATAAATATTCACGTCGATAAAAGCATCAATCCGCTTTTTCGAGTTTGAATTTCTCGCCTAGATACAATTTGCGCGCTTCGGGATTGTCCGCCAGTTCCTGTGTCGTTCCCGAAAGTAGAATACTGCCGGTGTAAAGCAGGTAGACCCGGTCGCAAATCGCCATCGTCTCGCGCACATTATGATCGGTGATTAAAACTCCGATTCCACGATGCTTCAGGTCGCGCACGATTGTCTGAATATCCTGCACTGCAATCGGATCGATCCCGGCAAACGGTTCGTCCAGCAGCAGAAATTTCGGATCGGTGGTCAGTGCGCGCGCGATTTCGGTACGCCGTCGTTCGCCGCCCGACAAGGTATACGCTTTCGAATGCTCGACTTTGCGTAATCCGAATTCATCGAGCAATCCATCGCATTTCGCGACCCGTTCCGCTTTATTCAATTTCAATGTTTCGAGAATTGCCATCAGATTGTTGCGTACGGTCAGCTTGCGGAACACCGACGGTTCCTGCGACAGATAACCAATGCCAAGTCGCGCCCGCTTGTACATCGGATAACCGGTGGCATCGGTCTCGCCGATAAATATTTTACCGCCATCCGGTTTGATCATCCCGACAGTCATATAGAAACTGGTGGTTTTACCAGCGCCATTCGGACCGAGCAATCCGACAATTTCGCCCTGCGTCATTTCGAACGATACATCGTTCACGACGGTGCGTTTACCGTACTGCTTCATCAAATGTTCTGCGCGTAGTGTGAGCATAGTACCCGTCTATTCTATCGGTTTATTCCACCCTTCCGGGTAATAGGTGCCTTCGATACCGCCGATCACCGTGATCTTGCGGATCTCCTTGCGCTGAAAAACAATTCGGAGCGTATCGCCCGAGGCGACATTGGCACCGCTGTTTTTCCCTTTTTCGTAGATATAATATTTCGACTTCGCATTTCCGGACACGACGATACTGTCGATCACCCCCTTGGTAAAATACGAGTGGAGTTGTTGTCCGGTCATGTGGTTCAGAGGCGCCGTCGGGGTCGAATCCGCCGGTGTGATCGCATCGACATCCTTGAATGCGATCATGTCGTCAAGTTGCTGATTCTTGAATAGGAATCGCATACTGTCCGCTTTCATCTCTTCCTTGCCGCGCAACAATTTCGGCGATTTCGTCAGCGTCGCAAATCCGGTCGAATCGTTGAACAGCAGATACCCGCCGGTAGCGCGAAAGGTGTCTTGCACAATCACGACATTCCCTTCGGTCTTCGCCACCCGGAACGAATCGTTCATCCACATCCGGTTGCCCGTGATGGTGATCGGATTTTTTTTCAGCGAATCGAGTTTCACCAATTTCGGATTGATCGTGACATCGGCTTCGCGATTCACTTCGTCGTATGTTGCCAGATCGCCGGTGATGGTCGTTCGTCCGGTTGAATCGGTGACGACCACTTCGCCGCGATAGGTTGCAAAACCGCTATCGTAATCGTAGTCGAGCCGCCGACAGCGAATTGTGCGGTTGTTGCGCTCTTTCACCACGACATTGCCGACTGCCTGTGCTACGCCGGAAACTTCGAAATAGGTTACTTCTTCGGCACAGAGCACCCGTGCGGAATCGACAATCACGACTTTTCCGCGGAGATAGGCTTTCCGTTTCAGCGAATAGAATTCGGCATAATCGCAATTGATGTGAATGTCTTGCTGCGAAAAGCTGACACTGTCAATTAATATTCGGACCTGTTCGGAATCCTGTTCGACGTTGCGGAGGATCTTCGCTTTTTCCAGTTCCAGCGGACCCTTGCGCCCGCCGAATCCGGCGAATGCGGGAAGCGTAAGCAACAACAGCAACACACCGCAGAGGATCCGGTTCAGGTGCCCGACTTTCGTCAAGCAGTGGTTGGGGGTATTCATGGATGGGTGGTTCATGGTGTTTTGACGCGACGGTCGTTGCGCGGTTTCGGTTGTCGTTCCGGCATGGCGCGGTAACTGCGACCGAGCGGTTCTTTGATTTCCCAGAAGTGCAGCCCTTCATCGGCAACGAGACCGACGCCGTACAGCGTATCCAATGCCGTCGAGATCCTAACCGAATCGGGGGTATTGATTTGGCGCGTTGTCGGGTTCCAATTCAAGGTCTTGGTGTCGAGACCGGCTTTCGATTCGTCCGACCAGACATACACGTCGCCGATCGCGCGGAATGATTCACGAAGTTCATCGACGATGGCGCTCTTTGCCAGCATGAAACCGCTGCGTTTGCCAAGGGTATCGAGGAAGATGAACCGGACCCCGCCACTCATGGTGAGTGCTTCGTTTTCACGCATCTGAATCACTTTCGACGCGCGGACTTTACTCCGTTCCAATCCACCTTGCGAGAACGTGATATTGACGCCGTACATCTCCTGCTGCGGTACTTCGCGATATGCGGGAAGCGGCGCTTCGGTAGTGGAACTGCAGCCGGACAGCGACAGCAAACCGATCATTAACAATCCCAAAATCAGTGCTGCGGTTTTCACGAGGCGCGCTCCGGAGTGGTAAGATCGGTTCCGAGCCGGTCATTCAATATTGCGGGAAATTTTCCTTGCGCTGTCAGCACCGCTTCCACCGCTTCGCGCAAAACTCCTCGACCGCCCCGAGCGCGGGTGCAGGCAGTGGCGTGTTGCAGCACCAACGGGTCGGCATCGCTGGGTGCGACGGTGATTCCGGCAAGCGGAAAGACCGGCAGGTCGATGATATCGTCGCCAAGGTAGAGTGTTTCGGGGGGAGTAAATGCGCATTCGGACTGGAGTGCCAGCATCCCGTCGCGCTTCTGATTTATCGGCTTGCCGACGACATGGACGATCCCCAATTCACGGGCGCGGCGCGCTACGACCGGTTTGAGTCGACCGGTGAGCACGGCAAGTTCCAGTCCGGTCTGTTGTGCCAACCAGACACCGACGCCGTCGCGGACGGAGAACGCTTTGGTTTCGCCGGTTTCGCCATCGAGGATGATCGAACCGTCGGTCAGCACGCCGTCGACATCGGTAACGATCCAGCGAATTTTGCGCAATTGCTGCTGGAATCGGGGGTCACCGATCCAAGGTGGGCGAGAATTGTCTGGTACTAGCAAATTTCGTTCCATTTGCTAAAGATAGCGTGGACAATGGGTGAGAGCAATAAAATCGCAGATCGATTGAAAGATGATCAGGAGGGAGATCCGGCTCGAGGAGGGGAAAGTTTATTCATGCAAGTAATGTAGCCGTAGGATTCTGATGATTTTATTTATCTAGACATCGGCTATCTGGTAGCGGCGGACTTTAGTCCGCTGTCTTTGTTGTTTTCTGTGTAGCCGCAGGCTTTAGTCCGCTGTCTTTGTCGATTTCTATGTAGCCGCAGGCTTTAGTCCGCTGTCTTTGTAGTTTTCTGTGTAGCAGCAGGCATTAGTCCGCTGTCTTTGTCGATTTCTATGTAGCCGCAGGCTTTAGTCCGCTGTCTTTGTTATTTTCTGTGTAGCCGCTAGCATTAGCCTGCGCTCTGGTTCTTTTCCGTTCATCATCGATCGAACCCGACCGTTCAAGAATAGCAGATAAAAATAAAGTCCGCCCATACAAATCCATGTGTTTATGGTAGGGGCGGTTCGCGAACCGCCCGTGTCCACTGATGTAAGGCGAATGTATCAGGATTCACTAATCACAAATAATCTTTTAAATCGCATGCACAAAATTCAAAATTTGCAACTTTCCGGAGTCAAGGCGGACGCGCAAGAACGCCCCTACCACGAGATTTATATCAGCGTCGGACTAAAGTCCAACCTCCGAATTTGCTTTATTCTTCTTCCTCCACACCCTTCTTCTTGAAAATCTTCCGCCGCATCACCAATGTCGTTACCGACATCAGCACCAGGATCGCAATAAAAAAACGCATGCCGTAGAGACCTTCCCGCCACTCGCAGCGCATTAGATACGAGGTAGCATCAAGCACACCCACCATCATCGACCACCACAGAATAAAAAACAGGCAGAAGGCACTCACGTTCCGTTGCAATCGCAGCTCCTTCAGCATCGTGCGGAGTTCGGCATTGGTCGTGCTGGCGGTCGGCATCAACGTTTTAGTAGTTGTTTTCTTCATCGGCCAAAACGACTTGCCATTCATCATCTTGACCCAGTCCCATGCCATCCACCAACTGAACAATCCGTAAACGATGTACATAAACCAATTAAATTCTTCAGTCATCGCGCCTCCGCAGTTCGCCACCGCAATCCAATTGATCGTCAATTGTTCAATGGAATAGTATATTGCAAGAAATCAAGCGCTGCAATCGATATTCATCGCAAAGTAATTTTTTCAAGATTGAATTCGAGGCGACGGGATTCGAACAGCAATTCGAATTAAAAACGGAAAACATAAGAACGCAGGCTGAAGCCTGCGGCTACAAAGAAAACAAAAAAATAGCGGACTAAAGTCCGCCGCTACCTATTTCCCGGTTCGGAGTTTCTGATGGAACAATAATCCGAGAAAACGTCACGAAAAGAGTCGGACTAAAGTCCAACCTCCGAATCAAGATTATTCTTCTACCACCCATCGGAACGAATATTGTAACTCTCGAAAATTAGTTGTTATCGCTAGTAGGGGCGGGTCCCCGCGCCCGCCCGCAGGTCAGGCGAAGCCTGACACCGAACCAAGACAACTGATTTTCAAGAACACAAAAAAAAATGACAAAAAAAATCACCCGCACATCCAGTACGGGTGATAATGAATCGTCGTCGATGGTTTCGTCAGTTATGTGCTTCGATCAACTCATTGGCAAGTTTACTGGCACGCGGAAACAGAATGTTGTTCTCTTTGTGCATGTGGAGATGGAGATCGCGTTCCAGATCGGATAGTGCGCGTAGAAACCGTCGATAGCTCTCGCCGGTATCGGCTGGTGCGGTAAAATTGTTCGACAATTTCCGTAATTGCCGGAAATCGTCGGCGGACGAATCATGCTCGCGAATCCGCACCCGAATCTGGCTGGCGGGATTGACATCGGCTTGCCAATGACCCTCGCCACGTTCGATCTCGCAGATGGTCGGAAACAACACCTTCTCTTCAGTCATGATGTGTGCTTCCATTGCGAACCGGAACGCGCCGAACACCTTCTCGATCTGATGAATTTCGGGATGATCCTTCCCGTAATTTTCCGATACTTCTCCGGATAAATCGAATAGCTCCGGCAATTCTTTGCGCAATCGGGTATGATGAATTCCAATAATATTGTCGACCAATTCCTGCAGCGATAATGCCGACCACTCCGGATCGTTATAGGTCGCATATTTCCGGTCGAATTCCTGCATCTCGGTACGTAACGTATCCGGCAACAAGCCAATCGACCGTGCCTCGTCTTCTAAAGTGGAGTTGCCGCGCGAATAATAATCGATTCCTTTTTGTTCGAAAAAGTCGATCCGATTCATCTTCGCTGCAATCAAATCGGATAACGTTTGCTTCAACATTCTTGCCTCGTAAGAAAAGAACCGATGACGTTTTCACGTCATCGTCATTGATAAATAAAACAATATTCGTCGGGATAAGATCTCCGTCAAGCCAACGCGAGTACTTCTCCGACCAGTTTCTCGATGCCTTTTTCAACGTCGCTGATGCGGGTCTTCAGCATCCAAGCCGGTGTAGAAACAATCTTGTTGGTTCGGTCGACGACATAGTCCGTCACCGAACAACAGACGTGGCGCGCATTCATCGCTTCCAGATCCTTCGCGGAATTCGGATCGATTCCGAGTGTCATCGTCACTTTCAGACCACTCTTTTCAAATACTTTCGCCACCACAACCGGACTAATACAAATTGCGCCAATCGGTTTTTTCCGTTGGTGCACTTTTCGGATCAATTCCGCAACTTGCTCATCGACCGTGCAGTCGACACCATCGAAAGCATACGTTCCAATTTGTTTTGCGGCACCGAAACCACCGGGTAGAATCAGTGCATCCAATTGATCTGCGATCTTGGGATCGACCGGATGAATGTTGCCGCGCACGATCCGCGCCGCTTCGATCATGACGTTGCGGGTTTCGCCCTTCATCGTCTCGCCGGTTATGTGATTAATAACCTGCGCTTGAGGCTTGTCCGGCGCCATCGCCACGACCTCAACCCCGGCACGATCCAGTACTAACAGCGTCAGAATGGCTTCCTGAATTTCCGCACCATCCAAATGACCGCAACCAGCCAGAACAACACCAACTTTTTTCGCCATTTCCGTCTCCGACGTAAACAACTTTAACTCTAGAAAATGGCGAAATTTCTCGACCGAAGCAACCTTTTTTCACGCGATTGATAAATGTTATCGTCCGACCGCGAAAAACCCAACCGCACCAAGTCATCGATTGGTTACGAAAAACCCCTGCTCGATAGGATGCAGGGGTTCAAATGGTTCGACTGGGTATTCATTATTCCCAATACCAGACCTGCTGCAAAACGGTGGTCAATGGATAACCCGGAGGCGAGATATCCTGCAGCCGATTGTCGTACATATAATTCTTCAAATAGCCCGTCCGCGAAGTACCGGAACCTTGACCAACCGCGCCGCGCTTCTTTTGCGCCAATCCGCCGTAAATATTCAAGTAATTCGACTTGATCGAAGTATAAGTCGAATTGTAGAAATTGACCGTATTCGATGTCGAAGACTCGTTCATGCACAAAATATGCGCCATAATCGTACGATCAGTGTTGGCAACACTGTTCGTTACAGCGCAATTCAATCGAGTTACCAGCCCCAATAAGTCGGTGGAGGCGGGATTGACCCGGGGATCGGTGTTGTAAGTGATATCTCCGGTAATATTCATGTTTCCCTGCACCGCGAGCGTGTATTGCCCTTTTACTACACCGCTGACATTCACAGTATAGCCGGTGCTGGTTCCCGTATTGGGACCGACAAAAATAATCCCGTTGGTCGGACGAGTTGCCGCTGTCCATGCACCGGTCGAACTGGTTCTGACTTGATAAGTACCATCGGCAAGGAATTGAAGATAAAGCGTAGCAGTGTTGAAAACACGCCCACCCGCAATTGCTGCTGCGCGTAGTGAATCGGTATTTGTCGGCAAACTCATATCCGGAGCGCCCCAGTTCGGGGTTTGAGCAAAATACGGATTGGTGCCACTCGAGGCAGGGTTATAGCCTGTCGATCCGTAGGATTGATGGCTAGAGACACTATTCATAAAGGCGGGGCGACCATCCATCGTAAAATAGGAATTCGTGTGGACGGGACCGCGCAAGGTGTCACCGGTGATAAACCGAATATTACTGCCATCGTTGTCGGTGATGTAGGCAAAACGGCTAAAAGAAGGGAATTGAAGAGTAACTTGGGCAGTATCGCGTTGGGCACCGATTGCAGCGATACTGACCACTCGCAGTTGCGATCCACTGATACGGGTGATCGCGACGGTAAAAGTGCCGTTGCGGATAGATCCCGTTATGCCGCCTAAACTATCCGAATGCAGCGTTAACTGATTTAATGCCCGGTTGATCCCGCTGGCAGTCAACAGCTTTAATTGCACCGCGTTTACCATCACCGATGTACTGTCCGAAACCGATTCCTGGGTCGAGCGCAATCGCGAGCCGACATATGTATATCCGACCAAAAACGCCATGACCATGATCAACGATAAGTTTCCCATGGTTCACCTCACAAAAGATTACGGGGACGATACATTTTTTGAACGTTAATACTGGGAAATGCAGTGGTATCGGTCCAAGCCGGAGTGGTCCGCTCACCGGGCTTGGGAATACGATACCGACTCTCGATCCGATAAGTAACGCGAATCATTTTGATTCGCAGTCGGTTCGTGGAATCGATCGGAGTACCGATTTGAACACCGTCGGCATCGAAATAATTGAAAAAGAACCGGGTCATCCCATAAGAGACCAACTGCGATTGACCGTTTACACTACGATAGACGAAACCTTCATTGATGTTGGGGAGCGAATCTTTCGCCGACCGACCGTTAGGAAACAACTTCGTGACTTTGTTGACAACCGGATACATGATTTGCCACTGGACACGGATCGAATCGCCGGTCGCCGCTTTCGTCGGTTTGTAGTTAAAGGCTAGGATGTTGGTATCTGCCTGAGTGATTGCCATGCGTGGTCGGATTAAACCATAACCAATCTTCAACAAATCGTAGTCCAGCAGCATTTTAATCTGTCGCGTGACAACAACCGGCATCCCTTCGGTATAGGCACGATTCGTCTCATCGGCAACCCTGCTGTTCATATTCACCAGCAACAACAGCAGTACACCGCCGATGATCGAGGCTAACGCTAGATCGAGACCTGTATTCATCGTTTGCTCCGCTCAGTTAACCTGCCGTTGATCGAACAAATTCTGAAAAGTTGCGATAAAATTGAACACCAATGAACTATCGGTTAAAGAACTCATGTAGGTCGATTTGACCTTTAAGTTGATCCGCTTCGTGTACGACCGGGCAGTCAACGGTGTCGTCAGTTCGGTCGGCGAGACATAAAATACCTGCATCGTGACACGATAGGGGATGCCACCTACCGTCTGCGTGATATTGAGATTGTTGTAATCGTCCACATCGTCGAAAGTACCAGTGGAATAAGCTTCTCCGGTTTCGGCACCAAGCGATGCAACTGCCGTGAATTCCGAAGTCGTATCGGCAAGCGAATCGTTATCGAACCGTTTGTTGCGGCATTCAGTTAGGATCCGCTCACCTAGATTCAGCGCTTCGATGATCGCACTACTCTCGACCACCTTATTCGTTGTATTCTGAAGGGCACTGTTGACATTGAGTCCAATCACCCCGATCAGGATCAACGACCCGAGAACCAACATTGATTGAACGTTCACGATACCTTCCGTAACTCATGACAGATGAATTTCACAAGAAACACTACTTGCCGGAGCGATCTCAACCCACTATCGATGGACTGGAATGAAGAAAGCTCGACAACAATTCCAGTTGTTATCAAGCTACAATGTGTTAATTGTCAAGCATAGAGGAGGAGAGTGCTCTCCTAAAATATTATGTGATCTGTATCACCTAATACTAATGTGAAGACATATTTCTGGACTGAAGTACTTGACTCGGCGTCATCGATTCACGAACCAGAGCGAGTACCCGCTTCCGAATAAAGCCACCGTAATTCAAGGTAAATTCCACCGATGCCGAGGGTTGATCGATTCGGGTCACAAAACCGAGATAAACCGGATCGCCTTCCTTAATCGCGATCAATGCCCCTTGTTGATCCTGCATATACGCGATCTTATTGGAGATGGCAACCAGTTTCGAGCGATCCACTTCGGCATATCCATCTTCATTTTTCGGCAGTCGTTCTGAAACCAACGGTTTGAAGGGATTCCATTGAATCCGATTCATCGGTTCGGAAGTCGATGCAATCTCGTCCGTACCGTTTTGTGCCGCGTATGCGACGACTCGAGTATTTAGCGATACCATTTCAATCGGATGCCGGTCGTCTTCTGCTGGAGGTTTCGCATCCATCTGCATTTCGATAATCACCATCAACCGCTTGTTGGTCTCGAAATAATTCAGAAATTCGAATAGTTGCTCGAAGGTGACATCCGCCCGGAAACTGTACTTCCGCGCCGAGAGACCAAGCGTATCGCGTTGATCCTCGAATTCGAAATCGAACGGGAATGGATGTTTGGTCTTCATCACAATACTGTGAAGATACTTGTAACTAATCTTGGTGTCTTCGGTGTGCGGAAGAATTTTATTGCGATGTTGCCAGCGCGAACGCATCTCCGCCAAGTCCTTCCGACTCCGCTCGATCTCGGAAAAAATAACGGCGTCTTTCATCAGTTTGGCATCAAGGTCGCGCATCTGTAGCGTGATCTTATTCTTCGCCTTCTGTGCTGGAAAGACCAGCACAAACCAACCGATCGAATTCACGATCAAAATCAATATTGCGAGGATAATACTGTTGCGGATGGCGTACGGCATTAGCTTACCCCCCCGGACTTACTTCCACCCATCGCATCGGGTCGCTCGTAGTTGCTACCCGGATCGGCGGCTTTACTCGAATCCGATTCGGATCCCGGTACAACACCCGACTTCAACGAAGTTGGATCGTGTGGCGGTTCATCCGGCGGATAAGGTATCTTCAGCTCGAATTTATAAATCGTTTTCTTCTGCACCGAGATTCGGTTGACACTTAGAATTACTGTATTGGGAAAGATCTTGGCAATATCGTTGACCCGCGACAGATACAACGATTTTCCCATCAGGGTGATGCCATGTTTGCCGGTCTGAATCGATTCGATCCAGATCGATTTGATCTTGTTTCCCTTATCGTTCAATTCCGAGAGAACGCTGCTCCAGCGATGACTGCCGATCGATAATGAATCGGATAACTTCAGCAATCGCTGCATATCGTTAATATTGAGATTGAGGGTATCCAATTCGGAATGGAGGGCAAGATTGATCTGATCCTGCGCCTGTTTCTGAGTGAACATCCGTTTCTGGAACAACAACTCTTTCCGCTCACCGACCGATCGAAACGTGACTCCCATTGTCGAAACAAATAGTAAGGCGAGTAACAGATAGGTATGCCACGCAAAACTCAAAACACGCTGCGACCGGCGAATCGTTTCCGGAAGCATATTCGACTTCCAGAATAATTTCGGTTCGAGCATCTTCAGTGCGATGCCGATCGAAACCGTGAATTCGGAAAGAATCGCGTGCTCTTCGGTGGATAGCAGCGAATCGTCGCAGCCGCCATTCATAATCACACGCAAGGCGGCATGTGGGTAGCGATGTTCGAAAAATTCTCGGGCACCATTGTTCTCGACATTGCCCGAGAGCGCAAAACGGTGAACTTCGGGAATTCCCAATTCGTCTTGCTCGAAGAGAATTTTACTGGTCAATGTCTGCAATAACGATTGCGGCGAAGATCCGGTCGGGATCAGCGGTGCAACCGCGATAACTTCGTCTTCCCGCAGAACCATCAGGTGGGTGTATTCTTTTCCGATATGGATATAGACGGTGACCTCGCCGGTTGAGGCAGGCCATTCCATATTCATCATACCGGTCAATGCTACTTCGACCGTATCGATCAATTCGTAGCGTAATCGGGGATTCCCAAACTGATTTTTTAATTCGCCGAAGCGATCGATTAATTTAAATTTGTCGCGATGAACGAAGCACCACGCCGGACCATTCTTCTGAATTTCGACATAGGAATTGGAGTTGGTAACTTCTTCGCCAATTATCGTTTGTGCTTCGGCGCGGACGCGTTGTCCGAAATTGCCGGGTTTCTCGCCCGGAAGCAGTTCTCCACCATTATAGAACCGGACATTTACCGGCGAGATCGCAAACCCGAGTTTACTCTTTCCGACCGGCATACTCTGCATCGCCGATGCAATGATGCGATCGTCGTCCTCCGACTTTTCGAACGTCTCGACCAATCCCGAAACAGCAGCCTCTAGATCGGCTCCGAATGGCGACGCCTCAACCGCTGCCGGTTGCATCGCGTTCGCCTGATCGGGTGTATCGATCGCTGCCGTCAGCGTCAACCGTTGAATCGAGGCGATATGAACCTGCCCCTTAGATCGCACCAGTAGCGCGATCAAGAGGTCGTTCCCATCGGTTTGAAAACCGATGGCATGTGCGCCTGAGTGCGGTATAATATTCAGATTAGGGGTTTCCATATCAGATCCCCGAGATGAGTTCTTGCATTCGCTTCTTGTTGTTGGCGTAATCCATCGCGATCTGTGTCGTGATGCGTCGTTGTTGGACCAATCGGCGAAGATCCTGTTCGATCGTCACCATGCCGTCGGCAGACGATTCGTGAATCATCTGATAAATTTCAGTGGTATTGTTGTTACGGATTGCCGCACGAACACTGGAATTTATCACCAACACCTCTTTCGCCAGACAACGCTTTCCGTCCACGGTCGGAACCAGTTTCTGCGAGATAATACACTGCAAAACGTCGGCGAGTCGCATGCGAACTCGCGACTGTTCCGTATCCGGGACTTCCGCGACGATACGGTCGATCGATTCGACCGCCGATGCGGTGTGTAACGTGGAAAAGACTTTGTGTCCCGAATCGGTAATGTCCAGCGCAGTCATAATCGTTTCCGGATCGCGCATTTCTCCGATGACAATGATATCGGGGTCTTGCCGCAATGCCTGAATCGCGCCATCCTTGAATGAAACCACATCGCGACCGACTTCGCGGTGCCGGATAATACACCGTGCCGATTGGTGAATCGTTTCGATCGGCGATGCGATGATCACGATATGTGCGTCAACCGTCTTGTTGTTGGCATCGATGATCGAATCGAGTGTTGTCGATTTTCCCGATCCGGTAATACCGGTTACCAGCACCAAACCCAATTTAACGTGTGCCAGCGACAATACCCGCGCGACGTTCGAGCTTAACTCCAATTCCTTGAAGGGGCGGATCGAACCGGTAATATACCGCATATTCAGCGCCAGATGACCCATGTCGAAATAGGCGTCGGCACGAAATCGCAGTTGTTCCGGGACGTCACGACCGGGTCGCGTCGCCAGTGTTGTATACGAAAAATCGCAGTTTCGTTCTTTCCACAATGCCCAGAGTTGCGAATCGTCGAGCAAATTCAAAATCGCGATATCGGTCTGATCCGGAATATATCGCCCCGATACTTGATCGGGACTTTTGATGCCGTGTACCCGATACCAAATGTATCCACCGGAAGATGAACCACCGAAATCGATATCGCTCGCCGTGATATCGGGCATTTTCGCAACGATATCTTGAATAAATTGGAACAGCGGCTGTCGCTGTCGCCAATCGTATTTTTTCAGGATAGCAGCCATCTGCCGCAACCGTTCGACGCCGGTTGTGTAAGGGTCGATTTCCCCTAAAATCTGGTTGGTGATATCGACCAGTTCTTGCGGCATTAGTGAATAACTCCTGAAACTTGACGCATCGCCCGACCATTGTCGCCGGCAACGGCAATCGTCAACACTGTCATTGCACCGATTGCATGATCGATCGTATCCGGATCCGATAGCGTAAAGGTGAAATGCGTCCAATCATCGGACCAAGTGTCCGGGAAGATCAGGTTAATGTCGCCATTCAACGTACCGAAGGTCGAAGTCACCATGTACTGCGTTCCCGAGGACAACGGGTGATCGTAGACATCGCTCAAGGTGATATTGAATTGCTGCATTCCGCGATTGGGAATATCGAACGTGTTCGGTACAACATTAAAGTTCCAAATCACGCCGGTCCACAAAACCGTGCCAAAAATCGAATAACGATGACCGGTGCAATCCACTGTCTGCAAGTGAACTCGCGACCAGCCACGATCGGTACTGTTGAACGGGAAGGGGTTACCGCTAAGAAGCAGTACGCGAGACATACCGTCGATATTCGCATTGCCTTGCGGTTCCACCACACCGTGATCGGAATAGAAATAACATTGAGTTCCAACCGGTACCGGATTCGAATACCGATCGCCAATCAGCGCTACGACCGTATCAACCCGACCCACCCAGTCGAGACCGGGATAATTAATCCGGTGGAAACCGACAGTCGTATGAACGGAATCCGGCGGACCGGTATGGACCGATAACTGCACCGGACGAGCACGAATTGTATCGTGTACCGTTGCCATGATTTGCAGAGTTCCCGGGCGGGTACCGGAAATGACCGAAACCATTGCGCGACCATTTTCATTCGTTACTGCGGTATCGTTGCCAAGATATTCGCCACCGGTGGTGCCACCCAAAATGGAAAACCGAACCGTCGCGGAATTATTCAAATCGACCGGAACACCGCGAGTATCGCGCACTTCATAAGTCAACCGCGCAGTTTCGACTTCACCGGTTTCCCGAACGGTAATGTACGGTACGTTGGATCCCACGAAGTAAATCGTTGCCGGAGAAGTGGAGGGTCCAGAATTGGAAGTGTCGGGATCGTCGGCAAGATTCTTCAGTGAAAGTGTCGGGACTTGATACTTCCTGCCCGAAACGATGTAAAGCACCGTAGTATCTTTACCGTATCCACTGCCAGCCGAGGCGTACACATGAATATTTTGCTTGAGACTGTCGCCGACTTCGATAAAGAGGGTATAGTTACCGGTGGAATCGGTACCAGTTGTCACTTCCGGATACTCCACCACGCCGACCGATGCATTCGGAATACCGCGCTCGGTGCGGACATTCTGAACCGTACCGGTTAGCACAACCGACGTATCGGTAACGACACTTTTGTCCTTGCTCTTGCACCCAAGGAACGCAAGCAGGATCGAAAGGAGAATTAAATATCGCAATCGGAACATATCCGCTCCAGTACTAAAATTGCTTTAACAGACTAGCTTCCGCGACCGACAGTTATTGCTTCGGGATCAAGTACCCGGCATCTTCGGGCGAATTACCGCAGTTTCGGACGACACCACAGTAATTGCCGTCATGACGAACATAATCAACATCGCGATCACAACCTGAATTAAATCGATGATCGTACGCAACCGGTAGGTTGTCTCTTTTTCATAATAATTCGCGACTTGCATCGCCGTCTGACGAATGGTACCGGTTTCGGCGCCGCTCCGCAACCGCGACAGCGAGTTTTCAGTGAAAACTTTCGACGCTTCGAGCGATTCGATCAATCCCTTGCCTTCTTTCAGCATCATCGGAATCGCGACATCTTTGATTTGTAATTCGAAGTATCGGTTATTGCTTGCTTCGGCAGCGACGCGGATCGCTTCGATATTTTCACCGGAACCGCTATACAGCGAATAAAAGACCCGGCAAAATACCTCGATCGCGGTCTTGTGTGTGATACTACCAATTACCGGCACATGCAGCATGAACCGGTCGACCAGATAGCGACCGCGTTCGGTCTTGACAAATGCCATGAATCCGATCACCGGTCCGAAACAGAGCAGTGTGATAATGATCCAATGCGCCTTCAGATAATCCGCCATATCCATTGTTGCTTTGGTCATAGGAGGTAATGGAATTTTGAATCGAAGGAACATTTCCGCTGTTTTCGGGAAAATATAACCGACATAGAAGAGCACCGCGATAAACAAAACGAGCACGGTTATCATGGGCATAATCAATGCACTACGAAGCGATTTTTTAAATTCGGCGGTCCGTTCCAAAAACTTCGCAGTAGCATCGTAGACATCGACCATATTACCCGATTTCGAGGCAACACCGAGCATATAGGTGGTAAATTTTCCGAGTGCCGCTTCGTGCTTCCCGTAGACTTCCTTACCGTCTTTCCCTTCGCGTAAGTCTTTGCTAACCTCACGTACAACCTCGCGGAGTGATTTACTTTGGAGGTCGTTTCCGAGCAAGTTCAGGATCTCATCGTAGGGAAGTTTTTCTCGCAATAGGTCGGAAGAGAGCCGGATAAACATCACCACGTCGTTTTGCGACGGCTTCCCCTGCATCTCGAATAGTTTGGGTGAAATACGGTGGACTTTGAATCCCAGACGTTCGAGTGCGGCACGAACCTCATCGCCGGAATAGGCTTTCTGTTCGCCTGTGATCGGCTTATCAACGCCTTTCTGGACTTTGTAGAGGAACGTACGCTTCTTGTCGATGCGGGAAATAGTGAAGCCGTGTTTGGAAGCTAAATCGACGGCGCGTTTTTTCGCCTCAATTTTTGTAGTAGCGGAGATCACGCCCTGTACCAATTTACCGGACGCAGTCAACCCTTGATATCGGAAATCAAAACTCAAATCAATATCCCGATTATTTACCGAGTAACAATATAACAACTTTGGACACGAGAAAACATTAGGATAACCGAATTTGTCAAATTTATCCGATTAAGAAGCGATCTCAACTTCCAATCTCTATTCCGCTAAATTTTCTCGCGTTGTGAAAGAACCAACTAAGCGAAATCGAACTCGCAAAAAATATACTTGGGATGTCACGATATAGTACAACCGGGAATCGGATTCATCAAATCGAGATTGGAATTGACGAATCTTCGGATGTGATGAATGACCATTTCAAGAACAAGTAATTAGAATAGATTCGTGAGCTGGATCACAAATAATTCATTCTTAGCTTCGGATGAGTTGCTGCTACATAAATTCCGATACTTCATTCAAAATTAAATAAATCCGTTAAATTTTCCGTGTCGCGTTGCGAGTAGCGCCTAGTATCATAACGATCATCACCATTGTCTTTACATCGATCGGCTGTTATAGTATCTCTTGAAAAATGTTGTTAGCGGTAGTAGGAGCGGACCCCCGCGTCCGCCCGCAGGTCAGACGACGCCTGACACCGAATCATGACAACTATTTTTCAAGAACCACTATCTCATCTCACCCGATTGATTTCCCAAAATATCCTGATCGTATCCTGAACCACGAACTGACCAGTGGAATCAATGCATCATTTAATAAAAATGGAAAATCTATTTGCTATTGTTGTCGAATTAGTTAATATTTTCTCGTGTCGCGGATTTCGTTGGAATGTCTATCAAAGGTGTCGGTTATGAAAGCAATGATCTATCGGTTGTTCATCCTCAGTTTATTTCCCCTCGCCAGCGCTTTTGCACAACCGGAATATCACTGGCAACTAGCATCCGGCAGCTATCTCAACGATCCCGGTCTGGCAATTATCACTGGTTCCGGCAATCGCATTCAAGCTATCACCGCCTATCGCATTCAAGAAACCCTCGATTCGGGTCGTCACTGGACGACACGCCTCGGTGGTACTTCGACGAATTTATCATTCTATTACGCCGATACCGGACAGACGCATTTCATCCTAGCCGGTAATACGCTCTACCGAACCACCGATAACGGCATCGAATGGAATGTCAATCGCACGAATATCACCCACGGCATTTCACTGATCAGCAGACGCTCGCGGTATTGGTTTGAAGCCGGTAGCAATAATTATGAAACGGTTTCCCGGTCGTTCAATCAGGGTCTAACTTGGCAAACGGTTTTCAGTGGCAGCTTATTCGGTTACAATTTAGTTGAATCCGATTCCGGCACCCTGGTCTACGGCTGCACCTACGGTCCATATCGTTCAATCGATTTCGGATCGTCTTGGCAACCGATCTGTCCGATCGCATCCGGAATTACCGAAGCGACATCGGTTCATTTTACTCGCCACTCCTCGCTGCTAACCCTGCAATACTTGTATTCCACTCGCACCTTGAAAATCTATCGCAGTACCAATAATGGAACCAATTGGCAAAATTCAGATTCGCTCTGTTCGGTCGGAATCGCCGACAATATTCGCTGGTTTGAGTACGGCGATTCAATCTCGCTAATGACCTCCGTCGGAGCATTTATCTCCACCAACGATGGCGTTAATTGGGCGCGTGCCACAAGCATTCCGGTAATCCCCATTTGCATCGATTCGACAGGCGGGAAGTATCGCTTCGATGACAATCAAATGGTGGTGTACCAACCCGCAATGGATTCGATCTGGCACAATATCACCTATTCGGTTCCGACTGCGAATGCCTTCAGTGGATTGCCGCAGCGACTGCAATGGCACCGCAATCGCATCCTTGCCGTCAATGTGGGAGGCATCTATTCGTCGACCGATTATGGCGATCATTGGAATCAAACGATGAACATTCGCTCGGTGCATGTCGTATCGTTGCTGGTCGATTCATCGTCGGCAATATTTGCGGGTACCGATGCCGGGCTGTTGCGATCGGAAAACGACGGTGAAAATTGGTCGTCGTATCCCGATTTGAATCGCGTCAAAACCATTAAGCGACTCAACAACCGTCAACTATTGATCTCGCAGGATAGTATCCTCTACCGGTCCGACGACAACGGCGACACGTGGACATCGCTTGGCAGTCCGTTTCACCAATTCGGCGCGACTGACTTTATTGCGAGTGCCTCGGGTACTTGGTTTGCCTGTGTGCAGTGTCCCACATCTGCAACCAATCCTACTGCCGGAATCTATCGCAGCCCCGATCAAGGTGACAGTTGGACTGCGAGCAATCGTGGGTTGGTGTTTCGCAACGTATCGTCGTTGGCGATTGCGCCCAACGGTTATCTATTCGCTACCGTCGATGTCAGCGGTTCAACGAGAGCAAGTGGATTATACCGCTCCACCGACGACGGGTACAATTGGTACTACATTCTGCCCACCGAAATCGGAACCGGTCAGGGGATCAGTCCAATTTATCTCGACAGTACGGGAATGTATCTCTTCAGCAATGGAACGATTCTGCATACGACGAACTGGGGCAACAATTGGGAATCGATCAGCGATACGCTCGGATATGTTTCTCCGGTCTCTTTCTTTCGCGCTCCCACTGGCGCCTTCTTTACCAATCTCAGTGCGAAAATTTTTCGTGCATCCGGATCCACTAAGATCGTATCGCCGCACGATCCAATTTCGCTGCCGCAACAACCCACGCTAATCGCGCCATATCCTAATCCATTCAACGCATCGACGGAGATTCGATACCAGCTTGCCCAAGCTGGAGCGGTGACACTTACCGTCTACGACTTGACCGGTCGAGCGGTTACCGAATTGGTGAATACCCACCAGCAATCCGGCGAGTACGTCTGCCGGTTCGATGGACAGACACTGCCGTCGGGCACGTATTTCGTGCAATTGCGGGTAGGAACAATTTCGAGGACTCAGAAAATCGTTCTGTTAAAGTAGTCGTAATAGACGACTGTATCCGATCTATTTTTTTATTTCTTGGATTGCGACTCAATCTAACTTATTCGACTATTCAATATTTTTTTCAAAATGCGCAATCATGGTTGCAATTCGAGAAAATAATTGCGTAATTCTGTATAGGTAAACCGATAATTCTTCTCCATCGCATTAGCAATCAGTTTAGCCACTTCAGCAACAACTTCACTTCTGTTTTTGCATCGTCAAAGAAATAGGAGACATCAGCATGATCCGAAGTTTTCTGTTACTGCTACTCACGATTCTACTCTTGACTTCCTGCACTGAAAATGATTCCAAATCGGTCACTCCGGAAACAGGCGTTCCGCTAGCACCTTCGCTTCCCGTTCCGAGCGATAGCGCAACCCAAATTGCAACACCGATTCAATTGCGCTGGACCTGTTCCGATCCCGACACCACCGATACTTTGCGCTACGACGTTCAGATGGATACGATCAATCCACCACAAATTTCCGTGGCTCACGACCTTCGAGTAACCAACTGGACCACAGGAATTTTACGACATGGCAAGACTTATTTTTGGAAAATTATCGCGAAAGATTTACAGGGTCATTCGGTAGCTGGTCCGGCGTGGCGCTTCACCACAGTCGGCAACAATTCTCCGCTGGCACCCTCCAATCCTGTTCCAGCCGATTCCGGTTCGGCACCCGATTCTGCTTCAGTCACTTTGCGCTGGCACTGTTCCGACCCCGACCGCGATACGCTTCGGTACACCGTCTACTTCGGAACCACCAATCCACCTACCACGGCGACCGCATCCAATCTTAGCGATACGACCGCTGCAGTTACCAATCTTCATACCGGCGTTCACTATTACTGGTATGTTGTCGCATCCGACGAACAGGGTGGTCGATCGCAAAGTTCCGTCTGGAATTTCACAATCTCGCAATTTCAAATCAAATGGGGACCCGACGGATACGGTTACACTGCAACCGACAATCGGCTCCCATATTGGCCGACAGCTTACCGGTTTCGCGATATTACATCACTCGGAACCGAGGTCATCTATGGTGACGACATCGGTGCTTCGACTTCTTTGAATGGCATGCCGTTTCGATTTTATGGAGATGCGATTTCGGATATTTTCGTATCGACGAATGGTAATGTTCAATTCGTTCAGTCTGGATCAAGCTCATTGTCAAATTCAACATTACCGTCTCTGAATGTACCTTCCAGCGCACTCTTTGCGTTATGGGACGATCTGATGGGTCAGGTTTTCAAATTTCACGATGTAACTGAGAACGTTTTTTATATTCAATGGAACGGTCGACGGTTAGGGGGCGTCGCAGGAGATACAACTAGTTTTCAAATTCAGCTTCATAGTTCATCGAACGAGATTGTATTCGCTTATTCCCGAATTCTGGATTCGATAAATTCCTTGACACCTACGATCGGGATCCAGCACAACACCGGCGCGAACAATCAATTCCTACAATGTTTTTACATCACGACTGCGGGGGTTGGATTGCCCAATCCGATGAATGGCTACATGATTCGGTTTTGCCCACCGGCTTCGATGCGGTAGCGCAACAAATTGAAGTATCCTAAAGAAAATTGTCATCACTAATTTGGGTGGGCTCTCGTGTCCACCCTTTTTTTGTATGTAGGAGCGACCCACTGCGGTCACCCACATATTTTAACAGAGCGTATGGCTTACGACCCGTGGGAGCGTTCGCTCCCATTGAGGGAGGCTCGCTACCCGCCCTATCCCCGATCTACACCGAAGCGGAGTCGGAATTATGGCTTTTAACTAAATAGATTAACTTCGCTGAAGCGTTGGACTTTAGTCCATTCTCTGTTTCATTTTCATGAATTGCGGATTGAAGACCGTATCGATAAATCAGTGTGTTTTTGGTAGGGGCGTTCTTACGCGTCCGCCCGTAACAGTTGAATTGGCAGAATTCAAAGATTGAAACTTTGAATCAAAAGATGCGGGTGTATTACTTTCAGTGAGAGCTTCACGGTTGCCATAAGCCCCTACTTTAGCTAATGCATCAGACACGGGCGGTTCGCGAACCGCCCCTACCAAAGATGTAAAGATAAATGGTTATAAACCATAATTCCGATATTCAGCAATAAAAAAACGTACCCGACTTGCGCCGGGTACGTTTAAAAATGTACTGCCTACAGAAACTACCGGGTAATCGTTGGTGTCGGAACCGCCGTTGCCGTAACACCGGCATAGGCGACCGTCACGTTTTCACGACCGACTGCAGTAATGGTGTAAGTATTGGCGCCACGGGCGGAAATTGTAAAAGCGTCGCCGTTAGCGTTTGACCATGCCAAAGTACCGGCTGCAACCGGCTTGCCGATGATCGAGAAGTCGAACGTCGAGAAGTCGTACTGCGTTGCTGGTCCGCCAAGTACCTGTGGCTTGCGAGCCCATTGCTGGGACTGGCTGATAATGCTCAAGCACTCTTGAATGATTGCATCTTCGTTCGCCTGCTTTGCGCTGCTTCCGAAGAGGTTAATACCGACCACCACGGCGATACCTACAATGATCACGCCGAGAACGATCAGTAATAGTTGTTGTTGACCCATCGTTTTCTCCTTGGTTTGACATTATGGCTTACTGGCACCTACCAGTTAAGCACGGAACTCGATTCAGATACGGCTCAGTGAGCAAATCAGCGATATGAAACTTGTCAAAAAAAAATCATTTCAAAACAATCAATGCAATGATATGAGATAATTATTCTTAAAGCAATAGGTTCACTTCTCATCATATAAAAAAATCTCAGGTTTGAGAGCATCGATTCCTCAAGACTCTACAAACATTTCTGTGATCTAGATCACTATTTTCGATTTAACATCTTATGTTTGCTCTCTCATTACCTTAATCGAGACGATGAGAGTCGAACAAAACTCACACATTACTATTCACCCCCGCGAGTAATAATTTACTTTAGGAAGCATCCTTCAACTCTTGAGAGCAAGCAGAGTAATCTGAAAAAATGGGTGTTAGGGATTAGGAGATAGGGGGTTGGGAAAAGATGGCGCTTGGTGCGTAGTGCATGGTGCTTGGTAAAAAGAAAGGGAGACTAAACTGCGGTCACCCACCTCTCACTTGTATAATATCTCTTGAAAACAAGTTGTTATTAGTAGTAGGGGCGGATCCCCGCGCCCGCCCGCAGGTCAGACCAAGCCTGACTATGACGCATTCGTATGTCGGAATTTATTCCGACTCCTCCTGTGTCAGAAACAGAAGAAAACATACGCAGGCTGAAGCCTGCGGCTACCCAAAATTCCAAAATTGAAAGCGGACTAAAGTCCGCCGCTACCCATCTTTTCCCACCCCCCAACTCCCATCCTGTAGGTGGCGCAAACCTCCGAACCTGCGATTCGCATCTTCTCGTGGGTCGGAATTTATTCCGACTCCTCTTTATCTGGTAGGGGCGGGTCCCCGCGCCCGCCCGCAGGTCAGACGAAGCCTGACTATGACGCATTCGTATGTCGGAATTTATTCCGACTCCTCCTATGTCAGAAACAGAAGAAAACATACGCAGGCTGAAGCCTGCGGCTACCCAAAATTCCAAAAATGAAAGCGGACTAAAGTCCGCCGCTACCCATCTTTTCCCACCCCCCAACTCCCATCCTGTAGGTGGCGCAAACCTCCGAACCTGCGATTCGCATCTTCTCGTGGGTCGGAATTTATTCCGACTCCTCTTTATCTGGTAGGGGCGGGTCCCCGCGCCCGCCCGCAGGTCAGGCGAAACCTGACTATGACGCATTCGTATGTCGGAATTTATTCCGACTCCTCCTGTGTCAGAAACAGAAGAAAACATACGCAGGTTGAAGCCTGCGGCTACCCAAAATTCCAAAAATGAAAGCGGACTAAAGTCCGCCGCTACAGTAATGGTACTTTTTTAAGGTAAGAGACATCCCTATAAAAAAAACGAACCCGCCAGTTGGCGGGTTCGCTGCAAATTGGTTGGGTAAATAAATTACCGGGTGATAGTAGGTGTTGGAACTGCCGTTGCCGTAATACCGGCATAGGCTACCGTCACGTTTTCACGACCGACTGCGGTCAACGTGAAGGTGTTCGCGCCACGGGCGGAAATCGTAAATGCGTCGCCGTTGGCGTTCGTCCAAGCCAATGTACCGGCTGCAACTGGCTTTCCGATGATCGAGAAGTCGAACGTCGAATAGTCGTATTGTGTTGCCGGTCCACCGAGTACTTGTGGCTTGCGTGCCCATTGCTGGGACTGGCTGATAATGCTCAAGCACTCTTGGATAATTGCGTCTTCGTTGGCTTGCTTCGCGCTGCTTCCGAAGAGATTAATACCGACGACTACGGCGATACCTACAATAATAACGCCGAGGACGATCAGTAATAGTTGTTGCTGGCCCATCGTTATCTCCTTTATTTGACATTAGGGCATACCGGAACCTACCGGTTATGCACGGAACTCTTCTCGAATGAGCGAACTAAGTGAGCAGCGCAGGGATCGAAACTTTTTTCTGGATAAGATCTGTTATGTTCCAGTGTCTGGGTATAAAGTACTCGAAGTCAAATAGGACTCCAACAACTTCCTCAAAGAGCATACAAATAATATGTGATCTATGAACCCCTAATAATCAATACTCTATAAATAAGAGTGTGAGGTAGATCACGAATAGCAAATCGCCACCTTATTTTTCGTCCGTCGATTGACGCATGATGTCATCGCGGCGTCCCTCAAAATGCATGCGCGAATCGCGTAACGATTCCGTCTTGCGCGCATTCTTCACACGGGTCATTATATCGGGTTCAAGATCGACTTTCAATAAAATCACCAACTCTTTATCGGTGAAGGAAACCCGCTCGTAGCCTGCGAGATAGCGAATTCCCAAAACCCACCACGGCAGATCTTTCAAGAACGGAATACCTTTTCGGGTATTGCTTTTTTCGGTAGTATACAATCCGCCAATTGCGGATTCTTCGCCCGGTAACATCAGCAACGATGTGCTGGCTTTCGATTTGTTGATCGTCGTTGTTAGCGCACTCACTTCACCGGTGGAGCGTTCGACATCGATCTTTAAATGAATAAACGTGACATCGTGATCGACGATTACCAACGGCGATACTTGCAAAATTGTACCGGCGGAAATAAAGTTGTCAACCGTATTGCCGGCAAAATCGCGGGTCTTGATTGAGAAATCCTGACCGACCTGCACATAGCCCTGTTTCCCCGCACGGACGCGGATCTGCGGATTGGCGAGGATCGTACCCTGACCCTTGTTCTCGAATGTCTTGACAATCCCCGAAATCGACAAAGTTTTGTCGACAGTGCGTTGAAACGTCAGGGTAAAAATATTGTTGTCGGAGACATTCGAAGCGGCATCCTGATTGGTCTGTACTTTCACGTCACCGGAGTAAATCGAACTCCAGTTGACCCCGATTTCGCGCAAAGCGTTGCGATCCGCTTCGAAAAAGATCGCTTCAATGATCACTTCGCGGTTGGACAAATCGATTACTTCGACGTCTTTGCCACCCTGTGCCGCTTTCAGCAAGGGATTGAAGATCCGGATGTAGTTCGCACCTTCTTCGAATTCGAGTTCGTTTTTCTTGCAGATCAATTCAAGTGCGCGTCGCCACGGTTGATTGACAACTTCCACTCCGATCTTTTTAACCACACCGGAATTGTCGATGATCACCTTGCCCTGCTTGACAGTCACGTCGTTCAACAATTTGACCGCTTGTTCCAGTTGCAAAGTTTCCGACAGCGAGATTTTATCGTCGCCAGTTCCACCGCCCGTCCATTCGGGACGAGGCTTGGTTTGCGCGATTCCAAACGGAGCGAGCGACAAGCACATGAATAATATTGCCAACGCAACGATTGTGTTTCTACCCGCTTGGATCATACTTCCTCCTTACCGCTTGACCGACCGGATACTATCCGATAGTTCCGATCGAAAAATTAATAAACCCCGTTAATTGTCGCCGGTGGTGGTGGGATTGGTACTGGCAAAGACCTCGTGTTTGATCACGCGATCGAATGCGACATCCAGCCATTCACCCAACTGATAGACGACATTGATCACCAGCAATTTGAACAACCGCTCTTCGCGCTGGCGGAAAAACATCAACGATTCATGCAACGGAAACCGGATAATTTTGGTCTCGGTTTCTGCCACGATCCGTACCGGACGAATGGAAAAGTTCAGTAACGCAGCGCTTCCCCAGGCATCACCGGAAAACAGATGCATAATATTGTAACCACCGCGCTCGACCGACAATCGCCCCGATAGAACGACCACCACGCCGGCGGTATTTGCCGAATCCCACACGATCTCATCGCCAGTCGCCATCACCGCTTCGCGACCGATCGATCGGAACGCTTGATACTCCTCGCGACGCCACCCGCGGAACATCTTGGGCAACGAGGGATCGGGTTGCGATTTGCGCGATTCGATTGCGCCGATAAACGATCGGAGTTTTTCGAGATCGGCTTCGGCGCGTTTCTTCTCGTTGATTGCGGAAATATTGTTGAAGGCGTTCCGCAACGTAATCTTCAATTCTTCCAGCGCCAATGGTTTTGCAAGAAAGTCGTAGGCGCCATGCTTCATCGCTTCGCGCATCATATCGCGGCTATCGTGTCCGGACAATACGATGATCGGCATCGGCACTTGCCGCGAATGCAGTTCGAGCATCAATTGAAATCCGCTCATCCCCGGCATCACCAGATCGGTAATGATTAAATCGAATTGGTCATGATCGATTTTCACCAGCGCTTCTTCGCCGGAATTTGCGACAGTGACTTCGAAATCGAGTTCGCGAAGCGTTGCTTCAAGGTAATTCGTGATATCGGCATCGTCGTCGACTACCAGTATCGAATGGCGTTCGTCCGAGGTCATAGCATTTCCTCCGACAACTCTTCCAACTTCTTGAACTCTTCAGGCAAGCTCTTCAATCGCGAAGTATAGAGTTGAATCATTTGTGCGTCGGCTGACGGTAGTAGGATACGAAGTAGTTCCGGATGCTCGAGAACATCCTCGGGAGTGATTGGCGCTTCATCGCCGGGACGCCAACTGCACATCCGATCGGAAAAGTGAATGATCCGGGTCAAGACCGGTTTGAACGAACTTTTTTCGGGATGATGATGCCACCGCAACGTTTCGATCATCGTCGCGGAGAAGCGCCACCGTTCGGCGATGTAACCGGAGATCTCGGAGTGATCGTTTCCGAGTTCCTGAGTTTCAATTTCGCTCGGCGATTCGCCCCGCGATACGGCATCGACAATGTGACCGAATTCTTCCGGGAAATATTCGAGAATAATGATATGTCCGAGATCGTGAAGCAGACCCGCAATAAATTCCTCGCCTGCAGTCTGCTGGACTAAATCGAGTTTCTTGCACAGTAGCCGGGCGGTCAAACCGGTCATCAAACTATGTCGCCACAAAACCCGGCGATCGAACGACCGGGTACCGATATGCGCGAATGCATTCACCACACCGACACTGGACACGATGGCAATTACTTCGTTGAGACCCAGTGTAAGAAACGCAGTTTCCAGCGAACTGGTGGGTTGGCGACGACCGAAATAAGAACTGTTGGCAATGCGAAGAATGCGCGATACGAGTGCCGGATCGCGATAAACAATCTGTTTCAACGCGCTGAAATCGACATTGGGATCTTGCAGCGCGCCTAAAATTTCGTACAGGATACTCGGCAAAGTCGGCAGATTCGTCAACGAGGAGAGTTGTGCTAGAGCGTATCCGTGTTCCCGTGCCATTAATCCTCCGTGGTCGTAGCCACGACTTCTTCAATCGACGTGACACCTTGTTTAATTCGTTCGCGTCCACTGGCACGCAACGTAAGCATGCCCTGCGATACTGCGATTTCACGCAACCCTTCTTCATCGATATCGGTCTTGCTGCTCAAAACCAATTGACGAATTTCGCGCGAGAAGAATAGGGCTTCGTGAATTGCTGCTCGTCCCTTGTAGCCATTGTTGCACATTTCGCAACCGACGGCTTCGTAGAACGACACATGTTCGACTTCGTCTTCGGTAAATCCGAGCATCAAAGCCGCTTTTCGATCGTAAGTGTCGGTCGGTCGTTTACAATTTTTACAGAGTGTGCGCAAGAGTCGTTGTGCCACGATGATGTTCATCGCGGTAGCGATCAAGAACGGTTCGACGCCCATTTTGTACATACGGGAAACGGCGCTGGGAGCATCGTTCGTGTGCAGCGTCGAAAAGGTCAAGTGACCGGTGTTGGCGAGTTTCACACCGATATCCGCGGTCATCTTATCGCGCATTTCACCGACCATAACGATGTCGGGGTCGTGTCGGAGGATACCGCGAATCGCCATTTCAAAGTCGAGCGCCGCCGATAGTTTCAATTGCCGCGCGCCGCGAATCATGTATTCAACCGGGTCTTCCACCGTCAAAATACATTTTTCCGGAGTGATCACTTGGTACAACGCTGCGAGCAGGGTCGTCGATTTACCGCTACCGGTCGGACCGGTGAGGATGACCATTCCCTGCGGTCGATTGATCGCGCGTAAAAAGTCGCGTTTCGCCTGATCGTGGAATCCGAGTTTCGATAAGTCGGTAATCACTTTCCGGTCGTCGAGAATACGAATAACGATCGATTCGTACTTCCGCTTGAAGTCCTGCGAGACGATCGGCATGATGCTGACACGGAACCGGATAATTGCATTGTCGATCGGTCGTTGAATAAAACCGTCTTGCGACGCATCCCAAATAAACCGGTCGACGTTGCGGGTACGGTCTTTCACAACTGCCGAAATCGTTTCCGGTTTAAAATTCTCCTGGGCATACCAGAGTCGCAATTTACCGTCGACGCGGAACCAGAATTCGGTGCGATTGCCGATTTGCGGAATGATGTGAATATCGCTCGCGCCCTGTCGCACGGCCTCGATCAAGCACCCTTCGACCAAATTGGTCAAAATCGAACGGTTCATTTCGAGGTCGAGTGAAACCTCTTCTTCCCCTTCCTCGTCTTGCGGAGGGGGTTGGTAATCGCCGGCGATTTCCTCGATGAGTGCCAGAAATTCGTTCTGCGGCGTCTCGACTTTGTTGATCAGTAGTTCCAATTCCTTTTTCGGTGCGAACGCCAATTCGTACTTCGTCACCTTCAATTGGAATAGCAACAAATTCAACGCGGGATCGGTCGGATCTTCAGTCAGAAAAACGACTGCTTCATTCTTGGAATAGTCGATCTTAAACGGGATTAACAGTGCCTGCTGCAATCTCTGGCTGGCTTCCTTGCCAATCGTTTCGAGATAACTGCGGATAAAATTCACGCGATATTCGTCGATCGCTTCGGTGGTTAGATCGACTTCGGTAAACCCATAAATCTGCGCGATCGACCGGAATACCTTGTCGCGATCGCAACCGATTTCCGTCGCAAGAATTTCACCCAGTCGTCTGCGATTGGGTCCTTCCCGGCGTTGGATTTCAAGGGCATGAGAAACTTGTTCGGAGGTCGCAATATTTTCCGAAATCAGTTTCTCGCCGAGTCGGGGAACTTGAACTTCCTCAAGTCCAGTACGTTTCGCCGGACGGGTACTAGCGATGTTAGGGGATTTCAACATTCAAATAGTTCGTTCCGATTCTATGGTTTTCACGCTCAGATTGCGTGTTGAAAAATAGATGGGAATAGCGACCGTATCTCGGTTTGGGGTATCGATATCGATCGTAACAACTTACATGGAATTGCTTCGGTTTTGCAAGTTGTGAAAGCGGAAATTAGCAATTTTATGAGAACTTACAGATAACTATCGTTCCAGTCCGGTTTTCGGTGGGACGAATAGCTGCTTTTAAACGATAGGACACCCAGTGTTTACCGAAAAAGTGCCCAATATTTCAGAATTTAACCCAATATTTGCGGAATAGTCGATAGGGACTTACCAATTACATGATGCCACTTATCCAAGATCGAACCGTCGCTTTCGCGAAAAAGATCGACGTAAGTGGTCACTTCCAATAGATGCCACTGCCCCGATTTATCCGCTAAGTACTTCCGGTAGTGATCCGCGAACAGTTCATATTTTGTGTGCAGATCGGTGAAAACCCCATCGCCCGAATTCATTAATTTATTGGCAACGAGCCACTGTTCCAGTTGTGTTTGTGTAATCATGATTCCCCCCTGTTGCAATACTTCAAACATACATTCCGAAGACGAGCACGACAAGTAGTACGAAAATTGAACATCGGTAATTTTTGCTTGCGGAAGGGAGAGAAATATGATATGTTTTTGTGTCCAGTTAGGAATGTAGTAGAGATTAAGGGGATGTTTGTTCACTAGTCACTTTTCATTGGATATTGATCTTGGTCACTATCTTAGACAAAATCTTCGAAGATCAGATTGCGCAATTGCTCAATATTTCGTTTGTCTGCCAATCGATCCTCGCGATTTCGAACAAATATAGATACAAATGAGATAATAATTAAGAGCGATCTGTAAAGAGAAAAGTGTTTTTATTTTCCTAAAGAAGAAGCTGTTAATTTTCAAAATCGGAGATCATGTGTACGAAGCCAGAATACCAATAATCAAAGAATTGGAAGATGCGCGTAAATCCAAAGTCATAATTTACGTGACTGGAGACAGACCACCCAATTTCCAGACTCAAATTCACCCTGAAGTTATTGATTTTTTTGCTGATCATCTTGATCGATTTGAAACTACAGATAAAATTTCTTTATATCTGTACAGCGAAGGTGGAATCACTTTAGCAGGATGGAGTATCGTCAACTTAATCAGACAATATTGTAACGAACTTGAAGTCATCATACCTAGAAAAGCGCATAGCACTGCAACTCTCATTGCGATCGGTGCTAACTCGATAGTTATGACGAAACAAGCTACATTAGGTCCAGTAGATCCAAGTGTAAATGGACCATTAAATCCGATCAATCCAGCGCATCAGATACCTGGACAACCACTAACAGTACCAATAAGTGTTGAGGCAGTTATCAGCTTTGGTCAGTTAGCACGAGATGAATTTGGTTTAAATGATAATGAACTAGAAAGAATTTATTTAAAACTGTCTGATATGGTTCATCCGCTTGCATTGGGAGAAGTGTATCGAGCGAGAACTCAAATAAAAATGTTGGCAGGGAAATTGCTCGATCATCATATGAAAGATAAAAGCATAAAGGAAAAAATCATTGCCTTTCTTTGTAGCGAATCTGGTAGTCATGACTATACGATCAATAAAAGAGAGGCACAAGAATTGGGTCTTCCAATTGTCGAACCAAGTGTTTCGGAATATAATATCATTAAACGTTTGTATGACGATATAAAACTTGAACTAAAATTAAAAGAACCTTTTAACCCGATAATAGAACTCGGAGAGGTTGATGAAAAGAACTATTCAGTTGCTCGATGCTTGATAGAAAGTGCATATTCAGGGTCACATAAGTTTTTTACACACGGATTGTTACGAAGGAGTGGCTTGATTGGCGGTTCTGGTCAGGTTAACGTTCCTCAAGTTATTGATTTAAGGTTGCAAGAAGGGTGGGAACATGAACGAATTCAGTAATAGCCGATTAACAAGCTCAGGTAGTTTCTTAAATTACCAAACATATTCTTCTACAGGATGTTTTGCGCCAACATCTATGTTGCCTATAGAATATAATTTAATTCAAGACGGATTTAATGCTCTTATTGGTGCTTGGCCAGGAACCGAAACCGATGAAGAAATTGAAGATATTTTGAATGATGTTGAATGACTCCAACATGTAGCACTTTCATTCTAGACACGTGGGTGCTAGTCCATTATTGCCGATGGAGTGAGACTGCTCAATCAATTGAGAGCAAACTATCATTAACAACGGCTATACCAAGACCATTGATTTGTGAAGTATCGATAGGTGAAATATTATCGATTTCTCGATATAGAAATTGGGGTAAACATAAATCAAACATTTTGAAACAAATGATCTCAAGTCTAAATATTATAAATATTTCTAACCTTGGAATTTACGAGAAATATTCAGAAATAGACGCGTTTTCTAGATCTAATGGAAGCAAGATGGGAAAAAACGATCTTTGGATCGCAGCTACATCAATTGTTTACAACTGTTGTTTATTGACTGGTGACAATGATTATAATTTATTAGCAAATAACAAAATACTACACAGAGTATTATTTGACAAAACTGGAGCAATAATTAATTAAGAGCTATAACAGAAGTTTCCTGTCAATTAATTAACTGCAATAAAATATGGTTTTTAAACGGATTAAAGTATTTAACTATACAACAATTTCAACAATATATTAACTTGATTAAGCTTCTGAAAAAGTTCCATTTCCCCCCTATTCCACCACCCTAAACCCCTTCCGCTCCTCTTGGAAACGCTTAAAGGCGCGCATGGCAAACCAGATCGGATTGGTCGCTTTCTGAACCCGATACACTGGATACGGTGTTGCCCCGAGCAACCGGAAGAACCCTTCGATGCCCGGCATCACCGACCCGCTGAAATTGTATTTCCGACCGGAATCGAGTGCATCCTTGATCATCGCATGATACACAATTAGATTGGCAAAGTTTTTACTGTTCCGGTATTTGTTCGAGACGGCACTGACGACACCCGAGGAAATGGTATCGGTATAAAGCACGTAGCTCATTGCCAATAGGTGCCGTTCGGAGTCACGCACGGCATAGGTTTTCACACAATCGTATTTCGGTTGGAACCGGAACACCTTCTGCATCGTTTCCACCGGCACGTTAAAGCCGGTCATATCGCGGGTTTCGCACAACATTTCGACAATATTTTCCGGTGTCGCCGGTTCAACGATGAGATTTCCCGCTTCGACTTCGCGCAATGCCTGTTTCAGATTCTGTTTTTTCTTCTTCGCCATCCCGCCCATGAATTCGTCGTAGGTACCTTCGGCGATATAGTGATAGCGCACATCCGTCTGAAAGCCATTCCAGATATACGGCAACATATCGGTTGTACCGGGGACAGTGAAATCGTACGAACCGACCTTCGGTAAGCTCGTCAATAACCGTTGTACCATTTGCAAATCATCGGTGTGCGCCGTTCCGCGCGGCGTGCGGGTCGAGGGGGTGATCAGTGGACCGATCAGCGCCGTATAGGGCAATCCGTGAAAACCGCCGATGCCGTATCGTTTGGTTTTTACCAGCGCGATTCCGCCACAGATCCGGTGCGTTTCATCGAGCAGGGTGTAGACATATAGATCGTTGCCAAATGCCGCCAACCAATCGGATGTGTGATTGATGGAACCTTCGGGATGCGACCGCACATATTGGTTCCAACTATCATATTCATCAGATGTTAGCCGATTTACCGTCCATTCTTCCATCTCGAATAATCCCTATTGTGGCAATTCAATATAATAGATCTAATGCAATGAATCGCGCTATCTCACGTAGATTTTCGATCAATCGATCGGATAAACTACGAAAACCCGTTCTGATTGAACGGGTTTCGCATGAAATTGGTGCCGGAAGGGGGACTTGAACCCCCACTCTCCGAAGAGAACTAGTCCCTGAAACTAGCGCGTCTGCCAATTCCACCATTCCGGCGCGCGGAAAATATACGCTCACCGTTTCGGGAAAGCAAATCGCTTCGAACCATCGACCAGTTGAAAAGTGACGATAGACAAACTACCTTGCAGCATGAATATTCTGGTCGCAACGTCGTCTTTTCCCCCCGAAGTCGGTGGCACGGCAGCCTATACCTTCGAAATCTGCCGCGGTCTACTCCGGCAACGCTACGACATTACCTTGTGGACCAAATCCTCCGTCATCAAACAGGGTGAAATCCCGCCCGGTTTCGATGTCATCACCGTCGAAGATTCCCAATTCACCGCTAGCTGGTTGCGCCGTCACCGGAGCGAATTGGCATGGCAGGAAGTGCTCCGCAACGCTCCGCCCGATCTGGTGCTCGTTCCGAAACTGGACGCATTTTCCAGCGAACCGCTGTTTTGGGCACGCGAACACAAAATCCCGTTCGCAGTCATTCTTCACGGCAACGAAACCATTTCGAAGAACGATCCATTGCTCGCAGCACCCCGGATCTTCACGGTATCGAATGCGGTACGGCAACGCCTACCCGAACCGTTAATCGATCGCTCGATCGTCATTGCGAACGGCGTCGATACGATGCGCTTTAGCGTCGGCAAGCCCGATCAATCCGCCTTGGAACGTATCGAACTACTATCAGTTCCCCCCGGCATCCTGAATGTCGGAAGCTGGCTCCCATTCAAAGGGCAAGCACTGTTACTCGAAGCCATGACTCATCTCGAACCACCTCCCGCTGGACCGGAACTATGGCTGGTCGGCAGTGGTCCCGAAGAACGAAAGCTGCGCCAGCTTGCCGATAAATATCACCTGTTCGACCGGATTCGCTGGTTAGGTCAAATCAACGACGAAGAACTGATTTCAGTCTATCGCTCGGCACAATTCGTCGTCTTGGCATCGAACGGAACGACTTTCGGGGCACTGGAAGGATTCGGATTACCGGTACTGGAAGCCGCTGCGTGCGGGAAACCGGCGGTAGTATCGAACAACGGTGGTCTACCTGAGGCAGTTGTCACCGGCGAAACCGGTATCGTCGTCGAAGACCCGTCGCCAGCCGCGTTTGCTGCCGCGATCAAACAACTATGGTCGCAACCAGAGTTGCGGGCGAAAATGGGGCAAGCTGCACGGGAACGTGCAACACAGGATTTTACTTGGGAAGCGATCCTGCAAAAACTGGGGCGCGAATTGCGCAAGATCATCAACGAGAATAAACAAGCCGTCGAGAATGAGCATGAAGAATAAACCCGAAGCGAACAAAGATGCCCTCCCTGTTCTGATTACCGGTTCCATTCAATTGGATCGCAATATTCCGATCATCGAACGCATCACCCACGACACCCCCTACGGGAAAGTGGAAGGGTATCGCTCGGAATCGTGTCTGGTCATCCTCCGCCACGGCTGGAGCAATCGCACACCTCCCCATCTGATCAATCATCGTGCCAATCTCTGGGCGGCAAAATCGCTCGGTTCGTTCGTTTTCTCGACTGGATCGGTCGGCTCGCTTGACCTCGATGCCCCTCCCGGATCGCTCGCGCTTCCCGACGATATTTTTTCGCCGTTCCACGTCGAAACCATCAGCAGCGACGAAGATCGCATCCATGTCGTACCGGAATTCGACAGCCGCCTGCGCCGAATCATCATCACCGAATTGGCTTTTGCCGACATCGAATTTATCGACGGTGGCGTCTATGCGCAGACCCGCGGTCCGCGTTTCGAAACCCGTGCCGAAATCGGTTGGCTATCGGATTATGCGCATTTTGTCGGAATGACCTGTGCCTCGGAGTTGACGATTGCCTCGGAATTGCAATTGCCCTACGCGTTACTGGTCAGCATCGATAACTGGGGCAACGGTCTCGGTCCGAAACCGTTGACGATGGATGAGTATTTAATCGGGGTCGAACGGAATCATCAGTCGGTTTGCGAGGCAATCGGAATCATCTTGCCGGCATTGAAACGTGCCGCCGAGACCGGTTTTGGCAACGCTTCGTAAGCAATAATCCACATCGGTAGACAGCCCCAGATCGCAATCCAACCAAGTCCGTTGAGAAAGGCAATCATCGGTCCCGATTGCCGGCTCAACATCCCCGCCATGCGATAAAATTGCAGCGACTGATCGAGCATCGGATCGGTCTGATAATCTGCGAAATTGATGAATCGCGAGGCGATCGAGGCACCGACGATCGTTAACACAAATGCTGCAACTTGTTCCAGAGTGGTGATGCGCCAGAGGATCCGTTTCATCTCTTTGGGAATATGCCGCAGAAATTTAATCCGGTCTTTCAGCGTACAGTCGCCCGATAGCGATGCCACTGCCAGCCAGCGGAAGCGCGGATAAATCACACCAATGACGATTCCGAAAATGCTCGTAACCAATCCCATCATTAACACCAGACTCGTAACCCGCAGCGCTACCGACATCGATTCCGCAACTTGAACATATTCGACCAGCAGCATCAAACTCCCACTCAATACCATCATTGTAACAGTGATTCCGAGTGCGAAATCGAGCAATCCGGGAATAATGGTTCCGATGATGATATCGCGAGCGGTGATAGTGTGTTGCGTGCCGCGATAGATGCGCAACAACCAGAAAGTCGCAGGTGCGAGTGAAACGGCGGCGATCACAAATCCGGCGAGCGACAGTTTTAGACCGTGCCAAAACCATTGCCATTGAAATGCTGTGGAATCGATCAGTATCAGCCGGAAATCCGGTGTCTTGATCATCCCCATCCCGATCCAACCGGGGATCGAGAGCAGACTGAAAATGACGATCGGCAACCACCCTTTGCGATAGAATCGTCCGGTCTCGGCATAGATATCGTGAAAATTATCGACGTTCAGATTCATTGTTTCCCATTACATGATTTGGAGCAGATATGCGGCATATACTATTTATCTTTACATCTTTGGTAGGGGCGGTTCGCGAACCGCCCGTGTCTATTCATAAGCCACAATAGGGGCGTATGGCATACTCCCATTCTTGAATTCTGTAGTAGTGCCCAACTCCGATTGGGCGTTATTAATCTGGTATCTTGATCTGTCGTTGCGAAAGCGCCATTCGGCGCATGTGGCAACCCACTCTTTGCTTCAGTTGATCCTTCTTCTTTGATATCCGTAATTGAATACCGAATCGAATCAAAAAGATGAAAACAAATGAAGATACGCAGTCTAAAGCCTGCGGCTGCAAACGACAAAAAAAGAACGGGCGGGCGCGGGGACCCGCCCCTACTAAAGCTGTAAAAATAACTTTAACAAAATCAGTGTTCCCTCTCGAATCCTCTATTTCATGCACCGGCAATCGTAGGTAATATAGGGAATGGTCAATCGGAATTCGCCTTGCCGTTCGGCGGCATGATTCAATCGATGTTCCAATTCGCGGAACAGCTCGGTTCGCAACGTTTCGGGTAGGATTTGTTTCCAACTTTCGAGAAATGCCAAGCGAATGAAGAAATGATTCAACATCGTGGTTCCGTCGACATACCGGAGATAGAATTTCTTCATTGTCTTCTGTCGAATCCGGAAGCCATTCTTTTCTAACAATCGATCGACTTCCGGCACCGGTCGCCGCTTCTCGTGGATATGATGCTTCACCAATTCGATCAAATCGGCAAGCTGGTACTCCAGCAATACCTCGCGTAAAATATCGTAGAATTCCGACATCGTCTCTTCGGTATTCATCGTGAATACGAGTTGGCAATTCGTTTTTGCCACACGGCGGCATTCAATCAGCACCTGAGTGAAATCGCGGACATTGTTCAAGCCGTTATTCGATACAATCAGGTCGAAGATCTCTTCGGGGAACGGCAGGTTTTCTGCCACCCCTTCGATAATTTCGATATTCTTCAATCCGAGCAGTTTCACTTTCCAGCGGGCGCGTTCCACCGCCGCACTCCACGGATCGATACCGTATACATTCGCCGTCGAACCCAGTCGCATTGCTAGTTCGATCAGCGGATACCCCAACCCGCAACCGATATCGAGGGCGGTACAGTCGCGAGTCAATTTGACGGTATCAAGCAATACCTGACCGAACGGCGCCGACCAGATCGACGTATCGTCAAGCAGCGAAACGGTTTCCGGGTTCTCGGAATCGAAGGCGAGGGTGTGATCGATTTTTTCTATCATTGCCGGTTCCTCGAATACAACTGCGACCAATTCTTGAGGAAATGAAGTGAACCACGATCTGATATCAGGATAATCACTGCACCAATTCTGCGCAACTACTACGACTGAACGACATATTTCAATTTATTCAAATTTTGGTTGCAATCAAAAATCAACGGTTGTATGTTACAATAGTGATACGAATGGATCTTCTAACTGCACTGCCACCATGGGAAAGGGAACACCCGATGACGCAACTTCGATTTATCCCGTCTCTATTCGTTTTGATCCTATTTCTCCTCAATTTGCAGGTCTCGTCGGCACAGGATAGTTTGAATGTACGCCGCCTTGGTCGGATCGCGTTGCCCAACCCCTGGGCAGTGACCGTCCGAGGGAATTATGCTTATGTTGCGACCGATTCGGGACTGTCCATCGTTGGAATCGCCGATCCATCCAATCCAATTCAAATTAGCAATATCCGGTTACCAGCAAGAGCGATGGGAGTTGCCTTGTCCGGCAATTATGCTTATGTGGCCGATTTTACTTCAGGTCTACGGATAATCGACATTAGCAATCTAGAAGCACCTACCGAAGTCGGATTCTATAGTACTCCATCAGGTGCGGAGGATGTAGCAATCAATGGCGAGTACGCATATGTCGCAGATTATTATTCCGGTTTCCGTATCATCAATATCAGCAATCCGGCAGAACCACAACCGGTGGGATTTTACGATACACCCGGTGAAGCATGCGACGTGGTCATCTCCGGTAATTATGCCTATATCGCCGATTGGCTTTCCGGTTTACGGATCATCGATATCAGTAATCCTGAAGCACCTACCGAAGTAGGATCCTATGCTACTCTATCGGCTGCGAGAAATCTTTCGGTTGTTGGCAATTATGCTTATGTGGCTAATTGTGGTGACGGATTGAGGATTATCGATGTCTCCAATCCAGCCGCGCCTACCCAAGTGGTATTTTTTACGATACCAAATAATAGTTATTGGAACATCGCGATGTCAGGCAATTTACTATTTATTGCTGATGTCACAAATGGTCTTCAAGTGATAAACGTCAGCAATCCGGAACGACCTTATCGCGTAGGTTTCTACAACTTTCGATATAGTTGTGGTGTTACTGCTGTCGGCAATATCGCATATGTCACAACTTGGCATGATGGTTCACCGTCGCAATATTTAGATATCTTCGACTGTTCGCAGGCACTCGGTGTCGTTGATCGTGTCGGCGAATCCGTTCCCACCACTTTCACGTTAAAACCTAATTACCCCAATCCGTTCAATGCGACGACATCCATCCGCTATGCGATTGCGAAGAGCGGGAAGGTCGATCTGCGCGTATTCGATGTGACCGGCAAAGAGGTTGCGAAACTGGTCAATTTCGAGCAGGATCCCGGCGAGTATTCATTTACATTCGATGGCAAGAGTCTTGCCACCGGCACCTATCTCGTGCGTCTCACCGCCGGCAATTTCACCCAGACCCAAAAGATCGTTCTCTTGAAGTAGTGCCGATCTCCGAATCGGTATCTTTTTTTACTGTAGGGGCGTATCGCATACGCCCGAAGCGGCAGGCAGCGCCTGACGCAAAGAATAGATGATGAGTGGTGCTATTAAAGTAGTTCACATCATGAAGTAGGGGCGGACCACCGTGTCCGCCCGCATCTTTTTTTTGTCGATGCGAATGCGCCGTTCGGCGCATGTGGCAACCTACTCTTTTTTTCTGTTCATCCTTTTTTGGTAGCGGCGGACTTTAGTCCGCTTTCTGTTTTCTTTGTAGCCGCAGGCTTTAGCCTGCGTTTTATATTCTTGAATTTTGTATCCTGTAGAATGGGCAACCCTCCACGCCTACCCGATGAATTTTGGACACAAGAGGAGTCGGAATAAATTCCGACCTACAGCAATACGATCGTACGATTTTTACAGTAGGGGCGGACCACCGTGTCCGCCCGCATCTTTTTTTTGTCGTTGCGAATGCGCCGTTCGGCGCATGTGGCAACCAACTCTTTACATCTTTCCCCAATCCCCACCACCTACCACCCATGACCTATCTTTTTGTAGCCGCAGGCTTCAGCCTGCGTTTTTCTTTCTTGTATCCTTTGTCCTCGAGCCCACCCGATCAATTTTGGACACAAGAGGTGGTCAGAACAAGTTCTGACCTACAGCAATACGATCGTACGATTTTTCCAGTAGGGGCGGACTCCCATGCCCGCCCGCATCTTTTTTTTTTGTCGTTGCGAATGCGCCGTTCGGCGCATGTGGCAACCTACTCTTTTTTTCTGTTCATCCTTTTTTGGTAGCGGCGGACTTTAGTCCGCTTTCTGTTTTCTTTGTAGCCGCAGGCTTCAGCCTGCGTTTTATATTCTTGAATTTTGTATCCTGTAGAATGGGCAACCCTCCACGCCTGCCCGATGAATTTTGGACACAAGAGGTGGTCAGAACAAGTTCTGACCTACAGCAATACGATCGAACAATTTTTCCAGTAGGGGCGGGCTCCCATACCCGCCCGCATCTTTTTTTTGTCGTTGCGAATGCGCCGTCCGGCGCATGTGGCAACCCACTCTTTTTTTCTGTTCATCCTTTTTTGGTAGCGGCGGACTTTAGTCCGCTTTCTGTTTTCTTTGTAGCCGCAGGCTTCAGCCTGCGTTTTTCTTTCTTGTATCCTTTATCCTCGCACCCGCCCGATGAATTTTGGACACAAGAGGAGTCGGAATAAATTCCGACCTACAGCAATACGATCGTACGATTTTTCCAGTAGGGGCGGGCTCCCATGCCCGCCCGCATCTTTTTTTTTGTCGTTGCGAATGCGCCGTTCGGCGCATGTGGCAACCAACTCTTTACATCTTTCCCCAATCCCCACCACCTACCACCCATGACCTATCTTTTAGTAGCCGCAGGCTTCAGCCTGCGTTTTTCTTTCTTGTATCCTTTATCCTCGAGCCTGCCCGATGAATTTTGGACACAAGAGGAGTCGGAATAAATTCCGACCTACAGCAATACGATCGTACGATTTTTCCAGTAGGGGCGGGCTCCCATGCCCGCCCGCATCTTTTTTTTGTCGTTGCGAATGCGCCGTTCGGCGCATGTGGCAACCCACTCTTTACATCTTTCCCCAATCCCCACCACCTACAACCCATGACCTATCTTTTAGTAGCCGCAGGCTTCAGACTGCGTTTTTCTTTCTTGTATCCTTTGTCCTCGAGCCCACCCGATCAATTTTGGACACAAGAGGAGTCGGAATAAATTCCGACCTACAGCAATACGATCGTACGATTTTTACAGTAGAGGCGGGCTCCCATGCCCGCCCGCATCTTTTTTTTGTCATTGCGAATGCGCCATTCGGCGCATGTGGCAACCCCGAAGGGCTCACCGAAAGTAATCTCCTCGGGTTTTTCATTTACAAGAGTAGATTGCCACACATCGCGCGCAATGACAGAAGAAGATGCGATGAATTTGAATTTGAGGGTGTGCGATTTTAAGGGGAATTTTCCGGACACAAGAGGATCGCAGGCTCGGAGGTCTGCGCCACCAACAAAATGGGGGTTGGGTATTGGGTGGTAGTGTTGGGAAAAGACAATAAAAGATTCAAGAACGCTGTCTAAAACCTGCGGCAACAAAGAAAACAGATATTGAAAAAAAAAACGGACTAAAGTCCGCCGCTACCAAAAGAGAAAAGAAAAAAAGTCGGAATTGAGTACTAAACTGACTGGATTTTAGTTTTATTCGATATTTACGAAAAATTCAATTTCTTAAAATATTTCTTTTGTTAGCTGTGCAATCGCATTAAATTTATCTTCACAAGACTTCGATTTCTATCACGAATGCATTCCCTATCGACTCGATATTCATTTTGCGGGAGGAACGATGATTAAGACGCTTGGCAGTATGCTTCTCCTCTGTTTGTTAGCCGGATCGGTGATCGCCAATCCGATCGGTTTCGACTTTATCACGACCGATATCAATTTTGAAACATTTTACCCGATCATGTACAACGGCAGCCCGGTTCCATGTGGCAAGCTGATCCAAATTATTCGTCCTGCCACAACCAACGGTCCGCTCCACACGCCGATATTGACTGGCACATCACTCGGTATGCCGGGTGAAGGGGATATACTAAGCTGTCAATTTGCGATCGGTGAAGGGGTTGGCGATATGGACGGGATGTTTGCATTGTACTTGACCGGCGAAACTGCGACTCCGATCAATACCCAAACAGCAACATCGTTGAATGCCGGAACCCGATTTTACATCCGGGTCTGGGCGGATGTCGACTACAATACTGCGTATCCGTTTCCAGCCGGAAGATATTACGCAGACGGTGGTCCCTTTGTTGTCCCGACTACCGACAGCTCGCTGTACGATATTCAAGTGAATCCGACATCTGCGAATCCCATTTGGAATAGATTTATCGAAACCCGACCATCCATCCATATCACTGAAGTGAATGGCACCACCCTTGCAAATCCTTTGAATTTCGGGTCGTCGATTCTGGGTACTCCCGTGACACATGTAATTCGAATCACTTACAATGGATTTCTGCCAGCACAACTGTTCGATTATTCGATCTCAGGCGATTTTTCGATTTCATCGGTTCACGGTCCATTCATCGGAAGTATGGGATACGGATACCGCGATGATACCCTCACCTTCACGCCCACTGCGATTGGTACCCGGACAGGAACCTACAGTTTTTCTCACAATGGATCCAATATTCCTAATCCATACACGATCAATCTATCCGGTACCGGATTGGGAATTCCACCTCTGATCCCGCTTATTACCGAGGTGGACGGCGGTCCAATCGTTTCGCCGTTAAATTTCGGTTCGACAATCGTTGGCACGTCGCTGACTCACACGATCCGCATCACCAATACCGGCATGGCGGTATTGACACTTTCCAGCGCTTCGACAACCGGCAATTTCTCGTGTTCAACCCTTGCCAGTTCCATTACGCCGGGCGATCATCACGATGTGACATTGACATTTTCACCGACTGTCGCCGATAATTGTGTCGGTATATTCAGCTTTTCGCATAATGGTTCTGGTAGCCCCTATACTTTGAATCTAACCGGTACCGGTTTACCGATTCCGGATCCGAACGATCTGGCAATCACACTTACCGAAACGATCAATGGCGATGCCGTATTGTCTTGGTCGGCAGTAACTGGCGCGTCGTCGTATCGGGTTTATTCGGCACCGGATCAGACGGGTCCCTGGACTTTGATTGCATCGACGGGAATCAACAGCTACACCGATTTGAATGCCACTTCCGGTATCCAAAAAGTATATCGGGTGACGGCGGCAAATTGATGGCTGCTTGAGCCGGGGAATACTATACGACTATCGGTGGGCGGGCTAAAAACCCGCCCATCATCATACCGCTGACCGAATTCTCAAGTCACAATCAATCGACGAGATTGTACTACAATATTTCATTGTGGTTTCCTTTCCTGATTATATTACCGGTAATTGATATCAATCGAACTATTCCGAGGAACCGATGTCGCGAATTACCGGAGGATTTGGCAAAGGTCGCCATCTGGTGAATGCCCCGAAAAGTCGTCCGACTTCCAGCCGTGCCCGTGAAGCACTCTTCTCGATCCTGACAGCCGATATTCCCGGCGCGATTTTCTGCGATGCCTTTGCCGGCGGCGGCAGTGTCGGAATCGAAGCGCTCTCGCGCGGCGCCGCATCCGTGTTGTTTATCGAGATCTCGCATCATGCAATCACCACGATCCACGAGAATCTCTCCCGCACCGGCTTCACGCATATCGAGCGCGACCACTGGCGCGATGCCGAGCAACATAACGCGATCACGATGCAAGGCGATTTGTACAAATTGTCGAAACGACCTGCACCGACGGGACCAGTCGATCTCTGGTTTCTCGATCCACCGTGGACTACTTTGCAATTACCGGTCCTGCTCGGCGCAATTGAAGAGAGTCCATGGCTGGCAACTGGCGGCATCGCAATTCTTGAACACCCGACCCGGATGTCGCCTACCGATCCGGACGGATTTCAACTCATCGACCGTCGAAAATACGGCGACACCAGTTTCTCGATGTGGCAAAAAGGGTAATCCATGAATCAGGATGAAATTCCGACCGGACCGATCCCGGAACACGGCAGTGAAACACCGTACAGCAATATCCCGACACCACCCTCGATTGGGGTGCCGGAAATGAAACGGCTCGCCCCTGAACCATTGCAGCCGTGGGTCAATAAGACGATCCGCGATACCTTCACCGGTTTTCTGCATGCGCCGATTCATATTTGCATCGCTTCTATCTTTCCGCTGCTACCCTCGCTTCTGCTGCCGAAAATCGATTTCAAGAAGATGTTCGAAGTCGGGGCAAACGGAATGCCCGATTGGTCGAAATGGAGCGAACATCTTGGCGATCTGTCGCTGTTTTTTGTCATCTCGCTGATGGCAACGCTGATTGCGTATGCGATTGCCTTTCGGTGGGCGGATCGAATGCGGTTAGAACGCTCGTTCGGGATCGAAGAATATCTTGCCGGATTGGCGTCAGTACCGCGAATCTTGTTCGCATTTCTGTTTCAGACGGTTGTATTTATCGGTGCGATCGTTGCAACGACGCCGCTGCTCGCACTGATGTTACTGAGTGGCGCGATGTTCATTCTCTGGTTGATGGTGGTGTTGGCGGTAATGATTTACCTGCTTTACGCCTGGGTTGCGCGCTTCGATTACTTTATGGCGGGAATGGCAGTCACCCACGAACCGATCGGCGTGCTGTTGAAGGAAATCTGGAATATGCCGAAGTGGTTGTTGCAGCGATTTCAGGTACTTTTGCTATACCGCATTCTCGCCGGGATTGTGATTACAATATTGTTCATTCCGGTTCAACTGGCACTGGCAAAATTCGAACAGTATTTACTGATTCCGAGTTATATCGTGCAGGTGGTTGCCATGGTTTTTCTAGTAACGACGGTCGTTGGATTTGTTCGCGGTCGCGACGAATGGGCGGAACTATCCGAACAGGATCCGGAGGAAAAGAAACCGGCGGTTTCAACGCGGCAGTGGGAAGTGTAAAGAGATATTGTATCTCAGATTTCCGCATCAGATTTCACATCCGCGTGTCCTGCATTCTGACAGAAATTTATTCCGCCTTAAAAATATATAGGATCCCGAGCGACGATGCGCCGAAATCGGCAGGCAGCGGTGGCAGCGGGTTCGCCGAAAGAATTGCGCGCATCCCCGCTTGATCGAATAGCGCATTCCCCGACTGCTTTTGGACTTTCAAATTGGTGGCACGACCGGTGCGATCGATCGAGAAATGAATATCGGTTTCCAATCCGGGTGCTTTCGTCGGTGGAACAAACATCGCCTCGATTTTTTTCTCAACTAATTCCAGATAATAACCGTGCGGAAACGCACCATCGGTCGCGATACCAGTCGATATTCCACCGTGTTTCACTTCCCCTTTGCCCGTTCCGGTATTGGTGGTTTCGAGACTGCTGCTCTTCTCGACTTTCTCATCCGGCACACTTTTTTCGGATTTCGGAGCACTTTCCTTTTTCGGAATCAACTGTCGTTGCCGACCGGGTGCACCGCCGGAAACCAGCGACACCTGCCGATAGCCGGGACGAACCATACCCGTCTGCCGCGAGAACGTCGCATTCCACGAGGAAATGATGAACGCTCCGGCAACGATGGCATGAATACCTGCCGAAATGACGAACGAGAGTTTCACCGTTTCTTTTTCTCCGGCATCGATTCTGTTACCAATCCCAAATCGACGACGCCTGCTTCCTTCAATAAATCGACTATCTGCAAAATATCGCCATAAGCAATCCCGGCATCGCCCCGCAGATAAACCGGTGTATTCGGTTTACTCGAGGTGATCTGCTTGAATGCTTCAATCAAATTCTCGCGCCGTACCGGCAGCCGATCGATGAAGATCCCGCCATTCGCTTTGACCGTGACATCGATTCCTTCGCGGGTGATTGTCGGCAACGAAGTCGATTTCGGCAGCGAGACATCCACCCCGCTCCGCAGCAACGGCGCGGTAATGATGAAGATCACCAGCAGTACGAGCATCACGTCTACTAGCGGTGTGACGTTGATCTCGGACATCTGACGACCGTGTTCGCCCAATTTCATCATCGACCTCCGGTCACTGCCCGATTATGGAATACCAGAATGAAATCGGCGGCTTGTTCGATTCGCCGCGCCTCATCCCGCACTCGCGCCACAAAGTAGTTGTATCCGACCACTGCCGGCACTGCGACCACCAGACCGGCGGCAGTACAGATCAAGGCTTCCGCGATTCCGGGTGCGACCACTGCAAGGTTTGGCGAGCCGTAGCGACCGATCCCGATAAATGCATCGATGATACCCCATACCGTACCGAAGAGTCCGATAAATGGCGAGGTCGATCCGATCGTTGCCAGAATCGGCAACCCGCGTTCTATTTGACCCAGCTCCGCTTCACCGACGATCCGCGCATATCGCTCCAGTGCGGCTGGATCGGTCTCCCGCTCCGCACGCTGTGCAACTTGACGGACGGTACGTGCGGACGGCAATTTATCGAACATTCGACTTTGACTCGACCACTCGCTCCACTGCGCAATATTCGAGATGCGCGCAATCAACTGGGGAAATCCTTTTTTCGATTTCACGAACCGGAGATACCGGTCGATAATCAAACCCCACGAGAGAATAGATAGCAAGAGCAGTAGCAACAAGGTAAGTTGACCGACAAACGACAGTTCGGACAGACTGATCGGCACGATGCCTCCTGAAATAAAATCTGAGAATAGTACGGATACCCACTAGATCTACGTGGAGTATCGGATCGGGCAAGTTGCAGACCTATTCCGCTGGTTCACCCGGCTTGCTCGATCCCTGTAATATACAACCGCCATCGGAGATCTGCAGTTCCTCGGAAAGTGATTTATGAAAATTGATTTTATCGGAAGTTATGTCACGGTAGATCGGTTTCGTGGTGATACCGCCGGAAGTTCTCCTCCCGCGTCGGTTTTGGTAGCGGCGGACATTCGTCCGCTTTCTTTTTCGGTATCTGTTTCTGTTTTAATTCATGAATTGCGGAATGAAGACCGAATCGATAGATCAGTGTGGTGATGGTAGGGGCGAATCGCATTCGCCCAAAGCGGCAGGCAGCGCCTGCCGCAAAGAATAGATGATCGGGTGATGTTTAATGGGGAAAAGATGGTGGCAATCGTATTGTTGTAGGTCAGAACTTGTTCTGACCACCTCTTGTGTCCGAAAAAAACGATAAAATAAAAAGAGTAGGTTGCCACACTTCGCGCGACAAACGCGCTACGTTCGCAACGACAAAACATGATACAGGATAAAAATATACGGGCGGACACGGGGGTCCGCCCCTACTTGAAATCACTTCATAAATATTATTTTCTGCGTCGCGGAATAATTACCGGCAATCATCTTCACGAAATAGACGCCGCTCGACAATCGGTACGGTTGCCAAATCACCCGCTGTGAGCCTGCCGGATAGACTTTGTCCGCTAACGTCGTCACTTCGCGACCGGCGAGGTCGTACACCTTCACCGTCACTCTGCCCGAACGCGGTATCGTAAACCGCACCGTCGTTACCGGATTGAACGGATTCGGATAGGTCGACAGCGCATAGTCGTAGGGAAGTACCGGTTTGATCGGTTCTTTCACTCCGACATTGAAACCCTGCACCTTCAATGGTGGATAATCGGGATAGGTTAAAGTCGAATCCATCCGAATCTGATTCCGTGGGAAGCTCTGTACATACACCTGATTCAGCGTCCAATCATTGGCACAGTTGGAACCGGAGAGCGGTCCATCGATCCAGGTCGAACCACCGGAACGATCGTCGAAATACATCACATACAGCGAATCGTTGTTGGTCACTTCCGGCAATGTCGGCCAGATTCGGCTGTGCGCACTGCCCGATGCGGCACCGGCATTCGGTGTGGTATCGGTAATCGGCGTCGGATAATACCACGTCATACCGGTATCGGTAGAAACGGTCACCCAGACATTCCCGCAGGGGTAGCCATTGGCACTGGTATCGTCTTCGGCATACCGCGTGAATGCGCAATACAATTTGTCGTCGGTGGAAATCGAGAGCGAGGTTCGATCGATCGTCGTGCGATAATATTGATTGTAATAATTCGGTGCCGCAAACCACCAACCGTCGGCAACCACCGAGAAGGTGTCGGGATGCGCATCGGTCCAGTGGTAATAAAGCGTCGGGAAATAGTTACCGCGACTGATCGGCGGTGTACGCGGTCGCTGCGTCGTGTCGATCGTCATATCCTCGATCACGCGAATGCAGTTAAAGACGATGTGCAAATGATCCTGATTGTCATACACCATCGCGGCATCGTTCATGAACCGGAACGTGTCGCCGGCAGCCGCCAGCGTGTCGTCGTCGAGATTGAAGCGATCCCAGCTCCATCCGCGGAAGCGGGTAATGTTGTTGGTCGAATCGTCGAAATTCCATGTCGAGCCGCCATTGGTCGAACGTGCAATCCAGAGGTCGTTGCAATATTCGGTGATTTGGAAATTGCGCCATCCCGCTTGATCGACGTACGCATTCGGAATCATCGTCGACGGCCACGCAATCGCCACTTTATCCGATATGCGCGAAGATGCGAGAGCATAGGAGTGTTCGAACGAGCGGAACGCATACGACCACGCCTGCGAATTGTGGACACCGGTGTCGGAACGGGCATAGAACAGCCGGAAGTATCCGAGTGAACGCCCGCCGTCGCGATTTCGACCGATGAGATGCGCACGGTTTTGATGGTCGATCGTCATCATCGGCCAGTTGATCGAGTCGTTCGGGAGCGCTTCGGGATTCGGTACCGTTACACGCCGGAAGGCACTGAGTTGATAGTCGTCGTCGACACCGATCAACGTCGGCGTCGATACCGGTGCTTCCACCGGATGGTGCGCCGCAACCACTGCTCGTCCGTCGGGAAGCAGATCGATCGAGGGGAAACCTGAACCGGTACCGTTGAACACTACCGATGGGGTCGACCAGCCGCCATTCGGTTCGCGGTAATTGTAGGAGATCACTCGATCGCCATTTCCCGAAGCACGCGCATTCATCCAAGTGACATGCATTCCGCCGAGTGTGTCGCGTTCGAGATAGCGATTGTGGGCACCACGGCTGAACCAGTCGAGCCACGTCGAACCGACTACCCATGCGGTATTCAATTCATCGGTCGAACGCACCGGACCGACCACAGTCGGCGTGGTTTCAGGTAAATTGGTCGGAATTGCCGGTTCGTAATCCGGTCGCGCCAGCAGTCGGACATTGTCGGATTTCAACGGACGCAATGCAATCGCTGGAAATACCAGGATCCCAATCGTCAAGAGTACTACTATCAGAATTCCAAATTTCATTACCCCTCCACGGTCATCTGCTGAATATCGTATCTCGGAATGAATTCCGACTCCATCTGTGTCTTGTGGGCAGTACTGCCGATCTCCGAATCGGCGCTTTTTTTTATCTTTTGTTGATCCTTTTCTCTTTTCAATCTGAAATAACAAGAAAAAGACTACATGATGCCCGATCGGAGTTGGGCAGCAGTGCCGATCTGTTAACCAGCATTCCCGATTGTTTCATTATAATTCGTTGGAAACCAAAACTCAAGAAAAAAGTATCGGCGCAGACGAATTTTCACCTGCGCCGTGTAAGATATTGAAACACCCGTCTATTTCAGGAACACAACTTTCTGAGTCGCAGTGTATCTACCGGCAGTCATCTTCACAAAATAGACGCCGCTCGATAGTCGCTCCGGACGCCAAGTAATACGCTGCTCACCGGCATTGTAGACATCATCTGCCAGCGTCGCAATCTCCCGCCCGGCAATATCGTATACCTTCAGCGTCACCCGCTCGCGCTGTGGAAGCGCGAACTGGATCGTTGTAGTAGGGTTGAAGGGATTCGGAGCGGCAGAATACATCGCATATTCGTGTGGAAGATTGGTGTTCTGCTCCTCCACCTTCACCAAACCGACCAGATGATTGTAAGGCGTGATTTCAAATATATCCGGATTGGTCAATACCGATATCCGGAGTCGCAGCGTCTGTCCGATTAATTCTTCAGGAATATTACACAGGCTAGAACCAGCCGAGATAAGTGGTGTAGCGATTCTACGCCATAAGATATCCGGATAATTGACGCAGATATCGATCGCAAGATGATTAGTATCGCTGAGATGATCGTAACCCCACTGTACCCAGAATGGATTACTTAATACTTCATCGAATAACGGATTGGTCATCCAAACGACAGGGGTATTGACATCATATTCATAATGTATCTTCAAGGACGGATACTCGGGATACTGCAAGGTGGAATCGCTGTGAATTGCGCTTCTGGCAACAGATTGTACATACACTTGATTCAAAGTCCAGTCATTTTGAAGTGGTGAAGGGGTAGTGTTTCCATCGACCCAAGCCGAACCACCGGAGCGATCGTCGAAATACATGATGTATAGCGAATCGTTGTCGATGGTTTCCGGCATCGATGGCCAGATCCGGCTGTGCGCATTTCCAGAAATCGCGCCAGCATTATTGGTGGTATCGGTAATCGGCGTCGGTCGATACCATGTTGCACCATTATCATTCGAGTGAGTCACCCAGACATTCCCGCACGCATACCCGTTAGCACTGGTGTCGATATGATTGATCGGATTTCCATACATCGTGTAGGCGCAATACAATTCATTGTTCGACGCAATCGATAAACTCATCCGGTCGATCGTTGTCCGGGTTTCCTGACGCCACCGTGGCGGTTGGCGATCGTCCCGTGCTGTCGGCCACCACCAGCCATCGGCGACGACCGTAAAGGTATCGGGATTCGCATCCGTCCAGTGATACAGTAACGTTGGCGTAAAACCAGTACGTTTGACTGCTGGGATACGTGGATTGACATTAATATTGACTGTATAATCCTCATACAACTGGCAGATATTGAAGACAATATGCAGATTGTCGTTATTGTCGTACAACATTGCGCTGGTATTGATAAACCGGAAGGTGTCACCCGCTGCCCAAAGGGTATCGTGGTTATGCGATAACGCAAATTTCTCCTGATCCCAGATTCGGAATTTTGTGATGTTGTTGTGAAGTGTATCGTCGAAATTCCAGGTCGTACCGCCATCGGTAGATTGCGCGATCCAGAGATCGTTATTGTAATCTTGTACTAGAAATCCCCGCCATCCGGGTTGATCGGCATACCCATTGGGAATCGCGGTCTGTGCCCAGGCGACAGCGACTTTATTCGAGGTTCGCGATGATGCCAGCGCTACTGCGGGATAATAAGTACGGATCGCATGTGTGAATGGAGTAAAATTACGCTGCATCGTATCGCTTCTGGTATAATAAAAGCGGTAACTGGATTCATTGGAACTATTGTAGAAGCGTCGCGCCATGACATGCACGACATCGTTGCGGTCGACGACCAGACAAGGATTGTAAAAGGTATCTGCCCATTCATGCTCAGGTGTCGGGAGTATTTCGTACCGGAAGCGAGATTGTTGATAGCCGGTATCGATCGCAATCAACGAGGCATATCCTGATATTGGCGAAACTGCAGGTACCGACTGATGTGCGCTAAGAACAGCTTTGCCATCGGAGAGAATTTCCTGCTGATTGTATCCGGCTCCATTGTCAAACACCTGCGTGGGAGTCGACCAACTACCATTCGGAGCGCGGTAGCAATAATTCACAATGCGATTACCTAGCGGATTCCGATGATTCATCCAACTCGCATGAAGACCACCGGCACTGTCTCGCTGCAGAAACCGATTATGCGAACCATGAGAAAAGAAATCGGTATAGGTCGCACCGATTTGCCAGGTCTCATTCAATTCATCCGTAGCGCGGATCGGTCCCACTGCCGGTTCCGCGGGCATCGGCTGCGACGGAGTGCGTGCTTCATCGATCATCTGCGGCGCTGCCGGAAGTGCGGGATTGACCGTTTCGACAGTTCGGATTGCCAATACTGCAGTGGCAATTATTCCCATCAAGATTGTTACGAGTAACCTTCTCATACCGGTACCCTCCGTCGATTTCTTCAGTTCATCGACTTCTGTATGTCGGAATTTATTCCGACACTTTTTTTTGATGGTAGGGGCGGTTCGCGAACCGCCCGTGTCCTTCATTTTCACCACCAATTATATCTCTCACCCATTCCTATCCTGTTGGTGGCGCAGACCTTCGAGCCTGCGATCGTAGGGGCGAACCACAAAGTGCTCGCTGAAGGCAATCGCATTCGCCTCTATGTGATCAAGATGCACAATCTGATAAAGAGGAGATTGCTTCGTCATTCCACTTCGGAAGTGCTACGCACGTTCCTACGTTTCATTCCTCGCAACGACAAATCAAGATACAAGATTCGGGAGGCCGCGGAGGGCCTCCCCTACTACAAGAATCATTTCATGAACACGACTTTCTGCGTTGCAGAGTATCTGCCGGCAGTCATCTTCACAAAATAAACACCACTCGACAACCGGTATGGACGCCAGGTGATGCGCTGCTCGCCGGCATTGTAGATGTTGTCCGCCAGCGTCGCAATCTCCCTCCCGGCAATATCGTACGCCTTCACCGTCACCCGCTCGCGGAACGGAATCGCGAACCGGATCGTCGTATACGGATTGAATGGATTCGGCGATGCCGGTGATAACCGATAGGATGTCAGCAACTGAGTGTGTGGCTCCTTCACATCCGATACCAATCGCAAATTCACCGGACTCAGGTCGTACAATTCAACATTGTTCAATATTGAAATTCGGATCCGAGCCGTGCTCGTCGTAAGCAGCGAGTCGCGGTACCAGACAAGCGAATCGCGATGAATCGGCACGACGCTGACGGTACTCCAATTCCCCACTGGGAAGTCGCGATTCAAGTCAACCCGGATATGACTGGTATCGAAAATCATCAGATGCGAATAATCGTACCAATCCCATTTCAACGTGATCGGATTCTGCAAACATGCATCCGAATTGGTCAGGAGACGGAGCATAATCAACGACGAATCGCGGGGAATGATATCATTCGCTAGAATGCTGAAGATTTCTGGAAATTCACCAAGCGATATTTTGAATTTCAGCCGCTTGAGATTGACGTCGCGATCGAATGTCCAGTTAAATCCACCCGCACTCACCGGAGCAAAACCGATCGGTTCCCAATCGCCATAAGGATAATTCCGATTGAATTGAATCTCGACCATTGCTGCCGTATCGACATTTTGTACAGTCCATTGAATCCGGGCAGGATTACCGACATACCCTCGCGTATTCGGTATCACCAACTGCATTTGCGGATTCCGGTAGCTGACGTGTAGCGGTGGAAAAGTCGGGTACCGGAGGGTAGAATCGCTCCGAACACGATCGCGACTAAATGTTTGAACGTAGACCCGATTCTGTGTCCAATCAGTTCGGAGTACCGAACCGGAATCCATCCCATCGATCATCGCCGATCCACCGGAGCGATCGTCAAAATACATAATGTAGAGCGAATCGTTGTCGACGACTTCCGGCATCGACGGCCAGATGTAACTGTTTGCGAATCCAGATGTCGCACCAGCGTTATTGGTCGTATCGGAAACAGGAGTGGGATAAAACCAGGACAATCCATTGTCGACGGAGTGTGTCACCCAAACGTTGCCGCAGGGATAGCCGTTGGCACTGGTATCGATCGGATTCCGGGGATTCCCGTAGCGGGTGAAGACGCAGTACAATTCGTTATTCGTCGCAATCGACAGACTGAATCGATCAATGGTCGTGCGGTATTGTTGCAACCAACGGGGCGATGTGCGGTCATCGACCGGTGCTGGATACCACCAGCCATCGGCGACGACGGAGTAATTATACGGAGACGCATCGGTCCAGTGGTAGAGCAAAGTTGGTGAATAACCGATACGACCTACCGGAGGCGTGTGTTGTCCTGCCGTGTCGATGGTGTAATCTTCGAACAATTGACAGACATTGAATATTACATGCAGATGGTCGTAATTGTCATACACCATTGCTGCAATATTGACGAAGCGCAAGGTATCACCGGCAGCACCTAGTATATCGCGATTGCCGCTAGCATTGAAGCGCTGCCAGCTCCAATTTCGGAATTGCGTGATGTTATTGCGGGGATCGTCAAAATTCCAAGTCGTCCCGCCATCAGTCGACTGTGCCACCCAAAGATCGTTGTTATAACTCTGGGCGAGCGTGCCATTCCAACCACCTGGAGTCGTGTATCCATTCGGGATCACTGTCTGTGCCCAGGCGACCGCTACTTTATTGGAGATCCGCGAAGTGGCAACAGCATACGACGGCTGAAATGAACGGAATGCGTAACTAAAATTCTGCGGATTAGTTTGATTGGAATCCGTCCGAGAATAAAAAACTCGATAGTATGGGATATTTCTCCCGCCATCCAAATCGCGGGAGAAAATGTGTACCCTATTTCGTCGATCGACGGTACCCGAAGGAAACTCGAAAGTATCGAGTGGTAACGAAATTGGATTCGGCACAATTTCTCTACGAAAACCACAAATTTGATAATCTTCATCGATACCAATGACGCTTCGGTACCCTGAATGGATTGGTTCATGTGCCAATACCACCGCTCGACCATCCCGTAAGCACTCCTGCTGGTTGAAGCCGGCACCAAGAGAAAATACCGATGAATTAGTCCCCCACCATGCACCACCCCAAGGTTCTCGGAAAGTATAGGAAACAATACGGTCATTAGCATTGTTTGGGATTCGATAGTTCATCCAGGAAATATGCAGTCCACCCATTGTATCACGCTCGATGAAGCGATTGTGCGAGCCGTACGAGAAGAAGTCGGCATAGGTCGAGCCAACCTGCCAGATGGAATTGATTTCATCGGTTGCTGCTATGGGACCAACCGGTAAAGGAGTTTGTGCAGGAGATTCACTAGTCGATGTCGCTTCCGATAGTTGCAATGCCGGTGCCCGCAGTGCCGGATTTACGCGCGGAATTGGTCGAAGCGCAAAACCGGTAGTTGCGACTGCAATCAGGAGCAATATTGAAATTATCAATTTCATGGCGCACCTCCATCGCACGTACGTCCAACAATATACCGGTTTTTCGATCGAATGTTCAGCATTTATTTCCGTATGTCGGAATTTATTCCGACTCTTTTTTTTGATGGTAGGGGCGGTTCGCGAACCGCCCGTGTCCTTCATTTTCACCACCAATTATATCTCTCACCCATTCCTATCCTGTTGGTGGCGCAGACCTCCGAGCCTGCGATCCTCTTGAGTCCAAAGAACACAGGCGGACACGGGGGTCCGCCCCTACTACAAGAATCATTTCATGAAGACAACTTTCTGCGTCGCAGAGTATCTGCCGGCAGTCATCTTCACAAAATAGACACCACTCGACAACCGGTACGGACGCCAGGTGATGCGCTGCTCGCCGGCATTGTAGATGTTGTCCGCCAGCGTCGCAATTTCCCGACCGGCAATATCGTATACCTTCACCGTCACTCGCTCGCGGAATGGAATCGCGAACCGGATCGTCGTATACGGATTGAACGGATTCGGATATGCCGGATGCAGCGAATATTGCGAAATCACCGGATTCACCGGATCGTTCACACCGGCAACGATATAGTACAAGTGCTGCGATACATCACTCAGCGTCGGATCGCGCAACAATGAAATCCGGAACCGGACATTGGCATTTTCAAACGACGGATCCCAGCGCCACTGCACCGTATCGTTCGTGATCGGCACATCCCGCAAGATCGTCCATGCCCCATCTGGAAAATTACGATTCACTTCGATCCGCACCGAATCGGTATTGCGAATTCGAGTACCCGCCACATCGAAATAGTCCCACTGCAATATAATCGGATTGGTCAGATACAGTGCCGTCGGAGATACCAGTCGCAACGTCTGCAGCAGCGAGTCGCGCGGCGCATTATCGTCCGACAAGACATCGACGACAGTGGGATTCGATGCCAGTGAAATGCGGAACCGCATGCGCAACAAATTGTACTCTTCCTCGAACGTCCAATTGTATGTTCGGGTAGTGATCGGCACGTTATCGATCAACTCCCAGGCACCATCGGGATAATCGCGGTTCAATTCGATATTGACTCGCGCCGTTGAATCGATTTGCCGGAACAACCAATTGAATTGGATTGGATTATCGAGATACAATCCCGCCGTCGGTGCAGTCAATCGCAGGATCGGCGCATTCGGATCGAATCGGTAGCTGCAGCGTAATCCCGGATAGTCGGGATAGTGCAAGGTGCTGTCGGTGCGAATCGCACTGCGTGCCACCGTTTGCACATACACTTGATTCAGCGTCCAATCGTTGGTGATGGTCGAACCATCCTGACCGCCATCGACCCACGCCGACCCACCGGAGCGATCGTCGAAATACATGATGTAGAGCGAATCGTTGTCGATGGTTTCCGGCAGCGACGGCCAGATCCGGCTGTGTGCCGTGCCGGATGCGGCACCGCGATTGTTCGTCGTATCGGTGATCGGAGTCGGATGATACCAGGTCGTACCGTTATCGACCGAATGCGTCACCCAGACATTCCCGCAGGGATACCCGTTGGCACTGGTGTCGATATGACTGACCGGATTGCCATACATCGTGTAGGCACAATACAATTCGTTGTCCGTTGCAACCGAAATACTCATCCTGTCGATCGTCGTTCGAAATTCCTGTCGCCACCGCGGCGGCGTGCGGTTATCCAACGTGACCGGCCACCACCAGCCATCGGCAACCACACTGAACGTATCGGGATGAGCATCCGTCCAGTGATACAGAAATGTCGGCATCAAGCCTACCCGTTTCACTGGCGGGACGCGCGGACGAATACCGGCGGTATCCACCGTCAAATCTTCGACAAACCGGCAGACATTGAAAATGATGTGAAGATTGTCGTTGTTGTCGTAAACCATCGCACTGGTATTGATGAACCGGAACGTGTCGCCGGCTGCCCAGAGCGTATCCAGATGATCGGATTGCGCGAATCGTTCCTCACTCCAGACCCGGAATTTGGTGATGTTGTTGTGCACTGCATCGTCGAAATTCCACGATGCACCGCCGTCCGTCGATTGGGCAATCCAGAGATCGTTGTTGTATTCGGAAACTAAAAATCCCGTCCAACCGTGAAGATCGGTATATCCGTCCGGGATGGCGGTTTGCGGCCAGGACACTGCGACTTTATTCGATATCCGCGATGCCGCCAGCGCATACGATGGCTGGAAGCAGCGAAACGCATACGAGAAATTCGTCGGATTTCCCTGCATATTGTCGGTACGCGAATAGAATACCCGATTGTAGGGAATATTCCTGCCGCCATCCTTATCGCGTGCGAAGACGTGCACGACGTCGTTGCGATCGACAGCGATACTCGGCCAGTTGATCGAATCGGTGGGTAACGTCGTTGGATTGGGAATATTCGCCAAAAAGAATCCAGCAGCCTGATAATCGCAATCGGAGGCAACTGTCGAGACATAGCCACCGGGACGAGTTGCCGTCGCCGCGACGGAGTGATGCGCGCCGATCACAGCAATTCCTGAAGAGAGGATCTCCATCTGATTGAATCCGGCGCCGAGATCGATCGCGGATCCATAATTCCACCAGATCGGTGTATCGGAAGTATCATAAGCTGCATAGTTGACAGTTCGTGCGCCGTTAGCCGACTGATGATTCATCCACGACGCATGCATTCCGCCGAGCGCATCGCGCTGCAGAAAACGATTGTATGCGCCGTAAGAGAAGAAGTCGGTAAAGGTGGTACCGATCTGATACAGACAATCCACTTCATCGGTCGAGCGCACCGGTCCAACTTGCGACGGAGTGATCGGGAGAATGAGTGGGGTTGGAGGTTCTTGAGTTACTTGTCGGGAATAAATAGACACGGTTGGATCGCCCGGTGCCACCGGTCGAATGGCAAATGCGACGAATATCGCACAAAGCACCAGCGAAACCGTAAAGAGCAAGCGAAGTTGCGGTTTCATGATAACTCCTTTCGGGAATATTCAAAGTGAGCTTATTTTTGAGCTATCGTTAGTTATATAGTACAAAAGCCGGCAGGAAATAACAATTGAAAATATGAATTCCGATTTTTTTCGGTATGATCTACGCACACGGCAAAACAGTTAATTCTTATTTTTCAGGTATTTAGTTATTCTATAAGTTGATAGAATACTATTTTAAATATTAATAGATTATAATCGCGGCAATCATCTTTTTCGATCATTTGTAGCCGCAGGCTTCAGCCTGCGATTTTTTCTTGATTTTTTTATCCTGCAGTAGGGGCGGGCTCCCACGCCCGCCCGTTCTTGCATCTTTCTGTATCCAGATTTGTAGTTGCGAACGAAGTCAGCCGTTTCGGCTGACGAAGTGTGGAAACCTCCTCTTTTTAGTAGGGGCGGGCTCCCACGCCCGCCCGATCATTTTTTTAGACACAAGAGGAGTCGGAATAAATTCCGACCTACGGAAAAGATATGTGGTGGGTGATAGGGATTAGGAAAAGACGAAAAGATACCAGATCGGGCGGGCATGGGAGCCCTACCCAACTGTCTACATTCATCGAAATCGCTGTCAATTACCGGTAACAGTCCCACACTCGAATCGAAAGGTCGGAACCGCACACCGCCAAATGTGCACCATCGGGACTGATTGCCAGCGAGGTCACAATATTCAAACCGGGATTCAAGGTGTACCGATACGTTCCATTCGCAATCGTCCAGAAATTAATGCTCCCGTTGCTTGGTGATGCACCGACGAGAAATGAATTCGACGGGAAGAAACTGAAACCATTTCTCACGATCATCGTTGAAGGGGAATACATATGTCGAAGAATAGTCAAATCGGTCGCACTCAGAATCGCAATATCGAATTGACATGCAACTGCGAGCATTGACCCGGAAGAATCGCAGCAAACCGCAGAAATATTTGTTAGTTCTTGATTTCGAAAGAGCGAACCATCGGAGATTCGGTACAGATAGATGTATCGATCGGAGTTGCAAATCAACATCGATCCGGATTGATTGAAATTGATGCCCTGTAATATCGAAGGATTGCTGATCGTCTGTTCGAGCGACCAGTCGGATGTTCGGTAGATTCGAACTTGGAATGAATTATACGCCAATACGGCGATTTTCGATCCATCGCGACTGACTGCCAACGCGACGATATTACTGGTTTCTTGCGGAAAAGTATGACGCAGCGTTCCCGAAGGAACACTCCACAACTGCACGTAACCATCTGAAGTTCCGACATAGAGCAGGCTGTCGGATAGACCGAATGTCAATGCAGTAATCACGTGTCCACTATTATCGATGGTGTTGATCGGGTTATTGGTATTTGTCCAGAGTCGAATCGTCGCATCGAATCCACCACTCGCTAAAATGGATCCACTCGGACTATACCTGACACAATTGACCTGATCGCTGTGACCGGTCAGAACTGAAGGACTGTAACATGGAATTGGTGATATTCGCTTGGTCACGCAGTCACTATTGTAAATTGAAACGACCGTCGAATCGTGAATAAAACCGGTTTTGTCAAAGTAGATAACATGATTGTAACCACTGCGAAGGCGCATCGTCGAAAATGTACCGGTCGACGAAGTATAAACGGTGTCAGCCGATTCAGCGCAGATTACGCGAACGTTAGCGACTGGCGTCTGATCGATTTCGTTGCAGACATACCCCGAAAGAATGCCGTAATTCGGGTAGAGCTGGGGATATAAAATCGCTGTATCATTTTCGGTAATTGCGACATTGTGATATGTTTGTCGCATATAGAATGAGCTGATTACTTCTAGATCGTAATATCCGACAGGAACGGAATCGAATTGGGCAATTCCTAAGGAATTCGTGTATGCGTCGCCATCCGCCGGCTCGGTAAGATGAAAGAGAATTGTATTGACGGGAAGTTGTCCGGAAGAATCCCGTGCGATCAAACGGAGCGATCCGACAGCTAAGTTAGTCATCGAAAAATTAACTTCGGCAGTGTCATTTTCAACCACATTGGCGAATTGCCGATTTTCTTCAAATCCAAAACCATTGGCAACAACCGAATATGTTCCGGTAGGAATATTGCGAAGGGAATACTTTCCATCCGAAGCGACATACACTGTATCAGATGGTGGAATTGTGGTGATTTTTACATTCGAACATCCATACCGGGATCGCGCCGGATTCGCTCTACCGGAAATCATCCCAACATCGACGGTGAAATCGATCATATGTGGAATTGTGGCATTGTACCGTACCTGATAATTACCATACCGGAGTAGACCGTGCCGGTAAATACAAACTTTCGGTGTGACATCGACATTGGTAATCGTAAAGAAACCGAATTGATCGCTGACCGTCATACTATCACGATAAGAGCCGGTTGAGATATATATTGGCAATCCTGAAATCGGGCTTGATGAGGAGTTGCGAATAACACCACCTAGCGTATTCAATCCTGCCGTCGGTTTGATCCAAAGATCGGCATAAGTCGATCGCGAATCGGAATCGAATGTGCTCCATTCCGTTCGCAGCACATTACCTTCCAGTTGTACTGTCATCAGCGTCGAATCGCCATGCCGAAACGATGCATCCACGGAATCGAAATACATGACGAACCGATTGACCGATCGCCAAACCAAGCGTCCCAATTTCGTTCGGGAACTGTTATTGCTGTAATAGGAATATGCATAGCTGCAGGAATCGGAGGCAATCGTCAACTCTTCAATTTTCATCCCCATCAAGCTACAACTGACAGTGTTGTTATATCGGAGTGTGGCGGTTGCGATGTGAATCCACGATCCTTGAAGTTGAGCGATCGAGTTTACCGGAATTCTGTTCGAATTGTTCACACTGTTATCGTCGTCTTTTTGGCAACTAAATAAGAGGAGTGATCCGATCAGAACGATGATTGAAAACGTTAATCGGTGGAGATTGTAACGATTCATAGTAGCTCCGATATTTCGAAGGTTGGTAGTATTTAAAATATACAATCTTATCGAAAGAAAAAAGCGCGTCTATCAATTATCAACAATTATTTCGGAATATCTCATTATTGGAGTGTACCTACAGGATGGGTGGTAGGTGATGGTTCGAGGGTGGTAGGTAAAAGAAGGGTAACGGCGGACTTTAGTCCGCATTATGTTTTCTGCGTAGCTGCAGGCTTCAGCCTGCGATTTTTTTCTTGATTTTTTTATCCTGCAGTAGGGGCGGGCTCCCACGCCCGCCCGATCATTTTTAGACACAAGAGGAGTCGGAATAGATAGGTATTGTGTGGTGGGAGAGGATACAAAAAGACACAAGAACGGGCCGGCTCCCACGCCCGCCCGATCATTTTTAGACACAAGAGGAGTCGGAATAAATTCCGACCTACACCAATGCAATTGCAGACACAGGAGGTGGTCAGAACAAGTTCTGACCTACGTAAAAGAAAGCGCTCGCAGGCTCGAAGGTTCGTTGTTTTTTTCCGTAGGGGCGTATGGCATACGCCCAAAGCGTCAGGCAGCGCCTGACGCCGTCTTTGGTGGCGCAGGCTCGAAGACTTGCGCTCTTTGTAATCGGAGGTTAGACGCAGCCTGACAATTCTAAATTGTAAGACGAAAAAAAAGGCGCAGCTTTCACTGCGCCTTTTCTCTACAGAAAAACTACTTACTTCATGAAGATTACTTTTTCGGTCTTGACAGTATGACCGGCAGTCATCTTGATAAAGTACACGCCACTCGCCAATCGGTTCGGACGCCAGGTAATACGCTGCTCGCCGGCATTGAACACGTTGTCGACCAACGTGCCAACTTCCTTACCGGTGATGTCGTATGCCTTGATCGTTACGCGATCGCGCAACGGAATGGCAAATCGAATCGTGGTGTACGGATTGAACGGATTCGGATATGCCGGCTTCAACTGATAGGTCGAAACGACACTCTTCGTCGGATTTTCATTCACACCGGCAACGATATTGTAAGTCTGCCAAGTGATATCGCTCACCGTAGGATCGCGTTGAATCGAAATCCGGAACTTCACGTTAGTAGCATTCAAGTACGATTCATCCCAACGCCACATCATCGTATCGTTGGTAATCGGCGCTGTATTGATCAGCGACCACTGACCATTCGGATAATTGCGCATGACTTCGATCCGGACGGTGTCGGTCGTACGAATATCGCCATTGGTAGTGGTGTCGATATAATCCCACTGCAACGTGACGGGATTCGTCAAATATGAATTGGAAGGAAAGACCAATCGAATCGTTGCCAACGATAAATCGCGCGGTGCGTCGTCGGAAGAAATAATGTCGCTGACATTCGTATTGGCAAGCAGCGTAATCCGGAACCGGACACGCAGCAAGTTGTATTCTTCTTCGAATGCCCACGAGTAAGTCGTGTCGCTCGCCAATGGCGTGTCGATCAATTCCCACTCGCCGTCGGGATAATCGCGATTCAATTCGAGTTTGACATGGCAAGTATCGGCAATACGACGATACAACCAATTGAAGGTGATCGGGTTATTCAAGTACAAGCCGCCGGCAGGACCGGTAAAGCGCAAAATCGGCGCATTCGGGTCGAACCGATAACTGCAACGTAACGGCGGATAGTCCGGATACGTCAACGTGGCGGTGCTGTGAATGGCACTGCGTGCCACCGACGTCACGTATACTTGATTTTGCGTCCAGTCGTTCGCAAGCGGCGAACCGGTCTGCTGACCGTCGATCCATGCCGAACCACCGGAACGATCGTCGATGTACATAATGTAAAGCGAGTCGTTGTCGACCACTTCCGGCATTGACGGCCAGATGCGGCTGTGCGCCGAACCGGATGCCGCACCGGCGTTATTCGTCGTGTCGGTAACCGGAGTCGGTTCATACCAGGTGGCACCGTTGTCGACCGAGTGCGTGACCCAGATATTCGCGCAAGCGTAACCGTTGGCGCTGGTGTCGACTTCGGAATCCTTGTTGCCGTACTGCGAATAGGCACAATACAATTCGTTGTTGGTCGCAACCGAAATGCTCATGCGGTCGATCGTCGTGCGATATTCCTGACGCCAGCGTGGCGGCGTACGTCCATCGTATACAATCGGCCACCACCAACCGTCGGCGACGATCGAGAAAGTATCGGGAGCGGCACTTGACCAGTGATACATATAAGTCGGCATAAATTCGACGCGCCATACCGGCGGAACGCGCGGTCGGACAGTCGTGTCGGTGGACAAGTCTTCCAGGAACCGGTTGACGGTGAAGACGATGTGCAAGTTGTCGTTGTTGTCGTAAACCATTGCAGTCGCATTGAAGAAGCGGAACGTATCGCCTGCTGCCCAAAGCGTGTCAAGGTTTTCCGACTGCGTGAAGCGATCCCAGTTCCAGACGCGGAATTTCGTGATATTGTTGTGCAGCGTATCGTCGAAGTTCCATGACGCGCCGCCATCGGTCGACTGCGCAGCCCACAAGTCGTTGTTGTAATCGCTCACGAGGAAGCCGCTCCAGCCGTGCAAATCTTCGTAACCGCCGGGAATGGCGGTTTGCGGCCATGCGACTGCAACTTTATTGGAAATGCGCGAAGTCGCCATCGCATACGACGGCATGAAGCAACGGAATGCATAGGAGAATGCGGACGGATTCGATTGATTGGCATCGGTACGGCTGTAATAAATACGGGCGTATTCAATATTTCTGCCACCGTCTTTGTTGCGTGCGAACATGTGTCCGACATTATTGCGATCCATCGCAACGCTCGGCCAGTTGATCGAGTCGTTGGGAAGTGTCGCGGGATTCGGAATAATTTGAGTTCGGAAACCGGAAATCTGGTAGTCTTCGTCGACTGCGATCAGCGACATGAATCCGGGAGGGTTGCCGGTCGGTTCGTGTGCACCGATCACGGCGCGACCGTCGGTCAGTATTTCCTGCTGGCTGAAGCCGGCACCGGCTGCGACTGCAGAACCGGGGATCGACCATGCGCCGTTCGGCGGTTCGCGGAAGTTGTAAGAGACCACGCGGTCGGTCGAGCTATTCGGCGTGCGGTGGTTCATCCACGATGTGTGAAGACCGCCCATCGTGTCGCGTTGGATCAGACGGTTGTGGGAACCGTATGAGAAAAAGTCGGTATAAGTAGTACCAATTTGCACCGTCGAGTTGACTTCGTCGACTGACCGTACCGGACCAACGGGTGCCGGAGGCAGTGGATGATTCAACGGAACCGGCGCTGGATCCTGTAATAGTTGGCGCGACATCGACGGAGTACGGGGATCGCTGAGATGCTGTTTCCGTACGCCGAACGCTACTGCAACCAATCCCAACACCAACAGCACTAACACTATCTTAGCTGGTATTTTCATGATAACTCCTTTCCGAAGTTACTGAGTAAGCATGTGAGTTACCGCTTTAACAAAAAAAGTACCAAAATTGTACAGATGTAACAACCCTGTTCAATAGTTAGCAGATAATATATAGAAGAACTTGCGAAATCCCTCATCGAGTGCGATCAAAATTCGCACGAATTAACAATTAGATAAAAAAACGCCTCGACTCCCTCTAAGGGAGGCGCTCACCTACAGTGATACGGTTGCGACGCCGTTGCAATTGTGATTCTTGCACATCATTTTTTTCGCTCATTTTTTTGGATCCATCCGACCGGGAAAAGATTAAAAACGATTCAATCGTCTTGCGAAAGTTTCGAGGATTAGCTTAGTTTATCGAAATAATGCGCTACTGGAGAAAAAATGGAGCCGTTAGTATAATCAATTTCGTGCAATGCAAGGATTTTCTTATCGATTCGAAGTTACCAATCGAAAACTACTCACCCGTGATTTTGATACAACAACTCCTTGGATAAATCCAATCGACTCTATCACTCTTGCCCGCGTTAATGAAGCCTCTCAAGAACTCAACCTACCCGAATCCGAGATTCGCGCTCGCTACGAAGCGATCGCCGAGAAAATTCCGATCAAATTGGCGTGGAAACCGGAAACTTGGAATCGATAGCGAAAATTATTTGGAATATTTATTGCGCAGAATCTTCGCCGCTTCTACTATCTGGCGGAGCTTTGCTGTGGCGGTGGCATCGTCGTTGACACAGCGATTGGAGAAGGTCCCGAAACCGCAATCGGGATTGAGGAAAATCTTTTCCGGTGGGAAAAATTCCAGCGCGCGTTCGACGCGCTGCACGATCGTAGCGACCGGCTCGATATCGTAGCCGCGCGGATTCACTACGCCCAGCCCCAATTCGCGACCGCGTAATTCCTGAGCGACTGCCGACAATTCACCCGCCCGCGGCGTGGCAAATTCCAGCACAAATTGATCGACATTCATCCGCGCCAGTGCCGGTGCAAGCGGTGCATAATCGCCCGTGAGCAACACCTCGTCGCAACGACTCCAGTTGCCACGGCAAATATGAATCCCCGTACGAATCCCGCTCACCCCGTGTACCACACGGTTGATCAGTTCGACAGCGTAGTCGAGTTCCGCACCCGCGTCCCGGCGGGTCGCCAACGTCGCTCACATGAAAGTGCGGCGATCCTTCTCCTTCGAGAGGATGACTTCCGTCAATACCGGTTCGTCGAATTGCACCATCGCACAACCGGCATCGCGCAGCTCCGTCAATTCGTCGTGCAACATCGCTACGATGTCGTCCGCCATGTCGGTTTTGTCGCGATACGCCGATTTCGAATAAGCGGTCACCCACATCGAGCGCGTCAACAGATACGGTCCGGGCAATGTCGCCTTCACCGGTAAATCGGTGAGACTCGCAACATACTCGAATTCGCGCACCGCCAACGGTTCGCGCCGCGACAGCTTACCGGTACAGGTCGGATTCCGAATCGCCGACGCCGGTACATCCAGCGTCGCCAACATCTCTTCGAATCCGGCTTTGTCCTCGACGGTATCGAGCATATCCGCCAGCGACATCAACGCCGCGCCATCCACCCGCTCGGTCAGGAACGAATAGAAATTGTCGCGATGATGTTCGCCATCGACCACCAAATCGACGCCGGCATCTTCCTGAATCCGAATTGTCCGCGCAATTTCTTCACGCGCAATCTGCTCGAATTCCGGAGTCGCCAGTTTCCCGACGCGACGATCGCGCAACGCGCGCAACATCTTCTCGGACCGGATCCACGAACCGACTTGTGTCACTGGAAATAGCGGTAGTTTGCGTGTTGCCGTCTTCATACCACCACCATCTTCGTTGTGAGTTCAGTTGCTTTCGCGAGCGTCGTTGCCAATGGTGAGCGCCGCAGTGTATCGTCCCACGCTCCGCGTAAAATTTTCTCGTCCGCGAAACTGGTGACGTAACACTTCAACTCGATTGCCGCGAACGACGGATCGCCGTCCTCGCTGCCAAGATGCGCCATGACATTGTGCAGTCGTCCGTTGACCGTGATTTCGACATCGTCGACTTCCAACTGTCGTCGCGAACAGGCACCGAAGTAACCCGTTGCCAAATCGCCTGCAAGTGCTGACAGTAGGTATTCCACCGCCGACGGATGCGCATCGCGTTCTTCGAAACTGGCGGCTTGACCGATGTCGAGCGCGAAGTTGCGAAAGTACGCGCTGCTCTTCTGTCCGCCGGTTGATCGTACCCGTACGCGCCATTCATAGGCTTTCGCACGTTCGCGATCGGCTGCCAGTTGACACGCTTCCTCCGCGGCGATTTTCGCACCGCGTCGCACGAAGTAACGCATGGTCCGTTCACCCGGAAGACTTCCAAGGAACTCGTGACCGACCATCCGGCACCACGGCGGTAAATCGTCAGCCACCGTCGATTCGCTGCTGCGCATTTCGAGGATGCCGTCCACCGGTACGCGAAGCATCGCTTCCCGGATCAACAGCACCAGTCCCGAACCGCAGTCGAGGTCGCCGCCATCGAACAGGTGATCGGCGTTCAAAGTACGGAGTGTCGATTCATCCAGCATGATGTATTAGTAGCACACGCAGGGCGAACCGTTCGACAGCCATTCGACCAATGCCGCGCCGCCAGCCGGTTGCGCGCCTGCGATCAGCATATCGTCGGTGATGTTCCGCTTCTTCATACACGGTGTGCAGACATAAATCTTGCCGCCGCCGTTGACGAATTTTTCGATCAATTCGTTCAAGGGCAGGAACGGAGCACCGGCATTCACTTTCGCCGCTTCCCCTTTGGCAGCTGCCCAGACGCCATCGGCACTCAAAAACACCATCGTGTCTTTTTCGCTGCCGAGAGCCGCATTCGCAACCACAAAACCGAGGGTTGCCTTGTCTTCGTTGTCGTGGGTATGGGTAATACTCACACAGAAGGTCTTGCTCATTCGTTGTCTCCTGATTCGGATTTCTTTTGAATCAAATAGAATGGGTGTTGCTTGATCAGTAGTGCGTTGCCCGTCGACCAGCACCACGCCGGAATATCGATGCCGGCTCCGCTGTCGAGTGCGCGTACGCATACTTTCGGCGAACCGGACAGCGTCTTGAAATACGCCAGCAGGTCGCAGATCAGCGTGCTGCAACTCTTGTCGCCGCCGTCATAGGTAACGTCGTATTGCCAATCGTCGGGGTACATCGAAAATTCTCGAAAGAAACAAGAGGATGAATGTAGTGGAGAGAATTGCAAATCGAAAGTCGAAACATTCTTCTGCAAAAAATATTGTGTAAGGAATAGTCAATACTAAACACGCACTACTACCGTGTGAATTTAATTCCAGCGAATATCACGAATTCCGTTCGCGAAGCGGGACGCGAGTGTTTATTCCGATCATTTTACCGTCCTCGAACATACCTCTTCGACGCCTGGAGTCGGCTCCAGAAGTGCCGCAGTTCATTGTTTCGCGTGCAAATAGTTTTTTGCGCACTGATCCGATGGGCAATAATTCTAAGACCTGTTTGCTGAGATCGATCTCTACTCGCGTATCGATGTCATTGCGATTCTAATCGAGGATGTGTGAAAATATTCTTTACGACAATCCGAGCACACGCCCGATTTTCCGGAAGCTGACGAATTTGAAGACCCACTGGATCTTCGCAAATATGCTCCCCTTCATTGTTAGAAAGCGGATGCCCATCAACAGCACCAGAATCACCGTCAACACGAGTCGCACCAAGCCGTTGTGCGACACCGTGAAGCGCTCGTAATCGAATTTCTTCGGATGACTCACCGGCGGCAATTTGGGATCGCGGAATTTGACCCATGCCGGCAATTTGATTTCCGACTTGTCGTACACATTCGGCAGCGGAACGGCGAAATTGAAAAAATTCTGGAATAATTTTTCTTCGTCGATTTTCGGATTGATCTTGCTCGATTGGTCTTTCCAGATCACCACCATCAGGTCGGCGCAATCCGGTTCGTATGGTTTGCGCTCCGCCAATTTCGGAATCAGTTTTGCCGCTTCGTCGCGGGAGATCTGCGTTTCATCCATCATGCCGACGATCTTGCTGGCATTGAGTGTCTCGACATTGCTGCCGAAAATGGCGCGGAAATCGTCGGGATGAAAATAAGTGCGTTCGGCATGACTCTTGTCGAGATCGCGCAACGACATGCGGCACCAGCGCTCGGTGGTGTAGGGGCTGCATTCCAGCGTCGTGATCACCACCGCCTTGCGGGCGACGCGATATGCTTCCATCAGACCTTGTACCGGATCGAACAGGTGCTCGATCACTTCGCTCAAAATCACGATGTCGATACTGTTGTCTTCGAAGGGGAGTCCGTGAATGTCGGCGGGTAGTGCCGGAATGGAAAACAGCTCGTTGCAGCGCGTGCACGCGTTGTCGGACAATTCGGTCATGATTGAATCGATGCCGAGGAATTTCTTTGCCAGTGCCGCGATATACCCTTCGCCACCGCCGATATCGACCAGCGTCGAACCATTGATCCGGTTCAACTGCTGGAGAATCGCATAAGCGATCGTCATCCGCATGGTGTGGTTGCGTTCGGACGGTTGGACACCGAAGCCGTAGATCGGGCGATGCGCCTCATAGCGACCTTCGGCGACACCGCGGTCGTAGCGTTCGTCGAGCCATTTTTTGGTAACGGTGGTGTATTCGTTCACGGATACTCCCGGTTAGATCAGAAATTCGCTGCCGATCAATCAATCAGTGCAATATATACTAGATCAAAGTATATTTCCAGCGATTGCGCGGCGTCAGAATGAGATACGAATAATTTCAAACCGCGCACCATTTTGTTTGTAAACAGACTCTGCCGGTCGTATAATAATTCCGATACCAGCTATCCGACCGGAGCCGCCATGACTTTCCGCCATCGCAGATTTCCACAATCAATGCTCGCTTTTGCGACGACACTCGTTTTCGCTCTGTCGTTTTTGCTTTCATTACTCCCGCAACGAACATTTGCCGTGTCGGTGCAATCGACACGCCTTCCGCACCCGTTCCAGTTTACCGAGAACAAAGGGCAGTGGGATTCCGCCGTCCTCTACAAATGCGAGGTGCGCCGCGACGGATTCACCTGGTTCCTTGAGCGCGATGGTGTCACCCTCGTCACGAGTGTAATTGATTCCTCAAAAACGATAGACGCCAGTAGGGGCGGCTCCCCGCGGACGCCCGCAAGCGGCAACGACGTTGCCGCCGTAGGGGCGTATGGCATACGCCCTGATCATGAATCCTTTCCATTAAAATCTCACGCGCTCAAATTTAAATTTGTCGATTCCCGTAGGGGCGAACCACAAAGTGCTCGCCGAAGGCAATCGCATTCGCCCCTATCTGTTCAAGATGCTCTCACTTGTCGTTGCGAGGAACGCAGCGAAGGATCGTCCGCCGCAGGCGGAAAGCCGCAGCGAAGTGACGAAGCAACCTACTCTTTAAATGAATCAAAGACACAGGAGGAGATTACCTTCGGTGAGCCCTTCGGGGTTGCTTCGTCATTCCACTTCGGAAGTGCTTCGCACGTTCCTTCGTTCATTCCTCGCAAATACAAAATCAGGATTCAAGATACAAGATTAGGGCGAATGCGATTCGCCCCTACAGAAAAATATTCGACACAAGAGGAAGTCGGAATAAATTCCGACCTACCCTTCGCGCAAGCGAAGTGGATCGACACACAAGGCGAACTTTCGTGGCACAATAATTATTTTCTCGGGAATGATTCGTCGAAATGGGCATCGGATTGTCGCAACTTTACCCGCGTGGTATATCATGATGTCTGGGAGGGTATCGATGTTGAGTGGTATGAGAGCAAGGGACATCTCGAATTCGATTTCGTCGTGCATCCCGGTGCCGATCCCAAGCAAATCAAGATGGTATGCGAAGGGTTGGAAGGAGATATTCTTTTCCGTAGGTCAGGTTTTAACCTGACCTCTTTAAACACAAACTCTCAAATGGTCAGAATAAATTCTGACCTACAGTTACAAGATGAACTTTCGCTTCCCACTTCCCTCGGTGAACTACGGATGTCGATTCCGGGCGCATACCAAACCACTGCAAATGGCGCTCGTGGAAACGCTGTCACGGCACAATTCACAATCGTGGCAGAAAATCTCTTCGCGATCGATATGCCAAATGGGTATGATCCAACCCTAACGCTCCGAATCGATCCGCTGGTGTATAGCACATACATTGGCAGCTCTGGCAGCGACGATATTCGTGGTATTATCGTTAACAACGATAATACTTGTATCGCTACGGGAATTATTATGGGAGATCCCCAAAATTTCCCAGTAACAGCCGGCGCTTTCGATACTACTCTGAATGGAAGCGACGATTGTTATGTCTTGAAACTGAACAGCAATGGGACGCGAATTGTCTTTTGCACAATCATCGGCGGTAATAGTATTGATAATTCATGGGGAATTTCCAGTGATGGAAACAATGGTGCTATTATCACAGGTGTAACTTATAGTTCGAATTTTCCGTCGACAAATGGAATTCGGTTGTGGGGTGGGAGTGATTTCTTTCTTACTCGAATTAATAATACCGGCTCTCGATTGATTTATAGCACATTCTTCGGTGGATCTGATTGGGATTATGCATATGGATTAATGGCAGATGGAACTGGAGGAGCGATTGTGTGTGGTTTAACATCTAGTGTCGATTTTCCGATAATTAATGAGGGCTTTGATACAAGTTACAACGGTAATTGCGATGGTTTTATAACCCAAATCAATAGTAGTGCAACCGATTTTACTGTCAGTACTTATATCGGAGGTTCCTCTTATGATGGTATATATTCAATTTTTCGCGACGATCATTCAATAATTGTCACTGGAGAAACCAGTAGTAATGATTACCCAGTCACATCCTCGGCATTTGATACTTCGTACAATCGGATTAGCAATGATACGATGGATTGTTTCGTTTCGCGCTTCGATCTTGCCGGTGATCATTTACTAGCGAGTAGTTTTTTAGGTGGAAATGGAAATGATATCGGTTACAGTGTAATTAGCGATCATAATGGCAATCCATTCGTAGCAGGATTCACAACAAGTCCTAGCTTTCCGGTTACGTCAGGTGCTATGGATACTTCCTATAGCGATTTTTCGGGTTTTATTACAAAATTCGATACAACTTTACATGCTTTAGAATTTAGCACTTTTTTATGTGGCGCAGGAGGTACTTCGATAGTGAATGACCAACGTGATGGGCTGTTTATAACTGGTGGTGCAGTTTCGTCATTTGTCACCACAGAGGGAAGTTTCCAACCAAATTATAATGGTGGTATCAGGGATTGCTTCATCGCACATCTTGACTCGACTGGTAGCAGAATGATATATACTTCATTCTTAGGTGGTTCTTCTACCGATGGTGGTACATCAATTGCTTATCTTGGAAATGGTAATCTCGTTATCGGGGGACTAACGAGTAGCAACAACTTTCCAGTTTCAAGCAGTGCATTCGATACTAGTTATAATGGAGGCACTAGAGATGCTTTTATTTCCTATTTACATTTCGATACGCTAGAAGTATTACCCATTTCCAATATCCTTCCGTCTTATTATCGTCTAGAGCAAAATTACCCGAATCCCTTCAACTCCACCACCTCACTCTCCTACACTCTCCCAATCTCATCTCACGTTGATCTTCGTCTCTACGACCTGATGGGGCGCGAAGTTACTACGCTGGTGCAACGCGAACAAATTGCCGGAACCTATCGCGTGTTGCTCGATGGTTCGCACTTGGCGAGTGGAACCTATTTCGTGCGATTGCAAGCGGGTGCGTTTTCGAAAACTCAGAAGATTGTGCTGTTGAAATAATTCATATTGTGAAGTAGGGGAGGGCTCGTGAGCCCTCCCGCATATTTTTTGGTAGGGGCGGTTCGCGAACCGCCCGTATCGCCTGAAGGTTGCACAAATTTAAATTATATGCACGGGATATAACAGCATTATTTTAATTGTGAATCCGATTACGATCGTTTATCTAGATCAGACACGGGCGGTTCGCGAACCGCCCCTACCAAAAGATAGATTGCCACGTCCGAAGCTCGCGTCGTCCTCGCAACGACATATCAGGATACAGGAATCAAGATACAAGATATGGTCAGAACAAGTTCTGACCTACGGATAAGAAGGTAGGCGCCCCTACGATCAGATCCGAATGATCTCACAGCAGCATTCTCAACCCACCCACCAAAAATTTTATCGACCACCGCCAAATCGATTGACAAAATCGGATTCGGGATATATATTTATTCTTAGTTACAGAAGATATAGGATATGCGATGGAACTGTTGTCCCGGGTCGAGGAATTGTTGCTGTTGTCCGTGATCGAATTGCGCGAAAATGCTTACGGTGTCACGTTGCGTGAGAAATTAAACGACACTGTCGGTAAAATTCATGCGCTCGCAGTGGTGTATGTTTCGCTCGATCGGCTGGTGGCACGCGGCTTGCTGGACACCGTCATGACTGCGCCGGAACCGGTGCGCGGCGGTCGTGCCAAACGCACCTACCGGATCACAGCCGATGGTTTGAAGGTGTTGAACGAGCATTACGAATTGCAGCAGAAGATCTGGAAAAATGCACCCGCGCTACTCGGAATCAGCGGATGAATCCCGACCACCACTCCCCGCATCGCGGACCGTGGAAGTTGCCCGGGATCGGTGAGAAACTGCTGCTGTTCCTGCTTCCGGTAGAATTGCAGGATGAAATCATCGGCGATCTGACCGAGATATTTCAGCACGATGTCGGTAGTGAAAATGTCGGACGCGCTCAACAGAATTTCTGGTGGGAATTTATTCAGATGATTCCGTTTCTGCTCCGGAAATTCACTCACAAACTGTTATTGAAGAGGTCGACTATGCAGCTCTTCCCGCCGAATATGGCACCATCCCGCAAGCGACGAATCATCGCCGCTCCGATCGTTTATTTACTGATGTTGTCGGTCACACTGGCAATGACATTTTGGTTCGTGAGTTGGATCGATACTCTGCTCGATTACTCGGAGGATCTGCCGAATCGGGCAACTGCGATGCAGCTCTGCTATCAACTAGCCGATGCGAATAATCCCGAGAAAGCGCCTGCGATTGCGCCCTATTTTCGCGAATTCATTGCCGATTCAACGATCCGCTCGACGGAAGTACCTCGGTTTCCGGCGCCTTATTCCAAGTTCCTGCATCCATTCTATGGTTACCGGTTCCATGGCAAACTGGTGATAAAATCGCCGACGCTGCCGCTGGACAGCATCCCGACTGCCCTGATCGAACGTACGTTAAATGAATGGGGACAAGTACCACTGTCCGATATGCGAAAACAAATCGTCAACATCCTCAACCGGAAAGTACGAAATAAAACCAATCTAGATTCCACCCGGATCCTCGAACAGCAATTACAAAAAATGTATCGGAATCCCAGATACAATCCACGGTTCGATTCGTTGTGGCTGCTGCGAATGAGTACGCTCCCTACCAGCGACACGACTTATTTTCACGGACTGCTGACCAATCGACGGTTATCGCTGGAATTACTGCCGGAAATCTGGAAGCTGCCAACGAATTGGTGGAATCCCATGTTCCATTTTCTGGCTTCGCCTCCGGATGCGAAAGACGTGCTGGAGAAGGCTTCAGCGGAACAATTTGCGCTGCTTGCCATTCAGGATGGAAAGATCGTCTATCAGCGCGGCGATTCGATCCATTATCCGAAACGAGTGTACACTTTAAACGCGAATAAATTAACTCGATTTGGCGAACAGCATCCCGAAATCGTGGTGTTTCGCTACGATAAAATGAATCCTGCGAAGTTCATTCACAAATACATTTTCAAAATTGTGCGGATTCAATGGTATGCATTCCTTGCGATTATCGTATCGGCGCTGGCGTTGGTGCATTATCGCGGCTACAACTCGCGGGCAAAACGTCGCGCCAAGGAACAGGAGTGGGAAAATGAGCATCGCAATCCTCCTCCATCCTGAGGTTACTCCATTTATGTTCGACGATGACAATTTCATGACAACTTCCCTCTCGATCGGTTGTATCTTGCTGTTAACAATGGTGAGGAAATCATGATCGGCTGGAATAAATTTCTGCGCAACCGGAAATGGTTCGGGAGCATGATCGGTGTCTATGCGATTGTCGTATTTGGATTTCTGGTCTTTTTCGTAATCTCGATCGTCGTCTGGCAAATGTTCTTCCGCGATACCGACCGAATGCCGATTTCGGGCGAGTGTCGGTACGTCAATCTCGCGATTGCCAACGAGGCGAATGCAATTCTCCTTCCTCATGTCGATGCACTGAATGCCATGCCCAAAACCATCGTGCGTACCGTTGTCCGGGCGAATACACTCGATTCGCTGACATTACTACCCGGTGTCGTCAGTGCGTTCTGCCTCGTCGATGGGAAGCAACTGGAAGCCGATCGTAAATCGCAGCCGTCCGTCTGGTTGCGCGATTCGCTGACGGCAATGCGAACCGAGTTTTATCGCTATCCCAACGCCAGCACCAAATACCGCTTCTCGAATCGCTGTCGTACGGCGGTGTATCACCGGGACGGTAAAAAATACTATTTGATTGCCGATGTGTACGATTCCACCGGTACGAAGTGGTGGAACCAAGAGAAGTGGACGGATGCCGATTCAACGAAAAAAATCGTTCATAATGCGACCGGCAGGTATTATTTGATCGCACTGTTGGTCGACGAAAATTGGCTTCGAACTGAGCTAGCGCACCATTTCGAGCGGGCAATGTCCGGCAACGAGAGCTTCCTGTTCTGGAGCGTGGATACGATACAGGGCGGCGCCGGGATTGTCTCCGATGGCGATACGTTGTGGTGGCACGGTCTCCGCACAATACAACCGGGAATCGTCACCCACGTCGAGGAATTCGAGTTGTTGTCGAATTCATGGTTTCATCCGCGCACGATCTGGAATATGGGCTTTAAACAAAAGTCGATTGCACAACGTATGGTCAAGCCGATGCTGGCAGTTATTGTCTACTTGTTGTTCACCGGTGCGATCATCTCGGCGCTGCTGGCGTCGCGAAAACTCTGGCTGTCGCGGCAACTGGCGCTCGAACAATTCGCCCACGCGATCAAGACCCCCGTCGCACGGATGCGACTTTCTACCGATATGCTGATCGAACAACGTGCCGCATCGCCGGAACATGAACAGCAATTGCTCGCATCGCTAAATCGCGAATGCAGCCGACTCGAAATGTCGGTTCAGAATGCCGCGCTGGCACTGGAAGAAGGGGAACATAAGCTCCACTTCGAACCGGTCGATTTGCGCAAATACCTGACGGAAGTATCGGAGATGTGGTTACCGACTTTCGAGCAAATCCAGATTCCATTCACTGTGAATATCGCCTCCGATGCGACCGTTCCAATGGATCGCAATCTGTTCGGCATCGCGCTCGACAACATTCTCGATAACGCGTTGCGTCATACCCGATTGAATCGCGAAAAAGTATTTTTACCCGGGAAATTACAGGTAATGTTATCGTTGACTCTCACTGGGTCGAATGCGGTGATCGCCGTGACCGACAGCGGCGCCGGAATCCCGCCACAGGTGCTGAAGACGATCTTCCACCGTTTCGAACGGAGTGGCGATCGCGCATTGTCGGGTGTGAGTGGTCTCGGTATCGGGCTAGCCATCGCGCAGGAGATCGTGGCATCGCATAAGGGTACGATTGTCGCAGAGAATTGTCCGGAAGGTGGCGCGCGATTTATCATCTCGCTGCCGCTGAAATCGTGATGGAGCGCGACCTATGGCGAATATTCTAATTGTCGAAGACGATCCCGAATTGGGACCGCAGCTCCAATACAATATCGAGTTGGAAGGGCATCGGGCGACACTCGCAACCGATGGTCGGGTGGCACTGCAGTACGTTCGCAAAGGGCAATATCAATTGCTGTTGCTCGATTGGATGATTCCGGGACTTGATGGTTTGACGGTGCTCTCGCGATTGCGAGCGGATGGAATCGAAATTCCGGTGATAATGTTGACGGCGAAGGGGCGCGAGCAAGACCGGTTGGACGGCTTTCGCGAAGGGTGCGACGATTATGTCACCAAACCGTTCTCGCTGCTGGAATTGCTCTCGCGGATTCGTGCGGTACTGCGGCGGTCAGGCTATCGCGTCGAACGGCAAACGTTGCGCTCCGACGATTTATTGATCGATCCGACTGCCTATACTGCGACATTTCGGAATTCTCCACTGGATCTAACGCCGAAAGAATTCGAGTTGCTCTATCAATTGGTGTCGCATCCCCGGCAGACGCTCTCGCGCAATTATCTACTCGAAGAAGTGTGGGGTGAGAACTGCGATATTACGAATCGCACGATCGACAATCATGTTGCAGCGTTGCGCAAGAAACTCGATCTCAATCCGGAGCATCCGTCGCGCATTGCCACAGTTCATAAAGTTGGCTATCGCTGGGACGGGTGATCCATCCGTGAATTTTTTTTAGGTCGGAATTTATTCCGACTCTTTCTTACTGTTTTGGGTAGCGGCGGACTTTAGTCCGCTTTCGTTTGCGGTATCTGTTCTGTTTTCTTTTTTTACCCGCATGCTTCAGCCTGCGTTTCTTTTTTCATCTTTTTCTTTCCCAACACCCACCACCCATTTTTTCAGTAGGGGGCATCCCCGTATGCCCCCGCTCATGTAACTGTTTTATCATTCATCTGCGAAAAAGACAAGCGAATAAATGCCCAATCGGAGTTGGGCAGTACTATAAGAAAAACGTTGGCTGAAGCCTGCGGCTACGCAGAAAGCAAAAAGCGGACTAAAGTCCGCTGCTACTAAATGAAATAAAAATAATCGGGCGGACACGGGGGTCAGTCCCAACTAAAAAAAGAAAGAGTCGGAATAAATTCCGACTTACGGAAAAGAAGATTCTCGCAGGCTCGGAGGTCTGTGCCACCATAAACAAGACACAAGAGGTGGTCAGAACAAGTTCCGACTTACGGAAAAGAAGATTCTCGCAGGCTCGGAGGTCTGTGCCACCATAAACAAGACACAAGAGGTGGTCAGAACAAGTTCTGACCTACGGAAAAGAAGATTCTCGCAGGCTCGGAGGTCTGTGCCACCATAAACAAGACACAAGAGGTGGTCAGAACAAGTTCTGACCTACAGTAAAACGATCGTTCTATTTTTTACCAAGCACTAAGTACCATTCACCACCCCTACTCCAACATCGTCCGCATCTGATCGATGTATTGCAGATATGCCTTGCGTCCCACGAGTGTCATTTCATACATCGTGTGCGGTTTCCGCTCGATGAATTCCTTCTTCACGGTGATGTATCCTGCCGACTCCAATTTCATCATGTGCGACGAGAGATTTCCCTGCGTCATCCCGGTTTGATTCATCAGAAAAACGAAATCGGCGCGCTTCACGACCGACAACACCTTCATTATCAAGAATCGTGCAGGCTCGTGAATGATGCGATCGAGTTGCGGGAACCCGCCCGGATCGGGCAATTCGGGAGCTTTCATGTTTCCTCCCCCAATTCCGGAACCGGTGTGTGCATGAATGCGATCGCACGTTTCAAACCGAGCACGAATGCCAGCGCCGCAGTGATTACCGACGCTGCTTCCAGCGGTAATTGAAATGCCCGCAATGCCAGATACAATGCACCGATCGAGATCAATGGCAGAGAAATTCGATCGATTTTAGTAACGCGATTTGCAACAATCATCTCGATTGCAGTAAATGCGACGATAACAACATCGAGATAAGATGATATTAGTTGCGATGTACTTTGCGATACATTTTGCGGAAGTGTGATAATAATAAAGTAGGGCAACATAAATGCCGGTGCCAACCACGCTGACCCGCGAGATTGATCGATCTTAGCCGCTTTTTCGTACAATGCAATCGTCATTTTTCGACGCGTAACAAAATATCTCCAGCACGAAGGAATCGTAACCATAGCGATAATGGAAACTCCCGATTTCCACGATAATTCCCAAAATCGTGCACCGATCGTGATGTATAATCCTGCGATGATGAATTCGATAAATCCATCCGAAAGATAATATTTCAAAAGCGCAAGCTGACGCTCTTCAGTAGGAGCAAATTCGGCTGCTACCGGTGGATGGATCGGATCTCCCTGCGGTACGTCGATCTTCGGATGCCGCTTCAGATAACGCCACAACAAAATTCCACCCGAAATTGCCAGAATACCACCGGTGAAAAAGAAACTACCGAGAAACATCTTCTCATAATACAGTGCGATGTACCAATAAACCGCATTGATCGCGGCAAACCAATAGAACCGTTTTGCCCGCCGGAAAATCGCAACGCAAATCATCAACGCGACGGTCTCCATTCCACCAAAAAATGCGATTTCAGTTTGACCGTCACCGAGCCAGTGTAGTTGGTACTCCTGATTGATTACCAGTAAGCCGAGAATTGCCCACCAGCAGGCTCCATAGGTCAATGTGTGGAAGAGCGAATTCCGCTTGATCCATTTCGAAAAATCCGGACTGAATTCGACCAACCCAAAGCGCGGCAACCGCACCCATTTCTGCCACATCAGGATCGGAACCAACAATAACATCGGTACAATCGCTCCGACTAATTTATTCACCATAATGCAGAGCGGCATGACGATCATCCAGAGCCCGATGCATAATTCGATATGTCCGTCAGTTACATATTCACGATAAATTTTGTATTCGGTCTCGAGTTCCCGTTTCATTTCGCTACCTCTTCCACCGGTTCGACGATCGGATCGAATTGCAGCGGAGTGCGAAGAAACCGAATCGCTTTCAATACACCGAATGAAAACATCGTCAATCCGGAAATGATCGACGCATCGGCAGACGATACTTTGCAAAATCGTAACACCAGATAGAGGGCACCAGTACCGATCAATTGAATTAGGTCGCTGCGACTTCGGGATTTTCCAAGCACAATCAAGCCGAATGCAACGATACACCCAACCCACAATAAATCGATCGATCCATCGAGCACTGGTGGTATAAATTTTGGTTGATAGCGCGGGACATACCAAAACATGAGGAGTGGAAGAAAAGCAAACATTTGGTATGGCGAAATATTCGCAGCGCTGACTTCTTCGGCAAATCTAAAATTCTCATTTTTGATTTTCCGCCTGATAACGTACGAATTCCAGAGATTCGAAATAATGAGACATCCTGCGAAACAAGAAGTAAACGTAATATTCGAAGAATAGTCCCAATTCGGTTTCCAGATTTCCTGACCAATAATCAAGAACAATAGAGCACAACTGAAATCATTTACACCGGTTGATAAATAGGTTGAACTAATCCTCTTTGCAGTATCGATCCGTCTGTCGAATGCCGCATCGGCTGCGGGATGCGGTGGCTCTTCAACAACTGCCATCGGTTTAGGATAACGATTCAGAAATTGCCTGACTTTGAATCCACCATAGAGAATAAGTGCCAGACTCAGCATCAGGAATGGATAGGCAGGATGAATTAATTTCCACGACACCATTCCCCAACCGAGTGTATTGATCGCGGCAAACAAGTAGTGCTGCGGTGCTTTCCGGGTGATCGCGATTACGATCAACCAGAGATCGATCAGCAGACATACTTCCCAAACAATGTTGGTCTCTTGCGGCGGAATCCAAACGGTGAGATCGTTCTGCCGAAACATCAAGAGATAGTGCAACGCGACGAACAGCGCAATGAAGATGAAATTCACGACAACAAATTTGAGTAATTCGCGATCGATCATTGGCTGACTGAATTCCACCTGTCCTTTGCGGGGAATCACGATGCGCTCCCGCCATTCTTGAATTGGGATCAAGATGATTGCCGGAACCAGCCACAAAAATACCTGATTGAATTGAAACAACGTACAGCCGCCAAATATCAGCAGTCCTAGCCCGACGAACAATTCGACATGACCGTCGGCGATATATTTGCGATAAGTGTTCCACTCTTTTTTGAGTTCAGTGTTCACGGTTTCACCACCCCTTCGTTGGATAAGTCCGGTACGCGAACGAATATTGCGGGCAGCTTGTTGAATTCCAGCACGCGCAATACCCCCAGAATCACTGACAACACGCCGGCAATTGCGACATCAAGAAGAACCGGTACTCCGCACAATCGCAGTACAACATATAAGACGATGACACCGATCATTTTCACTGAAAAGAGTTTAATTCTGCCGAACCAACCAAAGACGATGGTCGGTAACGTCGCCCCGCCAAGGATGATAAGATCGTAATAGGGAAACAAGTTGGTGGCGTGTTCGTGCGGCAATCGATCTTCCATGGCACTAAATATCATCACCGGGAGGAAGATTGCGAGATACAGCCAATACGGATTTCGCTCGTAAATCGCACGCACCGATTTCGCCAAACCTGCCGCTGAAAATTTACGATTCATGGCATAGCTGAACCACAGAGCGGTGGCAATCAGAATGACACCAAAACTAACTGTCGAAATCCAATCGATGCTGGAGGTATAATTCGTGGGGATAAGTCGAATAAAAATGCTCACCATGATAAATTCAATCACTCCGGTCATCAGCGAATAGTTGCCCCACTCAATCTGCTCCCGGTCGATCGCGGCAATCTCTTCCGGTGAATAGTCGTGGTCAGTTTCACTACCCGCTACTTTCACGCGCGGATGTTTGCGCAGAAAGTCGATCACCTTGTATCCGCCGGCAACTGCGAGTATCGCGCCGATACCCATGAAACCGATCACGAAGTTGATTTTGAATAGCACCAGGGAAATCCACCACAAGGTGTTCACACCCGCCAGCAGATAATGCATTTTCGCGCGACGGAAAATAGCGGTACCCAGAAAAAATAAATTAGTCGGTACCGCAAATAGCAGCGCGATTCCGGCTTCGTCGTTCATCCACCGATCGAGCCAATCGCTGATCGCCATCATGCCGAACAAAAAAATGAAGTAACAGAATCCCGTTGCAAACAACTGGATAAAGCTTCTCGCGATAATACTTCCCAACAATTCAGAGCTATATTCGACCTGACCGACACGCGGTACGCGTACCAATTTGTGCCAGAGCACCGGCATCAACACCATCAGCAGCACAATCGCAACTTTCAAGTACAGATATCCTTCGACACTGAGCATCACGACCGTAAAGAACAGCAATATTCCGATTCCGATGGTGAGTTCGATATGTCCATTCGCGGAATAATCGCGGTAGATCTTCCACTCTTTTTCCAGTTCGGGTTTCATTGCACAGTTCCTTCCGCAGTTTGGATCGGTGGTTCAAGTTGCAGCGGTTTTCGGATAAATCGGGTGGCACGGTAGATGCCCAACGTTAGCGGATAGATTGCGGTAATCCATGCCACTGTCGGCTGCGGCAGCGGCGTGACGCGCAGAATCAGATAGAGCACGACCGAACCGAGTAAGAGTGGAGAGAAGCGTACTACACGCTCGAAATAATTGATTGCAGTCTGGACGATCGCACAATAACCGATCACGATCAAATCGAAATATGTGTGAAATTGCATCGATGAACCAGACAAGCTGTTGTGCGGCTGATTCATCAGGAGAATCAAAGGAAACATCAATACCATATTGAACAGCGGCGAAGTATTTCTCTTCTCAACTGCGCGAGCGATGTGCAATTGCTCGGTATTCATTCGAAAATATGTCGCCCACGATTTCCATCCGAACGGGAGAAGCAGCGACCAGATCAACATCCAGAATAGGGGTAGATCGAAGCTTCCGAGCAGAAGCGGGATCAAACAATAACCGCAAGCGATCAAAAACTCTTCGGCACCGGTGGCGAGGTAATGACGATAGATTGCTTGCTCATATTCCGTTCTGGCAGTGAATGCTTGATCGACTGACGGCGACACCGGTTCCTGCACTGCTGCCGGATGCTTCGGGTAGCGCCGGAAAAACAGGATCACCAGCGTTCCGCCGATTGTAGTCAATAGCACACCCAGCGCGGCAAAGACCCAGAGCTGATCGAGATTCCATTGCAACACAGTCCACCACACGATGACATTGACGGCGGCAATGACGTAGTGACGTTTCACCTGAGTGACGAAAGCACCTCCGAGCATGACGAAGGTGAAAATCAAACCGAGGAAGATGGTCATCACCGGTTCGGTCCCGGCAAACCAGTGTGGAATACGATCGCGAAGTTGATGGAGTACGATCACTGTCAGCACGACAGTTCCGACGAAACCGGCAATTGCCCACCAGAGTCGTCGGTAGAGTTGATGGATGAGTGCAGGATGAAATTCGACATGACCTCGACGCGGCATCACGACGATGCGGTGCCAGAGCAGCGCCGGAATGGCAATCAGACCGAGCACGATCATCAGAATTTCCATTTCACAATGCCAATATCCACCGATCGCGCATGCCATCATTCCGATGCCGATGAACAATTCGAGATGCCCGTCATTACGATATTCGCGGAAAGTATTCCATTCTTTCGATGTGCATTGCAGGTTGTCCATTTTATCTCCGCAGATTAGTCTGTGCTACAAACCATTCTGTAAAGAATCTACTCGATCGCAAGTATTTTGTCAAGCACAATTGCTCTCATTTGTTAATTATTTAGTATTATAGCTGTTACAGAGAGCGGGTGGTAGGTGATGGGTCGTGGGTGATGGGTAATGGGTGGTAGGTGGTAGGTATTGGGTGGTGGGTTGGAAGGTAAAAAGAAGGTAGCTGCGGACTAAAAAAAGAGTCCGCGTATTTGTCCAATGTAGCCGCAGGCTTATGGATTTTAACTATTTATCTTTACATCTTTGGTAGGGGCGGTTCGCGAACCGCCCGTGTCTGGTGCATTAGCTAAAGTAGGGGCTTATGGCAACCGTGAAGCTCTCACTGAACGTACTACACCCGCATCTTTTGATTCAAAGTTTCAATCTTTGAATTCTTCCAATTCAACTGTTTCGGGCGGACGCGTAAGAACGCCCCTACCAAAAACACACTGATTTATCGATTCGGTCTTCAATCCGCAATTCTTGAAAATGAAACAGAGAATGGAATAAAGTCCAACGCTACAGCGATGTTAATCTATTTAGTTAAAAGCCATTAGACTGCGATTGTTTTGTAGTACTGCCCAACTCCGATTGGGCATTGATTCATTTTTTTTTCGTGCAGTTCAATGATAAAACAGATACAAGAAATGGTCAGAACAAGTTCTGACCTACTGAAAAGATGGGTAGTAGGGAATAGGTATTGGGTGTTGGGAAAAGATAAAAAAGAATGCCGATTCGGAGATCGACAATACTGTTCTTAACCAAGCACTAGTATTCCATTGTGGACAATCGGTGGATAACTCGCGATCTTTATGTCGCCTTTAGGAGTCAGCCAAATTTCACCATTTTCGCGAACGAAATAACAATCACTAACGATAAGAAAATGCAATGGTAAAAGATTTTACTTGACTTTTGCCTAAAAATGTATTATATTATATACATGATAGGGTGTAGGTATTGGGTGGTAGGTGGTGGGGAAAAGAAATAAATGATCATGACTTCCCGCTTAACAGTGAATCCCCTTCTTCAAACATTACCAATCTGCCAACTCCGTCGCTTGCTGCTACAATCTCTGACCGACAAAGACTCTTTTATAAAAAATCTCACCGCATCATCCTCGAAAGGAATCCAACCATGCCCGATATCAATGAATGGTGGCTGCAAGGTCGCATCGGCGCGATCTCGCCACTTCAATCCGGCGCCGAAACCAGCTACTGTAAAGTCTCACTCGCCACCTCGACCCGTCACGACAACGAAGGAAAACCGACCGACGAATGGCACGACCTGCTGCTGTTCCGCCGCTTGGCGGAAAAATTTCACACCCACGCACAAATCGGTCAAACCGTCCGCTTCAAAGGATATCTCCACCGCTACCAGCGCAAGCATCCCGCCCGTACAACCGAACAACAACTGATCGTCACCTGGTTCGCCTTCGATACCACCAAACGGAGTGAAACCGACCCTGCAGGATGACCTCGCCTCCGCCACACGGTCAATTCCCCCGACCGCTGCAACTTTCTTTCGAAAATTGTCGTTACGAGTTCTTTTTGAAAACGAATTGAGTTATTTTACGAAACGACTCAACTTCACCTTCTATCCGGAGCACCGATGATCCACTCTCGCCACGTTCGTACCGGTTTCTTACTGATCGCATCGATCTCATGCTGGCTGCTGTTCGCTAGTTGTCGCGATGCCGATACTACAGCACCCACTTCGAATGGTGGACCTGTAGTAACACTGCAACAGATCACCGGCATTTGGATTCACATCGCAACCGCCATCGCACCTAACAACGGAGCGACGACCACCAATCTGCTAGAGACCTTCGAGTATCTGACTATCGCATCCGATCGCTGCACTTTTTCGACCGGTTCATACAATGACTACTACCCCATCGGGAAAACGCGGTGGCTTTACAACAACCTTTTTATCTTCAATTTCAGTAATTACTATCCATCGTTCAGCCATAGCGATTCGATGTACATGTCGGTACAACTTACTGGCAATGTAATGCGCACGGAGTGGACTCCGATCGGTCAATCGACGAACACCAAGTACGCCGATCTCTGGATTCGGTCAAATGCCCTTGACCAAATCATTCTAGGTGTAACCCGATCGAGTAATTATTCGGCTCTTTCCAATCGATCGATCTACAATTTCAGCAGCGGTTACAACGACAGTGTCGCAACCTCCGACCAATACGGGTTCTTTTCGATCCAGACGCTTCAATCGTATCCCGACGTCGGCATCATTAACGGCAGTTCCAGACGTCACGGGGTATACCGGTCGATAAGCAGCATTAATTCATGCAGATTGATCGATATCGCAATCAATACCGGATCGATCGTCGGAACGATTTCTCCGGTATACTCGAAGTTCGGACGATCGGTAACCATATCCACGATACCCAAGACCGATTCGATCACCTTATCGCGGAATGAGACACAATCGGGAAATTATCAATTACTCAATATTCCCTCGGGATCATTCGAAGTCGTGGTTTCGGGTTTCGGTTTCGAAACGAATCGACAAGCGGTGACCTTGCCCGACAATCAAACCGATACCGTCAATTTTACGATGCGCCCGTCTCCTTACGGTGCACTGAAAATCGTAGCGACCGATTCCCTTTCCGGTAACGGAATCCACTTGCAGAACGTCGATATGCACTTTGCGATCGGTTCGAATTATGTCAGCTTGTACAATACCGACAGTATCGCTTATGTCGATTCGATTCCCAGCGGCACGCTACAAATTAATGCGTACACTTCCGGGTATAATTCGAAGACTTACTCTGCAACAATTCTCGCCGGAGATACCACCACTTTAAATGTTATTCTGAATCACTCCTATTGCAGATTGACTGGTGTGCTCAACGATGAGTTAACCGATCAACCGGTTGCCAGCGCCCGCGTTGTTCTTCTCGGAACAAGCGATTCAACGGATACCGATAGCGACGGCAACTTTCAGTTCGATCGCGTAGAAACCGGAGAGCGATTTCTTCGAGTCGAAAAAGCTGGGTACGTGACGGATTCGATTCTGATTAATTGTTATGGTAATGGTACTTATCACATAACGGCAACGATCAATCCACTGATCTGTTTCGATCGGGCAGCGCTGCAAGGACACAGCGATCAAGTCAACTGTGTTGCCTTCAACCGGCAGAGTACGATGTTGGCAAGTGGCAGCGACGATAATCGAATTTTGATCTGGTCGACGTCCACTCATGCACTGTTGCAAACAATCGCTAGCGATGCATACGAAGTCACCTGTTTATCATTCACCGCCGATGGCAACTTCCTTGCCGCGGGAACCTGGAACGGCAGTGTGAAATTATGGCGCGTGTCCGACGGTGCCTTGATTCGGACTTTCCCGCAGCAACCGTCGCGGATCACCGATCTGGCAATCGATCCGACCGATACTCGACTCGCAGTGGTTGCCTATACTTCCGATTCGCTCAAGTTTTACCGTCTTGCCGATGGGACACTTGATCGGGCAGTTCACTCCGAATCGAATTTGCATTCGGTCCAATTCAATCCTTCCGGCACCCGCGTGATCTGCACCTCGAATACGACCGTTCCGATCTTTCGGGTCGACGACGGATCGAATTATTACACGTTCTCGGATCTATATCCGATAGCTGCTACCTACTCGACATCGGGTACAAAATTGGCAATTGCATCCAATACCGATCATCGAATCAAGATTTATCGCAGCATCGATCTTACTTCATTGAATACGATTTCACTTTCCTCAAATCAATTGCTCGCGTATAAAGCATTGACGTTCCATCCCAATGGTAAAGTGATTGGCGCGATCAGCGAAGGGTCGTTATTGTTCTGGGAGTGTTCCGATAATTCTGCGTTGTACCAGACGGTTGAATCCGGCAGCAACGGTCTGACCTCACTCGCTATCAGTCCCGATGGCGGGTATGTCGCAGCAGGTGGCAGTGACAACTCGGTCTGGATCTGGAAGAGTCACGGAGAATAGTACCGGGTAATTTTTTTGAAGATCGGTCGCATCGAACTAATTTTTTGTAGGTCAGAACTTGTTCTGACCACCGTTCGCGACAAGAATAGAATAGATGGACGCAGGCTATTAGATGGGTAGTAGATAGTAGGTGGTAGGTGGTAGGAAAACGATGGGTAGCGGCGGACTTCAGTCCGCTAATATTTAAATTTTTTTGAAGACGCAGGCTGATGGCTTTTAATTATTTATCTATACATCTTTGGTAGGGGCGGTTCGCGAACCGCCCGTGTCTGGTGCATTAGCCACAGTAGGACTAATGGCAACCGCGAAGCGCTCAGAGAAGGTAAAATGCCCGCATCGTTTGATTCAATTTTTCAATCTTCGTATGCTGCCAATTCAACTGTTACGGGCGGTTCGCGAACCGCCCCTACCATAAACACACTGACTTGCCTTTCGGTCTTCTATCTGCAATTCTTGAAAAATGAAACAGAGAATGGACTAAAGTCCAACGTTACATCGAAGTTAATCTATTTAGTTGTAAAGCCATAAGCCTGCGGCTACAAAGGATGTAGAAACAGGATCTGGACGAAGATCACAGCGACAACATGAACAATTCAATTCGATCTTAGAGCGGAGCAACCATGATCGTGCGAAATCGCTTCAACTATCTGATACCGATCCTAACCGTGGTGGTTATGCTGCTTTGTGTCAGTGGTTGTATGAAGGACGACACCGACACCGTCAGCACCCCCATTACCCCGGTTGTTCCCGCGCAATTGCGCGGAACTTGGTTGCACGTTGCAACCGCCACAATGTCGATGAACACCGTCGTCAGTTGCAGTCTTATCGCCACCACCGGCATGATGCAAATCTATGGTAATCTGTCGATATACGCTTCGAAGAGCAATGAATTCGCCATGAATGGGATTTACGGCTCTGGCTATTTACGTTACATCTCGGGTAACCGTTATCTCGCATTCTTCTATACTCGCAGCAATTCGAGGCGATCTGGTTCCCGACTCGACACACTGCAACTGGAAGTCCAACTTGACGGCGATATCCTCCGGACGATCTGGAGCTATCCGTTGCAGCACAGCCTCAATACCAACTCTTATGTCGATCTCTGGATCAATAACAGTACTTCCTCCAGTTACATTGCCGGCGTAACACGATTCGGCAACGGCTCGCCCCTCGCCAATCTTCCGATCTTAGGCGATCGCGGCAGCGGTTACGATAGTATCGCACAGTCGGATCGCTACGGTTTTTTTACACTCTCGAACAGCGCTCAAATCGTGGGCGTGAAAACCAATCGGTCCGGCGAAGAACGAGTGGGTACTTTCCTGCCATCGCAACAAAATCTTGTCCGGCTGAGCGAAATTGTTTACCACGGCGGTTCGCTTACCGGCAAGATCACACCGGGATATGTTCTTTTCTATACTCAGCAGGCGAAACTCACCATTTCTCCGACTAACAGAACCGTGTATGCCGATACCTCCGGAAATTTTTTCTTACGGAACCTTCAGAATCGCGATTATTCACTCAAGATCACTCAGTTCGGATGCCGCGATACAGTCATACCTATTACGATCTCGGACAATCGGATCGATACGATGAATATTTCGCTTACAAGGATACCGGTTGGCAGTTTGCGGATATCGGTCGTCAACGATATCGGTACTCCGCTAACCCATATCGATCTCGAAATTGTCTCGTATTACCCATATTTCTACAATGCCGATAGCGTACTTCAAGTCGATTCACTCCCGATCGGACGATATTCGATTCGTGTGGGTGTCCCCGGTTTTCCAATCTACTCCGATTCGGTAACAATCAACGGCAACGCGACCACTTCACTGACTATTCGAAAGCCACGTCAATACACGAAAGTTATCGGAGAAGTTACCGACTGGCTGACGGACCAGCCGATCCCGAATGTTCTGGTAACCAGTACCGGAACAAATCAGCGAACATTTACCGATACTGACGGTCAGTACATTCTGGACAACGTCTTGACCGGTTCGCAAAGTTTCTTCTTTTCAAAGAATGGCAGTTACTCTTCCGATACCGTTAGTCAAATGGTCTGGGGCAATAACTCGAATACTCAACTTAATGTTCAACTAAAGCCGCAGCTAGTTGGTGGAATGACGATGCTGTCGGGACACACCGATCTGGTAACTGACGTCAAGTATAGCCACTCCGGCTCGATGCTGGCGAGCAGCAGTAACGACGGCACGGTCAAACTTTGGTCGACTTATAGTGGTGCATTATTGCGCACGCTTCCGGCAAACGGGCACGAAGTCACTTGTGTTGCTTTCAGTGCCACCGATAAGTACGTCGCAGCCGGAACGTGGGACGATAGTGTCCGGATCTGGCGGACGTCAGATGGCGAATTGGTGCATACCATTCTGATGAGAACGAATTCACTGGCATTCAATCCGAATGGATCGCAACTGATTTTGGTCAACGATCGAGGTATTTCTGCGCGGCGTACCGATGATTGGTCTGAATACTATAGCATCGATTTCTACGATAATTTACCGGTTTGTTTCAATCCTTCCGGTTCGCAGTTTCTCAGTCCACACGATCATCAATTATCGATATTTAACAGCAGCGATATGAGTTACTATTCATTCGGTAATTACTGGCATAATCCTACAGCCGCCGGTTTCAATAGTACCGGATCGTTGGTTGGCGTCATCTACGACCAAATTCTAAGAATATATATTTATGGTAATGAGTCAGAGTATCAAGAAATTCATTATCCATATTCGGATGAATTTTCGATCACGGCAATGTCGTTTTTCCCCAATGTCGATCTGGTTGCAAGCACTACCAGTACCGGGAAAATACTCTTCTGGGATGTGATCCATAATTGGGATGAGATCCATAATAATATCTATCAATCGCTCAATACCGATACGGATTGCCTGACATCGCTCGCGATCAGTCCTACCGGTCATCAAATGGCTGCGTGCGGAGCAGACAATCGGATTCGGATCTGGCAGTGTTTCCCATAGATTTTTGTGGATAGATGGAGTTCGGTAGTACTGCGGTTTTAAAACGGCGAGCATCTTCTTTTCCGTAGGTCAGAACTTGTTCTGACCATTTCTAGTATCTGTTTTTTTATCTTTTCCTAACACCCAATACCTACCCCCAACTCACTTACAATGCGTCAGGCGCTGCCTGCCGCTTGGGGTGTATGCGATACGCCCCTACGGAAAAAATGCAGACTCGGAAATTTGCGACTCACTTCTTTTCCGTAGGTCAGAACTTGTTCTGACCACCTCCTGTGTCTTGTCTTTGGTGGCGCAGGCCTCCGAGCCTGCGATTCTCTTCTTTTCCGTAGGTCAGAACTTGTTCTGACCACCTCCTGTGTCTTGTCTTTGGTGGCGCAGGCCTCCGAGCCTGCGATTCGCTTCTTTTCCGTAGGTCAGAACTTGTTCTGACCATTTCTGGTATCTGTTTTTTTATCTTTTCCTAACACCCAATACCTACCCCCAACTCACTTACAATGCGTCAGGCGCTGCCTGCCGCTTGGGGCGTATGCGATACGCCCCTACGGAAAAGATGCAGACTCGGAAATTTGCGACTCACTTCTTTTCCGTAGGTCAGAACTTGTTCTGACCATTTCTAGTATCTGATTTTTTATCTTTTCGCACCACCCAACCCCTACTCTCCATCTTCCATACACGGCGTCAGGCGCTGCCTGCCGCTTGGGCGTGCCATACGCCCCTACTGTGGCTGAAGCACCAGACACGGGCGGTTCGCGAACCGCCCCTACCTTATGATACAAGATTCAAGAAGAAAAAAACGCAGGCTAATGCCTGCGGCTACAAAGAAAACAGGAAGCGGACTAAAGTCCGCCGCTACCAATAAAACCCAGAGATCATTCCCGACTTACACCACAATGCGGTAGACGACTTTCAACAATACGGTCGCATCGCGATTCGCCCAGCGCTCCATCGTGTTGCGGCGATGATTGTATGCGAGATAAATATCGCTGCCCAACTGCGGCATCCAATGCAACCGGTAATTCACGATCAGATCGTTGTCCTGATTGTTCCATTGCGAATAAATTGCTGCCTGTAGCAACGTCGTAAACGAATAATTGAGATCGAGCCCAAGCGAGGTCGCAATCGCGCGATCCGCACCGATCCGGATATCGTACCGGTCGATGTCGGTTGCCATAATGAAATGATTGTTCCACTGAGCTGCAGTATGTAGATAGAATTCGCGCTGTTGACCGGTATAGTAGCCACTTAACGAATACCGCGCATACCCATAATAATCGCGGCTGTGACTGGTACCGATTTCAATCTGGTGATCGGTGAAATTGTAATCCCCCTGCTTGATGACGACGTCGCTCGCAACCGGAAAATCGTAATCGATCCGGTCGAATGTCGATGTCGCCGTATAGCCGAAATAATCGCCGGAGGTGGTCGTGATCCCGACCGGCGAAAACGAGTATTTACGCGATGTCAGCCGGTTATCGATATCGGTGACATATTCCATCGCCATCGGGACGACGGTAATATTGTCGATGCCGTGGCTGCGCGGATAAAAGCGATAGGTCAGATTGGCGGCGCCAAACGTGCCGGGGCGCGTGACATATCCCAATTCCGGATTGAAGTTGCGCTCGATTTTACTGATCCCGATGCGCGCATTCAGTTTCGGATTGGGATATGCGATAAACGAATAGAACGAGCGATTCAAGCGATTGGGCAACTCCGGTGTCGTCGTTTCGGTGTAGGAACTGCCGATCATCAGCATATTGCGACCGATCAGATTGGGAAACTGAAACAGCGCATCGCCGCCATAGGTGCGGCTCGCGCGATTCGTCTGCTCCTTGTCGGTGGCGATCATTCCGAAATACGACGATCCGAAAATATTGCGCTTCAATCGCAGTACCGAAAAATTCGTTGTCGGAATATTGTCGACTTTATCGGTCTGCATTGAAAATGCACCGACATCGAAACTCCCGACGGTACCGACTACCCGCGCACCGCCGATAATCGGTACCGTTTTCCCGCGCGCAATGCCAATTCGACGACTGTAAAACATACTCGCTGTGGTGGGAGTGAGATATGAGAATGTACCGGCACTTTCGAGAAAGAATTCGCGCCGCTCATTATTGAAAATCGGGTAGCGGGTGAGATTGATGACGGTGCGATCCTCTTCGATCTGCGCATAATCGGGATTGACGGTCAGATCGAGTGTCAACGAAGACGTGAGCGGCGCTTTCAAATCGAATCCGGTTTTAGTCAATGTGGTGTTGTGTCCATCGAACGACTCGTAGGGATTCTGAATCGGATATTGCCGCGTGATTCCGGCAACACCGAACGGTTTGATTTCAATGTTGCTGCCACGATGAATATTCTTTAGACCGCGCAATTCACCATTCTTCGAGACCATCGTCGCTTCGGTCAGTCGCGGGATCGGTGCCCAGAAAGCGAATTCGCGACGACGCTGCACGTCACGCTCGAAATTAACTCCCCAGACCTGAATCGAATCGTCGGTGAACCGCAACGATGAAAAGGGAATCTCCATTTCGATATACCAGCCATGTGCATCTTTGGTCGATCGGACATCCCAGACGCCATTCCAAGTCGGATTGAAGTTATTGCCGTCATTCGACGCCATCGCATCGTACCGCGCGCCATTGGCATTGGTGCCGAAGTAGTAGCAATTGCGGTGATCGTGATAGGTATCGAGCGAGATCACAAAACAATCTTCGGCACTGGCATCGAAATCGCGTTCCATGCGGTAGCCGACGACCTGCTCGGGGTGCGTGTCGAAACACCAGGCGCCGACAAATAGCGCACTGGCGGTATAGATCAAGCGCACTTCGGTTCGCTCGGTTTCCGGTTTGTAATCGTCCGGCTCGCGTTGGATGAAATCGATCGCTGGTGCGGCAAGTTGCCATTCCGATTCATCTAGTCGTCCATCCAATTTCGGTGCATGATCGACCCGAACGGCAGTGACCACCTTCGGGCAGGTTCCCGCGAGGAGCGGTTGTGCGAAAATCGTGCTGAACAGGAATAGGGCGATCGGTGCGTAACCGCTGCGGAAATTCATCTCTCCTCCGGAATCGTAGTGTGATGAAAGATAGGAAGGGAATAATTCGCGAGACAGATTTGGGATTTTTTCATTTCTGGACAAATGCATCATTCTGCGACACCGGAGTGCAAATTTGAACGCTGGACCGGATTTTCGGGTGGATTCTGTTTCAATTTGCGACACTGTTTAGGGGAGCCATTTTGGTAGCGGCGGACTTTAGTTCGCGTATTTGTCCAATGTAACCGTAGGCTTCAGCCTGCGTATTTTTTTCGTAGGGGCGTATGGCATACGCCCAAGCGGCAGGCAGCGCCTGACGTATAAGTGGTAGGGAATAGGTGGTCTGTGGTGAGAAAAGAGAAAAAAGAATGCCGATTCGGAGATCGGCAGTACTGCCCAACTCCGATTGGGCATTTTTTTCTATCGCGGATGAATGATATGACAGATACAAGAACGGGGGCATGCGGGGATGTTCCCCTACTCAGGATACAGGATACATAAAACAGGATACAAGAACGGGCGGGCGCGGGGAACCGCCCCTACTCAGGATACAGGATACATAAACAGGATACAAGAACTGGCGGGCGCAGGGACCCGCCCCTACTATAGGATTCAAGATAAAAAGATACAAGAAATGGTCAGAACAAGTTCTGACCTACGGAAAAAAAGTGAATCGCAGGCTCGGAGGTCTGCGATTTTTTTTTCGTAGGGGCGTATGGCATACGCCCAAGCGGCAGGCAGCGCCTGACGTATAAAACAGGTGGTAGGGAATAGGTGGTGGGTGGTGAGAAAAGAGAAAAAAGAATGCCGATTCGGAGATCGGCAGTACTGCCCAACTCCGATTGGGCATTTTTTTCTATCGCGGATGAATGATGTGACAGATACCAGAACGGGGGCATGCGGGGATGTTCCCCTACTCAGGATACAGGATACATAAAACAGGATACAAGAACGGGCGGGCGCGGGGACCCGCCCCTACTATAGGATTCAAGATAGAAAGATACAAGAAATGGTCAGAACAAGTTCTGACCTACGGAAAAAAAGTGAATCGCAGGCTCGGAGGCCTGCGCCACCAAAGATAAAATAAAAAAAAGGTAGTCGGAATAAATTCCGACATACTGAAATAACGCAAATCGCCATTCATTCGTGTGACCTCGATCATCACAACTGCAGATTTCACCTAACGTCGAACTAGGAATGCGTCAAAATTATGGGTATTTTTAAGTTCAGCTTTTTCTTAGCTTCGAATTGCGCTGATCCCCGACCCTTTTCTTCATTACGAGGTAATTCATGAAACAACTTTTACTCATTCTGATGCTGGTTATCGTTGCGATTTCCGGCTGTAACAAAGACGATACGAATAAACCAACCAATTCATCGCCGGCTGTTCCCTCCAATCCCACACCAGCCGACAGTGCCATCAATCAAGCGACATCGTTGTCGCTGCAATGGAATTGTACCGATGCGGACAACGACACGCTGCACTACGATGTCTATTTCGGTACCGACAATCCTCCTGCAACCCGCGTGGCAACTGCGATTACCGCTAGATCGTTCGCTTGCAACACTCTGGCAACATCGACAACCTACTATTGGAAAGTACTTGCCGACGACGATAACAACACCGTGGTATCGGGTCCCGTGTGGCGCTTCACCACCAGTGCGACGGGAATTCCACTGCCAACGGCACCAACCTCGTTGACAGCAACCGTAGTAAGTTCCTCCTCAATCCGGGTCGATTGGACCGACAACGCCTCCAACGAATCCGGCTTCGTAATCGAGAGTAAAACCGGTGCTGCCGCATTCGCGACCCTCGGAACGGTCGGCAGCAATATCGTCACCTATACTGCCACCGGATTGCAGCCATCGACGCTGTACTATTTCCGGGTCAAAGCCCAGAACTCGACCGGTAGCTCCGGCTATTCCAACGAAGCAAGTGCCACCACCAGTGCCGGTAGCGGCAACATCATCAGCGGTAAGATTTTCAAATTGGCGGACTCGACCGGATTGGCAGGCGCGACGGTTCAGAACCAGACGAGTGTCAGTACGACCACCGACGCCAATGGTAACTATTCACTATCGGTTCCCGTCGGCGTGAATACGGTGACGGCATCGAAGAGTGGTTACGTTACCGCGCAGGCGATCTGTTTCGTCACCACCAATCAGACGACGAATCAGAATATCTTCCTCGCCGCGACCGGAGCTGCCGCCGGGACGGTATCGGGCGTCGTCAGCAGCGCCATCAATGGCTCCGTAATTGCCAACGCGAAAGTGATTCTGGAAGGCGGCGATTCGGTGACAACGAATAGCAGCGGTCAATACACGATCACGGTCGCTGCCGGTACACACGGTCTGCGCGCTCGCGCAACCGGATATGTCGAAAGCAACACCACTATTTTGCGGGTCATGTCGGGTCAGACGACGACTTGGAATTTCCAGCTATCACCAGTGATGGCAGCCTCCGGTCGGATGCGGTTTGTCTTGTCGTGGAGTTCCAATCCGCGCGATCTCGACAGTTATTTAAAGACCCCGACGACATACAACACCGATGGTGAAGTTTATTACGGAGCCAAAGGCGACTCCATAAATTCACCGTGGGTACGCCTGGACAACGACGTGCAGAACGGCAATGGTCCGGAAACGATCACGGTCTATCAATGGACGACGGGTACTTACAAATATTTCATCCATCAATGGTCGTCCGACAGCACGCTGACCGGCAGCCGGGCAGTAGTGAATATTTACGGTACGACCGGTTTGCTCCAGCAGCTCAATGTGCCGACAGGCGGCGGCACCGAGCGCTACTGGTACGTCTGCGATATCAACGGCAGTACCGGTGCGATCACGATCGTCAATCGACTGGTTGCTGCTTCGCCGGGATCGACGGCATCGAAAAAAGCGAAGTAATCTGTTCAAAAATATTTGTGATGACAAAAACCCACCGGGAAGCCGGTGGGTTTTTTGATGTGCGGGATCGCTTACGTGCTAGGAAGTATCAACAACTTCTCGGAGCAATTCTGGGGGTTGTTGTTTATATTAGAGTAATTGTCGTTTCAATAAATTTTTGATACAACCGTTTTTTACTTGCATGATGTTGTTGTCTATTTGTATTTTTTATTTCGAAGGTCGATGCGATAACTATGCGTATGTAGCCGCTTGATAACCGAATGCCCAGCACGAAATGATTTTTTTGACGCTGCTTTTATAACATTCAGAATGTGACTTCAGTGGTGCTATTAACTTATCTGCAAGTGCACCGACAGTTTCAAGCTCGCCTTTGCGTTAGTACTCGAAAAGTGGGTCTGTGATTTAGTCAGCATACTATAGGGGTACATCATGAATCGATGGAATACGTTTCTAACGGTAATCACAATTACGATTGTGGTTCAAACTGCTTTATCGCAGACCTTTCCAAAAACATTTGGGTTTACGGGCGACCAGCAGGGTAACGAGATTCAACCAACACGCGATGGTGGCTACATAATCGTTGCAGGGAACACCCAAAATGCTGTTGGCGGAGCGGATATCTGGTTAATACGTCTTAACTCATCTTTTGATACTGTTTGGACTCGAGCAATTGATCTCGGGTATAACGAAGGAAGCAGTTCAATTAAACAGACACAAGACGGTGGGTTTATTCTCTGTGGCGGCATCAGTTATGGTGGAGTACAAGTCCAAACTTTGCTTGTTAAAACTGATTCTTTAGGAAGAGTACAATGGAATCGTCAGTGGGGTGGATCATATGAAGACGCTTCAGTCAATGTCCAACTAACACTCGACCACGGATATATCTCTACAGGTTTTACGCGAACTCCAGCTCATCCTGCAATGTTCTACATTTGGAAAACCGATTCAATGGGAAATGAACAATGGTTAAAACGTTACGGATCGGTTGGATATGAAGAAAATCAGGGGGCTTATGTATGCCAAACTTCAGATGGTAATTACATCGCGACAGGATATTTCGGATCTCCTAGTAATCGAGTTGCGCTGATTAAGCTTAACTCAGTAGGAGATACGCTGTGGATTAGAAATTTCGGACTTGGTTTACTCGGTAACTGGGCAAATGGAATTTGTGTAAAAGAAACTGCTGACCACGGTTACATTTTAAGTGGTTCGACACATACTGGCAGTGGTAATGGTTTTCTCATTAAAACGGATTCTTTGGGTAATCAACAATGGATAAGATCATATGGAGGTACTGCTGATGAATTCATTACAGGAATCAGGCAACTTCAAGACGGCAATTACTTAGTTGTAGGTCAAACAACATCTTATGGTTATGGCGGTAGCGATATTTGGCTTTTGAAAATCAATTCAGTTGGTGATACAATTTGGACACGAACGTATGGTGGTTCTGGTAACGAATCAACCGGAGAGCGCGACTTATCAGTAACATCAGACAGTTGCTATCTGATCGTAGGGACAACAGCATCTTGGGGTGCAGGTGGAAATGATGCTCTTTTACTCAAAGTTGATGGTAACGGCAACATCGTGAATCGCTCGATCTCAATCTTTCGACCTATCGGTGGTGAATCCTTCCGAATCGGCACTACCGACACAATCCGTTGGTCAAGCTTCGGAATATCGGGAAATGTCAACATCGAGCTAAACCGCAACTATCCTTCAGCATCTTGGGAAACACTTTTTGCTAACACAACGAATGACGGTCAGGAAATGTGGAACGTTACAGGTCCCGTCTCTCCAACAGCACGTTTAAGGATACTCTCGGTGAATTATCCAACGATTGCAGACACTTCGGATGCAAATTTTAGAATTCATTCCTCAAGCAACTCACCTCAATATTCACTTTCGTTTAACGGCACAAATAGTTACTCAGAAATCTCCACAACTATTCTTCCTACTGGTGGGTCTTCACGTTCGATTGAACTTTGGGTCAAGACTGATCAAACAAGCCACAACGGATATGGGTTTAATCCTATAGTTAGTTATGGTATCCAGTCAGCTGGACAAGCCATGATGATTGGAATCGATTATGGTAATCTCGTGCTTTCTTGGACTGGTTATGATTATCGTCCTGGATTCTTTTTAGCTGATGGTCGATGGCACTTCGTATGTGCTACATATCAAAGTGGTATTTCATATTTATACGTTGATGGAGCGCTTATTGGGTCTGTATCTCGAACGATAAATACGGTGTCATCACCACTTCGATTGGGGGCAGATGTCGCTCTTTACCAAACGAATTTCAACGGGCTAATTGATGAAGTAAGAATATGGAATACACTCAGGTCGATTTCAGATATTCAGAATGACATGTATGCCAATCTTACTGGAGTTGAAACGGGACTTTTGGGTTCTTGGCGACTTAATGAAGGTGCAGGAACGACTATCTATAACGACGTACAAAATGGAGCTTTAGGTGTTACTTACAATACGACTTGGTCATCGAACTTCCCATCGAAACTAACACTGACTCGACCCAATGGCGGCGAATCCTTCCGCATCGGCACACAAGACACAATCCGTTGGTCAAGCTTCGGAATATCGGGAAATGTCAACATCGAACTGAACCGCAACTATCCTTCAGCATCTTGGGAAACCCTGTTTGCCAGTACCCCAAATGATGGTCAAGAAATGTGGACTGTTGCTGGTCCTGTCTCTTCTACAACACGTTTACGAATACTCTCGGTGAATTATCCAACGATTGCAGACACATCAAATGCGAATTTTCGCATCCATTCGATGGGTAGTGTCAATACATCTTCGTTATCATTTAACGGTACTAACAATTCTGTAGAAATTGTAAATCCAAATTTACCAATTGGTAATTCTCCTAGAACAGTCGAATTTTGGATGAAGTCAAACCAGCTAAATGCAGCTACTATCCTGCTTTGGGGAACAGGAGGAAATTCACAGTTATTTGGAATTAACGTAGGCGGAGGATTGAATGGTTTTGGTGCTGGGACAATCGTTTTCTGGGGATTTTTCAATGATTATGGATCTCCTTTGTTTATTGCTGATAGTGCTTGGCACCATGTTGCTGTTACTTATGATGGGGTAAGTCTTAGAATAATTGTCGATAATGTCGCTGACACACCGACTGTTCGTGCATTAAACACTGGCGCGTCCTCATTAGTAATCGGAGCAGATGCTCCAGGAAATACAGGTTATCGCGGTAAGATATCTGAATTACGAATTTGGAATTATGCTCGGACATTACCTCAAATCCAATCCGCAATGTATTCTTCTCTTACCGGAACTGAAACCGGACTCGTCGGATTGTGGCGCCTCAATGAAGGATCCGGAACAACCGCCTTCAACGATGTCCCCGGTAGTGCAAATGGCACAATTAACGGGGCTGCCTGGAGTACCGATGTTCCAACTCCTCCTTCATTTCATCTCACTCGTCCCAATGGTGGAGAAACCTTTGTATTGGGGGTTCCCGATACCATCCGTTGGTCATCCGTTGGCTTGTCGGGAAACGTCACGATCAAACTAAATCGAAGTTATCCGAATGGTGCATGGACTACATTAAATACCACCACACCAGTTTCACAGGGTTATCTGGTCTGGACACCCACCGCGCCACCGACAAGCAGTTCGCGGATAGCGATTATTCCGCAAGGTGACTCGACAAAAGCCGATACTTCGGATGCCAATTTTACCAGCCAGAATAAACTAATCGTCCTTTCCCATGAGTATGGCGGTGAAGTGATACCACTTGGCGTATCCGATACGATCCGGTGGACATCGAATTACGCAACGAACATTTCTATTTCGATCAGCCGCAATGGCATGACGTACGATTCACTTTCTCCCATCGTCGAGAACCTGAATGTAACTGCTGGAAACGGTTCGTTCATCTGGACACCACTGGGTACCGGTTCGACTGTCGCTCGCATCTATATCATCGACAACACCTATTTTAACGAGTACTGGTCAACGAACAGCTTTGCTCTAGTGTCTCCTATATTGTCGGTGCGTGGTTCGCCAGTCAGCTTTGCGGGTACGAAGCCACATCAAACCGATTCGCTGCTGATCAGTATCAAACAATTGCAAGGGCAATCTTTCACCTATTTAACCGTGACTGGTTCCAACAGTGGAATATTCACCAGACGAATCGTCGACACCGATTCCAATACGCTGGCAGGCGATTCTCTGAAGATCTGGGTCAAGTTCACACCTGATAGCATTCTGACTTATCGCGACACACTCCGGTTGACTATTCAAACACCATACCAACCGTTAACAATCCCACTTACCGGCCTCGGTCTAGGAACATACATCTATCCTCATGCAACGACGTTGATCTTCCCCAATCAAATTGAACCGACCCGACGTGACTCGCTATCGTTAATACTGAATGTACAAGGTAATCGAACTTTGGCGAATGGAACCTGGATCACAATTCCATCGGGATTACCATTCAGTTCACCGGTATTGTCAAATGTTCCATTCGGTCAGAATGATACCGTCAAAGTATACTTCAATCCCTCTGCACAAGGAACCTACAGTGGCATAATAGGATTAGTATCGAATGCAGTGAATGCCGATACGATTAAAATCACTGTTTCAGGTACTTCGCATTACGTTCCTGCGGCACCGGGTCATTTGGTGGTAACGACCCTTGGTGAAAACGCAAATCTGACTTGGAATGTGGTCGATACTTCCCTGGGTGGTGTCCCATTGTCCGTCCAACGATATTTAGTTTATTTCCGAAGTCAGACAACCTATCCGTGGGAATTCCTTGCTGGTACAATCGGAGCAACAGCGACGTCCCATACCCATTCATTAGTAGTTACTCATAGCCCTTCAATGTATTATCAAGTAACAGCATGGCTAGGTACTGGATCAACAGATTCTTTTGATCGAATCATTCGCTCAATTCCGGTTGGGACACCAAAAGAAGAAGTGGAACGACAGTTGTCAATCATTGATGGAATGCAATCGGAAGCTAATGAAATAGAATTAAAGTAGCCATTCTAAACACTTGTAGATCTTCTCAAGATCCTTAAGGGAATTCTCTAGTATTACCTTGTTTATTAATATGATTTTATCGGTTCTACTTCTTTGAGACCGCTCCACTTGCCCGCTTGCAAAAAATTTCGCAAATTTAGGGTTAGTTGAAATAAGACGGTTCACGAATGGCCGGACAGACCGTGGATCCATTCCCGTTATTTTCATTACCCGACGCAGCTTGTATCAAGCATGCCAACGCAAGCAAGGAGATTCCAATCGTGGCAGAAAAATTCCAGAACTTTATCGATGGCGAATGGTGTGATGCGAAATCCGGCAACACCTTCGAAAACCGCAATCCCGCCGACTGGTCCGACTTGATCGGAACCTTCCCGAAGAGTAGCGCCGAAGAAGTCGACCGTGCCATCACCGCCGCCAAGCGCGCATTCAACGAATGGCGTCTGATGCCGGCACCGGCACGCGGCAATATTCTGAAAAAAGTCGGCGACCTCATGACCGAACGGAAAGAGTTCCTCGCCCGCGAAATGACCCGCGAAATGGGTAAAGTGTTGAAGGAAACCCGCGGCGACGTGCAGGAAGGGATCGATACCGCCTACTATGCCGCCAGCGAAACCCGCCGTCTGTTCGGTCTCAATGCCCCCTCCGAATTGCCGAACAAATACAATCTGTCGATGCGACAGCCGCTTGGCGTCGTCGGTGTCATCACCCCCTGGAATTTCCCGATGGCAATTCCGACCTGGAAAATTTTCCCGGCATTGGCATGCGGTAACACCGTCGTGTTCAAGCCCGCATCCGATACGCCGCGCACTGCGACTGAACTAGTGAAGATTCTCGCCGAAGCCGGTGTGCCGAAAGGCGTGATCAATATCGTCCACGGCGGCGGTTCAGTAGTCGGTAATGCGATCGTGAACGATCCGCGCGTCGCCGCAATCACCTTTACCGGTGGCAGCGATGTCGGCAAGAGCATCAACGAGAAAGCCGGCAAGACGCTCAAGCGCGTATCGCTCGAGCTCGGCGGCAAGAACGCCGTGATCGTGATGAATGACGCCGATCTCGACCTCGCACTCGAAGCCGTGCTGTGGGGTGCGTTCGGTACGACCGGACAGCGTTGCACCGCGACCTCGCGGGTGATCATTCAGTCGGGCGTGCACGACAAATTCCTCAAGATGGTGGTCGATGCGGCGAACAAACTGAAGCTCGGCAATGGTCTCGACGAGAGCAATCAGGTCGGTCCGTGTGTCAGCGAAGCGCAGCGCGAATCGGTTCATGCCTATACCTTGATCGGTTTGAACGAAGATAAGGCGAAGCTCGAATGCGGCGGCGAAGCGGCGCTCGGCGGCGATTTGGACAAGGGTTGGTTCTACAAACCGACGATTTTCTCCGGCATCAAACCGGGTATGCGACTCGAGCAGGAAGAAGTGTTCGGACCGGTATTGTCCGTGATCAAATCGGAAACATTGGAAGAGTCGATCAAGATTCTGAATGACACCGTGTACGGTCTGTCCAGCTCGATTTTCACGCGCGACGTGAATGCGGCGATGACGGCGATCCGCGATATCGAAGCGGGGATTGTGTACATCAACGGCGCTACGATCGGTGCCGAAGCGCACATGCCGTTCGGCGGCGTGAAGGAAACCGGCAATGGTCACCGTGAAGGTGGCTGGACGGTATACGACTTCTTCTCCGAGTGGAAGACCGTGTATATCGATTTCTCCGGCAAACTGCAGAAGGCGCAGATCGATAACAACTAGGTGGTAGGTTGTAGGTCGTAGGTTTTAGGTGGTAAAATGACCCCCCGCTTCGGATAGAGGCGGGGGGTTTTTGATTTATTTTTGTTTCGATATTCCGACTCTGAATTGTATCGCGACGACAGATCTAGAAACGGGATAGTTATATACTCGCAAAGCTACACCAATTTGTCGTTGCGAGGAACGAAGGGCGTCCGCCGGCTGGCGGATGCGACCGAAGTGACGAAGCAATCTATTTTTTCATAAAACGACAAATCAAGATAAAAAAGATACCAGAAGATTACCTTCGGTGAGCCCTTAGGGGTTGCTTCGTCTCTTCGCTACGGAAGTGCTGCGCACGTTCCTACGCTGCGTTCCTCGCAACGATAGAACAGGATACAGGATTTTAAAAAAAAAGATACCCGAAGATTGCTTCGTCATTCCACTTCGTAAATGCTCCGCATGTTACTTCGTTCCATTCCTCGCAACGACAGATCAGGATACAAGATATAAAAAGATACACAAGATTACCTTCGGTGAGCCCTTCGGGGTTGCTTCGTCTCTTCGCTACGGAAGTGCTGCGCACGTTCCTACGCTGCGTTCCTCGCAACGACAGAACAGGATACAGGATTTTAAAAAAAAAGATACCCGAAGATTGCTTCGTCATTCCACTTCGTAAATGCTTCGCATATTACTTCGTTCCATTCCTCGCAACGACAAATCAAGATAAATGATAAAAAAAAGAACGGGCGCCCGCGGGGAGACGCCCCTACTGGCGTATAGTTTTCGCAACGACAAATCACGATATCAGACGAACATGAAAGAGAAAACCGAGCGGGAGGTCCCAGAGGGCCTCCCCTACTAAAGAATACCGAACGGGAGGGCGTGGGAGCCCTCCCCTACTTTGATAATGATGGATGCATGACTTGCCGCGGTAAAAAAAATCGACTACTGCGATTGTGTCTAAGTATAGCGGAACTCAAGAGATGGGTCATCCGTTACAGAGCTATCGACTGCGCGGGTTGGCGAAGATCGCACGCCAGTTGGTTTTGATGGAGCTGAAAAATGGATTGTCCACGCTGTACCAATGTCAACCTGGTCGTATCGGATCGCGCCGGAATCGAAATCGACTATTGCCCCACCTGCCGCGGAATCTGGCTGGATCGCGGCGAATTGGATAAAATTATCGAACGGTCTCAGAGTTATGCCGCCATGGCACCGACCGCGGTAAATCATCCGCCTTCGCGCGAAGACTACCGCTACGAGGAACACGGTCACGATAAGCATCGCGATCACGATTCACACGGATATTCCGGTCACGATTCGTACAAACACGGTCGTCGCAAATCGTGGCTGCAGGAACTGTTCGACTAACCGATCCAATCGCTGTGGAAATTGAAATGAGGTGGATGAAAATCCACCTTTTTTTCGTATGGGCGTATGGCATACGCCCTTTTCCGATCAAGATGCTCATATCAAAAAAAGTAGGTTGCCACACTTCGCCAGCCTTTGGTTGTCTTCGTTCGCAACGACAGATCAGGATACAGGAATTAAGAGATACCCGAAGATTACCTTCAGTGAGCCCTTCGGGGTTGCTTCGTCTCTTCGCTACGGAAGTGCTGCGCACGTTCCTACGCTGCGTTCCTCGCAACGACAGAACAGGATACAGGATTTAAAAAAAAAAGATACCCGAAGATTGCTTCGTTATTCCACTTCGTAAATGCTTCGCATGTTACTTCGTTCCATTCCTCGCAACGACAAATCAAGATAAATGATAAAAAAAAGAACGGGCGCCCGCAGGGAGGCGCCCCTACTGTTGCAAAGTTGGCGCAACGACAAATCAGGATACAAGACACCGGATTTAAAGCATTAACCACGGAGAGCATCTACGAAGGAACAATAAGACGCAAAGTGGCACCAACTTGTCGTTGCGAGGAATGAAGCGAAGGATCGTCAGCCACAGGATGACAGCCGTAGCGAAGAGACGAAGCAATCTTCAGGTAATCTTTATTATTATTGCATACAGAACCACTATGCAATATAATAAAATCATGAAAACGTATTATGTCTACTTCATCACCAATCATACGAACACAGTCCTCTATGTCGGTGTGACCAGCAACCTCGCACGTCGCTTGCAGGAGCATCGATTAGGCGTTGCAATGGGGTTTTCAAAGCGGTACCGATTGACAAAGTTGGTCTATGTCGAGCAGACGACTGATCCGTCAGCGGCAATTGCGCGCGAGAAAACGATTAAAGGATACTCCCGGGCGCGGAAAGACGAATTGGTGAATGCACAGAATCCAGAATGGAAAGATATCTCGGATCAGATTCCACTGTAGAAAAACGATACCCGAAGATTACCTTCGGTGAGCCCTTCGGGGTTGCTTCGTCTCTTCGCTACGGAAGTGCTGCGCACGTTCCTACGCTGCGTTCCTCGCAACGACAGATCAGGATACAGGATAAAAAAAAAAGGATACCCGAAGATTGCTTCGTCATTCCACTTCGTAAATGCTTCGCATGTTACTTCGTTCCATTCCTCGCAACGACAAATCAAGATAAATGATAAAAAAAAGAACGGGCGCCCGCAGGGAGGCGCCCCTACTGTTGCAAAGTTTTCGCAACGACAAATCACGATATCAGACGAACATGAAAGAGAAAACCGAGCGGGAGGTCCCAGAGGACCTCCCCTACTAAAGAATACCGAACGGGAGGGCGTGGGAGCCCTCCCCTACTTTGATAATGATGGATGCATGACTTGCCGCGGTAAAAAAAATCGACTACTGCGATTGTGTCTAAGTATAGCGGAACTCAAGAGATGGGTCATCCGTTACAAATCTATCGACTGCGCGGGTTGGCGAAGATCGCACGCCAGTTGGTTTTGATGGAGCTGAAAAATGGATTGTCCACGCTGTACCAATGTCAACCTGGTCGTATCGGATCGCGCCGGAATCGAAATCGACTATTGCCCCACCTGCCGCGGAATCTGGCTGGATCGCGGCGAATTGGATAAAATTATCGAACGGTCTCAGAGTTATGCCGCCATGGCACCGACCGCGGTAAATCATCCGCCTTCGCGCGAAGACTACCGCTACGAGGAACACGGTCACGATAAGCATCGCGATCACGATTCACACGGATATTCCGGTCACGATTCGTACAAACACGGTCGTCGCAAATCATGGCTGCAGGAGTTGTTCGACTAGTCGATCCAATCGCTGTGGAAATTGAAATGAGGTGGATGAAAATCCACCTTTTTTTCGTATGGGCAAATCAGGATACAGGAGATAAAAAGATACAATCATAATAGCTTCACAAATTTGTCGTTGCGAGGAACGAAGGGCGCAACCGTGTGCGCCCGAAGAGACGAAGCAATCTATTTTTTTCATGAAACGACAAATCAAGATAAAAAAAGATACCCGAAGATTGCTTCGTCTCTTCGCTGCGGAAGTGCTACGCACGTTCCTACGCTGCGTTCCTCGCAACGACAGAACAGGATATAAGATATAAGATACCCGAAGATTACTTTCGGTGAGCCCTTAGGGGTTGCTTCGTCTCTTCGCTACGGAAGTGCTGCGCACGTTCCTACGCTGCGTTCCTCGCAACGACAAATCAAGATAAATGATAAAAAAAAGAACGGGCGCCCGCGGGGAGGCGCCCCTACTGGCGTATAGTTTTCGCAACGACAAATCAGGATAAAAGATGATGGCGACTCTAAAGAGCCACCTCCAGTCGTAGGGGCGTATGGCATACGCCCTTTTCCGATCAAGATGCTCATATCAAAAAAAAGTAGGTTGCCACACTTCGCCAGCCTTTGGTTGTCTTCGTTCGCAACGACAGAACAGGATACAGGACATAAAAGATACCTGAAGATTACCTTCGGTGAGCCCTTAGGGGTTGCTTCGTCTCTTCGCTACGGAAGTGCTGCGCACGTTCCTACGCTGCGTTCCTCGCAACGACGAATCAAGATAAATGATAAAAAAAAGATCGGGCGCCCGCAGAGAGGCGCCCCTACTTCCGAAATGTTTACCCAACGACAGATCAGGATATAGGAATAGGGCGGCACTAAAGTGCTACCTCCGATCGAACAAGCGAACAGCTCTTCGCGCTGAAAGACAATCGCAGGCTCGGAGGTCTGCGCCACCGAAAAGATGGGGATTGGGTGGTAGGTGTTGGGCAGTTGGAAAAAGATGAGTTGCGGCAAAATTTGGAATCGCCAGAGGGATTCACTTATCTTATATCTAACTGATATATATCACTCTGATAGAGGTCAAGATGAAACGCGAGAATATGACCCGATTCGCAATCCTCGGTTTGATATCGAAACAACCGATGAGCGGTTTCGATATCAAGAAAGCCGTCGATCAAGGGATCGGCTATTTCTGGAACGAGAGCTACGGTCAACTCTACCCCATCCTCAAGACACTCGCCGCCGAAGGATTGGTCGAGATGGCGATCGAACAGACCAGCGGGAAACCGGATCGTCACGTCTACTCGATCACTTCTACCGGCTTGCAAGAATTGCGCTCATGGCTGATGCGACCGGTGGAAGCGCAACGTGTTCGCAATACGCTGCTGCTGCGACTGTTCTTCGGCGACAATGTGCCGACCACTGTCAGTATCCAACAAATCGAAGGAGTGTGCAATTTCAGTCGCGGATTACTCGCACAATTCGAGCAGCTGGAACCGATCTTCAAACAACGTCCCGCATTCGAATACATCACCCTGATGTTCGGAATGACCTACCACAAAACCATTGTGGAATGGGGCGAGCAGGCGATTCAACTATTGCAGCAACAACCATCGACAAAGTCGAACAAGAAACAGCGATCAGGACGAAAATCATGAAGTGGAAGATTCTTTTGAACACAATTCTAGTGTTCGCATTCGCAATTGGCGCAGAATCCGGATATACCGCACCGACCGGAAGTCTGCATGGCACGGTCCAAGACCGTCAGACACTGGAAGCGATTCCCGGTGTGACAGTGCTAGTAATCGATGCGAAAACCGGCGCAAAAGCCGATACCGATGGGAAATTTTCCATCGCAGATATCCCCGTCGGCGTGTGGAGTGTTCGGATCAGCGCAATCGGTTACGAGACCATGATCCGCAGCGATCTTCAGATCTCAGCGGGACGCAACGCCTTTCTCGCGGTACAACTGGAACCGAAAGCACAGCAGGCAGCCGAGATGACGGTCGTAGCAGACCAATTTCAACAGGCGCCGGAAATGACGACATCGAGCCAGCGGATGTCGCAAGAGGAGATTCGCCGTGCACCGGGTGGTCGCGAAGATGTGACCCGCGCCTTAAAAATTATTCCCGGTGTACAGAGTAGTGTCGACGAGCGCAACGATTTGATCGTGCGCGGTGGTTCGCCGTCGGAAGTGTTGTTCCGGATCGATGGGATCGAATTCTCGAATCCGACGCACTTCGGTACGCAAGGGTCGTCGGGTGGTATCTTCTCGATGCTGAATAACGATTTCATTCAGGATGTGAACTTTCTCACCGGCGGTTTTCCGGCACGGTTCGGCGACAAGAGTTCGGCAGTGGTGGATGTGGCGTATCGCGAAGGGAGTCCTAAATTCACCGGGAATGCGTATTTCGGATTTGGCGGTGCCGGTTTCAGTATGGAAGGACCACTCGATGCGGAAAAGAAAGGCTCTTATCTGTTCAGTGTGCGCCGGAGTTATTTCGATGCCGTGGTGAAGTCGATGGATTATGGTGCCGTTCCTACGCTGGCGGATCTGCAGTTTAAAATCGCTTATGCGTTGACGCCGCTCGATCGTTTGGTCGTGTTGGGAATCGGCGGGACATCGCGAATTCATTACGAACAGAAGATGTCGAACACCAAAGAGCCGGGTACCGATATGATTGAAAGCGGCAACGAGAGCGGTGTTGCCGGGATTAGTCTCACGCATTTGATTCCCAAATTGGGATTCACGCGAATCATCGTCTCGCACGATCGGGGACGGTATACCAATCGGATCGATACGGTCGAGTCGATTGCGAATCCGGTATATCACAGGAGTTTCTACAACAATTCGCAGGAGAGTCAGACGGAGCTTCGGAACGAATGGAATCTCCGGTTGAACGAGAAGGTGGAATGGAATAGCGGGATTCAATTCAAACGTCTTTATGATCATCTCAATTACGAGCAGTTCGAACGGACCGTGTCGGAAGCGGTTCCACCGTTGCCGGATGTGGTTTCGTATCGCTCGACCGACCGGATCGATTGGTCGAATAAAATGGGGGTGTATTCCGCATTCACTTTGCAACCGCGGTTGGAGTGGGTTGTCAATATCGGCGGTCGATTCGATTATTTTCAGGCGACGAAGCAACAGGAATTTTCGCCGCGCCTCAGTTTGAGTTATCGACCGACCGGACATTCGCGAATCACCGCATCCTACGGCATTTTCCAGCAAACGCCTCCGTTGGTCTTGATTGGTTCGAATCCGGAAAACTGCAAGTTGCAGAATATTCGCGCGGAACATTATGTGCTGGGTTTCGAACAGATTTTCGATGGATCGACGAAATTCTCGATCGAGACTTATCACAAGCAATATACGCACGTTCCGACCTATCGCGACGAGAAACAGTGGGTGAGTCTGTTGTCGATGGGCGATGAATTCGAGGGGATGTATTCGTTCGATGCACTGGTCTCGAAGGGCACCGGACGGAGCGATGGAATCGAAGTGATGGTGCAGAAGAAAGCGATGCAGGGTTTCTACGGGATTGTGTCCGGCACCTATTCGCGGACATTTTTCACACCATTCGACGGGAAAGAACGACCGAGTAAATTCGACAATCCCTTGCTGTTCCAAATTGTCGGTGGTTGGAAACCGAATGCGAAACACGAACTGAGTGCGAAGTGGACCTATGCGAGTGGCGCGCCGTATACGCCGATCGACGAAGTTGCTTCGGCGCGATTGAATTACGAGATCAGCGACACCAGCCGGATCAATGCTGTCAGACAGCCGCCGTATCACCGGCTCGACGTACGGTACGATTACCGTACTTTCTTCACGGGATGGAATCTCGTGAGTTGGATTTCACTCGAAAATGTGTATGATCGTCAAAATCTGCAAGCGAAATTGTGGAACCGCAAGAACGGGAAATTGGAGAACAAATATCAGATGGGAATCTTGCCGGTATTCGGTGTGACGGTAGAATGGTAATTATTGACACAAAGTCTTAACTCACTGAGTTATTGAATGTTAATCATTTGGTATTCTTCACAAATTCTTTTCGAATGGTTCGATTCATCGATTTGAAATTTGATTAGTTACAAACATCGGATGCTTCGATCATTCTTGATTGATGACGGTAGTGCAAGACTTTGTAAAGAAAGTGAATAATTACACTTGATCTCTTGGAACAATTACTCGATATAAGACTAACGTGACTTAACTGGGAGATCATGATGGCACAATTTGTAGCGTTACAGCAGAATGTCGAAGTCAATGGGCAAACCGTTTTATCCGTCGTGAATGGGATGGGTGCATTTGAGTTTGCTGCGAAACAGTTATTGAAAAAGAACGGAATTCCCGATCCTCAACCGGACAACTGGTATCTCCAACAAGCTTGGTTGGACGCATTCAAGGAAATTCACGATAAGTTAGGCGCGAATACCCTGTTTCAGATCGGTTTGAAAATTCCTCAAAGTGCGAAGTTCCCTCCGGAAATCGATGACATCGAGAAGGCGTTGTCGGCAATCGATATTGCATATCATATGAATCATCGCAATGGCGAGATCGGTCATTATAATTATTCCAAAGTGACAGCCGAATCGGCAAAGATGGTATGCAACAATCCTTACCCGTGCGATTTCGATCGCGGAATTATTGCCGCAATGGCACAACGCTTCAAACCGACGGGATCGGATGTAATGTTAATGCATGACGATACCGCACCTTGCCGGAAAAAAGGCGGCGATTCGTGTACATATCATATCGCATGGAAAAATTTGTAATGCTACGAGACGAGTAGAGAAAAGCGGGATGATGTCCCGCTTTTTTTCGTTCGGTCGGATGAATTGTGTTCAGCAATTCCCTCGAACTAGTGCAACCCAAGCGAGATATTTGATCCAAGGGACGTGGGCGATCGCGCGATCGATCGTCCACGCGACCCGGAAACACGGTTTGCGGAGGAATCGCGGAACGCAGACCACCAGCGGTGCAGTATAACTGTAAAAGTCGATCTGAACTTGCTTGAACGTGCTCGCAATCAGTCGGAAATCATCCAATAGAAACGGATGTTCGTCGGGTGAGCGGAGTTGCGGAGTGACAGATCGGTAGAGTTTCAAAATCGGATTCATTCCCAGCGGTTCACTGAATAGTAGGGTGCCACCCGGTTTTAATACACGTTGGATTTCCGGAAGGGCGCGTGCCAGAACCAGATGATGGAGGATTCCCGATCCGAATACAAAATCGAAACTGTTGTCCGGGAAATCGAGTTGTTCGGCACTCATTTCGAGAAAGGTGATTCGTTCCGGCGATAGATCGGCATGGACGGTCCGCGCCTGTTCGATGGCAGTGCTAGAGATATCGATTGCCGTGACGCACGCACCCGATTCGACCAGCATCCGCGAAAATAAATCTTGACCGCAACCGAGTTGCAACACTTTTTTTCCGGCACCGAATTCCAGCATCCATGCAATGAAGCGATCGTGCATCGGTTCATTGGCAGCATGGAATCGTTCGACCGTTCTCCGGTTTCCGGCGGCATATTCGCGATCGAAAAATTCCTTTTCGCGCGCAGTGGAATTTGTTTGATCCGTCATTGAATATTTTTAGACAATCTTTCTCGAATAGTGTTGCGGGTGGAATAGGGTCTCACGCATACTGAAAGATACACGGTGAGTGACTGTACGACAAGACGGCGTGATCGATGTTGGATCGGTTGAGTAGAAAATAACAAAAAAATAAAGAGTCAGGCTAAAGCTTGACCTCCGATATACAAATCGGCATGAGATACGTATTTTTAAGTGTTATCTTGTCATCGGAACCGACACAGATATTAGCGGGTGGATGCGGGGATCCGCCCTACTTGCGATGACAATTTCCAATTGAGAACCACTATAACTTAAAAAACAAATTGGGAGCGGGTTTGTTCAAGATCATCCTGCGGTATTTCTCGTCATTCGTGCTGACGATCGCGCTATCGCTACTAAGCGTCGGTGCAGTGATCGGTGCACTGGCATTCGAATCCGGCATTCACCGGACCCTCTGGTTCGAACTGCTGCTCGGTCTGCTGGCGGTGCAGCTCGTCGTTCTGACTGCGACTCGTCTTCGCGGAAGCTTGCACCGGTTCTATATCGTGGCAATTCAGTTTGGAATTCTATTGCTGTTCACCGGGTTCGTGCTTCATGTCGCCACCGGTGTCTCCGGGCAAATGACATTATCGCTTGGTAAATCGGTCGATCGAATATCGTCCACAGAGAATTTCCAACTTGAAATCGAGATGCCGTTTGTCGCATCGGCATTTCTCCCACTCCAACTGGAACGATTGCCACGCAACCCGAATAGTGCACCGTTCGTCGCCGATTTACCATTTAATCTGGGTAAGATCGCGTTGCTGCAATTCATTCCCCAGGCAGTCTCGCTCCCCGTTCTGACGAAGAGTGAAGGGGAAGGGCTGCCGGCACTCGATCTTCAAATTTCGAGCAATCAGAAACATGAAAGCCGCAAACTATGGAGTGGCGATGCGCGCGATGGTACGTGGCAACACCCCGCGCTCGGTAAAATTCAGGTTATCTATTACGGCAACGACACACCGACGGAGGATCGGTTCGCAACGAACGATGCCGCACTGCTATTCATTACTACGCCGAATAAAATCTTCCTGCTTCAGCGGACGAATTCGGGGATTCGATTCGATTCATTGACGGTCGGACAGCAGGCGGAGATCGACGCCACGCATCTGTTTACGATCGACAATCGCGAAAACAACTTGATTGCCAGCGAGATTTTCGAACCGGCACCCAAAGGATCGCCGGGTGAGACCGCAATCCAATTTGCACTCATCAAACCGACTGGTGAAGAATCAGACGCAGCTTGGTTGACTGACCAGATGAAAGTCCGGACAGAAGAACCCAGCGCCGAATTTTCATTGAAACCGGCAAGTCACGAGCTGGGATTCGCGATGGTGTTGCAACCGGGCGGGGATGCTTCAGAGCATTCGGTTCAGATGATTGATCCAGATGGGGCGAAATGTGAAATCAAGATTGGTGAAAATCGATCATTCCGGCATCGCGGTTGGAAATTTACCGTCATCGGCAAACCGGACGATCGGACAGGATCGATCCATGTGGCAGTGACTCACGATAACCGATCGGATTTATGCTATCTGATCGGGAGTATCGTATTGCTGTTAGGTTTAACCGGATTTCTATTCAATCCATTTCGCGGATACAAGAGGATGTCGGAATAAAGGTTTTAGATTAATTATGGGTAAGGGCGCTCTTACGCGTCCGCCCGAACCCGATGATAATACACAAATATTTACCTTTCGCAAAAAATATTTTTCCTGATTGCGAATAAAATCGATCTTCAACAGACACGGGCGGACGCGGAGGAACGCCCCTACCAAAAAAAGGAGTCGGAATGAATTCCGACTTACGGAAAAGAAGTGAGTCGCATGCTCGGAGGATTGCTATTTTTTGTAGGGGCGTATCGCATACGCCCCAAGCGGCAGGCAGCGCCTGACGCATTGAATGGGAGATGAGGGTTAGGGGTTGGGAATTAGGAAATGATTAAAGCATAGATTGCCACGTCCTTCATGCGCCCTGCGGCGCATTCAGTCCTCGCAATGACAGAACAGGCTACAAGATAAAAAGATAGAAGAATTGGTCAGAACAAGTTCTGACCTACGGATAAGATAGGTATTGGGTGATAGGTGGTGGGGGTTGGGAAAAGATAAATAAAAGATACAAGAAGTGGTCAGAACAAGTTCTGACCTACGGATAAGATAGGTATTGGGTGATAGGTGGTGGGGGTTGGGAAAAGATAAATAAAAGATACAAGAAGTGGTCAGAACAAGTTCTGACCTACGGAAAAGAATATTCACGCAGGCTCGGAGGCCTGCGCCACCAACAGAATAGGGATTGGGTGTTAGGTGGTGGGTAATAGGAAAAGATAATAAAAGATACGAGAAGAGGTCGGAATAAATTCCGACCTACCGGTTAAAAATAAAGCAGAATAATGATGTGCCAGTAATGAACGATACTGTATTACCGATTAGTACTTGATGTATTGGAATACCTGAACGCGCTGATTGTACTGATCGGCGATGAACAGACGATCCTTCTTGTCGAATGCCAACCCTGCCGGTAGCGAAAACTGTCCGGGTTCTTTACCGGCAGCTCCGAAATAGAGCAACAGCGTACCATCGGATTTAAACACCTGAATATTGTCGAATGCGGCATCGGACACGTACACATTCCCTTCGCTATCGATCGCAATCCCCTTCGGACGATTGAAACTTCCCGGGACATTGTCCGGCTGACCAAATGAATGCAGATACTTGCCATCCTTATCGAACACTTGAACCCGGAAATTCATCGCATCGACGACAAACAATCGCCCTACTGTATCGCAAACGACATTGGTCGGAAGATTGAATTGACCATTGTCCATCCCTTTCGAGCCAACCGTTCGCAACAGCTTGCCAGCACGATCGAAGAATTTTAGATTACAATCTTTAGTATCGACGACGATGAGTTCATGCGACACGGGATTGAATGCGACCCCGGATGGTCGAACAAACGATTTACTGGTTCCGATATCGGTGACAAAATCGTGTTTGGCATTGTACTTCTTCACCATATTCAATCGGACATCGGTCACGAACACATTGTTGCTGTCGTCGAACGCGATCGCCGCGGGTTCGATCAATTGTCCATTACCGCTATTTCCCAAAAATGTCAATGCATCGTTGTTATTTTTCGGATTTTCATCGAACACCAACACGCAGCGGTTACCGGCATCGCTGACGTAAATCCGTCCGTTTGCGTCGATTGCAACACCGTACGGTTTAATCACTTTCGATACGGTTTCCCGTCCGGCAATGGTCTCTTTCAGCTTGTTGAAGCTGCCGCTGGTTACATCGGTTCGGTCGGAAATCGATTTCAGATAGCGCAAACGGGGTTGTTCCGGCGGAGACGGGTAGACAATATCCGTTTTCACCGCTTTACGCGGTGCGCAGCCAAACAGAAATAAACCGAATATGAATACCAATGCGAATTGGGACAGGGTTTTGCGGGTCATAGCGACCTTTCTCCGAATCGAGATTACAGAAATAATAAAATTCTATGTCTAATCATATATACGAAAATTTGACGGGATCCGACAACTGGTTTCGCTGTTTCGAAGTTCGGTGTTTGATCAATGGTAGTAGTAGTTGACCGATCCATATTCATCTCGATCCGTCTGACATTTTTTGTTGAAGGAAAACGGTGAACGATTCGGTGAACTTGTATCGATTAGAGTGTCGGAACTACAGTTTTCAAGTGTACAGACAAGAGTGTCTGTACCTACAGAATTTCAAGTGTACAGACAAGAGTGTCTGTACCTACAGATACACACGGGGGTCCGCCCCTACTACCGATCGCAACTATTTCCAAGAGATACTATCGAACAAATGACTGAAATAAAAACAAGGTACCGGATTGCCCGATACCTTGTTCGTCTTGGATAACACGCCTTAAGACCCCCCGTAAGACGTGGAACTCTTATCTTATCGCCATCGCTTGTAGACGACAGTACGACCAAAGTGGTTGTTGCTCTGTGCGTTTACATAAGTACCACGGAGCGAGTCTTTACCAGTATGGCAATTGACATAGCAATAGTTCACGATGTAATCGGCAATGGTATCGCCATTGGAATTAACAATCGCGGTATCGCGAGTCGGTTGTCCCCAGAGACCAGAGGTTCTTGGTGCAATCGGCGGAATATACTTGTTGACCAAGCGATAGTAGCCAAACAATGCCGAACGTCCAACGACAGTATTTGCACCACTACCGATTCGATAGGTCGAGTCGGGATTGGTCAAGCTGTCGCGCTGCGTCCAACCAGTCTTCATGACGCCATTGGCATCCAATTCACGACCGGTGTACTTCTTGCTCCAACGTACCAGACCAACGCGACCGGTTAATTCCTGAGCCGCAGTCGGACCACCGTGGGCACCGTGACATTCCAAACAGGCTTCCTGTCGTTCCTGCGTATTGCTGGAATTGTAGGTAACGTGCGTGTTATGTCGCGAGAATCGGATCGAGTCATTCTTCAGATAGCCATTGGGACGGCTGGATGCACTGGTACGATAGTAATACGGATCGTGACAGGCATAGCATACGGCATCGGCGACCAAGTCAAAGTTTGCGCCTTCTTCCTGATTCATTCCAGGTACATACGAACGCTTCAACTGCGGATACGATGTCGTGCCGCCTTCGGAAATCGTGTAGCTCAAACCGTGGAGACCATTCGATGCAGTTGAGTCACCGTGACAGTCAGTACAGTTGATCTTCGACGTGCTGGTCATGGTCGGTGTTGCAGTCGATGCATTCGACCACCACGACGGGGTGACCAACATCTTATTGGTGACTGCCGCCATCGATTCGACCTTGGCAATAACCGAGTTCTTGCCAATGCCGAGAATCGGGTGATAAGCAGAACGGGTCGTATCGAGACGTGCCACCATATCGGTATGGCAAGAGAGACACAACGTCGCCTGACGGGTGGCTTTGAAACCATCGTCGTGCTTGTGGCAGTTGGTGCACTTGTCCGAACCAGCATGCTGACCTAAGCTAGCAGTGGTCGGGTGTACGCCAGATGCGTTGTTACGGAAGATACTGGTATTGGTATGGCAAGTTTCGCAAACGCCATCGTACGGAACGGTGACGCCGGTGGCTTCGTGAATGAAGTCGGCGGAATCGCGGAACGCCATTGCCTTGGAACGACCGTCGGGAAGGACGACTTCGTTCTTCAGATAGTTATGCGCGTAGCCGGCTTGATGCTGGTGCGGATTGTGGCAATTCTCGCACATCATCGTGTCGCCTTGCGCGTGGACGGTCGCAGTCGTCGCCACACCGCCAGCGGCGTGACAAGTCGCGCAAACCACATTCGACAACCAATTTCTTGGTGCCGGAATCGTACCGACTGGCACGTGGCAACTTCCGCAATCCATTGCGTTGGTTGAATCGTGCGGTGCATCAAGTCGATTCACTTCTGCTAAGGACGCTGGTACGTATACGATCATCGTCAGCGCCGCTGCAATTAGAAACATTCGCGTTAGAAGCTTCATTAAATCTGCTCCTGAAAGATTACAATTGATAAAGGTCAATGATTATTTAACAAGAAGCATCTTCTTGGTCAATTCGGTCGCAGTGCCGTTGCCGGTTGCCGTCAGCTTGCAGAAATACACGCCGCTAGCCGCCGCACCAGTACTGGATTTTTCCGAATTCCAAGTATACTCGTGTTGACCTGCCGAAAGGTTTCCTTCGACCAAGGTCGCTACTTGCTGTCCCATCGCATTCCAAATCGTAAGCTTCACGTTTTGGTTCTGGCTCAAGGTAAACCGGATGCGGGTGGAAGCGTTGAACGGGTTCGGGTAGTTGCCGTTCAGCTTAAACTCTTTCGCTACCGGGTCCGAATTCGAGACACTCAAAACGATATCGTTAACGGTAAAGGAGTAGATTTGCGAAGTTAGACTCGAAATGGCATACAGGCGATTGCCGACCATTGCGATGTCCATCGGCAGCACAAACAAATTGTGCTGTGCGTCGTCCGAGACGATACGACCGAGATACTCGCCTTGTGCGTCGAGCATCTGCAGATCGCTTTGATACAAGTCCGAAATATAAATGCGGTTCAACTGATCAACGGCGATTCCCTGGGGACGCGTGAACGTTCCATTGAAAACCCATTCGTTGTTCGCATTCTGATAAGTGAAGCGTCCGCTCTGTCGCAGATAACTACCATTGCGGTTGAACATCTGCACGCGGGCATTGCCCTGATCTACGACGTAGACTTCGGTTTCAGACACATTCATGCAGATCCCGGCGGGGAACATGAACTGACCGTTGCCGCTGCCTGCACCACCGAAGGCGCCGATGCGGCTACCGTTGTTGCCGTAAATCTTGACTTGGTGTGCTTTCGAATCGGTTACATAAATCGAACCATTCGATGCGACGACCATGTCGTTGGGTTTTTCGAATTCGCCGACGCCGTTACCGAGTGAACTGATGAAAACGCCATTGGCATTCAAACGATCGACTTGAGTATCATGTCCGACCAGCAGATCGCCGTTCGGAAGGACGCCCAAAGCCACCGGTTGATGAATTGCGATTTCACCGATCGACGTGCCGGTGCTCGAAAGAATTCGAATCCGGTCGTTCGCCGGTTCGGAAACATAAACTGTTCCGTTCGCGGCGACAACCAGTCGCTCCGGTTGGTTTGAACCCTGCCCGTTGATGTCCGGTGCATTAATATTGGCAGGATAAGCAAACGCGAATTGTGCAAACACGATACCTAACAGCATCATGCTGCCGACGATTATTAAAATCTTGCTATTGCGATTGGCCATTGTTTTAATCCTTCGTTGCCGATTTGATATACGACTCCTCGCTATGTTATTGGCAAATAGTGTGCCATGCTCGGTTCTCAGGTTGAGAATTCGGGAAGAGACTTTGGAAAACGTGGTACTCTTCGAGTAACTGAATAGATACTTCCGATATCACATTATATAACAATAGGTTATATATAGCAACCAAAAACAGGATTGGGAATACCAGCTCCCTGAAGCGGGATTAATTGAATGATATACACTACATGATCAAACGATTACATCCCCTCATCTGCGAGATCTGAGTGTAGGCGCTCATCGATCTGAGTGAAATGACGCAATGGGATTGGTGGTGGAGGTTAGGTGATGGGGATTGGGAAAAGACCGGTCGCGGGTGCAAGTGATGGGATCAGAAGGGTAGCGGCGGACTTTAGTCCGCGTTTTGTTTTCTTTGTAGCCGCAGGCTTTAGCCTGCGTTTTTTCTTGAATCTTGTATCATTCGCCCGATCATTTTTGGACACAAGAGGAGTCGGAATAAATTCCGACCTACGGAAAAGATAGGTTGTGGGGATTGGGAAAAGAAAAAACAGATAAACGATAGATTGCTTCGTCTCTTCGCTACGGAAGTGCTGCGCACGTTCCTTCGCTGCGTTCCTCGCAACGACAAAACAGGATACAGAATGCGGGCGGGCACGGGGACCCGCCCCTACTATAGGATACAAGATACAGAATACAAGATAAAAAAGAGACAAGAAGTGGTCAGAACAAGTTCTGACCTACGGAAAAGATGGGTGGTGGGGGATAGGGGTTGGGGATTGGGAAAAGAAAAAACAGATAAACGATAGATTGCTTCGTCTCTTCGCTACGGAAGTGCTGCGCACGTTCCTTCGCTGCGTTCCTCGCAACGACAAAACAGGATACAGAATGCGAACGGGCGCGGGGACCCGCCCCTACTATAGGATACAAGATAAAAAAAGATAAAAAAACGGGCGGACATTGGAGCCCGCCCGTAGTATCATCGAATTGCGAAGAAATCCGGCTAGACGAGCAAACCGTGTTTCTTCATTTTGTAGCGAATGGTGTCACGCGTGATCGACAGCAACGACGCCGCGCGCGACTGATTGCCGTCGCAGAGTGCCAGTGCCTTGACAATCGCGATCTTCTCCAATTCTTCAAGCGAAAATCCTTCTTCCGGAAGATAGACTTGAATACCGCTATTGTTATTGGCGATAGTACTCGCGGATTTGATCTTATGAAATTCGGACGGGAGATGTTCCTGCCGAATTAGCGAATCGCTTTCCAGAATCAAAACCCGCTCAATCACATTCTTGAGTTCGCGGACATTGCCGGGCCATTGATAAGAGAGAAACGACGCTTTCGCTTCGTCATCGAGACCAGTGAAATTCTTGGAGAATTCGTTGTTATATACCGAAATAAAGTGCTGGGTCAATTTTAAAATATCGTCGTGCCGGTCGCGCAATGGCGGCAGGTGGATATTGATGACTTTCAACCGAAAATAGAGATCGCGCCGGAAGGACCCGTTTTCCATCGCAGCCATCAAGTCGCGATTGGTGGATGCTATCACGCGGACATTCATCTTGATGTCCTGCATCCCGCCCAGCCGTTTGAACGAGCGCGTTTCCAGCACCCGCAACAATTTCACCTGCATCTGGGTGCTGATTTCGCCGATTTCATCGAGCAGCAGCGTACCGCCGTCGGCTAATTCGAATTGACCGCGCTTCATCTGCTTGGCGTCGGTAAATGCCCCTTTTTCGAAGCCGAACAATTCGCTTTCGAGCAGCGTTTCCGGCAGTGCGGCACAGTTGATTGCCTCAAATGGTTTCTGGAAGCGGCTGGACTCGAAGTGAATGACCCGTGCGACCAGTTCCTTGCCGGTGCCGGATTCCCCTTCGATCAACACGGTGGTAGCTTCGGAGCTGGTGATTTTGCGAATAATCTCAAAGATATGCCGCATCTGCGGCGAATCGCTGATGATGTTGGAAATGCCGTGGGTATTGCGTAATTCACGCCGGAGCGACAGTACTTCGTTGTTGATCTTGTTCGCCTTGAGCGCCTTCTCGACGTTCAGCCGGACTTCTTCGAAATCGATCGGTTTGTTGATATAGTCGTATGCGCCGATCCGCATGGCTTCCACCGCGGTATCGATCGTTCCGTATGCCGTCATGAAAAACACGATTGTCGACGGGGATTGATGGCGAATAATCTGCAAGACTTCCAAACCGCTGGCAGCGGGAAGTTTGTTGTCGAGAAATACCACTTCGGGAAGCAACTTATCGAATTTCTCCAGCCCCTCTTCCCCACTGGCGGCAGTAATGGTTTCATAGCCAAGCTGTTCGAATTGTTTTGCGAGCGACCAACTAATCAATTTTTCATCGTCGATAATCAGAATCTTTAGTTTAGTTCCGTTCATCTTGACGCCTCTCCCGTTCGATTCAACGAAAGAACCAGATTGTAGTTCGTTTGTATTCTCACCGGACGATCGATTGAAACCATCGTGATGATTATGCTTCATTGATTTCTTCCATGGTAAGGATCGCATATTCCGGAGCGAATGGGAGCTGAATCGTGAATGTCGAACCGCTGCCCGGTATGCTTTCCACTTTAATGTCTCCACCGTGACGGCGAATAATTCCGCGACAAATCGCCAATCCGAGACCCGTTCCATTGTGCTTGGTGGTGAAGAACGGTTTGAAAATCAGATCCAATTTTTCTTCTTCAATTCCGACGCCGGTGTCGGTGACCGATATCTGCATCAACTTGGTCGATAGATTGCAACTCTGCGCCACCGATAATTTTCCACCATTTGGCATCGCCTGAATCGCATTCATGATAAAATTCACAAGCACCTGTTGAATTTGTTCCACATCGGCGACTATTTCCGGTGCCTCCGGATCTAATGTTACATCTACTACTATATTTACGAGTTTTGCTTTCTGATCTGTTAGTTGCATTGCCTGTGAAATGACCTTATCGATCCGGCAGGGTACCATCCACGGCGGTCGAGGACGGGAATAAGACAGGAGACTATTGACAGCATTGTCGACTCGGCGGATTTGTCGCAATATTTCTTCAAAAATGGGTTTATTTGCCGAATTTTCGTGAGAATCGTTCAATAGTACCTGCATCGCGCCCGAGATACCCGCTACCGGGTTTTTGATCTCATGCGCCATTCCGGCAGCTAACTCACCGACATTTGCCAACTTATCCGCACGCTGCAACTCGTTGAGGTGGGCGATCCGCAATTCCTCCCGCATCTGATTGAGCCGGTCGATCATCCCGTTGAAGGCGAGTGCCAGCGACCCCATTTCCCTGGAATCGTCGATCGGGATATGCGATTTAAAATTCCCCTGCTCCACCTCTTTTATTGCGGTATTCATCAATCTGATATTGGTCTGAACAAACCGGAGATGCACACCGGAAATCACGACAATCAAGGCGGTAATGACAATCAGCGCGACCAGAATATCGTTGCGTTGGTGGATCGATAATTCGCGGCGAATATCGGAAATATCCCCTTCGATACTGAGATACCCGATATAAGGGCTGGGATCGTCATGACACGCGATGCAGCGCGGTTCTTTCAGAATTCTCCGCGTCACCGTCATCATATCTTTTTTTTCGTCGATAATTTCGTGGGTATTGGGTAGATCCTTGACATTGGAATAGGAGAATTTCGCGATTTGTGGAATGACCATCCCGACATCGGTTTGATTGCTGCTATAGCGAACCAACCCTCCGTTAGTAAGAATTCGGATCGATTTGATATGGGTCTGGTGGCGAAGACCATTCAACGAGTTATGAATCTCGGTGGGATTGTTATTGTTCATGAACAGCATAATACCGTTCATCGTCACCTGCAGCATGGATTCCTGCAGGATCTGGCGCTGGGTAATCAAGCGCTCTTTTTGCGTTTTGATTGCCACGACACTCACGCCGATAATAGGGAGCAATAGTGCAATCCCCATTGCGACAAAGATTTTTCGCCGTAGGCTAAATCGCTTCGTAGACATTTGTTACAGTCTTATTTTGGGTGAATTAACAGCACAATAGAAAGACATTCGCAAGGATCCCCCCAAGCGGGCACGTCTTTCGGAAGATATAACACGCAGTTACGTTAGGCAAGAAAAATTACATAAAATACCGGTTTATTTATCTTTCGATTTTTCATCATCTTTCGACCAAGACAAGCCATCATAGCTCAATAGCGCAAAATACAATTTTTGTGATTGATTGTCGGTATGACCCATCATTTTGCTCATTCCAAAATAGGGCATCGTTTTAAACGCCCAGCTATTGTACAGCACGGAATCGTTCTTGAGCACTGTGACGCGGATCGCGGGATTTTTTTCTTCGCGCGAGAAATTCACCGGTTTTCCCTTGATCATCCAGTGACAATAAAAATCGGATACGCGAATCGATTGACCGGTTTTTCCGACTGGATATACTTTACCGGGAATCAACGTCATCGGCGGTAACGTATCGCCGTTGCTGGTCAATACGGATATCACCACGGATTTTACCAGTGGCAAAGTAGGCGTGTGCTGCACGGAATCGGGATTGACCATACTCGATGGTGGAAATGCGAAAACCGCATTGGACAAAAACAACGCGAACAGAATTACCAAGACGAAGAGAAAAGATTTTTTCACTGATCCACCATTACTTTCAAAACTGCGCGATATTGCGCAACCGATAAAAAAATAGATACAAGATAGATTGCCACACCCCCTGCGGGGCGGGTTCGCAATGACAGAAAAATAGGTTTCAATGTGGCGGGGCTAAAGCCCCACCTCCAACAAAGGGCAAACGCCCAGATTGTTGTTATGGTAGGGGCGGTTCGTGAACCGCCCGTGTCCATTCAGGATGCACAAACACCAGCGCGATTGCCACAGCCCATGCGGGTTCGCAATGACAGAAAAAAAGAAAAAAGAGCGGGCGGACACGGGGGTCCGCCCCTACTGAATACAGGACACAAGATGAGTCGGAATAAATTCCGACCTACCGAAAAAAAGTGAATCGCAGGCTCGGAGGCTTGCGCAACCAAGACAGAATCAAGATCACAAGATGAGTCGGAATAAATTCCGACATACCGAAAAAAGTAATCGCAGGCTCGGAGGCCTGCGCCACCAGGACAGAATCAAGATCACAAGATGAGTCGGAATGAATTCCGACATACCGAAAAAAGTAATCGCAGGCTCGGAGGCCTGCGCCACCAGGACAGAATCAAGATCACAAGATGAGTCGGAATGAATTCCGACATACCGAAAAAAGTAATCGCAGGCTCGGAGGCCTGCGCCACCAAGACAGAATCAAGATCACAAGATGAGTCGGAATAAATTCCGACCTACCGAAAAAAAAGTGAATCGCAAGCTCGGAGGCATGTGCTACAAAAAAAACTATCTGACGACTGCGACTTTCGGATAACTCTTCATCGGGATCGATCCATGTCGCCGATTCGTTTCCGTGCTCGAAGATTGCGTCTCTTCCATCGTGATTTTTCGGAATGAGTATTTCATCAGCACCGGTTCTTTCACGACTTCTTTCAGGACGTCTTCCGGCAATTCCAGCGCCGTCTTGAAGTGCTTCGACCACTTCTTGAAATATGCCTTGTCGAGCAATGGATAGCTTTCCAGCAATTTGCCGTCGGCGGAATACTGCTTCAGCGTGAACAGCAGATCCTTGCTGTTTTCGACATCCATCGGGAAGACGTAGCGTTGCTGTTTCTTCAGCTTGATCTTCTTCCGCTCGCTCTTCGCGACGACGGTTTCCGGTTTCGTCTTGCCGCTATCTCCCGCTGCAGCACCCTTCAAGATCAGCGGTTCCGCAACCACTTCCAGATAACCATCGACGGCTTGCGTCGCGTCTTTATTCTGCAACGTGACAGCGACCGAGACATTGTCGGAATCTTCGCGAATCGTCCAATCCATCATCCGCGCTGGATATGGTTTCGCATCGGTCATCTTCTCCGGTTTCGATGGTCCGTTGGGATGCAAGTGCAAGAACAACTGCGGCGATTCGAGATGCGATACGCTATTGACCAGCACCCACTGCTCGGCAGCACTCAACAATCCGACACGGTAATCGATCTTGCTGGGATAACTGACATCGACTACGAGTGCTTCATTCGCTTTAATTTCGCCAATACCGTCGAGGATCTGACGGACGCTGTTGCCGAGATCCATCAATTCTTCGGCAGTTCGCGGTTTACGGCAATCAAATTCTTCGAAATACGAAGGTGACGCATACCCGTTTCGCACCACACTCTGGAACATTGAGGCTTTATGATTACCTTCGAGTTCGACGCGACGATTCAACTGCTGTCCGGCATCGGTAGCACGTTTATCGTTCGGCACTTCCTTACCGGCAGCACCCATGATCAAGCGGTTTGCCGGAATACCGGATTCGCTGAGAACCTGTTTGGCAACCGTGAGGGTACGAGCCAAGCTCATTGCCCGGTTGACACTATATCCACCTTCAAAGTCGGTGTGACCGGTGGCGATCATCAAGAGATTGCCATTCAAGCGCGACAGATCGTGATTGACTTCGGACAAAACTTTTTGTTCCGAAGAATTCAGGACATAACTGCCGCGATCGAAGAAAAGGCGCGCTTTGATACTCGGATTGCGCGAAGTCTGAATACTATCGGTCTTGGAAACAACCCCGGCGCCGGTTTCCGCAGGTGGCGGTGTACCTTTGTCCAATTCCATATAGGACTGATCGGTGTCGGTCGTTGCATCCAGCGGGAATACTAACCCTTCGGCGTGCTTACCATTATAGGAAATCTTTTTCGATTCCGCCGAGAATGAAACACCAATGAAATACTGCCAATCGTATGTACTATGCGATACGCCGACACCACCACCCAACGCGAATTGGATATTCGGTTTCCACTGATACTTCAATCCGGTCAATGCCGTCACCGAAACCGGTTTATCGAAGATACTGTTTGACGTCGCCAACAGATCGGAGGTGAACATGAACTGACTGGCAATCAAGCGATCCATGCCCGCGCCGATATTATCGCGGTTTCGCGTCCGCTCGGAAGGGGCGATGAAATGACTGGCATATAGGTGAAGATGATAACCGTTACCGAGCCGGAATGTATTGATCACTTGAATGCCCGGAACAGCGCCATCGTGCTTGAAAGTATCGTTTGCGACGGGGCTGCGTTCGACCAATCCGGCAAATGCCATCCGCCAAGTGCTGGTATTGGTGCCGATCGGACGATATTTCACCGACAACAGCGTATGCCCCTCGAAATGCGCGGGCGGCGTCTTCGTACCCCAGATACTCGGGAACGAGAAACCGACGTCGATATCGGGACTCAAACCAGTCGTGAGAAACAGCGGGGTTTCGCTGTATTGCAGTGAACCGAATGCAAGCGAACGGTAATAGAAACCGGTACCGAAACTGCCGGCAGGATACGGATCGGCACTCGGGGCGATAATTGCACCATGCTGTCCGGTAATGGTCTGTGCGAAACTTCCCGACACAAGAGCGATCAACAAGAAAATGAAAACTACGGTCGGAACACAGTTGGTAACCGACCAGCGAGAACTGTCAGCGCGAAACAAAGTAGATGTGCGTCGACAGATCATTTCTTATGACACTCCTGACAAAGCTGCGACATCGAAGCCGCTTTAGTAAACAACTTCGCATTCTCCGTCGCATGGGGATTATGACAAGAGATGCAGGAGAGCTCGCGCTTGGTGTTGTTAGGATCGCGGACACCGGACAACGGGTGCTTCATCACCGGATGATCTTTGGCGTATTTCGGTTCGTGGCAGGAGAGACACAATTTATTGACATCGGTGATAAGCAAGCTGAGTTGACTGCTGCTATGCGTAGTATGACACGACATACACTCCCCGCCTTCGAACGGAGCGTGTTTGACCTTGGCTTTGTCGACCAGATCTTTCAAATCGGAATGACACTCGAAACAAGTTTCCGCGGAATTGCGAGCTTTCGAAACGGGATATCCGGGCACCTTGGGGGTTGAAGCCGAATGACAATAGAAACACGTCCAATCGGTTAATGGCGGATGCACACTCTTGCCGACGGTTTCCCACGCATGGCAGGGATAACACATTCGGGTCACGGCGGTGGTAGAACCGATTTCGTACGCATTCGGTTGCATCCGGTGACATTCGGCACAGACTTTTTCCGATTCACCGGTATGGAAATTGTTCGCCGTGAAATTATCAATATCCTCGATATTCGCATCGAAGCTCGGCTTGTAATTGAATGAAACCGTCTTCTCTTCGATGATGCGCCAACCCGCCGCCATGGCACGGATCACGTAATCGTTCCGTCCCGGTGCCAAATCGATCCGAAAGACGAAGATCCTCCCCATCTTTTCCCGACGGCGTGCTTGCGTCAGATCGATCATTCGACCCTGCAATCCGGAGACTTCGAACTTCATTGTAGAGATCGCAGTATCGGCGAGCGCTTTTTCATAAATCTTCAGGAACTCCGGCAACTGAGTGAATTTGCGCAGATCGACCCGATCCGCCGCCTTGCACTGGGTGTTGAGTATGACTGGTTTCTTGCCGGGATCTTTCGGTTGAATCGTGAGTGTGAAATTCGTGATCAATAAATTCTTGTCGAACATCTTCTTGACGATGCGGACAAAATCGTCATTCAGATGATATGAATTCACTTCAAGGGTTTCGCTCTTTTGAATCGCCTGCGTCAATTCGAGAAACATCACACGCAAAGTATCGACTTCACCTACGATATAATGTCGCGGGGTGGTGACGGTGGCTTTATCGGTCGCCGGGAAATAGAGATTGATTGCCGAAGTCGCGCCGAACACGGCGATCGCGACGATCGACAACACAACCACTACTAACAAACCGATAAGACTACGCTTCATTTATTTGTGGATCCCCTTAATAATTTGCCGGATCGTGAGTGTGACTATGACACGTGATGTAGCAACTACCGTGATTGGCACCCTGATCGACGAACTCCAATCGCCCGCTCGGCGCCGGTAAGATCCGGGGATCGGTAAGATCGAAATTGATCAGGTGGTAATTGCGCGAACCGTGCGAATTGTGACAAGTTTTACACGAAAATTGATTGGTCACGACATGCGCCGAATGATTGGGAAACCGGCTCAAGGTCGCATTGAATAGCGTTGTCCGGTCATGGCACGAGTAACATAGCGCATAGGTCGAACTACCCTCGGCAGTACCCGAAGTCGCAGTATACTGATTCTTCAATAACGGTGTGTAGTCCGATCCATGTGGTCCCTGTGCACCGGACGGATCGTTGTTTCCGTGACAACTGGTGCAATTCATCGTCGATGTCGCCGTCCATGGAGCTAACAATCCGGGTACAAACGAGTTCGTTCCGGGTGCGACTACCGGATGGAAACTTCGATTCAAAGGATCGAATTCAGTCCGTTTATTGATTTCATTCGGCGGCAGATTCTGGGAATCGCCGTGGCACTTCAAACAGATTTGATATTCGTACGTTGCCGGGCTGATCTTGACACCACTGATTGTCACTCCCCACTCTTGCCGAAGGGTACCGTTGATTTGTCCAATCGTATCGGTATTGGTAACGGCGTGCGCATTGTGGCAATCGGCGCATTCGACGTGTCGTGTTACCGTCGGTGACTGTTCGGGTAAATAAGAAGACGGTGGCGGTGTCGAATTCAGCGGACCTTCACCGGCATCGTGAATACCGTTTGTCAGGGCAACGGGATGTCGACTCGCTTTATTGAATACCGTCACAATTTCAGTCGCGCCGACGGTTTCCAGCGCCGAATTGCGGTTGCCATCGTGACAGGTGTAGCACAAATTCTCTTCGGACTGTCGGAGCAAACGCGGAGCCGGCGCACCATGATCGACATGACAACTGCTGCAGGCTTGATCGACCAACTGACGATGCTGCGAACTGGTGGGGTGGCTGTGTTCGGAAACATTCCAACCCGATTTCACATGGCAAGTGACACACAACGCACCTTGCGCCGGATTCATCACTAGAAATTTGCCTTCGGTATTGTTATGCGGATCGTGACAACTGCGACATTGAACGACGTTGTGACGATCGAGCTTCACGGCAGAACCAACGGGCGGTGCCGAAATTTCCAAATCCTCGGTAGACAATTCCATCGAGATCGGGTGATCGTCATACAACACCGATCCAAGATTCGCCGAACCGGGCGGCATCATTCCCAATGCCGTGGTGCCAGTCATGGAAATTTGACTCGGTTGACTGAGCACCAGACCCAGTGCGATCGTACCGTCGTGGCACGAGAGACAAATTCGCGAAGAACCTTCGGGCTGACCGACGCTAGCTTGCATCGATCCGCCGGAAGGATAGGTCGTGTAATAGACGGCAGACAATTCGCGATTCCACAATGGCGCTTCAACCGATGCACTGTGCGGTGTGTGGCAAAATATACAGACTTGACTTTCCTGCGAGGCGCGAATGGTGCCGGGACCGGTGATCGATAAATTGTGCGGAGTATTCGAAATCTGACGATACTGCGGTTGAGCGGATGCAGATAAGGCGATGGTTAGAAATAGCATCGAAACGACAAGCGAAAGCCTGTTCCGGATTTCCGAAACAGCTCCAAGATTCAGTGATACATTTCGATACGCTTTTTTCATGCTCGCGTTCTGCACTACAATCTACTCAGTACATCTCTCACTATTTATTGATTTTCGGGTCTCCCGGTTCGTTCCGGTCGAGATACTGAAACACTTGGATCATGCCGTGGTACGTATCGGCAAGATAAATTCGATCCTGACGATCGATCCATATTCCGCCCGGAAGATTGAATTTACCCGGCTCCGGATTGCCGGTTTCGCCGAAATTCAGCAACAATCTACCGGCATCGTCGAACAATTGCACTGTCCCGAACAAAGCATCGACGACATACAAATGATTTTTCGAATCGACGGCTATCCCTTTCGGTCGTGCAAACGATCCGACGGCGTTCCCCGCCTTTCCGATACTCTGTAACATCGAACCGTCGCTGCGTAATTTCTTCACCCGGAAATTCAGCGCGTCGGTCACCAGCAAAGTATCGCCACTCATCGCAAGGCTGGTAGGGGTATTCAGACCGAGTGTCGAATCGCCGGCTGTGCCAAATCGACCGACACACTCGCCACTCAAGCGATACTTACCAATCTTGTTGCCACCGGCATCGGACACAAAGAGCAATTGATTTTTGGCATCCCACGCGATACCGACCGGTCGACTGCATTCGGGATCGAATTCGCGGATCGGGTCCAGATTGTGCGAATACACGATTACTTTCCGGATCGACGAATCGACGACATAAACGGAATCGTTGGCTCCGACAGCCATCGAAACCGGCGACACCAGCCGCGCTTTGACGGTGGCATCCTGCATCCGGTAGTGATTCGGTTTCTGATGAAACAGATACAACCGCCCCGACATATCCGCGACATAAATCGTGCCATCGCTCCCAGTCGCTACTGCAATCGGTTGCTTCAGTTTGCGCAGATTCGATTTACCCAGTAACCGGACGAATAAATTCTCTTTGATATCGAGATCTTCCGGGGTCGCAAAGGCGTAGAGATATCGAATTCGCGCGATCGCCGGAGCCGGGGGATAGACCACCGTGCCATTCGATTTCATCGCTTTGTTCGTGGCATCCGGACTGCAACTGCTGAGAAAGAGCAAAATGACTGCACCGATCGCCGTTATCCCGCAGGAGAACCAGCGTCGAACCAATAATCGATCAATTTCCAAACGTCCGTGACGCATTTAATAGTACCGTAGTATTTTCTTGTCCGTATTCAATTCGTTTCTCGAATTGCAGGAACAATTTGATCTCGCGCAACTGGTAATCAAGATCCGATTCGTAGCGATCGTTCGTACTGGTATATCGCCGATTGTAGATATGCGACGTCACGATCGACCAAGTTAAGTTGCGAAAGATCCGATATTTCATCGTGTTGGTCCAATTCACTGTTTCGTTGAACTGTGGATCGAACCGTGTTTCGGTAATGAGCGCCGATTCCAATCGCAAACTGCTGTATGGAAAATAGCTTAAAGTGGTACGATCTTCGATATACCGAAGCTTAGCCGTACCCTCGGCGTCCATCAAAACAATCTGATTCTGCAACAGCGTCGGTTCCCAGAACCGATAATTAATCTGATTGGTCAGGCTGTTGACGATCTGATAATAATTGGTTGAATCGAGCCGGTTATAAAGCCCATCGGCGGAATAGCGATTCGTCCAATTCAATCGGTCGGTAAAGACATGTTTCTTTTCGAATGTCCGGTTGCCACGCAAAGTAAAGCGATCTCGCGACGCGATCGTGGCACTATTCACTTCAATGAAAATATTGCCCGAATTGCGCCAGGTATTTACCGAATCGTAGGTCAACTTCATGTATTCCAGACCATTCGACAAATATTTCGTCGACTCGACGTTCAGCATTGCAGTGGAACGGAGATTCTGACGAAACAGCGTGGTTCGAACGACATAATAATAATATTGATTCAATTCGCGCTTGTAATCGGCTTCTACTGAATTCGACGAAGTATTGGCGTTATACCCTTCGTACGAGTTGTAGCCGTACAATACCGACAACCGGTCGGCACGGCGGAAATTCCGGATCAAACGCAAACTGAAACGACCGGTGCGAAATTCGTCGCGATTATTATAATCGATGTCGGCATCGATCGACGTTGTCCGATCGAACAGCGACGAGCGCCCGTTCAAAGTAAATTGTTGCGTTCGGGCAATGCCGCCTTCGAATACCCGCTTCCGCTGTTCGTCGCGAAAATATGCCGAGACGTTGGCATTTTCACTGTTCCGCGAGAACTGCACGGTACTGATATGGGTACCATTCGTACCGTAGCGGTTGTTTTCCGCCGAATTGTATTGATATCCCAGCTGAATTCGCGGCAGTCGGGGAAGCATCACATACAGATTCGATCCGATCAGATTGTCGTACGATTTATCGGTATACTGCTTGTACACAAATTCGGTCATGGTCCGCTTCGCATTGACGCTGAACCAGATATTCCGATATTGAAAGAACCTTGCATTCATATCGAACAGGTCGTAAGACCGTTCGATCGAATTCGTTTTGGAAATGGTCTTGTTCGACTGCCGGTACTGCGAGCCGATGTAGTAAGTCATGAATCCCGACGAAAGGTAGTAACCTTTGATCCCGAATTTATAATTCTGGATGTATTCGCTTCCATCGTAATTCGAGACGCCACTTCCGAGATTTCCCAGCGTCCAATAGCGATATCCGTTTTCGGCATACCCTTGGAACACCGCTTTTGACTGTGCATAAGAGGTTGCTTGACCGAAACCGATAAGCATAAAAAAGAAAATGATGCCACGAAATACATCGTGGCACCATGACTTAACTCTTCCTCTTGTCGTCAAAGCGATCTGTCCTGTCTGGCTGTTCGAGTGTAATGCCACCACCCGGTACACTACCTTTTCCCCTCTAATCGCGTTTAAGATACAACCGGGATTAGGTCAAAGGATACCCTTGGACACAAGATGCCACAAATAATTTATTTAATGTGGCAAGTCAGACACAAAGCACTGCCGGAATTGCTCATTACCAAGAAGGGAGCAATCGCATTGCTGTGAACGTCGTGACAAGAGCTGCATTCGAGCTGATCGTGGCTTGCGCCGTACAGCTTGACCGCGCTACCGGCTGCCGGCAAACGCAATCCGCCGTCCGCCAACACCAACGCGTTGTCGAATCCAAACGAAATCGGGTGATCGTTGGCGAGGTTATTCACGCCAGCGCCACTGCCACCGGGATAATTTTCACCGATATTGGCACCCAGACCGCGATGATCGGGCATAAACGGCGAACCGGGATAATACACCTGTCCGAGTTGATCGAAGCCACCGACCATCTGAATCGACGGACCGTAATTGTACAGCATCGAATTCAATGCGGTAACGCCGTCATGGCAGGAAAGGCAGAGCTTGGATTCGCCCTGGGGCTGGTGAGTTGCCGCATCGGCAAACGTTCCTTGGAACGTCGAGCTGGAATATGCGGTAAAGGTTTGGCTCGATGCATTGCGGTTCCACAGCGGTTTCTGCGAAGCAGAGGCGGCGTGCGGCGTGTGGCAATAGATACAAACCTGATTACTTGGGTCGTTCCCCGTCCAGTTTCCACCACCCGTAACCGATAGATCGTGCTTGGTTCCAACGATTTGTGCCGAGGCGAAATTCGCCAGCATAAGGGTGCCGAGGAATACGATGCAAAGGAATGCGAAAGTTTTCGATTTCATGACTCTTTCCTGACAATCAAAAATTATTCGATGACGAACTAGTAACTGGTCATGGTCAGACTTCGACCGCAACCGGTTCCAACTTGTATTACTTAATATGGCAGGTCAAACAGAGTTGCGAACCTGCTTTTGTTTCATTCAAAAAGGGACGCATGTTTTCGGTAGCGCCGTACTTGTGTACATCGTGGCAGCTACTGCACTGCAGCATATTGCCGGATTCGAGCGCCCAACTCGGGAGCGATCCGACGGCATGAAGACCGTTGTCGGCAGCGGCTGCGGTAGCGTAGTTAATGGAAATCGGGTGATCGTTGGTCAGACCCGCGGCATCGTTCAAATTCGCCGTTCCGGTGAGGACATCGCCACCGGTCATGGTGGGGGTACCGCTTCGGGAATAAATCAAGGAATTCATTGCGGTGACGCCATCATGGCAGGAGAGGCACATCAGCGATGAGCCGGTCACGTTGGGAATAACGCCGTTGGGATCGAACGCGTTGATCGTCGGACTGGAATAGACTTGGAACGTCGTGAGCGGCGTACTGCGGTTCCACAACGGTTTCACAGTCGCCGACGCGGCGTGCGGGGTATGACAGAAAATACAGACTTGGGTCTGATTCGAATAGTGTGTGTTGGTTCCGGACGTTGCCGACGATAGATCGTGGGGTGTCCCACTGATCTGGGCAAACGACACCGAGGCAATCAGTAACAATGCGAATAACAATAAGGTAGCAAATTTCACGGTCAACCTCCCGGTACAAGCGCACTTCTATTATGGAACCCGCAGCCCGCTCGATATTCAATGGTAATTTCTTACAATTCGACAAGCTACGTAGAAATAACATGGTTATTCAGTGAATGAATTAGCAAGAAGTGTGCCGTATCGTCTAAGAGTGTGGCTCAAACCCGGCACTTTCCGAGTAGCAGTATATATCATTATACATATCAATAAGATAAACAATAATAGTCAATCAATTCGAGCGATCTGCTCTACGAGTAAAGTACCGAAAATTAAAATCGGAGGAATCGGACTGCGTAATTTGACACAGTGAAGCGAGTGAATTAGCTCATTCCGGGGAATCGAACCGGAGTGGTGGGAAGACATAAACCACTCGGTGAGTCTTCTTTAAAATCGCTATTGGGACACGAAAATCGATTGATCTGCGGGATTGTTCGATAGTAGATTGGTTAAGACCGGATCTCGAACAGGTTCCGGTTGTGCTTTGAATGATGAATGATGGTTAGGTTGCAAATCACTACTGCAGCGAGACGATGATGCTTGATACGATCCCGACGACACCACTCGAATTCCAATTTCCTCGGCTAGCCTTGCGGCTGTTGGCGTTGCGTAATTGTATGCGCTGCCTGATCGCGCTCATCCTGATCTTTCCGGGAATTTTGCTCAATCCCCTCAACATTGCCCACGCCGAATGGATTCGACTCGATAGTCTGGGTGCAATGGGGGATGGGTATGTTGCAACCTGTAATGGTAATGGATTCGCGGCATTCCCTGAAAGTCGCCGTATTGGATTGAACCGTACCGATGGTTGGGTATCTCTTTACAATTTACAAACCGGACATAGGATATGGACGCAACGAATATTCATACCCATGCCTTCCGATTCGATGGAAGCAGGCGGACCAGAAAAATTGGTTTCAGTTCTGTTACCAGATACATCGACTCTAGTATTAGTTACCAATAACGCCACGACCAACATTTATTCGAAAATATTTGCTCCCGATGGATCTGTGCGCCGCGATTGGGACTCGATCGGTGGTGACGAGAATATTTTTAATTTATATTCTCCGGTCTGTGACGATAGCGGACATACGTTTATTGTCTATGGTAGTCGATGCTTCCGTTTCTCAGTAAATGGCACGATCGATTGGACGGCTAGAATGCCCAATATGGTTATTTTTAATTCTTTTGTGCCTGACCAGTCGGGGGGAGCTTTTGTTTGGCATATCGACTACACTTCAACACAATATAATCACTACGTCTGTCATGTATTGAACGATGGCAGCGTCATCGGTCCTACTCTGGTTTATGTTACTCCTCATACGAATAACGGTTATGGCGCGGCTGGGATTACTTATGCCGCAAATACTCGCAGGTTGTTTCTTTATGAAAATTGGGGCTTTGGGGCGCTTAACGCAGTTGAGGTTGACCCGGATTCGTTAAGGTATATCACCACTTCACAGGTCTATTTTTGTGATGCTGAAGGGGGAGGATCGGATTTTCGTGCAGGAATGGATACGACCTGGATTTTATTATCCTATTACCTACCTGACTCTACCGGACAACAACAATGGGTAAATACCCATCTTTACTACTATGCTACTGACGACTCTCTCCGCACAGCATGGATTTTCCCCGACCGCAATCAGAGCAGGCTTCAGATTCTGACCCAGGGAAACGATATGATTTGCCGGTTCGGGCGTACCGCCTATTACCGTCGCACCAGTAATTCCAGTATTGCAGCGCGCGATGCTGTCATCACCAAATATTCGCTGGTCTGCTATCCCAATCCGACGAATGGCTCGCTGCTGCTGCGCGGATTTCCGACAGGGAGTGGTCAAATCCAGCTCTACAATTTATTGGGACAAGCGCTCTATCCGACGATGGCGGTCACCGGATCGAATGCGATCTCCTATCAACTTCCTCCGGTGTTGCCGAGTGGTAGTTATTTCATGGTCTATTCGTCATCGAATGGACGAACCAGACTCACTTGCCCCATCACAGTGACGAAATGAGGCTGCCATGCGAAAAATGATTGGGCTTGTTGTTATCGTGGTGACGTTATTATGCCAAGTCGTGGGTGCACAAACCTGGCTTCCGATCGGACCGTTTTGGTTTGCTCGCGATGCAATTTTAGACGGAAATAATAGATTGGTGTTATCACAGGACCTCAATAACGGTGGTGATTCTAATTATTACAGTCAATTCGATCTTGTGACCGGTCAACAATTGTGGCGCAGGTACGAGACCATTCAAATCGATCCATCCCGAACTGTAGGACTTGCAGCATCTAACGATCACTCTTTTTTCAGTCTAACTATGTGGGCTGGTCTCACATTTGCAAAATGGGATAGTAATGGAAATAATACTATACCACCTGTCAGCATTGATTCGACCTTTCGATATGTTCATTGGACTAACTATTCATGTGACCAACTTGGTAATTTGTACATTACTTGGAATCAAAATCGAGTCGGTTGGTGGTACTGGAGGATAAACTCGCGAGGTGAAATAGATAAAAGAATACTATTAAATCCGGGAACTGCATACAATTTTCGAGTTGCTTGTGATCATTTGGGAGGTGCATATCTCTGGGCAATAGAGGACTCAAGTAATAATTTCTTTCGTCATTATCTATGGCATATCGATGGAACAACCGATTCAGTTCAGGGACCGATTATATATCGAACAACATCGAGAAATGTTAATATGAGCGGGTTATACTATTCCTGGAATGCAAGGAAACTAGTAGCGATAGAACAGTACGATTCACTTATTTTTCATCTTGAACGCGCAATTGAAATTGATCCCGATTCGTTACGGATGACTCACATATGCATACCGTTTGATCATCCAACGCAAGGTAACGGTTGGTCGTATTGTGCAGATGCCGATACGATCTGGCAGTTAAGCCCGATAGGTGGTTACGATTCGTCGGGAATTTATCACGACGATTTTCGCTTAATTCTGTCAGGGCTTGCAGCTGATACAAATTGGTTTGTTGCCGAGACTCTTCCTCGGAATATGCTGGTCTCAAGACCGGATATTCCTAATAGGGCAATCGTTGCCCTAAATAATCAATTAGTTGTCCTCTGGAACGGTAGTGGAATTACTCGTCGAATTTCCAACACTGGTGTTGACAAACCTTATTACTCGCTACCACAATCGAATTTTTTCATTTTTCCCAATCCGACGAATGGCTGGTTCACGCTATCAGGATTTTCAAACTCGAAATCACGCTGGCAACTATTCGATATACTCGGACGTGAAGTGCTGTCCGGCACCATTCCGCGCGGAACATCGCGCACCGCAATTCAATTTCCGTCACAGCTTTCGTCGGGGAGTTATTATTTACAGCTTGCCGATCCGCCACAGTCGCAGATTCGAGCGATACGGCTGGTGCGATAAGGTTTCGAGGAAAAACGATGAACAATGTTGGATGCAGATTTGATGGGAAGATTTTGTGGAGTCGATGAGATGAAATATTTATCTTTAAAACCCACTCTCTTGTTTGTTCTATTCGTTTTAATTTTATCTTCAGTCGTCGATGCTAATAAGTATTATGGTTCCTATTTTAGAATAGGTCCAACAAAACATGAAAATTTGAAAACCAATGAAGCATTTTCGGTTTGCACTGTATGGAAAATAGAAAAGAAAACTTCCTCAATTTCTGTCGACATATCTTTACCTGTCGGAGTCACATTACTAAGTGGCGATCTCCATTGGCAAACGGCAGTAGTGCAACATGAATCATATGACAAGTATTGCTCAGTTGTAATCGATGGATCAGGAATTTTTGTGGTTCCTTGTGTGTTCAATGCGGTTCAATGTGAGGATTCCAGCTTCGCTAGATCATTACCAATTCACGACACGCTGTTTTTCGCCTCGCGCGAAGACACCGTTGCATATTTTGATTCCCAGCAGAAATTGGATCAGTATATCCGGGACTCTGCAAAATATTTCCCTCGAGTTCATCATAGAAAAACAAATCTTCAATTTGAAATTCATAACTTCAAAGAACAAGCTGATAGCATTATTGGAATTACGAATGGGGGTCCGTTTAATCGCATATTTAGTATTTTTTCGCTTTACGCACTCACTTTTCCAGACTCTAATTATCGCGCTTCACTGCCTGATACATTTTCTCAAAACCAGTTGGAACGCATTCACACATTTCTTTTAATTTTTTCGCCACCTGATCAAACTCGGATTGCAAATTTATGCAACTCGATCTTCCAGAGGGTAAATCCCAATCTGGCACTTGACAAACGCGAACGTTTCATCAATGCGGTTCAATTGCAGCTTGATGAGTTATTTGTGTTTGATCGGCAAATAATTATTGCTGAGAACTCGACGGTGGTCGACTCCCTGAATCTTAAGCGTTTTGGGCGAATTCTTTTGAGATTCAGCAAGCTATGCCATGAAGAAAAATGGTAATGCTTTGTGGCGATTTTTTTCAATTCAGCGATCAGATCGCCAGACAATCGATGCGATTCACCCTTTTCTTTATTTTTCAATCGATAACGTTCGAGTCTCGAGTTATTTCAATTTTACCGAATATTTGCTTGATTTATCGAAAGATTGATATTAGGTTATCTTTATCCGCGGAACGATGGTACGCTGTTCGAACCTGCTAGAATATTCTTTTCCGTAGGGCAAAATTTATTCTGCCCAAATTATGTGATTACGATGAATTGAATAGCAGGTCGCAATTGGAGGCGCGGAAACAACCATCATACCCATTTACATCCCAGAAGTGGTCAGAATAAATTTTGACCTACGGAAAAGATGGGTGTTGGGAATTGGGAAAAGATAAAAAAACGGGCGAACACGGGGGTTCGCCCCTACTACAGGATAAAGATAGGGCGTATGCGATACGCCCATACGGAAAAGATGGGGCGAATGCGATTACCTTCAGTGAGCACTTCGTGATTCGCCCCTACGGAAAAGAAGTACTGTTCCACCAATTTTCGTGCATAGTTCGGTTTCACCTTGATGAATTGGAGGATTTTGTAATGAAATCTCATCGCCACGTTTCCTGCTTACTTTCAGTTCTGCTCATCACGCTAGTCACCGTACCGATCGTCACTGCACAAATCGCCTGGGTTCCGATGGGACCGTTCGGCGGTCACTGCACCGACATCGCTGCCACTTCCGACGGTACGTTGTACGCCTACAGCTACGGCGTCTATCGTTCGACCAACCACGGCGCCAGTTGGGAGCCGACCGGTTACTACGGGAGTTGGGATGGACACTTGCTGGTATCCGACAGTGCCGTATTCGTGACCACATTCAGCGATCTCTACCGGGTCGATTGTCAACCACCGCGATTCATCCCACGAGATGGCTCGTCAAACACACTGGTTTCGATCGATCACGATGGTCGACTGTTCCGCACCGGAGACTCGCATACCAATTTCCACTTCTTTCGCTCGACCGATTACGGTGAGCATTGGACGGTGATCGATACGTCGCTTTCCACGTATGGCAGCAGAATCGGAGCATTTCCCGACAATAGCTTGATCACCTCCGGCATCAACCAATCACGGATGACAAATTTCCGGTCGACTGATCACGGCGAGCATTGGTCTGTTTACGGCACCCCCGATCACAGTCTGGCAGTAGAGGTACTGCAATATGCCTTGGGCGAAGACGGTATCGGTTGCGCCGCCACCGATCGCGCTGTCCAGTATACCAGCGATTCCGGAATTTCATGGAATGTAGTATTCAACATTCCGATCAATGGTTACATCGAAAAAATCGGACTGCAAGGAGACCAGCGCTTCCATTTCCTGACCTACACCGGGGGCGATTCCAGCACCTTCTTCTGGATGCCGGCAGCAAGTGGTTCATATGTGCCGACGGTATTCCATCACCGGATGTATTCCTTCGAATCGAATGATGCGTTGGGACCGATCTTTGCCGGTGAATATCCCGGAATCTGGCGCGCCGATTCGTCCGGAAACATCGCTCCGTTCGGCGATTCGCTCAATTCGTTGAATTGCCGACGGATTTTCGTCGATGCGAACAACCGGATTCATTGCTTTGCCGGGATCGATACTTCATTCTTTCATTTCTACAGCGACGATATCGGAATGCAGTGGACGCGAGCAGTATGTCCCTCGAATATTTATTATGCGAATTGCGTCATCACAAACAATTATTGGTATGCGCTCTCAACCAGCAACAACGAAATATTTCACTCTTCCGACGGCGGTTTAACCTGGTACTATCACGCCACCATTCCAACACGGATAGCCGCCTCGAATTTAGTGGCATTTGATGACGGCACACTGGTTACGTCGACCTACAACTCGCTGCAAATGCACTATTCGAGCGATGCCGGAACGAGCTGGCATGCGTTTGGATTTCCCGATTCAACCGATTACGAATTGATCTATGAATTCACAGCGATCGATACATCGGTGATTGTCGGCTTGACGAATGGCACCATCAGTGGCACCTACCGGTGGTCATTGCACGATTCGCTGCGGCTCATCTCGCCATTTACCTGTCAGCGGCTGGCGTCCAAGGGGCTGGATGGAATGTACTACTGGTGGATGACCGATTCAGTCAGTCAATACTCACTGTATTTATCTTCGCCGGATTGGACTACGCTGCTTCATATACCGTTGCCCGATTCGCTCAGCGAGATTACGCCACTCGCAGTCGATGCTGCGGGGCAGCTCTATTTGCAGCGCAATGGCATCACGTGGATGTCCAGCGATCGCGGTCAGCATTGGACGCAAATCACCACCGGTTTGCCGTATACCTCGAGTGATGAGAATGTCTTTTATGAATCCAATACCGTGACGGAGTTGGCAATACATCCCGTCACCGGTGTGCTTCTTGCCGGTATGACACACGGGATTTTCCGGACGGCGTCGTCCGTGACAAGCGTTGCCGAATCGCATCGGACGGCATTGCCGACAATCCTCGCGCTCAGCAATTATCCGAATCCGTTCAACGGATCGACAGTCGTCTCGTTTACAGTTCCGCATGCGAATCGCGTGACTGTGGCGATTTACAATGTCAATGGCGAATTGGTTACGAAGCTGTTGAACAAATCGCTTGCAGCCGGTGAGCATTCGGTGAGGTGGAATGCGGAAGGGATTTCCAGCGGCGTTTATTTCTGCAAGGTTATCAGCGGCAACTTGAATGCGACGCGAAAGTTGATTTTAGTGAAATGATGGGTGGTAGGTGATTGGATTTCGGTGGGTCGGAATTTATTCCGACACCTCCTGTGTCTGGTATTTGGTGGCGCAGGCCTCCGAGCCTGCGATTCCTTTTAGTAGGTCGGAATTTATTCCGACTCCTCTTGTGTCCAAAATTGAAGAAGCAACGCAGGCTGAAGCCTGCGGCTACAAACGAATAAAAAAAAGACACAAAAACGGGCGGGCGTGGGAGCCCGCCCCTACTACAGGATACAGGATACACGATTAAAAAAGATACAAGAAGTGGTCAGAACAAGTTCTGACCTGCGGAAAAGAAGATTGGTCGTGCACCTCGAAAAGGCAAAGGATACGGGCGGGCGTGGGAGCCCGCCCCTACTACAAGATACAGGATACACGATTAAAAAAAGATACAAGAAGTGGTCAGAACAAGTTCTGACCTACGGAAAAGAAGATTGGTCGTGCACCTCGAAAAGGCAAAGGATACGGGCGGGCGCGGGGATCCGCCCCTACTAAAAGATAAAAAAGATACGGCGCACAAGCCCGCCGCTACTGAAAATTATTCGTCGAGTGCATCCTTCAGGTCGGGTGCAAAGCGCTTGCGGAGATACGGTTTCACCGTTACAATTCCGACCAAGCCGAGCATCAGGATGATGCATCCCGCATACACCGTCCAAGTACCGGGATCGTAAGCTACCGAGAAAATCGAATAGGTCGGATTCCCCTCAATAAAACTCGATTGATAAAATTTCCAGCCGCGATGATCCAACGTGTGGTTCATGTAAATATCGTAGGGATACTCTCCCTGCTGTGGATCATGCACGACCACATCACTAGCGAAACTCGCCGATTGACGGGTACCGGGATAGAAATCACGTTTGAATTTCTTCAATTCGATCGCAAAACCGAGATCGTACTTTTCCGCCGACATGACAAACGTCGGTGAATTGGGACCGAAGGCAAAATCCATCCCTTTCCTGATCCAGACCGCTTTGGAAGTATTCCCTTGAGGATCGGTTACACTGAATTGCAGCGCCTGAATCCCGTTCTGCCCTTTGGTCGGTTCGAAATAGGTTCGCAGTACTACATGTTCGCGCAATTGCGTCACTGTGATCGACGATTGCGCAGTGATCGAGAATTTCTGACCAATTGTAATAGGATCGACCTGCGGTTTATTGTCGACCATGTGCCAGACATACATCTGACCCGGCACGGCAATCAGCAGATACTGCACATTCAACTGTGCCAAGAACGACACATCGGGGGGGATTGCATTCAGGGCGATCAACTGGATGGTTCCGACCATCGGCAATTGCCAGCGGGCATTCTCGGGTTTACCACTCCACAACCATGCATCATTCGACGCCATCGGCGCATCGAATCGAATCGCAATCGCCGGTAGACCATTCGGATCGTCTTCCATCTTGACTTCACCGACTGCCGAGGGCAAGAACCGCAACAAATTCAATTTACCGCGCTGCTTGGGTAGATCGACTACTTTCGGTTTAGCATTTTCCGATCGCGGCAACGATTCCAGGCGCAGTGGTAAAATACCATTCACACCATCGGGATAAGTGACTTCCAATTGATGGGATATAAGATCAATCGAATTGGAAGACTGCCCTTCCGCAACTGCCATCTGCCCTTCGATGCCCCAGTTGCGACTGATGACGGCACCCGCCAAAATCACGAGTACACCAATGTGGGTGAAGAGCCAGACGATCTGATGCAGCTTGAAGGGATAGCGTTCCAACGTACATGCAATCAGATTGATGGCGAGCAATCCCAATAGGAAATCGAACCAGATACTGTGATAGACATCGACTTGCGCGACTCGAGCCCCGACCGACGACTCGTAGGTCGTGCCGAACACCATTGCGAGACCGATTACGATCAGCAAAATCACAGTTAACCGAATGGACGCCAGCGGGCGAATAAATCGTGGTAACAAAAATGCCTCCCGAGTGGAGTAGCGATTAATTTCGTCAAATACATCGATTAAGAAAAGCGCAGGCTAACAAACCGCCTGCGCTTCTTACCAAACAATACGAGTGAAAGCTGAAGAATTACTTGGCTTTCTTGCTGTGTGCTACCTTTGCCCACATTTCATCGAACTTGAATTCACCCTTGTGAGTCGGGCTCTTCTCGTTGTGACAAGTGACGCACCCTTTTTTGGGATCGGCAGTCATACCGGCGGCGACGCTGGCATCGTGATCCTTCATCACCTTCATCGGGCTGTAATCGGCACCGGCACCGTGACACGCTTCGCAGCCAACGCCTTCATCCTTTAATTCGGCATTGATCACGTGGCAGGACAAGCACTGGGGATTATCCTGAGCAGTGCCTTCGAGCTTCAACGTTTTCATCACGGCAGCAGATTCTTCACCACTCAAACGCTTGAATGCGTTGGCATGAGCAGTTTTTGCCCAAGTTTCGGCAATTTCACCCTTCGCCGGTCCTTTGTGACACATTGAACATTTTTTGGCTCCGACAAAAGCGTGAGCTGGTGCGGCATCCTTCGCGGCTTTTTCTTCGGCTAACGCACTGGTGGTAAACGCAATTGTAACAACCAGAGCCAATGCCACGAGTAGTAGTTTCTTCATTCTTGACCTCCTCCATTGATCGATCATTCATTAGGTTAAACGTATGAATCAGTTAAAAAGTTTAGATCTCTTGTAGTAGTAAATTTGAAAACAAGTTCGCGACGTATCTAATTATATATCGACAAGTTAGTTCCGGATCCTGAATAATTATCTCCGTTGCTCGGTCGGTTTGTTCCAGAAATAGTAACTTTCCCGCGAGTGACAACGATTACAGGTCACGGTAGTACTATCAAATCCGATATCGTAATACATATCGATTCTGCCATTCATGTGCGTCGGCGAATCCCACAGGGTCGGTGCATCGTGACAGGTAGAACAATTGAAGTCCGTCAATTCGGTTAAATGGAATTGATGACGCCCGACGCCGCGCACCGTCATATCGGTCTCGCCCGAAAGCGATCGGGGCGGTGCCCAATTCGCCATCGTGCCTTTCGCAGCTTCCCCACCGGAACCGTGACAGAAATTACAGTTGGTGACAATCCCGGTCGAATTGGAATTGTGGCATTCGTTGCAACCAACCCCTGACGTCCCGCCATCAAAATAAGTTCCGTGACAAGCTTGGCACTGGCGGATGTTGAAGTGATTTGCCCGAAGCCAGTCGGCATGTTTGGTTTCCGCCGGCGATCCAAAGTAAGGGTGCGATTGATAAATCCCTTCCAACGGAGTATAATTTTTATTCTTCTCAACCTTGCAGCCCATCGTTAACAGGATCGACAGCGCCGCAATCAGAAACAATGCGATTCGGTTCATCGGTAGCTGCTCCTATTTGTTATGGCACCGGGCACAAGTGGGTTCGCTCTTGCCAACATCGTGACAGGCGAGACAAGTCTCGATAAATTTCTGTGCTTCATCGCGATGCGCACCGCCTTGCAGATTCGCCCAAGCGGAACCGAGCGGATGACGCATCGGAATCGAGGCGCGATGACAGGAAGTACAATATTCCCGGGTTTCGTGACAGGTCAGGCACCGTCCGCCGAATGCGGCATCGGTGGCATGATTGAACCGGTATCCGGCAGGATGCGGTTTGCCGGTGACGCCGGTGCTGTTATGACAGGCATCGCAACTGCTCTGATTGTGACAAACCCAGCATTCGGTTTTGCGTGCAGTCGCTTCGATCCCATGCAGATTTTTCGTCCAATCGGGGGTGATATGCGAAGTCGGTTTGCCGAAACCACCACCCTTTTTACCGTTGATATGACAAAAATCGCAATTTTCCTTACCGGCAAATTCGTGACACTCGACGCACTGTGCATGCTGCGGAAGTGCGTGAATACCGGGTTTTACTTCGCGGGTCGCATCATGACATTTGTCGCACGCGAGTCCGACTTCATCGTGATGATAGTTATGACTGAATTTCAGATTGGTGACCGATTCATTCATGCCGAATGCGATTAACGCTGATGCGGCAAGAACGATTACAATCAAAATGGGCAGGAGTAATTTTCGACTGTGTCTCATTTCGCACCTCCTGTCACAAACCGGACAGTGACTGAGCCGAGCGCACGATTGTCGCTGTTCAGAGCCGGGGTCTTGTAGTACTGGAATTCGCCGCCGAATGTGATCCAATCAAGTTGCTTCGGAGTATAGCGACCGCCTAGATTTGCGGAAGTCGTTTGTCCCTTGACCAAACTTACACCATCCCAAGAGTAGTCGACCACCGAACTATTCACGTACAGATCGACTTGTTTATCGAAATTGTACCAACCGGACAACCATGGACCATAGGCTTTCGACAACTCACCCGAGGCGATGCGGTAACCAATCTGTCCGTATGGGGTTGTCACAACGGGACCGCCGCGAAAACCGGTGGCACCTTCCGTCATTGCCAGTGTTCCCTCGGCACCCACTCCCCACTTCGCCGGTTCGAGGTAGTAATCAAGTGAACCACGGATTCGCTTTTCAGTCGGTAATTCGAAATTCTTGAACCAACTATTCGCGGCAATTTCCGGAGAAAGCGCACCAATTTCGACAAATCCAACCAGCTTCGGAGAATAGTAACGAGTGCGAAGTGTCAGTTCGCGAATATCGGACGACATCAACCGATATTGGGTCGTAAAGAGGAATGTCCACCGCTGATTCATCTTCCCGTACATCTGGATACCGAGCAAGCGGCGATAATTTTCACCTTCACGCGATTGATCGACATAGGATAATTTCCAGATTTCTTCGTCGAGTGGTTTCCATTTCGGCATGCGATAGCGAATTTCGCCACCGACGAATGGCGAGGATCCTTTCGCCAATTCGAACCGGCGATTTTCGGGACCGTTGGTGCCGCCAATCAGGGTGAAGCCCAACGACTTCCATTCGCGCGATACTTCCATCCCATCGATGGTTCCGAGCGCGACACCGCGATACAAAAAGAAGCGCCCGAGATTCACTTCCCATGGCGAATCGTAATCGTAGTAAGTGAGTTTCATCGCATAGAGTCGGGTTTCGGCAGAGCGCGAATATTTGTCGACATTGTCACCGCGATACTGAAGATGCGAATTAAATTTCCAGCCGCCGGGTAAATTGTTGACTGTCGCATTGACACCAGTGAATAACCAAAGGTGATCTTTTGCGTCGCCGGAACCGGGATCAACCGCTTGGTAGCCGTATGCTTCGGTATAAAAATTACCGCGCAATTGCGGACGCGATGCTTCTGCCGCCAAAACGCTACTCGCGCCACAACACACTAACAAGAAAAGAGAAATTAGATATTTCCGTCGAATCATATCGGTACCTTCACGGTTTTATTGCAATCATTTCACGCAGTATTCAGCAATCCTTCGGTTGATAAAGATACCGTAAGATAAACCAAATTATGCTAGAGTCAGATTGAAATGACTGCAAATAAAACAAATACTGTGCTATCCCCTTAGTTACGTCCTATTTCGCTTCGTGATGTTTTTCTTCGGTCGAATTCGGGTCGCCTTCTTGCACAAATCCAGGTGTTTCGACAGTCTTATCGGCTGCCTGACCGTGGTGATGTTTCCACTCTTCGAGCGACATTCGACCCGTAATAAACGTCCAGCTCATCGGGTACTGCTTCGGATGCATCATCACAAAGAAGAAGTGCCAGATGACAATTGCGCTGACCGCGAGTATTGCTTCATAGTAGTGGATAACACCAGCGACACGCACCACCCAGCCGGGCGACCACGATGTCGCAATTGCCGGGAACCACAGAATGACACCGGTTACCGCCATGATGAAAGTACCCCAGACCAACGCCCAATATTCGGCTTTCTGGGTATAATCGTACGCTTCAAATCGCGGTGGATCTTTCCGCAACCGGAGATGGAACATCACATTTTGAATTGCTAGTGTCGCATCGGCAAGGTTCGGCAAATAATTCTTGATTTTCTCGCGACCGCGTTGCGTGGTCAACACGAAATGGAGATGCCAGAACGAGTCGACCGTAAGCAATACCGCAAGAATACGGTGGATCAATGCGCGCCGGGTTTCATCCATACCGAGGAAATGCAATCCCTTCACCCACCAGGTGTCGGTATTGCGAAGCGCCAGACCGGTGATTCCGAGACCGATGAAGGTGATCAGCAACAAATAATGTTGCTGCCGCTCGATCTTGTTCATCCGGACGATATACTTCTCGGTCAGGTGCTGTTTACGGTGTTCGCGAAGATGATAGGCATATACAATCACATTGTGTACGAACATGCCACCGAGCACGAGAATAATGAGAATGATGTAGAATACGCGGACGTAGTCGTGAATTCCCCAGACCTGACCAAATGCCGCATGCGAATAGGAAGCGGCAAATGCGGGATTGGAGTCTTTGTGACACTTGCCGCAAGTCGTGGCGATGTTGTCTTTGTATGTCGTCGACCGGGGATCGAGGTGACTGTGAATGGCGTGAGTCGTATGGCAATCGTTGCAATTCGCGACGATCTTCGATTTACTTAACGCCCATCCGTGATAACTGTCCTGATAACTCTTCACGACTCCGCGCCAAATTCCGAATCGGTCGGTGAGCGCGTTGTTTTCGTGACAGCGACCGCAATCCTTAGCCACATTCATCGGGGCAGTATTGGAAGCCGGATTCGAGCGCGGTAGAATTAAGTGCGATTCGTGACAATCGTTACACGCTGGAGCGTCGACAACACCGCGTTTCGCGGCAGCGCCGTGAATTGAACTGGCATACTCTTTTGCAGGCTTTTCGTGACACTTCCCGCACGCCGTGGGCAGATTCAACCGTGAGGTTGAGCTGGTAGGATCACCGGCGGTCTGGATCGTATGACTGCCGTGGCAATCGACACAAATGGCACCACGAACGTTGGATTTCTTGTTCACCCATTCGCGCCACTTATCGGCGTGTACCGACTTCGACCAATTCGAGAGTGTCATCGGCATGCGCACAAAATCACTAGTGATCGTAAGACTGTCGCCGTGACATTTACCGCACGTAGAAGGGATATTGGCAGGATTCGCCATCGATTTTTCATCGGTGACGCGCCGGACCCCGTGACCGCGATCGTGACAATCTCCGCAATTGGCTGCCACCCCTAATCCAGTGGGATCGTCGCGGAAGTGCATACTCTTTTTATACTGTTCCAACTCGTTCTTGTGACAGTCGCCGCAATGGAATGCCGGTTCGCCTTTGGTCAAATGCACCGAGTGGCAACTGGCGCAAGTCATTTCATTACTGACCAATTTTGCCTGATGCACCGAACCGGAGAATTCACCCATCGTCTTCTTGTGACAGGTCAAGCAATTCGAGAAGGCATCGTTGGATCGTTTTGGATCGGGAACGCCGTGCGGTTCGTGACAACTGGAACATGAGACGCGACGCGTAGAAAAAGTATCGATCGCAGCGGTCGTATGAATACCGTGAATGCCGTGCGGACCGTTACGGAGTTTTTCCATCGCATCGCTGTGACAATTCTGACAAGTACGAGTGATGGAAATTGGATCGCCAAGTTTGGTTTCACCATGCGGCGGATGGCAAGTCGCACAACCGTTTTTCTTACCGAGACCGGGGAACTTTCGACTGTGAGTGCTGGCGTTGAATTTCTTCGCCTCTTCGGTATGACAGCGGATACAGGCAGTGCCTGCCGCACCGGAAGCGACCGAGGCGATGCGATGCGGATCGCCGGTACTGGAATGACAATCGTAGCAGTTCGCGGCTTGGAACGGGGCTTTGTCACCTCCATGACCGTGGACGCTCGTTTGCCACTTTTCGGGGATACCGGTATGGCATTCGCCACATTTCACCGGAGTGTAAGATTTGAAGTGCGGCGTATTGTCCCAATCGCCGGTTTTATGGCAATCGACACAGGACAATGAACCGTGAATGCTCTTGGTGAATTGGTCGGAGACACCGACTTTCTTCCCCTTGGCATTTTTCAAATCGGGATCGGAATGGCACGTCAGACAGTTGCTGTTATCCGACCATTCGGAGCCAGCAGCGACTGAGTATTGACAAACCAACCACCCGCTCGCAAGTGCGAGCAGTAATAGCACTATTCGGATTCGTTGCATGATTTTCTCTGGGATCTGGGAATGTGGTGTACTTTCAACTGCCGAATATATGGGAAGTGGTACGGAATTGCAACGTTTTTCACTAATTCCTACTAAATATTGATGGTATTTTGCCGGAATCCAGCGATATTAGTTCAATGAAATCAACTGCGCGAAATTCCACAGTTCGCGATACTTTTCACTGACAGTCAAATAATGTATTGAATTAATGGACATAACAAATGGAATATTAATTCATATCAATAACTATCGATTCGATACTGAGACGCGGAAAAATTCACAATCGTCTAGCCAACTTCGTGAAAGAAATTGCAAAGACTGTCGAGTCACTCCGATGGAGCGAGGTCAAAATTTTCTTCGAACTTATCTGTCGTTCAAAAAATCTACTTGGATAATCGGCAAAGCGTTGCGTTGATGTTGGGCAGTAAATATATTCGCCTGAATACCTACCTGACTTTTCGATAATGGTTCTTGAAAATTAGTTGTCATGATGCGGAGTCAGGCTTCGCCTGACCTGCGGGCGGACGCGGGGATCCGCCCCTACCACCGATAACAACTTATTTTTAAGCGATCCGAAATTGTGAATTTCATTAACAGCACGACTCGATTTTCAAACAGGAATCCAATCAAGTAACAATCTTCCGAGGTAACGATGCAGCGTCTCCAATCCATCCTCTTGATCGTGTTCGTAGTCATTGCGCTGATTGCAACTAGCGGCTGCAAAGACGACAGCAAAGACAATCCAACCGGATCGGGTCCGGTCACCATCGCGGATGTCGCCGGCACATGGTTGAATGTGGGATATGGCAATACAAACGGTACCGTTCGAACCGTAGCGCTCGATACTAACACCACAACTTTTGTGTTGCAGTCGAATGGCGATTGGCGCACGACGATTGTGGGTACATCAGTCACCACATGGTTCGCGGGTCATTCGAGTATGAATGGTGATACAGTAATTTCTTCGATCGATTCATCGTCGAATGGAACAATGGTTGGCGCGACAATGCGTGCGAAAGTCGACTACCATTCGAATTGGATGGTGTTCTTGAGCTATAGCTCAGCGTCTTATTATGTCCGGCGGTCATCTTCCAGTGGTGTGATTGCGGGATTTGTACTCGACCAACAAAATCAATCGCTAACTTCGGCATCCATTTTGATTCCATTGGCTGCCGGATCGCCGCTCACAACGACTTCGCAGACCGACGGCTTTTTCGCAATCAGCCAGATTGCCACCGGAACATACCATGTTCAAGCCGATTATGCCGGTCGCTCCGTGACCCGTACCGGTGTTTTTGTACAGAATGGCGGCTTGGCGAAAGTAGTGCTGAATATTCCCGATGCGAGTACCGGTTTGACGTTTGCCTCGTTAGCCGGAAATTGGAAGCAAATTGGATGGTTTAGCAGTACCGACAGCACCTGCGGAGTCGATGGCGAATCGATCAGCTTTCAATTTTACTCGAATGGAAATTTCTACCGGACAGCCGTGATGAGTTCGGTTTCATACTGGTGGGCTGGTCACTCGACCATTCAAGGCGACTCGTTATTTGTTACGATCGATTCTTCGTCGCACTCCGGCGATAGTGGCAGATCCTTCCACAGCAAGTGCGAGATGCATACAGATTATTGGGTATCGAAATCGACTGACGGATATGTCGAATATTATGCGAAACTCGGAGTCAGTAGTGGGACTTTATCAGGTTTCGTGAAAGATAATTCAGGCAAAGCAATCAACAATGCCGCAGTCTCGTTCCAGATTGGAAGCGGCACTCCGATTACAACATCTTCCGACAGCTACGGAAATTATTATTTCGGATCAGTGACACCCGGTGTTTACAACGGTCTTGCGACGATAACAATCAATTCCATTTCGCACAATGCCGGATTGACAAATGTGAATGTTACGGCACAAACCGTTACGATTGCTGAATTTCAGATCAGTACCGGTGCGAAGTAAACATATTTGGCAGTTAGTAAGGTAAAACGGGCGGGCATCGAAGCCCGCCCCTTTTTTTTGGATGCAGGATCGGTAATGAGAAAAAAGAGTAATGAACCCCGGTTTGTTTTTCTGACCGAATCAAACAAATAGTCAAAAAATAGATATTTCGACCTAAAGAAGATTTCTTTTTGTAAAATTGAATTCAGAAGAATAAATTACATAGCTAAATCGTAAACTACTTGAATATTACAATTGGAGTTATCTATGTCGTTTGAAAAATACTTTCGATTTGTCCTCTTGCTGATATTGGTTTTTTCTTCCTTGGCGATCGCTTCCAGCAACGTGAATAGTCATTCTGAAACTGCCATAACCATCGCTAATCCGCTTATTCCCTCGTCGACCGACAGTTACGGTGGTCCCGATGTTCTCGGCTACCGCTGGCGCGATAACAATAGCGATGCGTATGGACCGGCATACAACTGGTACGATATCTCTTCGACCGGTACTGCGATCACGTTTGCATCCGGTAACGATGCGATCGCCACGATTCCGATCGGATTTTCGTTTACCTATGACGGTTACGCTAAAACCCGGGTTGGCGTCGCAATCGACGGCTATCTCAGCTTTACCGATACCACGAGCGATGTTCCGTCCAACGTAGCGATCCCGACCTCGACCTCACCCAATTATATGTTCGCACCCTTTTGGGCAGATCTGTACATCGGCACGACGGCTCCGTTGGGTGTCAAATATCGCAATGTCGGTACCGACACACTGGTAATCTCCTGGACTACCGTAAAGAATACAGCACGAACCGATACACTGCGGTTTCAAGCGATACTGGTGCGGAGTGGCGACATTTTATTCCAGTATAACACCGTGACGAATCCAGCTAGTGTTATTCCGTCAATCGGTATTGAAAACCACAGTGGTCAGATTGGATTGCAAGTCGCTTACAATACTGCCTATGCCACTGCAGGGCGGGTCGTACGCTTTACAACTCGAGTACTATCCGGTACGAAAACAGTAGGACGAACGACTTCAGATTACCCGACTATCGCTGCAGCACTCACCGCTCTCTATACCGACGGGGTTAGTCAAAATGGGGTGACTTTCGATTTCGAAGGGGGTCCTTTCACCACTCCGTTTACGGTTAATCCGTTCCCTGGGATGGGCACATCCAATCCGGTAATTTTTCGCGGTCACAATTCAGTGACTTTGAATCCACCTGTGGGCAGTTACGCGATCACCTTAGCCGGTGTGCAATATGTGACGATCCAGGATTTTATTATTACCGACAATTCGACCGGATCGGGAGTCGCGCGTGGGGGTATCTGCATCACCAACAGCTCGGTAACCACCGGATCGCAGAACAATACGATTAAGAATTGCGCAATTACGATGCGAGTGTCGTCGACAACCGATACATCCTGCGGCGTAATCGTAAAAAACAGCTACGCTCCTTCCGGTTCGAATGGCGCAAACAGCTATAATAATTTTCTTAATTTAAAAATCTCAAAATGCAACTACGGTGTCTACGAACAAGGCTCTGCCTACTATCTTAATGTCAATAATGAGTATGGCAGCGATAGTACCGGTACCGGTTACTCCAAACGGTTCACGATCGGTGCTGCGATAAACGATACGATCGGCGGATATACTGGTTACAATGGTATCTATATCCAATACGCCAATGGAGTATCGATCCACGATTTGGATGTCTGCCAGGTCTACGGAACCGGTACAGAATTAAATGTAGCGGGTATTTATCTGACTGGTTTGATGAGTACCAGCGCAATCTACAACTGCCGGGTTCACGATATTAATCTAGCGGCGGCGACCACTCGCAGTTGTTATGGCATGTTACTTTCCAGTGCAGGCACAGTAAATTGTTATAACAATATGATTTATGGTCTTTACGGGATGCCTGCCACGAGTTCATATTACCTCAGAGGATTCCACACAACAAATCGTGTGAATTTTTATAATAATTCGATTGTAATAGACACCCTTAAGCCGAATATCTCGCGCTCAGTTTCAGGATCCTATTGTTTCAGTAGTTATTATGGCGACGTTAATATGTACAACAACATCCTGAACAATACCCAGCGAAACTCAATCCTCATTTCTGTCTCTTCGGGTACTTTCAACAGCGATTATAACGCTTTCAATTTCCCAAGTGATAATCACTTTTTTATCAATGCTTACACCGATTGGGCAGGCTGGTTAGCACCCAATCGCGACCGTCATTCGGTGCTTGGGGTTCCCTCATTCGCCGGCTATACCTATCCTCCGGATTTCCACATTCAACTCAATCAAAGCTCGTCGATCGTAGAAGGTGCCGGGTTGCACGAAGCATTGGTTACGACCGATATCGACGGTGAAATACGAGACACGCTATCTCCGGATATCGGCGCCGACGAAGGGAGCTTCGCCCCAATTTTATCGACGATGAATTATCCGGCATCAATTAGTTTTAACGATACTCGAACAGCTCATTTCGATTCAGTGTTAGTATCGATCCGTCAAAGTCAGAATCGCGCATTCACATTCTCCAATATTCAAACCAGCAATAATTCAGTTTTCAGTTATCGTGTCGTTAATAGCGGATCGACCATCAACGTACGCGATACGCTCCAGATCTGGGTTCGATTCAAACCCGATACGACTATAACCTATACGGATACTTTGAGAGTAACTATCAGCAGCCCGTACAACAGTGTCGCCCTGCCACTCAATGGACGCGGCAACGGTTACTATGTATCCATGCCAGCTTCGAGCATGTGTTTCCCGAATCCGCTATCGCCGGGTCAATTCGCTTCACTCGAGTTGCCGGTGATTGTTAGAGGAAATAGCGCACTCGACAGCGCACACTGGATCACTTTGCCGTCCAACGCGCCATTTTATGTTCTGCCCGGCACGATGTCATCCCTCCCAGTTGGAAATATTGTACCGTCACGATTATACTTCGCTCCGACTACTTCGGGATCGTTCTCGGCACAGGTCGGTCTGGTTTCGAATGCTGCCAACGGCGACACAATCTTGATGAATGTCAGTGGTGTAGCGCAATCGGCAGTTGTGACACCGGGTCTGGGGATCGCGATAAACGAATACAATACGGTCTTGAATTGGTCTCGTCCCGATACGCTGGTGCAGTATTATCTGGTGTATTTCCGCAACAGCGCGACCATTCCGTGGCAATATCTGACGAGCACGACTGGAGCCTACTCGACCACCTTCACTCATGTCAATGTCGTACGGTTCAGTCCACAGATGTATTATCAGGTGACAGCGTGGTACGGCAACAGTTCGGACGATTCGTTTGACCGCATCATTCGGACAATTCCAGTGGGTACGCCGGAAAGTGAAGTCATTCGCATATTGATGGGAACGCATTAGCGATAGGTGATGGGTAGTAGGTTTTGGGTGGTAGGAAAAGAAACAAGATAAAAGAAAAAAGATACAAGAACGGGCGGGCATGGGAGCCCGCCCCTACTGATTTATATTATGAACTACTTTAATAGTAGAATTTTTCGAGTGGATGTTTGGTTTCCGGCTGTCAATTCGACAAAGTAAGTTCCACTCGCGATCCCCTTCCCATTAAACTGAATGGAGTGCATTCCGGGATTCATCGTCTCATTATTCACAATCTGTGCCACTTGACGACCCATCAAATCGAATACCGCAAGCTTTGCCGGCATTCGCGCCGGTAATTCGAACCGAATGATCGTTTCGGAATTGAACGGATTCGGATAATTCGCCAGCATCGTGATTCGCGTTGGGAGCTTATTCGTTGCATGGTCGCGAACCGACATCGTCGGGACGATCAGATCGGGTTCGCCATCACCAGCATCCAATATGCCGTTACCTGCCTGATAACGATATCTTTCCGGTCGCCACGGGTGGGTGTCTTCGGTATGACCGAGTAAGTTTGGATTCCATAAGGTATCGATGATCCCGTTGTTTTCCGACCCATCCGCATCGGGACCGGGATACATCCCGTAATATATCCCATCAATAATTACGCTATCACCCGGAGATACGCCGTACAAACCGTCACTTCCAGTGTCTTCGCCATACCACCCATCGCCGTTGGGAAATTGCAGGGTGTGGGTGTCAACCATCGGTAAATCCAAGCCGGGGCGGATCACGTTAGCAAACGCTCCAATCGAATTGAATTGATATTTCGTCGGATCCAGCGTGTTGCCTACTTGTGGATTGTTCTCATCGTGAAATCCCCAAGCGCCAAACACTACCAACGAAATGGCGGTACTTTCTCCGGGATAGAGACGGTAGACCGCACGACCCTGAGGATCATAATTATTAAAAATTCCCAACGGTCCGAACGAGATCAGGAAGCGCGCATCGTAACCGTTCGCGATATCGGCATTATTTGCATCAGGCCGACGCCAGTTGTGCGATCGAGTAGTATCGGCGGGATCGGGTTGCGGATGTGCCGCGATCCAAGCAGTATCGTTCACACGATATTGATCGAAGTCGTGTTCGCCGTTGCTCATGATTAAATATTTGCGGGTATCCCCCATCGGCGTGCCGATCACGTCGGGCCAGCGATTGGGCAATTCACCGTTGACAACACCATCCTGCCAGCTCGGACCGTAATCCAAATCGGAATTTCCGTTCGATATCCACCAATTATAACTGGTCCGACAATGCGGATTTGGATCTTGAAACAGTTTGACGCCCACTGCTCCGGCGCAGGTAAAATCGTGTCCGGAATTCACATCATGCGGTCGTCCGTCATTGTCGGCAATCCACGCGGTATTTATCAACGATGAATCGTTCGGACCGTTATAATAATAATCGATGAAGCCTGTGATGTCGTCGGTGTGGTAATTCACCTCATCGGTTCTGCCGACATCGCCATCGAAATAAAATCCCAGATAGACGTTCTTCAGATAGTTGGTGGAGATATTCTCGATATTGTAAGTAATGACGATAAAATCGCTGTGCCAGTCGCAGCTTAGCTGTGTGACTTTGATTCCGAGTGGGAAATGGGTACCGTCGATCACGTCGGTGGGAACATAAGGAGCAGCGATGCTCGTATCGGTGTAACAGCATGCCATGCTGTTCGGGGCATTCGTAACGTTGGTCTGGAAATTTGCATCGGTTCCTTCTCCGGGACAAAACTCACCGCGCAAACGACCGGCGGGATTGACCCACCCATCGATTCCGACACTGACCCGGGGAAATTCCGAACCATTCTGCTGGACAAGAGCGCCGACCCAGATTCCACCAATGTAGAGATACTCGGTATTCGATCCGACCGGAAATTCAAGCGGAGGCGCCCAACCACCGTAGATCGGATCGGTCAGAGCGTTTGGGTCACTGGCACTTTCATTGCCAAAGAAACCGTAATTGGTAAAGTTCATCCGCATTGTAAACGTATGCTGAACGCGGTTTTGCATATTGGGATTGAACGGATTGATTTCGTCGATTGCGGAACTCCGTATCGGACCGCGGGGGTCTCCGAAGACAATAGATCCGAGCAGTAATAAAAGAAGCATCGAAATAATTATTGGACGAAATGACATAAAACCTCCGGATTCGAAAATTGGTTCGATGGAGCCATTGCGAAAATATTTCGTCGATTGAAAATTTTTATCGCGAATTTCAGTTCAGCGTGATTTTAGTGTTTGCCAATGATCAACAAATTGATGTATTCGTGAAAATATAAAAAGATTGCAAAAGAAAACACATTTCGAGAGATTTATTGAATCGTAATAAGTGGGGTAGCTCACATTTGATACCGTGTGGTACTCTTGGTGATTGGTATTTAGTGATTGGTGATTGGTGAAAGGATAAAAGATCCAATACAGGAGATGGGAGTTCGGTGGTGGGGGTTGGGAAAAGATGATAAGAAACAAGAACGGGCGGGCATGGGAGCCCGCCCCTACTATAGATATTCAAAATTTCCATAACCGAGGAACCAAATACCCGGCTTTGTTAGAGCGAGAGCGGATCGGTTTCGAGTTCGACCAAGATATAGGGAATCGATTCCGCAAGCGACAAACTCTTCTGCCCGGCACGGAGTTGCAACCAGGTTTCACGCGCGATATGCGTATCATTCGGCACGGCGGCTTTCAACTCACTCTCGATCACCGACGACATCAGTTTCGCCGTCAATGATCCAACCACAAGATCCTTCACCGACACTTCGTTCTTCGCCAATTCATCGGGACCGACAATCACCGCAAACCGAACACCCATCGCATCGGCATAGGAGAGCATCTTCTTCAGATTCTTTTCCTTCCCGACATAGACTTCGGTTTTGATTCCGGCAATGCGATATTGTTTCGCGAGCATGAACGCCTGCGCATGGGTGACGCCGAAGACCGGCAGGATCAGGACATCGGCGGTCGCTTTGCGCAATTTCACCGAACCCAATTCCACCAGCGCCATCAGCAATCGGTCGATACCGATCGATGCGCCGACTGCGGGAAGGGTCAGGTCGGAAAAGCGATTGACCAGACTGTCGTAACGACCACCGCTGAAGACCGCGCCGAATGCAGGAAGATCCACCAGCCAGCATTCAAAGACGGTACCGGTGTAATATGCCAGACCGCGCGCGATACTCGGATCGATCACAACTTCATCTTCGGGAATTGCCATCGCATCGAGCAATTGATTCACTTCGATCAGTTGTGCAATACCCAGCTTGCCGATTTCGGTCGATTCCAATGGATGATTGTTCAATGCCGCCAATGTCGCACTGCGGGTGTCTGCCGGAATTTTCAGAAAATCGGTGATCTTGGAAATTTGTTCCGGTTCCAGATTGAGTCCATGGATTTTATCGCCGCTCGCGTCAATCCTCCCACTCCCCAATTCCTTCGCGACGCCGTCGACACCGATCCGGTCGAATTTGTCGAGAACGCGCAATACGTCGGCTTCGCGATCTTTCGCGATTCCGGCGACTTCGCAGAGACCGGAGAGAATTTTCCGATTTGAGAATCGAATGCGCGCTTTGACACCGAGCGTCTGGAACAACTCGAACATGATGCAGAGGACTTCGGCATCGGCAGCCATTTTATCGGTACCGACGATATCCAGATCCATTTGAATGAATTCGCGGAAACGTCCCGGTCCCGGTTTATCGACACGGAAGACACTCGCTACTTGCCAGCGCCGGAACGGTTTGGCGATCTCGGGATATTGCGATACGACCCGTGCAAGCGGCACCGTCAGATCGAATCGGAGCGCCATCGGGGTTTCTTCGGGACCGATGAAATGAAAGATCGTTGCCGCGCCTTCGCTGCCATAGGCATCGCCGGTCAGGACATCGCGATGTTCCAGCGTCGGCGTCTCGAGCGGCAAGAAACCGTACCGTTCGTAGATCTTCTGACACTGTTCAATCAGTTCGCGACGTGCCCGGGTAATCTCCGGCATCAAGTCGCGAAACCCTTTCAATAACCGCGGTTGTATTCGATCCGCCATCTCAATTCCTTTTCCGAACTTATTCCGTTCCGCAATCAACTACGGAAGCGACAAGCTACCGATTGAAAATCAATTTACACCGTGCGGTATTTAAATCAAAGTACTGGCGAAACTGTTTTTTTTGTGTCAACCGCTCGCAGCTGTGTTTTCCCAATACTTGCATTTGCCACAAAAAAGGATTATAATTTTTGATACCAAGTATCAATTTTCAGGAAAAATGGTCTCCGAATTTAAAGCAGCCGGTCTCTCGTCGACACGTGTTCGTATTGCAATCTTATCTGCGATACGAGCTTCTCGCACGCCACTTTCGGCTGAAGCTGTGGGGGAAGAATTGACGCGTAGTGGATGCACGATCGGTCGGGCGTCGCTGTTTCGAAATTTGGATTTATTTCGTTCCGCCGGTTTGATTGAGCGGATCGAAACGGGAAATCGTGGCAACCAGTATCTGGCAAAATGCAGTGGGAATCATCATCATCACCACATTCTCTGCGAAAAATGCCGGAGCATCGAACCAGTCGATATCTGTCTCTCGACTGCGATGTTGAAAACGATCGAGCAATCGACCGACTACCGCGTGACGGGTCATTCCCTGATGCTGTACGGGTTGTGCCGAAAGTGTCGCAAACGAAAGCAATCGCGAAGGACCGACTAAACAATGGAACTTGAATTAGGCACTCCGCTGCTGGTAGCATTCCTAATGGGTGGCTTGCATGTGCTCGAACCGGTGCATGGGCGATCGATCTTTCACGCGATTTTGGTCGGCAGCAGCAAATCGGTCTGGCGGGTCATCCGCTTCGGTGCCGCAGTAACGATCAGTCATATTCTCACGGCAATTCTTCTGGCGCTGGCGGCAGTGCTGCTGAGTCATCAATTCGGATACGAACAATTATCGCGCGGTGGACAAATATTCGGTGTAACGCTATCGCTGGGTATCGGGTTCGGGATGTTGTACAATTCTCTTCGCAAACAGGCACAGAAAAAAGCGAGCGATTGTCATTGCAGCTGTCATCATGTCGCAGCCGTAGACGATGGAACTGAACACACACCTGCCGATGCGCACGATCATCATCACGATCACGACAATCACGACGATGGTCACCACCACGACCACGGCACCGGTTCCGCGACATTGTTGGGGATTTCCGGCGGTCTGATTCCGTGCAGTTCGTCGATTGCGATCTTGATGTTGTCGATCAGTACCGGAAAGATTGCACTCGGATTGGCTGCGATGCTGGTCTTCGGCTTGGGCTTGGGTGTCACACTAACAGTCGTCGGAATGATTACCGTGTACACCAGTCATTTATTATCATTTTTAGACAGCAAACGGTACCAGCGCATTATGGTCTATACACCCGCTATTGTTATTATTCTAACTTCGGTCATTTCACTCATCTTAATTCTATTCTATCCTGAGTAAATATAGTGTTTCTTGAAAATAAGTTGTTATGATTCGGTGTCAAGTTTCGCCTGACCTGCGGGCGAATGCGGGGATCCGCCCCAACTTCCGATAACAACTTATTTTCACGAGATACTATATACCCAACCATGATTGTGCTCTATGAGTACTCTCCGGGTAGATCTTCAGTGTCTCCAACGAGATTTGCGCCAGAATCTTACAGAATAGTTTGTTAGGAATCGACGGTTGCGACAAAGCCGAATCGAAAGCAACCGGGACGTCAGGAACCCTTGTCTGGATTCCAATGGTGCCGTATCTTGAGCTGCTTGATACAACAAAAAACAGGAGTTAATCATGGAAATTATCGATATTTTTGCACGCGAAGTATTGGATTCACGCGGTAATCCGACGGTCGAAGTGGAATTGGCACTCGAAGACGGGAATATCGCGACGGCTATCGTGCCATCCGGCGCCTCGACTGGCGTTCACGAAGCACTGGAATTGCGCGACGGGGACAACACCCGCTATCTCGGAAAAGGGGTTTTGAAGGCAGTCGACAATGTCAACGACATTATCGCTCCGAAAATCGTCGGTATGGATGCAGTCGATCAAATCGGTATCGATGAAACGATGCTGGAACTAGACGGTACCGAAAACAAGGCAAAATTGGGCGCCAACGCAATTCTCGGTGTCTCGATGGCAGTTGCCCGTGCCTCGGCACAATCGATGGGTTTGCCACTGTATCGTTATCTTGGTGGTGTCGGTGCACGTTATTTGCCGATCCCGATGATGAATGTGCTGAATGGCGGCGCTCACGCGCAGTCGAAAGTCGATTTTCAAGAATTCATGCTTTATCCCAAAGGCTTCGACAGTTTCCGGGAAGCGTTACGCGCCGGCGCCGAGACGTTTCATGCCCTGAAAAAGGTATTGAAATCGAAGGGCTTTTCTACCGGTGTAGGCGACGAAGGGGGTTATGCCCCGGACTTATCGACCAATGAAATGGCAATCGAATTGATCCTCGAAGCGATCAACGCCGCCGGTTACAAACCGGGCGAACAGATTGCATTGGCGATGGATGTAGCTGCCAGCGAATTCTACGACGACAAGCGCAAGCTGTACATCCTGAAGGGTGAAGGTCGTGAATTAACTCCCGAGCAATTGATTGCGTTATATCACGATTGGGTTCACAAGTATCCAATCGTCTCGATCGAAGACGGTATGGCGGAAGACGATTGGGAAGGGTGGGCGGCATTGACCGAGGATCTCGGTGATGAAATCCAACTGGTCGGCGACGATATTTTCGTGACCAATCCAGAACGATTGGACGAAGGGATCGAAAAAGGGGTTGCCAACGCGATCCTGATCAAACTGAACCAGATCGGTACCGTAACCGAAACGATGGAAACGATCGAATTGGCGAAGATCAACGGCTACGCGAATATCATCAGTCATCGCAGCGGCGAAACCGAAGATACGACGATTGCCGATTTGGCAGTGGCAACCAATGCCGGACAGATCAAGACCGGCAGCGCCTCGCGCAGCGAGCGGATCGCCAAATACAACCGGTTGCTCCGGATCGAAGAGGAGTTGGCAGAAGTCGGTATTTATTACGGCACTCAACTTTAACCTACGAATTGCAGTTCGATCTCGTATTAATCTATGTATCACTCAGATGGCGCAGGTTATTCAACTGATCTGCGCCACTTTTTTCACTGGAATCTTACCAACTTCTAACCCGACGAGACTAGCATGCGTTACACGATCATTGGAGCCGGTGCTGCTGGCTTAGCCGCAGTACGAGCGATTTATCGCGAAGAACCAACCGCCACGATCACCGTGATTTCTTCGGAACCTGCACCGTTTTATTTCCGTCCGATGCTGGTTGAACTTTTCCAACGCGACCAATTTTCGCACGATACCGCGAAACCACCGCAATCGCTGGAATCGATCCAGTGGCGGGTGGGTGCGAATGTCTCCAGTCTCGATCCACAATCCAACACCGTTACTTTGAGTACCGGTGAAAAAATCGGTTACGATTTTCTGATTATCGCCTCCGGCTCGATTCCCGATCTCGAATTCATTGCACCATTCTGGTTACCAATCCATACCGTGCACAACTTTGCCAGCGTGGCGCGACTGAAACGCGTTCTCGGTTCCGGCGAAGTACTGGTCATCGGCGGTGGGTATGTCGCGATCGAAATTATCCGGCAATTACATAACCGGGGCAATAAGATTCATTTCTTCACCCGTTCCGACTTATTGTGGAAGCGTGAATTGCCGGGCGTCAGCGAAAAAGATATCGTCGAGTTGCTGAATGGAGTTGGCGTATCGCCGCAATTCGATACCGAAATCGTCGATGCGATCGACCTCAACGGTCAGCATATTGCGATTATCGACAATCATGGTAAGACGACTACTGTCGAAGCGGTGATTGCAGTCCCCGAAGAAGTGCCGAATATCGAATTTCTGAATGGTTCGGGGATCGGTTGCGACGAGGGAATCCTCGTGAACGAAGAGTTGAGAACGAATATCCCCAATGTGTTTGCTTGTGGCGATTGTGCTCAAGTACTCGATGTGAAAAATCAGATCAACCGAATCAATTTCGGCTGGCGCAGCGCGGAAAAGCAGGGTGAGATTGCCGGCAGGAACGCAGCAGGCAAGGCAACCGTTTATATACCAAACTCGGAAGATTTCTACTTCCTCGACCTCTTGGGAAAGAATCTGTTGGATCGCTGGGCTAATCTCGAATCACGTGCGGAAGAATAATATTTATCTAAAATATGTTATATTCTAACGTCAAAGTACTACTACAATTACGACTGACACACCGTATCACAAACATAGAAACATGAGTGGTGTTGTATGCAATCAATTTTTCGGATCTTGTCGGTACCCTTCGCAATCTGCGTTTTCGGCTTCTTTTCAGCGAGTTCCGCCGAAATTGGCTCGCAATCGGTACAAACCCTACAAGGTGAAAAAGTTATCATAGGTTCGGGTGGCGCAATGCCTCAAGTCGTGTTCGTATTGGCTACCCGCTGCCCGATCTCGAATGCTTACAACGACCGAATGATGGCTCTTGCAACCGATTCAGTTTTTGCCAATAAGATTCGCTTTGTCGGACTTAATCCGAACGAAACCGAAAACAACGAAGAAGTTCGACACCACGCAACCGAAAACAATATCACTTTTCCGATCTATCGCGACCCGACTTACAATATCATCGAGGCGTGGAAAATCAAAGTTACCCCCGAAGTATTTTTATTCGACAAAGGCGGTAAACTCGTCTATCACGGACGTATCGACGACAATCAGGATCTGAAAAAGATCAAGAGCAACGATTTGCGCACTGCAATCGAACGACTGCTTGCCGGAAAATCAGTACTGGTCAGTGAAACTCATCCTTTTGGCTGCTCGATCAAACGACTAACACACTCGAAATGATTACACTATACCACCCCGAATTGGATTTAGCCACTTCTATTTGCGACGATCTTCCCGAGCAAGAGCGAAAACATCTGCGCTCACTCCGGGTCGGAATCGGTGAAGCAATCCGATTGGTTAATGGTCGTGGTTCGGCGTTAGAAGGGGTTCTCACCGACTTTTCGGCACATAAGTGCGCGATCGGCGATTTGGTTCACGTGTCGGCATTCGAACCGAATGGCGAGCGAATCATGGTCATTGGAAAAATTACCGAGTCGAAATTGGAGTGGGCGATCGAGGCATTGACACCGCTCGGTATGACACAGCTTTGGGTGGTCAATTCCGAATACTCGCAGCCAGTGACGTTGCGACACGACCGGTTGGAACGAATTGCCATCGCGGCAATGAAACAGTGTCGACGATCGCTGTTACCGACAATCCATTTAGGTTCATCCGATTCTGGCGTATCGCTCCCGCAATTGTTCGCTGCAATCGGACCACACAATTCGAATTACCACCGATTTCTTGCCGACTGCGACGGTTCGCCTATCGGCAGCATTGGAAAAATCAATCACTCCGATTCCATTTTCGCCATTGGTCCGGAAGGGGGATTCACAACCTCCGAGATTTCGTCGTTCGTGGATGAGGGATTTAAAAAAATCTCATTCGGCGACCGTATCCTTCGTGCCGAACTAGCTGCTACCGTTGCCCTTGCGACATTACTATAGCACTTCTTGAAAATAAGTTGACATGATTCGGTGTCGAATAAATACAATTGTGTGCGGGCGGGCGTGGGAACCCACCCCTACTGAAAAAATGGGTGATAGGTGGTAGGAGTTGGGTAATGGGAAAAGATAAATAATGATGCAAGAACGCAGGCTCGGAGGCTTGCGCCACCAAACAATAAAAGAACGGGCGGGCGCAGGGACCCGCCCCTACTTTCGATAACAATTAATCTTCAAGAAATACACTCACATTATTGATCGAAGTCAGCTATCTTCTACTTCGCCGTTTTTTTTCTCACCGATACAACCGATTTCGTTCCACTCTTTTAAACAATCCCCGATACCGTAGCGTCGCCAATCCAGCATACAATACGCATAGCAGCGCTAAGTGAATTATTAGCGGCAATACCGGTTTCAATCCGGCGTTCATCACGGCAATTCGTTGAAAGCTGGTGAGAAATGGCGCTGTCGGGAAGAGTGCTGACAACCACCGCAACGGCTGCGGCATCGCGAATGCAGGCCAGGTGTAGCCAGTCAGCAGAAAGAAGGGGTAAGAGCAAAATACCCCGATCGATAATGCCTGTAATTTCGACTGGAAAAAGCTCGCCATAAACAGACCGAAAAGCAACGTCGCGATCAACCATAATCCAACCATTACCAGCAATAATCCAGCATTCCCCGCAATGGGAATTGCGAACATTCGGAAGAATACCACTCCGAAAAACAGTGTATAGATAAAAGTAATCAGAAAATATGGGACAATTTTTCCGGTCAGTATTCCCGCAATATGTCCTGAACCGGCTTTGCGCCATTCTCCGATTGTGCGCTGTTCGCGCTCGCGACCGATACTTTCCAATAAGGCAAACAATAGTGTTTGATGCAGAATCAGAACCAGTAGACAGGGCAGCAAGAAGTCGCCGTACGTTTCAGGTGGCACGAACAGCGAACGCATATCGATTCGAATCGGTTCGAATGAATTCATTGTCTGATTGACCGACAGACCACTGGTTTCCATCCGCTTGATTCGAATTCCGGCATCGATCGTGCCAACCACTTCGGTGACTGAGCGGTTGATATCGTTCCCGATCAAAAACCGGCTCACATTGATGTAAGTGCCGATCTCAGCGGCTTGACTACTTTTGACCAATCGTGAAAAATCACTGGGGATCCAGACAATTCCGTACACTTTCAACTGGTTGAATGCTTGTGTTGCAGCGGCGAAATCCGGTTCAACCCGCTCGACCCGCAGCAGCGAATGACAATTCAAATTCCGGACGATCATACGGGATAATTCGCTATGGTCGTCATCGATCACCACGATCGGCACTTTCGTTTCGGTCTTATTGTAGTAGATCGTACCGAAAAACATGACATACATCAACGGCGAAAACAATAAGATCAGGATTATGTTTCGATCGCCGGTAATTCGTTGCCATTCGCGACGAGCGGTTTTCATCGAATGATTGAAGTAATTCATCACGCCACTACTCCCTTCCGCCACCGCGCGACACCCCACCCGAGTAAGAGCAGACAGATAGCGTTGGCAATCGTCAACATCAACAATTCAGGAGTAGCAGCAGACCACGGGATTTGCATCACGCAGAGTTTGAAGTATCCGAAGGTAAAATGGGTGTGCGGTAAAATCTTGGCGTACCAGAAGTGCGGTGCGAGCATTGCATCGAGCGGGAAGGTGTAACCACTAAACAGAAACGCCGGAGTATTGATAATGATCGATACTTCGGCAGCAAATTGACAGTCTTTGATCCATGTCGATAAGACAAATCCCATCAGAATCGATGCTGCCGAAAACATCAGGTAGAGAACAAAGAAGCGGAAGTAATTACCGGTTAATGTGACATTGAATAGCGGCATAACAATAAACAGAGTGATCGAAATGATCATTGAATGCACCAATATGATCGGCAACGCTTTTCCCAGATAGAGCCGCGACCACGAATTCCGTGCCAGCGCGAGTGCGTCCTTCAGCGTGTCGGAAGCTATTTCGCGATTGATCCGTTGCGCCGCGATCATCATCAATCCCATCTGAAATGTGAAGATGAGCATCAGCAGTACTAGATATTGCTCGTAGTTGTAGTTGGGATTGAACAACGAATGATCGACGACGCGAATCGGCGCTGCCGCTGCCATCGCCTGTTGCGGCATCATCCCTTTCGCTTGGAACGATTTCAAATTCTTTCCGGTGGAAAAGGTGCGGATGATGGTTGACGCATCCTTCAGTACCGTGTTGCCGACAATCAGATTGGCATTGTTCTTGTAAACCGTCACGGTTGCAGTCTGATTGGTTTTCAGTTTACGGGATAGATCGGCGGGAAAATGGAATGCTGCCTGTATTTTTCCGGACTGAAATAAATTCTCGATCTCGTCAACCGAAGTCACGGTCTCAGTCACTTGGAACGAGCGGTTGGCATCGACGGCACGGATCATCTGTCGCGACACTTCGCTGCGATCCTCATCCCAAACGGCAACCGGCATATCCAGCAAAACACCACGCGCATAGATTCCGGTTAAAATCAGGATTAAGGCAATCGGGATTACGACAAGAATCAGGAATGTCGTGCGATCGGCACGAATCCTCCGCCATTCCCGCCAGGCAATTGCGGAAATCGATTGACCGAAAGAATTTGCCGGTTGCTTCGACATTGCTGTGCTACAATTTCACTCGAGCCGTCATTCCCGCTCGCAGTCCGGCAATGGGCAACGCCGGTCGGAGCTGAATTTCGAATGTTTTGAGATCGAAATCGCCTTTCTGATTGGTCGCACGCCAGGTAGCGAAATCCGCCATCGGCGCGATATAAGCGACCTTCAACGGTACAGCGGACAGCGACAATGCCGGAATATCGGCGTCGATCGACGCACCCATCGAGAACTTCTTCATCAGATCTTCGCGAACTTGCAGTACGATCCACTGATCGGGCGATTTCGTGACGGTAACGATTGGATAACCTGAAGCCACCATTTCACCGGGATCGACAATCAGTTTACTGATTTCGCCCTCGAGCGGGCTGTAGATATGCGTCTCAGACTGATAGGAGAGTGCTTCAGCAAATCCGTTTTCAGCCTGGCGGAACAGCGCTTCGGCACCGCGAATTTCCTCGCTGCGAGCACCACTCTTTACCATTTCGTAACGGGCTTTAGCGGCATCGCGTTGCTCGCGGGCAGCTTTATATTGAAACTCGATTTGATCTTTTTCTTGCGTGGAAACGACGCTGTCGGTAAACAGTGCATGTACCCGATTCCATGTTTTCTCGGCTAAATCGAATTGCGCTTGCGCCTGATTAAACAGCTTTTCCGCCCCTTCACGCTCTTCGGGGCGAGCGCCGTTGCGTGCCATATCGTATTTCGCTTGAGCGGCATCCCGTAGCGCACGCGCTTGTTCGACTTTAGCATCGACTTCGCGACTCTGGATGGTGAATAGCAGTTGTCCTTTCACCACATGATCGCCGCGACTGACTACCACACTGTCGATGCGTCCCGGAATTTTCGATGAGACATCGATTTCAGTCGCTTCAACCATGCCGGTCAGGATAGTCGGATTCGGAAGCAGTGCATTGACGATGATTATCACGATCACAATCACCAAAATCGACAACAGCAGCGTCAGTATTTTTCCCGAGTTTCCCGCTTTCATTTTCCTACCTCCCCGTTCTGCCAGACGGTAATCATTTCGGATGGTATCCCGGCAGCGACATACAGTTCTGTCATCGACACATTCCAGTCGTACAGCGATTGCAAGCGTTCGAGCCGGTTCTTTTCGTAGCTCAATCGGGCATCGATCACTTCCAGCGACGGCACCATTCCACTTTGAAATCGCTTCTCATTCTGGCGGAGACTCTCTTCGGCTAATGCGACATTCGCTTCCTGTTTGCGATACCGATATTCGGCATCGCGCAATTTCCGGTAGGTCTGTTCGACCCACAATTTTACTTTTCGCGAAGCATCGGCGCGCATCGCGGCGACTTCCCTGGTCAAATGTCGATCGGATTGCGTGCGATGATAGGATTGTAACCCGTCGAAGAGTGTGATACTGGCTTGGATCCCGATCACCCACCGGGGATCAAGACTCGATTGATATTGCGGATAGGTCTCGTATTTACCGAATGCAGCCACTGTCGGGAGCATATCGGCACGATCTGCTACTATTTTCGTTTTGGCGGAACTCTGCTTTGCATCGATCATTTGAAGCAACGGCTGATTCCGCTCGGCAAGTGTTAAGAATCTCGCGAGCGAATCGTTGATCATCGCCGGATGGAGCGTATCGGATAGTTCGATAACATCGCTGTTGGAATATTGCACGGTCAAACGCAAGGCGGTACGAGCCAATTCCAAGCGATTGCGGTCATCACTGAGGTTGCGTTCGGCATCGGCGACGGCTACTTCCGCGCGCAGCAGTTGTGCCCGCGCAATCAAACCTTCCTGAAACAGTTTCCCGGCATCGGAACGATGTCGATTCATCCCGTCGAGTACGTCAGCTCGCACCTTCACGACATCCTGCAAGAGCAAGACCGCGAGATAATTCCGGACCGTTTCAAACAACACTTCGTCGTCGACTTTGGTCAATTCCGCTTCGGCAAATTTTCGCTCGGCGTGAGCATATCGCTTTCCAGCCACTATTTTACCACCGGTAAAAAGTGGTTGTACACCGACGACTGCAAGCGTTTTATAATCCTGTTGTTTGATCCGGTCGACAAATCGTGGAATCGCCGCGTCTAGTTGCGCAAACGCCTGTTGATAGACGGCTTGACGTTGCGCCGGAGTCAGCGCCGGCTGCGATGCAAGCAATTTTCCGATGTTGGTAAATTCCACCTGATTGCTTGCCTGCAGTTGAATCATGGCACTGCGAATCGGCGACAAATCGAATTCCAATGGGTCGTTCAGATGGTTGTAACTCCCATCCAGCCGTATCGTCGGGAGGAACCGTCCTAACGCTACCCGGTCTTCGAGTTTACGCTCTTCGAGTCGTTCGCGGTATTGCTGCACAGCGGGATGTCCCTTGTGCGCCAACCCGATTGCCTGTTTTAGTGTCAATGGTTCGGAATGGACTGTGACAAAATTGCACAGCGCAACCAGAACAGTGAAATAGGACACTAAATATTTATGTGAGTATATTTTCATTGTGAGCGAATGCTCCCCTAGAAATCCCGGTCGTTTTAATTTTCCGGCAATCCGTCTCGAAATCTCGAATGGACTTACCAAACTGACTGGTTGGTTTAAATTATCTTATTTTTATACCAAATGCAATTGTCGTTGATATTATTGCATTTACAACATTCAATCTGAGAGTAGCACAGCAGAATGCCCGATTTCGATCAACAGGATTTGGAAGAACACCACTCCAGCTCGTTGCGTAAACGCGTAGCGGCACTTCGTCGTGTCTTGCCTTATGCCCGACCCTACCTAAGCAGTTTTGTCTTGGGGGGGATATTCATGTTGATTACGACGGCTGCTTCGGTCTTTCAGCCATTGCTTTTCCGCCGCATTTTCGATGTCAACCTCCCGGCGAAAGATTCATTCGGTGTCATCATTTCCTCTTCGATCTTCTTGGGATTACTCGGTATTGCGACGTTCTTCCGGTATCTGCACAATATTTATCTCGGTAAAGCGGGCGTAAGCGTTGTCAACGATCTGAAGCGGGTTGTGTTCGACAAGATGCTGACGTTCGAGCTGGCATACTATGACAAGAATCCGGTCGGCAGGTTGGTTGCGCGCGTGGAATCGGATTGCGAGCGTTTGGTTAGTTTGTTTACGACGGTCGGGTTGCAACTCATCTCCACCTTTATTTTCATCGCCGGTATTCTGGCGGTGTTGTATCCGATCGATTGGCGGCTCGCAGTAGCACTCAATCTGCTGGTGATCATCGTTATTACCAGCGCGCTGATATTCTTCAACCGGATGCGTCCGAAATTCCGCGAGGAGCGTGCGAAAATCGCCGCCGTTACAGCAGTTGTCACTGAATTTACACAAGGTGCAAGATTGCTGCGCATGATGGGTCGGGAGGCTTATGCCGAGCAGCGATTGAGTTCGGTGAATGCGGATAAAGTCTCCTTTCAAATCGGTATCTTCATCCGGTTCACGACATTCTTCCTGCCGCTGGGATTGTTGAATATTGCCGCCGTCGGTGGAATACTCTGGATTGGTGCCGATTGGCAGCGGGTCGGCGCATTTACTGTCGGTACGGTGGTGATGTTTGCGCAGTATCTCGCACAACTCTTCCAACCTTTGTTTGAAATGACCGAGCAACTGGGTGAAATCCAGCGCGCACTGGGATCGGCAGATCGGATTCTGGAATTGTTGGATCGCACACCGGTCGTTTCGAATCCGAGTAGTCCGAAACCATTGCCAGCGCTGACGAGTACAATCTTGCTGAACAATGTCAGCTTCGCTTATGATGCCGAAAAACCGGTACTCAAGAATGTTTCGCTGGCGATTCCCGCAGGAAAGCGAATTGCCATTGTGGGACCGACCGGTGGCGGTAAATCGACGATCATCAATCTGCTCTGCCGGTTTTACGATCCGATCGCCGGAACGATTACCTGGGATGGGATCGACCTTCGCAACGTGTCGCAAGAAGAACTCCGCTCGCGGATTGGTTTGGTGTTGCAGGATCTCTATCTCTTCCCCGGAACCGTCGAAGAGAACCTGAAAGTGTTGCGCACCGATGTACCTCGTGAGCGCGTTCAACGCGCAATCGACCGGCTCGGAACCGGCGATCTGATTGCGAAATTGCCGAATGGACTGGACTCGGTGTTTGCCGAACGGAGTGCGAATATCTCCTTCGGCGAACGGCAATTGATCGCCTTTACGCGCGCACTGGTATTCGATCCGGAACTACTGATCCTGGACGAAGCCACTTCCAGCGTCGATCCCGAAACAGAACGGGCAATCGAGGATTCATTACAGAAGTTACTTTCCGATCGCACTGCGGTGATTGTCGCGCACCGGCTTTCGACGATTCGCAACGCCGACGCGATTGCCGTCGTGAAGAACGGCGAAATCATCGAATTGGGAACACACGATCAATTGCTGGCAAAGCAAGGGTTCTACAGCAAATTGTACCGGATCCAATTCCCCGGGAGCGACCATGTTCCAGCATGATTTCCGATGGTTCATGAATTACTGGAAACAACGCCGCGGGCTGATGTTGACGGTCTTGATCCTGACGGTATTTTCGATCGTCGCGCGAACGGCATACCCGCTGATGTTCAAATTCGTGCTCGACAAACTGACAGCAAAAGCGGCACCATCGGAAATTCGCACTTGGGTCTGGTTCCTGATTATCGTCGGAGTCTATCAAGGGTTGATGTTCGCCATCCTCCCCAACTCGCGTGCTTACGGCAATCTGGTGTTCGGGCGATTGATGCGGGAAACGGTATTCCGGAAAATCCTGCGTAAAGGACACGACTTCTTCCTGAAATTCCGTACCGGCGATTTGATCACGCGCTTGACCGACGACATCGAAGGATCGGATCTAAAACTGTCGTGGTATAGTTGCAGCGGCGTGATGCGCCCGGTGGAAATGTCGCTGGTAATTCTGTTTTCGCTCGGTGTGATGTTCTCGCTGAATTGGAAATTGACATTACTAGTGTTTATCCCCCTGCCGTTTTTCATCTGGCTCTTGGCTCGGACGATGGGCATGCTGGAGAAACGCGCGCAGGAGCGACAGAAGGCGATCAGCGAAGTAAACGATTTACTGGAAACAAGTATCAGCGGGATTCGGATCGTTAAAGGATTCTGCGCCGAAAAGCAATTGGGCGAAAAATTGACAGCGACGCTCTCGCATCGGGTCGATACCGAAGTCAGCTTTATTCGCATCAATGCGATGGTCCAGACGGTCGGATTGATGGTGCAGAATTTCGGAATCGTAATCGGATTGTTTGTCGGTGGCGTATTGACGATTCGCGGCGAAATGACCGTCGGTAGTTTCTTCGCATTCGCCAATTATTTTCAATTCCTCGTCGAACCAATTTTTACGATCGGCTATTTCTTCGCGATTACGAAGATCAATTTTGCTTATGTCGATCGGTTGAAGGAAGTTGAAAATTTCCCTGAACCGAAGCGATCGACAGTTGCCTGCTCCGAATCGATGCAGAAATTGGAATTCAAGAATATTTCCGCGAAGTTCCCCGATACCGAACGGATGATTCTCGAAGACGTGAGTTTCGCAATCGAGCCGCGACAAACCATTGCGGTGGTTGGACCGATCGGCTGTGGTAAATCGACACTGGTGGAAGTTGCCCTCGGCGAAATGAAGCCGGAATCGGGAGCAGTCTATTGGAATGATCGGAATATCGATCAACTCGAGCCACACAGCCGGCTATCGCACATTGGACTAGTACCACAAGAACCGCTGCTGTTCAGCGAGACAGTGACCGAGAATATCCGCCTGGGCGATCCTTCGATCTCCGATCAAGCGATCACGCAATCGTTGAATGCCTCGCGACTGGAATCCGAATTGAAGTTATTCCCGCACGGCGGCAACACACTGCTGGGTCAACGCGGTATCGAATTAAGTGGTGGTCAGAAACAGCGGCTGGCGTTAGCACGAGTATTAGCGCGCCGTCCCGATTTGTTATTACTCGACGACGTGACCAGTGCACTGGATGCCGAAACCGAACAAATGTTCTGGCGCAATTTCCGGACGGAATATCCCGACACGGCTGTATTGGTAGTGACCCACCGGCTCGCGACAGCGGCACAAGCCGATCAGGTATTGATGCTTGACGATGGAAAAATTGTTGCCTACGGACCACACCTGACATTGATGGAGACCAACGATCGGTATCGGGCATTTGTCGAACGCGAAGAGACGGAAGAGGCGGTAACGAAATAACGCGAAGTCGGGTCAAATCTTGCATTTGTCTAACTATACTAATAACCGTTATATACCCGTCAGCTGATCCGCAAATCATTGAATAATTTCGATACCAATAAAACTCATTTTTGCGGTTATTTCTCATTGATTATGAAAGCATTAAATCTTTACTACTTGTATTTATAGAAATTTACGGTATTTTTTATTAATTTCGGATTTACAATTCATATCCTCTCGCGACACCGACACATTCATACCGTAACTAATTAAATATCATTTTATTATAATCACCATTCAAAGAATTGAAATTTATATAACCGATTTTGCGCTGCAAATTCGATTCATAGTGAGAATTAATAAAAATTATATTATATTTGTAGTACAATTTGTACTCTTACAAGAATAGACGAAATCGGGGGACCTATGACGACAGAAAAAGGCATCGAGACGACTTTCGCACAGCACCTTGGTGATCTCACAAAATTGGTATTGCAACACCGAACTGAGTTAAATAAACAACTCGAACACAAAGAATTCGAAAAAGCCAAAGTAACCATCGATTCAATCCAATCGATTCTGGAAATATTGACTCGTCTGCGTACGATCGAAATCGACTGGAAACGATTACAATCACTCACGGCTCCGGTAAGTTCCGATATCGTAAAGGGACCGAAAGGCAAGCGGGGTCGGCAAGCAAAACCGGTTGCTCTGGAACCACTTACGGAAACGGTCGAGCTGGTCGAACCGAAGAAACGTGGTCGGAAACCGGGTCAGAAGAACGTCAAGACCGACAAACGAAAAGGAAAGCGGGGACGAAAACCCCGCAACGAAAGTTCCTCGTTACCGCATTTGAGTCAAAAAGAGTATTATCGACCGATACTCGAAACGCTGCACGAAAACGGTGGTCAGCTCGAAAGCAATCGTTGCCGCGATCTATTGCGCAATCGCTTGACTCATGTCTTACAACCGGGCGATTTCGCTCCGGTCGGCGATACGAAAATTGAGCGCTGGGCGTATCTCATTCCGTGGGCGAAATTAAAATTAGTGAAAGCCGGGTTAATGAGGGACGATGTTCCTCGAAAAATCTGGGCTATTTCCGATCACGGGAAAGATTGGTTGACCGGAAAACTGGAATTGACGATCTCCAATATCGATAAACTTCATGGAGTACCGGGTGTTCCGGAAAGCGATGCGAATGCGGAACCGAAACGTCGCGGACGGAAACCGAAAAAATAACCGACTAAGTTGTTTACGATCCTTATAAAAACGCCGCTTAGCGGCGTTTTTCTTTTTTCGATGATGCGAGTATAAACGACAACAGATATTCCGTTTACTAACAAAAAGATGAAAACTGACACAGATTTTTGCACTTTCACAAGAGAATAACTTGGAATGAAATTTGCTTCAATTTATGTTATCATATCTCTTGAAAAAATGTGTCATTATTCAGTGTCAGCCTTCGATTGATAGGTACAGACAAGAGTGTCTATCTGTACAGTTCATTACGGACGTCCATTATATAGCGGATCGCCCATATTGGGGTAACAATTTTTTTGAGAAACACTAAAGACTAACCGTCACGCGACAGGAAATTCAATGACTACAGGACATTCATCCACAACTCTGCGAAAAATTGTGGAAATTACTGCCGGATTCCCGGTGATCTCCGAGACTTTTATCCTTGACATGCTAACCGGACTGATCGATCGCCAGTTACCAATGGAACATTGGACAACGGATCGTATCGAGCAATCGACGATTCATCCGAATGTTCTTAAATACGATTTGATGAATCGTACTAAATTCTTAAAAATTCCGCCACTCGTCGGTAATGACAGTGCCTGGACGCTGCAGTTCTGTAGGCTGAACAGCATCGATTCCATCGACACGATCGATGCGTACCATGTTCATTTCGGTACGACATTTTTGCGATTGGCACCATATTTCCGGATCAATCAGCAACCGTTAATCGTCTCTTTTCACGGTTTCGATGCGTCGCGCACATTTCTCGAACTGGGCGACCATTGCTATGACGAATTGTTCGCTCGTGCATCGCTCATCACGACTCCCAGCCATATTATGAAAGCGGCATTGACGTCGCGCGGCTGCCCCGAACAGAAAATTCGGGTGCATCGCTATGGCATCGATATCACGAAATTTCATCCACAGGAGAAGCCGCTTCGACCCGATCGGATTGAATTATTGACCGTCGGTCGGTTTGTTGAAAAAAAGGGGATTGGCGATTCGCTGCGAGCATTCGCGAAGCTTCCGAACCGGGAACGGTGCCGGTATCGGATCATCGGCAATGGTCCGTTACTGGAAGAGATGCAGGCGATTATTGCCGAAACCGGGATATCAAAACTAGTTGAGTTATTAGGCGAGAAGACGAGCGACGAAGTCGCACAAGCAATGCGCGAAACCGACATTTTTATCCTGACGAGTGTCACCGCATCGACCGGCGATCAGGAAGGATTGCCGGTATCGCTAATCGAGGCACACACCAATGGTTTGCCGGTTATCAGTACAATCCATGCCGGAATTCCGGAACTGGTCGCGCACGGCGAAACCGGTCTGTTGGCGGCAGAACACGATATCGATACGATTGCCTCCCACCTATTCCGTTTGACGGAAGACGATCAACTACGTGCGAATATGGCACGTAACGCGCGAATTCGTGCTGTAAAAGAATTTAATATTGTGTCATTGAATGATAAACTGGCAGGCTATTTTTTCGAATTGCATGCTCAACATCACGAAGAAGTCGAAGACCCGATCGTGAAGGCGATTGGAATGGCGCAGAAAGGATATAAACGCGCCGCGAAGGCACAACTGGAACGATTGCTGACCGATCCGGTGTATGGCGAAGCAGCAGTAAAAGCACTTGCAGATCTAGAGTAATTCGGTGTGCTTATTTTAAGGTTTTTGGAGCAGGATCTTCAATCCGGTGGTTGCCAAATCGTCGTCGGATAACGATTGAAAGAGAGGTAATAGTTTCGATTTGAGATCTTGCGGAAGGGTACTGTCGGAAATACTCTCTTCCGATAATACGACATAACCGGTCGATTTCGCCAATTCGAGGATTTGCGATTTCCGCAATTTATTGCTGACGCTATGTGGGTCATCATCTTCGCACGTTAAGAACGACCAATAGTGATATCGTTCCGGTTCGGAATAGACGCGATGATCGACCAGATCGATTTCGTGATAGGACAATCCGCCCGACGGCTGCATTTTGAAGAGCGTGGCAAATACCTGCGATAAATCGGTACAGTGTTCGAGCACTGCAGTAGAATTGATTAAATCGATACTCTCCGACTGATATCGCCCCGGATAACCAGCATCCCCGACTTGATAATGAATCGGAACCGCGGCAATTCCCTGTTCCGGTTTGCCATCTTTCAATGCCGCTAAATTGAATTCACGAATCCGGCGTTCGTAATCGACTAAATCGATTTCCTCCTGCCACCACTCCTGCGGATGTGCCAATGCCGCAAGCAACTCGTCGTAGAGCGCTTCGGCTGCGCGTTGTGGTTCAGCATGATCGTCATCGATCGCGTAACAGGTACCGGCACCATTGATAAAGAAGAAGGCGATTGTGCCGTACGGATGATAATGACCACATCCGAGATCGAGATATTTTTTTCCGGTTATGGAAGTATGGGCATGAAATTGATCGTAGACTTTTTTCGAAACTTTGAGTACCCGATCGGGACCGTGCCGCCAGCGCTCCGACACCGATTGCAGGTAGCGTCGGGAAGTGGTAAAGACGGCATCCATCGCATTCCAAGTGAATGGGTGATCGCGTTCGGACAACTGTCCGACATAATCCACGATCTGCACCATATTCTCTTCAGTCATCCGATTAACCGGCTTGGGCGTTTGAGGTGCAAACACAATTTCCGATTCAATGCGGTCGAACAATCGCTCATATTCCGAGAAGTGGTAAACTCGCTCGGATTCGACGATGGGTTCTGCCGGTTGATTCAGTAACTCCTTGACCAGCGCCAAAGCATTCGCGTGCTCGCGCAGAGGAATATAGGTCGAGAAGGGATAGCACTCGGCAATGGTCTCCGGCGAATCGGGCAAGAACGGTGAACAGAACAAACCGATCTTGCGGGTGAACATAGAAGCTTCCATCACCATCGAACCGGGCGATGCCAATATCACATCGGCAACAGAAAAGAGATCGTATTTCCGGTCGCTGCTAGCAATGAAAGTACGGATACTATCGGCACGGTGATTGGCAATATCTTCGTAACCGGGGTGAGGTCTGATCAGAATCTGGATATCGTCCGAGGACTGAATTAATGCGTCGATCAGCCAGTATAGATTCTGATAATCCTGTTTCCCGCTCGTGACAATCAGGACGACACGTTTTCCCGTCAAACGGTATTTATCACGGATTTCGGCAATATTCGTGGGATCGGGACGATACAAGCGGAATTCCGACATTCCATTGTGATAGGAATTTTCGATGCGGCAAAGTGGATCGTTTTTGGGAATTTGACGGGTCGGCATACAAAACAGCGAGTAAAACCGATCCAACGACAGGTGCTCTTCCTGATATCTTTGAACAGGTGGCAGTGGCGGGAACGGTTCACTGTTCCCGTAATCTTTATAGGCGTGCTGCACTTGAATCACGCCAAAGGGATTGCGCAGTCCGGCAGTGAATTCAGAGCCTCGACCACCGATGATGGCGCGCACCTGAAAATTAACCGCCAGTGCCTGCTTCAAAACGATATGCTGAAGAATTCCTTCGAGCGAGAGATAGATTGCAGCCAGATCGCGGGCTTCTTCGATCCATTCCGCTGGAAACGGAGTCGCTTGAAATAGCTGACCAATCGCTTGCCGGAATAATCGGGTTGCGGTATCGATTTCATGTTGGGTCGGTTTAACCGTTTCGAAGAGACATTCGTAGGGAATAGTATTTTGGGCAAATCGACTCAGCAGATACTTACTGTCAACAGCGCCACCGGAAGGTTCTTCCAGAATCAAGAACGTAGAACCGCGACGCGACAGATATTCAAACAAGTCGAGATAGTGCACCGGCTCGACGATATCGGGATCGGTAGTTCGCATCGACGATTTGATGAAGAAGAGATAGTCGTAGGATCGGTCGAGTAGCGCGGCTTTCTTTAAGAAATCGGCGCGCCGCACAGCATCGAAAATACGCGCTGGTCCGGGAACTTGCGGATTAAGTCGATTGATAAAAAGTTCTTTGGCAACATGGTACCACGGGTACCCGAAATGATCGATTCGATAGAGGTTCGTGTGCTCTTCGATGAATTGGAAGAAATTACGCAACCGCTCATACGAATCGATTGCCATTATGCCGCACCTCGCGCAACATGATGCACCTGTTCCGAATGATTGTTGCCAGTTTCCGGTTCGCCGTCCGGTTCGACCAGATTGCGCAATTCCTCATCGGTCAGCCATTGCGAGTTGAAATCGCTGGTGTAATGAAATCCTTCCGGGCACGGTTTTCCGTTCGACCAATTGATCGGTTTCCACCACGGGTATGCCGGTCGAATAACGAACATATCGTCCAATTCGACGGTACTTCGCGCTTCATCTTCGCCGATCAATGCCTCGTGCAATTTCTCGCCTGGTCGGATACCGATATTTTTGACAGCACATTCCGGAGCGACTGCTCGTGCAAGATCGAGAATCTTCATACTGGGAATTTTCGGAATAAATACTTCACCGCCGTGCATCTGTTCGACGCAGCGAATGACGAACCGGGCAGCTTGATCCAGTGTCAGCCAGAATCGGGTCATCCGATCGTCCGTCACGGTCACTTCTCCAGTCAATCGTTGCTGTTTGAAGACCGGAATGACACTTCCGCGACTGCCTACAACGTTGCCGTAGCGAACGCAACTGAGCATCGTTTGACCACCACGGGCATACGAATTACTCTGGATAAACAGCTTTTCGGCACATAGTTTGGTCGCACCGTAAAGGTTGACCGGGTTGACCGCTTTATCGGTACTCAATGCAATCACGCGCTCGACTTGACTGTCAATTGCCGCCTCGATCACATTCTTGCCGCCGATAATATTGGTCAGGATTGCTTCCATCGGATTGTATTCGCATGCCGGAACCTGTTTTAACGCAGCCGCGTGGATTACCACCGTGACCCCGTTCATGGCGCGCATCAGACGGTCGCGATCACGGACATCGCCGATAAAATAGCGGATGCGCGAACCGGTTTCGTCGGAATATAGTTGCCGCATTTCATGTTGTTTTAGTTCGTCACGGCTGAATACGATCAATCGTGCCGGACGATACTCTTCCATCATGATTTTCGTCAATTTCTTTCCGAGCGATCCGGTACCACCGGTAATCAACACTTGCGCGGACGACCAATCCATTGTGAACTCCTACTACATTGCTTTACTACATAACACTCAATCAGACACTGGTCTATTGAGCAAATCTCACGCCATTCAACAGCTCAAATATTATGGATCTTGAAAACAAGTTGTCATGATTCGGTGTCAGGCTTCGCCTGACCTGCGGGCGGACGCGGGGGTTCGCCCCTACTATCGATATCAACTTATTAGCAATAGATTCTATACCAACGATTCACGCTGATTCGATCAAGCTCCAATCCAGCGGTGTACCGCGAGAAATATCACATTTCGCCCGCTTTCCGACGATTTCCGGTAAATTCTTTGGTGGCAGTCCATTACTCGGTCGAATTGACCGAATATTTTGGGTGGTAAATTCCGCTCCGGCAGCAATATTTTCCACTACGAACAGTGACCGACGGAACGCGAGACTTGCCCGCTCATCCTCGGTCGGACCGAAACTTGGTGTTCCGAGCGCTTGCTCCAGATTGCGTATGGTGGAAACCATCTGCTTGAATTCGTGCGGTTCGAGTGAAAAAGCACTGTCGGGACCACCATCCGCGCGGGAGAGTGTAAAGTGCTTTTCCAGTACCCGTGCGCCCAGCGTAACGGCAGCTAACGGTACTTCCAGCTCGAGTGAGTGATCGGACAATCCGACCAAACAACCGAAACGCTGGTGCAATACCGGTATCGAGCGCAGATTCATCGTTGACGCTCGTGCGGGATAGGCGCTGGTACAGCGCAAAAGCACGATATTATCGTTACCAACTGCGAGACACGTGTCGACGGCATCGGCAATCTCTTCGAGGCTCGCCATACCGGTTGATATGATCAAAGGTTTGCCTGTTAGAGCAGCATGCCGGATCAGCGGGAGATCGACGATTTCGAATGAAGCGATTTTGTGACAGGGTACGTTGAATGATTCGAGGAAATCGACGGCAGTGTGATCGAATGGCGTTGAGAAAACCGGAATATTGTGCGACTTCCCGATTTGAAAAATATCCCTGTGCCATTCCCACGGGGTATAGGCTTCCCGATACAATTGATAGAGTGTCTTGCCAGCCCAGATTGTACCGACACCGATCCGGAAACAGTCGTTGTCGCAATCGATCGTTAGTGTGTCGGCGGTATAGGTTTGGATCTTGATCGCATCGGCACCAGCTTCCTTTGCCGCGACGATGAGTTTTTCAATCTGATTGAATTCCTGTCGATGATTCGCCGACAATTCGGCGACGATCCAGACGGGATGCGCTTCACCGATCCAACGGTCAGCGATGGATAATTCGGATTTCACTTCGCTCCCTCGCGGGTGTAGATCATCCGGAGTGCTTCCGTACCGCTCAGTTGCTCGGTGCCATCGGGTACATATCCCGCTTTGGCAAATGCTTTGACAGAAGCGTCATTGTCAGGTTTGATATAGGCGAAAACCGCCTCGATTTCGGGATTATCGGCAAGGATTCGATCGGAACCGATGCGAATCAACCGTGCACCGACTCCCTTCCCGCGCGCTTCCGGTGCAACGTTCACTGAGATCACGGCTCGTTCGTTTTCACAATCGAAGCGAACCAATCCGACTTTCTCACCAGTCTCGCGCTCGCCAATAAACATGTGGCTTCCAGAGCAGATTAGTTTGCGTCGAAACCAGGCAAAATGAACTTCCCACGGAATGGGATCGGGTGAAAACGAAACACTGCGCGAAACCGGATCATTAGCCCAATTCCAGAGAATCCAAGCATCGTCTTCGATTACATCGCGGAGTGAAATCGCTTGACTAGCACTTTTTCCGGTTAGTTCATCAATCGGTTTTTGAGAGATACCACTGTTGATCAACTCCCATTCGGGATGGATCTGAGTACCCGCCAATACTTCGGTCCAAGTGAATTGGTTCGATCCGAAATAGCGGTAGACTTCCCGCACAAATGCGAAATCTTCGGGGGTATCGACCGTCCAGCGGTGGTTGGAACAATCGGAATTATGACAGAAATTCCGTTGTGGAAAGCGATCGGGTTGCGACCAGATAAAGGGGGTGACGTGCTCGCGTTGAGCGGTCTGCGATGCCTGTTCCCATGCGCTCTGCAGCGACTGAAAAGTGAATACTTCGGTATCCAAACCACGCGGGAATGTTCGAATTGGGATCACATTGCTGGCATAGACGCAGGTTTCGCGATGATCGATTAGTTGCTCGATGACTTGATCGATCACGACAGGATCAATCAACGGGCAATCGGCGGTGATGCGGACTACGATCGTTGCTTTGTGTTGAATTGCTGCTTGGTAATAGCGATCCAAAACATCATATTCCGAACCGCGATAACAGGCAATATCTCGCTGCCGGCAAAGCGATTCGACGGGATCGTCTTTCGGATCGGTGGTGGTGGCAAGTACGATTTCATTCAGCAATTTCGAGCGTCGTACACGCTCTACGACCTGCACCAGCATGGGAATATCGAGCAACGGCATCAGGATCTTGCCGGGCAACCTCGTACTCCCCATCCGCGCCTGTATGATTGCGACGATCTTCATTTGGCGTAGGCTCCACATACTTTGGCGATTGCCGCAATGACATCTTCGCAATCGGCATCGGTCATTTTCGGAAAGAGCGGTAACGTCAAAATCTGTTCGTAGGCAGCTTCCGCTACCGGGCAGAGTCCGGGGTGTGTTCCATAGGTTTCGCGATAGTATGGGTGCAAATGAACGGGGATATAGTGGACATTTACACCGATGCCTTCGCTGCGCAACGCGCGGAAAATTTGTCCACGATCGACGGAAAGTTGCTCAAGCGCTAACTTCACGACATAAAGATGATAAGCGTGGATGCCGTTACTGGTCGTCGATAAGGGCTTTACGAATGACGATTTACCGAAAACTTCATTGTACTTTCGCGCCATCAGTCGTCTACGCCAGATCCACATCGGCAGCTTACGCATCTGCTGCACACCAAGCGCTGCCTGCAAGTCTGACATCCGATAATTAAATCCGAGATCGACAACTTCATAGAACCAATTTCCCGCGGTTTCACGCTGCCGGAAATCGGTGGCGATATTGTGATTGCGGAATCGTTTCATGCGCGAAGCATATTCGGGGGAATCGGTAACGATCGCACCCCCCTCGCCACTGGTTACAGCTTTCACTGGATGGAAACTGAAGCAGGTAACATCGGCTAATGTGCCAACCGGATGATGTTGATAAGTGCCACCGATCGAATGACAGGCGTCGGCAATGAGTTTCAATCCGAAGCGGTCGCAGAGATCGCGTAAGGCAACGTAATCACATGGTTGCCCGGCATAATCGACAGCGACGATTGCCTTGGTGCGTTTGGTGATGAGCGCCGGAATTTTCGCAGGATCGATCAGCAACGTTTCGGGATCGACATCGCAGAAAACCGGTACACCGCCGAGGTAAATCGCCGCATTCGCGGACGCGGCAAAGGTCATCGGGGGTACAATTACTTCATCGCCGGGTTGGAGATCGATGGCATACATGGCAGCATGGAGCGCTGCAGTACCGCTATTGACGGCGATGGCGTGGCGCGCTTTGGTCGCATTTGTCAACTCTTCTTCGAAGGCGCCGATTTGCGGACCGGTAGTCAACCAGTCGGAACGCAAGACATCGACAACGGCTTGGATATCCGCTTCGTCGATCCACTGTTTGCCGTACGGGAGCAATTCCGTGCGCACGGGATTGCCACCATCGATTGCCAACTGACCCATTGCACCGATTCGATAATTGGATTGTCGATGACGACCGTCATCGTACTCTTTTACGGCAAACATATTCGCCTCACTCGGTTGAATGAACTGTTCCATACGCAGTCGGTTCGCCCCAGATCGTATCCTTCACCCATTGACCGTTCTCGATTCGCCAGACCCGTCGATCGCGAAACGTATCGCAGATCCGGTCGAATTCGGCTTCGGTCATATCGACATATTTTAGCCAGCGGTCGAGGTCGCGTCGCGATTTTACATGGTCGTATTTGCGCACCATTTCGATCCCCTGCTCGCGGGTCATGATCCCGGCGCGAATATCCTTGCAGGCGTGATCGGTTCCTCGTCCATAGCCGACTTTGATAAATTTGAGATAGTCGTGAATCCCGTTTTCATGCATATCGTCGAGATTCGACATCCGGCGATAGGTGCGCTCGAACGGCTCTTGCGCTTCCAACCAGTCGTAATGCTCTTTCACCAATTTCACATGGTCGTTCGCTTCCCACTTCGCGAAATTGCTGAGATAAATTCCGCGGACACCGACATCGTCGATTTCATCGTCGGATGGATACTGTGCCCAGAGGAGATCGTGATCGGTCAAGCCTTCGCATAATTCGGGACGACCGAGTTTCTTCAAGCCTTCATCGGTAAAATCGTACCAGTCGTACCCGCGCAGCGCATGTTCCTTGCGGAATTTGGCGGTGAATTCGACCAGATCCTTATAGGAATACATGCCGCCGAGATCCATAAAGCCATGTTCGCCCCACAACATGAGCGGCACTTTGTAGCGCACGGCTACTTGAATCGGAACTGTGAAAATTCCGCAGTGACCGTGCCAATTCATATCGCCCTGCAACTTGAAGCAAAGGCGATTCATCTTGATCAGCGTTTTGACGCTCGGACGAACGATGATGTGATCGCAATCGAAAACATCGCGCATCCGGAAGAGATTGTATTCCCCTTCGGGGGTATAGTTGTTGCCGTGATAGGTTACCAGCAGTGGTTTCAAACCGAGTGAAATCGCGACATGCGTTTGATAATAGGAATCCTTGCCACCACTGACTGGAATCAGAATGTCGTATTGGCTCTGCGACCGGTACTCGTTCACAATTTTCCGGAACCATTCCCAGCGCTCGTCCCAATTAATTTTGTCCCGCTGATCGGCAGTGCGGCAACCGCTACAAACGCCGAGCTCGTCAAAGAACAGCGGAGTGGCGGATATTGCCGGATAGACACAACGCGAGCAGTATTGCATGGATTATCCTTTCACAATCGGGCGAACATCGATCCCGGCTTTCGCCATGGCGCGTTTGCCACTGCGATCGGTGAGTTCCTTGAAATGCCAGATATTGGCAGCCGCAACGGCAGAAGCACCGGCTTTGATACCCTCGACATAGTGTTCGAACTGACCGACACCACCGAGCGCAATCACAGGAATTTTCGTCACCGCAGTTACTTCGGCGATCAAATCACAATCGTAACCATTCCCTTCGCCATCGCGATCGATACTTTGCAGTAAGATTTCTCCAGCACCGAGATCTTCGACCCGTTTTGCCAATTCCATGGGAGAGCATCCGACTGGTGTCTTGCCCCATTCGATAAACGCATCCCAACTATGAATCGCATTTCTACGTGCATCGATACAGACGACGACTGCCTGATTGCCGAAGGTTTTCGCACATTCAGTGATTAACTCGGGCTGAGTAACAGCGGCAGTATTTAAAGTGATTTTATCAGCTCCGGAATTGATGCGCACGCGAGCATCATCGAGTGATCGAATCCGCCCACCCCACGTCAGCGGCATGAAACAGCTCTTGCTCACTTGCTCGAGAATCGCCAGTGAATTGTCGAGGTTTTTGATTTTCGCATCGTCGCGACGAAGATCGTATGTATCGTCGGTGGAAATATCGATGTAAATCAGCTCGTCGACATTCCACTCGTTAAATCGCTCGACTTCGTGAATGGGATTGCCGAGACCCTGATGGATCGAGAATGCTTCACTCCGCACCAGCAGACCATTCTTCAATAACAGAACCGGAATCAGGCGTTTCTTCAGCATCGGAGATCTCCTTTAGTGAGGAAATTCTTCAGCACGCGCAATCCGGCATGTTGACTTTTTTCGGGATGAAATTGAACTGCGGCGATATTGTCCTGTTGTAGCGCGGAGGCAAACACGATGCCGTATTCAGTGGTACCGACAATAACTTCGGGATCTTCCGGTATAACGATGTAGCTATGAACAAAATAAAACGAGGATCGATCGGGAATTCCGGTGAATAACCAATTGTTGTTCCGGATCTCGACATCGTTCCAGCCGATATGCGGTATGCGGAGGGATTGATCGGCACATTCAATTCGTACCACTGATCCGGGGATCCAGCCGAGTCCTTGATGAGTGCCGTATTCGGTACCGGTGGTGGCGAGCAGTTGCATCCCGAGACAAATTCCGATGAATGGTTTGCGATCGACGATGACATTGCGCTCGAGCGCTTCGAGATATCCACGCTCCCGTAAGTTGTGCATGGCATCGCCAAATGCACCAACGCCCGGCAGAATAATTTTATCCGCTTGATCCAACTCATTCGGATCATGGACAATCATTGCTTCGAAACCGAGTCGCTCGACTGCATTTGCGACCGAGCGTAAATTCCCCATTCCGTATTCAATGATTGCTACCGGTTTCATTCGACTGCCTGTTCGATTTCCAACATGGTTTGTACTACTCGTTCCGCCCCTTTGCCATCGATCATCTTGCGGGCATTCTCACCTAGCTTCTCGCGCAATGGGTTATCGCGGATGGCATGTTGAATCACTCCCGCCAGCATTTTTTCCGTCATCAACCGTGCTTCACCGAGATTGATCGCAGCATCGTTTTCGATCAAACCAGCGGCGACGATATTTTGATTTTCCGCAGTGGTCATCACGATCATCGGTCGAGCCAGCGACGCCAATTCCCAGCAAACACTTCCAGCAGCAACGATCGCCAGTTCCGATTGAGCGAAATACGGCTTCAGATTGCGAATTCCGGATAGGATCTCCACTCGATGGTGAGCCGTTTTCACAAATGTTTCGACCAAATCGTGGTATTGAAATCCGGGACCGAGCACTACTTTTATCAGTAAATCGGGATCGTTTACATGACTCAACGCTTTTAGTACTAGCGTGGTGTAATTGTTTCGATCGGATCCACCCATCAACACCAGTATCTGCTTATCGCCATCGGATAAAAATTCGGTCTTGATCCGGTATTCGCGACGCAACATCGCATAGTGAGTACCACTCAATACTTTACAATCGGTATTGATCGGATAATTCAAGCGGTCGGAAGCGGGGTTTTGATTGACTAGCAGGTCAGCTTGATATTCGGGAAGGTGAGCATAATCGTCGATCACGCAGGTCAGTAAGCCGATATTCCGCAAATTGGATTGGTATTCGGTATCGAACTTGTAACCATCGAGTACGATCCATGCGGGACGCTCGGTATGCGGGATTGCACAATATCGTTCGGTTAATTCACTGATTTCTGCGATTGCTCCGGTTTGCTTGAATATCGTGAGGTGACAACCTTCTTCCAGCAGCCACTCGCGAATCATCGGTAACATATCGCGGCAGAAAAATTCGACTTTTCCCCCGGCATCGCGCCAGACCTGTGCTAGAGCGAGACACCGCATCACGTGACCGATCCCGATCTCACGATCGGCATCGACCCGGATCCATAACCAGCCATCGACGAAATTCATGTTTCCCCCGGTTACTTCCGTTCGAACAGCCACCAATGCGAGCGATCAAAGCCGTGTTGATCATCCCAGTATCCTTCGCGAACTAGCGATAAATCGGGAAATTGTGTGAGGTAGTGCTGTTTAAAGTTGCGCTTCCACAAGAGATTGGTATGATCGCGATAAGGAATTTCGGTTTCCTGTAGGTCAAAATATTCGATTGCGAGGATGTACCGGTTCGACACCCGATAGATTTCAGCTAGCGCTTTCGGTAAATCCTGCAGAGATATATGGATCAAGACCCCGGCAGTGAAACTGAGATCGAAAAATCGATCTTTAAAAGGAAGGTTGAACACATTTCCTTCCAAGGCATCGATATCCTCATTCTGTTTTGCCATATCGACTGCATAGCGGTTCGGATCGATACCGATTGTCGACAATTCCGGAAAGATTCGCTTAAGGGCAATGAGATTGTGCCCCTTGTTGCAACCGACTTCCAAAACGCGCTCAAGCTGTAGATCACCGATCATGGCTTGAAACGCGATCATCCGGTCTTGCCAGCGAACAGCATTCCGGTCGGTGTAGGCAACCCCGAAATCGCTCGACCATTCTTTTAATTGTTCCGTGACGGGCATAATTCATCCAATCGATGATACTTAGTTAACTCCACTCAACCAATACTAATTATTTATTAATAATTAGATAGCTAATATTCAAAGCAATAACTATACAACTTCTTTGCATTTCAATAGAAATTAGCATACTTCTTCGCCTCCTTATGGAGCAAAGAGTACGCCAATTATTGAAAGCATCTAATAACAAAGATTATCAGTAGAACTTGAGTAATTCTGCGAGGCTTTGATCAACGTTTTCCACTAACTAGGCAAATTTGACCTAGAGTGGAAACGAATGATCGAAAAACGAAGAAATTGCTCGGTGGAGTTCGGTATCGAAAGGGATCATTCAAATCAGGTAAGGTTGTCAGGCTGAAGATTAACCTCCAATGAAGTAGTCAGGCTGATGGCTTTTAACTATTTATCTTTACATCTTTGGTAGGGGCGGTTCGCGAACCGCCCGAAACGTGATGTCTGAAAGACATCACGCGAATATGAAAAATAAATCAATGTATGAATCCGGAAATATTTCTGCGTCATCAATGGATTAGGGCGGTTCGCGAACCGCCCCTACCATAAACACGCTGATTTGTCGATTCGATCTTCAATCCGCAATTCTTGATAATATGATGCTGAGAATGGACTAAAGTAAACGCTACAGCGAAGTCAATTTATTTAGTTTTAAAGCCATAAGCCTGACCTCCGATAGTAGTTTATTGTGGATAATCACCACATTCCGGGAATGAAAAGATGAGATATTACATCTACATTCAACATAGTTTTCCTGTTAGGTCACAATCGCTTATTTTAGTGCGTTCCAGTTGACCAAACAGTAGGTTTCAGCGGGGTTATTTCATACCGAAATTCGAAGGATATCCATGAGCGACAGTATTTCCCGGCAGATTGCGCGATTCGCCTGCCAATTGAGTTACAAGGACCTGCCAGAAGCAGTTGTCACCGAAGTCAAACGTTATTTGTACGACTCCGTCGGGTGCTCGTTCGGCGGGTACCACACGAAAGACGTAAAAATTCTGCGCGACCTCTATCTAACGATGGGCGGCACGGGCGAAGCGACAGTATTGGGTTATGGCGATAAACTACCCGCCGTGAATGTTACTCTGATCAATTCACTGATGATCCGCGCACTCGATTTCAACGACATCTACTGGCGTGAAGATCCATCCCACCCATCCGATATCATTCCCGCCGCACTTTCGATTGGTGAATTGGTGAATGCGTCAATGGAAGAGGTCATTGTCGCGATCGTGCTAGCCTACGAATTCGAGCAGCGACTGTGCGAATTCGCCGTTCCCGGTGTGCGCGAACGGAAGTGGCACCACGCGACTTTGACGCAATTCGTTTCGCCGATTGTCGCCGGTAAACTTCTGGGATTGACTGAAGACCAGATGGTCAACGCGATCGGTATTTCCGGATGCCACAGCCACACGATCGGTTGTCCGACAGCCGGCGGCTTGACGATGATGAAGAACACCGTCGATCCGATGGCAGTGCAAGCCGGTGTATTTGCAGCACTGATGGCACAGCGCGGTTATACCGGTACCGAAAAAGTGTTCGAAGGGAAAGAAGGATTCATGGAATGCTTCGGACCCGATTGGGCAATCGACAAATTGGTCGACGGTCTCGGAACAAATTACAAGATCCTCGAATGCGGTATGAAAGCATTCCCGACCGAAGCCTTGACGCATACGCACATCACGGCGACGTTGAAAGCGATCATCGATAACAAAATTTATCCCGAAGATATCGAAGAAGTCGTGGTAACTACGATTGCGCGCGCCTGCGATATTCTCTTCGATCAACACAAATACGAACCGAAGTCGCGCGAGACAGCGGATCACTCGCTGCCGTATTGTATCGCACGCGCCATCCTCGACCGGAAGATCACCACCCAATCGTTCAGTCAGGAAATGATCGATGATCCGAAATTGAAAGAAGTCATTTTCAAGATCAAAGGGGAAGCCAGTCTCGAATTCGAGCAGATGTTCCCGGCGAAGCAACCGTCGCGCGTGACGATCAAGACAAAAGCCGGCAAATCGCATTCGGTGTATCTCGAATACCCGAAGGGCGATCCGCGCGAACCGATGACGATGAGCGATCTGGAAAATAAATTCAATGCGCTATCGGCACCGTTGCTTTCACCGGAACGTCAACGCGAATTACGCGACATGATCTTCTCGTGTGAAAAATTTACGACCCGCGATTTCATGAATAAAATCGTTGCCTAAATGCTGTTCCTGAGGCGGGAGCAATTCCCGCCTCGTTGTTTTTTTTGTTATTACCGAAGTAAGAAGTACCGCTATGGATATTCACAACCTCGATCCCATTTTTCATCCGAAACGCATCGCGCTAATCGGTGTCAGCTCAAACCCTAACAGTGTCGGCGGCAAAGTACTTGCCAATATCGTCGGCAGCGGTTTCACCGGCGTGGTATATCCGGTGAATGCCGATTTCGAAGCAGTGATGGGGATCCAATGTTATCCCGATCTGAAATCGGTACCGAATCTTCCCGATCTGGCAGTGATCTGCACCGGCGCCGAGAAAGTACCCAGCTTAGTGCAAGAGTGTGCCGAAATCGGGGTCTTGGGTATCATCATTCTCTCCGCTGGATTCAAAGAAGCGGGTGAAGCGGGAAAGAAACTAGAAGCCGAAATCATCGCAATTCACAATCAGTATCCGAAGATGCGGATCATCGGACCGAATTGTCTCGGTGTGATTGTTCCCGGATCGAAATTGAATATCAGTTTTGCCTCGGGAATGCCGAAGGCGGGAAATGTCGCCTTTATCTCGCAATCGGGAGCACTCTGCACCTCAGTCCTCGATTGGGCACTGGAAGGGAAAGTCGGTTTTTCCTACTTCATTTCGATCGGCAATTCACTCGATGTAGAATTCGGCGATTTGATCGACTATTTCGGAGACGACGAAGCGACACAATCGATCGTACTCTATATCGAATCGTTGCAACAAGCTCGCAAATTCATGACTGCCGCGCGCGCATTCGCCCGCAGCAAACCGATTCTCGCATACAAAGCGGGACGGTTCCCGGAATCGGCGCAAGTCGCAGCATCGCATACGGGCGCATTGGCAGCGGAAGATGCCGTGTACGACGCGGCATTCCAACGCTCGGGACTCGCGCGGGTCTACGATATTGGCGATATCTTCGATGTCGTTGGTCTGATTGGACGTGGTAAATTTCCCGAAGGACCGAATCTTGCGATCGTTACCAATGCCGGTGGACCGGGCGTCATGGCGACCGATGCGCTGATTGCCGCCAATGGCAGTTTAGCGAAATTGAGCGATTCCTCGATGGCTCAACTCAATGAGGCGCTGCCACCAATCTGGTCGCACGGAAATCCAGTCGATGTGCTCGGCGATGCCCGATCGAAACGAATTGAAAAAGCGACGCAAATCGTCATCAAAGATCCCGGGGTCGATGCCGTACTCGTTATTATCACTCCACAGGCGATGACGAATCCAACAGCGATTGCGAAAGTGATTGGAAAATTAGCGGAAACGACATCGAAACCGATTCTTGCCTCATGGCTCGGTGGCGAATCGATGCGTGAAGGGATGCGGATTTTAATCGAGAATGGTGTTGCTGCTTATCAGACTCCGGAACAGGCAATTCGCTCATTCATGATTCTCGTGCAGTACAACCGGAATCTGAAGACACTATACGAAACGCCACTCGATCTGCCAGTCAATTTCCAATGGGATCGCAAACAAAAGCGGGATGAGTTCGTTGCGAATCACTTCCCCGAAAAAGGGATCTTGAACGAAGAGATTTCGAAACGATTGATTGAATCTTACGGAATTCCAACATCGATTCCGGAACCGGCTGCGACAGCCGAGGAAGCTATTCAAATCTCGGAACGATTGGGTTACCCCGTCGTCTTGAAAATCCACTCTCCTGACATTACGCATAAAACCGATGTCGGTGGCGTCGTACTGAATGTCGAAGACGCGGCAATGGTGCGCTCATCGTTCGAACGCATTGTTGACGGCGCCAAGGCAAAACGACCGGATGCACGGATCGAAGGTGTTACGGTACAGCCGATGATTCGCGCGAAAGATTCGCTGGAGTTAATTGTCGGAATCAAGAAAGATCCGGTGTTCGGTACTGTCATTCTGGTGGGTATGGGTGGCATTACCGCCGAATTGTTTGCCGATCGTTCACTCGGTTTTCCACCGTTGAATGAGCGTCTCGCGCGCCGGATGCTGGAATCGCTGCGAATCTACCCGCTCCTCACCGGTTATCGCGGGCGCGCTCCAGTGAATATGGAAAAATTGCTCGATGTGATTATTCGCCTTTCCTATTTAGCAGTCGATTACCCGGAAATCACCGAATTGGATATTAATCCTCTATTGGCATCACCCGGTAACGTAGTAGCACTCGACGCGCGAGTTGTGATCGATCGCACTCCAATTTCGAAGGATGGCGATCCCTACGCTCATTTATCGCTGCGACCTTATCCGGAAAAATTCGTCAAGCGGATCGTTCTGAAGAATAAGAGTGAAGTTCTGTTACGACCGATTAAACCGGAAGATGAGCCGCATTGGATGAAATTGCTTGCGAGTTGCTCGAAAGAGTCGATTTATTCGCGATTCCGGTACTTTTTCCATTGGGAATCGCATGAAGTTGCCAGTCGGTACTGCTATATCGATTACGCACGCGAATTGGCAATTGTTGCAGAAATCGAAGTCGATGGGGAACGCAAATTTGTCGGTATCGGTCGCTTGATTGCCGATCCGAACAACGACACCGCGGAATATGCCGTCCTGATTCAAGATGGCTGGCAGCACAAAGAACTGGGAAGTGTTCTGACCGATTATTGTATCGATGTCGCTCAGCAGCAATGGAACATTAAAAAGATTTATGCTCAGACGACTACCGACAACCGTCCGATGATTGCAGTGTTTGAAAAGCGGGGCTTTACAGTCACTGTCGATGAAAGTGGCTCTGCGGTAGACTGTATTAAGGTATTATAGAATAGATACTTCAAGTAAACGGAGAGCTTCAAATGAAATGTCCGATATGCGATGAAACTCTTCATCTCGCCGATCGCAATGGAATCGAAATTGATTTTTGTCCGAAGTGCCGAGGCATCTGGCTGGATCGGGGTGAATTGGATAAAATTATTGAGCGTTCTAATTCACCGATCTATCAGCAGTACAATCCTTACTCCAATGGTAACGCGGATAAATCCAGTGAATCTCCTCGTCATTCCGATTCCAGACTGGATGAACACCGTGATGCGGATCACCAGAAGAAGCGTGGTTTTCTTGGTGAACTATTTGATTTTTAATATATTAATTCTATTTTTAATCAATAGCCGCTGATCGATTGTCAGAGAGCTAAGCCACTACTCGGAAAATCTGGCTTTGCGATTGCGAATCGGTATGAATTTGTTCGTCAAATCATTATTGTATAGAAAATTGATTTCGATCACAGAAAAAAGCAATTTTGCTGTAGATTTGTTTGAATGATTTCGAAACGTATTGTATGATTCCGATAGCACTGAATACTCGGGAGACCATCATGTTACTGCGAGCCACATCCTTGCGAAAACTACCGACCCCCATTCTACACGCGTTGGTTGTTTTTTCCTTACTATTTACCGCGCATCCTTCGATAAGCCGTGCACTCACACCGGCGGATTACGATTTCGATGGCGTACCGGTTACAAATTCGATTCATATCAACGTGACGACACTCGGTGTCGGACATCTGTTCCTCCGGTTCGAAGCCCCGGCTATTTCGATGGAATCGGTTACTGCAAACGATCGCGATTGGACGCTAGTGAAGCTTGATGGCGAAGGGCGGATTTGGGAAACCGGGAAACCCGCACTACCAGCGGTGATGCGTGCCGTACGGATGCCCAATACCGGGAATGTAGAAGTACGAATTCGCAATGCTCAGTATCAGGATTATTACAATATCGATATACTTCCTCAGCAACCGTTTGCCGATGTCGATGCAACCGGAAATTCGCTAATTCCGCCTTTTGTTTACGATGATAAAACTTATTTATCCGATTCATGGTACCCCTCGAATCCATACTTATTAAACAATACCGCGATCATGCGCGATGCGCGAATTTCTTTATTCAGCTATTATCCGGTGCAATATCAACCGTCAACGCGAACCCTGCGGGTGTACACGCAATATGAACTTGAAATAATTCCGGTCGGTGGTGTCGGTGTCAATGAATTGCTTTCCAGCCCCAAACCGGTCCCAAGTTTCGCATCGTTGTATCGGGATATTCTGGGTGCCGACGATTTAGTCGAAGACAATCTTGCAGCCACTCCGGGACAGATTCTGGTTATTGCACGCAGCAGTACTAGTACTACCGCGGCATTCCAGAGTTACATCGAATGGAAAACATTATCGGGACATCCGGTTCGACTCATGGCTCCCGCCAATCAGGGGTGGAGCACATCCGATGTAATGAGTGTCATTCAGACGGCATATACTACTTGGAATCCACCACTCGAATCGGTCATACTCGTCGGTGAAGGTGGCTCGACGATGCAATCATTGTACTTGCCGTCGTACATCGTTGGCGAAAATCTGGCAACCGATCATTCCTATATGCAACTGGCAGGCGACGATATTCTCGCCGATGTTCCGCTCAGTCGCATGTCTACTTCTCAGATCTCGCAATTGCAGACAATGATCAGCCGCACGATCGGTTTCGAGAAAGCACCACCGATTTCCGATTCGATTTACTTTACTACCGGTTGGGGTTATGCCGGAGTTTCGCACGAAGTATTATCCAATCGACCGGCAGTGCGGTTTATGTTGGAGATGATGAATCGTCGCGGAGTCACGAATACCCGGTACGACGAACATAGCTCTTCGGTCAATTACACAACGATTCAGCAAGCAACGATGCACTCGATTCTCTGGGCACATCGAGCGGCGTGGGTCGGTGAATTGGATCCCGCAAATTTCCTCACGTTCATGAATACGTTTCGACCATTCGTCTCGCTCAATCTGACCTGTGGCAGCGGAAATTGGTTCGGGGATCAGTTGACCGGAATAAACGAAGCGTTGATTCGCTCCGGTTCATCGGCACTACCAACCGGTGCGCTTTCTGGGATGTCGACGGAATCATCGGAAACCAAACCGGCATTTAACAATGTGGTTGCAACGGGTGTTTACTACGGATTTGGCGTGAATGACAACACCAACCCTGGATCGATGTATTTGGCTGGAAAATTCAATCTCTGGCGCAACTTCCAAGTAAGTCAAGCGGATCAGGTGACGAACTTCTCGCAATGGAACAACATCATGGGCGATGTCACGCCCTTGATCTGGACTGGTATGCCGAAGCGAGTGACTTGTACGATGCCGGATACCATCTCGCGCAATGCAACGCAAATGATCTGTAACGTTACTCGTAACGATGAACCGCTCGGAAAAGCCTTAGTGACAGCTTGGAAGCGCAATGCCACAGGTACGAACGAAACGTATGTACGCGTTACTACCGATGCCAATGGGAATGCAATTATTCCATTGACCAATCAAACCGACGGTGTCATGCTGATATCCGTAACCGGTAATCTTCCCGGACAAAATATTTATCCTTATGTCGATTCTGTCCGAGTGCTTCGACAGTCAGTCGATTTGACCGTCGGCACGACAATCGTCAACGACAGCGATACCGGCACTGTCGGCAACGGTAATGGACAATTAAATCCGGGCGAAACGATCCGCGGTGCAATACAATTGACAAATTCGGGCGATGTTGCACTGACAAATCTTAATGCAGCGATTTCTTCCAGCGATCGTCGCGTTACGATTCTCGACACGAGCGTTTCTCTTGCCAGTATCGGAACCGGCAGTTCGGTTACGTTACCGTCGATCAGACTTCAAGTAGCTTCTACATACAGCGATGGCGAGACAGTACCGCTCGCATTGAATATTACTACGACTCAGGGCAGTTTGAAGGTCTATGTCAACATTCCGGTTCGCTCGTTCCACCTGAATCTGGTAACAACCCATTTAATCAATTTTCCTGCGCTAGAACCGCAGATGATCAGCGATTTTGCCGTGACGGTCAACAACAGCGGTGGTTGGTATCCCAGCAGTGCGACTTCGGCGGTATTGTATTCGTTGAATCGTGAAATCCGGGTTACCCGCAGTACGACTTCGTTTGCCTCACTTCCCAACAATGTCGATGTGACGAATTTAGCGACCGATCGTTGGGAAATTTCTACTACCTCGTTACTGGATCCGGGTCTACCAGCATCGATGATGGTTGTTTTCAGCAATGGGAGTATTCGCGACACAATTCGATTCGATATTCCGGTAGTGGGACCATCCTCTTCACAACCAACCGGACCCGATAGTTACGGTTATCGCGCATTCGACATGAACGATATCGATTACGGTCAAGTTCCGTCCTACAATTGGCGCGAGATTATCGATAACAGCCTCGGGTATCGTCTCGATCTTCACGACGATGCCTACAATCGCGATTCCAGCGTGGTCGTCCGATTGCCATTCCCAGTGCAGTATTACGGCAAGCGGTACGATTCGTTGACGATCTGCTCCAATGGTTGGGCAGCATTCGGCAGTCAGCCGATGTACAACAATTTCCGGAATTGGCACTTACCCGCTGCTGAAGGTCCGCGGAATTTGGTGGCAGTGTTTTGGGAAGATTTGATGTTCGGTACTCCGACCAGCGGTGTTTATATCTACAACGATACCGCATCTCATCGGTACGTCGTGACCTGGAGGACGCAGAATACTTTCGGAAATATGCCGAATGAATTTCAGTTGTTGATCTATCAGCAGGAAAATTGGCCGACTTTGACCGGCGATGCGCCGTTGACGTTCCAATACAAGGATTTCAACAATATCACCGGCGACACCTACGAACCGGATTTTGCGACGATTGGAATCGCCGACAACAGTCGCCTCTCGGCAATCGAGTACAGTTATGAAAATTTGTATACGCCGGGGAGTTCCTTTATCGCGAACAATACCGGTGTAAATTTCGCGATATCGTTTACTACTTCTCCGACCGACACGATGCTGCATATCTATACTCCGAATGGTCGGGATACCCTGCAAGTCGGATCTCCCTACCGGTTCTCGTGGTCCGGTCGACCCGCCCTCGCTACTCTTCATATCGAGTTGAAGCGGGACTTCCCGAATGGTGTTTGGGAACGAATTCTCCGCAATGTTCCCAATACTGGTTCGGCAACTTGGACGGTTGCCGGGAATGTTTCAAATCATGCCCGTTTCCGGCTACTGTCGTTGGATGGAATTGATAGCGACACTTCGAAGGCATCGGTAATTTCGAGTGGAACTTCGACACTGGCACTAACCAACCATGATTATCTCGATTGGGTAATTGGCGATCCGGTCGCGATCAATTGGGATGGTGCGATGCTGGTCGGTACCGTTCGCATCGAGTTAAACCGCGACTACCCAACAGGTACTTGGGAAACGATCGTACCCGATGCCGTTTCTTCGACTCGTACGGCAGTTTGGACGGTTACCGGACCGGTCACCGACCATGCGCAATTCCGGATTTTCTTCAATCATCTACCGACAGTTGGCGATACTAGTTCGGTGGTGGTGATTTCGCAACCGGCACACTTAATTGTTGATCCGAATCCCATCAATCGAACGGTTTCTCCTGCCGACTCAACCACTTCGATCATCACTGTCACGAACGATGGTGGATCGCCGTTCGTCGGTACGCTGTCTGCGAATTGCGGCGTCGATGGGTTCACCTTCATCAAGTCGAGTGAGGTGGGTGGTCCGACTTACTCTTGGATCAGCAATACTAGCGGGACAAGAGTCAATCAATTGGTAAATGGACCGTATACGTTACCGTTTACATTCTCATTGTATGGGACGGCATACACACAAATGTGGATCGGTTACAACGGCTGGCTCACGTTCGAAAATCCAGGCGCGAATCAAGCACTTCATCAGCAGCAGTTGCCGTATACGGTGATGCAAAGCTTCCTGACACCGCTGTGGAGCCATTACCAGTCCGGATCGGGGACAGTACGGTATACTTTTAATCGACAATACTGCTTGATCTCCTGGGAAGGGATGCAACGATATCAGATGACCGGTTCCTCTTATACTTTCGAAGCCATGCTCTATCCCGATGGCTCGATCGTGTATCAATACCAGACAGCAGTTGAGGCTGATACCGTTTGCTGCTCAGGGGTACAGAGCAGCGATCACACGATGTATCTCAATGCGATCCATCGCGAACCGGTACCGACTCCATCGGCTACAAAATTTTATACGTCGCAACGGTGGTCAGTTCCACAATTGACCAGTTTATCCATTCCGAGTGGCGGACAGCAGCAAATCACTGTAAGTTGGAATGCCCGAATTCGGGTGTTAGGTGATTCACTGGTTGGGAACTATGTGTTTGCCGGAAATGAAAATCGAGTTCGATTGGTGGTTCCGGTTAGTATGGTCGTTCGCACGACCGATGTTGCGAACACCATGCTGCAATTGCCCGATCGGTTTGCTCTGCATCCCAATTATCCCAATCCATTCAATCCAGAAACGATGATCCGATTTGATCTGGCGCATTCCGATTTGACTTCGGTAAAAGTCTTCGATGTGACGGGACGCTTGGTTTCTACTCTGATGAATGGAAAACAGATTGCGGGTCGGCATACGATTCGATTTAATGGAAACCGATATGCCGCCGGGGTCTATTTCGTGCAGGTGAAGAGCGGCCCGAATACCGCCACGCAGAAGATTGTTCTGGTGAAGTAGACACTGAACGATCGGTATTCTTGCTTTTATAGTGGTTCTTGATAATATGTTGTCACAATTCGGTGTCAGGCTTCGCCTGACCTGCGGGCGGACGCGGGGATCCGCCCCTACTAGTGATAACAACTTATTTTCAAGAGATGCTACAAATAAAACGGGCGACCACGATGGTCGCCCGTTTTCATATCAACTATCCGTCAATATTATGCGTGGATTGCTTTCCGGTTAATTTTGCCGATCCAGATCAGCAATACTACGATGATGATGGCATCGAAGATCGCGACCTGCCAGATGAGCGGCTGGTATCCCGCCTCGACACAATACATTGTCAATCGAGCCAGAATAACTGTCATCCCAGTGATCAGATACACCATCGGATGCGGATCGATGATGAATTTCAACACGAGATACATCACCCCGACCGTCGCAATCGCATTGATGAAACCGTATAGCCATTCACCGGGATAGATGGCTTGACCCGGCATAAAGGCAATGACGAGGATCGCACCCAATAGCAGCCTTTGCAGCGGTTTCTGCCATTTCTGCGACCAGATGTAGAGGATGAATGCACCTAGAGCAAATATCGAGATACTCATCCCGATTAATTCCGAAATCAGTTGAAATGCTTGAACCGGTGCGAACATAAATTCATTACTCAATAGCTGTTGCGGTGGTAAGAATTTCGTACTGACCGATGCCAACAGACTGGAAATGACACCGAGAAGCAACCGCCCACCGATAACAGCAGCAACTGCAATCAGGATCGATTGGAAATTGATTTTCAATTTGGGTTTTCGCAACGACTCGAAAGCATTCGGGAACAGACCGAGCAATACCCCGAAGACCAGCCAAACACCGACCCAGATCGAAATACCGGATATCACCCAGGTGACAAATTGGGTAACCCGGAATACTTGCAAAGGAATTTCGGGATTATCGAAATGCATATCGCGCATCGTCACGAAAGTGTTGTAGTTACTAATCAAGATCAGAATTCCCGGTACAATCGACCACATCAACGCCTTTTTCCACGGGATGAGACCCTTGCGAGCAATCAGGAAAATCGTGACAATCAACCCAAAAACGATGGTTGCGATGGCGAGGATATTGATGGTTCGATAGATCGCGCGACTTGGGGTTGTAGCGTGATGGTCGCGAATCCATTTCTCCGGGACCTTGAAGTAGTAATTCGGACCAAACTGAATCTTATTACCGGTAACGACACCAGTCACTCGATACTTTGCATCGAAGAAATGGCGGGAGTCGCCGTCTTTTGCTTCGTAGGTGATGTAGTGATCGATCCGCTTCGGTTTTTTCTCCTGATTGTACTCTTTGACCTCCCACTGCGATAGATCCATTCCCCTTGCCCGCATTAACACTTCGATCATTGCCTGAGCGGAATCGCGACTCAGTGAATCGCCGGGCATTTCCTCCGGTGGAATCAGTCCAAGAGAGAGAATATTTCCAGTTGCAATGGATGCGCGTCCCCAGTATTTCAATCGAGATTCCGGTTTATATGCATTGACGATCACCGACGGTTCGCGGAAACGCGTTTGCAACAAATTGTTTGCTTCTTTGATTGACCGGGAATGTTTGAGGAGGTACGCATTGAAATCGGGATCGGTACTATTATCGTTCTGTTGAACCGGCACATACATCGTCAGGGTGTCGGGATTCGCCCAGCCACTGCTGCGGAGGGTATCGGCGAAGTTCTTCAGCATCGTCGCTTTCGACGCTTTATACGTGATGTAACTGCGGAATTGATCGATCGGTAGCAACGACCCAGCGATACCGACGATCAGCAAGATTACTACGAGTGCCCAACCACGACCGTGCGAACTTGGCAGGGTTTCGATCGCTGGTTCGGAAATGAATGCCGATTCTGAAGTAGCTGCACTAGCCTCGGATGATCCCGTAACCGGTTCATCGGGCTCCGGAGGCAAATCCGGTGCAAGTGCAGTGGAACCGACATCGGCATTCGCTAAGCCAAGTTCCGGTTCGAACGAATGTCTCCGGATGTAGGCGATGATTGCAATGAGCAATGGGATAATTAACAGACCGGCAGCGATTCCACCGGTTAATTGGAAATATAGATTCTGACTGCGGAGCATCAGGAACGCCGTGTACAACGCATCAACGGAATAGTGCCAAACCAAACAGGCAAGAATTCCGAACCGCAGCATGATGATCCCGACAATGATACCGCCAATACCGACTTCGACACCGCGAATCCACCACGGTTCATTCGGATAAGCGGCATGTCCGAAACCCCAGATAATCGCCGGGATAAATATTGCCAACCAATTGAACCTCCCTTTAAACAGTTTCTGCAGGAAGGGGATCGAGAACATTCGGCTCATAAATTCTTCGGAGACTGCCGGGAAGAATCCCATCATCAACACGGCTGCCCACGGGAAAGAGGTCTTTAACAGGTCGTCGTAGGGTACATCGGCAGGGCTCCAAGCCCCGAATTTACCGGCAATGAGATAGTAGGCAATCTGATAGGAAAAGAAGAATGCCGTCATTGAGATGCCGAGCAGAATGCTCTTGAAAGTGGATTTGGTGCGCAATGCTCTAACCGAGAACATGCGACCGAGCGCCATTGCGTTGGGATAGCGCTCGCGATACATCGTCTCGGCGGAGGCGGTCAGGAGCAGTATTCCGACGCCAGCCATAAGCGCCATGAAAATGTTTCCGCCGATCGTCTTGATGAGAAATCCCGACCAAGGGTCGGTCGTATTATAATAGACGAAACCAGCAGTCAGATTGTTCATCGAATTGAGGAATGCGAGAATCGTTGCGACAATACCGAACCAGACCGCGGTTCGCCACTGAATATCCTTCTTCCGGATCCGGATGATGAGAATGATACCGATCGCGAGTGCCGTCAAAATCATCCCGATACCATCAACCGATCCTGCAGCATTGTTATAACTGCGCATCTTGGTGTACTTCGCACTCCACGCCTCGGGAACAAACAACTCCTCGCGGTACTGCGAAATCTTACCGCATTGAACCCGGACATAATAGCGGTAATCGGAGCCAGAAACCGGTTGAATCGAGGAATCGCGATAGGTAAAATCCCAATCGGTACGGTTAGGGCGACCGAGTTTACTGGTTTCGAAGAACTTTACCCGGGTCGAGTCAAGTGCACGGGTTTTATAGATGTACTCATTCGCCACTTGGATCGCTTCGGCTTCGGTGGGTGACGGTCCCGAAGCTTCTTCCGGAATCGCATGAAAGAAACCAACCATCCGCCCATCGGGTGAGATATGTACGGAGAACTCTTCTTTCGTTGATGGCTTAAACCAGCGATGCCACCAGTACCAAATTGAGATTGGCTTTCCATAGTAGGCTTGCGCTTTGGTGTTACCGAGTTCCTTCTCGAGGTAGGTCTTCGACCAACCATTGTAATCGAATGCGCTACCGTGGATGTATCCGGGTGGTACGGTCACTTGGTGATCAGTCAGGACTGTTTGCGCCAGTGCCTGCGAACCGTCGCGATCATACTTGAAATCGATCGAAGCTTCCGGGAAGGCATCGCGAAAAAATGCGCGACTAAACAGGAAGCCACCGATTAGTATTGCACAACAGATAACGATAAAAATCCAATCAGAGCGGTTAAGGCGATTAGTATTCATGATGGATCCTCGATCAAGGCGTTGTAGCGGATGGTAATAATCTATAGATAATACAATATTTTTAAATTTATTTCAACGATTTGGTGGTTTCCGGAACTTTTTTGGTCTTCAGGTAAACGTTCGGCTTTTAGGGTTATCGGCGTTAACTCGAGATTTCATCTCAAGTTCGGTCGATGATCGTGAAAATTTGCCCTCTAGAGTACTAAAATCTTTATAAAAGTAGTGTTCGACAGTGTATTTTGTCTTGAATATTTCGTACGTTATTGTACTTATGCCAAACACCGATTCGCGCCCCCGGCTCCGGCGCTTACTACCGATCAAACTAGCAATTCCGGGAATCGGAATCGTTTTGTTCGCGATTCTGCTATTCGTCTCGCTTTCCATTGCAGCCGAACCCCCGGTTCGAATACTCCACCGCGCCAAACAACTGCATTCACAGGGTCTGTTGATCGAGGCAAGCGATCAATACGCCAGCTATCTTCGGGTTGCTCCCGACGATTTGGATACCCGTTGGCTGCTGGTGGAATTGCTGGTCTTTCTTAAACGTTACGAAGCGGCTCAATCAAATTTGGAATTCCTCCGGGCGAAATCGCCGAATGATCCCCGGCTAAAACTGTTCAAACTGGATAAATACACGAAACGCGAAAAGAAACGAGTTCCGTTCGATCATCGCACCGAAAAAGAGTTTGAAGAAATCATCGCCAAAGGGAATCCTAAACCGGAAATCCTACTCGACTATGCTCGATATTTGACTTCGACCAATCATCTTCCGCGAGCAATCGAAATCTATCGGATGTACCTCAAACAACGCCCTGAAGATGTTACCTCGCGCCTGAATCTGGCAAAAATTTTTTCATGGACGAAAGGGTTCGATGCCGGGCGAGCGGAATGCCAGATTCTCTTGAAACAGAATCCGAAAAATGCCGATGCATTGGGTGTTCTGGGCGATATTTATGCTTGGAGTAGTCAGGAAGAAACCGCCATAACCTATTACCGGCAGGCACAGCAATTTGCTTCCAATCCCGGTTTCTATGCAGAGAAAATAAAACGTTTGCTTGCGACCCCGGGTTATAAAGAAATCGATATGATGAGTCGCGCGAAGAAGGATCATACTGGTAAAGTCGCCTTGGAGCTGGCAAAACTATTACTCGATCAAGGTCGCGAAGACGAAGCCGATTCGCTGGTACAAGTTCGACTGGAATATACCTCGCAGGATTCCGAAGCAATCAATTTATCCGAAACGATTAAAGTGCATCGCGAGAAACGACTCACGGAGAATCGCATTCGACTCAACGAGCGGCTTCTCACCAATCCGAAAGATACACTTGCCTTGCTGGGTCTCGCACAGACGCTTTATCAATATCCCGATTCGATTATGGTCGCATCGCGGATTTATGTTCGGTATCTCAATCTCCGCCCCTCGGACAATCAGGCACGATTGGAATACGCCAACACCCTGTTGTGGGCAGGACGGTGGGAGGAAGCGGAAAAAGAGCTACGGTCGTTAAGCATCGTAATGAAGGACAATCTCGATGTGCAGTTGGGATTGGCTGATGCGATGCTGCGTAGTTCGCACGATCCTTCCGCATCGGAGCGGATCTACCGCTTGGCATTGATGAAGAAACCGGACGATATCACGATCAAAACCGGATTAGGCGAAGCGCTGCGGATGCAGGGTCGGTATAACGAAGCGCGTCAGATTTTTTCGGAAGTATTGGAAGCCGACTCCACCAATAAGTGGATCAGTTTTATTCTCGGTTACATGGATGAAGATTACGGACCCCTGATTCATGCTGCTGAGAAAGCCGTCGAAGCTGCACCCGACGATCCCGATGCGATCAAACGTCTAGCAGAATATTATTTGAAGTCGAAGCGGTATCGCGATGCCGAAACCAGTTATCGAAGATTGTTGAATATCGAGCCGAATAATCCGATTGCACTCGAAATCGTACATAATCTCGAACGTCGAAAACTCGGCTGGCAATTCGAGCAATTCAACAACACGATGTTCGAGATGGGAACGAATCCCGAGAGTGCCGAATCGCATTTATTACTCGCCGATTTCTTGATCAGCGAAGAAAATTATCCGGAGGCGATCGAACAGTATAAAACGGTACATCAGATGAAACCGGACGATCGCGACATTGAGTTGCAGCTAGCCGATTTATACGAATCCAATAAACAACTAAGTGAAGCGATTGAAATCTATCGTCGGTTGGCAACCGATTTCCCGAACAATTACGAATATCGCTATCGATTGGCGCAAGCCTTGTTGGAACGTGGCGACAACACAGCAGCTCTGCAGGCATTTGAAACTGCCAATACGATGAATCCGGATGCCGTCGAAACCCTCTTGGGAATCGCCGAATTGTATCAATTAAAAAACGAAACGGAACTAGCGATCGAGAAGTATCTCGCGATTCTATCCGCACATCCGGAAAACGAACCGGCTAAAACGGCATTGTCGGACATCAAAGGTTCGGTTATTCGCGGTATTCAGTTCTCCGCGAATCAGGAATCCGACAACGGCGACTACTCGACTCAAGCGCAAGAAGCGACGATCGATCTCGGACTATCCATCCGTAATGCTTACCGCATCGGCTACGGTCAGTTGAAGATCAAACAGAAATCGGTTGAGTACAAAGCGTGGCAAATTTTCGCAGAAACAGATATCCGGTTGGCGAAAAACTTCTGGAATTCCAGCTCGTATCACCAATATCAGTGGGAAGAGAGTTATTCGCCATCCTATCGAACCGAATTCCGTTATCTCTGGTCAGATGACAAATTGGGTTCTAACGCCGAATTACGTGTATCGGGTTCGAAACAGGACGCGATCTTCGATATTGGCAGTGAAGATTCCTTGCGAAGTATGTCAAAAGGGCTCAGCTCGGTCGTGGGCGGTGTCCATGGACTGTTTTCTTACTGGCGGTTTGGATTGGAAGGGGATTATACCTACACCGATATCTCGGATAACAATCACCGGGATTGGTCGTGGGGTGAATTGGGTTATCGTCTGAATCCCTATCTAACGGTGGGTGCGCGCCGGGAAAGCTTGCGGTTCACCAATCCTTCGCAGCTCTATTGGTCATCGAAAATTTACGACACGTTCGGCGGATGGGCTCAGATAAAACGGTCATCGACCAAATTGGACTTTTCCGCTAAGGGAATTGTCACAAAAGTATTTCACACCAATTCTACCGAGCGAACCGTGGAAGCAGAGCTTGAGTATAAATTGAAAGAGTGGATTTCGATCGGGGGAAGTTACAACGCGATTGCAACTCAACACGAAACCGGCAAGTACACGTCGCAAGGATTTACCGTAACGCTCAATACTAGTTGGTAATATTACATAATCGGGGATTTCATTTTGAAACATATCCATAAATTTCTTTTCAGTCTGATCACGATCCTCCTGGTATCGAATGGATATGCCTTTACCTCGTTGCTTCCCCGTCCCGATCCGATTCGGGTATTGGTAATTTCACCTGCCGAATCCGACTGGTACGAAATGGGTACTAATCGCATTCACGGACCGAATCCATTTCATAATTACCGTCCCGAAGCAACCGTCGATAGTGTTTTCGAATTCGATTTTACGACCGAAACCAACTTCGATAAATTAGCACGCGATTACAATGTTATCGTTGCGAATAACACCGCATTTCTTTCGAAACGGCAAGCGAAGATATTGTCCGATTTTACAGCCAAGGGTGGTGGTCTGCTGCTAGCTGGTGAAGTATCCTGCTACGACCGGAATCGCAAATTCACCGATTACGACTATATTTCGAAAATGATTGGCGACGAACCGGCGCGCACCGAGATGGTTCGTCATGTCCCTGCCGCGTTGCGGATTCGTTTTGGCGCTCCCGGCACACTGAATTTGGCACCTGGTTTGATGCTGGGTTTTTCACCCACGAAAAAAGTACTCTACCTGAAATCATTGAATAATAGCCAGCCGATTGGCTATTGGGCGGAAGACGAATACACCGAATCCGATCCGCTCTCGATACCGCGGTTAATCGGAATGGCAGCACGATCGTATAAGAATGGTCGGGTCGTCTGGTATGGCGGCGATCTACAAGATTTTTACGACGACGAAGCGAATAAACGGTTTGTACAGATTCTCAATCGTGATCTGCTCTATTGGTTAGCCGGTCGCGCCAACGCGAGTATCGCTCCTTGGCCCGATGGAAAAAAGACGGCGATTCTGATTCACGGCGATATCGAAGATCAATTCGAGAAAGTCATGAATTTGATGCCGGTACTCAAAAAATATAAAATTCGCTCGACTTTCAATATCCTAATGGATGTCGGCGATAAATTTCCCGAAGTGATCGTCGCGATGCGCGAGACCGGAGCCGAACTTGGTATTCACGGCGATGTTCACGACGCGTTTGGCGGTCAACCATTCGAACTGCAAAAACAGCGCATCACCACCGTACAAGATTTCGTCGAACGATTTGGACCGCGTCCGAAGGGTCTCCGCCCTCCGACGATTTCATACGATGCGAATACTCTTCGTGCCGCTAAGGACTGCGGTCTGATTTACGTAGCCGCCGACGAGGATCCCGATCGGTACTATCCCCGACTCGTGCCCTATTTCGCCGAAGATACCACTGCGGGGTATGTAGTAGTCTATCCCAAATGCGAGTTGGATGACTACGATTTGATGGTCCGATTCGGACTGCTGGACAACAATCAGATTGTCGAGATGTGCCTTACCGACTATGACCTGATCGACGATTGCGGTGGATTATATAAATTCAATTACCACAGTCAGTACCTAGCGAAAAAAGAATTCATGCCGTCGATCGACAATTTATTCGCAAAGATCACCAAGGAAGATCACTGGATTGCACCACTCGTCGATATCTCGACCTGGATTCTGAAACGGGCGTATCTGAATGTTCAATCGACCCAATCCGACAGCGCCTTCACGGTCCTTGTGAAAAACTACGGCACCGAAACGGTGAATGGTGCATCGTTAGTCGTTTCACCACCAGCTACCTTCCCACTGAAAGAGATCCATGTCGTAGCCGACAATCAACGATGCTACACGAAAATCGACAATGGAAACCTGATTTTTTCGCTTCCTACTATCAGTCCCGGACAAGAGACATTGGTTCAAGTCATTCTTCCCGGGCAACCCGGATACGATCTGAAAACATCGTACCTCGAATCATCCGGTCGTACCGACCGATAAATTGTGTCATATTTTCGATTGCGAGAGGCGAAAGTGAGCACTTTCAAATTTGATTTACGAGCATTTGCTTTGCCGAGCTTGCTATATCTTTTGCTGGTGGTGGCAGTGTGCTTTCCACTACAGTCGTTTGCAGTTCGCGATTGGACTGCTAATGACGATGCAATCATCGGGATACCCTCTGCCGAAGAGATGCCGTTGACCTATCGGACGCTGGATAACGGACAGTACGCCTTTCGATTCGAACGCCCAGTGCTGAAGCGAGAACTTGTTCAAGCGAACGGAAGCGCATGGACGTTGCTCTCAATCGATGGTGAAACGAAACGATGGGAAATTGGCAAACCATCGTTACCACTGGTCGTTCGAAGTATCCTCCTCCCCAATAAAGGAAATATCGAAGTAAAGATCGTCTCGTCGAAATTTGAAGAATTCAACAATATCGATGTGCTGCCGCAGCAACCGATGACTCTGGACAAAGTACCGTTTGTAACCGATGAAAAAATTTATCGAACCGACCAGTGGTTTCCGGAAAACATCGTCGAAATCTGTCCTCCGGCAATCATGCGCGATGCGCGTGTAGCGCCGTTGGCGTATTCACCAGTTCAGTACAATCCTGTAACCAGAAAACTTCGGATCTATACCGAAGTGAATGTTGAAATCATTCCTAGTGGTGGGCAGGGCATTAACGAATTGACTTCTTTACCTCGACCGGCACCCAGTTTTGCCTCGCTGTACCGGAACATCATCGGTGCCGATGAGTTGACTGAAATCAATCAACAAGCCACTCCCGGTCAAATTCTGATGATTGCGCGCAATCAAACTACAGTAACGACAGCACTGAATTATTTGATTGAATGGAAGAAATTGAGTGGACACCCGACTCAACTTGTAACGGTAGATGCGAATGCCACTGCCGATCAGATTCATCAAATTATTGCCACCGCTTATGCATCCTACAATCCACCATTGGAGTATGTGATACTAGTCGGTGAAGGCGGTACTACCGGCACGATGCTCCCCTCGTATTTTCAATACACCGAGTGGTCCGATCACCCGTATATGGAAATTGTCGGCAACGACCGACTCGCCGATGTTTGTGTTTCCCGCTTCTCGTTTTCGCAGATGACCGAATTGCAAACGATGGTGAATCGCTCGGTCATTTACGAAAAGACCCCGCCAACCACCGATACTACGTGGTTCACGAAAGGGTGGGGTTATGCGGGGTATTCACACGATGTGTATTCTATTCCTCCGGCAATCCGATTTTGTATTTCGATGATGAATCAGCGTGGGATCAATACTGTCCCGTATGACGAACACAACGGTCGGGTCGATGCCGGATTGATCAGTACCCGGTTATCGCCCGGAGCGACCTTCTGGGCGCATCGTCCGGCATGGATTGGCGAAATTCTGCCAGCCGATTTTCAGAATTTGAATAATGTCGGCAAGCCGTTCGTCGCATTCAATTTGACTTGCGAGAGCGGAGCGTGGTATGGTGAAACCGTCACTGGTGTACATGAGGCACTGACACGACTGGGAACACCATCGCAACCGAAAGGCGCAATTGCCGCGATGGCTACCGAAACAAGTCACACTCACCCCTCGCCGAACAACTGCGTGATCACCGGTGGTTTTCAAGCACTCGGTATCAACAACGCAATTCACCCCTCGGAAATGTATCTGGCAGGCAAGTACCAACTCTGGCGTAATTTCTCAGCCTATTCACCAGCAGTCGTCGATAGTTTTTCGAGTTGGAACAATATCATGGGCGACGCTTCCACAATCATGTGGACTGCCGCTCCGCGCACGCTTTTGGCAGTGATGCCGCAACAACTTGGCATCGGCGACAATCGGTTTGGCGTATCGGTCACAGTGCGCGGCAATCCGGCACCGAATGCATTAGTGACGGCATGGAAGCGAAACGGTAGCGGCGTGAATGAGACCTATACTTCGGTTCGAACCGATGAATTGGGCAATGCACTACTCACTTTGACCAACGCGACTGCCGGAAATATGTATGTCTCGGTTACTTCGGGTGAATCGGGTCTGAATTACAAAGCGTTCCTCGATACCGTAGTGATCGCGCAAGCGACTGCTGATTTGGCGTTATCGAGTGTCACCGTAAACGATACTCCGGGCGGTGGAATTATCGGTAACAGCGATACCCAAGCAAATCCCGGTGAAACGGTCGAATTGCAAATCCGACTAACCAATGTCAGCGCGACATCGGTGACGGGCATAAGCGGTACACTGCTCTCGCTCGACTCGCGGATCGCGGTAGTCTCCAATACTGCGAGCTGGCAGGATCTGGCGAGCGGCGCATCGATCGTCAACACCGGCTCGCTGCGCGTACAGATGCATCCAGCCTTGCATGACAATGAGATTATACCGCTCCGACTGAATGTGAATTCAACGGAAGGGTCGCTCTCGTTAACCGTACCGTTGCTGATCAGATCATTGGCATCGGCGTTTGTTTCCGATACGACAATCGGCTCGGCTAGACTCAATCCCGGTGCGACAGCTCAACTAGCGGTGACACTGAAAAATAATGGTGGATTGGCTCTCTCGACTCCGACCACAGCGACACTAACCTCACTCAATCGATTTGTAACGGTGGGAAGTGCGACTGCAAGTTTTTCCTCAATTCCTTCTAATGGAATCTTTTCCAATCTTGGTGGAGTCACTTGGACGGTTAGTGCAAGCAGTGCCGCAGTACCCGGCACTCAGGCGAGTTTTCAAATCGTTCTTGCGAATGGTGCTGTTCGCGACACCTTATTTTTTACCAAGACAATTGGAACGGTTCGAACAGTCGATCCGACTGGTCCCGACGGTTACGGTTATCGTGTGTTCGACGATACCGATACCGAATACAACCAGATGCCAACCTATCAGTGGGTCGAACTCCGTCCCGACCTTGGTGGCAGTGGCACGCGATTGAATATTCCCGATATCCAAGTGGAACACGATACATCACTCGTTATCCGGTTGCCATTCACAATCCAGTTTTACGGAATCCGATACGATACACTTTCTGTCTGCTCCAATGGCTGGGCGGCATTCGGCAATCAACCGTTATATAACAATTTCCGCAACTGGCGGCTTCCGGCAAATGAAGGTCCGCGCAATATTCTTGCAATCATGTGGGACGATCTGAGTTTCGATACGACTCAGCATCAAGGTGTTTACTACTATTACGACAATGCCAACCATCGCTTAATTCTGACGTGGTGGGCACGCACGAATACTGCCGATTTGGATCCCAATGAATTCCAGATGATTCTGTACGATCAGCAATACTGGCGAACACCGACCAACGATGCACCGATCGTGTATCAATACAAGACGCTGAATAATGTCAATGAATTCGATCCGCTGGAACCGAATTACGGCACCATCGGGATTGCCGATGCGAATTACCGGAATGCGCTGGAATATTCGTATTACGGTCGGTTCTCTACCGGTAGTTCGACGCTCGCAAATGGAACGAATGTAAATCGCGCAATTAAGTTCACAACTTGTTATGCCGATTCGATGCTGCACTTGATCGCACCGACATCGACCGATTCGCTGTTGATTGGATATCCCGCTCAAATTCTTTGGAGTGGTCGACCAACGCTGGGAACCATCAATATCGAAATCGATCGTAACTATCCCTCCGGCACTTGGGAACCGATCCTGACGGGAACTCCGAACGATGGATTCGAACTCTGGACGGTAACCGGCACTGCGACAAACAATGCCCGGTTTAGAATTCTCTCGACCAATTCGACTGACGGCGACACGTCATTGAAATCGATCACGATGATGATGCCGCAACCGTTTCTCGATCTTTCGGTTCCGAACGGTGGCGAACTCTGGACGGAAACGACAGAGCAACTGATACTATGGAATCACCCGCCGATGATCGGAACGGCAAAGATTGAATTGAATCGGGAATATCCCTCGGGAAATTGGGAGACGATCGTCGATTCAATCGATGTAAACTCCGGTGTTTATGGGTGGACTGTCTCAGGTCCCAGTACGACCAGTGGTCGCGTACGGATCTCTTCCAATGCATTTGTCGGGGTTGGCGACACTTCCAATAGTGAATTTGGTATCGTCTCACCGTCACATCTGAGTTTCTCGCCTTCGCCGAATATTATCCACCTCTTTCCGGCTGATACTTTCCGTCAGAGCGTTTCACTCAGCAATAGCGGGGGATCGGCATTTACCGGAACCCTGACGCCAACTCTGGGAATTGAAGGGTACGGATATCTTGAGAATGGCGATCCGGGTGGACCGACATACCGCTGGGTCGAAATCAGCGAAGAAGGCGATTGGATGGAATGGGGCGACGATAATGTTTCCGACGTGATCAATTTACCCTTCACATTTCCATTTTACGGAGAACAATTTACGACTGCCTATATGTGCACGAACGGGTGGGTCTCATTCAGCGATCCCGATGGGATCGGATCGCACATGAATCGAGTCCTCCCCTATTTCGAATTCGGCGCATTTGTACCGGTTTATTGGGATCATGTCATTGTTCCAGAAGGTGGCAATATCTACTACTCCGACACGATCAATCATCGGGCGATCTTCGAATGGAAAAATTGCTGGGTGGCACGCGATACCACAGCGCGATTGACCTTCGAATTGATCATTTATCCCAACGGAACTATTGATTACGTCTATTCCCAATTGTCGGTGGGACGTGCAGATCAAACGATCGGTCTGCAAGGTCCCGGTGCCACGCCGGTATTCAATATTTATCAACATCAGCAGATTACGACTCCGCACATCATTCGATTCTCGAATATGCATGCTTGGGGAACACCGAGCACTACGACACTCTCGGTACCGGCGGGTGGAATTCAGTATTTATCGATTTTGTGGGATTCACACGGGTTTGCCCTCAATAATGTTTTGAATGGTTCGGTAACGATTGCGGGATTTGCCGACAACACACCGTATGTGATCCCGATGACCATGAATCTCGATGGCAATGCCGTCGGCGACGATCCAGTAGCGCTCCCGACCACGACGAAATTGTTGCAGAATTATCCCAACCCATTCAATCCCGAAACCGAAATTCGGTTCCAGTTAAATCAGACGAATGAAGTTCGACTCGTAGTCTTCGATATTCTCGGACAACCGGTACAAACGCTGGTAAACCGTTCGTTAACTCCCGGCGAGCACCGCTACCGATTCGATGGTTCGAAGGTTGCTGCCGGGGTTTACTTCTACCGGTTACAGGCAGGAAACTTCACGCAGACACGGAAAATGGTACTCGTGAAGTAAGGCATTTCAAGTACTTTTGACGACACTCGATCCGATCACGGGTCGAGTGTTTTTATTATCATGATACCATTGCCTTGCAACGACTTTGTTTAGGCTGAAATGGTGACTCTTGAAAATTAGACTCGGTTATCGGCTTGACCAAACATGTACAGACAAGAGTGTCTGTACCTACAAAAGCTACCTGCGGGCGGATACGGGGATCCGCCCCTGCTACCGATAACAACTAATTTTCAAGAGATACTCGATAACCCTGAATATCGAGCCGATTCGATTGCATCGGAGCTTCCTCACCCCTACATTTAGCACGTTAGTGGCGTTCTGAAAGCCGTAAATCCCTTACTACCTATTCCGGTTTCTATGCCATCACAAATGCTGCATCCTTTCGACCCACCACCGCTCGATCCGTGCGGTGAAGTGATTGCTACCCCCGCTTTCTCCAGCTTGTTACCGACGCTACCACAATCATCGAATTTGTTACTTTTTCCGGGAGTATACGCATGAATGAAGTTGTCGCTGGTCTCGATATCGGTGGAACCAACAGTGCCATCGGCATTGTCGATCGTTCGGGAAATTGTCTTTCGTCCAGTGTCATACCGACTGCGGCTTTTGCGGAAGTAGACCAATTTGTCGCAGCGGGCGAGCAAGCGATCCGCGAATTGCTCCACAATAATCCTGAATGGAAATTGGCTGGGATCGGCATCGGCGCTCCGAATGGAAATTATTACCGCGGTACGATCGAATTCGCTCCGAATCTCCACTGGAAAGGGATCATTCCACTAGCTGATTTATTCGGTAAACGGTTCGGTGTCAAAAGTGTCTTAACGAATGATGCGAACGCCGCCGCCATTGGCGAGATGATCTTCGGCGGTGCAAAGGGGATGCGCGATTTCATCATTATTACGCTCGGAACCGGTGTCGGCAGCGGGATCGTAGTCAATGGCGAGCTTGTATATGGACACGACGGCTTTGCCGGTGAAATCGGTCATACGATTTACGACCCGAACGGACGCGACTGCGGTTGCGGACGAAAAGGGTGTCTGGAGACCTATACTTCGGCAGGTGGTATCAAAAGAACGCTGTTCGAATTGATGGGTCAGCGAAACACCAAATCGAGTTTTCGCGGCAAGAGCTTCGACGAAATCACCGCTGCCGATATTGCGACTGCGGCAACAGCAGGCGATGAACTGGCACTGGAAGCGTTCGATATCACCGGAAAAATTCTCGGCTTGAAACTGGCGGATAGTGTGGCACATACCAGTCCGGAAGCTATTTTCCTGTTCGGCGGTCTGGCGAAATCCGGGAAGTTGATCTTCGAACCGACGCAGCGCTATATGGAAGAGAATATGCTCAACATCTTCAAGAATAAAGTGAAACTACTGCCATCGCTGCTGAAGGAGGAGAATGTCGCGATCCTCGGCGCAGCGGCACTGGCATGGAAAGAGTTGGATAAATAATGTTCATCCGATTGAGGTTGAAATGAAACTGTGGTATCTCCCGATTGCAATATCGTTTGCCGCGATGGCTTTCGCTCAACCGAATTTCGATCTTGAGCAGACACACTTAGCATCGCTCGACGAAATGCAAACCTATCCCTGTTATAAAACTGATTCACCGATCGTGATCGATGGCGATCTTTCCGAACCCACTTGGAAGGAAACACCGTGGAGTCGCGCCTTCATCGATATCGAGGGGAAAGCGAAACCGTTACCGCGTTTTCAAACCAATATCAAGATGCGGTGGGACGATCAATATTTCTATATCGCTGCAATGCTTCAGGAGCCGCATGTCTGGGGAACCATCACGAAGCGCGACGAAGTGATTTTCCGCGATAACGATTTCGAAGTATTTATGGATCCTGACGGCGACAATTTTGAATATGGCGAATTCGAGATCAATGCACTGAATACCGGTTGGGATTTGTTTCTACCGAAACCGTACAAAGATAACGGTCAGGCGGACAATAGCTGGGATATATCCGGAATTAAGACGGCAGTGAAAATTATCGGTACGATCAACGATCCGTCGGATAACGACGTCGGTTGGATGGTAGAGATTGCAATGCCGTGGAAATCGCTGTCAAGAATTTCACATACCGACAAAGCACCAATCGACGGTCAGCAATGGCACATCAACTTTTCACGTGTCGAATGGACCACGAATATCGTCGATGGCAAATACGTGAAAGTTGCCAATCGAGCGGAAGACAATTGGGTCTGGAGTGCTCAGCGCAAGATCAATATGCATCTGCCGGAAATGTGGGGGATTGTTCAATTCTCGACCAAGCCGGTCGGGACCAAATTACGGATAGAGGACTGGTATAGCAGCGAACGCGCAACATTGCATTTGTTTTATTATGCTCAGGTTGAATATCAGAAAGAAAACAAAGTTTATGCCGATCAGCTAAAGCAATTGTCAAGGTCTGAATCGTCGATTTTACACTCTTTTTCGAATCAACCAATTAATCGCAATTCAAAGACACCAATTCAGGAGTATCCATCTCACGATTCGGAACTGACGTTGAAAACCAATGCGACAAAGGATCAGTACATTATTACAATGCCGTGCACCGATCGGCAAGGTAATCCGATGCAGGCAAGTATCAATCAAGATTCGCACTTTACCGTCGAACCGGTTAAAAAGTAACAACGATTTCATTCACTTCTTTTCGTAACGACATGGAGCAATCATGGAGCAGAAAGGTTACAAATCCGCCTTTGCCATCATCACCATCATGTTTTTCATGTGGGGCTTTCTCACCTGCCTGAACGACATTCTGGTGCCGCATCTCAAAGCCGTCTTCGATATGAATTATACCAAGACGATGCTGATTCAATTCACGTTTTTCGGCGCCTATCTGCTGATGTCGATTCCCGCAGGAAAAGTGATTGCGCGCGTCGGTTACCAGTTGGGTGTGGTGATCGGTCTTTGCACCAGTGGTCTCGGAGCACTGCTATTTTATCCGGCAGCCGGACTGCTCTCGTATCCGTTGTTCCTGCTCGGTCTGTTTATTCTCGCGACCGGTATTACGCTGCTGCAAGTGGCAGCGAATCCATATGCCTCGGTACTCGGTAAACCGGAAACTGCTTCCAGTCGATTGAATCTCGCGCAAGCGGTGAATTCCTTCGGTCACACCACTGCTCCCTACATCGGCGGAATGCTGATTCTCGGAACGGCATTGACAGCCGATCAGATTGGCGCACTTCCCGCGGCAGAACAGCACGCTGCGAAAATTGCACAAGCTTCCAGCGTTCAGATGCCGTATCTCGGACTGGCTGCGACCCTCTTTTTGCTCGCCGTCGTGATGAAGTTGTTCAAGCTGCCGGTGATTGCTACCGTCGAGAGTCACGACACCAAAAAAGTAAAATTGTCCGATGCGTTAAAGTATCGCCATCTGAAATTAGCTGCTCTGGGTATTTTCCTCTATGTGGGTGCGGAAGTATCGATCGGCAGTTTTCTGGTGAATTTCTTCGGGCAGCGTGAAATTGGCGGATTGGCTCCAGCCGAAGCCGCGAAATATGTTTCCTTCTATTGGGGTGCGGCGATGGTGGGTCGATTTATCGGATCAGCCCTGTTACAGAAACTGAAATCACGGTCGGTACTGGCAGTTGCAGCCAGTTGTGCGGCAATCTTAGTTTTTGCCACCATCTTCCTGACTGGAACACCGGCGATGTGGACGATCCTCGCAGTCGGATTCTTTAATTCAGTGATGTTCCCGATCATTTTCACGCTCGGGATTGAAGACCTCGGCGTCCTGACCAGTCAGGGTTCCAGCGTGTTGGTCATGGCGATTTTCGGTGGTGCCGTCATTCCGCAGATTCAAGGATTTCTTGCCGATACGATCGGGATTCAGTTGGCGTTCTTCCTACCGGCGATCTGTTATCTCTATATCATCTACTACGCAGTTAAAGGGTCGCATCATCCAACTGTAGCGGCATAACATTATTAGACGATTCGGGCGGGCATGAGGTAAATGTCCGCCCCTGTTTTTTTCTTGGGTTGGAGTTAAAATGTCACATCATAAAAAAATCTATCCGTGGTTGGTGCTACTATTCGCGTGCCTTGTAATCGTCGTTCTGGCAGCGGTTGCCGCCGATCCACCGAAAGCCAAAGTCGATCCGAAACCGGCAACCACCGATCCTCAGAAGACGGTCAAACCTATGGAACCACCCAAGAATACGAAACCGGTTGAAACAGGTAAAGCTGTCAAAGCACCCGAGCCAGCGAAGAAACCGGCAACTGCACCGGCGAAAGTAGACGCGAAGCCAGCAATCAAGCGCCCAGTGGAGTTTGTCAATCCGTTCATTGGTACGGATGGACACGGTCATACCTATCCCGGTGCAACGGTACCGTTCGGTATGGTGCAACTTAGTCCGAATGGCGGTAAGCGCGGTTGGGACTATTGTTCCGGCTATCACTATTCCGATTCGCTGCTGGTCGGATTCAGCCATACCCAGCTTTCCGGTACCGGTTGCGAGGATCTCGGCGATTTTCTTTTTCTTCCGCTACTCGGATTACCGAAGCCGGATGTACAGACAAAACTACCCTACAAACATAAAGATGAACACGCTTTCCCGGGCTACTACTGGATCACATTACCCTCGCAGTATATGACGGTCGAATTGACGACCACCAAGCGTGCGGGATTTCATCGGTATACCTTTCCGAAATGCGAATCGTCGTGCATCGTGATTGATGGCGGTTACGGACAAGGAGATACACCCCTCGAATCGTCATTCAAAATCGAAGGACCAAAGCAAATTTCCGGTCGGCGCCTCTCGTCGGGTTGGGCATGGGAACAGGATCTTTATTTCTATGCCGAATTCTCGAAACCGTTCACCTCGGCAAAATTCGTCAAAGAAGGGGCATGGTCGAATACAAAAAGCGATGTGAAAGGCAAAACTGCGAAAGCGATGCTGCTATTCAAAACTGCAGCGAATGAAAAAATCATGGTGAAGGTCGGAATTTCGGCAGTCTCGGCGGAAAATGCAAAGAAGAATCTCGATTTTGAAATTCCGAATTGGGCATTCGATTCGATTCGCGTTGCCAGTTATGAGGCGTGGGACAAAGAGTTATCCAAGATCAAGGTTTCGGGAAGCAGTAGTGCCAATCGCGAGACATTCTACACGGCACTGTATCATACGATGTGCGCACCGACGCTATTCAGCGATGTGAATGGTCAATATCGCGGCGGTGACGGCAAGGTGCACACGACCAGTGGTTTTGAGAACTACAGCACCTTCTCGCTGTGGGATACTTATCGCGCGGAACATCCGTTATTCACGATGATGCATCCGGATCGCGTACCGCAAATGATCAATGCGATGATCAATTTTCAATCGGAGTATGGCTATCTCCCAGTCTGGCCGCTACAAGGTTACGAAACTCAGTGCATGATCGGATATCACTCGATACCGGTCATTACCGACGCCTATCTGAAGGGGATCAAAGGATTCGATATCAACCGCGCTTACGAAGCGATGAAGGTCAGTGCGCTGGCAAATCATAAGGGACTCGAGTATTACAATCTCGCCCGTCCGGAGTCGATCGAACAGAAGCTTGTTCAACTTCACGCGAAAGATATCGATTCGAAATTCGATTATTCCACGACATTGCGGGGAACGAATGGAAATTATTTACAAGGATACTCCTCCTCAGTTTCAGGCGAGAAGATCGATTATCATTCTGCCTACCCATATGTGAAACGAGCACTACTGGTTCGCTCTACAACCGGTAAGATGACGATCGAATGGCAGACGGAGTCACTTCCGACCGACTACCGCGCCCCGTATGCGACTTTTATGTGGCTCGCGGGTCGCTCCGTCAGCAAGGGTTCGCACCTGTTCGATCTGTACGTCAACGATCAAAAATGGTTCACTTACTCCACCGGTCGCGACACCAGCGATAAAGTGTGTCAGTTGAAACACACCAATAGCGCAGAATTATTCTTCGTACCGACGGTCAAGGATGTTTTCGACGATCAATTCGGCAATATGTTTCTGCGGATACCGACTGCGTTGTTGAAGCCCGGCGAACCGGTTTCGCTGAAAGTGATTGGTGAAAAGGGAGACAGCTACGACTGGTATATGACGTTCGAATATGCCAACAGTTCCGGTAATCGGGTCGAACAGCAATACGCGTTTGCGCGGGAACATAGCACGAATTACCAATTTGCTCAACTGATGATCGAACACACCTCCGAACCAATACCGGCAGTCGTTTCGATCGACGGAAAAGAACTCAAACAACTGAATCTTCAACCCGGATTGAATGTTGTCGACATTCCGATTGCGATCGAAGACAGTGCAAAGACGGTACAGTTATCGGTGCTCAGCGGCGGTGCGACTTGGGAAATGCCATGTACAGTTAAGCCGATTCGACCCTTGGAATATGTTCCCGCCGACAAGGAGCGCGAATCGGTCTCGAAGACATTGGAATATGCATTCGACGACTGGTGCATTGCGCGGATCGCGAAAGAACTCGGAAAAACCGACGAATATAAACTATTCACGAAACGGTCGGAATATTGGAAGAACCTGTACGATGCTTCGTCAGGATTCATGCGCGGTAAAAATTACGATGGTAGTTGGGTGACACCGTTCAATCCCCGCAATTCGACTTCACTGCAGCCGGAATACACCGAAGGTAACTCGTGGCAATGGACTTGGTCGGTGCAGCACGATATCCCCGGATTAATTCAAACGATGGGCGGGAAGATAGCGACCAGTATCAAACTCGACTCGCTGTTCGGTCAGAGTTCCGATCTAACGGGAACGGGATCGCCACCGGACGTAAGCGGTCTGATCGGGATGTATGCACACGGCAACGAGCCAAGTCATCATGTCAGTTATCTGTATGACTTTGTCGATCAGCCGTGGAAGACCCAGGAAATAGTCCGTCGAATCATGCGCGAGTTCTATTCCAACAAACCGGATGGTTTGTGCGGCAACGAGGATTGCGGGCAGATGTCGGCATGGTTCGTACTCAGTGCGCTCGGCTTCTATCCCGTCAATCCGGCAGATGGATCCTATCAACTCGGTTCGCCGTTGTTCGATAAAATTGAAATGAAGTTGGGTTCGGGTAAAACCTTTACCGTTGATGTGAAGAATGGATCGGAAAAGAATATATATGTGAAGTCGGTGACATTGAATGGCAAGCCGTTGACAATTCCTATGATCACCCATCGCGATCTGCTAGATGGTGCGACGTTGTCATTTGAAATGGATGCCAATCCACATCCCGAATGCTATTCGCGATCGCTTCCGATAAAAAAAATTGAATCACACACAGAGCCGGGTGAACGATGAGAAAATTACGCTTTGCCATGCTTGCTTGGTGCATGTTGATCGCAGTGAATATCGCGATGGCACGACCCGATCGCTCAGCGCCGATTCGGGTAATGACTTACAATCTCCGGTACGACAATCCGGATGACGGTCAGGACAACTGGAAATTTCGGAAGGAATTTATTCTCTCCACTTTTCGATTCTACAAAGTCGATCTCATCGGAATTCAGGAAGGGCTTTCGCATCAGGTAAAATATCTCTCCGATTCACTTCCCGATTTCGACTGGTGCGGTGTCGGTCGCGACGACGGCAAGACTGCTGGTGAATACAGCGCGATCTTCTTTAACAAGCATCGATTCGAATTGATCGATCACGGAAACTTCTGGCTCTCGCCAACGCCGGACGTACCGTCGAAAGGGTGGGATGCCGCGTGTATTCGAATTGCCACCTGGGCGAAACTTCATGATCGGAAATCGAATACTACTTTTCTGTATGTCAATACGCACTTCGATCATATCGGTGGCGTCGCGCGCGAAAATAGTGCGAAATTGATTCGGTCCAAGATTACCTCACTCACTTCCGACAGGATGCCGGTCATGCTTTCAGGCGATTTCAATTCGTGCGATACCGACTCAAGCTACATCACACTCGTTCGTACCGATCTGAATGATTCGCGCTACCTGATCGATTCCAAATCGCTTTCGGCTACCGGTCATCACGGACCACTCGCAACATTCTGCGGGTTCGATGTAATAAAGAACTACAACAAAGAACGCATCGATTTCATTTTTGTTTCACCCGGAATTGCAGTGAAGTCCCACGGCACATTGACCGATTTTAAAGACAATCTGCATTTTCCGTCGGATCATCTCCCGGTGTTGGCAGAAGTGGTTTTACCCTGTTTCGTAACGAAATTCGAATACTAAGTTTTCGATTAGGAACAACATGAATCTCAATTTCTTCGACTGGCTCATCGTCATTATCTCGATTACGGGATTAATAGCGGTAGTCAATATCAGCAAGCGGTATATGCGCAGCGTTGCCGATTTTTTGTCGGCGGGTCGTTCGGCGGGGCGGTATCTGATCAGTGTCTCGCAAGGGATGTCGGCGCTCGGATCGATCACGATCGTCGGTATGTGGGAGATGAATTACATCGCGGGGTTCTCACTCCGCTGGTGGGAATTCACCATGGGCGTCGTATTGCTCATCATCACGGTATCGGGGTGGGTGATTTATCGCTTCCGGCAGACGCGCGCATTGACGATGGCGCAATTTTTCGAAATTCGCTATAGCCGGAATTTCCGGATCTTTGCCGGACTACTCGCATTCACTTCGGGAATTGTTAATTTCGGCATCTTTCCCGCGGTTGGAGCACGATTCTTTATCTACTTCTGTGGCTTGCCGCAAACGTTTACGCTGCTGGGGTTGGCGATTCCGATGTTTCCCGCAGTGATGGCGATCTTTCTGGCGATTGCAATCTATTTTCTCTTTGCTGGTGGACAGATTGCCGTCATCATCACCGAATTTATCCAGGGCATTTTCGTCAATACGGTGTTCATCATTATCGTGATCTACTTCCTGACTACCATTGACTGGAATCAAATTTTCATCGGACTGACCGCGGCACCACCGGATGCATCGCTGATCAATCCCTACCATACGAGCAAGGTGAAGGATTTCAATCTTTGGTACTTCCTGATCGGCGTGGTCGGTGTGATCTACGGAAAGATGTCGTGGCAAGGAACGCAAGGCTACAACTCATCGGCAAAGAGCGCGCACGAAGCGAAGATGGGCGAAGTGCTTGGCAATCTGCGCGACATTCCCAAATGGTTGATGTTGATCTTTGTGCCGATCGTAGCCTATACCGTGATGCACAATAAAGATTTCTCGGTTGTCGCACAGAGTGTAACCGGTATTCTGAACGGCGTCGATTCGAAAGCGCTGCAGACACAACTCACCGTGCCGCTCGTGCTATCGAAATTATTACCCTTCGGATTGATGGGTGCTCTCACGACGGTGATGCTGATGGCGACCATCGGCACGCACGACAGCTATCTCCATTCGTGGGGTAGCATCTTCATTCAAGATGTCATCATGCCGTTCCGCAAGAAAGCGTTCGAACCGGAACAACACCTCCGTGTACTGCGACTGGCGATCCTCGGGGTCTGTATTTTCATCTTCTGTTTCAGTATCATCTTCAATCAGAGTGAATATATTTTCCTGTTCTTCGCGATAACCGGCGCGATTTTTACCGGTGGTAGCGGGGCTGTGATCATCGGTGGATTATACTGGAAACGCGGCACGACCGCAGCGGCGTGGAGCGCGCTGATCACTGGTTCGGTGATTGCGGTCGGCGGAATTATTCTGCAGCAGATCGACAAGGATTTCCCGATCAACGGTCAGGAGTTTTGGGGTCTCGCAATGGGCTGCTCATCGATCGTCTATATCGTGGTTTCGCTACTGAATAAGAATAAAGCATTCGATATGGATCGATTGCTGCATCGCGGTCAGTATGCGATTCAGGGCGAATTGAAAGTCGTGGACGAAGTTCCGGTGAAGGGGTGGAAGATGCTCGGCATGGGGCGCGAATTCACCCGTGGCGACAAATTGATTTACATCATCGCCTATGGCTGGGTGATTGCGTGGACGATCGCATTTCTGATCGGCACCTTCTTCAATCTGACCGGGACAGTGAGCGATTCCTCGTGGATGAGTTTCTGGAAGATCTTCCTGACGGTCAATGTGATTGCATCGATTATCATCATCATCTGGTTCTCGATCGGTGGAATGCGCGATTTGAAAGACATGTTGCATCGGTTACGCACGAATATCCGCAATCATCAGGACAGCGGTTTCGTCGATCGTCCCGGGAGCGAGGAGCCGAAATCATGAAACGACACTCCGCGAATCCGATTATCACGCGCTCCGATATTCCGAATATTCCACCCGATTTGATCGATGTAACGTCGGTTTTCAATCCCGGCGCGATTCAGGTGAATGGCGAAACAATTCTCATTTTACGCGTGCAGAATCGCGGACGAGAAACCTCGTTCGTCGTGGCACGCAGTTCCGATGGTATCCTCTTCCAATGTGCGAAGAAAGCGGTTACACTGCACGGCATCGAATCGGTAAACGAAACGATCTATCATTGCTACGATGCCCGGATTACACGGCTGGACGATACTTTCTACGTCATGTTTGCCATGGATATGGATCACGGTTGCAGTCTCGGGTTAGCGAAAACTGCTGATTTCGATCATTTCGAATTTCTCGGGATCGCTTCGACCGGCGATATTCGCAATGGTGTGATCTTCCCGGAAAAATTCGATGGAAAATATCTGCGACTCGATCGTCCGAACGATCTTCAGCTCGATGGCGGACCGACTTCCGGCACGGTGATTTGTCTTTCGGAATCCGACGATCTGTTGCACTGGCAACGCACCGCACACATCATGCAGGGGCGGTTCCATTATTGGGATGAATTGATTGGACCGGGCGCTGTACCGATTAAGACGCGCCACGGCTGGCTCTGTCTTTATCACGGAGTGGCGACACATTTCGGCAGTGCGAATATTTATCAGGCGGGTGTCTTCCTGCTCGACCTGCACGACCCGAGCAAATTGCTCGGGCGCAGCCGGTTCAATATTCTGGAACCACGCGAGTTGTACGAACTCGCTGGACAAGTACCGAATGTAGTGTTCCCGAGTGGCGCTGTCGTGCAATCGGTCGATGCCGACGGTTTCGCGACAGACGATAGTGAAGTCTATGTGTACTATGGTGCAGCGGATACCTGTGTCGGGTTGGCGGTGACGACGGTAAGAATGTTAGTAGAAGCGACCATTTAAGTATTTAGATAATAATAACAATCACTATTTTATGAGATCATATTGTGATCTCATTCTATATCAGTTATTTTTTATTCTGTATTCCTATCTCCCACATCTATGGCAATGTACACACTTGAATTGGAGTCGTCGATGCCAAAGAGAATCCTCTGTTTGATTAATACTTTCCTCATTTTGATCGTAAGCTTGTCGATCTTCGATTCGATGGTATTGGCTCAGGATAGTTCGGGCGTACGTTGTATTCAGCGAATAGTCAATAACAGGTCGGTTAACTTAATAGCTAGCAATGGCAATTATCTCTGTGCTTTAGTCAATAATCAAGTAAAGATTTTCGATATATCCATTCCGAACCACCCACACGAGATATCTTCGATTCCAATTATTGGTGACGTAAAAAAATTTATCTTAACATCGAACCGACTTTATCTTGCAAATGATTTCGATGGTATCCGGATTTACAGTCTTACCGATCCATATAACCCTGCATTGATTACTACCTATCGATTACCAGATACTGCGATAGACATGGCTCTTCAAAACGATCATTTGTATCTAAATATCCATGAACACGGTCTATTAATTATCGACGTTGGAGATTCCCAGAATCTTAGATTGTTGGGTAGCTTGGATAGTATCAATTTTGCATATTTTGTGGTGTCAGGTAGATATCTTTATGGAGTTGGATGCTGTCTTTGGACTTATGATATCTCAAATCCCGACAGTATACAGCTCATGTCGGAATATGAACTTCCCTACACTTGGGTTTTGGTATCCATCACAAAAGTCGGATCAAACGTCTATTTAGGGGGTCAAGGAACAGCTTGGTATACTTGTTTCGGCATCTTGATCGGCATCGATGTTTCCGATCCAACTAATCCTGTTGAGCGCGGTCGTTTTTATGAACCAGCTCAAGGCTCAAGAGAGCAATTGAATTCATATAGTAACATCAACCAAGTAACAAACATTGGAAATAACGTTGTCGTTTCGGCAGAAATATCCGAACGACAGTACAATGGTTCCTTCAGAACTTCCAATATTGTACAGATCTTGGATATTACAAATCCAGACAGCATCGAATCGAGTTGGGGAGTGACTTTATACTCCGACACGACATACTACCGGAGTAGAGCTGTTCGTGAGTTATCGGTAACCGAAAGCACTATCTATTGTGCCGAAGGCGAACTTGGACTCGCGAGTATTCCCACAAGAACAAATTCCTATTCTACGAGTGTACTCTCTTTTCAACCTCGATTGATCACTCACATCGGAAATTATCTCGTTGCTTCCACCAATAACCAAATCAGCATCTCCGATATCTCTGATCCGGCTCATGCAAGTTTGGATGCTCTCATCGATGTATCGGATTCGATCGAATTTTTGGGATCCTTCAACAATACATTACTACTTGGAACGGCACATCGTGATTCTTTATCTGCGATAAATCATGAGATGGTGTTGTATAACTTATCCAACATCAATACACCGGTCCACCTGAGTAATTGTGAGGTTCCAGCACAAATACAGGATATCGCAATCGACGGCGCTTATGCATATGTTGCCACTGGTGATTCTGGAATGAAAATCGTAAATATTGCCAACCCACAATCGATACAGATTACTGGATCCATGCCGGTACCAACCGATCAGCTTGAAATCAGTGATCACTATTTATTCGCATTGAACAAGCATCAATTCCGGAGTTATCGATTGACGGATCCGATTCATCCCGAACTTATCAGCGAATTTTCGGATACGTCGCTGGTTTTTCGTAATCTTGCTGTGATCGGCAACCGGCTCTATTATTGCGAGGCAAGTTCCATTTATCATCCCGACCAGAATTACTATAACTCTCAAGCGTTTATTAGAGAATTTAACATCTCCGATCCAACCCATCTTGTTCCGATGCGAAGTTATATGTTGGCGGAGTATAATTCAGCCTATCACGCTTTTCTGAATGCCAGATTTCTTATCCCAGCGAGCACACACTTATTCTATCAATCCGATTTTTTGGGAACGATAAATATATTAGATCTTACCCGACCCGATAGCATCAGACGATGTGGTTATTATCATACAAACGGATATGGTTCCACTGTGATTGGTAACAATATTTTCTTGACGAGAGATTATTCTATTGACCTCTTTGACTGTTCCCAAGCACTCGGCGTAGTCGATCACCGATCCGAATCTATTCCGACCACCTTCGCACTCAAACCGAATAACCCGAACCCTTTCAACGCCACAACTGAGATTCACTACACGATTCCAGCGACCGCAAAAGTCGAGTTAAAAGTATTCGATCTGACCGGGCGCGAGGTTGCAAAGTTAGTCGATTTCAATCAGAATCCGGGCGAGTACACTTACCATTTCGACGGCAAAGCGCTTGCCTCCGGCACCTATTTTGTGAGGTTGAAAGTAGGTGCTTTCATGCAAACGCAGAAAATAATTTTATTGAAGTAATTCACAGTTTAAATTTTTCTACGAGTTTGACAAATGGCTTCAGCATTTCTAGTATTATTCTCAATTATTCTCACGGTCGCGATCAAACTCGGCATCGTGTGGGCTTCCATTCTGTGGGGCGTTCAGGATAACAAACTGGAATTCAAGCATATTGTCTACATCGCGTTGGTCGTGTATCTCCCGGCAGCAATGATCGCTGGATTATTAGAAAAAACCATCGGTGAAGTGCCTGCGATGCTCCTTGAATTTGTCCTGCGCACGTTGGCACTCTATCTGGCAACGATGAATATGTATTCGCGCGACGCCGTCCTTAAAATCATCATCGCATTTGTACCACTGACGATCGTCGCGAAGCTATTTTTTAGTGCGATCAAATATTTTATCGGATAAGAAAAACGGGAGACTGCGATGAGCCTCCCGTTGAAACAAGCAAATGCATGATAAGAACGATTGGTAAACCACGCCAACCGGAGAACGGATTAATCGTCGATAAAAAACTGGCGCGACGATTTCATCACTTTATCCCACAAGAATGTACCACGCTCGATTCCGAAAATGAATAGATAATTGTCGATGTGGACGCGTGCCGACTTCCACGAAGTCAGTTGCGCCACTTTATTTACCCAATTATCGTACTCCGCCTCATTGCGCGTTCGCAACGCCATCATCAACGCTTTTCGATTCGTCTGATCGAGGAATGTCTCTTTCCACGTCCCCTTCGGTTCGAAGACTGCGCCTACTTTCGGTGCTGCCGGTGCTGCCGGAGCAGTTGGTGCTTGTGGTGGAGTTGCCGCTACCGGAGCGGGTTTCGGTGGTTCCGGCACGGGTGCTGCCGGTTTCGGAGCCATGGCTGGAGGTGGTGTCATCGCCGGTGGCTTCACTGCCGGAGTTGCCACTGGTGCCGGTCGCGGTGGTGGCGGTGGCGGCGGAACCGGACGTGTTGGTGTGGAAACACCTAATCCAAACGCATCATCTTCATCGATCTTGGCTGGCTCTGGCGGCTTCGCTGTCATCGGTGGCGGTGTCTGCGCTGGTGCCGGTCGTGCCGCTGGTGCAGGTGCCTGTGCAGGTGCTGCCGGCATTACCGATTCCAGCGGTTCTTCGGTCGTCGTGCTCAGGTCGTGGAACGAACCACCCGAAATCATCTTGCGGGTGACAACGTAATCTTTCCGCAATGCATTATAGCGCGCCATAATCAGCGCGAGATCGTCGACACCGATCGCATTCATTCCGAGCGATTCTTCCAACCGCACCACATCGGCAAGCACTTTCACTTCCGACATATTCAACACGGTGGCGATCACACCGGGTTCCAGCGTCGTTCCACTGAAACCAAGACCAGTCGCGCGTTCGAAGACCTGTTTTGCCAAATCGATCGAATCGGCTTCCAACCCGCGCAAATCGATCGGGTTGTCCGACCAGGTTGTACGCACTTGATCGAATGACTTTCCAACCGCTTCCTGCAATTCATTTTGCGAAAAGGTGAACGCATTGAGAATCGCTTCGACGACTGCTTCACGCGTTTTGGCATCGACCAATGCAACATCGAATTGCGGGAGTGTCAGCAAGCGATCGATTTCGGCTTCTACCGACTCTTTCGCTTTCGCCGACAGTCGGTCGCGCACCTCAGGCGACTTGTTCCATTGCGTCAATTCGCGGTACGGAAGACTCGCTCTCCCTTTCAGTAAATCGTCGATCCAGCCGGCAGGTACGGTTTGTTGTGACACGCCCATAGATTTGTCCTCCTAATCGCTACTACGAATTCGGATGTTTAGTTTGATATTTATCGCGAATTGATTCTAATTGAAGTATGTCTAGATGATCGACGCCGACATAAGCCACGATCTCGACCCCTTGCGCGACTTCCTTCTCATTGACCCCTTTCAGGATCTGCATCACGCATTCGATCGGAACTTGCGTCTCCGGCATTCCCATCTCGAGAATGAATCCTTCCAACCGGCGGAATTGTCGGATCACCAATTCCCAGCGGCGTTTGATCGGCATTCCGTCGATATATTCCATAAAAGACGATTTGAGATTGGCATCGGAATAACCGGTCTGAATGGTTTGCGAAAGAATCGTCCGAAATTCCGGATCGATCTGATCGCGGGTAATAATTTCGTGCAATGCAGCTTCGATCGATTGATAGTTCGTTAATCGATTGCAGAACGCTGTCAATGTCGGTAATGGTTCCAGAACCAGTCCGATTTCCAATGCAATCGCGCGCCGAACGAGTTCCATCCATTCCCGTTTCGTTACCATCCGCTTCTTCGCCAGATGATTGCGCAACTGCATCAGGATCGATCTGCTCTCTTCGTCATGCAGATCGAAGGCATGCGTCAATTTTCCGATCGTGCCGTCGACATCTTCGGTCATCATCAAAACGACCCAGCTCCCAATTCGCGGAGGTATTTTCGCCATCGGAATTTTATCGATCGGAAGCGATTCGACTTTATCCTGCCAACTCTCCTTGGCAAGGTCGTGCATCTTGACAAATAGCTCGGCAATTCGCTCGGTCGTTCGAAAATCCTGCATCTCCTCGCGATGTTCGCGTACTTCCGGTTTATTTGCCGGACGTTCCGCTACTGCCGGCGGGGGGGTACGCGGTTGCATAACCGGTTGCGGTGCCGGTTGAGCTGCGGGTTGCGGCATCGGATGCACCGGCGGCGGAGTGGGAGCGGAAACCGGCATCGGTTGGCGCGCGGTTTTCGATTGAATCGTTTCCGCCGACAACGGCGCTGCGAACGAGAAGCGTTTGGATTCCGAAACTGGTTCCTGCAATTCCTGCGGAGCAATTTCATCGAGTGCCGAAAAGGTCTCGATCGGCGGTGTCGTCACTTCGGGTTTTCGATACGGCGTGTTGATCGACGTCTTCTTGATACTGGTAACCGGTTCGATGAATTCGATGTCGTTGTTTTCGATGTCGTCTTCACCGAGTAATTCATCGGAAGCACTCGCTTCGTCCGATACGCGCGCCGCATCGATGACCAGCGTTTGCCATTGCTTGCCGATCGTCTTTTGGGTGCGGACATACGGACCGACCGTAAATTTTCCGCCGGGCCATTGAAACATTTCGTAGAAGGCATCGACACCGACATTCGCAACCGTTTTCGCGTGGATGATGATACCATTGTCGATTGCGATGATTCCTTCATTGCGACCGGAATTCACTTTCAACGTAGATTTTCGACCGCTGATTCCGAGTAGCTGAATCACCTCCGCCATGTGCAGTTGTCCGACAATCCCCTCGAATCCACTCTTATCCTTATCGGAAAGAATGTTGGTTACTTCGCGTCGCAGCAATTCGAAATCGAATGGTTTCTCGATATAGTGTACTGCGCCGAGTCCGTAACTTCGGGTACGCAACTCGGGGCTGGAGAATCCGGTCATGACGATGAATTTGATATTGGGATGTTCTTGCTGCACCCGCACCATTAAATCCAAACCGGACAGATTCGGCATTCGGATATCGGTGATAATTACTTCGACTTCAGGATTTTCCCGAATGATACTCTCGACTTCCAACGGGTCGGTAGAATAAAGCGTCTCGATATTTTCGTCGATCGAGTCGAATAGTCCCCGCAACGCGAGTACGATATCCTCCTCGTCGTCGACGACGATAATTTTATGGAGGGGAACGTCTTGATCGTTCGGGTCCGGAATTTTTCTCAGTCGATTTGGCATTAAAGATCCAGCGGCTCGTCACCGCCCCCCCGTATGGCGTCGACAATATCCTTCCACTTTCCCTTCTGAGGATCGATATCGGCGTCAGCCTGTTGACTTCGTTCAGTAATGATTTCGCCGATTTGCAGCGCAATCTTCTCCGAATACATTTTCACCATTCCCAATGTGGTTGCTTCATTGAAGATCGCAACCAGCAGATGATCGGTAGTCAATTTTACGACAAATATTCCGTTCTTTTCCCCTTTCCAGAACGTCGATTCGAAATTCGTTTCGCCGGCAACTTTCGCCGTTTCCTTGGCGGCGCCGAACGAAGCGGCGATCAGGGTTGCCAATCCGATCGGATCGGTCAGCTCGCTCGAACCGACTCGGGCATAGATATAGCCATCCTCACCGATCAACAGCGCCGTCGAAGCTTGTGCCTCTTCGATCAGTACCGTGAGACAGGTGGTTATGACTACAAGAGTCGATTCGTCGATGGTCGTGTCGCGGATAATCACGGTTACTTGCCCTTACCGAATAACCGACCAAGCCATGCGAACATGCCGGGTTTCTTAGCCGGAGCTGCCGCTTTTTCTTCCGGTTTGGCTGCCGGTGCACTCTTCGGTTTTCCGATCGTGGTCGATGGTGTCGGCGGCACTTCGGGTGCTGGTGCCGATGCTGCAGCAGCATCGACTTCGGCGAAAATTGTTCGTTTGAAATCTTCAATCACACAGGTAGTGATCGCTTTCAACGTATCGAATACCCCTTGTCCGGTCAGCGCTACCGCCTCGACAAACGGCAATCCCTTCGAATTCAATTCGATATTAAGAATATCGAGTGGAATTACGCCTGGGATGTCACGCTTGTTGAATTGAAACACGAGTGGAATCGTATCGGGATTCATTTTCAGTTCGCGCAAGTTCGCCATCAAATTTTCGAGACTCTCTTTGTTCTCGGCGATTTTTCCATGCTGCGAATCGGCAACGAAAACGATGCCGTCTGCACCCTGCAACACGAGTTTCCGCGACTGGTTGTAATAAACCTGACCCGGAACGGTGAAGAGTTGCATGCGCAACGAAAATCCCTTCACTTTTCCGATTTCCAGTGGAAGTAAGTCGAAGAACAACGTGCGATCCTGCTGGGTTGCAACTGAAGACAATTCGCCTCGTTTATCGGCGGGTAGCATTCGATGAATCGTCTGAAGATTCGTGGTTTTACCGCATAGCCCCGGTCCGTAATAAACGATTTTACATTCTAATTCGCGTTTTGCATAATTGATGGTTGCCATATCGGATCCTCTGCAAGATCGGTTGAGTTGCTTACTCTCGTGAATAATTGCCAATACTATCCAATCGCGTTTGAAGCGAACCGGCAAGTGCCAGTAGCTGACCGTAATTGGCGTTGGGTTCGGTTATTGCCGTTAGCAGCACCGAACCGCCATCGACGGTCACGACCGTTCGATCGTCCAACGTCAGCAGCATCGTGCGGTAGTTGTCGTCGTCGATCTGCGCCAATGCGGTTCGCAAATCGTTGGCATAATTCGCCAGCCGCGGACCCAAGTGGTCGGTCTTCGATTCCGGAAAATGCTCGATCACAATTCCATCCCGGTCGATTAACTCGACTTCAAGGATGCCGTCCGCTGTAATAAAACTATTGAAAAAAGAATTCTTCATACCCTTAACTCATAATTTGATGAGTGGTAGTAAAAAACGTGCCGTCTGCTGGCTCAGTTTCCAGGAATGATCCACTTCCGTATTCCAGCAATAGACAATCAGGTATTCGCGATAAACCAAACAATGCAATTGCGTCGATGGAAGCGATACCGAGAATTGATCGAACGCTTTCTCGGAATGCTCACTCGCGGTTCGCAATACCCGTAAGTACCGGATCGCTTGTCCGGCGACCGTCAGCTGTTCCTGACGCTCCATCGATCCGCATTGAAGAACCGGAAGTCCTACCGCCGAAACGATCATCACATGACGCATTCCCGGTTTTCCGGTAATCGTCGCAAGCACCGATTCCAGCGATTTGGGCGGAAAGAGGCGCCAGTACCACATTTTATAAGCCTTCCAGGAAATTGGTAAAGCTGCTGACTTCTTGTTCTGCCAATTGCGCAATGTCTTCAGCCTTCGTCAGCAATCCTTCCTTGTTCATCAGATGCAATCGCTCGATCGCTTTCAACCATTCGTCACCGGTTAACGATTCGCCGCGAAGTTTCGCTTCCACATTGATCGCGTGAACATAACCGCCTAATCCGCGATCGGTCAACATTTCCGCGATATCTGTCGATATAAATTTTCCGTCCCACTCTTTATCGCGTGCAAGCAACGTGGAAATGTCGCGGACAATTTCCTTGATTCCATTCAATGGTTGCGCTGCATACGATTTCTCGACGGCATTCGAAATCGATACTTGAAATTCCCGTCGCGAGAGTTTCAGTTGCGGTGAATCCTGCAAGAACATCGCGACTTGACGAAATGCCGGCACTGCCAGTCGTTCCCAATTCGACAAATATTTCAAAATGACATTCAGCGCATTTGCCGCCAATTCTCGCTTGATCAACGTGTTTTCGCGGCGATCGAACAGCAGCTTGGTTGTCTCTTCAACCGGAGTCCAAGTAAACCGATAATAGAAATTGTAGGCTTCCCGATAAATTTTCTGCACATCTTCGAATTTCAACGGCCACGGTCGTGTCAGATGGTACTGAAGCTGCGCCATCGACTCTTGCGGACTGTCGGAATTCATCATGATCTTCACGGGACCGAGTGCAATCTCGCCACCGAACAGTGGAGAAAACAGGATATACAGATAACTGCGGATAGTGCCGTGTGTTCGGTTGACAACGTCTTTCAGTTCCTGCTTCCCATCCTGTTGAATAATCGATCGGGTATCCTGCAGGGAAATATGTTCAATAATGCCGCTATCCATAAATTCTCCTTACTGACGGTGCTTGCGATTTCGTTCGATTTCGAGTTGTTTTTCGATTTTCGAATGCAAATAACCGAGTTCGATCGGTCGATTATATTTGGCGGTAATCCAATCACCATTGGTGCGAATCGCCACAAGAATACTCTGCTCACCTTCGAGATATACCGCACAATCGGCTTTTTCCGGAAACAACGGGTGATGACCGAATGCCGCACAAACTTTTCCAATCCCTTTGCTGTCAGTCGCTGCCGCATCGGCTGCGGAAACAACCGTACTCCCCTCGCAACCGGTCAACGTCTCGAGATACTTTCTCCAGAAAGTCACTCGGGGATTGGGATTGCGATTTTCAGGTTCGTCACTCATCATCGACTCGGAAACACTATTCTTCAATATTGATCGGGATACTTGGTAACAGGAACGAAATACGATTCCATGGCTCGTTGCGATAGGGAACAATCACTCCGCCATTCTTCTGAATCAAGCGTTGCACGGCGAACAAACCGATGTCGGTACCGCCTGCTTCGGCACGGAAGAATGGGTCGAACAAGCGCGCGAGAATTTCCGGCGACGACTTGGGACCGTTGTCGTTGAACCGGATGACGGTACCACCGCCTAAATAATTCTGGCGAATCGATTCCAATGTAAAGACTTGCTCCGGTTCGGTCAATGCCAAACCTTCCAACGGTGCCGCTTCGATCAGGATTTCACCACCCTGATCGACACTGTCGATCGCATGAACGAGCAGATTCAACATCGTCTGTAAAATCTGGTCGGGATTGACAAATACTTTGATATCTTGCGCTGTTTCGACATACTTCACGGAAATCTTTTTCGCGGCGATTTTACTCGACATTAATTCGAATGTTTGCGTGTGTATGCCCGATACCGAGATCAATTCGGGTTGTTCACGACTGACCCGGATTGCGGCAAAGAACGACTGGAACAGCCGATTCAAGCGATGCACCTGACTGTTGGTTCGGTGCAGCATCTCGACCGCGGGATGATCCTTCTCCAATTTCAATTCGATCAATTGCGTCATGCCGGAAATACTAGCCAGCGGATTGCGAATATCGTGCGCGAGCGCAGATGCCAAAATTTCCATCGAAGCAAGTTGTTCCAACCGGATGCGTTCTTCCTGCATGTGCTTGATCAGCGAGATATCGCGGAAATGAATCACCGTACCGACTTTACGACCCAAGCGATTGGTCCGCGTAGTGACCGAATAGCCGATCTGAATTCGATTATAATTGATATCCACCGACAATTCGTATGTCTGCCACGGTTTATCTTCGCTCGCATGCTGCATAATCTCTTGGGCGATATTGTCGCCAAACAGCGAACCGAGCGTCGATCCGAACACGACATCGTTATTCAAACCGATAATTTCGCGTGCCGCTTTATTCATGAATTCGAGACGACCGTTCAGATCGACGGTGATGACACCGGAATACAGCGAATCTAGAATACTGCGGCTGAACATGTGCACAGCTTCTTCCAATCGGTGCAATTGCGTAAGGTCGTGAAATACGATCGTGCGACCGCAAACGGAGCCATTTTCGTTCCGTAATTCGGTCAGCGAACATTCGATTACCATCGGACCGCGCGGTGTTTCGATATGCAGCTCGCGCGAAAGTAGAAAACTGGTGATTGGGGAATTCAGAATCAACTCTTCCGCTTCTTTTCCGAAGAGCTTGTGGAGCGGAGTATTCTGAACTTCAGTCGACTCTAGTCCGAGAGAGATAATTGCCGAACGATTGACAAAATAAACGCGACCGTTTTCCAGCACCGAGAGAATACCGATGCCGATCGAATCGATAATACTTTTTGCGTTGGTGGAGATATCGAAGGCGATCGGTTCATCCTGGGTAGAGGAGTCTGCCGTAGCCAGATCGGTTTTTCGGTCGGAGGTCGATTCCAGAGAATTGATGATATCAAGCAGCAGTTTCATCGATACGGGTCGCCGGAGCAGAAAAGAAGCACCGGTAAGATTCAAAAATTCGCGGGAATTGCGTTCGCTGTCTTCGGTAATCGCAATCCAACTGACTGCTCCATCCGAGGGGAGACCGACTTTTTTCCGGTAAGCCCGGAGAATTTCGGTGTAGCTCATCTCGGAGGGGGGATCGTTTAAAACTAGCAGCGAAAATCGATGGCGGTTGGAAATTCCTTTCAACATCGTACCGGGAGTAGGGAAAGCACTAACGCTCCGCCCGGCATGTTCGAGGGAGCGTGCATATTTTTCCCGTAGTTTCTCGTCTGGTTCGACTAATACAATTGAATCGATTTTCACCGACTAACCGCCTATTCTGCGAAGACTTAAAAAGAACAAAATGATACTTAGCGAAAAACTGAAAGACTAAATTTGCAGTAAGAAGTACGGAACAATGAAGCGAAGCGAGCACTCTCAAGTCGTATGAACGCAATATATTTGTTATCCAACGCCCTAGACAAGCTTTTTATCGACATTTATGAACTAGAATTGACCACCATCACTTCATTTCACTCGGATACATCAGCTAACTGATCGTTTTCAAACCGACCCGGATTCTCATTGAAACGGTAGCGATTTTGTAAAACATTATAAAATTGCTTCAATCGGATGCAAACTTCAACTGAATTGTGTATTTTAAGATCGAAAGCAATATCCAACCGGCTGACTGATAAATTGGTATTTTGTAAAATCACACGTCGTTAGAAACCTAACATCAATTTAATCAATCCTCGAAGAGGAATAACAACACACAGATCCTGATAATAAACGATTTTATTTATTTTCGATTTATTAGTTATACGATAAAAATAAAATATCTTTCGGGAAAAAGTAGCGACGACTAGCGTAAGTAAATTAATTTATTTAATTTCATTAAGATGCATTTATTTATCGGTGTGTTTTGAAGGAATAAGGAAGTATCGTGTCTGAATCCGAATCAGCAGCCAATCGTCTTGATCAAATCTCCAATCTGCCCACTATTCCCGGAATTCTGGTTGAAATCCTCGGATCGTTGCAGGATCCCAATATTGGCTTCGATTCCTTAAAAAAAATTGTCTACAAAGATCCGCCACTCGCCGCACGGATTTTACGGATTGCCAATAGCGCTTATTTCGGAAGATCGAATCCGACCAATTCACTGGAGACGGCTTTTTTAACGATCGGCATCAATGAATTAATCATGATTATCTCTAGCATTGGTGTCGTCAATTCGTTTGCGCAATTCGGCAATCGCTCGTTCGATCGTCGCATCCTTTGGAAACACAGCTTAATGACCGGTCTGGTTGCCCGTTATATCAGTCAAAAATTGAATCTCGGGCAGCGAACCAATAACGACGAATTCATCGCCGGACTGTTGCACGATCTGGGTCATATCATCATTTCGCACTATTTTCCAAAAGAATTCGTTCGCATTCAGGATAGTGCGAAACAAGGACTCGATCCTTTGGAAATCGAACGCTCAGAACTTGGCAACGACCATTCGGAGATCTCGGCGTTGATTGCTACCCGTTGGCGGTTCTCCGAGACGTTAGTAAATATTCTGCGGTTCCACCACACTCCTGAGCAGTTCCCCGGCGACCGAACACTGGTACGATTGATCCACTTTTCCGATCGCATTTGCAGTTGGCGACCGAGCGATGAAAAACCGATCCCGGTAGAAAATTTGATACTGGATCCGGAATTATTGAAAATAGCATTTCCCGATGCGATACCTGAACGCCTCATTCAGTATTCATTGGCGATTCGGGAATTGCCTAAAGAAATGGAACGATTTAACGATTTAGCATCGACGATGGATATCTCGTAACACGAATTCCATCTCGAGCAAATCAATTGGGTGAAATATGAATGGCACTCCCGCACGAATACTAGTAGTTGACGATGAACCGAATTTGCGCGATTTGCTCGAATCATTCTTAGTACAATTGGGTTACGAAGTTGAAACTGCTAGAGACGGTATCGAAGCGTTAGCCAAGATCGACCTCGATTTCGATTTAATGTTCCTCGATCTGATCATGCCCGGCATGGATGGCTACGAAGTCATTCAACGCGTCCGCGAAAATCCCAGCGGGATCGACCTGCCGATTATTGTGTGTACCGGTTTAACCGGTTCCGATCATCGATTGCAAGCGATCGAAATGGGTGCCAACGATATCGTGTTGAAGCCATTCGATTTCACCGAGATCCGCATCCGAGCAGCCGTACAACTCCGCGTCAAATCCGCTTTCAACGACTTGCGCCGAAAGAAAGACGATCTCGAAGCAGTAGTAACGAAACGAACGCAAGCCCTCCGCAAATCGCTGGACGACGTCGTCAATGCCGAACGGAAAGTTCGCGAAGCCTATATCGAATCAATCTATCGACTGGTCATTGCGACGGAATATTCCGATTCCAACACCGGCTTTCATATTCAGCGGATGAGCAAATACAGTGCGCTGATCGGTCGCACTGTCGGGCTTTCGCCGGGTGACGTTGAAACCATACTCCACGCCAGCCCGATGCACGATATTGGAAAGATTGGTACTCCACAGGAAATCCTCTCGAAGCCGGGCAAACTTACCGATTCCGAGCGAAGAGTGATTCAACAGCACACGATGATCGGTTCCCAGATCCTCATTAATTCATCGGCGGCATTGCTGCAAGCCGGTTCGGAAATCGCTTTGAGTCACCACGAACGGTGGGATGGTAAAGGATACCCGCATCGTCTAGCCGGCGAAGAAATTCCGGTATTTGCACGAATTAGCGCAGTAGCCGACGTATTCGATGCACTGACGACCGAACGTCCCTATAAACCGGCAATCTCCAACGATGCCGCACTGATGCTGATGAAAAACGAACGAGGACACCACTTCGATCCGGTCATGGTCGATGCCTTTCTGGACAATTTCGATGAAGTCGAGCATATTCAACGAACGGTTATGAACAATATTTCACCGATATTTATGTTCGAATAATCCAGCATATGGCAGTTCATTTGATTTAAATAAGATCTGATCGATTTCATCCCCGGTTTGCCGAACCGAGTGATTTTTCCGTATTTTGTAAATCTTGGTTGGCATAACCAGCAACGGCAAATACGTCTGTTTAAGTTTGCCGCTAAACAGTTTTCACATAGTCTCGCCTTCAGTTTAGGAGTTCGATCATGAAGGGTATCGTTCTAGCCGGCGGAACCGGAAGCCGTCTCTTTCCCCTGACCAAAGTCACCAATAAGCATTTACTCCCAGTCGGTCTCGCCCCGATGATATTTCATCCAATCTGGAAGTTGGTCGAAGCGGGTATTGAAGAGATCATGATTGTTACCGGTGTCGAACATGTCGGTGCTGTGGTTAATCTGCTGGGTTCCGGTCGCGAGTACAATGCCCGGTTCACTTACCGTGTCCAGGACGAAGCTGGCGGGATTGCACAGGCGTTAGGATTAGCAGAAAACTTTGTACACGGCGACCGCATGGTCGTGATTCTAGGCGATAATATTTTCGAAGACAGCCTTGTCGATACCGTGAAGAACTTCGCGGTACAACGTCGAGGCGCCCGCATTTTATTGAAACAAGTTCCCGATCCGCAACGCTACGGTGTTGCCGAAGTTATCGACGGCAAAGTACTGAACATCGAAGAAAAACCGAAGCAACCGAAAAGCGATTGGGCAGTTACCGGGATCTATTGTTACGATTCCGAAGTATTTAATATTGTAAAAACCTTGAAACCGTCGGCTCGAAACGAATTAGAAATCACCGATGTCAACAATTATTACTTGCAACTCGGGGAATTGGAAGCGGATTACTTCAAAGGATGGTGGACCGACGCCGGCACCTTCGATTCCCTTCGCGTTGCCGATGATTTAGCACGAAGTGTCGCGGCACCGTTCGGGTCGAAAAAATAGTAATGTATCATCTACGCGACATAAGTCGCACCAGTGAGTCAATAAGGAGAACTATATGAAGTTAGCCGTTGTCGGTACCGGATATGTCGGTCTTGTTGCCGGTGCATGCTTAGCCGAGACCGGTCACACCGTCATTTGCGTCGACAAAGACCAGTCGAAAATCGATATTCTGCTGAAAGGCGAACTCCCAATCTACGAACCGGGTCTGCTGGAAATCGTCGAACATGCCGTGAAAAAAGAACGCTTGATTTTTTCGACCGATCTACCGAGTGCTGTCCGCGAATCGCAAGTCATCTTTATCGCCGTCGGAACGCCATCGGATGAAGACGGTTCCGCCGATCTGCAACACGTTCTCGCAGTTGCAAAAGAAATCGGTACTTCGATGAACGGTTACAAAGTAATCGTCGACAAGTCAACGGTACCAGTCGGTACGGCTTTGAAAGTACACGCCGAAGTCGCGAAATATACCCAACACGAATTCGACGTCGTATCCAATCCCGAATTCTTGAAAGAAGGCGCAGCCGTAGAAGACTTTTTACGTCCCGATCGCGTAGTGATCGGTGCCGACAGCGACCGTGCCCGCGAAGTCATGCAGGATCTGTATGCACCATTCGTACGACAGGGTCATCCGGTCATGGTGATGGATGTTAAATCTGCCGAAGTGACGAAATATTCCGCCAATGCGTTCCTCGCCGTGAAAATTTCGTTCATCAACGAACTAGCGAATTTCTGCGAAGAAGTTGGTGCCGACGTGACCAAAGTGCGGATTGGTATGGGCAGCGATCGTCGAATTGGTACCGCGTTCCTTTATCCCGGTGTCGGTTATGGCGGATCGTGCTTCCCGAAGGATGTCAAAGCATTGCTCAAGACTGCCCGCGACAACAACATGCCGTTGAAAGTCGTGGAAGCCGCCTCTAACGTCAACTACGAACAACGTCATCGTTTTCTCGCGAAGATCTACAAGCATTTCGGCGAAGATCTGACCGGTAAGCGATTCGCAATGTGGGGCTTGTCGTTCAAACCGCGTACCGACGATATGCGTGAAGCGCCAGCTTTGACGATTATCGATGAACTGACCAATCGTGGTGCACAAATCGACGCCTACGATCCAGTTGCCTTGGAAGAAGCCGCTCGTCGATTGACCAATCACCCCCATCGCAACCAAGTGAATTTGTGCGAAAATCAGTACGACGCACTGAAGGGCGCCGACGCATTGTTGGTCATCACCGAATGGAACGATTTCCGCGATCCCGATTTCGATCGAATGAAAGAGTTGCTGAAGACTCCGCAAATCATTTTCGACGGTCGCAATCTTTGGGAAGCCAGTAAGATTCGTCCCTACGGCTTTAAGTACATTTCGATCGGTCGCGCTGCGATCTAACTAGAGATGCTTCGATAAAAAAACACCCCCGGTTTCGGGGGTGTTTTTTTTTAACGAGGTTCTTAAAAAATAAGTTGTCACGATTCGGTGTCAAGCCTTGCCTGACCTGCGGGCGGACGCGGGGGTCCGCCCCTACTAACGATAACAGCTTATTTTCAAGAGATATTGATACTTATCGGGCGGATTAATCATCCGCCCGAAAGATACTTATTTACTTTTGGAAATTATTACGCTGCGATTCCGCACGTGGTAATCCGGTTGATGAATGCGAAGCAGTACCGAGATCGATGATTTCGACAATTACTCTCCCGGTACCTTTTACGGTAATACCATCGTTTCGTCGAATACTACGATCCACGTTACCTTTTTCATCGACCGTTACCGATGCATTGACATTGATCGGCAGAATCGAAAGTGTCGGCGCGACCGAACCGCGATTCGCATCGGAAACGATTCTGCCATGACCTCGTCGGATCTGACGTACTGACGGACTTACCGTAGTCTTGCGCTGAGTTGTCGGTATTACTTTCGGCACACTGCGGGAAACAGCGGTTACCGGAGAGATCGACAAATCGGTGCTTCCGCGGTTCTCACCCTCGGCATGTACCGAACTCGTCGAAGCGCTGCTCGAATTAATCGAGATGTGATGATACGCTGTAATACGATAATACTTGGCTGGCAACGACGACGTATCGGTCCAAGAGGTCGATTCATTTCCAATTGTCGCAACCAAATTCGATTTACTCACAGTATCGATCGCAAAGTAACCGGTTGTTCCACGATAGACCTCATACCCGTCGAAGGTTCCGGCAGCTGCCGACCAGCTTAAAACCGATTGACGATTGTCGAGAACAATTTGCAAATTCGATGGTGAGCTGAACGGTTCAATACCAAATCCGGATACCACGAAAGTAAATGGATTGCGTAATAAATCGTTGTTCTCAATCGAAATCGTGCCCGACGACAATCCTGCCGATGTTGGCGTGAATCGAATGACGAAGATCGACAAACTTCCGCCGGCAATCACGGAATCGGGTTGGGTTTGAACAGAATAAGAACCAGTCGCAGTTACACGTGGCGAACCAGTTAACTGTAGCGGCGATTCACCATAATTGTAAATCTTGTATGAGATGTCGCGATACAATCCTACGAAGGTGGTATCGGTCGGAACCGACCCGCCATTTGCGATCGCGATCAATCCTCGTCGTAATCCAATTACAGGCGCAGAAGTATTCCCCATTACTTGGAACGTGAATGGCGTATTCAACAGATCAGAACTCGGAATGACAACTGTTCCGTACGAGACACCGTACACTGACGGTGTAAAGCGAATCGTGAACGTCGTACTTTCTCCCGGTTGAAGGATACTGGCAGATGGATACGAAGCGATCGCAAAATCACCGGTAACAGTAACTGCCGGCGATCCCGTTAAATTCAACTCGAAATCACCGGTATTGCTGATAGTGAAGATCTCATCGACACTGTGACCCAACGCGGTAGAATCGACAGCGACCGTCGATTCCGACGGAATTGGTACGCCACCGATCGACAGCGAGATTTGCGGGGAAAGTGCAATACAGGTCACACCAAATTCAAACGGAGAATTCAATGAATCCGAACAATTGAAACTGATTGTTCCCGATGATATACCTGCTACAGTGGGTGTAAAATGGACGTAGAATTCTGTCAGTTCACCAGGATTGACGGTATTCGCCGGTTGCAGGGAGATAGTGAAATTACCCGTCGTCGTGACAATTGGACTACCACTCAGATCCAAATGATGGTTGCCGATATTGCGAATATAGATCGGTAACTCGATCGTTTCACCGAGCAACGTCGTATCGAAAGAAACAGTTGAAAGATGATTGACAATCGTTTGCGACCCGTACAAGACTTCAACGACCGGCGTCGCGACATATGCCGAGAGATTGAAAGTATAAGTCGGATTGAGCGTATCGTTACTAGCGATTGTCACCGATCCGGTGGCGGCACCCATCTCAGTAGGTGTAAATCGAACAACGAAATTGGCGCTTCCATTCGCACTAATCGGCGAAGTCGGTTGCGTAACCACCGAGAAGTTACCGGTCGTATGAACGGCGGGAGTTCCGGTGAGATTCAACGGCATATTACCAGTATTTCTAATCGACAAGGTAACATCGATCGGACGCCAAATCTGAGTCGTATCGAATACCACCCGACCAGTGGATGTCGGTACTTCGGTTGTTCCCGAATACACTTCAATCGATGGTGCTCGCACATACCCCGTGACATTAAATGTATAAGGATTATGCGTCGAATCGCTGTTAGCGATAGTAACCGTACCCGAGATATCACCCAATGCCGGCGGTGTAAACCGGATTGTCATAGTGGTACTTCCTCCGGCAACGATCGAGGTCGTCGGTAAAGAAGTAATCCGGTATCCCGTTGGCACTGTTACTAGCGGTGTACCCGTTAAATTCAAGGTTCGGTTACCGGTGTTGAAAATCGAGAAAGTCAAATCGACATTTCGCAAAAACGTGGTTGTGTCGTAGACGACAGTTGACGATCCACTCGGAATTGCCGTTGCTCCAAGGCGCACTGCCATTACCGGTGCGGCAACATAACCCGCAAGAGTGAATGTAAACGGAGACCGAAGCGAGTCGTTGCTCAAAATTGTCGCTGTACCGTAGTTCATTCCGATGGTAGTTGGGGTAAATCGCAGAATAAATGTCGACGATCCCGCTGCTGCGATATTGATGGCAGGACGCGTAAACAGCGAGAAGTTGCCAGTAGTCGACACCAGCGGATTCCCGGTCATAGTCAATGTTTGATTACCGCCATTGAACAGACTGAGTGGCAAATCTACTGAGTGCGATAACGAAGTGGTATCGAACAGTGCTGTATCGTTTCGAGCGATATTCAGCGCGCCATCGCGCACAGAAATTTGAGGACCGTTGGCGAATCCGGTCAAATTAATCTGATACGGACTGTGCAGTGTATCGGTATTGAGAATTGATAAGGTTCCAGAATTGATTCCTGTCAATCCCGGAGTAAAGCGTACAGTAAATGTAGTCGTTCCTCCAACCGCGATCGTTGTTGCCGGTTGCGTCACTACCGAGAAACTGCCAGTTGTCGTGACAATCGGGGTTCCAGTTAAATTGAGTGCGAAATTACCGGTATTGGCAATAGTAAGTACCTGATCGACACTCCGTCCGACATTACAAGTATCGAAGGTCACGGTACCTGATCCCGAAGCGATATCGGTCGTTCCACGACGTATGACCATATTCGGATTTCGACCAAATCCAGTCAAAGCGAAATTGTACGGATTCTTCGTCGCATCGTTGTTCGCAATCGAAATCGTACCGGTCTTTGCACCGGCAGATTGGGGTGAGAATCGAACAGTGAAGGTAGTACTACCGTTCACAGCCACGGGTGTAGTCGGTTGCGAGGTCACGGTGAAGTCACCAGTAGTTGCGACAATTGGAGTGCCTGTCAAGTTGAGGACTCCCGGACCGGCATTCGAAATCGTGAAAACGACATCGCTGTTTTGCATCACCCGAGTGGTATCGAAGGCAGTCGTTCCGGTATTATCGGCAATCGTTACCGTTCCTCGTTTGACCGTCATACTCGGTAATGGACTCACACGCATGGTCATCGGAACATTGTAGGGGGAATTCGATGCGTTACCGGTAAACGTTAACGTACCTACCGATGAATCACCTGTGACTCGATTGCGACCATCGAATAGCATCGAGAATGCTTGATTCGATCGACTTGGAATCGTGAAACTGGTTGTACTGGGTATCGCCCACTGAGCCGCATTCTGGAACCGAATAGCATAATTCGAAGACGGGAATGCCGCATTGTAATTCACTTGGATATACTGCGATCGATCGGCATTCTGTACACCAATCGTTTGGCTATTTCTCGTCAAACTGGTGATCGTGCCGTATTCAAAGAAAATACGACCGTCGTTATAGAGGATAACCTCGAATGTGGCGTAAATCGTTCCTGCGGCAGAACCGACTCGAACACCATTCCAAGCAAAAATTGCTCGATTGTTCGTTGGATCCATCAATATTTTTGTAGTGGCGGTACCATTGACGTATAAATCATCGAAATAAGGTGCAATGATCGACATAATGTTACTGTACGATCCCGCAATCGGAAAAGCGGTATTGTTGTAATCGGTAGCAGTTGTCGAATTGAACGTTATCCAACCGTTCGTACACATCCATACCTGATTGTAAGTAGTACCATAAAATGGGAATGAGAACGGCAGCGTAAATGGACCCGAGATTGCATCGTCACCAATCGGTCCGTCAGTTCCCGTTGAGGCGTCCACCCATGAATAAGTCGGACCACCGGTTTGTGCCGAGGTAGTATATCCGAATGTTCCAAGGTAACTACTTGAAGTCAGAGTACCGGAGAATGCTGCATCCCCGGTATTCGACAATGTGTACGTAACACGCGTCGTATCGCTGGGCGCAACATACTGAACAATCGGATTCGTCGACAAACTAATCGTTGCTGGACCGGAAACAGTGAAATTGGCATTCGAAGTATCGCCGACTGTCGGAATTAAATCGGACATCACGCGAATTCGCGCGGTCGATGACGATGGCGATGTTGGAATCCAACCGACCGTGCCGGTATTCGAAATACCTGAGAATAGTGTTTCCCAGACTCCCGAAGGGTAACTACGATTCAATTGAACGGTAACAGTACCCGTAACCATCGAAGAAGCCCAATTGATATTGAGTGGCGTAACTCCTGACCAAGTTTCACCGCCGTTGGGTGATGACATGATCAGTCGTGGAGATCCGATGATTGCATTGCCTTTCATCGTATCGCCTTCTGCACCGGATGGCGAGGTTACGCGGAAACGAGCCGTGTTGGAAGTTGGTGCAGTGATTGTCCAATTGATCGCTCCAGTATTCGGAGTATTGATCAGAATCCGTTCCCACGATCCTGATGGGTAACTGCGATTCAAATCGATGTTCACATTGCTGGTGCCGAGACGACCACGCCACTGCAGCAGTGTACTCTTACCGATAGCAAGTGAATCGCCACTGACCGGTGATAGGAAATGGAACGCCGAGTCGATTGGTGCGGTGGTTATTAACATCGCGTGATTCGATCCGGTTCCGGTCGGAATGCTACTGCTACCTGATGAGTAAGTATTCCACCAGCAATATTCCAATCCCCGGGTGTACGTACCGTCGCAGATTCCGATCGTACAGTAACTAACACCGGTTTCTCCTCCCGAGTAGACTGTCGGATTGAAGGTCTTATACTGCAATAGCATTGGTGCATCGCCAGTCGGAGTCTGGTAATAATGCGAATCGTAGATAATGATCTGACACTCGTTCGCAGTCGGCGTCCAGAGTGTCGTGGTTTTCCAAGTAATAATGAACCGATGATTGGTCACATCCGAATAAGTATACACTCCCTCATTGGTTCCGGAATTCGTCATATCGCACCAATTCACTGCGACCATATTCCGTGGACCTTCGAAGGTCGGCAGTCGCCAGTTGCGCGAGAAATTAAAATTCGCTTGCGATCCGAACGCCAACCAATCGTTCGTACAGATTGTCACATTTGAAAAGTCGGTACCGTAGTATTTCACACCAAACGGTAGATTTACTACCACCGAAGAGTCGGTGTACTCATTGATATCGTTCATTCCCAAGCGCGTACCGGGACCACCAAGCGCCGGAATAATTTCCACCCAACTATAGGTCGGAGCATTCGCGTAATTCAAATCGGCATCGTCGTAGATGTAATAACCGTATGCATCCGGACCAGTAGGATCGGTGGCACGTTTCGAACCGACTGTAACGTTGAATGTGATCGTATCGTAAACCGATCCGTTGGAAAATACTGCCATAAATGGTACTTGAGTTCCCGGCAGCACTTGTGAGTTGGCAAAGATCGTCCATGGCGAACTGGCATTGTTGACGTTTACTTCGATGGGTAGTGTCGCATATTGACTAGTAGCGCTCGTGACCGACACACCACTCAGCAGCGAAGTCAAAATCGCCGTGGTCGGTGTCGTTATCGCCAGACCGCTGTCGTTGTCCACCGTTACAGTTAATTGCACCGATGTGCCGGGGATCCAAGTGCTCGAGGTAGTTGAAGAGATGTAACTCAAATCGAGCGATCGAACGATCAATGGGACGGTCACCGTACGTGACCCTTGATCGGTGACAATGTCCAATTGCATCGGAATCGTGTCGCAATCCTTCAATCCGCTCAACAATTGTAATCGGTACGGGGCGTTGCTTGCGATCGTGCTATTGCTAGCGATTGCCACCCACGATTGCAACGGATTGGTAACAACTACTCGCGAATCGGTACTGGTTAACGTTCCTCGAACGTTGGTGGCAGACGTTGTACCACGGTTGATTAGCGATACTGTCAGGTCTAGAGTTTCACCCGGATTGGCAATACCATCCAGGTTTCCAATACGTCCACTGTTGTTATCGTCGGCAATCGTAGTCGATGCGAAACAGAGATCCGTGGAAGCTTGAGTGATTGCAATTGTATCGATGATTGGAATGACGTTCAGACCGACTTTATTGCCGGTAATCGTAACAAACATACTTCCAGAGGTAACATTCGATAAGGTCAGTAATACATTTCCATTCGAAGTCGTCATATACCGATCGTAGGTTTCATATACGCCACTGACATTCTTTTTCCAAGCAGTGACCAATGCGCCTTCGAGTGGGGTTGTTCCTTGAAGTACTTGGAACGACAACCGGTTCTGTCCGATCGCAAGTGTTTGTGGAATATTAGCAGTAATTGCCCGAGGAACCCCAGTCCAAATATTGACGGAAAGATCACCCATTGCATTGTTCCAAAAGATAAAATTAGAACGATTTGGTTCATCCGAAGCCGGGTAATTCCGCCACATTTGATACTTGCCTTCGTAATACATCGGTCCAGGCTGTCGCAAGTTTTTTACGCCGAAACCGTAGAAAGTTCCTGCCGAAATAACATTATTGTGTCCGGGATTGGTACCAGTTGTAGAGGTTGCGAAGCCAGTGATTGCACCACGCGGTTGCGTCGGCGTTCCTAATTTGGTGATACCTTCCTGAAGTCCGTTCGTCGCACCATACCAGTCACCGGATCCACACGTCACATTCAACGAGATAAAAGGTTTGTTGTAATTATTGATATTGGTAAAATCGCTTGTCGACATTTCGCCAACCCACGATTCGCGATTCGCCCAAAAAATAGCACCGGGGGTTAATCGGCTGGCAATCAGCGTTGCACTGAATGGAGTTCCGGTACTGTTATACTCGTCATATACGGTATTAGTGATACCACGGGCATTCATCATCGAAAGGCAGTAGCGGACATTCGGACGATTGGAATACACATCGTGATTCGTTCCAGCGTAACCCCATCCATAAGTATACCATGTGGTATCCGAACCGGTAGAACCCATGTAGGGTGTTCGTTCGTAATTCATCGATTTATTGATTTGAGTCTGCAATTCCTGTGCGGTGGTGCAGCTAACGCGACCGACCCATGCGTCGGCAATCGTATCATTTCCGGCGATCATCGCAAACCCGTGATCGCTGGCAGTATTCCAAGTACTCAACGTATAGGAGGGAAGATAATAGTCACCGGAAGTACCACCATCACCGATCAGTAGGACTGTTTCAAGAGGTGGATCCCAAGTATTGTATGCCGTGTTAATGATTGGCTGAAGATCAGAGGTCGCGGAACCGGTGCCATTCGGAACGATAATCTGGCAGGGACGACCCGAAGCAGTTTTCCAATTTGCCCACGGTTGCAATGTTGCAACTAGATTGGTGCGAGCGATCATCAGGATTTGACCGGGCAATGCGCGTTGCGATTCATTCTGGAGATCTTCCGCGCCGATGATATCGCTATATATTGCCGCAAAACTTGGAACCGCATGGGATCGGGTTGTTAACAATTCATTGATACCCATACCACCGGTGGGAACGCTTTCGATTTGAATCGACTTGTACACCCGCAAGATTTTGCGTACCGGATTATATTGAACCGGTAGAACGCCTAATACCGATGTTCGCGCATCGCGAATCAGTGCAGGTGTAGATAACCACGCGAGATGTTCGGGAAACCACGCATCGGTTTTGTATTGCGTTTCGTCAAAAGAGAATTCCTCCGGAACCAGCGTGTTTCCCTTCTTCACCAGATTTGTCGATTGCTGTGGCATGATATCCACATTGTAATATTCGACAAAGTCGCCCGGAGTGACTTTTAATTCTACATTGCCCCGATTCGGTAAGCGGATGGCACGCGGAATCATTGGCAATGCCGGCTTGCCAACTTCCCATAGACGCGATTCACCATCGATCGTCACCAATGTCCATTCGCGATTATTGGCGGAAACCTGTTCCATCTTGATCGCCGGATCGCGAAAGGCGATTTGGAGGTGCCCGATACCGAATTCTTTATGATCGACTGTTACATTCTGATCGGTTGGGATACCGGATATCGCATCGTCGACCGGTTCCCAAGGGCGAGCGGCAAAAAGTTGAGTCGTAACTAGTAGCATAAAAATGGCGATAGTTGCCATTCGAGCATTGCGGAAAAAAGTCATAGAGATCTCCTGTACAAACGTTCACTGCTTCGTCAGTCCTTAACGAAATTGAAGATCTCGAGAAATTGATATGCTGATATCGATACGGCGAGAATCAGCCAGCTTTAAAATCAATGCTGCAATTCACGAGAGGAGACAAGACGATGTTTTTGTTATAGTTCTATAACTCAAACAATGTAAAGTAAGGTCTGTCAAATGCTCAGACAAATAGACTACTACTCGCGTTTAATATGTGATCTAGACCCTGTTTGAATTGAAATATTGCATTTATTCCATCATAATTATTATAAATACTGAACATAAACCTATATCAATGACACCATCGAAATGGATTTTCGTGACGATTATTTATGTAATAAAATCATCTTTACAATAAACCCTATAGAACGGTTTGAAACCAATTATTTTGTTCTTTCAGTGAAGCAGTTATATTGAATCTAATCTTCTTCGTTTAACTGACTTGGGTATTTTTCTGGTTTTCTCGCCGTGAACTCACAAGTAAAACACATCGTCCGTGCCTTCGATCACCGCAATTACCGCCTGTTTTGGGCAGGTCAATCGGTTTCGTTAATCGGTACATGGATGCAGTCATTAGCACAAGGATGGCTGGTTTGGCGTCTTTCGCATGACGCTTTTCTACTTGGTGTTGTCGGAGCGGTATCGCAAATTCCATCCCTGCTGTTCGGATCGATCGGAGGTGTCATTGTCGATCGAACCGTAAAGCGAAAAGTCCTCTTCATCACTCAAGCCGGGATGGCGCTATCCGCACTTCTGCTCGCAATCGTAACCTACACGAACATTGTCACCGTCGAGTATGTACTCATCATTGCCACGATTTCCGGTATTTTCGGGGCAATCGACGCACCGGCGCGGCAGGCATTTATTCACGATCTGGTTGGCAGAGACGATCTCGGAAACGCGGTAGCACTGAATGCAACAACGTTCAATGGCGCAAGGTTAATCGGACCGTCGATTGCCGGACTGATGGTGCCGATCATCGGTGAAGCCGGTTGTTTTACATTCAACGCACTTTCGTACTGCGCTTTGATCGTCACTTTAACGATGATGACCAACCTCCCGGAGCCAATTACAACCCAACGAAAACCGATCGGACATGAGTGGAAAGAAGCATTCTCATATATCCGAAAAACACCCTTGCCGCGCGCACTCATCCTGAACACGATCGTGTATAGCGCTTTCGGATTCGCGTATACGGTGTTGATGCCGGTGTTTGCCGATAAAATTCTCGATGTCGGCGTTCGCGGGATGGGGATGTTGATGGGTGCAGTCGGTGCCGGAGCGCTGATTGGCGGCGTATGGATGGCATCGTTTCCAACCGGTTCCAAACGCGGAATGATGGTCATCTTCGGGGCGATGGGATTTGCGATCGGTGCGATTGGATTTTCGTTATCGACATATGTGCCACTATCACTTCTTTTGCTGGCGATGATCGGTTTCTCGAGCATCACAATGCTCTCTTCGACCAACACACTCCTGCAAATGCATGCGCCGGATCAATTACGCGGGCGCGTCCTTGGCTTTTATACAACCAGCTTTATGGGAACAGCACCGATCGGGAATTTTCTGGTTGGTGTGTTAGCCGCCAAAATCGGTTCGCAGTGGGCACTCACCAGCATCAGTGTATTCTGTCTGGTGATCGCACTGCAGACTGTAGTAGTGAACAAACACGTTCGTGCCGTTTAAATAATTCAACGCGCTAAAGTAAAAAACTGGTATACTATTCGTGTACCAGTTTTCTGTTCGAGCCTTCGTATTCTGCTATTCACCGATATCGGATTGCCGGATCGAGCCGTGTTTGTTAATCTCATGCTCCTTCATCAATGCAAAGATTACCGGTGTCACGAGCAGCACGTGGATCGCCGAGGTCAGCAGACCACCCACCATCGGTGTTGCAATCGGTTTCATCAAATCGGCACCGGTACCGTGGGACCACATGATCGGGAGCAATCCCAGCATCGAGGTTCCAACCGTCATTAATTTCGGACGCAACCGCAACACACTTCCGGCTTCGATTGCTTGGTACAAACCAACACGATCGACTGGACCCAGTTTAATCCTTCGATTCAGTGCCTCATGCAAATACACCACCATCACCACACCGGTTTCGACGGCAACTCCATAGAGTCCGATGAAACCGACCCAAACAGCAACACTGAAATTGTATCCGAGAAACACCATCAGCAGCGCACCGCCCGTCAGCGAAAACGGAACGGACAACATCACCAATCCGGCTTCGGAAAAGCTCTTGAAGGTCAAGTACAACAGCAGGAAGATCGTAATAAAGACGATCGGCATGATGATCAACAAGCGGTGTTTGGCGCGTACCTGATGTTCCCACTGTCCCGACCATTCCAGATAATAACCGGGAGGTAATTTCAAATCGCGATCCAATACTGATTTTGCTTCGTTGACAAACCCGCCCAAATCGCGGTTGCGAACATTCAAGTAGACGATGCTCCGCAAATAGGAATTTTCCGAAGCAATCATTGGTGCACCACTACGCAAATTAATTGCAGCAAGCTGAGATAACGGGATTTGCGCACCACTCATCGTCGTAATCACGATATCGCGCAAAGCTTCCGGCGAATCCCGCAGATCGTGTTGATACCGTACCTGCACGCCATAGCGCTCGCGCCCTTCGACGGTTTCGGTAACGACCATTCCTCCAGTTGCCGCTTCGACGGTTTTCAGAACCTCTTCCATCGACAGACCGTAGCGCGCAATTGCTTCACGATCCGGTTTGACATCGAGGTAATTGCCGCCAATTACCCGTTCGGCGAACACATCTGCCGAACCGGGAACCTTCTTCAGCAGTTGTTCGGCTTGAATGGCGAGTCGTTCCAATTCCACCAAATCGTTACCCATGATCTTGACACCGAGATCGGTCCGGACACCCGTTGCAAGCATGTTGATCCGGTTGATGATCGGTTGCGTCCAACCATTCGAAACGCCGGGTATCTGCAATTTCGCATCCAACTCCGAAATGATATCGTCGCGAGTGATCCCTTTTCGCCATTGGGTGTGGGGCTTCAGAAGAATGATTGTTTCAATCATACTGACCGGCGCCGGATCGGTCGCAGTTTCTGCACGCCCTACTTTCCCCAGCACCAGCGATACTTCAGGGTGCGCTGCGATGATTTTATCCTGAACCTGTAGAATTCGTTTCGCCTCAATGATCGACACATTCGGCAAAGTAGTCGGCATGAACAGCAGGCTCCCCTCATCCAATGCCGGCATAAATTCGCTGCCAATACGGGTCATTAACAGAATAGTAATCACTAGTACAGCGATATTGATCAGTAACGTTGTCCATTTGTACTTCAGTGCCAATTGCAGAATCGGTCGGTACATCCGGTTCAACCAGCGCGAGAGAAAATTATCGTCTTCGTGCCGCAATTTACCCCGCAGCAATAACGTGCACAGTACCGGTGTGAGGGTGATCGCCAGAATTGCCGATGCCAGCATCGCCAGTGTTTTCGTCAGTGCCAATGGGAAAAACAGTTTCCCCTCCTGCCCTTCCAACATGAAGACCGGGAGGAACGAGAGCACGATAATCGCCAACGAGAAAAAGATCGGTCGCCCGACAGTACGACACGCAGAGAGGACCGTTACTAAAATATTTTTGCGGTCATCGTCGGTTCCCTCGGATAGCCGCCGGTAAGCGTTTTCGACAACGATGATGCCGGCATCGACCATCACCCCGATGGCAATCGCGATTCCCGAAAGCGACATTAAATTCGACGTTACCCGCGCATAGTACATCCCGATGAATGCGGCAAAAATGCTAAGCGGAAGTGCAATGACGACGACAACCGCGCTTCGGAAATGAAACAGGAACATCAACACGATAATCGAGACAATAATCGTTTCTTCGAAGAGCGATTGACGTAAGGTATTCAATGCATTCTCGATCAACTCACTGCGATCGTAAGCCATCTCGGTGTGAACGCCTTGCGGTAATCCTGTTTTTAGAGTTTCTAATCGTTCCTTTACGCGATCGATCACATCCTTCGCATTGGCTCCGTAGCGCATCACAACAATGCCGCCGACGACTTCGCCGTTGCCATTCTTGTCAAGCAATCCGCGCCGTGGCGCGCCACCTAACTGCACCGTTGCAACATCGCCGATATGTACCGGAACCCCATTCGGCGGCGTCATCACAATGGCTTGTTCAAGATCTCGCGGCGAATCGATGTAACCCAACCCGCGAATCATGTACTCCATCGATGAGCGTTCCATCAGCCCACCGCCGACATCGAGATTGGATTTCTTCACCGCATCCATCACCATCATCGTCGAAACGCCGTACAACCGAAGTTTGTTTTGATCGAGCATCACCTGATACTGCTTGACGAAGCCTCCGATACTGGCAACTTCCGCCACACCATCGACTGCGGATAGTGCCGGTTTCAGATACCAATCCTGCACCGATCGAAGTTTCGCCAAGTCGTAACCGGCACCCTCGACGGTGTACCAATACACGTGTCCGACGCCGGTACCGTCCGGTCCAATCATCGTCATGGCATCGCTTGGCAGTGCATTGCGAAGTTGATTCAACCGTTCCAGAATTCGCGTACGTGCCCAATAGATGTCGGCATTGTCCTCGAAGATCACATAGATCATCGAGACTCCGAACATCGATTGACCGCGAACCGCCTTCACTTTCGGCATTCCCCGGAATCCCGCTTCCAGTGGATAGGTGATCTGGTTCTCGACCAATTCCGGAGCACGACCCATCCAATCGGTCATCACGATGACTTGATTGTCCGATAGATCCGGTATCGCATCGACCGGTGTCTGCTTTAACGCCCAGAATCCCCACAGTGCCAGAAACAATACCGCAATCAGAACGAATACCCGATTATGGAGACTTGCCGCGATAATTTTCTCAATCATCGTGTTACTCCTTCAATTCGAGATTCATACCGCATTTCGGACATTTCCCGGGATGATCGCTCACGATCTCGGGATCCATCGGGCAAGTGTAAATTTCTTTCGCTGGTTTCGCTGCCTCTTTTTGAGTTGTTTTCGCTGGTGTCTTTTCACTCTTCTGATCTGAGGTTTTCGCGGTAGAAGACACAGTCGAGGGTGGTGACTGCAACACAGCACTTCCGATGTTTTTCATTTGGGATTCGGCATCGATCAAATATGCACCAGTCACAGCGATTTCGTCATCGGTACCGATCCCCGAAATGATCGCTACACGTCCATCGGCACGCGATCCGGTAACAACGATTTTCGGAACGAATTTTCCGTCGCTACTCTTGCACCAGACCCGATCCCTGGCACCAGTTTGCAAAACCGCTTCCTCGGGAACCGACAGGTACTCTTGTGTCTTGCCGCTTTTCCACTCGACTTCGACGGACATACCCGGTTTCCATTTTAAATCGGAATTGCGCAGTTCCGCACGAACCGGAAGCGTTCGCGACATCATATCCAATTCGACTCCGATCGATTGCACAATCGCAGTGGAAGACTCGGTATCGTATCGAACTGCTAGTTTATCGCCGCGCTTCACCGCGAAGGCATCGCGTTCCAGAAATGCGGCTTCCACCCATACCGTTTCCAAATCGATAAAATCGAGCAGCGTCATATTGCTCATTGTCCACTCGCCGATTTTGCCCATCCGTTCCATCAAGACACCACGCTGTTTTGCACGGAAAGTAAATCGGGTGTGCGGTTTACCAGATGATTTCAATTCATCGATCTGATCGGCATCCAATCCCATCGCCAGCAATTTCGCTTCGGCTGAAGCGATCACAGTTGCAGAATTCTTACCACTAACTGCCGATAAGAATTCCGATTCAATCGAACTCAATTCGGGGCTATACACTGTCACTAGTCGATCGCCCGGTTTTACCACTGTCCCCGGTTCGGTAATGAATATGGAATCGATCCGACCCATTGTTCGCAAAGAAAATTTCCATTGCGATTCCTGCTTCGCAGCAATTTTTCCGGTGACACGGGTTGCCGCTTGAAACGGCAACAACTCCGGCTTTTCAGTCTTGACATTCGCCAGCACTTCTTGCGATGGCGACAAGTGCACCGCTTCGGCAACCGTTCCCGAATTTTCACCGGTGGCTACCGACGATTTCTTCACCAATTTCATACCGCAAATCGGACAATCGATCGCATGATCGCTCGTTACCTGAGGATGCATCGGGCAGACATATACTTCGGCAACTCCTGCAACGTTATCCTCGTGCTTGGTTGCCGGTCGCAGCCAGAGCCAGAGGTTAACTCCGATGCTCAACACTAAAATCAGACCCAGGATCGGCAACCACGAATTTTTCGAATTCTTAACTTCAGGATTGTTCAATTGCTCGTTCATGGTTCGATCCTTCCCTGTAAATTGCCGGTTCTTGCCCAGCATTCCGCCATCGACATCCGTTCTTCCATCTTCGCCATGATCAATTTCATCATCGCTTCCGATACCGCCATCAGTGGCACACGACCGCTGCGATATCCTGCCAGCGACGCAGTCCACGCTTGTTCGCGCGCCGGAATAATTTCCGTTTGATACCGGTGGATCGACATCCGCAAGCGTTCGATTTCCGCCTGTTCGGAGCGCACCATTTTTTCGAACTCGCGTTCCGCCGTGGCAAGCTTCTGCCGGTTCGACTCCAGCATCGCCCGTTCTTCGCCGATCATCGCTTTCTGATTGCTGTTCGCAAACAACGGGATCGGAAAGGTGACACCGAGCGATAACATCGGATCCTGATAGATAGTTTCATCCATCGACGATTTGACTCCATTGTGATCGACCGAGGTTGTGGTCATTTTCAACGGTAGTCGATAGCCATAGATAAACATCAAATCGAGATCGGGATACCAGTTGTGTTGCGCCAATTGCAATGAACTCTGCGACACCTTCAGTTGTTGTCGAGCTGCGACCAGTTTCGGGGTGTTATCGCGATCGCCCGAACTGATTGCAGCATCACTCGACTCTGACGGTAACTGCAACGGCAATGAGGAAACCGCAAGTGAATCAGTCTCGCTGTTCCCGATCAATTGTCGCAATTCGGCTCTCCGTTTGGCAATCAGCGCTTCGTTTTCATCGCATTTCCGTTGCCAGTCCGCAGTCTCGGCTTCGACGTTGTAAATATCCGCCGCACTCCCCATTCCGGAAGAATTCATGGCAAGAGCCGCATCTTTCATCAACCGCAACAGAGTGACTCCGGAATCCAGTAATCCCACCATCGATTTTGTGGCAGCTAAATCGTAGTACGCCATCCGTACCATTGCTTCCATCTCGCGGGTTTCGACTTCCAATTCGGCAACGATTGCATCAGCCTTGGCATCACCCAGCTTGCGCTGTAATCCCGTTTTTCCCGGAAATGGGATGCGCTGCATCAAACCGAATTGAATCATCGTCATCGGATCGGCATCCAGTTTCAATTTCGGGTACGGGACATTCATCGCACCGACAGAAAACATCGGATTCATCCAACCGGAGTTCATCGCAGTACGGTTTTTTTGCGCGGCAATCATTGCCCGCATCGATTTTAAATCGGGGTAATTCGCACGCATGGTGGAAATCGCTTTACTTAGATTCGCATCGTCATCTCGCGCGAATGAAATTCCCGGAAGCAATACCACATTTATTAAGAAACCAATGAATAAAATTCGAACAGTAGTTCGCATGGGTCACTCCAATCAATACCTTGATCGACTACAGAGTAAATTCTGCAATCACAAACAGATGGAGTTTATTATCAGGAAAGTAAAGGTAGAGTACGGGCGTGTGAAGATGGAGGTGCCAGTTGATCGAGTACTTGCCAATCAACGAAAAGCGCATTCTGATCGATCGGATTGGCGAATTCGATCATTTCCCAAACGATTGCAGTCAGGCTGGGAGGATCGAGTTGGAAACCGGAGTCGACAATCCCCTGATTGATGCGCTCACTGGTGTGTTGGCATTGGATTGGGGATTTGTTGCTCTCTTTCGGTACTGGCGGTGGAGCCGGCGATTCATCTTCCGCTTGACAGGCACAGCAAGTCCGCTTGGGGGTTTCGATAGATGTATTCGGTGTGGAAGTCGCGCTCGTTTCCATCATCTCCCGTGGACAGAGACAGGGAATCACTGCTCCCGTCACCAACCAAAAGAGGGTGGTGATCAGAAAAAGCAGATTAGCGAAGCGAGTTCGGCGCATTTCTTCCTAACAAAGTTATCTATTTAAAAGTACGAGAATAAAGATCAAAACAAGATAATATCCAAAATTAGACCCAGTTTGATCATCATCAAAAAAAAATGATTATTTCATGTTTTTCAAGAAGATAACCATACAATAACTGGTCATTCCGAGGATGATGCCCCAACTGATCACCATCATGACCCATCCACCAACTGTCATGTTAGTTCCTCCAATTAACTCGGATCGGTTTCGTCGTCGAGCTTCTTGATATTTCCGTAATGCTTGCCTGCGAAATAGATCGCGATCAACAATGCAACACCTAATAGAATCATTCCCGCGCGGGTATATAGCGTTGCCCACCAGACTTTCGGATCGGTGATCGCCGACATGGTGATCATCGGGATATTTTTCCGCGCCCAAAGCACGAGCATGATCAATAGGTAGATCGGAGTGACATATTTAATGATGTATTCGAAAATCTTCGGGATCTTAATCAGACTCCCGCGATTCAATTCCTCGAGACCTTGTCGTGCCCCGAAAACCCAACCGAAGATCCAGATCATCACCAACCCGCTGACGACGGGTAGGAAAGTACCGCCCCAGAAATCGAGTTCATCCAGCGTACCCAACGCCAAAGTTGTTTTCACTCCCAGTGCTACGGCTAGCGTTACACCACCGACCAACAGTGTTGCTTTCTGACGGGTCAAGTTCAATTCGTCCTGCAAGAATGTCAGGATCGGCTGGATCAGCGACACGGACGAAGTCAATCCGGCAAGGAAGAGGAGGAAGAACCACGAAAAACCAATCAGCGGGCTAAGCGGTAGCTTGTTGAAGATCAACGGCATCGTCACGAAACCAAGATTGAATGATCCACTCTGCGCCACTTCCTGTGCGCCGACAGCGCCGAGAAAGATGAAGGCTGCGGGAATAATGATCGAGCCGCCCAACACGACTTCAGCGAGTTCATTCGTCGCCGAAGACGAGAGCGCAGAATGCGCAACATCGTCGTTCTTTTTCAGATAGCTGGAATATGCGAGAATTGCTCCCATCCCTACCGAGAGTGTGAAAAAGATTTGACCGGCAGCGGCAATCCAGACATCGACATTTGCCAGTTTACTAAAATCGGGGTTCCAAAGAAATCCCAATCCATTCACCACATTTTGATCGGGCAGTGACGGATTCGGCGTACCGAGCGACAATACCCGGACGGTGAGGAAAATTGCCAATACGAGTAACAGCGGCATACAGATTTTATTCAATCGTTCGATACCGGCGACAATTCCCCGCGAGACAATCCAGTAATTGATTAAAAATGCGACCAGAAAGAAGATGAGTGACCATGGAATGCTACCCAATTGGCGGGTAGGATTGATCCCTTGGAATTCCAGAAGCACATCTTTCATGTCGGAGGGATTGGTAATGTTGTTCAACCACCCCAGTAGACTGAATCCGGAATAGGCAAGACACCACGATTCGATAATCAGATAGTAGAAGTTGATAACCAGCGGTACGAACAATCCGAAGATACCGAGGTATTTCGCCCAACTGGAGCGCGATACGACATAAAACACACCTGGTGCGGAACCGCGACCGTATTGTCCGCCGTAGCGACCAAGGGTCCATTCAGCAAAGGCGATCGGTATCCCCAAAAATAAGAAGGCGATAAAGTAGGGGATCATGAATGCCCCCCCGCCATTGGCAACTACTTGTGTCGGGAATCGTAAGAAATTCCCGAGACCGACCGCACTTCCCGCCACAGCGAGGATGATGCCGATGCGACTACCCCAATTTTCTCTTGAACCAGCCATAGTCACCTTTTCTTATCTGTTGTAGTTGAATGGAGGAGTTTAGCACGATCTGTGATTTGAATCAAGTCATTTGGTTGCCAATTGGTTATTTTTTCGCTTGAATGACAAAATAAGACTCGCTGAAATAGTGGATCTGAAAGAATCGTGTCGAGTGAACTGATATCCTATTTATCGAACACGTTACAGATTAATTAGCGACGATAATATCTCTTGAAAATAAGTTGTTATCGGTAGTAGTAGGGGCGGCTCCCCGCGGCCGCCCGCAGATCAAGAGAAGCCTGACACCAAATCATGACAAATTATTTTCAAGAATCACAATTTTGCATTCCTGTTTAGTAGAAAATAACGTGAAATCCGCTAACTCCATTCCGATAAAGAAAAATTGGGGCGTTCTGATACGCCCCAATCCAATTCCAAAGTCACAATTAATTTCTCATTGACTAAGCACGACGCATAGAGCTCCATTTGTTACTTCAGCAACACGATCTTCCGGGTTTGGACCGAAGTACCCGCCTGCAAACGGACGAAGTAAGTGCCGGAAGCGTGTGCACTGCCATCAAACGTGGCGCGGTAACTGCCAGCTTGCTGATACCCGCGATACATCGTCTGCACTTCCCTTCCCTGCAGATCGAAAATCTTCAGTTCGATGTTGCTTGCGCGCGGCAACTCATACGAGATAGTCGTAGTCGCATTGAAGGGATTGGGATAACTGGTGTAGAGAATAAACTGATCGGGTATACTCTTCGATTGATTTTCCTGAACAAAAGTAGAACCACCATCCGTAGTACGCAAAATGGATCCGCCCATGCCAACGACCCATGCAACCGAGGCATTTGCGGCAGCGATGTCATTTTTTTCTAATAGGTCGTTATTCGATTGTTCGATCCAAGTAGCTCCACCGTCTGTCGTTTTGCACAAATATTCTCCCACACCCCAACCGATATTTCGATCGACGAATTTTACTTTTTTGAAGGAAGTTGGCAATTCAATCCGCGACCATGTTCCACCACCATTTGTGGTGCGAACTAATAAAATGGTGTATCCATAAGGATCAGCGCTACTCGCCCAACCATATTGGGTGTCGACAAATTGTATTCGACTTAACAGATCACTTGCTGAACTATACTGCTGTTGCCAATGGCTGCCGCCATCGGTTGTATGATGGATCGTATGTTGCGTGATCGACGAAACAGTACGATTTCCGATACACCAGCCATTGTTGGCATCGAGAAATTGACTATTGCCAATCCCAATTGTTGTGTCGATTGACAAATTACGCCAGACAACTCCACCATTCGTTGTTCGATAGATCCGACGGTTCCCGGAAACCCAGCCATTGTTGGCATCGATAAAAGATAAACCACTGATATAAGTTGGACTGGATAGACGTTGCCAGGTATTCCCGCCATCGGTAGTGTGGATAAATACTGCACTCAGCATGACGACTGCCCAACCCGAGTTGGCGTTCACGAAGGTTACATAATTGTATTGAGCTGTTGGAAGATTCGTCCCCTGGACATGCCAGGAAGTCCCACCGTCGGACGTGTGAAAGATCGCTCCCGCATTGGCTGCTGTATCGACATTCCCGGTACCAACCGCCCAGGCATTGTTCGTATCGATACATGCGACGCTCGTCAACCAATCGGCGTATCCTTTCGTCTGCAATTTCCAAGAACTTCCACCATTGGTTGTGGTTAGGATGGTCCCGTACATCGAAACAACACAGCCATTGTTTAAATTAGCGATCGAGAAACTTGCCAAATCGAACGAAAAACGTGAGTTGCCAGTTTGAGAATATTGAGTTTGCCAGCTCCCTCCTCCATTCGTAGTATGCAAAATAACGCTGTTATAATCTTGTTCGCCAATTGCCCAACCGTTATCATGATCGATAAATTGGATATGATAAAAGCTGTTATGGGTGTCGGCATACTGTCTAATCCAATTCGTACCGCTATTGGTCGTATGCCTCAGAAAGGAGCCGGGAACTCCGTAATCTTGTCCGGAACACCAGCCTTCGCCCGAACTGAGCACAGAAATCGAAAAGAACACACACTCTTCAAAAATTTGCCGTTGCCAGGTGTGTCCACCATCGATTGTTCGAAAGATATAACTATATGGATGATCATCGGTCAGATGCGTGCTGTAACCAATAATCCATCCGTTATTATTGTCGATAAATTGAATTTGTCTGAAATAAGTACTATCGACTGGTTGGGTTTCCCAATTGATTCCGCCATCATCGGTAAAATACACCCGGGAATACCACGTGGTTGACGAAGAATACACGGTTCCAATCAACCAGCCATGAGTTTGATCTGTAAAAAAGAGGTCGCTAGGGATATCGAACACAGGCGTATTTCGTTGCTGCCAATTCAAACCACCATCCTCGGTGGCTAGAAAAATATGATCACCGGCAATCCAACCTTGATTTGAATCGATAAAAGAAACCTGGTAGAGATCAGCCACTCGACCACTGCTCTGAAAAGTCCAACTAATACCACCGTTGATCGTATGAAGAATCGTGCCACCATTTCCAACAGCCCATCCGGTCGTCGAGTTGATAAATTTTACATCATTCAGACGCTGACCGGTAGGTTTTGGATTCTGCCACTCCCACCCTTGGGCAAATACCGAGATTGGGAGCATTACGATGAATAGTAGAAGACCGAAAGAAGAAAGTGATGAGCTGGATTTCATGAGCGACTCCTGCAACGTTGAGCGATCCAACACAAAAAAGAAAGCAAGCAGAAAGAACGGAAAGAATGATTTGATATATACTACTTAATTCATTTGCAAAATTCAATCAATATTGTCAGCTTTGGAAAATATTTTGCTCATTTTCGTTTATCCGAGTTGGATATCATTCTCGATGGCTTTGGGCGAATCGCGCCATAACTTCTGAAAATTATTGATCGAATTCGCCCTTCACTCGTTTGATCCTTGTCTGTCTAAAGGTTACACTTTCGTCTTCGCCTCGTTCCAAAGTCGATCCAGTTCCGGTAATCCGACTTTGCTCAACAGGTCGCCGCGTGTCTTTACGGTATCCTCGATGTATTCAAACCGCCGCTGGAATTTATTGATCGTCGAGCGCAGCGCATCTTCCGGATTGACACCATATTTCCGTGCAAGATTGACTACTGTGAACAGCACATCGCCAAGCTCCTCTTCCCAGTGCCGTTTGGCGAGATCGCGTTCGGCATCGGAGCCATTGGTCGAATCAGTATGTTCCTGTGCCGCTTCATTCAATTCACGGAGTTCTTCTTCCAATTTCTCATAGACATCTTCCGGTTTCTCCCAATCGAAACCGACATTTGCCGCTTTCTCTTGTACCCGGTAGGCACGCAACAACGCCGGCAATTCGCGCGGCACCCCTTCCAAGACCCGACGCCCTTCGCGCTGCTTACTCGCCTCCCAATTTGCCAGCCCCTCTTTCGCGGTTTGTGCCGTCACATCACCAAACACGTGTGGGTGACGCGACAACAGCTTCTCCACAATCCCATTCACTACATCGGTGTAAGTGAATTTGCCCGCTTCCTCGGTCAACCGGCAGTGAAATACGACCTGCAACAGTAAATCGCCTAACTCCTTCTTCAATTCGGCATCGTCATCGTCGTCCAGCGCCATCAGCACTTCGTAAGTCTCTTCGAGTAAATAGGGTCGCAACGACCGGTGATCCATCGATCGATCCCAGGGGCAACCATCGTCGGAGCGGAGTCGCGCCATCACTGCTGCCAATCGTTCACTAGCTTCGCCCACTCCCGCCGGGGGAATCCCTAACCGCTCGTCTTTATCCCAACGTTTCGACACAAATACCTCGATTATTTTGATCGTTAGATTGCCCAGCCACCCGATACTACCAAATTCGTACCGGTAACATACCGGTTTTCATCGGCTAACAGAAACTGAACGGCGTGATTGATATCCTCGGGTGTTCCACACCGCTTTGCCGGTACCCCAACCGCCAATTCGTACTCCATATCAATCGACATCTTGCCATTCTGCATCAATCCCGGTGAAATCATATTCACTCGCACACCGTTGGGGGCTTCGGTCCGGGCGAGGGTTTTCATCATCACCAACAGCGCGGTCTTCGCCGCTGAATACGGCATGGTCTGGGATTGACTATGGAGCTGATCGGCATGTGCCACACCAAAAAAGAGCAGTGAACCGGTGGTTTCCCGGAGATACGGAATCGTTTCCCGAGCCAGGAAATAGTTGGCATCGACATTATTCGCAAAGAGGGTATGCCATTCGGCATCGGAATAGTTCAGTGGCGATTTCATCAGGAATGCACCTTGCAGTGCAATAACCGCATCAATTTGGTTAAAGAGTTCTTTCGCATAACGAATAGTCAGCGCGACGACAACTGAATCGGTAGCGTCAAGCTGTTTGATCGTTACAGCGATACCCAGTTGTTCAGCTTCCTGTTTCCACGCGTCTGCGGATGCTGCGTCGTGATAATAGGTTAGCAAGACCCGATCGAAACCGAGTGCCGCTAATGGGTGCATCAATGATCGACCTAACCCCGAGGTGCCAACGAGAATTGCAGTTTTTCCCATGAAACAGTTCTCCAGTTGTTTGAATCTAAGACAAGAACTCCTTATTTTGAAAGTTATGCATGGATAGTATTATCAGAGCCATTGTGATAGAATGATTTCCAGTAATTCGAGTAGTACGCTCAAGCTGTGATCCGGCGTCAATATTTTGCCGGGTAGTCCACCAACCATAGGATTGAAATCGATGCGCTGCCCCAAATGTAAAGGTTCGGTTCCCGACAAGTTAACCGTCATAACGTGTCCCTGTTGTGGTGCACCCGTTCGCCGTATTCCGCTAACCACCGACTTCCGGTTTGCCCTTCAAGTAATGGCGGAACGAAATGGCTGGATCTTTTGGTCGATTTGCGCCATGTTCTTCTGGATATTTTACGCCATGTTCGGCGTCATTTTCACCAAGGGAACGACAGCACGCCTCTTCGACGACCATATCGTCATCTTCTTTGCACACTGCTTCTTTACCGGTCTACTGATGGATTTGTTCATGAAAGTGAATGCGTTCACCATGCGGATTGCCGAGAAAGAGACCTTGAAACGGGCGCCATTGCAAGTTCGACGGTTTCGACTTGGTACCAATATCGCCATCGGTGTTGCAATCGTCGCATCGCTTGCGTCTGCCGATGCTGGACGGTTCGAACACTTTTCCAATATCAATCTGGTAATCGAGCATTCGTTCTATCTGGGTATCTATTACCCGTTCTTCGGTACATTGCTGGGAATTTTATTGATCGGAATCTGGTGGGCATGGTTTCCGTATATGATCGCGCTCGAAGATTTCGACGATCGGCGGATCGTAGCGTTCTTTTACGAATTCCATTGCGACGATTTGGGTCGCTGGCGCCGGATGTCGATTTGGGTCATGTTGGTTTACATCTTTGGCGGAATGATTGCCGCATATATGCTTGCCAGCCCGGGTGCATACAAGTGGTTGACCGAATCGGAATTCATCCAGTTCATGGTCAGTCGCATCGGCATGATGTTCTACTGGGTACCCGATTTCTTCAAATAGAGTTACCGATTTCAGAAATAAGGCGGGACGATTTGTCCCGCCTTTTTTCTTGTCACGGCACTATTTTGTTTGTAAACAGACATGACCGTTGTTATACTATTGAACTACCTGTCCGACCGGAGACGCCATGAATTTCCGCCATCGCAGATTTCCACAATCAATGATCGTTTTCGCGACGACGCTCGTCTTCGTTCTATCGCTTCTTTTTCCGCAAATTTCATACTCGGTTTCGGTGCAATCGACGCGATTACCGCACCCGTTCCAATTCACCGAGAACAAAGGGCAGTGGGACAGTGCCGTCCTGTATAAATGCGAGGTGCGCAGCGACGGCTTCACTTGGTTCCTCGAGCGCGATGGTGTCACCCTCGTCACCTCCATCATCGATTCTTCTTCTTTGGTAGGGGCGGTTCGCGAACCGCCCGTGTCCGTTAATGATGCACGATTCGATCCCAATGGTCGTATCCATCATTCCCGTTTAAAATCTCACGCGCTCAAATTAAAATTTGTTGACTCCCGTAGGGGCGAATCACAAAGTGCTCGCCGAAGGCAATCGCATTCGCCCCTATCCGATCAAGATGCACAAACCAATCTGGGCGCGTCCGCGCCCACAGGGCGAATGCGATTCGCCCCTACAGAAAAATATTCGACACAAGAGGATGTCGGAATAAATTCCGACCTACTGTTCGCACAAGCTAAATGGATCGATGCACAAGGTGAATTTTCATGGCACAATAATTATTTCTTGGGGAATGATTCCTCGAAGTGGGCACCAGATTGCCGCAATTTCTCTCGCGTGGTGTATCATGATGTCTGGGATGGCATCGATGTCGAGTGGTATGAGAGTAAGGGTCATCTTGAATTCGATTTTGTGGTTCACCCCGGTGCCGACCCGAAACAAATCAAGATGGTGTGTGAAGGGTTGGAAGCGCCAATCGCAGGCGGAGGACGGACACTCTTGTCCGTCGACTCAGATATTTCTGTCACAAAAGGGAGTCGGACAGGAGTGTCCGACCTCCGATTATCGAATGAACTCTCGCTTCTCACTTCCCTCGGTGAATTGCGGATGATAATTCCGGGGGCATACCAAACCACTGCGAATGGCTCTCACGGAAACGCTGTCACGGCACAATTCAGACTTGTGTCCGAAAATCTCTTCGCAATCGATTTGCCGAATGGGTATGATCAATCGCAAACGCTGAGGATCGATCCGCTGGTGTATAGTACTTATTTGGGAGGGAGTGGAGTTGAAGGACTTACTAGCGCAACTATTGACATCTCAGGAAATCCAATATTAACTGGATCTACTAACAGTATTAACTATCCTACCACTCCTGGCACTATCGAGAGAATGAATGCAGGAGAATATGATTGCTTCATCTCCAGATTAGACTCTACTTTATCACATCTTCTATTCAGTACTTATCTCGGCGGTACATTCGGTGATTATGGAGAAGAAATAACTTTTGATTCGCAGAATTTTATTTATGTAACCGGTTCAACTGAAAGCGACAACTTTCCAACAACATCAAATGCATATTGTCAAACTCATTCTGGCTTTCGAACTGATGATTGTTTCGTATTAAAAGTGAATTCGACCGGTTCGCAATTGCTCTTCAGTTCAATGATTGGAACAAGTGCTCAGGAAGTTAGTAATGCTATCATAGTTGATGAATCGGATAGCAGTTGTATCATTACTGGATCGACCGGAGGTATTACATATCCCATCACTGCTGGTGCATATACACCTCCCTTCAACGTAGGAGCAGTCATTACTAAATTCGATATGTTCCTTCCGACATTACTTTTTAGCACCTATATCGGTGGTACAAATGGTGCAGAAGGTAATTGTATAACAAAACTGCCGTTAGATCAATCAATAATAATTGGTGGATATACATTCAGTTCAAACTATCCATGTTCAATTGATGCTTATGATACGACATTTAATGGAGCTGTTGATGCATTTATTTCGCGATTAAGTCACGATGGAAGCAATTTATTGAAGAGTACATATTTAGGTGGAACCGTTTGGGATGGAATTCATCATTTAGCAGTATCCCAGGACAGTTTGATCATTGCTGTTGGTTATACTTCAAGCAGTGATTTTCCCTATTCAAGAAATGCCTTTGATTCAACCCAGCATGGTGGATATGATTGTTTTGTTACAATAATTAATAACAATTTATCGACCATTTCATATAGTTCATTGTATGGTGGTCCCAGTAATGATGTCGCAGTTATTGTTCAATCGAACAATTCAGGTTTTATCGATGTTGCTGGATACACTGCCAGTGGAAACTTTCCAACTTCTGCGAATGCATTTCAACGAACTTTTAATGGAGGTGCTAACGATTGTTTTGTAATGAGATTCGCATTGCAAACCCCTGCTTCATTTTACTCAACCTTCCTAGGTGGATCCGGTGGCGAAGCTGCCTATGGTATTGCGGAATTGACCAGAAATCGATTATTCGTTTTTGGTTCGACTTCCAGTACGAATTTTCCGATGACAACCTTGGGGTACGATACTGCACATAATGGTGCAGGAGACTGTTTCATTGCACAATTCACCATTGATAGTACTTCTGTACAAGAATCCTCACCGTTACCAAATTCCACACTTTTGGTTAAGAATTACCCGAATCCTTTCAACGCAACCACTACGCTTTCCTACACCCTTCTAACTTCATCTCGCGTCGATCTTCGCCTCTACGACATCACCGGTCGCGAAGTATCGACGCTGGTGCAGCGCGAGCAGCGTGCCGGATCGTATCGCGTGTTGCTCGATGGGTCGCGATTAGCAAGTGGCACCTACTTTGTTCGCTTGCAGGCGGGTAGTTTCAGTAAGACGCAGAAGATTGTGTTGTTAAAGTAATTCATAGTGTGAACAGTAGGGGAGGGCTCGTGAGCCCTCCCGCAGGTCAGGCAAAGCCCGACACTGAATCATGACAACTTATTTTCAAGAACTACTATAGTACGGATGTTTCAATAGGTGTCAGTTTATTGGATTGGATCAATATACAAACGCCGGACAGCGCTGTCCGGCGTTTCGTGCTAATTTTTCAACCATTGAATGGGGGGTTTTCAGTGGTCGATAGAAGATCTGTAGACTAGAAGATATGTTGTATGGATGAACCGTAGTCTAGATGGAGCGTAGTCTGGAAGTGCAGTAGTATGGAAGAAATGTAGTTTAGATGTACAGTAGTCTCGAAGGCAAGTAGTATAGAAGAACCGTTGTTGCGCCAAACTGTAGTGATGGATGGGATGTGGTAGTTGAATTCCGTTGTGAGTGCAGGTCAGTGGTAGATAGATGTGCGGTTGTGCAACAATATACGAAATATTTCACGAACCCGGAAACCCTTCGGGAGTCGCCGGGTTCGCAAGAAAGTACTAGCACAAATCCCGACGAATTTCATCGATCTGTGCGCCATTGTCGTTGAAGATCCGGACGATCAAAGGCAACTGTCCGGGTAATGTATGCGTCGCGCAGCCATGGCAGGGGTCGTAGGCGCGGAATGCCATCTCGATCATGTTCAGGATCCCGTCATCGACTTTCCCCTGCTTGATCAAACCCTTTGCCGATTTATCGACCGACATCGTCATCCGTGCCGAATTGTTCTGCGTCGCAACAATCATATTCGCCGAAGTCAATACCCCGCGCTCATCGGATTTATAGTGATGGAACAAAGTACCGCGCGGTGCCTCGACACAGCCGATGCCCTCTTTCGGTGTCGCGGTCGGCAGCGTTCGAACCTTGTCCGACGTGATTTCCGGATCGTTCGCTAATTCCTGCATCCGTTCTGCGGCATACAGCAACTCGATCAAACGTGCCCAATGATTCGCCAGCGTCTGATGCACCGGTTTGCCACCGAGTGTCTGATAGAACTGATCGCACGCGGCTTGCGCCAACGGGGTTGCAAAGCCATCGGCGGCATTCAATCGCGCTAACGGTGCAACGGCATAGATTCCACTTTCCGGACCGTCGGTGAAGCCTTTCCAACCTACCTTCTTGAGGTAGTTGAATTTCATGTAGCTCCACGATTCGACATGCTCGACGATATGATCGCGATACTCTTTCGGATCGAATTTCAAGAACTCTTTTCCGTCCGGGCTGACGACGCGCAGCATCCCGTCGTAAAAATTCACTTTATTCTTCGCATCGACCATACCCATGTAATAGGTGCGATGGGTGTAGGTATCGGACAAAATCGTATCGACGTAACCGGAATTCTTCAGCACGATGTCGTTGAATGCTTTCAAGCTGAACTGTGCGAATTCCACCGCATGCTTGGCGCCCGCGATGAACTTCTCCTGCTCCTCTTTCTGCATCCGCTTCGCAACACCGCCGGGTAAACCGAACACAGGGTGAATCACCTTGCCGCCGAGCAATGAAATCAGCGATCGCATTTCGCGACGGAAGCCGATGACCTCCTTACCGATTTCCAACCCGACTTTTCCGATTACTCCGACGACGTTGCGCTCGCTGCGCGGGGCAGTCGGACCGACGATGAAGTCGGGACCGCCGAGGAAATAGAAGTGCAGTGCATGGTCTTCGACATAGAAAATGCTATAAATCAACTCACGCAATTTCTTCGCAGCCGATGGCGCATCCACTTTGTACAGATCGTCCAGCGCTTTGGTAGCCGCCATGTGGTGCGCGGTCGGGCAGACACCGCATATTCGCGAAGTAATCTGCGGCATATCCTCGGCAGGACGTCCGACGGCGAATTGTTCGAAACCGCGAAGTTCGGGGACTTGCAAATAGGCGCGATCGACATTTCCCTGATCGTTGAGGAAGATATCGATTTTACCGTGACCCTCGAGACGAGTGATTGGATCGATTGTTACTTTCGAACTCATTTCGCAACCCCTTCCTTCGAATGCTGCGGTATCGCATGCAGAAACGACGATGCCAGCGAATAGCGATAAAATGTTCCAGCCGGATCGACTACCGCCTTCATAATCATTTCGATTTCAGCGTCGTCATTCGATGAGATCGACGTTGCAATCATCGATAGTGCCTTAGCACCGAAATCGCGGACACGACTGGTTGGACCAAGACATCCGGTGCAGGGCATATTGCCCGCTACGCATGCCGAATCGCATCCTTGACGGGTGGCAGGACCCATGCAGAGAAGCCCTTGCGCCAACAGACATTTTTCGGCATCGACCATGATTTCCGAGGGTCGATAAAAATGCTTCAATTCGAATTTTTCCGGTTTGGTTGCTTTGCGCACGCAATCGTCGCACTGCGCCTGATCAGGTGCCAGCACCGAGCCTTTCGGCGGCAGTTTGTTTTCAAAAATTGCCGTCAAAGCTGCTTGTACCAATTTGCCGGGAGGCGGGCAACCGGGAAGGTAATAGTCCACGTCGATGCATTGATCGAGCGTCTTCGTCACGTCGAATAATTCCGGCAACGTTGCCGTTCCTTCCGGAACTTTCGATGAAGTCTGCGGATAGACATTGTTCGGATTGACGGTTGAGAACACATTACCGTATGCGGCATCGAGTGTAGATTGTTTCGAGTACAGATTTGCCAATCCGGGAATTCCGCCTAATTGCGCACAGCTACCGAAGGCAATCACTACTGCCGACTTGCGCCGAAGCAATTCCGCCATTTCCAACTGTTCGCTGCTGCGAATCGCACCATTGATGAAGCAAACTGCCAATTCACCGTCTTTCAATGCTTCGACGTCTTCTTTTTTAAAGTCCATCGCGCAGGGCCAGAAGGCGATATCGACGATATTGATGACATCGAGGATGCCTTCGTTCAAATCGACGACTGCTTCTTCACAACCACCGCAAGCGGCACACCAGTATAAACCGATTTTGGGCTTACTCATGCCACCGCCTCCTTCCGAAGTTCTTTCAACTTCGGTGCGTGACCGTTGTGTTGCAGATTCTTCGGTTCCAAGTGCAACGGTCCCAAGTTCCGGACTTGGTCGGTCATCTCGTTCATCACTTTCTGAACGCGATCCCCTTCCGATGCGGAAATCCATTCCAATCGCAGGCGCTCTTCTTCGATTCCGAATTGCTTCATCAGTTGCTTCAATAGTGTAAAGCGGCGCAACAATTTGTAGTTGCCTTCCTGATAGTGACAATCTCCGGGGTGACAGCCACCGATCAACACGCCGTCGGCGCCCTGACGAAATGCCGCCATGATAAATTGTGGATCGAGACGACCCGAGCACATTACCCGGACGACCCGGGCATTGGGAGCATACGTCATGCGCGCCGTACCGGCGAGGTCGGCGGCGGTGTACGTACACCAGTTGCAAAAGAACGCAACGATTCGGGGTTCGAACCGACCGTTGTTACCGTAGGGTTCGGTGTTTCCGAAATGATCAGACATATTCCATCACTCCTTCGATTTCCTCGAAGATTTGCAGGTCGGTAAACAGATGTTGTTGTGCGGCACCGGACGGGCAACTGCCGACGCAAGTACCGCAGCCCTTGCAGAGCGCACCATTCACTTGCGAAACACCGGTTTCGTTGTTGAACGAGATCGCACTGTAGGGACATAAGGAGACACACATCCGACAACCGGAACAATTCTTTTCGTCGATATACGCAGTGTTCGGTTCCAATTCGACAAATCCCGCATCGATCAGTGCGAGCGCTTCGGCGGCTGCGGCACCGGCTTGCGCCACCGTATCGGGAATGTCTTTCGGTCCCTGACACGCTCCGGCGAGGAACACACCGTCCGTGAACGTCGAAACCGGAGCGAGCTTGGGATGTCGTTCTAAGAACCAGCCTTCGGAGCTGCAACTGATATTGAATTTGCGGCGTACGTCTTCGGCGTCGTGATGCGCTTCGAGACCGACCGATAGCACAACCATATCGACGGGGATACGTCGTACGACACCCAGCAGCGTATCTTCGGCACGGAGGATCAGTTTGCCTTTCTCTTCCGGAGTGGCAGCCCAACCGCTCACTTCCGCGACACGACCGCGAATGAAGTGAACCCCTTCATTCAACAATTTGTCGTAAAATTCTTCGTATCCTTTACCCGGCGTACGCATGTCGATGTAGAAGTTGTAGACTTCCGCTCCGGTGCGTTCCTTGATCAGGTGCGCCAGTTTGAGCGAATACATGCAGCAGACGCGCGAGCAGTATTTATTCGTTTTCGCATCGCGACTGCCGACACAGTGAATGACACCGACCGATTTCGGTTTCGTCACGCCATCGCGCAACGTCACTTCACCACCTGTCGGACCGGATGCGTTGACCAGTCGTTCCACTTCGATACTGGTGAAGACATTGGGATATTTGCCATAACCGTACACCGGCATCCGTTTCGGATCGAAGGTTTTGAATCCGGTGGCGAGGATGATGGATCCGACGTCGATCTCTTCGATTTTATCTTTTTGATCGAAATCGATCGCATTGCGTTCGCAGGCATCGACACACGGCTTCTTGCATTTGCCATTGGCAAGGAAACTGCAAGTCAATGGATCGATCAACACTACTGACGGTGTCGCTTGCGGGAACGGCATATACACCGGTTTACGCTTGCTCAGTCCGAGATTGAATTCATCGTCGAATCGCGGTTTCTTGAAGGTGCACTTCTCGACGCATTCGTTGCAGCCGACGCACAATTCTTCAATCACGTAGCGCGGTTTCTTGCGGACTTTCACTTTGAAATTGCCGACGAAACCACTGACACTGTCTACTTCGGAATATGTCCACATCGTGATATTCTTGTGGGCACGTACTTGCGACATCTTCGGCGTCAAAATACAAGCGGCACAATCGAGTGTCGGGAAGGTCTTGTCGAACTTAGCCATGTATCCGCCGATCGTCGGTTCGCGTTCGACCAGATACACTTTCTTTCCGGCATCGGCAAGCTTGAGTGCGGCGTGGATACCGGCGATACCGCCACCCACTACCAATACATTCGAGTTTACCGGTACATGCGATTTTTCCAGCGGGGTATGGTATCGAACCCGACGAACCGCACCGGCTACCAATGCTTTCGCTTTGACAGTAGCACCGACTTTATCGGAGGTAACCCAACTGACGTGTTCGCGAATATTCGCCATCTGGAAGAAATAAGGATTGGTGTCTCCGGCGGCGGTCGCGCGCTGGAAGGTCGCTTCGTGCATCAACGGCGAGCAGGATGCGACGATCACCCGATTGATTTTCCCCGATTTCAAATCCTGTTGGATTAGATCCTGACCCGGATCGGAGCACATAAATTTGTATTCGGTGGCGATCGTGACATTGGGAAGCGTCTTAGCAAATTCGACGACTTCCTGAATATTTACTTTGGATGCGATATTGATACCGCAATGGCAAACATACACGCCAATTTTTACTTCTTCCGGTTTATTTCCGTTTAGGATTGACATGGTATTATGCCTCCGCCATTGCTGGGATGCGCTCAAGCGACCTCAACGGCATGAACATTCGTTGCATTCCCAATTCATGCGGGGTCGCGCCAAATGCGTGCCCGACGACCTGCGAGAAATATGCGACTTCCATATCGACGTTTTCTTCGAATTCCTTCGCCATGACATTTTGGAAGCATTCGAGATTGAATTGGCACAATGGGCAGGCAGTGACGATGATATCTGCTCCGAGCATTTTCGCTTCGCGAAGAATGATGTAGCTGAGGCGCATACCCACTTCGCGAATGGTTCCGGTAAGTGAACCGCCGCAGCATCGTGCTTTCAGTTCCCAGTCGATCGTTTCGGCGCCAAGAGCCTGCATCAATTGATCCATCGTCTGAGGATTGTGCTGATTGTCGAATTCGGCATAGGGACGAACAATCTGGCAGCCGTAATAACACGCGACTTTCAACCCCTTCAAAGGTTTGACAACCTGCTTTTTGATAGCGTCGATACCGATATCGTTGATCAGGATGTCGAGTGGATGACGAACTTTGACGGTATCGTGATATTCCATCTGCGCTGCGCCTAATGCGCCTTTGATCCGATTTCGGATTTCGGGATATTCCCGCATGTACTTCTGGGTTTTCTTCAGCACCAGATAGCAAGCATTGCACGGCGCCATCAGCTCCGGAGGCGTCGCACTGTCTTTATTTTGTTCTTCGCAGAGCGACAGGTTGCGGGCGGCGAGGGCAAATGCGCGCGATTCATCGACCGACATATACGAAGTCGCCCCGCAGCAATTCCAATCTTCCAATTCGGTGAGCGAAACCCCTAGTTTCTTGAAAACCGTCAGAATCGACTCTTCGTAGACCCGACCGGAACTCTTCAACGAGCATCCCGGAAAATAGTTGTATTTCATTTCACACCTTCTTCAATCAATCGCTTCGATTTGGCATCGAGGTGATTCACGGCTGCGAGGATTGTACGAAGATTGCCTTTCGTACCGGATTGCTGTTTGATTTTTTCCGGAGCAAATCCCATACGTCCCGTGCGCAACATTTTAATACCCAATCCCAACGACTTGAACATCGCGAACGGATTCGATTTCATCACCGCGATGCTGATCAACAATCCCTCGGTTGTTCGACCGTATTGCAATACTTGCGCAAAGAACTCTTCCGCAAGAATTGGAATCGGGAACCGCTTCTTGTACACCTTCTCTTGAATGGCTTTCTGCTTGATCGAGTACATGATGTCGGTGATTTTGATCTCGCGTGGGCACTCAACGGTGCAAGCATAGCAGGAGGCACAAAGCCAGGTGGTGTAGCTGGTAAGCACTTCGCCTTTGAATCCGGCGCGAACCATACCGATGATGCGACGCGGCGAGTATTCCATGTAACTACTGAGTGGACAAAGAGCACTGCAATTTCCGCATTGAATGCAGGAAAACAGTTTCTCGCCGCCCGGTAGTGACGCGATTTCGCGCCCGAAGTTCGGATCAACCTCGGCTTGATACTTTACTTTTTTCCAACCCTTCCATTCCATATTCGGAGCCTTCTTTGGAGCTGTTGAAGTGATTACTTGTATGGAACTCGATGATAATTCGTTCACAAAGTCGCGCAAACGCACCTCCCTGGAACCGTCATTACGGCTCATTGGAGCTAAACTGTCACGAGTACGAAATTGGATCGTAGGCGGACAAAACGCGAAGAGGCGGATTCGCAGGAGACTTAATGGAGAATATCTAGAGTCAGTCAAACAAGAGTATGATCGAATGACTGTAAAAATGTGAACTGCTTCACACTCAAAGAACGATTCGTCTTCCGCGGATAAGATAACAAACCCAATTCATTAGGGCAAATCGAAGATAAATCATTAAATATCAAAATTCCTACATATGAATGCGTATATATTCAACGGATACACTCTTTTGGTCAGTTTGTGAATAAGTATTGTAACTTGATGGTTTTTCTAATGATTCGAAATATTTGTCAGGTGTTTGCGGAATTTCTCTTGAGGAGTAACCTAGGTCTTTATAAAAAAACGATTTTGTATTTTTGAGAGGATTGATAAGACGCTGAATTTCGATGGAGGAATCCAAAAATTCGCAATAAATACTCCGCGAACTATTTCACAACCGCCATCTTCTTCAGTGCAGTGAACGTTCCACTCTCCAGCCGGTAGAAATACATCCCGCTCGACAATTTTCCGGCATCGAATCGGATAGAGTGATACCCTGCCGGTAAATTTGTTTTCACTAAAGTCTCAGCGGTACGTCCGAGGACGTCGAACACAGTCAATTTCGTAAAACCAGCTACGGGCAGATCAAACCTGATTTCGGTCATGGGGTTGAATGGATTCGGAAAATTCTGATGTAAAGCATATTCGGTAGGAAGCGCTGGATTCGTTTCGACCGCCTCAGTCGTCACCGAAACCATGACGGGAAGCGTGAGTAAGTCCGGACAGGCATTGCTCCGCAGCTCGATACTCCCTACCAGATTGATTGGTGGAACGACCGCCTGATCGATTTTCGTACTAACGAGAAACGTTGCGCTCTCGAGTGGATGAATGATTCCTTCCGGTGGATTGATACTTAACCAGGAATCCCAGCCGCCTCCGGTATGGGTTGTATCGTTGAACGATATGGCATATTGATCGAGCATCAGCGGAAATGATGTATTGACACTGTAATAACATTGCAACACCCGGTCGAATTCGCCTAGCTCGCCTTGAATACCGATCGTCGCCGAGAGATGATCGATGTCGACGTGCCGGTAGACGAAAACAATCGCGTTGTTGTCCCCGTGGAGCTGTACTTGAAAATCGACGGAATCGGATCGAACCGCGGCAAGAACGCCACGCCACTGGACGTAATAAATATTCTCACCGGCATCGTAGTGGTTATAGACCGCAGTATTCAATACCGAATGGAGCACAAAGACACCATTGGTAATCAATATATTCGGCAAAGCGACTGGCGTTCGAGAAGTCGATCCATTTGTAACAAATTGAATAAATCCGTTGGTCGATACCCACAATCGCTGAACGCGCTGACCGTAATATCGAAAACTGAAATCATAAATTGGCAGCACGGTGCCGTTATCGAATCCATTCACCGAATTGATGCCGAAGTTACTGATATCGCGAAATCGTAAGAAATTCGGCCACTCCGGCGAGGTGTTATCCATCGCGATATACCCATACCCATCGGGACCCCAAACACGATTAAGTTCATCGATGCTGCTGGATCGCGGTTTAGGCAGAGCAGTACGGCTCGCATTTTCAAATCGCGATTTCTTTGGTGCTGTTTGTTGAATAAGAGTAGTCAATTCATCGGCAATTGTTCTAACAACAGCGTTTCCACTACGATGAGAATCAGAATTTCGCAATAAATCGGTGCCGGTGGTCGCCTTTCCGCGCCAGTACAGTTCTGCATTGCCGGTATTGAAAATCGTAACGGAAGTGGAGCGGGTTTCACCAGGGGAACTCGCCAATTCGAGCGAACTGGTGTTAAGCGAAATTGTAGGCCGACTAGCCCAGAAATTTACATTACAAATCTGCCCCGAATCGACAGCGATGCGAATCGAATCGGTTCGATAACAGCTTTTCATAAATAAGATCGTATGGTTACCCGACCGCACGCGGAGTTCGTAATGTCCCGATTCGTCGGTTGTGTCGGTTTGTCGATCAATGGTGATCAATGCTCCGGTAACAGGAGCGGAAGCACTGGTCGTATCGACTACCAATCCTCGAACGATGCCAAAGGAAACTCCTCGAAATATTCCTTCATCGGCACCGATATCGCAATTTGGTGTGCTACGAGCGCTGCCGTCGAAATCGATCGATACTTGCGGATGCGAGGGTGCGCCTTGTTCTACTGCAGTCGAGATCGTTGAATCAAGATGTAGATCGGTGCTCGATAAAAACGGCACAGGTTCCGATCGGGATAACTGATCGCGGGGTATCCAGCGCGGAGAAGAGATCAGATCGGATAGCGAATTGTAGCTCAAATCGCCGAGGAATCCGAGATAACAATTGTCGAATATATCGTCATTAAGTACGGAAAGTAAATTGTAATCGCTGAAAATGGACCGGTTCGGATTCGAGATTCCGAGCGCAACATGTACTGAGTTCGGACCGGAATTTCCCCTGCGATTGTTAACCAGAATATTGCCCCAGAGTGTGTCGGTTCCGAGGTTGGCATTGCCGCGAAATGCGTAGCTGCTGCTGTTCAACGCTGTGCCTTGTAGCCGCACGGAATTGAACAAGAAGCGATTGCCGCCACTCGCCGATGTTTCGAGCAAACCACTGATCGTACCAACGCTATTCGACCCTAAGTCGATCATGTTGTTGGCAAAGCGATTCATCGAACCGGCACAGCGAATTCCCACTACGGAAGCATTACCGCTGGAATAAAATTGACCGATGTAATTTCGGTCGAAGGTCGAGTGATTGATATCGTTTAGTAAACTGATTCCGGTCTGAGTAAATCCAAAGGAGACACCCGTTTGATAAATGCGATTGCGACTTACATCGAGGTTGGTTCCATAACTTAACGCAATCCCAAAACTGCCGAAATCGACTATTTCGCAATTGCGAATCGTCGTTTCATTGATTGGTTGTAACGCTGTTCCGCAATGATAGATCCCGTAATTCCCGCCATGCAATTCGCACTGCTCGATCCGATTATCAGACAATGCCAGCGACGATCCACCAGTCGGATTTCCGAATCGGATGCAAGCAGCAGAATTATCCGATTGTTGAGTCAGATTGATTCGTAGATTCCGGATCGTGTTGTGACTGGCGCGATCGGCGAACCAGATTCCCGATATTGCTTGCGGGGCTTCGAGGAGAATATGACGGTTACTATCATTCGGGAACCAACTGCCATCGAATTCAACAAATTCCGATCGTAACGTTATCGCTGCCGAATCGCTGCCGAGATGTGTATTGACGATCTGTACCGTAGCACCGGAATCAACCCGGAAGATGGCACGACGATTTTCCGAGAGGCGTGCCGCGATTGTCATTTCCGGTTCCGAATAGACCCCATTGCGAAGCAGGAAGATCACTCCTCCATCGGCAACAGCGATGGCATTCAATGCGGTAATCGCATCGGATATCGTATTGAAATCGGGAGTGGATCCACCAATTGTGTAACTGCCACTCAGTTGGGATGAAACATAGAATGAATAACGATTTGCCGGTGGTTGTGTGCCGGGTGGATTGAAACCCGATCCCCCTTCCGGAAGCGTGATGCTATTTCCCGAGCTGTCTTGTGCTGCAAGATAGTATTCCACAAGGAATCGCATCGGAAACGCCGGGAAGGTGAAATAGAACAGTGAATCGGATTGCACCGAATCGGATAAGAGACTCTCCCAAACGAGCTGCGGCAAAATTCGATAGAAGACGCGGGGGCTTGCATTACCGCCTGCTACACCGACATTGTCATAGATCACAGCCTGAAATGATCGCGGTTGCGATACGTACCAAGTGGTTAGTGGCTGAAACAAAATATGTGGTGGAGTATGATCGGCAACACTGGTGAAAATACCCTCGTCGGCGCCGAGATCGGGGTGAAAACGATTGCGAAGATCACCATCGAAATCGGTCGTTATCGATTCGATTGATAGCGCTGCTCCTTCGACTACTGTTGGCAGTGAAGGATCGATATGTAAATCCGACACACCAGCGAAATGTGGTGGCGTGGAATACGAATTGGCATCCCACCGGTACGCAGTCGATCGGTGTAAATCGCTGAGTGTATTGTAATTCACACTATTGTACCGCACGGCAAATCGGTTGTCGGAAGCCGACGTATCAACCGAAGTGAGTAAATTGTAGTTGCAATATGTGGTCGGAGCAAAGGAATAGCAGCTCATCGCAGTATGATATTGCGCGGCAGCTCCACCGGTACGTTCATTCACCAGAATATTGTTGGCGATACTATCGGAACTCGATCCGGAGATATACAGTGCCGCCGAAACTGCCGATGCCAGCGTGGTGCTGCCACCGATCCGAACCGTATTGTACCAGACATTGGTTCGATCAATTCCTAGATAGATTCCATAGACATTGCCACCGCCCGGCGAATCGAGGCAAATCATGTTATTCGAAATCGTTTTACCGACTCCGTTGAACGAGTAAATTCCGTAATACGAACCCGACTGACTCCCCTGAAAACCGTAGATCCAATTCGCATCGATCATCGTAGTACTCGGCAGATACGACGTGTACGATATGCCGGTTAAACCAGTATTCGCCGCAGTAATTCGATAGATCTGATTGTGGTGAATTGTAAAGTTGGTTCCGGATCGAATATTAATACCGGTATTCTCGAAATTCACAATTTCATTGTCGGCAATCACCCAGCGATCCGGTTCAATTCCCGGTCCTGCCGATGTGCAATTGATGTCGATTCCAGTTGCGACATTCCGAATCGAACAGTGTTGAATTGTACACCGATCCGATACTTGATGCAGTGGCGACGACGTAGTGTACGTTGCCTTCACACCCGCACTGGAGGCACCTGCAGCAGAAATGATCAAATTGGCTAGCGTGATCTCGCTACAGCCGTTGGCGATGAGAAAACTACTTGTTGCTTGAGCCGACTGCGCATTCACTTGCATGAAACGACGTCCGGGTGCTTCGATGCGGCTGCCATCGAACCGGATGTGATGAACGCCGCTGAATTTGAATCCGTAAGGTTCCGCAGTCGTGCACTGTTTATTGATCACAACCAGCGTGCTGTCGGCGGGACGGAAGACAACTGGCGCCGTTTCCGAAGCATGGATACCGCTTGCAAACGAATCGGGAGGTTCAGTATAAGTTCCACCTCGGATCAAGAATTCAACTCCCGTTCGCGTTCCTTCTCGATTCAGTGCGGTGATTGCGGCATGCAGCGAGGGATAGTCGCCATTTACGCCACCGATGGTGCGTGTTCCATTGATGCCATCGGATACCGTTTGAAACGACCAGACCGGATTCGCAATGCTATTCCCGATATCATCGCGACTGACAATCCGCCAATAGTAGCTCGTGTTCGTTATCAACTCAGTTGGCACCGTCCAAAACGTGTCGGTTAGTGCAGAAACGACACAGACAGAAGGATCCAATCCGGCAACCAGCGAGGAATCGGTTGAGAAGTATACCGCGCAGGTTTGTGTACAGGATCCATTCGACCAGCGCAGCACGGGAGTCGTCGAAACCAATGTCGAGCCAGATTCCGGGACGGGTGTCGTCGACAGATAACACGGTTGCGAGATCTTCACGACATAGTGTTCGGCAACACTCACATCCCGAATCGCAATCGAATGCGATCCATCGAAATTCTGCATCCCGATGGTGGTGATCGGCAGCGTGCCGGACAAATCGCGGTATTGAATGATAATACTGCCATCCGGAGTGAGTATCAGTTGGGTTGAAAAAGTCGTGCGATTCAGCGTCGATGTATCGCCGATACTATCGATCGTGAGCACAAATCGCGCAGGATTTTCGAGATTCTCGCAGTGAATGACTGTCGAATTTTCGACTAATTGGAGGTCATTCGATTGGAAGAGGATGCAGCTTCCGAAATTTCCATCGGGAAAGTTGCTATTGAATGGACTTGATGAACCGGCATCGAAGGTCAGATACCCATTGGTTCCGATATAACATTGCGAATAGAGCGACCCGTAGAGTGGAAAGGAAAAGCCGATACTGATTGGTCCGGTAAAGCCATCATTCCGGTTTGGCGAGAATACCGATTGCGGAATGGTCTGCGCATTTGTACCCGGTTCGATCCATTGAAACGCTGGTCCATAGGGTTCGTGCGAATCCTGTAGCAGATAACCAAAGGAATCCGGACCGGCAAATTGCATGATCGAATTTCCGGGATCCAGCGGCGGACGTGATTGATCGTATTGGGATGAAAATGGGGTAAGAGAAGCGTTGAGAGAGTGGGCTAATGACGCTGAAAGCGAATGAGATATTACTCCTAATAGTAAGATTAGTAAAAACTTGAACCGATTCCAGTACATCGCGCCATCCTCAAGCATCATTGAAATATACTAGCGAACCGGGCAGGTTTCCAGAGGAAGTCGAGAAATTTCGAAATTATTATCTTTATTGAATGTACGTTGATGTCACAGAACGGTGTTCCCTTCAATCACGCACAATTTACCTGAAGCAAGTATCAAAGGTTGGTCATTCAAGTATCATAGATGTTCGATTTTACCGCAACAACACAATTCGTCGCAATTGCGTTGCGTTGGTTTGTTGGATGACCAGAAAGTAAATACCCGATGAAACAGGGATACCATCCGTACTACAGCCATCCCAGTGGATCTTAGTACTGCCGATTCGCTTCGGGATGGAAATGGGTTTCGATACGCCATGGCTTGGTCTCGGGAATTCGTACTCATCAATTTACCGACTAAGTATTATCAATCCCACTGAAATTTGGGAATAAATAAATTTTCTACTAATACGCTGCGTAGGCGAACCGCGAAATGCTCGCCGAAGGCAATCTCCGCTTGTGTCTTGGATTCTTTTAAAAGCGAAGATTACCTTCGGTGAGCCCTTCGGGGTTGCTTCGTCACTTTGCCCGCACAAGGTTGCGGGCGTCGTTCCTCGCAAAGACAAATCAAGATTCAAGATAAAAGATTCAAGAACGGGGGCATGCGGGGATGCCCCCAAATGAAAAAGGGCTACCGAAGCAGCCCATTCTCTTACGAATACTTGTAGAATACTCTACATCTCACTCTCGGCACTGCCGTAACCAAGATGATTGCACACCTTCAGATCGCGACGATCCAATTCCTCGATCAATTTCTCGGTCTGCTCGCTGTCCATCTCGATGTGTAAAAACCGGTAGACCTCTTTCGACATGTTCACATATTCAATCACCCGAATCTCTTTTTTCGCGTCGGCGGAAGCGTTACGTTCCCACAACAGCAATGCGATCCTTGTTCCCGGCGTAAGATTGCGGAACATCTTCTGCACCGCATCGGCAGCCATTCCGGGCGGTTCTTCGCCAACGGGCGACAAACCACGGCGCGATAGTTTTGCACCAATCTCCAGACTGGCATATTTCACGCCGGTTGTTTCGTCTTCGACGTCGTATTGTCCTTCGACCAATTGCTCGATCCGGGCAGCATCCATCCGCAACGCATACTCAATCCGCAGAATTCGACACTCGATTTCGTGTTCTTCCGGTCGCAGTGCCGGGAATAGCACTACATCGCGCAACGTCGGTTGTTGCAGCAACCACATGCAGAGACGATCCAGACCCATGCCGAGACCGGCTGTCGGCGGCATCCCGCATTCCAGTGCAAACAGATAGTCTTCATCCATCGGTTGCGTTTCCGCTTCGCCGCGTGCCCGATTCTTGCGCTGCCCTTCAAACCGTTCGCGCTGATCGACCGGGTCATTCAACTCGCTGAAGCAATTCGCCAATTCCTTACCGCCGACAATCACTTCGAACCGCTCCACCAATTCCGGATCGTCGCGATGTCGTCGCGCCAACGGCGAAAGCGAGAGCGGATAATCCATCACGAAAGTTGGTTGAATTAATTTCGGTTCGACCAATTCACCGAACAATTCATCGAGCAATTTCCCGACGCCTGCCAACGGTGGAATTTCCAACTTGTGTTCTTTGAAAATTGAAATCAGCACCGCTTCATCGGCACGTTTCAGATCTTTTCCAGTCGCTTGCTCCAAGAGGTCGAAGAACTTTGCGCGTCGCCACGGTCCGGCAAAATCGATCTCGACCTCGCCATACGGAATCTTCGTCGAACCGTTCACTGCCAGCGCGACATACGAAATCATCTCTTCAAACAGATTGCACGCTTCGAGATAATCCGCGAATGCCCAGTAAAATTCCAGCATCGTGAATTCGGGTGAATGGAAGCGATCGACCCCTTCGTTGCGGAAGTCTTTGCCGATTTCGTATACGCGCGGCAACCCGCCTACGATCAGTCGTTTCAGATACAGCTCATCGGCGATGCGGAGATAGAGTTTCTGCTTCAGTTCGTTGTGATAGGTGGTAAAGGGACGCGCCAACGCACCACCGTACAACGGTTGCAAGATCGGTGTTTCGACTTCGATGAAACCACGTTCGTCGAGAAATCGTCGCAGCGACGAAACAATTTTTGCGCGCTTGATAAAGATGTCGCGCACTTCGCGATTGACTGCCAAGTCGATGTAACGTCGCCGGTAGCGTGCTTCCTGATCGCTGAATTCGTAGAATGTTTCGACCACCTGACCGGATTCGTCGCGCTTCTCTTTCACTGCCGGCAGCGGGCGAACGCATTTCGAGAGCAACGTCCACTCTTTCACCGCAAGTGTCTTTTCGCCAGTCTTGGTCGACATCAATACACCGCTGGCGCTTACCCAGTCGCCGATATCGACTTGCTTCCAGAGTTGATAGGAGTTCTCGCCGATCGTATCGCGCTTCACATACCATTGCAAGGCTCGCGTTTCATCTTCGATATGCGCGAAAGACGCTTTGCCCATATCGCGCACGGCGCGAATCCGTCCAGCCAGCTTGATTTCCCGCTGATCGGCAAACCAACCGTCAAACTGTTCGTGTACTTCCGCTGCGGTCGTGTCGCGATGCGCAATCGGCGGGTACGGATTTACTTGCGCCTGCCGAAATGCTTCCAATTTCTTGCGACGCGATTCAATTAACTGTTTTTCACGCGATTCCATAAGTCAACTCGTATCTGTTCCGGTCAATGTGTTTATGCGTTATAGTGGTTTTTGAAAATTAGTTGTCGTAATTCGGTGTTCGGCTTCGCCGAACATGTACAAACAAGAGTGTCTGTACCTACAAATACCTGTGGGCGGACACGGGGGTTCGCCCCTACTACCGATAACAAATAATTTTCAAGAGATACTATCGCTTCTGCTTAGCCGAAGAATATACGAAAAATCGCAAGAGAGAACCGAAATTGCCCGTTAGATTTACCATTTCCATTCTACTCGCCAGCATAAGTATTTGTATAACATAAACTAACAAAATTATTGATCGAACAAAAAAGAGTGGAATTCACCCGAATTCCACTCTCGATTCCATGTCTCGAACTCTTACCCTTGATATTTTCGCTCGAAGGTGTAGAGTGCGCGCCGCATTCGCTTGAAGGCTTCGTCGATATCGTTCCGGGTAATATCCAATTGCGGTCGAAAACGCAGCGTCTGTTCGCCACACACCAATGCGAGCAGATGCTGTTTCTTCATAAGATCCCACAATTTTATATGCGGTGAGTCGATTTTTCGAACGACATCGATTGCCAGCAACAATCCACGTCCGCGGGGATTCAATAAGCTTTTCGGGAATTCGCGGCAGAGCGCATGCAATCCTTCCAGGAAATACTTCCCCATACTTGCGGCATTATTGAGGAGCTTTTCTTCCTCGATCACATTCAGGATCACAGTCGCACGAACCATATCCGCCGGATTACCGCCCCACGTCGAATTGATGCGACTATAACTCCCTTCGTGATTGGCAAACACATTGTCCGGCACCAATCCAAAGCGTTTGCTGTCGGCGATGATTCCGCCAACTTGCGCCTTCTTGGCAAATGCGATCACATCCGGTTTTGCGTCGCTGCCGAAATGCTCGTGCGCCCACATTTTTCCGGTCACACCGAGTCCGGTTTGCACTTCGTCGTAGATCAGGATTGCATCGAATTCGTTCGCCAGTTTGCGCAATTCCACTAGAAACGAGGGAAGGATGTGCCGGTCGCCTCCTTCGCACTGAATCGGTTCAATCAAGATCGCGGCGATATCGTTCGGATTCGATTCGAAGATGCGCCGAACTTCGGCAATCGCTTGTTGCGACTTGTGGAGAATCCCTTCGGGATCGATCACATTCCCGTTTGCATCGAAGGTTTGGATCGGAGGATCGATGTGCCGGAACCATGGGAATTTCGGGAAATATTTATACTTCTCCGGTTTCGTGTGAGTGATGGAAAGCGTATATCCGGCACGACCGTGAAAAGCGTGATTAAACCCGATGACTTTCGATCCGATCGGTTGCAACTCTTCTTGCGGATCGTATACATCGCCTTCCGGGGTGCGATAAATTTTGGCTTGCATATTCATCCGCACTTTCCAGTCGAATGCCGCTTTCAGCGCATTTTCAACCGCAAGCGCCCCCCCTTCGACAAAAAAGAAATGCTCGAAATGATGCGGATACGCCGGCATCGCAACGCGCCTGAATGTGTCGACAAATTCCGCCAATTCCTTCGTCCAGAAATCGGAAAGACTGGGACGATAGCGGGCAGCATCGAACAGTTTTCGTCCAAACGCACGGCGACTGAGTGCCGGGTGATCGTAGCGAATCGCCGCCGAGCCGAAAAATCCATTCAGATCAAGAATCGGTTTGCGGCAGCGAAGATCGTGTAAGTAGACCCCTTTCGAACGTAGAAGATCGGGCGTAATCGAAGTCCATAAATCGTCCTGCAATCCGCCCTGAAGATTGGGAACCCAGATAATTTGCTGCCGAATATCACGATCCATCGTCACTATCCCTTTCGCAAGGTTACTTATCGTGCATATTACTTATGATAAAATAATATTAAGCATTTGAATGCAGTGAACGCTATAGCTGTATAAATTAAAGATAAAATATACATTATGAAACGACAAAAGTTGTCGCTAATAGATTTCTGAAAATAAGATCATCGCGAATATATACTTGAAGTGATAGTTTAAGTTTTGAGTGTGGTAAAAGAGTGAGATCACCAAGGAAAATTAAGGATCTCGATTTACTGAACGTCTTTGTAGAGTCGAGGCACCCGCTCGCTCACCCAGCAGGTTAATTCATAGGGGATTGTTTTCAGCAGTTTACACAGTTCCCAGGCATCGATCGTATAGTGTCCCTTCGGTGTCGTTTGTGTACCGAATAAGACTACTTCAACACCCGGTTCAAAACGGTCCTTACCCAAATCGACCATCATCTGATCCATACAGATTCGTCCCGCGACACCGTACCGCTTGCCATCGATGAGAACCTGTGCGCGATTGGATAATTGCCGGTTGTAACCGTCGCCGTACCCGATCGGAACAGTGGCGATCCAAGTGTTCGCTTTCGGTCGATAGGTCAAACCATAGGAAATTCCCTCACCGGCACGAACGCCTTTTACGAACAGCACTTCACTTTTCAGTGTCATCACCGGTTGTAGTGCGGACAATCGTTTGTCGGCTTTCGGCGAAGGGCGGTAGCCATAGAGAATCAAACCGGGTCGAACCATGTCGAAATGCGAATCGGGCAGATTGATAATGGCACCGCTATTGGCGATATGTTTGAATTGTGGTTCGATGCCGATTTTCTTCAGTTCGGCGAGTGCCTCTTCAAATCGAGCCAATTGCAGTTTGGCGAATTCGTCGTTGCGAACATCGGAAGTAGCAAAGTGACTGAATACTCCATCGATTTCGATACCGGGAAGTTGCGCGACGGTTTCGGCGAATTTCCGTGCACCATCATAAAACACACCCAACCGGCGCATACCGGTATCAAGTTTGAGATGCACGCGCGCTTTTTTTCCAACACGCAAAGCAGTCTCGCTGATGACATTCGCAATCCGGATCGAAGCACAAGCTAGGGCAATATCGTAGGTGAGGTAATAGCCAATTTGATCGTTGGCAACGCCACCGAGGGCAAGGATGGGTTTGTCGATGCCAGCTTTTCGCAGCCAGATTCCCTCTTCCAGAAATCCGACGGCAAAGGCGTCGACCCCTTCGGCGGCAAGAAATTCGGACACACGCAATAACCCGTGACCGTATGCTTGCGCTTTAACCGATGCCATGATTTTTGCATGCGGAGCGAATTGTCGCACCAGTTGTAAGTTGTTGCGCAATGCACCTAGATCGATTTCAGCATACGTCGGTCGACGACGAATCCCGGGCAACGGCTCCAGTGGTCTGGTGACGAAGCCATTTTCCGATTCCGATTGTGTCGAGAAGCCGATTTGCATCATCGAATGTTTCTATTGGTTAATGAAGGTTCGTTAAATCAATCGTCGTCGTCTTTTTGACCTTTGACACGACGCTTGCCCATTAAAAAGGCGTTGACAAAAGCATCCAGATCGCCATCCATCACCGCTGCGACATTACCGGTTTCGACACCGGTGCGGAGATCCTTCACCATCGTGTACGGCGCAAACACGTAGCTGCGGATCTGACTCCCCCACGCGATGTCCGATTTTTGCGATTCGACGATCGCCGATTTCTTGTCATCTTCCTCGCGCTGTTTCGCCAATAATTTCGCGGCAAGATACTTCATTGCCGTTTCGCGATTCTTATGCTGCGACCGTTCCTGCTGACAGGTAACGACAATTCCGGAAGGCAAGTGCGTGATTCGAACCGCCGATTCCGTGCGATTTACATGCTGTCCACCGGCGCCACTGGCGCGGTAGACATCGATTTTCAGATCTGTTTGATTGATGACGATCGCGCCGGTGTCTTCCACTTCGGGGTAAACATATACCGCGGCAAAACTCGTGTGACGGCGCGCATTGGCATCGAACGGGCTAATCCGAACAAGGCGGTGAACACCGATTTCGGCTTTGAGATAACCGTAAGCAAATTCGCCATTCACTTCGATTGCGACTTCCTTGATGCCGGCTTGTTCGCCGGGTTGGAGATCGATCACTTCGTATTTGAAATCGCGTCGTTCCAACCAGCGGAGGTACATCCTCATCAACATATCCGCCCAGTCCTGCGATTCCGTTCCACCGGCACCGGGCTTGATCGTCATGATGCAATTCTTCGCATCGTCGGGACCACCGAGCATCTTCCGCAATTCGAGATCTTCGGTTGCAGTCAGAAGCTTAGTCAGTTCGGTCTCGGCTTCCGTCAACGATTCGTTGTCTTCCGCTTCGGCAGCGAGTTCGACCAATGCAACGATATCCTCGATACCACTGCATAATTTTTCATAATCGGTAACCCACTTCTTCAAACTGGAGAGATCTTGTAACGTCTTGCGGGCTAAATCGGGGCTATTCCAGAATTCCGGGTCGGTACTCTGTTTTTCTAATTGATCGATCGCAGATTGTTTGGTATCGATTTCAAAGATACCCCCGAAGTTTGGTGATGCGACCTTTCACATCGTCGATTTGCAGGTGGATCGTATTGATCCGCTCGGATAACGGTATCTGCTGTTCGGTTGACTGATTCACTGATTACTTACTTTCGTTGATTTTACAAGATGTGCAAGTACCCACTTGCATCATACTAATTTTGCTTTGTGAGGATGGTTTGAAAACCTTCCCGTCATCATTCACTCTAGAACAATCGATCGATCGAGACTCCCGGATAATATTGTTGAAGGATCGCACGATAATTCTTTTTCTTCAGTGCCATCACACCCGCGCCCGTTTGACACATACCGACACCGTGACCGAAACCGGCACCCTTCAACGTGAATTCGGTCGGTACGCCATTCGAATCGACTTCGGCAGTGACATAGAAACAACTCGACTGCAACGCTGTCGGCGAGAGTGCCCGGCGAATCACCAACTCTTTCTTGATCCGAAGATTTCGACGGCTACCCAGCAACTCCACTTCCAGCACGCGACCACTGACACCGCGCAGAATGGGAATGATATCGTAAATCGTACCGATGTCTTCGCCCCGTTTCTTGCGGAGGATGTCTTCCAAATCGCGACGGCTAATCGTTACTTCCCACCGGAAATTTTTCGATAACCGGAGTAGCGATGCAACATGCGTGATGCCCGCCGGATTCGAATTCACTTGCGGTTTCGAATCGATCCAACCACGAACATCTTCCTCACGTCGAAGATCCAATTTCCACTTTTTGCGGGTCGCATCGTCGGCATCCAATCGGCCAATCAAATACGGCACAGCCGGAGCTGCCCAGACATTTTCGAAGTTCTCGGTATGTCCACCGGAATTCGCGCAATACTTCGCTTCCGCCAAATCGTGACCGTAGCGCATCACTTCGCCGGTAGTTTCCGTAACGGCTTGCGATGCCGATTCGATCCGTTTGGTTACGCCGGAATAAGCCTGACAGTGAACATGCGCGCAGAGATGATATTGATCGTTCAAATGTTTCGTGCCGATCATCGAAATGGTTTCGGAGCGTGCCGCGACGGCTTGTGCTTTCAGCGCCTCGAGCGGAAAATCGCTGGGCATTTCCGATGGCAATACCCCTTCGATGTAGAGATCCAACGGAAGCTCGTTGATCGCTTCCATCTTCCCTTCGTTGTCAAACCGGATCTCGACGGTTCCGCGATATGATCGATTCTCTTCCTTTTCCCATTGGAAACCACTCCCGACTTTCACGTCGAAGAGCATCACTTCGGTTTCCGGGCTTTCGGGTTCGATGCGAAATCCGATATCGACCACTTCAGTCACTTGCGCTTCGGAATCGTAGACTTCCATTTTTCCTAGGGTACCGGCGAGTCGCAGACGAACGACGCGAGGTGTCGTCGATTCAACCGTCGACATTGCGCGCACTGCGTCCTGTTCCTTTGAATAATTGCCGACCAGAACCCGATAGCGTGTATTGTTGCCGATTTCGCGACCGTTGAACATTATCGCGCCGCCAATTTTTTGAATGGCAGTGTGAATATTCTTCGCGTCGTATTTCTTGCACCCTTGGATTGCTTCCATTTCGGTGGGAAATACATCCGCCATCACGCAATAGGTAAATCTCGCCTCTTGAACTTTACTTTCCGGTTTCGAGCGCCACTTCAAATCGGAATGATGATTAGTCAGAATCGGAGTTCCATCCAATTTCGTCAATCGGAATCCGCCTTTGATCTTGAAATCAATCTTCTCATACCCTTCGAGAAGTCCAATCCGGATCAGGGGTTGACCATTCGACGCCATTTTCAGCAAGTTCGGTTGAAACGATTGATTTTGTTGAAGCGATAACTTGGTTCTAAGTGGTTCCGGCACGGTTGGATCCTCCTTCGGTGGTTTAGCAACTGCGATTACCGCAAATAAAAGAAGTGCAACGATAACTATTCGTCTCAATGACTCCCCTTGCGATTGCCGCGTGGTAGCCAACCTTGTTCAACACTATGACGATGCCATTCCTGCAACAACGCTTTGCCGACACCTGCCCGGCATGACACCGATAATGTCCCAACTTCATTCCATACAAGTCGTAAATCGTTTGAAAAATTCCGTAACTCAATCATTAATTCCCGACCGATCGGCGATCCGGGAAAAATACCGCCACCGACGGCTACAATCAAATCGAGCGATTCCACTGCAATACCATCGCCCAACATCGCTTGAATGGGTCCCGCTTCGTCGGCGGGTGCCAGGATTGTCCATCCCTCCGGTGTCCGGACAGATTTCACGGGAAAGCCCGGCATCCGAATCGCGACTTCCAATGAATTATCCGGAATCGTAAATGCGATCATTCCGGTGCGGGTTGTCAATGCTGTTATCGGCGTCGGCGAAAAAGCACGGCGAGACACGATCGTTCCGATCTTGCCGCTTTCCGCCAAACCGACTGCCAATGGAACGCGACTGTCGCGCGCCAATTCGATCGCATCCGATTGAACCGCTTTCAAACCCGAACGCGACAGCGATGCGACTTCGTCGTAGTCAAGTGTCTCGAGCAGACGCGCATCGGTCACTTGGTGTGGATCGGCAGTAAAAATACCTTCCACATCTTTGTACAGTTCGCACCGCGATGCACCTAGCGCTGCAGCCAATGCTACCGCGGTCAAATCCGAGCCGCCTCGTCCGAGGGTAGTGACTTCCTTCTGACGCGAAACACCTTGAAAGCCGGCGACGACCACAATTTTATTTTCATTCAGCGATTCGCGAATTCGGATCGGTCGGACTTCCAGTATTTTCGCGGCTCCGTGATTCTCATTGGTGATTATGCCAACCTGCGATCCGGTATACGACACCGCTTTTTGTTCACCTGCCAATTCGTTGATCGCCATTGCCAGACGGGTCGACGACATGCGCTCGCCCACCGCAAGCAACGAATCCAATTCGCGTCGATCGGGATTCGCCGATACTTCCTGCGCCATATTGATCAACTGGTCGGTCAAAGTACCCGGTGCGGAAATCACCACGACCAGTTCCTGACCGGTTTCGTGGATTTCCAGCAATCGACGGGCGATCAACTTGATCTGCTCCGCCGTTTCCACGACCCGACCGCCATATTTTTGTACAATCAACGCCATCGATTATCGCAGTCCCAGCGCATCGCCTACAAAATAGAGACCGGGAGCGCGACCGAACAGAAACTTCACCGCTTGTACCACACCCATTGCAAATGCCGCACGCGAAAAGGCTTCGTGCGTCAATTCGATCCGTTCACCCGGACCGGAAAACACCAACTTATGATGACCGACGATTTCACCGGCACGGACGGCATGGATCGATGGGGGTTTGCCGCGCTCGTTCGCGATGACGCGTCCCAGTTGCAGTGCCGTTCCACTTGGTGCATCCAATTTATGTCGATGATGCATCTCGATAATGTCGATATCGTAAATCGGAGGTAACGCACGTGCTGCTTGCGCTGCCAGATCGTAGAGCAAATTGATGCCGAGTGATAAATTCGGTGCGAATAAACACGGAATCCTCGTCGCACCGATTCGAACTTCTTCCAATTGATTTTTCGACAAGCCGGTCGTTCCAACAACAATTGGTTTTCCCAACTCGGTCGCCCACCGGAAATGCAACATCGAAGCATCCGGTTGCGTAAAATCGACAAAGACATCGGCGCGATTGTGTTCGATGACATTGGTGTCGGGTTCGACTTCCAAACCATGACGCATCTGCCCAATTATTTCGGATCCCGGATGTTCGTAATATCCGACGAGCGACATCAAATCGGATTGTGCAAATTTTTGTGCGATCGCTTCGCCCATCTTACCGGCACCGAACAAGGCAACTTTGATCATAACGCCTCCAATACTTTGTCGAGGGCACGTTGTAATATTTCCAGTTTCGAGTCGCTAAATGGCGCTAATGGCAACCGGACTTCGCCGCAATCGCGACCGCGTAGCCGCATCGCAGCTTTGATCGGTCCGGGCGAAGTCTCGAGAAAGAGTGCCGAGTTCAAGTCGTACAAACGATAATGCCACTGCCTGGCAGTTGCCCAATCGCCGGTAGTGTATGCCCGATACAGCGCGACGACGGCTTCCGGTACGACATTCGACGTGACCGAGACCAATCCTTCACCGCCGATCGAAAGCATCGGGAGGAACAGACTGTCTTCGCCACACAAGATCGACCAACGTTCGCCGACATACTGCTTGATTTCGGTGAGTCGGTCGAGATTGCTTACTGCCAATTTGAGGGCAATAATCGAGGGATGATCCAACAATGCACCGCAAGTCGGAGGTAACAATTCGCAACTGGTGCGGGATGGAACGCTATAGAGCATGAGTGGAATCGGTGCCGCTTCCGCGATTGCGGAGAAATGTAACCGCATTCCTTCTTGGGTCGGTTTGTTATAATAAGGGGTAATTGCCATCGCGGCGTCGGCACCCATTTCGTGTGCCAGAACGGTTTTGGCGATCGAGTGCCGGGTGTTGTTGGTTCCCGTGTTGGCGACGATTTTCATATCGCCGCGCTCGGCGATACAGATCTCGAGCAGTTGTTTCCACTCCGAAGGTTCCAGCGCCGGTCCTTCACCGGTAGTCGCGCCAACCACGATTCCGGCGATGCCGGCGGCGCGTTGTTCCGCCAATCGTGCCCGTAGCGCCGATTCATCCAAGCGATCATGCTTGAATGGAGTGACAAGCGCAGTATAGACTCCTTGCAGTCGGGTCAACATCGCCTCCTAAATGATAACAACTATTGAATATAGACGAATTGCGACGAAAGATCAAAATTCCCGGATTCATGGAAAATTGGTCGGAATTGATTTTTGCACGATTTACGCCTTACCTTGAAGGCTAAGCTATCAATGAACAAGGAAAGGAGAACCACCGTGTCTATTCGAATACGGTTGTTTTTAGCAATTTTAATCGCCACCGCACTGATTTTCGCGGGTTGTTCCTCGCAATCGTCCGCCGAACGCGATTTTCAATCGTTGGTCGGTAAGGTGGAAAAAGTCAATATCGACTTACGGAAGAAGCAATCCGGACTGATGGAACAGATCCGGAAATTCAACCAGAAATATCCCCAGATGCAGATCGATTCGCTTGCGCAGACCGCATACGGCTTGAGTACCGAGGAATCGAAAATTCTCGGCGATCGGATCTCGCAGGAGAAAGATATTTCGACCAAAGGGCTCCTCGGCGAGATCGTCGATCTCAACAAGCAGGTCGAAGAGCTGAAGAAGCAGATGGACGAAATGTCCAAGATGCTGCCACCGCCTCATGTTGTCACTCGCGGCGAATCGCATTTCCAGATCTGTCTCGAGTATCTGACGACCGAAGCCGGATTCTCGCGTGACAGCGCTCTGGTGGCGTTGGAAAAAGTCGCTCAATTCGACGAATTGATGCCCGGTTTCTATGTCTGGCACTTCATCGACAAGAAGACTGGTACCTATTTGACGACGATTACCCAAGGCGAAGCGAAGATATCACCGAACCAGCTCCGTCGCGCCACCAAGCGTAAACTGGAACAGGAACGCCAAGCCTTGGTACAAGCGAAAGCCGACCTCGAAGCTCAGGTTGCCGAACTAGAAAAGCGCAAAGCCGCTCTGATGGGATCGGTGGAAGCTATCAGTCAGGATCGCGATAAGGCGAAAGCCGAAACGAAGCAGGTGTCTGCCGAGAAGACGGCGCTTGCGAATGAAAAAGACGCTCTCACGACGAAACTGAATTCGATCTTTTTCACCATCGGCAATATCAACGACCTGAAGAAGAAGGGTGTACTTCGTCGCCCGTTCCTTGGAAAAGTGAAGGGTTCCGACCTATCCAAGGCACAGTACGACCGCTCGATGGATCTGACCCGCTCGCAGCAGGTTTCGTTCAGTGCGAATTCGATCGGTCTCAAAGAGATTTCCGCAGTAACGATCTATCCGGAAGAGTCGTTCAAATTGGATGCCGATTATAAAGTCAAGCTGGAAGGCGGCAATGCTACCGTGACCTTCATTCGACCCGACCGATTCAAGGGTGCGAATGTCGTCATCGGCGCACGGTAAACTTTCCATCGGATGATATTGAACAACGCCCGGCGCAAGTCGGGCGTTTTCTTTTACAACAAGTTCTAAGATCACGTCGCTATTGAAGCGGTATATCCTGGTTTAATATTGTATCTACTTGTTTGCGTCGAAACCAGCGGACATTGTCGTTCACCTTATAGAGCCAGCGATAAAAGCGATAAAGCAAAAACATTGCAACAGCGAATCCACCAATCACTACAATCAACGATAAATAAGAAGTTTGACGCTCAAAAAGATCACTAGCTTTAAACCAGAGAAATAGAAAGAGTAGCCAATATCTGTCCATATCGTAGCGAAGCTTTAACTCGTCATAGCTGAGCTTTTGTGTCGATTTCTTGGAATCGTAACGATTCATTACCATAAAGAAAGCCATCAAGAATATGCCGCACACGAATACAATCGCCACTGTTGTCCAATCCATCGGTGCCTCGCAAGAATTGATAAGATACTGACGACTTAGGGTTCATTAGATTGATGATAATTTAATATATGAATTGACAGATAGTTTATAGATATTCAATTTCAATTTTCATGAAATAATTAACCTCTCCGAGTAATTTCGATTCAGCGTTGACAGAAAACCTATCCGATGACATCGTCTATTGCATTCGCCGGATTTCACTCCTTACTCAATACAATTCACACACTTGAATCTTCGCTTGAAGGGACCGTTCGCCTCTCGTGAAAAAATGTATTATCTTTCCTTTTCTGCAATTACAGAAAGTTAACATCCTCAGGAGCCACCCGATGAAAATTCTTGTTTTGAACTGTGGCAGTTCCTCGATCAAATACCAGTTATTTGATAACGCCCAGGGCGAGCAACCGTTGTGCAAAGGTCTGATCGAACGAATCGGTATGCGCGACGCGATCCTTAACCAAAGTCGAATGGACGGCGATAAAGTGAAGCTCGTTGCCGAAATTATCGACCATTCTGTCGCAATCGAATACATTCTGGCGATTTTACTCTCGCCCAATCACGGCGTTTTGAAAGATCGCAACGAGATCGATGCCGTCGGTCACCGTGTCGTGCACGGCGGTGAGAAATTCACCGGATCCGTCTTGATCAATAAAGAAGTTATGGATCAATTGCACGAATGCATCGAATTGGCACCGTTGCACAATCCCGCCAACATCAAAGGTATCAAAGCGTGTCAGCAACTGATGCCGACGATTCCGCAGGTCGGTGTGTTCGATACCGCATTCCATCACACAATCCCCGATTACGCCTACATGTATGCGCTGCCGTATGTTCTGTACAAACGCTATTTCATTCGCCGGTACGGTTTCCACGGTACCAGTCATTTCTACGTAGCGAATCGCGCTGCTGCCATGATGGGCAAGCCGATCGAAGATCTCCGAATCATCACGGCACATCTTGGCAATGGATGCTCGATCACTGCCGTCGATCACGGTAAATCCGTCGATACCTCGATGGGCTTCACTCCCGTCGAGGGTTTGGTGATGGGTGCGCGGTGCGGCGATATCGACCCGGCAGCACTCCTGCACATCATGGAGAAGGAAGATCTGTCCCGTGCCGAAGCGAATGCGCTGATGAACAAGCATAGCGGTCTGATCGGCTTATCCGGCATTTCCTCCGATATGCGCGACATCATGAATGAAGTGAAGAACGGTAACGATCGTGCCGAACTTGCACTGAACGTTTTCTGCTATCGCGTCCGCAAATACATCGGTTCGTATATGGCGGCGATGGGCGGGCTTGATGCAATCGTCTTCACCGGCGGTATCGGCGAGAATGCGACCGAAGTCCGCAAACGTTCGGTACAAAATCTCGAAGGGATGGGTTTCGTGATGGACAACGATGCCAACGAAAATCTGCCCAATAACGAGCGCTTCGTCAATACCCCCGACTCCAAAGTCAAGATCATGGTTATTCCGACCAATGAAGAGTTGGTGATTGCCCGCGATACCGAACAGATCGTAAAAGATCTCGCTAAATAATTTCTGCTTCCCGATGCAAAAACCCGCGCCGAACAGCGCGGGTTTGTGGTATTGTTGTATTTCACGAAAAGGCAAAAAATGACCACCAATTGGATGATTTAAAAAGAGCAATTTCAACCGAAATTACCTCTGAGAATAAATAAATCGAAATTCAAATTTACTAACCATTTACGTGTAAATTACAACAATTGCGACATTATTTCATTAATAACTTAGGTAGAATATATACTTATAACTAGTACTTTTCGATAGCCTTTAGGCGAAAGATGAACCATTGCTTGCTTTCAAATATCTTATTAGGATAAGTGTAATTATATTTATTAAGAATAATTGATTCCACTTGTTAATTGTTAATGTTTGTTGTATTATTTTTTAACCTAAATGGAATTACGTCACTTTTCACAACAGGAGTTCGCTATGAAATTGATATTAATTTTCAGTTTAATAATTTTAACCTCCATAATCGGATGCACTAAAAAAGACTCGACCAATCCTGTTACACCTGTTATACAACATCCGATTGCGGCATTTGGATTTACTGGCGCATTAGTAACACCTGCCACTGTCTCTTTCAATAACTCTTCAACAAATGCAAATTCCTATCGATGGGATTTCGGAGATGGACGCACTTCTATTCAAGAAAATCCATCGATGCTATTTAACAATCGTGGAACACTCACTGTGACGTTAATTGCGATAAACACTTCCTCCTCACTAACCGATACTACAAGACATACATTGTCAATCACACCTGGTCGAGTATATTTAGACTCTTTGGTTATTAATGATCTACCTTGGGTCGATGGAACAGGAGCAGGATGGGATCTTACTTCAGGTCCAGATGTCAATATTTACTTTGGCCCTTTGCCAGTAAGTGAAACCAGTGGATCGTTTCTTTACTCTTGGGGAACACTAACAGATTTGACACAATCACAGCTTCCTATTTCAGCTTATATATCCACTCCTTGGCAATTTGCAAATTGGAGTACAAGTTACGGTTTTGCTTTTTACGATTACGATGCAGGTTCATCCAATGATCTTATGGGTACTGTGTCGTTCACAATCAACAATCTTATCACACAAGGTTATTTGAATTCATACAATCTTCAGACGGGAAGTTATCGGTTAAAATTGGTGGTGCATTGGCAATAAATTTTAACAAAAAAAGGCGGAACCTTCGTTCCGCCTTTTTTTAGGATCGTGAATCCTACATCCATTCTCTTTTTGTTGGCGCAGGCCTCCGAGCCTGCGATTTTTTGTTATTGAGCTTGATCGGAATATCGGGCTAATGAATAGGATAAAGACAAATGACTCAAGACGCAGGCTCGGAGGCCTGCGCCACCCCTTCTGTTCACTAATTCCTTAGCAAAACAACCCATAGCCTGTCTTGCACAGAGACATGCGCCACCAAGAAAAAGGAATTTGTTCGTTTTTTCACATCACGGTACGATTTTGCGTGAAAATATACTATATTCGCAAGTTGTCAACCGGACAATACCCAATCGAATCTGAAGTTAATCGATAAACGTTGCAGCAAGGGAGCCTAAATGGGCAATCGCATTCTTGCCCGGGAAGTATTGGCAGATCGCGTCAAAAAAATCGTGGTACAAGCCGAACGGATCGCACAAAAGCGGAAAGCCGGTCAATTTATTATTCTCCGAACCACCGATGTCGGGGAACGTATTCCCTTGACCATCGCCGATGCCGATCCTGTCGCCGGAACCGTCACGCTGATCTTCCAAGAGGTAGGTAAATCGACCTACGAACTCGGATCGATGCAAGTCGGCGACGAACTCGCCGATCTCTGCGGTCCACTCGGACGACCGACTCATATCGAAAACCGCGGCATTGTCGTGGTAGTCGGTGGCGGTATCGGTGTCGCGCCGGTACACCCCATCGCGCAAGCAATGAAAGCCGCCGGTAACACCGTCCTCGGCATCATCGGCGCTCGCACCAAAGAACTGCTGATCATGGAAGACGAAATGCGCAAGATTTGCGATGAATTATTCGTCACCACCGACGACGGTAGTTACGGGATCCACGGTTTCGTGACCAATGTCCTCCAAAAATTGATCGCCGAGCGAACCATTGCCGAAGTTGTCGCGATCGGTCCGGTACCGATGATGAATGCGTGTTGCAAAGTGACCAAGGAAACCAGTACCCCGACGCTCGTATCGTTGAATCCGATCATGGTCGACGGTACCGGAATGTGCGGCGCATGCCGTGTCACAGTTGCCGGTCGCACGCGGTTCGTCTGCGTCGATGGTCCCGAATTTAATGGACACGATGTCGACTTCCGCGAATTGATGATGCGTCAGCGCATGTACCTTCCACAGGAAGAAGAAGCGAATACACTGTATCGCAATGCCCACGCAGCACATTAATCCGGTCATTGAGCTGGTTGTAGAAACGGTTTTCGTTTGAGATTAAGAAGTAGAAAGAGTGCGGAATGCCAGTTAAAGAGAAATTGCCCCGACATGCTATGCCCGAACAGGAACCGTTGGTTCGTGCGAAAAATTTTCTTGAAGTACCGTTCGGTTACACTGCCGAACTAGCCAAAGCGGAAGCTTCGCGCTGTATCCAGTGCAAGAATCCCAAATGTATCGCCGGCTGCCCGGTCGGGATCGATATCCCGGCATTCATTAAATTAATCGAGACTGGTGATTTTGCGGCATCCGCGCGCAAGATCAAAGAGATGAATGCGCTCCCGGCGATTTGCGGTCGCGTCTGTCCGCAAGAGGAACAGTGCGAAAAAGTGTGTGTCGTTGGGATCAAGCAACAACCAGTCGCGATCGGTCGACTTGAACGATTTGCCGCCGATTTCGAACGCGAGAACAATCTTGTCACGATTCCTGAAAAAGCCCCTGCAACCGGTAAACGGATCGCGGTGGTAGGTAGTGGTCCGGCGGGATTGACGGTTGCCGGCGACTTAGCGCTACTCGGACATGAAGTAACAGTCTTCGAAGCGTTGCATAAAGCCGGTGGTGTGTTGATTTACGGTATTCCCGAATTCCGACTGCCGAAAAAGATTGTGCAGTTGGAAGTGAATTATCTCGAATCGCTCGGTGTGAAATTCGTTTTTAACTGCGTTGTAGGTAGAACCTTCACAGTATCCGAACTGATCGAAGAAGAAAAATTCGATGCAGTATTCCTTGGTACCGGCGCAGGTTTGCCGTACTTCATGAATATTCCCGGTGAGAATCTTTGTGGTGTCTATTCGGCGAATGAATTTCTGACTCGCTCGAATTTAATGCGTGCCTTCGAATTCCCGACGTCTGACACTCCGATTCAAAAGGGCAAGAAAGTAGCGGTGCTCGGTGGCGGTAACGTCGCAATGGATGCGGCTCGAACGGCATTGCGCCTCGGCGCCGAGAAAGTCTCCATCGTCTATCGCCGTAGTCGCACCGAAATGCCGGCACGTATCGAAGAAATTCATCACGGCGAGGAAGAGGGTATCGAATTCAGTCTGCTGACGAACCCGATTGAATTGCTCGGCGATGATCAAGGGTGGGTGCGGGCAATGAAGATGGTGCGTATGGAACTCGGTGAACCGGATGCCAGTGGGCGTCGTCGACCGGTCGTGATCGAAGGTTCGGAATACGAGCAGGAATTCGATTGTGTCGTGGTTTCCATCGGCAATGGTTCCAATCCACTGATTCCCCAGACTACTCCCGGTCTGAACACCAATAAGTGGGGTAATATTACCGCCGACGATAACGGCGCGACATCTATTCCCGGTGTGTATGCCGGCGGCGATGTCGTGATTGGTGCAGCGACCGTGATTTTGGCAATGGGTATGGCACGTAAATCGTCGGCTGCCATGCACAAATATTTAATGGAACCTCAACAAGCTTAATTCATCGATATTGAATAATGAAAGACCCGACAGGTTAGCTCCTGCCGGGTTTTCTTTTTATCGGAAAGTGTCAATCGTGGGGAATTTCGATATCGGGATAGAGACGTTCCAAACAATCGGGACATAAACCGTGTGTAAATTCCGCTTCAGTGTGATTACTGATGAAAACTTCAAGTTGTGTCCAGTATCCTTTGTCGTCGCGAATTTTTTTGCAACTGGAACAGATCGGCAGCAAACCACTAAGGGTCGAAATTTCGCCGAGTGCTTTTTGTAGCATCGAGATTAATTCTTCGCGCTCAATTTCAATCCGTTTTTGTTCGGTGATATCTTCGTACGTTCCAAGCAGACCGATGATCGTTCCGTCACGATCGAATAACGGAATTTTACTCGTCCGCGACCAACTTGGCGATCCGTCCGAGTGAATGTTCGATTCTTGATAGTTTAGTCGCGCAACGCCGCTGTCGATGACAGCTAGATCGTTCATATGAAATGATTTCGCTGTGTTTATTCCGAATAAATCGAAATCGGATTTGCCGACGATCTCTTCCGGTTTACTGAATCCCGCATCGATTGCGAATTTCGTATTGCAACCCAAATAGTTCAGGTTCCGATCTTTCCAGAAAATCCGTTGCGGAACATTGTCGAGCACGAATTGGAGCATTTGTCGGGAACGGAACAACTCGCGTTCGGTATGCTTTCGCTCGCTGATATCTTCGAATGTTCCAAGTAAACCTTGTAGTTTCCCTTCGCGATCCAATAACGGAATCTTGTTGATATTCACCCAAACTTCGGTACCATCTTCAAGTACATTCATCTCTTCGGAATTGAGGCGAGGAATTCCAGATTCCAGAACACACCGATCGGTTTCGCGAAACGCTTCGCCAAATTGCTTCCATGACAAGTCGAAATCGGTTTTTCCGGCGATTTCGCTGGCATCGGACAATCCAGCATCTTCGGCGCAAAATCGGTTGCAACCGACATACGTAAGATTGCGATCCTTCCAAAACACGCGTTGCGGAATATTGTCAAGAATGAATTGCAGTTTCTGATTCGATTGAAACAGCTCTTCTTCAGTCTGTTTCAAATCGGTGATATCCCAATTGGTACCGAGTATCCGAATCGGTTTTCCCTCAGCATCCCGTTGAATCGTAGCAAATGCTTTGATGAAATGGACCGATTGATCGCTCCAGATGATTCGAAATTCTGTGTTGTACTCGGATTCTCCGGATAGAGATTGACGAAGTCTTTTCAGTGCAAAGTCGCGATCGTCGGGATGAATTGCATTCACCCAGGAATCGAACGTACCGCCAAACGACCCGGGTGTCAATCCATACAGATGCTGCATCTGTTCGTCCCAATCGAGTCGATTCGCAATCAGATCGTAATCCCAAATTCCTACTTTAGCCGCTGCTGTAGCCAATCGTAATCGTTCGGACAATTGATTCAGCTTTTGTTCGTTAATCCGACGTTCAGAGATGTCGCGAGTAACTCCAATGACACCGATCGGTAATCCGTTTTTATTCGTCAGAAAATTGATCGATACTTCGGTCCATACAGTAGATCCGTCTTTGCAGATTTGTTCCAATTCGATAAACTGCGTCTTCAATGGACGATGAGTTCTGACCCGATCGATCACATCATACATGATCGATGTGGCATATTCCGCCGATGCCGGAGTAAATGTTTCCTCGAAGCTTAAGTGCACAGCCTCGTCCGGTAGATAACCACGGAGGCGAGTTACCGACGGACTGATGTAAGTAAAGTGACCTTCCAGATCCATCGTCCAAATAACATCGGAGACATTATTCGATATTAACTGAAAAATACTATCTCGATTGTATAAATCTTCTTCAAGTTTCTTCGTATCGGTGATATCCGAAACGAAGATAATGACTGATTCGACTTGCTGAGCGGAATCGATAACTGGATGAAGTACTACGGAAAGTTTTTGCGAGTTGCGTGTCGTTTCGAACAATTTTGGTTGTTTCGATTGAATCGTCTCTTGGAAGATTTCGCGATATTGCGGTTCAGAACTATTCGGCAAGTCGATAAAAATATTTTTTCCGGGAAGCGTTCCCAATGGATATTGCAATCGAGAATACAATTTCCGGTTGGCAAGCAAAATCTTTCCATCGATATCGACAATCATCGCCGAGTTTGTTAACGAATCGATCACTGTTTGCGGACTGATAGTCGGTTGATTACCGGAAAGCTTGACGTTTTTTCTAGCTCGAGTGGAATTGAAAACATGTCGAACTGTCGCAGTTAAAAAATCTGATCGAATGATACAGTCATAAATTCCGGACTCGAACAATTTGGTTCGTTGGGAATTGTCAAGTGAGGTGGCTACGACGATCACAGGAACTGATTTTTCGTTGTTCACGATAGATTTTAATGCGGCTGGATCGATTTCCGATGGCGATTGCAGACTTAACAGGATGATATCGTAATCGTGATTTTGAAGCTGATGGAGTGATTGGGGAACTCCATCGACAGATCTGAGTACGACTCCCGAGTTAAAGGTTCGATCCAATACTTTTTTTATCGAAGTCTGAATTTTTGGAGAGGGTTCGATCAGAAGAATCTTGATCGCAGTATTGCCCATTGAAAAAACCTCGGTTGAAGCTCAATTGCACTTCAATATAGGATAATCTCCAGAGAGTTGTACAGTTTTCGAGGTCGAGTATGAATAAATTCAATTTGAATTACACAATAAATTGATAACATAAATGAACGTATATCACTCTAGATAATTTATTAGAGATTGCATGAGATGATCTCCAGCATCGAAATTGGTTTTCGCATTTTAGGTCAATCGATCAGTCTGCACGAGCTGAGAAGGGTCATCAGGGAAATGATCGATTCAGAGTAGCCATGATCAAATGTGATCGATTTCTCGGAAACCCCGGATTTTTTGCTTACTTTATTGGCACATTACGCTGAGAAGAAGCCCCACACCGGGCTGAAATCGATTGAAATTCGACTTCTTAGCCAAGAATCGACTATTGATTACGTAACGGAGATAGTTTTATGCCTGCCAAAATCGCACCATTCCGCGCGGTACACTTCAACACTGAAAAGATCGACCATCTCGAACAGGTTGTCACCCAACCGTACGATAAGATCGGTCCCGATCTTCGCGCCGAATATCTGAAACGTTCACCGTATAACATTGCCCAAGTAATAAAACCAGTCGACGATCCAGCGCTGCCCCCGGACAATGGGTATCAGACCGCTGGCGACTTGTTCCAGAAGTGGTTTGAAGACGGTATTCTCGTCCGTCGTCCCGCTCCCGGATTGTACGCCTATGATCAGGAATACGAAGTGGACGGTGTCTGGGCGACTCGTCACGGTTTTATTGGATTGCTCGATCTCGATGCTGGCAAGGACTTGGTCAAAGCCCACGAAAAGACACTTGCCGGACCGAAAGCCGACCGCCTGAAGTTGATGCGAGCCGATGAAGCAAACGAAGGACATATTTTCATGCTCTATTCCGATCCCACGCTGGAAGTATCGAAATTGATCGAACAGGGACGTACCGGGAAACCATTGCTTGAAGCCAAAGACGACTTCGGTTGCAATCACAAGGTTTGGGAAATCACCGATCCGACCATTCTAGCAGGTGTTGAAAAAGGATTGGAGAATAAACTGCTCTTCATCGCCGATGGTCACCACCGTTTTGAAACTGCTCAAAACTATCTTGCCGAGTGCAGGGACAATGGGTGGCGACCGCTCAGCGCCGAATCGTTTACCCATCGTATGATGACGTTTGTGAACCTCGACGAGCCCGGTTTGACGATCCTCCCGACTCATCGCTTAGTGCGCGACGTGCCGAATTTTGACGGAGCTGCCTATCTCAAGCAGGCGGAAGCATGGTTCAATGTATCCCGGTTTACCGACCGGAAAGCGTTATTTAATGCGATGAAGCAACCAGGACATAATTTCGGTGCCTCCATTGCCGGTGTCGATGGCTATATCATGTTGACATTGAAAGACGAAAAAGTCATGGACGAGTTGGGTCCGAAAGAGCAATCTTCGGCTTGGAAGCGCCTCGACGTGACGATTCTTCACACTCTGCTACTCGACCGATTGCTCGGCATCGATGCCAAGAAACTGGAAGCCCAGACCAACGTCGACTATGGTCGCGATCCTAACGCCGCATTCGACAAGCGAGAGGGTGGCAAGTATCAGGCAGTGTTCCTGCTAAATTCGACGAATGTGCAGCAGGTGAAAGAAGTCGCTGAATTCGGCGAGAAGATGCCGCAGAAATCCACCGACTTCTATCCGAAACTGCTCAGCGGTCTGATTATGATGAAGATGGAAATCAAAAAGTAATTCCGTTCCGATGGAATGATTCGAAAAGCGGGTAGCGATACCCGCTTTTTCGTTTGTATCAACTAATACGCAATACGAACTCCAATGAATTTCGAGTTTTATTCGAAAAATCTGGATTCGCTCGATTACGATAATTATTTTGATGGAACATCAACCAAGCGTTGACTGATCCGTTTCGTGAAGGGTGCCATGACAATTTCCGAGGCATGTTCAATTTTGCAGGTATCGCGACAAGCGTCCCGAACCGAAGTGAAACGTGCTTATCATCGTGCCGCTCTGCAAGTGCATCCCGATCAGTTGTCAGCGTTACCCGAAGAGCAAAGACATCACGCAGAAGAACAATTCAAGACGCTGAATGAAGCTTATCATTTCTTATTGAATCGACTTCCGCCAGATGCCCGAAAACAACCGCTATCCGATTCGTCACAAGGCACGGACCGAGCCGATTCCACGCTTTCGGATCGCAAATCGGCGACGGCGTACGGTACTTTCGTCGCAACGGAACAGCCGCCATTATACAGAACCCGATTTACTATTGCTCGGATCGGGTTATTGATCTTCGGAATTCCGATTGTCATCCATTTTTTTCGAGTATCGTCGCTAGCATTCGGTATGATGGTTCTGTTAGCCGTAATATTCACCTATTTGATTTTCCGCTTTTTCGAGAAACTGTAACGATATGGAATTAGCGCAGGCATACGATCTTCTTTTACTCCCGTTCGGATCCACTCTCGAAGAGGTGAAGCGCGCCTATCACGGTGAAGCGCAACTCGTTCATCCCGATAAATTGGTCGATTTACCACTGGAAGTTCGACAACATGCCGAAGAACGCTTCAAACAACTCAACGAGGCATACCAAAAATTAACCGATTATATCGAAGCGAATGGCGCGCCGCTTCAGAAAAAGGCGATCGACCTCGATTTCGATGAGCAGCCACTGCAAACCACAATCGATCCTACTGAAAACGATAGAGCGCCAACCGAACCTACGCACCTGTCGCCCAATGAAGCGATGGGCGTATTCATGGCACAGGAGTTGGGTCGCCGTGGGCGAATTGAAGATCAGTCAAAGAAATTAATGATTATCGTCTTTGGAGGAGTATTTTTACTCAATATTATCATTCGTAGTTGTGCCTATTATGACCGGTATTCATACCGCAATCAACGCTCACCGGCACCGACACCAGTCGACACAACGGAAACACCTTAACCGAACCGGATCGATATTTGGAAATTCGCTCTGCATATTCACTGTTAGCGTTACCGACTGATGCGAGCCGGGAACGGATCGATGCTGCATTTTCGGCGGAACAGGCACTGCTCGATCCTATCCGGTTGAGTACCGCCAGCCCCGAGTTACAGGAGCGGGCTGCTAAACGATTGCAGCTCGTAACTGAGGCGTATCGCGCCATCATTCGAAATCTCGAATTCGGCGGGAAAGCAATACTCGCCGATCTGAAAACACCGGTTCCTCCGCACTCTAAATACGATATCCGCTATCAGGATCCGGCAATCAATTTCACCATGCCGAAACCGCAGAAACCGATTCCGAAATTGGATCTGAATTGGATGTATTTTGTCGTTGGGATTGGCTTTCTGGTGCTGTTGTTGTTCAGTAAATCGGTTGGAAATGTGCTGTTTTATTTTGTTCTAGCCGTCGTCGTTTGTATCGCGATCACTGCCGTAAAGATTTCGCAAAAATCGCGCGGCGAAGAAGAATAATATAACAGGAACACTAAGCGAACTGACATTACAAAAATGGCGGACTAAAGTCCGCCGCTACCGGTGAAATAAAAACTACCACTTCAAATCCAACTTTACCCCTTCTTATTCCAATCCATCAATCGCGCCGGATTGCCAATCACAGTCGAACCTGCCGGCACATCGCTGAATGCCGCAGCCGACATCGTCAAGCGCGCTTTGTCGCCAACGGAAGTACTATTCAAAATGCTGCTTCCCGGTGCCAGCCAGACGTTATTGCCGATTTTCGCACTACCGCAAATAATCGTGTGGGTAATAATCATGCAGTTTTCGCCGATCGTGGAGCCGTGACCGATGTGAACTTGATCGGATACTTTTGTGTATCTGCCAACCACAGTATCGGTTAATGCACCTTTATCGATACAGACGTTTGAATCGATCTCCACCCCTTCGTGAATAATGACTTTTCCGACTTGCGGAAATCGCCAGTACCGATCGTTTTCGTCAATCTCAAATCCAAATCCGGTCGCCCCGATCGTACAATTGGCGCCGATTACCACATCTTTCGCGATGCGTGCGTTTGCGATGCAGGTATTCGGTCCGATCACAACATTCTCGGCGATTTCAACATTCGATCCAATCACAACCCCGTAACTTAATACAACACTCGGGTGAATTTTGGCATCCGGTGCAATCGGCGATTCGCCCGGCTTCGGCCAAACCGGATGGAGTAAATCGCTGAAATATTTATTCGCAATCCGGGTAAACGCGAGTCGCGGAATTGGAACGATTACAGCAACTGCATGTTCCGGCGGCGTATCGGCACTCACATCTTTCGGTGCGATCAACAAACTTCCGCGATAGTTTCGGTAACGATCAGGGGTATTCGTATAGGATTTTCCCGACATCCAAGACATGTCGCCGGTCTGTGCGCTTTGATCGACTACTAAGCATTTGATATCGACATCCATCAATGCCGGATCGGAACAATGAACTGTTTGAGCCTGACCAATTTCAGTTAGAAAATCGATAAGTGTGCGCACTGTCGGCATGATTTACTCCGGATGGTTTGAGTTAATACTTGACATTCACCCATCGTACTAGATCGTGAATCAGAAATTTACCGTCCCAGGGATAATCGTGAACATTCATCAGTCCCGGACGGACGCATCGCACTGCACCTTGAATCGTAGCCGCTTCGGCGAATTCCAATGCTTCCGTTGCATCGTCGAATGCGATGCCAATGGTCTGCACTTTCGCGGTAATCAATGGAATGATCTCATGCCACGATGCCACTTCCGTCAAATAGAGAGTTCGCGATTGAATCGCTTCTTTCAATTCGACTTGGTCATCCAGAAGAATCGTCCAGTTGGCACCATCGTCGGACGCGATCACGTCACGTTTCGGATCGAGCGCATATTCGGCGCGGATATTCACAATTTGAATGGTGGTATAGAAATCCAAATCCGGTTTGGGTGGAAGCCGTTTGAATGCGGCGGCAAATTGCTCGGCAATTTCACGAAGAGTATAAGCAGAGTTCCGCTCAATGAAAACAATCTGCGGCGAAGAACAGCCACGCTGATCGAAGATCGCCGCATCACGCACGAATGCAGTGATCGTTGATGATAGATTGGTCTTCGCTTCGATGTGAGTCCGGGAAATCACGCCAAAAGAATATTTCGGACCGAAAACGAGCTCTTTGCAATGCTCGCGACGCGGCAACCCGGTGATCCCTTTGATCGCCTGCTCCCCGCCCCACATGACTTTCGCGTCGGCGGCGAGCGACAACTCTTCATTGACTTCGCGATCGCGATAATCGAACCAGATCGTGGCAAAGCATTTCGTCATGTCACTACCGTCGACTCCTGCTACTCTAATCCGAGCCATCAAGCTCAAAATATTCCGCATTTCTTCGGCATTCTCGTCGGCTAGTTTCATCACTACGCAATTTTTGGTCAATAACGCCGGTATCAAAGAAAATAGCGGCAATGTCACGACATTACCCGCCATCCACATCCCGACCAGACCCATTGGTTTTGCCGAAAGAAAATTCCGCGATCCGATTTCGATGAATTCATCCAACACATTCAATGGATTTCCGAGACTGCGATGGAGTATTTCTTCAAGATGTTTACGGCGCAACCAGGTCGATAGAAATAACACCCCTTCGATTCGTTGTGTTGAGGGATCCTTCACCAATTGATCGCCTAGTTGATCGAAATACGCCAATAGATCGGCGATTTTCCTGGTCTGGAGATACTGTTTGTGTTGATCGATATCTGTAAGAATCGTCTGCAAATTCTCGTAGGATACGATCGAACCGTCGGAGCGAAAATGCTGAATACGCATGGTTAGATCTCCCTCGTCTGTGCGAAGGTATCGCCACACCCGCGCAGTTCAACGCGCTCGATCCGTTGCGAAAACCGGAAGTATTTTCCTTTTGCTCCACAAGGACAATCATCAATTCCCAGCAATACTCCCCGGTCTTCGGTGATCAACGCCTGACCCGGATAACTATTGGGGAGAAGACTGACGATCTCGATGATTCCCTCTTCACCGATTCCGACTTCTGTCAAAGTATGCGCACGCCGCAAAATGATATCGGCGAATGCCGGTGCATGTTTGTTGCCTGCCTTGCAATCAACGAAAACAGTACCGAGCTGTTCCGCCATTCCGTAAAAATCCAACACCTTTTCCGATGGACAACCAATCGTCTCACTGGCTATTTCGTTGAATTCCGACTTTGTGACAGCTTGCGATTGCAATTTCTTCCAACCGCCGGAATGCAGCATAATCGCCTTCTCCGCCTGATACTTGATGCCTTGTGCATGAGCCAATTTCAAGAAATTCGACCAGACCATGAAGGTGAATCCAAACAACAACACGTCGCGATTCGCCGATTGAGCATCGGTGAAAAAGCGATCGATCGCAACCCAATCCGGTTCGAGGTTTCCATTCGGTTTCAATTTCAGCGCATATACCGTTTCACTGGCAAAGTTCGCTACCCCGCGAATCCCCGCGCTCCGCGCCGAAAACTGATCTTGACTTCCGGCGGATTCAATACTGTCGATCACCAGCAGTGGGCGTTTGTGATTGCCAAGATGCTCTTTCAAGATCGACACCAAGGCGCGTGTTTGTCGAAAACTGGTCGTTTTATCGATGAAGATTCGACTCGAGTGTTGTCCTGTGGTTGCGGATGAGGTTAATTCGCGAATGATTTTTTCCGGTGGTACCGTCGTTAGTCGGTATTTTTTGAACATAGAGACGGGAAGCGGAGGGATCTCCAACAACGATTGCCACTGTTCGATCGGATGTCCGAGCCTTGTGAGAAACAGCCGATATTCGGGCGATGCATCTGCCATCCACTGGCATTGGGCTTGTAATAGCGGGAGTAATGTCTGTTCTTTTTCCGATTGCGGTGTGGAATATTGGCGGTTCTTGATTAATACTTCGATTTGCGCATCGAGCTGTGACCGGTCGGCAATTGCTGCATTCATAACATGCCAATCTGGGTTAATGGATTCCCTTTGCTGCAAGGACTTCGAGAATTTTCGCGCCCGAGACCATTTCCATAATGTCGTCAAGTTCCAATTCGATTCCGAATTCCGTTTGCAAAGCACCGACGAGTGAAATATGACCTAGCGAATCCCATCGGGTGACATCGTCGGGAACCGTCGATTCGGTGAATTTATCTGCCGGATAATCGAATAGTGATTGGAATATAGTCGCGACACGTTGCTTCGTGTTCATTACATTACCTCATGGACGATGTGGCGATTTTTATTACTGAAACATACCACCGTCAAGTTCAAGTATTTTGCCGTTAAAGTAATCATTTTCGATACAAAACCCAATCCCGTGCGCGATTTCAGCAGGCGCTCCAAACCGTTTCAGCGCGATGGTATCCATCAGCGATTTTTTATAGGCATCGTTCAAATCTGCCGTCATCGCCGTCTCAATCGCGCCGGGAGCGATTGCACAACATCGGATTTGATACGGTGCCAATTCCTTTGCCAGAGTATTCGTCAGCGATGCAACGCCCCCCTTACTCGCGGTATAGGCACTCTGTCCGGCAAAACCGTTCCGGGTAAACGAACTGATATTGACGATGACACCCTTGATCCGTTTCTTCACCATAAGTTCAACGGCTGATTGGGCACATATGAAGTACGAAGTCAGATTGATATCGATGACTTCCTGCCAATCCGCCAGCGAGAATTTACTGATCCCTTTGAATGACACGCCGAACAATGCCCCCTGTTTCAGGATCCCGGCATTATTGATCAGTACATCGATTCCCGCAGCATTCGTGGCAAAAGTCGAAAAGGCATTGGCTATCGCTGCCGGATCGCGCAGATCGGTTGGTAATGCGACGATGCGATCCGATCCAAATGTTTCCGAAAAGTGTGAGACAGTTTCATCCAATCTGTCACCGGCAAGATCGATTACTCCGATCTTGGCAGCTCCGCGTTGCAGTAACATTTCGACGGTCGCATGTCCAATACCACCGGCACCACCCGTTACTATCGCTCGAATTCCTTGGATCTCCATAGCGCAATTCCTATCGATTTGCTTCCAATAATTCAATCAAACCGCACGCTTCGCCCCACATAAAGATGATGCGTCGTCGATCGAATGCCGCTGCCGGATTGATTTTCGAAACCGCCACCAATTTTTGTCGTTTCATTTCGGAAATCGCTTCATCCAAGTTGTCGACTTCGTAACAGGTGTGGTACGGATTCGTTTTCACCCGTTTCACCCACCCCATTGCAGGACTGTCGTCACTCTGCGGTTCCACCAATTCTAGCAGGGGTGAAGACGCATGATGCAATAAAACAATATTGGATTTTTGGCATGGATCGTCGAATCTCCCGATCGCTTCGTAACCGAGCGAATGGTAAAACGCAACGGTTTCACCGCTATTCGCCGTGACGATACCGACATGATGAAACCGGAATTCCTGCATACAAAAACTCACTCTCGCTTATCGATTCTTCAACCTAATATTGTCTCTTGAAAATAAGTTGTTATCGGTAGTAGGGGCGGGTCCCCGCGCTCGCCCGCAGGTCAGGCGAAGCCTGACACCGAATCATGACAACTAATTTTCAAGAACCACTATATTATCGATCTGACAATTTATTGCGTTGAATCTTACCCGATTCGGTTTTCGGAATTGCATCGATCCATTGGTATAGTTTAGGAATTTGATACGACTCCAATCGCTCGTTCAGATACGCACCAATCTCGCCGAATTCGGGTTTGGTTGCAGTTTTCGGAACGAGAAATGCTTTGATCGCTTCACCGGTGAATCCATCCGGATCGGGAATTGCGATACAGGCACAATCCAATATCGCAGGATGCTGCTTGATCGCATCCTCGATCTCCACCGGACTCACTTTTTTACCGCCGACATTGATCAGATCTTTGGTTCTGCCTTGCAGATAATAGTAGCCGTCTTCAGTGACATATCCGGTATCCCCGGTTCGCAACCAGCCATCGCTAAAAGTCTCGTCGCCGATCCCGATGTTGCCCCAGTACCCTTGCATTACATGTTTACCGCGAACGCACAGTTCCCCGATTGCACCCGGCGGTAGGATCCTGCCCGAATCGTCGAGAATACCCAGTTCCGCTCCCGGACTGGCTTGACCGATCGAATCGAGTCGATCTTTCGCAGCATGGAATTCGATAAATGCCGAGCGCGACGCTTCGGTTAACCCGTAGTGCATACAGATCCGGGTATTCGGCAACAGCCGCATCAATCGAGTTTTATGTTCGAGCGGCATTGTCGAACTGCCGATTTCGATATATCGAAGCTGATGGGCATATTCGCCCAATTTATCGCCGGTCAGATTGAATAATATCGCACATCCCGCCGGAACAAAGCAGAAACCGGTCGCGTGATAGCGATCCATCAAATTGAAGAGTTCCTTCGCGAACATAAAGCCATTCGCTTGAACAAACGTACCACCCCGCGACAAGACACAGCGTAACCGACCAAGACCGAATGAATGATAAAGTGGCAACGGCATTACTTCGCAATCGTCGCTGCCGTTTCCAATAAATCGATTGATATTGTTGGCTGCCGCAATCAGATTATTGTGCGACAGCATCACCCCTTTCGGGATGCCAGACGTGCCGGTGGTGAACAGAATATCCGCGGTTTGTTCAGGTGTCGGGAAAGACATTGCCGTCGAAATGTGTTGACTGCTCGGTAGCAAGTCTTCGAACAGAATCGCATTCGGTTCTGCCGGAACGGCTTTATGATAAATCGAACGGCTCGGAGATACGATTGTTTCGATTTGCGTCCGCTTCTCATGCGGAAGTTGAGGATCGAGTGGAACCGCAATCGCGCCAATCCGATGAATGGCGAAATAGGTCGGAATGAAACCGGATGAGTATCCTGCCGATAGGGTTACCCGATCGCCGGGACAAACACCGAATTCCTGTAGCGATTGCGCAACCCGATCGACCTGTTCCGTTAACATTCGGTAGGACAAAACATGCTCGCCGATTACCACTGCGGTTTTGTCCGGAGTGTTTTCGGCATTGCGGAAGATTTGCTCGACAATCGATGGATTACAATTCTGTGACACGATTGTTACCCACTCATTATGCGGTAATGCCAGCTCTGAAGCTTGCTTTGGTGAACGAATTTCGTATCGGCAATCACGGTAGTGGAAAGTAGAATTACCCAAAAAAGATAACCGGAGTGCTGCGGAATTGCAACTTAAATGACCGTGGAATTAGGAAATAGTGGATTGCAACTCAAGTTTTTCTTTGCGATAAAGACGCCAGAGGAAGAAGTAGCAAATTCCCAGATAGACCACCCGCCCAATCACTTGGCACTGTGGGAACATCGCCAGATAGACGCCGTGACGCGCACGCAGAATGATTGTGATATAAGTGACACTCAATCCGGAGATAATGGCAATAAGCGATAAATCTTGACGTTTCACCACATTGAAAACGTGGGTTAGCGGCTGAAAGCTGGAAACTAGGATTGTGATCAACGTCCACTGTGCTGCAGGGATGGCATCGACATAATTCGGTAGAACGTAGTGAACAAGGGGTGGCAAGACATACCATCCAATCACCGCCATCGGGATCGTCATCATGAACATATAGGGCACTACTTTCAAGCCCATGATAATAATTTCCCTGACTTTCCCGTTCTTACCGTATCGTTCGGACATTCGCGGAAACAGCATAAAACCGACCCATTGGGTAACGTATAGCGCTTGCCACATATTCGTTGCCAACGCATACTTACCGAACGATTCCACCGATGTGTACAATAAGATTGTGGTGCCCAGAAAAGTCGAATTCCACCACTCGTATAGGATATCCACCGAAAAAATGGGAAAACCGATTTTCAATAAGTGTAGAAAGTGTGTTTTATTCCACTTCGGTTTTACTTTAATTGGACGCCAATGCCACAGCAGCAAGAGTTGCGCAGCACCAGTCAATACCGCCCGGATACACAATCCGTAGAAATTGAAATAGAAGACAAAGATTGTTAGTGCAAGCAGAATACTGCTTTGAATCGAACTCACCATCGCCAGTCGTGCAAAATCGTGACTGGTGCGGTATGTCATGGTCAGATATAGTTGTCCATAAAAGAAGGAGAAAGCAACAAGGGTATTCGTGAACCAGCCGATTGCAACCTGATATTCCCCTTTGAAAACATGCCACATTGCAATCACAAACATCACAAACGACACTGTCGACCCAACGATCAGTGTCCACGCTTGTGCTGCCGCAGTCAGTTCGTAAACCCGCTTCGTATCGCCTTTACCGGCATAATATGGGATTTCGCGGTTCAGACCGTTTAAAATACCGAATTGAAGAAAAGTCGAGTAAGACATGCCGAGTTGATTGATACTATTGAATAGTCCAAGCACCTTCGGCAGGGCAATCATGGTGGTGACAAATTGAGCAGCAAGACGGACAAACATCGAAAAGATGTTACCGCTAATAAACAAAGCCGCGATTTTCCCAAACGAGCGTGGCTTTGGTGGTTCCGCAGAATTCTTATTTTCAGGACTTAAATTCATATTTTCCAATGACTGAACAATATTAGTTCTAGCTTAAGCATTCGATAGTACTAAATTCAGCGAAGACATGCAAATGTATATACCGAAAAAAAACGCCCATAGTTTCCCATGGGCGTTTTCCTATTCTTGTGAAGACGAATACTACTTCACCATCACCATCTTCTTGATCGAAGTAAACGATCCGCTTTCGATGCGATAGAAATACACACCGGTTGCGAGTGCGTTACCCCGGAACCGAACCGAATGGTAACCTGCGGGCAAATAGTTGTTCACCAACGTTGCAACTTGCTGTCCAAGAGCGTTGTAGATCGTCAACTTCGTCAGTCCAGCCTTCTTCAGGTCGAATCGGATTTCAGTTGAAGGATTGAACGGGTTTGGATAGTTCTGATGCAACTTGTATTCAAGCGGTAGCTTACTATTCTCAGCGACCGCTGTTCTGGTAACAAGTATTGTAACCGGAATGGTCACGGTAGTACAAGCGTTCGAAGTAAATACGATATTCGCAGCCAGAGTCGTTCCTTCTGCAATCGTATCCGCTGCAAACATAGTCACGCCAACTTCCAACAACTGACCTTCGCCTACATCAGCCGAGGATGGGCTAACGCGGACGTAGTCGTAGAAGCTGTTCAGATTGAATTCGACGCAATAATCGGTTAAACCGCTAACGAAAACTGTTGAGTCGAATACATTGATTCCACCGGCGCCTTCGTTGTCGATACCGGCGACATATGGAATACCGGAGGTCGGAGCCAGCGTTCCAAGAGACTGGTACTGAATCTTCACCAAACCGTTCTGATAGAGAACGATTTCGAAGGTCTTGCTGTACGCGGCATTGTCCCGATATGTCGAGTTGTAATAACGAACGTTGTTGAACTGAACCACCATACGGTTCGGATTCGACAACATCTGGTAGTAGTAGTGCGATGTACCAACTACGTGGTAATTATCGAATTTGAACGGACCAATCTGATAGTAATTCGATGGAAGTGCTCCGTAATACGCGCAGTTATAACCGTAGCCACGGAACGTCAAGAAGCCATTCGCCGATACATAGATGGAGTCGAAGTTCTGACCATAGAACGGCATTGTAAAGCCGATCGGAATCGAGTTCGTCCAACCGTCGTCATCGCTGCCGTTGAAGTTGGTGATTTCGGTACCGGTCGTGGCAATATCTTCCCAGTTGTAGGACGCGCCACCACCGTTATTGTCGCGAGCGACATAACCGGCGGAGTCGGCATTCCAGAAATTATCGGTCGGAGAAGTCATAACCGGTGTATTTGCTCTTACCCACTGAGCGTACGCTTCCTTCTCAGCCGGAGTACCATGAACCGGAATAGGAGGATTGCGTGGATCGGGAGTAATCGGATTCAATTGATTACGCGGACGAACACGCATCGTACCATCGGTCGGATACGTCACGTTCGCAGCAAATGACAACTGATAGTCGCCGGTGTTGCGCAACACGATCGTCTGTGCCGTCGAATCTCCTGGTGCGATTGCACATTCGATCGAAGACAAATCGGTAGTGATTTGCGGTGCACCGAGAACATCGTTGAAGTCGACAGTGTCGGTACCGCTGATTTCGTAGTTTACATACGAAATAATCGGGTACATACACGGTTTTTGAATCGTGATGTTGTAGGATCCGGACGGAACTAACAAGTTCCAGATACCGTCGGCATCGGTGGTTGTGGTCCATGCGCCATTGTGAATATTAATCTCGGCGCCTTCGACTGGATCGTCGTTCAAACGGTGTACGATACCGTTAAGTGGTACTACCGTCGGAGCTTCGACCATTACGTTGTCGACGAATAAATACGGACCGCCGCGATTGTGCGAAATGAAACCAAGCTGAACCGATGCTTGACCCACTGCTTCACCGGGCATCCAGATTTCGCCATGACCCCAATTTGCTACCGCAGCCGGAGGAACTGTAGCAGTTCCGCCAGTACCGGGAACAACACGAAGATTGCGAGTCGTGTCGGTAGTATTGCCGTTACGTGACCAAACCAATGAACGAGTGGTCATACCGTCAAGTGAATAAACGACATCGAGCGTATCGGGAGTCGTATAGGTGCGATTGAAATAATACCAATCGAATGTCACTTTAACGATTGTCGCGCCGGTCGTTACAAACGGCGGTGTCCACAATTCGTCGATCTGTCCCGAAGCCGGGGTGTAGTTGCTGAACGTTAACAGGGCGGAATTCACACCGCCGGAGCTGTAACGCGACCATGTCGTCAGGTTGTCGGCGTTGACACGCGTCCAATCTGCCGGTGGGAATAACGGTTGTTCGAAATCCTGGCTGAATGGCAACGAGAATGCCCCTTGGGTCGTAAATGTGGCTGCGCCGGAGAAGGCGGTTTCAACATTTGCGCCGTTGCGAGCAACGATGCGAACCGAGTCATCCGAGGTTGGTGCAAGACCACTGAACGACGGGGTTCCCCATTGTGTCAGTGTACGCCAGACGGGATCGGCACCAAGGAAGCCGTTCAACTGAACATACTGATCGTTCACGGCGATCGCATATTCAGTATATGCCGGATTAGGATTGGTTTCGTTGTTGTTAATCGTGATCGTTGCCGACGTGATTCCGATTGTCGTAACCGTCGGAACTGCCGGAACGGAAGCTAATGTCCATGTGTCGAGTGTGGCATAGTCAGTCGAAATGACGGTACCGGCTGCCGCGGCGACATGGTAGTAATAATGAGTGTTGACCGACAGATCGTTGTCAGTCCAGGTCTGTGCATTCGCGGCAGCAGTGCCAACGGTTGCATAGGCTGAATCGACTAACGAACGGGTAATCGAAAATCCGGTTTCAGTCGTCGATCGATCGTGCCAGCGTAGCTGAATCGAAGAAATCGTGATCGTTCCAGCCAGTAAGCTGTCCGGAGAAACCGGAGCAAGACCGGTACCAGTCGTAAACGACCAGATTGGACCCGGATTGGAAGTTGCACCATTGTGTGCGATCACTTGCCAGTAATACTGCGTATTGGCGGCGAAGTTGCTGCCAATCGTGAAACTAGTGGCGGTGATATCGGTAGCAAGGGTTTCTTCCGGTGGCGTAGTTGTGCTAACGCGAACGTCGTAGGTCGTCGCGGCGGCTGCAGCAGCCCAACGCAAGGTAATGTTCTGCGGTTGGTTTGTCGCACCGTCTGCCGGCGATGGATTGCTTGCCTGACCCAAAGTGTAGAACATATAAGTAGTGTTCTGCGCTGGAACCGGCGGACCATACTGAATACCGCGCGTACCGTTGCTATCCTGAATAGCGGCGGCAGCGAACGTTGTACCAGTGGCAATCGGACCATATACCACGTAGAACGTACCGTTCTCGCACAATACCACTTGAGCGTCAACGGTAGCAGCCGTCGAACCTAAAGTGTGCAATGCGGAATAGCTGATCAACAAGCGGTTCGGATTGGTCAATGTTTCATACTTCACGACCGTCGGCGAAACAACCGACATATCGTAATTCCAGAAATAGATACCCGCTGGATAGGTCGCCAGTGGGAATGTTGGACTGGTGTAGTTGTAAGCATTGGCGGCACCGAATTGAATACGACCGTTCGTACCGGCATAGAAGGTGGTGTAGTCTCTGCCATAGAATGGGAACGAGAAGCCGATTGGGAATGGACCTGCAGAACCGTCATCGGTAGATGTCCAAGTCGAAACCGTAGCTGCCGTTTCCGAAGGAGTGATCCAACTGTGGGTCGGTCCACCCGTTTGGGCATTCGAAGTGATGTATCGATAGCCGTAGCTGTCGGGACCACCGTGGTTGATATCGGCAGTAGTGATCGATGCTTCCGGACCAACAGCCGCTGCAACACCTTCACCATTGACTGCGACTACGGCAAAATGATAAGTCGCGCCCGAAGTCAAACCACTAACAACGTAGTTAGTCCAACCCGGTCGGGTTACCGATCGCGCATTGGTCGTATCCAACGTTCCGGTGGCGGTTACCCAGCGTGCTGGGGTAGTAGAAATTTCAGTCAATTTGTAACGGGTGTTCGAACCGTTGTTGTCAAGTCCAAGACCCGTGATCGAAACGGTATAGAAACCTTGTCCCGAAAGAGCAAGCGTCGGAGCGCCAGCCATAACAGGAGTCGTCCAACCGGTTGCATTGGCAAAGTTGACCGAGGAAATGGTTCCGTTCTGCGAGAAAGCACGATACCAATACTGCGTACCCGGAGTTAAAGCATTGTCCGTGTAGCTGGTGATATTCACACCGACAGTAGCTAAGTCGGTATAAGTAATACCATCAACCGAGCGCTTTATGGCAAAACCGGTTTCATTGTTCGAATTGTCAGTCCAGCCGAACGTGAGACTGCCGGTTGTCGGGGCGGTGATTACACCAGCCGATGGTGCTGCAGGTGCTGCACCGGCGGCAGTCGTGAATGACCATACCGGACCCGAATTAACCAAACTGCCAGTAGTATCGGCATTGGCAGTTACCTGCCAGTAATAAGTAGTGTTGGCTGACAACGTCGGAGTATAGGTTGTTCCGACTTGATGAGTTGCAACTTGAGCAACTGGTGGATTTTCAGTGTCGAATTTCACATCGTAGCTGATTGCTGCAACGCAAGGATCCCAAGTCAACGCGGTGTTGGTCGGGATGTTGGTCGAAGCATTTTCCGGTAGTGGATTCGACGGTTGACCCAAGCGATAGAACATATAAGTGGTGTTCTGAGCCGGGATCGGCGGTCCGTACTGAATACCGCGCGTGCCGTTGCTATCCTGAATTGCCGCTGCGGAGAACGTAGTCGTCGCTGCGATTGCACCATACACGACATAGAACGTTCCGTCTTCGCACAATACCACTTGCGCGTCAACAGTCGCTGCTGTCGAACCCAGCGTATGCAACGCCGAGTAATTGATCAACAAGCGATTCGGATTGGTCAATACTTCGTAGCTAACGACGGTCGGCGACACGACCGACATATCGTAGTTCCAGAAATAGATTCCAGCGGGGTATGTCGCCATCGGGAAAACAGTGCTGGTATAGTTATAGGCATTGGCGGCACCGAACTGAATTCGACCGTTGGAACCCGCATAGAACGTAGTATAAGTTCTTTCGTAGAACGGGAACGTAAAGCCGATCGGGAATGGACCAGCCTGACCGTCGTCAGTGGATGTCCATGTCGAGACTAACGTTGCGTTCGCCGAGGGGGTGATCCAACTATGGGTCGGTCCACCGGTCTGCGCATTCGACGTGATGTAGCGGTAGCCGTAGCTATCGGGACCACCGTGATTGATGTCAGCGGTGGTAATCGAAGCTGCCGGACCTGCTGCTGCTTCCACGTCCGCACCGTTCACTGCAACTGCTGCGAAACGATACGTTGCGCCGGAGGTCAAACCGCTGATCGCGTAATTCGTCCAGCCCAATCGAGTAGTCAGACGAGGGGTACCACCAAGCGTATTCGATCCGGTTACCCACTGAGTTGTATTCAATTCCTGAATCTTATAACGAGTGGTCGTGCCATTCTGATCTGTCGGCAACGACGTGATCGCCATGGTGTAATAACCTTGTCCAACTAATGCAACTGTCGGTGCGCTAGCGGCTACAGGGTTAGTCCAACCGTTGACATCGGCAAATGCGACCGACGTGGCGTTCGCGTTCTGCGAAAATACCCGATAGAAATACTGGCTGCTGGGAGTCAGGTTGTTATCGGTATAAGACGTCGCGTTTGCTGCGGCAGTACCGATCATCGTAAATGCAGTACCGTCGAAACGATACACTGGAAATCCGGATTCGTTATTCGAATTGTCAGTCCAGTGAATCGTAAGCGAAGTCGTCGCATTGTCGGTGATCGTTGCTGCGGTCGGTGCGTTCGGAGCCACTCCGTTACCAGCAGTAAAGCTCCATACCGGACCGGGATTGGAGATCGTGCCGTACAGTGCCGTAACCTGCCAGTAATAAGTCGTACCGGCTGTGAGTTGCGTCGGCGTATAGGCATTGCCAATCTGATTTTCCGACACTAAAGCAGTAGGAGGTGTTTCAGTATCGAAATTCACGTTGTAACCGGTTGCGCCCGGAATGAGATCCCACATCAGGGTCGCATTTAACGGAACGTTCGTCGCTCCATCCGGTGGTGCCGGATTGGCTGGCGGACGATGCAAGCCGGCGATCGTGATGTTGTCCAAATATAGGTTCGGACCGTAATCGGTTCGACCAAGGAAGCCGATCAGAACGCTGGGATGATTTTCAACTTCGGCGGGTAATGGGATATCTGCACGTACCCACGTTCCGGGGGTCGTCGAACCTCCGGTTGTACCGGTTGGAAGTGCGTGTTCGGCAGTTCCACGCCCAGCCCAATAAAATGCCGATGAATAGGTAACGCCGCCATCAAAGGAATAAACAATTTCCAATGTGTCGGAATAGGTTGCCGTGTAACCGCCATAATAGGAGCGATCAAATGCAACCGAAATGCCCGAATAGCCTACGGTCGAAATCGGTGGTGACCAGAGGAAATCTTTCGAGTTACGATTGGCATCGGACCAGAAATAGATATATGCACTACCAGCATTGCCATTACCGGTGGCGAAATACGCCCAGGTATTACCGATCACGGGTTGCTGAACCACTTGCCAATCGGCTGGTGGAAATGTCGTGCCTGCGGAGAAGTTTTCCGAGAACGGCATCGAGAATGCACTCGATGTCATTGCAACGACCGAGCCAGAATATGCGGTAAGAATATTCTCGCCGTTCTTTGCCCGTACTTGGAACGAATACGATTGACCGGCAGTCAAGCCACGCACTGGAATGGAAGCACCCCAGGCAGCCATCGTAGCCCAAGCTTCGGTAGCAGCCATCGTACCGTTCGTTTGAACGAAGTTGTCATTCGTCGTGCAGTGAATTGAATAAAGAGTGTAATCGGGATTGGCAGGAGTGCTCGGGGTTAAACCCAATGCAATCGAAGTAATACCGGTCGACACAACTGTCGGAGTACCGGGAACATTTGCCAAAGTCCAACCGTTCGCTTCGGCAAAGTCGACCGATGTTGCGGTCGCATTTTGCGAGAAGATACGGTAAAAATAGTGCGTGTTGGGTGTCAGGTTGTTATCGACATGGGACGTCGCATTCGCGGCAGCGGTCGCTAGTGCGGTGTACGTTGTACCGGATAATCGCGAAATCGGAAATCCGGTTTCGTTGTTCGAATTGTCCGTCCAGCCGATTGTCAACGCCGACGAAGTATTGCCAGTAATCGATCCGGCAGAAGGCGCATTCGGCGCGGTTCCGCCACCGGTGGTAAAGGACCAAACCGGACCAGCGTTGGATTGCGTGCCACCATTATTGTACGCAACGACTTTCCAATAATAGGTAGTATTTGCGCTCAACGTTGGGCTATAAGAAGTATCGGTCTGTTGAGTCGATACCGATGCCACCGGGGGATTTTCAGTATCGAAATAAACATCGTACGATGCTGCCGAAGTTGTCTGTCGCCAGCGCAGAACGGTGTTCGTCGGAACGCCTGTCAGACCGTCGCTCGGATTCGGACCTTCCGGTGCACCGAGTGTATAGATGATGATGGCGCGATTGACAGCCAATAAATTATTCGGGTTAGCTGCATAAGTAATCTGCAAACCAACAGTACCGGTTGAATTCTGGCAACCTACTGTGCAATAGGTTGCTTCGGTTGCCGGAGCCGCGGCATACTGCAATTTGATGAGACCGCTGGGATAGAGAATCATCTGAAAGCTAAGTGGAGTTGTTCCGCCAAGCAGTGTCGGGCTAATCCAGCTACAAACAAAAGCGGTATCGGATGAGATGTATTTGATCGCATTAGCGGTCGATGAAAGGTCATCCCACCATGCGAAAATCGCATCAACCGGTGTTCCATACAAACCAGCGGTTGCATTCGGCAGAGCAGTATTGGTATACCAAGCCGAACTAGTGTTACTTGCGTAGGTTGAAGAAAACGAGATAAAACCATTTACACTGATATAGCAATTGGTGTAAGTATGTCCGTAATAAGGGAACGAAAATCCGAGCGGAACTGCTGCAGTTGTCACGTCGTCGCCGATGGGACCACCTGTTCCAGAGTTACTCAGATCGATCCACGAATAGGTCGGACCATTTGCTTCGCGATCGTCCATCCACCGATAACCGGCGGAATCCGGACCGCCAAAGGCATCGGTCGTCGGTGTTCGCGGTAGAAAAGCGTTCGGATTACGTGCCCGGATCATCTGTTCGATGATCGGATACGCCATCTGCTTCTCCGTAGTTGTGATTGACTCCCCACGTAAAGCCCGCTCTGCGATTTGACGCGCATAAGCATCCTTCTCGGGGGAGGAATAAGTTCCTGTCGCAAATACCATCGATGACATCAGCAGCAATAGCAGCATCGTCAACGAAAGTAAAACAACAGGAGTTTTTCTATCGACATTCATCATATACCTCCGACTTTTGAGTAAACTCTATCTAAGTAAGAAAGCGGTGTTGAATCGCCGGATCGATTGTTCATGAGCGGCGAACGCAAACTCCAATACTCGAGGATGATCCAGATCGAGATCCGCAAGTGAGAGTATTCGTTCGAGGGAAACGCTCAAGCTTACAAATCACAGATCATTCCTGCGGGTAGCGCAAGATCAAATTCTAACTTAGGAAATCTCTAATGATTAGAGACATAAATCATACAGCCTGATTAAAACCGGTTGTGTGCACAAGATAGATCTTCTAGTAACTTCCGACAACACTACTGCAAAGCGAAAAAAACGAATTTTGAAGCTCCTATAACCGTGTATGTTCTATAATGTGAATATTTTGGGGTGTTTATATCACGTCTCATCGAGTTTACAACTCTTACTTTCGTATTTCGAACAGGATACCGACTACAGAGTCGAGATATGGGAAGCGCGGAGGGGAATTGATCACACCTCCAAGAGTAAACATGTCGTGATCTGGATCACAGATTGGCAATCAACAAAGTCACTATGATCTTGATATTTAGTAATAAAACAAAATTAATCTGTGATTAAGTATTTTTGCTCGACGAGATTAGCCAAGTTGCCGCTGAGGTGTTACGGATAGAATATCTGTCATTTGCATAATCGACGAGATCGTTTTGCTTCGCAATTGCTCGGAAGTAAGGCTTTAGCCTGACAAATTCTACTTCTATTCAAGTGCTATCAGGCTTATGGCTTTTAACTGAATAGATTAACTTGGCTGTAGCGTTGGATTTTATTCCATTCTCTGTTTCATTTTCAAGAATTGCGGATTGAAGACCGAATCGATAAATCAGTGTGTCTATGGTAGGGGCGTTCTTACGCGTCCGCTCGTAGCAGTTGAACTGGCAGAATGTGTAGATTGAAATATTTCATCAAAAGATGCGGGCGTTACTCCTTCGTTAAGCGCTTTGCGGTTGCCATAAGCCCCTACTTTAGCTAATGCACCAGACACGGGCGATTCGCGAACCGCCCCTACCAAAGATGTAGTTAAAAGGCTGAAGCCTGACCTCCGAGTGCTGGAATTATTCTCACCTCCCAGATTTATTGATGCACAATATGAACTTTCGGGAAATAGTTGCTCACACTCGTGTCACCATATAGTAATTATTCAATAATAATGTGTCGGATAAATGTGTTCGATCTTTCGCTAATAATGAGTACTGCCGAACTTGCCATTCTATTCGTACTTTATAAAACACCTAGCTATCATCGAATATTAATGAATATCAATTCGAACGGAAACCGTGGATGCCCCATTGCCTGAATTGCGAAGCTGAATTTGTCGAAGGAATCACCATCTGCAGCGATTGCGGTCAACCGCTCTTGCCGGGACCGTTACCGGAAATCAAGGAGAAACCGCCGACCGAAACCAAGTGGGTCCTATTGCAGGAGTGTGTGAGCGATCTCGAAGCTGAGTTATTGAAACAGCTATTGGAAGATCAACATATCGCGGTGTGGCGCAGAGGAACGTTCCGCGGAAGTTTCGGCATTTCAGGTGGAACAACTCCTTGGGCAGGTGAACGAATTACGTTGTTTGTTCCGGAAAACAAAATCGGTATCGCCTCGCGCATCCTTCGCGAACGGCACTACGCCGGCAAATTCGGTAACAGTCCCAAACAACTTGACTTGGCAAGAAAGACGCAAGCGGTGCGAATGCGTCGCAAACGCCGGATGCGGAAATAACCCACACGAAAGTTTTCCGCTTTCCAAATCCTAGCTCGTCACTCTGTTAATCTTTCAGAAACAGATAAAAAATGAAAAGACGCCAATCGGAATTGGGCTCTACTTCAAACTCCGAATTTCTCCTCCAAAACGGCAATTTGCGAACAAATATCTTTCTCTTTACCTTATTATCTGCTCTTTTATCCTGCCAAAACGGCAATTTATCCGCAAAACTAATAGAAGGATATGTGAATATGCTACCCCCATTCAAAAACGAACCGATGACCAACTTCAACGATCCCGCGAATAAGGCGGCATTCGAAGCAGCATTGAAGCTCTGTGAAAATCGGATCGGCGAAAAGATCCCGCTGGTAATTGGCGGTGAACGGATTTACACCGACGACACCATCAAATCGACCAATCCCGCCAATCCCGATCAAGTGTTGGCGTATGTCGGCAAAGGCACCAAAGAACTTGCCCTCAAAGCGATCAAATCCGCCGACAAGACCTTCGACTGGTGGAAGAATTACGATCCCGATGCCCGTGCCCGCATTCTGCTGCGCGCTGCCGCAATTATGCGCCGCCGCAAACACGAATTCAGCGCCACGATGGTGCTCGAAATCGGCAAGAACTGGATGGAAGCCGACGGTGACACTGCGGAAGCAATCGATTTCCTTGAATTCTATGCTCGCGAAATGATGCGCCTCAATGAGCGCCAGACTGTTGTCGACTATCCCGGCGAAGAAAACAATCTCTATTACATCCCACTCGGTGTTGGCGCGGTCATTCCTCCGTGGAATTTCCCCTGTGCAATTATGGTCGGCATGACGTCCGCCTCGGCAGTCACCGGTAACACCGTACTGCTGAAACCGGCATCGATCACTCCGATTATCGCGTGGCGATTCTTCGAAATCCTGGAAGAAGCCGGTATGCCGGCAGGCGTCGTGAATTACCTCCCCGGTCCCGGCGGTGCTATCGGCGACACCATTGTCGATCACAAATTGACCCGCTTCATCGCCTTTACCGGCTCGATGGAAATCGGACAGCGCATTTTCCAGCGCGCCGCGAAAGTCCACCCCGGTCAGCTCTGGCTGAAACGTACCGTGCTCGAGATGGGTGGTAAAGACGCAATCCTGGTCGACGACGATGCCGACCTAGAACTCGCCGCCGAACAGATCGTCACGGCAGCCTTTGGTTTCCAAGGGCAGAAGTGCAGCGCCTGCTCGCGCTTGATCGTACACGAAAAAGTGTATGACGAATTGCTCGCGAAAGTGGTGGAACGCACCAAGAAGATCAAAACCGGTCCGACCAGCGATCTCAACAACTGGCACGGTCCCGTCAGCGAAAAGGGTGCCTACGAAAAGATTCTCGAATACATCGAGATCGGCAAGAGCGAAGGGAAATGCGTCGCGGGTGGTGTGAAGGCTGGCAATCCGGGTTGGTTCATCGCCCCCACGATTATTGCCGACCTTTCGCCGAAAGCGCGGATCATGCAGGAAGAAATTTTTGGTCCGGTGTTGGCAGTCTGCAAAGTGAAGTCGTTCGACGAAGGTTTGAAAGTCTTCAACAATACCATGTTCGGTTTGACCGGTGGCTACTTTGGCAAGCGCCGCGACCATATCGAGAAGGTTCGCGTACATGCGCATTGCGGTAACCTCTACCTCAACCGGAAGTGCACCGGCGCATTGGTGGGTGTGCAGCCGTTTGGCGGCTTCAATCAGAGCGGTACCGACAGCAAGGCGGGTGGACGCGACTATTTGCAACTGTTCCTGCAGGGCAAGAGCGTAACCGAACGATTCTAATCGTCATCGATTTGATCTTAAAAAACCTCCGGTCGGAAACGTCCGGAGGTTTTTTAATAGATTCGATTGCAGTCGTAGCCGCAGGTTTCTGCCTGCGTTTTTCTTTTTCTTTATTCTGATCTCCTTGAAAAGTAGGGGAGACCCTCCGCGGTCTCACGCTCTGGTATCTTCTATCTTGTTTCTGGAATCCTTTATCTTGCAGTACTGCCCAACTCCGATTGGGCGCTCTGGTATCTTTAATCTTGTATTAGGTATCCTGATCTGTCTTAGCAAACCCCTGCGGCAGGAACCGATCAATTCCCAATCCAAGTAAGTCGAACCAGAATGGTGTATATTAGCACTATCCATCAGAACTGTTTGTCCGATCGAGAAGAATGAATATGTCGAAAATATTGGTCATCGGTCTTGGTAACGATCTGCTCAGCGACGATGCCGTGGGCTTGCTGGCACTCCGTGCGCTACGCGACCGGCGTGGGGAAATTATCACGACCAGAGAAATTGAATACGTCGAGTGTTCAGAGCACGGGATCGCGCTGCTCGACTATTTTCTCGATTTCGATCAGGCGATCATCGTCGATGCAATCGCGACAACGACTCATCCTGCCGGCACCATCCTCCATCTGCAACCCGGCGATCTCGGCGGAGTCGTTGCCCCCTCCCCGCACTATACCGGACTGCCGGAAATGATCGGAATTGCCGATCAATTACACCTCCATTTTCCTTCGGAAATTCACATCTACGCGTGCGAGACTGCCGATACTGTTACACTCGGCGGGTCGCTGACCGAAGCGGTTTTGGCAGCACTCCCATCTCTAGTTGAAACGGCTCAGACCGAATTAAAACGTATGGCAACAACCTGACGACTTTACCAATTCCGTTGCCGGTATTACCTTCCTCTGTCACCAAATAGGAACCGGTATGGATCAGGATTGGTCAGCCCTGCTTCAACAAGATCTGGCGCAACTCACTGAAGTTGTGGCAGAACACCCTACTCTGACCGAACGGTTAATTCCCGGCGAACGACGTGAAGTCGCCATTCTCTTCCTCGACCTGAAAGGTTTTACCGCACTCTCGGAAACGATGGATCACGAGATGGTCCACAAGATGATCGGTGGTGTCATGCAAGCCTTGGCACGAGTCGTCGAGGGCTTCGGAGGGTACGTCGATAAGTTCGAGGGCGATCTGATTATGGCGCTGTTCGGTGCGCGACAAGCGTCCGAAAACGATGCCAATCGTGCAGTAGGCTGCGGATTGAAACTGCTCGCCACACTGACCGAAGTGAACCGGATTCTTGCGAGCAAAGGGTTCGAATTGGGTGCCCGAGTCGGCATCAATTTCGGTTCCGTTACTGTCGCTCCCGATCCATCGGGACATCTCACCGCGATGGGCGATGAAGTGAATCTGGCATCGCGAATGGAGTCGTCTGCCGCCATCAATACTGTTCAAGCGACCGACCGCGTGTACCGAAAATGCGGTTCCGAATTCGAATGGCTCGATCTCGGAACGATCAGTGTGAAAGGGAAACGGGAGCCGATCCATACCTACCGTCCTGTCGGACCGGGTACGCAACAAATGGCGCGCTGGGAACGGGCAACTCATTTACCTCACGCCTCATTTTGCGGACGCGATTCCGAATTGCAGACTCTTTCCAACTGGTGGAATACACCGCATCCCGATTCGAAAAACCGGTTAGGTGGAGCGATCCATCGCGTGATGGTGATTGCAGGTGAAGCCGGTATCGGTAAATCGCGGCTATTCCACGAATTTCTCGGATCGCCGGCGAAGCGTCCAATTCACGCCATTCGCAGCCAAGCCATCACATTTGCACAACCGGCATTTCATTGTTGGATCGAAATTCTCCACAATATTCTGCAAATCGATCGCGCCAATTTGATCGTGCACAATAATCTGAAAGCGAAACTTGAGCAGGCGCTTCCGGATTGGTCAGGTTCCGATAAAGCGGAGTATCTCCCGTATCTCGGAGCGTTACTTTCGATTGCTGAATTTGAAAAGAGCATTGTTTCCATCGATCAAGTGACTCGCTATCAAACCACGATTCGCGCACTACGAGCGGTGATCCAGCACTATATCGCAAAACACCCCGAGACATTAATATTGTTCGAAAATTTCCACGATCTTGATTCCGCGTCACTCGATGCGCTCGGTTTTATTTTAACCAACTGCATTACTGCGAATCCGATTTCGATCGTATTGATCGGTCGCGATGAGAATGAGACTGCCAAAAAATTGCTCGATTCGATTCCTACTGGATATATCGATGTTCAGCGCCTCGATTTGTCGCCACTATCAAAACCGGTGTGCGAGCAAATCGTCAGTGAAATGCTTCAGCTACCGCAACACGCTGCAGAATCAGCCGCGATTTCCAGTACTGAATTCTTTTCGATCAGTGGCGGTAATCCCTTATTTCTCGAAGAATTGATTTTAGACGCTGTGGAAGCGGGACGGTTGGAACAATCACCGAGCGGGTGGCGTGAAGTGGCTACTGCGAGCGAGCGTGCAGTACCATCTTCACTCGATGGTTTGATTCGGGGACGTATCGACCGCCTTGCGATCGAATGGAAACAGGGACTACAGTTGGCTGCCATCCTTGGCACCGAATTCAGCGAGAGGCTTTGGCTCCGCGTGAATGAAAAATCGAATTCGAGTCTAACGGATCAAATTCTCTCTAATCTCGTCGGGATGAATTTGTTACTTCGAATGGATAGCAAAGAAAAATGTCGCTATCGGTTTGAACAACCGTTGATCCGCACGTCGACATATTCCACGATTCTGAAACACAACCGTGCGATCTTACATCGCTATGCTGCCGAAGCGATGCTGGAACGGAAATCCGAACTCTCCGATGCCGATAGCATTGCCTTGGCATCGCATTGGGAACATACCGACAACCGTGCCGAAGCAATCCACTGGTCGCTGGAAGCGTTGCATTATCACGTTCGCAATTACCAGCATCGCGAGGCAATTGCTTGGTCTGATAAATTACTTGCTTGGCTGCATGACGAATCGGACACGGAACGAACGGCGTCGCGACTCCAGCAAGTACTACACCACCGCTTCCGGATATTCTCCATCACCGGCGATACGACTTTAGAGCGCGATGCGATCGATCAATCTCTTGCACTTGCGGAGAAATGGCAGTGGGAAGAGATCACTGCCGATGTACTCAATTCGCTCGGCAATCATCTCGATCTCCAAGGAAAAACCAGCGAATCGATCGAAGTCTTCAACCGCGCGCTGGCGATCTTTCGCAAATTCGACAATCATCACGGTTGTGCTGAGGTGCTCAATAACCTCGGTACCATTCACCTATTCGAGAATCAATTCGACCAAGCATTGTCGCTCTTCGAACAGGCACTCGCGATCTTCCACGAGAGTCACGACCGCAAACAGGAAGGCATCGTCTTAAACAATATCGGTATCGTTTATCGCAAGCAGAATCACCGGCAAGAAGCGTTGGATATTCTCCAATCCGCAACGCAGGTCGCGCACGAAATCGACGATCGGAAAACGGAAGCACAGGCATTTACCAACATCGGCAATCTCCAATACGATCTCGACCATAAATCGGAGGCTGTAGACGCGTTCCGCAAGGCACTAGCAATCGATCGGGAAATCGGCGATCGTCGTTCTGAAGCGTTGGTTATGAGTAATCTCGGATATCTCTACTTGGAAAATCGCGAATTTCGCGAAGCGGAACAGCTCTTTACCGGATCGTTATACATTGCCCGCGAAACCCAGTCGGCGTGGAGTGAGTTGCAGGCGATGCTGAATCTGGTACAACTCTATATTGATACCGACAATCGCGCGAAAGCGGTAGAATTCTATCGGAAAGTATTGAATCTGATCGAAGCAATGGGGTGGGATCCCACCAAGATTGAGGATTTCTCGACTGTGACAGCACAAATCGAGCAGTGGAAATAAATTCGGATCAATCTGTCAATTCGAATTGTGATTCTCAAAAGTCAGTTGTCATCGTTAGTAGGGGCGGATCCCCGCATCCGCCCGCAGGTCAGGTAAAGCCTGACACCGAATCATGACAACTTGTTTTCATGAGTTCCTTGACCAGCAGGTTCGTGCTACTTAAATATCTCGCGTTTCAGTTCTTCAACTTTCTCCGTCCAAAAATGTAGTTCGGAAACATCTTCTGTCATCGAATACGCTACGATAATTTTCTGTGCGATCGAATATTGTAATGGATAGTACACATCGCTGTGTTCGCGTGCCAGAATACTGAAAGCATCGACATAACAGGATGCCGCGAGCAACGCCTGCCGTTCTTCCATCGCGGCATCGCCACGGTCGACTAGTTTCTCGGCTTGTCGATCCGGTACACTTTTTACTTCCCGGAGCAACTCGATAAATCTTCGCAGCTTGATCATTCTCAGTAACCTATTCGACGATAGTGGAATCGGCGGGATTGCTCCCGCCGATGAAAGAAATTTCTATCACAATACCCTAGTGGAATTTCGCTTGTCGTCCCTGTAGTACGGCGTTGACCCCTTCGCGAGCGTCGACGGTCGTCATCAGATCGTTGAGGAAGATATCCTCGCTGATCTTCACGGCGCGGGTGACGGGTTCGTACAGACCACTGTCAACCGAACGTTTGACACACCGCAATGCCACATGACTGTGTCGGATAATGCGTCGTAACAAAACGTGGAGATGATCGTCGAATTCGGCGGTGGGATATACTGCGTTGATGATACCGATCTGTTTCGCGGTTTGCGCATCGATCGGATCGCCGGTTACCAACAGTTCTAACGCGCGATTGCGCCCGCAGAGCCGCGGAAGCAGCGCCGTCGCAACTGGAGGAAAGAGCGAATAATCAACTTCCGGTTGTCCGAAACTGGACCGCGCCGATGCGACACAAAGATCGCAAAACAGCGCGATTTCGCAACCGGTACCCAGCGCTTCGCCGTTGACTGCTGCAATGGTGATTACATCCGACATGTTCAAATTATCGAACAGTTTATCGAGTTCAACCATCATCTCGCCAACATGTTCCGGAACCATGTCCTCGATATTCACGCCCGATGAAAAAACGCCGCTTGCGCCACGCAGCACAACGCATTTCAAATCCTTGTTGCGGCTTAAATCAATCAGCGATTCGTTTAACTTTCGTGCTAATTGCAACGAAATCAGGTTATTGGGTGGACGTGAGATCGTTAGTTCAGCGACATGATCGCGGCGAACAATTGATACTTCGTTCATGTTCATAGTACACCTCCGTGCTGCGGAATTGAACTTACCTAAAACGGCTTGTTATATATAACCTAATCAAAGATTAAGGTTTTTTCCACACTGGTTTGCGTTTTTCTAAAAAAGCTGTGGTTCCCTCTTTCATTTCCGGGCTGGCACATGTCGCTCCGAACCAGTAAGCTTCGCGCCCAAGTGCCACATCCAGCACAACATCCTGTCCGGCATAGCAGGCGCGCAGCGCGTTATGAACCGCAGTCGGACCCTTGGATAGAATCGTCTTTGCCAATTCCAAGGCTGACGGCATCAATTGGTCGGGTTCGACCACTTTACTAATCAAACCAATTCGCTGTGCTTCATCTGCCGTAATCGTTTCCGCCGACAGAATCATCTGAACGGCGCGGCTCATCCCTACTAAGCGTGTCAAGCGTTGCGTTCCACCGAAACCGGGAATTAGTCCAAGATTCACTTCGGGCTGCCCGAACTTCGCTTTGGTCGATGCAATTCGAATATGGCACGCCATCGCCAATTCGCAACCACCACCCAACGCAAACCCATTGATCGCAGCAATGACTGGAACTTTCAGCAATTCGAGTAAGCGAAACACTTTATTTCCTCGTTCCGAGTATACTTCCCCGGTTTCGCGATCCAAATTCTGCAATTCGGCAATGTCGGCACCAGCGACAAACGCTTTCTCGCCAGCACCGGTAATTATGATAGCACCGATCTCGGGATCGGTAGGTACCGACGAGACGAAGTGGTACAGTTCTTCAATAACTGCAATCGACAGTGCATTGAGTGCTTCGGGTCGATTGATCGTGACAATCGTAACCCGGTCAATTTTCTCGAGTGATAAGAATTTATAATTGGTATCCATACTAATCTCCAATATATTTGTGGTATTAACCTATAAATGATACGCTTTGATCCAACCGGAACAGAGAACCGAGTTTTCGTAGTGACCAAAGGAGACGAATGAATACCTACCACCATCCTCATTCGGGAAAACGCGAGATATCTTGGCAGGAATTCGGAGAATTGGCAAAAGAATTGGCATTGCGGGTCGACAAAAATTATCAACCGGATTGTGTCGTTGGTGTCTCGAAAGGCGGTTTGTCGCTTGCATCGGTTCTGGCAAGCCTGTTTCGGGTGAATCTGTTTCCCATTCGACTTTCCTACCGTGTACAAGACCGGGTCGTTCACGACAAACCGCGCTGGTCGGTCGAACCACCGGACGATGTCGAAGGGTGCAAGGTGTTATTGGTCGATGAAATTGCCATCAGCGGACAAACGCTCCGTGAGGCGGCGAAGGCAATCGACAATCGGGGTGCGACAGAAATCAAAACCTGTACGCTGTACATCCATCCCGGCAGTTTCAAACCGGACTTCTATCTGTTTGAAACTCCGGCAATGGTCGTTCACCCTTGGGATAAATGGGTGTTGATGGAGGGGAAAATTGTCATTCACCCGGAATACCGGCAACCTCCTAGTGTCAATTAGGTAATCGATTGTTTACGTGAGGATTAATTCTGATATTAAGCATTCAGACTTATACCGAAATAGCAGTATCTTGATTGGGCGCAGGAATGCGCCCATTTTACATAATCGAAATTAACGTCGGGAAGAAGAGCAAATTATGCAACTGGGATTGGTTGGATTGCCGCGTGTCGGAAAAACGACACTATTCGGTGCACTGGTCGGAAAAGCCGTCGATAAAGGGTACGGCAAGCGGGAAATGCATATCGGGGTTGCCAAAGTTCCCGATCAACGGTTGGAAGATCTAACGGCGTTGTTCAATCCGCGCAAACAGATTCATGCGACGGTGGAGTATGTCGATGTCGGTGGTCTGGAAGCCGGCGCTGCAAAGAGCGGTTACGACGAGAACTTCCTGAAAGCGCTCTCCCAAACTGATGCACTCGTACTCGTATTGCGCGGTTTTGATGGCGAAGACGGTTCTGCTCCCGATCCAGTACGGGAATTCAGTTCCGCCGAAGACGAGTTCCTGCTCAACGATCTGGGAATGGTGGAAAAACGGCTCGAACGGCTTGACGGTCAACTCAAGAAAATGAAAAACGCCGAGCTGGAGCGCGAGCGCGATTTGCTGCGGCGCTGTTTCGAAACGCTGGAACAAAACAAACCGTTGCGGGTACTCGATTTCGAACTCGAAGATGAAAAACGGTTGCGCGGTTTCCAGTTTCTCTCATTCAAACCACTGATGGTTCTGATCAATCTCGGCGAACAATATGCCGCGAAAGCGGATGAGTGGTGCAACGCAATCACTCCGAAACTATCTGTCCACAGTTCGGTATTGGCACTGCAAGGGGAAATGGAAGCGGAAATTGCCGAATTGGAAGAAGCGGATCGCGTCGCTTTCCTGCAGGATCTTGGCATCGCCGAACCGGCTGCGGCGCGCGTCGTACAAGCCAGTTACCAGTTGTTGCATGTGATCTCGTTTTTCACTGTCGGCGAAGACGAATGCCGCGCTTGGACGATCAAACGTGGTTCCAATGCCGTTACTGCGGCAGGCACGATTCACACCGATCTGGCACGCGGATTCATACGAGCCGAAGTCACCCGCAGTGAAGACCAATTGAAGTGGAAAACTGCGGCAGCACTGAAGGAAAAAGGGTTGAACCGGTTGGAAGGGAAAGAGTATATCGTTCAGGACGGCGATATTCTGGTGATCCGCTTTGCCGTCTAATTCGAAATCGTTGCAGTCAATACCACCGACTCCCACACATGAACTCAAACCGCTCCGGTTCACGATCGACGCTGGTCCCGCGATCACTGTCGCTGCGGCAATTCGCGAACAGTTGCCGGGCACATCTTGGAGTGTGGTTCGCAGATGGTTGACGCAGGGTCATGTGTATGTGAATGATCAAATCGTGAACGACGAAGCGCTGCGCGTGCTGCATGGCGACAACATCGAATTAAAGACGCAGGGCACCGGATCACGTAAAGCGGCAACCCAGCGTACGCAACTCTCCGGCATCAAAATCATCCATATCGACGAACATATCGTAATCGTCGAGAAGCCTGCGGGGATGGTAACTCAGGCGATTGCCAATTCGGAAGAAGAGTTCGATGTGTTGGAAGCGAGCAATACTCCGACACTGGAAGAGCTGATTATCCCGTTGGTCAAAAAAATCGTTGCCGCGCACCCCGAACTCAAGAGCGGTGCACCCCGGCAGGTTCACCGCATCGACAAAGATACCAGTGGCATATTGGTTTTTGCCCGCACTGGAAAAGCGTACGATTCGCTTAAACTGCAATTTTTCGAACACACGATCGATCGCGAATATCTCGCCGTTGTAGCCGGAAGAATTCAGCGAAACGAAACCATTCGATCGTATCTAATTCGCGACCGCGGCGATGGCAAACGCGGCTCGAGCGCTCGACCACAAGCTCATTCGAAATTGGCAATCACTCACTTCGAACCGATTGAATCGTTCTCGCGCATCACGATTATTCGCTGCCACTTGGAGACCGGGCGAACGCACCAAATTCGGATTCACCTTGCCGACTCCGGACACCCTCTGCTCGGCGATCCGATTTACGGCAGCGAATATGCCTATTCGGGAATCCTCCCGCCTCCCCGCCTTGCACTTCATGCTCGCTCGCTTGGATTTCTCCATCCCAATGGAAAGCGAGTTTATTTCGAGAGCGATTTGCCTGAAGATTTATCGAAGTGGCTCGATCGGTTGCGAAAAAGCCATTCCCGGTAGCACTACTTCTTATTTATCAATTCCAACCTCTTTGAATTATTCCTGATGTTAATCTTGTCGAAAGTCACAATAATTTTGTTTAATCTGTTTGAATCAATCTATTTCATCCCGATTCAATGCTTATCTTCAAGAATTATTACATAATCCGATCATTGGAGAAATTATGAGCAAATTGTTCATCTACTCGATTTTGATTGTACTACTTTTTTCGCTGTTAGCTATGGCGCAAGTAACATTGAATCGTACCGATATTCCCGATTCGATTGGTTATACCCCGACCTACATCACTAGTTCGAATCAACCGGTTACACTCGGCGCAACCGGCGGTAGTCAACGCTGGGACTTTTCCACTGTCCCGACCGGATCGACACTCCGCTCCTCTACCTACGTCTCGCCAGACAGCACATTGTGGCATTCAACGACCAACTGGGGAACGACTTCAAGTCCCAAATATGCGCAGATGGCACAGTTCGTCACCTCATTTGCCGGAATGAATACACCGACTTACATGTACTATCGCTATCCGAGTGGCAACACTTCGCTTGAAATGATCGGCGTTGGATTGATGGGCGACAGCGATTTTCCACAACAAATTGTCAAACCGACCAACACCTTTCGGAAATATGTGATTCCATTAACTTACAATCTGACTTGGCGGGATTCCTTGAAGGGCACCGTGGACACCCGCGACAGTGCTGGTTACGACTTAAAAGCAAAAGTGACAATGTATTTTCAGAATAGTATCGATGCATACGGAACAGTTGTTTACCCCGGCGATTCCGCGCAGTGCCTCCGACTCACAACCATCTGTACCGGAACGTACCAAGTCGGTTTTTTCTACCTCGGTTCGATCTGGGTACCGGTCTTGACCTCGAGTATTCCCGCTTATACCACCGTCAGTTGGATCACACCTGGTGCCGGAGTGCTTGTTTCCGCAGTGAGCGATACCGGAATCACGACTGCTAATTTCACGACCGCGAAAACCTTGCAAGTCACCAATCGCAGCGATCTGCCGCGGATCCCAAGTAATTTATCGATAGCACTGAATGGCACCGATGCAAATTTAGCCTGGTCGCGAGTCGATTCCACAGTTGCCGGATTTCCCATAACGATATCCGGTTATCATGTTTATTCGTTGACTGAGTTCCCGGGTTCAACCAATCTGATAGGAACCATCACCAATCCAAATACCGTCAATTTCATCGATGGCAGTACAATTCCATCCAATCTTGCCCGGTATTATACTATTCGGGCAGTAAAATAAGGATCGAACAATTATTGTATCCTTGAAAATAAGTTGTTATCGGGAGTAGGGGCGGACCCCCGTGTCCGCCCGCAGGTCAGGCGAAGCCTGACACCGAATCTTGACAGCTTATTTTTCAAGAACCATGATAGTACCGACGGGTCACTTTCCATTACGCGAGAAGTTTCACAATTCACGTACTTGCGAAAATCTTTCGCAAACCTTGACAAAACAGTGATTCCCTTCGAAAATCTTCGTACATTTAGATAGCACTATTATTGTACTAAGGATATGAGTTCCGCTCAATTGCTCACACAATTTCTCGACGACATTGCGTACCGACGGAGCGGTAGCAGTCATACGCAAGTCAACTATCGCCGTGCGATTGAAACCTTTCTGGCATGGGTTTCGACGGACGATCCTGCTCAACTTGCGCATTATTCTGCCTACGAATTGCAACACTATTTTACCTCCCGTGCCAAATCGGATCTCGCGCCACGCAGCGTTATCAACGAGCGTGCGGCGATCTCTTCATTCTACCGATTCCTGATTCGACGCGGCGTGGTGCAACACAATCCCGTGAAACCAACCAAAGTCAAGAAACCCGACAAGACACTACCGAAATCACTACCGATGGCACCACTTAATCAGACGCTCGACACCATTCAAGCGACGCTGTCGGCACGGGATCGGTGGATCCTGGAAGGGCTTTATGGCACTGGATTGCGGGTATCGGAGTTTGCCGGAATCCGGTTTAGCGATATCAGACCGGACGAACACCGGATTGAAGTAATCGGGAAAGGGTCGAAATTACGTTCCGTGCCACTCACCGAACGTGCTTGGGCGACTCTACTTGAGTATCTTTTAGAACGAGGCGCTTCGCCTCAGGCGTTGGGGGTATCGAACGAACCGGTGTTAGTTGGCGAGCACAATCGTCAGTTATCGGTTCGAACGATTCAACGGGTGGTTTCGCAGTTATTGGGCGGGTTACGGTCGGGCGCTAGCGTCACACCGCATCAACTTCGCCACAGTTACGCCAGCCATCTACTAGCCGATGGCGCAGATCTTCGTGCAGTACAGGAGTTATTGGGTCATGCCCGCTTGGGAACGACTCAAATTTACACTCACCTTGATGCCGGCAGATTGCAGGAGTTGGTTCGCAAGAATTTACCCCGCAGTCAGTCCGAACCTCTGGAGGAAAAATGAAGCTGCAAGTCACAGCTCGTCGTTTTAAATTATCCGATCGATTGGAAACCTTGGTGCAAAAGGAAATCACCGCGTTGGAACGGCATTTCGACCATATCCACGATGTGAATGTCGTTTTGACCACCGATCATGGCGTCCGCCATGTCGATGTGAAAATCCATGTGCCCAATCATACTTTATCCAGTGAGGGGGAAAGTACCGAACAATTTGACGTGCTGATTCCGCAGATCTTAAAGAAAGCCACTACCCAACTTCAACGCCACAAAGAGAAGCTAAAGAAGTTATAGGAGATGAATGGCGAATAAAGCCAAATCACTGTCGATAAAAGAACTGTTGGATGAACTTGCCGACCGGCTACAATTGAAACTGGTAGCCGGACAGGCAGGGCTTGTCCGGGAAGTCCGCGAGCGCGATCTGAACCGCCCCTCGCTGGCACTTGCAGGATTTTTCGGCGATTTCCGTCACGACCGGATCCAAATCCTCGGTAACACGGAAAATCATTTTCTCGAATGCTTGGACAACGACGAGCGGGTCAAGCGGATCAGTGAAGTATTTCGATTGCCGTTACCGATCGTGATTTTGACCGACCGGAATGCTCCACTCCGGGAAATCATTCAAGCTGCCGAGTTGAACGATGTACCGGTCTGTACGACGCCGCTATCGACCACAGTGCTCAGCAGCCTGTTGGTTACGGCACTCGACGAGCGGTTTGCGCCGACCTGTCAAGAACACGGCGTATTGGTCGATGTATATGGTATCGGGGTATTCATTGCCGGGAAGGCGCGTTCCGGTAAATCGGAACTGGCGTTAGACTTAGTCGAACGCGGTCATCGGTTGGTTGCCGACGATATCGTGGAAATCTCGCTCCGGATGGGCGGCATTTTAATGGGGCACGCCCCGGAATTGCTGCGCCATCTGATTGAAGTCCGCGGTCTCGGTTTCCTCGATGTCCAACATCTGTTCGGAGTACGTGCCGTGCGCTTCCAAAAGCGCGTGGAAATTGTACTCGAGTTGGTCCACGATATGCCGGAAGACGCGATCAATCGGCTCGGACTCGAAAACGATGAGCGGGAATTTCTTGGGATCAGATTACCGGTAGTGAAATTGCCGGTTATTCCCGGAAAATATTTGACAGTATTGGCGGAATTGGTCGCATTAAATCATCTGCTGAAGATGCAGGGTGTCAACACTGCACAGGAATTTGAGATGCGTCAGCGGATGGAAATAGAGAAGAAACGGACGATACGGAAGTATCTGGAGGGGGACTTTGAGTGAGACACCAATCGGGATCGTTGTAACGCGCAACGAATGGGGTCCGCTGCTGGTCGAAGAAGTGGAAGGCACTTACTGCGATTGTGGGCTTTACGCAGTGATCGTCAACCCCGCCTCACCGGAACTCATTCGTCCGGTAGCCATCGCTCCGGATCAATCCATTTTCTGGTTCGTCGATGCTCCGGGCAGCACTGCCGAACGTGCCGCTCAACGCGTGAAACTCGCGATCGACCACATTATCACCGGCTTTTCGATGCCGATGCTGCTCTCCTTCGTTACCAAACGAAAACACCTCCCGATCGAGGTTCTCGTCGCTCAGTGCCGTAGCGCGCTCGAGCGTGGAAATATCTGCGGGTAAAAATAATATTCGGATTCAGCAAATTCCTCTTGTAATATTATTCAATTTTCCATAAATTATCGCAATTACAATCGATATCAATTGCATTGATATCCATTCCTCATGTAATTCTTCCGTCCGTTTTTTTCTTTCATCAAATCTGGAGATTGCCAACATGAGTAATAAAGAGTATATCAATCCATTTTCCAAGGGTAAAACACAAGCATTGCTAATATTTACAATCGTTATCTATTTATTATTCTTACTCGCCAAGATGGTAGATAACGGTTTTTTAAATAACGATTATTTAAAAAATGTCGACCTGTTTAGGCTCAGAGAAACAATTGATGGTAAGTTACATGAATATTTGGATAACCTTAGTTATTGGATAATCAAGATCGCGCAAATATCGATCATGCTTGGTTTCGTGATTATGGTCATTACTCAGTTTTACAAGAAACAATATCGACCGGAATTTGCCAAGCAGATATTTTGCGACTGGTTCAAATTCAACCTGATATCCGGTGAGAAAGGTGTCACCAGTATTGCGATTACTGGAAATGAGAACGACCCAAATAAAGACGATCCGACTCTGTACCGGGAACTCTTGTTTCTATCGCAATGCGGTGGTGAAAAAACATTGTTTAGTCTTCCGATCGAACATCTGTGCGGACAACTAAACACCGCAGTCGCGAATATTCTTCAGGATCCCACGAACCATCCTCAATTGATCGCTCACTTATGCGGACTCGATAAGAATCAGTTAGCCAGCACCGACCAACAGATTCAAATGTTCAAGCAAGTATTTACAACGGATTTCACAATTAATACAAATACGTCATCTTCTAAGAATGATAATGAATCGGGTTCAGTAAGCAGTACGAATAGTAATCCTACACCCGATGAAATCGATCGTAAGCGGGCAATGGGTTTGACGACGATCCATCATTTGATTCAGCGAAAGATCGACGGATTCCAGATTAATTATAGCTTTTCCTGGCAATCGCGATTATTAAGTGTCTCGGCGATTATCGCGTTGTTATTCAGTTTTCACCTCGCCGTAGTGCTGCGCGTGAAGGGACTGAATATATTGGGTTTCACATTACTGATCGCTTTGATCAGTACGTACACGTCGATGCTTTGGCGTGACGCAGTGTCCTATCTGGTTAAGCTCCGTAAATGAGCGACGAACTACCAGCGCGCGAGTTCTCGCGCTTGAAAACACGGATCTCTTATCTGTCCGCCCGACAACAACCGAATGGCGGAAAGCCGCTTCAGCGGGTAGAACCTGCCTCCGGGCAGGTTGCTTCCTGCGTTACCGATAACTCGGGACTCACGGAAGATGTCGCTGATGGTTCGACAATCTTTCTTTGCATTCACGGTTACAACAACGATACTCTCGAAGCGATTCGGAGTTACCTTCACTTTGTCGATAATCTCGAACAAATGGCACCCGATATCTTACCGGTTGCAAAAGTTTTTGGATTTGTCTGGCCAGGCGACGAAGCATGGAAATTAATAAGTGGTCCTTCTTTTTTGGATAAACCGAAAATCGCCGAAACTGTTGGCGCAAATCTGGCGTCGTATCTCGATTCCCGGTGTGGCAAAGTAGGAATCGACATTTACTTTGTTGCGCATTCGTTGGGTAATCGGGTATTATTTTATGCGTTGCGGCAATTCATGAAAATAAATAATCCCAAACTTCGTCTTCACGGGATTCTCTGTATGGCTGCGGCTGTTCCTGCATATACTCTTGAAGAAAAACACTACTTTCTAAAAGAACAGACCGATGCCGAATTAAAAGAGATCTTGAACGCGTTCAAATTGGTACAATTCAGATACAACGGCTATTCTCATGATGATAAAACGCTAAGAAGACTTTTCTCAGTAGCATCAATAATCCTGACGCTTCCGAAAACCCATCTCTTGGATGAGATTTCTAACCAGAAAGCCATAGGGTATCTGGGAAAACCAGATACTCCCGGTCTCTGGAGTTTAAATTATAATTCTTATCTGGATCACAGTTTCTATTGGCCGGATAAGCCCAATGCATTGAAATTCTCAATGCTGGTCAAAGGTTACGTTCCACAAGAACTTCCGACGGCAACTCTTCCGATTGATACGATTGACGATCGATTGTTGCAATAATTTTTCAATCCCCCGTCGGTACAATTTTACTCGTTTCCACCATCAGCATCACCGTTTTCTTCGGTGCGCGAGGTCGATGCATCACGTCGCGCGTGATCGTCACCCCTTGTCCGGGCGATAGTTCAATCACACGATCGGACAAATCTATCAGCAATTTTCCTTCCAACACGAAGAAAAATTCGTCATCCTGCTCGTGCTTATGCCAGTGAAATTCCCCTTCGACAATCCCGATGCGGACAACACTATCGTTCACCTGCGTTAGGGTCTGATTGAACCATTTCTCGGTGCAATTCGCAACGATTTCCGGTACATCGATCCGTTCGAGATGGGGGTACTTTTGATCGAGGTGAATATGGTATTCTTCGGGATTTGGCTGATCCATTGATGCCTCCGATGATGTAGAATTCCAATTGTAACAGAGAACATAGTATTTTCTTGAAAATAAGTTGTTATCGGTAGTAGGGGCGGACCCCCGCGTCCGCCCGCAGGTCAGGCGAAGCCTGACACCGAATCATGACAACTTGTTTTCAAGAACCACTTTAGTTGTTGAATATGAATAATTCGCAATTCGACAGAAAGTTGCGCAATTCGGCTAATGAACCAATAATCAGTGATAAACGTATAACCTGCAAGTGTATGGCGGGTCAGGCGATACTTTCGCGAACTTGCGAATGACCGCACTAATTTACATATTGAAAATTGATTTTACCGAAAGCGAACCCCTCTTGAAAGGGAAATACCAACATATTCAGACCCCGGAAGCCATTCGGAAGCTAGATTTACCGGAATTGATCGAATTTGCCGCCGAATTGCGCGACGAATTGATCAGTACCGTGACAATGGTCGGTGGTCACCTTGCCCCTTCGCTCGGAACGGTGGAGTTAACCATCGCGCTGCACAAGGTGTTCAATACACCCCGCGATCAGATTGTCTGGGATGTCGGACATCAAGCGTACGCCCACAAAATGCTGACGGGACGCCGCGAACGCCTCTCGACAATTCGACAACTGAATGGTCTCAGCGGCTTTTTGAAACGTGCCGAATCGGAATACGACAGCTTTGGTGCCGGTCACGCTTCGACGTCGATCTCGGCGGCATACGGCTTGGCGTGCGCTCGCGACCTGTTGGGTGAAGACTACAAAGTGGTGGCAATCATCGGCGACGGCGCGATGACTGGTGGTCTTGCTTACGAGGCGTTGAACAATGCCGGTAGTTTCGGTAGAGATATTCTCGTCATTCTGAACGACAACACGATGTCGATCAGCCCCAATGTCGGCGCGATTTCGAATTATCTTTCCGACGTTATTACCAATCCCCGCTACCGGAAAGTCCGCGATAAAATTTGGGAAATTACCGGCAAATTACCGGCAACCGAGACGATGCGACACATCGGACGAAGGCTTGAAGACGGCATGAAAGCGTTTGTCGGTCCCGGCATCCTGTTTGAAGATCTCGGTTTTCAATACATCGGTCCGGTCGACGGTCACGATCTCTCGCACTTGATGCAGATTCTTCAGCGCGCGCAAACGATGAAGGGTCCCGTGTTGTTGCACGTACTCACCGTAAAGGGAAAAGGGTGGGATAAAGCCGAAGCCGACCCGGTGAAATATCACGGTATAAAGGCAGGCACTCCGGCACCATCGAAACAATTGGTGCAACCAAAATCGCCACCCGGCTATGCCGAACCGATCGAACCGAAACGCAAGTCATCCGAATCGCTTATTCCCGAGAGTGTTGAAGCGAATCCTGCTCCTTCTTTTATGGATGCATTCGGCGAAATCATGATCGATCTGGCAAAATCCGATTCCAAGATCGTGGCAATCACTGCGGCGATGAGTGAAGGAACGGGATTATCCAATTTTGCCGATGAGTTACCCGATCAATTTTTCGATGTCGGGATTGCCGAAGCGCACGGCGTCTGCTTTGCCGCTGGCTTAGCCGCTAAGGGGATCAAACCGGTTTGCGCTATTTATTCAACATTTTTGCAGCGTGCGTTCGATCAGATTGTACACGATGTCGCGATGCAACATCTCCCGGTCGTGTTCTGTATCGATCGCGCTGGATTAGTCGGCGAAGATGGACCGACGCACCACGGTGTACTCGATCTCAGTTATCTAAGTTGCATTCAGGAAATGATTGTTGCCTGTCCAAAAGATGGCAATGAATTGCGCGATTTGATGCTCACTGCAATTTCGCAAAAAATGCAGCCATTCGCCATCCGCTATCCGAAAGAAAGTTCGATCGCATACTCGCGCGACTATCGCGGTAAGATTCTTCCGATCGGTAGTTGGGAAGTGCTGGCAACTGGTGCCACTGCGACAGTTATTGCTACCGGCGCGATGGTTTCCCGCTCGCAACAAGCCGTTAAGAAACTTCGGTCCGAGGGATTCGACATCGGGCTCGTCAATGCCCGCTTCGTCAAACCAGTCGACAAAACATTACTAAATGAGTTACGTATAACCACTAAACGACTAATCGTCATCGAAGAAAATGCCCCAACCGGCGGGCTGATTTCTCAAGTTCGGAATGCGTTTGCGGAAATGGGTGACTATTGCCTTCCGATCGAAGCTTTCTGTTTACCGGATCGCTTTGTCGAACATGGCAAACGCGAAGAGCTATTGAACATGGTAGGATTGTCTTCGATCAAGATTGAACAACGTTTGCGGGAATTGCTGACTGGCACTGCGTCAAATACGGTATCCAATATTCGCGAGCAAGTATAGTGGGGGAACGATAGTGAAGATCGTCGTCGACGATCACGCCGGATTTTGTGGTGGCGTGAAGCGTGTAGTTCGATTGGCGGAACAATCGCTGGAAAATGGCGAGCAGATTCGATCGCTCGGTGATTTGATTCACAACGATTCCGAAATCAATCGACTGAAACAACGCGGGCTCGAGATTGTCGATCATGAGATTTTCAATCGCAAAGAACATGGCGGCGTATTGTTGATCCGCGCACATGGCGAACCTCCCTCCACTTTTCAGACCGCTGAAGACCAGCACATGACCCTCATCGACGGCACCTGTCCGGTGGTGACCAAATCGCAAAAAATCGCTCGCGAAGCCTATTTGCGCGGCGAACAAGTCGTCATTGTCGGTAAGAAATTTCATGCCGAAGTGAAAGGCATCATCGGTCACTGCGATAATCAAGCCTTCGCCATCATGCATGAAGCGGACATCGACGAATTGCCGTTGACAAAAGATCGACCGGTCTTCGTATTGGCGCAAACAACGATTTCACCCGAAGAATTTCAAGCGGGCGTCGAATGGATTCGCAAACGCGGTTTCGAAGTTCACGTTCACGATACACTCTGTCGCTTCGTAACCGGTCGCGATAAAGATCTGGAAAAATTCGCCGCCGCTTACGATGTCATCTTAATCGTCGGCGGTCACAAATCGTCGAATACGAAATATCTTCACTCCGTTTGTCGCGAAAAAAATCCCAACAGCTACCATATCGAAGACGATTCGGAAATCGACTACCATTGGTTCGACGGCAAAACCAGTGTAGGCGTTACCGGCAGCGCCAGTACGCCACCGTGGATGCTGGAACAGGTCCGGAACGTACTCGAAACGAAATTGAACATGAACGTTGCCGAATAGCATGTAGGACGAATTCTCGAACAATTCCACAAAATTTTCGTAATACTACTCTAGTATACCCTCAATAGGATTAATGGAACAAATCATGTCTGAAAACGAAAAGCGCATCTCCGGACCGACTCGTCGGATCAAAGAAATCGTCGAGCGCGAACGCGATCCCAATACTACTGAAGAAGTCAATGTGGTCATACGCCGCCCGGATTGGATTCGCGGGAAACTTCCCAGCACCCAACTGACCGGTCCGACCCGCGAGATCATGCGTCAGAACAACTTGCATACGGTTTGTGAAGAAGCACGCTGCCCGAATCTTGGCGAGTGCTGGCAGAAACGCCACGCGACGGTGATGATTCTCGGCGATACCTGCACGCGCTCTTGCGGCTTTTGTGCCATCAAGACCGGTAAACCGAATGAACTCGATTGGGACGAACCGCGTCGTGTCGGCGAAGCGGTTGCAGAACTGAATTTGAAACATGTCGTTATCACTTCGGTGAATCGCGACGAACTGCTGCTCGGTGGTGCCGATATTTTTGCCGCGACAATCAAGGAAATCCGACAGCGAACTCCCGACACTCGAATCGAAGTATTAACTCCCGATTTCAAAGCTTACGAACCGGCAATGAAAATCTGTTTCGACGCGCGTCCGGATATTTTCAATCACAATATCGAAACGGTTCCGCGGTTGTACTACAAAGTCCGCCCTCAGGCAATCTATCAGCGTTCGCTCGATGTACTGAAAGCGGGTAAAGACGCAGGTTTGATCACTAAATCGGGGATCATGGTCGGTCTCGGTGAAACTAATGAAGAAGTGATCGAAGTACTCAGAGATTTACGTGGTGTCGGTGTCGACATGCTGACAATCGGGCAATATCTGCAACCGACGCGCGAACATTTACCGGTAGCACGATTTGTCACCCCGGACGAATTCAAAGAATATGAACGGGTTGCTTTCGAACTCGGTTTCGGTAGCGCAGCAAGTGGACCGATGGTTCGATCCAGTTACAATGCCGAAGATTTCTTCGAACGTTCGAAGGTGAAAGTGCTATTCGAACAGAATCGCAAAGTGTATCATTGAAAATTCGGCGGGTGATTATCCCGCCGTTTTTTTTACCGACTAGTGAGCAGTTATCCAACTGCTGGAATTTGAGTGGCATACTGAAAATCAATCAGTCATTCCCTTCATTGATTTGTATCAGGCTGGTACTAATTCTGCCTCCTGACGGATCATTTGTTTCTGTAGTGCGATATTTTCCAATTTTCGCGTCTTAATCAAAGCTTTTGTGGGCTGAACAAGCGATAACAAATTTTTGTGTAGTTCAATTTCTTCATAGCTCAATGGTGCCCGGGAGTGGCGCCTCCGCCAAGTGGATACATGCTTCAGAAATGCAACCTGAATTGTTCCATTGAGTGCAGAATCGATTACTTCCTGACCGAATAATTCAGTCAGTCTGTTAAGACTCCCTTCGGCACGTTGAATCGATTCTTTGTTTTCTTCAATTCGAGCCTCGAAAAATTCACGCAACCCCATCACAATCGAATTCAATGTTGCTTCTTCATCCATATCCATTTGTTCGATGGTGATACTCTTTTCAGCGATAAACTTGCTCCCGGTTGCCGATTTACCTCGAATAGTAGAACCGATCACCTTTGAGCTATCAATGTTCCCATTAACCGAAACTGTCGCTGCAGCGCTGACTGAGGAATTCGCTACCGATCCGTTGACTGCGATGGACTGATCGCTGTGCAGATGACTGCTCTCGACACTTCCCTGAATCAGAATGTTCCCAGTAGTCTCAATGCTGGTATCAGCCTGCACGTTCCCCATCACAATCACGTCACCAGTGGCACAGATGATACTACCGACCACAAGATCACCCTTAATGTACACTGGTTGATCGGTCACAACCGACATCGCATCCGAGGATTCAAGTTCCAACGGTGGAACCACTGACACCGTTACTTTTTCCAGCATCGAACGTTCCCCGCGAGCGGTGTATTGCTGTTTGTAGGTTCGATCGATCAAGACAAATCCATCGACAGCCGCAGTTACCGATAATCCGTACTGAGCGGTCTTCGCCCCATTCGAACCGATCACTCGAAAATCAAGTGCTTTCGAACAGGGAATAGTGGCACCATGTACATCGATACCTTCTTTCGTTCCGTCAACCGGTAACGTTTTCGAGCATAACAAATCATCGGCTTTGACCATTCGCGATGTGCGGAATTCGTTGACTTTTGACGGGTCAGGTTCCAGTTCGAAATAAAATTGGATTTTGGCATCAGTAGCCGGCTCAGGCAGAGTTCCTTGCGCTCCGATTATTCCGTTGACGACTGATCGCGTGAATTTCGATTGTTTGATTCCCTGTTCAATGTTTTCGATTTTAACTAATCGAGGCGACACCTTGTGTGTTTTCAAACAGCTTTCGATAAACTCAAGCGTTGTATATTGTCCGAATTCATTCATTGGATAGATCACGACGTCGGCAATCATATCCTTGTATTCGATCTTGTCGTTACCCATTTGCGAGCGGAAAGTGATCTTCGGACTACCACTCGGAGGCGGTGAGCGACGAACAGTGATCTTCGTGGAAACAGTATCATCAGTGATGTTGGTAACTTGCGTATCGGTAAATTCCAGAAATTCCACCGGAATACCGCTGCTTTTTGAAAGAATCGTTTTAATTGAACGCAACTTTTGAAATGATAAGGAAACATTTACAAAATCTTCTTTGGAGATTGTGGTCAGAATTTCCCAGCTTTCGGAATCGAGCTGGTTTACTTCAACGTTTAAATCGAGTAGCACCTGTTCGGGATCCTGCACCATTTGTTGTTCTGTCATTTACTTAAGCACCCTTTATTCAGAAGTGATATCGTCATTTATTCAAAATTCCTGAATACGGCTGATTGTGGGTTTCAAATGATAAAAAATATGACTCCCGATATTCCTCAATTCAGTAATAACTATTTTCTAAACTGATAATGTGGAGCGAGTTGACCACTAAATCATTTGCGGTTGATAAACTCCCAATGAAACCGATCGAAAATTACGAATTCAAGCCGGTAAGACCAATTCTCTCAAATGCTCAAAAATGAAACTGATAACGTTTGGATTACCAATTCCAGTTTTCGTAATCCTAATCTAAGAATATGAAGATGTAAGTCGGAGAGACTGATCAATACATGCAAATTAAACCGTGAAACTTAGTTTTGAGAATCTGATTGAACTATTTGATAAATAAGCATGGAAGCATCGTTTTCGCTCTCAGCTTTTTGCGGTTTTCAGACAATTTTCGTACCTTAGACAACGGTTTAAGGTTCCATGTCCCGTCTGACCGGAACCAGCAATGTTGGAGCTGCTCAGGATTGAACGCTCCGCGGTAACCCTCCAAGAGGACATAGCATGCACAAGAAACTCTTTATTCCCGGACCGAGTGAAGTACGTCCGAAAATTCTCCAAGCGATGGCAACACCGCAAGTCGGACACCGATCGAAAGACTATATCGCTCTTCATGAACGGGTCATTCCGAAAGTAAAGCAAATTCTTTATACCCAGAACGACGTGTTTCTCTGGGCATCCAGCTCGACACTGGTAATGGAAGCCTGTGTCCGCAACCTGTCCCGCAAGAAAGTACTCTCCTGCGTGAATGGCGCTTTTTCCAAGCGCTGGGCGCAGATGTGCGGTTTCAACGGTATTCCGAATGAAGTGCTTAGCGCCGAATGGGGCAAACCGATTACTCCCGAAGCGATCGATGCGAAACTCGCCACCGGCGAATTCGATTGCTTGACGGTCGTGATGAATGAGACGTCGACTGGCGTCGAATCGAAGATCGGCGATATCGGAAAAATGATGGTGAAATATCCCGACGTGATGTTCTGCGTCGACGCGGTTTCCTGTATGGCTGGCGCGAAGATCCCGACCGACGAGTGGGGCATCGACGTGGTGCTCGCCGGTGTCCAGAAGTGCTGGGCAATGCCCGCCGGTTTGGCAATTTCAGCACACTCCGCACGTTCGCTGGAACGGTGCAAGGAAATCAAGTATCGCGGTCTCTATACCGACTTCCTCGATATGAAGAAGTACAGCGATAAGAACCAGACTCCGGCAACACCGGCTGTTTCGCACATTTTCGCACTCGACGTTCAGACCGACGACATTCTCGCCGAAGGTCTCGACAATCGCTGGGCACGTCACATGCGTCTCGCGAAAACAACGCGCGATTTCTGTGTCGACCACGGCTATGCGCTTTATCCCGAAGCCGGTTACGAATCGGTCACGCTGACTTGTGCGAACAACACCAAGGGCATCGTGATTGCCGATCTGAATTCCGCACTCGGCAAGCGCGGATTCACCATTTCCAATGGCTACGGTGATCTGAAAGAAAAGACCTTCCGCATCGCACACATGGGCGATGTCACCGACGCCGAATTGAAGGAATTGCTCGATCACATCGACGACATTCTGAAAACCTTGCCGACCACCAACGGCTAATCATTCGAAGGGGCGGACTTGCAATAGTCCGCCCGAATTTCATCGGGCGGTACTGTTACCGCCCACTTTGTTATTGAAATACGACGATGAACGATCCCCCGGACAGCCCTGTCCGCAATCGCCATCGCGCCACTTTACGCCACCAGAAGGAGTTTTTCCATGCGCGTATTGATTACCGACGGACTCGCGAAAAGCGCCGTCCAACAGTTGAAAGACGCCGGTTTCGAAGTAACCGAGCAATTTTATCCGCTAGAAGAATTGATCGCAGCCATCCCCAATTTCGAAGTGATCATCGTTCGCTCTGCAACCAAAGTGACTCGTGCCGTAATTGAAGCCGGGACCAACTTGAAACTGGCAATCCGCGGTGGTGTTGGCATCGACAATATCGATACCGTAGCCGCCAAAGAACGCGGCGTGAAAGTTATGAATACCCCCGCCGCCTCCAGCGCGTCAGTTGCCGAATTGGCAATCGCGCACATGTTCGCCGTTGTCCGCTTCCTGCCGTTGACGAATTCGTCGATGAAAGCCGGACAGTGGGAAAAGAAAGCATTTTCGAAGGGTACCGAAATCAGTGGCAAGACCCTCGGTCTCATCGGCTGCGGTCGCATCGGTATCGAATTGGCGAAGCGTGCCCACGCCCTCGGTATGACGGTTTTGGGTTACGATAAATTCGTAAAAATTACCGAACCGACCATCAAGCAGGTTGAGATGGATGAAATCCTGACGAAAGCCGACTTTATCTCACTCCATATCCCCCTACCCAAGGGTGAACCACCGGTGATCGGAGCTGCTGAATTGGCGAAAATGAAGCCGAGTGCGGTATTGATCAATTGCGCCCGCGGCGGAGTGGTTGACGAAGCGGCACTGATCGAAGCGTTGAAGGGTGGCAAATTGCGTGGCGCCGGGATTGATGTCTTTGCCGGCGAACCGAACTTCAACCCCGAACTGGTTGCATTACCAAATGTCTCAGTATCACCGCATACCGGTGCTAGCACTGTCGAAGCGCAGGATCGAATCGGAGCGGAAGTTGTTCAAATCCTTAAAAACGAAGCTAAAAAATAAGGGTTTGTAGACAGTTTTTTTGAGGGCACACAAACGTGTGCCCTCTTTTTTGTTTTTCGAGTGCTAACTACAGTTAAAGAAATCACCTAAATAGATCCGATCTATTGGAAAACCGACTAGAATACGATAAATTGGAATGATGTTGTGTAATTACAGCGGGTTTGCTTGGTCTACAGGGACTTAACTTAGTTCCTCTGTACAATTGTGTTTGCCTTGGCTTTATTGAATTTAGTTGCATTATTTTCCGTGAAACATCGATCATTTCCAGCGGCATTCACATTGACTCAGCAATTCCGATTCAGCCAATAGTCGAGAGTTCGGCAGATTAATTTGATTACTGATATTCTAATGCGCCGATGAAGCGAATACCACTTATTCAGACTCCACCAAAAAACATTTTAACAGCGAGTTTTCTCGGTGGAGCCAAACTTATTTGGCGCGGTCGCGTTCTGACTGACTTTGCAACCCAGAAGGTTTTGGGTTTGTTTTGCTATTTGCTCGACAATTCGGAACAGCAGGTTTCACGGGAAAAATTGACGTCGATGTTCTGGGGCGATTCCCCGGAGAGTCAAGCCCGCTATAATCTTCGGTACGCGCTGTGGAATATCCGCAAATTATTCAAAGAGACTGAAGACGATCTCGATCCTTTCATCGCTTCGCGGACAGCTTGTCAAATTCACCCCGAATTTCATTACACTACCGATTGCGAAACCTTCCTCACCGAACTAAATACTCCTCCCGGACCGGATCGCGTCGATGCTTTGGAGCACGCGGTCGATCGATACAAGGGACAATTCCTCGACGGTTTTACGCTGCGCAATTTACCCGACTGGGAAGAGTGGTTGTACCACCGTCGGGAAGAGCTACTCAAGCGCTATCTCGAGGGAATGGTTGAGATCGGCAATCATTATCTGAATTCTCGTCATTCAAGCAAAGCGCTGGATATTTTCATGCACGCGTTGAGCGTGGCAAATGATTTGGAACCAGCGCACGAAGGGATTATCCGGGCATACGCCGAACAGGGTAAAACTTCGGCAGCATTGCGCCAATACAATGTATACGTCGATTTGATGCGCCGCGAATTTAACGCTCCGCCCCGACCCGAAATGGTGAAATTAGCCGATGCCCTTCGCAAAGGCGGTGAAGTTCCGATCACGACGATCATCGAAGAAAAACCGGCACCAGTCAAAATCGTTCACACAGCTCCGGAACCCGTCCACATTCCTAAGCCGGTTATCGAGAATGTTCCGACCATCATTTCGAATACCGATCCGGTACCATTCATCGGTCGAAAACAGGAAATGATTTCGCTGAATCAGTTGCTGGATCAGGTCAGTGTCGGCAATGGACAAGTGATGATTGTTTCCGGCGAAATGGGTATCGGAAAAACTAGATTGCTCTCGACTTTTCTCAAAGTCGTTCCGAAAACTTTTTTCATCGGTATCGGCGAATCGCAGGAAATCGCTTCAACGCAACCATTGGAATCGCTCGATCATCTCTGCGAATATTTGTTGCGCGATCCGCGAATTCCACCGGATATGCGTGCCGAATATAACAGTACCGCCTCTTCGACCGTCGTGCATCCCGAAGGTGAAGTCGGATCGGAAGCGGCAATCATCGAAGCGAAGCGACGCTGGTTGATCAAGCTCGCTCAGATTGGACCATTGATTATTTTAATGGACGATCTGCACTGGGCAAGCGACAGCGTACTGATGTTTTTCTCGAATCTCGCACAGGAAGTCAAACGACTGCCATTGCTGTTGATCGGGATTTTCCGCACCTACGAAAATGTGACCGAAGATGCAATCGCGCCGTCACTCATCAGTATCGCGCGCACCGGCAGGTTGTGGCGAATCGAATTGAAGAAATTGTCCGATTCCGAAACTCTGCAATTGATTACCTCGAAAGCCTCGGATGTCGTGAATCAAATGCAGAAAGAAGAGGTCGAGAAATTAACGCGATTCACCGACGGTATTCCGTTATACGCAGTGGAACTGGGAAGTTTTCTACAGGAAGGTCGCGAGGATATCGTTCACAGTCCGATGCTCGACGATCGACCCGATTTCGAAGCCACTACCGGTGAAAAACTGATTCCACCGTTGATGGAAAAAATCGCCTCGTTGCGATTGAGTAAGTTGACACCGATCCAGAACGAAATTCTCAAATCGGCTTCACTCATCGTCGGCGATTTTTCGGTAAAAGTATTGAAGCAATTGAAGGAACTCGACGACGAAACGCTGGAAGAGATTCTTGTCGATCTGGAGTACCGTAATTTCATTCACCATATCGAACGTGGCGACGAATTAATCTTTGCCTTCAATCATCAAATGGTGAAGCTCGCCATTGCGGAAACGATCCCATCGCTCGAGCGACGCCGACTATTCAAAGCGATCGTGAATGCTTACAACTCCAGCGAAGAATCCTGCAGTCCCGAAGCGATGGCGTACTATTTGTTCAATTCCGGCGATCGCGTAGCAGCACTCCCGTTCTTGATGCAAAGTGCCCGGCAATGGTTCGCCGTCGGTGAAAAACGGCGCGGTTTGCAAAATTCACGATTTGCCTTCAAGATTGCGATGGAAAATATCGGCTTCAATCCCGATGGAATGGTCGATATTGTCTTGGAACATGCCAACCATCAAGTTCGATTCGGGATGGTGAAACCGGCACTCGATGTATTGAACGAGCTGATCACGCAACTCGAGCCGAATACGACCAAACCCGAAGGCAAGAAACTGCTGGCACGTCGCGACGAACTCCGCGAATTGCTGAAATCGCCCACCAAACCGGTTTCGAAGCTGGTATCGCCGTTGACGCTGGTAACAACGAAACGGTCGCTGGCGAATGTAAAATTATTGCACGATGATATCCCCGGTGCCACCGCCTTGATCGAACAGATCGAAAAGATGCTCGACAACATGGAAGACAGCAAGGGGATGTTGCTCGAATCGGGACGATTGCTGCAGTTGAAAGCCAAGTTGCTGTTGAAACTAAAGAAGAAAAGCGAAGCGACCCGCTTGTTAGAAAATTCACTCGAATTGCTTCGTGGTCCGGGTGCACTGGTCGATTTGGCGGAAAGTTATCTCTTGCTGGCGCATTTGGCGGTAGAAAAGCGCGATTGGGAACGTGCGAAAACATTGCTGGAAACTGCAACCGATTTGTCGCTCGATACCGACGACGAAATTCTCCAATCGAATTGTTATCACGCACTCGGAAAAATTTGTCTCCGACGCGACGAGATGGAAGATGCCGAAGCCTATCTCCAACGAGCCGTAGAAGCGGGCGAGCATTCGTTGCCGTCGGCATCCGAGGTGGCACAATTGCGGATGGATTATGCCGAAGCGCTGTTCCAACAAGGCAAGCCGGAAGATGCCGCGCACGAACTCGATGTTGCGGAAGAATGCTTCAAGACCGACACCAACGACGATGGGCTGCGAAAAATCCGCAAAGTCCGTTCCGACTACAACATCTCCTAAACCCAACACCATCATTCAATCTTCTCATACGATCACCTGAATCATTTAGTATATTGTAGCTTCCAATCAATCATGAATTACTTACTAGGAATTCAATGGAACGGTTTGCTTATCTCGGTGTGATTGTCGCGGTCCTTGCGTATGCATGGTCGGCGATCTTCATTCGCATGGCAGTGGAAGCGCCGCCATTGGCAATTGCATTTTACCGGATGTTGATCGCGAGTATCGTCTGGACACCGGCGTACTGGTGGAAACCGAAAGGCATCGCACCAACCCCGCTCACTTCGCGACAACGCAAATTGATTCTTCTATCCGGATTATTCCTCTGCTTCCATTTTGCCACGTGGATTGCTTCGCTCCGCCATACCACCGTCGCATCTGCCGTATTCATGATCCTGATGCAACCGATTATGGTCGCGATCGTCGCGCATTTCTGGTTGAAAGAGCGACTTCGTACACAACATATTGTCGGTTTAATTGTCACGATTCTCGGCGCGCTGATTATTACATGGGGCGATGTCCAAATCAAACCGGAATATCTCGGCGGCGACCTGCTCGCATTGCTGGGCGCTGGTTTGGCAGGTGCGTATCTGCTTGTCGGTCGGATTGTCCGACCCGATCATCCCGAACACGGTGAAGGGGTTCCGCTGCATCGCTATATTCCACTGGTTTATTGGACAGCGACGATCGGATTACTGATTCTCTGTCTCGCAAATGGCGTGACGCTGAGTGGGTTCGGTTCCGATACGTGGTGGGCACTGCTCGGTGTCGGGTTGATTCCGACGGTGATCGGACATAGTCTGTTCAATTGGGCGATTCGCTACCTCCCCGCACTCCCGGTCAACATTTCGCTGGTGGGTGAACCAATCGGCGCAACGCTGTTGGCATTCTGGATTTTCCACGAAACACCGGCAACCGGCATCTTTATTGGCGGACCGCTGATGATTCTCGCCGTGGTCGTGATTGTCATGACACCACAACGGATGAAAGTGCGATAATTGACTTATGTAGCCGCAGGCTTTAGACTGCGATCTTGTATCTTTTTTATCTTTTCCCACCACCCAACACCTACCCCCCAACACCCATCTTTACTGTAGGTCGGAATTTATTCCGACTCCTCTTGTGTCGTGCAAATTTCCATTTGTGCGAATATCATACGCCCCAAACGGAAAAAAAAAGGGACGAATACGATTCGTCCCTTCGAAAAAATGTTTGAATGATGTGGGCGACCGCAGTGGGTCACCCCTACTTACGCTACATTCAGGCGCGCCATCAGCGGTAACGGCGGGGTTTCGATTTGTTCGCCCGGAGCAAGATCGGGGCTGGGAATTTCGTTCCACTCCAGTGCGCGCGTCGGACAGAATTTCGCACACGCGGGATCGCCACCGCAAACATCGCACTTCACAATCTGTTTCGCCGCCGAATCGAAATGAATATTGCCGAACGGACAGGCGACGGTACACATCATGCACAATACGCATTTCGCGGTATCGACTTCGATCGCACCGGTGACGGGATTGCGGATCAGCGCATTGGTCGGGCACGGTTTCTGACAGGCGGCGTCGTCGCATTGCAGACAGAGTACTACCGACGATGTGGTCGCGGTGAACGTATAGGCGCGCACGCGGGTCAATGCCTGCGATTTCGGCGATGTGCTGTGAACGAAGCTGCAGGCGATTTCGCAGGAACGGCAGCCGATACAACGGTACGGGGTAACCCAAAGTTTTTTAGACATGGCGAAGTTCCGATTTTTCTTTGTTAGCGAACGAGGTTCGCGAAAAGATGCTACACAACATTGACAAATTTACGTGCCGTCTCAAGTTTCCGCGCACGATCGCTCTTGGTGAAGTAGTCGCGGGGCAAGCCGGACTTCTTCGCGAAATGATCGAGCTGTTCAGGCGTACCGAGCACCGTGCCGGTATCGGGACACTTCACCAGATCGAAGGTGTGATCCCAGATCGTGCGTTTGCCATCGGCTTCTTTGAACGGAATCGCGTCGGTCGGACAGGCATTCGCGCAGGCGAGACAGCCGATGCACGAGCGTTCTTCGTCCCATTCGAGTGGCGTGGCGATTACTTTCTGAATGCCGCGCGAGGTGCGTGCGATGGCATTGCGACCCACCGATTCGCAGACGCGAACGCAGATATCGCAGAGAATGCAGTTGTCGCCATCGACGCGAATCGGGAACGAGCTTTGCTCGATGCCGTACTCTTTCGCCCAGGCTTTGATCACATCGCTGTTCGGGCAGCGGGCGAGTTGCATGTCGAGCAGCGTCGCGCGGGTTTCAACCACCTTCTCGCTCATCGTGAAGACGTGCAGCCCTTCTTCCACGGGATAGAGACAACTGGTGACCAATTTCGACCAGCCGTCCCAATCGGGGCGCGTGATTTCGACAACGCATAAGCGGCATGCGCCGACCGGTTCGACACCGTCGTGATGGCACAGTGCCGGAATCTTTTTGCCTTCGCGGCGAGCGACCTGCAACAGGTATTCGCCCTTCTCCGCCGTGACTTCCTTGCCGTCCAATAAAAACTTCATTGGAAATCCTTGTCGTGAATTTCACTGTTCGAACCGAATAACTTCATTCGTCGGGTTCGAAATAATCCATGTCAATTTTCTTTATCGTAATAGTACGATCAATTGAAACACCTAGATCGTGATCGATCATTAACTCTAACAGCTTGTCACCGTCGATAAGAATGACTTTTTGGTTTTTCAAACTCTTCACATAGCTCTTTGCACTGGCTGAGAATTTTAAAAGCGTGATAAAGACACCTTTGTCAGCTCCTACGCCAACCAACGCACCGATAAAGCTCTGGACTTCACCGCTTCCGACAGTGTTATTCTCATATCGTTTTGCTTGAATGTGAATTTTCTCTAATCCTAACTTGTCTTCGTAAATAATTCCATCGATGCCACCATCGCCCGATTTTCCGGTTATCTCGCCTATTCCGTATCCCATTTTTTCTAATAATTGAACAACTAATTTTTCAAAGAATGATGCTGAACATTTTAAAATTGCTGACCGAACTTTTTCAAATAATTCAATTTTTAACAAGTCCTCGGCATCAGATAATTGGTCGTTAGGTGTCAGTTCTGATACTACTTGAATAGAGTTATTCGGTATAATATTTTGTTTTGTTGAATCAATCGTTACTTTTCGACCAGATTTCTGCATCCATTCTCTAAATGAATCGCTGAATTCAGTTAAGCATTTTTCATTTATTTTTACTGGTTTCTGATCGAGTAATTTCATACCCAAATTGGTAATTTTATAATTTCCGATTGATGCTTGCTCGATGCATCCTGCTTTCATCAAGTAATATCTGGCCCAGTACACCCTGTCATCAAAAATAGTGTAACGCGGTTTATTCTTTTGTGCGATTAAATCATCGTCCGATAAATGAAAATATTCCTTTAAATATGATAAATACTCGCTTCGATGGTGTATCTTTCCATCGGATAAATATAACAAGAATGGTAACGTGATCTCATCGAATTTTGGTAGTGCCATTTCAATTCCTCGATTTTAATTGCGATTTCTTCGATAATGGACTACTGCAATAATATTCACTCGATCAGAATAAATTCGATAAATTAACCGATATTCGCGAACAATCAATTCTCTAATCTCGAAAATTTTCGAGGGAATTACTGATCGACCGCGATTTGAATATCTTCGCAACGAATTGCCGGCATTCAAAAGATCAATGACAACTACCGATGCATATCGATCAGAATCTTCTGCGATGAAATCGTAGATGGATTTTAGATCAAATCTTGCACCTTTTAACCAAATTACTTTCTTATCCATGAAGCAACCAGCCGTTCCATCTTTTCCTGAGGAATACCGTTTCCTTCCTGCTCGTCTTGCAAACCACGTTCGATCTTTTGCAAAACATAAAGATGATACTGCATATCTTCGAGAGAACTATCCTCGGGTAACTGCTTCAGATATTTCAAAGCCTCTGCGCGTGGCAACACGACTTTGTCGACTTTAATTGATCTGACGTGATTTGTTGTCTTCATGATTTCCTCCTTACTTAACGATACGCACTTAATGTTCGTACCGCAGGGAAATTACTTGCTAACTCACACATCAAACGTGTAATTCTGCAAACCGTGATAATAATTCGCATACTTCGCAGTGAATTCGATCACCGTGTAATCGGGATCGTCGATCCCTTGCGGATAGTAGGTATCGAAACCGTCGCGCCACATCCGCTGCTTGGTGGCATGATCGTCGTGAAAGACGATTTCGCCCACCAGCATCAATCCTTCGAATCCCTGCGGATCGAGAAAATAGAGACAACTGCGCGGATCGTGCGCAATAATCGTCGAGCGTTTCGCCGATTTATTCGTCGTGATCCAAAATTTCTTCAGACCATCGATCTCAGTGACGAGCATCGCCTTGATGTTCGGATAACCGTCGGTGCCATTCGATCCAAGCAGCACCACCTGCGAACGTGCCGCCAATTTCTTCGATTTGTCGAGTACTTCGTCCGTTGTCATCGTTCGCTCGTTTTCAACTTACTTGGAGGTGGGACTTCAGTCCCGCCTTCTTTTCGTTGGCAGCGCAAGCTTCCAAGCCTGCGATTTCATTTTTCTATATGGGCGTATTGCCGCCCCTTCGGAAAAATTATTTTCCGGAATTCAACTTGCGTAGTTCCTGACCGAGCAAATAGCTGTCGCGAAAACCCTGCTTGATCGACAATTCCAATTCGGCATCGTCGACATAATCCTTGCCTTCGAGAAACACCGTAATCGTCTTCCGGGTATTCTTCGCAATCTTCGAAACAATCCCATCGGCATCGTTGAACCGGATCGATTCGCGCACCCCGACTTCACCCAACGGTTCGTAGCGATACGCCGGATCGGTCTCCGGCATCCGTCGCGTTTGCAGCGTATCGGTATCGACTACCAACACGGCACGATCGTGATAAATTCGTTCGTCGCCGCTATACACGGAAATCAAATCGTAATGACCGTCCAGCTTCACTGCGATATACAATCCGGTTTCATTCAGCCACGAGAATGCGAGATTGTTGTGCCGGAATTCGATACTGCCATCGTCCAATTTGAATGTCTGGAAATATTGCAGCATCGAATCGATTTTCGCATTCGACTTCGGCAACACTTGCGCTACCGCAGTCGACGCCGCCATCGTCGCCGAAATCAAGCACACCATTACCAACCATTTCATCGCTCGCATCGCATATCTCTCAAAAATCATCGCTATTGAACTACTACCGCACTGACTTTATCCGGGCAGACCGTGTAACAGATACCGCACTTGTCGCACTTCGCCGGATCGATCACATGCACCTTCTTGAATTCGCCGGTAATCGCTTGTTGCGGACACGCTTTGCCGCAGAGTAGACAGCCGGTACACTTGTCGGCATCGATCGAATAGGTAATCAAACTGCGGCAGACACCCGCCGGACACTTCTTCTCTTTGACGTGCACTTCCCACTCTTCGCGGAAGAATTTCAACGTCGAGAGCACCGGATTCGCGGCATCCATCCCGAGCGAGCAGAGCGATCCGAGCTTCATCGCGCGGCAGACCCGCTCGATCTGCGGGATTGTCGTATCGTCGGCGTTCCCGTCGCACACCAGTTGCACGAGGTGATAAAGTTGACGCAGTCCTTCGCGGCACGGCGTACACTTGCCACAGCTTTCTTCCAGCAGGAAGTGAACAAAGTACTTCGCAATGTCAACCATACAATTCCGGTTGTCCATCACGATCATACCACCGGAACCCATCATCGATCCGTTCGCAGTCAGCGTATCGAAATCGACCGGCACATCGAGCAGCGATTCCGGAATACAGCCGCCGGACGGACCGCCGGTCTGCACCGCTTTGAACGGCTTGTCGCCGATAATGCCACCGCCAATATCGAAGATGATCGTGCGGAGCGTCGTACCCATTTCGACTTCGACCAAGCCGGTATTTTTCACTTTACCGACCAGCGAAAATGCTTTGGTGCCGGGTGATTTTTTAGTACCCTTGTTAGCGAACCATTCGTAGCCATTTTCGAGAATCGGCGGTACGCACGCCCAGGTTTCGACATTGTTCAGTACGGTTGGCTTGTCGTAAAGACCTTTGATGACGCTGCGGGTATATTTTGCACGCGGTTCGCCGATCTTGCCCTCGATCGAGCGCATCAACGCCGTGGATTCACCGCAAACAAATGCGCCGCCGCCGCGGGAGATCGTCACTTTGAAACTGAAATTCGGTTTGCCCAGAATATTGTCGCCCAGCAATCCCGCCGCTTCGAGGGCATCGATTGCACGTTGCATTCGTTTCACTGCAAGCGGGTATTCTTTGCGGACATAAATAAATCCGCGCGAACCACCGAGTGCCCATGCCGCAATCGTCATTCCTTCCAAGACTTTGAACGGATCGCCTTCCATGATCGAGCGATCCATGAAGGCACCCGGATCGCCTTCGTCGCCGTTGCAGAGGATGTACGGGCTACCGGCATCCATGGCAGATTTCCACTTGCGACCGGTGGAGAATCCGGCACCACCGCGTCCGCGCAAACCACTCTTGGTCATTTGATCGACAATGGTTTTACCGTCGAGTGCAAAGGCGTTGAGTAATCCGTTGTACCCGCCATTGGCAAGATAGTCGTCGAGCGATTCGGGATCGACCACACCGCAATTCTTCAATGCAATGCGATCCTGCTTCGCGTAAAATGCGATGTCGTTGCGTCCCTTGCAGCGGTTTCCCGTCAATGGATCTTTGAACAGGAGTTTTTCGTTGACTTCGGCTTTTCCGAGCAGCGCACTTACGATATCCGGCACATTCTTCAACTTCACTTGTTCGTAAAGAATGTCGTCGGGCAATACGTGCACCAGTGGTCCGACCTGACAGAAGCCGTGGCAACCGCTGGCGGAAAGATGCGTCACCGGATGCTTGCCGTTCTTGCTGTGCAGACAATCCTGCAATTCGGCAACGATGTTTACTTTGGCTTCTTTTAACTGCTTTTGAAGCTCTTCGAAAATTTCAAATGCGCCACCGGCAACACAGCCGGTACCGGCACAAACCACGATCCGCCGTCCCAATTTACCGTGAGCGGCAGCCATTTCGGTTTTACGCGCAATCAGTTGATCGATCGATTCGAAGCGGGTCATTATTTCACCCCCTTCTTAAATAGCTTTTGTACTTTATCCGGCTGTACTTCCGGAAAATATTTCTCATCGACAATTACCACCGGCGCCATACCGCAGGCACCGACGCAATTGACGGTTTCGATGGTGTATTCGAGATCGGGACGGGTGCCCGGTTCGGTCATGCCGGTTTCGCGATAGAGCGCTTCCAGCACCATCTGGGCATTGCGCACGTGACACGCGGTACCCATACAGACTTTGATATTGATTCGACCCATCGGATCGAGCGAAAACGCTTTGTAAAATGTTCCGACCGCAAAAACTTTCGACTTCGGTACATCAAGCTGTTTTGCGACTTCCACCAAAACATCGCATGGCAGAAAACGGTACTCGTCTTGAACATCCTGCAGCACCATGATCAAGCTGGTTTCGTTGCGAGGATACTTCGCGAGAATCTTTTCCAATTTGGTGAAATCGTGTGCCGCCGGAGGCGTTTTGATATCGGCGTTGCTCATGCTACTGCCTCCACTTTCACTCGCGCTGCCGGTTCGGCAATCGCCTTGGCGCCACGCAGCAGTGCTGCGACGTTGACTTCAATGAATTTCGGTTTGGTTTGGAATTCGTGGCGGACGATCGCTTCGATGGTTTCCATCTTCACGATTTTCGTCACACCGACGAATGCACCCAGTACGACCATATTCGGACCGCGGGGGTTATTCAATTCGTTGGCGATATGGTTGCAGGGGATCAGGTACTCTTCCAAATCGTCGCGACCGCTGGTGATCGGAATCAGCGAACTGTTGACCAGGCACAGACCACCCGCTGGAATCATCGGTGCGAATTTTTCGAGCGACGGTCGGTTCATTGCCACCAGATTGCCCGGATTGTTCACCACCGGGCTGCCGATCGGATGATCCGCAATCACCACGGTGCAATAGGCAGTGCCACCGCGCATTTCGGGACCGTAGGAAGGAATCCAGACAACCTGTTTTCCCTCTTCCATTGCCGCTTCGGCAAGTAATTTGCCCGCCAGCATGATACCTTGACCGCCAAAACCGGCGAATTTTATTTCCATCTGCATCGGAGAAATCCTCTTCTGCTTGTGTACCGCAAATAAAAGTTTGCGTGAATATTATACTCGAACCATCAAACCCGTGATGAGACTCACGTCGGTTTTATTTCGTCGTCTCCGGCGTCTTCTTCACACCGGGTACGTAATACGGCTTCATATCGCTGGCGACCCATTCGCACGCGGCGCGCGGCGTCATGCCCCAGTTCGTCGGACAGGTCGACAATACTTCGACCAGCGAGAAACAGATGTTGTCGCGTTGATATTCGAATGCGCGCTTGATCGCTGCTTTGGTTTCGATAATCCCTTTCGGGGTATCGACGGCGGTACGCGCGATGTATGCCGGAGTGCGCAACGTCGACAGCAATTCGCTCTCGCGAATCGGCCAACCGACATCGTCGACTTTTCGACCGAACGGCGACGTCGTGGTTACTTGTCCGGGCAACGTCGTCGGTGCCATCTGACCGCCGGTCATACCGTAGATCGCATTATTTACGAAGATCGTGGTGAATTTCTCGCCGCGATTTGCTGCATGCAAAATCTCGTTGCCGCCGATCGATGCCAAGTCGCCGTCGCCCTGATAAGTGAAGACGATCAAGTCGGGTCGAGCGCGCTTCAGTCCGGTTGCAAATGCCGGTGCGCGACCGTGTGCCGCTTCCAGAAAATCGACATTGAAATAATTATATGCCAACACCGAGCATCCGACTGGTGCCACGCCGACCGTACGTTCGCGTAAACCAAGTTCGTCCAGTACTTCGCCTACGAGCCGATGAATCACGCCATGCGTACAACCGGGACAATAGTGCGTAATGGTCTCGGTCATCGCCTCGGTTCGTTGAAAAATCAGATCCGCCATTTTATCGCCTTTCCGGCAATTGCAGATGGGTCAAGCGTTCGCGACCCGATCCTACAACCAATGATCTGTGATTACAATAATTTCTTAATTTCTTCGACTACTTCTTCCGGTGCCGGTACTTGACCGCCTTGACGACCGTAGAAGTGAACCGGCTTCGTGCCTTCCATCGCCATGCGCACATCTTCGATCATTTGTCCATTCGACATTTCGATCGAAAGCAGCATCTTCGCACCGTCGCCGACTTTACGCAACTGTTGGTACGGGAACGGCCAGAGCGAAATCGGACGGAACAGACCGACTTCAATGCCGTCTTTTTTCAATTCGTCGATGGCAGTCTTGCAGACCCGCGAGACCGTTCCAAAAGCGGTAATGACGATATCGCGCGGTTTGTCCAGATTGTAATATTCCCAGCGGCACTCGTTCGCTTCGATCTCAAGATATTTCTTGGCACGTTTCCGGTTCTCGACTTCCCCTTCGACGGGGTCGAGGAACAGGGTTCGCACTAGATGCGGTTTTCGACCTTTAGCGCCAGTAGTTGCCCAATCGCTTTTATCGGTCGGATGCGGCGGCGGTACATTGTCGAAATCGACCGGTTCCATCATCTGACCGATGAGACCATCCGCCATCAACGTGACTGTATTACGATATTTGTCGGCTAGTTCGAATGCCAACATCATCAGATCGACCGATTCCTGAACGGTAGCCGGAGCAAGTACGATCACTTTAAAATCGCCATGTCCCAAACCGCGGGTCATCATCATGTAGTCGCCCTGCGACGGCAGAATACCGCCCAATCCCGGACCGGCGCGACAGACATTGACGATCACCACCGGCAAATTGGCAGCGGTGATATAGGAAATCGCTTCGGACATCAGTGCGATACCGGGCGAACTGGAAGTTGTAAACGTGCGTTCACCGGTGGAAGCCGCGCCAAATAGCGCATTCGATGCGGCAACTTCACTCTCCATTTGAAGGAACACACCGTTCACTTCCGGCAGACGGCGGACGAGATATTCGGAGACTTCAGTCTGGGGAGTAATCGGATACGCAAAAAAGCGAATGGCACCCGCACGGATAGCGGCTTCGCCGAGTGCTTCGTTCCCTTTCATCAGTACTTTGCTCATTTCGTCACCCCCTTCGTTACAGTTGCATCGAAGAAGCGATAGACGACGGCATTGGCACCGATCGAGATTGCCAGATCCGGACAGGAAATCGCGCAAAGGGTACAACCGATACAGCGTGGCTGATCGAATACTTCCGCGAAGAAGTACCCTTTGATGTTGATCTGACGCGACATCCGAATAATCTGTTGCGGACAGGCGCGCGCACAAAGTTCGCACCCTTTACAACGATTTGGTTCAATATTTACACGGGGCATATTAACTCCGGTCATGGGTCGGTGAATCGCGACCCATCGCTGTCACCAGCCATTAGGCACTATGATAAGCACCTATTCGTTCCAAATTGGAACCTTTTTAAATCGAATAACAACCGCGGACGATGATTGAATCGCACCGCAGCTTACGTTTTTTGTGCCGCTGCCGCGCGAGCAAACCCGTCACGTGCATGCGTGACCTGCCGAATATTGATTCCCAACTTCCATGGTGGCAATAACATCCGAACGATCGGCAGGATCGGGAAATCGGCGGAAACCATTAACGGGTGATCCAGAAATTCATGGTTGACTGCGGCAAAGGCAAATTTCACCCCTTTCGCAACGGCGACGGTACGGGCAAACTCAATACCGTCCAATACCATTGTCGGGGTGGTTTCGTCCATCAAATGCGTGTTGGCGACAATCGCCGTCACTTTCATTCTTGAACTCCCTTCCACCTCGCTGATGAGCTGCAATGCGCCATCGACGGTTCCGGTGAAGGGTCGGTTTTTGTTTAGAACAAAAAACATTTCGTAGCGATTTCGGGCAAAACTCTTGACTAATCCCGATAATACCGTCGCGCCCACACTATCGCCGCCGACATCCATAATCGAGATGCCTTGCGGTTGTTCGATGATTCCTCGGACTGTAGGTAGGAGAATCGGTAAATCGGCGCTGTGGTACTCCCCTTCCGGGGCAATAACTTCCACACCCAGCGCTTCCAGGGGATCGCGGGCTTCACGACAGCGAAAATAAGGGTTGACTAAGTCAAGGTCGGCGATTTTAGTGATGACACCCGAACGCGCAAAGTGTGCGGCGTAATTGACTGCAACTTCAGTTTTACCACTACCGTAATTTCCAGTGAACAAAACCACAGGTGCGAAGGGAATGGACAAAAGCATCAACGCCTCGGAAAAACAACGGTTCTGAGGAATAACTGCGGAAACCGTGACGATGAGGAGAAGCCAACAATGATAGGTGATCGACAACCCGGCAAACCGAGTTGGATCGAGGTTTTTCAATGACTTCAATCCCCGAACGAGCATAATATAGGGAACTCAATTCAGCGATGCAATCGAGAAAATATTGCTAAATTTCCGAAAACAATGCAAGATTTCCGCGAATTATTTGTACATTAATCGAAATGTGAAACTTCGATTATACTGGCTATAATGCGTCTTATTCTGCGAATTCTGATCAAAATTTACCGCTATACCCTTTCACCACTTCTCGGCGGACAGTGTCGGTTTCACCCATCGTGCAGTGTCTATGCCGAACACGCCATCATCAAGCACGGCGCGTGGAAGGGCAGCAAACTCGCCCTGATTCGCTTGCTCAAGTGCGGTCCGTGGCACCCCGGCGGGTTCGACCCGGTTCCGTAAAGAGCGTGCAGCTCGAAAATTAGTTGTGATCGATAGTAGGGGCGGATCCCCGCATCCGCCTGCATCTTTTAATCCTTCTGGTGGCGCAGGCCTCCGAGCCTGCGATAATCCTTCTCGATATGCATTAAAATCGCTCGCGGTCAAATTTAAATTCGTGCAACCATCCGAGGACGCGGGCGGTTCGCGCCCCCCCCTACCAAAAGTGTAATGATAATTAACTAATACGATCGCAGTACTTCATTCAATCCTACCAGTGTCAAATCGAGACTTGCGACGATCAATCCGATTGATTAGTTTTGCCCCAATTTCAACACATTTCTGAAACGGGAGAATGACCATGGAAGGGATCGGTGCACCGGAAAGTACCGGACAGGGCAGATTTGAATTGCTGTGCGGGATCGTGATCACCCTATTTGCAGCACTTTTGGCAGTGACTGATCTGGGTGCCGGACGATTTGGCGACGATGAATTGATTTCCTACAACGAAAAAGCGAACGCATATCAGTGGTTCAATTCGAAAGGGATCAAACAGACGCTGGTCGAAGGTCAACGCGACTTGTTACAATCGCTGCTCGACGCCAAAACGATCAATCCCGCCAATGAAGAAGCAATGAAAAAATACGTGACTCATCTTGAACAAGACATCGATAAATACAAGAAAGAGAAGAAAGAGATCTTACTCGGTTCCGCCAAGATCGGGCAGGAGAACTGGGTTCAAGATGTCGATGGGCAATTAGGGAAAGTTGTCGGGGCGAAAGAATGGGAATCAAAAAATCAAATTCTTGGTCAATCAGGAGATATATTCGACTACGCGTCGTTATTCCTGCAGATTTCGTTGGTGATCGGCGCGATAAGCATCGTTGTGCAATCCAAACGGATGAAGTACGCTTTCTTTACGATGATGTGCTGCTCGGGAATTACCGGAGTGATCTTTTCGGTGTTTGCATTTCGTATCGCCTTTAGTGTGTAGTAAAAAAAGGGTACGAGTCTGGACTCGTACCCGAACTCTCGATATTCGTTTTTGCTCAGTCGCCGCGCAATTTCGAAACTGTTCGATCGTGCCGGATAATATCGTGCATCCATTGCGGGTAAGGGCGATACGGCTTGCTCAATTCGTCGAGTTTCGCCACTTCCCCGTCAGTCATCGTCCAATCTACCGCTTTAAGATTGTCCACTAATTGTTCAACCGATTTTGCACCGATAATAACTGATGCCACACCCGGTTTTCGCAACAGATAATTCAACGCGCCTTGGGCAACTGTCGCATCGTGAGCGGCAGCGATGCGATCCAATTCCTCGACAATCGGATACCCTTGATCATAGTTGATCGGGATGAAATTGTACTGCTCGGATGCTCTCCGTGCACCCTCCGGACCCTTCTCGCCGCGACGATATTTCCCGGTCAAGAAACCTCCACCGAGTGGCGACCATGGGGTAATACCGAGCCCCTGATCCAGACAGAGTGGAACCAACTCATTTTCCAGATCGCGCGAAATCAGCGAATAGAGCGCCTGCAATGAGACGAATTTCTCCAGATTCTGCCGTTCCGATGTCGCCAGCGCTTTCATCAGTTGCCAGCCGGCAAAATTGGAACAACCGAGATAGCGCACCTTTCCTTGCCGTACCAAATCATCCAAGGCGCGTAAGGTTTCTTCCAGTGGAGTGATGAAATCGAAACTGTGGACGATGTAAAGATCGATGTGATCTGTGTTCAGCCGTCGGAGACTGTTTTCGCAACCGGTGAGAATGTGGTGGCGGCTTAGACCGACATCATTGATCTCGGCACTCATACGACCGCGAACTTTCGTGGCAAGGACAATCTCGTTACGCCGGTCGTGCAAAGCCTTACCGAGAAACTCTTCTGCCATTCCGTACGAGTATACATCGGCGGTATCGAAAAAATTTACACCGGCATCGAGTGACAGATCGACGAGTCGCTTCGATGCTTGGTACTCCAATTCGCCAATTGTTTTCCAATACCCTCTACCCCCGAAAGTCATGGCACCGAAACAGAGTTCGGAAACCAATAACCCGGATTTTCCTAGTTGTCGATATTGCATTCTTCCTCCCATTGCTTAATCGTTCAATTGAAAATCAACAGAAAGATAACCAATCCTATCACGCTGTTCCAATGCAACCACCGAGAAACGCAATATGCATTGTGACTCGGAAATCCCAAAATCGAATCCAATCACTAAATTTTACCTAGAATGCTCATTTTTTACATATGGAGGATCCGAAAAAACGGAGTTGCTTTAACTAATATTCTATATGGAAGTTATTGCTTCAGCTCTTGTTAATAAATTCTGAACGAGATTCTATACTTAAATATGAGTTCTTTGTGACAAAATTATTGAGTTTGTATTGAATTATTCTTGCATGAACTCCAATGATATCATACATTATGTCGTATTTTACTACGTACTAACGTACTTCAAACGAACATCCGATTAATCTAACATCCCGGGAGGAATCATGAAAAAATCCGTAATCGTAGTTCTAGCAGTATTATTGGTTGCATCGCTGTCGATGGCTGGCGGCTGGTCTTATGGTATCAAAGCCGGCTTGAATATGGCAAGCTTGAAATTAGATCCATCACCGTCAGGTGTGACTGTGAAGTCGCGTACAGGCGTGGGCATCGGTGGTGTTTTTAACTACAATATCGATAACAAGATGGATATCCGCACCGATGTACTCTATTTGATGAAGGGTGCGAAAACGGAATGGACCGGTGGCAGTGGCGAAGTGAAGCTTGACTATCTTGCGATTCAACCGACGTTCTCCTATAAATTCGCCGAATGGAATTGCAAACTGAACACCAGCAAAATGGGCAGTGCATTCTTTGAAGTCGGACCGGAAATTGCCATGAAGATCAGCGCGAAAGACAAAGATGGCAACAAGATTGAAGACGTCAAAGGCACCGATTTCGGTTTGAACCTCGGTTTCGGTATCAATATGCCGTTGTCGAAGGGTACGCTGGTTCCGGAACTTCGTTATTCCATGGGCTTGGCGAAAGTACTCGATACCGGCGGACAGAGCTGGAAGACCAGCGGTATCGGCATCATGGTCGGTTACATGTTCTAAGATTTTTTCAGATGTAAAAAAACGGGATCTTTTTCAAGATCCCGTTTTTTTTTATCTCTTTCTTTCTACATTCACTGTTGCCAGCTCTTCACAATCGGACCACTGAGATCGTGTAATCTTCGCTCAACTTCGGTTAGCGACATCCCCGGTTCAAGCGAACGAATCACCCGATCAGTGCTAAAGCCATCGGAAATATAGGATCGCACTTGGTAGAGCAATGAAGTACTAAAACGAGCCGCACCCAGGTGCGTATACGACGTTGCCGCCGGACCGGTCGTGTATGCCAGAAACGCCCAGGAATCGGTCTGGAGGTTCTTGAAAAAGACCAGATAATTGGTAATCGTTACCGGTACGCCGTGAATCGAAGTATCGACACGCGCCCAGTTGAGTTGGATGTCGTTACTGACTCGCGTAATCGTCAAATTGCCCGGAGTCGCTGGAAAATACTTCGATGTCCCCGATACGGAGATTTTCAGGGTATCGACATTGATGGCACTCGATACTAATCCGATCTGACCGGAATACTGCCCCGGTGTCGTCGGTGTAAAGTAAATCTTGACTGTAGCGGAATCGCCCCCATTGATATTTGCAATATTCGGCGAAGTGAAAGGCAATCCGCTCGGAATTGTTACCCATTGACTATTCTGCAAAGGTCGATTCCCCTTCACCCGGATCAGTACCGACAACGAATCGCGCAATGTCGGTTCGATGATCGTGTTATAGCTCAAGGTTGTTTGATTGGAATAGGCATAATAACCGATCCCCAATCCCGAGATCGGGATTGTCATCGAGGTATACGGTGCTACAAACGAAATTCGCAGAGTATCGAGATAGCTCAGCGTACTATCCGGTCGGAACCTGACCCATATTCTTAGTGTATCGTTCGCAAATATCTGATATCCTGAATTGGTCGGGTAGTTCGTATACACCCCGGTGCTGGCACCAGTGATTGCTTGATACTGAAATGGAAGATTTCCCTGATTGTAGATCTTCACCAACACCGAATCAACTTGATGTGGACAAGTACCATTGAATGCGATTGGCGAGGGCGTACATCCGAGTGCGGGAATATCGCGAATCGTAAAATTCGAATCGCTGATATCGTTGATTGTCGATGTCGTCACCGAGCTGATGCGAATTCTAGCAGCGGTAGTCGCTACTCCGGAAACGATCCACGGTTCACTGCCGTCGTTCGTAGTCGATGCGAACAGCGTCTCCCACGTGGTTCCCGGATAATTGCGATTCAATTCAATCATCACATTTCCGGAAAATCCGTTCGAAGCCCAGCGAATCGTATCGCTCAGCGTTAGATAGCAAATATTTCCGCCATTCGGTTTGACAACTGTGATCGATGCCGGATTGTAAGTATATAGCGATGTGATTTCGGCAGCGCTCAAGGTACGATTGTAGATTCGCACTTCATCCATCACACCCGCCCAGTGACGATCCAGCCAATAGTGCGATCCCAATACCAGATTTTGCGAGCCATCGTATAGCGCCGGTCCACTACAGGTATCGCTCGATACCAATGCACCATTCACATAGAACCGAACAACCGTATTGTTTTTCACTACCGTCAGATATTGCCAGACATTTGACTGAAGTTGCGCATAGATCAACGTCTGAGTATACGGATTGCTGTTGACATAAAACATCATATTGTTGTTTTCAATGCTATTCTGCTGAATGACCCAGCCATTCGACCAAGAGTGATCGTTGTCGATAATATTGGCATATGCTGCCTGTTCCGCTGCCGGTTTCACCCACATACCAATTGAAAAATATTGTGCCGTCATCCATGAACCGAGTTCGATTTTGCTATCCAATCCATTAAACGAATAGGCACCGGATGGATTACCGAATCGGTCGGTGACCAGCGTACAATTCGAGGCTGTTCCATTGTGATGATTGGCGGCAGAATCGTTGGCATTGCCATTCATCGGATAATAGGCAACCAGCCCGCTAGTCGGTTGAGCAAAGAGCGGCCAGACTAGAAATAGCAACACTAGTATACCGATTGTGAAAATTTGAACGATTGGTTTTGACATGATATCCCTCATTGTGAATTGGCGAGTCATTCGAACAACAACAAAATGGAAACATGTACAACAGGATCGGGAATTCAGAACTAGCGAGCACTTCGATTAAGTCGATATTGAAATTTTTGAGGCTCTTGATAATATGTTGCTATCCGCAGTAGGGTCGGATCCCCGCATTCAACCGCCAATATTCGCGGGTACAGACACCCTTTTCGGTACATGTCCGTCGTAAGGCGAACACCGAACATGACAACTTCTTTTCAAGAGATTTAAGTATCAAAGGAATATTACATTGGAATTGGTTTAAGATAAGTTTACGGAACAGAAGTTTCAATCAAATATCGGATAATTGGGATATTTTTGATGTCACTTGATCGGGATTTTACATCACTTAGGGATCGATTTCGGTGCTGTGTTCAGTAAAAACAATGAGTACCGTTAGCCGGGATCGGTCGGTAGCGATTGGGAGTTATTCGCTGCGGTTTTGCTGCTGATATTTATAGTCTTTATTGTCCTCTTTGTAATAACCGGGGTAGAGTTTTTTCATACACTCGGGACAAATGCTATGAGAAAATTGCGCATCCGACCGCTCGGTGATATAGTGTTCGACTTGCAACCAATATCCTTTGTCGTCGCGAACGTGCTTGCAATTCGCGCAGATCGGAATTAGACCACTCAATACTTTGACATTTTCCAAAGCATCGGATAACTCTTTCGTGCGCGTCGCCACCCGCTCTTCCAACTTCGCATTGGCGCGTTTGACGGCTAGCAATCGAACAGTATAGATCAATACAATCACACCAATCACTATGACCGCTACCATCAATTTGAAGAGCATCGTTTCGTGATAATATGCCGGCACGTTGATCGTGATGGTTTTCTTGAGATCCTGCTTCTTACCAAAAATATTGGTAGCTTTCAATTGAAAGGTATAGGTTCCCGGTGGAATCTGATGGATGTTGACTTCATTCACCTTGGTCAGAAGCGAAAAACTGTCGCTCAATCCATCCAATTTCCACGAATAGCGATTGTTATGCTCGCTTACGAAATCCAACGATGCATAACGGATCTTAAGCGACCGTTGACCCCGCGGCAAATCGATCGAGGAGTGAATCGGATGCGAAGTATTGTTCGACCAAATCCCCGTTACCGCTACCGGTTTAGTATTGGTTCCAGAATTCCACAGTGTATTTAAATCGATAATGACGATATTGTTCGATTGGAGTAGTAAATAGCGATCGGGATCGATTTCAATGATCCGTTTTACATTGTCTTCATCGAGACCGAATTGTCGATCGATCATATAATTCGACGTGGAATTGGCAAACAGTAACCCTTCCGATGTAGCATACAAGCGGTTTCCGTGCCGATCGAAAAATAGATCCTGATAACTGCATTTCTGATCCGATAACTCTTCCGGTCGCGAGATTCCGGAGCGATCGATTTTAACCACCCCTTCGCTTGCCAGAAAATAGAGATTACCCGATCCATCGGCGACGCACCGACTGATCGCACCGACATTGCCAACTTTCTTTAAGTCGCAATCGGTCAGTGAATCACCTTCCAATCGCATGAGCGATCCGGTGAAGGTGCCAAGATAGTAGCGCGAATCGAATGCATACCCGCCACACATCGCGATGTTGTCGCGCAACCGGTTCGCTATCGGCAGGTAGAGCAAAGTGTGATCGAAATCCCGCATATCCCATTGCACAAAATCTGCCGTACCGTAGCGATATAAATTATGATCTACCAAGCGGTAGCTGTGATTCCAATTGCCGAAAAAAGTTGTATTGTCGGGACCGGTGTAGGCGAAGTTGCAATACAACATCGCTTTTTCCCAATCCTTATTGTAGATCAGTTTATCGCCCGTCCATTGGCAAATAAACCAACCGCAGTTAATCCACAACTTACCACTGCGATCCAATGAGAATACCGCTTTCTCACCGCCGGTATAAATATGACTCGCGAGTATTTTTACATTATTGTCGTGAATCAGGAACAGCGAAGAATCGGATAGCAGTACGATATCCTGATTTTTATCCAGCGCCAGACCTCGAATAATTTCTTCGCTGTTCAGTCGGATCGGTAGATCTGTCAGTTTCCCGCGGGAATAGCGGACCAATTTATTTTCGCAGGCGATATAGACGTCGCCATTGCGGTGTTTCACCGCTTCGACGGTTTCCTTAATAGCAGGAATTGTTTGCCGATTGTATTTCCTGATGCTGCTCGTGACCAGTTTTTGCAGAATGCCTTCTTTGGTAGTAATCCAATAGATTCCCTGATCGTCGCGAAGACAATTGATTACGTCGTCGGAAACTAAACCGGTTGCTGCCGAGAACCGCAGCGTATCGTTCGTGCGCAGAATCGTCAGACCATCGTTGTTGCCGACAACCTGCTCGGTTCCGAATAATTGAAAAAATGTCGTGGGTTTATCGAATGGGTCGACCGGTTTACATTTATGTAGCTCGTCGCCGATGATTTGGTAAACACCGTCGCGAGCATGGACCCATACATTTCCTTGATTATCGCGCAGGATTTTGTTAATGAACCACCCCTTGGAATAAGCAGGTGCGATCCAAAATTTACTATTGGCAAGAAAGAAACTCTTACTGCGATCATTCGAATTAAATGTAAAACAGGTCGAATCGATCGTTTGTGCCGAATGATATACAAAACCGAGATGTATTCCGGGATATTTTTTTTGAAATTCCGCTTCCGGTAATCCTTCAAAATCTTTTAATAACGCTTTATCTTTCAGCTCCCACAGCGCCAGCAGCGTACTCAGTTTTACCCGATAAATTCCATCCATTTCGGATGCCAGCCAAAACGTCTCGGAAGTAGGATCGTAGGTAAAGTCGACCAGATAATTCGTCTGAAGATAAGTAGTATTGAAATTCCGCCAGATCCAAGCATAGAAGCCTTCGCCACGCTTCATGATCAGACCGGCAGATGTCGCGTAAAACGACATCCCCTTGATAAATTGCACATTCTTCACAACCAGATTGTGCAATGTCGGATCAACAGTGATTTTTCCAGTCTCCGGATCGTACACTGAAATCCCACTCCAGCTACAAATCCAGAGCTTACCATCAGGGGCTTCCACTATTTTGTAAGTATGGTTGTTCGAGAGCCCATCGCTCACGGAGAATCGTTGGAATTCGTAACCGTCGTAACGCACAATTCCGCGCGATCCGGCAAACCAAAGGAAACCCCGGCTGTCTTGCATACTACCATTCACTTCGCCAATATCCGGGAAGTGGACATCGTCGTAAGTGTAGAACGCGTATTGTTGGGCTTGTGAACAGTGGGGAGAGAACAAAACCGCCAGACTGAGAATCAGTATGGAGAGCAGAGGAATTCGATTAATTACCGATCTCAAGTAATCGTTCATCACTATTCGAAAGTTAGTTGTACCGAGCTGGCACTGTTCTTTTATATCGGCACTTTCCTGTAAATCATTATCAACTAAGTTGAGACGTATTGGTCTTGGCTGAAACCCCAAACATGACTGAGAAAACACTCTTTCAGTCTAATTATCAATATCGTATCGTTGATTTCGGCAAGCAAATCGGAATTATGTCTATTACCAACTTCAGTACTATCGAAATCCGAACCTGTAACACGGTTATAATCTCGATTCTGGGCTATTCGCCGAATCTCAGCATAACCCTATTCTAGCGAAAAAATCACAATTTATCTCATTTCCTATTGATTATCCCCCCACTCCGGTGTATCCTGTATGTTACATTCAATTTTCAGTGCAATTTAAAAAAAATTAAGGAGAATCCATGGCGATAGATCTGGAAAAAATCCTACGACCAGTCGATACGCCCCTGCCACCTTTTCCGGCGAAATACATGACGCTTGCCGGTGGCGAGCAATTAGTAATCCGTCAAGTCTCCCGCGATGAAATTCCCGAGATTCTACCCCATGTCGAACCGCTGATCCATGTCGAGCGCGACTATTACGACATCGTTGCAGCACGGGTCTATGCCGAACTGCTGAGTTACTACACCTACCGGGTGCAGGATGAGTACGTTTTGGCGGCGCAGATCGATGGCGAGTTGGTCGCAGTGGTCAACGGTCGGATCGTGAACAAAGATGTCGGCATGTCCTTCCATACCCTTGCACTCCGGCGCGGTTTGCGCGTAGGCGCTCACGCCTTTGCGGCGAAGATGGAATATCACATCGATGTGCTTGGGCAAAAGGAAGTACTGATTGTTGCCGAATCGCCGATCGGTTTCCGGCGCTGGATGATCGAATATAAGTTGGAAAAACGCTTTGAAATTCCTCACGAATTGGGCGGTTGTCCATCGTGGGCACTCACCAAAGAGCTGTTCGATAAAGCGCGCGACAGTTTGATTGTCGGTCGTCGACCGGTCCCGGAAGCGTTGCTGGTGAAAGCGCATGCCGCCATCCTGCCGCCGACCGATCCACCGCGACCTCCGGTCGACCTGCTCGCCGCAACGCGCTCACTCTACGATTCCACCGGAACTGCGCTGCTCGAGCAGCGAAAACATCTGGGAGGAAACTAATATGCGCGATGTCTATGTAGCGGGAATCGGCATTACCAGTTTCACCCGGCTCGAGTATCCGTTGGTGGAAATTGCCGCCTATCCCGGATTGATGGCGATGAAAGAGAGCGGTATCAAATCGATCGACCAACTCTATGTCGCCAACATGGGTGCTGCCCGGGTCAATCACCAGACCAGTCTTGCCAGTGCCGTCGTCGACAATCTGAGTTTGACACCCGCCGGTGCAGTATCGGTTGAAAATGGTCCGGCATCCGGCGCTTCGGCAATCATGCAGGGTTTTCTCGCCGTCGCTTCGGGTGTGTACGATACCGTTATGGTCATCGGCGCCGAACGGATGCGCGAAGTGAACAATCTGGAAGCCACCGACTTCGTCGCGACACTCACTCACCCGATGGCGGAATACATCTACGGAATCACACTCCCGTCGCTGGCGGGCATGTTCGCCCGGTTGTATATGGAAAAATACGGCGTTACCTCGCGACATCTCGCGATGGTCGCAGTAAAGAATCACAAACATGCGATGGACAATTTCTTTGCGCATCTGCACGAAGAGATAACGCTCGAAGGGATCCTCGATTCCCCAGACGCATCGACCAACAACCCGATCGTAGCCGACCCGTTGCGGTATTACGATATGTGCCCGGTATCCGATGGCGGTGCGTGCTTGATCTTGACTTCTGCCGATATCGCAAAGAAGACCGGCAAACCGATTGTGCGCCTCGCGGGTATCGGTCAGGCTACCGACACTCATGCCGTACACGACCGGAAGGATCCGACCGATCTGTTGGCGGTGCGGTTGGCAGCGCAAAAATCGTTTGCAATGGCACAATTGACGCCGAAAGATGTCCATGTCGCCGAACTCCACGACGCATTCACGATTCTGGAAATTGCCGAAAGTGAAGAAGTCGGTTTCTTCGAACGCGGTCAGGGTCATATTGCGTTGCAGGAAGGATACACCAAAATCGGTGGTAAACTACCGATCAATCCATCCGGCGGTCTGAAGGCGAAGGGTCACCCGGTCGGCGCAACCGGCGTCGGACAGGCACACGAGATCGTGTTGCAGTTACGCGGCGAAGCCGCAAAACGGCAAGTGAAAGGGGCGAAAGTCGGTTTCACCTGCAATTTCGGCGGGTTCGGCAATAACGTCGTCTGTTTGACTTTTGTGCGGGAGGAGTGATCGTGGAAATGAATATTTATGCCTACAAGTGCAAGCGCTGCGGTCACGTGCAATACCCTTACCGTACGATCTGCCGCAATTGTCACGAAAACGACCACAACGAATTCGATATCGTACCGTTGCCGAAGTCCGGGAAGTTGGTGACCTACACGCATCTATACAATCCCCCTTCGGACTATGCGATTGTCTGCCTGACACTGGGCATCGTCGAACTCGAAGATGGCAACAAAATCACTGGACAACTCAACATCAAAAATCCGCGAACCGGAATGCCGGTGACCGGAAAAGTGGAAGTGGTCCGCAAAGACGAATACAACAAATATTACGGGATGGTTTTCTACGAAGCCTGATCCCGACATACCGGATCAAGTAGCAATTCGCTCCCCGTTATCGAATGCGACCGACGGGGAGCAGTTGCCACAATTGCGAAGCTACGGCGACGCGATTCGACGCGGTCACTTTCGCGTACACAGCCGGTTTGAGCATGTCGTCAATTTTCTCGATGGTGAGAATCTGGTATCGATTGTCGATCACTCTGTCGGTGCAGGTCCGACATCGATCATTCTCGATCGATTTACTCCAACCGAATGGTCTGCGCTGGCGATTTACTCCAATCGAATGCTACTCGATCGAATGCGAATCGATCTCAACCCGGCGAATCAATATCAATCGCGAATCGCTTTTCCTCAGACGATCGAACAAATTCTGGTGATCGACAATATCGCTTCCCTGCATGAACTTGTCGTGAGGCAAGCAACACCGGATAATTTGGCATTCCTGCTTTCCGACGATGAGGATATCGGAACCGATTTATCCTTCAAGGCGCAACTAAGAACTCGGTTTTTTACCGCCAAAGCTCAGTTGGCAGCCGGGCAAATCGAAGCGGGCATCTCGCTCATCAAGGGCGTTGGTGTCGGATTGACACCGAGTGGCGACGACTTTATCGCCGGAGCGATGGTCGCATTGCATTTACGGCAGCACTTATTTCCGATATCATTAACACAATTGATCGATCAAATTTATCAACGGTCGCATTCGACCAATCCGATTGTAGCCACCATGCTGCGACAGGCACACGACGGTCGCGTGAATGAAAAATGGCAGCGTCTGATTACGGCGTTGACCGGTAATGAACTGGATCGAATCAAACCACTCGCGCTAGACGTGCTTGCGACCGGCGCTACGTCCGGCGTCGATATGATGGTAGGTTTTCTCTTTGGCTTGACCAATTTCCGGTGTACACATGACAACTAACGGTCTTATCGTGCGCGGTGAATATTTCGATTCCGTCACGCTGATGATGGCGGCGAAGCGCGTCAATGAATTACCCGGTGTGATCGATAGTGCAATCGTGATGGGTACTGCCGAGAACAAAGCGATTTTAGCGGCATCGGGATTATTGATCGCGTCATTCGCAACGGCTACCGATGCCGATTTGTTAATCGCGGCAAAAACCGACGATCCGGCTCGTGCCGAAACAATTCTTCCCGAAATCCGGGAATTATTGAAAACAATTCGGAAACGGGGAACATCCGGCAGCAAATCGTTACCGCGTACGCTCGATTCGGCAATCAAGCTATTACCGGATGCCAATCTCTGCATGATTTCGGTGGCGGGTCGTTTTGCCGGCGATGTCGCGATGAATGCATTGCAACACAATTTGCACGTGATGCTGTTCTCGGATAATGTCAGTGTCGAGCGGGAAATTGAATTGAAGCGCTTTGCGCGCGAACACGGTTTGCTGCTGATGGGACCCGACTGCGGTACCGCGATTATCAACGGTGTTCCACTCGCGTTTGCGAATGTCGTTCAGCCGGGTGATATCGGTTGTGTCGCGGCAGCAGGAACGGGACTGCAGGAAGTCACGAGTCTCGTTTCGAATCTCGGCGGCGGTATCTCGCAAGCGATCGGCACCGGTGGTCGCGATGTCAAGCAAGCCGTCGGCGGAATTATGTTCCTCGAAACGATCCGCCTGCTGGCAGCAGATCCTGCCACAAAAGTCATCGTGCTGATTTCTAAACCGCCGCATCCCGACGTTCTGAACAAGATTTTCGAACTTTGTATATCGATTACGAAACCGATTATCGCTTCGTTCCTCGGTGTCGATCCAGAAATCATTCGAGCTGCTGGTATGATTCCGGCGCAATCCCTCGCCGCTGCCGCTCGTCGCGTAGTTGCATCGAGTAATCCGGAATTCGCTCCATCGGAATCGTCTGTGATCAATCCCAAAAAAGCACCCGTCGAATTCACTGCGCAACAAAAATTTGTTCGTGGATTATTCAGTGGTGGCACTTTCTGTTACGAAGCGCAGTTGCTGTTGCACGATCTAACCGGTGCGATCTATTCGAATGCTCCAACTGGACGTTCGATCGCACTGGAAAATGTATTAGTAAGCCGCGAACACACGATCATCGATCTCGGTGAAGATGAATTCACTGTCGGTCGACCGCACCCGATGATCGATTTTTCACTCCGCAACAAGCGGATTATTCAAGAAGCCGACGACCCTGAAACAGCGGTCATTCTGCTCGATCTGGTACTTGGCTATGGCGCGAACCGCGATCCACTTACCGACCTGCTACCGGCAATCCGGCAGGCGCAAGCCGTAGCAAAAGATCATTCTCGGAATTTACCCATCGTCACTTCGGTGACGGGTACCGATAGCGATCCGCAGTGTCGTTCGACAGTGGTGGAAGGGCTCCGCAGCGCTGGAGTGATTGTTGCGGAATCGAATGCGGCAGCGTGCGAAATCGTAAAATCACTGCTCGGAATTCACTGAATTGTTCCAAAGAAAATACATGTATCGAGGAAATAGCCAATCATGAGCAATTTATTCGATCAAAAATTAAATGTGATTAATGTCGGTCTGGAATCGTTTAAGACGACACTCGATGAATCGGGAACGCCCGCAGTGCAGATGGATTGGCGTCCACCACTGGCGGTGAGTACGGCTGCTCGCGATGCGATCACCGCTCATCGCACCGAAATCGACCAAGCGAATCGCGAGACGGTCGACCGCATCATCGCCGGAAAACCATATTGGATTGGCTTGGGTCACGCGCTTGAATGTATCCCCGGCATGCACCCGAAATTGATTCTGCACGCCGGACCACCGATCACCTGGGAGCGGATGTGCGGACCGATGCGCGGCGCGATCATCGGCGCGTTGTTGTATGAAGGACTCGCCGCGGACGAAGTCACAGCCGAACAGATGGCGGCATCCGGCGAAATCGAATACGCCCCGTGTCATGAACACGCCACAGTCGGTCCAATGGCGGGAATCGTGTCGGCGTCGATGCCGGTCTCGGTGGTGTTCAATGCCACGTTTGGCAATTATGCCTACACCACACTGAATGAAGGTCTTGGTAAAGTATTGCGCTACGGTGCCTACAGCCCAGAAGTACTGACCCGCTTAAAGTGGATGGAACGCGTGTTGTTTCCGGTGCTGCAGGCTGCCGTCGCCCATGCCGAGAAAATCGATCTCAAAGCGATCATAGCCCAAGCGCTGCACATGGGCGATGAAGTGCACAACCGCAATCGCGCGGCGACCTCGCTGCTCTACCGTACATTGGCAACACATATCGTGCGTACTGCCGAGGATTACGAAACCGCTGCGAAAGTACTCGACTTCATCAACGGTAACGATCATTTCTTCCTGAATCTTTCCATGGCATCCGGGAAAGCATGTCTCGATGCTGCGCGCGATATTCCCAATAGCAGCGTCGCCATCGTGATGGCACGCAATGGTACCGACTTCGGGATCCAACTATCCGGCACGGGAAATCGCTGGTTCACCGGTCCTGCGCCGGTTCCCGATGCACTCTTCTTTCCCGGATTCACGAAAGCCGATGCCAATCCCGACATCGGCGACAGCGCTATCACCGAAACGTATGGTCTCGGCGGTTTCGCGATCGCAGCATCACCCGCGATCGTGCAATTCGTCGGCGGTCAAGCCAGCGACGCGCTGCAATACACTTTGAAGATGTACGACATCACGACAGCGGAGAATCCCGGATTCCAAATTCCCGCGCTCGATTTCCGCGGTACGCCGATCGGGATCGATGTCCGTAAAGTTGTCGATACCGGCATTCTCCCGTTTATCGATACGGGCGTCGCACACAAAAAACCCGGCATCGGTCAAGTTGGAGCAGGAGTGTTATCAGCACCGCCGGAACCGTTTATCAACGCCTTTGAAGGTTTTTCCGAACAATACCGAAACGCATAACGAACGAATACAATCAATCGAAAATGAAGGAGCAGAGCATGAAGACTGAAGAATTTCTGGCATTCATGGGCAAATTGAAGCTCTACGATTTAACCCAGCGACTTTCGATCCACACCCCCCCGTGGCCGAGTTACATGCCGCTCGGGATCCAGTATTTCAAGCGCATCGCTGGCGCACACATGGGTCAGGGCGCCAATGGTCAAATCATCACGACCAGCAATCATGTCGGTACCCATATCGATGGCGAGATTCATTTTCACGCGAGCGGTCGTGCGATCGGTCAGGTTCCGATGACGGAGTGGGTTGGTGATGGCGTGATTGTCGATATTTCTAAAGAGGTCGAGGATTACGGTCTCTATTCGCCGGATTTATTGATGAGCAAAGCCGAAATCAAGAAGGGCGACATTCTGATCATCAATACCGGCTATCACAAGTATGCCTGGGATCAACCCGGTTCCGACGAAATCCGCTACTTCGTGAAGCATCCCGGACCCGATCCGGAATTTCACAAGTGGGCGCTAAAAATGAAATTCAAGTGGATCGGCGTCGATTGCGGCAGCGCCGACCATCCGATGAACACAATCATTCGCAACTGGCATCCGAAACCGTTCATCGAAGCCGAGAAGAAATTGAAGAAGCAGTACGGCAAGGATTGGGATGAATTCTTCCCACCGGAAATTTATTATCAGGTAATGCACCTAAAATTGTTCCCGAAGAAATTGGTGCATGCCGAAAATCTCGGTGGTGAAATCGACAAACTCTCCAACAAACGCGCGTGGATCGGTCTGTTCCCGTTGCGCGGTATCGAGCTGGAATCGTCGATGTGCCGGATTGTCGCAATGCTTCCCTGATCGGTGTTGGGGATTGGTGCTTGGTGCGAGGAAAAGAAGTCGGGTGCATTGAGGATGAACTACTTTTTTGGTAGGGGCGGTTCGCGAACCGCCTGTATCTAGTGGATAATTACTTGCGAAATTTTGCAGGCTCTTTCGGCAGAAGGGGCGGACCCCCGTGTCCGCCCGCAGATATTTTTTACTAGTACCGGTACTCTTGTCTGTACACGTTGTGCAGCGCCGATCATAGCATCCTGACAATAATAGATTTATTACAGTTTGACCGATACAAGCGTTAATGAGGAGTCGTCATGGCGATCCTGCATGAATTCGACTACCACCGCCCGGAAACGGTGTCGGCGGCAGTCAAACTACTGACCAAATTCAAACATCCGATGTTGCTGGCAGGCGGCACCGATCTGATCAATGAATTGAAAGCGGAAGTCATCCACCCGGATGGAGTCATCGATCTCAAAGCAATTCCCGAACTGCACGACATTACATTTTCGAATGGCGTCTTGACAATCGGTGCGGCTGTGACTTTTGCCGAATTGATCGAATCGCGGATCATTCAAACGAAATTCCCGGTGATTGCGGAAGTCGCGCGAACCGTCGGTTCCACCGGTGTTCGCAATCGCGCCACCATGATCGGGAATATCTGTTCCGCCGTTCCCTGTGCCGACAGCGCCCCGTTGCTCACCGCCTATGAAGCGCACGTGTTGGTGCGCAGCCTCCGATCGAAACGAAAAATTCCGATCGCCTCGTGGTTCATCGGCAATCGCAAAACCGCCATCAAACCGGGTGAGATCGTTACTGCGGTGGAAATCGCATTGCCTGCCCGCAATCATGCCGGTTGCTTTGTGAAGTTGGGTCGCTACTCCGGTGAAGATCTGGCGCAAGCGAGTGTGATTATACTCGCGCTACCGAAACGCCAATATCGCATCGCGTTTGGTTCGGTCGGGATTACGCCAATTCGCGCCGAGCGGCTGGAAAAGCTGTTGAACGGGCATCTTCCATCGGACGAGCGTATTGCTGAAGCCAAAGCCATCATTCCGGAAATTGTCAAACCGATCTCCGATATCCGTGCCTCGAAAGAGTACCGGTTACATATGTGTCAGGTAATGTTTGCGCGCGGAATCGAAGCCGCCGTCGCACGCCTGAATGGTAACGGTTCCGAATACGGTTCGAAGTTGATCTAGGAGAGCGTGTCGCCATGAACAATAAAACAGCATTTATCCTGAATGGTCAATCCGTGGAAATCGCGGTGGAACCGCATGAAATCCTACTCGACGTGTTGCGCTACAAGCTCGGTGTGAAAAGTCCGAAATGCGGCTGCGATCGCGGCGATTGCGGGTCGTGTACCGTCATGATCGACGGTCGCACCGTCCGCAGTTGCATGGTGCTTGCGATCGAAATTGCCGGGCAGCGTGTCACGACCCTCGAAGGCTTGATGGCAGGCGGCGAGCTGACCAATCTGCAACAGGCATTCCTGAAACATAATTCGTTTCAGTGTGGCTACTGCGCACCCGGAATGATTCTCTCCGCGACCGAATTGCTTGCGAAAAATCCTCATCCCGACAAGACCGAAATCAATCAAGCGATCGCGGGTAACCTCTGTCGCTGTACCGGATATCATCCGATCACCGATGCAATCGTCGAAGTCGCGAACGAAGCACCTCCGCCACCGAAAATTGCCAAAGCTGCGAAAGGAGGTCGGCGATGAGTGAACTCAATTTTGTCGGTCACGATGCCATTCGAGTGGATGGAAAAGTCAAAGTCACCGGTGCCGCACAATTCGTCGACGATCTCGAATTCGGTCCCGGATTGTTGTTTGCCGAAATCATCGAGAGTCCCCACGCACATGCATTGATCAAAAAAATCGATACCCGTGCGGCGGAAAAAGTGCCGGGTGTCGTGAAGATCGTCACTGGCGCCAATTTTCCGTATCGCTTCGGGTTGTATATGCACGACCGGTATATCTTTGCGCAGGATCGTGTCCGGTTCGTCGGCGAGCAAGTCGCCGCAGTGATCGCGCGCGATGTCGTGACGGCGAAGCGCGCCGCGAAACTGGTGAAAGTGACCTATCGGGAACTCCCGCCGATCCTCGATGTCGCAACCGCAATGTCGCCTGATGCCTTGTTGATCCATCCCGAATTGAAAGGATACCACCACGTCCCGTGGTTCTTCCCGCAAGCGGACAGCAATATTGCGCACTGGCGCAAAGTCCGGAAAGGGGATACCGACGCAGGGATGCGCGAAGCCGATTTTATCTTCGAAGATACTTACACCGTTCCACGATATGCGCATTGCGCCATCGAGACTCATGGTGCCGTCGGACAATTCGATTTGTCGGGACGATTGACTGTCTGGTCGGCATCTCAATCGCCGTTCACTCAGCGCAATCTCTTTGCCGAAGCGCTTGCACCGTTGGGCATTACGCATAGCGATGTGCGGGTAATCGCACCGTATGTTGGTGGTGGATTTGGCGGTAAAGCCGGAGTGTCGATGGAGATTCTCGCGGCAGCATTGGCAACTGCCGTACAGGGAAATCCGGTGAAAGTGCTCTGGTCGCGCGAACAGGAATTTTACAACACCTATCAGCGGCAAGGGGTGACGGCGAAAACCAAAATCGGTGTGAAGCGCGACGGTACGATCACTGCGCTGGAACAGACGTTGTATTGGGATGCCGGCGCGTATGTCGAATATGGCGCGAATGTCGTGAATGCCGCCGGTCTCTCTGCTACCGGACCATACCGCATTCCGCATGTCAAAATCGATTCGTATTGCGTCTATACCAATCTCCCGCCGGGTGGTCCGTACCGCGGCTTCGGCTATTCCGAATTCCTGTTCGGTCTCGAATCGCACATCAACGAAACCGCGAAAGCGCTCGGCATCGATCCAGTCGAGTTCCGGCGGATCAACGCGATTCAGGCGGGCGACACGCTAACCTACGGTGCGAAAATGAATCCAAGCGGGATGAAAGAGTGTATCGATAAAGCGGCAGCAGCAATCGAATGGGGCACGCCATCGCTTCCATCCGACAACCCGAATATCTTGAAAGGGAAAGGCTTCGCCTGCTTCTGGAAAGCACCGGCAATGCCGCCGAATGCGGCTTCGACCGCATTCATCAAATTCAATGAAGATGCCAGTCTGAATATTCTGGTATCTGCGATGGAGATCGGACAAGGCTTCCTGACAGTGATGGCGCAAATTGCCGCGGAGGTTTTAACAATTCCGGTCGAAAAGATTCGCGTTGAATTGCCGGACACCGATCGCAATCCGTACGAATGGCAAACCGTCGCCTCGCATATCACGTGGGGTACCGGCAATGCCGTCAAGAAGGCGGCGGAGGATTGCCGTGAGCAAATCTTTGCCGTGGTCGAACGCGCACTCGGCAAGTCGCACGAGGATTTATTTCTCGTGAATGAGGAAGTACATTCTCACAAAGATCTGGAATTCATCCTTCCGTTACGGAATTTCGTGATCAACGGGATCATGATGCCTGACGGCACCTTTCGCGGCGGTCCGATCATGGGACGTGGCACCTTCATGCCGGAATTTGCCTCGGCGCAATCCGATCCCGAGACCAGTCAAGGCAGCAAACCGAATGTTCATTACACCGTCGGTGCTGCTGCCGTTGAAGTCGAAATCGATCGTGAAAGCGGGAGTGTCCGCATTCCCCGGGTCGCGCTCGCAGTCGATGTCGGCAAGGCGATCAATCCCGGTCTGGTGAAGGATCAGGTGATCGGTGGATTAATGCAGGGGATCGCGACGGTGCTCTATGAAGACATGCGGTTCGATGCAAAGGGACGAATGCTGAACGACAACTTCACCGACTATAAAATTCCGACGGCACTCGATGTTCCCGACGAAGTGATTCCGATTATCGTCGAAGTCGCGCAACCGGACGGTCCCTATGGCGCTCGCGGGATGGGTGAACATACGATGATTCCAGCCGCGCCGATGATTGCGAATGCGATCGAGAATGCGACCGGTATTCGAATCAAAGCGATGCCGATCACTGCCGAAAAAATCGCACTGGCAATCAAGAATCGCGGAGCGTAACAAATCATTTATCGGTGAATATCGTATCAATGAAACGTTTGAAACCCGCCTTATTGGCGGGTTTTGGCGTTATACACAGTTTTGAATGGATGGCGATTCGAATCTTCTGTTTATTCACCCAACAGTCGTTCGTACAGTGCAAACAGCTTTTCCTCTTCCGGTTCCCAACGAATATTCTTGCGCACCCATTCCCGAGCAGCCGCTCCTGCTCGCACGCGCTCCCGTTCGTCCGACAGCACGGCAGCGATCGTATCGGCAATCGCAGTGGCATCTTCGGGAATGTAATAGACGCCGGGCAGATCGTTCGGCAGCACGTCCGCCAACGCTGCCAGTTTCGTGGTAATCACCGGTACGCCCCAACCGAGGTAGTAGAAGATTTTTTGCGGAATATTGAACCGGTAGCGATCAACCATCGTCGGCATCACTGCCAATTTCGCCATTGCCATTAAATCGTAATTCTCGTCGAGTGAAACATAACCGCGATGCTCGACCAATTCTTCGATACCGCGCGAAATCAACGCTCGATCCCAGGGCAACAATTCCGGATCGGTCGGCGGTGTGCCGGTAAAAATCATTCGTGTCGGTCTACCGCGATCCTTTAACATTTTCAGAGCATCGAGGATCAATGTCCCGCCGCGATCTTGTGTCAAAATACCGCCGTAATGCAGTTCCGGATGATTGCTCGGACGTTCCGGAATCGCGCGGTCCAATTCGAATTGAAAGGGGAAATTCAACAACGGCTGTACCGGTTTGATCCGTTTATCGAGATAATAGCGTGCCGTCGGATTGTCGCTTGTCAACGTTGCATCGACTTGGTGCACCAGAAACGGAATGATATCGTTGGAAAACCACTGAAAGAATGGTTGCTTGAAGGTGCCCTGAGCATAATCGGCATATCGCGCGGCATCCGGATAGAATTCGTACGAATCGAAGATCGATGCGACATGTCGACGTTTGGCAATTTCAATCAAGATCGGCAATTGTTCGGGTGAATTGATCTGAATCGCGTCGGGCGGATCTGCCAGCATTTTGCGGCGATAAATTTTCATTCGCTCGTAACGTTCGCGAAACGATTGTCCCCCGGGATACCCGAAGATCTCGATTCCATCGACAATTTTGTGATCGAATTTCGCGCGCGCGTGGATCTCGACCCGGTATTTTTTGGCGAGAGAGCGCGCAATACGCCACATCCGGACGTAATCCCACTGCGTGATGGTCGCTAGATGTACAATTCGTTTCATTGGAATAGTGATCAAATTCGTCGAGTACTGAAATAAACGCTTCTGTTTAGCGGTCGGAACGAAATCACGACCGAACTAGACAGCTTATATAATACAGGGAACGTGAAAATATCGTGAATAATCGCGATTAATGCAACCGAAATTTTTCCGACCATTTCTGGTATTCTTTATCTTGAAGTAGGAACTGGTCCCAGCATCCGCCCGTTTATTTTCAGTTGTAGCCTCAGGCTTTAGACTGCGAGCATCTTCTCATGGTAGGTCGGAATTTATTCCGACTTCTCTAGAATTTCTTGAAATCATTCGACTATTACTTCATAATATGAATTACTTTAACAGGATTATCTTCTGCGTTCTAACCGCTTCACTTGCTTTCATCCGCACAAAATATGTCCCTGACGATAGGCTTTTACCGTCGAAATTGAGTTTGTAATTCCCGGCGCGCTGAAATCCCTGCGATAGCGTCGTCACTTCGCGCCCCTGCAGATCGAAGACTTTTAGATCGACGTTGCCTGATTGCGGCAGCGAATACGAGATCCTGGTCGAGGAGTTGAACGGATTCGGGTAAGCAGGGTGGAGCGAGAGTTGAATCGGCAGTGAAGGCGTTCGTTGCTCTTCAACGAATGTTTCTCCGCCGTCGGTTGTATGAAGGATGGTGCCTAAATAACCGATTATCCACCCTTCACTAAGATTGATAAAATGTACTTTCCACAGCTCATCTGAAGTACCACTATAAGAACAATCCCAAGTCACACCACCGTTGCTGGTTCGCATTATTACACCATAAACTCCCACTGCCCAGCCATGCATGGAATCTAAGAATTGAACGCTATTTAATGTGGGACCATAGCGCTGTACCTGCCAAGTTGACCACCCATCGAAAGTTTGGATGAGCAGTCCGTAACCGACGATCCATCCGTGTATTGAGTCGGGACAAGAAATGCCGAACATTTGGTAATCTTCCGGAAAAGGAATTCTGTTCCAGGTACTTCCACCATTATTTGTAGTCAGCAAACAATTTCCGCCGATTGCATACCCATGCAGCGTATCGCGAAAATCAACTTGCCAGAGATCCACATTGGGAAGAGTAGTGTGGTTCTGTATTGTCCAATTGTTGCCACCGTCATTAGTGTGAATAATTGTGGTATTGTTACCTGAAATCCAGCCTTGATGTCGATCGACGAAACAGATACTCCATAACCGGGAATTCAGTTGATAAGGGCTTTGAGTACTCCATGAAACACCTCCATCTGTACTACGACAAATATGATCACTTGGACTTACTGCCCACCCGTAAAGCGAATCGACGAAGGTTACTCCCCAATAACTATCGCTTGTATCAACGAGTTGCGATGTCCAAGTGACTCCGCCATTCGTAGTATGGAGAATTGCTCCGCGTAAATTGTCCTCAACCAACGGTCCAGTTGCCCAACCATTATTTCGATCGATAAAATGAATATCGGTTAACCAGCTATAATAACCACGGTTTCGGTTAACCCACGTACTACCGTTGTCGGTTGATTGAGATATTAAGCCATGGCTGCCAACAACCCATAAGGTATTCGTTGCGGAGTAATCGATGTTGCGACCGATATAATAATTCGGAATTGAATCGGTGACCCAGCTACTCCCTCCATTGGTTGTCCGTAAGATAAACGATGCCACAGACGTGGTACCAAGAAGGCAACATCGATTGGAATCCCGAATAGCGATCGTAACCTGATTATAGAATCGGTTCACTTGTTGACAACACCAGGTTTCACCCCCATCGGTAGTGTGATAAATGCTATCGGAAATTGCCCATCCGGATAATGGTGTAGAAAATCCAATTTTCCATACCGCATGGGTACAGGGAAGCTGTCGTAACGTCCAATTATCGCCACCGTCGGAAGTGCGATACATCGCACCGGAACCGCTGGTAACCCATCCTACCGAATCGTTGATGAAATTCACATCGTACAAACCGGTAGTGATCGAATGTGCCAGATTACTCCAATTCGCGCCACCGTCGCTGGTATGAAAAAACACGCCATGCGTTCCAACAACCCAACCATGCGATTGACCGACGAACGACATTGATCGCAAACTATCAATCACGGGCATGTTCATGGGAAGCCAATTTTCACCGCCATTGCTGGTTCGATATGCCAATCGGTAGGAGCTTAGCAACCATCCGGTTTGTGAATTTGCGAATGCGATCTGTTTGAAATTGGCAAAAGTAGGTAGATTTTCCACCGCCCAGAAATTGCCGCCATCGGTCGTGTGCAGGAGTGTGCCGTCATCACCGGCGATCCAGCCATTCAAAGAATCGGAAAAGCAGATTGAGTTCAAATTGGCAGAGGTCGGATATGGGTTCTGGAATTGCCAATGCTCGCACCATGCCAACAGTGGCAAGCTCAATATGAATATGGCAACGAAAAACTTGAAAGACGAATTCATCCTTACTCCGATCTTCACTGCTACTGTTGTTTACTTGATGAGTTGCAGCTTTCTGACCTGATTTTGATTGCCTGCTTTCATTCGCACAAAATAGGTGCCGGACGAAATATTCCTGGCATCGAAATTGAGTTTGTAGTTACCAGCACGTTGAAATCCCTGCGACAACGTCGTCACTTCGCGCCCCTGCAGATCGAAGACTTTAAGATCGATGTTCCCCGATTGCGGCAGCGAATACGAGATCGTAGTTGAAGAGTTGAATGGATTGGGATAGCAAGGAAAGAGAGTAAATTTTTCGGGAACGAGTTTTCGTTCGGTTTCGGTGGGGTCAACCCAAGTCACACCACCGTTAGTCGTACGCAGCAAAAAGCCATTCGGTCCCGATATCCATCCATGAGCGACATCGGAAAAGCTGATACTATTACTCAAACCAGTCATCAACGGTTGATACGACCAAGTCGTTCCGCCATCGGAAGTGTGCATCAAAATGTTTTCGTAATTCATCGAAGAACTGTTTAACCACTGTTCAATCATCCATCCATCCATTCGAGAGGTAAAGGTTAAATTGGATAACGTCCACCCCGGTCGACCCAAAAAAACGGATATTCTGAATTGGCGGTTCCAATGATAACCGCCATCGGTGGTATGAAATAGACTTAATGAATTAGGGTATTGAGTAATCGTATCGGAAATCACGCCGCTTGCCCAGCCGGTAAGTGAATCGAAGAAACAGATTTTTTGAATAGTGACGGTAGTATCGATAGTTTGTCGATTCCAAGTAACACCACCATCAGTCGTACGGCGCAAAGCCCTAAGAAATACCCATCCATGCAACGAATCGACGAAGGATATCATTGATGGTGATGAGTACGGAACTAATAAGTGTGCTGTCCAATGAACGCCGCCATCGGTCGTACGGAGTAACGAATCACTTTTGAATAACCAGCCGTGATTCGGATCTGTGAATGTTCCATAGTAAAAATTGTTTGTTGATTGATCGGAACAGCGAATGCTCCAATGTCTCCCCCCATCGGATGAATATTGCGCAATTCCGTAATGCAGTCCATTACCGTTAGTACGGCCGAATTTCCAAAATTGATTGGTATCGCACTCGATAAATCCATATACAACTAAAGAATCTATATTCGATGAATCGGGATTACTCCAACTGCGACCGGCATCATTGGTTGTCCAGAGCTTACCATCGTTGCTGGAATAGCCATGGTTGCGATCGATATATCTGGAATATCCGCGAATTGGGATGCGTGGGTTCAGTTCAGTCCAGGTCAAACCAACATTGGTTGAATGAGCAATATATCCGCAGGTGCCGACGCACCATCCTTGATTCAAACTGGTGAATGCAATACTACCCGGAGGATTGTACCCTTGACTAAAATTATCGACGACAACTCGCCACGTCGTTCCACCGTCACTCGTTACGATCAGTGAACCGTCACAAACCGCCAGCAGTGCTTGTTGATTTAAAAAATCGGAATAGATAAAGTATGAATCTCTACCTCGATTGGTCTGTTGCTGGTATCGGAGTGACCAATTCCGACCCCCGTCAGAACTGTGATAGACTGCATTTTCAAAAATACCCCAAATATTGTTGGTATCAGGTGCAATAAAGTCAAGGATATTCCGATGTACCGCGCTAGATAGATTCACCCAAGTTCTGCCACCATTTGTCGTCTTGCGAAAATGGCTAGTGTCAAAACCCGGCTCCCAACTCCATCCAAGATTTCGATTGAAAAATTTGATTGGGTCTTGTCCATAATGGGAGACTACTTCATTCCAGGTAATTCCTCCATCGGTTGATTGCTGAAGGTTATCGTCGGCGATTATCCATCCGGTGGAATCATCGACAAATTGCAACCGATTGATGTTCGTCCTAGTTAAGTCGCCAAAAAATGTGTAGATGGCAGTCCAGTTAGCTCCTCCATTAGTTGTGCGAATTAGCATACCGGAATCCCCGGATGCCCAACCGTGATTCAAATTGGTAAATGAGACCTGTCGCAGGTGCCCGGGATAGATTGTCAACCATGAGTTTGGACAGTTTTGTCTACTCCAAGTACTTCCGCCATCGGTGGTGCGAAGGATTGTGCCAAAGTCTCCTACTGCCCAGCCATGAAGACTATCGAGAAAAGTTACAGCGTTGAGCGATTGACCGGTGAATGTCGGACTAATCCAGTTCCAGTTTTGCGCTACAGATATTTGAAATATTGCGAGTATCAGGAATATGATTACTGCCGTTTTCATTTTTATCTCCTTCACAACGCTTCGATCGAATAGTAGTAACTCATTTTCTGTCGTGCGATCCCACTATTATTCGGAGTGGCAACCTCACAATTCGTAGTCTGAATTGCTTCCAAATTCAGATTCAAAACATGGATTACTTCAACAAAACGACCTTCTGTGTTCTTACCGATTCACCTGCTTTCATCCGCACAAAATAAGTACCCGACGATAAATTCTTCCCCTCGAAATTGAGCTTGTAATTCCCGGCGCGCTGAAATCCTTGATAGAGGGAACGCACTTCGCGCCCCTGCAGATCGAATACCTTTAGATCGATGTTCCCCGATTTAGGCAGCGAATACGAGATCGTGGTCGAGGAGTTAAACGGATTCGGGTAGTTTGGGTGCATCGTGAAGGACTGCGGGATCGATCGTTGCGGTGGTTCTTCAATCCAAGTGGTGCCACCGGTGGAAGTGTGAAAAATTGTACCCGATGCACCACTTATCCAACCGAGATTTCTATTAAGAAATGCCAGACCCTGAAAATAACCGGTACCAATTTCTGACTGAGAACTCCAATTTTGGCCGCCATCGTCTGTACGCAAAATTGTCTCGGCAAATCCAATGATCCATCCAGTTGAATCATTGACAAATTGAACATTTGTTAGACTGGTACTTGTCGGCAGCGGATTCTGCCACTCCCAGTTCTGCCCCAACGCAGAGTTCGACAACGATTCGAACAGAATGAAAATCGCGGAAATAAGGATTGAGGTTTTCATCGCAACTCCAACAAGTTTCTGGAAGATTCTTGGTAGTATAATGATAATACAATCAAAAATATCGCAATTCTAGAGGAATTCAGTGAATTTGAAAAAATCCACCGGTAGTGGTCGCTTGTCGTCCAACCACAACCGCAACTCATCAATTCTTCAGAATTACCGAATTATTTCTGGAAAAATGCTTTTACTTTAGCGAAAACTTGCTTATTTTTTGCAGCCATGTCCGAACCAACCCCCACGAATTCGTGGCGCATCTTACCCTTGACCGAAGATTACCGCAAGACCGCCTTCTTTGCGATGGCAGTCGCTGTATGCTTACTGGCAGTACAACTCGGCTTTCAGGAAAACTGGCTGACGGCGCTTGCGGCGCTGTTCCTGCTCGGATCGCTACGAATGTTTTGGTCCCCCACCTGGTATGAGATTACTCGGGAGGGTGTGGTCGTGCGCACAGCGTTCTATCGCGTGGTACACAAATGGGAGCGGTTCAAAGTGGTGAAAGACGATCCGCGCGGTCTAGTATTGACCCCGTTCCGCAGCAATTCGCGACTGGAGAGTTTCCGCGGTCTGTTTTTGCGGCTGCCGCTCAACCAACTTGAGCTGAAAGCCGATATCCGGCGACAGTGCGAACACTACCTCGGCATCGCGCCTAAACCGGAAGTCGAACCGTCGACAACCACGGAGCACCCGGTATGAATTGGTTCGGCAATTATCAGACCACCGATACCGGTAAACCGGAATTCACCCAAGCCGATATCGAGCTGCTAAATCGACTGGCGAAGAAAATCGTCTCGCGACGGATGACCATTCCGGCAGTGATGTTTTTCGAATCGATCAAGCCGCTCAATTTCGTCGGTGCGCAAGCGATGATTTTTATTCAACCGTTCGTCACGGTGCTGTTCACCATCCCGGAATACGAGCGGGTACGCGTCTTGCTGGAACGACGCGAAACGCTGTACAAATTTGTCGAAATCCTCGAGCAACAAGAAGACGAATTCCTGGTGCTGGAAAAACTGGAAAACGAAGCACAACGCCAACGAACCGCCGCCGACCGGATTGCCCGGGGAAAACCCGAATTGCCGTGGTGGAGACGAATCTTCCACCGCGATCCGCGGTAATGTTTTATTAGAATACGAGCGAAGAGATGCGTACACTGCTTTGCAATGCCACCGTCATCACCCAAAATGCCACGCGTGAAATTTTTCGCGGCGACATCGTCATCGATAACGACCGGATCGAAATACCCGAATCGGGTCCGGTGATTCAAGCCGACGAAGTGATCGACCTTACGGGAAAGTTTTTGCTCCCCGGTTTCATTCAAGCACACATCCACCTCTGCCAGACTAATCTCCGCAATTGCGCCGACGACCGCGAACTGCTGCCATGGCTGCGCGAAGTGGTCTGGGTCGGCGAAGCGAAACACAACCGCGAAACGATTTATCAAACGGCACGATTGGCAATCGATGAATTGATTGCCGGCGGTACGACTGCGATCCTAACGATGGAGACGGTGCATTATACCGCTGCAGCAGTGGAAGCGGTAATCGACGGTGGAATCCGCGCCATCATCGGCAAGACCTTGATGGATGTCGATGCCGGTCAACCGGCGGCATTGTTGGAAAACAGCGAGGAAGCTTTGCGCGAAGCGGACCGACTTTTCGATCAATTTCACGGTCGCGAATCGGGTCGTATTGGGATCTGTTATGCACCGCGATTCGTACCTACCTGTTCGGAAAAACTTCTTCGCGGCGTGGCTGCGCGCGCAACCGAGCGCAATGCGATTATCCATACGCACTGTTCGGAAAATCTCGGTGAAATTCAGCTCGTTCGCGAACAGACCGGGATGGACAATCTGCAATATCTTTCTCACCTTGGATTGTTATCGCCGCGTACCGGATTGGCGCACTGCATTCATTTGATCGCCGGCGATACCGAAATTCTGCGCGATCATGGGGTCCATCTGCTGCACTGCCCATCGTCGAATTTGAAGTTGGGTAGTGGCATTGCGCCGATCGCAGAACTCATGGCAGCCGGAGTCAATATCGCGCTGGGCGCCGACGGCGCGCCGTGCAACAACAATCTCGATGGTTTACATGAAGCGCGATTGATGCCGATGTTGCAGGCGATTCGCGTCGGACCGGGCAAGGTGACGGCGCAACACGCACTCGATGCACTGACGATCAATGGCGCGAAAGCATTGGGATTATCCCATGAAATCGGTTCGATCGAACCGGGCAAGAAAGCCGATCTGATTGTGATCAATCCGAATCGACCGCATGCGCAAGGGGGCGACGATCCGGTATCGCGATTGATCTATTCGTGTCGTGCCGACGATGTCGAGCGCGTCTGGATCGACGGTGTTGAAATCGGATCATAGGTGATTGGTGCTCGGTAGAAGACGGTAGCGATCGTATTTCGGTAGGTCAGAACTTGTTCTGACCACCTCCTGTGTCCGCAACCGTATTTCGGTAGGTCGGAATTTATTCCGACTCCTCCGGTGTCTTGTTTTTGGTGGCGCAGGCCTCCGAGCCTGCGATCCCTTTCGGTAGGTCGGAATTTATTCCGACTTTTTTTTCGTAGGTACAGACACTCCTGACTGTACATGTCCGCCGTATGGCGGACACAAATTCAAAGGTCGACAGACAGGAGTGTCTGTCGCTACGAATGATTGCACGACCGCGGAGATAAGCCCCTACTCATAAAAGAATCGGAAAATTTTTCGTCTTTCAGAAAAGAACCGACTCGTCCATTACCGATCCTTTACGGATTGCCGACGATCACAACTATTTCTCTTGATTCCTAATATTTCATGTTAATTGCCCCAAAGAATCGATATCTTTCAAAGATTCTTTCTACTAATTGTATCGCCTTTACCAATGACTCAAATGGATCACACATGCGCCATCTGCTACCCGCGTTTATCGCCAATGCCAATCAACGAGAACAGTATCACGGTTCGTTTCACGGTTATGCCGCCATGATCGATATCAGTGGCTTTACTGCGCTGACTCAGGCACTGATGCAGCACGGTGTCGAAGGGGCGGAAGTGCTGTCCGGTGCGATCAACCAGATCTTCACACCGACGATTGCTGCAATTCACCAGCACGGCGGATTTGTTTCCAGTTTCGCCGGAGATGCAATTACCGCGCTGTTCCCTTCGCGCTCAGTTTCTGCAAACAGACTGCTGTCAGCAGCCATTGCGATTCGCGATCAATTCGAGCGCCATGGCAACATCTCGACCAAATTCGGCGCATTCAATCTCGCTGTCCATATCGGAATCGGCTTTGGAAAAATTCAGTGGGATATTCTACCGTGCCAACCACAGCATCTCTATTGGTTTTCCGGTGACGCAATCCAGCAATGTTCGGCGAGCGAGCATTTGGCGGGTGTGAATGAGATTGTTTGCGATGCCAGTACCGTAACGAATCATACCAATCGTCGAGAAGTATCAGCGAAAAAAATCGCGTCGGGTTATTATCGAATTGAATCGATTCGATCAGCTAGTGAACCGAAACTGATTTCACCTCAACGAATCGCTCAAGCGCATTTCATTCCCAAATCGATCCGTACCCAAACGAATGCCGGCGAATTTCGCGAAGTCGTATCCTGCTTTATCAATTTGCAACCCGGAAAATCAGTCCGATCCGATATTGCAACGATTGCAGCGCTATGCCATCAATTCGGCGGGTACTTGAATAAAGTCGATTACGGCGATAAAGGGTGGGTCGTGTTAGTAGTATTCGGTGCACCGATCGCACACGAAAAAATTGCCCACCGCGCCAGTTATTTTGCTGTCGCGTTAAAGACCCATATCGGAAATCACATCCGGATCGGCCTATCGATGGGAACCGCATTTGCCGGATTCACCGGTGCTGCAGCTCGCGGTGAGTATACCGTTTTGGGGATGTCGGTTAATCTTGCCGCTCGCTTCATGATGGCAGCGGAATGGGGTGAAGTGCTGCTCGATTCGCAATTATCGCATCATTTGCGGCAACGCTGTGTCATGACTGCGCTGGCAAATAGGTCATTCAAAGGGTTCAGCGATCCGATTCCAGTGCATCGCCTCGAGAGAAAGGGAGTGCAGCATACAGCCCGGCACGGTTTCTCCGGACAGTTGATCGGACGCGATTCGGAATTGGAGAAATTGCGGGAATGGTGCACACCGATATTCACCAACAAATATGCCGGCATCGGATATATCTACGGTGAACCGGGTCAAGGCAAATCGCGCCTGATCTGGGAATTTGAACAGTTGATCGCCGACCGCGCGCGGATCATAACATTGCCTTGTGACGGCATTTTACAGCAACCGTTGAATCCATTTGCCTATTGGATTAGACAACTAGTTTCGATCGATGATTCACCTGCGACTGCCGGGAAACTGGAACAATTCCACCAGTATTGGAAACAATTCATTGCCGAATTTGCGACATCAGAAGCCCACCACAACGAATTGCAGCGAATCGAATCGCTGATCGCCGCCATCATCGGTTTGGAGTGGGAAGGTTCGATCTATACCGTGTTGGCGCCGAAAGACCGCCCTGCCGCAATCCGAATGGCACTCAAGGAATTGGTCGTTACATTAGCACATAAACAACCATTGATTCTAATTCTCGAAGATTTACACTGGATCGATTCGGTTTCGATCGAGGTCTTTCGTTATCTGCTCCGTGCGATTACCGACCTGCCCCTTGCCGTTATTGTTACGAGTCGCTATCGCGACGACGGCAGCAAACCGATACTAACTGCCGATGACGATGTCCCGCGGCAGGAACTCGATCTCAATCAGCTTGATAAAAAGCAAGTTGCCACCCTGCTCGAAGATGTGTTGCAAGCGGCACCGGATAATGATTTGGTGACATTTATCTTCGCCAAAGCACATGGCAATCCATTCGCGTCGGAACAACTGGCATACTATCTACAGGAACGAAACAGTATTCACCTCCGCGTTGAACGCGCAATCCTCACTTCGGTGGCAGCAGGAATGCCCTCGGATCTTCAGGGAGTTCTGATTGCTCGACTCGATCGTCTCGAAGCGCAACTCAAAGCGATCGTTCAAACTGCCAGTGTGTTGGGTCGCGAATTTGCCGTAATCGTGTTGGAAAAAATGCTGAATAGCTTGGGTCGGAAACGAACTCGATCGCAATCGGAAGGATTGCTTATACCTCAGCTCGAAGCCGGCGAACAAAAGCGCGTCTGGAATGCTTTGGAAGAGTATCGCTACATCTTCAATCACTCGTTGTTGCGCGATGCTGCCTATCAGATGCAACTCAAAAAGCATTTGAAACATATCCACCAAATTGCCGCCGAAACATTGGTTGCACTCTATCCCGATGACAAGAGTTTTACGGCGGAAATTGCCAATCACTTCGATCTGGCAGAGCAGTGGGAACAAGCAGTCGAATTTTATCTCAAAGCCGGTGATTATGAAAAAGAGGGATTTCACTTCCAGCTAGCACTGTCCAACTATCAGCGTGCGATGACGATCAGTCTGAATCAAAATTGGAATGTGACTCCTACGACAGCGCAGTTGCACTACAAAATCGGGCTCACACATCAGGATAAAGGGGAATATGCACTGGCGATGACGCTATACGAGCAGATGTTGCAAATCCATTTAGCGCTGTATGGCGAACACCATGAGAAAATTGCCGATGTGTACCAAGCCTTCGGATATATCTATTGGATTACCGGCGAATACGATCGGTCGCTGGAAATTTTCCTGAAAGCGTTGCAGATTCGACTGGACACACAGGGCGATTCGCATCCGAATGTTGCACTCCTATACGGCAATATTGGTCTGATCTATGCCTACAAGAAATCAACCGATCTGGCATTGGAGTATATACAAAAATGTCACGACATGCAGTTGAAGATATATGGCGATCTGCATCCCGATATGATCACCACTTTCAACAATCTCTCCGCAATATACATCGATAAGGCACAATACGATCAAGCGTTGGAGTATCTACATACCGCTTTGAAGATTCAGATAACCCATCGCGGTGAACTCCATCCACAGGCAGCGATTTGTTATTTCAATATCGGCGTGGTTCATCAAGATCTCGGTAAATACGATCTGGCACTGGTGTGCTATCAGAAGGGGCTGGACATTCAACTGGCGCTGCTTGGCGAGACTCATGCCGATGTCGCCGACACTTATCGCCAGATCGCAATTGTCTACAATTCGATCGGCGATTACGATCGCTCGCAGGAGTATTGTCAAAAGAATTACCAGATTAAACAACTCGTATTCGGTGAAAACCACCCCTTCACCGCATCTGCGCTCAACAATATCGGTGTGAATTATCGCTGTAAGGGTGAGAACGATCTGGCACTGGAATATTACACCAGGGTTTTAAAGATTCAACTAGCTACGATTGGCGAGAATACTACTTCTACTGCCAACACATTCACCAATTTGGGAATCGTTAATACCGAGAAGAAGGAGTACGATAAGGCATTGGAGTATCTCCAAAAATCGTTGGATATCAAGCATGAATTGTTGGGTGACCGGCATCCCGATTTGGCGTCGTGTTACAACAATATTGGCTCGGTATACAACAAGATGGGAATGCATGACCAAGCATTGGAATATTTCCAGACCGGATTGAAACTTCGATTGGAGGCTTATGGCGAAAACCACCCGGATAATGCGATGAGTTACCACAATATCGGTAACGTATACGCAGAGATCGAACAATTCGAATTGGCAGTGGAGAATTTGGAGCGTGCGCTTGCGATCAGAATCGAACATCATCTTGAACATCATCCGCACACGATCGAGAATCTGAATAATCTTGCTGAAGCCTATCAGCGGCTGGGAAATCTCGAGCAGTCGGCGGCTTATCGCGCTCGCGCCGATGAATTCACCGCCGCAAATCGCGATGGTTAGCATCTCATATAATATTTAAGTAGCGGCGGACTTTAGTCCGCGTATTTGTCTTGCATCTTGAAGTAGGGGCGGGCTCCCGTGCCCGCCCGATCTTGTATCTTTTATTTATCATGTATCCTGAGTAGGGGGACATCCTCGCATGCTCCCCGTTCTTGTTTCTGAATTGTCAATCATCTGAAAAATTAAAAATGCCCAATCGGAGTTGGGCAGTACTACAAGTTAATGACACAAACGTAGATCGCCACAGCCCCTGCGGGGCTTCGCGACGACAAATCAAGATAAAAAAACGGCAGCAATCAATCATTCAATGATACCGATTTAATGCTCTCTGTTAAATCTACATGGTATACATAAAAAAAGCCGGACAGAAATGCCCGGCTTATAACTGCTGTTGGAAATAAATCATTACCACCGATTCGCCAACTCCAGTACGCCGCGATCAAGCATCGTGTCCTTCGGTTCGTCTTCGGACAGTTTCGGGTAGTCGGTGCGATAGTGCAAACCGCGGCTCTCGTGGCGACGCGTCGCACATTCGATCACCAGCAGCGAAACCAATGCAATATTCCGCAATTCGAGCAGCGGTAACGTTACCGTCGTACGTTTCCAGTAATCGCGAATCTCTTCCCGGATCAAACTGATACGCCGCCGTGCGCGATCGAGACGCGGACCGCTTTTCACAATTCCGACATAGTGCGTCATCAATTCGCAAATCTCTTCGCGATCATGTGAAATCAGAATCCACTCTTCCGGATCGGTGGTTCCGTGTGCATCCCACTGCGGTACAACACCGCTCCAACCGAATTCTTTGACAGTCGGAATCGCATCGGCAGCGGCAGTATGCGAGAACACCAGCGCTTCGAGCAACGAATTCGAGGCAAGTCGATTCGCGCCGTGTACACCTGTCATTGCCACTTCGCCGATCGCATACAGCGCGGCAATATTGGTTTTCCCCTTCAGATCGGTCACGACACCGCCGCACATGTAGTGTGCCGACGGCACGACTGGTACCGGTTCGCGGGTAATATCGATGCCATAGGTAAGTAGCGTATTGTAGATGTAGGGAAACCGCTCGCGCGTTTCCGGAGCCGGCATGTGCGTAACATCGAGCAGGACGTAATCGTCGCCGCGCGTCTTCAATTCGGCGTCGATAGCGCGCGCTACGATGTCGCGCGTTGCCAGTTCGCCATCGGGATGATAGCGTTGCATGAACCGCTCGCCGGCGCGATTGAGCAGTCTCGCACCGTAGCCGCGAACCGCTTCGCTGATCAGAAATGCCGGTACGTCTTTATGAGTATGGAAAGTTGTCGGATGGAATTGCATGAATTCGAGATTGCCCAATCCGGCACCGGCACGTGCCGCCGCCGCGATCCCATCGCCGGTCGCAATCGTCGGATTGGTCGTGTGACTCCACGCTTGTCCGCAACCACCGGTCGCAAGCACCGTGATCCGCGCCGTGAATGTCTCAACCAACCCTTTTTCGGTATCGAGCACATACGCGCCGAAGCAGCGCGACTGTTCGCCACTCCACCCTTCGACTTGGTGTTCGGTAATCAATTCCACCAGTGCGTGATGTTGATGCAATTCGATATTCGGATGGCTTTTGATCCGATCGATCAGCGCACGTTCCACTTCCTGTCCGGTGAAATCGGCACGATGCACGATCCGGTGCGTGCGGTGTCCCCCTTCGCGATGCAGCTCGAACACCATCTTGCCGTCGTGAAATTCCATCGTGAATTCGGCGCCCCATTGCCGGAGTTGCTCGATCCGCGCGGGTCCTTCGTGAACCAGCAATTCGACCGCGTCGCGATGGCAGAGCCCGGCACCCGATTTCAATGTGTCGTCGATGTGCCATTCGATCCGGTCTTTCCGGTCGATGACTGCCGCAATTCCGCCCTGCGCGTAGTTCGTGTTCGATTCCGTGTCGCTTTTCTTGGTAATAATTGCCACACTTCCATAGTCGGCGACTTCGAGGGCAAATGACAGACCCGCGATACCGCTACCGATGACAAGAAAATCGAACTCACTTCGCATACTTCACCGTATTATTGAATTCACTTGAGAAAAGGTAACACCGATTCGCGAAACCACCAACCGAAAATCCACCGATTACAAGTGATTTTCTTTGGCTAGCGGTAATTCCAATCGGAATGTCGTACCCGCGCGGCTGGTAGCACTTACAGCCAGTGTGCCGTGGTGTTCTTCTTCGACAATGCGTTTGGCGAGCGACAGACCGACGCCCCACCCTTTGTTTTTGGTGGAAAAACCAGCACGAAACGCGTTGCGCCGCTCTTTCTTCGTCATCCCCTTGCCGTTGTCCGTGACTAGAACAATGCCGCGATTCCGTTCCGACGTCACCGCTACGACAATCAAACCATCGCCGCGATCAATTGCCTCGGCGGCATTCCGCAACAAATTCTCCAACACCCAGTCGATCAATTCGGGACGCATTGTCACCATCACCGGATCGCCGGCTGTACATTCAACCGTGATATTCCGCGCCTTCTGCGGCAATCGCTTCCGCATGTAATCGACGGCATCGCGCACCGTCGCCGAAAGATCGGCAACGATCAATTTCTGATCTTTACCGATTGCCGAGAATCGCGCGAGTACATTGCGTAGCCGTTGAATATCGTTGTCCATTTCGCGCAACGCCGGTTCTTCTGGATAGTGCGACTGCAACAGTTCCAACCAACCCATCAAACCACTGACCGGAGTGCCGAATTGATGCGCAGTCTCGCGCGCAATCCCAATCCACATTGCGCGTTCTTCCGCGGCACGTACCGAACTAAATCCGGTATAGCCGATAAATACCAGCATAATCGCGGCACAAATACCGAGCCAGGTCATGATCCGCAACTGCCGGATCAGCGTTTCGTCGTGGTAATGGAAGTAGTGGATGTTCGAGCCGAATTCCAACGGAATCGGGCGATTCCCCTCGGCATCGAAATCTTTGATGAATTGTTTTAATTTCGCAATCGCGATTTCGGAATGATTGTCGGAAGCGATCGGCATATTTTTCCAGAAGAGCGGTTCCCCATGTTCATCGGCGAGGATCAGCGGGAAATCGATCTTCTGGATGACTTGCAGTGCGGGTGTCGGATCTTCCGCTTTCAGTAATTCGCTGTACCGTTCGACGGTCACCGTCAGGTGACGACGGGTCGTATCGCGAATCTGATCGACCAGCCGAAATGAAAACATCAGCACTGCCGCGATCAGGATCAATCCTGCCGCAAACAGACCTGTCTTCAAATTGGCTGGTGCTGGGTATTTCATGCACACTCACTGCAAATGTTCACCGGGAAATTACTCCCGGTGAGATCTCGTTACACATTCACTTCTTCACTGCGATTGCGGCGATTGAACCACCAGCCGCCGGCGATGATCAACAACGCGACCACAAACGATACCAGCGAGAGCCACAGCCCTTTCTTGAACTGTTGGTCTGCCGTATAGACCCATTCAACCGTCGCTTTCCCGGCAGGCACTGCGACGCCGCGCATCACCGCATTCACCGTTAGAGGATCGGCAGGTTGTCCATTGACATTCACTTTCCAGAATGGTGCCGACACTTCCGCCAACACCAATACTCCCGGCGTTGCCCGATTCGTGGTAATTTCAATCCGATCCGGTGAATATTTCGTCACGGATGCCGACGCCAGCGAATCGTATGAATGTGCCGGAGCCGTCTTTTCGACGTAGGTTACATCGTCACCATGCCAACTGCTCTCGCGCATCTTCTCTTGCGCGGCTTCTTGATCCGCTACCGATTCGACGCGCCGCGCAAAGTACGCTCGCGGCAAGGCGCCTTTTAATTCATAGAGGTAGCCGGTCTCGTCGCGTGCCACTTCGCGGAAATACGGTGTCAGTAGGAACCGATCAATTTGATAGGCACGCTGATTGATTTCGCGCCACTGATTCATCGGTGCGACTTTCAACATTGTGAGTGAATCGAGCACCGGTTGTTCGGTTGCGAAGTAGCGCACGTTCAGCGCTCGCAATACATTCGGATTCAGCAACACTTCGGATTTGACGAATTTGTCCCAATTCGCCAATTTAACGCCGCTGTAACCGCGCACGTTCTGCAAACCGAATGCCGACCACCAATTGATTGCGCGATTACGTTGCATTTCGGTCGGTGCTACCCGGAACAGTCCCGGCTGTTGCTTCATGAACTTCACACGACCGGTTTCAGCAAAGTAATTGTCCCATTCCGAGGCATCGACGAAATTGACCAATGGACGGGCATTGTTGTTGATGATCGGGAGGAATTCGATCGCGACACCGACAATCAATGCCGCAATCAATACCGGTGGTTTGATCGTTTCCTTCACGATGAAGTAGAGCAATGCGCAAATAGCCGCGAGAATCAAGAATGCCCGGACACCGCCACCGAATGCGACACTCCACATATCCTCAGCGGCTTGATTGAATTGTTCGGCGGGCACATTCGGATTCATCGACATGCCGTGTTGCACATAAGACGCCTTCATGCCGGTCGACATCATTGCCGAAAGCAGGAAGAATGCGATCAGCAGTACCGCACCACCGATCATCACTTTCTTGAATAGTGCCACCTGTTTCTCACTCGAGTTGAGAGCGATCCGGAATACTTCGCCGTAACCGCGCGCCGCCAGTACAATCATTCCGAGTTGAGTTAATATCAATATCAACGACGGTACCCGGAACTTCTTGAACATCGGAATGAAATCGAAGAACAATTTGTACAGGATCGGAGCGAATTTACCCCATGACACCATCCATGCTACCACTGCGAGAATCAGCAGCATCCAAGTGACACGATCGCGTTTCAGCGAGATCGCGAGGATCGCACCGATCAATGCGACAATACCGAACGTGAGCGGCATATCGGTAAACGGCATATAGCCCCAATACGTGGCACCACCGGAACCGAAGAATGTCGACCAGAGGAACGTGATCGATTCCATCGGATGGAACGACCAGCCCGTCGCATATTCCCAATCGACGCCACCGCCGGTCGCGCCGCGACTCGATGCCGACGTGAAATCCAAGACCGGCAACACCAGCACGAGACTGATACCGACACCGATTGCGACGGCAAGAACAATCTTCCCGACTTTCAATGCCCCTTCGGGAATCTTCTTGTCGCGAATCGCACAGATCAGTTCCCAGATTCCCATCCAACCGACCAGCATAAACCCGTAATAGGAGAGTTGCGTGTGCAACGACAGCACCGACAAACCGCAGATGATCGCGAGAATGCCGACATGATGCCACCCTTTGTATTTGGTGACCCGCATCGTGCCCCAGAGCATCCACGGAATCACCGCCGACGACATCAGCTTCGAACCGTGTCCGACATCGGGCAGCACAATCAGAGCTGGTAACCACAACCAGACCAATCCCGAAACAAAACCGAGACCGCGATTCTCACCCATCTCCCGAACGACATAATACACACCGACTGCGCCAATCAGCAGATAGAAATAAATCACTGCCGCTTCACCGCCGAACAGAAAACCGATCGGTTTCACCAGATACCAGATCGGATTCACAAACAGACCGTAATGGTATGCAGCAAACAGCGGCATTCCGCAGAAGATGTACGGATTCCAGAGCGGTAGCGCGCTGTCTTTCAACACCATTTCGGTGGCACGCGACAACGATGATGCGGCAATCGAGTCCGGCGAAAGACTGGTCTTCATTCCCAAAAAGAACAGCGGGTAGAACAGTACCACCATTGCGGCGTAAAAGCCGATAATGGCGATTGCATCCAGTTTCCACCCTTCCCAAGCGAATCCCGGTTTCGATTCGCTGGTGGTGTGGGTTGTCGTATTCGGTTTCTTCGGTTTGGACATCGGTGCCTCAAGATTTTGAATAAAAGTCAATTAAATAGTATCAATTGAGAATAGGTTGTTGTCGATAGTAGGGGTGGCTCCCCGCGGCCGCCCGCAGGTCATTGTAGGTACAGACACTCCTGTCTGTACACGTCCGCCGTAAGGCGGACACCGAATCAAGACAACTTATTTTCAAGAACTACCATAATAAATTCCAAGATAGTTGTTCAGGGCGCGGATCGAAAATAATAATCGTTCTCATTCGAATTCTTTACCGTCTGATCGTTGGTTCGCACAATTCCTGTTCGCCGCATTACAACTCGACGGTTATGAACAGAAATGATGCTCAAGTAACCATTGGTATGAAGATTCGAGATAATTTTCTTTCGCTTCCACTGCCCAATATGCATCGGGAGCATGTTTCAATAACGCTTCGCAAACTTCCTGAAACGGGATTGTACCCATACCGAAACCCAGATGTTCGTCGGCGAGACCGTGATTGTCGTGCATGTGCACGTATCCGATGCGCGGACCTAGTTGTTCGATCCATTCGAAGATCGGGTACTTCGATGCAAAATTGACATGACCGATATCGAGATTGATCTTCACATTCGGACGATCGATCGCATCGACCGTATCCATCAGTATCCGGTACTCGCGATCGAACAGATTCTCGATATAAAACCGGATCGCATTATCTTTCCCTTCCAGAAACGAGTGCCAGAATGCGGTAGATCGTTTGACCCAATTCGCCGGGTTACTGGTTAGTGGAACATACCCATGATGAAAAATGATGTGTTTCGCATCTAGTTGCAAAGCGTCGCGGTAACTTTGTTCAAATCGCTGCCGCGCAACTTCTCGAACCAGTGGATCGAAACTGCCGGGACAGAGATCGCCGAAACAACCGTGTAGCGAAATCAAATCGATTCCCGCAATGGCTTGTCGATGCCGTGAAATCGCGTCCGGTTCATGGTCGATAAATAGTGGATCGAAAAACGCCTGAATTTCGATACCGGTATGAAACCGCTTGCAAAGCGGGACAACCTGCTCGACCAATCCGTTATCGCAAATTATCGGCTTTACCACACTATCCTCGCTCATCGGAGAATTCTTCACAGCAACTACTGGCAATAGTCGTCTATTGTTGGATTAAGTTTTTTTCGTACCGAGCATCTGCGTCAAATGCATCACAATTTCCGATGCTTCGCCACGGAACAATAACCAGGTTCCGTCTGCCGCAATCGATACTTTCCCGGTCTCTTCGGAAACCACCAACACCACGGCGTCGGTTTCCTGCGATGCTGCGAACGCCGCCCGGTGCCGCATTCCCAACGGTTGATCCGAACTCACCTGAACCGGCAATACGCAGCGTGCTGCGATCATATATTCACCGTCGATAACCACTGCTCCATCGTGCAACGGTGTTCCCGGCGCAAACAGATTGACGAGCAACTCTGAACTGATTGCGGCATTGATCGTGACACCCGTCTCGATATAATGCGAAACACTGTTCCGGCGGTGCAGCACCATGATTGCGCCCCAGCGCCGATTCGACAAATCGGTACAGGCACGCGCGAGAATGTCCGGCAGATTCGGATCGACATGACGACGCGACCACGGTGTGCGACCCAGATCGCTCAGCGCGCGCCGAAGTTCCGGTTGGAACAGAATGACGAATGCCACCGCCCAAACCGCCGAAAGCGACTCCAGTATCCACGAGAGTGCCCGTAAATTCAGCAATCGTGCCAGCATCCCGAATGCGAGCAGCAACAACAGACCAATCCACATGCGCGAAGCACGGGTCGTGCGGGTGAGTCGCCAGAGATAGAAGAAGACTGTTGCGACCAGTAGGATGTCGATCACATCGACAATCCGGATCGTGGCAAAGCCCAATTTTAGTAAATCAAGATTCATATTGCCGGATCCTTCCGGGAATATTGATCGTAATATTGCGGTAACGTTTGCGAATGCTCGGTTTCCGACACGATTTTCACCAGTGCGCGGAGATATTGTTCGAAATCGGGTACGCTGCACTGGATCTGTTCATCGGCGCCGTACTTCAACGGATCGAGGCAGGGAAAACCGAATACCGGTTCGGTTAATTCGCAAAGCGGATGAATTTCAATTCGATCGTTTACATGGTGAACCAGTACTTCCCCGCTGCGCGATGCTGCCACCAGCAACGCTCCTGCTGGAGAAATTGCTGCAAGAATCTGCCACACCGTGATTCCCGACCACGGTATCGATTTTGCCGTCGCCAGTCCTTGTGCGAATGCGACGCCTACTCGAGTGCCGGTATACGAACCCGGTCCGATATCGACACCGATCCGATCGAATCCTTTTGCGATAAACGGCGCAATCAATTCACGCAACTGTTCACCGGTGTTATGTGAGGAGAATTCGTGCCACTCGAACTGGTTGCCGTTACTCCAAGCCACGCCACAGCGCGCCTGCGAGGTGGAAATTGCGAGTGTTCTCACCAACCCCTCCCAAACGTCACGACGCGACGATCGTCGATTATTTCGAATTGAAGATGTTTCGCCGTAGCCGGTAACCGGCTCGGAAAGCGATCTGCCCACTCCAATGCGATAAAGGGATTCTGATCCACGAATTCATCCCATCCGATGGAATCCAATTCCGATTCGTGTTCCAACCGATACCAGTCGCAATGCACCAATGATTGAGTTCCGGTATACGTCTGAATGATCGCGAAGGTCGGCGAACTCACGCTGTCGACACAACCCAATCCAGCCGCCAATCCGCGCACGAAAGTTGTTTTTCCGGCACCGAGATCGCCATGCAATGCGAGAAACCAATGTCCCCGCAACTGTTCGGCGCAAAGCATGCCAAACTGTATCGTCGCAGTTTCCGAGGGAAGGTCGATTTGCTCGCCGGTGCGTAAAACGATGTTCATTTGCCTTTTTTCGGGGTTAAGGTCACCACCGGTAAAATCAATTCTTCCAGCGAAATTCCGCCGTGCTGGAAACTTTCGCGATACTGCGTGGCATACTGATTGCTATTCGTCGGATAAACGAAGAAATAGTCTTCCCGCGCGATCAAATAAGTCGTATTGACACCGCGCTTCGGCAAATGCCAGTGATCGGGATGATCGATATAGAGCGCATGTTTCCGGTCGCATTTCAAATTTCTGCCGTATTTGTAACGCAATCCCGATGACGCTTCGCGATCCGCCAGCACCCGCGCCGGATGCTTCCCTCGGGTACTTCCGTGATCGGTCGTCAATACGACAATCATTCCCGCTTTGGCAAAGGCTTCAAGCATCGTCGGCAGCGTACTGTGGCGATACCAGTTGCGCACTACATCGCGGTAGGCTGCTTCGTTCGGTACGAGATCCCGCATCACCGCTACGGCACTGCGCGAATGTGCGATTTGATCGACGAAATTGAACACCAATGCCGTCATCTGCGACGAGGTGTAATGACTGATTCGTCGATCGAGCAATGCCCCTTCATCGGGACTGTTCGCCTTCGCATAGCGAATCTCGCCGGTCAATTTGACGTCGTACGAATTCAGTTGGACTTCCAGAAACTCTTTTTCGAATCGGTTCGCCGACATATCGTCTTCATCGGCGAGTGTAAATAAATCGGGATAATGTTTCTCGATCTCGTCGGGAAATAGTCCGGTGAACAGCGAATTTCGAGCATACGGTGTTGCCGACGGGAGCACGCCGAAATAAGTCTGCCGGTCGATATCGAATAGCGGTCGAATCAACGGTTCCAGCGCGAGCCACTGATCGAGTCGAAGACAATCGATCACAATAAATGCGACCGATTTATTTTTTTCCAGATGCGGCACGACATATTCGGCGATAATATGTGGCGACATCAACACGCCGTTGTTGTCCCGCACCAAATCGCGATATTGCTTCTCTACTGTCTTGGCGAAATCGATGTTTGCCTGATTGCGCAGCTCCTGCAGCGTCAGTTGCAAGGCGTCGTCGGCGTGAAGTTCGTCGACCAATTCGATTTCCCATTTCGACAATTCGGTGTGAAATTCGCACCACTCGTCGATCGTCGATGACGACGAGATCAGCGATTGCAGCCGGTTGAATTCGGTCAGATAGACGCGTTGCGATTCGCTACGTGCCAGTTGACGCCCTTCCAGCACTCGTTTCAATACTGCCAGCACCTGACTGCCGCGGATCGGTTTGACGATAAAATCGGATAACTGATGCGAAAACGCTTCTTCGATCAACGCTTCATCTTCCGATTGTGTAATCATGATGATCGGAACATCCAACCGTGCCGCGCGCAGTTCCGGCAGCACTTCCAGACCCGATTTGCCGGTCATCATCTGATCGAGCAAAACGGCATCGAACGGAAAGTCGCGCAGTCGGGAGACGCCGTCTTCCGGATTGGAAACCCCTTCGACCTCGTAGCCGCGTTCCTGTAGGAACAGAATGTGCGGTCGCAGGTAATCAATTTCGTCGTCGATCCAAAGCAGTTTGAACATGGCGTTACTCCCGATTCATTTTCATTGCCGCTCGCAGCAAGTCGGCATACGCTTTGTAAAACGCTTGCAGCTCGGGATACGGTTCCAATTTCTTCATTGCTTCCGACACCATCTTCCGGTCGTTTCGCGCAACCGGACCAGTCGCCGCATTCGCAGCGCCCAGTTCCAGTGCGTTCTGGGTCGAACGCATAACCATTTCACTTACCACCCGGGTAATTAATTCCGGAGGAAGTGAGGTGGAACGAGACAATTGTTCGATTGCGGCAACCATTGCGAACGGAAGATTCGACGCAAATTGACTGATCAAATGAACCAGCGGTTTTTCTTCCGGTTTAATCACGACCGAAAAACAGCCGGTACTCTTCGAAAATTCATGTGCCCAATTACAGGCACCTTCAGTGCCAGCCAGTGCGAAAACCACGCCGATCAATTCATCGATACTCTGCCCGAGCAGCGACCGAAGTGGATGGACCGCCGCGTATTCACCGGACGCGCCCACCAATGGTTCGAGTGCATAGGGAAGATGCCAACCCGAAGTATGCAACGCCATCTTGGGATGCAAACCAGCCTTCAACCAATCGGCAATAACTTGATCGAGATAATCGTCCGGAACGCAAAACCAGACACGATCCGGTGTACCGGAAAAGATCCCGGCTTCGATCGTGAATTGCGCATCGTCAATCAGTACTATACCCTGCGTTACATCGAAGAGGCGAATCTTCGATCCGTATTTTCGTTCGGCGATGGCGATCAACCGACCGACCCGACCCGAACCGATAATCCACGCTTGCTCGCTGTCATTAAATTCACTGACAGTCATATTCACCTTTCACGAGGGAGATCGCAACCGGATCGGTACGATGAAACCGACCAATCACGGCAGCTAAATCGCCCGATGCGAGTAATTGCTTGATCAATGAGTCCTTTCGATCGGGATTGACCGCGAGCAGCAGACCGCCGGAGGTTTGAGGATCGAATAAGAGACTCAATAACGCTTCGTCTTGAATTTGGATTTGTAAATTCGATTCCGAATAAAGCCGATTGCGATGCAATCCGCCCGCTAAGTTCGAGCGATCCAGTGCCAATTCGTATGCGGTTGCAAGTAGTGGCACGCGATCGGTAAAAATCATCAGCGATAGTCCGGAATTTTTCGCAATCTCGAAAGCATGACCGATCAGCCCGAATCCGGTCACATCGGTTGCCGCACGAACGCCCGTCGCGCAAGCCGCATGAGCAGCCGAGGCATTCAGTCGCACGAGTGAGGTATGCAGCGCTTCCAATCCTTCGGCTCTCAACTTGTCTTTTTTACACGCTGTTGCCAATACCCCTGTACCGATCGCCTTCGTTAAAATCAACCAATCGCCGTCACACGCGCCGCTCTTGGTCATCAAATGTTCCGGCTGCACGATACCGGTTACCGAAAATCCGAATTTCACTTCGCGATCGCGCACGGTATGCCCACCGAGCAGCACGCAATTCGCTTCTTTCAGTTTGATTTGCGCACCGCGAACAATTTCTGCTAAAATTTCCGGTGGAATTTTTCCATCCGGGAAACAGGCGACACTCAGTGCACTGAGCGGCGTACCACCCATCGCATAGACATCGGATAACGAATTTGCTGCGGCAGCCATACCGAAAATAACCGGATCGTCGACGATCGGTGTAAAAAAATCCACGGTTTGAACGAGTAGGTCGCCACCGGGCGTGCGAATCACGCCGGCATCGTCTAATGCCGAAAGCCCGACCAAGACACGGGGATCTTCGATCGTCTCGATATGCTGCAAAATTAGACCCAGCTCCGCCGGACCAATTTTAGCCGCTCAACCGGCACAATCGGAAAACCCGGTCAGCCGGATTTTATCCACTTTCTCAGGATCATCGTTCAATGGGAACTCTCTTATAATCAACTACGTACAATACTAATTGGGCGATAAATGTACCGCGAATCCGATACGGGACTGCTCCCGCGGAACGTCTAACCCAGAAAGATAACCGTTTGACGGCGGTTCTGAAAGCGTTTTAACCGAGTTGCTCGAACGCATCAACGATCTTACCTTATTCGAAATCTGATTGGAGGAAAAGTGAAAACACTTTGGCGGCTCACTGGCATCACGCTTCTATTGTATTTGCGTACATTAACGTCAGGTTTACCACCCATCGACGTGGGCGAATTCATCGGTTGCGCCAAGACATTCGGCATCCCGCATCCGACCGGATATCCGATTTATTTGCTGGTTGCACGTCTGTTCGCGATGCTTCCGATCGATACGATTAAAGCACTTTCGATCCTTTCGGCGTTGGCGGCAACTGCGAGCTTCTTCTTTCTGGCGTGGGCAGCGAAAGACGAGTCGAAAGACCGTGATGGTTGGTGGTTGGTGCTACTGTATCCGATCACGGCACTAGTCTGGAATAGCGCGATTCGTCCCGAAGTATATGCCTTCAATCTATTTTTTCTAGCCGGTGCGCTCTGGTCGGGGTTCCGGGTCTGGAACGGAAATCGACGCGCCGCGATTCATTTCGGTCTCTTCAGCGGGCTGGCTGCCGTCACGCACCTTTCCTCCGGCTATCTCCTGCTCCCACTCTGGCTGGGATTGTTGCTCAAAACCGATAGTCGCCGACAATTGTTGAGTCCGATTCCCATTTTTGCGGCACTGATTCCGATCACTTCTCATCTGATATTACCGCTCCGGCAATTGACCGGACACCCGCCGTATACGTGGGGCGATTTCACTTCGATCGATGGCTGGTGGCGCCACGTTTCCGGCTGGCAGTATCGTGTCTGGCTCTTCGAATCGAGTCAGGTATGGCAAGATAATTTGATCGATTTCCTCAAGACGTGGGCGCCGCGCATGGGCATTTTGGCGCTAGCCGGACTCTATTTCCTGTTCCGCGACGATTGGCGGCGGGGCTTCTGGATCCTCAGTATGTTGGTGTTTCCGGTCATCATGATTTCCGGATATCGCATTCCCGATCTTGACACTTATTATCTTCCGGTATATTTAATTTCGATTTGGCTCGGTTGCTATGCGGCGAACAAATTGCCACTGGAGCGGATCAAGCAGTGGTGGCTGGCACCTGCCGTGTTGGGTGTGGCGGTGCTGTTGCTGGGGTGGTGGCAGTATCCCGCCGATACCCGCGCTGAGGATCGCCGGCAGATGACGTACGCAAATGCCCTGCTGGCGCAGCTTCCCGCGCCGTGCGTGTTGTTCAGTTCCGATTGGGAAATTGTGGTCGGACCATTGCAGGGACTCATTGCACAGGGGTATCGCAGCGATGTCGCGGTGATCGATATTGAATTGATGCGACGTTCGTGGTACATCGAAAGTTTGATGAAACGATATCCACATTTTTGTCGTGGCAGTCTGAATGAATTGAATGATTTGATTCCGGCGTTGCGAAAATTCGAACGCAAGGAAGAGATTTCGTCGGAGACGCTCGAGCAACTTTACCGCCGTGCGATTTGGTCGTTGATGGTGAACAATATCGCCGGTTCTGCCGTCTGTTTCACGTACGATGTGCAGCCACCGGCTCGCGGTTTGAACGGGATTCCGTTGTTTACCGTGCCGCTGCTGCTGTTTTCACGGGTACAGACTTCGAATGTGAATTACGTCGCCGAAATCGAAGGGCTGAAGATCGATGCCTTGTATGAGAATCCGGCGGGTACCCGGATCGATTATCGTATTCGTGAGAAGGTCGCGACCAGTCTGCTCCAGCGCGCAATTTTCCTGTTCAAACAGGGGTATCGATCCGAGGCATTCGAGGTCGTGAAGTATGCGAAGAATGTCAAACCGGAAGAGGGGAGTCAGTTCTGGACGATGGTCAATCTCCTCGAACGCGAAGAGGGTCGCAAATATTAATTTTCAGTAGGTGCGGGCTCCCATGCCCGCCCGTATGTTTTATTTCCAGTAGGGGAGACCCTCCGCGGTCTCCCGTTCTTGTTACATTTTTATCTTGTATCCTGCAGTACTGCCGATCTCCGAATCGGCTCTTGTATCTTTTCTTCTTTTCCCAATCCCTATCTCCCAAGACCTATCTTTTCAGTAGGGGCGGATCCCCGCATCCGCCCGTTTTTTTTCTTGTATCCTGTAGTACTGCCGATCTCCGAATCGGCTCTTGTATCTTTTCTTCTTTTCCCACCACCCATTTTTTTAGTAGGGGCGGGCTCCCACGCCCGCCCGCATTTTTTTTTAATTTTGTCGTTGCGAATGCGCCGTTCGGCGCATGTGGCAACCCACTCTGTTCATCGGTTGATCCTTCTTCTTTAGTATCTGCAATTGATTTTCGATTTGAGCAAAAAAAAAACAAATTTTAATAAATAGGAAACGCAGTCTAAAGCCTGCGGCTACAAAGAAAACAGATACGGAAACAGAAAGCGGACTAATGGTTTTAACTAAATAGATAAACTTCGCTGAAGCGTTGGACTTTAGTTCATTCTCTGTTTCATTTTTCAAGAATTGCAGATGGAAGACCGAAGCGACAAATCAGTGTGTCATGGTAGGGGCGGTTCGCGAACCGCCCGTAACAGTTGAATTGGCAGAATACGAAAATTAAAATATTGAATTAAAAGATGCGGGCGTTTTACCTTCACTGAGCGCTTCGCGGTTGCCATTAGCCCTACTGGGGCTTATGCACCAGACACGGGCGGTTCGCGAACCGCCCCTACCAAAGATGTATAGATAAAGAATGAACAGCCATAAGTCCGCTACCAAAAAAGATACAAGAAGAGTCGGAATAAATTCCGCGCCACATGAAAACAATTACTGATACAAACGGTGGTCAGAACAAGTTCTACGGATTACATGTCGAATACACGATAGGATCGATCCGCAATAGCTCCTTCGGATTGTAGCCGTGCGGCAGAGCAATCCCAAATTGTTTCGCATTCTTCAACTCGAAGCGCGCCTCGACTTCGGTCTTCACACCATTGTCAGAAATCTGGTAAGCTCCGGGCAACGCCGTCCGCAGATCGCCCAGCGAAGTCGGCAGCGAAAGCTCTTTCCCGGTCGAAATGGATTGCGGCGAAATTTCCTGATCCGGTTTCGTCGCTTCCATCGCCCCTTCCAAACCATCGACATTAATTAGAATCTGTTTCGGATCGGCACCCGGTTGCACCACGAAATCGAATTTCAACGAACCATTTTGCTCATGCCACTCGACATCGATCCCGGGCCAGACATTGCGATACGTCAAACCAGTGTAATTACGACAATGCGGTGCCCACTTCGTGGAATCCTTACCGATAAAATAGTTATTCTTCCATGATAATTTGCCGCTCGTTACAACCGCTTCCGGTGTGGTATACTTCGACCGATCCACCACCGTGTCATACGGATCCTGCGCGAGATGCTTTCGGTACCAGTCAACCAGTTGCTGCCGCTCGATCTGTGCCGGCGACATATCTTTGAAGCTATCCGGTTCGACGAATTGCAGATCGGAATCGATGGAAAATGTTATCGCTGAATTGCTGGTATCATTCAAGTTCGGAGGTCGGACACTCTTGTCCGACTCCATTAAAATTTTAGAAGTCGATTTTTCGGCAGCAAGTTGTTGCGCACTCTTCACGAATTTGAATTTGAGGACGTGCCCTTTCATCGGATAGCGCGGCGGGAATCGCCCCGCCATGCCGCCACGTGCCATCGGGTCTTCGATCGGTGGCTTGGTGGTGTCGCGAGTCATCGTCACCATCGTGATCCCTTCGCGTTCGAGGAACCATGTCATACCGTTGTGACCGATGCATTTGAACAGGACATGTGGATCCCACTGCCCTTTGTTCTCGGTAAAATTGAACCACTTCGGCGGTTCCTTCACCTTAGTAGGAATCGGTGCAGGTGATGTTTTATTTTGCGCCGAAGTGATAGTTGCCAGTATGAACAATATCGCTAGTGCGATCCCGATATGCACATTCTTTCGCATGTATAGTTTCCCTGAATTCAACTCGCCGCATCTGCTCATAATAATCACATTCTCGTAATTTGTAGCCGGAAGTTTCAGCCTGCGTTTTATATTTCTCTTTCTCTGCAGGTGCACTATGCACGATCGCCAATTTCAATCGCACACCCGAGCACAAGTGACCAAATCACACCGCGTGCCAGTAAACCTGTGGCATTGCGTACCGCTTGGCAATAAAGTTGCAACTGCGCACTGTATCGCTCGACCAGAATTTGCGGATCGGTTACCGCATCGCTCTTGAAATCGATTACTATCCACTCTCTGCCGATCTGCGCCAGCAAATCGATTCGACCACTCACCAGCGCCTCGCCGGAATGATAGAGCAGCGGATACTCGACTTGAAAATCACTGATGTACACTTGTTGCGCAAGTTCCGAATCGAGCCACTGGTGTGTCATCTGCCCGATACGCGTCGACCACTCCTGCCGTATCGTCGAAGTTAATTGCTCAGCGTCAAGCAACGTCAATTGCCGAGCAACGATTTGCGCGATTTGCTCATCGGTGGAAGAACGATCCACTCGCGCCAATACTTCGTGAATTGCAGTACCAAATATTCTGCCTAAATCGGTTTCTTCACCCGGTTGCAGACTTTGGGTGAATGTCGCTTCGTCATGGGTCACTGCGGTTGCCGACATTAGTGACAACGGCTTACTGAAGCGCAATGGTTCCGGATAGCAAATCTCGGTATCCGGCAATTCACTCGTCGTTAAAGCGCCTGCGGCTGGAAGTGTGCGCCAGTCAATGCATTCGGATGTCTCAGCAGCGATGGCATTGCGGACAGCTTCGGAAAAATCGAGACTGCTACTCTTCTTTCGCGGCAAGAGTGGCAGAATTAACCGTTGCTTTGCGCGAGTACAAGCGACATAGAACAGCCGCTTTCGCTCCTCCTGCTCGCGTTCGCGATAACTGCTCAGCGCATCGCCGAATTGCAGCGTGCGGTACCACTCATTAAAATTGAGTTGCGTTTTTCCGGTCACGGGGTGATTCAGAATCATCGGTGTCCGCTTCTCGCCCGGATCGCCCCAATACGGCGCACCGTGAACGAAAACCCACTCGAATTCCAATCCTTTTGCGCCATGCACCGTCATCATCCGCACTGCCGACTCTTCCGGTATCGCCGGTGACGACAAGCGTTGCGCATCGTTCACTAACTGTCGCAACTGCTCCGACGCCGCCAGTAACGATGTTCCGACCGGCATTCGCCGCAAGAGCGTGAGCAATCCGTCGAGCTTCGCGCGCATCGCCGGACCACCATCGCGCCAACTCGCCAACACGATTCCAGTGCGATCGAATAACTCCTGTGCAATCGATATTGGACTCCGTTCGAATGATTGCCGCGCCAACTCCGATAGCAGCGCGAGTGCATTCCGCAACAATGCCGGTGCCCCATCCGGCGCTGGTTCCAATTGCATCATCCGAACCGTGTCGTTTGCAAGATTGCTCGTTTCCAGCGACTTGCGCCACCACCACAGTTCCTTGTCGGGTACCGCGAACAACGCACCGCGCAGTGCTCCCAGTAACGCGACTCCATCGCTCGGATCGGCAATTACCGCTAATGCATTGATCGCATCGCGAATTAAATCGTCATCGAAAAATCCGCGATTCAATTGATTGATGAACGGAATTCGATAACTGCGAAACGCCTTTTCATACGTCGCCGCCGCACTGGATGTCGGCAACAGCAGCGCAATTTCCGACCAATTCACGGCACCTTTCGAATCGATTGGCAACGTACCCTTGTCGCGGCAGTGTGCCAGATACGCGGCAACCGCTTGTGCGGTGTTTCGCGTACCTTCGTCGGCGGAATACGACTCCTCGGCTGGTCCTTGTAGCAAGACAATTCCGGTTTTCGCCGTCGATTTATCGTCGTCGTTCGGAGCCACCATCACTGGCGGATTCGCGTCAAAGATTTGGGCAAACAGTCGATTGAAAAAATCGATCAGCGTTTTCGTCGAACGGAAATTCGCCGACAGTTGCGAAATTGCCTCGACATTTTCCTGCTGTAAAGCGTCGTGCAATCGATCGCGAAATTGTGTGACATCGGCATTGCGAAACCCGTAGATCGATTGATTGCTGTCACCCACCACAAACAGCGTACGTTCGTTCGGAGTATGTTGCGCCGCGACGGCTTCCCACAGCGCCACTTGCCGTGGATCGCTGTCCTGTGCTTCGTCGAGATGAAGATGTTGAAACCGAATCGGAGCATGAGGAGTAGCATCTGGATTGGACAGAAATGCAATTGCCAATTCGATTAAATCGTCGAAGCGCGCCTCGCCGTTTGCCAGCAGCGCTGTTCGAAATCGCTCCGATAAATCCTGCAGCGGTCGTTCCCAGCGTCCCGCCTCCCGCGCCGCGAGCAGATTTCGCCACTGCAATGCCGCATCGATCCAACCTGCGATCAGCTCTCTAGCTCGAGTAAGTGTGTCGGGATCGATCCAACTACTTTTCGCACCAGTTTTCTTGAAGCTGCGAACCGCGCCGGTTCCAGTGAGCGCAAAGGTACTTAACCACTCCTGAATGTCGACCAGATACTCGGTGGAATTCTCGGTTGCCGATAGCTGCAATGTCGTCCATCCATCGAGTCCAAGTTGCATTCGTTGCGCTAGTTTGTCACGCACATCGCTGCACTGACGCAGGCAATTTCGAATGGACGATACAAGCTGCTCGACAGATTCAAACGATTGTTGAATTTCACAGTCCGTCGGGGGAGCATCGAATTCAATACAGTTCAATTCAACCGCATGATCGGCAATACTGTTGCATAAATTCCGTGTGATCGCATCGACGGATATCGCATCGACATGCAGCGTAGTAACGTCTTCGCGATGTCGCCACTCGTTCACGACCGCTGCCAACCGGCGTGACAATTCCAGATCATCGATTACTTGCAATTCCGGATCGATACTTGCCGTGAGCGGTGCTTGTTTGATCAGATGCAACGCGAAAGAGTGAATTGTACCGACAAACATCCGTCGTACCGACCGAATCTGTTCCGGCGAAATCGGTGCAGTATCCGTATCGGTCGCACGTGCGCGCAATCGGGCTATCACCCGCTTCTTCAATTCGCCTGCCGCTTTTTCGGTAAATGTGATCGCGACAATGGATGCCGGATCGATTCCCGATGCAATCATATTCGCAATGCGGGTCACGAGTACTTCGGTTTTTCCGGCACCGGCACCGGCAGAAAGCCAAATCGTCTGTGGTGGCGTAGCAGTTGCGCGTTCGCGTTCGGCAAGATCGGGTAGCCTATTCATCGGTACCCTCCGCAACCGGTTTTCTCGAAGCAGTTAACCGAAATTGGATTCCGGTCAGCGATGCAATCCGCGCCTCATCGATTGCATCCGGTTCGAGTACGCGTTCGCCGCAGACTGTCGCAAATGGACAACGATCGCACTCCTCTTTCAACATGCCATGTGCAGGCATCGGTTGTGGTGTCGGTGCGAAATTGCCGCTGCGAATTCCGTCGACAATCCCAACCAGCAATTCACTTGCCTGTTCGCACAACATCTGCAACTCAATTCCGCTACAGCGGACATTTCCCGGTTTGTGCGGATTCAAATACATCCAGGCAACTTCATCGACACTGCCCCAGTCTGCTGCTTCGGCTGCCAGCTTGTACAGCGGTCCTTGCAGAATTCGAGTCGCGGAAAATGTCAATTCTTTCGGTGGTGGCAATCTACCCGTCTTGTAATCGATAATGCGCAATCGCTTGGCATCGCCGTCAAGCATCAGCGTTTGTACTAAATCGACGCGACCGCGAAAATGAATCGTCGCATTGTCCAACACTACTTGTTGTGCGACTTTATCGCGTGCAAACTCCTTTTCCACTTCTTGACCGACCGGTCGCTCGGTAAATTCATCACACAATTTCCGCCATGTTTCCAGTCGCGTTCGAACAGTCCTGTGAATCAGCGCGCGTTCGATCGGGTCGCGTTTCGCATCGGGAATGTGTTCCTGATCGAGTGCCTGTGCGATGCACTGTTCCCAATCTGCCGCATCGGCTTGTGCCGCTTCACCACGCCAATTCTCCAGAATCTTGTGTACCACCGATCCCACTTGCCGATCGTAACGGTCGTCGCGATCCACCAGTTGCAATGGTAGCAGATAGCGGAAAAATCCTCGCAACGGACAACTGAGAAAATCTTCGAATGACTGTACCGAACGCAGTCGAGTAATCTCGGTTTCGCCGATTTCAGTCGGTGAGATATTTCCCCATTGATCGACTGCAACCAGAGGTGGAATCGGTACCGATGGGGGTAACGCTATCATGCAATCGGCGGCAATTGAATGACAGCGACTGATCAGAATTTCTTTTTGCGAGAGTGCGACTGATTTCAACAAATCGATTCGCTCGACAATTTCGGTATGTTCCTGTTCACCGATCGATTTCTGGAAATCGGAATAGTGAGGCGATTCCGGTTGTTCGCGACCGCTGCCAAGTTGAAATCGATTCCGGCTGATAACGATGCGGTCGCCTTGCGCAACCGCCATCGCAAATAGCCATGACGCTTCGTCTTCGCGATCGGAACCAGTTCCGAAAATCGGAAAACGGTGTTGCCGATTCCAGGCAGTGCGCAATATTTCCGGTAAAATTGGACTATCGACAACTCCGGAAATCCCAATGCCACCACCTGGCGCTAACACTACCCGGAACAGCGCACCACGCAACGCATGGATCGATCCGACCAACACACCACCGGGCTGGTTATTGTTCGATATTTGCGCCTTTGCCAATGCCGATCGTACCAGCGACAACCACTCGCCGAAGGCTAGCCGCGGTTCTTCGACGATCCAGCTTTTCGAAGTTAGAAGAGTGGACGTAAAAATTTCGAGTGCTTCGCGTTCGCATGGCGACTGGCAGTCGTCTCTACGCCACCATTTCGCCGATGCACTTAATAATAAATCGATTTTTCGATCGAGCGAATCGGTCGCGAATATTCCCTTGACTGCCAGAATCGACTGTGCTTCCGCCAGCGGCATGCGCTTTGACAGTCGTTCCAGTCGATCGGGTATCGCCGTGCTTTTACCGAGATATGATTCATTCAATATTTTATTCAGTTGCTCAGTCGACATCGCACAACCGATTGCACGCAGCATTCCGCCCACTGTTTCGGGACGTTCCGGATCGGCAAACCATTCCCACAACAACTGACTGCGCCGACCAATTCCGGTGCGGAGAAACGATTCACCTTCGAGAAATTGCAATGGTACTTCAACCCGCTCGGAGTACTCCCGCAAGACTTCCAAATATGGATCGGTGGTGGCAAGGACAATTGCCTGTTCATGGAAAGGAATGCCCTCTACCATTGCCAGCTTTACACTATAGCGGAGCAATGCATCGATCTCACCTGCTTCATCGCCGGCAACCACGGTATGGCATCCGGTTGCGAGCGGTTGCCCCGACAGACGTTCCACGATGCGATCCGACGAAATCGAATCGCTTGCTGCATCTCCGAATAGATGTTGTAGCAGCGGCATCATCCGCCGGGAATATTCGGCATAGTCGCTTCGGGAAGTCGGCAGCAGAAAGTGAAGTTGCAAGTTGTTACGTTTGAGAAATTGAACCAGCGCGACAAAATAATCGATTTGCGATGGTGCAAAATCGTAGAATCCGGCAAAAATCATATTACCGGAATAGATCGGATCGAGGTCGGATGGTTGCGATTGTGCCAAGATACGTGCCGCTTCACGGAAGCGCCGGGCGCGGTACCCGATCCCGATCGATTCCGCGAATGTTCTTAATTCGAGTAGTGTCTTCGCCGTCGATTGCAGCGGTTCGTCGATGCCCGCCGGGACTTGTTTGACATCCGCTTCCAGTAACTCTTCGGCGGCACTCAGCAAGGTTCGTGCACCACTATTATGAATTCGTAATAGAGCCAGCGGATGTCCGTCCGGCAGATTGCGTAACCACCGGCGCAGTTTCAGCAGTGCAATTTCAGTTGGAGTTTTTTGAATGGTGAGTTGGAACCGTTCGATTAACGCGTTCAGTGTGACAATTTCGACACCGATCAAACTTCTGCCGGGACTGGCGAGCAAAAACCGCAACACCCGCTCGCGCATCGTTCGATCGGGAACGACGATCGTGCAGCGCTTGCGCTCAGATTGCGCGCGGGTCAATTCGTCGACAACCGCCGAATACAGTGCTTCGACTGCGACCAGACGCCAGCTCATCAATGAGTCCGGTTGCGGCGTCGACGCAGATCGAGCAACACATCGAGAAAGAATTTTTTCGACGGTTGAAAATCCTGGCGTAGAAATCGTACCGATTTCAACACCTCGATTTCATCCGGCGAGATATTGTATAGAATCCGCGCTTCCTCGTCGTGCAGCAGTTCATTGAGTTCCGGATACGTGCCATAACCCGGTTCTGCGTGCGCTTCGGTAGTGCCCGGTTCGTAACTCGATAGCAAATCGCTCGGTTTGCAATCCATCGCTTTGGCGAATCGAACGATCAAATCTACTGTCGGTGAACTTTGTCCCCGCTCCAGATTCGAGATATAGGGGCGCGTCACCATCGCGCGTTCAGCGAGTTCCTGTTGCGACAATCCGCGCTCTTCCCGCATCTGCCGGATGTGTTCGCCTAGCCCTTTGTTATCGCGTTTGTGTTCCATTCCCGTGCTCTCCCGTTTATCTTCCTGCTAATTCTGTCAACAATACTCGCGAATCAATTCCTCGATCTGCATGCGAATCGGTTGTTGTTGATCCAAGGTAAAACCATCGACCGACTCTGTCGATTGCAACGTTCGACCATCGATTGCACCGCATTCGATCATTTCTCGCAGAAGCAGTTGCTCCAGTTCGCGATCGGGCAAGAGCGATCGCTTCAATTCCACGGTCAATCCCGCCAACACGCCCCACACGCCCCAATTCGATATGCCTGCGACAATCAAATGATCGGTGGGTACCCGACAGGCAATGCGCGCACCGTGTGCAATACTCTGCTCGATCGCTTCGGGATTCAATTTGCCCATCCCGATTTCATTTCCACCATCGCCAATGCCGGTAGTGTTGATTCCCGCAGCCCGCGCAGCCTCGAAACACGATTCCAGCGAATAATACTGGTCGGTGACAGCATCGCCACTCATTGCATAGCAGATCCCATCCATAGCCGGACCGACCCGCTCGATCGCGACCAGATGATCGACTTGATCGATTCGAAACTCGCGCCAATCAACCAATTCAAACGGTATTCGTAACTGCGTTTGAAGCACTTCGAACAGCGATCGTGAAAATTGATCGCAGACAATTGTCGCTGTCCGCTCCAATCGTTGCCACGCCAACGCCAGTTCCAGAGCACCGAGCGGACCGTCGGTTTCGCAGGCGAGCGCTGCACCGACTGGAAATCCGGTAATGATACCGAGTCGATTCGCACTCTTCAATTGCGCACAACTCCGTGCCAAATCGCCCGGACAGAGCAAACTGGCAACTCCGCGCGCACCCGGATCGGTAATTAGAATCTGTTCCAACTGATCGTAAAAATCTTGAGTAAGCATTGTCAACGCTACCATTCGTGGTTATCGTGCATAAAATCAAACAAATGTGGTAAATCAAACGCGTCATAGCTCGTATTATTCGAGCATATATTACGAATAAGGTAAACTATAACAAACAGGTATTGCAAGTGGATATTGCCGCTTTATCTGCGAAATTACCACACAAAGACGAATTATTGTTATCTTCAAAAAAGCATAATATTCGCACCATTGGTTCGATCATTGCCGGTTGCATCACAACCGATCTTGCGGGAATTGACTTCTCGGCTAGACTGTGCAGTACGAAAATCGTACCGTGTATAGTGCGTTTGCCGACGTTGGTGTCGGTTGGGGAGAATTCATGAATGTTCGGAAATATTTTTTATCAGGTTGGCTGATCCCGGTTATCATCTTGCTGTTTCATACTTCGCTCTGGGCAATTCCAATCGCGAAACCGGACCGGATCTGGATCCGGCTCGATGCTGCGCTCTACCAGTCGCTTTCCAAAGCCGACCTCGATGTGATTCCCTATCCGACCGGTGACAAGCAACTAGACGATGCCATGCGCCGTTACGGCGTCACGCAACTGGAACCGGTTTTCCGGCATCATGAAACCGCGCTGTCCGATCCCATTTTTTTAAAGCTCGGTATGGAGCGCGACTATCGTTTCATTGGCAGTAAAATTTCCAATGCGATCGATCCCGAACAACTCGCTACCGAACTGAAATCGCTCCCTGCCATCGAAGATGCCGCACCATTCTATTTCCGCGAAATCTGTTTTCAACCGAACGATTGGGCACTCAGCAGCCGCAATTCCTGGGGACTCGATTCCTGTCATGCCCGGCAGGCATGGGATACGCAACGCGGCGACAGCACGCTGCTCGCACTCACGATCGATACCGGCGTCAATTACAATCACCCCGATCTCTATCCCAATATCGCAGTAAATCCACTGGAGGACATCAATCACGACGGTCGGTACACGGCAGCCGACATCGACGGCATCGACAACGACGGTAACGGTTACATCGACGATGTCATCGGATACAATTTTGTCTCCTACATCCCGATGACAGGCGATACGATTGCTACCGGCGAGATCCTCGGACCGCGCAATGGCAATCCGGTCGATGTAAACGGGCACGGTACCCATGTTTGCGGCATCCTCGCCGCCCGCACCAACAACGGCGTCGGTGTTGCATCGGTGAGTTTCAACATCAAGACGATCTGTGTGAAAGCGAGCTTTGCCTATATCAGTGGCGGAGCGTTGCGGGGTGGCGGCTTCGACGACGATTTTATTGCCGCAATTCAATATGCGATCGATCGCGGTGCGCGCATCATCAGTATCAGCACCGGTGGTTCGAGCACCACCGCGCTCTATCAAACGGCGGTTACCTATGCGCGAAGCCACAATTGCCTGGTGTTTGCGGCGGCAGGGAATAGCAATAATTCCACGAGAGTTTATCCTGCCGCACTCGATAGCGTCGTTGCCGTTGCGAATTTGGGAACGGGAAACATCCGCTCCTCATCGTCGAGTTACGGCACGTGGGTCGATCTTGCCGCTCCCGGTAATGGTATCTGGTCGACGCAAGCAAACAATAGTTATCACGCCGCCGATTACGCGACGATGTCCGGCACATCGATGGCGTCACCGATGGCGGCTGCTGTCGGAGCGCTGACGTTGTCGCGCCGCCCCACTATGTCGGCAGATACCCTGTTGGCACTGCTGAAGCGGACTTCGACCAATGTCGATGCGATCAATCCGACATATGCCGGACGCCTTGGCAGCGGATTGGTCAATGCCGATTCCTCTGTTCGATCCGTGATTGCGACGCCGCTGCTGGTGACATATCCCAACGGCGGGGAGGCTTGGCAATCCAACTTCACGCGCGAGATCTATTGGTCAACTCAAACCGGTGTAGCGAATGTCGCGATTGAAATCGATCGCAATTATCCGTCGGGAATTTGGGAGACGATTGCCGCATCGACGCCGAATTCCGGTCGATATACGTGGCTCGTCACGACACCGATCACGGCTTCAGCGCGCATCCGAATTCTGAATGTGGCGAATCCGGCAATCGGCGATACTTCCAATGCGAATTTTTCAATATCCCTGCCGGCGCTGATTTCAGTTTCACCGAATCCGCTCTCGGCAACGCTATTTGCCGGCGATACCTTGCGTCAAACCGTTACACTCACCAATACCGGTGGCGCGACACTATCGGCGACGCTGCCCGATACCGGTTGGACCTACTTGTATCAGACGTCGAACGATGCCGGTGGTCCTGTATTCGATTGGATCGATCCGACATCCGGTGCGGCTGGTCCGACGGGCGATGATGTACTCAGCGGTCCGTACTCATTGCCATTCACGTTCCCATTTTACGGACATTCTTATACACAAGCATGGTTCAGCACCAACGGGTGGCTTGCCTTCGATAACTACGGTGGTTCGGCGTATGCCAATGCGTCGCTGCCGTCGACCACCTTCAATACACTCATTGCGCCCTATTGGGACGATCTCAATGTCATCGGTTCGGGAGCGACTTATATCGTCACCGATAACATCACGCCACGTATGATTTTTGGTTGGTCGAATGTCAAGTCGGTTGCCGATTCCGGATCGTCGCTGACCTTCGAGACGGTGCTTTATCCCGATGGTTCGATTCTGTTTCAGTATCGCACGATGTCGATATTAAGTCTCCCGTCGGCGACGGTGGGTTTGCAGAATGCCAGCCGCACGAAGTACTTGAATGTGGTGAATAATACCGCCGTATCATCGAATTTCGCGATTCTGTTTACACCGTCGGCTCCGTTTGCGAAGTGGTATTCGCAGTCATTTTCACTCGCACCGGGCAACAGCAGCAATATCGCCTTCACGTGGGATGCCCGGACTTTTTCTCCCGGCACGTTGCTGACTGGTACGCTGACTTTTACGGGGAATGCCGGGAATGCGCCGTTTAATGTACCGTTGACGCTGAATGTCGTGAGTCGCTATCCACCGGCACTGCCGTCGGCATTATCGATTTCCTTGCCGGCGGTAACATCCGATACGGTGCGTTTGAGTTGGAATGGGGTGCATGTAGATAGCGCGGGGAATCCGCTGCTGGTGCCGGTGAGCTACCGGATCGAGCGACAGCTCGTCGACTCACTCACTTACACCAATTCGAATTGGAATACCCTGACGACGCTCTCCGATACGACTTACACTACCACGGCGCCGGCGACGCCATTCACCTGCTATCGTGTCCGTTCCGGGATTGTGATTTCCGCATCCGATGCGCTCGACGCGCCACCACATCCCATTCATTATCGTTGGGGATTGCTGGAAGATGGACGAATAGACCCGCTACCCTCGCGAAAGTAATTCACAGCATCAACTATAATTTGGGCGACCATCCGCGGTCGCCCGATCTTTTTCTTTTTGGTAGGGGCGGTTCGCGAACCGCCCGTATCTTGTGTCTATTATTAAGCAGTATTGCCCAACTCCGATTGGGCGTTATTATTGTATCCTGTTCTGTCGTTGCGAACTAAACGCAGCGTAGTGTGGCAACCTACTCTTTTTTATCTTTTTCACCGATCTCTTATATTCGAGAGCATGTTCCTTGCACAACCAGAACACATCCCCTTCCGGTGTCTCGGCAAAATAAATTACCACTTCAGTGAATTACTATTTTCTTCTCCATAAGACTACCTCAATCACGAACAGGATACCAAACACAACAATTAAACCCCAATGAATCAGTTTTCCGCCAGCAACCACCTTCCCTGAACGTTTCTGCTTTTCGAGATGGCGATTCCAGAATTGATCGAGAAGCAGAACAAACCATCCTGCACTTAAAAAATAGCATTCGCTAAACAGGAACATAACCACAAAAAATAAAATCGATGTCATCATCCATTGCTTATTCTGTTCTTTTTTTACGGATTCTTCGTGCTCTTTCTGTTCCATAGTGACACCTATCAGTATGTTTAGAATTTCAAGTGACATTGTAATAGAATCACCACCACCACCGTACACACCAAATTGACTCCCGCATTGCTGAGTGGCAGTCCGTGGATCCGCTCGCCGATCGTGTCGCAGTGCCGTCGGCGCTCGCTAATCAACCTGCACTTCGGACAGCGATACGTCGCCTGAACCGTCGCACCAAGCAGTGAGTCGAGTAAATTTCCGCCAAATCCGAGCAGTGACAACAGTCGTTCCGAGCCCGGCGGAAGGATTTTCCATTGTACCGCACACCATGCAAACAGCACCGCCGCAACACCACCGATTGCGAGTCCGAACAGCGTCACGCCCCCGCTCATCCCCGCTTCCAGCCGCTTCCCGAACAGCAGCCAGCGCGGTGTACCACCGTAACGACTCCCGAGTTCCGCCGAAATCGTATCGGAAAATGCTGTCGTCAGCGATGCCACCAGTCCCGCCAACAACCCGCGCAGAATCATCGGATCGGTGACGATCGGCAGCGACAAGAGTAGCGCGCAAACCCCCGCCGCACCAGTCGTTGCCGCCACTTGCCAAGCTGTCCGCGCACCGTGTTGATCCGCGGCTTGCGTGTTGTTTCGGTTCGGTAACTGCGACAATACCCCGCCAGTAGCGACAAACAGCGCGAGCAATCCGAGTAGCGGCAATCCTCCGGCAAACATCATCACTACCGCGACGATCGCACCTACCACTGCACCACCCGGTGTCACCGCTTTCAAGCGGAATGCTGCAGTTCCCAGCACGCCACCGATGAGCAACGCGAGCCACCAAATATGCGCAAATAGATTCGATTCAGGATTCACAGACGACCAAGAGAATATTGGACACAAGAGGATCGCAGACTCGGAGGTCTGCGCCACCAACAAAAAACAATGCAAAGAAAAAACGGGGCGCAAATCATACGCCCCGCTGTCTTCATGCGATACCTGTTTACTTGACCGCCTGCAGCGCCTCTTCCATCGTTTTGCAGATCGTGAATACCGACGAAAGATGGCTGATGTCGAGCAGTTCCTGAATATCGGCGGGAACCCGCGTCAGCGCCATCGTCGCGCCAGCCGAGCGAGTCGACGTCAAAGCGCCGGCGAGTGCACCGATACCGGTGGAATTCATCCACTGCACTTGCAGCAAATCAAGTACCAAGTGATTACTGCCGTGCATCAATTCGCCGCGAATCAAATCGAGCAATTGCTGATTTTCGTTGCCACCCATCCATTTGCCGGCGAGTGCAATCACCATCACGTTGCCCTGTTTGCTGGTGGATATCATGTTCATTTCGTGGTCTCCTGGATTCGAGTTCGGATTAGAGTATCTACAACTCTCATAAAATAGGATTGCAGACACCATCCGCACAATTGTATTTTGAAAAAAAGGTTTTTTCACGAAAGTTTCCAAGAACAAACCGGGAATTCGTGAGACTGGGAGGTCCGATAATGATACGTACGAGTTTCGCCGCGTTGTGGCGGCAACTGCGCTGGGCGCTGGCAATCGGTCTATTAGCGGCATCATCGCTGGCGGCTCCGGTAACTGTTAATTTGAACGATGCACAGCGCTACCGGTTTAAAATCGACCATAAGACCTTGGTCGGTCTCGAACGCAATATTGCCGGAATTATCCTAGATGAATCCACGAGTTATGACGAAGCGGTGGTCTGGGCGACCCCGACCGGACTAGCGAACCTCCAAGCTGCCGGTATCATCCCGATCCCTGCTCCCCTCCCGACCCCCACGGAGGATGAGTGGACCGCTTACCCGACCATTCCGCAAATCGTCGATTCACTTCGGGCAATCAACCTCCGACACCCGCAGTCGACGCACGTCGATACCATCGGCTTTTCCGGGAGCCACCGCCCACTGGTCGCAATCACAATCGGCAACAACATCAGTTCACCCGATTTCAACAATAAACCGGCGATCATGCTGATTAGTACCGTGCATGGCAATGAAAAGCCCGGCACTCCGATCCTGATCAACTTTGCCAATTGGCTGCTCGATTCCTCCAATGTCGACCCCCGACTGGCACGAATGCTTTCCGAGTGCCGTGTCTATCTCCTACCGTTGTTTAATCCCGACGGCTATACTACCAATACCCGGGGGAATGCCGCAGGAATTGACATCAATCGCAATTTCCCGTGCAAAACTCCACTCACTGGCGGTGTGTGGGATTCACTTGATTCTCCGACCGGACGTGCTGTCGAAACCCAAGTCATGATGGCATGGACGCATGCCGTCAAACCAATGCTGGCACTCAATTTCCACACCGGTGCCACCGTTGTCAACTATCCGCTCGACAGCGATCTCGATGGTAGTGCGCTGACCGTCTATCCGCTTCAGCCGGATAAAAAATGGTTCATCGCCGCCGCCGATTCTTATGCCGTGCATAATGCGCCGCTTTATGCGAACAACACCTCGGGATTTCATCACGGTACCGTCAATGGCGCCGAATGGTATCAGATCACCGGCGGATTGCAGGACTATCAGTACCGGTTCCACAACTGTCGACACATGACAATCGAACTCTGTAATCAACAACCACCGCCAATTGCAAATGTTGCCGCGCTCTGGAATGAAAACAAATTCTCAATTCTGGCATATTGCTCGCTGATCTGGCAAGGGGTCGATGTCACGGTTTCGAATGCGACTGCCGTCGATACTACGACTTACGGCGATCTTGGCTTCGGGACTCCGCATTACGTCAGGCTCGGGTCATTGCCATCATTTCGCTTTCTGTTACCGCCGGGTACGCATACCCCGCGAATTTATCACCCTTATAACGGTTCGACGTGGCAGGATTCGCTCTATCCAATCGTGAATTCGAATGAAGTATCGATCGCTGCTGCTGCGCTTCATGCGCCGGTAAGCGGCACGCTCGGCATCCGCAATACCGACCGGTCGTTACATCGGTATGCCGATTCGGTGCTCTGTTCCCCGTACGAAGATGCGCCCGAGCATTGGTTCAATCAAAATGCCGGTGGTGGATCCGGAACCATCGATAGCAGCGCGCGCTACAATCTGAATGAGCGCAACTGGCTGTTGCAAAGTTATGAACCCGACGGTTTTTACTTTCCGCTCTTGTGCGACAAAATGGCGTATCACGATGGCGAAGTTGAATTGACAACGGTCATCGATACAGTGAATAATTTTTCCGATTCGCAATTGCGCGGTACCGGAACGGCGTTGCAATACACCGATAATGGACGCGATGGCGGCGGGGCGTCCGATTCGCCCACCGGGAATTACACCAACAATTTGAACAACACCTATACCTTCGGTCCTTATCCTCTGCAGGGAAATCGATTTGAAGGGTATTCGATGGCGCGGTTTTCCTTCTCCTATACCGGCAACATGGAGAAGGGGGGCGATTATTGGATTTTGTCAGTACAGCGCGATAACGGTCCATTCGTTGCAGTGGATACGTTAACCGGAATTTTTCCCGATTGGCAAGTGTGGTACAATGATCTTCCGACTGACGGCATCACCTCGTTGTCGTTCCGAATCACCGTTCACAGCGACGGTTCGGTCGTGCGCGATGGCTATACGATGGATGATCTGACACTCACTGAATCGCATGTCGAATTTGCGATTCAAGCGCCGGAAGCGCGCAGCGAGTTGCCGCATAAATTTGCGTTATCCAGCTACCCGAATCCATTCAACAATTCGACCCGAATTTCACTCTCATTGCCGGAAGACGGTGTGGCGAAATTGGCACTATTCGATCTGCTTGGTCGAGAAGTCGCTGTGCTTCAAAACGGTTGGCTCAGGGGTGGAACACACACCTTCTCGCTAAACGGGACAACATTGGCAGCCGGCGTCTATTTCCTTCGGGCACAGCAGGGAAATCGGATTCATTCGCAGAAGATCGCGCTGGTGAAGTAACATCTTTCCATAATTCTCTGCTGTAGAAACTCTTGATAATGAGTTGTTATCGGTAGTAGGGGCGACCCTCCGCGGTCGCCCGTTCTTGTACCATTTTCATCTTTTCCCACTACCCACTACCTACCACCCAATCCCTATCTTTTCGGTGGCGCAGGCCTCCGAGCCTGCGATTCTTCTTTTCCGTAGGTCGGAATTTATTCCGACTCCTTTTTTTTTATTTTGGTAGGGGCGGTTCGCGAACCGCCCGTTCTTATATCATTTTCATCTTTTCCCACTACCCACTACCTACCACCCAATCCCTATCTTTTCGGTGGCGCAGGCCTCCGAGCCTGCGATTCTTCTTTTCCGTAGGTCGGAATTTATTCCGACTCCTTTTTTTTTATTTTGGTAGGGGCGGTTCGCGAACCGCCCGTTCTTATATCATTTTTATCTTTTCCCACTACCCACTACCTAATACCCAATCCCTATCTTTTCGGTGGCGCAGGCCTCCGAGCCTGCGATTCTTCTTTTCCGTAGGTCGGAATTTATTCCGACTCCTTTTTTTTTATTTTGGTAGGGGCGGTTCGCGAACCGCCCGTTCTTATATCATTTTTATCTTTTCACACCACCCACCACCAAAAGAGTGCGTCAGGCGCTGCCTGACGCTTCGGGCGTATGCCATACGCCCCTACGAAAAAAATGTAAGCCCCCCGCGCCCGCCCGATCCTGTACCCTGATTTGTATTTTACGAAAATGGCGGACAAATTGTCCGCCACCATGAAGCACCACTTGAATCTGATAGGTCACCCTACTTCAATAACACCACTCGCTGCGTTGAATGATAATTTCCCGCCGTCAGATTGACAAAATAGGTTCCCGAACCAAGCGCCGCACGGTTGAATTGTACTGTGTGCAATCCCGCCGTCTGTTGCGAATTGACCAGCGACTGTACTTTACGACCGGAGACGTCGAACACGCTCATCGCCACATCTGTTGCAACCGGTAGTGAATACCGAATAGTAGTTGTCGCATTGAATGGATTCGGATACGCCGCTGTCATTTCAATCTGATTCGGTAATGACTGAATTTGCATCTCACCGACTTCACTCAAATTAGTGGAGTTCAAAAATGTTAAAATCGACCGGTCGGCAACGATCACATGATTATTTTGTAGGTCGAGACCCAACGATTGATCTGCCGAATAGAATGCACTATGAACGCGTAATCTTGACGGGTTGGAGATGTTTATACTTAGGACACCATCGCGACCTAGCGCCAGAAACAACTGGTTTCCGGTCGGATCGATCCGGGCATCAGAAACCTCCGACATCGTCGAACCGAAGATCAAAGAATCGAGGATCACGGGACGATTCACATTGCGGATATCCATGGCATAGAGCGTTGCCGGATAATCGCAGAAGAAATACATCACATTGTTTCGAACTGCCAATGTCGACGCATTCGGATAGTCGCTCAATTGGAATTGTTCGAGAAATTCCGGGTGCGCAGGATCCGATACATCGAATGATTTATGCACACCGGATTGATCCAGATACAACGTCGCACCATCCAATTGAAATTTACTTCCCGTACACGTCGTATCGAAGTAATGCAAGACCCGCGTCGGAGCATCCGGGTGGGTAAAATCGAGGACATCGAATCCGTTACTCGTGCTGGCATAACAGTATGAACCGAGCGTGACAATATCGTTGTAATGGAATTCGTTTTCTGTGGTCGATTGTAGATTTCCAACTTCTACTGGATGCCGAAAATCGGCGATATTCACTACGCTGATCCGGGTTCCGAAATTGGACAATACATACATCGAATTGCCGATGATCCGGTAATTGTAAATGACCGGGCTGGCTTCGTACAATCCACCCATCACCGGTTCGTTGATATTCGATAGATCGAATAATCGGATCGAACAATTCTGATTGATCGCTGCAGTCGATCCCGACATTCTCACCCCTTGAATGATACCGCAACGATTGTACGAACCGATTTCGGTGGGATGCGACGGTTGCGATACATCGACTATCCGCAACCCGTATTCGATATCCGCTATATAGACCCGGTTACCGACGATATCGAAATCGGGAATATATTGGGGCGGTCGATAGACACTGAGCAATTGTGGCGAAGCAGGTTGACTGATGTCGAGAATTGCCAAGGGACATTCGAAATAATCGTATTGTGCAAACAGCAGATTTCCGCGGATCTTCACTTGATACACGGCTTCGGTAAACGACATTTGCGCAACTTGATAGATCGAATCTAGTCGAGCGATATTCAACGTAACCAGACCGCCAACCATGTCGGCAACATATGCATAATCGCCGGACACCGCGACGTCGCAGCAAAAATAGAAAAGCTCGTGTCGACCGATCCTGCGCGGCGCTGCCGGTTGACTGATATCGAACACCACAAAGTCGGCTCCGCCGGCAATATAGAGCCGGTTACCGACAATCATGCCATTGATCGCTTCGTGAATCGTCGTATCGAAATAAACAATTCGGTAGGTATTCAGCGACTGAATATATTGAGCAACCTGAAACCCTTCGGTGCCACAACAAAGGTAGACAATTTCACCGTCCTGATAGGGTATCATCCGTTCGAGTCGGGAAGCAACCGGAGATATCCCGACGAATTCGGTCGAGAGTGATCGAGGGATTTTAAAGAATTGAGTTCCGCTATTGAGAAAAAGATAGTTCTCGGTAAGTGCGAGATTGCGACAGGGTTGGTTACTCAAATCCGATGGAATTTCAACCGGATTCGCGGGATTGGAAATATTAAGCAATCGCAATCCGCTCTCGTTCGTGGCACAGTAAGCGATATTGCCCGATACCGCTACGCCGGTGACATTGCCGTACCAGGCATAGTCGAGACTTCGGATATAGGTCAGATTATCGGCTTCTTGAGCAAAAACCAACAATGGAAGAAATAAAATAATTGCAGAGATACGGCGGAACAGATATTCAGAGTTAATCGACATGGCTTCCTCCTGTTCACAAAGTGAGAGAATCGAGACAGAAAAATGGGCAAAGAGCAGAATTCACTATTCCCAAATTAACACAAGAAATATTCAATAACCAGTAAAATCAAAAGAAATAAATTATTTTTCCGATTTGGCGCAATACAATCCAATAAATTCGAGAATGTCATCTTAAATAAAAGTATTTTAATTATTTACGCTTCTCACCGAGAATGCATATTCAAATTTAATGATAGAGTAGAGGAGATTTATTTTAGAAATCTCATTCACTTGCATTGATTGTCTATCAAATTCAAAATATATTGTTATTGGGGGGATACGCTTGACGACATTGCATATTTGCGCGTCGGGTTTCCCAAATCTGGAAAAGAAATTCTCGACAATTAAATATGAATAATGAAATCGGTGGGAACCATCATCTCGGCTCTCGCCAATTAATTCACCGATATAATTCTGTGAAGAATTGCAACCCTGATTAAGGTTGTCGAAAGGTGAATTCATGAACAAACGGAAGTGGCTGGTACTACCCTTTATTATCGCGATCGTCGCGGGTATCGTGGCGTATTTTGCCATTGAATCATTTGTCATGAATCAAGCCGAAAAAGATGTTCGCGATGTCCTGCTCTCGCACCGCGGAGTCCACCTTTACATCCAGTACACCATGCATCCGGAATTTTATCGCGCTCGCGACAACAAGGAAATTCCACTCGGTTACTATTCGCCGCAAATCCTCTCGTCATCGTATATGGTGCGAGTGTTACATGGCTATTACAATAAGGAACGGGAAATAGCCGGTTTGCAACCGATCTATTACAAGATGGCGGCGGACAATCCCCGCAATCCCGTCAATCGTGCTGATTCCAATGAAGTAAAATTGCTGAAATACTTCCGCGAGCATCCCACTATCAAAGAATACCACGCTGTCGAGCGGATCAATGGACAAACTTGTCTGGTATTTGCGATGCCGTTTTTACGCACCGAACAGCGTTGCCTCGTCTGTCACAGCACCCGCGACAAGGCGCCGCCCGGTGTGCAATCGCGCTACGAGGGAAACGGTGGATACGGTGATAGCGTCGGTAATATTCGCGCCGTGGAATCGCTCCGGGTTCCGATCGATCAGGAGCAGGTTGCCGTTCAAGTCGCATCTCTTGCTACATTGGCAGGTTTCGGTGCAATTGCCGGTCTGTTTATTTTCAGCCGCAAATTACGGCAGTCAGTGTTGAACCGCACTCTGGATTTGTCATCGCGCGAATTGACTTCACGCCGATTGTTGGAAGCGGCGAAAGCAGTACCGATCGAATATATCCCGTCGGAGGATCTGTTCACTCACGTTGGTGGACAAATCCAACAGATACTCGGTATCGATCCGTCGAAATTGCGTACCCGTGCCGATCTGGAAGCGTTAGTCGTGCAACCCGATCGCGACAATGCGTTGCTTCAGTGCTGGCAGGAAATAGAAAACCACCGCGACCACGAATGTGAAATTCGCATGATCGATCGTCGATCCGGGCAAGTAAAGATTTTGCACTTGGCGATCAATATCGTTACCGAAACCGGTCGAAAAATAAAAGCTGTCGGATTCCTGCACGATGTGACCGAAGACCGACAGCGGGAAGCAATTGTCAAAGCGCGATTGCGGATTACCGAAGCGGCATTTTCCAAATCGCTTGACGATGTTTCCCTCACGATAACCAATGTTGCCGAGGAACTAACCGACAGCGAAATTGCGTTTCTACATTTGGTCGATCACGGAGAAAGTGCATTCACTCTGACGCAATGGTCGACGAATACTTTAAAGAATTGCGAACCGACTGCCCGCAGAATGCATTACCCCGCCGAACAGGCAGGCATCTGGGCAGACAGTCTCCGGCAACGAAAAGTAGTGATTCATAATGATTATAGTTCCGAAGCGAATCGCAAAGGATTACCGGATGGACATGCCCCGTTGTTACGCGAGTTAGTAGTACCCATCTTCAACGGTTCATCGATCATTGCACTGCTCGGCGTCGGGAATAAAAAGAGCGACTATACCGACTTCGATGTCGACTCGATCAAGCAGTTACTGGATCTAGTTGCGGAAATTATCCTGCGAAAACAGGCTGAGGAAGATGCCCGACGAATGCACGAGCATTTGCAACAAGCACAGAAAGTGGAAGCGATCGGTCGACTCGCGGGAGGCGTCGCACACGATTTCAACAATATGCTCAGCGTCATTATCGGTCATGCCGAAATTGCGATGAACATCACTCCGGATAATTCCAGCATTCAGGAAAATTTGCGGGAAATCAGCAATGCCGCCGATCGATCGGCTTCGATCACCCGGCAGTTGCTCGCGTTTGCACGTCGATCGATTACCACCCCGAAGATACTCGATTTGAATCTAACCGTCGAAGAGATGTTGAAAATGCTGAAACGGTTGATCGGCGAGGATATCGAGTTGAATTGGGTACCCGGTAAGAACATTGGAAAAGTGAAAATCGATCCGTCGCAAGTCGATCAACTCTTGGTGAATTTAGCGACCAATGCGCGCGACGCGATTAAAGGAAATGGTCGAATCGTCGTAGAGACGGCGAGTGTAGAATTCGACGATCAGTATGTTCAGACACACCCCGGTACTTTGTTTGGTCGTTACGTAATGTTGGCTGTGACCGATTCCGGCTGCGGTATCCCGAAAGACATGATCGACAATATTTTCGAACCGTTTTTCACCACCAAGGATCTGGGTAAAGGAACCGGTCTGGGACTTGCAACGGTATTCGGAATCGTCAAACAGAATGGCGGTTTCATCAACGTATATAGCGAACTGAATGAAGGCACTGTTTTTAAGCTTTATCTGCCAAGTGTGGTCGATGATGTCGAGCAGTCGACCAATGGCAATCGTGAGATCGCACCCTCGGACTATTCTGGTAGCGAGACCATCTTAATTGTCGAAGATGAAGCCGCAATTCTCGAACTAACACGCCGGATCCTGCACGATCTGGGATACAAGGTGTTGACTGCGGGCGGTCCTGACATTGCCGTGGAGATTGCCGGAAGTTATCGCGAGAAAATCGATTTACTCATCACCGATGTGGTGATGCCGGGAATGAATGGACGCGACTTATCGGACAAGATTCGTGAACTCCATCCCGAGGCGAAGAATTTATTTATGTCCGGATACACTTCGGATGTGATGCTGCAGCGGAAACTCTTCGACAGTGAAACGAGCTTTCTGGTCAAACCGTTTGCGCTGAATGACCTTGGTAAGCGCGTCCGACAGCTCTTGAGCAGTTAAATCGCGGTCGATTGCAACACATCTTTTCGGTAGGTCGGAATTTATTCCGACTCTTTTTTTTAGTAGGGGCGGGTCCCCGCGCCCGCCCGTTTTTGCATCTTTATTTTTTATCTTTTCCTTTCACCCATCACCTACCCCCCACCACCCATCTTTTCGGTATGTCGGAATTTATTCCGACTCTTTCGTTTTTAGTAGGGGCGGGTCCCCACACCCGCCCGTTTTTGCATCTTTATTTTTTATCTTTTCCCATCACCCATCACCTTCCCCCCATCACCCTCCTATCTTGTCGTTGCGAGGAACGCAGCGAAGGAACGTGCGTAGCACTTCCGAAGCGAAGAGACGAAGCAATCCTGAAAGGCTCACCATAGGTAATCTCTTTTTTTGTAGGTACAGACAAGAGTGTCTGTCGCTACAACTTAAAAAAAACGGGCGGTTCACGAACCGCCCCTACCAAAGAAGAATAAACAAAAAATGAGTAGGTTGCCACATGCGCCGAACGGTGCATTCGCAGCGACCAATTAATAAAAAAGATGCGGGCGTCCGCGGAGGGTCGCCCCTACTGCAGGATAAAGGATACAAGAAAAATGATACATGATCGGGCGGGCATGGGAGCCAGCCCCTACTTCAAGATGCAAGACTAATACGCGGACCTTTTTAGTCCGTTGTAACCGATTTTTTCCCTACTACCCAACCCCTATCTCCTATCACCCATCTTTTCCCCCAACACCTACCACCCAACACCCACTACCCATCCTGTCCCGAAGAACCATGTATTAAGCACAAAATTTGCGTTTCGCATCCGCTCGCGTTAAGTTGATCCCATCGAAGTGCATTTGCTTCATCGGGAATCCCGTGTAAATCGGGAACGGCCCCCGCCACAGTTAGCGTCGCAAGCGAGTCTTATCTGCTTTGCCACTGACCGGCACGATCGCAATCGCGGTTGACCGGTTGGGAAGGCGACTCGATCAACCTCACCGTTGATACGCAAGTCTGGAAACCGGCTTCGATACCCTATTGACCAATGCCCGCGGGGAGTGGGTGCGGTACGCCGTGTTTCCATTTTTTTTAATTTCTACACGCGACCTGCCCGATTCTAGAATCTCCCGCGATCAAATATTTCTCATTGGAACGGGAGGTCCGATGTTTCGTATGTCCGAAAATCTATCTACAACCATTCGACTATTCATTCTCACAATTGTTTTGCTGCTCGTCGCTACTACCAGTTGGGCAACCTTTCCCGATGATCCCGGCTTCTTTGTAATCCGTGGCTTTTCCAATGCGCATCTGATCTGGTTGCCATCCGATAATTCGACACCCACCGATCTTGGTGCACTCGGAGCCGGTGCGACGCGCGTCCACATCGCCGCCGGATTCATTTTAATCACTCATGCCGGAAGTTTATCAACCGGCGCCGGTAGCAGTCTCTGGTATGCACCACTCTCCGAAATCGGAATGTCGATCCGTCAGCATCGATCGCCGAATTGGACGGTATGCCCCTTTGCCGATTTCTCGAATGCATACGATGTCGCCTACGCCAACGGTTTCGCCTGGGTAACCCTGCTCGGTACCAATCAGTTGACTCAAGTCAATCTGACAACCAACACCATCGTTGCTACGCAGCCGACAGTCGCCAATCCACAGGACATTCTTACCGCGAATAACAAATTGTATGTGTCCGGTTCCGGATTCGGTTCCGGTCGAAAAGTCGGAATCCATTATCCGGGTGGACAATCCCGCGATTCAATTACAGTCGGAATCAATCCTCAGGGACTTGCAGTCAATCCTGCCACTGGCATCGTCTATGTTGCGTGTTCCGGTTCCAGTTGGGGAAATCCTACCGTTCCCGGCAGCATCGCAATCATCCGTCCCGACAATTCCGACACCGTACTGTCATTGCCGCAATCAGCGTTCTACCCTTCTTCCGTAACGATGACTGCATCTGGTTCGATCTACTTCGCCGATGAGTACAGTACTCCGCATCTGGTACAACTCACTGAACCGACACCGAGTCATTTCTCAATTACACCACTGCAACTATCCGGTGGCTGGAGTCTCCTTGCTGCACCCGATAGCGGCATCTTCATTGCATCGTCGACCACCAATACGATCTGTCACTATTCGGCAACGCAACAATTATTGCAAACATTCAACCCCGGTGGTGTTCCGGCAGGTCTGGTTTTTTGGAGTGGTCAATCGACAACCAGTGTCGAACAAGAACCCGCGCAGCTTACTAATTACACGATACTCCGTGCCTATCCGAATCCATTCAATGCGCAATCGACCATCGAATATCGACTCCCGAACGCAACCGATGTGCGTGTGACTGTGACCGATCTTCAGGGTCGCGAAATCGCAGTGTTGACAACTGGTGTCGAACCTGCTGGAATGCATCGTATCCGGTTCGATGGTTCGACTTTTGCCAGCGGTACTTACTATCTCGTGCTGACTGCAAATCAGGTACGTTCCATTAGACCGCTGCAGCTTGTGAAGTAACGATGATTCGCAGAGCATCGTACACTGCGCTCTCGCTGATAGTGTTACTACTGCTTGGCAGCAGTGGCTGCGAACGCTCGTCGAGCAATTCACCACTGACACAACGCGATCCGAATCCGTGGGGAGATGAAGTTGTATCGATTCACTACGGAACCAATGCCGGATTCGGTCAACCGTATTTTCCGGGTAATATTTTAGGCGGACCCGATACATCGGCATCGTGGTTTTCGCCGGCATACGATCCGCAACAATTACTAACTCTGGGGCGTGGCGGCGAGATCGTGCTGGCGTTCCGCGATGGCGGAATTTACGATTCCAGTGGTGCCGACTTCACTGTTTTCAGCAATCCATTCGAAGTCCATGCTTCCGGAGAATTCTATCGTAAATGCGGGATTGTTTCAGTCAGTGAGGACGGGTTACACTGGCACGAATTTCCATTCGATACCACTACCTTTCGCGGATTGTGTGGTGCCACTCCGACCAACGGTTCGGCGAATCCGCTTGATCCTGCCGTCAGCGGCGGCGATTCGTTCGATCTGTCCGATATCGGATTGAATCATGCGGTATTTGTTAAAATAACCGATGCCGCCGACCGAGTTCCGGATAGTGGCGATTCGTTTAATTTGGATGCCGTTGTCGCCATCCACGGTGGGTGATCAATAATTGTATCTGGGAAATATTCGGAGGTGAGATTTCAACACCGATCAATTATTGAGGGGTTGGATTCGATTGTTCAGATATAATGCCGTTGTGATGCGGTGGATCCCATGGCATTGTGTGTGCCCCTTGGAATAAAATCATCCTGCCGTACGGGATACCAGGTTTGATCAAGGCGAGACCGCAATTACCGAGCCGTAGTGGCATCGCCGGCGATTCCGGTAAACCGAGTGCACTGAAAATCACACAATTCAATATCGCCTGATGCGCAACGACCAACGGTACCCTCGTCTCATTGCGCAACATTGCAACAAATTCGGATCCGCGATGACACAATTCCCTTTTCGATTCGCCATGCGGATACCTGAAATCGAGATCATCCCACACGATCGAAAAATCAGGATGATTCTGCAGATATGCTTCGAGACTTTCCCCTTCTGCATCGCCGCAATTCCACTCCATTAACCGTTCGTCGAGAATCAACGGCAGCTTGAGTGCGTTGGCGACAACCTCCGCAGTATTTCTGGCACGCAGCAGTGGAGAAGAATAAATGATTTCGGGTAATGGATCGAATTGGGTGGTATCGACTAACTGGTGAGCTTGCTGTCGACCGAGATCGGAAAGGGGAATGTCGGATTTACCTTGAATGCGATGATGACGATTGAATTCAGTTGCACCGTGCCGTAAAAACCACCACATCGCGCATCCTCAAAGTTCTTAATGTTTCCATTCCAGCCAGACTTTTGTGCCACCGGATTCGGTAAGTGGCGCTTCGAACCGAATCGTGCCGTGCATCCGTTCGACTAATTTCCGGACGAGAATCAAACCGACACCGTTACCCGGTTCGTTCCGGGCACCGGGATGCGAGTGAATGGTTTGACCCGATTTTACTTTTCGTTGCAGTTCATCCGTCAAGCCCGGTCCTTCGTCGGAAATATAGAATCGGATTGAATCCGGCGTGTCGATTGCGCCGATATGGACCGTTTTTCCGGTGGGTGTAAATTTGATGGCATTGTCTAACACATTCGACAGAACCGTTTCCCGCAAGATTTCGCTGTTGATCCCATTCAATTTGCCGTCGCCACCATCATTGACCAACTTCACGCCGGCAGTCAGTGCCGCCAGTTCATGATCGCGAACCACCATCTCCAGCAATGGCGTTGCCGTCGTCGAGAGATCGGGGCGGGAAGTGGTCAGGACCGTATAGTTCTTGATAAATTGTAGATAACTATTCGCTTTGTCCGCCAGCGACCGGATCTGAGTCGCATTCTCCACCGTGATCGGATCTTCTTCCGAGTAAAATTTCAGTCCGTGAAGAATATTACCGATATCGTGAGCGAAAGTCGCCGTGAACATTTCCCGGTCCTGTTGATCGATTGCAATCATCTCCAACAACTTCGACGATAACACTGTCCAAGTGAGATTTAAATTGGTAATCAGTTGTTGTTCGATGCGAAATCGGGATAGATACAAATAGATCTGGAATTTTCGAATGGGAAGACTGTAATTCCGCAAAACCATCTTCGGAATCACGGTCTGGAAATGCGCAATGAATATTCGATATGCCGAAATTGCTTTTTGCGTAAAGTCGATCGTTGCTACCAGATCGTCGGTATAGACCGCGGCAATTGCCATCGAGGTATAGATCCCGAGATTCAAATAGGTAAAATTGCTCTTTTCGACCAGTCCCTCGAATTGTCGATAGAAGACGACAATTTCCTTGTAGCGCTGATGTTTTTCCAGAATGCTGAGCTTCGTGCGCAAGATCAGTAGCTGCATGTACGGTGTCAGTTTCGTACCGTCGTGGAGAATTTTATCGATCAAATCATGCAGTTGTTCTGCAGCGGAAAACCGGAAGAAAAGTAGACAAGTCGTCGCACGATTGAGATACATCCAGCTATTCGGCGCTCGGGAAGTAGTGTCATTCAGAAATTCGAAGATCCGATCCGGCTTGGTGGTAAATGCCTCAATCAAGGTTTTCGTTTCGTACACCGATGCGTGAATATCGTCCAGCAACAAGGAAGGGAGAATCGTCCGAAGTTTCGATTCGGTTTCCCGGACATATTTCAGGGCAAGATCGTTCTTATCCGTGCGAAAGTAATTCTCTGCCAATTTCGCCAGCAGCAGACACTGCACGTCGCCCCGCTTCACTTTCGGGCGATCTTCCAAGAAGTCGAGGAGATATTCGGCACTTTCGTCGATTTCGCCCAGCATCCGGCAGACCGTTGTCAACCAGACTTGGATCAATACCCGCTCGGTCGTACAATTCGGCGTCTTCTTGGCGAGATGTAGCCCGCGTAACAGAACTTTCTTCGCTGCGGTGAAATCCAGCAACTCGATGTAAGTTCGACCGAATTCCGCCAGAACTTCGAGTTGCTTCTTCGCCGTCAATTTCTCTTTGAGTAGCCGGGCAAATACCGGAACTGCCGAAGCCGCCGAGCCCGACAACCGTAAACTGACCGCAAACCGGTACCGGTCGTCCGGTTTCAGCGCCTGATTCGATTTTGCGGAAGAAACGTCGAGAAGCGTATAGAGTTCGGCACTGCGCGCCCATTTTCCGGCTTCAAAGGCAGCACGTGCCGCAGAGAGTGTTTGGCGGGGGTCAATTGATTTCATTGTCAACAAAACGCATACTGGTTAAAACCGTGAAGAGGCGACCAAAAAGTTCCGATAATTCGACCGGCGGAACGAATTGGCTTCCTAACCGTAAAATATAACGTGTAAAATGACATTACAATAACGTCAACACTTTCATCGACATTTATTCTCCCGTAATTTACGGGAAACTGGAGTTATCGCATGAAATCCTTGCAGATTGTCACAATAATCGGGCTTCTTGCCGGAATCGGCTGGGCATCGCTGGCTTTCAGCGCACCGGGGCTGTTCGTCGATCAGGAAACCATCGCTGGAGCCGGGAAAACTGCTGGTCCTGCCGGAAAAGTGACGCTGCTACCTAACAAATTCCGGATCGAAGACAAAAGTTCCATCACGATTGGTCGAATCGATCGCAAATTGCTTTGGATGTTCGATACCGACGATCACAGCTATTTGGAAGTACCGATGCTGCAAGACGACGATAAAAAGCCGCTCAGTAAGGATCTCTTTTTTCGCACCGGTCGCACTCAAAAGATCGGCGAATGGAACTGTTACGAAGTGAAAATGAATCCGGCAAAACGCGCCGGGTGGTTCGAGGCAATCGATTCCCTGACACTCTGGATCTCCACCAAGCCCTACCCGGAAGCTGCGACATACTTCGCTTCGCTGTTTCAGGCGATGGGTATCGATCAGGATCAGCTTGCCCAAATTCAGGAAACCATCGGCAAAGGCTTTCCGATCGAAATGCACTTATCGATGCTGGAGTCCAACGTCAATACCCGGGTCAAGAAAATTGAAGCCGGTGACGTTTCTCCGAGCCTGTTCGACCCACTACCGGGCTATCGCAAACAATCGCTGGATGCCGCTTCACCTTCACGTGGAATGAAATGATATTCGCGTCGCTCCGACATCAGCGTGCCTCGCGTACCCGTCCTGCCCGCTATCTGCTGTGGCTGACGATCGTCACGCTGCTGACCGTCGCAACCGTTCTGGCGCTGGCTGCCGGATGGTCGTTCGATATGACTTGGTCCTATGCCAATGCCAATGTCGTCCACGATCAGGTCGCACAGGATTACTATCCCCACGCCATTGCGCTGCTCCAAGCCGATAGCGCCTATCGGAACGGTTCCCCGCCACTCCCAATTCTTCAGCGTCTGCAAAAACTTCCGGGGGTGAAATCAGTGCTCTTTTCGGTACCCGGCTCGCAAACGAGCGTTCAACTCCCCGCCGGGGAATTGCCATTGACGCGGCTCGACAGCAATCTCTTCCAGCAATTGCAGGCGACGCACCACTCCTGGGCGCCAATCATGCATGCCGTCGTTGGCGGTAAAACAAAATTCATCCGGTTGCACATCGGCGATGCGCAATACAGCCTGTTTACCCGCTACATCAAGCCGGACACGACCAAACCGCCGACCGCCGCGTTTTCGCTGCTACTCGATCCGGCATGGCTGGTGAAAATTCTACCGCCGCAGCTCGACAGTCTAGCCCGCGAAAGTACGCAACTCTTGTTTTTCGCCCCTTCGCCGCAGAATCACGAAGCGATACAGTCGTTGGGTCTGATCCACGGCACCGATACTCTCTGGTGGTTGGGTCCGAAAAATGTCAACGTCGTTATTAAACAGGGGTTGTGGTCGTTTCCCGAAATCGAAGTGCACACGTTTGTCCATTGGAAGGGACAGGATTACACAAAGCGCGCCGATTCGATCCGCACGATTTTCCAGAAACAGACCCAACGAAAACCCACGACTTCGGATACCGATAAATAATCTCGGATGCCGGTTTTGTGATCGCTTTCACTACTTTCGTATCGTATAATATGGGATCGATGAGGAGCCTGTGAGATTTCGTTTTCTTTACCCGGTAATCATTCTTATCGCGACGACGCTCTTTGCCCAGTTGCCGACCACCGGCAACGACGGCAAAAAGAAAATGATCGAAGCACTACCGGGCGAATTTCAAATTGCGCAACTGAAGTATAGCGGTGGCGGGGATTGGTATGCGAATCCGTCCGGACTGCCGAATTTATTGGCGTATGCGGCACAAAACGCCGGATTGAATTGTGCCAAACGTCCGGTGACGATCTCGCTCGATTCACCCGATCTCTGGCGCTATCGCTATATCTATCTTACCGGTCACGGCAATATCAGTCTCACTGCCGACGAAGCAACCCGGTTGCGCGATTGGCTGGAAGCCGGCGGTTTTCTGCATGCCGACGATTGCTATGGGCTCGACGCCTCGTTCCGTCGCGAAATGAAGAAAGTATTTCCCGATCAGGAGTTGCGCGAAGTGCCCGCCGATCATCCGATTTACAAAACGCCATTTCCGTTTCCCGCCGGTCGACCGCCGAAAATTCACGAACACGACGGCAAACCGGCACAGGGATTCGGATGGTGGATTGCCGGGCGACTGGCAGTATACTATACCTATCAATGCGATCTGGGTGACGGTTGGGAGGATCCCGATGTCCACACCGATCCCGAACCGGTGCGCATTTCTTCGTTAAAAATGGGAACCAACTTGATCGTATACGCTTTGACAAACTAACGACATTCCGGGGGGAGTAGGATGACCAAAGCACTATCTGCCATACTACATGAATTGATCGATTATGCCGGGATGTTTCCGCCGGCGAAACTACCGCTCGAAACCGCGTTTTCAAAATACCTGAATTACCGAACTGCTCCGGAACAATGGATGGTGTCGCGCTTCATCTGTCCGATCGGACAATTTTCCGAATTGGTCGACATCATCTCCGATCCGGCGAAACCGATTGGAAAGATCCGGCTTGCCATCATCGGCGAGGAACACGGTCATCACGATTCCACCAATTCCATCGCTCAGGATCTATCGATTATCGCGAAATTAGCGGCGCTGCACACCCGATCGATTCAATTCGATACCTATGAAACCAAGCTCTCGATCCATCTCATCGATCAATTGTCGCGCGATCCATTTCGCGATGAAGTGTCGCCCAAATTGAGTCAATTCGGCGATCACGTCGTGAATGCATTGTCCACTGTCAAGACCGGCTCGCTGGAGTGCCTGTTTGAACTTCCATTCAACGGTTTTACCGTCGCGGCTTCGACCTTCACGATCGTGATCGATGAGTTGATTCGCATCAATCACCGTCTTGAAGCGCTGAATATTTCCGCGCGGGTCGGTGTCAAATTGCGCTGTACCGGCGACCGGATGCCCGCGTCGTACATGATCGCGAATGTGCTGAAGCAGTGCGCCGACAAGAAGATTCCGTTCAAGGCGACTGCGGGATTGCATCACCCCTTCTTCTCGAATCACCGAACCGAACGTCACGGCTTTTTGTCGCTATTTTGCACTGGTTTGATTGCCGCTACGCATCCCGAACTGAGCGATGAATATCTTGCGGAAATCGTCGCGTGCGACAAACCCGAGCTGTTTGTTTTTACCGACGACGAATTTGTCTGGGACGGCAAGTACCACGTGTCGACCGACCAGATTTCCGAACTGCGCAAGAGTATTTTCCTCTCGTTCGGCAGTTGCAGTATCGATGAACCGCGCGACGATTTGCGCGCACTCAATCTTATTTAACAGGACAATTACCCGTGAGCATTGCTTCCGATCCGAACGATCCACGTCTAAAGTCGTTTATCGAAGTCGCACCCGATTCCGATTTCCCGATCCAGAATCTTCCGTACGGCATCTGTCGGCGTGCCGGTTGTTGCAACGACGAATCCTTTGTCGGGGTTGCGATTGGCGATCACATTCTGAATCTGGCGCGATTGGAGGAGTACGGTTATTTCGATCGGACATCGATGCTCGGTAAAACGATTTTCGCGAATCCGTCGCTCAACGAGTTTATGGCACAGGGTCCGGTGGCATGGCGCGAAGCGCGCGAGACGATTTCGTTGCTGTTGCGAGCAGACAATCCCGAACTGCGCGACAATCCCGATTTACGTCACGCCGCACTCTACCGGCGCGACGAATTGGATCTGTTGCTACCGGCGGAAATTGGCGATTACACCGATTTTTATTCGTCGCGCGAACACGCCACCAATGTCGGAATCATGTTTCGCGGTGCGCAAAATGCCTTGATGCCGAATTGGTTGCATCTGCCGGTGGGATATCACGGTCGTGCCAGTTCGATCGTTCCGAGTGGTACCGATGTGCCCCGTCCGCACGGTCAAACCAAATCCGACGATGCGGTTGAGCCACAGTTCGGTGCATCCAGTCAAATCGATTTCGAACTTGAAGTTGGCGCGCTGATTGGAACCGGCAATCCGCTCGGTACGCCGATCCCGGTCGATCGGGCGTGGCAGCATCTGTTCGGAATGGTACTCGTCAACGATTGGAGTGCGCGCGATATTCAGAAGTGGGAATATGTACCACTCGGACCGTTCCTCTCGAAAAATTTCGCGACCTCGGTCTCACCATGGGTGGTGACGATGGATGCGCTTGCGCCGTTCCAGTGCGAAGGTCCGAAACAAGAGCCGGAACCGTTGCCGTACTTGCGCAGTAAAAACAATCCGACGTTCGATATTCAACTCGAAGTGCTGCTCCAGACCGATAAAATGCGTCAACCGGAGCGGATCTCGCTTTCGAATTTTAAATATCTCTACTGGAATTTGGCGCAACAGATTGCACATCACACCGTCACCGGATGCAATCTCCGCACTGCCGATATGCTGGCTTCCGGCACAATCAGCGGTCCCGAAAAATCGATGCGCGGAAGTATGCTGGAGTTGTCGTGGCGCGGTACCGAACCGCTGCAACTTGGCAATGGCGAACAACGCAGCTTTTTACATGACGGCGATCGCTTGACGATTCGCGGTTGGTGTCAGGGCGACGGGTATCGCATCGGATTCGGCGAAGTGACCGGAATGTTGCTTCCGGCACGGACATTGTGACTGCATCATGCTGCTGAAAGTAAAAGTCGTTCCGCAATCCTCTCGACTTGAGGCTGCCGGCTGGAGTGATGAAATCCTGCGAATCAAGCTCACCAAAGGGGCACACGACGGCGAAGCGAATGAGCAACTCATTGCATTCCTCGCCAAATCGTTTCACCTTCCCAAATCGTCACTAACCATCGTTTCCGGCGCGCATCAACGAGAAAAAGTCGTCGATCTCCCCGGTATTGAGCTGGAAACCGTTAAAATTCGCTTTCCCTGACCCGCACACTTTTATCTATCGGCGATTTGTGATTACTTTACGATAGTTCGATTGATTGAAGGGTATGAACAACTCACTATTGGAAATATTGTTAATAGGCTTACTGATCGTCGCCAATGGCTGGTTGGTGCTGGTCGAGATCGCGTTGATCAAAGCCCGCAAAGCTAGGCTGCACGTGATGGCGCGCGCCGGCAATCCATTCGCGCAGTCGGTACTTGACCTTGTGAACCAACCGAGTCGGATTCTATCGACGTTACAGATCGGCGTTACGCTCATCGGCATTTTGACCGGTGCCCTCGGTGGCGTCTCACTCGCGGACAATCTCACCGTGATTTTGGAACGCTGGCAAATCTCCCATGCTATCGCCGCTCCTGCCGGAGTCGCGATCGTCGTTATCGGTATCACTTTCTTCTCATTGTTGATCGGCGAATTGATCCCGAAACAGATCGCATTCCGACATGCCGAGGCAATCTCGGTCGCATTCGTTCGACCAGTTCGATTGTTGATGATTATTCTATTCCCGTTTGTTCGCATTCTCAGTTTTCTGAGTGATTCGTTTTTGCGGCTATTCGGATTGACGCAATCGACGACGGTGGATGTTACCGAAGAAGAAGTCAAGGTGATGGTCGAGCACGGCACCAAGACGGGGGTATTCGAAGACGAAGAGCGCGAGATGTTCGAAGGGGCGCTGGGACTGGCGAATACGCGCATTGCCGCACTGATGACTCCGCGTGTGGAATTGGATTGGATCAATCTTTCCGAAACCGAGGAACAATCGTTGGAGCGCATTGCCGCCAGTCAGCATAAACGCTTTCCGGTGGCGCGCGGCGATCTCGATCATGTCCTCGGTATCATCCATACCAAAGAGATTTTTTCGCATAAGCAGAACGATCAACCGATCGATTTCACCGCCTTCATTCATGAACCGCTCTATTTGCCGAGTACCGCTTCTGCACTGGAGGCATTGCGTCAATTTAAAACGATGAAGACGCATATCGCGTTGATTGTCGACGAGCATGGCACGCTGCTCGGTCTTCTGACCACGAACGATTTGGTCGAAGCAGTGTTGGGCGAATTGCCGACTTCCAACTCACCCGAGAAATTGAGCATCATACAACGCACCGACGGAAGTTGGCTGGTCGATGGCTTGATCACGATCACCGAATTCAAAGAGTATTTCGGTATCGACGAATTGCCGATGGAGAAGAAGAAGATCTTTCATACGCTGGCGGGATTTATTGTCAGCAATCTTGGTAAGATTCCCGAACCGACCGATACTGTAGAATGGAACGAGTGGAAATGGGAGGTCGTCGATATGGACAATCGTCGTGTCGACAAAGTTCTCGTGATCCGCGATCCATCGAAATTAGAGACCTTCGACGAAGAAGAGTAATTTACTTTTTCTTTTCCCACCACCTACTACCTACCACCTACCACCCAATCCCCATCCTGCAGGTGGCGCAGGCATCAGAGCCTGTGATCTTGTATCTTTTTTATCTTTTCCCACCACCCAACACCTACTACCCAACACCCATCTTTACCGTATGTCGGAATTTATTCCGACTCTTTTTGTCCTAAAAAAATGAACGGGCGGATACGGGGATCCGCCCCTACTAAAGGATACAGGATAAAAAAAACGGGCGGATACGGGGATCCGCCCCTACTAAAGGATACAAGATAAAAAAAACGGGCGGCCGCGGGGATCCGCCCCTACTAAAGGATACAGGATTCAAAAAGAAGAAAGAACGCGGACTAAAGTCCGCCGCTACCAAAAAAATACTTGCAATAAAAAACGGCGAACAACGATGTCCGCCGAAAATACGCAAAATGTATTGCTACGCTCGCGCAATTATTTTTATGCAATCTTCCGGACAAACGGTGGCACACAACCCGCAACCGTAGCACTTCTCCAACTCCTCCACCAATTCACCATCGACGATCGCGCGGGCATGAAATTGACAGAAGTCGACACAGATTCCGCAATCGTTGCAAATCAGAAAATCGGTGGCAACGATCATTTCCCCTTTGTCGCAGACCTCTTCCGGATTGAGAAAATAGCCGCAGCAATCGTCGCAGCAGAAGCAGATACCGCTGGTCGCATCGCGCGTTTCATTTCGGAACGGTCGTGCCACCAATTTTTTCGATTGTGCTTCTGCGAGAATTTCCAAGGCGTCTGCGCGAGTAATCGGTCGGATGCCCGAACCACTGCCGCAATCGGTTGGATCGAACATCAGGCAGACATCGATTCGCGAACGCTGACAGGTGTGTCCGCTATGTTCCCGACAACCGCAATTCGAAATCAGAAACGTCTGCTGGGCATCGATCAATTCGCGCGCTTTTTCGTGGGTACTGACATAATGGATCGGAATATTGTTGGTATCGGACATCATCGCTCCGGAATAGATAGGGTGGTTCATGAAAATAAGTTGTCATGATTCGGTGTCATGCTTCGCCTGACCTGCGGGCGGATGCGGGGATCCGCCCCTACTACCGATAACAACTCATTTTCAAGAGACACTACATCAGGAAAATAACAGTACAAAATTCGGTTGTCAATTTCCAGCAAAGGATCCGAAATTCAACCTCTTACCAACTCTGAACGAGAAGGTGCATGTAATATTCGAAAATCTGCAAGAAAAATAATTGCGTAAAATTGAATATTGTGGTATCATCTACTACTTTGACCACTACTGGATTAGAATATGACCCGTCTGTTTCGACTAACGTTTCTGCTGACCATTATCCTGTTGTCATTCACTTCGCAACCATCACTTGCGATGCGATACGAAATCCAAAATCCGATTTACACCGGTCATGCGAAATTTATTTCCCCATCGACTGGCTGGGTAAATTCCGGAAACGGCAACATCCTTCATACCGACGATGGCGGTCTGAATTGGGTTCGACAATTCACCGGATCCACGCATGTATCTGCCTTTGATTTTGCCGATGGATTAAATGGTTGGGTCGTGGGTTCGAACGGAACGATTCTTCATACCAACGACGGTGGCATCACCTGGACACCACAACCGAATGACTGCACGAAGTCGCTGTATAGTGTCAAATTCATCGATGTCGATCACGGTTGGGCAGTGGGTGATTCCGGAACAATCATTTGCACCACGGATCGGGGAAACCACTGGCTTCCACAACATAGCGGAACGAACACAACATTCGTCGAAGTAACATTTGTCGATGCGTTGACCGGGTGGGTACGAGGATATTCAGAACCGATCTTACATACGACCAATGGCGGCGAAACCTGGTTCAATCCACTGGCTGATACGACGATGGGTACACTGCAGTTGTATAGTATGTGCTTTATCGATCGAAACAACGGCTGGTTTACGGCTAACATCTATGGGTATACATTCGTTCTATATCGCACTACTGATGGTGGGAGTTTGTGGCAGCCGCAGTTTTGTCGGAATAGCAGTTTGAACGAGGTCTATTTCATTGATGTCGATCATGGTTGGGTGATCGGCGATTCACTGTACCACACCACCGATGGCGGAGTTACTTGGTCGGGAATGACAAAACCCGCTGAAAGCGGTACACAACCGTTTTTTTACGACCTCAATCATGGCTGGATACTCGGAAGGACAATCAATCGCACTACCGATGGCGGGAACCGCTGGGAACAATGTTTTTTTGGAGGAATTGCTGTATCCTATTTTGGTGTTTCATTTCCAAAACCGGACACCGGTTGGGTTGCAGGAAAACAAGGGGTCATTTTACATACGGTGAATGGCGGTCGTTCGTGGTCAAGACAATATCCGCAGAGTGGCTACACGTTGTATAGTGTCGATTTCATCGATGTCAATCAAGGCTGGGTAGTTGGCTATCATGGTTCTATTCGACATACCACTGATGGTGGAATGAATTGGGTGTCACAAGCGAGTGGAACGACGCGATCGCTGTGGAAAATCGATTTTGCGAATGCGAACGATGGCTGGGCGGTTGGCGATTCCGGAACGATTCTCGCCACCACGAATTCGGGCAATACGTGGACGCCGCAAATCAGCGATAAAAGTAATCAGTTACTCTGTGTTACCGCGATCGATTCCCAGAATGTATGGATCGGTGGTTGGTACGGTTTCCTGCTCCATACGACCGATGGTGGAAAACTCTGGCAGACAATACCGATCGATACGTCTGAATGCGTTGACGAAATCGCATTTTCCGATGCGCAACACGGTTGGTTTGTAGGTGGTGAAATCCATCGCACTACCGACGGTGGGATCAACTGGACGAAGCAGTATGATTATCACGGAAACCGATTCATGAGTATTGCGTGTCTCGATTCCCTTCACGCGATTGCGGTTGGTTATGATGGTCTAGTTGTACAAACCACCGATGGCGGCGACCATTGGGTCGAACAACCCGAGTATTTCGGTGAGTGGTTATTAGGTGTCGCATATCCCGATGCCCGCAATGCCTGGGTGGTCAATGATGACGGACAAATCATTCATCTCTTTCCCGAAGACGATAGTATCCGGCTCCGTTCGCAAATTCCGAATCGAATTCTGCTCGCGCAGAATTACCCCAATCCGTTCAACGGTACGACGACGATTACTTACGCGCTGCCGCAATCCGGCAATGTCGATTTGAAGCTGTTCGATCTATTGGGTCGGGAGATTGTCACACTATCGGCAGGATATCGGTCGGCAGGAACTTATCGCGTGCAATTCGATGGCAAACAGCTCGCGTCGGGAACCTATTTTTTGCGATTGAAGGTGAATGGACAGAGTAATGTCCGAAAAATGGTGGTACTGAAATAACTCACTCGCGGATCAGACAGCGTCAACGTTCGCTGTTTGCAGATGGATTGCCTGTTGCGGGCAAACCTTTACACAGCGCTGACAACCAGTGCAATCCGCGGCACGATCAACATGAACATGACGGTGCCAAAAAAACTTCACCTGCCCCAATACTTCCCGCCGACACGACGCATTGCACCTGCCACAGGCAGTACACAACCCCAAATCGATCTCGATAAATTCCGTTTGATTGTGTCGTCGATGCATGGTTCGATTACCTCCCGAAGGGACCGTGCTGACTGGATGGTGGATGTGCGCCATCGCTGTCGCCGACATGAAACGCGTGACTGGAAATCAAACCCACCAGCACCGAAACCAATAGCAAAGCGTAGATCGACTCGCGACTTACCGCTCGCAGCTTCAACCAATTCCCCTTCAGATGTTGCAACAATGCTTTGCGGTTGAGAATTCCATGCCAAATCGCGAAGACGGCAAACAGGATCGCGGCGGAATTGTGCAGCGACATCCAGAAATGACGCTCGACGCCGAACGGTGCGAATTGGTAGTAATGATTCATAAATCCCGATATCGGGAGTGACAGTCCGGTGAGGGTGGCGACGATTGCGACAAATGCTCGATAGCGGAACGGGCGCGGCAACGCCGCTGCTGATGCTGGTTTCATTGTTGGTGTTCCTCGATTGCCGAACAGATGGCTGCCAGAACTTTGATGGTGGTATTCATTTCCGATTCATTGATGCGCTGCCGCAACAACTCCTCGAAGCGATGCGTTCGCGTATGGATTTTGACAAAGGCGCGTTTTCCCGCGGCAGTGACTTTCACTGCATTCCGGCGACGATCGTCCAATTCGATCCGCTCGATCCACTTTTTTCGCTCGAGTAGCTGCAATTGGCGCGAGATCGCGGCTGGATCGATCTTCATGCGACGTGCCAGCGCCATGGTGCCAAGCGGTTTCGGATAGGCGTGAATCAATTCCCGGAAGAGCAGAAAGTGCGACGCCGAGACGCCATTTTCCTGCGGGAACGATCCCATCAACAGTTGATAGGTACGCAGCAAATCGCGCAGGAGGTGCGGTTCGTCTCCGCGGTGTTGCAGCCATTCGGGGTTTTGTTCTGGTTCCATATCGATAATATAGTATCAATCATTGACTTAGTCAAGTATATTCACGCGATCCAATATTGACCTGCGAGCATCTTTTCCGTAGGTCGGAATTTATTCCGACCCACCAGAAGGGATCGCAGGCTCGGAGGCCTGCGCCACCAACAGGATGGGAGTTGGGAATTGGCAAAAATATGGGTAGCGGCGGACTTTAGTCCGCTTTTTTTGCGTAGCCGCAGACTTCAGCCTGCGTTTTTTTTCTGATTATGACACAAGAGGTGGTCAGAACAAGTTCTGACCTACGGAAAAGAAGATACTCGCAGGCTCGGAGGCCTGCGCCACCAACAGGATGGGAGTTGGTGAATAGGAGTTGAGAATTGGCAAAAATATGGGTAGCAGCGGACTTTAGTCCGCTTTTTTTGCGTAGCCGCAGACTTCAGCCTGCGTTTTTTTTCTGATTATGACACAAGAGGTGGTCAGAACAAATTCTGACCTACGGAAAAGAAGATACTCGCAGGCTCGGAGGCCTGCGCCACCAACAGGATGGGAGTTGGGGAATAGGAGTTGGGAATTGGCAAAAATATGGGTAGCGGCGGACTAAAAGAGTCCGCTTTTTTTGCGTAGCCGCAGGCTTCAGCCTGCGTTTTTTTTCTGATTATGACACAAGAGGTGGTCAGAACAAGTTCTGACATACGGAAAAGAAGATACACGCAGGCTCGGTGTCCTGCGCCACTAAAGACAAGACACAGGAGGTGGTCAGAACAAGTTCTGACCTACAGCAATACGATCCTCCAATCACCCAATCTTTTTAGTAGGGGCGGACCCCCGTGTCCGCCCTCTCTAGTATCATTTTTTCCCCAATACCCACAACCCACCACCTACTACCTATCTTGTAGCCCCCGCTGGCGGGGGTTGGGGGTGGAAATGCGAAGCAAAAAAAGCTCGCAGTCAAGTTTTTCTTTAGAATATTTTTTTTAGGACTCTAGAGTCCACTAAAAACTCTGGACTCGGAATCTTCTGTATCTTTCCTCGTTACCTCTAGAGAATCTTTTTTTTGCTTGCAGTATGACTCTAGAGTAAAGACTCTAAAGAAGACTCTAGAGATAAAGACTCGGAAGAAGTATTCAAGATACTGTATATGAATGGCTTAGTCGTGATTTCCGGTGACTAATCCGGTATCAGCGGTGGATAACTCTGATAATTCAATATAAATATTACATTTATCGAGATGTGTAATATAAATGCTTCCGAGAGTCAGATTCCAGCGTGATGAAAATAACCGCAGAGCATGCTGTATGTTCAATAATACCAATAAATGCTTAAAATGTCATCGAGAATATTTTGCCGAATCAAAAATAACTCTTGACTTTTGCCAAAAAATGTATTATATTATATACAAGCAAAGTGAGTGAACTCGATTATCCAACACGAAATTGGGAAGTTAGACAAGGAATTCATTCAAAAGTTACTCCGGTGCTCCTCTCGTCCGAGTTTCTCCGACCCAAAAAATGTTGCAAAATGCAACACTGGCTACACTCTCGGACACACTCTATCGGAAACAAACGACCCCGGTTACGCATCTTATAACCAGCAGGCACTGCCATTCGGATACCCGCTCGTCGGGATCGTAATCGATTAACTCGTCGACTGGCACAAAATTCGCAATATAATTCACATTATGTAGCATCATTCGGGAGGAACTGGAATGCGGAAGTTGAGTATACTGTTATTGGTTTCGTTTTTGACTTTGGTACTTTCGGGCATACTGCTGGCTGCGGATAAGGACAAAGTACCGACGTTGTATACGCAGAAGGTCGTCGTTTCCGACAACGAAAAAACGCTCGACAAAGATCTGAAACAATTGAAGGTCGACAAAGCAAAAGCGATCGTGCTGAAATTGAATTCCGACGAATTTAAGCTCACTGTCGATGGCATGAGTCTCAAGATCAAGAAAATGGAACAGCGCTTCAAAGTCGAACAGGAATTGCGCGAAGAAGCACTCGCCAATGCAAAGAAGCATCTCGAAAAAGCGATGAAATTGAAAGACGACAAAAAAGAAGACGAGATGCAAGCCGAATTGGAAAAAGTACACCACTATCTGAAGACGGTTGCCGATAGCCCGATGGAAGGTGTCGGTTTTAAGAAATTCATCTCCGGTTCCGATTGCTGCGATGAAAACGATCTATCGAGGTATTTCGATGACGATGTGAAGTGCCGCGTGAAAATTATGGCAAAGGGCGATGGCGACTGCCAAGTGATGGATCTGGAAGGCTTGAAAGGTCTCGAAGGACTCAAGGGTCTGGAATCGTTGAAAGAACTGAAGAATCTGGATATCGACGAATTGAAGAAGATGAAGGGCGTGAAAGTGATCGAAATCGATAAGGATTCCGATCTTCCCGACCTACCTCCTTCGTCGGAATCACCAAAATCGAAACAGCAGTAATGACTTTGTTTATTTCGCACACGGCGCACTCCTGATAAAAGTGCGCCGTGATCGGAAAACGATTATTTCAAAAGCACAATCTTCTGCAACTGCGATGAATTTCCCGCCGTCAAGCGAACAAAGTACGTTCCGGTTGCGAGATCCTTCCCACTGAATTGGAATCGATACTCACCGGGATCCTGATTAAAATTCACCAGCTTCACCACTTCTCTTCCATTCACATCGAACACGCACAAATCAACGTTACCACTCTTCGCGATCGAGTATCGGATTTCAGTGGTCGCATTGAACGGATTCGGGTAATTCGATTTCAGCACGAATTTTGTCGGAACCGATTCGCTGACACGATCGACCACACCGAGTGCCTGTTCGATATTCAATACCTGCAAATTAACACCTGTCGCAGCAAGAATGATTCCGTTACTCGGAGCACTTAGCCCATTGGTAGAGCCGCTATTTCGAAAGTAACCCACCAGCACTGGATTGGCAGTACTTGCGACATCGTATACTTCCATACCATCGTCGGATTCGGCTACGTAAACATGCGTTCCGGAATACTCGACATCGATCGCTTCGCCCGGGGTATCGATCGATCCGAGTTCCGTCGGTGTGGTAGGATTGGTAACGTCGAGGATCCGGACGGTGTAGGAATCGGCGACATACAACCGGTGCAACACAGGATCCAAAACCGCGGCTTTGGCATATCCGGGGGTATCGAACGTACCGATGAGCGTTGGCATCGACGCGGATAGATCGAGGATTATTATTCCGGCACCGTCGGCTGTCAAGTATGCGACTGTGCCATTGATTGTCACCGAATTATAAACACCGCCGCTCGGTGTGTAATATCCGACTCTCGTCAAGACAGTATCGGTGGGAATATTGAAAATATGAAAGCCGCCACCGGCAGCATAGATCCGGTTTCCCACAACCTTGACATCGGAAATGGCATTGTTTTCGCACCAAGTGGCAACGTGCGTCGGCGAAGCGGGATTGGCAATATTGACTACCTGCAAGCCACTGTAAAGATCGGCAATGAATGCGAGATTCGATTGAATTGCGACTTTACTGGCTGTGCTCGGCGTATCGTAACTGCCCACAACAACCGGCGTCGTTCCGGTCATATTCAGGATGACTAGTCCTTGACCACTTGCGCAAAGGTAGGCAGTCTGACCTTCGAACAAGACATCGTTGGCAATACTTGTCGCGACGTAATTACCAACGCGCCGGACATTGGCACTGTCCTGTGCCAACACACAATTGGTCAGGAACAGCAGAGCGATTAAAATGAATTGAATTGGAATGATGCGCAACAGTTTCATGTTGGCTCCTTCTTTTTCGGTTCGTATTGCCCAATTCCGATTGGGCGTCTGGTAGCTTGATCTGTCGTTGCGAGGATTGCAGGGCGTCGTCGACTCGCGGATGCGCCCGAATGGATAATGCAATTATTTTTCTTATCCTAACACCTACCACCTATTACCCAACACCCATCTTGTCGGTGGCGCAGGCCTCCGAGCCTGCGATCCTCTTCTTTTCCGTAAGACGGAATTTATTCCGACTCCTTTTTTCGTAGGGCGGGCGCGGGGACCCGCCCCTACTTCACATTATGAACTACTTTAATAGCACCACTCATTATCTATTCTTTGCGTCAGGCGCTGCCTGCCGCTTCGGGCGTATGCGATACGCCCCTACAGTAAAAAAAGATGCCGATTCGGAGATCGGCAGTACTGCCCAACTCCGATTGGGCGTCTTGAAATCTTTTTTCCATCTTTATCGATTGAAAAGAGAAAAGGATCAAATGACAAAAGAGCCGATTCGGAGATCGGCACTACTTTAAAAGAACGATCTTTTGAGTCTGGATAAAATTGCCGGCGGTGAGGCGCACGAAATACGTGCCAGTGGCGAGACTCTTGCCATCGAATGTAAACGTGTATTCACCGGGATCCTGATTAAAATTCACCAGCTTCATCACTGCTCTTCCATTCACATCGAATACACTCAAATCGACTTTCACGCTCTTTGCAATCGCATAGCGGATGGAGGTTGTCGCATTGAACGGATTCGGATAATTGGGTTTGAGTGCGAAGGAGGTGGGAACGGATTCGCTGACGCGATCGACCACACCGAGTGCCTGCGAACAGTCGTATACTTCTATTTCCTGTTCGGCAGCGACATAAGCGATGTCACCCGCTACTGCAACTCCACAAGCTCTATATTGAGTTCTATAGTACCCAATTTCACGTGGACTGGTTGGATTTCCGATATTGATGATTCGCAAACCGGAATTTCCATCGGCAACATAGGCGTAATTGCCAGAAACGGCTACACCATTTACCGTTCCGGGAGTATCGTAGTAACCAATTTCAAGTGGGTTCGCTGGATTGCTAATATTGATGATTCGCAGACCTGCATCGTAAGCAGCAACATAGGCATAATTGCCGGAAACAGTAACACTTTTTGCATGCCCGGGTGTATTGTAAAAACCAACTCCTTGTGGAGAGTATGGATTACTGATATTGACGATTCGCAAACCAAAAAACCTGTCGGCAACATAAGCGTAATTTCCGGCAACCGACACACTATTTGCAAAATCAGGCGTATCATAGAATCCCACTTCTTGCGGGCAAGCAGGATTGCTGATATTGATGATTCGCAGACCTAAAGAACCACAGGCAACATAGGCAAAGTTGTTGGAAACTGCCACGCCAGACGCATTTTCGGGTGTATCGAGGGAACCCACTGACTGAGGTAGAGTTGGGTTATTGATATTGATGATTCGGAAACCGTAATATTCATCGGCAATGTAGGCATAGTTTCCGGAAACAGTTATATTAGAAGCATATCCGGGTGAATCGTAGTAACCGTCTTGTTGCGGGCTTGCAGAATTTGTGATATTGATGATTCGTAAACCGGATATACCATCGGCAACATAAGCATAATTGCCAGATACATATAATCCGGTTGCAGTACCAGTTAGGTCGAAATATCCTACTTCTTGCGGACTGGCAGGATTGCTAATAGCGATGATTCGCAAACCTAATGAACCGCAAGCCAAGTAAGCATAGATTCCGGAAATTGTAACACTATGAACTCTATCAGGTGTACCGAATAATCCTACTATTTGTGGGTTAGCTGGATTGCTTGTGTTGATGATTCTCATACATGACGCACCATTGGTTACATAACTATAATTGCCGGAAACTGATACACTGTAGGCAACATTATTTGAATCGTTGAACATATCAACTAGTTGTGGGTTTTCGGGATTATTGATGTTGATGATTCGCAAACCAGATGTACCATCCGCAACATAGGCATAATTTTCGGAAACGGTTACCGCATTAGCATCTCCAGGTGTGTCGCAGGATCCGACAACATGAGGGGCGGTCGGGTCATTGATGTTGACGATTCGCAAACCTGAAAAACCACAAGCCAAATAAGCATAAATTCCTGAAATTGTAACATCATGAACCCTACCTGGTACGCCGTAGAAACCTTCTAGTTGTGGGTTTTCCGGATTGCTGATATTGATGATTCGCAATCCATCTACATCATCAGCAACATAAGCGTAGTTCCCTGCAATCGTTACACCATATGCCGTTCCGGGAGTGTCGTAAAATCCGACTTCTTGCGGGTTCGCTGGATTGCTACTATTGATGATTCGAAGACCGGAATTTCCATCGGCAACATAGGCATAATTGCCGGAAACTGCCACATCGTATGCTGTTCCGGGTGTATCGTAGAATCCGACTTCAAACGGGCTTTCTGGACTGCTGATATTGATGATTCGCAAACCTGAAGTTCCGTCGGCAACATAGACAAAATTACCTTGAACTGTTACCGAATATGAATCCATTCGCTTAAATCTTCCCAAGCAACGCACACCGGAGCTGTCCTGTGCCAGCGCGCTGTTCAGCGAGAGCAATGAAAAGAGGATACAAAACAACAGGTGTCGCAGCGGTTTCATGGGTAGTTCCTTTCTCAATGATAGCAGTGCAATCGGTTTCGATTTAGGATTATCGGGATGGTAATATAATATAGTAGGATCAAAACAGATCCAAGTGAAATTCCTGCCAAATAGTAAATAAATCGTTGCATTCTGTAGGGGACCATCTCCGCATGCCCACCGCCAATTCTGTCATTGCGAAGGCGCCGAACGGCGCCTGTGGAAATTTACTCTGTTCGTGTAGTAGGGGCGCGCCTCCCCGCGGGCGCATCCGCGCCCGTTGCGGGCGGGCGCGGGGACCCGCCCCTACTGGAAAAATTGTACATCGTATTGCTGTAGGTCAGAACTTGTTCTGACCACATCTTGTGTCCAAAATTGATCGGGCGAACGCGTACGAGCATCCCTATCAAAGAAGAAGAATAACCGATGAAAAGAGAAGGTTGCCACATGCGCCGAATGGCGCATTCGCAACGACAAAATTAAAAGATGGGTGGTGGGGATTGGGAAAAGATACAAGATCGGGGGCGCCAATTTACATAATTCAATAGAAGAAAGATCGCGGACTAAAGTCCGCCGCTACCAAAAAAAGAATCACAAGAACGGGCGGTTCGCGAACCGCCCCTACCAAAAAAATGATAAACAGAAAAAAGAGTAGGTTGCCACATGCGCCGAATTGCGCATTCACAACGACAAATCAGGATACAAGAACGGGCGGGCGCGGGGGTCAGCCCCTACTTCAGGATAAAAAAAATGAACGGGCGGACACGGGGGTCCGCCCCTACTATACAAAAAAAAACAGGCGCACGATTGCTCGCACGCCTGCTGTGTAAATAAATATCTGGAAAACTACTTTGCGTTCAGCTTCCCTTCGATCTTCTTCAGGGTCTGCATGATTTCGGGAATGCGCGGTGCAATATCACCATCGATCCGGTCGCGAATCGCGCGCAGTTCCAATTCCGTCTTGAGTCGAATTTCATACTCAATCACGGCACGGGAACGTTCGCGAACAATGCGCGATTTCTGCGAAATCATCACCAATGCCGCCCACAATACCGTTACCCCAAGGAACAGAAACATCAGTTTGGTTTCAGTAGTCACATCGCCACGGAGGAACATGAATGCCAACGCACAGATCCACAGCACAACCATGATGATTACGACCGGCCAACTTCCGAGACCTTCGACGATCTTCTCGGTCAGCAGCGAATCCTTTTCGAGTTGTTCGTTCAGGTTTCGGGTGATGCGTTTTTTCGAAACCAGATAATTTAAAATCTTGCGATCGATCGGCGTCAATTCACCGACTTTGCGCTTGAGTGCTTCGAGCGAATTTTCGTCTTCTTCACCACGATTCCGGTACGGCGGTCGCTGATCGCGATTCGGCGTATTTTCCGGACGACGGGTAACCTGTTCGCGGCGGGGATCCGGTCGCGGTTCCGGACGTCGCTCTTCACGCGGTTTCTCGACCGGATTGGGTCGATCGACGGAACTCAGTTTACCACGAATTGCCCCTTCGGACGTTCCGGTCGAGACCGGACCGCGGGGACCGCCACCCATGTATTTGGATGATTCGGGACGATTCAACGGCGACGACGGTGGTGGCACATCGCGTCGTTGTTGCGGTTGCGGTCGTCGCGCTTCTTCCGGTTCCGGTCGCGATTCGGTACGGGATTCGGTGCGGGGTTCCGGACGCGGTCGGGGTTCCGGTCGCGGTCGTTCGGTTCGTTCCGGACGTTCCGGACGTTCCGGGCGTTCCGGCGGTTCACGCTTCACTACTTCTTCCGATTCCGCTCTCGGTTCGGGTCGAGTTTCGGCACGCGGTTCCGGACGGGGACGCGGTTCCGGTCGCGGTCGTGGTTGCGGTCGTTCCGGTGGTTCATCGGTCGCCCGGTCACTGCGAAATTCTACTCGCGGTATGATCGGAGTTGCCGGTGTGGCAGTGGTTGAAGTTCCTTCAGCGGTATCCGATTCGGACCCACCTTCGGATTTATCACTACCCTTGCGACGTCGCCGACGGCGGCGGGACGTGGATTGCTGATCGCCAGTGGCGGCGTCATCGACAAAGAGGGAATCGTCGCCATCTTCGCCATCGATATCATCCTCGGCATCTGTCTCCGGAATTGGTTCCGGTTCGGGAGTCGGTTTTGCGACGGCTGCCGGTTGATCGACAACCGGTTTCGGTTCTTCTTCGGATTTATTTTCAGCATCGGCAGCCGGTGCCGGTGGTGGTTGATGGAATCCTTCTAACGGATGTCCTTCGATCGCGCCGATTTCCGATTTTCGACCGAATTCAAATCCGGGGGGAAACGTCGCTTTAAAATTCGCTTTCGGGGTTTCTTTCACGGGAACGGGGCGTTCGACATGCTTGGGTGCGGATGGATCCGACTTCAAGTAGGGGAAATTGAAATCAATTTTAATCGGTTCGACAACGATTGGTTCCGGTGTCGGAGCGGATTCGGATGAAGTACTTTGTTCGGCTTCCGGTTGCGTTTCGGCAACACGCGGATCGAACAGCGATGGTTGTACCGGTTCGGATACTGCAGCTACTATCGGTGTACTTTCGACAACTGGTTCGGTAACTTGAGTTGGTTGTTTCCTGTTTTCAGTTGGTTGTATTGGTTCAACGGCGGCGGAACCATCATTCGCCGGAGGAGCATGCTCCTCATTCTGATTGGTTCGATCTTCTGTCATTCTTGTTCTCCTGTCGCTCAAGCGCCCGGAGAACCTTCAGGATTCGTTCGAGGGGGAAACCGCGCCGTTGCATACGACCGAGCCAGCGGCGTTGGCGTGTTTCCGAATCATCCTTAGCGAGTTTCCGCCATTCTTTTTCGGCGGTCGCTTGGAACAAATCAATCGATGGATCAGACTCCAAAGCAGCGGTTTCGTTCCGTACTGCTTCGGCGATTAACGAAGTGGGCACTTTTCGTTGCGCCATCTCCTGGCGGATTCGGTTCCAGCCGTATCCTTTTGCCAGCCGTGCGTGTGCGAAGTGCTCCGCAAACCGGCGATCGTCGAGATAGCCGGCACGTTCAAAATCGTTCAGGATCGCTTTGGCAGTGGCTTCTGCCACTCCCCACTCACTCAGCTTTCGCGTCGCTTCTGCCAATGTCAGCGAGCGACGCGTCAAAGCCTGAAGTAGTTTTTTCCGCGCAGTGTCGGAATCCGGCACAGTCGCCAGTGGGCGATTAGTGTGCACCGGTAATCGATGGTAACGGTAAACCGAGATGCTGGCGCACTTCGCCTTCGAGGCGAGCGATCAGCTCCGGTCGATCTTCCAATGTTACTTTCGCGCGGTCGCGTCCTTGTCCAAGCCGCTCTTCCCCGTAGGAATACCAAGTTCCCGAGCGTGATACTATGTTCAGTTCGCTCGCCAAATCGATCAATTCTCCGGAACGGGAAATACCGGTTCCGTACATGATATCGAATTCCGCTTCGCGGAATGGCGGTGCGATCTTGTTCTTTACTACTTTAACGCGGGTACGGTTACCCGTGTGTTCATCCCCGTCCTTCAGCGACGCTATGCGCCGAATGTCCAACCGAATCGATGAATAGAACTTCAATGCCTGTCCACCGGTGGTTGTTTCGGGGTTTCCGAACATCACGCCGATCTTCATCCGAATTTGATTGATAAAGATTAAGGCGGTGTTCGACTTTGAGACGGCGGCAGTCAGTTTGCGCAACGCTTGAGACATCAAGCGCGCTTGCAGACCGACGTGTGCATCGCCCATCTCGCCTTCAATTTCCGCTTTCGGAACCAGCGCAGCGACGGAGTCAACGACAATCACATCGAGCGCATTCGAGCGGACTAGAGTTTCGACGATGTCGAGCGCTTGCTCGCCATTGTCCGGTTGGGAAACCAGTAGATTATCGGTATCGACGCCGATTTTTCGGGCATACGATGGATCCAGTGCATGTTCGGCATCGATAAACGCCGCCGTCCCGCCCAGCTTTTGAGCTTGCGCGACTACGGACAGCATCAGGGTCGTTTTCCCTGAACTTTCGGGACCGTAAATTTCGGTAATTCGTCCGCGGGGTATGCCACCGACGCCGAGGGCGGCGTCTAATGCCAGCACACCGGTCGGGATCACATCCACCTGTGCGATCGAGTTATTGTCACCCAATCGCATCACGGCACCTTTACCGAACTGTTTCTCGATCGCTCCGATCGCAATTTGCAGCGAACGCAGTTTTTCCTTCTCGCCGGCTTCTTCAGCGGCTGCTGCGGCTGCTTTCGCTTTTTCTGATGGTTCCTTCGCCATGGAGTTGTCCTTTTTCCCAACGTGGCAGCGGGAAATGATATGAAACATTCCTTCACCGCCGATTCCGAGTATACCGAATTATTACCTTAAATGCCAATTCTCACAGGTCATGTGAAAAAAATGTCTTGAATCAAAAACCAATTTTTCCGGTTTCGAATCTCCGGGAAAGTGGTCGTTTACTAGCATCTCTTTTCGTGGTAATGGTCGACACATTCAAATATTAATGTAATTACAAATAGTTATTTTAAATAATTATTGTAATCGGTATTATACTAGCAAATATAATATAATGACTAGCCAATTTTCCAACTTTTCAGAACAGTGTAAATCGGTCCGGTTTCAGCGAGTTCGCTTTTGAACAGAATCAACTGTTGTACCGGCACGGTCTGAGGTGAGTAATTTACCCGCATCAGAAATGTTTGCAATGATTTAGGATCGTACAGCTCCTTAATCCGCATGACCGTGACATGAGGATTGAAGCCTTTGTCATCCGGTGGCGCACCGGCTTCGGTGCAGGCACGCTTGATCGTCGCAGCAAACGCTTTCAATGGATCGGATGCGAGACCCCCCACCCAGATCACCTTTGGATTTCTAAGATTGGGGAACGTTCCGACCTGTTCCAGAATCAGTGGTTCGATTGCCGGGGTAGTCGCAACTGCCTCGCCAACCGAGGTCTTAAGCCGATCGAGTAGCGATTCCGGTACATCGCCCAAAAATTGAACGGTCAGATGGAGGTTGGTTGGTTTAGGAAATGTTCCACGCGCCGACCTTACCTCACGGAGTACGTTGATGATATTACCAACCGCTTTTTGAACTGAGTCCGGTAACGGAATTGCTAAGAAAAGTCTCACGTTGAATCCTTTTGTCGTGGGTCAGGGTAGAAATTGGTTTTCATTCGTTCTGAAATTCATTTCACATCCGCACCGACGATATTTACCCCAGTAAGATCGTTGGTTGATGCGACAATTATTGTCCATTCAATGTAACTGGAAAGCTGGTATTAGTGAAGTAGTGCTTACTGTTTCTTCCGAAGTCTAGCTTCTTCAAGCAGTTCGTTAATCCGGTACATGATATCGGCACAGTCATATATCCCGATAAAATTCCCCTCAGCGAGCGCAAACCGATACCCAAAACTTGTGGTCAATAAACTGAGATCGTATGCACCACCGACACTTTCCACCGTTCCAACTTCGACCGGTTTCGCTGGATTTGCCACGACGAAAACGCGCACGATTCCCGAGGATCCAGTTCCGATGAAAACAACGGAATCCTTCAATACGATGGCTTCACCGGGTGACGTTAGCTGCGAACTACTGAGTAACATCGGGTGGCTAGGATCGGTCATCCGATAGATTTGGAAACCGTCGTCGCGATCGATCAGATAGAGCAAAGAATCATGTGTCGTGAAGGTGATACTGTTTCTAGGTGTCGGAATGGTGGAAGTCAGTCGAATTGAATCCGGTTTCGAAAGATCAAAACACAAAATTCCTTTTTTTCGATCCAGTAGATAAGCCTGATGATAGCCGATCTTACAGGTTTTCGGAGAGCCTGAAAAGGGGCGAGAAAGATGCGTCAGCAGTTGACCCTGTTTCGAGATCGCGTACCGGTCAACACTTTGCGAACCGACAGCGATCGCTAGGTCAGTGCCATCGGTTTGGTGCTCGATTGCCAGCAAGTTGGCGGGAATCGATTGCGAGATCAATTCGGAAATTTCGACCCAAGCCGGTGCACCGTAGGATTCACTCTTCCAGTCGTAGCGATAGACTCGAAACCCTTTTTTACCGAGTGCGATGAAAAGGAATTGATCCGTGATTTCCAGAGCTTCGATGGTCGCATCCATCCGGAAAGTACCGTTCGGGCGAAGCGAGTCGGAATTGACCAATTCGAACGATTCCAGCGAAGCGTCATTGGCGACAAATACGCGATTGCCGCAGGTGGCGATGTGACGGTAATCGGCAGTACGACTGGCACGCGCGAACAGGCGAGTAATGCCTTTTCCAGACTTGCCTTTGGGAATAAAAGTCTGAGCCGGATCGACAGCTGCGACGATATTGATGATACCACCACCGAGCCAAATTACGAACAGCAATATCGTCGTCTGAAAAAATCTTCTCCGCATCATTTACTTATTTCGATCTCACCGGGGCATGAGTGCCAGTAGTATCACTGCTGGAAGCAGTCGTTGCTGCCGGTATATCGGTAACCGAATCCGGTTCATCCTGCTGCAGTGTCTGTGCCGGAACTGGCGCAATCGCCTTGGTTCCTACCGTCGGTGTCTCGGTAGTTGGAACGAGTGGCTGCGGTTCGGCGGCAGGCGTATTGACCGGCGGTACCGATGGAACCGCATTATTTACCGTCACGCTCTTGCTGGATTGCGTTGGCGGTTGCTCAGTTTTTTTCGTTGTGGGTATAGTTGTTTCCGGAGTAGCCGGTTTTGTTGTTTCGACGGGAGCCACATCGTTCGGCTGTGATACCGCAGGGTTCTTCACTCTTTCACGATTTCGCTGCTCGGTCGGAATACCGGGATTATTCGGCTTCGCCGGGTTGCTCGAGTTATGAGGTTGGATGAATTCCGTCGAAGTGGTTTGTCGGGTACGAATCGCCGGAGTTGTCGTATTCGGCAGCGTATCGGGTTGCGTTCCAGTGCCGCCGATCGTGTGTCGATTTCGCTGAACTGTGGGAATTCCGTGCGATTTAATGTCGCTTCCAGTTGCAGTATCGGCACGTGTCGAATCGTGTGCATATAAATTGGAACCTTGACGCGGAACAACCGCAGTCGGAATTGCACCATTCAGATAGAGATTATTTTGATCGGATGGACCCGCTTGCTTGGTTCCGACCGGTATTGGATTCGTATGTCCCCGACTCTTCGGTGAGCGGGTAACACCGGTATAGGACTCGTAAATCACTACTGACGAATATGCCGCAATCGGTGCAAGTATCGGCACACTCGCATAAATGCGCGACTCCAAATCGAAGTAATTATAGACACTCAGGTATTTCGATTCAGCCACCAACATAACTAAGCGATTGTACAACGGGATCATGGTCAGATCGCGGGTCTGTCCGGGAGTTACATAGTAACCGATTTCATGGGGATATTTGGGATCGGTAATACTGACTGCGCGCACTCCCCCACCATTACTGCATGCCACAAACGCAACACTGTCGAGCATAACAAAGTTCTCGGCTTCGCCATTCAGATCGCAGTAACCGAGTTCAGTGGGTGCATAGGTATTGCGGATGCTGTAGGTTCGAAATCCGAAATCGGAATCGAGGACATAGGCGATCGTGTCGCGAACAATGATATCGCGCGGAATCGTCGGCGTTCGCAGCATCCCGATTTGAATGGGAGATGCGGGATTTTCACAATCGACGATGCGAATACCCCAAGTGGAATCGACGATAAATGCACGATCCTGTGTCCGATTGACAAACACTTTATAGTTGCTGCCCTTGGCTTGTAGATCGTGTGAAAACCGGACAATGCCGTCCTGCCAGAAATCGAAGATCCGCATCCCGTTCGGACCGACTGCATACAATCTCGGGTAATATCGGAAACTGGAACCATCGGACTGAGTCGTGTGATCGTAGTAAGCAAACTGCAATCCGATAAAGGGTGTATTCACGACTTTATAATTGAAATCGTTGCCGGTATAATTTTCGGGAATCGCTACACCGTAGGTTGGATAATCTTCAATTCGAGCGATCTCGGTGATGGCAATTCGCTCGGTTTTCACTAATTGCGAGGTGGGATCAACGTAGGTTCGATAGCGATAAATTCGAATGCCCATTTCCCCAAGTGCGACATAGATAAAATGGTCGGAAACGGCGATATCTTCGATTTTCGCCGGCATCGAATCAATCGCAACCAATCGAATAAAATCGCCCCATTCATACTTTCGCAACGGCGACTCGACATGAAGAGTATCCGGTACTTGGAAGAGGTAAGTCTGAAGTACTGAATCATTGGCAACAAATACGCGATCGTAGAACGGCACTACCCGGGTAAATTTGTTATTCTTGCCACCGGTGCGGAGCATCGCCCGGATTCCATTGCTGTCGGGTTTGCAATCGGGGATTGAATCTGTGATTGAATCGGTGGTTTCGGCATAACCGATTCCGACAGTCAAAAGCATGATTCCGAGCATCGCGAGACAGATGGTTCGAAGCGATCGGATGAGATAAGCAAGTCTTGTCATAATGACCTCGGGCAGTGAATTATCGGAAAAAATATAGTGGTTCTTGAAAAAATAAGTTGTCATGATTCGGTGTTCGGCTTCGCCGAACATGTACAGACAGGAGTGTCTGTACCTACAATTACCTGCGGGCGGACACGGGGGTCCGCCCCTACTACCGATAACAACTTATTTTCAAGAGAAACCATCGTTCCTCATTATAGTACGAAGAACGTAAAATTCCGGTTCCGGAGCAAAATCAAACAAAGGAATATACTGCTGAAAATTGTGATATCTGCTACCGGTAAGACAGTCGCATTTCGGGGATGTTTAATATTGAACTAAGGCAGAATTACCATTCGATTCGTCGAACTAATCTTTTTGGCTTGGAAATGCCAGAAATACACTCCAGGAGCCAAATGCGGCAGATTGGGGATGATCGTACGCTCGCCAGTTCCAATGCGTAACAATCGGGTAGCATAGACCTCGCGACCGAGCACATCGATCAGTGTTAATGTGCCATCGGTACGACCGGGTACCGATAGGGATAGTTTGACTGCACCCGTGGAATTGGTCGGATTCGGATAGGACGTCAATGTCGCAAATGACGGTACCAATCGGGTAGTAGGTTCGGTATTGGGCAGTACTTCGTAGAGCGCATCGTCATTCCAGACGAGCGCAAGGCGGTCGGCATTCGCACCCGATAGATTAAAGCTTTGCTCTGCCTGCGTCAGCGTAACATAAAAATTCGTGGTGTCGGAGATAAAGCGAAGCGGCATTCCGGAAACAAAAGTCGACCCATTTTGAGTTTGTTTTACGGTTAGGCGGGCACCATTCATGGTTGGCGAGGCACTCCATATGAGAATCGGGTGTCCCGCTTGCGAGGTCCATTCCGTCAGAAAATTCAGCGAAGCACGATCACTGCCGCCTTCGGTAAAGGCGTTGATCAGATCGGGTGTCGTTACCGGTCGATAACGGTTCGTGCTGTAATAGTTCCGCAATCGCGACAGAAACGTGTCCTCCCCGATCCGCTTGCGCAGCATCTGCAACACCCACGCACCTTTGTTGTAGACAGTCGAGGAGAATAGGTTGTCGTCGGGGGGATCGATCAGAGGAAATGCGGATATTTTGGCTTCGCGGAAGTATCCTTCGGCGCGTAACCGGCGATTTTCCTTCGCAGAAACGGGATCACCGGCACCATACTCGTAATACAGTCCTTCACAAAAGGTCGCGAAGCCTTCATTCAGCCAAATATGTTTGAAACTTCCACAGGTTACAATATCCCCAAACCACTGGTGAGACAATTCATGGGCATAAATCGATTCATAGCGCCGGTCGCCGGTGACCAAATTTGAACCGATGGTGGACATGGCGATATGCTCCATTGCACCGCTGCCATTCATAATCGGCGCTTCCACCATCCCGTACCCATCTTCCGGGAAGGGGTAATCACCGAAGAGACTCGAATAGGTTCGGATCATATTCGGAGTATTCTGCCAGTCGAACTGTGCATTGGCAGCTCGCTCCGAGCGGGCGTAATAGGTCATGGGAACAATCGTACCGACAGCAGTAACGGCAGTATCGTTCCAAGTCAGAAATGGTGCCGCAGCAAAGTGCGCCAGATAGGCGGTGATGGAAGTATGAGTGGAGATGGGAGTAGATCCTGTTACTGGTCGAATCCCGTTACTGACAGCGATCCAGCCGGGTGGAGTAACCACTGACACCGACCACTGAAACCGATCGTACGGTTCATCGACAATTGGCAGCCAGCGACGTGCGCCATAGGGTTCATCGAAAGTAAATGCGATGGTCGATTCCGAATGATACCCGACATCGCCTCTATCGGCAATCGGCGGAGCACGATAAACAAGATGAAGCGAGATGGTGTCGCCGACAATCGGCGGAGATGCATACTGCAGCGATAAATAACCGTCGCCGATCGTTACACCGGACAAAGGGGGTTGACCAACGATCGTATCGAATGCGAGATTTTCGGCGTGAAGCCGCAATGGTTGTGGCTTTTTTACGATTGCCTGCAGATCGACCGTCGCCCGCAATTCACCCGGTGAATCGGGTAACGTCAACAGGGCTTGAATCGCGAGTAAATCAAGGTTAAGTGAGTCGGGGTTCCAACTTTCGGCGACTTGAACGGTTGGCGGTTTTTCGACCGGGAGATCGGCGATCACTGCACTGGGTAGAAACACCGCAACCTCCGGTTAGCCAAGCCGATCACACCCAATCGGGATGTGCGGATGGATTTCTCAGTTTTTCGATGCGCTCTTCCAATTGATCGCGGATGTCGAAGAGGTACCCTTTCCGACCGATATCGTCCATCGGTTGTAGTTCCATCTTTTCGGCAGTTTCGAATAGGACTTCCATCACGACGCGGATGCGGTCAGTTTGATTCGTGACTTGCGTTAGGGCTTTTCGTACCGATTCCGGATTATCGACATTGACGATTTGAATGTTTCCGAGCAGGATTGTCAGGGCATTGTTGATATGGTGCGACATCGTGATCAATAACTGCGAGACGGCTTTATTTCGTGCCTCCTGCGATGCTTTATCGATCCGGATATCCTCTTCCATGCGCTTGCGAAGCCGCGCCTCGACCCGGGCAATCAATTCCAAACGGTCGAACGGTTTGGTGATATAATCTTCGGCACCGAGTTGAAAACCGCGCTGTTTATCGCGAATTTCACCTTTGGCAGTGAGGAGTAACACTGGAATGACGCGGGTATCGTCTTTTTCCTGCAGTTTCGACAGGACCTCGAAGCCGTCCATTCCTTCCATCATAATGTCGAGCAGAATCAAATTCGGTTTGCGATCCGCCGCGATAACCAATGCCTGTTCACCGTTCTCGGCTTCGACGATTTCGAAGGAACTCTGCAGACTCCGCCGGCAAATTTCACGGTTTACCGGGCTGTCATCTACGACCAAAATTAACGGTGTCATGCAAGATTCTCCGAAACATTCGCAATATAGCGCGGGATTTCCACAACGGCACACACGCCGGCATTGGTACCTTCGCTTTGAATGACGATTTGTCCACCATGGAGTTCCACGATTTGTCGACAAATGTGTAACCCAAGACCGGATCCATCACGATCATCGGATATGGAACCACGGGTTTTGGAAAATGGTTCGAACAATTTGACCAGATCTTCCGGTTGAATGCCGACACCATCGTCGATCAGGGTTAATTTCACACTTCCCGGATAGGCATCCAATTGCATCGCAATCGATCCACCGGGTTTCGAAGCCGCCAGTGCGTTATCGAACAAATTTTGTGCCACCAACCGGAGATAGTTTTCATCTCCTCGAACCCACAGCTCTTCCGAGGTCGATTTCCAGTGAAACACGACGTTTCGGTCGGTAGCGATCTCACGAAAAGTATACGCTTTTCCGGAGAGCAGCAATGAGATCGAAACCGGTGCTAGTTTTAAGATCTCTTTGTCACGATTGACTTTTGCCAGCATTTCCAACTGCTCGATCAATCGGCTCAGTTTACCGACATGGCGCTCGATCGCAGCGATTTGCTTGTGGGCACCATTTTGATCGCCCGCATCGACATCTTCTCGCAAAAACGCGGAATAGTTTGCCAAAGCGTGCAATGGTGTGCGAAATTCATGAGACAGTAATTCGAGAAATTGTGTTTGATGGGTTCGAAGATGGATGACTTCTCTGACACACTGATCGCGTTCGACTTCGATCGAATTCAGTCTCCGCCGCAGCTCCCATTCGACATGGTGCCGGGTATCGCGTTCTGCAGTGATCATGGCACGCAGGCGTCGGGATTGATAGCCAAGTGCTGCCGCCAAACCGATCAATATTAGGGTCAGAAAAATAGTCAACATCGTCAAAAAAGGTAAATCAAGTATCGCATGGACGCAAAAACCTTGCGCCTGTTCGTAAAAATTGGCACTTTACGAATATGAAACTTCCACAAACTGAAAAATTTCCATTTCCGTTTCGCGATTGGGCGAAAGTGTTGCGTTTGGCATATCCCGCCGCCACGCTAATTGCTCTTATATGGTTGTTTCGTATTAATTTAGATACAAAACCGGGAAGTAGTCTGGGCGTATTTAATTCGGAGCGAACCCAGACTGAACAGTTGACTCCCCGAAATGGAGCGCCGGGAATCGAGACGTGGGAACTCCCTCTCGGGAAACTCACCGATGCCGATACGATCAGTATATTTGCTGAAGAATATTTTCACAACAACCAGCTTGTGACATTAAGTACACCGGAACTTTTGCTTTCAGCTCGGTTAAAATACGCATTCGGTCCCTTTCAGTCGGTTCCTCCCCTACGGTTTATGTTGGGTGACGATCCTCCGGGCGAACGATTACGGTTGTATGCTTCATGGTTGGATGAACTGAGTAGTGATTCGACGCAACCGGTACGGGAGCGTGTGCGCGGACTGCTGCGGTTTGCGGAACGACTCAGCTTGGCACTCGATGATCCCGGCGATGGTAAAATCATTCCGGGGTATTCTCCGTTGATTTCCACCGCAGTCTGGCGCGAACAGGATAATCGAATTTTATTGCGGTTGGGTAACTCAACTCCCCCGAAAACCGAAGAAAAATTACTTCAAATTCCAAAAGGTCGGTTATTGGGATTATTACCAGAAGCGCTGGATTTGCGACATCGATTGCTTTGGCTGCTTGTTGCACTTTCATTGGCATTTTTGATTGCGATTTGGCGCGAGACGCGTTCGGATCGTGCAGGATTGACTACACTTCTCGCCGGATCGCTGGGTGTTGGGATTTGGACGCTGGCATGTTGGGAATGGTTGCTCTCCCCGTTGGATCCGTATCTCTGGCTATTCATTCCGGTACCGTTTTATGCTGGATTACGGCTGGCGCGAGCGATCCGGAGGATTGGTGCGGAAACGGATCCGGATGATCGATTTTGGGCGATCTGGAAACGATTTGGGATTCCGGTTCTAAGTGTATTCGCGATCGCGATCATCGCCGGATATCTGGTTGATGGCTTGTTGGGACGCGTACTATTGGCACTCGGCGGGTTGAGTTTCGGGATTATTGTTTCACACGGATGGTGTGTCTCCGAGGATGCTCTCGCTCCGAGAAAATTGACACCATTACAACCAACCCTACCCCGATATTGGGGAATTCTTTTCCTAGCTCCGTTTGCGGCGGTGTTGTTTTACCATACCGATTTCGTCGCCGGGAAAACAGCTTTTGAATCGACCTATTCGATTGCCGACACACCGACTGATTATCCATTGGATCCTTATTGGATTGGACCGTTGAATGAAGCGAGTGCACCGCTCGTCTTGACAAATATCCGGAAACAATTCCCGAATGCGGAAATGTATCACCCGTATCTGTTGACCGCCCGCGCAATGAGTAAATCCGAGCGGGATTGGTTGAAGCCGGGACACTCGACACCATTGTTTGGTTTTTCGCGAAAATACGCTGAAGAAGAACTCGAAACTCTCCGAATGGATATATTGGGAGGGTGGTTTTATTTAATCGATCGGATGGACAATTTGGTTTTGTCACACCCGGAAGATCGGTTATTGCAACAGACCTGGCGCTCGGAATGTGCCGCAGGTAAGATTGCGAAAGTCAGCAATCAACTTTCCGATCCACATTACGACTGGATTTCGAAATCGATACCAGTCGATGTCAATCCTGCCAATCGGTCGGGAAGTGCGCGTCAGATCTGGCGGTTGAGTTCGCTCGAACTGTTAAATATGGCAGGTGTCGGGTTAAAGACTGCGACCAGTGAAGCGCTGCAACGAAACCCCAAAGTTGTCGGGGGTGAATGGTTCGATACTTTTCACTTGGGAAATGGCGAAACGATTGCAGTCGTATATTTGAATACACCGAATGCAACGAATACGTTGCGATCCTTGGTTCCGACCGGAGTATTCGTGTCCGGACCGGTAGTACTAAAAGAGCTTGAACGAAATTCGCTGTTCTTTGCATTGCTTGGATTGTCGGGAATACTACTATTGGCACTGGTTGCAACGTGGAAACAGTGGTGGTTGTCGCTAACTTCGATAGCCGGTGCAATTGCCGGTTGCGCGATCGCCTATTTCTTTCGGATCGATCCGATTGCAATCGCAACCGGTGGTATATTTGGATTGGCAATTGCCTTATGGGTCCGGGATCGGTTGAGTTTAATTATCTTGGGGTTGTTTTTGGGTGCAATACCGGTAGTGGTAGTAGCAATCGCTGGTTTGGCAATCGCTGGATCCGGGTTATTTCGTTACCTTGGCAATGCTGAATGAGCGGTAGCAGATTGACACGTCTTTCCTTGTGGTGGCTCCTGCTACGGCTGTCGATTGCTGTAACGTTACTCGTAGGCTTTTCGAAACAGACCGACGAGATTGAACGCGAACCGATCGGACTGGGTGCGATTGCTGCGGAAAATGACAGTTTGGTCACGCTTCGCGAATATGCCGACGATCTATCCAGTATCCGCTTGAAGCTGTTGCAATTGAGCTACATCAACCGGATGCGGGCGAAATACGATTTACCGCCACTGAAGTACGATTTATTAGCAGGAAGAGTCATCGCCTCGCATTTGGCGGAACAGACTCGCGAACGGACATTTGCTCATATCAACCTAGCGGGTGAGTATGCTTGGCATCGGTGGGCGAAAACCGGTCGAACCGATCATGTGAAAGAGAATTTATTCGCGCTATTCAGTACCGGTAGATATCCCCGTGAATTACGTGATCAACTGTTACGGATGCATACCGGTGTCGACGCATTTCTAGCTGAAAAACCGCCGAACGACGGACATCGCAAAGCGATACTCGACCCGTATGCGACTCACGTCGGATTGGCATTTCAGCAGGCTCCGGACGATCATAGTTTCCGTTACGGTGAATTGTATGTCAACCGGTACATTGAACTGGAACCGCTGCCACGATATTTGAAATCGTCTCACGACACCTTGATCATCAAAGGGAAGATTCTGCGACCGGTATATGGACCGTATAGTTTTTTCGGGTATTGGACACCTCCGCTTCAACGTCCGGCTCGCGCGGATTTATTCAGCGATCGTCCATATCCCGATGGTTCGAAAGAGATTGTGGTTGAATCGTGGCCGTGGGACTTTACCGGATATCGTCACGGCGACAATCGGTTCACCTTGTATTTACCGATAAACAAGGCGAAACCGGGATTACTGTACGGTGTTTTACATATCCGGGACAAGATCGAAACGATCCCTTATCGGGGTGGCAAGGCGACGACTGAAGGTACAATTCCCGCAGCTGGTTTTGTTATTCCGATCGTTGCCGATTGATGTTCTCAAAGCAAAGTAGTTGAATCGGAACGTTGTTCACTTGTCGATACACTCTTAAATAATAAATCTTCAGAAAAGAATCGAAAATGACTGAACAATCGGGTACGCCATCATCACCGGAAAATAGCGGTGATCTCAATTTCCAGATCACTCCGGAAGGGGATGGATCGTGGCTAATCAGCATGCGGTTCCGCAAATCGAATCTGCTTTCGATGGAAACCACTGTCGAACGGTTGCACAAGATTAAGCAGACCATTGCCGAAAAGTTTAATGAAAAAATCGAAACATTGGAATTCGGAGCAATTGCCGAAAGCAGCGACAATAAACTTTTTCTCTCGACTACGTTGCGTGTCACCCGAACCAAGGTGGAACAAGGGGATCCGTCGGTTAACTATCTCCCGGTAAAAAATGTCGACGGTTACGAATATCCCAATATGATTGCAAGCCTCTCTTTGTATCCCCTCGATCATTCGGAACGTCCGATCACCAAAGACCGTATTTTGCAAATGCTGAAACTCACTCGCATTGCCAACCAATGTTTAGACGATACTAAAATCGATCAAGCTTTACAGCTCGTCGAAACACAACGGAAACCGCTGAAGGAATTCGAGATCGCACGCGGGAAAATACCCGATCAAGCCAAGGATGCCGAGATCGAATTTTTTATCGCGGTCGATCCGGGTATGAATGACATCGATCAATTTATTTCCTCGCACCGTGTTACCGAAGGTCAGGAGATTTGTCGCAAAATTTATCCGGAAGGGAAACGCCAAACCGGATACAACGTGTTTGGCGAAACAGTCGAATCGCCCAACGGTCTCGATGTTCAACTCATTGCGGGTGATGGAGCTTCTCTCGCCTTAAACGGCAATTCAATCAATTCCAATCGACCCGGACTGGTAATTGTCAATCGTACGACACGCAGAATCACGACGGATGATGGCGATAAAATCATGCCGGTTAAAGTCGAAGTCGCAGTTCGGGCAATCCGGACGATCGATTCCGACGAGAAAATCGAATTGGCAACCGACGAACCGATTGAGATCGTCGGTAATGTAAAAAGTGGCAGCGAGATCACTTCTACTAGTGAAGTCATCATTACAGGCTCGCTGGAAGCGAATGTCAAAATCCAATCTCAATCCAATATCATTATCGGTGGTAATGTCGCAGAATCATCGTTAACCAGCGGTAATCATCTGGTCATTCGTGGAAGTGCGACCGGTAGTCAGCTCTCGGCACGTGAAAGTGTGGTCATCGAAGGAAGCGCAATCAGGACGACAATCACCGGTGAAACGGTTGAAGCGCGAACTTTGGTCGCCTCATCGCTGATTGCGAATCAATATGCTACAATCGGTAGTATATCTACCGACGAAGAGCGTGCGATTTGTTCGATCGTACTTGGTATGAGTGCTTTTTATAAACAACGGATCAGGGATAATGCCGAATTCATCGCCAAAGCCGATATGAATTTAACACGATTGCAAGCGTTCTTCGGTCGAGAAGTAATCGACGATCTGAAGAGCAATACCGTTCAGATGGCGTTTGTCCGTTATCTGGCACGAATTCGGCGCGAACGGCGCGAGCCGTTGAAACAGATCGAAATCACGTTACACCGAAAACTCCTGGAATCGATTCCGCCGTCGCAGGCACTGATCCTGACCCGAAAGCAGGAAAGTATCTCGCTGCAGCGCCGACTGGATGAGGCAATGAAACGTAGTGGTTCGGTTTTGACAATTACCGATTACATCGGTGTCGACACTCTGGTCAAGATCGACGATGTGGAACAACAACTGAAAGCACCCATGGCGGGACCGATGGTTATCCGTGCCGGCGAGTCGGGTGAATTGGATATTCGGAAATCGGCATAATTCCGACCGGCAAAAACGGTTGTGAATTATCCGCTTAGAGTGCTGAAATTCCGATTGGACGCAGGTTTCGGTAGACCGCTTGAAACCGCGCTTAAAATTGGCTATGTTGTATCCGCTTCACTGGCCCAGTAGCTCAACTGGATAGAG